>NZ_VTWS01000002.1 GCF_008727875.1 Larkinella humicola | reverse complement strand
ATTGACGCTCAAAAATATCTCCTATGCCAAGTCCGCAGGACTTGAGTGTGGATAACCCCGGATGCAATCCGGGGTTGGTCGGATCAGGTGTCTAGCGGGATCGGGTGTCTGGGAGGTCGGGCTGGGTGCCCCGGATTGCATCCGGGGTTATCCAGAGTCAACCCTTGCAGGGTTGTAGCGTCTCGGCGTAGTAAGCATTGACGCTCAAAAATATCTCCTATGCCAAGTCCGCAGGACTTGAGTGTGGATAATCCCGGATGCAATTTGGGGTTGGTCGGATCGGGTGTCTGGCGGGATCAGGCGTCTGGGAGGTCGGGCAGGTGCCCCGGATTGCATCCGGGTTATCCAGAGTCAACCCTTGCAGGGTTGTGCGGGTGTAGGAGTCTATAGTTTCAGCCGGACGCCCGCTTTGCCCAGCATTCGGGTAATCCAGACAGACAGCAGCGCAAACAGGAAGGATTTCAACAGGCCGATGCCGCCGGTTAGCAAAACGTCCGGCAGGCGGATTCCCAGGAAAGCCGTGGTGGCGTAGGCAAAATACGGAATCAGGTAGCAGAGCAGCGTGTCCGTTCCGGCGGGTTTGATAAACTGGAACCATTGGCTTTTTCCTTTTACGTCGGCAATCCAGTAAATGGCCGTGAACGCCAGAATCGTAAAAGCACTGCACAGAAACAGCCAGGCCGGCGTGGCATCCAGCTTCGACAGGCCCCAGTAGGGCCGGGTGATGACGGACAGGCCGGTTAGCAAAACCGCCGTTCCCAGAAAAACAAGAGTCATCCGCCGGTTGTCATCCTGTTTGCGGTAATACTGAAACAAGGTCGCGATCACCACCCCGCCCATGCTCAGACCCGCCAGCGTGCCGCCCCGAATGGCCGCCGGAATGAAGTCGATGGCGCTGGGCAAGCGATCTGCCAGCGACAGCATACTCAGCAATGCAAAACCGCACCAGGCTGCCAGGAGTACGAAAAACCGGTTTCGGGCAAACACCGTGACGAGCGCAGCCGCCAGATACGACCAGCCGATCAGCCCCAGAATACCCCACCAATGCGGCTCAAAACGGGTGATTTTTTCGGCATCACCACCCCGATACAGGACGGCCAAGACCAGCAGGATCAGCAAACCGACGGTTTTCAAGCCTGTACTGAGCCACTTCGGAGCTGATTTTGGGTATGAATTCCACACCAGAATAAACGACGTACAGCACAACACATTCCACAAAAGCCGGGGCAGGCCCGTTGCGGTTTCGTTGATGGATTCGCCGTTGACCAGAAAAACACCCATCGTCAAGAGTGCCACCGACCGCAGCAGAACGTGCCCGACGAGTTGAAGATCCGTGTCGCCTTTTTTTCGCCGGTTATCGATCGCGAAGGGGAGCGACATGCCGACAATGAACAGAAAAGCCGGGAAAACGACGTCGGCCAGTCCGATGCCGTCGGCGCCGGGCGGCACGTGTTCGAGCCAGGCCGGAATGCCGGTTAACGACCAGAGGTCATTGACGAAAATCATGAGCACCATCGTCAGCGCGCGCAGAATATCGATGGCTCCGACCCGCGCCGGATTCAGAACGGTTTGGGTGGTTTGCGAAGAAAGGGTTGCGGTTTTGTTCATGGTTATTACGGATGGGAACACGGATCAGGCGGATTGAACGGATTAAAAACGGATTTTAATTCGAATCTGTATAAATCCGCTCTATCCGTGTTCCCATCCAATAGTGTTCGTGAACTTTCATCACGTCCCAACGCCCACCGTCAAATGTACACGCATTCGCGGGTTGGACGAAACAAAAACGGGGGAAAATGCAGTTCGAAATTTTATTCCGAAAAAAGGAGTATTGGCCGTACACACTTGCATCTTTACATACAAATAGCAAAGTATTACTGTTTTGTATGCAAGATTATCGGAATTTCGAGCCTGAAGAATTAGCTATTGATCCGTCTTTTCAACGTTGGAAATTGCTGGACGATCCTGCCGATCGTGATTTTTGGAAAGAATGGTTGGTTCAAAATCCTGATAAAGAGGAGCTTGTCGATAAGGCTTACCAGTTGTTGAGTACCCTGAATGACGTCTATACCCGGTTTCCGGGCGAGCGGGCAACGGTTTCGGACCGGGAAGTACAGAACGAAATCCAGCGGCTGAGTCAAGCCATCGATAGCCACGAAAAACCGTCGGTTCGCTGGTACCGCTCGGAGTGGGTGCGGTATGGCATGGCGGCCAGTATCGTTCTCATGCTGGGCCTGTTCTGGCAGTATGGAATCCGCCCGACGGAACCGAAAAGTGGTAACGTTACCTACGACGAACTGGTGGCGCAGGTGTCGAATCCGCTTCGGGAAGTCGTCAACACGACCAACGCATCACGTCAGGTTCAGTTGCCGGATGGAAGTACCCTCGTATTAAAACCGAAAAGCCGGGTGAGTTATCCCGATCCGTTTCCCGGAACGACCCGCGAGGTTTACCTCGTTGGGGAGGCTTTTTTTCAGGTTCATAAAGACCCGAACAAACCGTTTTATGTCTACGCCAATGGGCTGGTCACGAAAGTGCTGGGGACGAGTTTTACGGTGCAGACCTTCGAAGATAACAAGCAGGTTAAAGTGGTGGTTAAAACCGGAAAAGTATCCGTTTTTGCCGGCAATCAGGCTACGGTAACCCAGCAGAAAGAAGATTATAAATTGGGTGGAATCGTCCTGACGCCCAACCAGCAGATCGTCTTTACGCCAACCGACACCCGGATTGTCAAGAGCCTGGTGGCCGAACCGGCTTTGCTGGAAAAACCGGTTCAGAAGCAGCCGTTTAGTTTCAGACGAACCCCCATTGCCGAAGTGTTTGCCACCCTCGAAAAAGCGTATGGCATCCGCATTGTGTTTGACGAAGAAATCATGAAATCGTGTTACCTGACGGCTTCGCTGGAAGACGAACCGCTCTTCGAAAAGCTGGACTTAATTTGTAACACGATCAACGCCCGCTACGAACAACTGGACGCCCATATTATCATCAACAGCAAGGGGTGTGAATCGCTCTGAAAATGGCTGATACATTTTCGGTCAAACACTGGCACGATAGGGAAAAAATTGGTTGATTTACTTAAATTTTTTAGTATTCATTAATCTATTCTTCAATTTTCTAATGAAACCACAACGCCGATCCATCTTAAAACGACTCTTTGCCTCCATTGCCGGTGTCACTGGCCTGGGTGTCGCTACCACCGCGGCTAAAGCCGAAGCCGCTCCCGAAAAGGAAGTTTTCAACGTGGTTACCGAACAGGATATACCGCTATTTTCAGGTTCTACTAAGTTTGGCAATCTGGTTTTTGTGGCGGGGAAAGGCTACCACAAAGAAGGAGATATTAAAGTGCATACCGACGAGGTACTGAAAGAATTGGAAAGAGAACTGATCAAGGCCGGTTCGTCGATGGAGAAAGTGTTGAAAGTGAATGTGTATCTGCACGATCTGAACGACTGGAAGGCCATGAGTGACGTCTACAAAGGCCGGTTTGGCAGCAAGCCGCCGGTACGGACTACGGTGGCGACGTACGGCGGTGTTCCCGGCGCTTCGCTCGTCGAAATGGACTGCATCGCTTACATTTAATTGGCGCCTACCGCTCTCTCCAGTCGGCGGGGGCGGTAGGCCGTTTCCCCACTTTTTTTGCCAACCCATCCCATGATCAGTAGAAGAACCATCCTCAAACGACTGTCGGCCATGCCGCTTTTAGGCGGTATTCTTGGAAGTGCCGCCCCCTTGTCATCGGCTGTGGCCGCCACGGCGCTCGCTCCCCGTAATCTGGTGAAAGAACTGGGTATCAGAACATTCATCAATGCCGCCGGAACCTATACGGCCATGACGGGCTCGCTGATGCAGGATGAAGTCATGGAAACCATTCAGGCGGCTTCCAAAGAATTTATGATGCTCGACGATGTGCAAACCAAAGTCGGGGAAAAAATTGCGGCCATTGTCCACGCCGAATCGGCGGTCGTAACGGCGGGTTGTTTCTCGGCCATGACGCTCGGTCTGGCGGGCGTGCTGACCGGCATGGACCAGAAAAAAGTGGAAGCCCTGCCGCAACTGGAAGGCACCGGCATGAAATCCGAAGTGATCGTTCAGAAGGGTCACAACGTCGGCTATTCGCACGCCTTGACCAATACCGGCTGCAAGATGGTTTTTGTCGAAACGCCCGAAGAAGTTGAAAAGGCGATTAACGAAAAAACCGCTCTGATGTGGTTTCTGCACATCCAGTCGGATCAGGGCAAAATCATGCACCAGGAGTGGGTGAATCTGGCCAAAAAACACAACATTCCGACCATGATCGACATTGCCGCCGATGTGCCGCCGGTCGAAAACCTGTGGAAATTCCACGAAATGGGCTTCGATCTGGTGTGTGTGTCGGGCGGAAAAGCCATGCGCGGCCCGCAAAGTGCCGGTATTTTGATGGGCAAAAAACACCTTATTGCGGCCGCCCGACTGAGCATGCCACCCCGGGGTTCGACCATCGGACGCGGCATGAAAGTGAACAAGGAGGAGATCCTGGGCATGTATGTCGCCCTGGAGAAATTCGTGGGTCAGGATCAGCAGAAAGAGTGGAAAATGTGGGAAGACCGCGTCGCCCACATTGCCGATGCCGTGAAAAAAGTCAATGGCGTAACGACCGAAACCTTTCGGCCCGAACTCGGCAATCACACGCCGACGCTGCGGATCAAGTGGGAACCAGCCAAGATCAACCTGACCCCCAAAGCCTTGCAGGAAGCTTTGCGCAACGGCGATCCGTCCATTGAAATCGTGGGCGAACAGGGTGGTATTAGCCTGACCACCTGGATGTTGAAACCCGGTCAGGAGAAAATCGTTGCGACCCGCCTGAAAGAAGAACTCGCCAAAGCTGCGGTCTGATTTTTCCGGTTATTGTTCCCTAAACCCATGCGAAAACTTTCCTTTTTACTGGCCGTACTCGGTCTGATCAGCGGTTCGGTTGACGCCCAAACCTACAGCCTCGTCATCAAAGGCGGGCAGGTCATCGATCCGAAAAACAACCTCAACGCGGTGATGGATATTGCCATCACCGACGGCAAAATCGTTCAGGTTGCCAAAACCATCGACGCGAGCCAGGCCAAACAGGTCGTCAATGCCAAAGGTATGTACGTCACGCCCGGTATCATCGACATTCACGGCCACGTTTTTTACGGCACCGAACCCAATCACTACCTCAGCAACGGCCTGACGGCGGTTTCGCCCGACGGTTTTACGTTCCGCGTCGGCGTCACCACCATCGTCGATGCGGGCGGTGCGGGCTGGCAGTCGTTTCCGGCGTTCAAAAAGAACATCATCTTCTCGTCCAAAACGCGGGTTTTGTCGCTGCTCAACATCGTGGGCGAAGGCATGCGGGGCGGTGACTGGGAGCAGGACACCACCGACATGGATCCTAAAATGGCGGCTGCGATGGCCCTCGGCAATCCGAACGATGTGGTCGGTTTCAAAGTGGCACACTACATGGGCGGCAGTTGGGCACCCGTCGATCGGGCCGTTCAGGCCGGAAAACTGGCGAACATGCCGGTGATGATCGACTTCGGCCGACACGATCCCCCGCTTTCGCTCGAAGAACTGTTCATGAAACACCTCCGCCCCGGCGATATTTTTACGCACACCTACACCTTGCTGGAAGACAATGTGCGGGAAACGATTGTGGACGAAGCCAGCGGAAAAGTAAAACCGTTTGTCTGGGAAGCCCGCAAGAAAGGCATTGTTTTCGACGTGGGTTACGGTGGGGCGAGCTTCAATTATTCGCAGGCCATTCCGGCGGTTAAGGCCGGTTTTTATCCGACCACGATCAGCACCGATTTGCACACCGGCAGCATGAACGGTTCGATGAAAGACATCCTGAGCATCATGTCCAAATTTGTCGGCATGGGCGTTCCGGTGGCGGATGTTATCAAAGCCAGTACGTGGACTCCGGCGCAGGTGATCAAACGCGAAATGTTGGGGCACCTTTCAGTGGGAGCCATCGCCGACGTCGCTATCCTGACCATGCGCGAAGGTAATTTCGGCTTCTACGACAAAACCGGGTACCGGGTGGAAGGCAAGAAAAAATTCGAGTGCGAAATGACCATCAAAGGCGGCAAAATTGTGTATGACCTCAATGGGATCGCCAACCCGCTGGTGGTGAACTAAAAATGAATCTGACTAATCCTATTCTCTGAAACTTCTGAATGTCAAGACTCTATACCCGTAGCCTTTTTCTGGCTTTACTTGCTGTGGTCGGTTTTGTCCGGCCTGAAACGAATACCAGCCTTCCGGTTCAGACGGCGGAAAACGGCGGGCTTTTCCTGCCGGAAGGATTCGAAGCCACGGTCGTTGTCGATAGTCTGGCGGGTCGCGCGCGGCACCTCGCCGTCAACGACAACGGTGATATTTACGTGAAAGCACGGTTTGCGCGGGACAAGGACGAATCGGTGATTGCCTTGCGGGATACCAACGGCGATGGCCGGGCGGACATCATCAAACGCTTCGGCGGTCTGTCGCGCGAACGGGCGTACGGCACGGCGATGCGGATTCACAACGGCTACCTCTATTTCAGCTCCGAACTGATCGTGTACCGCTACAAACTGACCCCCGGCAAACTGATTCCCGAAGGCCCGGTGGAAATTATTCTGACCGACGACCACGCCCACGGCATGCACGAGCACATTACCAAACCGGTAGCTTTTGACAACAAAGGCTATATGTATGTGCCGTTCGGAGCCGGTTCCAATGCCTGTCAGGAGAAAAATCGCATTCCGAGTTCGCCGGGTCTGAATCCCTGTGGCCTGCTCGCCGACCACGGCGGCATCTGGCGGTTCGACGCCAACAAAGTGGGGCAGACCCAGAAAGACGGGAAGCTCTTTGCCACCGGGCTGCGGAGTATCGTTGCGCTGGACTGGAATCCGGTCGATCAAACGTTGTATACGGTCGGGCATGGTCGGGATGATTTTCTGATGTTGTGGTCCCATTTGTATTCGCCCTGGGAAAGCGCGGTGCTGCCCGCCGAGGAATTTTTGCGGGTGAAAGAAGGAATGGATGCGGGCTGGCCGTATTATTATTACGACCAGGAAAAGAAGAAAAAACTCCTCAATCCGGAATACGGCGGAGATGGTAAAAAAGCCGGGAAAGGGGCTGAGTATGAGCAGCCCATCATCGGTTTTCCGGCCCACTGGGCACCGAACGATCTGGTGTTCTACCAAGGCACCGGAGCCTCGAACGGTTTTCCGGAACACTACAAAAACGGCGCCTTCATTGCGTTTCACGGTTCGACCAACCGCGCACCGTATCCACAGGCGGGGTATTTCATCGGGTTCGTCCCCGACAAAAACGGCTCGCCGTCGACCGATTGGGAAATATTCGCCGACGGGTTTGCCGGGGTCGATCCGATTGTCAACGTGAGCGATGCGGTGTATCGTCCGATGGGCATTGCGATGGGGCCGGACGGTTCGCTATACATTGCCGAGACCGAAAAAGGGAAAATCTGGAAGGTGACCTACAAGGGCGATAAGAGCAAGTTTGGTTCGGCGCAACTGGCGCAGATGGAAAAACGCAAGTCGATGTCGCACATCCGGACGCCGGATAAAGTAAACGACAACCTGGACAAAGACAAGCCGGTTCTGGGGAGCAAAGTCTACGGCGTCTATTGTGCCGCCTGCCACCAGCGCAACGGCCGGGGCGATTCGCAGCGGTTTCCGCCCCTGGCCGATTCGGAATGGGTACTGGGCGACAAAACCCGCCTGATCGAAGTGCTGTTGAAAGGGCTGGAAGGGCCGATTGAAGTGAAGGGCCAGTCGTACAACAACGTGATGCCCCAGCACGATTTTCTGAAAGACGAAGACATTTCCGAAGTGCTGACGTTTGTCCGCCAAAGCTTTGGCAATTCGGCCAGCGCGGTTTCCGCCGATGAGGTGAAAGCCGTTCGGAAGTCGATTAAGAAAAAGAAATAACCGATTATCAAAAAAATAGCCCACGGTTTTAACCGTGGGATTATGTCGAAAAACGCTGTCTCACACAAACCGTTTTAACGGTTTCGAAGACCAAAACCGTTAAAACGGTTTCAACAATGCCCGGTATCCGTTCAAACCCCCGGTTAAAACCGGGGGCTAATACATGGGTCATCCCTCCGGGATTATCAAATCCAACAATCCCGGAGGGATGACCCGTTTTGTAACGGTGGGTTTTAACCCGCCGAACGAGGTGAAGATCGAATGCAACAAAATCCCGTCGGGATGAATCATTTTGTAGCGGTTCAATTTCAATACAACAATGCGATTTTTTAAAGGATTCATCATTGGTTTTTTATCCCTGGGTTTGATCGGTGTTATGGGGTTTACGGATGATCGAAAAACCGATGACCCCAAGCAGGAGAAATGGAAAGCTCCAACCTGGGCCGATACGTTGAAAAGCCACTTCCCGACCGAGCCGTTGACGCTTGAACAGGGCGAAGAATTATTCATGGAATATTGTTCGTCGTGCCACGGCGAAGCGGGCTACGGCGATGGCGCTGCGGGCCGGGCGTTGGGGGCCAAACCGGCCAACTTCCACGACCCGGAAGTGACGAAACAAACCGATGGGGCGCTGTTCTGGAAACTGTCGACCGGTCGCGGAAATATGCCGCCGTTCAAGGATGTTTTTTCGGAAGAACAGCGGTGGCAACTGGTCAGCTACCTTCGTAAATTAACCAAAAAGAATACCGACACGAAATGAGGGCGTTCAACGCATTTTTGAGAAAAATAAACCTGCTGACGGCTGTTGTGCTCTGCCCGGTTCTGCTCCACGCACAAGACCCCGATGCCAAAGCACCCATCCCGCCGACAGCCCTGCGCCCGGACATCAAGGTGGAGCATTTCATGACCGTCGGCCCGGAAGCCGTGCGGCTGATTCAGCATCCGGGGACGGGCGATATCTATTATACGACCTTTACCGGGGATGTGTTTCGGGTGAAGCTGAACGGCCAGCCGCCGGTGGCCGAGAAGGTTTTTTCGGCCGAAGACCACGGCATTACGCGCTTGCAGGGGGCGGCTTTTCTGAAAAATACGTTGTTTCTGGCGGGCAACATCAGCGTCAACGACAACAAGGGAACCAAGGGCCGGATGGTGCGCTACGACCTGGCGTCGGGCGAAAAACCGGAACTGACCGTCGTGTTCAATACCGTTGAATACGGTACCAACAAAACCACCTTCGACCACGGCTGGAATGCCTTGGAAATCAGTCCGGATCAGAAATACATCTACGTCAATACCGGTGCGCGAACCGACCACGGCGAGGTGCAGGACAACGGCGGAGTTTATCCAAATGCGCGGGATAATGCGTTGACGGCCAAGATATTCCGCTTTCCGGTCGATGCGAAAAACCTGGAGCTGCCGAACGACGAAGCCAAACTGAAAGCCGATGGCTACATCTACGCGGAAGGCATCCGGAATGCCTACGACATGGCGTTCGATGGCGACGGGAGGCTGTTTGCGGTTTCCAATTCCGGCGATTACGACCACGCCGAAGACATGTTCTGGGTCCAGAAAGGGCATCACTACGGTTTTCCGTGGGTCATGGGCGGCATCGACAATCCGCAGCAGAACCCCGACTGGCAACCCGATCCGGAGAAAGATCCGTTCCTGAGCAAGTTCGCCCACGCCTGGCTGATGCGGTATTTCCGGAATGATCCCGAGTTTCCGAAAAAACCGGCGGGCGTCAAGTTTACCGGGCCGGTTTTGAACATGGGGCCCGATGCCAATGAATACCGCGACCGGGCGACCGGCGTCGTCATGGATGGCGATACGACGGGCGTTCCGGTTGGCACGTTCAACGCGCACAGCTCGCCCCTGGCCTTGTTTTTCGATACCCGGAACGTGCTGGCGGATGACCTAAAAGGCGACGGTTTTGTGATTCGGTATTCCGGACCACGACGCAATTCGACAGCGATCAACCCGCTGAAAAAACAGGGCCGGGACCTGTTGCATCTTGATTTAACGTACAACAAAACCACCGACAATTATTCCGTTAAAACCACCCGACTGGTCGACGGTTTCACGGAGCCAACCGACGCTTTGCTGGTCGGCAACACCGTCTATGTGATCGAATACGGCGGCAAGGGCGGCAACCTCTGGAAAATTACTTTACCCGCCGATCCGAAAGCGGCCAAGAAACAGCGTAAGAAATCCAAATTAACCGATTAACGACACACGGATGTTAAGCAGAAGAAAACTCATTAAACGCCTGTCGACTGTCCCGCTGTTGGGCGGGCTGGTAGGCGGTTTTTCAGTACCGGCCGAAGCCGGTACTGTGGCGGCTCCCAAGCGGGATTTATTCAAGGAATTTGGGGTTCGGACATTCATCAATGCCGCCGGAACGCTGACCTACATGACGGGTTCTTTGATGCACGACGAAGTGCTGGAAGCGATTAATTATGCCTCGAAAGAGTTCTGTTTGCTGGACGAATTGCAGGATAAAGTCGGGGAGAAGATTGCCAAAATGGTGCATTCTGAAGCTGCGGTAGTAACTTCTGGTGCCTTTTCCGGGATGACCCTGGGACTGGCCGGCATTCTAACCGGAACCGATCAAAAGAAAGTGGAAGCGTTGCCGCATCTGGAAGGCACCGGCATGAAATCCGAAGTGATTTGCCAGAAAGGACACGACATTGTGTATAACCACGCGCTGACCAACACCGGCTGTAAAATGGTGATGGTCGAAACCGTCGAGGATGTGGAAAAAGCGATCAACGAAAAAACCGCCTTGATGCACTTTCTGCACATCCAGTCGGACAAAGGTAAAATCATGCACGAAGAGTGGGTGGCGCTGGGCAAAAAACACAACATTCCGACCTCCATCGACATTGCCGCCGACGTGCCGCCAACCGAAAACCTCTGGAAATTCAACGACATGGGGTTCAGTTTTGTGGTGGTTTCGGGCGGAAAAGCCATGCGCGGACCCCAGAGTGCGGGTTTGCTGATGGGCAAAAAAGACATCATTGCAGCCGCCCGGATGCACATGCCCCCTCGTGGGTTCAACATCGGTCGCGGGATGAAAGTGAACAAGGAAGAGATTCTGGGCATGTACGTCGCGCTGGAGAAATTCATCACGCAGGATTACACCAAACTCTGGAAGTCGTGGGAAGATGGCGTTGCGCACGTTGAAAATACCGTCAAAACCATCAACGGCGTCAAAACCGAGGTGCGCGTGAATCCGCTGGGCAACCACACGCCCTCGCTCCGCATCTCCTGGGACCCGGCGGTGGTGAAAGTGACCGGAAAACAGGTGCAGGAAGCCCTGCGGAACGGCGATCCATCCATCGAAGTCGGGGGTGGTGGCCCCAGCAGCATCGGCGTGACGGTCTGGATGATGAAACCGGGACAGGAAAAAATCGTGGCGAAACGAATCAAGGAAGAGCTTTCGAAGGCGGTTTGAGAAAAAACGCCCCTAAATCCCCTAAAAGGTACTTGGACGCGGCTTAATCCGGATGCTGTCGCGTCCGTGCCCCTTTAGGGGGCTGGAGCAAAAGCGAATTCCTATAATCAATAACCTGAACTCTATGAAAAAATTAACATTTTTCATTCTTGCGGCTTTTGTCGCCTTCGGCAATCTCGCCTGGGCGCAACCCTATCACGTCGTGATCAAAGGCGGTCACGTCATCGATCCGAAAAACAACATCAACGGGATCATGGATGTAGCCATTCTGGACGGCAAAATCGCGAAGGTGGCGAAAAACATCGACGCGACGGGCGCCCGGCAGGTGGTGAAGGCCAAAGGATTGTACGTAACGCCCGGCATCATCGACATCCATACGCACGTGTTCTTTGGAACGAACATGGACCAGACCTACAGCAACGGACCGAATGCCTTGCCGCCCGATGGCTTTACGTTTCGGAACGGCGTGACGACCATTGTCGATGCGGGTTGCTCGGGCTGGCGGGATTTTGAAGCGTTTAAGAAACAGACCATCGATGCGTCGCAAACGCGGGTGCTGGCGTTGCTCAACATTGTCGGCAGCGGGATGCGGGGCGGAAAATTCGAGCAGAACATCGACGACATGGACGCCAAAGCAACGGCGGAAATGGCCCAGAAATATCCTGATCTGGTCGTTGGTGTGAAACTGGCGCACTTCAACGGCCACGACTGGACGCCCACCGACCGTGCCGTGGAGGCCGGAAAGCTGGCGAACAAGCCAGTGATGATCGATTTCGGTGGCAGCAAACCGACGCTTTCCATTGAAGAATTATTCCTGAGACGGCTGCGTCCGGGTGACATTTTTACCCACTGTTTCGGCCAACTGGCTACCCGCGAGCCGATTCTGGACGTGGCGACTAACAAAGTAAAACCGTTCGTTTGGGAAGCGCAGAAGAAAGGCGTCATTTTTGACGTGGGCTACGGCGGGATTAGTTTCGCGTTCTCTCAAGCCATTCCGGCGCTGAAAAGCGGTTTTTTTCCGAACACCATCAGCACCGATATTCATACCGGCAGCATGAACAACGCGATGAAAGACATGCTGAATGTGATGTCGAAATTCATGGCGATGGGCATGGATTTGCCGGCGGTCATCAAAGCCAGCACGTGGAGTCCGGCGCTGGCCATCAAGCGGCCCGAACTGGGCAGCCTGACCGAAGGCTCGGAAGCGGATGTGGCCATTCTGGATTTGCAGGACGGAAAATTTGCCGTTCGGGATACCGGTTATTTCGGTTTCTTCGATTACACCGGCCACAAAATTGAGGGAAAACAGAAGCTGATCTGCGAAATGACCATCCGCAAAGGCCGGATCGTCTACGACCTGAACGGCATCGCCGATCCGATTGTGGTTCGTCCGCGGGCGCAGTGACGGTATTCGGTTTACAGTTTTCGGTTTCCGGTGGGCTGACGCATTCACTGGGGCTACTCAAAATGGCAAATCTTGATCAGCGGAGTTAGCCTAAATGCGCTATCAGAAACGCGTCAGCCCACCGGAAACAGAAAACCGTAAACCGAATACCGAATACTGTTATATTTGGGGGTAATTCCTAAACCTTCTGAAAATAGTATCATGCATAAACTGATTTTGGGTCTGGCGGGCGTCTGCCTGCTGGTAGCACTGGGGTTGATGGTCAGCGGAAATCTTCCGCTGGCGGGGCCGTTTCTGATTGCTTTCTTTCTCGCGGTCGCCATCGGGTTTCGGGGGTTCGAAAACCTGAAGGGGTTTTCCTATACGGTTATGATTTTTGCCGCCGTCACCACGGCCTTGTTTTATCCCACGTATTTTGTTTCCTACAACGGCTTTAAATTCAGTACGTTAATTACGCCCCTGATCCAGCTCATCATGTTTGGAATGGGAACGTCGATGAGTCTCGATGATTTTGTCGGCGTGGTCAAAATGCCGCGCGGGGTGTTGATCGGCGTCGTTAGCCACTTCATCATCATGCCGACCATCGGTTACACGCTGGCGAGTATCAGCGGTTTGCCGCCCGAAATTGCCGCCGGTATCATCCTGATCGGCTGCTCGCCCAACGGCATGGCTTCCAACGTGATCTCGTATTTAGCCAAAGCCAATCTGGCGTTGTCGATCACGATTACGGCCATTTCCACCATGCTGGCTCCCTTCGTAACGCCCCTGCTGATGCGGACGCTGGCGGGTGCTTTCGTCGAAATCGACACGCTGGCGATGATGTGGGACATTACGAAAATGGTAATTCTGCCGATTGGTGCGGGCTTGCTGTTCAACAAGTTTTTGAGCGGGAAAGCCAAATGGCTGGACGATGCCATGCCGTATGTGTCGATGTTTGGCATCACGTTTATCATTGTGATCATTACCTCGGCGGGTCGCAACAGCCTGCTGTCGATCGGCCCCATTCTGCTGGGACTGGTTCTGATTCACAATTTGTCCGGTTATTTTCTGGGCTACTGGTCGGGCCGGTTGTTCCGCATGAGCGAGCGCGACTGCCGAACCATCGCCATCGAGGTCGGGATGCAAAACGGCGGTCTGGCGTCGGGGATTGCCAACCAGATGGGGAAAATGGCCACCGTTGGTTTGGCTCCGGCTATTTTTGGCCCGCTGATGAACATTACCGGTTCCATTCTGGCGTCGTGGTGGCACCGCCGGATGCCAAAAGAAGAACGCGATGCTCCGCAGGAAGTGGTGCACGGCCACCGGAGTTTGTAGTCACCCCGGAGGAGTTTTCTGTTAATAGAAATTCATTTTTTGGGTCTGAATAAGCTCCGGTGGAGCTTATTCAACATAAAATACGAGGTCGCCCCGCTGGGGCTTGACGTTTTTGTCTGGTTATTTTTCTATTCACAGGCCGCTCCTCCGGAGCCAAATGACGCTGTGGGGATTATAAACCTTGAATCAATAACTTTCAAAATGAATCGAATGCCCTTCAAAAAAATATCACTCGTTGTTGCCGCGCTGACTGGCGCGGGTTTACTTCTGATTTCAGCCATGCCGAATACCGCTGAGGAATTATTCAAATCGACGGTTTTTACGCCCGTCAACGGGTTTACGTCCGGCGTCGAAGGTCCGGCAGTGGATAAATCGGGAACGGTTTACGCCGTCAACTTTGGCAAACAGGGCACGATCGGGCAGGTGACGTCAACGGGTGACGCCAGCGTGTTTATCGAACTGCCCGAAGGCAGCATTGGCAACGGCATCCGGTTCAACAAAAAAGGCGATATGTTCATTGCCGATTATCCCAAACACAACATTCTGAAAGTGGCCGCAGGCACAAAAAACCTGAGCGTTTTTGCCCACGAACCGCGCATGAACCAGCCCAACGACATCGCCATCGACGGCAAAGACCGCTTGTATGCGAGTGACCCAAGCTGGAAAAACAATACCGGCAACCTCTGGCGCATTGATACCGACGGCAAGGTGACGTTGCTCGAAGAAAACATGGGTACCACCAACGGCGTTGAAGTAAGTCCGGATGACAAACACCTGTACGTCAACGAGTCGAACCAGCGGAAAGTCTGGATTTACGACCTGTCCGCCGATGGGAAGATCAGCAACAAACGCCTGCTGATCGAGTTTCCGGACTTCGGCATGGACGGTATGCGCTGCGACGCCGACGGCAATCTCTACCTCACCCGATTTGGTAAAGGGACCATTGCCAAGGTGGCCCCGAGCGGCAAGGTGATTCAGGAAATCACCTTGGTGGGTAAACGCCCCACGAACATCTGTTTCGGTGGAAAAGACGGCCGCACGGCCTACGTTACGCTGCAGGACCAGGGCAATCTGGAAAGCTTCCGGGTCGATAAACCGGGCCGGGAATGGGCCATGCGGAAGAAATAACCGGTTTTTCGGCGGTTTTACCAGCGCGACCGCTTCAGCTTTTCGGGCTGGAGCACGCGGATGCTGGTTCCGCTGATGTCGATGAGTCCGTCGCTTTTAAACTCGCTCAGGGTGCGGATCAGTGATTCGGTGGCGGTGCCGACCATGGCGGCCAGGTCATCACGGGAAAACTGAATCACCGGCTCACTTTCGTGGTTTTGTAAATTCTGGTGGAGCCTTAGGAGCGTGTCGGCCACCCGTCGGCGCAGCGAATCGTAGGCCATTTCCAGCAGTTGTTGTTCGCGCTCGGTCACCCGGTTGGCCAGCAACTGCACAAAACTCCGGGCCACTTCCCCGTCGCGCGAAAGGAGATCGATGAAGATTTCCTTCGGAATGTACACCAGTTCGGAATCTTCCAGGGCCACCGCCGAATCTGTGTGATCGGTTTGCTCCAGCAGGCTCACATACCCGAAAAAGTCGCCCGTCTGGTACAATCCCGTAATAAATTCCTTGCCATCCGGGTTGGTTTTGTAGGTTTTCACCCGGCCACTCTGCACAAAGTACAACCGCATCGGTTCGTCGCCTTCCGAATACACAAACTGCTTTTTGCGGATCAAATGCCCTTTCCGGTCCACGGTCAGCGAATCGATGCCGGTCAGCGTCTGGGCATCGTCCAGAAATTGAACCAGACCGTCTTTGGTCGATTCGTAGGCCGGTCGCATCTGGTCGAAGCGTTTCAACCGCCCTTCCACCGCGTTCAGCAATTCAATTTCATCGAACGGTTTGGTCAGGTAATCATCGGCGCCCATTTCCATGCCCCGGCGGAAGTCGGAACGCTCGGTTTTGGCGGTCAGGAAAATGAACGGAATGCCCGACAGAACCGGGTTTTTGTTGAAAATGTGCAGCACGCCGTAGCCGTCCAGAATGGGCATCATGATGTCGCAAATCACCAGATCGGGCCGGGTTTCGAGTGCTTTCTCCACGCCGATCTTGCCGTTTTCGGCCGTCAGAACGTGGTAGTTGGCGAGTTCCAGAATTTCGGCGGTATTTTCCCGAATGTGACTGTTATCTTCAATGAGCAGAATCGTCTTCATGACTGAACGAAATGGTTACGGTGGTTCCCTGGTTAAGCTGGCTCTGGAAGTCGATGGTGCCGTTCAGTAGGGTCAGATACTGCGCGACAATGTGTAATCCCAAACCCGTTCCCTGAATCGCCGTGACGTTTTTGGCGCGGTAAAACCGTTCGAACAAATGCTTCTGATCGTCGGCCGACATGCCGATGCCCTGATCCTCGATCGACAGGCGAACCCGACCGTCGCGGCACCGGAAACGAACCCGGATCGGTTTATTCTCTCCGGAATATTTAATGGCATTCGACAGCAGATTGGCCAGCATTTTGCGAACCAGCGACGGATCCAGCCACACGTTTCCGACACAATCCGGCTCGGTTTGAATGGTTTGACCGGGTTTTAACAGGCCCTGCACATCCGCTATCACGCTGGTTACCAGCTCATCCAGGTCGAACAGAGCGTAAGACGCTTCGATTTTTCCTTCTTCCAGTTTGCCAACCGACAGAAATTCTTCCAGAATGTCGTTGAGGTGATTCACTGATGCCTTGATGCGCTGGATGTGGCGGTTTCGTTTGTCCTGCTGCTCCGTTGTCGTGTATTTATTCAGCAAATCGGCCGACGTCTGGATCGCGCTCAGGGGCGTTCGGAATTCGTGCGATGCCATCGACACGAAGCGGGATTTGAGTTCGCCCAGTTCGCGCTCGGTGGTCAGGGCTTTTGAAAGCTCGTCTTTCGACAATTCCAACTGGTGCAGTGTCACCATGAGGGCGTTGGTCCGGTCGGCTACTTTCTGTTCCAGTTCGGCGTTCAGTTGTTCGATGCGGTTTTTCTGTTCGATGAGCACCTGCTCCGCTTCTTTTTTGTAGGTCGTATCGATGATGTAGGCAACTACATACAGCTCACTTTCCCGGTAAAAATAACTCAGGCTGATTTCGGCCGGAAACAGCGAACCGTCCTTGCGTTTGACGTGCAGATCCCGGCCGTGGCCCATCGGGCGTACTTCCGGCCGGACATTAAACGACTTCCGGAGGTTTTGGTGGAGGTGAACCAGCGAGTCGGGAACGAGCAATTCGATGGGTTGCCCCACCATTTCGGCTTCCGAATACCCAAACAGTTTCAGCGCATAGTGACTTACCGAAAGCATCCGGCCCCGGCTGTCGGAGAGAATAATGCCGATGGTGGCGTTGGCAAAAACGGCAGAAAATATATCGGTAATCATGCGGTTTGTCCGGAAACTGGCAACAAAAGAGCGTCTAGCGGGATTGGATGCAAGTTAAGCGGGAAAAACAAGCCGCTACCTGACAAAAATCAGTTCGGGAACCAACCTATCTCATGGTCGTTGGGGCGGCAAAGCGGCAATTTTGGGTAGTCTGTTTAGAGTTTATGATTTCCGGGTTGATAGTTGGCCCGCATAGGCCGCTTAAGTAACGTAAACCGTAAACTTTGAACCGTAACCCATGATTAGAATTTATGAACTCTACCCTTTTTCGGCCCCTGATCGTTCCCGCCAAAACCGTGGTTCTGCTGGTGTTTGTCCCTAATTCCGGGTCGCAGCAGGATTCGGTCAATCAGTTGCTGGACCGGGTCGGGGCGGTGTTGGGCGATCACATTCGGATCACCCGCGTTGATCAGGTCGTTCATCCTGAAGTGGTCAGAAGCTTCGGGGTTCACCAGTTGCCATCGTTCATTTTGCTGAAACAGGGCATCGAGATCTGGCGGCACAACGGGCTGATGGACGCCCGGGAGTTGATTCGCACTCTGTCGGTGCAACTCCAGGAAGAGGAAAAGTAGTAACAAGCTGGTTGAGTTAAGTGGGGAGAGCCCTGGAAGGGCGGTCTGTCAATAGTCAATCGCATTCATCCGCTCGTGGTAGCTCCGGAGGAGCGGTCAAAAAACATCTTCAGGCCGCTCCTCCGGAGCTACCACGAGCGGATGGATGCGATTGACAGGACAGGTCTCCGGCCTTCATTCAAACAACTCCTAAATCATTGCAATCTAGTAAGCGTAAATAAAGTGCCGTGTAATTCTGACTTAGCTGTTCGGAAACGTACCCTGAAAGCGTGTGATGGGAAAACAAAACCCTGCCAGGGGTCTGAACCGCCCCGGCAGGGTTCCCATTTACCATCTTACTCAAACGTACTCAACTAGTTATTGTCGTCCGTGTCCGTGGCTTCCGGTTTTTCCGCTTCTTTTTTGGTATCCGCCACCAGGTCCCGCTTATCGATGTAGTCCAGCAGTTGCTGAACGTTCTTGTTGGCGGGGTCCAGTTCCAGCGTCTTTTGCAGATACGGAACCGCCTGGGCGATGTCTTTTTCGCGGTAATACTGATAGCCGATAAAGCTGTTGGCTTCAATCAGGTCTTTCTTCGACACCTTGGACGAATCGGCACTTTCCAGAAAAGCCTGGTAATACGTAATGGCCCGCAGACCGGCGCTGTCGTCTTTCATATACCGATTGACCCGCGCCCGCCAGAAGGGACCCCGGTCGTAGGTGGGATTGACCTCAGTCAGTTTGGCAAAAGCCGAGTCGGCTTTCGGCAGCAGCGTGCTGTCTTTGTTGATGGAAAACCCGAAATACGCACTCCGGCCCACGTTGTAATAATCCTGACCCACCACGCGCTGGTTGTGTTGCTGCTTCCACTGGACGCCCTGTTCGTAGGCCCGGGCGGCCTCGCCGTAGTTTTTGAGGTCTTTATACTGAATCAGGGCGATTTCGTCGAAGTAGTTTTTGGACGTGTCCGCCGTGGCTTTGTTCAAAAACACCAGTGCCAGCGAATCACTGACGGTTGTCGTGTCGGCGCGGTTGGCATAGGCCCGGCCCAGAGCCGCGTAGTCCATTGTAAACTGGTCTTCTTCTTTCGAGTCTTTCAACACCTGTTGCATCAGTTCCAGGGCTTCGTCATACTTTTTGTAGTCGTCCGTCACGTAGGCGTAGGCATACATGCGCCGGACGGCGTTGCTGTTTTTCAGGAGCGACTGGTCTTTGATTTTGGCCAGGTAGTCCATCATATTCTTATAATCTTCGCTCAGAAAAGCCAGCTTCGTGTAGCGCAGGATGGTGGAATCAGACGATTCCGAGTTGTCCACCATTTTTTTGTAGTTGTAGGCCGACGACCGGTAATTGCGGCTCAGGGAATAGAGATCGCCCAGGTTTTCATAGGCTGGCGTAAACGTCGAATCGACGCCGAGGGCTTTGACGAAATAATCACGCGCGGTGTTGTAGTTTTTCGACCCTTTGAAAATATAACCGATGTTCGTCAGGACGTCCGGTTGCTGAGCGTCGAGCTGCAAAGCCGATTCGTAGGCCGACACCGCTTCACCACCCTGGTTTTTCAGGCGCAGCGCGTCACCTTTCACGACATAATACCCGGCTTTTTTCTCCACTTTTTCGTTGGATAATACCTTGTCGATCAAGCGCAGGGCTTCGTCGGGGTTCCGGTTTTTGTCGATGAGAATATTCATTTCGGCCAGGCGGTGGAGCCAGTCGGGGTGTTTGCGTTTGGCTTTTTTCTCCACTTCCGCCCAGATCGTTTTGGCTTCGTCGGCTTGTCCGCGCAACAGCGCCACGCCCCCCAGTCCGATTTTATTCAGGTAATTCTTTTTATCGAGACCGGCTCCTTTCTGGAAAGCCAGTTGGGCCGAATCGGGCTGATTAGTTTGCAGGTAATACCGGCCCAGAAAGAAATAGGAGTCGGGAGAAGGCTGGCTGGACACGGCCTGCCGGTAGAGCTGACCCGCCTGCTGGGGCCGGTCGGACTGGAAGTGGGTGATGGCCTGCTGGATCGTGGCATCGGCGGATTGGGCTACCGCCGTACGGCCCGCCAGAAGCGTCCCGATCAACGAGAATAGGATGTGCTTTTTCATGGTGTTGAGCGTTTGCGTGGATGCATTTCACCGGGAAAATCCCGGTGGGATGGACTGCAAATTGCATGAGAAAGCTAAGAACGGGCTTAATAAAACCTTAGAATTGCCTTAGAGCCTGCGGACATCTGTGGCCGGAAAACCCTCAGGTTGCTTTCGGTGTCGCAGCCGGTTCGTTGGGCATAGCCTGGTGGGTTTCGGCCAGAAAACCTTTTTTCAGGTGTTCATACATGGAGTGCGGATCCACCAGCGAGGCCACCAATTGCGCGGTCATGCCGCCGAGCAGCAGCGGGAAAATGGCGGAATGGCGGTCGGTCATTTCCAGCACCAGAATGGCCGCCGTAAACGGCGAACGCACTACGCCGGTCAGAAAACTCACCATCCCGACCAGCACCACAACGGTAGTTTCCTGCTGGTCAATCGTTAAGACGTGCGCGATCAGTTCGCCTAAAATGGCTCCGGCGCTCAATGAGGTGGCAAAAATTCCCCCGGCACCTCCGCTGCTGTAGCTCAAAACCATGCCCATGATCCGGGCCGGAAACACGTACCAGGGCACTTCGCCGGGGTGGTGAAACAGCAGGTGATTGATGAGCGGTTTGCCGGTTCCGGCGGCATCGATGCCACCCCAGTAGATCAGGGCCGCAAACAGGAGGCCGCAACCGATGACCCAAATCACCTGCTGCGGCACGGTTTTCCAGGTTTTCCGGTATTGGTTAATTTGCACCAGCAGTTTGCCAAAGAGCGCACCGGCCAGCCCGGCGATGAGCGCTGTGACAAAGGCCACGCCCAGAAAAGACAGGCCGGTGGTGGGAATGGCGGGATAGCCGAGGTACAGATAGGAACCCAGCAGGGCCTGCGCCGTCATCCCGGCAATGATGACGGCGGTAAAAACGGCGGTTCGGTAGAGCGTGATGTGCGTGTGCGTCAGTTCTTCCACCACAAACACGATACCGCCCAGCGGGGTGTTGAACGCGGCCGCCAGCCCGGCGGCTCCGCCGGTGACGAGCACAATTTGGCGGGATAGCTGCGGCCAGCCCCGGGGTTGCAGGCGGTTGATGAGTTGAAAGAGTGAGGCCGAAATCTGAATCGTGGGGCCTTCGCGGCCGATGGCTCCCCCGCCGAGCAGCAGAATCCCGCTGCTCAGGATTTTGACGACGGCAATCCGAAGGCTCAGCAGATACGAAATTTTGGTGTGATGGGCGGGCGTAGCCAGGTCGATGGCCGCCATGAGTTGCGGAATGCCGCTCCCACGGGCGGCCGGAGCCAGCACCCGAACCAGCGCCCAGGAAAGCAAAAAGCAGAGTGGCGTGAGCAGGAAAGCCCAGGCCGGAATCCGCTGAAACCAGGTTTGAAAGGTGGCTTCTGACCAGGCAAACAAGCGTTCGTACCCCACCGTCACCAGGCCCGTCAGAAGTGAGGCAATCCAGAACGGAATGGATTGCAGCGTGGTCCGGCGGACGCGCTCGCTGTAAATGGATCGGACAAAACGGTTGTCGAAACGGGTTAATAGCTTCTGGTACAACGAGGGCTGGTTTTTCATCAACAATAGAAACGTTCCGACGGTCTTTTTAATAAAGCTTGAAAAAGAACGAATTTTAAACGCTTTCCAATCCAATAAGTTATTCATTGGGCCAAGTCCTGATGCGTTGCTGAAAGCGGTTTACCAACCTGTTTTTTTTGATCTACGACCCGAAACGGTGGGCTGGTGATGACCGCCAAAGCTGTCGAACACCGATTAGGCAGACCTTAATACCGGATTAGATTTTGCTTAGAACCCGGTTTTTTGGAATAAAAATTGCGTTTTTTAAAATAGATTCAACCCGGTTCTGGTGTCATCTTCTTATTGAGAAAACCGGAAAGCATCAGATTAGCTCCTAAACCTACCGACGTTATGTTAACCGAAGAGCGGAATCAAGCCCGAAAAGAACGAAGTTCGACCTGGGATACCATCCGCCATTTCATCCGTGACCGGTTCAGTCTGGATGAGGATAAAGCGGACGAAAATGAAATCATTCAGGCCATCAGCCGGGGAATAGAATTCCGGGGCACCAATCTGTGGGCACTTATTTTTGCTATTCTGATTGCTTCCATCGGGTTGGATGTTAACTCCCTCTCGTTTCTTTTTGGAGCCATGTTGATCTCTCCCCTGATGGGTCCGATTATGGGCATTGGGTTGGGCGTGGGCATCAACGACCTGGATTTGATCAAACGAGCGTTCAAGAACCTGTCCATTGCTGCCATCATTAGCCTCATTACGTCCTCGCTGTACTTTCTGATCAGCCCGTTGCAGGTGGCCCAATCCGAATTGCTGGCTCGGACCTCGCCCACCATCTGGGATGCCATTATCGCTTTTCTGGGTGGCCTGGCGGGAATTGTCGCAGGTTCGCGCCGGGATAAAGTCAGCAACGTAATTCTGGGTGTGGCCATTGCTACGGCTTTAATGCCGCCCTTGTGCACGGCTGGTTACGGGATCGCTCACGGGAATCTGTCGTATTTCGTTCGGGCCTTTTACATGTTCCTGATCAACGGCGTTTGCATCAGCCTGGCGACGTTTCTGATCGTTCGGCTTTTGGGGTATAACCAGAAAGAATACCCCAGCGCGGCCATCGAACGACGGGTTAAAAACACCATTCTGGCGGCTGTGCTGGTGGTGCTCGTTCCCAGCACGTACCTGGGCTACCAGATTGTTCGGAAAACCATCTTCGAGCAGTCGGCCAAGCGGTTTGTGACCAATGAGGGCAATTTTCAGTATCGACAGGTGGTCAATTACACAGCGCGTTACCAGCCGGATGGAAGCCGTATCGAGCTCATGGTGGTGGGAGAACCGCTGCCACCCGACTCGATTCAGCTCCTGAAAGCCAAGTTGCCAGCCTACGGGTTGGGAAATACGTCCCTGATCATCAGACAGGGAGCTTTGAAAGATGCGGAAGTTGATGTCAACACCATTACGTCTACCGTCACCGATCAGATCATCAAATACAGCCAGGGGTCGATTGCCCGCAAAGACCAGACGATCGATTCGCTCCGGAATTACATTGAAGCCACGCAATCGGCCCATTTGCCGGTGGCCGATTTGCGCGACGAACTCAAAACCCTCATGCCCGACGTGCAGACGTTCACAGCCGCCCGGTCGCTTGTCATGAGCCGCACCGGCAACCGCCCGGATACGGTTTTACTGGTTTACGCCAAATTTAGCCGCCGACACCGGCCCGCCGAAAAAAAGCGCATCGAAAACTGGCTGCGCAGCCGCACCAAGAGCCGGAAGATCAAGTTGATTGTGGAATAGCTTTCGGACAGACGTCAGATAACCGCATTCTTCTCAAAAATCTGCTGAATCCGGCTGATTTCGTCGGTATAGATGGTCTTCTTTCGGGTGCCAAAATACAGCGTGTTTTCAATGACGTTCGTTCCTTCCCAAACCAGTTTCACCAGCCCCCGATCCATCTCGTCCCGGCACAGAAAATCCGGAATGATCGAAAAGCCCTCCCGGTCGCTCAGACACCGCACAATGGAACAGATGTTTGGCACAATGTAGTTGGGCTTGAAATCCGGGTGACGGTTGAAATTCAGGTGCCAGAACCGCCTGAGATGATCCATGTCGGCGGCTGTGCTGTACCAGACCTGCTGTTTCAACCAGACCTCGGCTTCGCCAAACTTTTTCTGTTTCAGCAATGAGTCCAGTTCGGCGGTTTGCGACCGCGCACCCCCGATCAGCACAATCCGCTCTTTTGAAAACGGCTGGTACGTGAGGTTGGTTTGCGTGCCTTTCTGGGGTGTAATGATCAGATCCAGCAAGCCTTTGTCCAGATCGTGCTGCATTTCGGTGTATTCCCCAAACTTGATGATGACGTTGAACGGCAACGTGGCGATGTGCGGTTCCAGCGTAAATTGAAACGTCTCGAAGCACATGCCGATGCTGATGGTTGCCCTGCCGGTTCTGGAGCTTTTGTGAAACTGCTGTTCGGCGGCTTCGAGCTTGCTGATGGGCTCCAGAATGAAATTATACATGACTTTTCCGCGTTCCGTCGGCACCATTTTCCGGGCTGCCCGGTCGAAGAGTTTGTAGCCCGTGTGGGCTTCCAGCGAATTCAGGTGCAGGCTGACGCCCGGTTGTGAAATATACAGGGCCTGGGCCGCTGCGGTCAGCGAGCCGGTTTCGCAGATGGCCTTGAACGTCCGAAACCATTCCAGATTGGCAATCATGATCTATCAGTTTTATGATGCAAAGCTACTATTTAACTTATTTTTATGATACTGGTAGGGCCATTACTTTTGCATCGACATAAACGAAAAACACCCATGAAGAATATATTTGTGATCAATGGCGGTCAAAAATTTGCTCATTCGGGCGGGGCATTCAACCAGACGCTGACGGGCTGGACCGTCGATTTTCTGCGTCAGCATCCTGATTTTGCCGTAAAAGTGACCAACGTCAACGAGGATTACGACCCGGTTGAAGAAGTGAAAAAATACGTCTGGGCGGATGTGGTGATTTACCACACGCCGGTCTGGTGGTTTCAGGTCCCCCACCGGCTGAAGGAGTACATCGACGTCGTGTTTACGGCGGGTCACCAGCAGGGCATTTACGTCAGCGACGGTCGTTCGCGGAAAAATCCAGCCATCAACTACGGCACGGGCGGAACGCTTCAGGGGCGGCAGTATATGCTCACCACGAGCTGGAATGCGCCGGAGGAAGCCTTCACGCTGCCCGGCGAGTTTTTCAATCAAAAAAGTGTCGATGAAGGTGTTATGTTTGGTTTTCATCGGATGAATGCTTTCACGGGGATGGAGCCGCTGGAAGGGCTGCACTTTCACGACGTGGAAAAGAATGCGAACATCGAACGGGATCGCCACCGGTATTTAGCCCATCTGGAGCGGGTGCTGTTGAGCGATTCCGTGGTGGCTGCTTAAGGCGGTTTTTGCGCAAACCGACCGGAAGACGGGTTGAGTCGCTTGGAAGATCGATCAGGACGGCGTAATTTGTGGACACCGACTTTGGGTGTCTCCCCGCCCATTCGACTAACTCATTCCCCATGCGTGATCTGGTTTTCCTCGGACTGACTTTATTGCTGGGCATGGCCCTGCTCGCTACCCTGGCGCAACGGCTGCGGATTCCTACACCCATTTTTCTGGTAATGGGCGGTCTGTTGACCAGCCTGATTCCGGGTGTGCCGACGCTGACCATTGAACCGGACCTGATCTTTCTGGTATTTCTGCCCCCCTTGCTCTACGAAGCCGCCTGGTTCATGTCCTGGCGCGAACTCTGGCGCTGGCGACGGATCGTGCTGGTGCTGGCCTTCGGGCTGGTTGTGCTGACGGCCACGGCAGTGGCCTATGCCTCAACCGCCCTCATTCCCGGTTTTACGCTGGCGTTGGGCTTTTTACTGGGCGGTATTATCTCTCCCCCGGATGCCGTGGCCGCGACGTCGGTGCTGAAAGGCGTCAACGTTCCCAAAAGTACCCTGAGCATTCTGGAAGGCGAAAGCCTGATTAATGATGCGTCCAGCCTGGTGGTTTTCCGGTTTGCCATGGCAACGGTTATTTCGGGAACCTTCGTCTGGCAGGAGGTCGGCCTGAATTTCGTTATGGTGACGGTCATGGGCGCGGTGATCGGCCTGGCGGTGGCGGGTGTATTTTACGCAATCCACCGCTGGTTATCCATTCAGCCCCGAATCACGATCCTGCTGACGTTCATTGCACCTTACATCATGTACCTGACCGCGGAGCAGTTTCATTACTCAGGAGTCATTGCGGTTGTGAGCGGAGGGCTGTTTCTGTCAAACCACAGCTCGCGGCTGCTCAACCACACGGAGCGGGTGCAGGGGCTGGCGATGTGGGCCACCGTCATTTTTATCATCAACGGGCTGGTGTTTGTGTTGATTGGCCTGGAATTGTCCGTGGTGGTAAAAGAGCTGGATGGCCATTCGCTGGCGGATGCAATTGGCTACGGTCTGGCCATATCGGCCCTGGTTATCGTCGTTCGGCTGGTGTTTGCGCAGTTTGCCATGGTATTTACCGAAATCGTAGGGCGGTTTATTCCCGTTGCGGTTCGGAATGTGGGTTGGCGGGGCCCCGTCGTGCTGGGGTGGGCGGGCATGCGGGGCGTCGTTTCGCTGGCAGCCGCCCTCTCCATTCCGTTAACCCTGCCCTCGGGTGGCCCATTTCCCGAGCGATCCCTGATTTTGTTCATTACGTTCGTGGTGATTCTGGTGACGCTGGTGTTGCAGGGACTGACGTTGCCGCTGGTCATCCGCTGGGTTCATCCGAAAGAACTGATTCCGCGCCTGGCCGAAGAAAAACAGGAAGCCACCATCAACCGCCAGTTGCATGAAGCGGCATTGCGGGAACTAACACAACAGTATACCATCGCGGACAACCACCTGCTGGTCAATTTGAAAAACCGGCTGGAAAGCGGTTTACTCCTGAATCAATACGTTTCTTCCGACCGCGACGACCCGTTGCTGACTGACTACAACGACGCCCTGGCCCGTTTGCACCGCATCAAGCGCCAGGAACTGGAGCGGCTCCGGCACCAGGAAGAGTTCGACGTGGACGTGATCCGGAAAATAGAAGCGCAGCTCGATCTGGAAGAGGAGAAAAGCAATCACGCGATTCGGTAACGACATCCGTTTTCAATCCGCTCTTTGTCCCGTTAAGGGCTCAACAGCAGAGCATTAGCCGAAGTGCTATCCGACCTCTGATTCGTTAGGAGCTTAACAGCGTAGCGTCGGTAGAAAGTAGTTTTCTCCTCTGTCCGCAGCGTGCCGTAAGGCACGCGACAGCGCCAGTTTTAAGTTACCGACACAACCAGTTGCACCGGTTTTACCGGCAAAAGGCTCTCACCGATGCGGAAGGCCGCCGTAAATTCCGCCAGTCCGTGGCTCCCGCCGTTGACGAGTTTACGCGCCTGCCTAAGATCGTTTTCGAGCAGTGCTTCCTTGATTTGTCGTTCTTTCCGTTTCAGGAAAAGCGCCAGAATGGCCGCTGCTACGTCGGGTTTGTTGGCCAGCGCCGGATTTCCGATTAGATCGACACCCAGCTCTCTTCCAATCGACTGGTAGTTGCTGCGGCCGGTGAGCTGGATGAAGCCCCGGCCCTTGAACCGGTCGCCGTCGGGCGGCCCCTGATTGCCCAAATCCCGCCGGTTGTCGTACAGGTCGAACGGTTTTCCGCCCGGCGATGTGTTGAAGCGCGATTTGCCTTCGTCGATGGGTTTGAAACTGGCGGTTTCGGCCCGAATGGTCGATAGAGCCATGAGCACCATGTTGCGGTCGGTGAGGTCCTGCTTTTTCAGGGCGTCAAGCACGAAGGGGAGGTGCTTTTTGATGTTGTCGAGGGGGGTAAGCGGAAACATCCGGGACACCACGCCCACGGTGATCTGCGGCAGCACGGAGTCGGCGGCCACGGCTTCGGGTGTGGGTTCAAAACCGAGTGCCCGCAGGGTTTTGAGACCAACGATGCCATCGGCCAGTAATCCTTCGCTCCGCTGAAACGCGATAACGGCAGCTTCGGTGCCGGTCCCGAAATCGCCGTCGATTTTGCCGGGGTTGAAACCCAGGGCTTTCAGTTTTTCCTGGAGCCGGACGACGTCTGCGCCGGAGGAGTTGAGCTGTAATGGTTGCATGAAGGGGAAGGTTTAGAAACTTGTGGAAATGTGTCCAAGTTCGCTCATTTTCAGAGCAATGGAAAACCGTTCACACAAAAGAGGGAGGCCGTCTGACGAGTTTTAAAAGCCCTCCCGACGGATCGAAAGACGGCTTTCGGTTGGCGGGTTTGGTCCGGAAAAAAGAATTGCCGTTAATTCACGCGCGGCAAGCGAATCCGTGGGTATGATCCGGTCGATGGCGTCTTTACTTTGTCGTTAACCGTAACCTCCTTCCGCCGTGCGACTTCGCCTGAATCGATTCCTTCTGTTGCTGCTGGTAGTCCATGCCTTGCCCCTTCAGGCCCGGATTGTCCGCATCGAAATCACCAGCCGCCAGTCGCCCGCGTTCGAAGGGCGGGTGTTTGGACCGGTGGGAACCTACGAAAAACTTCGGGGAAAAGCCTACGGCCAACTGGATCCGAACCACCCGCCTAATGCCGTTATCACCGACATCCGGCTGGCCCCGCGCAACGCCAAAGGAATGGTGGAATACGCGATGGATATTTACATCCTGAAACCGGTCAACCTGAAAACCGGTACTCACAAACTTTTTCTGGAAGTCAACAACCGGGGGGCGAAACTGTTCGGGGGCTTGAACAACAGCCGGGGTGGTAACGACCCGACAACAGCCGATGAGGCCGGTGACGCTTTCCTGATGAACCGGGGCTACACCCTGGCCTGGAACGGCTGGGACCCTTCCGCGGCCTCTGCCAATAACAACCTGACCATTACCGTTCCTGTTGTGAATCAGGCGGATGGAACTCCCATCACCGGCCCTTCCTACGAATACATTTCGTTCGACAATGCCACGTCGACCCGGTATGCGCTGGCGTATCCGGCGGCCAGTCTGGACAAATCCCGGGCAACGCTGACTGTGCGCGACCGTTTGTCGGACACGCCAACGGTAATTCCCGCCGACAGGTGGGAATACACCAACGAGCGTACGATTCGGTTAGTCCCCGAAGGAACGGTTTTTCGGCAGAGTGCCATTTATGAGTTTGCCTACACCGCCCGCGACCCGATTGTGGCCGGCATCGGCTTTGCGGCCACGCGGGATTTCGTTTCGTTCCTGCGCTACGCCAAAGCCGACGATTTTGGCAACCCGAATCCGCTGGCCGACGACGTGCAGTTCACTTTTTCGTATACATTATCGCAACCCGCCCGGTATCTCAACGACTTCCAAACGCTCGGTTTCAATGCCGATGAGCAAAACCGGCGTGTCATCGATGGCATGGAAAACTGGCTCGGGGGCGGCAGCGGCATTGGCCTGAATGTGCGCTTTGCCCAACCTTCCCGCACCGAGCGCAACCGCCAGAATCACTTGTATCCGGAAGCGGTTTTTCCGTTTGCCTACCCGGTTTTGACCGACCCGTTCACCGGAAAAACCGCTGGTCGGCTGGCAGCCTGTTCCGTGAACAACACCTGTTCAAAAGTCTTCGAGATCAATTCTGCCAACGAATATTGGGTAAAAGCCGCTTCGTTACTGCACACGGATTTGCAGGGAAATGATTTGCCCGATCCCGAAAATGTGCGGTTTTTTCTGGTTTCGGGTGCGCAGCACGGCACCGGAAACGCCACGACCGGCGGCATCTGCCAGCAAGTCCAGAACCCAACCAATGCCGAACCGCTGCTGCGGGCACTGTTCATGGCGCTCGACGATTGGGTGACGAAGGGGATAAAACCGCCCGACAGTGAAGTGCCCCGGCGCTCGAACGGCACGGCGGTGGTGGCGATTCCCCGGGCCGGTTCGCAAACCGGGGTCATTCCGCAAGCTGATCTGGGCTGGCCGACGATTCCGGGTGTGACGTATACCGGACTCATCACCACGCGCTACCAGCTTGATTTCATAACCTCCTTCGCGCAGGGAAGTGTAGGCAACTACCCGCCCAGCGTAGCGAATCGACCGACGTATGCCAATTTTGTGTCGAAAGTGGATCAGGATGGCAATGAAATCGCCGGAATTCGACTGCCGCCCGTTGCGGTTCCGGTGGCGACCACCACGGGTTGGGCGCTGCGACGAACCGGTTTTGGCGAAAATGAAGGGTGCGAAGGGGCAGGGCAATACATCCCGTTTAAAGTTACCAAGGCGGAACGCGCGTCGGCCAACGATCCACGCTTGTCGTTGCAGGAACGGTATCAAACGCACGCGGGCTACGTCGAGGCCGTCCGGAAAGCGGCTCAGAATCTGGCGAAACGACGGCTTTTACTGGCCGAAGACGTTCAGCAGTATGTCAAAACCGCCGAAGAGAGTACCGTTTTGAACTAGTGTTTTAACCCCGAAACCTATGAAATTTTCCCTGTTGACTCTGATCGGCTGCTGGCTCGGATTGCTGCCGTTTAGCCTGGCACAGCGGGTGGCCGTTCGGACGGCCAATCCGTCGCCCCAGGCGGTTTATGCGGCTGAACAGTTGAAAAAGGCACTGCGGGAACATCACTACACGCTTGGTTCGGAACCGGTCGAGTATTCTATCCTGCTAAAACTGGATGCGGCTACATTCGGCCCGGAAGCCTACAGTATTTCCCGGAACGGCAAAACTCTTTCCATTACGGGTGGTGACGGGCGCGGGCTGATTTACGGCAGTCTTTCGGTGGCGGAGGACTTGCGGAATGGGGTCGGTTTGCCGCAAATCAAGACTCAAAATGAACGCCCGGCCTTTGCCTTTCGGGCCATTAAATTCGACTTGCCCTGGGATACCTACCGCCACAGTTACGCCCTCGATCTGCATTCCGAAACCTGCCGGGATACGACTTACTGGAAAGCGTTTCTGGACATGATGGTGCAAAACCGCTTCAATGCGCTGAGTCTGTGGAACCTGCATCCGTACCCGTTCATGATCCGGCCCAAAAATTTTCCGGCCGCGACGCCCTTCAACGACCAGGAATTGAAGGAGTGGCAGACGCTGTTCCGGGCGATTTTTCGGATGGCCCACGAACGCGCGATCGATACGTACCTGATTCCGTTTAACATCTTTACCAGCCCGGAATTCTCGAAAGCCTACAACGTCAATCCGGCCTTAAACAACCTGACCCATCACCATTTTATCGACGGTGATACGTCCGAAATCGTCAAACGTTACACGCGGGAATGCGTCACGCAGGTGCTTCAGGAATACCCCGAACTGACCGGTTTTGGCCTGACACTGGGCGAAGCGATGGGTGGTATGACGCCCCAGCAGCGCGAAAACTGGATGAAGGCGACGATTATTGAAGGCATGCGGCTGGCGGGTCGGAAAACGAAACTGATTCACCGCATCCCGTTTTCCAGCACAACCGGCTCACTCGGTATTACCAGTATTGATACGGAAAAACTGACCCGAAAATCCATCGAATCCGAGGGGGTATTGCCGTTTATCGAAGGGCCGATCTGGGCGGATTTAAAATACAACTGGTCGCACGCGCATTCGACGCCGAAACTGGTGAAAGTACACGGCGGCAAGCTGTACGACACCTATTTTGTGCCGGACCCGAAACTGTATAAAATTACCTGGACGGCCCGGAATGAGGACTTTTTCTGCCTGCGGTGGGGCGTTCCCGATTTCGTCCGGGCGCACCTGGCCGCCAACCGGCAGTCGTACGTGGGCGGTTATTTTCTGGGTTCGGAAACCTACATTCCGGCGAAGGATTACTTCACCAAACCCGGTGGCCCGGTCGATTGGAAATACGCGTTTGAGCGGCAATGGTTGTTCTACAAACTCTGGGGGCGGCTTTTGTATAACCCCGCTACCCCGGATGCGGTTTTCAAGGCCGAATTCACCCGGCGCTATGGTCCGTCGGCGAGCGGTTTGCTGGAAGCCTACGCACTGGCGTCGTCCACCCCGCTGCGGCTGGCTTCGCTGTTCGATTTTACCTGGGATTTTTCGCTGTATAGCGAAGGCATGATGGCGCACGATGCGAAGAAAAATGTCGCCTACATTTCCGCTGACCGGCTGCTGAGCCAGCCGGTTCTCGACCCGGATTACGTGTCGGCCAGTGATTATGTGAAGACTTTGGCTGGCGGTGGCCGGTTTGAACCTACAAAAATTACACCGCCGAAACTGGCCCAGATGCTGGAACAGGATGGTCAAAAAGCACTCCAGTTGGTGAAAACCATCAACACATCGGCCAACCGTTCATTGCAGTATGAAGTCGCCGATGTGCAGGTCTGGGCCAATCTGGGTTTCCATTTGGCCGAAAAACTGAAGGGAGCCGTTGCATTGCAAACGTACCGAACCCAGGGTGGAGAAGGCAATAAACAGGCGGCCGTAAAACACCTGGAAGCCGCTTTGCGGTATTGGGATGCTGTCGTGGCCCTCACACGCCCGTTGTACAACGACATGCCGCTGGTTCATTTTACCGAACAGAAAGGCACCACCTGGGAGCAAAACGAAACACTCCGGTTTCACTGGGAGAAGCTCCGGGGTGATGTGGCCAATGATGTTGAAATTGCTAGCCATGCGGTGTTTCATTCGGAAAAATAAGGGGGCTATTTTATTGTACCAGCCCACGGTTTTAACCCTGGGATCACGCGGTGTTTCGATGAAAATCCGGCGTTAGAAACCGTTCAACGGGTTTGATTATTTGAAATAGCGATCCGCAAAAAGCAGGAACGTTGGCCAGTTTGGGCCGGTGGTGTGTCCTCCGCTGTGCTGGCGGAAAGCAACATCGCCGTCGATCAGGGCAGTTTCGATGGGCGGAAATTCCACTGTACCCATATCTTTTTTGCCCAGCAGTTTATAAACCGGCCCGGCCAGAGCGCCCCCCAGAAACATGCCTTTGGCATCGACCCAGTTGCCTTCTACCTGGGGTGAACCGGAGCTGATGAAAACCGGTCGAGGAGCGCAGAGTGCCACCAGCTCGTGCGCATCGACGGGTAAGTCGTTGGGCGTCAGCGGACCGGCGTATTTGATAAAGTTGCCCGCCATCCAGTGGTATTCGGCCGCAGAAGCGACATTCTCGACCTGCTCGCCAAATTTCCGGCGGTGAATTTTAACGCCCCCTTCGCCCGACGAACCGACAAACGCAATGGCCAGCCGGGGTTCGTACGCCATGGTGACGATGGTGGCTTTGCCGTAACGCGAAAGCCCTTCGATTCCGACTTTTTTAGCGTCCACCGCCTTGTCGGTTTCGAAATAATCCAGGGCGCGGCTGGCTCCCCAGGCCCAGGCCCGCAAGGCACCCCAATCGTCGGGTTTGCGCGTTTGTCCTTTGTTCATCAGCCCGATGATGCCCTGCGTCAGGCCCGCGCCGTTGTCGGCCTGGTAGCTCGTGGGGTACAAAACCGCGTAACCCCAGCCTTTGGCCAGAAGCTGCTGCTGCCAGGTCGGTTCGGGTTTCGCCGGAGGAGTGGTTGCGGGAGGTGTTGGCAGTCGGAAACCGGCTGGAAACCGGAAACCGTAACTCATCATGACCGGAACCGGGCCGGTGGCGTTGGCGGGGGTTGAAAGCGTTAGCTCAATGTCGACCTTGATGGCCGGATGCGACGAATTGTCAACATGCCCCAGCAGTTTTTTCGTAATAACCGGAAAATCACCGTTCATTTCTTTCGATTCGCTGGTCACTTCCCAGGTCACGTTCGGAAGATTTTTCGGCACCCGCCCGTAGATTTCCCGGTCAAAATCCTCCACAATTTCCGGGCGTCGTTGCTGCCACCATTGTTTCGCCGTTGTTACCTTTTTGCCATTTTTCAGCACCAGCGGATCGGGCAAACTGGTGTAGGGCGTGGCTTGTGACTCATCGACGTTCGCGGCATTCGGCGCGTTGGGATTTCCCGATGGGCCGGGTCGCAACGACGTGATCCTCAATTGCTCCAGCATCTTTTTGTGATCCTGTTCCGATTGCTTTTGAATAACCGCCTGGGCCGCCAGAAAGGCTTTTCGGGTGGAATCTTGTTCCTGAGCCACGGCTTGAAAACCGGTCAGGACGAAGAAGGAAAGAAGAAAAGCCGTGTTTTTCATACGAATAAAGCGGGTATTTTAGGAATGGGAAATCAACACGTAAGGAGTAAAAACTAGGGACTGGTCGTGAACGGCGATGCGGGCAAGCCTTCTTGATTGGCTAAATTGGCTCCTTCCGGATTGTCGGCCCAGGCGTAACGAACCGTCGTTGGATTGGGCACCTGATCACTCCAGACCCGGACGGTATTGCCTTTGATGGTTGCCCGCGCCCAGACAAATTTGTTGTCACTTCCTGCAATCGCGAAATGCGTCAGGGGTTTTCCGTCTTTGGCTACCAGCCCGGAACCTGTGTTGGAAAAGGTGAGAACGATCTGGTTTCCTTCCCGTTTCATCGACTGGTACATCGGACCGGAATGCACTACGGTTTTGTCACCATACGCCAGGTGTTCAGCGGCCAGGGCCAGGCGCTGGCCCACGGTTTCTTTGTTCAATGGATGAATATCGTTCCATTCGCCCACGTCGGTCGCAACGACCATGGCGGTATTCGGAACGGACAACGTTTTTCGCTGGGCTTCCCGCAATTCCGCCCACTGGCTCTCTGTGGGCTGGCTGGTAACCGGCAGATAGTTAGCCAATTGCACGAACAAAAAAGGGAAATTTGTGGACATAGACCCGGCCTGCTTCCAGTTCTGCCGCCAGTCGGCGATTACAGCCGGAAAGGTCTGCCGGTATTCGTCGGCGTTGTTCGTGTTGGCTTCGCCCTGATACCAGATGACGCCTTTCAGGGCACACTTCACCAGTGGCGCAATCATGCCGTTGAATAGACCCTCCGGTTTATACTGAAAAAACGTAGTGCCCGGCTGGGCTTCCGCAGTGGCCCCAACCTGATACTGCCAGGGGCCTTTGAGGTTGATGGTTTGTCCGCCCGCGATGAGCTGATACGGCTTATCGGGAATAAAACCGCCTTTTCCGGCGGTATTGATCACCCGAACCACCAGCGTATTTTTTCCCGGTTTCAGCAAATTGGCGGGGAGGGTATAGCGTCGGGGTGGATACTGGTAGCCTATCGTGCCGACAAAGGTGCCATTGATGAACACGGAATCGCTGTCGACAATCCGGCCCAGAAACAGCTTGGCGGGTTTGTTGGTCATTTCAACGGGCACGTCGATTTCTTTCCGGAACCACACCACGCCGTTGCCTTTGGGAACACCCGCATCTTCCCAGAAGCCGGGCAGTTGCATAACGGGCCAGGCCGACGCGTCGTAGGCAGGATCCGTCCAGTTTTTTTTGCCCTGCCAACCTTTGTCCTGCTGGCGCAACCGCCGGTTCCACGCGCTGATCGCTGTTTTCTCGCTTTGCTGAATCCCCGCGACATACGCGCTGTCTTTTAGTTTTTCGACGGTGGCCAGGTGTTCCGGAAACCGTTTCAGGGCGTCGGCACTCAGCCAGGCTTCAGCGGGGGAGCCGCCAACACTGGCGTTGATCAGGCCAATGGGAACGTGGTATTTCTCAAAAAGGGCCTTGGCAAAAAAATAGCCAATGGCCGTAAACCGCAGCACATTCTGAGGGGTGGCGGTTTCCCAACGACCCGGCGGTACGTCTTCCATCGGTGTTTGGAAATTATACCGGGTGGGCAGAAAAAAATGCCGGATCGCCGGATTGTCGGCCTGAGCAATCACGTCAGGATACCGCTCTTTCACCCGCTCCATGGGGATTGCCATGTTCGATTGTCCCGAACAGAGCCAGACGTCGCCGATCAGAATATCCGTCAGGGTGATTTGGTTGTTGCCCTTGATTTGCATGGAATAAGGGCCACCAGCTTTCATCGCCGGCAGTTTCATCGTCCATTTGCCCGTCGGTTCGGTCGTAGCCCGACCGGTTTGCCCATTCAACGTCACTTCGACCAACTCACCGGGTTGGGCCCAACCCCACACCTGAATCGGGCTGTCCCGCTGTAAAACCATGCCGTCGCTGATCAGGAGGGGAAGCCGAATCTGACCGGAAACCGTCTGACAAATGAATACGAAAATCCATCCGAAACGGATTGGCAACCGGATGCGTGCGTAAAAAGATGAGGGTATGACCGGCGTTTTCAACATGGCTTAAATTCGTTGGGAAGATTCCCCGACCATTAGTTCATGGTTCAATGGTCTTAGCGACCGTAAAATACGGGAAATCAGGGGCAGGAAATAGCGAATTTAACCCCTTTTATTTATCCGTAAAGTAGACGTACTTCGTATTTGAATTTGCGGCACCTCCGAGAAACGTTCTAAAAAGAAAATCATGTTAAAAATTTCCTTAAGTCTGGTTTATAGTGTCCTGATCCTGATTGGGTTGTTTGGAAAACTAGGCGATTCTGAAACCAAAACAGGCCAAAAGTCTACGAATCGGGCGGTTGCTTCTATCGACCCGGATGAACTGGTGATGACGAATTTTGCCGGTCCCGACCTGACACCCAGCCCGTCCTGCCTTGCCGTGGCCCCGACCGGCGAAGTCTACGTCGGGGTGGACATGATTGGGTCGCTGGGCAAAACGCCGGGCAAGGGCTACATCATCAAACTGGTCGATAGCAACAACGATGGCAAAGTCGACCGGCACACCAAATTTGCGATGGCCGACAACCCGCGTGGCATTATTGCCCAGGGGGATCAACTGTTCGTCCTGCACACGACGTTTTCGGCGGAAACCGGGATCGCCAGCGGCATGGATCTGGTGGTTTTCGAAGATAAAAACCACGACGGTGTGGCCGACGGCCCGTCAAAACCGCTGATTCAAAACATCAGCTCGCCCAAATTTCTGCAAAGCCGGGGCACCGACCACTCGACCAACGGCATCCGGATGGGAATCGACGGCTGGATTTACATTGCCGTCGGCGACTTTGGCTTCCACGGTGCCGTGGACCGGAGCGGAAAGAAGTTGACCCAACTCGGCGGGGGCATTGTGCGGGTGCGACCCGATGGAACCGAAATGGAAGTGTATTCGCACGGGATGCGAAACATCTACGACGTGGCCATCGACCCGTATATGAATATTTTCACGCGCGATAACACCAACGACGGTGGCGGCTGGAACATCCGGTTTAGCCACCAGATTCAATCCGGTGAATATGGCTATCCGGTTCTTTTTAAAGGCTTTACGGATGAAATCATTCCCGCGCTGGTTGATGTGGGCGGGGGTTCCGGGACGGGCTCGCTGTTCATGGACGATCCGACCTGGCCGGAAAAATACAACCACGTGCCGATGATGGCCGACTGGGGAAGAAGCCAGCTTTACATTCACCGCGTGACGCCGGACGGCCCGAGTTTTACGCAAAAAGAAGAAGAGTTTATCAAATTACCGCAAATTACCGATGTGGACGTAGACGCGTCGGGCCGGATGTATCTGTCGGCCTGGGACGGTGCGGGCTATTCCGGCAATCCGTCCAAAGGCTATGTGGTGCGGGTTGTGCCCAAAACCTGGTCGTACAAAGCCTTTGCGGATGTCAAGAAAGCGTCGGTGAAAGAGCTGGTGGCCCTGCTGAAATCCGGGAGTGCCGTGGCGCGTCTGGCCGCCCAGCAGGAGTTGCTGACCCGCCCGAAAGACGCGGCTGACGCTTCCTGGAAACTGGCCGCCGACAAAAGTCTGCCGCTCTACGTCCGGGTTGCCGGTATTTTTACGTATGCGCAGGCGGCCGGAGCCAATGGGATTGCCAATCTGGTGAAACTGACCTCGGAAAACGACGTTCGGGAGTTCGCGTTGAAAGCCCTGGCCGACCGGAAACCGAACCTCCAAACCGTGCCCATCGAACCGTTTCTTCAGGGATTGAAAGATCCATCGGAGCGGGTGCGGCTGGCGGCCATTGTCGGTTTGGGGCGTTTGGGACGAATCGAAGCCGCTCCGGCCTTGTTGCAGGTGAAAGTGCCGGCTTCCTTCGTCGCCCCGGCGAAAGGCACGGAAGGCCCGCACGCGACGCCTAATGCCGCCATCGTCCCTCCGCACCTGGCGGTTCGGGCGTTGGTGAGCCTGAACGCCGTCGATGCGTGTGTGAACGCCATCGGCACCGAAAATTCCACGATTGCCCTCTGGGCGCTGCGGTATATGCACGATCCGAAAGCAGCCACCGGTTTGATTACTGCTTACAAAAATGCGAAGGATGAAACCCTGAAAAAGCAGATTCTGACGACTTTATCCCGGCTTTACAAAAAAGAAGCCGATTACGACGGTTCGTGGTGGTGGAGTACCCGGCCCGATACGCACGGGCCTTATTACAAGGGCGTTACCTGGGAGTCGTCACCGGCCATCAAAGACTTGCTGATGCAGGAATGGACGAAAGCGGATGCGTCGGGCAAGCAATTTTTTGCCGATTTGAACGGACGGCACCGGATGGAAATCACTGAGTTTGGCGGGGAAGAAGTCGTGGCAGCTAACGAAGAAACCAAAGTGGATCTGGAAAAAATCAGAAACCAGAAAGGGCAGGTTGGCAAAGCGTCGATTGAAGACGTGATGCTGGCGATGGCGAAAATCAAGGGAGATGCGGCCCTCGGAAAAACGCTGTTTACCCAACAGGGCTGCATTGCCTGCCACAGCCTCAGCAAAAGCGAGACGATGAAAGGGCCGTTCATGGGCCAGATTGGCTCGATCATGAACCGTGAACAGATTGCCGAATCCATTCTGAAACCGAATGCATCTATCTCGCAGGGTTTCGCCACGGTGTTGATCACGGCCAAAGGCAATAAGAGCTACATGGGTTTTGTTTCCGAAGAATCGGCCAGCAAAGTGGTGATGCGTAACATTACGGGCGAAGTGTTCACCATCAAAACCAGCGACATTCTGACGCGGAAAGAACAGGAGACCTCAATGATGCCGTCGGGCCTGGCCAACGCCCTGTCGTACGAAGAATTTGCGTCGCTGATCACATTTCTGTCGCAGCAGAAGAAGTAAAATTTCGGTTTACGGTTTCAGTATTCGGTTTACGGTGGGCTGGCGCGTTGTCCTAAATGCGTCAGCCCACCGTAAACCGAATACTGAAAACCGTATACTAATTCACTTTCAACCAGCCGGTTATACTCATCCGGGGTTTATTGGTCCGGAGGACTTCGTGCTCCAGTTCGTTGCTTTTGAAAAAGACGATTTTTCCGTTTACCGGGGTGATGTGTTGTACGGTATCGCCCCGGTGAATGCATAATTCGCCACCGTCATCGGCCTGCCAGTCGGCGTTTAAATACAGGATCATCGAATACTTCCGGCTGTCGTTGTTGCGAAACTGATCGAGGTGTTTCTGGTAAAAACTGCCCGTTTCATACAGCGTATAGTGAAATTCGTAGCCGGTGATGCCCGTGTAACAGGTCTGGTTTAAATGACGGACAAACCGGTCCATCAGGTCAAAAAAATCATTTTCGTAGCGGTCATTGTGCTGGCGATCCAGCCAGTAAATCAGGTCGCTGCGAACCCGTTTATTCTGCACAACCTGGCCGTCGCTGCCGGTACCTGCCGACCGAAGCCGGTTTTCGGCGTACAGCGTGGTCAGATTTTCTTTCAGATGAGCCGCCAGCGCATCACTTAAAAAATGGTCGGCGATGCCGACGTTATGGTCAATAAAACTTGTGATGAGGGAATCAAAGATCGTTTGCAATCCGGATGGGAGCACTGCGCCCGTATTCCGGTGAAGGTACGTCTAATTCCCGGCAATTACGGTTTAAACCGGCTCGGGAGTTCGTAAGGCTTTCCGAACGGCTGGCGCCACTTTGGTTCCGAACAATTCGATCGCGCGAAGCACTTTGCTGTGCGGAAGCTGATGGCTACCAATGAGTTGGGCCAGATACCGGGTGTTCTGGAACAATTCGTGAAAGTGCAGAATCTTGTCGATGGCTTGCTGCGGACTGCCCACCAGCAGCGGCCCGGACTGGCGCATGTACTCAAAATGCTCGCGGCCAATGGGCGACCAGCCCCGTTCGCGGCCGATGCGGTTCATCATCTGTTCGTAGGACGGAAAGAGTTCGTCCGACGCCTGTTGTGAATTGTCGGCCAGGTAGAAATGCGAGTTGATCGCCAGCGGCAATTTTGCAACGTCATGACCGTCTTTCTTCGCCGATTGCCGGAACAGGTTCACAAACGGCACAAACCGGTCGGGGGAGCCGCCCAGCATCGCCAGCGTCATGGGCAGGTTCATCGTGCCCGCCCGAACGGCGGATGCGGGCGTGCCACCAACGGCCAGCCAGATTGGGAGAGACTCCTGATACGGACGCGGATAAACGCCCAGGTTGCGGATGGCGGCCCGGTGTTTGCCCTGCCAGTTGACGATTTCGCTTTTATTAATCGCCACCAGCAGGTCCAGTTTTTCGGTAAACAGCTCGTCGTAATCCTTCAGGTCGTAGCCAAACAGCGGGAAAGATTCGATGAACGAACCGCGCCCGGCCATGATCTCGGCCCGGCCGTTGGAAATGAGATCCAGCGACGCGAAATTCTGGAACACCCGAACCGGATCGGCTGAACTCAAAACCGTCACGGAACTCGACAGCCGGATCGTTTTCGTGAGGGAGGCTGCGGCTGCCAGAATGACCTCCGGGGCCGACACCATAAAATCCGGCCGGTGGTGTTCGCCGAGGGCAAAGACGTCCAGCCCCACTTCGTCGGCCAGTTTAATTTCTTCCAGCAATTGCTGCATCCGCTGGTGGGCGTTGACGGCTTTTCCAGCCACGCCATCGGGCAGAACTTCGCCAAAACTGCTAATACCTAATTCCATGATTATTCAGTTAAAAAGTATTGGTCGAAAAAGGAAGACGACTCTCAACCGGTTGGCCGGATTCAGAAAGCCGATCCATATTGTTAGTAGTACTTTTAAAAACCGCCAATAGTTCATTTAAGGCATTCACGGCGTTACAGTTTTCCATTTATCCCATTTTTGTGGAATTCCGCCGTGACCTGCTTATTTTGCATATATTTATAGAGCGATTAGTCAATCAAGGAAATGAGCAAACTGGATAAACCCGAAAAAATACTGGCAACCGCGTTGAAACTCTTCGTCGCTTACGGTTTTCACGGCACGCCCACGAGCCGAATTGCCAGCGAAGCCGGGGTTTCGAACGGAACCCTTTTTCATTATTTCAAAACGAAAGACGAGCTGGTGGTGGCTTTGTATACGGCTATCAAGGAAGAACTGAATCAGTATTTGGCGGAAAAAGCCAACGAAACCGGCGACGTGAAAGAAAAATTCAGGAACCTGTTTCGGTATTCCCTGGCATGGGCGCTGGAAAACCGGGACGCTTTTTACTTCATCCAGCAGTTTCATTTCTCACCGCATCTGGGCCTGGTTCCGGACGAGGAGATTCGGAAGCAATCTGAAAAGCACCGAAACCTGTTTCAGGAGGCCCATGACGCGAAGGTGTTGAAACCGTTGCCGCCAGACTTGCTCATGATGCTTTCGATAAACCAGATCAATGGACTCTTTCAGTACCTGACTGCCCAAACCGTGCCCGCTGAAAACCAGCCGCAACGGATCAACGACGTTTTTGAACTCACCTGGACAATGATTGCAAACCCCGAAAAACCATGAAAACGAACGGAATCAGAGCCATTATCACCGGAACGACCGGTATGGTAGGTGAAGGTGTTTTGCACGAATGCCTGCTGCATCCGGAGGTGGAAGCGGTGTTGATGATCAACCGAAAACCGTCCGGAATGTCCCATCCCAAATTGACAGAAATCATTCATGCGGATTTTTATGACCTCTCGGCGATTGAAAACCGCCTGGCTGGGTATAACGCGTGTTTTTTCTGTCTGGGCGTTTCGTCAGTCGGCATGAGCGAGCCGGATTATTACAAAGTAACCCACACGCTCACGCTGAACGTGGCGACGGTTTTAAGCAAGCTGAACCCGGACCTGACGTTTTGTTACATTTCGGGAGCGGGTACGGACAGCACGGAGAAAGGCCGTTCGATGTGGGCGCGGGTCAAAGGGAAAACCGAGAATGATTTGCTGAAACTGCCTTTTAAACAGGTGTTTAACTTCCGGCCGGGTTTTATCAAACCGACCAAAGGACTGAAAAACACACTGAAAATGTACCGGTATATCCGCTGGCTGTTTCCCATCGGCCGGGCGTTGTATCCCGGCGGTTTTTGCACCTTACGGGAGTTGGGACTGGCCATGATCCATACGGTCAACAAAGGCTACGAAAAGCAGATTCTGGAGGGGAACGATATTATTGAACTGGCAAAACGGTAGAGACTGGCAAGCGGATCTGAACAGTAATCCGTTCGTTTTCAGGAAGTAAACTGACGGACCAGTTCCAGTTGAAAAACCGTTGGCTGGCCTTCGCCGGAGGTGACGGACACCCGGCCCTGATGGAGCCGGACGATGCGTTCCACCAGCGACAGCCCGACGCCGTTGCCCCTGACTTCGGCGGTTTGTCGGCTCCGGTAGAAAGGTTCGAAAATATACGGCAAATCATCGGCAGGAATGGGTGTGCCGTTGTTCTGCACGCTGATGATAACGGCGGTTTCGGTAAACCGGACGTGGATCACGGCTTTGCCATCGCTGGAAAACTTGCAGGCATTTTCGGTCAGATTTTTCAGGGCAGTTCGCAGCAGCGCGGTATTGCCCGGTACGGCCAACTGGTTGAAATCGTCCGGTAATTCGTCAAAACGAACCGTCACATCGTAGCGGTCGTGGAGGCTGCTGACTTCCTCCCGAATGTCCCAGACCACTTCGTCCAGGCGCACCGAATCCGTCAGCAAGCCGACCGCCGACGCCTGGTTGACCTGCGAAAGCTGCAACAATTCCCGCGTCAGTGTCGACAGCTCGCCCACATCATCCAGCACCGACCGGATGGTTTCTTCATACACCGCCGATTCCCGGCGGTTGAGCAACGCCACTTCCAGTTGGGAGCTGATCTGGGTCAGCGGATTTTTCAGTTCGTGCGAGACATTGGCCACAAACATCCGTTGCAGCCGGAACGATTCGTCAATCCGATCGAGCAGGCGGTTGATGGTGGTCGACAGGCGGCTGATTTCGTCATTGTCCGTGCTGACCGGCAAGCGTTCCTGCAAGGTATTCGGAAAAATGTGGTTCAGTTGCTGTTCCATGCGCTTCATGGGCCGGAGCGCGTCGCCCGCGTAGAGCCAGCCCGAAAAAGCAACAATACCGACAATGCCGCCAAATAATCCGATCAAAACGACCAGCATCTGACGCAGAAACTGGTCGCCATAGCGGTTTTCGGCGCTGGCCAGCACCACATACTGACCCGAGGTGGTTGCGTAGCGTACGCCGGTTACGTAAGCCGCTCCCTGCCGGAATTTCTTGTTTTTTTGCGTCCGGATCGCATCCAGCACTTTGGTGGAGACGGCGAGAGGAATCTGTTCATTGGTGATAAAAACCGGACTGTTCTGCCCGTCGTACACCGCTATTTTCTGCGCCGGAAGCTGGTCTTTGCGCAGTCGGGTAAACTGAATCAGGAGTTGAGGCCCCATTTGCTGCCGAATGAGCAATTCGCCAATGGTGTCGGCTTTTCGGTCGAGCCGCCGGTAGAAATCGGACGAGATAAAATACCAGCAAAACGCGTAGAGGCAGGCAAAAGCGAGGGCCAGAATGGCCGAAACCAGGCCCGTAAAACGGAGTGTCAGGCGGGTTCGGATGGTCATAAAACATTACCGCAGTAAGGCCGGAATGTCGACCAACCACGCAATCAGCAGCGTCAACACAAACAGGCTCACCATCAGGATCATCAGCCAATCGGGCTGGTGCGGTTCGCGGTCGTTCGACCCGGAAGAAGGTGAACGGTCTCGGTGTCCCATCAAAGGGCTCGAATCCGTTCCGTAAGTGTGGCTGTATCGCAAGTTAGAAGTCATATCACGTGCTGGGAAAACACTTCTTAACGACAAAACTGGAGCGAAGATCTTAAGCAGGACTAAATAACTGCTTAGAATTTCCTTAGAAGTTGTTTGAATGAAGGCTGGAGGCCTGTCCTGTCAATAGTCAATAGCATCCATCCGCTCGTGGTAGCTCCGGAGGAGCGGTCAAAAAACATCTTCAGGCCGCTCCTCCGGAGCTACCACGAGCGGATGGATGCTATTGACAGACCGCCCTTCTAGGGCTCTCCCCGGTTAACTCAAACAGCTTGTTAGAAAACGGTTCGCCCCCCGCGAACCTATTCTTCCTTTAACACATAACCCATACCGAACTGGGTGTGAATGAGTTTTTTAGGAAAATCTTTGTCGATTTTCTTGCGTAAATAATTGATGTATACTTCCACGACGTTCGTTCCCGCATCAAAATTCAGGTCCCAGACCCGCTCGGCAATATCGATTTTCGACATCACCCGCCCCTGGTTGCGCAGCAGGTATTCCAGTAAGGCAAACTCCCGGGCGGTGAGGTCGATCACCTGGCCATCGCGACGAACGGTTTTGGCATCCAGGTTCATTTCGATCCCCGCAAACCGGAGCATCTGGGCCGTCATGGCGACCTGCGTACTCCGTTTGGTCAGGGACCGTACTCGCGCGAGCAGCTCGGCAAACTGAAACGGTTTGGTCAGATACTGATCCGTTCCTGCATCGAACCCCATCACTTTGTCACTGCTTTCGCCCAGGGCCGTCAGCAGCAGAATGGGGGTCGTGACACCCTGTGCCCGCAACTGGCGAATCAGTTCGAAACCGTTCAGGCCCGGAATGATGACGTCGGTGATGATGACGGCATACGAATTTTTCAAAGCCAGTCGCTTGGCAATCAGGCCGTCGTAGGCAATGTCTACTTCAAATTGTGTTTCTTCCAGACCCTGCCGAATGGCATTCAGGGTTTTGGGCTCATCCTCAACCACTAAAATTTTCATATCCAAAAGGCCAGGTTCTGACTACCTAACCATCGCTGAATCGGATTGTTATCGTACCCCTTTTATTTCATTGACCGCGTTAGCGGGGAAACCGGCATCCGTCCCCGGCTTACTAAGCAGATTCTAAGCAGTTCTTAACCTCGCTCTAAGAACGATCCGGTTATTTTACGGCAGAGGTCAAAAAAATAGCGATACAAACGCGATCCTGTTCGACCTGAACACCGGTTTTTATCGTTCAAAGCGTTTTTAGGTTTGTCTATAATTCCCGGATAGCCACTGGAAAGGAGTTCAGTGGCTATTTTTTTGCCCGCTTTACTGGAGTAGACACATTACGAGCAGCCAATACTTAAAAAAAGAAATCTGACTTTTGAGCGACGTCAGCGCCTTGTAGAGCAAATTGGCGACGGACTGGCGATTGATTTCCATCAGTTCCGCGATCTGCTCATTTTCCAGTCCTTTGTAAAACTTCAGAAAAACCACTTCCTGTTGCCGTTTCGGGAGGGATTCAATGGCCTGACGAACTTTGCGCTGGTTTTCCGAATCGGCTTCGTTTTTTTCGATGACGGTTTCAATCGTCTCCCAGTCAGAGAGTTGGCTGATTTCCTGAAAGGATGGAGTCGAAACCGCGTTTTTATTCCGCCGGAATTCCTGCAAAAGCTGATTGCGGAGCGATTTGAACAGATAGATCGCTACATACTGAATCGTGAGCGACTGGCGTTTTTCCCAGATCGTAATAAAGATTTCCTGAATCGAATCCTTAATAAACTCTCGATCCTCCGTAAAATTGGCCGCATAACTGAACAGGGCCCGGTACTGCGACTCGGCCAATTGGCAAAAAGCCGCCTTGTCTCCGGCCTTCGAACGCTGCCAGAGTTCCAGTAAATAGTCGTTTTCCTCGATTATGCGCTGTCGGTGGTCCAACATACCTTGTGCAATTCAAAGGTAAAATAACAGCATTAATCGTTAATACATAAATAAAAAATGGACGATTTGCGATTTATACAAGTAAAAACCGTTTAAATGCCAGGTTTTCAGAATAAAATTGCGCAGAATGGTTTACGGTTTTCAGTTTACGGTATTCGGTGGCTAACGCGCGCTTATGAATGCGTCAGCCACCGAATACCGTAAACCGTATACTGAAAACCGTTAATTCATTCTTGAAACTGAATGGTGACAAATTTCAGAATCGCATCGTTGGGTTTGGTGCGCTTGATGGCAAAAAAGTAGACGTCGTGTTTTCCCGATACGGGTTTACTGATCGAACCGGTAACTTCTTTGTTGGTGTTCCAGGCCCCGGTTGGTTGGTAGGCCGTCGTGCTGATCACCGGACCCGCCTGCGAGTCGATCCGCACCTGAATTTCGCCCGGCTGATCCAGCGAGGCATACTCGTAGGTGAACTGTTTGATGTGGGTTAAGTCAATGTTTTTCAGGAGAAGATAGGCCTTGTGTCCGCCCTGCGACAGGTTGACGCCAAACCGGGGAAAACCCACCTGGGCATCGGTATACACTGCCCGAACCTTCGCATTCCGCAGCGTAACGGCGTCGGTTCCAGTCAGTGGGCCAACGACCTGCCCGCCTTTATCGGTATACGAAGCCAGCAGCGTATATTGTCCCCGTAGCTCCTCTTTCTGATGGTCGTTCAGCGTCAGTGAGCCTTGCATCGGTACGGTTTTCTGAGCCCTCGGCTTGTCGGTCAGCGAGAAAATATAACGCACCATTTCCTGCGCATCGGTTACCGAAATCTGCGGGTGAGCGCTCATGACGTGTACGGTTCCCCAGTTGCCGCCACCGCCGTTGATAATCTTGGTCGCGAGTTGTTCCAGCGCGCCGGTTTGGGTTTTATACTTCTGTGCCACCGCCAGAAGCGACGGCCCCACCGATACTTTATCGATCGTGTGACAGGCTTTGCAATCACTGGCATCCATCAGCATTTTGCCCGGCGGGTTGCTCACCAGCACGGACGTCGGCGATTTCGGCGCATTCGGATCGGCCGTGCTGGGCTGCGGGTTATAGGCGTAAAGCACCTTAACGCGTTTCGGATCGATTTTTCCATCTTCCCGGTCCTGCACTTTCACCGTATACGCAAACGGTTTGCCTTCCCAGAAAAAGGACTGGTTGTCGGTGCTGGCAATGGTTACCGCTGGTTTGGAATTACCAACTTGAACGATAACCGTATCGCTGCCCACCAGTCCCGCCCGGTCGGTGACTTTCAGAATGGCTTTGTAAACACCCGGTTTGGTGTAGGTGTTGGTCGCATTCGGCGTGGTAGCACCCACTTTTTTGCCATCGAATAGCCATTCGTATTTCACGTCATCATCATCGTCGAGGTCGCGCGAACCCCGGCTCACGAAGGACACCCGCAACGGAGCCGCCCCGGCGGCTTCGCGCAGAATCGGGAAATTCCGGCGTTCGGACGTCAGAAAAACCGTGCGGTCGAGGTGGTTTTCCACCGCCGTGTCCTGCACGCTCGCTTGGGCCAGCGGAGGGCGGTTTCCGGTATTGTATTCGATCTTTACCAGACGCGCATCTTCGTTATCAGCCCCGTAAACCGAACCGTATTCCAGCATGTACATCACACCATCCGGCCCGAAATCCAGGTCGATCGGGCGTCGGAAATCGCCGTTGGACGCCATAAAGGGCTCACTGCGAACGTAGTTTTCGTTTTCATCGAACGTTAGCGCCAGCACCCAGTTGCGCATCCAGTCGAAAACAAACAGCTTGCCGTCGTAATACGCGGGGAATTTATTGGCAGACTTTGACTTCGTGTCGAAGGTGTAGAATTTACCCGCCATCGCGCTGCGACCGCCGAGGCCCAGTTCCGGGAATTCGGTCGAAGCGGCATACGGATACCAGATCATGGCGGGCGTCGCGGGCGGCAGTTGGTTCAGCCCGGTATTGTTGGGCGAGTTATTGACGGGAGCCGCCGGATCGAATTTTGGCCCGGCGGTTTTGGTGGCAAAGTCCCACTTGACATACGGATAATTGTTGCCGACAAAATACGGCCAGCCGTAATAACCGGCTTTTTTCGCCTGATTGAATTCGTCGTAGCCGCGTGGTCCCTGCGAACCTTCCTTGCCCGCATCGGGGCCAATTTCGCCCCAGTACAGCACCGACGTTTTCGGATTGACGGCAATGCGGTATGGATTCCGGCAGCCCATCGTATAGATTTCCGGGCGGGTTTTGGCCGTTCCTTTCGGGAACAAATTGCCATCCGGAATCGTGTAGGTCCCGTCGGGCTGGGGATGAATCCGCAACACCTTTCCCTTCAGATCGTTCGTGTTGGCCGCCGACCGCTGGGCGTCCAGGCTGTAGAATTCCTTGCCGGGCCGTTCGTCCATCGGCGAATAACCGTCGGACGGAAACGGGCTGGAACTGTCGCCGGTCGATAGATAGAGGTTGCCGTCCTTGTCCCAGGCCAGAGAGCCGCCGTGGTGCGAACCGCTGTTTTTCTCCACCGGCACCGTCAGCAGAATCTTCTCCGACTTCAGATCGAGCGTATTGTTGGCGTTGACTGTAAACCGGGAAAGCTGAAAATTGATCGGTTCTTCGGTTTGCCCGGCGGGGGTATAATAGACGTAAATGTGTCCATTTTTGGCAAAATTTGGGTCAACCGTCACTCCGATGAGTCCGGTTCCGCCCACGTAGGTGATCGGAAATTTATGAACCAATGCGTTTTTCCGCGTTTTCGGGTCGTAAACCGACAAGTTTCCCTGAATTTCGGAGAAAAACACGCGGCCGTCGGGGGCAACCGCCAGTTCCATCGGCGAAGCCAGGTCATTGACCAGAATGGTTTTGACGAAGCGGTTTTGCTCCGGCGTTACGTTGGCGTAGGCTTTTTTGTAATCAAGCGGTTTAGCATCACCGATGGCGTATTGGATGCCGCCTAGTAAATGGTTGAGAAACAACGGTTCGCTGTAACTTTCGTCGGTGTGGCCGTTGCCGGTGTAGAAAGCCCGTCCGCCATCAAATTCATGGTACCAGCTAATCGGATGATTGGCCCCGTTGGTGCCGCCTTCGTACGAGTTTTCATCCAGGTTCGCCAGCACCTTGATGCCCGAATAAAAGGAGCGGTAATTGTACCATTCGTCGGTGCGGTCCCAATGATCCGGTAAGGTTGTTGTGGAGACGTGTTTCTTGTCGGTAACATCGACGGTCGCTTTGCGGACGTTGGAATTGTGCGGATGACTGGCAAAATGCGCGCCCATCAGCTTGCCGTACCAGGGCCAGTCGTATTCCGTATCGGCGGCCGCGTGGATGCCGACGTAGCCACCACCGGCCTGAATGTAGCGTTCAAAAGCCGCCTGCTGTTCGCCGTTCAGGACGTTGCCCGTGGTGTTGTTGAAGATCACCGTGGCGTATTTTTTCAGGTTTTCGTCCGTAAACACGGCGGCATTTTTTGTGGTATCCACCAGAAAATTATGCTCCTTTCCCAGTTTCTGAATGGCCGCAATCCCAAACGGAATGGAAGTGTGCTTCCAGCCTTTGGTTTTGGAAAATACCAGCACATGAACCGGGTCGGCGACCCGGACAGTCAGGCTCGAATGCAGCAGAAAAACAAGGCCGATGAGGACACAGGAACTGATTCTCATGAATACTGACATAACGCAGGGCTTAGGAGGTTGGTTTTTCGCGCAAACCCCTGTGGCTGGTTTCCCGGGTTTGCAAACTATAAAGCAGGTTGTTCGACAAATCTGCTTTATAGTTCTAAAAAATAGTGTTATTATTCCTGCTGCGCATCAAAAATTGCCATGCTACAACTCAACAGCGTTCACCACATCGCCATCATTTGCTCGGATTACGAGCGGTCGAAGCATTTTTATACGGAAATATTGGGGTTGAAAATCATCCGGGAAGTGTTTCGCGCCGAACGCGATTCGTACAAACTGGATCTGGAACTGAACGGCCAGTACATCATCGAACTGTTCTCATTTCCGAATCCGCCCGCGCGGCCCTCCCGGCCCGAAGCCCTCGGATTGCGGCATCTGGCCTTTGCGGTGTCGGACGTAGCAACCGCCAAAACCGCACTGGAAACCGCTGGTATTGACGCAGAACCCATCCGGATCGATGCGCATACCGGGCGACGGTTTACGTTTTTCAGCGATCCGGATGGCTTACCGTTGGAGTTTTATGAAGAAGATTGACCCTCTCAGTACCCTGTCAGCGGTCGCAGACCCTGACAGGGTACTGAGGCTTTCTGATGACTTACACCCCTGTCAGGGTCTATAACCGCTGACAGGGTGATAGCAATGTTCGTAGCTTTCGATCAGCCGGTAGCGTTTGTGATCGGTTTTGAGCCAGTTTCGGGCGGGCGTTTGCTGGATCAATTCCTGTATACACGGGTATTTGGCAAAAGCCACTTCCAGATTATGGCGGTTTAGCGACAGCACCGGTTCGTCGGGCGTGACGCTGAAAAAATAATGTTCCGTGGCCCCTTCCCCAAAGTCCGACTGGCGGTAGAGCGTCAGCGTCTTTTCCTGCACCACCTCGTAGGTGTTTCCGAGATACAGCCGGTACAAGGTTCCGTCCGTCTGCTGATACCCCCAAAGCTGTTCCGTCGCTACGGTTTTTTTCTGACCCGAATCCGTCGTTACCTGCACGTTGTACGGGTGCCAGTGGACCTTCACTGACCGCAGATCCGGTGCCTGAATCTGGTAGCCGCCCCGGTCGGTTCGATACACCAGTTGGTAATGCGTCCGGTGGGTCGCACAACCCTGAGCGAATAGCAAAACCACCCCCAGCAAAATCCAGTGCCGCATCATTGTTGAGAAGCGTTTAAAGCCTGACCATCGCGAATTTCTTCCGACGCCACCCGGACCACCGGTTCGCCGGCTTTGAGACCGCCGAACACTTCGACCAGGCTGTCGAGCGTGTTGCCTTTTTCGACCGAGACCCACTCGGCTTTGTGGTTATTGACGCGAATTACGAACGTTTTTTCGCTGGAACTGACCACGGCGGTTTTCGGCACAAACAACGTAGGAGCTGTTCGTTCCATCGGCATCTTCACTTCAGCATACATCCCGGATTTCAGTTGATTGGCCTTGTTGTCAACGTCAAATTCCGCCAGCATCGACCGGTTGGCTTCCACCAGACTCTGGGCGCTTCGGGCCAGTTTGGCGTTAAATTGCTGTTCAGGAATGGCGTTGACGGTAAACGTAACCGCACTTTTGGCGGCCAACTGATTCGCAAACGTTTCGGGAATCGCCACCGTTAACCGCAACGTCCGACTGTCTTCCAGCACAAACAACGGTTTGGCATTGCTGTCACCCGCACCCACCAGCGCTCCGGCACTTACATTCCGTTCAGTGATCACGCCGTCGAACGGCGCGGTGATGGTCAGGTATTGCCGCAGTTCTTTCTTGGTCTGGTAATTGGAGCGGCCCACCTGAATATTTCCGGTGGCAACGGCCACCGTCGCGCTGTCGGCCAGCATCTTCGCCTGCGCCTGATCGAGTTCGTGCAGCGAAACCGCTCCTTCGACCTTGCTGGTTTGCAGCAAGCGGTTGTAGGTCAGCCGACTGGCGCGGAACCGGGCGGTTTGTTCCTGCAACGCGGCTTCCTGCGCCTGGAGTTGCGCCTGTGCGGTGCTCAGTTCCGACAACACCTCCGGCGCATCGAGCACGGCCAGCACCTGACCTTTCCGAACCGGCGAACCGCGATCAACCCGCACATCGCGGATGAATCCTTTCACTTTGGCGTACAGGCTGACGCGGTTCCAGGGTTTCAGTTCGCCCGGCAGGGTGACCGCCTGGCTGGGACGCATCGTTTGCACTTCAGCTACGGCAATCTTTTGTAAGTCAGGTGCTTTAACGGTTTTCTTTTCTTCACTGGCGGCCGACGTACAGGCCGCCATTCCGGCAGCAGCGACGACGGGCCAAACAAGTTTTAACAACGGTTTCATACGACGGTATGCAGGGGTTGATTGTAAAATTTGCTTTCCGGATCTTCCGGATCGAGGGATACAGACTGGACGGAAGCGTTGGTCTGAAACTGGGTGAAAACACAGGGCAGGATCAGCAGAGCCGCCAGCGTGGAGGCAATCAAACCGCCGATGACGGCCTGACCGAGCGGAGCAATCTGGTCACCGCCTTCGCCCATGCCGGACGCCATCGGCACCATCCCGGCAATCATGGCAATGCTGGTCATCAGAATCGGGCGAATCCGGCTGTTGGCCGCCAGCACGACGGCTTTGCGGGTGTCGCCCATTTCCAGCCGTAAATTTTCCGCGTTGGTGACCATCAGAATGGCGTTCGCCACCGACACGCCCACGGACATGATCAGGCCCATGTACGATTGCAGGTTGAGCGTGGCTCCGCAGGCCAGCAGCATCAGCAGTGCCCCGGCCACCACGGCCGGAATAGCCGCCAGAATGACCAGCGATAGCTTGAAGGACTGATAGTTAGCGGCCAGGAGTAAGAAGATGATCACAATCGCGACGAGAAGTCCGGTTTGCAAACTGCTCAGCGTATCCGTCAGCAGGCTGGTCTGACCACCCAGTTCAACGAGCACACCCCGGGGCGGGTCGCCCGCGTTTTTGATTGCCAGTTCAACGGCTTTTTGGGCCGAACCGAGATCTTTGTTTTGCAAATTGGCCGTGATCGTCACCAGCCGGTTGGGGCCGGCGCGGTCGTATTCGCCGGGGGCGGTTCCTTCCGAAAACGTCGCGACGTCTGATAATAATGGGTGCATTTCGCCACTCTTCAACGGAATATTCCCGATGTCGCTGGCGCTGCTCATTTTATATTCCGGAATCTGTACCTGCACCTGGTAGGCCAGCCCTTTCGATTCATCGAGCCAGAGGTTTTTGTCGGTAAAACGGCTGGACGAGGTGGCCGCGACCATCGACCGGGCGACCTGCGTGGACGTCACCCCCAGTTGACCGGCCCGTTCGCGGTTCAGGGTTACGTTCAAAACTGGGTAGGCGAGGGGTTGCGCAATTTGCACATCACGCAAAAAGTCGATCTTCGCCATTTCCGCCCGAATCTTGTTGGCAAACCGCCCGGCTTCGCTCAGGTCTTTGGCGGCCACGGTCACCTCAATGGGTGTCGATGCGCCCTGACTCATGATTTTCTCGGTCAGCTCGATCGGTTCAAAGGAAATGTTGGCCGTCGGCAACGCTTTGGCAATCCGCTCCCGAAGTTCTTCCTTCAGGTTATCCATCTTCACGGGATGATCTTCTTTCAGCGACACCTGTAAAACCGCTTCGTGCGGGCCGCTGTTGAACACGAAAATGTTGGACGTCCCATAACTCGACGGAACCGTACCGACGTAGGCCGACGAAATTTCGACATTGTCGGCTCCGACCGATTCTTTAATAATATCCAGCACTTTCAGCGTAGCGGTTTCGGTGCGTTCCACCCGCGTTCCGTCGGGAATCCGCAGGCGCATCTGAAACTGGTGGCTGTTGCCGTGCGGCAGAATATCCGTTCCGATCACCATGAAACACACGACGATAATGGCCAGACTACCCGCCAGATAACCGCCCACCACCAAGCCCCGGCGGTTCAGGATTTTTTCGAGCCAGTTCGAATACCGTTGTTTGAATTTGTCGAAACCGGTCGCATTTTTGACCGGATGCGCACCTTCTTCCAGCATAACATGACGCTCCTGGGCGTCGAGGGCCAGCGTGGCCGGTTCGTGCGCCGGATGGCTTTTCAGGAGCCAGTTGGCCAGAACCGGCACGAACGTTTGCGACAATAAAAACGACGCAATCATGGCAAAACCGACCGACAGTGATAGCGGTAGGAACATCGAGCGCGGAACCCCGCTCATCACAAAAGCCGGGGCAAAAACCGCCAGAATGGCCAGCAGAATCAGGAATTCCGGGAAAACGATTTCTTTACAGGCATCCCAGATTGCCACAGCTTTGGGCCGACCCATTTCCAGGTGCTGGTGAATGTTTTCAATCGTCACCGTCGCCTGATCGACCAGAATCCCGATGGCCAGCGCCAGCCCCGACAGCGTCATGATGTTGATGGTTTGCCCGCACAGATTGAGCATGATGACCGCCGACAGAATCGAGATCGGGATGGTGACCACCACGATGATCACACTGCGCCAGTCGCGCAGGAAGAGTAATACCATCAAACCGGTCAAAACCGCCCCCAGAATCCCTTCCGTCACCAGACTTTTCAGGGCGTTGGTGACGTAAACCGATTGATCAAATTCGTAGGAAATCTTGACGTCTTCCGGTACAGCGGCCCGCAATTCGGGCAGTGCCTTGCGGATGTTGTTGACGACGTCGAGCGTCGAGGCATCCGATTTTTTCACCACCGGAATATAGACCGCCCGACGACCGTTGACCAGCGCGTAACTCACCGTGACGTCGGCTCCATCTTCCACCGTGGCAATATCCCGCACAAAAACCGTCGGTCCCGACCCCACCCGAATCGGAATGTTGAGAAAATCTTCGGGCTTCTTCACCAGCGAGTTAACCGGCGTCATCAGCGTTTTTTCGCCAATGCGAATGTTCCCGGCGGGAGACGGCTGGTTGTTGGTCACAATGGATTTGATCACTTCCTCCGGCGTCAGTTGATAACTGCGCACGAGGGCCGGATTCACCTTCACGATCACCGTCCGCTGGTTTCCCCCGAAGGGCGGAGGGCTGGAAACGCCCGGAATCCGCGAGAACATCGGTCGCACCCGCGACGACGCATAATCCTGAATTTCGTTGAGCGAGCGGCTCGGGCTTTCAAAAACCAGTTGCCCCACTGGCACCGAACTGGCGTCAAACCGCACGACCTGGGGCGGCACGGTTCCCTCCGGCATGTAGGCTTTGGCGCGCGACACGTTGTTGGCGACCTCGGCAGCCGCCTGGGCCATGTCCGTGCCCGGGTAGAACGACAATTTGATCAGCGACAGACCCTGAATGGTCTTCACGTCGATGTCGCGAATCCCGGACACGTAGAGAAAGTGATCCTGGTAGCGGGTGGCAATAAAACCGTCCATCTGGTCGGGGGCCATCCCGCCATAGGGCTGTACCACGTAAATGGTCGGCAAATCCAGATTCGGGAAAATATCGACGGGAATGGTAAACAACGACATCACCGAAAAAAACAGGAGGCCGAGCACCAATACCACCACCGAAATGGGTTTCCGCAACGCGGAACGAATGAGTTGATACATAAAATTTCTGGGTTTTCGGTTTTCGGTTTACCGTTTTCGGTGGCTGACGCATGCCAGCTAACGCTCTGCATAAATCCGTCAGGAAGCATGCGTCAGCCACCGAAAACGGTAAACCGAAAACCGTATACTTTACTTCAATTGATTCATAAACAGCGAAATGTCTCCCTCCGCAGCGGCTTTCAGGAGCAGGTAGCGCCAGACGTTGCTGGTGGCGACGTAGCCATCGGTTTCGGCCCGGTTCAGGGTCACGAAGCTTTGCAGGAGCGTGGGCAAATCGGCCAGTCCGTTCTGGTAGCGGGCCTTGGCCTGGTTGTAGGCTTGCTGCGCGGCCCGGAGCTGAACGGGTGCCTGACGCGCCTGTTCCAGTCCGAGCGACAACTGGGTTTCGGCTTCCCGGTTTTGCCGGGTGATGCGCAGTTGCTGGTCGTTGTAGAGTTGCCGGAAGCGTTCGACCTGGAATTGTTCGCTGCGGGCATCGTGTTTGAGCCGCAGGCTATTGGTCAGATTCCAGCGGGCCACCACGCCGACCAGGTAGTTGGAAGCCTGATAGCCCAGTCCCCGGTTGAAATCCATTGCGAAGGATTCATCCGCATTGGCAAAGCCCGAACCCCGCGCCCAACCAGCCCCAACGAGCGAGATCGACGGCAGCATGGAACGCTGGAGCGCCACGGTTCGCGCGGACGAAAAGTTGATTTGTGATTGAAAAAGCCTTAAAACCGGGTTTTTCGGAGAAATGGAATCCGATTGAAACGTGGTTTGTGGCAGCGTGGTATAAAACCGCATGCTGTCGATGCGAAGACCGGCCTGCACCTGACCGATGAGTTCCGACAACCGCAGCCGCTGCACCTGCTCGCGTTGCTGACTTTCGAGCAGAACTAACCGCGCCCGAACCGCTTCGGCGGTGGCCAATGAACTATCGACACCGGCCCGCATGCCCGAACGAACGCCCGCATCGACCACATTTTTGAAGGTTTCTGCCCGCTCGACGTTGCTGCGCTGGACATCGACCAGTTTCTGGTTGACCAGGAGCGTGAGGTACGCGTCGATAATCCGGATCTGGTGCTGAAAAAGCTCGTTGTCATAATCGGTTTGCGAACGGTTGAGGTCGGCTTCGGCGGCTTTCACACTGGCTTTTACGCGACCGAAGTTGACGATCCGCCAGTCGATGACGGCGCTGACAAAGCTGCCGGTGGTGCCCCGGTAGATGTTGTCGGGCCGAATGCCACCGGAAGTTGAAATGGACGTTCCTTCGTTGGGGAAGAACGAACCGTTAAGGGCGTTGCTGGTCGCATAGGTATACTGATCCTGAACGATGACGCTGGGCAGAAAGTCCGTTCGGCTGGCCTGAACCCGCTTTTCGGCGCTCTGGATTTCGGCCTGTTTGGATTTCAGAAAGGGATACGCCTGCGTTCCCCGCTCCAGGGCCTGCGACAGCGTCAGGGTTTGCGCCTGAACCATACTCGGGCCAAACAGGAGCGTTCCGGTTGTGGCCGTCAGTAACCAGATGTGCAATCGGCGGAACCTAAAATGTACGTGTTTCATTGGCAACTCTTTTTCCGGTGTTGGTGACAAAACCGTGGTAAGTGCCTGCAAAACAACGGGGCAATTCTGGAAACATTTGGGAAGTTGGAGAGTAGAGAAAAGTTATTACGCAGAGTTTAGCGGAGAAAAAGGGGAGTTACACAGAGAAGAAACAACTCTGCTTAACTCTGGTTTTCTCCGCTTAACTCTGCGTAATAACTTTTCCCTCCAGAATGTTTCCAACATTGGCCGCTACTTTTGGTGTTTAAGTTGTTGATGAACCCTAAGAAGCATGAAAGTACTGGTGGTAGAAGATGAAAAAGGCCTGGCCGAAAGCATCACCGACTATATGAACAAAGAGGGGTATCTTTGCGAGACGGCGGGGACTTTCCGGGAAGCCGACGAACGAATTTACCTGTATCAGTATGATTGTGTGATTGTGGACCTGACGTTGCCCGACGGTGACGGTTTTCAACTGATTCAGACGTTGAAAAAACTGCTGGCCACCACCGGCGTGATCATCATTTCGGCCCGTAACGCGCTGGAAGACAAGATTCGGGGGTTGGAAATTGGCTCGGATGACTACCTAACCAAACCGTTCCACCTGTCGGAGCTGAATGCCCGGGTGAAGTCGCTGATTCGCCGGCGGAATTTTGGCGGACACACTGAAATCCGGTTCCGGGAAATCCGGGTGAATCCGTCGTCGCGGAAGGTGTATGTGAACGGCCAACTGGCGGTTTTATCCCGGAAAGAATACGATCTGCTGCTGTATTTTTTGTCGAACATCGACGTTGTGCTGACCAAAGTTTCCATCGCCGAGCATTTGTGGGGCGACAACATCGACTCCGCCGATTCATTGGACATGGTGTATTCACACATCAAAAACCTGCGCCGGAAACTGCTCGAAAAAGGCGGTTCGGATTATGTACGGTCGGTATACGGGATCGGTTACAAATTCGGGGAACCGTGAAACTACTCGCTAAAACCAACCGCATTTACCTGGCCTTCTCGCTAGCCATTTACCTCTTCGCCGGGCTGGCCTTCTATCAGGTCGTCCGGATTTTGATTTACAACGAAGTGGAAACCCGGCTGAAGGTTGAAAAGCGGGATTTTGAAGCCTATCTGAAACAGCACAAAGCCTGGTCGGATACGACCTATTTTGTTGAAAACAAGATCGACGTTGTTCCGGTTGGGCGGCAAACCCGGCTTTCGGAAACGTTTATCGATACGCTGATCCAGAACCGGTACGACCAGGAGCTGATGCCGTTTCGGCAACTCACGTTTTACGTACCGATCCAGGGAGAAATGCATCGGGTGTCGATTCGGAAATCCCTGATTCAATCCTACCAACTCATTGAAGTCATCACGGTGACGATGGCGGCCTGTCTGGGATTGCTGCTGCTCGGCACGTTCTGGTTTCAGGGAAAACTGTCGGGGCGGCTCTGGCTGCCGTTCTACGAAAGCCTGTCCCGCATCAAACGCTTCAATCTGGCGAGTGCGACGCCCCTGCAACTCGACAAACCGGAGATCAACGAGTTTCGGGAATTGAACGAGGTGCTGCGCAAGATGGGCGACAAAATGCAGCAGGACTACCGCAGCCTGAAAGAATTTACCGAAAATGCCTCCCACGAAATCCAGACGCCCCTGGCCTTGATCAACGCCAAAGTGGAGCAACTCATCCAGTCGGAAAAACTGACGGAGACGCAAACCCGCTGGATCGAGGAAATTTACCAGGCCTCCCGGCGCATGGCCCGGCTGAATCAGGGATTACTCTTGCTGGCAAAGATTGATAATCAGCAGTTTACTAATAATCAAACCGTTGACTTGGCGGCATTGCTGGCCGAAAAACTGAACGCGATGGACGAGGTATTGCTCCACAAACGAATTGCGGTGGAGATCCGGAACTTGGTGCCGTTTACGGTTCAACTGCCCCCGGCACTGGCCGATAGTCTGGTGGCGAATCTGGTCAACAATGCCATCAAACACAACCACGCGGAGGGGCGTGTGGAACTGGCGTCCAACGGCAAAAATCTGTCGCTTGGCAATACCGGGAATGCGCTGGTTTCGAACCCCGAGCGCCTTTTTGAACGCTTCAAAAAAGAAGGCTCCAGTCTGGATTCCGTGGGCCTGGGGCTGGCCATCATCAAGGAGATCTGCGATACGTACGGGTTGCAGGTAGAGTATGCCGAAAGCAACGGCTGGCACCGGTTTGATATTTTCCGGAAAATAGGTGCAGATTAACCCGGGCAGCAATCCGTTTTTTACGGTATCTTCACTTTTTGCTGACGATACGATGAATGCTTCTTCAAAGAACCGCCGGGTATTGGGTTCCCTGACCAAAAATCACCGAAATCAGTGACCCAAAATCACTGATTTCGGTGATTTTTAGGGTGATTGCCACCCCGTACCTTTGTGCCGGTTTTTGCGGGAAAGGTCTCATTCTGAACCGCCCTCCCGTCTACTACACCGGCGGTTGACTTTTGTCAAACTCAAACAACCCTTTTCACCTTACATTTTTAACTAAAAAATGATGAATCCAAACAAAGCATTATGGGAAAAAGGCGACTTCACCCGCCTGGCCGAAACGATGCGGGAAAGCGGGGCCGCTCTGGTCGACAAACTGGCGATCACGAAAGGGCTAAACGTCCTTGACCTAGGTTGCGGAGACGGCACGACCGCCATCCCGGCCGCACGGCTGGGAGCCCAGGTTTTAGGGGTCGATATCGCCCGGAATCTGGTCGAAGCCGGTAACCAACGGGCCCGGAGCGAAGGGCTGACCAACTGCACCTTTCAGGAAGGCGACGCCACCGATCTGAGCGAGTTGAAGGATCAGTCATTTGACCTGGTCGTCAGCATCTTCGGAGCCATGTTTGCACCCCAACCCTTCGAGGTCGCCAAAGAAATGGTTCGGGTGACCCGCCCGGGTGGCCGGATCGTCATGGGAAACTGGATACCGGGCGATCCTACGCTGGTTGCGCAAATACTGAGGATCAGTTCAGCCTATACACCCCCAACGCCGGAGGGATTCATCAGTCCCATGCTGTGGGGCGTGGAGAGCCAGGTGCTGGAACGCTTTGGACAGGCCGGAATACCGGAAGGGAATGTATCCTTCGAAAAGGATACCTATACCTTCAATGCGCCTTTTTCGCCGGCCGAATTTCTAAACCGGTTCCGGAACTACTACGGACCCACCATGAACGCGTTTGAAGCCGCCGAAAAAAATGGGAAGGCGGGTGATCTGAAGCAGGAACTGGAAGCATTGTTTACCAGCCAGAATCAAAGTACCCGTGAGAACACGACCTCCGTTCCGGCTACTTTCTTACGGGTAACCGTTCTGCGGTGAGTGAATGGGCGGTATAAACCGGTGACGTGCCTAAAAACCGTCGATACCGCTCTTTGGCATCGGACAGGGCCTGTTGCTGCGCATCGGTCAGGGTGGTAAACAGGCTGGTTTCGATCCAAACCGAATCTTTCTTTAACGTCCGTTTCCAGGTGCCAGCCACCCGCCCGTCGATTACGATAACCGGGCTGAAAATACCGTTGCCGGTTTTGGCGATCTGCGCCGGATCCAAACCGCCAAGCGGGCCGCTCCGGTCTTTGTAGGCGACCAGGTATTCGTCGTAAACCGGTAACAGATAGGCGGTTGTGATGTGATCGTGCAGGGTGGGCAGAGACGCAGGCATCCAGTACGTTTGACCAGCCACCACCTCAGACACGAAACCGGATTTGATCAGATCCATTCCGATTTTGGCGTCGGTCAGCGTCAGGCCCGACCACCAGCTAAAATCCGCCAGGGTCGCCGGTCCGTGGCTGGTGAAATACCGCCGGGTCCATTCGGCCAGGGCTTCTTCGCGCAGCAGCGGTTTTGTGGGCGGCACCCAGTCGTCCAGCAGCGTGAACGTAAACTCCTTGTCCCGACGGACACCGTGGCAAAGCAGCCGGTCGTAGGAAGCCCGCGCCAGCAGCAGACTCAGGCGGTTTTCGTGGGCCGGAATGCCCGCCTGTTCCAGAGCGGTTTTTAGTTCGGAGCGCGTCAGGTGGTGGCCGCCCGACAACGCTTTCGTGAAAACCGCTTTACTTTTTGCAATAACCGGTTCGCTGAGTTCAAGCCGGCGGAAATGACTGGCATAGAGGGTTTGCAAACGGGGCTGGTTTAGGTCCAGAATCCAGTGAATATCGGCAGCCGCCACAAAATGCAGGGTGCCGCGCATTGGCCAGGTACGCAGGATGGTTCGATCGGCAATCGCCTGCTCGATGCCGGCGTCGGTGCTGCCGGGTAGCCGGTTGCCAAGGGCCCATTTCCCAGCCGCATAATCCTGCCCCTGAACGGCCCCAAACCAGGCTACCAGGTCGCCGGGTGTTGTCAGCCAGGATTGTGTCAGGTGCTGGTGATGAAGGCGGTATTGAACGAGGTCTGAATGGGTCATGGCGTCGGTGAAAAGGGACGATGGCGGGTCGGGATTGGGTTGGTTGCCGTTTCGTATCGATCAAAAGTAAAAGTACAACCGATGGGTGACAGCCCTGTGTCAGCAGTAAAAACCGGGCGTTTGAATTTTTGAAAAATTTTCCCGCTTATTTTTTCAGGGGTGTTGATAACTTTGCACCCATGCCATCCCAACTCATTCCGCAACAAGAACCAGCGCCAGCTACGTCGGGAATCGATCTCGACGCTTATTTTCAGCGCATTGGGTACACCGGAGACCGCACGCCCACGCTCGAAACGCTGCGAACCCTCCAACGTCTCCACACCGAAAGCATCCCGTTTGAAAATCTCAACCCGTTGCTGGGCCTGCCGGTTTTGCTGGACAGTGAGTCGCTGCAGCAAAAAATGGTGCAGCGTGGGCGGGGCGGGTATTGTTTCGAACAAAACCGGTTGTTGAGCTTCGTCTTGCAAACCCTGGGATTTCGGGTTCGGGGACTGGCCGCCCGCGTTTTGTGGAACGTTCCGGAAGGCAGTGTCAAAGCCATCAGCCATATGCTGCTGCAGGTGGAGGTGGGGCCGGAATCGTACCTGGTGGATGTGGGCTTTGGCGGTTTGTCGCCCACCGGCCCCGTACGGCTTGAGCTGAATACCGTGCAGGAAACTCCCCACGAGCCGTTCCGGTTGATCGAATCAAATGGTGAGCTGGAAGTACAGGCTGAAGTCAGGAACGAGTGGCGGTCGTTGTATCGCTTTACGTTGCGGGAGTTTCTGTTGCCCGATTACGAAATGTTCAGCTATTACCTGTGTTCGCATCCCAATTCGTATTTTCTCCGCAGCCTGGCCGTCGCCCGAACGACGGTCGACCGGCGGTATGGCCTGCGCGATACGGTGTTGACGACGCACCATTTGGGGGGCGAATCGGAGCAGCGTGAACTCCGCAGTGTGGCCGAATTCCGTACCGCACTCGAAGAAATTTTCCGGCTGACGCTCCCAGATACCCCGGATCTCGATAAGGCCTTGCAGAAGCTAATCGATCAGACTGCGGAAGAGAAATAATCCAACAACCATAAAAAAGGGGCGACCGGTTGGGTGTGATGTACAGTCGGTTTTTTGTCTGATTTTTGAAAGAAAGAAATATATTGGCGAGATTGGGCGCTTACTTTATCATCCTATCCCATGAATATTAGCAGCGTATTTCAAAACAACGAAAAGTGGATCGCCGAGAAACTGGCTGGCGACAAAGATTATTTCACTAAGTTGTCGCAGGGGCAGCAGCCGGAGTTTCTCTACATTGGCTGTTCCGACAGCCGGGTTACTGCCGAAGACCTGATGGGGGTTAAGCCGGGCGAAGTGTTCGTACACCGGAACATTGCGAACCTGGTCAACAACGTCGATTTAAATGTCATGTCGGTGTTGAATTATGCCGTCCGGCACTTGAAAGTCAACCATGTAGTGGTGTGTGGACACTACAACTGCGGGGGCGTGAAAGCGGCCATGGAACCGGTCGATTTAGGCATTTTAAACCCGTGGTTGCGCAATATTCGCGATGTATACCGCTTTCATAAGGACGAATTGAATGCCATCGCGGATGTTAAAGCCCGTTACGACCGACTCGTGGAACTGAACGTGGAAGAACAGTGTGTGAATCTGATCAAAACCGCAGCCATTCAGGAAGCTTTCCGGGAACGGGGTGTCCGGGTTCACGGCTGGGTGTTCGATGTTCGTACCGGAAAATTGATTGATCTGAAGATTAATTTTGAAGAGAAAATGAAAAGCATCATGGAGATATACAACCTCTATGAGCCGGTTTCACCTATCGTGAAATAAGTCGTTCACTGAGTCGCCCGACCCGTGATCGGCGGTCGGTCGGCTCAGCTGATCCATCAAGTTGCTTATTCCGGCGACCCGTGGGGAATTAGCCGGAAGCGATACCGGAGCGCGGTGTGTTCCAGGGCGCCATCGGGCAAAGGATCTTCCTGTTTATCGGACGGAATCAGCCAGGCCGACCAATCCGTCGATGCCTGCGGCCGCCTGGGCAGGTCGAGCGGAAAATCGACCGGAGTAGTATGAACGAATACCCGCATTTGCCATTTTTTCAGACTGATTGGGGTGGTTTCCCACGGTAAAATTACAAAATTTCCCTCCTTCCGTATCCGATCCACATGCGACATGTCCAGGTCCTGCCCGATGAACTGGGGAATCAGGACTTTGTCGATGGGCTCGCCCTTGAGAAACGATTGGGCGGCACGCATTTCCACTTCCAACACCGCCCGGTGGTTGGGATAGTCCAGCCGGTATTCCTGCTGATCCGACCAGTTCAGGTAGAATACGAACCAGCCAATGAGCGCAATCCCGTCGAAAACCTGGAGGTACCGGAGGTACGTTTCGACCAGACAATACCGAGCCAGAAACCAGACCACGAAGAACCCGACGAATGCCGCCAGAAAACCGCCCCAGGTTGCCAGGTAGGCTACGCCCAGCCGGGCATCGGGACCGGTGGCCTGGCTGTTGAGGGCAACGGTCACTTCGGAAAACAAAAAATAAAACAGGGGAGCCGCACACAGGCTGGCGACGAACAAGGTGAAAAATCGTTCCATAATGGATCGAAATAACGAACCGATCACTCACTATTTAAGCGGTAATTGACACTGGGCGGGGTTTGGTGAATAAGGCAACATGAAAAATCAATCGATAACAAAACTGTTTTCTGTGAATAAAATTTTACGCACGATTTTTGATGGAATAGTACAATTGCCAGACACGTTTATAATTTGTTGAGAAACAGTTATTTTATTAAAAATAACGCAACGGGCTTCGTATGAAAGTAATATGTGCTGTTCTATTGCTATTCCTGTTGCAGGTTCAGCCATTTGATGCCCAGGCCGTTCCGATACGGTTTAAACACCTTACCACCAATGAAGGGCTATCCCAAAACAATATAACCTGTATTTTACAGGACAAGCGGGGATTTATGTGGTTTGGCACGCAGGACGGTTTAAACCGGTTTGATGGCTACACCTTCACCGTATACCGGAATGACCCGAAAAAAGCGACCAGCCTGAGTCATAATTTTATTCGGGCCCTTTATGAAGACCGGAAAGGTCGCCTGTGGGTTGGCACGGAAGACGGCGGGTTGAATCTTTTTGACCGGGAAACCGACACCTTTGTCAGCTTTCAGCGGACGTCCGATAAACTCAACAGCCTGAGTCATAACCAGGTGATTTCGATTGCGGAGGATCGTCAGGGAATGCTGTGGGTCGGCACGTACGGTGGCGGTTTGAACCGCTTCGACCCGACCCGGAAATCCTTCACCCATTTCACCCACGATGCGGCCAAACCCCGGAGTCTGGGGAATGATTTTATCTACGATATGCTGGTCGATGCGAAAGGACGGCTCTGGGCGGCAACGGGCGGAGGAGGGCTGGACCTGTTCGACGCGACGACTCAAACTTTCCGGCACTTTGTCAACAATCCCGCCGACCCGGGCTCGCTAAGCAACAATAACACAACGGCCCTTTTGCAGGATTCACGAAACCGGATCTGGGTGGCCACTGAGGGTGGGGGATTGAACCTGTTGAATGCCGATCAGCAAACGTTTACCCGGTTTCAACACAGCAAAACCGATGTCAACACCATTGGCCACAACGACGTCATTTCGCTGGAAGAAGGCAACGCGGGAGATCTGTGGATGGGCACCCGGAACGGCGGCATTAGCATTCTGAGCAGGGATCTCGCTACGGTTATCCGCTATCCCTTCAGCGAAACCAACAGCGAAGGCTTGAACAATGGCTCGATTTATGCCATTTGCCGGGATCGAAAAGGCGATATGTGGATCGGCACCTACAGCGGAGGAATCAATTTTTACGACCGTGAACCCCGGAAATTTGAACGCTATGAAAAAGATCGCAACAATCCCAACAGCCTCAGTAACAACAATGTATTGTCCGTTCTGGAAGATGCTGAAGGGAAGCTCTGGATGGGGACGGACGGCGGGGGACTGAACCGCCTGGACCGCAAAACGAATCAGTTTACCCGGTTTATGCACCTCCCTGACCGCCCGCGCAGCATCGGTAGCGACTTCGTGATGTGCGTTTTCGAAGACCGCGATCACCGGATTTGGGCGGGCAGTTACAAGGGCGGACTGAGCCGGTGGGAAAAAGAACCGGGTGAGTTTGTCAATTTTCCGAGGAGTGACGGCCCGGATGGCATCAGCCACGAAAGCATTTGCGCCATTACCGAAGACCATGAAGGCAACCTGTGGCTCGGGACGCTTGGCGCCGGGGTGAGCCGTTACAATAAGAAAACCGGTTTGTTTACGCATTACCGGCCTGATCCGACCCAACCGGGCACCCTGAGCCACGCGGTTATTCGGGCGTTGTATTGCGACCGGAGCGGCACCATCTGGGTCGGCACGGAAGGCGGTGGGCTAAACCGGTTCGATCGCCGGAGCAACACCTTTACGAGGTACCGGTACCACCGAAATGTGCCCGGAAGTTTGAGCAATAATCTGGTCAACAGCATTTACGAAGATTCCAACGGTACGGTGTGGGTGGGCACCGACAGCGGGCTTAACAAATTCAATGCCAAAGCACAAGCCTTTACGGTATACCGTCAGCCGGAGGGCTTGCCGAACGAGGTGGTTCAGGGGCTGGTGGAAGACCGTCGGAAAAACCTCTGGATCAGCACCAACCAGGGGCTTTCCCGGTTTAATCCGCGGACCGGCACCTTCCGGAACTACAGCGTCAGCGATGGCTTGCAGGGTAACTCGTTCAACCGGAGGGCGGTGTTCAAGGGGCGGCTGGGTGAACTTTTCTTTGGCGGAACCAACGGCCTGAACGCGTTTGATCCCGATAGTTTGCGCGATAATTCGGCGATTCCACCGGTTTTTATCACCCATTTCCACCTTTTCAATCAACCCGTTGTCATTGGCGCTCCGGATTCGCTGCTTCGAAAAAGCATTGATGAAAACACCCTCATCACGCTGGCCTACTGGCAGTCGATGTTCTCGGTAACTTTTGCGGCTTTGAATTACAGCCTGCCCGAAAAAAATCAGTATGCGTATCAACTGGAGGGGTTTGATCGGGGCTGGATTTACGCCGGTCATTCCAGGATGGCCACGTACACCAACCTGGACCCCGGCGAGTATGTTTTCCGGGTGAGGGGATCCAACAACGACGGCGTCTGGAATGAGCGGGGCACGTCGCTCCGGATTGTCATTACCCCGCCCTTCTGGGCTACCTGGTGGTTTCGGACCGGCCTGGTGCTGGCCTTGCTGCTGGGAGCCTATGGCTTGTACCGGCATCGGGTAAAAACCATCGAAAACCAAAAGAAGGAACTCGAAAAAGAGGTTGGCGAACGAACTGCCGAAGTGCTGTACCAGTCGGAAGAAATTCAGACCCAATCGGAACATTTGCAGGTGCTCATAGAAGAAATCCACGAACAACGGTTGCAGGAAAAACACGCACGGGAAGAAGCCGAAAAAGCCAATCAGGCCAAAAGCGTCTTTCTGGCCACGATGAGCCACGAAATCCGGACGCCCATGAACGGCGTGCTGGGCATGACCTATTTGTTGCAGGAGACGGAACTGTCGGAAGAGCAGCACGAATACGTCGACACCATTCACCAGTGCGGAACCAACCTGCTGGGGGTGATCAACGACATTCTCGATTTTTCCAAGATCGAATCCGGGAGTCTGGAACTGGAACTCCAGGACGTCGATTTGCGCCATTGTGTGGAAGACGTCCTCGATCTGTTTGCCAGCAAAGCCGCCGAACTGGAGCTGGACCTGGTGTATGAACTGGATCCCCAGGTGCCGACACAGGTCATCGGCGACAGCCTGCGCCTGCGTCAGATTCTGATCAACCTCGTGGGCAATGCCATCAAGTTTACCGAGCGGGGCGAAGTGTTTGTCAGCATTGGGTTGCAACGGCGGATCAGCGATCAGGAACTGGAACTGGTTTTTCGGGTTCGGGATACGGGCATCGGCATTCCGGAAGACAAACTGCAACGGCTGTTCAAAGCGTTTTCACAAGTCGATTCGTCGATGACCCGGCGGTATGGTGGTACGGGCCTGGGGCTGGCCATCAGCGAGCGGCTGGTTAAGCTCATGGGCGGGGAAATTACGGTTCATAGCCAGATCGGAACGGGAACGACCTTCACGTTCACGATTCGATGTCGGATCAGCCAGCAGGCCCAGCGGCAGTATATTTTCTTCAATACCGGTGAAAACGACGGGAAACGGGTTTTGCTCGTCGATGACAACCCCACGAATCTGACCATTCTGAAAGCCCACCTTGAGCAGTGGAAACTCGTGGTGGTAGCGGCTTCGTCGGGCAAGCAGGCCCTGGCAATCATGAACCAGGAAGTTCCTTTTCAACTGGTTATTACAGACATGCAAATGCCGGAAATGAATGGGGTGCAACTGGCGCGGGCCATCCGCGGGCGAACCCTGACGCTGCCGGTTATTCTGCTGAGTTCCATCGGTGAAGAAAGCCGCAAATCGTATCCGGAACTTTTCTCGGCGGTTTTGACCAAGCCCGTCAAGCAGCAACAGCTTTTTGATGTGGTGCAAAAACAACTGAAGCAATCGGTCGAACCCCGGACGGTTGCTGCCAAAGCGGTCCACCACGCGCTGTCGGATCAGTTTTCCAAAGACTATCCCCTGCAGATTCTGGTCGCGGAAGATTACCCGGCCAATCAGAAACTGGCGCTCAACATTCTGAGTAAACTGGGCTATCAGGCGCATTTGGCCCAAAACGGCGCCGAGGTGCTGGATCTGGTGCAACGGCGGTTTTACGAAGTCATTCTGATGGATGTGCAGATGCCGGAAGTGAACGGTCTGGAAGCCACCATCTGGATTCGCCAGCAGCCAGGGCCTCAACCGACCATCATTGCAATGACGGCCAACGCCATGGCCGACGATCGTGAAGCGTGTTTGCACGCGGGGATGGACGACTACATCGCCAAACCGATCGTGATTGAAGAATTGAAAAATGCGCTCCAACAAGCCTCGATTTTACGACAAACCGAACCCTGACAGCGGCCGTAGGCCCTGTCAGGGTTCGGTTTGTCGTAAAATCAGCCTGAATACAGAAGAAGTGGAAGACGTGATTGCCGCTGTCAGGGTTCGGTTTGTCGTAAAATCAGCCTGAATACAGAAGAAGCGGAAGACGTAATTGCCGCCGACAGGACCGTTGGCCGCTGTCGGGGCAATTACGTCTTCCGCTTCTTCTTCTTGGCGGATGGAAACAGCACGTTGTTCAGAATCAGGCGGTAACCAGGCGAATTGGGGTGTAAATTCAGGTCGGTCGCCATTCGCCAGCCTCCGCCCCGCGTGCCTTCAGGATCGTGGCCCCCGTAAAACGTCCATTGGCCAATGCCGACTTCGCCGTAGATGTAGCGGTCGGAGGACGGGCTGGTGCCCATTACCAGCACATTGGGTTTGACGGTGCTTTTGCGAAAAGCCGTGGTCTGGCCGTGGAATTCCTTGATGTTCGATTCGTGATTTTGAACGAGCATGGCGGGAATCATGTCCCATTTCGCCGAGAAATTGAACAGGTTAAAATAGCCCGAGGGTTGATCCCAGCCACCGCCAAACCGCCCTGCCGAGCTGTTGATGTCGGAGAACGCCATGCCGCCGTAGCCGTTGTCGAGTTCGAGAGTGAAGTTCTGGAAGGCGACGGTTTTTTCAAAATCCAGTTTCGACTGCGCTTTGGGATCGATGCCGTCGCCGTCGTAGGTGCTGCTCACAATGTCGACGCCCTCGGCCGCCAGCGCAATGTCGAACGTTTCGGCGCCCGAACACATGGCAAACATATACCCGCCCCCGGCGCAGAAATCGCGGATTTTCTTGGCAACCGCCAGTTTCATCTGGGACACTTTCGGGTAATTGAATTTCTTGGCAATGTCTTCCTGCGCCTTGACATCTTCCGCCGACATCCGGCGGGTGTTGCGGCCATACTGACCCGTAAAATCTTCGTGGTGCAGGTGAATCCAGTCGTATTTGGCCAGATCACCTTTCAGAATTTCTTCGTCATACACCACCTCAAACGGAATTTCGGCGTATTTGAGCACCAGTAAAACCGCATCCGTATTTTCAAATTCGGAGGGGCTGACCTTGATCGGGGAATAGACCACAATCCGGGCCGCCGACACCAGCTTGACCGACGCCATGTTCAGGTCCGGGTTGGAAATCTGCTGTTGAATGGTGTTGGCATCGGCATCCGATATGATCTCGAAAGAAATGCCCCGAACCCGGCATTCGGTCTCGATGGTCGGGCTGTGTTTGATCATGAAACTCCCGCCCCGGTAGTTCAGCAGCCAGTCGACTTCCAGTCCGGCTTTCAGAACGAAATAGGCAATCCCGTATGACTTTAAGTGGTTTTTCTGGCGGTCGTCCATCGGAATCAGGATGGAATTGGCGCGGCTGGCAATCGACAGCATGACCAGCAGGAGTGTGAGATATCGTTTCATAACGGAATTCGGTCCATGAAAATAGTAAACACAAAAAACTCCCTGTAATTCAGGTACCTAAGTTACTTTAAGTTTGGTCAAAAACGGTGGTTGGACTAAAATTTCTGACGGAAATCTATTGAGTGAAACCCCGGTGGTCAAGGCAGCCGTTGGATACCGGCGTTACTTATTAACCCAAAACAACTCAGTGTTGATTTTCGATGGTGTTCGCCGGTTGTTCTTCTCATCTTCGGGGCATGAAAATCATTACTACGACCAACTGGATTTTTATCGGCATTTACGGAGCACTGGTCATTTTTACCCTGATGACCGTGAACCGCTCCGGCAACGATGCCGCCGGGCGGGGCATGGAATCGGGCCTGGCGATTTTTGCCACGCTCGTCCTGGCCGGGCTCATCGTTCTCAATCTACTGCCGTACCGTTTTGCGAAGATCACCGCGCTGATCGTTCTGGCATTGCCTGCGGTTTTTGGCTTGTACAACGGCATCAGCAATTATTTTGAATTACAAAAACAGCGCAGAGATGCCGTGGCTGTGGAAAACGGCTCGTTCTATTTTCCGGATGTAGAGCGGCAGCAAATTGCGGCTGCCGTGGCGGTTGGTGATGTGGAGCAACTGAAAACGCTCTTGCAAAAGAACCCACGCCAGCTCAATCAAAGCGGCTACCAATCCACGACCCTGCTCGATTTTGCAGCCATGACGGCGGTCAGGAGTCAGAATCCGCCACGGGTCCTGCAATGCATGGAACTGCTGATGGAACATGGTGCAACCTTTCAGGGGCCTGATTCGTTGCACACACCCACCCATTTTCAAATCTGCGAAATCGGTTCGCCCGCCCTTCTGGAGTGGTTTTTAGCCAAAGGAGTTGATCCGAATGAAAGGCCGCACGCAGGCAGCCCGATGCTTTTTAAAGTGATGGGACTGGATGTGGAGCAACTTGAAAAAGTAAAGGTATTGCTCGATCACGGCGCCGATCCGAATGCGCCCGCCGGTAGCAATGAGTACACGATCAAGCCGTTTACATCGCCCCTGATGTATGCCGCACAGCGACAGTCCTGGGTCATTTGCCAGCTTCTGCTGGAACGCGGGGCCGACCCGACCTACCGGACTCCGGAAGGTGAAGATCTGAAAACCGTGCTGACCAGCTACGAAGAACCGTATACGGACCGGAAGACCCTGCCGGCAGACTATCAGGCTTTTAAGACGTTTCTGAACGCGAAGTCGACCAAAAAATCCTGATGGAAGCTTTGAAAGTCCTCACGATACTGAACTGGATTCTGATCGGTTTATACGGGAGTTGGGTTCTCTATGTACTGCTGGGGCTAAGCCGCCCGAGTGGTGATGCGGCCACCCAGGGATTGGGCGTTGGTTTTGCCTCTATCGGTGCGTTCATCCTAATCCTATTTCTGGGACTCAATCTCCTGCCATACACCATCCCGAAGGTTCTCATCATGATCCTGATGCTGATGCCGGGGCTCTTCATTCTGTCGCGTCTATCTGACCACTACTTCACTTCGCTGGAGAGGAACCAGGTTGCGGCAGCCCGTGACAATGGCTCGCTCTATTTTGACGATAAACCCCGCCGGGACCTGGCAGCCGCTCTGGCAGCCGCCGACACCACGCGGCTTCGGCAGTTGTTGCAACAGCCGGTTCCACGCCTGAATGAACCCGGTTATTACGCGACGACCCTCCTCGATTTTGCGGGTGAGAAAGCCGCCACCACCAAAAACATCACACAACTGATGGCGTGCCTGAAGCTGTTGATCGACCACGGCGCCACCATCCAGGGAACGGATCCGCAGCAGGTGCCGACGCATTTCAGGGTTTGTAAACAGGGACCGGCGATCTTACTCAAATGGTTTTTGAACAAAGGCGCAGACCCCAATTTTCGGCCCGAGGGCGGTAGCCCAATTCTGTTTGAAGTGATGCGCTATGGCGACGACCGACTGGAGAAAGTCAGGGTATTGCTCGAGCGGGGTGCCGATCCCAACGCCGTGATGGTGGATGACGAAACGACGTACGAAGCGAGCTATTCACCCCTGATGTATGCGGCCCGGGAGCAGTTGTGGGACATTTGCCAACTGTTGCTGAAGGAAGGGGCCAATCCGGACTATCGGACACCAAAGGGCGATGACCTGAAGCAACTAATGGCCCGGCACGCGGAATTGTATGCCGATGTGGACGATACCCCGCCCGCGTATACGGTTTTTAAAAAGCTTCTGGAAAGTCATACGAAATCCAGGCCAGAGTGAAGAGTAGTGCTTATCCACCCAAAAGTCATGATAAAAGGAATGATTCTGAGCGTTCTCGTGGTGCTGGCACTGACCGGCTACCGCGTTGATACGATGTCTAAAAGAAATAGTCATCAATCCGTTGCGGTTTCGGCGGTTGCCAAGGATTCGGCTGCGGCCGCGCGGGCGGTCGTGAAGTTGCTGAACTGGTATAAAAACCACATCGACTCGGTGAGCCGCATTATTTTGGTCGATCAGAAACCGGGGAAACCGTACGCCGTGAACTTTAAAAACGGCGAAAAATACCTGGCCTACCTCCGAAGCAGCCACCTGCTAACGAATACGTTCCTGAACGAATGGCGGATTTATTTTCGACAACGGCAACAGGGTTTCCAGCTTACGCAGCAAAACGAAGGCCCACCGACCGGTTTTGAGTACGATTTTGTCCTACTCAGTCAGGAGGTGGATTTGCAATTGGAATCCCTGAATAAACTCAAAATTACCAAAGTGACGGTTCGGAAAGACCGCGCCAGTGTGGCGTTTGACCTGCTGGCCAGTTACGAATGCAAACTGGTGCGCACCAACGGCGTCTGGCTGATTAACGAGATTTTGAATTTGAGCGCGGAGTAAACGCGATCAATAGCCGATGGTTCTTCTACGACCCTTTCCGGGCCGCGAAAACACGATCCGGCACGAGAAGCGCACTAGGAAGACATCCCAGCGACTCCGGTGGTTTTTCAGAACCTGCCGATGACTTCACTTCCCCAAAACAGTACATAAAATTCCTCATTACCGGGAAAATCCATCTACGCTGGATTTCTAAATTCCATTCAGATTAACATTTTTGTTAGGATAATCAGTTGATTGTCAAATGGAGCTTGTTCTTTTTCGAGTAGTGGCACGGTTTTGTCCACTGAGAAAAATGAAATCGAAAAACGGAACGAACTCTCTACTGGCCCGAACGATTCGGCTGCTTAAAAACGGGCAAGCAGGAGGAATGATGTATCGGAAAACAAACGTTGACGCACTAACGCACTTTAGGTACGGTAGACAAAGACAACCTTCACATTACCTCACACGAGCGCATTGACAGCGACTTCCTGCGTAGACGTTTCCTCTTTCAGCACCATCATAGGAAGTCTGAAGGACCCGATTTTACCCAATTTCTATCATCTCTATTTTAAACACGTTCATGGAACACACAATTCTTTACGAAGACCGGCCGAACCGGATGAATTTTATGAAGCGCATTTCCTGGAGTGCCGTCTTCGCTGGTGTACTTGTAGCTATCGTTACCCAGATGTTGTTAACCCTGCTTGGATTAGGTATCGGATTGGGCACGATCGATTCTGTCGAAGAGCGTAACCCAACAGCCGGATTAGGCATCGGAAGTGCGATCTGGTACATTATCAGTAGTCTGATCTCCTTGTTTTTGGGTGGCTGGGTGGCCGGACGGCTAGCCAGCACCCCCCGTCTGTTCGACGGTGTCATTCACGGAGTATTGACCTGGTGTCTGGTGACACTATTGACTATTTATTTTCTGACGACCACCATTGGCAACCTCATCGGGGGAGCCGGTCGGTTGGTTGGTGGAGTTGTCAGATCGGCTGGAAACGTGGCTGCTTCAGCCGCACCGGGCCTGGGAAATATGGTGCAGAACCAGCTCAAGGAAAATGGAATTGATGCCGACAAGCTCGATTTGAGCAGCCTGAAAAATGAGGTCAATACGATCCTTCGCCAAACGGGCGATCCAGATCTGAATCCAAACGTACTGGAACGGAAAGCCGACAGAGCCGCCGGTCAGGCTGAAAACACAGCCGAGCGGGCGGCATCGAATCCACAAGCTGCGGACGATATGGCCAGCGGATTGTTCAACCGGCTTTTTAAAGAAGGACAAAGCACCATCAACCAGGTTGACAGAGACGATGCCGTGAATGTGGTGATGAAGCGGACTGGCAAAAGCCGGGCCGAATCCGAGCGCATTGTAGACAACTGGATCAATACGTACAGGCAGGCGGCTGTAAAATTCGAGCAAACGAAAAAAGAGACCGAAGCCAAAGCGCGGCAGATCGCCGACGATACTGCTTCAGCCGCGTCGAAAGCCGCAATCTTTGGTTTTTTTGGTTTGCTCATTGGTGTCGTTGCTTCAGGCTACGGCGCCAAGATGGGTACTGACTCAAAAGACGATCACAACAGGTATGACCGCCCGGTGGGAGCAGCGCAATAAACCTGATTAAAAATTGAGTACGTAAGCAGCCAAAAAAAGCGGACTTTAGCGGTCCGCTTTTTTTTGTGATTTGCAATCCGTATTACCTGGGTGGATACGGTTGGTCGGTGTGCGCCGTCAAATACCGCTCGCCTTTTGGCATGACGATCCACAAAACGATGTAGATCAGGACGGTAGGAACGGGGTTGGGCACGACGACCATCAGGACGAAGAAAATACGGACTAAAACTTTATCAATTCCGAAATAATCAGCGAGTCCGGCGGATACACCACCCAGCATGGATTCGGAAGGAATGCGGTGCAACTGTTTCGTATTCATGGCTTTATTAGGCTGGTTGTTTACTGTTTTCTGTTCGTTTGCTGTTACTGTTGATTCAAAGGTACTGTGCAATGCCAAGTAGTAAAAGAACTTTCTTACCAACGGATTCGGGGCTATATGACAGGTGAAAAACCGGGATGTTCAGGTCAGAATGGTGTCGGTGAGTTTGCCGATGTCGTGGCTCACTTTCTGAATAAAATCGAGTTGTTCTTTCAGGGAGCGATCTTCTGTGACAACGGTTTCCGGTTTTTCCGGCAACACCGGCTCGGAAGCGGGAGGCTCGGCCGCAGGTTGGGGCGGGGCAGGGTCGAGTTTTTTCAAACTTTCGTTCAAGACCGTCAGCGAACGCCGGACAGGACGCAGGATTTCGGGTGGACAGGCCGAGGGATGTTCGGCGTTCAGCCGGGCGGAGGTAATGGTGGCGATGTTGGACGATAGAATGTGGTTCAACACCACGAATTGGTGGATTTCATTCTTATGCCATTGCTTGCTCTGCGGTTCGGAAGTCATGCGCTGAAAAGCCGCCGACAGGTTGGCCGAACTGACGTAGACGTCCTTGCGGACTAGTTTGTATTCCAGCAGCGTCAGCGGTTTTCCCGACAGGCTTTCAACCAGTTTGCGCAGATACGCGCGGTTGGCTACCAGCACATCACGCAGCAGATTTTTGAGTTGCTGCGATTCCCAGTGCGGAAAAAGGTAACTGGCGGCAAAGGCAATCACGCAGCCAATCAGCGTATCGACTACCCGCTCTTCGGCCACGCTGATGCCGCCCAAACCCAGAAACCGGAACAGGATGAGGATGTAAGGCGTCATCAGGATGACCATCACGATGTAGTTGGTTCGCTGGAAACTGTAGGCACCGATCATCAGAAACAGCATCACCCAGAACAAACCGGTGGTGTTTGGAATCAGAATCAGCAGCCCCACACCGATCAATCCGCCGATCACCGTGCCGATGATCCGTTCGTAATTGCGTTGTTTGGTCAGGCTGAACGCCGGTTTCAGAATCAGTGAAGCGGTCAACAGAATCCAATAGCCATGATTACCATACGCAATCAGTTTAGCGGCCACAAAGCCAACCAGACAGGCAATGGTGACCCGGAGCGAATGCCGGAAAATCGAGGAGCTGAGCGTCAGGCTGTTGACCGCCAGTTTCGGGTCGATTTCCTGATGCGAAACAAAGCGGGAATATTCGGCGGTTCTATTCTTTTGCGGTTTTTCGCTCAAAACCGTCGGCGAATACGTATGAATGTCGTTCAGCCGCTGGTTCAGGTTGCGGAGGGTGATCAGAATTTTTTTCAACACCAGGTTGCTGCCTTCGGTGTCTTGTTTGCCAATGTCGTCGATCTTCGTTTTGAGTCGTTCCAGGTGCCGCATGAGATCTTTCCGGCTTTTGTAGGGGCGGTTCGACTGGATGGCCAGGCCGATGTAGTCCATTTCGATGGCCAGTTGGCGGATAAGCCGCGCAATGTCGTCCAGAACCCCGGTTTTGCCAAACCGTTCCCGAATGGACGGATAATCGTAATACATCGCCGTAATCTGCTCGTACAGATCCAGGATGTCGCTAAACGTCAGCACCAGCAGGCGGCCTGTCCAGGTCGTTTCTTTCACGATCACGCGGGTTTTGAACAGGATTTCCCGGACGGCATCCTGTTTTTCGCTGACAATGGCCTGTTGTGCCATCAGTTTCCGGTAATCTTCCTGTAAATCGGTCCGAATGCTGTAAAAGTCGGCCTTGATCATCAGGAATTTCGAAATTTCGTGGATGCATTCGCCCAGGGCCTGCTGAGCGGCCCGGTAGGGGCGGAGTTGGGAAAACGTCAGGCTGATGGCTGTATACCAGAGCCCTCCCGCGCAAACGAGTGCGCCATACTGCCAGACAGCCGCCGGTTCGAGTTCCCGGTCCATGGTCAGAATCATCGCCAGCAAACCCGCCGTTCCGACGGCGGTGGCCCGGTTGCCGTAGAGGGCAAACATCGAGAAGAAAAAACTGAAGAGCAGAATTTCGACGCCCAGGAGCCAGACGTTCAGGCGGGCAAAACCGGTGATGAGCGAAACCAGCACCACCACCAGCAGGCCGTATAACATGCCATTCCGCCGGTGGACGACCGGGCCGGGCGCATCGGTAATGCTAACCCAGAAGGCCCCCAGCGAAATGATCAGACCGGTTTCGAATTGCCCAAACCGGTAAAGCACCACAGAAGGAATCAGGATGGCTAACGTAATGCGCAGGCCATCCGAAAAATGCTGACCAAATAGAAAATACCGGACTTCCCGGATCTGCCTTTTCATAGTGGCAAGGTAGGCGGTATTGCCCGTGTAACCAACTCCGAAAAGCGATATTCCCGTTTGTTCCTAACGAACTGCGACGGGATACCCGGCTTTTTCCAGTTGACGGACCCAGTGGGGAGGCACCACGCAGAACCGCCGTTTGTCCAGACGCAGAATGCTGTGGAGTTCGCCCGTGCGTTTGTCGATGCACTGCCGGCGGTAAAGCGCGTCGGAAAGGCAGTCGAACTGTGGAAATGTTTTCAGAAAATCAGAGGATTCAGCTTGCTGCTGGGTCAACGGTAACGACATACACACGTAAACTTAAAGGGGCGATTAGGTATAACACGGATCAAAAAAAGACGCTTCAAAAAGTGTTACGGTGGGGTAAATAGACGGTTGGAAAACCGAATGGTGTAGCGTTTTCGAGAAAGTACCCGATCACTTAAACACAGTTACAAAAATAGATGGTTTATTAAATAAATACAACTATTTAGAGGTGTAAATATTCCTGTATTAATATAATATTACGGGTATTTTTTACCGATCACTCACTTATTGTTATGATAATAGGGAGTTTGCTTCTAATCGGATTCTAATCTCAGTGCAGCATCTTCAACAAGAAATTTACTATTTCGGGATGATTTTATCAGACAAGAAGTAGGATAGATATGGAAGTCTGGCGTTCAAACGCTGGCCGGGACAGACGCCGTTGACGTTTCAGCCGGTCGGTATTTAACTTACTCGCTGCCCATTCGCGTGGGTTTCATTGCTTTTTGGTAATTTCGTCGCCATGTCACTGCCGTCCCCCATTTGGATTTATCGCATGACTCATCTTGCGAATCTGCCGTATCTGTTAAAGCATGGTTTGGTGACCCGGCATTCTCCGGTATTTAGTCCTGATTACCTGTCAATTGGTGAGAATACACTTATTCAGGAACGGGCAGAACGGCAAATTCCCGTGCCACCTCACGGGCTGTTCTCAGAGTATATCTCTTTTTACTTCGGTCACCGGTCACCGATGCTGTATCAAATTATAACAGGTTGGGAAGGGGTCACTAAAGTTCGGCAGGAAGATATTGTATACCTGGTTAGCTCATTGCAGAAACTGCAACAACAAAATTCGGTGTTCGTCTTTACGGATGGGCATGCTGCCAGCCGTTTGACTCGCTTCTTTACAAATTGGGAAGATTTAAGTCAGGTGGATTGGGATGTAATCACGAGTACTGACTGGAAAAACACTGAAGATGATCCGGACCGCCAACGGCGCAAACAGGCAGAAGTGCTGATTTATCAACAGGTTCCAATCGCGACTATCGAATTTTTATTGACGTACACCACTGAAAAACGCCAAATCGTTTTAGATTTGGTGGAACAAGCCGGGCTTACTATTCCCGTTCGTGTTTCAACGAAAGCCTATTATGATCGTCTATAAAACTGGAAATCTGCTGGAAGCCAACACCGAAGCCTTGGTTAACACGGTCAATACCGTGGGCGTAATGGGTAAAGGAATCGCTTTGCAGTTTAAAGAGGCATTTCCGGAGAACTTTCGGTCATATCAACAGGCTGTCAGGCAGGGCCAGGTTCGGATTGGGTCAGTACTCGTTGTGCCGATTACACAGATGAATGGTACCCGATTTGTTATTAATTTCCCGACCAAAGAACATTGGAAATCGCCATCGAGGCTTACCTATATTGAGAAGGGATTAGATGATCTGGTATACGTGCTGAATACGTATGACATTTATTCAATTGCGTTACCGCCTTTGGGGTGTGGTAATGGAGGATTAAATTGGCAGGATGTAAAACCGCTTATCGAGCAAAAGCTGGGCAATTTACCTACCGATGTAATTGTGTATGAACCGAATGACGCGGTTAGAGAAGTACTGGCTCGGCAAGAAAGCAGAAAAGAAGTAAAACTAACGCCCGCTCGGGCCATGATGCTGTATCTTCTGATCCAATACCGCCGACTGGGGGAATACGCTACAGAGTTTGCGGCCCAGAAACTGGGCTACTTTTTGCAGCGATTTGGGGATAAACAGTTAAAACTTCATTTTAAAAAACATCATTACGGCCCTTACTCGAATGAAGTGCGGCATCTTCTTTATTCGTTAAACGGCGCATTTATTCGCGGGTTTGAACAAAAAGATTTAAAACCGTTTGAACCTTTCGAGCTTATTCCGGAAAAAGCACCTGATATTTTAAGATATGTTGAGTCGAGCCTTCCAGAGCAGGACAGAATTCGTCTTAAGCAGGTTGCCGAATTGATCGATGGTTATGAATCGCCATGGGGACTGGAACTGCTTTCTACAGTTGATTATCTGGCACGTGAGCATGAAACGCTGGATGCATCCGATATTAGCAAATTTCTGATGCAATGGTCAGCCCGAAAAAGCCGGTTATTTAATCCGTATCAGACCGAGCAGGCGCTGGAGCAACTACGCATTTTTCCAGAATTGCTGGAAGCTCACAAGGTGGAATGACGTTTCCCCAAACAATTCCCCGCCAATCCCGTTAAAAGGTGATTCAACCAGTCCGAAACGTGCAGAAATGAGTGAGGTGACCGGGGCGATACACACAACTTACGTAAACGTCACTTACCATGTCTTCGGTTACACCCCCGCCGTTTTACCACCGGCTTTCGCACACGCTTCTGGCTTTGGGTCTGATCATGACCGCGTTTTACCTCGGTCAGGACATCATTGTGCCGTTTGCTATGGCCGGTTTGCTGGCGGTTTTGCTGCGCCCCGTCGAAGCCTGGCTCGTTCGGCGCGGTTTACCGAGAGTAGTGGCCATTAGTCTGGCATTGTTTCTGGCAATTGGAGCGATCGTGGGGCTGACCATGCTGATTTCGATGCAGATCGCCCACTTTGCCGACGACTGGCCAAAGTTGCAAAAAAACCTCAACGACTTCTACAACGATGCCCGGCGCTGGATTCGGCAGGAATACAATGTGAGCTACAGCAAACAGGATCAATACCTCAAAAAAGCCCAGGATCAAACGATGGATACGTTGCAGGGCTCCGGAACCCTCGGCGTCATCACCGGGCCGCTGGGAACGTTGCTGATTCTGCCGATTTATATTTTTTTGTTGCTGTATTACCGTGCCATGCTGATTCAATTCATCATCCGGCTGTTTACCAGCCAGCATACGGAACGCGTTCGTGAAGTGCTGGGCGAAATCCGGAGCGTCATTCAGAGTTACGTGGTGGGGCTGGTGACCGAAACCGTCTGTGTGGCCGTGCTGAATTCCGTCGGTTTGCTGGTTCTGGGTGTTCAATACGCGGTTCTGATGGGCGTGATTGCGGCCATTTTGAATTTAATTCCCTACATCGGTGGGTTGGTAGCAACTGGTCTGGCAGTGGCGGTAACCTTTGTCAATCATCCTGAACCATCGATGTTGCTGGGTGTCGTGGCGGTATTTCTGGTGGTGCAGTTCATCGACAACAACTTCCTGGTGCCGGTCATCATCGGTTCCAAAGTGCGGATCAACGCGCTGGTTTCCATCGTGGGTGTACTGGTCGGCGGGGCGCTGTCGGGTGTTTCCGGGATGTTTTTGTCGATTCCGATCATCGCCATTCTGAAAGTGATTTTCGACCGGGTCGAAGGCATGGAGCCCTGGGGCATTTTGCTGGGTGACCAAACCTCGGAGGAAGACATCAATAAAATGCTGCGATTACGACGGCGGAAGAAGAAAATTCCGTCGACCCAGCCGAGCTAGCCAAACCGGCGCATCGCCGACCTGTTGGAAAAGACCGCTTCTCTGCCTATTTTCCGGTATGAAAACCGCCTTCCGCGTATTCCTGACAGCCCTGCTCTTCATAGGCTGTTATACCATGCACGCTCAATCGACCAAACGCCCCCGCGACTACGGCATTCGCTTCGGCGTCATGCCCACCGGCCCTCTCAATGCCATCACCGATGTGCCAGGCGTGCGGGTCGGGCAGGTAACCTTGCAGGAAGGTCAGCGGGTGCGGACGGGCGTGACGGCCATTCTGCCCCACGGCGGCAATCTGTTTCAGGAAAAATGCCCGGCGGCTATCTACATCGGTAACGGTTTTGGCAAACTGGCGGGCTACACGCAGGTCGAGGAACTCGGCACGCTCGAAACGCCCATTGTGCTGACCAACACCCTCGGCGTTCCGACGGCCGCCGATGCCGTGATCGATTACACCTTAGCACAACCCGGTAATGAACAGGTGCGCTCGCTGAATCCGGTGGTCGGCGAAACCAACGACGGCGGTCTGAACGACATCCGCAGCCGCCCCGTTACGAAACAGCACGTTCTGGATGCCATCAAACAGGCCAAAACCGGTGCGGTGGACGAAGGCAATGTTGGTGCCGGAACCGGTACGGTTTGCTTCGGTTTCAAAGGTGGTATTGGCACGGCTTCGCGAAAGCTGCCGGTTTCGCTCGGTGGTTATACGGTTGGGGTGCTGGTGCAGACCAACTTCGGGGGCGTTTTGCAAATTGCGGGCGTACCCGTCGGCGTGGAACTGGGCAAATTCTCGTTTAAAGAAAAACTTGATGGTTCGTGCATGATGGTGGTGCTGACCGACGCCCCGCTGGACGCCCGGAATCTGAAACGACTCGCCAAACGAGCGTTCATGGGCATGGCCCGCACGGGCGGAATCGCGTCTAACGGCAGTGGCGATTATGTCATCGCTGTCTCGACCGCCAACCGCATTCCCAATGCCTCGAAAAGCACCTTCGATGAGGTGAAACTCCTTCGCAATGACGAGACTTCGCCCTGCTTTATGGCCGCCATCGAAGCCACCGAAGAAGCGATCATCAACTCGCTGTTTGCCGCCCGGTCGATGACCACCAGCAATGGGTATCAGGTTGAACAACTGCCGGTTGAGAAAGTGGTCGACCTCCTGAAAAAAGCCGGACAGGTGAAGTAACTCCTTATCGTTTCCGCGCCCAAATCAGCCCGTAATCCATCTGCGTTGGAAGGTTCTCGTCAGTGGGTTCCAGTCCTGCTTTGCTAAACCAGTTGCGGTATTCCCGGCGGCTATAGCAACGCCCTTTAGTACCCCAGAACAATTGGGCGGAATAGTCGGTAACGGCCAGCGGACCATCCAGCGCGTCGTTCAGAAACGCATCGTGTACCCACAATTCTCCACCCGAGCGAATGGCGGCAGCAAACCGGTCGGCCAAGAGCTGACAGGTTTCCGTCGGCCAGTCGTGAAACAGGCTGGCAGCCAGTAAAATATCCGTCTGCGGGATGTCATCGGTCAGCATGTCGCCGGGCTGGAACGTCACCCGGTTTTTAACGGTTTCGGCGCCAGGACGTCCGCTTTGGGCAAACGCATCGAGTAGTTCTTCGGCTACGGCCAGAACCGCCGGACGATCCAGAATCGTGGCCGTGGCCGATGGGTTGAGCAGCAGCCATTCGTAGGTATAAAAACCGGTGCCACCCGCCACGTCGAGTAAATGTCCCTCGCTTTTCGACAGCTTTCCGGCCACAATCGGCGCCAGTTTCTGAGCCCTGCCAGCCAGCCCGAGCGTAAACATCCGGCTCAGGTCAACATCGTCCATCGGCGATGGATCGTCGCCTTCCTTGACATACGAAATACCGCCTGACGTATCCAGCGGCCCATCGTTCCGCAGCCGAATCGCCATTTCCACGGCCCCCGGATCGTTCTTTTCCAAACCAACGTATCCGATCAGATTGGGGGTCTGGTTTTGGGTAAGAAACCGCCCTAATGCCGTGATCTGAAGCGCACCGATTTCGTTGACTTCCAGCATGTCCATCGCGCAAAGTGCCGGAAAAAGGACGCTGGCGGGGCGGCTTTTCAGTCCAATCCGCTGACTGAGTTCGGCGATCGACAGCGGGCCGCTGCTGAGTTCTTCAAAAACCGCCAGATGATGAACGGCGGCAATCAGCAATCGGGAGCCAAACATGGCGCGCAGGTGTCGGGTAATGGGAGCGAGGTCGGGTTGGGGAGCTTGTTGCATTCGTATGAAGTAAAAAGAATGATAAATTTAAAATGATGAACGCTAAATGTAAAAGTATTACCCAATCCAGCACTTTTGCATTCGGCGTTCATCATTTTAAATTTATCATTCTATTTTTATCCCTTCCAACTCCAAAAGCAGAAACGCTTACCGAAAGTCGCAGCGGTTTTTCGAAAACCGGTTCTTTTGACAGTCTCGGTCAGTCCCCGTTGGCAGAATCAAACCGATACGAAGGCTGCTGTCAGGGATTGATAAATTCGTTGAGGTCCAGCCGGGTACGTATTCTGCCAAGTTCAATGTCATCAAATTGGTAAACCTTGGTTACCGTGAAAAAAACTTTGTAATTGAAATCCTCATTAGCGGCCGAAAGGGTCTGCGTTGATCCAATTCCCCAGTCATTGGATTGACCCAAAGTCAGTTCATTCGCCGGGAGCGGATCATTGGCAGATGAATCGTCTATTTCAATTCCTGAACATCTGACCACAAACTGCGTCTTGTTGTTGTTCACATCAACGTAGAACTCCCGGCCGATTGGGTGGTCGCTATTGTCCCTGATATTGTTTGCCCGCCAGTTGTATTGTTGAGAATCAACCGTAATGTTGAGACTCCACTCGGCTGAATTGCCCGGTTCACTGAACCAGCCATCATAGCTCTCCGATTTCCTGACCTGAATACTGTCGATCGTTACTTTAATTCTCTTTTCCATTTTAGTAGATTAATCAAATATGTGATGAATACCGGGAAATGCTTGGAAATTGTGTTTTACGGCGGGTGATGAATCTGATTTACTGCACGGCTCCGCTCGAACCAGGCATGTATACTTTGCCTTTGATGACAGGTTTTCGGCAGGGCCTGTCCATCAAATCAATTGGGGCTCAATTGATAAAAGCCGACACCATTCACAGAAAAGTAGTAGATGGATTTTCCATCGGAAACATTCAGATAAGCCGGATTAACAAATTGAGACGGAGACTTAACGGTTGCCCATTTATCGGTATCGGAGTCATAGATAAAGGTTTCAGAATATCCCTGAGCATACAATTTTTTCCCGATTACAAACACCGCTACAGGAACCTCTTTAGCTAGGGGAGAGCTAGCCTTACTCGTCCATTTTTTGCCTGCATAATCAAATTCGGTAAGCTCAAAACTGGTAAGTGCCTTACTGTCTTTATCCGCAGTACCCAAGAAAAGCAGCTTTCCGTTACAGGCCCTCATAAACAACCCCTTATCACTGTTGGAACCAAGCCGGGCATTACCGGGATACGTATCTATTTTAAAGCTAGCCAATTCATTCTTATCCAGATTCAGCACACCCCAACCCCCATTAGTTGAATAGTAGTAAAGTTTACCGGCATCATACGAGTATTGAGCCACACTGCTGGCATTACCCAGCACTCCTAAGGTGGTAAAAACCGCCGGTTCCTTGGTAAAATCGCACTCACTGATGGTATTCTTGGCATCCCCACTGAAGCCAACGCCCACGTAACTTTTTCCATTGTGGGTAAATGCCAGTTCGATTCGATTCCTTCTATTCAGCGCGATATCACTTTTTTTCACCCAGTTGTCCGTAGCAGGGTCATATTGGTATAAGCGATCCAGCGTGCTACCAGAATTTGTTTTCGAATAGGCCAGTAGATAAATCTTACCATTATTAGCTAATAATGCGCCATCGTTAGCCAAATAACTTCCAATATCAGCACCACTAACCGTTGCTTTTTGGGTCATTTTGAGCAATCCTGTATTCACGATAGGCGTACTGACCACTATGGTCACCGTATACACCTGCGTGCTGGCGTCTTCCGCCGTCACCGTATAGGTGACGGCCTTGCTGAAATCCTGCACCACGCCCGTAGCGGGCGAAACCGTGGCTTTCTCGGAAACCGTGAGGGTCGGAACGAGCTTCGTCAGGTCAGTGCCAGTCGGGACCTCGGCTTTGACGGTTTTGGCCGTCGCGTCGATCGTGGCCGTAACGGCGGGCGTCAGCGTATTGAAGGCGAAGGTTTTGAGGTCTTTGGCCGAACTTTTGGTCGGCGTAACGGGGGTTGGGGTGACGGTGGTTTCTTTTTTCTTGCAGGAAATGACCCCGAACAGCAGCAAATAAAGAAGAACCGTGAAGAATGATACTGGTGATTTCATGATTGAGGTACGTTTATGGTCTATCTAAGCGAATGCGGTGCCGTGGCTGGCCGGTCGATGGCATCAAAGGTCGATACGAAGATGCTCCTCAGAAATCCCTGATACAGATGATTTTGCATCCTAGAATTTGAGGATATGCGCATCCGGAAACCGGCTGGCCGGTGCTATGAATAGTGTGGGGGATCGCTTATGTTTGCGAATTACCCGCCGAACATGAAGAAATTGCTGCTCATACTGTGTTTACTGGCCCGGATGGGCGCTGCCCAAACACCGGAGATCGACAGTTTGAAACAGAACCTAAAAGTGTTGCGGGCGCAGCCCGTGAGTCTCGGGCGCGACACCACGATTTACGGGTCGCTGAAACAACTGATGACGCGGTACGTCGAGGTCAATCTGGACTCCGCCCTTCACTACACCGCCCAGATGATTGCCCTGAGTCAGCAACCTAAATTGCAAAAGGACCTGATTTATGCGTACCAGTTTGAAGGGTATATCTACCAGATTAAAGGGGATCATTACCAAAGTATTCAAGCTCATTATAAAGCACTCCTGCTCGCTGAAAAATTAAAAAATCATACGCGGGCCGCCGTGTCATTAGGCGGTCTGGCCCACGCGTATATGAGCCTGAAAGACTATTCAAAAGCCATTGAGTTGTGTGAGAAAGGGCTGGGAATTCTCCGGGATCACCCGAACCCCAAAGCCCAGATGCCCATTCTGAATGTATTGGGTGGGGTTTACAAAGAACAGGGTCGGCTTGGCGAAGCGTTAACGGTTTATCAGGAACTCAATACGGTTTCCAAAGAAGCCGGGAATCTCTGGTATGAAACCCAGAGCCTGCACGCGATCGGGTGGGTGTATGACGGGATGGGAAACAGTCCGAAAGCACTAACGTTTTATCAGAAGTCACTGGCACTTTCCGAACAAACCGGTAGCGTGGATTTAAAAGGAAGTATTTTGCTCAACATCGCCGGTTTATACATCACTCAAAAGAAATGGAAGGAAGCGTTGGCGTATTGTAATCAGGCCCAAAAATTTGCGCGAAGCGTCAACAATTCGAGCGTTGTGGTGGAGGCAGAAGAAAAACTTTACCAGATTTTTAAACAGACCGGCGAGACCAGCAAAGCCCTGAAGGCACACGAAAACTTTACGGTTTTAAAAGATAGTTTGTCGAAGGAGCGAAATGAGCAGCGGATTGAAGCGTTGCAGGCTCAGTATGATAATGTTCAGAAACAGAACGAATTGCAGAAGCAGCAGGTGCAGTTACTGGCGCAGGAAAACCAAAACCAGGAGCTGGCCCAAACCCGGAACGTCCTGTTTCTGGGCATAGCGGGAATTCTGTTTCTGGCGGTATTGCTGTTCTGGAACAACCGGCGGCTGCAAAGTAAAAACCGGCAGATCAACCAGCAGAAAGTGCTGCTTGAACAGGCGCAGGAACAACTTTCGGATATCAACAAAACCCTGGAAGTGCGGGTGGAAACCCGAACTCAGGAGCTGGTGCAGGCCAACCGGGAACTGATTGAGAAAAATGAGGAAATCAAAGGAGCCCTTTTTAAAGGGCAAACCATCGAGCGGAAACGCGTGGCCATCGAACTCCACGACAACCTGAGTAGCCTGCTGAGTGCGGTCAACATGAGTATTCAGCACATCAACCCCCAAAATCTGTCGGATCAGGAACAATCTGTCTACCGGAATGTGAAGCAAATGGTGAAAAGTGCGTATTCGGAAGTACGGAATATTTCGCATAACATCCTCCCGGCCGAGCTTGAAAAGGAAGGATTAGCGAGCGTTTTGACCACGCTGATTGCCAAATTAAACCAGAATTCTCCGTTGCAGTTTCGGCTATCGACGTCGCTCTTTCGGGAACGTCTTCCCGCCGAAATTGAATTTAATGTATACAGCATTCTGCTGGAACTGATCAACAATGTCATCAAGCACGCTCAGGCGCTGAAAGTCGACATTGAACTGAAGCAAACCAGCCGCGGAATTGAATTATCCGTCGCCGATGACGGGATTGGCCTTCCTGCAGAATCCGGAAAACAAGGCGTCGGGCTGCAAAACATCAAAAGCCGTCTGGATGCGCTGGGCGGCACGTTTGAGGCCCGTCAGCGAATGCCTCAGGGAACCGAAATGGCGATAAACATCCCCATCGAAAGTAGGTACTCTGATGGGGATGTTCAGGGATTGGAATGGAGCGCTTAACTCATCCGTCTGCCGGATTCTACCCGGGCCAGGTTACCAGCTTCGAAGTGATTAAGATCGAGTGAAATAGCGGTAAATTGCTTCGGGGGAGCGCCGGGAGGCACTTTACTATCCCTAGCGGCTGCAGAGATCCCAGGGGCAGGAAGGATAAAGGGCTGAACAGGAGCCATACCAGCAGGAATATACCCGGTCAATGTAGAGAACCTTTCTTCCGTATAGGTTACAACCAGATTGAGGAAAGAAACCGCTTGCCCGCCAATCTTGCAGGAAAAAATTTCCTTTTCCAGAATATCCGCATACGGTATTGTAAAATCATGATAATTAGACTCTTCACCGTCAAAGAGTTTTACCTTAACTAGTCGGTTTACAGTATCATGATCGATTGTGGCAAAACCTTGCAGCCGGAGGGTTCTGCTCTCATGGGAGGAGTCGGGTACGGTTTGGTCGAGGGATTCGTCGGACATAGAATGAGCAATTTAAGGGTTGAAATGGTTTTAAATTAGCTGGAATTTGATGGCATACTTCACCAGTCCAATCGTCGTTTGGGTGCCCAGTTTCTGCATGAGGTGTTTGCGGTGGGTTTCGACGGTGGTGGGGCTGATGAATAGTTTTTCGGCAATCTGCGTCCCCGAAAATTCCTGAGCGATGAGCTTCAGCACTTCCAGTTCGCGTTGGGTAATCGTGATTTTCTGCGGTTTGTCGACCGCCGGGTTCAGCTCCTGTACGGGGTCGTGTGCCAGTTGCATCAACACGGCGTCGCTGTAAAATTTCCGGCCTTCGCAGATGGTTTTCAGGGCGGTTTCCAAATCTTCCCGTTCCGCACTTTTCAGTACGTAGCCGTCGGCTCCGGCCCGCAGGGCTTCCTTGATGGCTTCGGGCTGGTCGGCCACGGTGAGCAGGCAAATTTTGACGTCCGGGAAATGCGCCCGGATCTGGAGCGTTAGCTCGATCCCGCCCATCACCGGCATTTGCAGATCGGAAACCACCAGATCAATGCCTTTTTCGACCTCCAGCGCGGTCAGAACCTGCCTGCCGTTGGTGTATTTGCCTACCACTTCAATTCCGTCGATACTCGACAGCAGCATTGATATACTTTCCAACAGAATCCGGTGATCTTCGGCGACAAGAATGCGCATGACAGTGGTTTTTGGGACTAAATTGTCTGAATAACAGGCCGAAAATTAATAGTACACTATTTTTCTCGTTTGGACGCCTATTATCATACAATTTTTTGTACAAATATCCCAAACCGGGTGCTGCCTTGAAATCCTCAAATTCGGGGTTTTTGCATCCTTAAATTGGAGGATTGACACCGGTTTTCGGAGTTTCGGTTTCGCGGGCGCAGAAAGATCGGCTGATGGAGTGGTTGGGCGGGTTGTAATTACACCATCATGCGTTCGTAAACCGCATTTCCGGCCACCGGGTCGATGCCAAACAGTTCGACGTACAGCACCTTCGGCATCAGGCCCGAACCGGATTCGAGTTGCACGAAGACTTTTTGCAGACACGCTTTTCGCCCGTTAATGGTGGTGAGGGCTATTGGCTTTCCCTGTTGCATATCCACCCAGATGGTGCGTTTTTTGAAAGCGTTCAGGTAAATTTCAAAACTGTTTTCGCTGCGATTCACTACCTTGTGTTTGTAGCCGTACGCCAGTTTCCACTGAATCATCGACAGCGACTCGCGTTGACCCTGCTCGGCGTACCGAATCCAGTACACGCTGACCGGATCGTTCGCATCCAGCCGCCGACCGGCTGTTAGATTCGCTTCATAAATAACGGTGTTGGTGTTATTGCTCCGCTGAATGTAAAACAGCCGGTTGGGGGCAGACGGCGGCACTGGAAACTCGCGGACACCGGCCAAAACCGGGATGAACGCGCTGGTCAATTCCAGCAAAAACAGAAAAAAGACGGTGTGGAGGCTCTTTGTGATCATGATTCAGTAGTTTGTTGTTTACGACCCTAAGACCGCTATCGCCGATGTTACCCCTACGCCGGTTTTGAAAATTTAGCGGATCGTGCAGCGTGCAGCCCGTCATTTTTTCTTCTACTTTCGCACAACTTAACTGCTTTCAGCGTTTTACGCAGGTATGAAGTCATTCCTTTTTCGATTCTGTGTTGTTCTGGCCGTCCTGGTACTTGTCAACTTGCTGTCGTCGTTTTTGTTTTTTCGGGTCGATCTGACGCAGGACGGTCGCTACACGCTGTCGGAAGCCACCGAAAACCTGCTGGCGAATCTCGACGATGATGTGCACGTCAATGTGTACCTGACGGGCAAGCTGCCGGCTGGTTTCAAACGGTTGGAAACCAGCATTCGGGAAACACTGAACGAGTTTCAGGCGAGGTCCGGCAAAACCCTGACGTTCCGGTTTATCGATCCAACCGCCAATCCGGATGCCAAACAACGCGCCGAGCAACAGACGCAACTGATTCAGAAAGGACTGGCTCCCACCAGCCTGAATTTTACCGCCGAAGGCAATCAGCGCACCGAACAACTGATTTTTCCGTGGGCGATTGTCTCCTATCAGGGTCGCGAACAGCCGGTTTTGCTGCTGCGCGGAAACCGCTCCAATTCGTCGGAAGAGCAGTTGAACCAGTCGATTGAAAACGTGGAATACGAGCTGGCGTCGGCCATTCGTCGTCTGACCATTAAGGAGAAAAAAGTGCTGGGGGTGGCGGTTTCGTACACCACTATCGAACCGCTCCGGCTTTCCGATCTGCTGGCGACACTCAATGAGTTTTACGACATCAAGCTGATCAATTTGCAGGAATCCCGCGATCTGGTAGGGCTGGATGGGCTGATTGTTCCCAAACCCGACCGCGCGTTTTCGGAAGCCGACAAATACAAAATCGACCAGTTTGTGGTCAATGGCGGCAAGGCCCTGTTTTTTGTCGATGGCCTGAAAATCGACAGCGTAGGGCGGGAGGGAACCTACGCCCAGCCGCTCGACCTGAACCTGAACGACCTTTTTTTTCGGTGGGGAATCCGGGTTAACAACGACATTATCAAGGATTTGAGTTGCGCCATGATTCCGCTGAACGTCGGCGATATGGGCGACAAACCGAACGTTCAGATGCTGCCATGGCGGTTTTTTCCGCTGGTCAATACCTTTGGCAAAAGTCCGATTGTCCGCAATCTGGACGCGATTTACACCCGGTTTACGAGCACACTCGATACGGTACAGGCGGTGGGCATTGCGAAAACGCCCTTGCTGATGACCTCGCAGTATACTAAAATCCTGAAAGCCCCGGCGTTGGTGAGCTACAACGAAGCCCGTCAGCAACCCGATCCGCGCACCTACAACAACGGCGTTCAGATGATTGCCTGTTTGCTGGAAGGTCGTTTTCAGTCGCTATATGCCAACCGCATTCTGCCCGGCGATCCGCGCGCTGCGGCTTTCAAAGCCCAGGGAGAATCTACCAAAATTTTGGTTTGTTCCGACGGCGATCTGCTCATCAACGACATCAATTACCGCACCAACGCGCCCTATCCGCTGGGCTACGAACGGTTTTCGAGAAACACTTTCGCCAACAAAGATTTTGTGGTCAATGCGGTCAATTATTTGCTGGACGACAACGGCATCATTGCGGCTCGCACCAAACAGGTGACATTGAGGCCGTTGGACCGAATCCGGATGAAGGAAGACCGTTTACCGTGGCAGCTTTTGAACCTCCTCGGACCGGTCGTTTTAGTCGGTTTCGTGGGCGTCATCTGGCAATTCACCCGCCGGAGGAAGTACGCATAAAAGTTTAAAAGTTGTTTCGCAGAGTTTAGCGGAGAAAATTAGAGCTAAGCAGAGTTCTTAAAAAACTTTCTCCGCTAAACTCTTTTTTTCTCTGCTAAACTCTGCGAAACAACCCCTGAAAATTCGACTATTTTTCCTACTTTTGTTCTCATTGGACTAACGGCCCCAAACAAAATTGCATATGAAATTCATCGTTTCCTCCTCCGTATTACTCAAGCAACTTTCGGCCATCAACGGTGTGGTGGCAACGAATCCGATTGTGCCGATTCTGGAAAACTTTCTGTTCAAACTGGAAGATGACATCCTGACGGTCACGGCTTCTGATCTGCAAACGACCATGATCACCAACATTGCCGTGGAGTCGTCGGAGAAGGGAGCCATTGCCATTCCGGCCAAACTGCTGCTCGATACGCTGCGCGGTTTGCCCGAACAACCCATTACGTTCAACGTCAATACGGAAACCTTCGGAACGGAAATTCTGACGGATAACGGTCGCTATAAACTGTCGGGCGAAAATCCGATCGACTTCCCGAAAATCCCGACCGTCAATCGGAGCCTGACGGTCGAACTGTCATCGGATGCGTTGTTAAGCGCCATCAACAATACGGTTTTTGCCACCAGCACCGACGACCTGCGCCCGGCCATGACGGGGGTATATTTACAACTGACTGCCGGGAGCGCGACGTTTGTCGCTACCGACGGCCACCGGCTGATTCGCTACCGCCGGACCGACATCAGTTCGCCCAGCGATTCGTCAATGATCATTCCGCGCAAAGCCCTGACGCTGTTGAAGGCCTCTTTGCCCGAAGCCGCGCCGGTGAAAGCCGAGTTCAGCCAGTCGAACGCGTCGTTTACTTTTGCCGGATCGCCCGCCGGATCGACGCAAATGATCTGCCGGTTGATCGACGAGCGGTTTCCGGACTTCGAAAACGCCATTCCGACCAACAACCCGAACATCATGACCATTGGCCGGACGGACATTCTGAATTCGCTGAAACGGATCATGATTTACGCCAACCGGACGACGCACCAGATCCGGCTTTCGCTCAAAACCAACTCCCTGACGATCTCCGCCGAAGATCTGGATTACAGCAACGAAGCCAACGAAAAGCTGCTCTGCGACTACGACGGCGATCCGCTGGAAATCGGCTTCAACGCTAAATTTCTGACCGAAATGCTCAATAACCTGAGCGCCAAAATGCTCTCGTTCGAGATGTCGGCCCCCAACCGCGCCGGTCTGATCATTCCGGCCGACAAGGAAGAAGACGAAGATATTTTGATGCTGGTGATGCCGGTGATGCTGAATACATACGCGTAATTGGTGATCCGACAGACAGGCTTAAGGGTTTTAATTATAAATGTAAAATGGCAAATATCAAATGTAAAAATGCTGGAAATGAGCGACTTTTACATTTGATATTTGCCATTTTACATTTATAATTATTTTATTATTTTCTACTCCACGCTCCACTTCACATCCGCCCATTTGACGTCCTGCGGTAGCCGGTTGGACTGAACGGCCAGCGCGGCCACGCGACCGGCGGCTTGCCCCATAATGGCCGCATTGCCGGTAACGCGGTAGCTGGAGTGGGCGATAAAATCCCCACTGATGCACCGTCCGGCCATCATCAATCCCTGCACATCCTTGGCAATCAACGCCCGAACCGGAATGTCATACGGTTTGCTGGACGTTCCCCGCTTGTAGTTGGTGGTGGCTTCGTCGTCTTTTTTAACGGAGTGAACATCGACGCCAAATGTCACGCGGCAAACCGCATCCGGGTGGCGGATTCCGGTCATCAGATCCTGGCGGGAAACCGTGTAGAGGCCGTGAATCCGGCGGCTTTCCCGAACGCCAATCTGCTCGCCCGTGGCCACCAGCCGCAGGTTGCTCCAGACGCCCTTGAGCGATTGTAAACTCCCGATGATCTTGTGTACTTCGGCCCGGCCTTTCAACGTCGCCTGCGAAACCTGATTGGCGTCGGTGCCCTTAAAACCGTATTCGTGATTGGCCATCAGCATGTGCAAATCCTCGCGGATGGGGTGGATGCTGGGGTGCGTATACGAGGGCGAATGACCCCCGCGACGGATGGCTTCTTCCAGTCGTTTTTTGGACGGCGAACCGCCTTTGCTGTCGGCTGCGTCGCGAACATATTCCTTGATGTCCGCGTAGTTGACGCCGGTTATCAGACAGAGTAAGCTCATCGGTTGTCCCTGCCCTGAACTGTCGCCGTAGTCGAAACCGCAACCGGCCTGAGCCGCCAGATCGCCGTCGCCCGAGCAGTCGATGAATACTTTGCCCGACCAGGCTTCCCGCCCCGATTTCGATTCCGTGACGACGTGTGTGAGTCGCCCGGCTTTTTGAGCCGTCGCCACCACCCGCGTGAATAGCCGCACGGTGACGTTGGCTTTCAGGCAATATTCTTCCAGCAACAGTTTCATGCCTTCGGCGTCGAAGGAAAACGTGCCGCCCGTCGGAACCGTTGCGCTGTCTCCGCGTTTTTGCAGTTCGGTTTTGATTTCCTGGACCAAACCGGCTTTGTTGGTGTTGTCGAGAATCCACGTCAGGCAACCGGAGGTCCAGACGCCCCCCAGACAACCGTGGACTTCAAGCAGGAGCGTTTTGGCTCCGCTGCGTCCGGCTTCGATGGCGGCTGCGACCCCGGCAGGGCCGGAACCGCAGACAATGACGTCATAGTCGCCCACCACCGGCACCTCGCGGGCGGCTTCGGCCAGGGTGTTGGCATCGGGGCGGATGGTGGAATAGGCTGTGGCCGACTGGGAAACGGTGGCTCCTGCGAGGGCGGTGGTTAAAAAATCTCGGCGTTGCATGATTGTCAGGGGTTTAATAACCGGTGTTTTGCTGAAGCTCCCGGTTGGTGTCTAGTTCGCGTTGCGGAATCGGGTACAGATTATGCTTGGGTACGGTGGTCGTAACCGCTACTTTTTGCATCGCTTCCCGTAGTTTATTCATTCGAATCAGGTCATACCGGCGGTGGCCTTCGAAGCACAATTCCCAGCCGCGTTCCTGCAAAACCGCATCCCGAAACTGCTCTTTGGTGAGTCCGGTGGGCAGGGCTTTGAGTTTGGAGCGGCTGCGAACCTGATTGATCGGCGCATAGGCTTCGGGCGTTGGACCCGCCACTTCGTTCCGGGCTTCGGCCAGAATCAGCAGCAGGTCGGCGTACCGGATGACGGGCCAGTTGGTGTCCGTATTGCTGGGTGTGGTGCCGTTGGGATTGAAGTATTTCCAGACGTGGGGCTGAAACGTGGCTTTGCTGCCGTCCGAAAACGTGTAGGAATCCTTAATGCTGACGTCTTTGCGAAGGTCGCCCGTTTCGAAACTGCTAATAAACGCTTTCTTGACAAAAGCGCCACTGCCGCCCGTGATCGGGGTTTTGCCGCCCCGAACGCCGAAGGTTTCGTTAAAACCGCTGCCGACGACCCCGGCTTTGTACTGAACCGAGAAAATATGCTCCGGCCCGTTTTCCTTCTCGGCCGGCCACAGATCCGCGTAGTTAGGAACCAGACTGTACGCATTGGACTGAACCACTTCCTGCGCTTTTTGGGCCGCAGCCGCGAAATCCCGGTTGAACAGGTACACTTTAGCGAGTAAAGATTGAGCCGCTCCTTTTGTGACCCGGCCCAGATCGGCAGCCGCGTAGCTAACCGGCAAGCCTTTCTCGGCCTCCTGCAAATCCTGAATAATTTGGGTGTAAATTTCGGCGGCTGGCCGGCGAACCACCGACAGCGCATTCAGGCTCGTGGTTTCTTCCACAACCAGCGGCACATCGCCGAACGCTTTGACCAGATCGAAGTAAAATAACGCTCGTAAAAACCGCACTTCAGCCACCAGCCGCGCTTTCCGGGTGGCATCCATCGTCGTTCCCGGTACACGCCCAATAGCCGCATTGGCCTGATTGACCGCAACATACAATCGCTGCCAGAAATCAGCGAGAACGGCGTTCGTCGAGGCAACCGTGTACGTATTCAATTCCAGCGTTTCGGTGCGCGACACCGCGCCGTCGTCCAGCAGATCGGACGCCAGATCGCCCATCCGCCAGGCTCCCCCGCCGTAGTACGCGCCCGTTGACAGGTGGCTGTAAACCGCATTGACGGCAGCTACGGCATCGGCTTCGGTTTTGTAAAAATTGGCCGGTGCCAGAAAATCCTGCGGGTTTTCGTCCAGAAACTGGCAACTGCTGCCGAGCCATACGCTCAGGAAAAGGATAGGTAGGGTAGATAGTTTCTTTTTCATGGAAGTCGGGTGTTAAAGGCCCAGATTGACACCGATCATAACCGTTTTGGCGCGCGGATACGCCCCGTAATCAATGCCCTGATTGATCGGATTTTGCCCGTGCGAATTGACCTCCGGATCGTAACCGGTGTACTTGGTCCAGGTCAGGATGTTCTGGCCGCTCACGTAAATTTTGGCGGAACGCGCCCATTTGACCAGCTTGCCCGGCAGGTTATAGGACAGCACCACATTCCGCACCCGCAGGTAGGAACCGTCTTCCAGCGCCCGGGTGCTGATGAATTGCTCCTGACCACGGTAATCGGCTTTGGGCATGTAGGCGTTCGGATTCTGGGGTGTCCAGCGGTCCAGCGCCCGGATGTGGTTGTTGTGGGTGCCGCGCATGGATTCGAGTTCGTAGACCCGCAGCAGGTTCAGAATGTTGTTGCCGTAAACACCCTGCATCAAAACCGTCAGGTCGAAGTTGCCGTAGGTGAAGGTGTTGTTCAGACCGTAGATGAACTTGGGTTGGGCATTGCCGATGATGGTTCGGTCGGCGGGGGATAGCGTGCCGTTGCCGTCCACGTCTTTAAACCGCAGGTCACCCGGCTCCATGTACCGGTGAACCGGGCCGCTGGCGATTTCTTCCTGCGTGCGGAACAAACCGTCGCCGATATACCCAAAGAAGGAGTTGACCGGCTGGCCTTTCCGGATCAGAATGGCGGGGCCGGGCGAGTAGAAACTGGAACCCGATTCGGGGCCAAAAAACTCGTTTACACCGCCCAGACTCAGCACTTTGTTGCGGTTTTGGGAATAATTGGCATCCACGTTCCACTTGAATTTGCCGTTGACCGGCGTGGCACTGACCGAAAATTCGAACCCTTTGTTCTCAGTGCTGCCCACGTTCTGGAGCGACGTATTGTAGCCCGACGTCCAGGGAACACTCACTTCCAGCAGCAGGTCTTTGGTGCGTTTGTAGTAATAATCAGCCGTGAACCGCACCCGGTTATTCAGAACGCCGAAATCAATGCCGACGTCAAATTGCGCCGTTCGTTCCCATTTCAGGTTCGGGTTGGCAACCCGCGATGGGGCAATCCCGATGGCGAGGTTGTTGCCGATAATGGAGGAGGTGTTGCTGAGTGAACTCTGGGACCGATAGAGCGGGATTTCCTGAAAACCAGTGACGCCGTAGCTGGTTCTGAATTTCAGATCGGAAACGACCCGCTGGGCCTGCATGAACGGTTCTTCCGACACCCGCCAGGCCAGCGCCCCGGAGGGGAAATAGCCCCATTTGTTGCTGGCTCCAAACCGCGACGACCCATCGGCCCGCAGCGAAACCGTCAGCAGATACCGTTCCCGAAACCCGTAATTGATCCGGCCGAGGTACGACATCAGCGACCATTGGTTGGCCCCCGAAGCGGCTGGCTGCACGAGTCCGGCGGCTTCGAGGTTGTTGTACGTCAGAATGTCGTTGACGAAATTCTGCCCTTTCGCTTCCACTTCTTCACTGACTTCCCGCTGGATCGTAAAACCGCCCAGCACATTGATGTGGTGAACACCTACGGTTTTGTCGTACGTCAAGGTGTTTTCGTTCAGCCAGTTATACGATTGCTGGTCGCTTACGTTGGCAATGCCGTTCTGAAAATACGCGCGGTAAGTCGTGCGGGGAATGTAGAGGTTGTTTTTCGAAAACGTGGCGTCGGCCCCCAAACTGACGCGGGCGGTCAGCCCTTTCACGACTTCGTATTGCAGAAACATGTTGCCCAGAATGCGGGCGGTGCGCGTCAAGTTGGTGGTTTCATTGGCCAGCGAAACCGCGTTGTCCCGCCGGACGGAAGGGCCGATTTGCTGCCAGTCGACAAAATAATTGCCGTCCTGATCGTAGATCGGTAAATTCGGGCCGCTCGTCAAAGCCGTGTGAACGACGCCGTTGCTGCCGGTGCCGCCACTGTTGACCAGAACCGCATGGTTGTTGACGTAGCTCAGTTGCAGGTTGTTGCCAAACTTCAGTTTCGTGTTGATTTTGGTTTCCATGTTGAACCGCAGCGACAACCGTTTGAAATTGGAGTTGTTGATAATCCCGTCCTGATCGAAGTAATTGCCACTGACCATAAATCGGGTTTTCTCCAGTCCCTGCGAAAACGTAAGCTGGTAGTTTCGGATGGGGGCGGTTCGGTAAATGGCGTCCTGCCAGTCGGTGCCTTCGCCCAGCGCCTTCGGATCGGCGAACGGCAACGCCCGGTTTCGGAAGGCGGCCGCTTCGTTGGCGAGTTCGGCAAACTGCGTTCCGTTCAGCAGCGGAATTTTATAAATCAGCTTCTGAAAACCGGTGTAATATTCGGCGTCGAAACGCGACTGGCCCGCCTTGGCCTGTTTGGTCGTAATCAGCACGACGCCGTTGGAACCCCGCGAACCGTAGATGGCCGTGGCCGAGGCATCTTTCAGAATTTCAATCGATTCGATGTCCGACGGATTCAGGCTTTTGAGGGCCGTCACCGGAAAACCGTCCACGACGTACAACGGCTCGTTGTTGTTGGTGATCGAATTGCCGCCCCGAATCCGGATGGAAACCGTGCCGCCGGGAGCCGCGTCGGTTTGGGTCACCTGCACCCCGGCAGCCCGGCCCTGCAATCCCTGATCGAGCGTTGCCATCGGCAATTTGTGAAATTCGCTGCCCGAAACCGAGGAGACCGAACCCGTCAAATCGCTCTTTTTAACGGTTCCATACCCCACGACCACCACTTCTTCCAGCGAACGCTCACTCGGTTTCAGGATCACGCTCAGCGTTTGCCGCCTGCCCACCGTCACTTCCTGGGCTTCGTAGCCGATGGACGAAAACACGAGCACCGCCTGTTCGTCGCGCACCCGGAGCGTAAACGAGCCATTGGCGTCGGTGGTGGTACCGGTGGTCGTTCCTTTCACCTGCACATTCACGCCCGGAAGCCCTTCGTCCGACCCGGTGGCGGTCACGCGCCCCTGAACGGCCACGTCGGTGGGCTGCGTTGCGGTTTCAGTCGGCACGGTTCGGGTGGCAGCGTTGTTGTTGGCCCCGGAATGTTCGGGCTGCGTCATCGAGGTGGGTGCTTCGGACCGGTTGGGTGATGCGGTTCGCGCCGGTCGCATCCGGGCCGCGTTCGACACGATCAGGTAGGTTCCGTTGGACAGTCGTTTCACCTGAAAATCCGTGGTCCGCAGCAAGCCTTCCAGGTTCTTCTCCAGCGACCATTTGGGGTGGAACCAGCCGGTGGGAACGCTGACGCCCTGAAGCTGCTGTTCTTCAAAGGCCAGATCGACCTTGTAGCGACTGCGAAGTTCCAGCAGGGCGTCGCGCAGTTGAACCATCGAACCGGGCGACGACTGGATGACCGACCGGGTCGGCTGGACCGACGCCAGGGTTTGCGCCTGAACGGCCACCGAGAGCAGACAACCCGCCGTCGGCAGCAGGATTCTTAGAAATGGCACCATACGTTTTAAGGGTTTAGGGGGGAAAGAGGAATCATCACGTTGCCAGAATCGGTTTCGACAACCTGCGTGCGGGTCAGGGTGGTCAGCAAATCGAGCAGAACCGGGGCGGTTTCGGCGCGAAACGTGCCGGTAATCTGCCGGTGAACCAATTCAGAGTCAGCCAGTTGTACAGTTTCGCCAAAATGTTCTTCCAGCGTCGCCAGCACCTGCGATAAGGGCGTCCGGTCAAACAGAAACCGGTGTTCTTTCCAGACCCGGTAGCGTTCGACCGACTGGTGGGATTGCATCTGAACCTGACCGCCCGGCTTAACGGTGGCCACGTCACCCGGTTTCATCACCACCGGCGCGGGCGACGAGCCTTGCAACGACCGGAAAGCCACTTTCCCGCTGTTCAGCACAATGCGCGAACCTTGTCGGCGGCTCGAAACGACGAATTCCGTACCCAATACAACCACTTCCAGCTCATCGGGCGTCCGGACGATAAACCGCTGGTGGGTGGGCAAATGCCGGACCGAAAACTCGGCTTCGCCGGTGAGCCAAACTTCCCGGCTGGTTTGGCCAAACGTCCAGCGCGACAACCGCAGGCTGGAATGGGCATTCAGCGTCACCCGGCTGCCGTCGGGCAACCCAACGGTTTTCAGTTCGCCGTACTGCGTTGAATAGGTGCGGTAGAGCCAGCGGTCGCGCTGCCAGACGGCCAGCAGGGTGAGCAACGCCAGTGAAGCGGCAACGAGCCACGCCCGGCGGACGGAAGGCGTCGGCAGCGGCAAAACCGGTGTTTCGGGGGTTGATTCGAGTTGCTGAATCCGTTCCCGGAACTGGTGGAAGGCGGTTTCTGGGTCGGCTTCGTATTGCAGCCGCTGATTTTCCCATTCTTCCAGACAGGCGAAAAACCGCTCCCGGTTTTCGGGTTTCTGTCGCCATCGCTGAATCCGCTGGGTCTGGATCGGCGTGGTAGTCCCTTCAAAATAGGCAAAGAGCAGTGCCTTGGATAGTTCCGATTGCATGTTGTCGTCGAAAAGGAGGAGAGATACTTACCAGGTCAGCAGCAGGAGTAACACCAGCCAATAGTCGTGGAGGGCCTGTCGTAACCGGCTCAGGGCTTTGGTGAGGTGACCTTCTACGGTTTTGACCGAAATGTGCAGATCAGCCCCGATTTCGCTGTTTTTCCGGCCTTCAAACCGGCTCAGCACAAACACGTTGCGGCACTGGGGCGGCAGGGCGTCCAGCGCCCGGTGGATGCGGGTCGTGAGTTCTTCAAAGGCCAGATCTGTGTCGGATTGGGTGCTGTCTGCCGGGTCGATCCGCTCATTGTTTTCGGTAGGCTCGGTTCGGTTAAATTCCCAGCGGAGGTAGTTGATGGCGCGGTTGCGGGCGGCCGAAAACAGGTAGGCGCGGAAGGAGCCCGTGATCTGGGTGTACTGATTCGTTTGCCACAGGTGGAAAAACAGATCGCCGACCAGGTCTTCGCCAATTTCGCGGGAATACACCAGGCGGGTAACGTGGCTGCACAAGGGGCGGTAATACCGCTGGTAGAGCAACTCGAACCCCTTTACCGGGTCCGATTGCAGCATTCGCCGGATCATCCACTCCGGGTCAGCAGCGCGGTTTGGGTCCATCGATACCACCAGGCTTATTCGTGCGTCCGGGCGTCGTTCGTCCGAAAAATCCGGTTGCAGGGTCGATTCATTCATACAGTTCAGGGTCTACTACAAAGACAAGAAAAATTGGCACAACCCTCGCTCGGTTTCTGAATGAATTGCAATTTTTTCTCACTTAGGTACTAAGCGGTTTTGTGTTCAGGGGGATTCTATCGGCGAATCGGCCATTAAAATTTACCGCGTCAAAATGCCGCTGATCCCATTCTCAGGCCGTAAAATCAGTTCGCGCGGGCTTCCGTATTTTTCGATTTGCCTTTGTTGTAGCTCTTCGTATATTTGAGTTTGTTGCGTATTCTAACCGGACGGCAAATCAGCCTTTTTGCTTGCTTATTTGAAGCTTATCCTTTCCGTCCGGAAGCGCGATTTTTTACGACCAACCCGGTATTCCCGGGCCTGGTGCAGTCAGGCAGTAATCATTACGGTGTTATGAAAGTCTCTCCCGCGGAACCGTTTCAACTGGTCTATTCACTCCTGGAACACGAGTTTCTGGGGTATCTGTTTGAAGCCTTCGTCGTGCAACTCAATGCGCGGGGTGAGCTGACGTTGCAGAACCAGACGCTGTCGGCCAAAAATGCCGGGGAGTTTGCCAGTGAACTGGACGACGCTGATTTTGAGCTGATTCGCATCATCGACGAAATCCAGCAGGACGTCATTCTGAAAAAATTTAATCCCAAAAAATTACCGGCGGTCGATTTCTTTCTGAAGATTTACGACCCCCAGAAAGGGGATAAAGAACTGCGGGAACGGATTTGCGAATACCTCGAAACCCGCCGGGCGTTGATTCTGGAGCGGCTGGCCGAAAAACCGTTGTATGTCATGGGCAACGACGGCAACCCGGCCTGGATGTCCGTTGAGCGGATGCCGGACAAGGCCCGCGTCTTTTTCAATTTTGTGCGGACCGAAACCGCCACGGAATACTTTCCCATTATTAAATACGCCGGAGAACGGGTCGAATTTCAGTTTAAGGATGCGCTGTTGATTTGCGACGATCCGGCCTGGATGATGGTGGGGAAGCGGTTGTTTCATTTCGACAAAAATGTCGATGGCAAAAAACTGAAGCCATTTCTGCAAAAAAGGAATATCGTCATTCCGAAAAATATTGAGGATCAGTACTATCACCGCTTCGTGGCCCCCCTGATTGCGTCCTACGACGTATACGCCAGAGGGTTTGAGATCCGGAGCGAAGTGTTGCCCCCCGCGCCCGTGCTGACGGTTTCGGAACATGCCGTCGCGCACCGGACAACGCCCGCGCTGTTTGATCAGGCGGGTTCGACCGGCCTTCGGAACGGAAACGGGGCGTCGGAACGGATGAACAACGTGCTGACGGAAATGGCCCATGCCGCGCCCGTCGACGACTCGCAGGTGGTTTTCGACCTGCTGTTTCAGTATGGTCAGTTTACGTTTCGCTACGACGGTTTCACGGATTCGTCTAACGTCAGCATCGAAAAGAAGGGTGATGACTACGTTTTTCACAAGATTCGGCGGGATGTTCGGAAGGAGAAATCGACGCTTTTCTGGCTCAAGGAAAACGGCCTGGAACTAAAAGACAACGGGCATTCCAAACTCGGAAAAGCGACCGCTTTCGAGTGGCTCCAGCAAAACCACAACCGGCTCGTGGAAGCCGGTTTTCGGATTTCGCAACACGCTGATGACACGAAACGCTACTTTTTAGGCTATTCGTCCATCGTGGTTTCGATCAACGAAACCCGCGACTGGTTCGATATTTATGCCAAGGTGCAATTCGGGGAATTCGAGATTCCGTTTATCAAGCTGCGTTCGCTGATTCTGAACAAGAAACGGGAGTTTACGCTGCCCAACGGCGAGGTTGCTGTCATTCCCGAAACGTGGTTTACGAAGTACTCGGAACTCTTCGCGTTCATGGAACACGAGGTGGACAGCGACCGGCTGGTGCTGCACAAACACCACATTGCGCTGGTGCAGGAATTGCAGGAAGAGAGCCTGGCATCGGCGGTAATCAGCCGGAAGCTCGAAAAACTGCGGAGTTTTGAAGAAATCAATGCGCACCCGCTGCCCGCCGGGTTCAAGGGCGAACTGCGGCCTTACCAGAAAGCCGGGTACGACTGGTTGCAATTCCTGAACCAATACCGGTTTGGCGGTTGCCTGGCTGATGATATGGGGTTGGGCAAAACCGTCATGACGCTGGCGATGTTGCAGTCGCAGAAGGAAGCCGGTTTTACGGAGCCGACGTTGCTCGTGATGCCCACTTCGCTGCTGTATAACTGGGAGCTGGAAGCCAAACGGTTTACGCCCGGCCTGCGCGTCATGGCGTATACCGGCACCTACCGCGACAAAAATACCGCCCAGTTCGATGGGTATGACGTCATTCTGACCTCGTACGGCATTGTCCGGATCGACATCGATTTGCTGAAGATGTACCGGTTTCATTACATCATTCTGGACGAATCGCAGGCCATTAAAAATCCGTCGTCGCACATCACGCGGGCAGTCATGCAACTCGACTCGGCCCACCGGCTTATTCTGACCGGTACGCCGTTGGAAAACAGTACGATGGATCTGTGGACCCAGATGACGTTTATCAACCCCGGTTTGTTGGGAAGCCAGACGTTTTTCCGCAACGAGTTTCAGATTCCGATCGAAAAAAAGAACGACGAGCAGAAAACGCAGCGGCTTTACGGTATCATCAAACCGTTTATGCTTCGGCGGCACAAGTCGCAGGTGGCGCGTGACCTGCCCGAAAAAGTGGAGAATATTCACTACAGCGACATGTCGCCGGAACAGGAGAAGCAGTACGAAGAAGCCAAGTCGTATTACCGGAACCTGATTCTGGAACGCATTGAAGAAGACGGCATGGCCAAATCGCAGATGGTGGTCTTACAGGGATTGACCAAACTCCGCCAGATTGCGAACCACCCGCGCATGATCGACGAAACCTACGAAGGCAATTCCGGCAAACTGGACGACATGGTAATGCGGCTGGAAGGTGCGATGGCTGATAATCACAAGATTCTGGTATTCAGTCAGTTCATCAAACACCTGGACGTTGTTCAGCAGTATTTGCAGGAACGCGGGATTCAATATGCGTACCTGGACGGTTCGACGCAGGACCGCCGGGGGCAGGTGGATCTGTTTCAGAACAACGACTCGATCAAGCTGTTTCTGATTTCGCTGAAAGCGGGCGGACTGGGTCACAACCTGACGGCGGCCGATTACGTGTTCATTCTCGATCCGTGGTGGAACCCGGCCATCGAGGCTCAGGCCATCGACCGCGCCCACCGGATTGGGCAGAAACGGACGGTTTTTACCTACAAATTCATTTCCCGAAACACGGTGGAGGAGAAGATTCTGGCCCTGCAACGTTCCAAGCAAAAGCTCGCCAGCGACCTGATTACAACCGAGGAAAACTTCATGAAATCGCTGACGAAAGAAGACATTCTGGCGTTGCTGGATTGACCGGATCAGTTCAGATTCAGCAGCGATTTCAGCCGTTCGTAGAAACCGGTATTTTTGAAGGTAAAGGTTTTGTGCAGAATGTAATTGGAGATGAAACTCAGGCCCATTCCGAACGTGTGGGAAAACAACTTGTTGACATTCACGGTCTTGACCGATCCCGGCAGCGTAAACACGTAAATCCCGTTCTGACTGACCGAGAAGTTGTATAAGGCCGACGCGCCGTAGACCGTAATCAGGCAGGAAATCACTGAAACCATCGCAAATTTAACCATCTCCCGGCGGGTTTTGGCCGAGTTTTTAGCGTTGAATGCCAGCAGTTTGGTGAGAAAAAAACCAATGAAAAAGGAGCTGATGTAGCCCAGTAAGACGCCATTTTCGTAGGAAACCTTAAACCATTCCTGAAGCAACGAACTCACAACAATTTGCAGGGAGGCACCAATGGCCGCAACAATAAAATAAGCAATTAAGTCTTTTTGATTAAATAGTTTATCCTTCATGATTTACGATAGAGATGAAAGAGGTTAGACGTGAGAAATGAGACAGGTAGTTGATAGTCAAAGGGTTGATTTGTCTCTTGTCTTTCATCTCTTGTCTTGTACGCTACTTTTGGTACTTCCCGCTTCAGGTATGAACGTGCAAATTAACAGGAAGAGTTGGAATTGTTGAGAACCAGGCGGGTGTGGGAAAACGGATTATTTATTTAATGAACAAAAAAAGGCTAAAACGCGCGAAAATGGGCTATTCAAAGCGGTTTACCAGCAAGGCAAACCTTTTTTATGGACTCCGCGTTACGAATACGTAAAATGTCAGTACTATTACTGACAAATTGTAGATAGCCATGAAAGGAGCAGCGAACAAAACCGTCGAAACCGGAGGGAATAGGAGGAACAAGGAATCAAAAAAGGCTCAGGGTAAACTTGTTCTGTCCGCTCCCTCAACCGTTCGCGTGTTGCCGGAGCGGACCAGTCCTTTTGAACTGATTGCGCAGTCCCGCTCGGGTATAATCCATACCGAAGTCCGGAAAGCGGCTGATTTGCTGGAGTTAACCATTCGGGAATTGGCAACGCTTTTATCAACGAACGAACGGACGATGGCCCGACGGCTGGTTGCCGGTTCTCTAAATAAAGTTGAATCCGAACGGCTCCTTTTGCTGAGCGCACTGGCAGCGCATGGTTTACGGGTTTTTGAAGACCAGGGAAAGTTCAATCGATGGTTGCGCCGGCCGCTGGAGATTTTAGAAAACCAGTCGCCCCTGCAAATGCTGGACACCGCGACGGGTTTTCAAGTGGTGGATCAGGTTTTAGGGCGTATCGAATATGGTGTCTATAGTTAACGTATGGCTTTAGTCTACCGTATTCAGAAAAGACAATTTGTTGATTCAGTATTGACCGGAGAAGGTGCTCGTCTCAATGGCGGACGCTGGAATCCCCTGGGCACTCCGCTGGTTTATGTGTCGACAACGCCGGAACTCGCCTTACTGGAAACCCTGGTTCACTTGGATGGTACGCCGGTTCGTGATCTTCCTCCGTTCGTTCGGTTAACGATTGAGCTGCCTGATTCCATCGAAGAATTAGACCCTGAAACGCTGCCTACCGGCTGGGATCAAATCAAGTTTTCTGAGAATCTTCCTTTCTTTTTGTTGCCGAAACTTAGGCCAACGTATCCTATTTTAGCTTTTTCAGTCCCTTCCGTCATTCTCAAAAGCTCGCCCTCCCGCAACCTGCTGATCAATCCACTTCATCTGTTAATGAGTCAGGTGAAGATTTTGGAAGTGATTCCCCATGAGTTTGATGAACGGCTGCGTAAACCGGTTCAGCCGCCGGATGCTGCTTCTGTTAAAGGAAGAAAGAAGTCAACAGGACGCTAAGTAGATCGAATATAGTGTCTTAAAAAGTACGATAAAGTCCGAATTGGGGCTACTTTTGCGGAGGATTGTTACAAGTATGCATACATTCAACCCCACTACCCGCATTGGAATCCTCGGAGGAGGTCAACTGGGCCTGATGCTGATTCAGGCCGGGATCGACTGGAACCTGATCGTTCATATTCTGGACCCTGATGCCGAAGCGCCCTGCCGCCACCTGGCAACGTCATTTACGCAAGGGTCACTCACCGACTACGATACGGTTTATCAGTTTGGCCAGCAGGTCGATGTGCTGACGATTGAAATCGAGCGGGTCAATGTCGATGCCCTCGAAGCCCTGGAGCGCGAAGGAAAGCGGGTTTTTCCGCAGCCGTCGGTGATCCGGATTATTCAGGACAAGCGGGCGCAGAAACAGTTTTACCGCGACCACAACCTCCCCACGGCGGATTTCATGCTGACCGAAAACCGGGACGATGTGGCGCAGGCTTTAGCCGCTAGTCCGGATTTTCTGCCCGCTTTCCATAAACTGGGGCGTGATGGCTACGACGGTCGCGGAGTTCAGCGGGTTGCTTCGGTTGACGATGTGGAGAAGGCGTTCGATGCGCCGGGCGTACTGGAGAAAGCCGTCGATTTTGAAAAGGAACTGGCGGTGATTGTCGCCCGCAATGAGCAGGGCCAAACGGCGACCTTCCCGACGGTCGAAATGGTCTTTCACCCCGAACAGAATCTGGTGGAATACCTGTTTGCTCCCGCAGCGATTTCTGAAACCGTCGACCGGCAGGCGCAGGAAATTGCCCGAAAAACCGCCGAAGCCTTCGGGATCGTCGGTTTGCTGGCGGTGGAGTTGTTTCTGACGAAAGACCAGCAAATCATTGTCAACGAAGTGGCGCCACGTCCGCACAACAGCGGTCACCACACGATTCGGGCAAACGTGACGTCGCAATTTGAACAACACTGGCGGGCCATCCTGAACCTGCCCTTGGGCGATACGGCCATCCTGTCGCCAGCCGCGATGATCAACTTGCTGGGCGAACCCGGCCACAGCGGCCCCGCGCGGTATGAAGGCATGGAAGCCCTGCTGGCGATGTCGGGCGTGTTTCCTTTTCTATACGGTAAAAAAATCACCCGCCCGTTTCGCAAAATGGGGCATATTACCGTTATTAGTTCGGATTTAGAGCAGCTTCGGGCAAAAGCCGAAACCGTTAAGGAAAGCATAAAAGTTAAAAATGATGAATGATGAACGATGAATGATGAATTGCATGCGTCAGCTAATTCATCGTTCATCGTTCATCATTCATCATCATACATATGGTTGGAATCATCATGGGCAGCAGCTCGGACCTGAAGGTCATGCAGGAAGCGGCCGATATATTGACTGAGTTGGGAGTTTCCTACGAAATTGACGTCGTATCGGCTCACCGGACGCCGGAGAAAATGGTGGAATACGGCAAAACCGCCCGCCAGCGCGGTCTGAAAGTGGTGATTGCCGGCGCGGGTGGTGCCGCCCACTTGCCGGGGATGGTCGCTTCGCTGACGACCTTGCCGGTGATTGGGGTGCCGGTGAAATCCAGCAATTCGATCGATGGCTGGGATTCGGTTTTGTCGATCCTGCAAATGCCTTCGGGCGTGCCGGTGGCAACCGTCGCCCTCAACGGCGCCCGCAATGCCGGGATTCTGGCGGCTCAGATTGTGGGAACGTTCGACGAAACCGTCGCCCAACGGTTGCACGACTACAAGGAAGACATGAAAGCGAAAGTAGAAAAAATGAGTCAGGAGGTAAAGAACAGTTAACGGGTTTACGGTTTACGGTTTATGGGTGGCTGACGCATTCTTATTCGTGCGTCAGCCACCCATAAACCGTAAACCGTAAACTGTAAACCTTACATATGGAAACCGAAAATGCGAAGCGTAACCCCCGGCAGACGGAGGGTTCAAGTTTGCCCACCATTACGCTGGCCGTTCTGATTCTGACGATTCTGGCCCTGTTGTACGTGGGCTACGAGTACGTGGCCGATGACACGAAAGGGTCGGAAGAACTGACCAGCGTCGCGTTGGATACGACGGTGCAAAAACCGGTGGAACTACCGCTGGAACCGGAGCTGGTGGCGCCCATCGAAATTGATACGTCCAGCCGGAATGCCCCCGTCGATTTGTCGCAAACGGTTCCATCTCCCCTTGATGAGGAAAAGGAGGTCCCTAAAAAACCAGCTTTGGATTCTGAAGAACGCCCGGCTGTGGGCAAACCGGCGGAAAAACCGGTAGCGGAAGTCAAAGAAGAAAAACCGGTGCGGGAAGAGAAACCCGTTGAGGAAAAGCCGAAAGAAGAAAAGCCCAAAGAAGAGAAAAAAGAAACGCCCAAAGTTAATATTCCGGCGGGTGGGGTGTCGATTACGCATACCGTAAAACCGGGCGAAACGATCTACAGCGTGGCCACGAAGTATAATCTGAGTATCAGTACGTTAAAAGCGCTGAATCCGGATTTGAAAGACAACGCGGTGAAGGCCGACGTGACCAAACTGAAGGTGAAAGCCCGGGCGTATCATACCGTTGGTGCGGGTGATATTTTGCGCGTTGTCGCTGAAAAATACGGGGTTACGGTCGATGCACTGATGAAAGCCAACGGAAAGACCAAAAATTATGCCGCCCGGGGTGAGAAATTGGTCATCCCGTATGCCGAAAAACAGTAGACAGTAGTTTCCGAGTCAGATTGTCTTATTTGAAACGTTCTGCCTTCGCAGAGTCAACTTACGAATCCATCCATGAAAACCGTTTTTGCCACCCTTCTTTTTTTTGGTCTCGCCCTGACCGGCGCTTCCGCTCAAAACAAAATGACTCCATCGGATCTCACCCACGTTGTCCTGTTTAAATTCAAACCCGAGGCTACGCCCGCCAAAGTAGCCGAAATTGTAGCCGCTTTTGAAGCGTTACCGTTGAAAATAAAAGAAATCAAGGGCTTTAAGTGGGGAACCAACAACAGCCCGGAGAAACTCGACAAGGGCCTGACGCACGCCTTTGTGCTGACGTTTGCGAACGAAAAAGACCGGGATACCTACCTGCCGCACCCGGCTCACAAGGAATTTGGTAAACTCGTTGGCGGCTGGCTGGCCGACGTAACGGTGGTCGATTTCACCAACCAGGCGAAATAAAGAAGATAAAGGCAACGGGAAAGAACGGCTAAAACCGGCATTCCCCGTTGCCTTTTTTCAGGTCTACTCTTTTACCTTTTCGGGTTCTGCCAAAAAGCCCTTCCGTTTCAGGAGTGTATCCATGAATTTCAGTTCGTTTTCGGTGGTGAAGATCGAATACGGCAGGTAGAGGAACTGGGCATTTTTCATGCCTTTGGCCACGATTTTGGCCAGCCAGTTTACTTTCATGCCGTTCATCGCCTGGTCGTTGGAAACCACCATGACGTAAGCGGTTTTGTCTTTGGTCACGCTCCGGATCTGATCCCATTTCAGGATACCGCCTTCGCGGGCGTTCAGTTTCAGCATAATCTGGCGGCTGTCAATCTCGTAGACGTACTTCTGAAACAGCGATTTGGTCTGTTCCATTTGCGTGATGCCCGTAAACTGGACGGCCCAGAACAGCACATACAGGATGGTGAGGAGCACAATGACGAGGTAAATCCACCAGTTTGGGTAGACGCCCGTCACGTTCAGGATGGCATTGGCAAAAATGAGACCCAGTGGGACGAAACCCCAGTACCAGTTGTTTTTTACCCAGCTACGCATCGCCAGACTGATGTAGGTTTTCTGGTCGAGGGCGTATTTTTTGGTTTTGATAATCATTGAAATAAATAAACTTTTAGACAATAGAGAGTAGACAAGAGAGGTGAGAAAGGTCTTTTATCTCTTCTCTCACTTGTCTCAACGGTCCGCCGTCGCGGCTCTTTTCACTAACAAAGGTGCAAAAGTACGAAAAGGCTTCGTTTATTTTGAGCATTCGACGTTTTCGGGTAATTTTCATTTTTTACCATCGACTTCCCTGATCGGTTATGACTTCCGAGACTACCCAGATTCTGACCCGCGTACAAGTAGAGCAAAAAATACGCCGGATTGCCTTCGAGATTTACGAGAACAACTTTGAAGAATCCGACGTGATTCTGGCCGGCGTATCGGGCGAAGGCTACGTGCTGGCAGAACGACTGGCGGAGGTGTTGCGGCAGATTTCTCCGCTGGAGGTTAGGGTGATGAAAATTACGCTCGATAAAACGACGCTGGCCCAACCGCCGGTTCATCTGGATGGCGAGAAGTCGGTTTTCACCGGTAAATCGGTCATCGTGATCGATGACGTCCTGAACTCGGGCCGAACCCTGGCGTTTGCCCTGCAACCGTTTCTGAATGTGCCCGTGACCAAGCTGAAGGTGGCCGTGGTGGTCGATCGTGACCACAAACGCTACCCCGTTGCCGCCGATTACATTGGCTACAAACTCTCCACCACCCTGACCGAACACGTGCTGGTGGTGCTGAGCGACGAGGAACGCATCGGCGTGTACATGCGCTAGACCACGATTAGTTGAACGACTGCCGAAATTCCAGCGGAGAAAGGCTGGTTTTAGTCTTGAATAACTTGCTGAACGACTGCGGATGTTCAAATCCTAATTCGTAGGCAATTTCGCTGACGGACAAATCGGTAGCAGATAATTTCTCTTTGGCCTTTTCGATCAATTTGTCGTGGATGTGTTGCTGGGTGGTTTGTCCGGTTACTAATTTGAGCAGGCCACTTAAATACGTGGGGGATAGATTTAGATTTTCAGCAACGTATTGCACCGTTGGCAATCCCTGTTTCATTAAGTCATCGCTGTTGAAATAGTCGGCAATCAGCTTCTCCAGACGATTCAGGATTTTATGATTGGCTATTTTTCGGGTAATGAACTGTCGCTGATAAAACCGGTCTGCATATTTAAGTAACAATTCCAGTTGAGCAATGATGATTTCCTGACTAAACCGGTCGATGTTGGCGTGGTATTCCTGTTGAATGCTTTCGACAATCCCGGCCATAATGGCTTCTTCTTTCTCGGACAGAAACAGGGCCTCGTTCACCGAGTAGTCGAAATATTCGTAGTGCTTGATGGTTTTGGCTAAGGGTGTATTCCACAAAAAGTCGGGATGGACCAGTAGCATCCACCCCGACTGTTGCAGAGTCGTATCTTTCTCCATCTCAATTTTCAGAACCTGGCCCGGGGCCATGAAGAACATCAGACCTTCGTTAAAATCAAATTCCTGCTGCCCGTATTTCATCCGGGCATTGAAGTTCCTTTTCAGCGCAATGGAATAAAAATCCTTTACTAAACCGGTTTCGTTGGTGGGCAACTGCTTGACCAATTCCAGATTGATCACACTAATCAACGGATGTTCAGGTTTAGGTAATTCCCTGAACTGATGAAATTCGCTTATTGTCTTAAATCGGCGTGGTTGCAGAGTTGCCATACGTCAGGAAACTTATTTTTTAGTGAAAGGCGGCCGCAAACTCTTTCGCGAAATCCGTCAGTTTTACGTTGCCCATCACCGCTGGTTTATGGCGGTAATAGTCTTGGGCCAGGACACCTGTATACAGACTACCATACATTTCAACCAGCCCGGTCGCAATGGTCGGATTCATGCCTGCAGCAACCAGACCCTTCTGCGTTTGTTCGTCCGAAATAAGAACCCATTTCAACTCAGGCATTTCGAGAGCCGCCCCTAAAATGGCGGCAGTCTCGTTGCCCGTCAATTCTTCACTGGCTACATACCGCACGGTTCGGCCCACAAGCGGGGTTTCGAGTTCTTCCGCAATCGCAACTGCAATATCAACGGGCGAAACCCAGGGTATGGTGCCCTCTGCCCCGTAATTGGCGGCAATGATGACCTCCGCTTTGATCATTGCGGTATAGCCGTATAAATTGTAGTAAAAGGAAGTGGGCCGGATATGGGTGATGGCTACGCCCGTGGGTAACGCGTTCAGGATCTGCTCTACATCGTGCGCGCCCAGTAAAATACCCGAGCCCTCACCGGCTGCTAAATGAGCGCCAATCGTACTGAGATTCACCACCCGCTTTACGCCCGACTGGCCGATGGCCTGTGCATAGTTGGTGCCGATTTGGTGATAGTAGGCCAGCAGGTCGAGGGTAGGATCGAAATAATTGGCTGGTGGCACCATCGTATACACCGCATCGGCACCGGAGAACGTATCCGTCAGAAAGTCAGCGTCTTGCAGGGACCCAATGGCTGCGACGGCTCCCAGGGCTTCGATGGCGGATTGCTTGTCGGGTTTGCTGCTGATGACGGTAACCGCATGGCCTTTTTCTACCAATTCCTGCGTCAAAGGTTGGCTGATGTGTCCCAACGAACCGGTTAATATGATTTTCATTTTTCTATTTTTTTGTTTCTGCAAAGGTCAGCAGCCCCCAAAAAATAGATGTAGTCAAATCTATGGTTGTTGTAGTCGAAACTGGGTTTGTCTACGTTCGTTGGACGTCACAGCGTTTTTTCAACCACGCCACCCTTCCGGCTGTCGACCGAAACCGTGTATTTGCTCCCACTTCCTTTCACGATCCAGCGAACTTTCACGTAACCCATGCCCGGAATGTTCGGCACCTCGATCGTTGCGGGATTGGTTTTCTGCTCTTTTGTGATATTCAGATCGGCATTTTCGACAATCATAGCCGCCAGTGGCGTGGCACCTTTGAGCGTGATGTAGTCGGGTCGTTCAATTTTAAACCGGATGTCGTGCGAGGAGTGCGTGGGAATCACGCGCTGGTTCACGACGGTGGCCGTCACTTCCGTCAGGCCGTTGCCGAGCGGTTTCGTCGTGATGGCCTGAACGTCCAGCTTCGGCGTCTGGTGGGCGTGGAAAAGCGTGAACGACATGTTCCGGTGGGCGTCTTCTTCCAGCATAAAACCGGGGTGATTCCGGATGTAATTCTTCTTGGGGCCGCCAATTTCGATGTCGCCATACTGCGGGTGTTTGAACGGTTTCCAGGCCACATACGCGTCATCGAACAGCAGATATTTCCCAAACTGATTGAACTCATCGTTCTGAAACCGGTTGCTTTCTCCCGGTTTTTGCCGGAACAGCAGATACGACGACATCAGCTCGTTCGAGAATGTGAAAACGCCCCGGCCCAACGCCAGCCAGTCGATTTCGCCACCATAAACCGTATACAAATCCTTGTAAATCACGTAGTAATTGTAGCCGGGAATGATTTTTTCGCCCGTACGACCGATGACGTCATACACCGCAATGTCGCTCGGATTGTAATATTGCTGATCTTCTTCGGCACCCGGTCCGCGCAGCAGCATCCCGCCATAGTTGTGATAGCTCTGTGCCCCGGCGATGTTCGGGTGGCCGATGATGTATTTCTTGATGGCCTGCGTTTCGGGCAAGGTACCCGGATAAAAAAGCGCCCCGCCCTGAATGTAATCCGGTTGCCAGCCCCAGCCCCAGTCACGGTTGGGATCATAGCGTCCGGCTACATCTTCGTTTACCTGTCCGTCGCCGTCGTTGTCGATGCCTTCGTAGCCCAGCAGTTCGTATTCACCCGGTTCTTCGGGTTTGGCCGGAATCATGCGCGTCGGATCGTTGGGGTCCTGTTTCATACGGCCCAGCGGGGTTTTCCGGCGCATCAGCACGATGTTGCCGTCGCCGTCGAGGTCGTCGTATTTGTCTTCATCGATCTCCCCATCCCCATCATCGTCGAACGGCATCAGCCCCGAGCGGGGCGAATTGGGGTTGTTGGGATTTTTGATGAAGTCTTCCCGCGCGTCGAGGTTGATGCTGGGTGCGATGTAAAACACCTTGTCTTTCAGCAACTGGGTCGTAAACTCGATGGTGCCAAAATTCTCCGCCAGATACCAGGCTGTATACATCGCAATTTCCGACCCTTGCAACTCGTTGGAGTGAATGTTGCCGTCGATGTAAAAACCGGGTTTGCGATCGGCATTGCCGGTTTTGAAATCACTCACGACCAGCACCCACAAATCGCGGCCCTGAAACGTTTTGCCCATCGATTCGAGCTTCACCAGGTTCGGGTGAGCCTTCACCATATCCTGGCAAAACTTCGTAATCCCGGCGTAGTCGTTGTAATGATTCCAGCGCATCGGCACTTTCGGATTGGCGGGCGAACCCACGGCCCGCAACCCGGTCAGATCGTCGTTCTGAACCGGTTTCTGCTGCGCGGAAAGAGCGAGAGGAATTCCTGTTAGTAAAAGAAAGAATATCTTTTTCATAAAAGTTTTCTCTGATTCCCTCTGATGTTCTCTGGTCAACTCTGTGAAACAACTATTAATCAGAGTTGATCAGAGAACATGAGGGTTTATTTGAGGGTGATGTCGATTGATTTAAGGCCGGTCATGACGTTCCCGGCTTCGAGCGTTGCGCGGCCCGTGCCGGAGACGAGGAACGTGACTTCCATCGACTCGCTCGCGGCCATTGGACTGCGCAGAATCCGCTTCCGGCCCGACACCACGGTTTGGCCGTTGCTGGTTCGCAGCTCGATTTTCATCTTGGGAACAAACCTCACCCGGTCGCCGATTTCGGAACCCGTCGGGAGCAGGCCCCGGTTGATCACCTGCGCCGTGACGCGCGTTAGTCCGCCCGAAAGCGATTCCGTCCGCAGGTTCACCACGTCGATCACCGGCATCTGGCGAACAAAAGCCGTCATAAATTTCAGGTGTTTGTCGGCAATCTCGTTCAGAAATGAAACCGGTGGATTCAGTTTGGCAAACGGAGCGATCCCGCCCACTTCTGCTTTCCGGCCCGGAAAATCAGGGTGTTCGATGGGTTGCCAGTTGACAAACACCTCGCGGACGTTGTTGGCATCGGCCCATTTCAGAAACTTCACGTCGTCATTGTCCGACGGTTTCGGCGTGCTTTTTCCTTTCGTCGTATCCGCCGAAGCCGTGGCTTTGGGCACCCACCAGCCCGGTGTCGAGAAACTGAACCGACCGTAGTGGTAATAGGCGGTTTGGGCAAAATTGCCTTTGGTGGGTGGCATCGGTGGCGCATCTTTCAGCGCCGTCTGGCTGTTGTAGAGTTTTGAAACCTGATCGCCGACGGGGGCGTCTTTTTCCAGAATACCGGTAATAATCCGCCGGGCGGTTTTGGTCCGGTCGAATTTCGGCGCTTCCGAAAGGTTGTTGTACGGCCCGAAGGTAAAAACCGCGTAAACATTCGGGGCTTTGTAGAGGAAGTCGAGCAAGGCCCGGTTTTCCGGTTCCGACACCGGCATTTCGCCCGAACCGGGCGTGAAGAACGGATAGTCGAAGGTGAAATTCTTGTCTAGGGCCACCCCACCCGCGCCGTCTTCGTTGAAAGCGCCGTCTTTATCGTTGTCGGTTCCTTCCGAAATCACCAGATAACGCCCGGTTTCAGACTTTGCCGGATCGGCTTTAACCAGAACACGCGGGTCGTCTTTGCTGGGGATGAAGGTGCCGGTCGGATCTTCCACACGGATTTGCGTGATCAAACCGTCTTTGTTCAGGTCTTCAAAAGGATCTTCGTTCAGCCGGCCATCGCGGTCGTCGTCCGTATCGGCACCGTTGCCGGTTCGTTCGTAGCGTGGTTTGGCCACAAATTGTTCCTGCGCATCGGGGTTGACGCTGGGGAAAATATAAAACGTTTTGCTGTCGAGCAACCGGGCCACGCTATCCTGACCCGAAGCCGCCAACAGTTTTTCGGCGAGTTGAACAGCCAGTTCGGTACCGGCCAGATGAGCGCCCTGCACCCCCGCGACAATCGCAATGGCCGGTTTTTGGGCTGCCGTTCCGCGGCCCACCGTCAGCAGCCACACGTCTTTTCCTTCGCGTGATTTGCCGATGGACTGAAGGGTCGTCAATGCGCCGTAGCGGCTGGTCAGGGCTTTTAATCGGGTTGCAAGTTGAGCAGAAGAGGAGTATTGTCCGGCGGGTGGCGTTTGCGCAACGGCCTGAAAGAAGACCGCAAAGCAACTCAGAACGCCCGCCAGCCCAGTCGGGAGAAAACGGTGTTTCATGAAAAACAGGTAAACAAAGTTTGAAAGATGGAGCGAAGCGTTAAATTTAGATAATTTGCGGTAACTTTTTCACCGCTGTCAGGGTCTTCAACCGCTGACGGGGTGAAAAAGTTACCGCAATATTCTTGCTCAAAGAAACCAAAAGTTTAACCGCTGTCAGGGTCTCCGACCGCTGACAGGGTTTTCGCCCTAAACCCATGAACACAGATCGTCGTACTTTTTTACAGTCTCTGGCCGGTTTGGCCGCGCTGCTTCCGTTGACCAAAACCGCTGTGGCCGAAGCAAAAACCGCTGCCGCCGGGCGACCGCAGATTGCCTGCAACCAGTATACCTGGCATACGTTTTATCAACGGCAGGGCCGCAACTGGTCGGCGGATTTGGATGCGTCGCTGGCCGATTTTGCCAAATCGGGTATTGTCGGATATGAGCCGTCGATTACGTCGGCAGACGAAATCCAGAAGCTGGCACCCTTGCTGAAAAAGCACAAACTGGAAATGCATTCGCTGTATGTCAACAGCACCTTGCACAAGGCCGATGAAGCGGATAAAACGCTGGCAACGGTAACGGCCATTGCGGATGCGGCCCGTCCGCTGGGGGTGCGGCTGGTGGTGACCAATCCCAGCCCGATCAAGTGGGGGAGTGGGGAGGACAAAACCGATGTGGACTTAGCCACCCAAGCCGCCAACCTGGACCGGCTCGGAGCCGAACTCCGGAAGCGGGGCATGACGCTGTCGTACCATACGCACGACGTCGAAATGCGCAACGCTGCCCGCGAATTCCACCACATGATGCTGGGAACCGATCCCAAAAATGTGTCGCTTTGCCTGGATGTACACTGGATTTACCGGGGTTCGGGCAATTCGCAGATCGCTTTGTTCGACATCGTGAAACTCTACGGAAAACGCATCACGGAACTGCACCTCCGCCAGTCGAAAAACGGCGTTTGGGCGGAAACCTTTGGCGATGGCGATATTGATTACCCGCGTCTGGCCAAAGAACTAAAAGCCATGGGTGTTCATCCGCATCTGGTGCTGGAACAATGCATCGAAAAACAGTCGCCCAACACGATGGACGCCCTGACGGCCCACCGGCAGGATTTAAAGGAAGTGAAGGCGGTTTTTGGGAGTTAGTTTGCCGGTTTACAGTTTTCGGTATACGGTTTTCGGTTTACGGTGGCTGGCGCATTCATAGTAGCTCGCGTCAGTCCCGGCGGGGAACCGCACCGTATACTGAAAACTGTAAACTGATTACTCTTCCGCCAGCGTCTGCGAAATATTCATGCGGTAGACACCCAAAGCCGGAAGTGCTGCGGCAACAATACCGATCAGGACGGCGACGCCCAGCACCAGCCATTCTTCGGGCAGGATGTTCAGGTTGTTCAAGCTGTAATGGAAATTGCGTTCGGCGCGCATGGAGAACAGGAGCAATCCGATTCGGCTGAGAACCAGTCCTAACAAAAAACCGATCAGGGAAAGCGTCAACCCTTCCAGGAGCAGCATACCGAAGAGTTGTGTTCGGCCAGCACCCATCGAGAGCATCAGGGCCATTTCGTACTTGCGTTCTTTCAGCGAATTGTAGAGCGACACAAATACGCTGATCCCGGCGATGAGCATGATGGCCACCGCCAGTCCGCGCAGGGTATCGACGCCAATGCCGAGCAAATCGAACAGGCGGTTGATTTCGATGGCGGGCAGAGCCGCCAGCAGTTTAGAGTTGTCGTTGATGCCCCGGGCCACCATCATGCCCATTGGATTCCGGAACTTCACCAACATGCTGGTAATTTCGCGGGGCGCTTCGGCTTCGTGATCAGGGTCTTCGTCGGTATGTGCTTCGCCCTCGTGTTCCTCGCCTTCGTGTTCTTCGTGGTGCTCGTGAATCGCCCAGACACTCGATAAAGGCGTCAGAATCAACTGGTCGATGACGCTGCTGTTCGGATTGAAAATGCCGACGACCTTGTATTTCGTCTCGCCGTGTTCTTCGCCGTTGCCGTCCAGCCCGTGCGAACCGGCGAAGGTGTCGCCCAGTTTCAGACCAGTCGTTTCGGCCACGCGGGCGCCAATGGTTACTTCCAGGTCTTTCTGAAAGAGTGCACCTTGGCCGACAGTGGCTTCAAAGTGATCAACGTATTTTTTGTTCGTCCCGACGATCCGGAAGGTTTTGTAACTATCGCCCATCGACAGCGGAATGGCGGTTTTGATCATCGGGTTGCGGGTCAGCCGTTCGGCATCTTCCAGCGGAATGTTGCCCGTCGGCGAATCGATCTGGTAAATGCTCGACAGGATCAGTTGCAGCGGGCTGCCTTTCGCGCCCAACACCATGTCGATGCCTTTGACGTTGCGGGAAAACTGCTCGTCCAACTGCTTGTTCAACAGCAGCAACAGCGAAATGATCGTGATGCCCAGCGTCATCAGCAAGCCACTCAGGAAACTGCTGAGCGGTTTATCTTTCAGATTGGCCCAGCTTATTTTAAAGAGATTCATACGTTTCTAGAGAATCACCTGATTCGAAAATTCGTCTTTCAACCGCTGGTCGTGCGTCACCACGATCAGGCTGGCTCCAATTTGCTCGGATTGTTCGCGCAGCAACGCCACCACCCGGGCGCAGTTGACGTCGTCGAGACTGGAGGTAGGTTCATCGGCCAGAATGACCCCCGGTTTGTTCATGACGGCCCGCGCAATGCTCACCCGCTGCTGTTCGCCCTGACTCATCTGGTGCGTTTTCTTGCTCAGGTGATCGGCAAAGCCCAGATGCGCGGCCAGTTCGCGGGCGCGGTTTTTATCCTGCGGGTTTTTGGCCAGATAATTGGCCAGCAGGAGGTTGTCCATTACCGAAAGTGCGCTGACGAAATGCGGTTTCTGGTAGATGATGCCCACATGAGCGGCCCGGAAGGTAGCGGTTTTGGCCGGTGGCAATTGGGTCAGGTCGGTCTGGTCGATGGTGACCGAGCCGTTCTCCGGCCGAAGGAGTAACGCCAGCAGATGCAGCAGCGTGGTTTTGCCCGTACCGGATTTTCCCAGAATCAAAACCGCTTCGCGGTCGTTGCAGCGGATGTCCGGGAAGGCGAATCGTTTGGTCGGTGCGTACGAAAAGGTCAGTTGATGCGATTGAAGCATACGGCTAATATCATCAATTTTTTTCGAAAGATACGTAGGTTTGTAGCGTTATTGCGTTCCATTTTGATCAATCCATGAAGCGAATTGCCATTTTTGCCTCCGGCTCCGGAACCAACGCGGAGAAAATTGCCGGGTATTTGACGGATCATCCCGACATTGAGGTCACGTTGATCCTATCCAACAACCCGAAAGCCGGGATTATCGAACGGGCGCGCCGGGGGTTCGGTCCCGACCAAAAACTCCATGTGCCGGTTCTGGTGTTCGACCGGAAGACGTTTTACGAAACCAACCGCATTGTGGAACTCCTTCAAAAACAGGAGATTGATCTGATTGTGCTGGCGGGTTTCATGTGGCTTATACCGGAAGCGCTGGTCAAAGCGTTTCCTCAACGGATGATCAACATTCATCCGGCTTTGTTACCGAAATTCGGCGGCAAAGGCATGTACGGCCATTTCGTACACGAAGCGGTGGTCGAAGCGGGAGAACTCAAATCGGGGATCACGATTCATTACGTAAATGAGCATTATGACGAGGGAAACATCATTTTTCAGGCTTCCTGCGCGCTCGAACCGTTTGATACGCCGGAGGATGTGGCCCGAAAAGTGCAGGTGCTGGAACACCGGTATTACCCGGAAGTGGTGGAAAAGGTGTTAAGAATGATGAATGATGAATGATGAATGTAAAATGATAAAGTTAGGCAGATACGGTTTAACAGGCACAATTTTCCTGGTAGTCAGTCTGGTGGGGTGTTTTCGACCGGCGATTCCGATTTCGATGTCGCCCAATTATCCGGTGGATGTGTTCTACGAAAATCAGCAGCCTGACCGGCCCTTTACGGAAATGGAATGGCTGGAATACAAGGAAGAAGTGCCGCTGACCCAGCAACAGCAAGAGCCGATTAAGGGGCGCATGGTGAAACGGGGCAACAACATCGAGCAGAAAGAACTGCTGCTGGCGCGCTTAACGATGCAGGCGAAAAAACTGGGGGCCGATGCGCTGATTGCTGTTCGGTATCAATATTACAGTTCGGCAACCGTCAATGGATATTCCATGCGGGGAATGGCCGTGAAGTACCAGAAAGAACGGGAAGTGAGGCCGTGAGGGTTACTTCACTTCGTCGTAATCCACGTACTCGCCACCTTTCAACTTGGAGTCGGTAGCACCGGGCGTAGTCGTATAAACGCGGGTTTCGCCTTCGCGACCGCCCTGGTTGAAACGCTCATTGGCTTTACGCTGTTCTTTGGCAAGTTGGCGGCCAACCAGCAGCCAGAAGAAAAAGCGTCGTACCGGCGGCACAAAAGCAATCAGGAGCAGAAGAACGAATAAGAATTTAAAAATCATGCTGAACGACTGGCTGTTCGGGTTATGAGATAAAGATATAACGCAAAAGCGGATTAAACAGTTGCTCTACTGATATTATAAAATACTTAAAATTCAGCGCCACCCTGTCAGCGGTCGAAGACCCTGATCAGCGGTGGCGCTGAGCTTATAATTGATTATTTCCGTTCTCATCATTGTCCGGACAATCACCGCTGTCAGGGTCTGTGACCGCTGACAGGGTGACTACCGGCTCAAATACAAATTCCGCTCGGAGTAGACTTTCTGGAAAAACTCGTCTTCCAGGTCGTCGATGAAGTAAATGCCTTCACCCGTCGATTTCATTTCCGGGCCGAGTTCCTTGTTTACATTCGGGAATTTGTTGAACGAGAAGACCGGTATTTTGATCGCATAGCCTTCTTTGACCGGTTTGAAGTCAAAATCCTTCACTTTTTTCTCGCCCAGCATCACCTTCGTCGCGTAGTTAACATACGGTTCCTGATAGGCTTTGCAGATGAACGGCACCGTCCGCGATGCCCGTGGATTGGCTTCGATGATGTACACCACCTCGTCTTTCACGGCAAACTGAATGTTGATCAGGCCGACGGTTTTCAACGCTTTGGCAATCGTTCGGGTGTGGGCTTCAATCTGCTGGATTACGGCGTCGCTCAGGTCAAATGTCGGCAACAGGGCGTAGGAGTCGCCGGAGTGAATACCCGCCGGTTCGATGTGTTCCATCACCCCGATGATGTAGACATCTTCCCCGTCGCAAATGGCATCGGCTTCGGCTTCAATGGCATTTTCGAGGAAGTGATCGAGCAGGATGTTGTTGTCGGGAATATCGTGCAGAATCTTGACGACGTGCTGCTCGAGTTCCTTTTCGTTGAGCACAATCTTCATGCTCTGACCCCCAAGAACATAGCTGGGCCGCACCAGAAGCGGGAAACCCAGTTCGCGCGACAGTTCGACGGCTTCGTCGGAACCGCGCACCGTTCCGAATTTCGGATACGGAATGTTGTAATCCCGCAGCAGTGCCGAGAAGCGTCCGCGATCTTCCGCCAAATCCAGTGATTCGTAATCCGTACCGATGATCTTAATGCCGTAACGTGTCAGTTTTTCGGCCATTTTCAAGGCAGTCTGTCCGCCCAACTGCACAATGACCCCCACGGGATTTTCGTGCATGATGATGGCGTGAACGTGTTCCCAGAAAACCGGCTCAAAGTAGAGTTTGTCGGCAATGTCGGGGTCGGTCGAAACGGTTTCGGGATTGCAGTTGATCATAATCGTCTCATACCCACACTCCTTCGCGGCCAGAACGCCGTGTACGCAGGAATAATCGAACTCGATGCCCTGCCCGATGCGGTTAGGACCTGAGCCGAGGATCACCACTTTCTTGCGGTCGCTGATGATCGATTCATTCCCCGCCAGCATACCGACCGGCAAAGCCCCTTTTTCGGGGAATGCGCCACCGGCACTGGGCAACTGCGGGCTGTTGAAGGTCGAGTAGTAATAGGGCGTCCGGGCTTCGAACTCAGCCGCGCAGGTGTCTACGCATTTGAAAACGCGCCGGATGTTGTGCTCCTGACGGAAATCGTAAATATTGCTTTCCTTGACCCCCAGCAAATGGGCCAACTGGCGGTCGGCATAGCCTTTTTGCTTGGCTTTCAGCATCAAAGCGGCCGGTACATCGTCCAGATCAAACTTTCCGATCTCCTTTTCCAGCTCCACCAGTTCTTCGATCTGGTACAAAAACCACTTGTCGATTTTGGTCAGATTCTGGATGGTTTTGAACGACATGCCGATTTTGAAGGCGTCGTAAATGTGGAACAGCCGGTTCCAGCTTGGGTGTGCCAGGCTGTAGGTCAGCGCGGCCTGGTCGGTCAGTTCCCGGCCGTCGGCACCCAGACCGTTGCGCCGGATTTCGAGCGACTGGCAGGCTTTCTGCAAAGCTTCCTGGAAATTGCGGCCAATGCCCATGGCTTCGCCTACGGATTTCATTTGCAGACCCAGCGAGCGGTCGGCACCCGGAAATTTGTCGAAATTCCAGCGCGGGACTTTCACAATCACGTAGTCGATGGCGGGTTCGAAGAATGCCGAGGTCGAGCCGGTGATCGGGTTGATTAGTTCATCCAGGTTGTAGCCAATCGCCATTTTGGCCGCGATTTTCGCAATCGGATACCCGGTGGCTTTCGACGCCAGGGCCGAAGACCGGCTCACGCGCGGGTTGATTTCAATGGCGATGATGGAGTCGTCGGCCGGATTAACCGAAAACTGGACGTTACAGCCCCCGGCAAATTTCCCGATTCCATCCATCATTTTAATGGCCAGATCGCGCATTTGCTGGTAGAGCGTATCGGGCAGGGTCATTGCCGGAGCCACCGTGATGCTGTCGCCGGTGTGAATTCCCATCGGGTCGAAGTTCTCGATGGAGCAGATGATGATGAAGTTCCCGGCACCGTCGCGGAGGAGTTCCAGCTCATATTCTTTCCAGCCCATCACGCTCTGTTCAACCAGCACCTCATGCACCGGCGAAGCGTGCAACCCGTTGTTGAGGGCCTGATCGAAGTCTTCGGGTCGGTCGACAAAACCGCCCCCGGTTCCGCCGAGGGTATAGGACGGCCGGATGACGAGCGGAAAACCGATTTCCTGGGCAATTTCTTTTCCTTCGAGAAACGAACGGGCTGTGCGCCCTTTGCAAACGCCAACGCCCAGTTCGAGCATTTTCAACCGGAATTTCTCGCGGTCTTCGGTGGTCTCGATGGCTTTGATGTCTACGCCGATGATGCGGACGCCGTATTTTTTCCAGACACCCGCTTTGTCGCAGTCAATGGCCAGGTTCAGGGCCGTCTGACCGCCCATCGTCGGTAAAACCGCATCGATGGGGTGGCCTTCTTCCTGATGCTTTTTGAGAATTTCGACGATGGATTTTTTCTCAAGCGGTTTCAGATAGACGTAATCGGCATTGATCGGATCGGTCATGATCGTGGCCGGATTCGAGTTAATGAGCGATACCTCGATGCCTTCTTCGCGCAGCGAACGGGCGGCCTGGGAACCGGCATAGTCAAATTCGCAGGCCTGACCGATGACAATAGGGCCGGAGCCGATAATGAGAATCGAACGGATGGAGGAGTCTTTGGGCATTACAGTGAGACGAATGAATAATGAATCTGGCGACCGTTGCAACGGCAAACCGATGAAAAATGCGTGTCAATCCTTAACACACAATCACTATTCCTGACCCCCTGAAACGTACTGGCCCGAAGCGAAAACAGGTTGGCACAGCGACCGGAACGCAGACACAGGGCGAACCGTTTAGTTGCTTCCGAAGCCAATCTGTTTCGGTATGGTCAAAAATCCCACAAAATTAGTGGATGGAGACGAATTAGGAAGAAAAACTTTTAAATGTTTTTGTCGTTGCACCCGGAAACCGCAGGGCAACGACAAAAACGCTATTTTTTGGTCACAAAGATCAAATCCTGGTAATCAACGGTATTGAGTCGCCCACACCCGTTGCCAAACTTAATATCGCGAATGGTCAACCCGGCTTTTTCGAACGCTTTCCGGGCGTAGGTGGGTTAACACCGGGTTCAGGATGATGTCAGGGGGTAAGCGCTGTTTTATAGGGTTGGAAATCAGGCTTTTCAGAACCATTATTGAATTGCTTTTGGTTTAAATGGCGAGCGAGTTAAAGATTAAAGCCATTATTTTGTAAACTTATCCCCAAGTTTGCATTCTGCAAGAAACAGATAGTTGTTGATCGGAAAAATAACGGATTAGTCTCCTTTACGAAATATGATGATACGTCGACGTGCATGGATCCTGATAGCGGTGGTTGGTCTGACGTTTACAGGCTGTTACAAATACGAAGAGCGGGTTTGGCGGACGCCCTCCAACCAGGGTGGTACGTCCGGAACACCGGGTACGCCCGGAACGCCGGGAGGAAACACCGGCGGGAGCGGCCCCGGAACTTCGCCCATCACCGGTTTGCCAAATCCACCGGCCCGGCCTTCCTACATCGATAACGGCATGCTCCGCCTGAGCGTCGATCTGAACATGGGGGGCGCCATCACCTATCTGGCCACGTCGGCCAACGGGCAAAATGTGGTGAATAACTGGGATGCGGGCCGCCAGATTCAGGCGTCGTTTTATGCCGGGCCGACGCCCTTTGCGCCGGGGGGCAAACAACCCCACCCCTTGTGGCAGGAACTGGGCTGGAATCCGATTATGTCGGGCGATGTCTTTGGCAATCGCTCCAAGGTACTCGAATCGCGGAATGATGGCCGGGAAATTTACGTCAAAACCGTCCCGATGATCTATCCCAATGACAATGTGGTGGGCGAATGCACGATTGAAACCTGGATCACGCTCGATAAAAATACCGTTAAAGTGCGGCACCGGCTGAACAACAACCGGAGTGACACGAAACAATATTCGGCAAAACCGCAGGAGTTACCGGCCGTCTTTCTGAATGCGCCGTTTCGGAATGTCGTTGCCTACACGGGTGCGCGCCCTTTTACCAATGATGTGCTGACCAAAACGAGCAGCCAGACCGTCAACGAGATTTTTGGCGGACAGCCGCTGATCTCTCCGGAAAACTGGATGGCGATGGTCAACGATGCCAATTGGGGGGTGGCAGTGTATAAACCGAACCACCACTATTTTATCGGTGGTACGTTCGGAACCTCCGTTGTTGGGGGCGAATACGACTTCACGACGGCTTACATTACACCATCGGCCTATGAGGTTCTCGACTATAACATCCAGTATCAGTACGATTATACGTTGGTCGTCGGCACGCTCGACGACATCCGGAAGTTCGTGTATGCGCAACCCCGTCCCAAATCGACACCGGATTATCGCTTTGTGGCCGACCGGCAGTCGTGGTGGTACTATCAGGGAACCGATCGCGGCTGGCCCATTAAAAACGAACTGGATCTGCCGCTCGATAATGGGAGTTTCCTGATGATTGGCCCCAACGAAATGTATCAGGCCGCCGATGTGCCGAAGATGTACATCAAAGGGGCTTTCAAAACCGATGCAACGCAGGCCCGGCTCCGGTGGATGGTGCCGAAAGACCCCGAATTTGTGGCCGGAAACCTGGTTGATTTTCCGATTATTGGCGACGGTCAGTACCGGACCTATGAAATTGATATGACCAAAGTGCCCACCTGGAAAGGGTCCATTATCCAACTCGGGTTTGAGCCAGCCCTGGGCGAAAAAGGCGGAGCGGGCAAATTTGCCAAAATTCAGTCCATTTCGTCCAAACCGTAACGTTTTCCCTTCTTTATGAAGACCCTGGTTGCCTTCGCTTCGCTTTTTCTGCTGAGCTACCGCCCCGCTTCCGTGACGGAACGCCCGGATTTCGAACGTTTTTTTACCGAACAGAAACTGAAAGGGTCCTTTCTGCTCTACGATCCGCAGCGTGACCATTACACGGCGTATCAGTTTGAACGCACGCGGCAGGGCTTTCTGCCCGCGTCCACGTTCAAAATTCTCAACACGCTGATCGGCCTGGAAACCGGTGTGCTGAAAGACGAAAATTCCGTTATGAAATGGGACAGCGTTAAACGGGAAATCGAAACCTGGAACCGCGACAATACACTCGAAACGGCCTTTAAAGTTTCCTGCGTGCCTTGTTACCAGGAAGTGGCCCGGAAAGTGGGCCTGAAACGGATGCGCGAGTGGGTTGCTAAAGTAGGCTACGGAAAACTGGACATCAACGCCGACAACCTGGATTCGTTCTGGCTGGAAGGCAAATCCACGATTACACAGGAGCAACAAATCGATCTGTTGCACCGGATTCACGAGGGCAAGGTGCCGTTTGCACCCAAAAATCTGGCGGTTCTGAAAAAAATCATGCTGATCGACGAAAAACCGGGCATGAAACTTTACGGCAAGACGGGCTGGGCCGGAGGCAGTGCCAACCCCAACATCGGCTGGTTTGTAGGCTACGTCGAGAAAGGCGACAAGGTCTATTATTTTGCCACCAATGTAGAAAGTCCAAAACCGGTTCCTACTACGTTTGTCCCCGCCCGTCGCCAGATTACGGAAGCGATTTTGAAGGAACTGGGAATATGAGTGAAGAGTTATGAGTTATGGATGCGTCAGCTAATTCTTAACTCTTCACTCATAACTCATTAGTACCCCACCGCTTGCCCATCTTTCCGCATTTCTGAGGCCCCGTGATAGACTTTTTGCGTGGTATCGAATAGGATGGCCTGATAGCCACCGAAGAAATCCTTGGCAATCAGGTGGTGGCCCCTGCGCTCCAGTTCCTCGCGCACTTCGTTTGAAATACCGCTTTCCAGCGCCAGGTGACCGCCGTCCAGCATTCGGGTGCCAATGGGTTCGCTGCTGCCGGAGTGGCTGAACCGGGCCGCGTCGCCCGCTTCCTGCACGTTCATGCCGAAATCCAGGAGATTACACAGAATCTGAACGTGGCCCTGCGGTTGCATGGCTCCGCCCATGACGCCAAAACTCAGGAACGGTTTTCCGTCTTTCAGGACAAATGCCGGGATGATGGTGTTGAAGGGACGTTTGCCCGGTTTGTATTCGTTGGCATGGCCGGTTTGCAGGCTGAAACTCGTTCCCCGGTTGTGAAAGACAAATCCCAACCCGTCGGGCACCAGCCCGCTGCCAAATTCGAGCATGTTGCTTTGAATCAACGACACCATATTGCCTTCGTCGTCGGCCACGGTGAGGTAGGTTGTGTCGCCCTCCCGCAGCGGCAGCGCATCGGAATCGACGCGTTTGGCGGCCTGTTTCGGATCGATTAATTTCCGACGCCGGGCCGCATAGTCCTTCGATAGCAACCAGGATAGCGGTATTTTGGCGAAGTCCGGATCTGCGTAAAACCGGGCGCGGTCTTCAAACACCAGCTTTTTGACTTCCGTCAATACGTGCAGATACTCCGCGCTGTTATGTCCCATTTTCTGTAAATCATACGCTTCCAGCATGTTCAGCATCTGGAGCACGGCGATCCCCTGGCCGTTGGGCGGCAGTTCAAAAACATCGAAACCCCGGTAGTTGACCGAAACCGGATCGACCCAGGTACTTTTGTGGCTAGCCAGATCTTCTTTGCGCAGGTATAGCCCGGTTTTTTGGGCGTACCGATCGATGACTGATGCAATCGCCCCTTTGTAAAAAGCATCCCGACCGCCGTTGGCAATCTTTTCGTAGGTAGCCGCCAAATCCGCGTTTTTGAAGATTTGTCCTTCTTGGGGAGGTAACTGATTGATCAGAAAGGTTCGTCGGAAGTTATCGAATTCCTGAATCGTTGACCGGCTCGCTTCCAGCCGCCGAACGGCCTCCTGCCACGAATACGCAATGACCGATGGAACGGGAGCACCTTCGCGGGCGTAGCGAATGCCGGGCGCCAGCAGGGTTTTCATGGTGAGTTTGCCAAACCGCCGGTGCAATTCGAACCAGCCGTCTACGGTTCCCGGCACCGAAACCGATAGGGGCCCATAGAGCGGAATCGTCTTGCTATCGCCCAAAACCGCCTTCAATTTGTCGGATGTTAGTCCCCGGGGCGACCGGCCGCTGGCGTTCAGGCCATACAGTTTCCGGTCTTTGGCCGACCAGACGATGGCGAATAAATCGCCACCGATGCCGCAGTTGTTGGGTTCCAGCACGCCCAGGGCCGCGTTGGCCGCAATGGCTGCGTCGACGGCAGTTCCGCCCTGTTTCAGAATGTCGAGGCCGATTTGCGACGCCAGGGGATGAGCCGTCGCCACCATGCCGTGGCTGGCCACAACCGGACTTCGGGTAGCGAAGTTCAAACCGCTGATGCGATCACCTTTCCCCGTTTGCGCCAGTCCCGGCGTGGAAAAGAGCAGACACAGGGCATAGCCGGTAAAGAAAAGCGTCGTCAAACGTTCCATTTTTGATTTCATACCGTGATTGCGTAGGCTCGGTGGGTAAGTTATCAAATAATAAGAAGCGGGGTGGAATTTCGCCCAGAAAAGCGATCGGAATTCGATTTATTCCTATATTTCCGCAAACCGGCCGCCCTACTTTTCAACGACCGGTGCAGCATTCGTTTACCGTACCATACGATGGCAGAAATCAAACTAGACCTGGACCAGAAAAGTCCCGGCGCTTTTTACCTCTACGAAGAGGGCGTTAAAATTGGCGAAATGGTGGTCAATATCGCCGATGGTAACCTGACGGTTTATCACACGGAAGTGGTCCCGGAAGCCGAAGGAAAGGGCTACGCCAAACAGATGCTGGATGCGATGGTGGCGTATGCGCGGGAAAACCGCCTGAAAGTCATTCCGCTTTGTCCATACGTACACCTCCAGTTCAAGCGGCATCCGAAAGACTATGCGGATGTTTGGACGAAGGAAGAAGACGGATTGTGAAAAAAGGAATTTTAAATTTCAAATGAGAAATGATGAATGTTAAATGTAAAAGTGGTCGGACTTGAAACACTTTTACATTTAACATTCATCATTTCTCATTTGAAATTCCCTTCAACCCTGCATGGGCTGCCGTTTCCAGTACGTCAGCGATCGCCAGAGCCATTCGAAGGGGCCGAAGCGGAAGAACCGGAGCCAGAGGGCCGAGAAGATGAATTGAAACAACCACACGGCGGCTACGACGAAGTAAAGTTCATAATACGACAGCTTGCCGAAGTAGCCAAAACCGTATCCGTAGAAAAACAGGGTGCAGATGATGCTCTGCATCAGGTAGTTGGTGAACGCCATTTGCCCGACGTTGGCCAGGGCTTTCATCAGCCAGGGAACGATGCCCGAGCGGTAGATCAACAACAGCAAACTGGCATGTCCGAGGGCGGAAGCGGCCCGGCGAATCTGGTAGAAAGCCTGGAACGGAAACGAATCAGCATCGATCACTTTGCCGGGGTTCGTGAACCAGGCGACGCCATCCCAGAAGGCCAACCAGCCCAGCGATAGGCCGATGCCATAACCGGCAAGCAAGGTCAGGACGTACGTTCGGGTGGGCAGTTGATTGGAAAAGAAGCCCCATTTGAACAGCGCCATTCCGAGAAACATCAGCGCCCAGGCGTCCCAGATGAAATTCTGGTAGAATTTAACCGACTCAAATTTGGTATTCAGCGGCAGATACGCTTTGAAAATCGTGCCGTAATCGCCCTGCATGGTTTTGTTAATTTCGTCCTCTTTCTTCTGGTCGTATTTCGTGTTTTTTTCCACAGCCAGCCAGCCTTCTTTGGCTTTTTTGAGTTCGTCAGTCAGCGGTTTTTTCTGTTTCTCCAGTTGAATGGCTTTGAGGTAGCCTTCCCGATTCTCCTGGGTTTCCATCGCCTTGAAAAATCCTTTTACGCCCAAAACCGCCACGCAGAAAAACGCGATCAGGAGATGCGTCCGGGGCTTCATGTTCCGAAACGGAAACAGAAATAAACCGCAAACGCCGTAAGTATACAGAATGTCGCCGGGCCAGAGCAGCACAAACGCGTTGAACATGCCGAACACGATGAGCCAGAACAACCGCCGGTAGTAGTAATCCGGCATGCCGTAGCCATCGGTTCGGGTGTCTTTCTTGGCCATAAACAGCAACATCCCCGCGCCGAACAACATCGAAAACAAGGCCCGCATGGTTCCTTCAAAAATCACCGAAACCGTCAGGAAGGTCTTAAAATCCGGTGAATCGACCGGGGCCGTGAAAAACCGGGGGGTAGCCGTGTGCGACAGGCCAAAGTACGGGATGTTCATCATCAGAATGCCGAGCAGCGCAAAACCACGAATGACGTCGATGGTTTGAATGCGGTCGGCTTTGGCAACGGGCTGAACGGCGACGTAGCCGGGAGATTCGGAAGTCAACGAGACGGTGGGGGAAAGGGCATCCATGGAGCAGAAAGGTAGAGGTTGACGATACCGTTTTGATTTGAAAAGGCCAGAGGATAAGTTTACTGCCGGTTACGGACACCAAACGCAGACAGAAAGGGTATTTTTGTTGTTTATTCTTTGTAATATACCCGGTTACATGCTGGGTATCAAAACGTTTTATTTAACGGCAAATCTTAAAAGAGCCTCACCATCGTGTCATGAAAAAAAGTATTTATAGTCTCGTCCTTCTCCTCAGTCTTGGATTTTTTACGTCGGTTCAGGCCCAGAAAAACGTCAGGCTGCAGGGCAATGTCAACGGACTGGGTACGGTTATGGTTTACCTCAAAAAAACCGATAATGCCAACAGCAAGCCGTTGATCGTGGATTCGACCCGGGCGGTCGATGGCAAGTTTACGTTCAGCCGCACCATTCCTGAAATTGATTTCTACAACGTTGTGGCGGCCGGTTTGCCGGGGCAGGTGCAATTTATCTGGGACGGCGACCTGACCCTCGAAGGCACCCGCGACGCGTTTCGCGAAGCCGAGGTAAAAGGCTCACCACTGACCGACCGCTGGCTGAAATTTCAGAATGAAGTAGACCGCCCCTACCGCGAAGTGCTGATGGATTTGTACAACGACCGCCAGCGTTCGACCGGTGATACGGCCATTGCAAACCGGGTGGCGCGGGAAGAAAAGCGGCTGAAGGCCGAACAAAACCAGAAAGTGGCCGAGCAGATCAAGGCCAACCCTGATTCGCAACTGAGCCTGTATTTGCTGAACTGGTACTGGAACCAGTTTCCCAAAGCCGAAGCCCGCGCGATGTACGACAAGCTCAGTAGTTCATTCAAGAGCCACACGCTGGCCAAACGGTTGCAGAATCAGTTGAAGTAAAACCGGTTTTCATGTCCGTTTGCTAAATCGTTGTCAGCCCGTTTGGATTGCTTGGACTACTTTCGCGGTTTCATTTCAACCCATCCACGCTGTATGAGTCCTGTTTTGCTCCGAATCCGGCTGATCGTCCTGATTCAATGGTTTGCTTTTCCGGCGTTTTGCCAGACGCCGAAACTAACACTGGCCACGTATACTTACGCCGACAACAACCGCCTGGGCAATATTCAGCCCCTGGCCGATGTCCTGAGTCAGAAACTGGGGATGCCGGTTCAGACCAGAAGTTATGAGAATGTGGCCGGGTTCATTGCCGGTATCGAGGCCGGTGAAGTCGATCTAGCCCTCATCAGTACGTTTGGGTACTTGCTGCTCATTAACCGGGGGGCCAGCCCCTATACGCCGGTAGCGGCATTGCAGGTGCCGCCCGGTGTGCGCGACAACTACAAAACCGCCCTCATTGCCCACGCATCGTTGCCGGTCAACCGAATGGCCGATCTGACGAAACAGGCTGCTCAGTATCGCATGACCTTTGTGAGCGAAACCTCCACCTCCGGCAACCTCATTCCACGGGCTTATCTGTACGCCAACGGCCTACCGGAACCCGAGCGTCAGTTTAAGGCGGTCGCGTTCAGTAAAACCCACGCCAACGGATTGACGCAGGTGCTGGAGCGGAAAACCGATCTGGCGGCTTTTGGCAGTGAAGAGTACCACAAAGCCGTTCGGAAAGATTCGACACTGAAAAACCGGATTAAAATGGTCTGGGAGTCGGAGGAGATACCGCTGGGGCCAGTCTTGCTGAAAAACACGCTGGACGTTTCGTTGCAGAAAAAGATCACGGACGTTCTGTTAGCGTTGCACACCGAAAACCACGCTGTGTTGGTGGCGCTGCGTTCGGGCTGGTCGGAAGCCCGGCAAGCCGAGAAATTTCGGCCCATCGACCGGGCTTTTTACCAATCGTATCAGCAACGAATCGGCGCTCCGAAGACGCTGATCGAGCAGTTTGCCAATTTAATCCGGTGACGGCTTTTTTCACTACGCCAGCGGAATCCCCGCTTCGGTCGCTTTGCGGATAACGAATTGCCGGGCTTCGTCGTATTCTTCCGGGGTGCGGAGGTGTTCGAGCATAAAGGGGACTTCCTGCGGTAAGGCGGTGACATTTCGGATGTAGGCAACGTAATCAAGCGTTCCGCGACCCGGCATGGTTTCGGCAAAATGGACATCCTTGCCGTGGACATCCTTGGCATGAACTGCCACAATCCAGCGCCCTAACGTGCGGAAAGTCTCGTCGATCAGGGCCGTGTTGTTGTAAAACCGTTCGGGCGTGTTGATGATGTTGGCGATGTCGACGTGGGCGCCAAAAGCCGGGCGGTCGATGGCTTTGATGAATCTCAGGTATGAATCCGGCCCGTCGGGCAAACTCCAGCCCATCATTTCCAGCGCAAATTTGGCTTTTTTCGGTTTTACAGCATCGATGACCTTCCGGCAGTTTTCTACCGTCGCATCGAAGTATTCTTTCGTTAGGTTGCGGGCATCCGGGCCATCCCACTGCTTCGGGTTGTAGGAACCGGCGATGTTTACGCAGGTCAGCGCCCCGATCTCTTCGGCCAACGCCAGGCGCTCGGTGACATACGCCAGGTTTTTTCTCCGTTTTTCGGTATCCAGATCCAACATGTTAACCCAGGCACCGACTTCGGCGATGAGAACGTTCTGCTCCGCAAAAACCTTCCGAATGGCGGCAATTCTGGCGGTTTCCGTCAGCTTGACCGCCGGAACATACGCCGAGCTGTAATGCAGCCGCCGGTGTTCGCGGGCCAGTTCCTCCGGGTCGTCGCTTTTTAGAAAGATGGGGCCGCCGAGCCGCAGCGGTTTGGGGGCGGTTTTCAAAACCGGTAGCGGTGGCACGAGCAGACTGCCCGCCAGCAGGGTGGAGGATTGGAGGAAATGGCGACGGGAGAGCATCCGATTTTTTTGGGTAAATATACAAGGATTGGGGTAAATGTGATTTTGTTACCATTTATGCCTTTTTTTTCAATTCAGATGATAACTTATTGCCTGATTGGGCATTTTTAGCTGACGGTGTTTGATGACGTTTGTTCCGGATCGGTTCTCTTTTCGCCGGTTTAGGTCTTTGCAACCATACTACCCCTCCAACAGACGCCTATTGTTTAAGTCAGAACTTTGAAGCGAAATGAAAGCATGTTGAAAATGAACAGAAAAGCAGTTGTAATCCTACTGTGGCTTTTTATCAGTGTGTTTGAATGCATTCCGGCTGCTCAGGCGCAGAAAAATGATGCCAAAAAGTACAAGGATTTGATGGACCTGGGTGTTGCGGCTTTTCAGAAAAAAGACTTCACGGCCGCTATCCGATACATGTCGGAAGCTGGTAACCTGATGCCGACTGATACCATTGCCCCGCTTTATACCGGAATTGCCGCTCAACAACTAAAAGATGAGCCGGCCGCACGTAATCAGTTTGAGAAGTATGTTGTGCGTGGAGGGCGGGATGCCGCAGTTTTTTACGCCTTGTCATCGATTTATAAAGCCGATCAGGACTATGAAAAGGCCCTTTCTACGCTCGACAAAGCCATTGCCATCCACCCTGCTAACCGGGATCTTGCCAACGAACGAATCAATATTTTTTTGACAGCCAATCGGATCGATGAGGCAATTGACGATTTGAAAAAGGCGGTTGTGCGAAATCCGAACGATGTACAAAGTCTCGTTAATCTTTCCATTATCTACTCAAATATAGCTGCTAAAACGGACGAGGAAGTTGGCAAACTAGAAATCGAGACCAAGAGAGAAAGCGATCTGGGAAAACAACTGGCGGATACGAAAAAAACGCTGGACGTCTATCTGACTGAGCAGAAGCGACTCAATGCGCTCCTCAGGAAACAACCCCAAAATGCCGAATTGAAACGTCAACTAGGCATGGTAAAACAACGCATTACTGATAATCAGGCAACAATCGTTCAACTGGAAGCGAATGACCAATCGGCCATGCACGCTTCAGCCGCGTTGGAATCTGGCAGACGGCTGGCGGAGGTCAGGGAGAAATATGTCGGAGAAAAAAAACTGGAAAAAGCTTATCTGACCCGCGCGCTAGCCCTTGATCCTGGTAATTACGATGCCAATTTCAACATGGGCGTCTGGTATTTTAACCAGGCCGTTAAACTTAAAAAAGTAGTCGATGGCATGAATTCGGCGGAGTATGCCCAGTATGGCAGACGCATAGAAGGGCAGGTATGTGGCACGTTCAAAAAGGTCGTACCGTATTTTGAACGGGCCAGAGAGACCAAAAGTACAGAAGCTGATCTGAACGAGCATTTAACCAATCTGCAAAACATCCTGAAGCAGTTTGAGGAGAAAAAAGTGGCTTGTGTCATGCCCATCGGCGACGAACCATTTTTGACCGCAATACCCGCCGACCCGGTTACACAGCGCCCTCCCGAATCTAAACCAACTACCACGCCGGGCCCAAAACCGGGCCAGACCACCCCTACTACCACGGCGGCTGCCCGGCAACCGGTCGATTCGAAACCCGATAAGCCGACTGAACCACCGACCAGCCAGGCCGTTGTCGTAGCCTTTCCCCGACGCTTTGCGCTCGTGGTCGGCAACTCCGCTTACCAGAATGGGTCGTCGCTGGAAGGAATGCCCGTCAATGATGCCACTGATATCGCCGATCGGCTGCGCGCGCTGGGTTTTTTGGTGACGCTGGTGACGAATTCTACCAAATCCACGCTTGAAACAAGCATCGGTCAGTTCAATCAACAGCTTAAAAACGCCGATGTCGCGCTTTTTTTCTATGCCGGACACGGTATTGAGTTCGATAATCACAACTACCTGATTCCGGTGGATGCAAAGCTGACGGATCCGGACGATGTGGATCTCCAGGGGGTCGATGTGCAGAAACTGATCGACCGGATGCGCCGGAATACCCATGCGGCTTTTAACGTCATTATCATGGACGCCTGCCGCGATAACCCGTTTAAATCCTTCAGCCGGGGCGGTTCCCGGGGGTTTAAACCCGTTGGTGATCTTTCCGGCGAAGGCAATATGTATCTGGCCATGGCAACCGGCTGGGGAAACGTTGCCGAAAATAGTTCCGGAAGAAATGGCGTATACACCCGTTCGCTGCTCAACCACCTTCGGTCGGGCGAAGTGCTGGATGATGTCTTGTTACGCACACAGATCGAGGTGAAACGGCAAACCCAAAACCGGCAAAATCCGCAAGTTGTTACCGAAATGGCGCAGGAAATCAAGTTGAAATTCTGATAAAAACCGTGCGGATCAAGATTTGCAAATCTTGATCTGCGGACGCTAACTGATCCGGCTCCAGTTCGTTTCGTCTGCCCGCTGCATTTCGATCTGGTTCCGGATCGGGGCATGTTGGGGTAAAATCAAATCGGGATCTTCGTCCAGAATGTGTTGCGCCGACTCCCGGGCCGCCATCAGAATGGCACCATCTTTGGCCAGGTCGGCCAGAATCAGGTCGGCAATGCCGCTTTGCTGCGTGCCGGAGAGGTCGCCGGGGCCGCGAAGCTGGAGGTCCACGTCGGCAATTTCAAAACCGTTGTTGGTTTTCACCAGCGTCTCGATGCGGGTGCGGGTTTCCTTCGAGAGCTTATAATCCGTCATCAGAATGCAGTACGATTGCTCGGCCCCCCGCCCGACGCGCCCCCGCAACTGGTGCAACTGCGCCAGCCCGAACCGCTCGGCACTTTCGACCACCATTACACTGGCATTCGGTACGTTTACGCCGACCTCGATCACGGTTGTAGCCACCATAATTTTGGTCTCGCCCTTCACAAACCGGTCCATTTCAAAATCCTTGTCGTAGCCAGTCATCCGACCGTGCAAAACACCGATGGGGTGATTCGGAAACGCCCGCGTGATGCTTTCGTGCCCGTCCATGAGGTCCTTGAAGTCCAGTTTTTCCGATTCTTCGATCAACGGATACACGATGTAAATTTGCCGCCCCTGCTCAATTTGCTGCCGGATGAACCCAAACACTTCCAGCCGGTGGGTATCGTACCGATGAACGGTTTTGATCGGCTTCCGACCCGCCGGGAGTTCGTCGATCACCGACAGATCCAGGTTGCCGTAAAGCGTCATTGCCAGCGTCCGCGGAATGGGCGTGGCTGTCATGACCATCATGTGCGGGTAAATCTCCTGGTTTTTGTTCCAGAGCCGGGCGCGCTGGGCCACGCCAAAGCGGTGTTGCTCGTCGATGATGCACAACCCGAGGTTCTTGAACTGCACCACGTCTTCCAGCAGCGCGTGCGTGCCGACGATGATGTGCATCATACCGCTCTGCAACTGGTCATGGATGATCCGGCGGCCTTTGGTACGGGTTGAGCCCGTCAGCCGCCCGATGGTCAGGCCCAGTTGGTCGGCAAATACTTTCAGTCCATAATAATGCTGGTCGGCCAGAATTTCGGTCGGGGCCATGATGCAGGCCTGGGCGCCGTTGTCGATGGCCATGAGCATGGCAATGAAGGCGACGATCGTTTTGCCGCTGCCGACGTCGCCCTGCAACAGCCGGTTCATCTGTTTTCCGCTGACCAGATCGCCGTGAATTTCGCGCAAAACCCGCTTCTGGGCATCGGTTAGTGAGAACGGCATGAACTCCTTATAAAACCGGTTCAGCAGCGTCATGTTCCGGAACACCTGACCGGGGTATTCCGTTTTATGGATCAGCTTGTTTTTGATCAGCCGCAACTGGTTGTAAAACAGTTCTTCGAACTTCAGCCGCCGTTCGGCCTGTTTGAGCCAGGCCTGGCTTTTGGGCAAATGGATGTTCTCAATCGCGTCGGCTTTCGAAATCATCCGGTATTTTTCCAGCAGCGAATTGGGCAGCGTTTCGTGAATATGCGGATACGCTATTTCGAGCAACTGCTGCATCATGCGCGCAATCAGCTTGCTGTCGACCCGCATCCGGCGCAGCTTTTCGGTCAGGTTATAAATCGGGTGAAACGTACTTCCCTGCTCGTTTTCGGCCGTTAAGGGGTCGAGTTCCGGGTGGGTGATGCTGTATTTGCTGCCAAAAGCAATGGGTTTTCCGTAGGCGATGTATTCGGCACCGGGGCGCAGAAATTTTTCAAAATGTGAGATGCCCTGAAAAAAAACCAGATCCATCGAACCGGTATGGTCGGTAAACTCGGCCACCAGCCGTTTCTTGGGACCTTCACCGATTATCGCCCAGTCGCGAATGCGGCCGATGACCTGAGCCGCCGGGAGGGCTTCCGAGAGTTCAATGATGGTGGTAAACCGGGTGCGGTCTTCGTGCCGGAACGGGTAATACTGAATCAGGTCCCGGTACGTGAAAATGTTGAGTTCGGTATTGAGTAACGACGCCCGCTGAGGGCCCACACCCTTCAAATAGTCAATTTTTGTATCGAAAAACGTTACGCGCTCAGTCATACCCTCAGTTTGTTGAACAACCCCGCCGGGGCAGAATGGTTCCGGAGTCGGCCTTGTGGTTAACCAAAACTACAAAATTTCGTAAAAGATACTGTTTTTCGAATGAGTTGATGTGCAATGAGGCTTCGAAATCAGACTTCCTGCGCTAAAAAACAAAAATTTGTAGAACTATTCTTTTGATTTATCCCATAATGGCTTACTTTTTGTAAGAATATACCGGGATAGCATGTGGTCTATGGCTCAACGGAATACGTTTTTTTTACTCCTGGTGTTAATCGGCTTAAGTCGCTGGGCATCAGCTTCACACATCGTCGGCGGCAACGTTCGGCTTACCGCAAAGGGAACTCCTGATCAGTTTACATTGTCGCTGAATTTGTTCATTGACGAACAGAACAGCCGGGCGGGCGACATCAAGCCAAGCCTGAAACTGGCGATCTATCGCCGGCGGGACAATCTAAAAATGGGCGAGTTCGAACTGCCCTTGCTCAGTGAACAGGCCCTCGCTGTGTCCAATCAGGCGTGTGCGCAACTGCGTCCTCTGAAACTTCGCGAAATTATTTACAGCAAAGATATTGAGCTGTCCGGCGATCGTTTCGACGATCCCGATGGCTATTACGTCGTCCACGGCGTGTGTTGCCGCAGCGGAGCCATTGATAACATCGTTCAGGCTGATGAGTCGGGCATGGTTTTTTACCTGGATTTTCCGGCCATCAAAACCGTTCCGAATTCGTCACCGGTTTTTTCGGTCCCCACAGGTGAATATGCTTGTAAGGGACAGCCGTTCACCTTCAGTTTCAAAGCCACTGATGCCGATGGTGATCAACTGAAATATTCCCTCGTTACACCCTACAAAGGCTTTACGAACCAGGGTGTTGCCTTTGACAACCAGCCCAGTTCGGCTTATCCGACGGTTGGGTGGAAGGCCGGTTTCAGTGCGGCCAGTTCCGTCCCGGGCACTCCCGGACTACAGGTTAATGCCGAAACCGGCGTGCTCACCGTAACCGCCAGCCAGGTTGGCCTGTTTGCTTTTGCGGTTTTGTGCGAAGAATACCGGGGTGGAAAACGGATCGGTTCCGTTCGGCGGGATTTTCAACTGGCGGTCGTCGATTGCCCCAATACCACGCCACCCGCTCCAACGATTACGCTGGAGAAAGCCCCCGAAAATGCCCAGATTGGAAAGGCGGCAAACGGAGCCATTTTGAGCGTGTCGGCCTGCCAGGGTCAGAGTGTAACCCTCAAAACCGATGCATCCCCCTCCTGGTCGTTTCAGTGGCAGCGCGACGGTCTCAATCTGCCGGGCGATACCCTGCCTACGCTGGTGGCCAAAGAAACCGGAAATTACACGGTAGTCAAACAGTTCCGGAACACCTGCGGCAAACCCAGTCCGGCGCAAACCAGCGTGAAAGTCGACCTGTCGGAAGCCGAAACCCTGAAGCTGACAGCGACGGGGCCGACAACCTTCTGCGACGGAAAATCCGTTATCCTGAAAGCCCCCGCAGGCCGGTATTCCTACGCATGGTTCAAAGATGACCGCGTGTTTCCGGGGGCCGTTGGGCCAGATTACCAGCCGCACGAAACCGGCGAATACAAGGTTCGGATTACCAGTGCCACCACCGGCTGCGTCGTCACCGACAGCGTTATGGTTCGGGTGAAGCCCAAACCACAGGCGTCGATTGTGCCCCCGGCACTGACAACGGCCTGTTCCGGTGATACCATCCGGCTGAACGCCATCACCCGCCCAACCTATACCTACCAGTGGGCCAATACCGGGACCCTTATCGACCAGGAAGCAGGGGCATCGCTGGCGGTTACGCAAACCGGTCATTACGTACTGACCGTCACCGACACCAACCAGTGTCAGGCGACCTCCGAAGAAGTTCTGTTGCAATTTAAGACCGCGCCCACCGTTGCAATGGCGCCTTTACCGGCCCTTTGCGAAAATGCCACCGCTCGCCTGGTACTGAGTGCCGAACCCGGTGGCGGAACGTTTGCGGGGCTGGGAAGGGCGGCTGGAGCCGTGTCGGGGCTGGAATTCGACCCGGCTAAAACCGGTCCCGGCCAATTTGTGATTACGTACACGCTGTCGATGCCGGGCAATACCTGTCCGGGCCGGGCGCAACAGACCGTGGTCGTCCATCAGGCTCCGACCATCACCGTTGCCGACGCGACGGTTCGGCGGGGCAGCGAGGTTCAACTGAACAAAAACAGCATCGATTCGCTCCGGTATTACTGGACACCTTCCGTCGGATTAAGCAGCCCGGTAGCCGCCCGGCCTTTTGCCAGCCCCGACACTACCACCACCTATCGGGTGAGAGCTACTTCCCCCCAGGGCTGTGAGTACACTACCCGGCTGACGGTAACGGTGATGACGCCCCTTTTTATCCCCGATGCCTTTACGCCCAACAACGACGGCATGAACGACAATTGGGTGATCCGGGGCATCGTCGATTATCCGGATTGTCAGGTTGAAGTATATAATCGCTGGGGCAACCCGGTTTTTGTTTCCCAGGGCTATTCGCAGCCCTGGGACGGAAAAAGTGAAGGGCAGGATTTGCCCCCGGCGGTTTATCATTACGTGATTAAACCCGGCGGTTCGCAACCCCACCGGAGCGGCAGTTTGCTGATTACCCGGTAGAAATGAAAAACCGCCGTCGTAGAATCGACCCACTGTAGTCCCTAAGCGGCCTTCCACCTAGTAACTGCGGTATTTTGTTTAATTTTTCTTCAACATTCTTTATTTTTTGATTGAATGGGCTTAACCATTGCCCGTGATTGTCGATTTTTGGCGCTTCTTGTGAACAAAAATTGGATCGCATGGAAACACAGTATACTAATTCTGAGAGTAGACCAACGGTTTTGTTGGTAGATGACGACGAAGAGGACCGGATGTTGATGCGAATGGCGCTTGAATCGATGGAAATGGCGACTCCGATTCGGGAGTTTGACAGCGGAGAGCGCTTGCTGAGTTTCATGCAGCAGGAAGGTGAGTCGCCAACTGCGCTGAATTCATGGATTATCATTCTGGATAAGTATATGCCGGGCCTGAGCGGATTCGACACACTGCGGGAAATCAAGGACAATCCGGTCTGGCAACGCATTCCGGTGGTCTTGTTTGTCAATACCCAGAATCAGGGTGAAATGGAGCTGTGCGTCGACCTTGGAGCCACAGTTTGCATCAGTAAACCCCTTTATTTTGAGGAGATTAAAGAGCTGATGCGGCAGGTTTACCAGCATTGGCTGGCACTGACGTCGGCGTCATCAGCCAACAATTTATCCGTCCAGTAGCCGCACTTCGACCCGCCGGTTTTTCCGTTTATTTTCTTCTGTGTCGTTGGCCGCAATGGGTTTCGTCTGACCGTATCCTTTAAAACGAAGGCGGTTTTCGGGAATGCCGTTGGTAATCAGGTAGGTCGTAATGACCCGGGCCCGGTTTTCGGAAAGCGCCAGATTCAGCCGGGGGTCGCCCACGTTGTCGGTATGGCCCGAAATCTCAATTCGCAAACCCGGCCGGCTTTTCAGCAGGGCCATCAACTGATTCAATTGGGTGTAGGATTCGGGGCGCAGTAAATAACTGCTCTGGTCGAAATAAACGTTGTTGAGCGTAACGGTTTTGCCCGTCGTCAGCGTGGCCAAATCCGTGTTGACCGGAGCGGCTGCGATCGCTGGTTTGGCTTCCGGCACCACCGGTTTGGTCTCGGCAACCACCGGGGGAGTTGTTTGCTTTGGGCTGGGTGTCGACACCACGGGGGGCGAAGTCGTCGCGGGGGGCGTCACCACCGGCGGGGTGGTGGCTGGTGAAACCGGTTCTGTGGTGGGCTTCGTTTCAGCAACGACCGGATTTTTGGCCCGCTGCAACCGGATTGTGATGTCGTGCTGGTCTTTCACATCAACCGTATACTCGTAAGGCTGATACCCTTCAACTTCCACGGTAAACCGGATTTTTTGCCCGAATTCCGCCAGAAACGTAAAGCGTCCTTCACGCGGTGGCCCGGTCATAATCACCCGTTTTCCATTAAATTCCTGGATCTGGACATTCAGCTTCTGCCGGATGAGTTGCTTGGTGTCGTAGTCGACCACGGTGACATTAACGGGGGATTCGGTCGAAATCTCGCGTTCCATTTCCAGCACGATGGTTTGCTGGGATTGCTCCGGGTCCGTTACACGGTCGAGACGAAGAATTTTCTGCGCCGGCCGGTAGCCGGCATAGTTGGCATCGAGCCGGTAGCTATTGCCGGCTGGCAATGCCACCGTGTAGGAGCCCAACTTCAACGTACCGCGCTGAACCTTCCTGGTTTTTTCGTTGGTAATGGTCAGGGTTGCCGGAAGAAGGCGACCGCTGCGGTCTTTCGTTTCAATCCGAACGGTATATTCCTCCACCGAGTTGGTTTGTCCGGCACCCACTACGGCCTGCAGCGTCAGGAGCAGGGAAAGAATAAAAGCGTTAAAACCTTTCATTTCGCTTGAAGACTACGGTTTTCGGCGACGGCTACCCAGCGCCAGCCCGGCATAGACATCGGCCCCGCGCGGACGCAATTTGTTGGAACTACTGCCAATCATTCCAAACAAATTATCAGTTCCTAGAAAAACCGGGCCCACCCGAATGGAGGCACCGGCCATAAAAGCGTTGTTGAGGAACACGAGCGGAATGGCTACGCCAACCGTCGAGGTTTCGAGCCGGGGCGTGATCGCCAGCAGCGAGGGCTGGTGGATGGCAATCGCGTCTTTGGCCCGCAGATCCTGGAGTAAAGTCCCCGTCAGGTAGAAGCCCCGCCCAACGTTGACATCGGCATTGAGGGAAAGTGCCGTTGGCAGTCCGGACGTAAAGCGCCCGGTGTTGTTGGCTTCGGTCAGATTCAGTTCATCCCGAACCACTTCGGCAATGCCTTCGCTCCCCTTGGCTTTGTTAAAATCGTCGGAAGTAAATTGCTGGTTGGTCGTATTGATCGAATACCGTTGGACATACCGGTTATCCGCGTACCGGATGGCACCAATATCCATCAACGCTACCCCTAAACGCAGCGCATACTGGTCCGGGTCATCAGACGATTTAAGCTGGTACGAAAAACCAATATCGGCTCCCCAGCCTCTGCCGGGGTTGTTGCCGTCGAAAAATTGACGCAGGCTGACCGACCGCCCCTGATCCTGCAAATAGGTCGTGTAGCCCAGATCGGCGTTGAGCTGATCGACCTGCATGTAGTAGGAACCTGCGTTAGTGGTATCCGACAGGACGCGGTAAGACAGCCCTTTATTGTTCAGAAAACCGGCCGTGATGCCTTGCAGGCGCTTCACCGTGACGCCAATCGATAGCTGTTGATACTCGTCCTGTATGAGTGCTGCCGCCAGCGTCAGCCCGATTTCGGCGTAGGTATTGGTGTTGATGCTGAATTGATTGTCCTTGTTCGGAATGTTGTAGAGCTGTTCGTCCTGCAAACCCGCCCGCACCACCGACAGCAGCGATTCCGACGCGTTGCGGACCTGGGCCGTGGCCCGCAGCCGGGTTGTCAGCCCGATGGCCGCCCGACCGCCCAGTTGAAGCAGCAGAGACGGCCCGCGCAGATCGGTCCAGGCGGTAGCATTTTTAGGTTTTCCATTCGCAATTTCCTCCAGGTATTCGGGGCGGAACAAAACCGTACCGTCGGCCAGTTTATAGGAGCCGGGGACCCGTTTCAGCGCGAGGGAGGTCAGCGAATAAGGTGCCTGGTAGCGAACGTAATTGTTGTCGATGTGGGCATTGCCGGACCCCAGATTCAGGTAAAAACCGTATTTGGAGTCGGTGGCAAAAGCAGGATTCAGATAGAGACTCTGCGTGCCACCGTAGGGACTGGGCGCGACACCCAGAAAATTTTGGGCCGCAACCGAAGAAGCAAACAAACAAATCAGGAATAAACAACGCAGCAGGCGCAACCCCATAAAAAGTGAAGAGTTAAAAGTTAAAAGTTATGAGTTAGGAATGAAGAGTTGGCTGACGCGAGCTGAATACACGTGCGTTAGCCAACTCTTCATTCTTAACTCATAATTCTTCACTCTTTAAACGCCTTCTGCTTCGACTTGTTTTACTTCGGGCACTAAACGCGTCAGGAGATTTTCGATACCGGCTTTCAGGGTCAGGGTGGAAGAGGGGCACCCACTGCAGGAACCTTGCAGCAATACCTTGACGGTGCCGTCTTCGTCGTTGAACGAGTGGAAGCTGATGGCCCCCCCGTCGGATTCAACGGCCGGGCGAATATACTGATCCAGAACGGACTTGATTTTTTGAATGGTCGGCGAATCCGCTTCCACTTTGGTGGTGTTGGAGTCGATGGTTTGCTGGGCAAAAACCGGTTTCTGGTCGTTGAAATACGCCCGGATATATTGTTTTACCTCAATCAGAACATCTTCCCACTCGGTTTGTTCGTCTTTCGTAACCGTGATAAAGTTGCTGGCAATAAACACCCGCTTCACGTAATCGAAGCCAAATAAAGCCACGACCAGGGGCGAATTTTTCCCATTGAGCAGGGCTTCCGACGCATCGGCATAATCGAACGAAAGCCCTTCCGGTGCCAACGGGAAGTTCACCACGAACTTCATGGAGTTGGGGTTCGGGCTGCTTTCAGTATACAGCGATAGAGCAGGATATAACGTACTCGTCATTTTCGTAATCGTTTCAGTTGTGTATTAAAAACCGCTACTGGGCAAACACCCGTCCGGATTGATTAGTTTACCAACAATAAAAAACCTGTCCGGTATTCCCAGACAGGTTTTTAAGATCGTTGTGAAACCGTCCGGAATCACAAAAATAGTTGATTAAGCGGCCGGAGCTTCGGCTACTTCCGTTGCCGGAGCCGCTTCAACCGCGGGGGCTGATGTGATGATGCTCACGAAGGAACGACCACCTTTGCCTTTGCGAAACTGTACGGAGCCATCGACCAACGCAAACAGCGTGTGATCGCGACCGATGCCGACGTTTTTGTCGGGGTGATGCTTGGTGCCGCGTTGACGAACGATGATGTTACCGGCAATGGCCGACTGACCACCGAACAGTTTCACACCCAAGCGTTTGCTCATCGAGTCGCGGCCGTTCTTCGAACTACCTACACCTTTCTTGTGTGCCATTTTTTTAGAAAGTTTACGGTTTACGGTTTATGGTTTACAGTTTCTGGTTAGCTAATACATCCGAGACAAGCACGGGTCAACCAACCGAAAACCGAAAACCGGGAACCGAAAACGATTATACAGTTATGTCTTCGATTAATACTTTGGTCAGATACTGACGGTGGCCATTTTTTTTCTTGTAGCCTTTCCGACGTTTCTTTTTAAAGACGATTACTTTCTCGCCTTTCAGGTGTTCCAGAATTTTGCCGGAAACCTGGGCGCCTTCGACGGTCGGGGCGCCTACCGAAATAGTCCCGTCATTATCGACAAGTAGTACCTTGTCGAACACAAGTGCAGCGTCCGTGTCGCCTTCCAACCGGTGGGTATAGACGTATCGGCCCTTTTCAACTTTAAATTGCTGCCCTGCGATCTCTACGATTGCATACATGATTGATACAGAAAATGTTGTTTCTCAGAAATGAGGTGCAAATATAGGAGTTTTAGTTTGAAAAAAGAAACCAGAACCTTCTATTCACCAGAAATGTTAAATTAACAGGAAACACGCTGGGTATTTGTTGGTTAGCACGGATTTTGTGAAGAGTTTCCGGGTAAAACGGCTCGCGGAACGTAGGAGGGCTGGCCGTCTGGTTACCTGGCCGGAAAGGTATATGGGGTTCGGCACTGCATCGTCCTACGGAGAAGATTTTTCCGACTTTAACTCGATTCGTATGAAAGCATGGATAAGCCTGCTTGCTGTGCTGATGATTGCGGCAGCGGCCACGTTTGCTCCGGCACCCCCTTTTGCAGAGGAAAAAGTGTATGCCATTGGTGACGCCGTTGTGGATTTTAAGCTGAAAAATGTCGATGGTCGCCTGGTTTCATTGAGCGATTATAAAAACGGGAGAGGGGTCATTCTGGTCTTTACGTCCAACCACTGCCCGTTTTCGAAAGCCTACGAAGAGCGCGTGATGGCGCTGGATCGGAAATACGCCGTGGCCGGTTTTCCGGTGATTGCCATTCAGCCCAACGACCCGGGCGCCTACAGCGAGGATTCGTTTGAGAATATGAAAATCCGGGCGCAGGAAAAAAACTACTCATTCCCGTATTTGTCGGACGAAAGCCAGACTGTGGCCCATGCTTTTGGCGCCAACCGCACACCCGAAGTGTTTATTCTGAAACGGGTTGGCGACCGGTTCACGGTCGAGTATACCGGCTCCATCGACGACAGCCCGCAGATTCCCTCGGGCGTGCGACGACGGTATGTGGAGGACGCGGTCAATAATCTGCTGCTGGGCCGCCCCGTTGTTCTGACCACCACCAAAGCCATTGGTTGCGCCATCAAGTGGAAAAGCATTTGAGGAGTGGAGAATGAAGAGTCAAGAGTTAAAAATTAAAAGTATTTTACGCGTCAGCCTACTTTTAATTTTTAATTCTTAACTCTTAACTCTTCATTCCTTTTGGCACTGCTTTTGACAAGGGCTGATTACAAACCAATCAATCAGTAAATCGTATGAAAAAGGTGATCATGACGTTCAAACAGATTCGTATGTTGGCCGGGGCTGCTTTCCTTGTGGCTTCATTATCGCTGACGTCTTGTCAGAATGATGGGAAAAATGAATCCCGCACCGAAGATGCCATGGAAAAAACCGGTGAGGCCGTAGAGGCTGATGCCGAAGAAGCCGGTGATAAAATGGAAGCCAAAGGCGATGAAGCGGCTGCCGATTTTCGGGAGGAACGCGACAAAGTAGTGGCTGATATTAAAGAAGAACAACGGGATCTAGATGCCCGTATCGATAAATTAAAGGCGGATATCAACCGCGAAGGGGCGGAAGCCAAGGCAAAATCCAAAGAAAAACTAGCTGAGTTGGAAGAAGACCGGAAAGAACTGGGTCAGGATCTGGAAAATGCTCAGAACGCAACCGCAGCTGCCTGGAAAGACGTGAAGAAAGGCTTTAAGGAAGCGGGCAAAAGCATCGGCGATGCGTTCGACAAAGCCGGTGATAAACTCGACAACGACAAAAACGATAACGAATAATTTCAGTTAGGTAAGTAGAAAAGCCGCTCCGACCGCGCTGGTTGGGGCGGCTTTTTTGTGGAAAAATGTACACAGAGTGTTGGCGTAAATGAACAGTGTCGGGAAAAAAAGCGTTGGGAGTTCGGTGGTTTTGGAGACCTTGGTAACTTTTTTTTCAAGCCTCCCAAAAAAATACCTGGTGACAGCCACCTATCCAGCAAAAGTACTTAATCCGCATACACCCCTTGATTGTAACGTTCACTTTGCTGCGGTATCCGGCGCGGGGCTGGTATCCGGCTTTTGCCAACATGGGCCGGTGGGTCATGCGACCTTTTCAGGCCGAAGGGCTCCAATTTCAGAAGATGATGGGTTGTGGGCGAAACTTCGGCCTGATTCCGGACTTATCGGCCTATGTTTTTCTCGGCGTCTGGGCAGATGAACAAGCCGCGCGGTTATTCTTTGAGTCAGACCGCTGGAGAACCCTCTGCAAAAGCACGAAGGAGGTGGGCACGCTGTATATGAACCCGTTGCGGTCGCATGGCGCTTGGGACGGACAAAATCCGTTTGACGTGGCGTCGCCCTCGCGTTCGACCGGTTTTCCGGTGGCCGTGCTGACCCGTGCTACGCTTCGGCTGGCGGCTTTGCCCGATTTCTGGCGACACATTCCGCAGGCCCGCCAACGCCTGAAAGCTCATGCGGATGACCTGCTGCTTGCCATTGGCGTCGGCGAAAAACCGTTTACGCAACAATGCACGGTCAGCGTCTGGAAGGATGAGAAAACCATCGATCAGTTTGCCTACCGGCAGAGCGGCCACAAGGAGGTGGTTCGGCTGACGCGCGAACGGCGGTGGTATTCGGAGGAATTGTTTGCCCGGTTTGCCGTCGTCGGCAGCGAAGGGACTTTTTCCGGAAAACCGCTTCTACCGGAAACCGTTCTATAGAATTGCCATTAATTCTTTCAGATGCTGGATTTCGTACGTTGGCGCAGCTCCTTCGATCGGCAGGCTGGCGGTGTTGTAATACACCACATCCATGCCCGCGTTCAGGGCTCCGCAGACGTCGGCTTCGTAATTGTCGCCAATCATCAGGCTTTCACCGAGGGATGCGCCCGACACGTTCAGTGCAAACTCGAAAATGCGTGGTTCCGGCTTTTTGGCTTCGGCTTTCTGAATGGTGACAATGTGCTGAAAGTAGTCGGTCAGGCCCGAACTGGCCATTTTCAACGCCTGAATTTCGTCGAAACCGTTGGTGATGATGTGCAACTGATAGCGCTCTTTGAGGTAGTCCAGCACATCGGAGGCCGATTCCATCAGGTGTGGTTTGCGAGGCAGCAGTTGCAGATAAGCCTCGTTCATCTGGTCACAAACGGAATGGTCCGAAACACCGACGGCATCCATGACCATCCGAAACCGGTATTTCCGAATGTCGGTATGCGTCAGCCGGTTGTTGTAAAAATCAGACCAGAGCTGGTTGTTGATGGCAATGAAGTGACGGTTAAATTCGTCGGCGGAGGCAATACCGGCCTCTGAGAGCCGGAACACCTCATACAATTCAAAAATCGATTCCGTTGAGTTTCGGTCAAAATCCCAGAGGGTATGATCGAGATCAAAAAAAAGATGTTTATACATGGCTGAGAAAGTCAGGCGTCAGAACCGGCAGACGTTGCGTATCCATGCCCGGCCGGTATGTCCTGACGCCTAAACTCTTAAAACGGGAGCACCAGTCGCTCCACGGGTTGATCATTGACGAGGTGGCTTTCCACAATTTCTTCGACGTCCGAAAGTTGTACATTGCCGTAATACGTTCCTTCCGGATACACCACCATCGACGGCCCCAGGGCGCAGGTGTCGAGGCAACCGGCGCGTTGGGCGCGAATGTCGATTTGCAAACCGCGTTGTTTCAAGGCTTCCTTGAACGCGTCAACCAGCGCCAGGCCATGGGCTTCTCCGCAGCTTTTTTTGGGGGCCGGTTTTTGATTGGTACAAATAAAAACGTGTTTCTTAAATTTCATGAGAATGTATTCAATCGCACCGATGGCGAATTTCGTATGTAAGTAAGAATTGCAAAGTTCCGTTAAAAATCTCAGGAGTGCTACCCGAATTTTAGAGAAAGAATTTCAGAGGTTTAAACCCTTTGGCATCATTTTGGGTCTATCCAATAAGGCGGTGGAAAAAGTACAAATGAATCCTTGAATAAGGCAGAAATGTAGAAATGATCAGGAATTAAAGTTTTTTTTACAATTCACACAATAAAGTGTTGTATTTTGACTGATTAGTATGAAAATAATTTTTCCGCCTATTGCAAAGTACAATGAAAATATTTTACTTTGAGACAACCAATCAGATCTTTCACTAAAAATCCCAACGCTCACACACTATCGATACAAAGCTCTACGTTACCTAACTGATTACTGAAAATGGACAAATTGCAGGTTAGCGACAGTGAGCTTATATCCCTGTACATCCGCGGTAGTGAAAAAGCCTTCGAAAAACTGGTTCAGCGCCACAAATCGAAAGTTTATACCACGATTTATCTGATTGTAAAGGACCAGTACGTTGCCGAAGACTTAATGCAGGACACCTTCATCAAGGCCGTTGAAACATTAAAATCCGGTAAGTACAACGAAGAGGGTAAATTTTTGCCCTGGATTATTCGGATCGCTCACAACCTGGCTATCGACTTTTTTAGGAAAGAAAAACGCTACCCCAATGTAGTGTTTGAAGATGGTAGTAATGTGTTCAATACGCTGGAATTTGCCGAAGACTCGATCGAGTCGGTGCAGATTCGACAGGAGACACATGAACATCTGCGTGAGCTGATTCAACGGCTGCCCGAGCAGCAACGTCAGGTTCTGATTATGCGGCATTACGAGGAAATGAGTTTCCAGGAAATCGCCGATGCAACCGGAGTCAGTATCAATACGGCATTGGGGAGAATGCGTTATGCTTTAATTAATTTGCGTAAGCAGTTAAGCAAACGTTCCCCATACTATGATACAAATTTTTACCAACGATGACGTAATCCGGTATGTCTACGAAGAGACTTCCACCGAAGAAAATCTCCTGATCGAAGACGCCCTCATGGCAGAACCGGAATTGATGAGCTTCTATTTAGATACGCTCGAAATCAAGTGTTTGATGAATAAAATCGAACGCAAACCGGCCGAGCGCACCGTTCAAAATATCCTGAATTATTCGAGAAATTACGCGGCAAACCCGTCAGCCTGAATCCATCTGGCTGACGGGTTTCTGTTTTCTCCGCTTAACTCTTTTTATTCTGCTTAACTCCGCGAAATAGTTTAAAAATTGTTTCGCGGAGTTAAGCAGAGATAAAAAGAGTTAAGCGGAGTGGACTATTTTTGCTGTATGCTAAAGAAAGAACGGTTTCGCCATTTTCTCGATTACTTCATTACCCACTTCCCGGAACCGGAGACCGAATTGCATTACCGCAATCCGTATGAATTGCTGGTGGCGGTTATTTTGTCCGCCCAATGCACCGATAAACGGATCAATCAGGTGACCCCGAAGCTGTTCGAACGGTTTCCTGAACCGGAATCGCTCGCGGCAGCGTCGGTCGATGAAGTGTTTGGCTACATTCGGAGTGTTTCGTATCCGAACAACAAGGCGAAACACCTGGTGGGAATGGCGAAGGTGTTGACGGAGGAGTTTGGGTCAGAAGTCCCGGCGAAAGTGGACGACCTGCAGAAAATGCCGGGGGTGGGTCGAAAAACCGCCCACGTCATTGCGTCCCTCATTTTTAATCAGCCGACGATGGCGGTCGATACCCACGTCTTCCGCGTTTCGCACCGGCTGGGATTGGTGCCTAAAACCGCTACGACGCCCCTGGCGGTCGAGCTGGCATTAGTGAAATACATCCCGAAAGAATACGTTCCCAAAGCGCACCACTGGCTGATTTTGCACGGACGGTATGTGTGCGTCGCCCGGTCACCGAAATGTTCAGAATGCGCCCTGACGCATTTTTGCCAATACTTCGAAAAATTGATGGGAACGCGGATTTAGCGGATGGAACGGATAAAAAACAGATAAATGAGTTTAAATCCCTTCCATCCGGCAAATCCGCGTTCCCATTAGCAATTAGAACTGCTCGATACCGGCAAAGAAGAAATCACCCTCGATTTTCGCGTTATCATCGGAGTCCGAGCCGTGAATGGCGTTGGCTTCGATCGACTTGGCAAACCGTTTCCGGATGGTTCCCTCTTCGGCCTGGGCCGGGTTGGTGGCACCAATCAGCTTGCGGAAATCAGCCACGGCATTGTCTTTTTCCAGAATCATCGGAATGATGGCTCCGGACGACATATAGGCGCACAGGTCGTTGTAAAAAGGGCGTTCGCTGTGAACGGCGTAAAACTGTCCGGCCCGCTCTTTCGTCAGCAGGGCTTTCTTTACGGCTACAATCCGAAATCCGGCTTCTTCGATCATTTGAATGATTGCACCGGAATTCCCCTCCGCCACGGCGTCGGGTTTAATCATCGTGAACGTACGGTTGGTCGTCATCAGGGAGTGAAACAAAATATTATTTGGCTCCAAAGGTATAAAGATTAGAGAACAATTCTTCGTAATTTTGCGAATTGATACCTGCCCGTTCACCCGGGGTAATTCATAAATGCAAGACTTCGACGCTATCCGTACGCTGATTGACCAGCCCCAAACGGTGCTGATTACCACCCACCTAAACCCCGATGCCGATGCCATGGGCTCGTCGCTGGGCCTGGCGGGTTATCTGAAAAAACGGAATCACCATGTTACGGTGATCACGCCGACCGATTATCCCGAAAACCTGTACTGGTTGAGCGGTAACGACGACGTGCTGGTGTTTGACGAAAAGAAACGGGTCGAAATCAGTCAGTTATTTGAACAGGCCGACGTTATTTTTTGCCTGGATTTCTCAGCGCTCAACCGCATTCGGGATCTGGAACCAATGGTGCGGCAGTCGCGCGCCAAAAAGGTGATGATCGATCATCACCTGGAACCGGAGTCGTTTGCCGATTTTGCCTACTGGGATACGAAAGCTGCCGCAACCGCTCAGCTTATTTTTCAACTGATCGACCGGTTTGGTGATAAAAAACTCGTCGATGTGCCCATGGCCGAATGCCTTTATGCCGGTATTATGACCGATACGGGCTCATTCCGGCACGCCAGCACCACGGGGGATGTGCATCGGGTGGCGGCTGAACTAATCGACATTGGCATTGACGTGAGTCCCATCCATCGCCGGATTTACGACAACGTTTCGCTCGACAAACTGCGGTTTACGGGTTATGCGTTATCGGAAAAGCTGGTGGTTTTGCCGGAATACCGGTTTGCCTACATCACCATTACCGATGCGGAACTGAAGCGGTTCCGGTCGAAAATGGGCGATACGGAAGGTCTGGTGAATCAGGCGCTGGCGGTCGAAGGCGTCATTATGGCGGCCATTCTGATCGATCGGGGAGACGAGGTGAAAATGTCGTTCCGGTCGGTGGGTGATTTTTCGGTGCGTGACCTGGCCAGCCAGCATTTCAGCGGGGGAGGACATAAAAATGCCGCCGGAGGCCGGACAACGCTGACGCTCAAGGAAACAGAACAAAAACTACTGAGTGTATTGCCCGCGTATCAGGAGCAATTGCTGGAGTCGGTTTGAGATAGGTTCACGGTTTTCCGTATTCGGTTTACGGTGGCTGACGCATTCGTATTCTCACGTCAGCCACCGTAAACCGAATACGGAAAACCGTGAACCATATACTATTTTTGTCAACTAAACCAAGTTCCGTTTGTGGTGTGTAGTTAACCACAAATTCTAAAACCAAACTACGAACTACAAACACTAAATTTCATGACTATCAAAACCGTTAGTAAACTCTCTCTGCTGGTCGTGGTACTGGCTTCCTGCGACAACAACCGGGTGCAAGTAACCGAAACCGGCTTGAAGTACAAGTTTCACGAAGATGTTGAAGATACGCGTAAAGCGAAAGTCGGCGACGTGATGACCTTTAATTTAACGGTCAAAAACAGCAAAGACTCGACATTGGGCAGCAGCTATCAGAATGGGGCGCCGGTGAAACAGCCGTTGCAGGCATCGACCTTCAAAGGTAGCCTTGAAGAAGGCCTTGCTCTGTTGAGCAAGGGCGACAGTGCCACCATTTATGTCAACGCCGATTCGATTGCCGGCCGGTCGCAGCAACCTCTGCCGCCGTTTATTCCGAAAGGCTCCGACATTGCCTATACCATCAAAGTGATCGATATCCAGTCGATGGAGGAATTTCAGAAAGCGCAGGTATCGCTTCGGGAAAAGCAAAAAGGTACCGACGACAAAACCATCGCCGATTACGTAGCCAAAAACAAGCTGGCGGGGCAGAAAACCGCATCCGGTTTGTATGTCGTCATTACGCAACCGGGAACGGGCGCAAACCCGGGTTCGGGGGATGTCGTGAAAGTAAAATACACCGGTAAACTGATGAACGGAAAAGTGTTCGACAGCTCCGACAAAAATCCGCAGACGCAGGCCGGAATCGACTTTCCGCTGGGTCAGGGTGCCGTTATTCCGGGCTGGGATGAAGGCGTCCGCCAACTGAAAAAAGGCGGTAAAGGACTCCTGATCATTCCGTCGGGCCTGGCCTACGGCATTGAAGGCGCACCGGGTGCCATTCCGCCAAACTCCGTGATCATGTTCGATGTGGAACTGGTCGATGTTAAAAAAGGAGCCGCACCGACCCCACAGATGCCGCAAATGCCGCAGGGCGGACGGTAAGCAATACCCGAAATCTGTGAACGAACCCGATACCAGATTCGTATCGGGTTCGTTGTTTACGAATAGAAGTAGAATAAAGAGCGTATTTAGATTTACGAATGAGATGGCAGGAATGAAAAATTGGCCGAAATGGAGTTTTGCCGTTTCGCTGATTGGGCTACTGATCGCACAGGTAAGCTGTGCGCCGGATCCGGGCGAAGCGCTGAACGATCGCAAACGACGCGAAAACGAAGAGGAGATTAACGCCTATCTTGCTCAAAAAAACCTTCAGGCCGCCAAGGACGATGTGACCGGTTTGTATATCGCTAAAACCAAAGCTGTACCGACTGGTCAGGCTCCGGTGGCAGGCGACGAAGTTCGTTTTTATTTTGTGCAAACCCGGCTGGATGGTGTTATTGTCGACAGTTCCGAAACATTCGCCAAAAAGCCGAGTACCGTCACGATTGGCGCGCCCTCGCAGGGAACGATTACGGCCCGACTTTACAACGGCCTGCAATTGTTGAAAGAAGGCGAAGAAGCCATCGTATTGGCGCCCTACGACCCGACCGACAACAAGAGCGGCAATTTACTCCTCCCGGCTTATACGCCCGTCCGGTACGACATTACAGTGGTCAGCGTCCGGACCGAAGAAGAACAGATTCAGGATTATCTGGTTGCCAAAGGCTTGACGGCGGCCGAAAAAACCGCTTCCGGTCTCCGGTTTCTGCTGACAAAAGCCTATCCCGATTCAGCCCTCGTGAAAGTAGGGCAGTCGGTAAAAATCAAATACAAAGGTACCCTGCTGAATGGCAATCAATTCGATGCCAATGCCGATGGGGCCGATTTCAACATCGGAACGGGTGCAGTTATTGCCGCCTGGGATGAAGCGCTGGTAAAAATGCGGGAAGGTGAAAAAGCGACCATCGTTCTGCCATCTACCATTGGGTATGGGCAGTTAGGCAAGGCTCCCATTCCTCCCTATGCTTCGCTCGCATTTGATATAGAAGTCGTTAGTGCTAAATAAACAATCTTTCCAGATCAATAGGCTGCCTTTAGCGAGGCAGCCTATTTTTTTAACCCATTATTTTCTATGACGCTTTGTTTCGCCACCAACAACGCCAACAAACTGGCCGAAATCGCGGCTCTGCTGGGCGACCAGTTTACGTTGAAAACCTTGCAGGACATTGGCTGTTTCGAAGAAATTCCTGAAACACAGGACACGATTCCCGGCAATTCCCGCCAGAAAGCCGAACACGTCTGGGACCATTACCACGTCAACTGCTTTGCCGATGATTCGGGCCTGGAAGTCGACGCGCTGGACGGCGCACCGGGCGTTCACTCCGCCTATTATGGCGGGCATCCGCGCAGCTACGAACGCAACCTGAATTTGCTGCTGACCAACCTGAAAAACCAGACCAATCGCCGGGCGCGGTTCCGGACGGTGATCACACTGGTCATCGATGGGCAGTATTGGTCGTTCGAGGGCAATGCCGAAGGACAGATCCTGACTGAACCGCGCGGCACCGGCGGGTTTGGCTACGACCCCATTTTTCAACCCGACGGCCACGATCGTACGTTTGCCGAGATGAGCATGGAGGAGAAAGGAGACATCAGCCACCGGGGAAAGGCGTTTGCCAAATTGGTGGCGTTTTTGAACGAGTTGCCCCCAAACTCCTAAAGGGGGAGCTTGGAGTGCGAGAAAATTCCCCCCTTTAAGGGTTTGGGGGGCAAACAACAAAAAAGGCTTCCCGTTCGGGAAGCCTTTTTTGTTCAGATAAGATCAGATTCGATCAATAGAATTTCGCCCGGCGGTCTTTCACCTTGGCGCTTTCACGAATGGCTTCGTTGATCATAAAACCGGTACGGCTGCTGGCGTTTTGCTGAAGCTGGGTTTTGTAAACCGTGTAATCGGCTACGGTTGGGGCTGGCGTTACGGAGTTGGTTTCCACAATCAGGACACCAGCATCCCCCGCAAACGGTTTCGACCGTTTTCCGTTTTTCAGACCGAAGATTTTACCAACGGCCACCGGATCGACACCCGCGCTTTTCAGAAAACCGTTGGCCAGGTTCAGGTCAGGTACTTCTTCGACCAGCGCACCGGCACCGTATTTCTGGGCAATCGACTCAAGGGTTCCCGATGCACTGTTCAGTTTGGCAATGATCTGTTCCGCCTTCACCTGGTTGCGAACTTTCGCGGTCAGTTCCGGACGGAAGTTGTCGATCTTCACTTCGTCTTCGGAAGTTTCGCCGGTCAAAACTGCTACCACATACTGGTCATCTACTTCAACTGCCGAGGATACGTCGTTGAGGTCTGTGTCGTCATTGAACGCCCAGCGAACCAGTTCGCGGGCGTTCCCCAGCGCATTGACGCTGGTTGAGTTTTCCGGAATCCGTTCGGCCGTGGCTACGACCAGCGTTTTATCTTTCTTCGCGTTTTCGTCAAAGGCTTCCTTGGTTTGGCTTTCCGTCGCGAACTGTTCTGCTTTGCGATACACTTCATCGCGGGTTGCCTGGCTCGGGGTAATGGTTTTGCCGATGGTCGAAATCCGGTACAGCGTATTCGTTTTCGGCTCGGTTACTTTGATGATGTGGTAGCCAAATTCGGTTTCGACCAGACGCGGAATCAAACCGGTGCCGTTGAAACCGAAAATCGCATCCTGGAACGGTTTCACCATCTGGTTGTTATTTTTGAAATACCCCAGGTCACCACCCTGCTGAGCCGATCCGTCGGCGCTATTGGTTTGGGCGAGGGCTTCAAAACTGGCTCCTCCCTGAATTTGTCGCAGAATGCCTTCGGCGGTGATCCGGGCTGCGGCTTTTGCGGAATCGCTTCCGGCAGCACGAATCAGGATGTGGCTGGCGCGAACCGTAAAGTTGGTATCCTTTTTAACACCGCCGTATTTGTAAATAAAATAGGTGTTGCCTTCTTTGTAAGGGCCGTAGACACCACCCGGAGCAAACGTGCCGACCGTGGCTTTCAGTTGCTCGGGCATTTCGCCAAGCGTCATGTACAACGGAGCCTGAATGTCGGAGTTCATGCGGGCATACGATGAATCGTTCGTGGCTGTTGCCAGACCACGGGCCAGCGTTTTAATCTGATCGTATAAAGCCGTGCTGTCTTCTTTCGACGGCGCCACCGGGAAGGTTACATACTGAATCGTCCGGCTGTTGATGCTCTTGTATTCGTCCTTGTGCTTGTCCAGGTATTCCTGCAACTGGCCATCGGTTATTTTTACAGTCGTATCCGGAACGGAGTAATACGGAACCAGCAGGAATTTGGCGTTGGCGCGGGTGTTCTGGGCCTGGTATTCTTTCTGGGCTTCGGCGGTTGTGACAAACGACGATAACCGCAGCAGGTTTTCGTATTTGGTCCGGGTCCGGTCGGCGCTCAGATTTTTCTCAAAATTGGCCCAGGCCTGTTGTTGTTCGGCAGGCAGCGTTTTGAGGTTTTTCAGGTAGTTGATAACGGTATTTTTGTCGAAAGAGCCGGTTTTGGGGTCCGTAAACGTCTGACGGATGGCGGGGCTGATGTAATTCCCCTGCACCATATCCACCAGTTCGTCGGGCGTTACCGACAGGCCGAGGGCGTCGTATTCTTTCTGGTAGGCAATGTCTAAAATGAATTGGTTCCAGGCCTGATCACGGAGTTGAACCTGATCCTGTTCGGTAGCGGGGCGGCCGGTTTGTTGCTCATAAGCGGCCCGGGCTTCATCGACTTTCGCATTAAACTCCGGATACGAAATCTTTTGGCCGGCAATCTCACCCACGGTCTGGTCCTGTCCGCCAAACAGGCTTCCCGGACCGAGCAGATCACCTCCTACAATAAATAAAATCAAGCTGACGGCAATAACACCGACCGCAACGCCTGATTTTTCTCTGATCTTGTTAATTAAAGCCATTGTTAGTTTTACGCAAAAATTTGACCCGCAAAATAACACTTATTCTCACAGAAATACAAGGAGAAAACGGGGGCGAAAGGGCTGTGTTTCAAAATTAACACGGCCTGTGAAGACGGGATGGACGCTTCGGATTCGAGTCCTTTTTCTGCAGATCTTTTGGAAAGCAGCCCGCGGGGGCGTTATACGGTGGTCAGTGACGCCGATCGGGCCGGGAAACTTTGTTCGGTTTCAGAGGGGACGACGGCAGTCGGATTAGTCAGACTTTCGTTGTTTATGGCTTGATAATCAGATGAAAAAGCGTGGCTTTTTTGCGGCACAAGGTTCGCCACATGAGAACCGTTGGGACGCTGACCGGTTCCATTTTCCGAAAGGAGTGCGGGGCCATACCGAAGACCCCAAAGCGATAGAAGGAGTGAAGACCCGGAACCGTCAAAAATCAGGAAACCTGCCGGTTTTTGACCACCATCCTCTCCTTTTACCTCTCCATTCAGCGTATAAATGTCGGTTGCAACCGATTGCAACCGACATTTATACGCTGAAACCGCGTAATAAAAATGATTTTATACCCATACAAACAATAAGAACATCCGACGCTCGTTAACTCCTGAACAAATTTTGTCAGGCTTTATAAGACCTACCCAACCTTAGTTTACGGAAAAAGGGGAACGGTGAATTTCAATAAGTTACTGATTTGAATTATTTGGCCACATAATAACATACTAGTTCATCTTATTTGAACCGGATTTTAGAATTATCCCAGACAATAAAGGACGGTTTTTGGGAAACCGGTTGGCATACTAACGGTTTTCTTTTGAGTAATTATTACCATATGATTTTGGTAATAAAGCGCGCTTTTTTCGGAAACTCAAAACTGGTGAAAAGCAGCCGAAACAAATTCTAAAACCGTTGGCAAAGACGTCCGCCAATAGGTCCAGGTGTGGCCTCCGTCCCGAATCCGAAACTCGTGCGGAATTTCTTTTTTGCGCATGGCAATATGAACCAGTGAGTTTCCTTCATACAGGAAATCGTCGTCACCGCAATCGATGTACCAGCGAATTGCTTTTTTCTGGTTGTCGGGTATCGTGTTCACCAGGTTCAAGACGCTTTGGCGGTTAAAATAAGCCTGCAATTCCTCGTCTGTTGCGGTCTGGTTGGTTCGGGCCAGGCGGGTTCTGGCATCTTCGGTTGAGACCGGCCCCGTAGCAGCGCTCAGCGGGCAGGCCGACGAAAATAATTCGGGGTGATGGAGGGCGTAGGTGAAGGTTCCTCCGCCCCCCATCGACAGACCGGAAATGGCCCGAAACCGCTTTTCCGCTTTGATTCGGTAGTTTTTTTCAACGAAAGGCATCAGTTCTTCAAAGAAAAAATCTTCATAGCGCCATTCTCCTTTTACATCGTTTTCATAACCACGACGGCCGGTGTTGGCGTCGGGCATCACGATAATCATGGGAGTTGCTTTGCCCTCGGCGATGGTTCGGTCGGCAATGTGAAGCACCTCGCCGAACTGAACCCAACCTGTATGATCGTCACCGGCACCGTGCAGCAGATACAACACCGGGTAGGTTCGTTGCGAGGTTTCGTAGTCGGGGGGTAAATAAATGGCAAACTTCCGTTCACTCTTCAGAATTTTACTTTTTAATGACTGGTTGTCCAGTACTTTTCCGGTTTGGGCAACCACCAAAGCAGGCAAAACCGTCAGGAACAGCAGCACCTGAAACGTAGTTTTTTTCATAGACAGCAAGGTGTTAGGAGTAAGTTAAAACCGTTCGTCAAAGAGCTCTTCTACTCCCGTAAAATTGCCCGGGTAGGACAGCGCCGACGAATTTCCAAGATACAACAAAGAAATAAAAAAGGAACGCAAGTCGCCCTGCGTTCCTTTTCTACTAAGCTTTTTGTGATCTTACATCGCGTCCTGAATCGCTTTGATGGCATCATAATGTTTCTGAAGAGTCGGAAGTGTCTTTCCTGCGAAGGCTTTCACATCCGGATCTTTGGCGTTAAAGGAAGCATCTTTAAAAAGGTCAATATCTTCCTTGTGGTCATCCACCATCAATTTTACGTATTCTTTATCAAATTCTGCTCCCGAGAGTTTGCTTAAATCGTCCACATGTTTCTGATGATCTTCGCTCAGGGTTGCCGGTATGGTGATGTTCTTGGAGGTCGTCAGGGTTTTTAATTCCTCATTGGCTTTGGCATGATCGGAGGCCATCATGGCCCCAAATTCCTTCACTTTTGGATTCACGGCTTTCTGTTCGGCGAGCTTTCCAAGTTCCACTTCCATCATGCCCCCGCTGGCTGCTTTTACCGCAAATTCAGAATCATCTTCGGGCATGTCTTTCTCGTCATTGGCTTCTTCGGCCTGTTCTGCGCTGTCCTTATTGCTGGTACTATTACACGCCTGGAAGGTATACGTCCCTAATGCTAACAGTAAAAATAAACTTACTTTTTTCATGATCGTTGAGCTTTATTACGTGAGATGTTTTGTTAGACTCTGTGTAGTAAAACTCGATAGCGTGGGTAAAGTGTTTTCAATAATCCTGAATATTATCCAAAGGCCCGGGCATAGCCTCCGGGCCGGGCCGAATCCGCGCAGTCGCTTTTCTGCGTTCGTATTCGGAAAATGAATCCTGATTTGAGGGATAATTGCCGGGCTTGCTGTACCAAAAAAACAAGCTAATTAATGAATGATCAGGTAATGATGAAACAATACGACAATCCATGTTGAAAAATACCTAATTTTTTAAATCGTCTTTGTGCAACTTTATTTTTCCTTTTTTCTGATTTATCGTGAGACGACCGGATGAAACGGCTAGTTTACCAGACCTTTTTTTTATGGAAAGTAGCGCTGTTTTGCCTTGATAATTTTTCATGTGAACCGTTGATCTGTTCCTAAATGAGATTAATTAGTCATTAAAATAGCGTTTCTTAATACGAGCTATTTCGAACAAAAGTGAAATAAATTAAACAGAATTGAATAGCTTTGTGGGCAAACATTTTTCAACACACCCAATGAAAGTAAAACCGAACAAAATCCGATTCTTCTCACCAGAAGACAATACGGATGAAGCACCCAAAGTAACCCCGAAAGAGACTTCGTTTTCGACGTCTGTGACCAAAACCGGTCGCCTGGCTTTCCCCCAAAAACTGATGGAAGGATTGAGTATCGATCCATCGAAACCCCACTACAAAGTGGGAACGGTTAACCGTCGGAAAGGTGTAAAAGCGTTGTATCTGATTCCAACGGAAGCTGGTGATGATGAAGCGTTTGAGCTGTCAAAAACCGGTCGTGGTTATTCCATTCCCCTGAAAGGCGTTTTCCAGAAGATTGGCCTTAATTTTCAGGATCATGAATACACGTTCGTGATTAAACCGTATGATTATGGCGATGGCGTATCCGGTTTTGAACTGGTTTCTGACCAGCAAACTCCACGCACAGCAAACTCTGATGCATCGGAAGAATAAGCTTCGGATAGCCGGATTGGTGTTCGCTCTCGGGGCGAACCTTTCCGGCTTTTCTCAGTCAACGTATTCCCAGCAGCTAGTGGCGCACCGGGAAAATTATAAAGCCGAATTCCTGAAATCGCCGAAAAGTCCGTTAAAGAAAGAGGATTTAAAAAATCTCCGCTTCTACGACCCTGATTCTACCTATCGGGTTGAAGCCACGGTTCAGCGAACGCCCCAGGCCGAGCCGTTTGAATTGCCTACTTACGACGGTCAGAAAAAAAGTTACGTTCCGTATGCGGTTCTGACGTTCCGTATGCAGGGAAAACCGTACCACCTGACGGTTTACCGCAGCCTGCAACTGGCGCGTTTGCCCCAATACCGCGACTATTTATTTCTGCCGTTTAAAGATGCCACCAACGGCCGGGAATCCTACGGGGGTGGACGTTACATCGACCTGCGGATGGGGGATATCAAAGACGGGAAAGTGGTGGTCGATTTCAATAAAGCCTACAATCCGTCCTGTGCCTACAGCGACGGGTATGCCTGTCCGATTCCACCCAAAGACAACCATCTGGTGGTGGCGGTGGAAGCGGGGGAGAAGAATTATGAGTTAAGAGTTAAGAATTAAGAGTTGGCTGACGCGTTTGTTTTCTGCTTGCGTCAGCCAACTCTTAACTCTTAACTCTTAATTCTTTTAACTCCAATCCCGGTCCGACGAATCGCGGGTGTTCCAGCTATCGGTGGGGGCAAACCAGGTTGCGCCTTTCCGGAGGAATTTCTTGGCAACTTCTTCGTTGAGCTCAACGCCCAGACCCGGTTTGTCGGGTACTTTCACGAAGCCTTTCTCAACGATTGGTTTAATCCCGGTTACAATGTCTTCCCAGCCGTCCACATCGACACCGTGGTGTTCCAGCGCCACGAAATTTTCGGTAGCAGCCGCGCAGTGAATGTTGGCCATCATGCAGATTGGCGAACCGGCAAAGTGCATCGCCATCGGAATGCCGGCTTCTTCGGCGTAATCCCCGATTTTTTTCGTCTCCAGCAAACCGCCCGACGAAGCCAGATCCGGGTGGATCATGTCGACGGCTTTGGCATCGATGAGCTTGATGAATTCTTCCTTGGCGAAAATATCCTCACCGGTCAGCGTGGGCGTATCGATGGCATCCGAGATTTGTTTCCACTGATCGGTATAGAACCAGGGCACCAGGTCTTCGAGCCACGCCAGCCGGAACGGTTCCATGGCTTTGCCAATCTGAATGGCAGTATTGACGTCAAAGTGTCCGAAGTGGTCGGCGGATAGTGGTGTGTCGTAGCCCACAATATCCCGAACTTTGCTCACGTGCAGTGCCAGAGCATCGATGCCCTTTTTCGTCACCTGAATGCGGGTAAACGGGTGTTTGGTCTGCGCATAATTGCCCATCAGCCCCGGTTTTCCATCGTTCCACTGCTGCTTGACGTTCCAGTTTTTAGAACCCACCAGCATCCCCGGCGTATCGGCGATCATCCCGATGCCGAAGTCCATCTTCAGGAACGTATAGCCCTGATCCCGGCGCCGGACCATGTGTTTGGCAAATTCGTCGTAGTCCTTGCCTTCGGGCGTATCGGCGTAGAGCCGGATGTAATCCCGGTATTTACCACCCAGCAACTGGTAAGCCGGCACGTTATAGGCTTTGCCCGCCAGATCCCACAGGGCCATTTCGACCCCGCATACGCCCCCGGCAGCCCGGCCATGATTCCCAAATTGCTTAATCTGTTTAAAAATCTGCTCGACATTGCACGGGTTTTTTCCCAGAATGCGACTTTTCAGCATGAGCGCGTAGTTGGCACTGGCACCGTCACGCACTTCACCCCAGCCCACCAGCCCCTGGTTGGTATCGATCCGGATGATAGGGCTCGAAAAAGGAACGCCCTGCAAAACTGCAATGCGCATGTCGGTGATCTTGAGATCCGCCGGTTTCGATTCGCGCTTTACTTTCTGGGTGATGAACTCCAGCTCGCGCTCCGGTCTCCCATCAAAAAGCATTCCCATCGACAGGCCACCCAGAGCCGAGTTGCGCAGAAAACCACGCCGGTCGACGCCGGAAGACGCACCTCCTGGACGCGGTTCGGCAGCTGTCGGTGCCGGATACTTCTTCAATAAATCAAGTAAGTGTTGAATTTTTTTCATGCGATTAACCGGATTTAGGTACTACTATTTCATTCAATCGGTATTTACATAGAAAAGCAAATTTCAGTCTGGATATAATTCAATTTATTGAGAAAGTTAATGAAAAACCTCATTTTTTCGTTTTGGTAGCCTATTTTTTTACACCAGCCGCTTAGGTCAGTATTTTACCCAACCTCCTGTCTTTATGAGTAGACCTTTTTGACTTTTCTGATTCCTTAATCTTTCCGGATGCGGCAACTGCTGTTTGCAGTTTTGCAGACCGGCAACCCTTAAAAAGCGATGATAAAGAGAACACTCGTAGTACTGGCAATGGCCCTTTCGGGAAATCTGATGGCCCAGGCCCAGCGGATTGGCTCATCGGTTGAGCAGGTTACCGCCTTAACGTCGAACTGGAAAGGGGAACGTCTTCCCGACGGTCGGCCGAATGTACCGGAACTGGTTCTGGAGCGGCTGCAAAACTGTACGCTGGAGCAAATCTGGGGCTACCTGGGCAACAAAGGCTACCGCAATCAGGTCGAGAAAAACTGGGTCATTCTCAAACCCGGCGAAACCATGACCGGGCGGGTGGTCACGGCGCAGTTTATGCCAACCCGGCCCGACCTCGACAGCCTGGTCAGGAAGCAGGGCAAAGCCGAAGGGCGGTCGCAAAAAGGCGGTATCAACATCTGGCCGATCGATATTCTGACCAAAGGCGATGTGTATGTGGCCGACGGCTACGGAAAAATTAAAGACGGAACCCTGATTGGTTCGAGCCTCGGCAACGCGATCTACGGCAAAACCGGGAAGGGCGTGATTTTCTACGGGTCGGTTCGGGACATGCAGGAATTAAAAGACACCAAGGGGTTCAACGCCTGGGTGAAAGGGCACGATCCGTCATACATCAAAGACATGACCCCGACGTCCATCAATGCGCCGATTCGCATCGGTGAAGTGACGGTTTTTCCGGGCGATGTCGTGTTTGCGAACGAATATGGCGTGGTGTTCATTCCGGCGCACCTCGTCGAAGGGCTGGTGTCGGCTTCGGAGATGACGGCCTTGCGGGATGAATTTGAACGTGTACTTTTGCAGCAGGGAAAATACCCCTCGGGCGAGATTCACGGCGACTGGTCGGCCAAGATCAAAGATGAATTCAGAGCCTGGGTGGGTAAATACCCCAAAAAACTAGCGATTACCCAGAAAGACATCGACGCCTATCTGGCGAAAGAACATTGAAAAGAAAGGAAACAATAAATGTTAAATGAGTAATATTAAATGTAAAAGTAGTTTTCAATCCAGCACTTTTACATTTAATATTACTCATTTAACATTTGATATTGTTTATAGATTAATTGATCCCGTATGAAATCCAGAGTTACCGTTTTAGCTTCGTTGCTTGCCCTCGTATCTATCGCGCATTCGTTGGTTGCCCAAACCATTCCGAAGGAAGAATTGACGTTTTTGACGTCGGAGTGGAAGGGGGAACGGTTTCCCGACGGACGCCCTAAAATTCCGGATGCCCTCGTGGAACGGGCTAAAAAAATCGGAATCGACGATGCCTGGACGGTTTTGAAAAACGAAGGCTACACGAACCAGTTTGAGGGTGGCTGGAAATTCATCCACGACGACGTGATTGTCGTGGGCCGGGCCGTAACGGCCATGTTTATGCCTAGCCGACCGGATGTGGAGAAAAACATCAAGGAGCGCGGAACCACCAAACAGGGTCGCAAGGGAAATACCAACACCTGGCCCATTGAAACGCTGACGAAGGGTGATGTGTACGTGGCCGACGGTTTTGGGAAAATCGGCGGAGGAACGCTCGTGGGGGCGACGTTGGGGAACGCCATTTTCAGCAAAACCGGCAACGGCGTCGTCTTCAACGGAGCCGCCCGCGACTTGCAGGAATTGCAGAACATCAAGGGATTCAACGCTTTTGTGCGGGACTTCCACCCGTCGTTTCTGGAAGAAATGGTGTTGATGGGACTCAATACACCGATTCGGATGGGTGGCACGATGGTGTTGCCGGGCGATCTGGTGATTGCCCAGCGCGAAGGCATTCTGTTCGTACCGGCGCACATGGCCGAGCAGGTGATTGTTACCTGCGAATTTGTGACCCGCAAAGATCAGTTTGGCTTCGAGATGGTGAAATCAAACCGCTACACCACCGGCCAGATCGACAGCCAGTGGACCGACGAAATCAAGACGGAATTCCTGAAATGGCTGGGGCAACATCCCGAGCTGGGCGCCATGACCCGGCCGGAGCTGGACAAAGTCATGAGCAAACGAACCTGGTAAATTGTTATTTCAATCGATACGTACGATGGCCGGAGATCTCTTCGGCCATTTTTTTTGCCCGTCGGGCTCGAAAGAAAAATACATTCAGGGGTGTGACCGGTTGCGAAAATGTCGCATTTTTTCAATACCGGAACCGATTGGGGCTTTACTTTTACGGCACAATTCGCAACAACACTACGATTGAACAGGAATGAATACATGGTATCAGGAATTTAAACCGTCGGCCGCGCTGCAACCTTTCGTTGAATGTTACTGGCTGCATCATTTTGAAACCAGCGGTAATGAAGAGTCGCCCCTGCAACGTTGCCTGCCTTTCGGAACATTGGAACTGATCATGCACCTGGACGATAACCGCGCCTATGCGTTGTTTGATAACCAGTGGCAAAAGCTTCCGCAGGCGTTTTTTGCGGGGCTTTACCAGGATGCCGTGCAGTGGAAGTCGGTGGGAACGACCCGCAAATTCGGTATTCAGCTCAAACCGGAGAGCCTGCCGCAACTGTTCAAAGTGCCGGGCGCATCGCTGTTCAATAATTTCACGGATCTGGAAAGTCTCTTCGGAAAACGCATGAACCGCCTGGTCGACAGCGTCTACGGTTTGCCGGATATCCAGGCGGTGGTCAGCGCAGCGGAGACGTTTCTGCTGGGGCAACTCCGGAATCTGAAAGCCGAACGCAACTACGTGTTCGAAGCCACCCGGCTGATCCGGAAAGCGAAAGGAAACCTGTCGATCGAAGATCTGAGTACCCATCTATACGTGAGCAAGCGGCAGTTGGAACGCAGTTTTAAAGACAAATACGGCACCACGCCCAAGATGTACCAGCGGATCATTCGCTTCCGGAATGCCTACGAGTCGTTCCAGCAGGAAACGACGCTCCCCAACTGGCTGGATGTTTCGCACACGTTTGGCTATTCGGACCAGGCCCATTTTATCCGGGAATTCAGACTGTTTACCAATGACGCCCCGACGATGGTGTTTAATGATCAGGGCCACTATTATCGGGTTCCGGGGCGGCAACTGATCCGGACCCATGCCTAAGGCATCTGATTCCGGTTTTTGGTAGACGCTGCCGGTTTTATTCGTTCACTTTTTTACCGTTTCAATGACGGTCTGCCGGGAATCCGGCAGACCACAGGGGTCTTTTTTTCACTACAACCAAACACACCATGAGATGGATTTATCTGGCGGCTACAGCCGCCATCGGGCTTGCCTGTGCCTTTACCCAACCGCATAACGCCCCCCAACCGGAATTCAGTCCGGTTCTGGTACCCAAAAAACCAACCCAGGGCGAGCTGGTCAAACGGGGCGAATACCTGGTGACGATTATGGGCTGTGCGGATTGCCACGCGCCCAAGAAAATGACAGCCCGGGGTCCCGCACCCGATCCGGACCGCTTTCTGTCCGGTTACAACAGCGCTCAACCGCTGGGTTCGTACGACAAAAATCTGGTTAAGTCGGGTCAATGGGTGCTGTTCAATGGGCAGAATACCGCCTTCATCGGCCCCTGGGGCGTGTCGTTTGCGGCCAACCTAACGCCGGATGCCACCGGAATCGGCAACTGGTCGGAGGAGCAGTTCAACAAAGCCATGCGGCAGGGGAAATCCAAAGGGCTGGACAGCGGCCGACCCTTGCTGCCGCCGATGCCGTGGCCGAACTATGCCGGGATGACCGATGCGGACATGAAGGCGGTTTTTGCCTATCTGAAATCGCTCAAACCGGTTTCCAATGCCGTACCCGCCCCGATTCCGCCCGCGCCCTGAGTTCGAAAAATCCGCGTTCTAAATCTAATTTTTAAGTCAAAAACAACGAATACACCATGAAAAAAGTACGCTTATTTTGCGCCATTGCCTTGTCGTCCTTTCTGTTGAATTGCACAAAAGACCATTTAGATCCGTCGCAGGAGCAGTACCAGCTTGACGAAAAAACGTCCGTCGCCGTGTGGAAAGGCAGTCTGCGAACCGGTTATTTTGAAGAAGGCTCCATTGCCGTGACGAGCGATGCGCTGACGGTGAAAGACGGGAAAGTAACCGGCGGCTCGTTCACGATTCCGGTTTCGTCCATCGTCAGCACCAGTTTGCCCGATACGCTGAAACCGGTGTTGGTACACCATCTTCAAAGTGCCGATTTCTTCAACATGGCGTTGCATCCGTCGATTACCTACACCATCACCAGCCTGGAACCTTATGCGGGTGGAGAAGGCGTGGCCGGGGCCAATTACCGGGTGAATGGCAGTCTGACGATGCTGGGCAAGACCCATCCGGTGAACTTTCCTGCGAAAATTGCCTTGAAAGACAATCAGTTGGCCGTGGAAGCCACGCTCAAGGTGGACCGCACCCAATGGGGCATGACGTACAGCGCGGATCCCGCTTTACCCGATGCGCAATACATTCTGCCCGAAATCGCTATCCACTTAAAACTCGCCGGGAACAAACACTAAGGGCCGGGATGTTCTTTTGTCTCTACGCTTACGTCTTTCTTCCCAAAAATGACCGACCAAACAAAAGACATTCTGCGCCGGGCAGCCTCGTTTTGCGCTTATCAGGAACGAACCCAGCGGGAAGTCCGTGAACGACTCGGTGAGTGGGAGGTGTTCGGCGATGAGGCTGAGGAGATGATTGCGTGGCTGATCGAACAGAATTACCTGAATGAGGAGCGGTTTGCCAAAACGTTTGCGGGCAGCAAGTTCCGGGTGAAACGCTGGGGGCTGCACAAAATCCGGCAACACCTCAAGCAGCGCGGCATTACCGGCTACAACCTCGAACAGGCCATGAAGGAAATTGAACCCGACGATTACCGCCAGACGCTGATCGATTTACTCGAAAAAAAGAAGCGCAGTCTCCAGGGCGAAAGCCCACTGGTATTGAAGCAGAAACTGGTCCGCTACGCCATCAGCAAAGGCTACGAAAGCGAGATGGTGTGGGCGGTTATTGAGGAGAGTAAAGAGTAAAGAAAGAAGGCAGGAGAGGAATACAGGTGGACAATTTCTCCCTATTCCTCTCCTGCCTTCTTTCTTTACTCTTAGCTTTAGGACTTTCGCTTGTTGCCCCTAAATCCCCTAAAGGGGCACTTGGACACGGAATTCTCCGGGTGCCAAAAGTCCCCTTTAGGGGATTTAGGGGCAACAAGCATTAAAAATCAGCATCAAACGTAATTTTCTGATCTTCTTTTTCTTTGGTAGACGACATCACACCGGCTTTCTGGTATTCGCCGACGCGTTTCTCGAAGAAGTTGGTTTTGCCCTGCAGCGAAATCATATCCATAAAATCGAACGGATTCGTGGAGCTATACACCTTCTGCAAGCCCAGTGATACCAGCAGGTGATCGGCCACAAATTCGATGTATTGCTTCATCAACTCGGCGTTCATCCCGATGAGCGAAACCGGCAGTGATTCACTGACAAACTCCTGCTCGATGCTGACCGCATCCTGAATCATCGCGTATACCTCCGATTCCGGCAGTTTATTCTTGATGTGTTCCGTGTAGAGCATGCAGGCAAAGTCGCGGTGCAAGCCTTCGTCACGCGAAATCAGCTCGTTCGAGAACGACAGACCGGGCATCAGACCCCGTTTTTTCAACCAGAAAATAGAACAGAACGAACCGGAGAAGAAGATGCCTTCCACGGCCGCAAATGCCAGCAGCCGTTCCACGAATGAACCGTTTTCGATCCAGCGCATGGCCCAGTCGGCTTTCCGTTTCACGCACGGAATGGTATCGACCGCCCGCAGCATCTTGTCTTTTTCGACCGGGTTTTTGATGTAGGTATCGATCAGCAGCGAATAGGTTTCCGAGTGGATGTTTTCCATCATAATCTGGAAACCGTAGAAACATTTAGCCTCGGCGTACTGCACCTGCGATAGAAAACCGACCGCCAGGTTTTCGTTGACAATACCGTCTGAAGCGGCAAAAAACGCCAGGACGTTGGAGATAAAATGCCGCTCGCCGTCGTTCAGATTTTCCCAGTCGCGCTGGTCCTGCGAGAGGTCAATTTCCTCCGCCGTCCAGAACGATGCTTCGTGCTGCTTATACATTCTCCAGATGTCGTGGTGTCGGATCGGGAAAAGAACGAACCGGAGTGGATCATCTTGCAAGATCGGTTCGAGTGCTTCAGGTTGAGCCATGATTCTTATAGACTTAGTGGTATGTGTAACGTTCAGTAAACTAAAAAGCGGGCTAACAAAGTTATCGCATTGGCGGAGGAATGCAACTTAAAAATTGATGGGTGAAACTAGCCGGGTAGCCGCTTTCTGAATAACTCCATAGGTATCAAACAGTTGTTGGGCGGGCAAAAAAATAACTTCTTAGAAATCTGCTAAAATTTGATTTTTCGCCTTTCAAAACACTCATTTGTAGTCCCATCTCGATTTCAGTCTTTCTATGTCCGTGTTGCCATTGCCCAGCTCACCGCCAGTGAGTGCTGTCATGATTACCTTCAACTCCGCCCGCATTCTGCCGCTGGTTTTGAGTGCCTTACGTTGGTGTGACGAAATTGTCGTAGTCGATTCTGGCAGTACAGATCAAACCCTTCCCCTGGCGCAGCAGTTCGGTTGCCGTGTTCTCCACCGGGATTTCGACGGGTTTGGTTTACAGAAAGGATTTGCCGTCAGCCAGGCCCGGAATCCCTGGGTGTTGGTGGTCGATGCCGACGAAGTTGTGAGCGACGAACTCCGATCCGAAATCCAGCTTCGGCTGGCGGAAGTAGAAGCCGGGCAACGCGATTTTCACGGTTTTGAAGTTCCGATTTCGCTGGTTTTTCTCGACCGGCTGATGCGGTTTGGGGGAGAATACAAAATGCCCCACCTACGGCTTTTCGACAAACGGTTTGGCAACTACAACACCGCCCGGGTTCACGAAGACGTGGTGCTGACCGGCCCGGTCGGTAAACTGACGCACCACATGCTGCACGACAGCTACGGCAGCCTGCACGACTACTTCGAGAAATTCAACCGCTACACCACCGCCGGTGCCCGCGATTTGCTGAGCCGGGGCAAACGCGGTTCCATTGCTCAGATCATTTTCCGGCTCCCGATCACCTTCGTAAAAGAGTATGTGATTAAACGGAATTTCCTGAACGGCTATCCCGGTTTTATCTGGTCGTTGTTTTCGGCGATGTATCCGGTGGTGAAATACGCAAAGCTACGGGAGTTGCGGAGGAAACACGCTGGTCAGGATTTGCAATCCTGATCCACTCTGTCGCGGATTTGCAATCCGTCCCGTCTCTTTTAGATATTGTTTTAATGGTCTGAAAACCAATACTTAATTAAAATATAAAAATTATTTCCCATCCGCCCATTGACAATTCTGTGCTTTTTACTTTGATTTACAAAGTACTTTTAAATATAAAAAAATGAGCACACCTGTAACGCCCGTTACGAGCGAACCGGCCCAAACCGCTCCCGCTTTCCAGCCAACGGAACAACCCGAAGAGGTTCATCCGCTAACCGATCAAACGCCCTGGTGGTGGCTGGCTTTCCGGCAGCCGACCTTCCGCTGGGGACTCGGGTTTGTCGCGGTTTCGGCCACTCTCTTTGCCCTGTATGAGTATTACGTGGCCCGAAATGGATCACCCGCCCCGATGGTGGTATTTGTGTTTCATTACGGGCTTGCCATTGCCTACACCGCCTGGCTGCTGATGAAGAAGGAGTTGAGTGTGTATACGCAGCCACCCCAGGGGCACCCGGCCCGTATGCTCATGCTGCTGTTGTGGCTGATCAGTGCCTACGCCCTGAATCGGGACATACCGGTATTTCAGGAATCGGTTCCGTGGTTGAAAGTGATGTTGATTTTTGCGGGCTTTCTGATGATAGGTTCCACCTGGCTGGATGGTCTGTCGGTTCGGGGACAGCAGGCGTTGGTGTTTGGCCTGGCCGTGGTCTGGTGCCTGTTTCTTTACCAGACGGTTTATGTCGCTCCGCATTACCACCTCGGGCTTTTTGGAATCATCCTGCTGGGCATTGGCGGACATATTCTCGTTCCCCTGTTCATCACCATTGCGCTGGGTCGGCTTCTTCAACGAAGCTGGAATGAACACGAACACCGGCGTCCGGCCATCATCGCCGGTTTTTTCGTGCCACTCGTCGTTATCGCCTGGTTTTTATACCAATGGACGCAGATCGATACCCGGATTCGCTATGCCTCGAACGCCATTACGGCCCGGAAAGACGACGAACTGCCGTCCTGGGTGTTGCTGGCGCAGCACCTTCCGAACGACTGGATTACGGAGCGGTATCTGAAAACCGGGTCGATCTACAGCCAGCAGGGGAGCCGGATGAACAGCGTGTTTGGGCGGCAGGACGAACTGAAACGGCACGACCCCCTGGTGTTTATTGCGTCGGCGTACCGAAAACCGGCCGATTCCTGGAATCAGGACGTAGGAAAACTCATCGGAACGCTGTATACTTCCCGGCACCAGACCGAAGAACGGCTGTGGTCGGGGACCCACCTGCGGACGACCAATGTGCTGACCCAGGCCCGGATTTACCCGGAATACCGGCTGGCGTATACCGAGAAAACCCTGCACGTTCACAACGGCGGCCCGATGCAGCAGGAAGCGGTCTACACCTTTCACCTGCCGGAAGGCTCGGTAGTCACTTCGTTGTCGTTGTGGATCAATGGGAGGGAAGAAAAAGGCATCCTGACCACCAAAGCGAAAGCCGACACGGCCTACCGGACCATCGTGGGCGTGGAACGGCGCGATCCGTCGGTGGTTCACTGGCGCGAAGGAAACCGGATCAGCGTACGGGTTTTTCCCTGTCTGCCCCACGACGCGCGGCAGGTTAAAATCGGCATTACCTCGCCCCTGCGGCTGGAAAACCGGCTGGCCGGGCCGCCCCAACTGGTGTATGAAAACGCCTGGTTTGAAGGTCCCGATGAGCAGGGTGCCACCGAAACCGTAAAACTTGATTTTTCGCAGAAACCGCAAAATCCGGCGTGGCCGGACTCTCTGGAACCCGGCTTTTTTGAAAAACCAGTTGAAAATCAACGGATCAGCGAGTCGAATTACCAGCGGTATTGGGAATGTCGCTTTGACGCGCCGAAGCTGGCAACGGGCGGTTTTCGGTTCGATGGGCATACGTACCACCTGCAACCCGCGCGGACGATCACCGAACGATTCAACCCGCAGGCCGTTTTTCTGGATCTGAATCAGGACTGGGCGGAAACCGACATCGATGAAGTCCTGAAAATAGCTGGAAACCGTCCGGTCTGGGTCTACGACGAAGGCCTGGTTCAACTGACCAACGCCAACCGCGCCGAACTAACCAAACGGATTCTGCAACAGCGGTTTAGTGTCTTTCCGATCCATCAAATTCCCAATCCGGCGGTGGCCTTGCTGGTGACGAAAGGCGCTGAAATCGGGCCACAACTGAGCGATCTGGCCGGGAGTTCCTACGCTGAAACGCTGAAGACGCAGGCCAGAAACCGCCCGGCCTTGCGAACGTTTTGCCTCTCAAAACCGTCGGATCTGGTGAAAACGCTGAGCGAACTGGGCGTTCTTCAAACGGATTACGGTACGGTTTCGGAGCTACAAACGCTGGTGAAAAACAACCGGTTTATCCGGCAAACAGCCTCTGATCAGTCAATTTCGTTACCGCAGTCGGGCATTCGCATCATCCGAACAGCAACGGTAAATACAGAATCGTCAGCCGCTCAGGCACCCGATCATTTGTTTCGTTTGTATGCTTATACTCACTTGCTACACCAGTTGGGGACGCGGTATTTCGAGCCGGATTATGCGACGGAATCGCTCGTTGCCGAAGCGCAGCAAGCCAACATCGTTTCCCCGGTTTCGAGCCTCATTGTGCTGGAAACGCAGCAGGACTACGACCGGTTTGGGATCAAAAAATCAAAAGCCGGGCTGGATAATGCCACCCTGAAAAATACCGGCGCGGTTCCCGAACCGCACGAATGGGTTTTGCTGATCCTGGCCGTAGTGTGGGTTTTCTACCTCTGGCAAAAAGGCAGTTATGTGGGTCTTTGATCTGACTTTCCTCATCGGGCTGGCGTTGGCGGTTTATGTGCTGCTGACGCCAGCCCGTCGCCGGTGGATGGCCTTGCTGGGCGGTCTGGCGCTGGCGTCGCCCGGACTGCGCTGGCTAACGACGGTTTTCGGGTTTCCGATCCGTTTGCAACTGAGCGCGTGGGTCGTCGCGATTTTACAGATGCTGGGTGCCGATGCCACCGTGAGCGGCAATCTGATCCGGCTGAATGGCCTCGATTTTGCCGTCGATCCGGCCTGCATGGGGCTACAGATGACGGGTTTGTCGATGCTGGCGGGCTTATTTCTGGTCATTCACCTGGAAAACCGCACGCACACGCGGCTTTCGTTCGGCTGGCTGGTACTGGTGACGGCTGGAACAGTTGCGCTACTGATTCTGACCAACTTGCTGCGGATTCTGACCCTGGTGATTTTCCGGATTGCGCCCGAAGACCCGTTGCACGATCTGGTCGGTCTGGCGTGTCTGGCTCTGTACCTGCTCGTTCCGTTGACCTGGGGATTGCATCGGCTTTATGAGCGGGTCGGAAAACCGTTGCCTGCGCATTCAGATCGGGTCTGGGCGCGGCTGGCAGCGATGTACGGCGTCGTGGGACTGGCCGGTTTTGGGATCATTCACCGGAGTCAGCCGGTTACACCGGTGGCGGTTGATGTTCCGTCCGGCTATGTTTCTCGCCAACTCGATCATGGGTTTACCCAATACAGCAAGACCGGGTCACTGGTGTACGTCAAACCGGTTCGGACGGCGTACAGTGCTGAACACAGCCCGCTGGTGTGCTGGAAAGGAAGCGGATATGCGTTCGGGGCCGTAGCGGAAAAAGTGATCGACGGCCACCGGATTTACGTCGGGTCGTTGCAGCGGGGGAGCGAGCGGCTGTATACTGCCTGGTGGTTTACAAACGGCGTTCAGCAAACCATCGGCCAGTTCGATTTTCGCTGGCGGATGCTCCGGGGCGAACCGGCTTTTGCACTGGTAAACGTCACCGTAGCCCGACCTGCCGACCTGGAGAAAATCGTTCGCGACTGGTATTGAACGGTCTTTATCAGGAGTAGAATCTGATTCAAAGAAGAATGATGCGAAAATAAGGGTAACAGGCGTATAATTGAATGTTTCTATGTTATAATTATTAGTAACTTTCTGATTGTAAGACAAAAAGCTGTAATAGAATTTTTAATTTTTTGCATTATTACACCAAATAATAAGGACGTTTATCGAACCATTTTTCCGCAAAGACGTTAAAGAGAAAGTAATTTAGAGTAGGTTAGGGTTTAGAAGATGGGGAGTTTTGAGATTCCTGAGTCTGTTATCGTATGAAACTTTTTAAATGTACACACTGCGGAGAACCGATTTATTTTGAAAACAGTCGATGTACAAAGTGTGAATATCCGCTTGGCTTTGTCGCCGGGCAACTGGAGCTGCTGCCGTTGGAGGCAGCAGGCACCGATACATTCCGGATTTATAACCAGGGCGAAACCCTTTACCGCTATTGTGCCAACCACCAGTACGGCGTTTGCAACTGGTTGGTGGAAGATGGACAATCGCGCTATTGTGAAGCCTGCACGCTGAACCGGACCATTCCAAACCTGAGTAAACCGGAATATCTGCAACGCTGGAAAGTGATCGAAACCGCCAAGCACCGGCTTATTTATTCGCTCCGGCGCATGAAACTTCCCGTGATTGGCCGGTCGGCTGATCCGGAACGGGGGCTCTCCTTCGATTTTCTGGCCGACGGAACCCAGAAACGCATTCGAACGGGTCACATGCGGGGCCTGATTACCATCAATATCGTGGAAGCCGATGACATTGAGCGGGAGATGACCCGCCAGAAAATGGACGAACCGTATCGTACGGTTTTGGGCCACTTTCGGCACGAAATCGGGCATTATTACTGGGATCGTCTGATCCGCAACACCGACCGGATCGACCAGTTCCGGGAGCTGTTTGGCGACGAACGGGAGCTATACAAAGATGCTTTGCGGGACCATTACCAGCAGGGCCCTCCGGCGGGCTGGAACCTGAACTACATCAGCGCCTACGCCAGCGCACACCCCTGGGAAGACTGGGCCGAAACCTGGGCGCATTACCTGCACATTCTGGATACGCTCGAAACCGCTTATGCCTTTGGGCTAAGCGTTCAATTTCAGCCGGTTATGGACTCGATGAGTATGGCACAGGAAGAGAAAACCGATCCCTATGATCCGGAAGATTTCAAAACGCTGATGGATCTCTGGGGGCCGTTATCGTTTGCCATGAACAACCTCAACCGCAGCATGGGCCACCCGGATCTTTATCCGTTTATCATTCCGCCGGGTGTTTTGGAAAAGCTGAGTTTTATCCATCAGATTTGTTACCAGGCCCGCCAGTAAGATTGCCCCAACCCCATAAAGGCCGGGCGGCCGGTGCCGGGCTAAAATATCCGGATTTCGAAGACCCCTTTAGGGGTTGGGGTAAAACCCTACACCGTGAGTCGCCGGTAGAATCCTTCTTCCAGTTCCAGCAAATCCTGGTGCGTGCCGCGCTCGACAATCTCCCCGTTCTGCACCACCAGAATCTCATCTGCGTGCTGAATCGTGCTGAGCCGGTGGGCAATCACGAGCGTCGTGCGGTTGGCCATCAGGCGCGTGAGGGCCTCCTGAACCAGTTTCTCCGATTCGGTATCCAGGGCCGAGGTCGCTTCATCCAGAATCAGAATTGGCGGATTTTTCAAAACCGCCCGGGCAATGCTGATGCGCTGCCGCTGTCCGCCCGACAACCGCCCACCCCGGTCGCCGATAACGGTTTGGTAACCATCAGGTTGGGCCAGGATGAAGTCGTGGGCATTGGCAATTTCGGCCGCCCGCATCACGTCGGTTTCCGTGGCCTCGCTGCCGAACGCAATGTTGTTAAAAATAGTATCGTTGAACAAAATGCTCTCCTGAGTCACAATCCCCATCAGGTTGCGGAGGGAATGCATCGTACAATCGCGCAGGTCCACGCCGTCGATCAGAATCCGCCCGGCAGTGGGGTCGTAGAAACGCGGAATGAGGTCGGCGATGGTCGATTTTCCGCCCCCCGACGACCCGACGAGGGCAATGGTTTTGCCTTTTTCCAACGTAAAGCTAATTCCCTTCAAAACCGGCCGGTCGGGCTGGTAGGCAAAGGACACGTTCTGGACTTCGATGTTCTGCCGAAAACCGGGTAGCGTAAGGGCGTTGGGTTTGTCCTGAATAAGCGGCACGGTATCAATCAGTTCCAGCACCCGTTCGCCCGACGCAATCCCGCGTTGCGAACCACTGAAAGCATTGGAAATCTCCTTGGCCGGGCGCGTTACCTGCGAAAAAATCAGAATGAACGTGATGAAGTCCGAGGCCGACAATTCCGACTGCTGGGTCAGAATCAGCGAACCGCCGTAGAGCAGAATGATGGCGACAACCAGAATGCCCATAAATTCGGAGAAGGGCGACGCCAGCTCGCGCCGGTTGGCCAGCGAGCGGACGGCCCGGCGGTAGCCATCGTTTTCGGTTTGAAATTTCTCGGTCACGAAGCCCTCGGCGTTGAACCCTTTCACGACGCGCATCCCGCCGAAGGTTTCATCGAGCAGACTCAGAATACCGCTCAACCGCTGTTGTCCGGCCTGGGCGTCCTGCTTCATTCGCCGGACGAGCATGGCGATAAAACCACCCGAAACCGGGATGACCAGCAGCGCAAAAAACGTCAGGTTGGCCGAAATGTTGAACAGGGCGATGATGTAGGCGATGAGCAGAAAAAGCTCTTTGGAAGCCGCCGAGAGGCTGTTGGCGATGGAATTTTCGACTTCCTGAACGTCGGTGATGGTGCGGGCGATGAGGTTACCCTTGCGTTCATTGGAGAAGAAACCCAGGTGCAACTGAATGGCTTTGGTAAAAACCGTCTCGCGCAGCCGCGCCACCATCCGGGCTTTGAAGCTCTCCAATTGCCGGACCGACAAATACTTGAATAAATTGTTGAGCAAGACCGTTGTCACCACAATGCCGCAGACGAACTGCAAGGCTCCGAGTTTGCCGTATTGCCGGAAAAAAAGCGCGAAGTAATATTGAAAAACCTCGGTCGGCGAGGTTTCGAACGACAGCCTCGGAGCGGGTTGGCTCAGCAAAGCCTGCAACTTGGCCGGGTCGACTTTATCGAAAAGAACATCCAGCAACGGAATCAGCAGCGTAAAGTTCAGCACACCAAATACACTGGCCAACATGGAGGTTAGCAAAAAGGGCGTCAGAAAACGACCCAGCGGTCTGGCGTACGAAAGTAAGCGAAAATAAGTTTTCATTGCCTGCAAAGATAGCGGCTGAAACCGGGATTACCCAGTTTGAAAAATGATGCCTAAGATTTGTAGGTATACCGACATTTTTTGTATACTTGCCGGTATGAACAGCAATCAGCAGTTACTTAAAGGCAGTTTATCCGTCATAATCCTGAAACTACTCGAAGAACAGGAGCGCATGTACGGCTATGAAATCACGCAGAAGGTGAAAGCGTTGACGGCGGGGCAGATGGCGATTACGGAGGGAGCTCTTTACCCGGCTCTGCACAAACTCGAAGCCGAGGGCCTGCTGACCACCGAAACGCAGGTGGTGGAAGGGCGCGCGCGGAAATACTATTCTTTGACGAAAGACGGCCACACCGAAGCCGTCAGCCGCATTTCGGAACTAGGCATCATGCTGGAGAACCTGCAACGGCTTTTGACCTTAAAACCGGCAATTTGATATGGCACTGACACCCGACCAACTCACCGCGATCGATCGCCACCTGCGGAAAGAAAACTGGCTCCTCAACGAAGACCTGATTGCCGAACTGACCGATCACTACGCCAACGGCATGGCCGAACAACTGGCCAACGGCATTTCGTTTGAACTAGCCCTGATCGACATTCATAAGGGATTCGGGGGGCGGAAGGGGTTGTTGAAGATGGAGGAAGAGTATCATACTATGCAGGCGAAAGTTCACATTCGGCTGCTCCGATCCATTCTGATCAGCTATTTTAAAATGCCACGACTGGGTATCAGCGTTCTTTCCTCTCTGGTTCTGTATGGTTTAAATGTGATGTTTCCGCTTTCATTGAAATCGGATTATGTGGGATTTGCCCTCGCCACTGTCGCCTTGGTCACTTATTTCTTTGCTTTCAAACGATTGATGTACTGGCACAAGTCCGGATTTGGTCGAAATGATCTGGCTAATCTGGTCTTGCAGGGATCTAATGCTTTGTTTTTAAGCTTTTTTTACCTGCGATTATTTCTGCCGGATAAAATCTTGTTGAACTTACATCCGGCCGTGACTACGTTAATTTGTATCGTATTCTTTTTGTACGAAGTCAGTACCCTTGAACTATTAATGCAGTACAAAAGCAAACGATTGAAAAGCGTTCAATCTTAGATTTATGCTCACGCCACACCACCTCACCCATCTTCGTCAAGACTTCCGCACGCTGGCTCACATCGAATACGAAGAAGTTGAAAACGAGCTTCTGGACCACTATGCGACGCTTACGGAGCAGAGAATGGAAGTGGGGCAGGATTTTGAACATGCCAGCGCGAATGCCTGGGCGGAACTGGGAGCCGGACCCGGTTTGAATGCCATTCAGCGGGATTATGAAAAGAATATCCGCAAACAGATTTCAAGCCGGCATCTGGAAATTCTGAAGCGTTATTTCCGCTGGCCGACGGTTTTGACGACCTTGTTGGTGGGGGTTCTGGTATATATTGTTATACCTGTTTTAGCCGACGATGTGCTTGTCCTTATACTCTTGCTCTCAGCGTTTATCCAAATGGCTGTTGTTCAGTATTGCTGCTATAAAAGTAAAGAACTGGCCGGTACTTCTAAAAAGATTATTTGGGACTCATTGAGTTATCGAGCGGGGATTTTATTAAACAGTGCTGGCTTCTTTCTGAACATGCGTTCCACGGGCGTGATTTTTGGAGCGCAAGGCCCATTACAAATAAATGCGGGTATTGCTGCCATTCTCTGCTCCATCGCTATTATTTACTCGATGAGTTTCATCCAACTCTACCGCGAAAATTTTAGCTACAAAGTTGCTCATTAGCAAAGCTCCAGACTTGAGTCCGCCGACACGCTTACTCAAAATTCTCACGATTCTACAACTATATGCATCCGATTTCGCGTTATTTGTGGCATACAACCTTGTAGAAACGCATGTATCTTCGTTATCTGGCCGTTAGCCTGCTTTTGACCCTTTGCTCCTGCGGGATTATTTCGCCCAACTCGTCCAGTTCCGACCGGTTTTCGACCAGTCCGGAGAAATTTGCCGTTCAGCCGGGGTTGGTCGACGAAGCATCCGGGATGGTTGCCAGCCGCACGATGGATGGGCGGTTGTGGGTGCAGGAAGACAGCGGCAATCCCGCCGAAATCAATTTGTTAACCACCGATGGGAAGCTGGAAAAGCGGTTCCCGATACCGGGAGCCTCCAATCGGGATTGGGAAGACCTGGCCATCGGACCGGGGCCGCAAGACGGCGTTTCGTACCTCTACCTGGCCGACATCGGCGATAATCTCAAACAAAACGACCTCAATTACATCTACCGGTTTCCGGAACCGAAAAATGCCAACGAATCCGTCAATGGCGTCGAGCGCATCAGTTTTCGGTATGCCGACGGTGCCCGCGATGCCGAAGCGATCCTGCTCGACCCCCAAACCCGCGATCTCTGGATTGTGAGTAAAGCCGAAGAAAAAGTACGCATCTACCGCCTGCCATACCCCCAAAGTACGAGCGTTGAGATGAGGGCGGATTATTACGGCGAAATTCCGCTGACGCTGATTACGGGCGGCAGCGTTTCGGCGGATGGCAACGAAATCGCGTTGATCTCCTACCTGGGTGCGTACCACTGGCGTCGGAAAAGCGGGCAGTCGCTGGCGGATGCGATGCAAAAAAACAGCTTTAAAACCCTGGCGACCGATCCGCTCGGCATTCAGAGCGAAACCATCTGTTTCGATAAAAACAGCAACGGCTACTACACCCTGCCCGAAAAAGGAAACCAGGCTTCTGTCACCTTGAACTATTACAAACGGTTGTAAAGCGTTAAAACAGGGGAGAATAGTTCTCCGGTTCGAAACGCTCAAAACCCCATCGCCTTGTCTAAAACCGCTGCCATCGTTGGAGCCGGTATTGCCGGTATTGCCGCTGCTATTCGGCTGGCCGTCAAAGGCTACCGTGTCGATGTGTTCGAAGCCAATGCGTATCCCGGCGGGAAATTGTCCGGTTTTTCGCTCGACGGTTTTCGGTTCGATGCCGGGCCGTCGCTCTTCACCATGCCGCAGTTGGTCGAAGACCTTTTCCGGCTGGCGGGCCGAAATCCTGACGACTATTTTAAGTACAGTCGGCTGGATGAGACCTGCCGGTATTTCTGGGATGACCACACGCACCTGACCGCCTGGGCCGATCGCGACGGTTTTGCCCGCGAAGTGGCGACCCAACTGGGCGAACCCGCCGATCACCTGCTGGCGCATCTGGCCGACAGTGCCGCCAAGTACCACCTCACCGAAAAACTGTTTTTGCACCGCTCGCTCCATAAGCTATCGACCTGGTTTAACCGCGACGCGCTGTATGGCTATTTGAATTTGCCGAAGCTGGAGGTGTTCAAAACCATGAACCGGGCCAACGAACAGCGGTTTCAGAATCCGAAACTGGTGCAGCTTTTCAACCGTTACGCGACCTACAACGGCTCCGATCCGTACCAGACGCCCGCCACGATGAACATCATTCCGCACCTGGAATACAACATCGGGGCTTTTTTTCCGAAAGAAGGCATGATCGGCATCACCAACAGCTTGGTGCGGCTGGCGGAAGAACTGGGCGTAAGGTTTCATTTCAACACGCGGGTGACGGAATTGGTGACGGAAGGAAAACGGATTGTAGGCGTCAGAACCGGGAATGGAGACAATGCACGGAGCGAACCGAAACCTTACGATGTCGTCGTTTCGAACATGGACGTCGTCAGCACGTTCCGGCGGTTGTTGCCCAACGCCCGGCAGCCGGAGCGGATTTTACGCCAGCCGAAGTCCAGCTCCGGATTGATTTTTTACTGGGGCATCAGGCGGGAATTTCCGGAACTGGGCCTGCACAACATCTTTTTCAGTTCTGATTACCGCGCCGAATTCGACCACATTTTCAATCAGAAAACGCTGTCGGACGATCCGACGGTTTACCTCAACATCACCTCCAAACACAAACCGGACGATGCGCCACCAGGTTGCGAAAACTGGTTTATTCTGATCAATGCACCGAATAATACGGGGCAGGATTGGGAGGCTTTGATTACCAGAACCCGGCAGAATGTCATTCGGAAACTGAGCCGGAACCTCGGTGTCGACATTGCGCCCCTGATTGCCTGCGAAGCCCTTTTAGATCCTATTCAGATCGAAAATCGCACCTCAAGCTCGCAGGGCGCGTTGTATGGCAACAGTTCCAACAACCGGTTTGCGGCTTTTCTGCGCCACGCTAACTTCTCGCACCAGTTCCGGAATCTGTATTTTGTTGGCGGCAGTGTGCATCCGGGGGGCGGCATTCCGCTCTGTTTGCTGTCGGCTAAAATTGCAACGGATTTGCTATGAGTTGTCTGGTAATTCCTCCGGCTATCCGCTGAAAGGCTGAAAACCGTATATTGCAAGCTTTGCACTGAAACTCGACGGCATGGATACCTCGTACCTGATTATTATTTTCAGTTTATCGGTTCTCCTTTCGTACGTGTTCGACCTGCTCAGCAGCCGATACAAAACGCCGTCGGTGATTTTGCTGCTGGCGTCGGGCATGTTGATGCGGCAGGTGACGAATTATTTTGCGTTTCAACTGCCGTATGTCGACACCATTTTGCCGACTTTGGGGACGCTGGGGCTGATTTTGATCGTATTGGAAGGCGCACTGGAGTTGGAGTTGACGGGGGAGAAACTGGGAATGATCCGCCGGGCGTTCTGGGCGTCGCTGTCGTCCATCCTGGTCACGTCGCTGCTCATGGCCTCGCTGTTTTACGTGCTGATGGAAGCATCGTTTTTCAAGTGCCTAGTAGCGGCCACGCCGTTTGCCGTCATCAGTAGTGCCGTGGCTGTTCCGGGCAGCAACAACCTGAACCCAACGAGTCGGGAATTTGTCGTTTACGAATCATCGCTGTCCGATATTTTAGGAGTAATGATTTTTAATTTTCTGGTATACAACGCTTCCGGTGGCATTCTATCGATTCTGTCGTTTGCCAAAGACACCCTCATCATGGTGATTATCTCCCTGATCTGCTGCTTTTTTCTGCTGTATCTGATCAGTAAAATCAGCCATCGGATCAAATTCCTGCCGATCATTTCGGTTCTTTTTCTCGTCTACGCCGTCAGCCGGATTTACCAGCTTTCCCCGCTTTTGCTGATTCTGGTTTTTGGGTTATTCCTGAACAACACCGAACTGTTCATCCGGGGTCGGCTCGACCGAATCTTTAAAAATGAGCTGTTCGAAAAAGAACTGGATCAGTTTAAAAACCTGACGGCGGAGGGAGCCTTCATTGTCCGGACATTTTTCTTCCTGTTGTTCGGGTATGCCTCCGATTTCTACACCCTGATCGAGCCTGATGCTCTGATTGTTGGCTTTTTACTCCTCTTGATTCTCTACTCCGTTCGGGCGGGTGTGTTGCGGTTGTCGTTGCCGGGCAGCATCAATCCGGTGGTTTTCATCGCCCCGCGCGGGCTGATCACGGTGCTGCTGTACCTCAGCATTCCCGATAACCTCAAACTGGTGGGTTTCCGCGACGGGATTCTGATGGCCGTAGTGCTGTTGACGGCGTTGGTGATGATGGTGGGCGTCATCAGTTACCGGCATGACACCCCTGCAGACTAAACAGCACCGCCCGGCGGTTTGTCGGTACGATACGCCAGAAAACCGTACCATTTCCGCGTTTTCCAGTACGTCAGATTGTGCTCATTGTCAAAGGCTTCTCGCTCAAAGCTGATGTTACGGTACGCATCATAATGATGGGTGTATTGCCAGCGCCGGATCAGGTATTCCAGCAAATACCAGACGTAGAAGGGGAGTAGGCCCAGTTCCAGTTGCTGGCGAAGGTGTATGCGTTCGTGGTGGAGCAAGACCGCATCCGGGCGTTTCGTCCGTACCAATACGAACGGAAATAGTGCCATGCCACTGACCCACAAAAACGGTACGCGAACGATGATCATAAAGCAATTTTAAAAAGAAAACAGAAGGCCTTTCCTGACGTCCCATTCGTTGTCTGCTAATGGGTAAGGTAAGTCGTTCAGGTAACAAAATAAAACCGCTCACCATTCCTTTTCAGCCTTTTGACAAACTTTACACACCGGTTATTTCCGATCTGTTTCCCTCCGAAAAAAACATTGTATATTTGAGAAAGACCGGGTTGCCGGCGTTGTCATAACCTACATTTTAGTGTTCTTACTCTATGAAAAAAACCGTGCTTTACGTTGCGTTAAGCCAGTGCCTGCTCTGGTCGGCGGTGGCGCAAACGCCTAAGAAATCGACCCCAAACCGGCCTGCTCCCAAGCCAGCCGCCACGGTTTCGACCGCTCCGAAAAGCCCATCGACCGAGTCGGCGGCACGCATCAAATTTACTGAATACGATTTGCCGAACGGTTTGCATGTCATTCTGCATCAGGACAATACAACGCCCTTGGTAGCGGTGACCATGATGTATCACGTCGGCTCGAAAAACGAGCAGCCGGGGCGTTCAGGGTTTGCGCACTTTTTCGAACACCTGATGTTTGAAGGTTCCGATAACATCAAGCGCGGGGAATACATGAAGATCGTAAAGGGGGCCGGAGGACAGTTAAACGCCAACACCTCTACCGACCGGACGTTCTATTACGAAATCCTGCCTTCTAACAAACTGGAACTGGGCCTATACATGGAATCGGAGCGGCTTTTGCACGCTAAAGTCGATGAAAAAGGCGTTGAAACCCAGCGCGAAGTGGTGAAGGAAGAACGGCGGCAGCGGTATGAAAACCAGCCGTATGGCACGTTTTTTCCGCAGGTTTTGAGCCATGCGTTCAAAGTACACCCGTATAAATGGGCGCCCATTGGCTCGATGGAAGACCTGAATGCGGCCAAAATTGATGAATTCCGGGATTTCTACAAGGAGTTTTACATCCCGGGCAATGCCATTCTGTCCATCGCCGGTGACATCAATCCCGAGGATACAAAAAAACTGATTGAGAAATATTTTGCCGAAATTCCGAAAGGAACGAAAACGCCGTATCGTCCGACCGTAAAAGAGCCGGTTCAGAAAACCGAAGTACGTGACATCGTGTACGACAACGTTTCGCTGCCGGGCGTTTTCCAGGCCTATCACATGCCCGCCCAGGGTGATCCGGATTATTACGCGCTGGACGTGTTGCAAACCCTGCTTGCCGCCGGTGAAAGCTCCCGGATGAACAAGGAACTGGTTGATAAACAGCAGAAAGCGGTTCAGACCGGTGTATTTCCCCTCTCCACTGAAGACCCCGGTTTGTTTATCTCCATCGGCATTGCCAACATGGGCGTCAAAGCCGAAGACCTGGAAGCCGGTATGAACGCCGAAATTGAGAAATTGAAGAAAACCCTGGTTACCGATGCCGAATTTCAGAAGGTGAAAAACCAGATTGAAACCAATTTCGTGAACCAGAACGCGGGTGTCGCCGGTATTGCCGAAAGTCTGGCCAACTACAAAATGTATCTGGGTGATGCTAACCTGATTAACACGGAACTGGAGCGGTATAATAAGGTGACGAAGGAAGACCTGCGCCGGGTGGCCAACAAATACCTCACGAAAGAAAACCGCGTGGTGTTGTATTATCTGCCTAAGGCGATGGAGCCGAAGAAGGAAAGTAAAGGGGAATAATGAATAGTGAATAACGAATATTGAATTCTGAAAAAGGAATGATGAAAGCAAACTATATCCTGGCTGCGGGCTTGATGGCTCTTGGTCTGTCGGTGCAGGCGCAAACGCTTGACCGGTCAAAACTGCCCGCCGATGCTCCGGCACCGGTCATTAAAGTGGGCAAACCTGTGTCGTTTACGCTCGCTAACGGCCTGAAAGTGTTCGTGGTACAAAATAATAAACTGCCGCGCGTCGGTTTCAGTCTGCTGTTCGACTACCTGCCCATCCGCGAAGGCGACAAGGCGGGGTACGTCAGCATTGCGAGCCAGTTGATCAAAACCGGGACGAAAACCCGGACAAAAGACCAGATTGACGAAGCGGTTGATTTCATCGGTGGCAGCCTGAACACCTCGCCAACCGGCGTTTATGCGATGTCGCTGAAAAAGCACACGCCCAAAATGCTGGAAGTGATGTCGGATGTGGTGCTGAATCCGAAGTTTACGCAGGAAGAACTGGACAAGCTGAAAAAACAGACCAAATCCGGGCTGGCGTCGCAGAAAGACAATCCGGCGGCCATTGCCACGCGGGTGAGCAGCATGCTGGTTTACGGCAAAGACCACCCGTACGGTGAGCCGGATTCGGAAGAAACCGTTGACCGGATTACACTTGAAGATTGCCGCAAATTCTACGAAACCTATTACCGGCCCAACATCGGTTATCTGGCCGTGGTGGGCGACATTACGCCGGAAGAAGCACGTCCGATGGTGGAGAAGTACTTTGGCAAATGGCAGCCGGGCGAGGTTCCGAAACCGAGCTATGAAACGCCAAAACCGCCCGCCAAAACGACCATTGCGCTCATCGACCGGCCGAGTTCGGTGCAGTCGGTGGTCTACATCACGCATCCGGTTCTGTTGAAACCGTATACGCCCGAGTCGATTCAGGCCAGCCTGACCAACGACATCCTGGGCGGTGGCGGTGGCAACGCCCGTTTGTATAACAACCTGCGCGAAAAACACGGGTATACCTACGGCGCGTATTCCTCGCTGACGAGCGACCGGCTGGTGGGCCGCTTCCGGGCCAACGCCAACGTGCGGAATGCGGTGACCGACAGCGCCGTAGCGGAATTTATGACGGAACTGAAAGCGATCCGGAGTTCGAAGCCGACGGCTGAAGAACTGAAAAGTACGAAAAATACGTTTGCCGGCAATTTCATTTTTACGCTGGAAGACCCTGAGACGATTGCCAATTTTGCGATCAATACCGCCCGGTACAATTTGCCGGAAGACTTTTTCGCTAATTACCTGAAAAACGTCGATGCCGTCACGGAAGATCAGGTTGAAGCGTCAGCTGCCAAGCTGATCGATCCGGAACACGCCTATGTGGTAGTGGTGGGAAAAGCTTCCGAAGTGGCCGATAAACTGAAACGGTTTGGCGACGTTGTTTACTATGATGTTAACGGCACGAAAGTGGACGCACCGGCTCCCGGCAAACTGACGACCACGCCGGTGGGTGTGACGGCGGATCAGGTGATCGAAAAATACGTGACTGCGATCGGCGGGAAAGACGCTATTGCGAAAATCAAGGATGTCACCCAAAAGCTGACGACCGAGATTCAGGGCACGAAAATAGACATTGAAAGCAAGCAAAAAGGGCTGAACAAGTTTTCGCTGGCCGTAACGGCCCAGGGTCAGGTAGTGCAGAAAGTGACTTCCGACGGCACGAAAGTGAAAATGGAAGGCAGTGGCCAGTCGAAAAACGTGACGGACGAAGAAGCCAAGATGGAAATTCTGAAGAATGCCGCTTTCGCTGAATTGCTGTATCCGACGCTGGGAGCCAAAACGACGCTGGCCGGCACGGAGAAAGTGAATGGAAAAGACGCCTTCAAAATTGACGTGACGCTGGGCAAAAAGACCATTTCGGAGTTTTATGATACCGAAACCGGCCTGAAAGTGCAGCACACGGCCATTGAGCAGACTCCGCAGGGTGAAATGGCCATCAACACCGGTCTGAGCAATTACAAAGAAGTAAACGGCGTGAAGTTCCCGCACACCCTGACCCAGAACTTCGGGCCGATGGTGATGAAGATGGAAACCCAGTCGCTGGTGGTGAACACCGGGCTGGATGACAAGGAGTTTGCGGTGCAGTAAGCACGGTTTATGGTTTTCGGTTTACGGTGGCTGGCGCGTGCTTTTTTGTGCGTTAGCCACCGTAAACTTTTAGTATAAGCTTACCATTCCTGACTGGTAACAGAAAGTGATACGCTTCTATTGGCATCCCGAATACGGTTTTTGGGAAACAGTTGTTCCGGTCGATTGCGAGTGAGCTATTTGATAACTATGCCACATGATTGGTGCTTTTAAAACAAAGTTGATGCGTTTCTTAGTGATCTTCTTGCCACTTGTACTGCTTGTTTGGCAATGCAGTCAGTTTGGTTATCATTCTATTGGAGGGTTCCCAACCAGAGCGGCTGCTCATGCAAAAGCATTGGAACATCTGCATTTTTGGTATTACTGGATCACCACAGATATGTATAAAATAGAATATTCGTACCTTGAAAACGGCGCGTATAAACGCGAAGCCATGTGGTATTTTAAGGACGAAAATAGATTAGGGTTAGAAGAGGATATCGGTAGTGGTTTTTATGTACTGTGGCCCGGCATCAACCGTTCTGAAATAAAGCGGTTGATCGTGCAAACTCAACAAGGAATGCCACTAAACAGCATCCTTCGGAAATCAATTCTGCCTGGAGATACCCGGGATATTGAGGATAAGTAGAAAAGCCATAGAACTAGATAAATTACGTCTCATGGTGTACACTCTTACAAGCTTACTTCCTCAAGCCTTAGCGAAGCACAAATCACTACCTATCGTCGTCTCAATTACAATTTTGCAAGGCGTTCTTTTTTAAAGCGAACTATTAGATTTACAAATTGATTATGAGCTAATTAAGTGCCAGCGGCACGATATGTTTGCGTGCCTTTAGGTACGCAGCAGGTCCAGGAGATTGCGTACCTAAAGGCACGCGGGAGGGATCAGGCAATTGGTTTTGCTACAAACATCAGTCCGCTACGCGGCCAATAATCTCATAGTTCGCGTTTTTCTAGAGTTGATGGATCATCTACTAACGGAAATCAAACAGTGGGTTTAGAATTAACTAATCATAAGATTTTCCATTCCCAAATAATTAATTCGGCTACAACAACCCCAAATTCGGCTACGTTTGCTCATTGGAAAGGGCGGACCTTTGTCCTAACCAATAGAGCATAACCATGATCTTAATAACCGGAGCTACAGGCCAGCTAGGCACTGCCGTCATTGACCAACTCCTTCAAAAAATACCAGCCAGCCAGATTACCGCCTTTGTGCGGGACGAAACCAAAGCCGCCCCTTTGCTGAAACAGGGTGTGACGCTACGCGTTGGCACCTATGACGATCCTGACGCCCTAGATAGTGCCATGCAGGGTATCGTAACGGTTCTGTTGATTGCAGGTACGGATGAGGAAAACCGGGTTCGCCAGCACCAGAATGTCGTGGATGCGGCCCGAAAAGCTGGTGTTCAGCGGATTGCCTACACCAGTCGGGCGCTGAAAAACCCGGCGACGCTGGTGAACCGGTTGATGGCAGGCCACTTTCAGACCGAGGAGTATATCAAAGCCAGTGGAATACCCTACACGCTGTTTCAGAACATCCTGTATCTGGATGCGATTCCGCAGTTTGTGGGTGGCGACGCCGTTTTCGAGCGTGGTATCAACGTACCGGCCGATCAGGGCCGGGTTGCCTTTGCTCTCCGCAGCGAGATGGGCGAAGCGATTGCGAATGCGCTGGTCAATAACGATGAGAGCAACCGAACGTACCGGCTGACGGGCTGTGAGTCGTGCTCATTTTATGACGTAGCCGCAGCCCTGACCGATCTCTCAGTCAAGTCCGTCACCTACACGCCAGCGGAGCCAGCCACCTTTGAAGCGCAGCTAATTGGACGCGGTTTGCCTGAGGTCGTTGCCCGGCGAATCACCGGGTTTATCACCGACATCGCCAATGGCCAGGAAGACATCATTAGTCCCGACCTGGAAAAGTTGCTGGGTCGAAAACCGACTGGACTTAAAGACGGGTTAAGGGTGTTGTATAAGCTGAAACAGGCGTAATCTGGCTTTTACTTGGTGCAAACCAGGCCATAAACCCATCGAAGAATGTCAACTGAACCGCTTCACCGCATCGACACCATCTCCGCGTATCATCAATTCGCGGGTCTTCCCAAACCGGGCCATCCGCTCATCAGTGTAGTCCGGTTCGACGATATCAGGCCAAAGCGGATTGACAAGCCGAAAAGCTTCGTCAACAACTTCTATTCGATTGCGCTCAAACGGAATTTCAACGGCCGGCTGAAATACGGGCAACAGGCGTATGATTTCGACGATGGGGTGATGGTTTTTTTAGCGCCCGGTCAGGTGCTGGCGGTTGCGGCTGATGAAACCCTTGAACACCGCGGCTGGCTGTTGATGATCCATCCTGATTTTTTGTGGCATACACCTCTGTCTAAAACAATCCGCCAGTACGCCTATTTCGACTATTCCATTCGTGAAGCCCTGTTTTTGTCTGAAAAGGAGGAGTCCGTGATCGTCGGCATCATCCAGCAGATTCAGCAGGAATACCAGGCTCCCATCGACAAATTCAGCCAGAACATCATCGTGGCTCAGCTCGACGTGCTGCTCAAGTATGCCGACCGGTTTTACCAGCGGCAGTTTATCACCCGGAAAATTACCAACCACGAACTACTGGACCGGTTTGAAACCGTACTTGCGGCTTATTTTGCCAGCGATGAGCGACTGAAAACCGGCTTGCCAACGGTCGGGTATATGGCTGAACAACTTCATCTATCGCCCACGTATCTGAGCAGTCTGCTGAAAGCACTGACCGGGCAAAACGCCCAGCAGCATATTCACGAAAAACTCATTGAAAAGGCCAAGGAAAGGCTGTCGACAACGACTTTGTCGATTGGTGAGATCGCTTATGGGCTGGGGTTCGAACATCCCCAGTCGTTCAGTAAGTTGTTCAGGAGCAAGACGAATGTCTCTCCGCTGGAATTTCGCCATTCGTTCCAGTAAAGCCGTGGCGATCACCGCCCAATCGGCCGGATTCCCGATTTCCGGACATCGGCGACGACGATAAACCGGTAGCGGGGGTCTTTGTCGAACGCGTCTTTGGAGGTGCGGTAATGCCGCTGGGCGCGCTGGCGGGCTTCGGTGAAGAGTTTTCGGGAAGCTTTCCGACGGCGAACGGACATGATTTTCCGTAAATCGACATCGCCAATCATCGAGGTTTCCAGACAGGCCAGATCCTTGTGTTCGGCGTCGCGGTAGTAGCCCAGCACGCAGTGGTCGGCCAGCAACACCAGAACCGGGTCGATGTGAATGGAACGCAGCACCGACGCCATCAACACCATGCCATCGACACAATTGGCCTGCCGATTGTTCCAGGTCTGGTCAATCGTCCGAATGCGCTGGCTATAGAGGTTTTGTGAAATGCCGGTACTTGAATTGGTTGAGATCGAACTGTAGCGAATGCCCCGTTTCTGTAGTGCATACCAGATGGAAAAAACCTGATCATCGACCCGCTTTCTGTCGCCGGTCTGGTAGCCATCGAAGCCATCCACAATGTCATTTTGCAGGGCCTGACTCAACACTTCGTCCACAACCGGATCATCCTCGTTGATGTAGGCCACGTACATGTAATTCAGATCCAGATCACCGGTTCCGGTTTCGTCGTCTTCCCAATAATACGGGCAATCGTTAACGGAACGCATCGTGGCCACCACCGTCCGATGACCGACTTTTTCGTTGTTGATGTAGGTCGTAACCGTAAAATTAACCGGCGTAGGTTGCAGCAATCCGCGCAGTTTCTCAAAATTCCAGGCAATGCGGGGCGTTATTTCGTAGTTCCTGTCGGGTTCCTGCAAAATGCCTTCGTAAACAGCCGCTTCACTAAAGGGCGTTGCGCCCACTTCCACCCGCACGGAGGTGTTCAGGCCGGGGTTATGAAACGAAACCGACACATTGCCGTCGCCATCGCCCAATCGGTAATTTTTGCTTTTTTCGGAAAGAGTCGCCCGCGCCAGCAGGTAGGAGGGGAAAAGCTGGTGTTCCATGCCCACCACCACCGATATACGTTGACGGTTTTCCCGGACCGTACTGGTCGGAGAAGAAACATGCGCCAATGCATCCCCGCTGGTCTCGACAGGTGCCAACTGCGAATAACCAGGAAACAACGACAAATAAAATACACTAAAAATCAGTGCATTGCACAATAATCTCATTTCGGTTAAAACAGTTACGATAGAATCTACGGGTGGCTATGCGAATTAACAAAATAGTATCAATTTAGTCAATAGGTAACATCGGGGTGGAATCAACATTTTTTTGTACTATTGTGCGGATTTTAAAATCGTATGCGCGCTGCACTGGCTTACATCCTGCTGATTGCGATTCTGCTGCCTCTGTTCAGCCAGTGGGGAACCATTGCGTATTACCATGCCAACAAGGCGTATATTGCCAAAGTCCTGTGCGAAAATCGCGCCAAACCGGAGCTGCATTGCGACGGGCAATGTTACCTCGCCAAAAAACTGACCGCTCAACAGGAGCAGCAGGATAAAGCGACCACGGAACAGGTGCAGAAAACGCCTGATTTTCAGTTGTTCTACCAGTCGAATTTGCCGTTTTTATTTCAACCGGTTGTCATTGCTCAGACAACGGTTTTGCCGGCTTATCTGCCGGGATCGTATCCTTCCCCACGGTATTCGTTGTTTCAGCCACCGCAGGTTTGATGGTTTGTTGTCAGATCTGTCAGGTTTCCAAAACCTGACAGATTCCCGGTTTAACCAATGGGATGTTCCCAGCGGTTTGCTCGTCCATTTCATCAAATCGAACCCGCTTTATGACTTTTTTATACCGGCTCGTGGTCACGGTTTTCGTGATCCTGGCGCCATTTGGGCTATACGCCCAATCCCTTATTCAGGGAACCATTTTCGATGCCCAAACCAAAGAGCCCCTGGCGGGCGTCGCTATCTCGTCGGAAGATCGCAAAACCGGTACGCTGACGAATGCCGACGGCCGGTTTTCATTGAATTCCTCCACCCTGAAACTGTTGATTTCGGCGGTGGGTTTTCAATCCCAGGAAGTAACGCCCTCCGAAAAACCGCTGCGCATTGCCCTGGCTCCCGCCGTCGAAAACCTGCAAACCATTGTTGTGACCGCCAACCGCGAAGCCCAGAAACGGACCGAAGCGCCGGTGGCCATTTCCCGGCTTTCGCCCACGCTGATCGACGAAACCAAGCCGACTTTGCTGGCCGAACTCATCAACAAAACGCCGGGCGTGGTGATGCTCAATTACAACAACGAGCAACACGGCATGGGCATTCGCCAACCGTTTGGCACCAGTGCCTACTTTCTCTACCTCGAAGACGGTGTTCCGATCCGGCCGATGGGCGTTTTCAACCACAATGCGCTGATTGAAATGAACGTCTTCACCGTCAGCTCGGTAGAAATTGTGAAAGGTCCGGCTTCGTCGCTCTACGGACCGGAAGCCGTGGGGGGCGCCATCAATTTTATCACGCAGCGACCCACCGCCGTCCCGACGTTTCGGGTTGGCATTCAGGGCGATCAGTGGGGCTATGGCCGGGTGCAGTATGGCGGGGGCGGAATGCTTACCAAAAAGCTGGGCGTCTACGCGGGCGGTTTTGTGGCCCGGCAGCGCAATAGCTGGCAATCCCGGTCCGACTACGACAAAGTGTCGTTCAATGGCCGGGCCGAATACGCGTTTACGGGTCGTACCAAACTGACCGGCACGTTTTCCTACAACGACTACAATTCGCAAACCGGCGGCAGCGTCGACAGCATCGCGTTTTACAACCGGCAATACACCTCGACCTCGGATTTTACGTACCGAAAAGTGAAAGCAATCCGCTCGCGGCTGACGCTCGATCACCAGTGGAAAAACGGCTCCGATAGTTACCTGACGGCTTTTTACCGCGACAACTCGATTGGCCAGAACCCCAGCTACGGCATTCGCTGGACGAGTGGCGCCACCAAAGCAACGGGCCAGATCAACGTCAACGCCTTTCGCAGTTATGGCTTCATTGCCCAGCACAGCCAGAAGCTGCCGTTCTGGAATAGCCGGGTGATGGCGGGATTAACCTACGATGCGTCGCCAACAACCTACAACGCCTACCAGATTGAACTGGAAGCGCAGCTACGACCCGACAAAAAATCGGTGGAACAGTATAAACTGGTGAAAGAACGGCCCGACTTGCTGCTGGCCGACTACGCAGCCGACATTCACAACTCGGCCGTTTACGCCCAACTGGATTTGAACCCTTTGCCAGCCCTGCGGATTTCACTCGGCGGACGGTTCGACCAGATGGCGTTCGATTATGACAATTACCTGGATCAGAGTACCGGGCGAAAAGCCTACCGCCAGTTTACGCCCAAAGTGGGGCTGACCTACGATCTGGGCCGCGACCAGGGTTTGTATGCTAACTACAGCAAAGGTTTTTCACCGCCGGGTCTGACGTCGATTTTTACCAAACGCGTCAACGCCCAACCGGGTGAATCGCCCTTTTATTACAACCTTCAACCGGCGTATTTCAACAACTACGAAGTCGGTGGCTGGGCGTCGCTGCTCAACCGGAAAATGTACATCGACGTGGCGGTTTACCAGATGGAAGGGCGCAACGAACTGCTCAACATTCGCCAGCCCGACAACAGCACGGACTACCAGTCGGCGGGAAAAACGCTGCACCGGGGCATCGAATACAGCCTCACCTACCGCCCGTCGGGCGAGTGGTTTTTCCGGTTTGGCGGGACGAATGCCGTCCACCGGTTTGTCGATTTTGCGTTGAGTACGAGGGCTTCCGATGCCGTAAAAAACGTGAACGGCTTCGATATGCCGCAGGCTCCGCGCTGGGTGGCCAACACCGAACTGACGTATAAACCGCGTTGGGCCAAAGGGTTGCGGATGTCGGCGGAATGGCAGCGCATCAGTTCCTGGTACCAGAATCAGATCAACACGGTTTCGTATGACGACCGGGGCGCGTTCGGTGGGCGGGGTGTCAGCGTCATCAACCTGCGGGCGGGGTATGCGTTCCGGCGGTTTGAGGTATTTGCCAATCTGATGAATGCTACCAACGAACTCTACGCGACCTCGGCCACGCGCGGCAACAACGCCACCGACCGAACTACCTATACCCCCGCAGCACCCCGGACGCTGGTGGGTGGGATTCAGTATAATTTTTACAAGTGATCTAAACTGCATACCGTATTGACCATGAAAAATAGCATCCTGATTGTCGCGGCTTTTTTGTTTGGATTTGCCGAGCGTCCCGCCAAAGAAATCCGGCTTTCGAATCCCCAGTTTGTGGGAGCGACGCCCCGATTGACCACCGACCACCGGAATCACCCGGTGTTGAGCTGGACGGAAAAAGAAGGCGAAAAAGTCGCTTTTTACTATGCCGTCTCGGAAGACGGCGGGCGGACGTTCGGTGAAAAAATCCGGATCAAGTCGCCGACGGTTTTTTCGACCCACGCCGAAGGAATGCCGAAAGTGGCGTTTAAAAAAGACGGAACCGTGCTGGCGACCTTCGAGGTGTCCCGGCCCACGGCGGAGGCCCCGCGCGCCGGTGATGTGCTGTATGTTACCTCGACCGACGGCGGCCAAACCTGGACCGAACCCAAAGCCGTTCACCGCGACACCACGCCGGGAAAAGGTCACTCGTTCAGCAACCTGAACCGGCTGCCCAACGGCGAAATCGGAATTGCGTGGCTCGACGAAAAAACCGCCAACAAGGAAGGCCGGACCGTAAAATTCGCCCAAACGGTGCCGGGGGGCGGTTTTGGGAAAGAAGTGCTGGTGGACGATAACGCCTGCCAGTGCTGCCGAACCAACGTCTTTGTTGACACGAAAAACCAGATTCACATTGCATACCGGGATTTGCTGGACAACGGTGCGCGCGACATCAGCCACGCGGTTTCGACCGACGGTGGCCAGTCGTTCACCAGCCCACAAGTGGTGTATGATGACCAGTGGAAAGTCAACGCCTGCCCGCATACCGGCCCCGACGTGGCGCAGGTTGGCAATGATCTGTTTGTGACCTGGTTTTCGGGGGGAGAAAAAACGCCCGGTATCAAGCTGGCCCGGCTGGGAGCAACGCAACTGGTTTCGGGGATCGTCTCCGTGCGAACGAAACATCCGCAGATCGCGTCGCTCAACGGGCAACTGGTCTGGGTTTGGGACGAGTCGATGGAGGTGAAAAATGCGGCTGGCGAGAGCCGGTTTATCTCCCGAATCGGGATGCGGAAGGTATCCGGTGGCACGGCTTCACCCATCACTTACCTTACGCCAACCGATGTCAATGCGGCTTTTCCGGTGGTTCTGGCCACAAAAAAAGGTCTTTTAATCGCCTATGAGCAGAAGAAAGACCAGCAAAACAGCGTTATCGTAAGTAGATGGATTGAATCAATGTAATGCAACGTTCAGTATGAAAAACACCTTTCTCGCTTCCGGTATGAGTTTATTTCTCTTTTTGACCGTTCTGGTTGCCTGCCACAATGACCCCCTGGAACCGGAATACGGAACGGTTCAACTGAGATTTGATAACGTAGTCGGTGCGCAGGAATTGAAACTGGATTCAACGACCTACACCAACGGCAGCGGAGAACCGTTTACCGTCTCCCGGTTTACGTATTTCATCAGTAACATCAAGCTAAAAAAAGCCGATGGGTCGGAATACGTCGTTCCGCAGGACAGCAGTTATTTTCTGACGTCGCAGAGTAACCCGGCCTCCCGGACGGTTCTGCTCCGCAATGTTCCGGTGGGCGACTACACCAGCATCAACTTTATGGTGGGCGTGGATAGTCTGCGCAACACGATGGAAATCGGGAAACGGACCGGCGCACTCGACCCCGGCGGTGCGGCTGCCGGGATGTATTGGGACTGGAATTCGGGCTATATTTTCCTGAAACTGGAAGGAACGTCAGCCAAAGCGCCGGTCGATGCGACGGGAAAACGGAATTTCGTCTACCACGTCGGTTTGTTCGGCGGGTACCAAACCAAAACCATCAATAATTTGAGAACCATACAGTTGGCACTGGGTGCGCAGCCCGCCCACGTCATTGTGAACGGAAAAACCGATATTCAGGTGAAGGCCGATGTGCTGAAGGTGTTCGATGGGGTCAAACCGCTCCGCATTGCGGCAGCACCGACGATTATGGTATCGGATTCTTCGAAAAATGTAGCGAATAATTACGCGACGATGTTCAGCATCGGTACGGTTCAGGTCGATTGATGCCCAGCCTGTGTATAGTTGCGATCCAATAAATTGGAAAATAAGATGACGCGTTGGCAACATGTTGCAATCCTGGCGGCAATCGTTTTTTACGGTTTCGCGGTCGGCTGTCAGAACGACTCGGGAAAGGACGGCCCGGTTGAGCCGGAACCCAAACCCGTCGAGTTCAAAGCGACGCCGTACAACTGGAAAAAACCGGCCAATTTTGACCCTCCGAACTACGATTTTACCAAAAATCCGCTGACAGTCGAAGGTATCGCGTTGGGAAAAACGCTGTTCTACGATGGAATTCTGTCGCGCGACGGTTCCGTCACCTGTGCGTTTTGCCACCAGTCGTTTTCGGCCTTTGCGCACAATGACCACCCGCTCAGCCACGGCATTGGCGATAAAATTGGCACCCGAAACGTGCCCGGTATTCAGAACGTGGCCTGGACGCGGGCTTTTTTCTGGGATGGCGGGATTGTCGATCTGGATTTGTTGCCCATTTCGCCTATTCAGAATCCCGTCGAAATGGGCGATTCACTGGCCAATGTGCTGAAGAAAATCCGGACCAGCGGGCAGTACCCGGCTTTGTTCAAAGCGGCTTTCGGAACGGAGGAAGTAACGACGGAGCGATTTTTGAAAGCCCTGTCGCAGTTTATGCTGACGATGGTTTCGGCCAACTCCAAATACGACAAATATTCGCGGAAAGAAACCGGCGCTTCACTGACCGAATCGGAGTTGCGGGGTTTGACCTTGTTCAAAGCGAATTGTTCGGGTTGTCACACCGGCGAATTGTTTACCGACCAGAGCTACCGCAACAACGGTTTGCGGATGCAACTCGCCAACAGCAAGGACTTCGATCTGGGCCGGTATCAGATCACGCTAAACCTGGATGACTACAATAAATTTCGGGTGCCGAGCCTGCGGAATGTGGAACGCACTTCGCCCTACATGCACGATGGCCGTTTTCAGACGCTGGAACAGGTATTGGAACATTACATCAACGACGTTCAGGACACGCCCCAACTCGATCCGTTGCTGAAGAAAACCGGCAAACCCGGTATTGCCCTGACCACCATCGACAAAGCGGATCTGCTGGCGTTCCTGCGAACGCTGACCGATGATGAATACATCCGCGACCGCCGTTTTCAGCCGGACTGAAAGAATAGTTAGTTTCGGTAAAACGCCTGATTTTCCCGCATCACAATGTCGATCGGCATGTATTGCTCCTTCTCGATGGCTTTTGAAAAAATCAGAAGCTGGTACAACGTCATGATGCTCCGGTAGCCCTGGTCTTCGGGTTGGTGGCAGATCAGAAAATCGATCAGGCCGTTGTCGAGGTATTTGGCGTTTTCTTTAATCAGGTCATACCCGATGAGCAACGGTTTTTGCGCCAGTTTTACTTTTTCCAGAAAACGCGCCACCAGAAAGGACCGGGAGTTGGTCACGAACAGCACGTCGATGGCCGGATTGGCTTCGAACAGCGGCTGAAGGTTCCGGAAAACGGATTGCTCGTCGGTCTGGTGACTATCGACCCGCAGGATGGGATATGACTTGTGGTGTTCGGCAAAATACGCCCTGAACCCTTCTTCCGTCTCTTTGTAGGTGTAACTATCAATGGCCGTGGCAATGTTGACCACCAGCAACTGGCTATTCTCCCGAAGCGCGTACGTGCTTAATTTGCCAGCCAGATAACCGCTCTGAAAGAGGGGAGGACCGATGTACGAAAGGTTTTTCTGGTCAGGAATGGTCGAGTCGATGAAGACATACGGGATGCTTTTTGCATCGCAGGTCGCCGTAAACTCCCGGGCTTCGTTGATAAACATTGGCGCCAACACAATGCCGTCGACCGCTGATTCCAGAATGGCGTTGGCCTGTTGGACGAACGATTGCTGGTCGCTGAGGTCAAAAAAGAACAAATCGACCTGCAGGCCATACTGGCTGATTTCGGTGTTGGCCCGCTGAATGCCCCGCAAAGGCGCATCCCAGAATTCGGTTTCTTCGGTGGCCGAAGGAATCAAAACCGCCAGCTTGATGATTTTGCCGGACGCCAGACGGCGGGCCAGCATGTTGGGCTGGTAGTTCAGTTCTTCAATGATTTTGTTGATTTTCTCGCGTGTTTTGTCCGAAACACCGGTTCGGTTATGAATCACGCGGTCTACCGTAGCAATGGTGACGTTGGCCCGGCGGGCAATTTCCTTAACGCCCTGAAGTTCTTTCTTTTTCATGTATTGGCTCTCCGAACAGGCAAAAGTTGCAAACCGCCAGTGGCCGGGATGCGTTTCTCTTTCCTTTCTCTCACTCTTTCGCCGAAAGATACTTTTTTTGCTTAATGCCGCAACAAATAGGATCATAAGTTGGGGGAAATAAGCGGAATTTTCCCGAACAGAGCCGTTTCGTATCCTACTTGTTGTCGCCCGCGAGATGCGGGCGACAACAAGTAGGATCATTGGGGTAAGCGGGAGGCACTGTCGGTGTCGACGAACAAAACCGCATCTTCGTGCAGCCGCAGAATGGTGGAAGGATACTGCTCGCTGACCGGTGAATGCAGCGTGTGGTAGATGGCCTGCGCTTTGTTGACGCCGGGCACCATGCAAAAAACGTGGGGCGCCTGCATCAGGGCCGGAACCGTCAGCGTCAGGGCGTGTGTTGGCACGTCTTCAAAAACCGTAAAGCACTCATCATTCACCTGTTGCTGGCGGCAGGCCTGGTCCAGATCGACGACCTTGACCAAAACCGGGTCGTTGAAATCGGCGACGTGGGGGTCGTTGAAGGCGATGTGGCAGTTTTCGCCAATGCCCATGCAAACCACATCGACGGCGTGTTGCTTCAGGAGATCGCTGTACCGCTGGCACTCGGCCGCCAGATCCGGGGCGTTGCCGTTCAAGTAGTTAACGGTTTGGAAAGGCACCCGGTCGAAAATCCGTTCTTTCAAAAAATTGCCGAACCGCTGCGGGGCGTCCTCGGCCAACTGGACGTATTCGTCCATGTGAAAAGCGTGAATCCGGCTCCAGTCGATGTTTTCTTCCTGGCACAAAGCCGCCAGAAATTCTTCCTGCGACGGGGCTGCGGCAAAAATCACGGAAACGGTTGCCTGTTCGGCCAGCAGGGTTCGCAGGCAGTTGCCCACGGTTTGTGCGGCACTGTCGCCCAGTTGGTTCCGGTTGTCGAACCGGCGAAAATCAAGTTGGTTGGTATTCGATTGACTAATCATTCGGATGGATGGTATTTTCTTCGTATAGGGTTTAAAAGACGGGGATGCTTTCACGCTGGTAGACAATCCGTCCTTCAACCATCGTCAGTTGTATTGAAATATCGGCATCAAAAAACACCAGATCCGCGTCTTTCCCCGGTGCCAGAATCCCTTTCCGATCGGCAACGCCCATGATCCGAGCCGGGGTGCTGCTGATCATGCGGATGGTGTCGAGCAGCGGAATGTCGGCCAGGTTGATCATGGTGCGCACCAGCCGGTCGGCGGTGGCGACGCTACCGGCAAAAGCCTGACGATCCGGCATTTTGGCAACGCCATCTTCTACTATCACCTCGGTTCCGTTGTGGAGGCTGCCCAGAATGCTGTTGCCCGGGGGCATTCCGGCGGCCCGCATGGCGTCCGTGATCAGGGCGGTTCGTTCAGCCCCCTTGATTTTATAGGCCAGTTTGAGCAGTGGGGCCGGTAAATGCACGCCATCGGCAATGAGTTCCACGTCCATCTGATCCAGCAAATACGCACTTTCGATCACCCCGGCATACCGAAAACTGTTCCGGCGGGTAACGCCCGACATCGCGCTGTACAGGTGCGTGGCCAGCGAATAGCCATTTTCGACAGCCGCCAGCACTTCTTCATACACTGCGTCGGTATGCGCAACAGCCGCCAGCACGCCCTTTGAACGAAGGAATTGCCCGAACTTGAGCGCACCCTTGAGTTCGGGCGCGGCACTCCAGCGCGTCACGGACGACGAACGCGCCAGCACTTCCTGGTATTCGTCCGGATCGGGATCGCGGATGTAGCGCGGGTCCTGGGCTCCCCGCTGGCTCATGGCAAAGTACGGCCCTTCGAGGTGCATACCCAGAAACCGGGCGCCAGCGGTATTTTTGGCGTTCGCTTTCTCGTAAATTTCCAGCGTGTTGAACAATTCCTGGCGCGTGCTGGTCAGGGTCGTCGGCACCATTGCGGTGGTGCCGTATTGGGCGTGGAGTTCGGCGATGCGCAGAAAGGCTTCCTCGCTGCCGTCCATAAAGTCGTACCCGCCCCCGCCGTGGACGTGCAGGTCGATAAAACCGGGCGACACATACGCTCCCCCGGCATCCAGTTCCAGTGCGTCGGGGACGTCGATGTCGCGCTCGCTGATTTCCGTGATCGTTTTTCCCGTAATCAGGATCGTGCCGTGGGGAATGATCCGGTAGGGGGTCAGAATCCGGGCGTTGGTAACTTTAATCCGTTGTGGTGCGTTGCCAGTGTTGTTCATGAACAGGTGTTTTAGCCGCCCCCGAAATCCGCCACCGGCGAATGCGGTGACCGTAAAAGGCATAATAAGCCAAATATAAGTAGCAGGGAAACAGAACCCAATAGGCTTCCCGAAGTCCGTATTGATCAGCAAGATACCCATACACCAACGGCAGAATGGCATTGCCGCTCAGGCCCATGATCAGCAACGCGGCCCCCACTTTCGTAAACCGCCCCAGACCGTCGAGCGCCAATGGCCAGATGCTGGCCCAGACCAGCGAGTTGGCCAGTCCCAGCAACACGATAAACCAGATGGAAACGTCGGCCTGATGACCCAGAAAGATTACGCTGCTTTTCGCGAAGATAATCAGTAACGTGAACGCCAGCCCCAGCAACGTACAGATTCTGAAGACGTTCACCTGGCTGATGCGTTTGGGAATCAGGATGATGCCCAGCAGATACCCGCAGATGGCGGCAAAGAGCGTATACGACGGAAACGTTTTGGCTTCCAGCAGCGAAATGCCCATCGAACTGGCGTAACCAATGATCGTATCGATGGAAATCACCTGCGTGCCGACGTGCAGAAAAATGGCGATTGCGCCCAGCACCAGGTGCGGAAACTGAAGCACCGACGTTTTTCCGGAATTGGCAGCCGCCACTTCGGAGGTTTCCTGTTCGGTATTGATTTCGGGTAGGGGCGAGTAGCGAACCAGAATGCCCAGCCCGATCAGCACGAAGCCCATCACCGTATACGGAACGATCACGCGCCGGACCAGCTCGTCCAACGCCTGGGCTTTTTCGATGGGCGACATGCCCGGCAACTGGCTGAACAGGTCGGTGTCGGTGGCCCGCAGAATCACGGCGGCAAACAGAATCGGAGCCAGAATCCCGGCCCCCTTGTTGCCGATGCCCATGATGCTGATGCGCTGGGCAGCCCGTTCTTTCGGTCCCAAAACCGTGATGTAGGGATTGGCCGCCGTTTGCAGAACCGCCAGCCCGACGCCGATCATGAACAGTCCCAGCAGAAAAATTTCGTAGGTTCGCGTCAGGGCGGCCGGGACGAAAATGAACGCGCCCACCGCCATGATCCAGAAACCGATCATCATGCCTTTCTTAAAACCGGTGGCTTTCAGCAGATACGACGACGGCACCGACATCACGAAATACGAAATGTAAAACGCGAAGGTGACCAGATACGACTGGAAGTTCGTGAGTTCGCAGGCAATCTTGAAATAAGGAATCAGGATGGCGTTGACCCAGGTCACAAACCCGAAAACGAAAAATAGCAGCCCGATCAGGGCGATGGAAATCCGCGTATCCCGCTGGCTCAGCGACCCTACGTCAACCGTCTTGGTTTGGTTTTTCATGCGATTATGAATCTAAACGGTGGGTTCCCAGCCCCGCTGGTAGTCGCGTTTCCAGTACTGCTGCGCCTGGCGGTTGTTTTTGATGTGGCCGTTGGTCGGGTCAATTTCCAGCGTTCCGCCCGACCGCAGGGCGATATTACCCAACTGACAGAGCAGTGTACTCTGGTGACCACTCAAAATATCGGCGTTCGGGGCCGTCCCTTTTTTGATGCCATCAAAGAAATTCTGGATGTGAATCGCGTCCAGCACCTGCGAGGGGTTCATCCGGTCGCGGGCGTTGATCACCACGTCGTTCTTGACCTCCTTCACCAGCTTGTTTTCCAGATCGTAAATCCGGTAGGCATTGCCCCCGTCGATCTGCAACGAACCGGTGTCGCCGTAGAAAATAACGCCGACGCTGCTGCCTTCGATGGTGCGTCCGTTGCAACTCCGGCCTTCCCACGTCATGCCGGTATTGTTGGCAAATTCGAGGTTGATTACTTGGGTATCAGGTGTTTCCCAGTCGTCTTTGTAGCGATACCGTCCGCCCGAGGAAGTTACCCGGTTGGGATACTCCACGTTCAGGCCCCAGCGCATCAGATCCAGCATGTGCGTGCCGTTGTTGAGGGCTTCGCCCGTTCCCCAGTGCCAGAACCAGTGCCAGTTGTAGTGCAGCAGATTGTCTTTGAACGCCATCCGGGGCGCGGGTCCCTGCCACAGATCGTAGTTCAGCCACGACGGAACGGCCGCTTCTTTCCCGACGCCGATGGACGGGCGGTTGTTGGTATACCAGCCTTTGGCAAAATACGCCCGACCGATCACGCCATCCCGAACCGCCTTGACCCCGGCGGCCACGTTGGGCCACGACCGGCGCTGGTTGCCCATCTGAATCACGTTTTTGTACTTCTTAGCAGCCGCTACCAGAATTTCGCCCTCGTTCGGGTTGTGGCTGCACGGTTTTTCCAGATAGACGTGTTTCCCGGCTTTCGACGCCAGAATGGCGGCTGGAGCGTGCCAGTGATCCGGGGCCGCCACCACCAGCGCATCCAGGTCTTTGTCTTCCAGTGCCTTCCGGAAATCGGGAACAGCTTTGGGTTTGGATTTCTGAATGCCTTCCACGGTGGTGATGCACTTGTCAGCCGCGCGGGTGTCGACGTCCGAAACCGACCGGATTTCGCAGTTGGGTTGCAGCGCAAAATTGGTCGCCAGCGCCAGTCCGCGGCTATTGACGCCCATCATGCCCACCTGAATGCGTTCGTTGGCCCCCAGAATTCGGGCGTAACTTTTGGGACTAAAACCGGGCAGCATACCGCCCAGGCTTAACGCGGCTGTTCCCGCCAGCGTCTGGCCCAGAAAGGTCCTCCGCGATTTTGAACCGGCTGTGTTTTCGTTCTTTAATTTCGATTGGCTCATTATACTCACGATTAAGTTGAAAAAGGGTTGCCTGTGTTGATGTTAGGGCTTGTCTGCCTGTACCAGAAACCGCGTCAGGTCCGCCCGCATGGGCGTGGTGATCCGGTTGATTTCCGGTGGGGTCTGAAATTGCAAGGCGCTGGTTTCCTGGTAGATACCGTAGACGGTTTTAACCCGCTCCATGGCCGACTGCACTGCCGACGGATCGGCATGACGGTTCAGGCTGGGCGCGATCACCAGCAGCGGACGCGGGGCAATGCAGGCCATAATTTCGTCATAATCGACCGGTGCCTGTTGCGGGTTTTCGGCAAACAAGCCCAGCCGGGGCAAAAAACCGTGTTGGTAAGCGTCATTTCTCAGGCTTTCATGCTGCTTCGTACTCGTCCGCCAGGGCGAAAACGCAGCCACAACGGCGACGCCCGCGATCCGTTGATCGAGCGCAGCCGCCATCAGGGCAACGCGGCCGCCGATGGTTTCACCCAGTACATAAATCTGCCGGTTGTCAAGGCCTTCGTAAGTTTCAAGCGCATCGACACACGCGCGGACATCGCTCACCATTTTGCCCATTTTGGACCAGGCCGGGAAGCGTTCGTAAAAGTAGGTGCCTTCTTCCAGGCGGTTGCCGAATCCCAGCAGGTCGATGGCCAGAACCGCAAAGCCCTGATCCAGCATCTCCTGAAACAGCACTTCATTACCCCGCCCGCCCTCGGGTTTGTAGCCAACGGCGTAGCCGGTGTTGTAATTGTAAGAATGCAGGTAAATGACAACGGGTCTCTTTTTGCCTGGCTTCAACGGACCATCCGGCTGGTACAGGGTGCCGCTCAGGTGGTCGCCCATGGCGGTATACGGCCCCAGATGCGTAATTGTCGCGCGTTTGGGTTTGGGGCGGCCCGTGATGCCGTCGATCCAGTCGACGCGGTCGATGGTGGTGGGCGCTACGGGATTGGGTTTCACTCCGGCGGGTTCATCCCCCAGCAACCAGTTGAGACGTGCCCGGATGGCCTGCTTCTGGCGACCCAGCGCAACGGTATCTTTGGCTTCGTTCAGGCGGATCGCGGGCCAGGAGGGACGTACGGTTTTAGTCGTTCGGAGCCAGTTCGGATAGGAAAAATCACAATACCGGACGTTTTCCCAGCGGGCGGTTTTTCGTTTGAACTGGTTGTCCAGAAAATCCAGGCACCGTTCCACATCCCGGGTCGTGACGGCATGTTCGCCCATGCGGGGAAGCAGGCCAATTTTTTCGGGCGATTTCAGAAAATCATAGACGGTTTTTACGGACTGGTAACATTGCTCGTTCGCCCACGGATTCAACTGCCGTTCCACCGTCGAGTAGGTGAGCAGCAAACTGCGCGGAGCGATCAGGGCCAGAAGCTGGTTCTGGTCGATGGGCAGGCGGTCTTCCCGCCCGAAGAAAAACCGCAGACGCGGGTGAAACCAGTGGGCCGCGTTGGCGCAAATGTCGTCGATGGTCTGGTTGCCGTATTGCGGGTCGCTAAACCGCCAGGGGGTGATGCCGCCCGTTCCGCAACTGCTGGAAATGACAGCCGCAAACCGCTCGTCGAACGCAGCCGCCCACAACGCCTGCTTGCCATTGCGCGAATGCCCCGTAATGGCGATCTGGGCCGGATTGACTTCGTTTCGCGTAACTAGGTAATCCACTACCCGCGAAGCACCCCAGGCCCGGCGCATCAAACCGGTAAAGTCATAGTCGGGGTAAAGAGCCTGATAGGCCTGCGTGTCGTCCTGCGTATCGGCCCCGGCATACACGCAACCGATGTAGCCGCGCTTGACGGCCAGTTGCGCCCAACCCCGGTGGGTCACGGGCGTCATGTAAACCGGCAAGGTTCCTTTTCCCGGCGGAATCATCAGTTCCAGCGTCATTCGGGCGCGGTTTTCGGGACCAAACGATAGTTCGATCCGTTGAATCCGGACGGCCCCTTCGGTGCGATCCGAAAGAATCCGGGGGGTGACGGATGCCGGAGCCGGGGGGACGGTTCCGCCGATCCAGTGCTGAAATTCCCGCCTGATCCGGTTTCGTTCCTGCGACCAGTCGGCTGCGGTTTGGATGCGTTTTCCGGTCGTGCCCGACATCAGCGGGTCGGGCAGAAACGGTACGGACGGAAGTGCGGAAAAATCGGGGGGTAATTCGCCCGTTCGCCGTTGCCAATCCAGCCAGGTGCTGTCCTGAAGCGTCACCCGTCGGCTGATCGGATGCCGGTGGTCCTGCTGCACATTCAGCCGCAGGGATTCTTCCAGATATTGTTTCCGCCGGGCCCGATCAGCCTGCGCCCAAAGCGAGGTTGCCAGCGGGCCGGTTAACAGAAGGATCAAAATCAGGCGAAGCGAATAGCGCATGGTTGAGAAAGGGTTTGACAAACGGGCTTTACCCACTTAAAAAGTATAATGTGGATTTTGCTCCAGGGCCTTGTTCCGGTTCCAGGCATCGCGCGGAATCGGAAACCGGATGGGGACGGTGCTTAGCCACGGTTTTTTGTCAATTTCCAGGTCTTTGATGTTGGGGCGGTTGGCCTTGATAAAGTCAATGAAGCGCCCGCGTCGGTTGAGGTCCGAGAACGCCCCCGCCGGTTCCCAGATGAATTCCATCCGGCGTTCGTAGAAAACCGCATCCAGCACTTCCGCTTTGTTCAGCGTGGCCGGTTTGGCCGCCAGACCGGCCCGTGCGCGGATGCGGTTGACCTGCTGCATGGCGTCCTGCGAGCGCCCCACTTCGTTGAGGGCTTCGGCGTAATTGAGCAAGGCTTCGGCAAACCGCAGAATGGGCGGATTGATGCCTCCGTTGTTCAAAACCGGGCCTTCCCAGTATTTGGTAACGATGTAGCCCGTTCGCGACCAGCCCGCCGGTACGTCTTTCGGCATCACAAACGCGGGCATGTCCTGGTGCGCTTCGCCCGGCCCGATGATGACGCTCCAGTAGCGTTTGTCTTTGATTTTGCCACTGGTCTCTTTCTCAAAGGCGTTCACCCATTGCGGTTGCGGAACAAAGTTACTCCAGGCGGCACTCCCGCTGTATTGCGACGGCGATCCGCGCGGGGCCGTCCGCTTCACGAGGTTGTTGCCTTCTGCATCCGGGGAAACCCGAAACTGGGTCGAGAACAAAATCTCCTTGTTGTTTTCGTTGGCTTCGCGAAATACGTCCCGGAAGTTGGGAATCAGGTCGTAGGCCCCGGTTGCGATCAGTTCTTCGCTGTATTTGACGGCGTCGGCCCACTTTTGCTGCCACAGGCTGGCTTTCACCAGGTATCCCAGAGCGGCTCCTTTGGTGGCCCGGCCCACGTCGGCGGTTCCGGTCCAGGCCGTTGGCAGCGCCCTGGCGGCTTCCTGCAAATCGGTTTCGATCTGTTTCCAGGTTTCGGCCGCTGTGGCCCGCGGAATGGCGAGGTTGGAGGAGGCATCCAGTTTTTCGGTAATCAGCGGCACCCCGCCGAAGTAATTGACGAGCCGGTAATAGAACAACGCCCGAAGAAACCGCGCCTGCCCCAGAATAAGAGCCTGATTGGCCGGGTTGATGCCGCTCATTTTGGTCGCTCCGTCGATTACCAGATTGGCCCGGCCAATGCCCTGATAGGCCGCCTGATAAACGTCCCGGATGATGGTGTTGCTCGACGGCAGGTTCAGCGAATGCAGTTCGATCCGGTTGGCACTGCCGTCCATTTCATACATATCGCCCGACATCGCCCACTCAATATCGGCGGCATCGCGGACGTTCGTAAACGTTTCCTCGCGTTGCAAAACCGCATAGGTGCCGATCAGTGCCGCCTGGGCATCCGATTCGGTCAGGAAGAAATTGGCATCGGTCAAAACATCCTTGGGCGTCAGTGTCAGAAACGAATCACTGCACGCAGTGGCCGTCAGCAGAAAACCGGTGAGGGCCAGGTAGTTGATATACTTGCGCATGAGTTCGGTTGGATTAAAAGTTCAGATTGATACCCGCCATGAACGTCCGGGGTTGCGGATAAACACCATCGTCGATCCCGGCCTGCAACGGATTCAGGCTGCCGATTTCGGGATCGAAACCCGAATATTTCGTGAACGTGAACAGGTTTTGGGCCGATACGTACACGCGCGCACCCTGGAACGCCCGGGTTCTGGACAGCAGCGATGCCGGAATCCGGTAGCCTAGCGTGACGTTCCGAATCCGGAGGTAATCGCCGTCTTCGACGTAAAAAGTCGAGCTGTTTCCGAAATTTCCGTTGGCATCGGTATACTGCAACCGGGGTACGTCATTGCGGCCACTGCCGGGTGTCCAGCGGTTCAGTACGTCCTTCACACCGTTGATGACGCCCGATCCCCCAAAATACTTCAGCGGATACACCGACCGGCGGTTGGCGTTGTAAATCTGGCTGCCGCCGATGCCCTGCACGATGATGTTCAGGTCAAAGCCTTTGTACGACAGATCGGCGTTGGCGCCATACATCAGCGTTGGCCACGGACTTCCGATCCGCACCTGATCCTGATCCGTCAACTGGTTGTCGCCGTTGATATCCCGAAACCGGAAGTCGCCCGCTTTGGCGTTGGGTTGCAGCACTTTGTTGACCTCCTCATTGGTTTGGTAGATGCCATCGACCTGATAGCCCCGGTAATACCCAATCGGTTGCCCCACTTCGGTGTAGGTCGCCCGCATGTCGAAGTAGCTGGATACGGTAGCCCCCGTGATCGGCTGGCCGACGCCCAGGCTTTTGACTTCGTTTTTGAGCGTCGAAATGTTCGTATTGACGTCATACCGGAACTGGCCGACCTTGCCTCGGTAGCCGAGTAAAAACTCCCAGCCCCGGTTTTGAACCTTGCCGCCGTTGACGGAGGGCGCATTCTGGAAACCGGCTTCCACCGAAACCGGCAGACTCACCAGCATGTCTTTGGTGTTTTTGACGTAGTAATCCGTCGTCAGATACAGCCGGTCGTTGAAGAACGACGCGTCGATCCCGAAGTTGGTTTGTTCACTGATTTCCCACTTCAGGTTGGGGTTACCGGGCCGCGACATGCTCGCTCCGATGACCAGTCCCTGGTTGGTACCCAGCACGTAGTTGTCGTTGACGGTTCCGATCTGGATCGTGCTCAGATAGCCGAAAGAGCCGATGGCGTCGTTCCCCAACTGCCCCCAGCTTCCGCGCAGTTTCAGCGAGTTAATGGCGGGAATGCCTTTCATAAACGCTTCGTCCGACAGGTTCCAGCCCGCCGAAACCGACGGGAAATTGCCCCATTTGTGCTTCGGTCCGAAGTTGGACGAACCGTCGCGTCGCATGCTGACCGAGAGCAAATACCGCTCTTTGTATGAATAATTGACCCGGCCTAAATACGATGCCAGTGAATAGAGCGAACCGGTGCCACTCGCCCGGCGCTGCGTATCGTTGCTGCCGTTGATGACCTGTAATTGCTCATTCTGGAAATCCAGCGCCGTTACGGAAACCCAGTCCGAAACGTTTTTCTGGGCGGTTTGCCCCACAACCGCGCTGATGCGGTGTGCCCCCACATCCGTGGAATAGGAGAGCGTGTTTTCAACCAGCCAGTTAAGTCCCTGCGTAAACGTGTTGCCCAGCCGAGCCTGCAGGTTGCGGTAATGGCCACGTTCGGCTTTCGGTTCCCAAGTCGTCGACCGGTTGTTGCTGGCGTCGATGCCCACGCTGGTGCGCCATTTGAGTCCCTTAATGACCTCGTATTCACCGAACATGTTGCCGTAGATGCGCAGGTTGTAGAGGTAATTTTCGATGGAATTGGCCCGGAGCAGCGGGTTGTCACCCTGGGTCGTGTAATAGGCAGACGATCCATTGACCACGGCGCTGGGCCCCAGGGTCGGATAAAACTGCTGGGCGAGGTTGAAAATACCGATCCGCAGATCCTGGTTTTGCTGTCCTTTGGCCTGAGAGTAGGTGAGGGCCATCGTTCCGCCAAACTTCAGTTTGTTCGTTACGATCAGGTCGGCGGTAGCCCGGGCCGTGTAGCGTTTGTACCAGGTTTCGATGAGCGTTCCCTGCTGGTCCCGGTAGCCGAGGGTCAGGGCGCCTTTCAGTTTCTGGCTGCCACCCGAAATGCTAAGATCCACGTTTTGTACCGGCGCACTGCTGAAAACTTCGCCGATCCAGTCGGTTCCCTGACCGAAGGAAGCCGGGTTGGCCCATTCCGGATTGGGTGCCATGCCGGAGTTGGTATACAGTTCGTTGGCTAAGGTTGCAAATTCCTGCCCGTTCAGAAATTCGGGCTTTTTCCACAGTTGCTGAATCCCGGTATACGCGTTCAGGCTCACTTTTGCCTGGCCTTCTTTTCCGCGTTTGGTCGTGATCAGAATAACGCCGTTGGCGGCCCGCGCTCCGTAAATGGCCGCAGCCGCAGCATCTTTCAGAATTTCGACGGATTCGATGTCATTTGGGTTGATGATCGATAAACCGTCTACTTGATCCGAACTGCCACTGATGCCCATATTCCCACCACCGAGTGGAAAACCGTCGACCACATACAGCGGCTGGTTACCGCCCGTTGTCCCGACACCCCGGATCCGAACGGAAGCGCCACCGCCGGGGGCACCGCTGGTTTGGCTGATGAAAACACCCGGAACACGCCCCTGCAGGGACGAGGTAACGCTGTTAGTGGCTACTTTTTGCAATTCTTCCGCTTTGACCGACGAAACCGATCCGGTCAGTTCGCGCTTGAGCTGAGTTCCGTAACCGACTACCACCACTTCGTTGAGTGAAGAAGCTGCCTGTTGCAGCAGCACGTCGATGGTCGTCTGGCCTTCGATTTTTACTTCCTGGGTCGTGTAACCGATGTAAGAGAATACGAGTACATCGTTCGGTTTGGCATCGATGCTGTACTTGCCGTCGCCATCGGTGGAAACACCCCGGGTTGTGCCTTTGATGGCTACGTTGGCACCCGGCAGGGGCGACTGGGCGAGGTTATCCCGAATAACCCCTTTAATCGGGGTAGAAGTTTGGGCCATTGCCGACCGGTTGGCCAGCAGAACCAGCAACCAGAGGCAGGTTACCTGCCAGACGAGCCGTCGCAGGCGTTGGGGAGCAGTTGTCATAGTGTAAAGGATTTGAGCATGAGAAAAACTGGAAATAAACCAATTCATGAAGGGGGTTAATTGAGCAGAAAAGGCATTCCGGGTACGTACCCGGAATCGGAACTAAAAAAGGATACTACGATTTTTGCGCTTTTTTCAGCACGCTGGCGAGGCTCACGGCGACGCCACCCTGGCGTTTGCTTTCGTCGGCGGCTTCCATGAAGGCAAAAAGTTCGATGGTTTCTTCGGGCTTGACGGGCGTTTCACCGGTTTCAAAAAAGTGGATGATGTCTTTCAGCAGTGGGTTGTAACCGGCGTAGGGTCCCAAGGTTACGTTGCCATTTTTGGTATATACCGTGCCGCCGTATTCGTGTTTGCCGGTACGGGTTCCGCGAAAGGTTCCCACGCGTCCGTCGCTCCAGGTACCGATCACGATGTCGGTATCGGGCGTATGGACCCGCGTCACACTCTGACAGCCCGTTCCCATGGCCGTAAACAGCGTTTCGACGCCGTGAATGCCGTACCAGAACAGATCGGGATGCGTTTTTTCCAAAACCGCCGGGCTGTAGGTGTCGGCACCCACGACCAGGCTTTTGTCGATGCTGTCTATGCCTTTGATGTAGCGCAGCGACGATGCCGAGAAAACGGGGATGTTTTTCTTCTTCGCCAGGTCAAAAATGGCAATGGCGTCGGTGAGCGAAGCGGCAATGGGTTTGTCGATGAAAACGCGTTTTCCCGCGGCAAAAACCTTGGCAACCTGTTCCCGGTGCAGCCGACCGTCGTTGGTTTCCAGCATCACGACGTCTACCTTACGCAGCAAATCATCGATCGAATCCGCGATTTCAACCCCAAGTTTTTTGACTTCCTCAATGTAGCCCGGAATTCGTTTGACACTGGTTTCGATGTCGTTGCTGCCTTTGGGGTAAGCCGCCACCAACCGATACCCGGCCCAGTCGGGATTAGGGCTTGGGTTGTTGAGTTCTTTGGTGAAGGCAATGCTGTGGGAGGTGTCGAGCCCGATGATACCCACTCGTTTCCCCTGGAGTGGCCCCACGGACGCCGATCCGGAGGCTGCGAATGGAAGCAGGTAGGACCCCAAACCGGCGGATGCCGCCAGCATTGAGAATTTTCTACGATTGAGTGTATTTGCCATATAATATTCTATAAGGGTCTGGGTTTATGAAAACGTGTACGTACCCGAAAGGTGGGATTCAAAATTTAATAAACCAAATAAATTTTATATTTATTAAATAAATACTATTTAAAGGGTAAATAGTTGTATTAAAATTAGTTTTGGAAGGGGTTGTCTGCCGGGTTGCCGGTCATCCGGATTGAAAGTCGGCGGAGGAGAAATAGCGAAGTTGTTTCCGTACGGGTACAGGCATTCCTGCACCCAGGCATTTATCCCGTAGGGATTGAACAGCGCAGCGTCGGTAGATAAACGAGAGTCGTTCTCCCGCCTGCGTGCCGTGAGGTACGCGACCTTCAGGTGTTACAAATCGTCGCGTACCTCACGGCACGCGGGGAGAATAGTTGGTTCTTTGGTCTACCGACGCTGCGCTGTTGGATCCCTACGGGATAAACGCTTAGGGCAACGAATGGAAGTTCGCAAATTTTGGGTCAAAAGACCATTGACCGTGGGGCAAAAACGGAATCGTTTGATTAATGCGCGTGGCGCAGGCGGTGAAGACGGATGTTGGTGAGGTGGGTCAGAACCAGGCCCAAAGAGGCTGCGTAGCCGAGGTATTCGAAGGTTTCATTGACATCTTCCAGCACGATGGCCACGGCAAAAACGCTCAGGAAAAACCACAGGCAGGCTTTGATGGCGGGCGTGGTGAAATGCCGGGTGGCAAAATAAACCGCCACCATGTTGACGCCGATGAAGATGTAATCAAGACTGAGGTAACCAACCCGGACCGTGTCGTTCGCCAGAAAAGACGACGATACGAGCAGAATGGGGGTGATCAGGCAGTGAATGATGCACAACACCGATCCGCTAATTCCGATGTAATCCGCCTTTCTGTTTAGCACTCCCCATTTCATAGTCGTCCGTTTGCTCAGTAATCATTGCAAAATAAACAGATGGTTTTGTACCGATCAAGATTATTTGCAATAAAGTTGCATTTATTTTTGCAACCTTGTTGCGAGTGTATACTTTTGCTGCCGGATTGCTGACCGATCGTTGGCTAAAACAAACTAAAAAGCATTGAAGAATGAAGGCAAAACGAACACGTCAATGGGTGTGGATGCTGTCGCTGGGGGCGTCGCTGGTGCTGGTAGCGGGTTGTAATGACAAGGCCGATGAGCCCGAACCGGCCGATGAAAACGAATTGATTACGACCGTCAACCTGAAGTTTACGGAGTCGGGCACGACAACCACCCAGACATTTACATACCGGGATACTGACGGCGATGGGGGACAGGCTGCCACCCAATTTGACAAAATCGTGCTAAAATCCAACAAAACCTACGAGCTGGCGGTGGCGTTATTAGACGAAAGCAAAACGCCCACGGACGATATTTCGAAGGAAGTGGCCGAAGAAAGTGATGAGCATTTGTTCGTCTTTACGGTTTCGCCGACTACTCTGGCAACCTATACCTACGGCGACAAGGACGCCAACAACCTGCCCATCGGTTTGAAAGGCACGTTCAAAACGAATGCCGCCGGGGCCGGGAAACTAAAAATCCAGCTCCGTCACCAGCCCAATGCGAAGGATGGCACGCCAACCCCGGGCAGCGACGATGTGAATCTGGACTTCGATTTGACGGTGCAGTAAGTGAACCGTCAGATCTGGAATTGAATGAAAGAGCGACTGACGCTTTCTGCCCCTAAATCCCCTAAATCCCCTAAAGGGGACTTTCTGAATCCGGATGTTGCCGCGTCCAAGTCCCCTTTAGGGGATTTAGGGGCAGAAAGCATCAGTATAGGATAACTATCACACGTAAGTTCTAGAGCCATAATCGGGCTGAGTGATAAAGGGGCCTCATTTATCACTCAGTTTACTCAATACCGTGTACCCTTTCAGTTTCCCGTTTTTAGTGTAGGTTTCGGTTTTGATATCAAACAGTACGTCCGCGGCCCGGTAGCTGACGGAGCGGAACGAAACCCGGACGGGAATTCCCATCACTTTATTAACCAGATTAAGGTCGGAACCGATTTTGTAGACATCGAACGTTCCGGCGGGTGTTGTCAGGCTTTCTTTGCTTTCTACTTTTCGGTTGGCGACCTTGATGGACATATCCATCATTTTGGTGTCTTTGTTGTAGGTCTCGGCTTCCAGTTCGCCGTCGGCCAGGGTGCTGCCCGCGCTCAATTGTTTGGGATAAACCAGCTTGTTGGTTTTAATCCGCACTTCCATGTCTTTCATCGCGTCATTGGTCGCCAGCACCACACCCGACAGATCGGCGATGAGTTCATCCCCCGTACAGGTATACGTCACCGCCATTTCCGGGGCCGGTTTGTCTTTGTCGTCGAACGACTGCATGACGACGCTGATCAAGGTGGAACCTCCTTCACTTTTGACATTCTTGATGGTGTATATCATCCGGCCGGCCGGTTTGTCTTTGGCGCTGTAGGACCGCATTTCGTAGCTGGTTCCTGGCTTAAATTGGATTCCCAGGCAGTCCTGGGCATTGGCAAAGAGGGTGCTTGACCCGAGGGCAAAGAAGAGGAGCAGCGTTTTCATGGAAAAGGAGTTCGGTACGAAATTGGAAACTACCGAAAATTTGCCAGACCGGAACAAAGGATTGAGTGAACGGATGTTAGACCCAGGCCATACTGACGACACCAATGAGCATAATTAGTTTGCAGAGTGAACTCAGGTAGGCGAAATCCCGCTTGGTGTCGGCCCGAACCAACCGGTAGACGAGCCACGCAATGGGTACCAGCAGAATGACGAACATCCAGAATAATTGCTCGTTTTGCAGCGAATGGGCAATGGTGAAGAGCGAAAGGATGAAGGTCGCAATGATAACGTACAGCAATTGCTTGGTCCGGCGCAGACCCCAGACGATCGGCAGCGTCCGGCAGCCGAAGCGGGCGTCGCCTTTTACGTCTTCCATGTCTTTGATGATTTCCCGAACCAGCGTGATGACGAAGGAGAACAACGCATAGATGAGCAGTAAATCGACTTGTTGCCGGTAAAAAACCGCCAGCACAATCAGCGACAGAGCCGTAAGCAGAGCCACGATAAAATTCCCGATAAACGGCTGGCGTTTGAAGGTCGACGAGTAAAACCACAGCAATGTGACCGACAGAACGTTGACGACGAAAACCCATTTGCTGAGGTAAAAACCGATCACGACGCCCAGAAAATTCAGCCCCTGGTGTAATCCCATCGCAATTTGCCGTTTCAGATACCGCCCGATGATGACCCGATCCGGTTTGTTGATCAGATCGATCTTGATGTCGAAATAATCGTTGATGATGTAACCGGCCGCTGCGATCAAAACCGTTGACACAGAAAGCAGAAAGAGCTTTGGATCCAGCAACAAACCGGTCCAGTTGTCGCGCGGACCGATGAGGGTGACGCGGGCAAAATACTGCGTACCGACGATGATGAGCAGGTTTTGAACCCGGATCAACCGCAGAAACCCCAGGATGTACACGTAAAATGGCGGAGTACCCGCGCGGGGCGAATGGCTCCGGACTTTTGGGGTCATAGCCGAAAGTGAAATTCAGTGAGTCAAAGATACGGTTTCCGGGCCGAATCACCGGCTCTGCTAAAATCTTTCTCCGTCCAACCGAATCCGTGAACACAATTGACCGGAATTGATGTTATGGGAACTGATTGGAGGAGCGAAGGAGTGAACGAGTGTCCGTAAAATCACTCCCGCATTCCTTCACTCCCTCAGTCCTTCCATCATTTTACTACTTTATGAAAATTGGCATAGTGTGTTACCCGACATTCGGGGGAAGTGGTGTGGTGGCAACGGAACTGGGCAAGGCCCTGGCCAAAGCCGGTCACAAAGTTCACTTCATTACCTACCAGCAACCGCCCCGGTTGGACTTTTTCAACGAAAACGTTTTTTACCACGAAGTCAATATACCGACGTATCCGCTGTTTCAGTTTCCACCTTATGAAACGGCTTTGGCCAGCGCGATGGTGAACGTCGTCCAATACGAAAAACTGGATTTATTGCACGTTCATTACGCCATTCCGCACGCATCGGCGGCTTACATGGCCAAAATGATTTTGCGGGCGCAGGGGCGGCATATTCCTTTCGTCACCACGCTGCACGGAACCGACATCACGCTGGTGGGCAAAGATGCCTCTTACGAACCGGTGGTGACGTTCAGCATCAACGAGTCGGACGGCGTAACGGCGGTTTCTGAACACCTGCGGCAGGAAACGCTCGATCAGTTTGCCATTCGCCGGGACATCGAAGTGATTCCGAATTTCATTGACCTCGACCGGTTCAAACGGCAGAAGAAAGACCATTTCAAAATGGCGATTTGCCCGAATGGCGAGAAGCTGATCGTTCACACCTCGAACTTCCGGCGGGTGAAGCGAATCGACGATGTGGTCGAGATCTTTACTAAAATCAACCAGCAGATTCCCAGTAAATTATTACTTTCAGGCGATGGTCCGGAGCGGGCGCGGATCGAGAAACTGTGTCGAGACATGGGCATTTACCAGGACGTGCGGTTTTTGGGCAAGCTGGATGCGGTCGAGGAAGTTTTGTCGGTGGCCGATTTGTTCCTGATGCCGTCCGAAAACGAAAGTTTCGGCCTGGCCGCTCTGGAAGCGCTGGCTTGTGAAGTGCCGCTCATTACGTCGAACGCCGGTGGCCTGCCCGAACTGAACGTTCACGGCGTGACCGGTTTTTTGAGCAACGTCGGCGATGTGGACGACATGGTAAAAAACGCCTTGTACATTCTGGATGACAACAACCTGCCGACCTTCAAGCATAACGCGCTGGAGCGGGCGAAGGAGTTTGAAATTTCGCGCATTCTGCCGCACTACGAAGCCTACTACGAAAAAGTGGTGATGGAAAGCCGGGCGCTGATCTGAAATAACGGTTTTTAGCATTTTTTTGCCCGACAAGTGTTAACTTTGCCACAAACCAAGAACGTATGAAATTCGGTGTAGTAGTATTCCCCGGCTCCAACTGCGACGACGACGCCGTCGACGCGCTGCGTGATCAACTGAAACAGGATGTCGTCAAACTCTGGCACAAAGACCACGATTTGCAGGGCTGTGATTTCATCATTCTGCCCGGCGGGTTTTCCTACGGGGACTACCTCCGCACGGGGGCCGTCGCCCGGTTTTCGCCCATCATGAACGAGGTGATCAAACACGCCGAGCGGGGTGGTTACCTGATGGGCATCTGCAATGGTTTCCAGATTCTGGCCGAAGCGCGGCTGGTTCCGGGCGTTCTGCTGCGAAACACCAACCAGAAATACGTTTGCAAAAATATCTACCTCCGTCCGCAATCGAAGAGCGTTTTGCTAACCGCCGGTCTGGACGATCGGGCCTATAAAATCCCCATTGCCCACGGCGAAGGCCGGTATTTCATTGATGCCGATTCCCTGAATGAACTGAACGACAACGATCAGATCATTTTCCGGTATTGCGACGAAGCGGGAAACATCACCGACGAGGCCAATCCGAACGGCAGTCTGGACAACATTGCCGGCGTGGCCAATGAACGCAAAAATGTGTTCGGGCTGATGCCCCACCCCGAACGGGCGGCCGATTCGCTGTTGGGCAATACCGACGGGCGGCTGATTCTGGAGCAGTTGCTGAATACGGTTCTGGTGTAACGATCCGGTTCGTTTAAGACATTGGAAAAGTCGGCTCCTGTGGCCGACTTTTCGCGTTTATAACCTTCTGGATACCAGTCTATAAATTCGAGTTACTTTATTGACCGTTTGCTCAAACGGTTTTCAAAATAAAGGCGACCGGGTGTGACTTTAGGCTCGTAACTACGTCTGACAACTAATCCTAACCATTCGTAGAGACCATGCTTCAGAAACTTTGTAATCGGTACGAATCCCTGAATTGTCTTGTCCGGAAACGAGCTACCGGTTCTCCCAAAGAATTAGCCCAGAAATTAGGCATTAGCGAACGGGCCTGGTATAAACTCCGCGACGAGTTGGTCAATGAGCTGGGTGTTCCGCTGGCGTATTGCCCAATCCGACGAACGTATTACTATGCCGAAGAAGGGGAATTGGTCTTTCGGTTTCGGCGCAAGTTAGAAGATGAGCAGATGGAGGAGTTGTCGGGCGGTTTTGGTGCGCCTACTGCCGTTGCTCACGGAAGCTTTGTAAGTCTAATCCGGCTATGGGTATGACGGCCCTTTTTTTTATGGTTCCGGCTTACGGCCATTTGAATCTGACGTTCAAACTGGCGAGGCAGTTGCAATCCGATGGGTATCAGATCGTTTACGGGTATTTGGGGAAACCTGAACTGGCCCAGCAAATTCACCGGCAGGGATTCGCGGTGCATTGGTTGCAGAGTTTGCCGTTTGGAATTGGGGTAGAGGAAGCTACGCACAAAGAGAAAAGCGAGTCGTATCTGGAATCGTTGCTGGATCGCTTTACCGATAAAACATTTCGCGCCCGCTCTGCCGATTTGCAGCGTACGGTCGAAGCATTAAAACCGGCCCTAATCTTCGTCGATTCGTATTACAGCACTGATTTTATCGTGTTGTACCCATTCATTAAAGACAAAGGAATCGAGGTGATTCTGCTGCAAACCATGTTGTCGACCTATGAAGATGCGGCTACTCCGCCTTTAAACAGCCAACGTATTCCCGGTCAGGATTCCGTCGGGGCCATCCGTCGGGCGTGGCGGACCTATTACCGAAACCGGGCTTTCAAACAACTGGGGCAAACCCTATTGTATTTGGGCCGGAGCAACCACCGGATCATCCGGCAAAAGTTTCGGCAGAACGGCTTGCCCGACGACCACCGGATTCGCCGTGATAAAACATTTTATACCGGTTTTGATAACCTGCCGGAATGGATTCTGTACCCACGGGCCTTTGAGTTTCCGCAGCGAACGCTTCATCCCTTTCAACAGCATCTGGGGTTGATGATCGATGCCGAGCGGGTAGAAAACCCTTCATCGTCTTATCAAACCATGTTGAAGCAGCTTTCACAGGAGCGGCAGACGAACCCGGAAGTAAAAGTGATGTATGCTTCCTTGGGAACCGTCTCGAACGCCCACGCTAAACCGCGTTTGCTCAAGGGATTTTATCAACGGCTGATCGCAGCCGCAGCCCGGCAACCCAACTGGCGGTTAATTTTGTCGGTTGGGCCGGAATTGAAAGCGGTTTTACCGGACCGTATTCCGAACGGCTGGATTTTTGAGCGGGTCCCGCAGGTGGACATGCTCCGGCATTGCGACGCGTTTGTAACGCACGGCGGCCCCAATTCGGTGTTGGAAGGTGTCCTTTGCGGGGTTCCCATGCTGGCCTATCCGCTCAACGACACCTGGGACCAGAACGGGTATACCGCCCGGCTGGCCTATTTCGGCTGTGGACTGACCGGCAATCTGCGCAAAGACCGCCCGGGGGACATGGAGCAAAAGATGATTCAACTGCTGACGGAGCCAAAATTCAGGCAAAAACTATTGGCATTCCGGGAGCAATTGCAGGATTTTGACGGGAGTACGGCTTTATTTGCGTTATTCGGTGAAAAAAAATCTTAAAATTTTTCTACATTTTTTTCCCACTGCATTCTCAGTGCAGTGGGAAGTGCGATGTTTGGAGGGTCATTCAACGGGGAATGGCGGTAAAACATACATCATTATGCAAAAAATTGAAATGTGCCAAATGGAAGATCTTTATGGCGGAGATTGGCAAACCTGGGCTGGCGTAGGTTGCGTTGCGGGAATAGGTGTACTTGCCTTTGCAGGCTCATTGATGACTGCTGGAATAGGAATTCCAGCAATTGCCGCAGGTGGTGCTGCTGGAATTAGTGCATGCACTGCTGGTTTGTTAGGATCAGTATATATCAGATAATTGCAACAATTATGAAGAATTTATCAATAACGGAACTTGCAACTCTACAAGGTGGAGGTTTCGCGGCTGGATATTGTGCTGGCATTGCTGGAGTTGATATGCTTATTGCATCAGCACCTCTTGCAGGTGTTGCATTGTCGATGTCAGGCTGGGGAGTTGCCTGGCTAGTTGGTTCAAATGTCGGTTGTGCAATATACGCTATGAATCGATAATTTTTAATAACCAGGTAGTTTGCAATAATTGCAAACTACCTAATTCCCTACAAAAGATGAATGGTAAACGATACATTTTCTCAATATTAGCTTTTGCTGTTTCTTTCATGTTGCTATTCTTGCTTTTTGGGAAACAAATTAAATCCCTTAGTGAAGACGACATTATGACTATAATTGGCTTTATTTCTGCTTTAGCTATTTTCGTGTTTTTCTTAAAATCAAAAAAAAGTGATAATAATAAACTGTAAGCTTTTATAGTTTATTGTAAAAAATGTTTTGGATTAATTGCTTATTTTAACGATTGTCAGTATAAAAAAGAAAGCAATGAGTATGTACTTTCTTTAGTCCAGTAATAATCATTGCAATTGCTTTAATAATCGTACGGGATTACTTTTACTTTTTTAAGGATGATAAATTTAATGAGTGAAACCTTATTGTCTAATATGAGTAAATTTTGAAATTTAGAATGATTTTTTGAGATAATCTAAAATGTCTTTTGATTTAGTTATGGAAAGAATTAAAATTTGGTATGTATTCAAAAGACTATCATTTATCTTCTTAATTGTTTTATGGCTATACACTGCATATAGAATTATTTTTTTGAATACGTCGGCGAATGAAGATTATCTGATTATGACTTTTGTACTAACTATTAACATCATTCGGGGATTTATATACAATAGCAAAAATGGAGAAAAGTAGAAATGGTTTTCTAGGTTAGATCGTTATCATTCCTGATCTCGATGCAATTTGCTCCCTATTCTATGTTTTGTTTAACGAAAATAAGTGATGGTACTACGTCAGGTAAATGTTTTTCGATTTCTTTTTCTATGTGCCTTAGCGTTGATAATCCAATGGGCGTTTCAATACTTCTTGATTTCCGATCAGCTCTATTTTAATTCGTTATCCAATCAACTCACCTACGAGCGCATTCAGGAGTTGATCGATCAGAGTAAAGAGTGGCAGTGGCTGGGCTATGTTCTGGTGCCGGTATTGTACCTCGTAAAATTTGGGCTGGTTGCGGGTTGTCTGGGCATCGGCTATTTTTTTGCGACCAGCCAATTTGCCTTCAAACGGTTTTTCGGCGTAGCGATTCAGGCCGAGTTGGTTTTTCTAATTCCCATCCTTTTTAAACTACTCTGGTTTTTGTTTGTGCAAACTGATTTTGACCTAACCGCAATCGGTCAGTTTTATCCGCTTTCCGCCCTTACTTTATTCAATGCGAGCGAATTACCACCTTACTACTTGTATCCCTTACAGGTGCTAAATTTATTTGAAGTAGCCTACTGGTTTTTGCTGGCGTATGGCGTCACGCAGACCCTGGAAATGCCGTTCTCTAAAGCGTTCAGTCTGGTTTTATCATCCTACGGCATCGGCTTACTGCTCTGGATCACCGGGGTTGTTTTTATCACCGTCACCTACACATCCTGATATGAAAACCGGCCTGAAATACAGTGTCGTGATCGGTGTTCTGTTGCTGATCGGTTATTTTCTTAGCCGTACAGTCAGTGCCGTTAGCAGTACGAATGAATTGAAAGCCAAACGCCAAACCGTACCGGATTTTAGCCAACTGGCGATTCAAATGCCGTCGAAAACCGTACCGAAAACTAGGTTGAAAGGCCGTACCAACGTCATTATTCTTTTCAATCCCGATTGCGAACATTGCCAGTACGAAGCCGCCGAAATCAGCAAAAACGGCGATGCGTTCAAAAAGGCCGACGTCTGGATGCTGACCACCGAAAAACCGGCCCGGGTGCGTGCTTTTACGAAACAGTTTGGGCTGGATACGCTCGCCAATGTTTGCGTAGGCATACTCACCCCGGACGAGCTTTATAAAACCTTCGGCCCAACCGCCGTGCCGCATTTGCTCATTTACGGCCCTGATGGCAACCTGCGCAAAGAATACAAAGGCGAAACGAAACTAGAAGCCATTCTGAAATACTTATGACCACACCCCAACGCATTACCAAAACCTTCACCCGGCAGCTTGACCAAACCGACTGCGGAGTGGCCTGTTTGCTGTCGCTGGTTCGTTACCACGGCGGAGACGTCTCGCGTGAGCGGCTGCGCGAACTGAGCGGCACCAGCATTCAGGGCACCACGATGCTGGGATTGTGCCAGGCGGCAACGGGACTGGGTTTGGAGGCCGAGGGTTTTGAAGCGGATGGCGTTCAGAATCTGCATGATCTGACCATGCCGGTCGTTCTGCACGTAGTTCTGGAAGAGCGGTTGCAGCATTATGTGGTATTTTATGGAATCATACCCGCCAGTCTTCCAAAAGGACAGACGAATCCTTCTTCCGGGGTAAAATACCGCATCGGTGATCCCGGCAAGGGCGTGGTCGAGATGACGGCGGACGAACTGGAAACCATCTGGCAATCAAGAGCATTGCTGCAGGTCACGCCAACCGAGTCTTTCGTCCAAACCGGTCAGCAGCAAAAAGGCCAATGGCAGTGGTTTCAGGCATTGATCCGTGACGATGTGCCGCTGCTGGGTATAGCGGCTGGTTTGGGAATTCTGATTGCCGTCCTCGGGCTGTCGATGGCCCTGTTTTCCCAACGATTGATCGACGACATCCTGCCGAAGCAGAATACCGAAAAACTCACTTGGGGATTGATTTTATTGGCGGTGTTGTTGCTGGCTCGGTCCGGATTGAATTACCTGCGGAGTTTCTTTCTCCTGCGCCAAAGCCGTGAATTCAACATCCGGATTGCCGACAGTTTTTTCCGGGATTTACTTCGGTTACCCAAAGCGTTTTTTGATACCCGCAAAACCGGCGATCTGGTCGCCCGCTTGAACGACACCCGCCGGATTCAAAGCACCATCAGTTTTCTGACTGGCAGCGTGGTCATCGACACCCTGGTCGTTCTGATTACGGCTGGGGTACTTTTTCGTTATTCCTGGCAGATTGGGTTGTTGTCGCTGCTGAGTTTTCCGTTATACGGCTGGTTGGTCTGGCGGTTTAATGGTTTGATTATCACCGGGCAACGCGAGGTGATGGCGTCCTACGCCCGCACCGAATCTCACTTTATCGATAGCATGAGCGGTATTGGCGCGATCAAAGCCGGTCGGCGGGAGGAGTTTTTTGCCCGCATTACCCAAAGCGTTTATCAATTGTTCCAGCATAAACTCTATGACCTGGGTTTGCTGGGAAACCGGTATGGCATTCTCAGTGAGGTATTCGGCGTCGGTTTGTTGATGGCTCTGATCAGCGTAACGGCTTTCATGGTGTTGCAAAAGCACCTGTTACTCGGCGAAATGATGGCGATTATTAGTATGGCCAGCACGCTGATTTCTTCCGTTTCGAAGCTTTCAACCACCAATATTCAATTACAGGAAGCCCGTGTAGCCTTTGATCGAATGCGGGAGTTTACGGAACTGCCGAAAGAAACGATGGGCGAGATGACCCCAGCGGATCAGCATCTGACCTCGCTTACCGTAGAGAATCTCTCTTTCCGCTTTCCCGGTCGCCCGGCTCTGTTGAAAAATGTCTCGTTTACCGTCAGGCGGGGAGAGATTGTTGGCATTGTTGGTGAAACCGGCTCGGGGAAGAGTATGCTGTTGCAACTTCTTCAAAAGTTTTACGAACCCGAAACCGGGCAACTGAATGTTGGCGTCACGTCACTGAATTGGGCTGAAAAGACGGTTTCCTGGTCAGATATCTCATTGGAAGACTGGCGCAACCGAATTGCCTGCGTCCCACAATCGATCAAGATTTTTAACGGGACGCTGCTGGACAACATTTGCCTGGGCAATGTGCTGGAAGAAGGTGAAGCAGTCGTTCACTTTTGCCAGAAACACGGTTTTGACCGGTATTTTGAATCCCTTCCGCAAAGCTACTTTACCTTGGTTGGTGAAGAAGGTATTAATCTCTCCGGCGGACAACAGCAACTGGTGGGGCTGGCTCGGGCGTTGTACCGGCGTCCACAACTGCTGTTGCTGGATGAAGCAACTTCGGCACTCGACCGCCAGACCGAGCAGTTTGTATTGGAACTCCTCAACCGGCTACGCCCCCAATTGGCTACGGTATTGGTAACGCACCGCAGCCAGTCGGTACAACTGACGGACCGGGTATACGGTTTGACCACAGGCTGTCTGGAAGAGCAGAAAGCAGTGGCTGTGTTTTCCTGAATGTCGGGTGAAAGAATGCTATTCAACAGGGATAGATGTGCCTTTTTCGGATTAATCACGTCTGATAACCAATCCTAACGTTGTCAAACCCAGTCGTTGGCCCACACAACTACTTTCTTTCACGATGGAACTGGTCATTAAAGAACTCCGTAAATCCTATTCGGGAAAAACCGTGCTCGATGCCCTCAATCTGACCTTTCGGGGTGGCGATGTGATTGGGTTGCTGGGCAAAAACGGGTCGGGAAAAACTACCTTTCTGAATTGCCTGATCGACCTGATTGCGCCAGATAGCGGGGAATTCTATTTCAAAGGCGAGGAGTTAACCGGCGATCGGTTGCCGTTGAAACGGGTGCTGGGCATCGTGTCCGACGCCATTCCGCCTGTGCCCGAATTTACCGGAGCGGACTACCTGCGCTTTATGGGCTTGATTCACAAGCTCGACGACGCGACGTTTCAAAAACGCTCGACGGACTTGACCGATTTCTTTTTTGATGAACCCGGCGTCCTGAAAAAGAAGATGAGCCAGTATTCGACGGGGATGATCAAAAAGATTGGTTTCTGTGCCGCGATTCTGCACATTCCGTCGGTCGTAATCCTGGACGAACCGTTTGCCGGTCTCGATCCGATAGCCGTCCGTCAGTTGATTTCCTTTCTGCAAACCTATCGGCGGGCCGACCGCATCATCCTGGTTGCGTCCCACGACCTGAGTTACCTGGAAGAAATCGCCACGCGCATTCTGGTGCTGGATGAGACGCAGATCAAATTTGACGGCGAACTGGCGGATTTTACCGAACAAGGCACCAAAGTCATCAATGAGGCTCTGTTCGAGATTTTAGTGCCAAAGACCAAGCAAACCACTTTCGACTGGCTCTAACCTCCCGAATGATGTTTCCTATCCTCTTTTTCGCCTTGCGTCGGCGGTTTGTTGGCATCTTCCGGAGTGTGGAGTCGATTCTCGGACTGAGCCTGCGGTTTGTTTTTATGGCTGCTCTGGCGTTGAGCGTGGGTGCTACCGGCTGGCTGATCGATTTGGCCGCCACTTCTGACAAAATCGTAGCTAATCCCGCCAATCTCATCCTGATCAGCAACGGCGTCGTCTGTGGGCAGTGGGTGTGGACGGAATTCTTTCCGGCCTATACACCGCGGTCAACGCTGTTTTCGAAAACCTTTCCGATTCCATATCGCTCTCAGTGGATCGGGACGCTGTTATATGATGCGTTTACGGCTTCGGTGGTTGGTTCGGGATTCCTTTTCGTCATCCTGAACGCATTTTCGAAAACGTACACCAACGCCCATCTGGTGAGTTCACTCCTGTTGCTGGGCAACGCGGTGGTTTTTGTTCAACTGCTGAAAGCGTTCCTGGAATCGTCGCACCGGTGGCAAGCGGTATTCCTGTTAAGCTGGGGAATGCTCAGTGGAGTGATCGGTTTTTCGGTCTGGCATTGGCGGTTCGATCCAACCGGATTACTTCTTATAGTGAGTGTTGCATTAGCCAGCCAAACTATACTCTTGTTTTTAGTGGATCGGGCTGCTGTAGCGAGAACGGAATCAACGGTTCTGCTCGTAAAGACAAACTACCTGTCACCGGTTTATACGGCCTTCATCAACAATGCCCAAACGCGGAAAGCCTTTGCGTTCGGAATCCTGATGAAAGCGCTGTTGCTATTGTTTTCATCAAAGATGTCAGCGAGTGATTTTTCGATGGCCGATTTTCTGCTTCTCTTATACGTTTCTCCAATCATCATATTCAATTATGTGGCCAATAATAGCTGGGGATTCTTTCCGGCTTTGTGGATCAACGGTGCGTTAAGGAACCGTTCGGAGGTGTATTTGATTTATTCTCAGCTTTTTATCATTCCTGTTCTGATCGATCTGATCGTAACCGTCAGCGTCCTTGCCTACTTAAACCTGTTGAGTGGGTACCTGCTCTCTTTTTACCTCATCAGTACGGTTTGCTTCAGTTTGAATGGCCTTCTTTTTTCGCAGTACAAAGCGTTTCGGGTACACAACAGCCTGAGTTTTGGTCAGGCAAAAAGTAATGTGAGTGGCTGGAGTATTTTTATCAATTTTCTGTTACTGATCGGAATTGGTCTGGTGCTGAAAACCGTGGTGACTACGGTTGCCCTTTGCTTGGGTCTGGCGCTTGCTGTCGGGTATGTATTCCGCTCTATTTTGCCACGGGATCACAATGCGACCCACCGAATTTACAAAAGTGTGTCCACAGATCGGGCGTAAGAACAACAGATAGGTACAAGCAAGCCATTCATTCGGATTAATTTATGTGTACAAATCGCTCATATTGGTAACTTGGCCTGGAAAATGCTGTTGATTACGGTAATTTTATACACCGTAATCAATGCCATGCCAATTCCATTTAATGAGCATGAAAGAGTAAAGGCTTTGCACCGGTACCAGATTCTGGACACGGTTCCCGAGAAGGAATTTGACCGGCTGACCGAGCTGGCATCCCTGATTTGCCAGGTTCCGATTTCGTTGGTGTCGCTCATCGACGATAATCGGCAATGGTTTAAATCAAGGGTTGGCCTTGATCTGAAAGAAACCAGCCGGGACATCGCTTTTTGTCGGTACGCTATTCTGAATAGTGACCTCTTCGAAGTGGAAGATGCCACGCGTGATACGCGCTTTAAAGAGAATCCGCTGGTCACTTCAGATCCCCACATCCGGTTTTACGCCGGTTATCCGTTGACCGATTCCGATGGGTATGCCTTGGGAACGCTTTGTGTACTGGATCGAATTCCCCGGCAACTCACCGAAAGCCAGCAAAAATCGTTACGCCTGTTGGGTGATGCGGTTATTGAACTGATTATTAAACATCGCCAGAACCAGGAGCTGAAATACCTCGGGAACCTCTTTGCGCTGTCCAATGACCTGATCTGTGTTGCGGGTACAGATGGCTATTTTAAAAAACTCAACCCGGCTTTTCATGATGTACTCGGATGGGATGAGTCCTACCTGCTGCAAACTTCCTTTTTTGATTTAGTACATCCGGATGACCTACAAGCTACCCGCGATGAAATTGCCGAACTGGCATCGGGCCGGTCAACCATCAATTTTGCCCACCGGTTTCGTTGTCAAAACGGCACTTACCGGAACCTGCAATGGGTAGCGACCCCCGAACCCGGCACCGGGTATCTGTTTGCCATTGCCCGGGACATTACCGACGAGAAAGAGAAAGAACTTCTGTTGTTCCAGTCGGAAAACAAATTCCGGTCGTTTTTTGAAAACTCTCAGGGGCTCATGTGCATCCATGATCTGGAGGGGAAACTGCTCACCGTCAACAGTGCGGGTGCCCACGCTTTGGGGTATGAACCGTCCGAATTAGTCGGCCTGCGGTTGTCCGATATTGTTCCTGAAGCTCACCAGAGTGCGCTGACCGCTTACCTGAAAACCATTAGCAAAACCGGTCGGGCCAGCGGGCTGATGCATACGCTCACCAAAGATGGGGCATTGTTGATCTGGTTGTTCAACAACATTCTGGAAAAGGAGCTGAACGGGCATACCTATGTGATTGGAAATGCCATCGATATTACCCGCAGGCACCAGTTGGAAGTTGATTTGAACCGGACCAAAGAAATTCTGGAACAAACCAACGAGGTGGCCCGGATTGGGACCTGGGAAGTAAATGTTGCCCAGGAAACCGTATACTGGTCAACGGTAACGAAGGCGATTCATGAAGTGCCGAAAGATTATGTTCCAGATTTTAATGCTGCCGTATCTTTCTTCAAGGGGAAAAATTACGAGCAGATTATGGAAGCCGTCAACCGCTCCGTTCAGGAAGGTGTCGCCTATGATGTAGAATTACAGATCGTTACGGCCAAAGGAAGAACCGTATGGATCCGGGCGCTCGGAACCCCTGAATTCCAGGACGGAAAGTGTATACGCTTGTACGGCACGTTTCAGGATATTGATGAACGAAAGAAAGCAGAACAGGCGCTGGTCAACGAAAAACTTCGGTTGGCCGCCTTTGTTGAACACGCTCCGGCGGCTGTAGCCATGTTCGACCGGGACATCCGATACATCGCCGTCAGCAATCGCTGGATGGAAGAGTATCATTTGTCGGGTAGTGTGCTTGGGCGGTCCCATTATGAGGTATTTCCCAATTTATCGGATGAATGGAAGGCAATTCATGCCCGTTGTGTCAACGGAGCCATCGAAAAGAATGAAGAAGACATCTGGCGGCCTGAAGGATGGCATAACGACCAGTATCTGCGTTGGGAAGTCCGGCCGTGGTACCAATTCGATGGTACCATCGGGGGCATCATGATATTTACCCAGGACATCACCGAAATTTGCCTGCAACGCGATGAACTGAAAAAAGCGAAGAGTATGGCCGAGCAGGCCAGTCTGGCGAAATCGGAGTTTCTGGCCAACATGAGCCATGAAATCCGAACTCCGCTCAATGGGGTCATTGGTTTTACGGATCTGGTGCTGAAAACCGCCCTAAACACCACGCAGCAGCAGTATTTGTCCATCGTCAACCAATCGGCCAATACCTTACTGAGTATCATCAACGACATTCTGGATTTTTCGAAAATCGAAGCCGGAAAACTGGAACTGGCGATTGAAAAAACGGATGTGTACGAGATCAGCAGTCAGGTAGCCGACACCATCACGTACCAGGCTCAAAATAAAGGACTGGAAGTTTTATTAAATCTTTCCGTTGACCTCCCCCGGTTCGTCTTTGTGGATTCGGTGCGACTGAAACAGGTGCTGGTCAATTTGCTGGGGAATGCTGTTAAATTTACTGATAAGGGTGAAATTGAACTGAAAATCACGGCACTGGGTGATGGTGCTGAAGACCACGTCACGTTTCGATTTGAAGTGCGGGATACCGGTATTGGTATTAAACCGGAAATGCAGGAACGGATATTTGATGCTTTTTCCCAGGAAGACCCCTCCACGACGAAAAAATACGGCGGAACCGGCCTGGGACTCACCATCTCCAATAAACTGTTGGGCTTGATGGGGAGCCAGCTTCAGTTGACGAGTAAACCTGGTGAAGGAAGCTGCTTTTTCTTCGAAATCAAGCTCAAGGCTGAACCAGGGGATGCGATTGTCTGGCGCGACGCGATCCCGATCAAAAACGTGTTGATTGTGGATGATAATGCGCACAACCGCCTTATTTTACGACAAATGTTTTTGCTGAAAAATATTGAGGTTGAGGAGGTTAGTAATGGTTTCGAAGCCCTTCAGTTGCTGGACCGTTCTAAAAAATACGATGTTATCCTGATGGATTACCACATGCCCTACATGGATGGGCTGGAAACGATTCAGAAAATACGGACGAGCTTTTCTTCGTCGCCCGGCGAGCAACCCATCATCTTCCTGCATAGCTCGTCGGATGACGAAAAAATCATGAAAGCCTGCGAGTCGCTGGCTGTTAACCAGCGGTTGGTGAAACCCATCAAAATGCAGGAACTGTACCAGGCTCTGCACCGGCTGGTGCAACAGGAAGACAAATCCGTGCCGACTTTGTCTGACGAGAAGGCCACGGTCGATCGCAAAGCCGTAAAGGTGCTGATCGTTGAAGATAATAAAATTAATCTGCTGCTGGCGAAAGTCATTGTTGGCCGCCTTGCCCCGAATGCACACATCCTGGAAGCGGCCAACGGGGTGGAAGCGGTTCAGGGTTATATCCGGGAATCTCCCGATCTGATTCTGATGGATGTCCAGATGCCGCTGATGAATGGGTACGAAGCTACGCAGCGAATCCGGGAACTGGAGAAGGATCGGCGCATTCCGATTGTTGCCCTGACGGCGGGAACCGTGAAAGGGGAACGGGAGAAGTGTCTGGCCGCCGGAATGGACGATTTTCTTACCAAACCCATTGTGGAAGAATCCCTGGCTTCCCTGTTCAGGGTGTGGTTGTGGGCTGAGCCAAAAACCGCCCATGCGGTCGATCAGTTCGCCGAAAGGAATGCCCATTTTGACCTGGAGGTGATCAAAAAAATGGCGGGGCATGATCTGGCGTTGGTACGGGAGCTGGTGGAGGTTGCCGGCGATGAATTGAGAAAATCGATTCCTCAGCTTCTTCTTCAGGCCGAAAAAGCCAATTTAGCAGGGTTGAAAGCCGCCGGACACAAATTGTATGGAACCGCCGTGAGTGCCGGTATGCCCGACCTCGCTGCGCTGGCGCGTACGCTGGAATACCTCGAACGGTTTGATGCTGAGAACGTAAACGAGCTCCTCGGCCGGGTGCAGTCAGAAATCGAACTGGTCCTGGATGCCATGGCGAATAGGCCTGGTACCGAATCCTAAAATCCCCCAATCCGGAATTGGATATGAATCAAATCCTTCGCTATTTACCGTAGCGAACCTCCTTTTTCCTCTAATTCCTGCCGGTTATGAATACGCCCGACGTTTCTGCAACTTCGTCGGCCGCAGTGGCTGAAAACCTGCGCCCGGTTGAGCGGGCCGAACGCATTCGCTCCATCGACGTCATTCGTGGAGTCGCGTTGCTGGGCATTCTGATGATGAACATTCCGTATTTCGGACTGCCGGAAGGAATGCTGGGTTCCCTGAAGTTCGACCATCCCGGCGACACCAACTTTATCACCCACCAGATCGTAGACATTGCTTTTTCGGGCAAAATGCGGGCGCTGTTTTCCATGCTCTTTGGCGCGGGGGTGATTCTGTTGACCACGCGCAAGGAACATGCCGTGGGGTTGTCGGTGGCTGATATTTACTACCGCCGGATTCTGTGGATGATTCTGTTTGGTGTGCTGGATGCCTACATTCTGCTCTGGGCGGGCGATATTCTGTATGCTTACGGTCTTTGCGGGTTGTTTCTGTTTCCGTTTCGGAAGCTGGCTCCGCGGTATCTGATTCTGGCCAGCGTATTCTGTTTCGGCGTCCTCATTTTTAAAGGGAATTTACGCTTTCAGGAAACGAAGGGAAAACGGGAAGCCTACCTGAAAGTGGTGGCGCTGGAAAAGCAGAAAAAGAAGCTGACCGATGAGCAAAAAGCTGACAAACAGGCGTGGGAAACCGTCGTGAAAAACGGCAAACCGGATCAGAAAAAGATTGATGAAGAGATCAAGAAAGTACGTTCCGGTTATCCGACGGTTTGGGCGTATTATGTACCCATCAACAGTGAAATCCAGTCGGCGGTGATGTATAATTTTTACTTCTGGGATGCTATCGGAATGATGTTTCTCGGTATGGCACTTTATAAATTAGGCGTTTTTACCGGTCGGCTCCGGCGACGAAGTTACCTGGCGTTGATGCTGATTGGCTACGGCATCGGCATTCCACTCGGCTGGCTGGCCCACCAACTCACCCTGGAAGCGCACACGAACTTTGGACTTTACCTGGACACGTACGGTTTTGGGTTTCCCCGCAGCACCTACGACATTCGCCGGGTAACGATGGCTCTGGGGCATGTCGGGCTGATTATGATCATCTACAAATCGGGCTGGTTACGAGGACTGATGAGCGCTTTGGGGGCAGTCGGTCAGATGGCTTTCTCCAATTACGTGATGCAGACCCTGATTTGCACCTTTATTTTCTTTGGGTACGGCTTGGGCTATTTCGGTAAATTGACCTACTACCAACTGTTCTACGTCGTCGCTGGTGTCTGGATCTTTCAGTTGATTGCCAGTCCGTTGTGGCTACGGCATTTTTACTTTGGCCCCCTGGAATGGGCCTGGCGGTCATTGACCTACTGGAAACGGCAACCATTTCGTATTCCGCAAAACCGTACAGAAACCGTCATTTCTCCGGCACAGGCCGGATAAGTCGCCCTTATCGCAAGTCGACGACTTCAACGCCGGGATACTTGGTTTTGTCAAACACAAAATACGAATCGGCTACGGAGACGTTCGGAGTGAATTTGTCGATCGTATAACTGGTTACCTTACCGGTTTTATCGGTCAGTTTCCAGCCTCTGACCTGCTTGTCTTTTTTGTTGACGGAGATTTGTACTTTAACAATTTGCGTGCTTTTCTTTTCGGGGGTCAGTTCCACCACTTCGACGGGTTGACCGCCCTGTTTCTGCTCGCCGATGTATTTGTAGTTGTACCCTTGTTTGTAGATGGAGTAAATCTTTGTCGGATTGAAGTCCCCGGCGGCTCCGGCGTCGTAATCCTGTACGTTCACTTCGTTCGTTTCCTTGATGTAAGTAGACATCGTTTTGCCGTCGGTGAATACTTCCTGACCGGCCAGCTTCAACCGAAACGCGTTCTTTTTCACCGTTAAATCACCCTTGTAATTGCTCCCTTCGCCCGTGTAGGTAAAGGCGGCTTTGTAGGAATTTAGTGCTTTGTATTTGGCACTCATGGCATCTAAAACGTCCGATGCTTTTTTATCTTTTTGCGCCACCGAAGGCAGCGAAAATCCAATAACCAATGCCCACAACAAGGCTAATTTTTTCATGTGTATCGTCTTTTACGTAATTTCGGGTGATTTCTAAAACCGCCCGCAAAGTTGCTGACCGTTTTGTAGGTAGACAAGATTTATAGGAAAAAGTTTAATAAAAAGGAGAAAGCCCCAATAGAAAAGCGGGGAAGCGAACAGAAAGAAATGACCCCGTCGTCATCATCTCTCCATTCCTTTCTCCGCCTGTACGGGCTTTCTAATTCATGTTTTTTAGAATTTCCTCCAGCGTATGGATGTCCTGAACCAGCACCTCACGGGCCTTGCTGCCCTCGAAGGCACCCACAATACCGGCGGCTTCCAACTGATCGATGAGCCGACCGGCCCGGTTGTAGCCTAACTTTAACCGGCGCTGAATGAGCGAGGTGCTGCCCTGCTGGTGATTAACCACCAGACGAGCCGCTTCGTCGAACATCGGATCGCGGTTTTCAAGGTCAATTTCTTTTTCTTCGCTGCTTCCTGATTCATCACCGGCAAATTCGGGCAGGTTATACGCCGAATCATACCCGCGCTGGCTGCCGACAAATTCGCAGATGTCTTCAATTTCGTTGGTATCGACAAACGGACATTGCAGCCGGACAATATCGGAATTGGACGAGAACAGCATGTCCCCCATCCCGACCAGTTGCTCGGCACCGCCCGTATCCAGAATGGTTCGGGAGTCGATTTTTGAGGTCACCTTGAACGACAGACGCGCCGGGAAGTTGGCTTTGATCAAACCCGTAATGACGTTTACGGAGGGCCGTTGCGTAGCCACCACCAGGTGAATCCCGATGGCCCGCGCCAACTGCGCCAGCCGGGCAATGGGCTGTTCAACTTCCTTGCCCGCCGTCATCATCAGATCGGCCAACTCGTCAATCACCAGGACGATATACGGCAGGAACTTGTGTCCTTTTTCCGGGTTCAACCGGCGCTGGATAAACTTGGCGTTGTATTCTTTCAGGTTCCGGCACTGCGCGTCTTTGAGCAGGTTGTACCGGTTATCCATTTCGATACAAAGCGAGTTGAGCGTATTGACCACCTTTTTTGTGTCGGTAATAATCGGCTCGTCGCTGTCGGGCAACTGGGCCAGAAAATGCCGTTCGAGTTTGTTGAACAGCGTCAATTCCACCTTTTTCGGATCAACCAGGATGAGTTTGAGCTGCGAGGGGTGTTTCTTGTAAATCAGCGACGTTAGCAACACATTCAACCCGACGGATTTCCCCTGTCCCGTGGCACCGGCCATGAGCAAATGGGGCATTTTGGCCAGATCGGCCACGTAAATCTCGTTGGAAATGGTTTTACCCATCACCACCGGCAACTCGAAATTACTTTTGGTAAATTTCTCGGTAGTCATCACGGACCGCATCGCCACCATTTCCCGGTTTTTGTTCGGCACCTCGATCCCGATGGTTCCCTGGCCGGGCATCGGCGCAATGATCCGAATACCGAGGGCCGCCAAACTCAGGGCAATGTCATCTTCCAGGCTCTTGATCTTCGAAATCCGTACCCCGGCCGCCGGAATAATCTCGTACAGGGTGACGGTTGGCCCGATGGTCGCCTTGATGCTATCGATCGTGATGCCGTAATTCTGGAGGGTATCCACAATCCGGTCTTTGTTGGCTTCCAGTTCTTCCGCCGAAACCTGGGCCTTTTTATTTTCCGGATATTCGGTCAGCAAGTCGATGGTCGGGAACTGATACCGGGGCAGATCGAGCGTTGGATCATACAGACCGTGCAATTTCAACGCATCCTCGTCCACCTCGTCCGTTGGTCCGGCAAACACTTCCGCAACGGGTTGGGGCGATTCGGAAGCCGGTTCGATTGGCGTGGTATCGGCAATGGTAAACGTAAGCGGTTTTTTAGCGGGTGGCCCCGATCCATTGACCTTTTCGGGCTTCAGTTCAGTCGTGTGCCCATTCAGGGGCTCGGGTTCCGCCGGGACTTCGGCCACCGGAACTGGCGTTGGCGAGGGTACCGGTTTCGGAACGCCGTTCGATGCCGGTTTGACGTCGATAAAATCCTTTACATCATCTTCGTCCTCTTCTTCCGGATCATCGTCCTCGCTATCATAAGCTGCTTTGGAGGCCGAAACCGGTCTTTGGGGCAACGAGATCGACGGCAATTTGGTAATGCCGTAGAAAAAAACGAGAAAGACGAACAGCGCGAACCCAATGATGGCAAGACCGCCCCAGCCAATGAGGTTATAGAGCCAGACGTTCACTTCGTAGCCTATGCCACCGCACCAGACGCTGCCCTGCCCGACGGAGTCGGTGGCCAGAACAATGTAACCGGCCAGCGCACTGATCCAGGTCATGTAAAACAGCACAGCTTTGGTCGTGCGGCTTAGCGGCAACAGTTCGAAATTGAAAGCCAGCTTACACCCGGCTAAAAACAGGATGATGGGAATGCCGAGGGCGGCAATTCCGAACCAGCGGAAAATGAACACGTGGGCAATGTAGGCCCCCAGAATTCCCAGGAAATTCCGCATTTCGGTGCCCGATTCCCGCAGGGGAGCATCCGTCACTTTGCTCAACACGCTCTGGTCGGCCTGACCGGTGAGCAAGTAGGAGCAGAAGGCCACGGTTAGCCCGATGGCCAGCAGCATCAGCAACCCGCCAAAGGCTAATTGCGACCGGCGGTCGGCTTGCCAGGTCGGCCATTTTATCGAAACCGACGATGGCCGCGCTTTCGGCCGCTCGTTCCGAATGGAGTTTTGTCGGTTAATGGGTTGACTCATTTTTTTGTAAATGGCTATAATCTACCTCTTCTGCCAGTACTTTGCAAATCTCTTTAGCCAACGTAGGGCCCTCGTAAATGAACCCCGTGTACACCTGCACCAGACTGGCTCCCGCCCGCAGTTTTTCGAGCGCATCTTCCGCCGTGGCAATACCGCCTACCCCAATAACCGGGAACGCATGACCCGATTGTTGACAAAGATAACGAATCACTTCCGTCGAACGTTGTTTTAACGGCGCTCCGCTGACGCCACCCATGCCTATTTTTTCAACGGTCTGGGCGTCGGTTTGCAAACCGTCGCGGCTGATGGTCGTGTTGGTCGCAATAATACCGGCAATGCGGGTGGTGGAAACAATTTCGATAATATCATCCAACTGACTGTTGGTCAGGTCGGGGGCAATTTTGAGTAGAATGGGTTTCGCAACCGGTTTCCGGCGGTTTTCGTCCTGCAGGCGCTGCAACAGGGCCGTGAGCGGTTCTTTTTCCTGCAAGGCCCGCAGCCCCGGTGTGTTGGGCGAACTGACATTGACGACGAAATAATCGACGGTATCGAACAAGTCGTGAAAGCAGGCCAGGTAATCGTCCAGCGCGCTTTCGTTCGGCGTCGTTTTATTTTTGCCGATGTTTCCGCCGATAATCAGTTGCTGGCCTGAACGCCGTTTGCGCAGCCGACTGGCAGCCGCTTTGGCACCTTCGTTGTTGAAGCCCATGCGGTTGATGAGCCCTTGGTCGGCTTTCAGTCGGAAAAGCCGGGGGCGGTCGTTGCCAGCCTGGAGGCGGGGCGTTACGGTCCCGATTTCAATAAAGCCAAAACCCAGACAGCCGAGTTCGTCGACCCATTCCGCATTTTTGTCGAAACCCGCGGCCAGGCCAACGGGATTGGTAAACTGAATGCCGAAAACTTTCCGTTTCAGGCGCGGATCGTCGACGGTAAACAACTGACGGGCCAGCCAGCGAAAACCGGGGATGGCCAGCGAAATTTTCAGGAAGGAAGTAACAAAATGGTGAATTTGTTCAGCATCAAAACGAAAGAGGAGGGGCAGGACGACGCGCTTGTACATAACACAAATGTACAGAACTGTCGGGATGCGGTGCAAGCCGTCAGATGGAATATTAACTGCCGGAAAAATTTATTTCCCGGCAGTCATTCTCCGGCGGCTGATCGGCCGCTGCGTTGTTCGGTTAACTGCCAAACAGATCGGACGACAAATACCGGTCGCCCCGGTCGCAAATAATGCAGACCACGACGCCCTCTTCCAGTTCTTCAATCAGCTTAAGCGCGGCAAAAACCGCCCCTCCGCTGCTCATCCCGGCAAAAATTCCCTCTTCGCGGGCCAACCGGCGGGTCATCCGGGTGGCGTCGTCCTGCGACATTTCAATGACGCGATCGACGCGGCTGGGTTCAAAAATTTTGGGCAGGTATTCCTCAGGCCATTTCCGGATTCCCGGGATCTGTGACCCTTCGGAAGGCTGGCAGCCGATCACCTGAACCGCCGGGTTCTGTTCCTTCAGATACCGGGACGTTCCCATGATGGTGCCGGTGGTCCCCATGGCTGAAACAAAATGAGTAATTTTACTCTGAGTATCTTTCCAGATTTCGGGGCCTGTGGTGCGGTAATGGGCTAAGTAGTTGTCAGGATTGGCAAATTGATTGAGGAGAAAATAATTCCCTTTTGTGGCTTGTTCCTCGGCATAATCGCGGGCGCTTTCCATCGTTTCCAGCAGGGTCACTTTTGCACCGAATGCCTGCATGGTCAGAATCCGTTCGCGGGTCGAGTTCTGGGGCAAAACCAGTTCAATCTCAACGTTGTAGAGCCGGGCAATCATGGCCAGTGCAATGCCGGTGTTCCCGCTCGTGGCTTCGATCAATTTCATACCCGGTTTAAGATCACCACGATCGATGGCTCCCTTGATCATGCTGTAGGCCGGACGATCCTTCACGCTGCCGCCCGGATTGTGTCCTTCCATCTTTCCGTACAGCTTAACGCCTGGATGTGAGTGAATACGGTTTAATTCAACCAATGGGGTGTTCCCAACAAAATCTAATAAAGTAGCCATGAAGAGTGTACGAAGAATGAAAGCCTGTCTGAGACAAACACGAGGGCGGTTTTCAAAGTTGCAAACCGTCCAAAGGTTACTAAAAAAGGCGTTGTAGTGCAGTAAAACGGCATTATGGTAAATAAGTTGAAAATATTTTTGCTGCTTCAGGGTAAAATGTTAAAAAAACATTGCGTTTATCAAATAATATGAGCCATTTTTGTAGAAGATCAATATACAACGGCTACGTATATGAAATTACAAATCCATTCCACCCCCAGAAATAGTTACTCCGAGTACCAGTTGCAAGCCGTCACCCGTCATCTGAATCTGTCAGACATCGTCCTGCCTTTCTGGGGCCAGCGTCGGAAAATCCCGGCGTACCGAATCACCTGGCTCGAAGGACAGGGCAACTACACGGTGGTGCATTTTAGCGACGGTTCCGAGATGATTGTATCGCTGACGCTGAAAAAACTGGAAGGCCGTCTGCCGACGGAAATCTTTGTGAGGCCCCACAAAAAAAGCATCATCAACCTGCTGTATCTACAGGAAATCCGCCCGGGGAAAAGCACAACCATCTGTCTGACAAATGGGTGCGAAATTGAAGTTTCTCGTCGGAAAACTACGCATTTTATGCGGCTGGTGGTTGCCTTTCAGCAGGAGTTCCTTCCGCTTACGACGCAGTATGCCGTGGCCTGAGGCACAAAAAAAGCGGTTTTTCAACCGCTTGTCTTTTACTTCTTCGAGAGTTTAGCGAGTTCCTCGTCGCGCAGTGGCCGTCGCAGAATCTTGCCAACGTTGCTTTTCGGTAACTCGGTCCGAAACTCAATGTGACGCGGTCGTTTATAATTGGTCAGCTGGTCTTTGCTGTATTTGAGAATGTCTTCGGCTGTGAGGTTGGGGTCTTTTTTGACCACAAAGATTTTGACGGCTTCCGTCGATTTATCGTCAGGTACGCCGATGCAGGCCACTTCCAGTACTCCCGGACACTGGGCGATCACATCTTCGATTTCATTGGGGTATACGTTGAAGCCCGAAACCAGAATCATGTCTTTCTTGCGGTCGACAATCCGGAAAAAACCGTCTTCGTCCATCACCCCGATGTCGCCCGTTTTGAACCAGTCTCCTTCCATCACTTTGGCGGTTTCGTCGGGGCGGTTGTAATAACCCGGAAAAACCTGCGGTCCTTTCGCCCACACTTCCCCCGGCATTCCCATCGGCGCTTCGGTGCCGTCTTCCTGCATGATTTTCAGCTCCGTACTCGGCAGCGGCAGACCGATCGTTCCCAGCCGGGCCGTGCCGTCGCAGGGGTTTGATGATAGAATCGGCGAGGTTTCCGACAAACCGTATCCTTCCGAAATCACATTCCCGCTCAGGCTTTTCCAGCGTTCGGCCACGGCCGTTTGCAGTGCCATGCCGCCCGCCGACGAAATCTGGAGGTGACTGAAATCGACTTCATTGATCCGGGGGTGATTGACCAACCCGTTGTAGAGCGTGTTCAATCCGACAAACATGTTGAATTTGTATTTCTTCATCTCGTCGATGAACGCATTCATGTCGCGCGGGTTGGTGATGAGCACATTCAGGCAACCGCTCTTGAGCGCCAGCATGGCGTTCACGGTCAGGGCATAAATGTGGTACAAGGGCAAGGGTGTAATGATCACGCACTGGTCTGTTTTCATGCGGTCGATCTGCATCCAGTAACAACCGGCTTCTGTGTTGGCGATGATGTTGCGGTGCGTTAACATGGCTCCTTTCGAAACCCCCGTGGTGCCACCCGTATACTGAACGAAGGCCATATCGGTGCCCACTACCTGAACTTTCTGCAACGGCTGGCGACTTCCCCGGCTCAGGGCATCTGCCAGCGAAACCGCCTGAGGCAGGTGATAGGGTGGAATCAGTTTCTTGACGTATTTCACGACGGCATTGACAATCAGCTTCTTCGGGAAGCCGAGCAAATCGCCCACATTGGTAATGATAACGTGTTTAATGTCCGTTTGGGCGATGATTTTTTCCAGATTTGCGGCAAAATTGGCGAGAATGATAATGGCCTTCGCCCCCGAATCTTTGAACTGGTGCTGCATTTCCCGGGGCGTATACAGCGGATTTGTGTTGACAACCACCAGACCGGCCCGGAGAATGCCGAAAATAGCCACCGGATACTGCAACAGGTTCGGCATTTGAATGGCAACACGGTCGCCTTTTTGCAGTTTCAGGTTGTTTTGCAGGTAAGAAGCAAAGTGTCCGGAAAGCGTGTAAATTTCCCGGAACGTCAGTTGCTTATCCATGTTCGCGTAGGCCGGTAGACTGGCAAACCGCTGGCAGCCTTCATCGATCAGGTCGATCAGGGATGAATAGGCATCGGGATTTATGTCGGCAGGAATACCCTCCGGATAATGCTTTAGCCAGGGGTACGGTTTCGCCGTGAACGGTTTTTCCATGGGATTAGAATGTTTTTTGTAAAAATAAGACAAAACTTCAAACCACCTACGCACCCACGGACTTTCGTCCGCGTTTAAATGAAGATCAACGACGGTCAGGTTTCTTTGTTGTGTCGGTTACGTATGAACACAAAGATACAGGCTTCGAGACCGTCGGCCAGCGGGAGTCGGTAACTGGCGGTGTAGAGCCAATAACTCACAAAAAAAGGCCGGATTTTGTGTGATCCGGCCCCCTGAGAAAGTTAAAACGCAACGGCTTTCAGTCGCAGTCCCGTATCTTCCGGCAACCCGAACAGCAGATTCATATTTTGAACGGCATGCCCCGATGCGCCTTTGGTCAGGTTATCGATCACACTGCTGATGAGCAACTGACCGTCGTGTTTTTCCAGGTGAATCAGGCATTTGTTGGTGTTGACAACCTGCTTCACATCCACCGGCATGTTGCTGAGGTGCGTAAACGGGTGGCTGCGGTAGTAGGTGTCAAAAAGCTGACGGGCTTCGTCAAGGCTCCCGGCAAAGGGCGTATAGACGTTGGCCATGATGCCGCGGGTGAAGTCGCCCCGGTACGGAACAAAGTGGATCGGCTGATCAAAACCGGGTTGCAAGGCAGTCAGACTCTGGCGGATTTCCGTCAGGTGCTGGTGCGTAAAGGCTTTGTAAATCGAAACGTTGTTGTTCCGCCAGGTGAAATGCGTGGTTGGGCTTAATGATTGTCCCGCGCCGGTGGAGCCGGTGATGGCGCTCACCTGAACGGCCTCCGAGAGCAGCCCGGCCTGCGCCAGGGGGAGCAAAGCGAGTTGAATGCTGGTGGCAAAACAACCGGGGTTCGCGATTTTGGTTGCGGATTGGATGCGTTCGCGTTGCAGTTCGGGCAAACCGTATACAAAGCCGTTCGACTGATCGCGGAAATCGGTGCTCAAATCAATTACTTTCAGCGTTTCCGGGATCGGATTTTCCGCCAGAAACTTCGCGGATTCGCCGTGGCCGGAGCAGAGAAAAATCACAGAGAGGTTGGCCTGGTTGACCAGGTCGCGGGTGTCGTCTCCGGAAAAAGTCAGATCGGTGTCGCCCAGTAAATCCGTGTGGGTGTTGTAAACCGGTTTTCCTGCCTGGCTTTTGCTGTGGACAAAGGCAATTTCGGCGTTGGGGTGGTTGATGAGGATGCGCAGCAACTCGCCACCCGTGTAGCCCGCTCCGCCGATAATCCCGATACGTAGTTTAGTCATAATGTCTGGTAGAGCCTGATGTGCTCACTGGTGAAACGTTCCCACGAGAACAATTGTGCCCGCCGGAGCGCTTGGGTTGCTAATTCGTTGCGTAAATCGGCCGACCGAACCACCGTCAGCATGGCCTGGGCGAGCGCGTCGGCGTCGGTAGGTGACACCTGAATGGCCGCATCGCCAACCACTTCGGGCAGTGACGAAACGTTCGAGGTAATCACCGGTAAACCGCATTGCATGGCTTCTAACGGCGGCAATCCAAAGCCTTCGAACAGGGATGGATATACGAAGGCCAGGGCACCGGAATACATAGCGGCCAGGTCTTCGTCAGGCACAAAACCGGTGAAAACCAGCCGCGACCGAATCTTGTCGTTCTTTGCGATTTCGCTCAAAACCTGATCCATTTTCCAGCCTTTCGTACCGACCAATACCAGCTTCACTTCCGTCGGCAGCTCCCCGCTTTCGGCCAGTTGAACAAAACAGCGGATGAGGTGATCGAGGTTTTTGCGCGGTTCGAGGGTGGCCAGACTGAGCAGATACGGTTCGTCGCCCAGGCCGAAGCGTTGCTGCGTGGCTTTGATTCGCGCGGCATCGGTTACCGGATAAAACAGCGTTTTTGAAGCCGCCAGATGAATGGGCGTTACGCGGGTCGGATCAAAACCGGTAAACTGGCAAAAATCCACTTTCGTCGCTTCGGAAACGGTGACGACGTGCGCGTCTTTGGGCAGGTTCTGGATTGCCTCTTTGACCGCCCGCTCACCCGCCGGAAACCATTCGGGGTGGTGAATGGGAATCAAATCATGTACCGTCAGCACCTTGCGAACGTGTGGCATTCGTCCAATGTCGTCCGGAATGGCAAAAAACGGCGAATGGTAAATGGCGCCGTTCGGCAGCCGTTCTGCCGAAAACCGGGCCTGTTCGCCCTTCAACGCTTTTCGGGATCGGTAAAAAACCTGCCGAATCACCTTCGAGGGCATACTTTGGGGCGCAAACGGACCGAGCAGGGCGTTTTCCAGCTTCGCCCACCGCTGTTCGACCGGGCGGTTGATCAAGGGCGGAGCCTGTGTCCCGAAGGTTTCCCGCGCATACCGCAACGTTTCGGCCTGGTTGGTCGGCGCAGCCAGCGAAAGCTGCACCTGCTCCGAGGCAAGCAGTCCCTTCACCAATTGCTCGGCTACGCGACTCACGCCCGTTTTGGCCTGACGGTGGTAAAAGCCAATACCCGGAAGGCTGGCGTCGATGATTACGTTCAAATTTTAAGGAATGTAAAATAGCAAATGTAAAATGATGAATGTAAAAGTGTTAGAGCGACACCACGCACTTGTACATTCATCATTTTACATTCTACATTTATTATTTGTTTGCGCTTTCCTTCACTTTCCCATAAATCATCAACTGATTCGACATCACTTTCGAGAAGCCACGGACATCCTCGCCGGTCCAGGCGTTGTTCATTTCGCCGTAGCTGCCGAATGCGGACGACATCAGGTCGAACGGCGATTCGATGCCGAGCACCTGGAACCGATAGGGGGCCAGCAAAACGTGCACTTTACCCGTGACGTGGGTTTGGGTATCGGTCAGGAAGGTTTCGATGTTCCGCATGACGGGGTCCAGAAACTGGCCTTCGTGCAGCATTGTGCCGTACCAGTTGGCCAGTTGATCTTTCCAGTATTGCTGCCATTTGGTCAGCACGTGCTTTTCGATGGCGTGGTGCGCTTTCAGGATAATCAGCGGAGCCGGAGCTTCAAAACCGACCCGGCCTTTAATGCCGATGATGGTGTCGCCGACGTGAATATCGCGGCCAATGCCAAACGGCCCGGCCAGCGCCGTCAGTTGTTGAATGGCCTGAACGGGATCACCGACGGGTTCGTCACCGATGCCTTTCAGTTCACCCGCTTCGAAATGCAGCGTGATTTGCTCCGGTTCGGTTTTGGTCACCTGCGTCGGCCAGGCCGATTCGGGCAGAAAACCGTTGGAAGTCAGCGTTTCGCGACCGCCCACGGAGGTTCCCCACAAGCCTTTGTTGATGGAATAGGCGGCTTTGTGCCATTCCTGCTCCACGCCCTTGGCTTTCAGGTAGTCGATTTCCGCTTCGCGCGACAGCCGCAGGTCGCGGATGGGCGTGATGATTTCGGCGTCGGGGGCAATGATCCGGAACGCCATATCGAACCGTACCTGGTCGTTGCCTGCGCCGGTGCTGCCGTGTGCAATGGCATTGGCACCGATGGATTTGGCATATTCGGCGACGGCGATGGCCTGAAAAATCCGCTCGGCGCTGACGCTCAGGGGGTAGGTGTTGTTTTTCAGTACGTTACCATACACCAGGTATTTTAAACATTGCTGGTAGTAATCGTCGGTTTTGGCGATGGCGGTATGGTGCTTCACGCCCAGCGAATAGGCCCGGTCTTCGATGGTTTTCAAATCGGCCTCCGAAAAACCGCCGGTATCGACCAGCACGGAGTAGATTTCATACCCCAGATCTTCGGATAAGTATTTAACACAAAACGAGGTGTCGAGACCTCCGCTAAACGCAAGAACTACTTTTTTCTGTTGAGACATCACGGTGAACTGTGGGACGTATGGAACGAAAAGGGCTGATCTGACCGGATTGGGGACAGCTCAGATTGTATGTAAGACACAAAACTAAAAAATCCCTTCCAGCCGACCGCCGAAAGGGACTTAAAATCACTTGAATACCTTTACAATGACTTTATTACCCGACGGTTTCCAACTCGCGTTCGGGTTTCCTCGTCCGGGGGCGATCCTGAAAACGCATCAGAATGCGCTGCTTGATGCGCATCCAACGTTCATACAGCTTCGATTCCTTCAGAAAATTCCACTTTTCGGTTTTCTCTTCCGTCTTTTTGTGCTGCTCGGGATCATACAACATGCCCGTACAGAGGCAGTGTTTCCGGTTGGTCCGGGTCAGAATATCATAATTGACACAGCTCGAACAGCCTTTCCAGAACGCATCATCCGCCGGTAATTCGCTGAATGTCACGGGTTCGTAGCCCAGATCTGAATTGATCTTCATCACCGCCAGGCTGGTCGTTAAGCCGATGATTTTGGCATCGGGATATTTCTTGCGTGAAAGCTTGAAGGCTTCGTTTTTGATGCGCGTGGCAATGCCGCTCTTCCGAAAAGAAGAATGGACGATCAGGCCCGAATTGGCGACGAACTTGCCGTGCTGCCAGGTCTCGATGTAACAAAAACCCACCCATTCGCCGGTTTTTGTCGTTGCCACAATCGCCTTGCCTTCCAGCATCTTCTCCATCAGGTACAAAGGCGAGCGTTTGGCAATGCCTGTTCCCCGGGCCTTCGCGCTTTCCTCCATTTCTTTGCAGATCGCTTCGGCCAGTTGAAGGTGGTTTTCATCGGCCACCTGAACTACGTATGTATCGTTGTTTACTTCTGAAATCATCGTCGTTTGATCGAATGAAGGCACCCTTGTCCGGCGGATAACCGGTTGGATCGTGTGATCAAAAAAGTTTGTTGATAAATAAAAATAAGAAAGGGCTGAACCGCAGGAGCGGATGCTCACCGCATAGGCAAGCAATTAGGTCGGGTCCTTTCGGACCTGAACCGAAATGGCGTTGTGTGGTAGAATGTCGGTAGATAGACGCGTGTTGCCATTTTTGTGTTTGCCAAAAAGCGGGACAATGATAAAGGAATTGTTCCGCTTGTGCAATAAAATAACGATAATTTTGCAGAAACGTTCAGTAATCGTGCCATTTTTTACAAACCAATATTTTTATATATTTGTTGGAGAACCTTCGCGAATCTCCATGTATCGTCTGTCTTCTGATGACCTGATTTATGGCTACATCAATGGTATCTTTCCGATGGCCGACACGGACAATACGCTATATTGGTATTCCCCCGACCCCCGTGCCATCATTCCCCTCGATACCTACCAACCCGCTAAATCACTGCGGCCTATCCTGAATAAAAAAGTGTTCGAAGTTCGAATTAATACTGACTTCGAGCAGGTTATGCGAAAGTGTGCGCTGCCCCGTTCCGAAAATGACGGCACCTGGATTTCCGAAGAAATTATCGAAGCGTATGTGGAGTTGCACCAGATGGGAATGGCCCACAGCGTTGAAACGTATATCGATAATGGTCTGGTTGGCGGTCTTTATGGGGTTGCGCTGGGAGCGGCTTTTTTTGGTGAATCGATGTTTTATCAGGTGCCAAATGCCTCAAAAGTAGCGTTCCACTACCTGATTGAAATCTTGAGAAAACAACAATTTGAGTTGCTGGACACTCAATTTATCAACGATAATGTCCGGCGGTTTGGTGCCATTGAAATTCCACGACCGGAATACATGAAGCGGTTGAAGCAAACGCTGCAAAAAAAAGCCAATTTTACGGAGCCGGTGCTGGCGCATCTTTTCAAAAATCAGCCGGATTAATAGCGTCTTTCGTTCCCCCACGGTTTTCTGTCCCCGATTTCGGCCGATTCGCGCGGTCTGGCGGAATCTTTCGTATTTTTGCCCCTTCTTTCACTTCATCGCCCGTAACGTCACTTTAGTTTAGTCTCTTAATCCAGTTCAAGCGTGTCAGTTTTAGTCATTAAATTCGGTACGGCATCGATTACCCAGCCGGACGGTTCGCTCGATGAAGCTGTAATTGCCGACATTGCCCGGCAGGTGGCCGAATTGCGTCAGTCGTACCACATTGTTCTGGTGTCGTCGGGCGCGGTGGGTGCCGGAAAAGGGCTGATCGAAGGCTACCGGGGTGAAATAGCCCAGCGGAAAGCTGCGGCCGCCGTGGGTAATCTGCTGTTGCTCAATGTGTATAACCGCTATTTTTCCGACTATAACATCCCAATTGCGCAAACTCTCTGCGAACGCCATCACTTTGCCGACCGGCAGCAGTTTCTCCAGCTCAAGGAAACCGTGCAGGAATTGTGGAAAAACGGCATTATTCCCATTGCGAATGAAAACGACGTCGTGAGCGACCGGGAACTGAAGTTTTCGGACAATGACGAACTGGCCACGCTCATGGCCGTCGGGTTTGGGGCTTCGACACTCATGCTGTGTACCTCAGTTGGCGGTTTGCTGGACAACGACAACCACATCATCCAGGCGGTCGATCGGGTCGATGAATCCATTTTCGGGATTGTTCGGGATGAAAAATCGGCCCTGGGCCTGGGCGGAATGGCGTCCAAGCTGACCTTTGCCAAACTGGCGACCCGCATGGGCATCCGGGTCACGATTTTTGGCCTGAAACAACCCGACGGTATTTTGCGGGCGTTGCGGGGCGAAACTGGCACGACGTTTAAACCGCAGGTGAGCACGCCCTCGGCTCGGCAACGCTGGCTCGGCAGTGGCAGCCTGACGGCCGGAATTCTGCGGGTCGATGCGGGCGCGGTGGCGGCCTTGGGTCGGCGGAACAGTTTGCTGGCCGTCGGTGTTCGGACGGTAGAAGGTGAATTTGCGGCTGGCGAAGTCGTTGAGATTTGTGACGAAGCCGGGGTCACCGTGGCCGTAGCCCGCGCGCGCCTGTCGTCGGCGGACTTATTGCCACAATTGAACCAGCAAAATGTGGAGGTGGCAAATGCCAATGATATTGTACTTTTGTAAAAATACCGGATTGTATGAATACAGTAACTCCCCTGCTTCAGGAAACGAAGTTTGCTTCGGCTTCGGTTCGGCGCCTGTCCGATGAACAAAAAACCGCCCTGCTCAACCGGCTGGCGGATGTGGTTCTTGACAACCAGAAAACCATCCTGGCTGAAAACCAGAAAGATCTGGACGCCATGCCGGATGCTGATCCGAAGAAAGACCGGTTGTTGCTGAACGAAAAGCGCATCTGCGATCTGGCGGAAAGCCTGCGGGTGGTGGCGGTGCTGCCCGATCCGAGCGGAAAGGTTTTACTGGAAAAGACGATAGAACAGGGGCTTCAGCTCCGGAAGCTGGCCGTTCCGCTGGGCGTGGTGGGCGTCATTTATGAGTCGCGGCCCAACGTGACGCTGGATGTAGCTTCGCTCTGCCTGCGGTCGGGAAATGCCTGCGTACTGAAAGGCGGGAAAGAAGCGCATCACTCTAACCTGGCGATTGTGGCGCTGATTCACCAGGTGCTGACGGAATTTGGCGTGCCGGAAGCCGCCGTTTCGCTGATGCCCCCCGACCGGGCCGTCGTCAACGAATTGCTGACGGCCACGCGCTATGTCGATATTATTATTCCGCGAGGGTCCGATTCGTTGATTCAGTACGTCCGGCAAAATTCACTCGTGCCCACCATCGAAACCGGTGCGGGCGTTTGTCATACCTACGTTGAACGGACGGCTGATCTGGAAAAAGCGCGTGATATGGTTGTGAATGCCAAGGTGTCGCGCCCGTCGGTTTGCAACTCGCTGGATTGCGTGCTGGTCGATCAGGCCATTGCGGGGGCATTTCTGCCGATGCTGGTGGCGGATTTTACGAAATGGAACGTGGAGGTTTTTGCGGATGAGGAGGCTTATCGTATCTTAGCGTCAGCCGGTTACCCGGCCCTTCAACCGGCTCAGTTGAGCGATTTTGGGCGGGAATTTCTGGATTATAAATGTGCCATTAAAGTGGTCGGCGGTTTAGAAGAGGCTTTGTCGCACATTCAGACCTATTCGTCCCGCCATTCCGAAGCGATTGTGTCCCGCGATCCGGCGGCTATCGACCGGTTTCTAAATGAAGTGGACGCGGCTGCCGTGTATGCCAATGCCTCGACTCGTTTCACCGACGGCGGGGTATTTGGGCTGGGAGCCGAAATCGGAATTTCGACGCAGAAATTACATGCCCGGGGCCCGTTCGCCCTCGAAAAACTCGTGACGGAAAAGTGGGTAGTGGTGGGTGATGGTCAGGTGCGCTGGTAGGGAAAAACCGCTTTTTTAGTTCGAAATGAGGAGGTTCATTTTTAATGAATTTCTAATCAAAGTACAATTATAAATGTAGTTCGATGCCGTAACTTGCGACGTATTCGTCGTAACACTTAAAAATGATTGGATTTCGGGAGTCTTTGCTATTCATGCTCTCCACACCGCTGTATGTGCTTATTATTGGCGCAGAGATGGTGTTGAGCTATTGCCAGCATCGACCTTATTACTCCATTAAAGGCATTCTTCAGAATTGTTACCTGACCCTGCTCAACATGGGCCTCGATTTGCTGGTTCGGGGGTTCTATGTTGGCGTTTTGGTCTGGGTTTACCAGTATCGTATTACGGAAATAACAACGCCCTGGCTGTACTGGCTGACGCTCCTGATCCTGGAAGATTTTGCCTTCTACTGGCTGCACCGCGTCGATCATTTCTGCCGCCTGTTCTGGGCCATTCACGTGACGCACCACTCGTCTGAGGAGTTTAATCTGACGGTTGGTTTCCGTTCCTCCGTCCTTCAACCGCTCTACCGGTTTATCTATTTTGTGCCGATTGCGTTGCTGGGGTTCCGGGCCGAGGACATTGTGTTTATGTATTCCGCCACGCAGATTTACGGCATTATCGTTCATACTCAGTACGTTGGCCGTCTTGGTTTTCTGGAATGGTTTCTGGTGACGCCGTCGCACCACCGCGTTCACCACGCGTCCAACGTCCGTTACCTCGACCGGAACATGGGCATGATGCTCATCATCTGGGATCGTCTGTTTGGCACTTTTGCGGAAGAAGAACCAACCGACCCCGTCCGCTATGGCCTAACCACCAACATCACCGACCACTCGCCGGGAAATCTGGTTTTTCACGAGTGGAAAAAACTAATGTCAGACCTTCGTATACCGGGGCCGTTCGGTCAGAAAATCAGATACCTGCTGGCTCCTCCTGGCTGGAGCCACGATGGCCGAAGCCAAACCGCCGACGAAATGCGGCAGGAATTCGGTATCGGGACGGAGTCGGAAATGGAATTCCAGATGGTCGGTGAGTTGCCGGAACGGCCGGGTGTTGGGAATCATCCGTCGATTTCTACGGAATCGCCAGCGAAGTGACAAAATAGATTGGTTGTCGTCTAGGTATTGAACGATAATCCCTATTTCTGCGATGTCACATTCCAAAACCAAAATCTGGATTCACGCCGTTTTCTCGACTAAAAACCGCCAGCCGCTTATTCAGAAAACCGTTCGGGATTTCTTATACCGCCATATCCGTCAGGAATTAACCGATGCCGACTGTATCGTCGATAGCATCAACGGCATTGAAGACCATGTTCACATCCTGTTTCTATTACAACCGCAACTAGCGGTTTCGGATGTCATGAAGCAGATCAAGGGCAGCAGTTCCCATCACATCAACGGGCTGGATATTATTCCGGACAAATTTGCCTGGCAAACGGGGTATGGTGCTTTTTCGGTGAGTGAATCCCAGGTTGAACGGGTTCGGCAGTACATTGCCAGTCAGGAACACCACCACCAGAAAATGACGTTTGCCGAAGAATACCAACGGTTTATGAAACAATATGGGTTGCTGAACAGCGGGGATGACGGGTTTCAAAACCGTTAAAACGGTTTTTGGAATTGAGGGAAACCGGTTCGTGGACCCACGGTTGAAACCGTTGGCTGGTGTTGACGTACTATTCAATCAGCCTGCGTTTTTATTCAGGGTTTGAATATTTTGCCATTCTGACCAACAAACTGGTTTGCTGCACCGGTATTTTACCAGCCCACGGTTTTAACAGTGGGTAAATCGGTCAATATCCCCATTTCCAAAACCGTTTTAACGGTTTCATATTCTGAAATACCATTAAACCACGGTAAAAAAACCGTTTCAACGGTTTGAAAACGCGGCCAACTCCATTGCCAGAAACTTCCCGGTATAGCTTCCTTTCGTTTTGGCGACTTTCTCCGGCGTTCCCTCGGCGATGATATAACCGCCCTTATTACCCCCTTCCGGACCCAAATCGATGACATGGTCGGAGACTTTAATCACATCCAGATTGTGTTCGATGATCAAAACCGTGTTGCCCTTGTCCGCCAGTTTGTTCAGCACGTCGAGCAAATGGGAAATATCCTGAAAATGAAGGCCGGTGGTCGGTTCATCGAGGATGTACATGGTTTTGCCGGTGTCCTTCTTCGACAATTCTTCCGCCAGTTTTACCCGTTGGGCTTCCCCGCCCGAGAGCGTCGTGGCGTGTTGGCCGAGGGTGATATAACCCAATCCAACATCGTTCAACGTTTGTACTTTTCGCAGGATCTTCGGCTGGCTGGCAAAGAACTCGAGCGACTGTTCAACGGTCATATCCAGCACGTCGGCGATGGATTTTCCCTTGAACCGTACCTCCAGCGTTTCGCGGTTGAAGCGTTTGCCTTTGCAGGTTTCACACATGACGTGAACGTCCGGCAAAAACTCCATTTCGATTTTCTTCATCCCCGCACCCTCGCATTCCTCACACCGACCGCCTTTGACGTTGAACGAAAACCGCCCCGGTTTATAGCCCCGGATTTTGGCTTCGGGCAGTTCGGCAAACAGACTGCGGATGTCGGAAAACATGCCGGTATACGTCGCCGGATTCGAACGGGGTGTCCGCCCAATTGGCGATTGGTCCACCTCGATTACCTTGTCCAACTGATCCAGCCCTTCGACCGATTTGAACGGCAGAGCCTCGCGTTTTGACTTGTAAAAATGCTTGTTCAACACCGGAAACAGGGTTTCGTGAATCAGCGACGACTTTCCGCTCCCCGACACACCCGTGATGCAAACCATCTGGCCCAAAGGCAGTTTGAGGGTTACGTTCTTCAGGTTATGTCCCGTAGCGCCCTTGATTACCAATTGATTTCCATTGCCTTTTCGGCGTTCTTTCGGAACTTCAATCGCCCGGCGACCGCTCAGGTAAGCCGCCGTCGTGCTGCCGTTTTTCAGGAATTGCTCCGGTGTTCCGGCACCAACGACCTGACCGCCGTGCCGACCGGCTCCCGGACCAATGTCCAGAATGTAGTCCGACTCCAGCATCATGTCCTTGTCGTGTTCCACCACCAAAACCGTATTGCCCAGATCGCGCAGGTTTTTCAGCGAGTCGATCAATTTGACGTTATCGCGCTGGTGCAAACCGATGCTGGGTTCGTCCATAATATACAGAACACCAACGAGTTGGGTGCCAATCTGCGTGGCCAGCCGGATGCGTTGGGCTTCACCACCGGAGAGCGTGCGCAGCGGCCGGTCGAGCATCAGGTAGTCCAACCCGATGTCCAGCAAAAAGCCGATCCGTTTGCGGATTTCCTTCAGAATCTCTTTGGCAATCACATTCTGGCGGTTCGACAGGCGGCTTTCCACATCCGTCATCCAGACGGCCAGTTCCGAAATGTCCATGCGGGCCAGTTCGGAGATGTTTTTGGTGTCCAGCCGAAAGTACAGCGATTCTTTTTTCAAGCGCGCCCCCTCGCATTCCGGGCAGGTTTTGATCACCGTAAAATCCTTTAGCCACTCCTGAATTTTATCGGAACGACCCGCCGAATCAGCGTTTTCCTGCTGGCGTTTCAGAAAGGTAATGACGCCTTCAAACTTGAAATTGTAATAGTCCTGGCCCGGATGTTTTTTCGACGGCATGGTCGACTCGTCCTCGGTTCCATAGAGCAGGGCATGTAGCAAATCAGGTGGGTATTTTTCAACCGGTGTCGTCAAGCTGAGTTTGTATTTTTTCAGGATGACTTCGATCTCCCGGAAAAACCAGAGTTCGCGGTATTCGCCGAGGGGAGCAATGGCACCCCGGCTGATGCTGAGCGATTTATTTGGAATTACCGACTCTTCTGTAATTTCTTCGATACTTCCCAACCCGTTACAAACCGGGCAGGCTCCGTAGGGCGAATTGAACGAAAACGTATTGGGCGACGGTTCATCGTAGCTGATGCCCGATTCCGGGTCCATCAGGTTTTGGGAAAAATACGTCAGGTGGTTTTTCTCATCCAGAATCTGCATGGCCCCCTTTCCCTGTTTCAAAGCCGTTTGCACCGACTGGCTGAGCCGGTAGCGGTCCTCCGGTTTGGGAACAATCCGGTCGATCACAATTTCGACATCGTGGACTTTGTAGCGGTCGAGTTGCATCTTTGGAACGATGTCCTGCACCTCGCCATCGACGCGAACTTTGGCGTAGCCCAACTTGGCAATCTGTACGAATAATTCGCGGTAATGCCCTTTCCGACCCCGCACGATGGGTGCCAGCAGGGTCAGCTTTTTATTGGCATAATGCGTCAGAATGGTGTCGATGATCTGATCCTGCGATTGCCGCTCCATTTTCCGCCCTGTGACGTACGAAAAGGCTTCACCGGCGCGGGCATACAGCAGCCGCAGAAAGTCGTAGATTTCGGTGGTCGTGCCGACGGTAGAACGGGGGTTTTTCGACGTCGTTTTCTGCTCGATGGAAATAACCGGACTCAAGCCGTTGATTTTGTCGACGTCGGGCCGTTCCATGTTGCCAAGAAACGAGCGGGCGTAGGCAGAAAAACTCTCCATGTACCGGCGTTGACCCTCGGCATAAATGGTATCGAAGGCCAGCGACGATTTGCCGCTTCCGCTGATGCCGGTTACCACCACCAGTTTGTTGCGGGGAATCGTAACATCAATGTTTTTCAGATTGTGTTCGCGGGCACCCAATACCTCAATCTGCTCGTAGCCCGTCAGGTCAATGTCTGTAAGCCCGGAATGCCGGGTAGTAGCGTTGTTTTCTGTCACGTTGTGATAGCCTTATTCTTCTAGCCTTACGCTTGCCGCCCCTAAATCCCCTAAAGGGGACTTTTGGAATCCGGATTGATCGTGTCCGAGTCCCCTTTAGGGGATTTAGGGGCGGCAAGCGTAAGGCCTATTCTTAAATCTAACAGAAAATTCAGGGATGAAGTTTCTAACGGGTAAAAGTAAAAGGAGTGGTTTGGTGCTGGAGGCCTAACCCTGTCAGCGGTCGAAGACCCTGACAGCGGTTAGGCTTCCAGCACCAAACCTTCCGACGCCGGATAGCCCGTGCAAGTCAGCACCCAGCCGTTGGCCAGGTCGCGTTCCGTCAGCACATCGTTGATCGTCATGTGCACTTCACCGGCTTTCATCCGGGCCGCGCAACTCGAACACCGGCCGCCTTTGCAGCTATATGGCAACGGAATGCCGTGATCCAGAGCTGCTTGCAATATGGATTTGTACGCCGGTACGTCGATGTCGTAGTCTGTTCCGCGATACCGCAGCAACATCCGGTGATCGCGCGCCAGCTCGGGCGGTGGCGTTCTCGTAACGGGTTCGATTACAAAATTTTCTTTCTTGATGTGATCGAGCCGAATGCCCGCATACACCAGCGTAAACTGCACCATCCGCATGAACGCAAACGGCCCGCAAACGTACCAATGGGCCTTGTCGCGCTGAAAACGTACCAGCTCGGGCAGCATGGTTTCCAGCAACCAGTTGTTCAACCGGCCCCGCCGGATGTTGCCCGCTTTCCGCCAATCGTCCGACGGCTGGCTGAGCAGGTGAATCAACTGAAACCGGTTCGGGTACTTTTTCCGCAAGGCTTCCAGTTGGTGGTAGAAAATGATACTCCGTTCGCTGCTGTTGCAATACAGCAGCGTAATGTGGCTTTTCGGTTCATCATGCAGGGCCTGTTTCAAAATACCGTACAGGGGCGAAATACCGCTTCCGGCCCCAATCAGCACCAGGTCCCGTTGCTGATCGGGATCGGTTTCGAGCGTAAACCGGCCCGTTGGCGGCAAACTGGTGAGCGTATCGCCTACCCGCAGATGATCAAGCAGATACCGGGAGATTTCGCCGTTTTCCACCCGTTTGATCGTTAGGCTCAACGGTTCTGCCGGATCACCACCGGGTGTTGAACTCAATGAATACGACCGCCGGACTTCGTGGCCGAGGTGGTGGAAGAGAAGCGTCAGAAACTGCCCCGCCCGATACGGAACAGGTTGCCCGTCGGTGGGTTGTAAAAGAAGCGTTTTCGTGTCGGGCGTTTCCGGAATTATTTCGGATACCTGAAGATGAATCAATTCCTCGTTCATGCGAGCGTGTTAACTTTGTACCAGGGTCTGCAAACTTTCCGTTATAGTTAGCGAACTTTGCATTTCGAAAACGGTTATCGTTTTACCCCTAAATCCCCTGAAGGGGACTTCCGGACCCGGAGGTTTTGCGTCCAAGTCTCTTTCAGGAGATTTAAGGGTAAAATGCAAAGTTCGTCAACCCAATCGGAAAGAACACCAAGTTTTGAAGTTGAACCACACATGCATGAATAAATTTACGTTGTTGAGTATCGTTTTGGGAGTCGTTGGGATCTTGACCCTTGGCGCGTCGGGAGTGGAACAACGAACTCGCCAATCCCAGGCTGTTGCCGATACCCTGATTGAAATCCGGAAGGACACGCTGATTGAAAAATACCTGAAAGACAGTCTGTATAAAGCCATTTTTCAGCGCGATACCACCATGCGCATCGACTCGGCGGCTATGCGTGCCCAGGCCGACAGCCACAAAGTGGCGCTGCCGGAAGTGATAACGGGTGACCTGAACGGCCTGGCGGTTTGTGCCGGATCGCCGGTTTCGGTGCCGTATACCTCGTCGGGTGGGCGGTTTTCGCCGGATAATCAATTTGTTCTCCAACTGGTCGATGCAACCGGAAAAGTGACCAACCTGAGCGAACCCGCCAAAGCCGGGCCGTTTGGCAACGGAACGCTGGCGGGCGTGATTCCGGTCACGACCGCAGCCGGAAGTCGCTACAGTTTGCGGGTCGCTTCCACCAATCCAGTCGTTAATGGCACGGTGCAGGCACTTCGGGTGTTGCCCGCGCCGGGTGCGCGCATCGAATTGGCCGACGGAAGCAATGCCGTAACGGTTTTGCCGGGTCAACCCGCTACGTTCCGCATCGCCCTGAGCGGCCATGGGCCGTGGTCGTTTATGCTCTCGGACGGAACCAAAGTGCAAAATACCACCACGACACCTTACGAAGTGACGGTAACACCCGATAAACCAACGATTTACAAAGTGGTAAACGTCAGTGGCCCCTGCGGAAGCGGAACGGTCTCGGGAGAAATCATTATCAATGTGAACGAAAATCCGAACCCGGAGATTGCCATTAAAGCCCCGAATGGCGGTTTTCGGATTTGTACGGGAACGCCTTTTCAGGTCGCTTTTACGGCCACCGGGAAATACCAGACCGGGAACGGTTTTGTGGCCCAACTCGCCGATTCCACCAACAACTGGACTACCATTTCGGCTTCCGGCACGGCCAGTCCGCTGATGGCGCGGTTGCCCTACGGGATTTCGCCCAGGGGAGCTTATAAAATCCGAGTGGTGGCAACACAACCTGCCATCAGCAGTAACGCCGAAAATCTGATTGTGGCGGCTCAGGCCGTGGCGGTTTTGCGGAACGATACCGTGAAGATCGAAGAAGGGAAAACCGCCGAACTGACCGTGGATTTTGGCGGAGGTGGGCCGTGGTTCGTTCTGTTGACGGATGGCACCTACGAAAACAACATTGCCAAAAGTCCGCACACCATCCGCGTGACGCCGAACAATCCGACACCTTACGCCATTACCTCGGCGGGTGGTGCCTGCGGGGTAGGCGAGTACAGCGGGCGGGCGTTTGTGAAAGTCAACATTCCACCCTCCACCATCACTACCGGCAATCTGTCGGCCCGGACGATTTGCCACGGTGCCGAAATTACGGTTCCGTTTACGACGGCGGGGCGGTTTTATGCCAACAACAAGTACATTGTGCAGGTGGCCGACACCAGCGGGCGGTTTGTCAATCTGGCGACCACCTACAAAGACGGAGTTTTGAAAGCAGCCATCAGTCCGGCTTATCTGAAAGACACGCTCAACACCGTTCGGCTGCGGGTGGCGTCGACCAGCCCGGCGGTGGCGGGTTCCGAAACGACGGTTAAAATCCTGGCACCCAATGTCAGTCAGGCCATCGTAGCGGGCGAGGGAACCATCCGGCCCGGCCAGACTTCCAAAGTGCGGGTAGCTTTCAAAAATGGATTGCCACCCTGGTCCTTTGTACTCTCCGACGGCACCCAGGTGAACGGCACCTTCCTCAATCCGTATGTGCTGACGGTGGCCCCCACGGCTTCGACAGAGTATACCATTACGTCCTTAAAAAGCTCCTGCGGGGCAGGAATTCCAGCGGGAAGCGCCCGGGTAACCGTGGAGCGGAATTAATAAAACAGCCGGATTCATATTTGGCTTATCAGCCCACTGCTTTAGCTGTGGGTAAATTGTCATGAAATCGAATCATTCCGGAACCGTTTTAACGGTTTCATCGTCCGGCAAACCGTTAAAACGGTTCGGTTAGCAGGGGGTTACTCTTCGCTTTACCCACAGCTAAAGCAGTGGGCTGATAAAAATTTACTTCGGCGGTCATTTGATTTAAACCAATGAACCGGGGCTATTTTTATTTTTCAAATTCACTTGCACGTAATTACGAAATATTCGTAGATTTACGAAAAAATCGTAGAAGTGAATAAGCTGACCGTACAGGAAGAAGAAGCCATGCTGGTGATCTGGAAAAGCCAGGGCGGTTTTGTCAAAGATTTTCTGGATCAACTGCCGGAACCCCGCCCGCCCTACACGACCCTGGCGTCCACGATTCGGAATCTGGAGCGGAAAGGGTTTCTGGAGAGTAAAAAATGGGGCAATACGTATCGCTACGAGCCGCTGATTAGCGAAGAGGAGTATAAGAAACGTTTCATGAGCGGTTTTGTGAGTGATTATTTCAGGAATTCCTTCAAAGAGCTGGTGGCGTTTTTTGCCGAAGACCAGAAAATCAGTGCCGATGAGCTGAAGGAGATTATCGATATGATTGAAAAACGCAAACCCGATTGATATGCCCCTGGTTTTGATATACCTGCTTCAGGCCAACACGGCTTTACTGCTGTTCTTTCTGGCATATTATCTGGTCCTTCGTCGGCTGACTTTTTATGGTCTGAATCGTCTGTCTCTGCTGTTCGGGATGGTTTTTTCCGTCATTTATCCTGTTATCGACTTTCCGGATTTAAGCAGCAGCAAGCCGGTGTTGGTTAGTTCGATTCAACGGATGGTAAGTTGGACGGTGCTGGAAACCATTCCGCAACAAACCGCTGACGGGAGTCAGTGGACGTGGCTGGTGGTTGTGTTCTGGTCCGGTGTTGGCGTGATGGCAGTCCGGCTGGCAGTGCAGTTGCTATCGCTCCACCGCATTCACCGGAGTGCGCAGCCGACAACGTACAAGGGGTTCCGTTTTCGGGCGGTTCATGAAAATTTCAATCCGTTTTCGTTCGGGCAAACGATCTACCTGAATCCGTCCCGACATTCGGAAGAAGAACTCGCGCCGATTCTGCAACACGAGCGGGTTCACGTTCGGGAATGGCACACGTTGGATGTCCTGCTGGCGGAATTGAGTACAATATTTTTCTGGTTTAATCCCGTAAGCTGGTTGCTAAAACGGGCCGTCAAAGAAAATCTGGAATTCAGCGTCGATCGGCAAATGCTGCAAACCGGTTTTGACGCTAGAAACTATCAATATATGCTGGTACGCATCGGCGGTTTGCGGGCGACTCTAGCCACTAATTTCACCGAACTGACCATCAAAAAGCGCATCGGGATGATGAACCGTAAACCGTCATCACGGCGATTGATGGCCAGTTATAGCCTTTTGTTGATGATTTTGGTCACGCTGAGTCTGCCAAAAATTCCGGGAGCATCAGTGAACCGGGAGCGAGGAATAACAACGGATGCCGGAAACTTTTCAATCGATCCGAAAAACGCATTTGCGGTAATTGATACGCCCAATGGAACGCTGAATCTGATCCGTAACATCCAGCTTAAACACCGAAAAGCCGGGTCGGAACCGCCAACTGAACTGATTCTTTTTTCGAAAAATAGCGAAGGCCGAGGCATGGACGTCTACGTGAAAATAAAGGACGATCAGATTGAACAGATAAAAATTCTGGCGCTGGCTTCTCCCCATTTTTCCGCAAACAACTTCTCCAAAAAACCGCTGGCTAGCTTGAAGTAACCTTTTCCAACACGTCTAAATTTCTCCATAATCTTCCTTCCTCCCTACTGCGATGAAATCATTGATTTTCAGTGGCATTCTTATGCCCTTTTTTCTGGTAATTACAACCCAAACGCCCGGTTTTGCGCAGTCTGGAACCGTTTCGGCGGAGGATGTACTTCGTAAAACTTCGCAAAAACTGAACAGCCTCGAAGGGCTCCATTACCGCTATCACCGGGAGCTGAATTATGTTTCGGAAGGCATCCACAACGAGATGAGCGGAGCGTGCTTTCTGGATTTTAGCAGTGTAAACCCGGTTTTGGACTTTCGCTACCAGTTCAGCAACGCGGATATACTGGCGGTTTTTAATGGTACCGAAAAGTTTGAATGTGACCGAAAAAGCAAGACGTTGCGGGTTACCGGCCAACCGGCCCGCCGGAATTTTGAGTCGCTTTCGTTCTTCTACGATTCGCCGGTCACGTATCGAAATGCGTTGCCAATACTTCTCACGGATGCGTCGGTTCCTAAAACCGTGCTGGATACCGCGGTGGACGCGAAGCCTTTTTATGCAGTGACCTTCACCCTGAAACAGAAAGTGATCGATTATCTGGGCGCTTACCGTCCCATTACGGCAGACCGATCGATCCGATACCGTTTGCTGATCGATAAGGCGACGCATTTGCCCGTTGAAGTGATACAGTCCAACAACCGCAACCAAGATTTTACAAAAACCCGCTTTCAATACCTCGATGCGACAGCTTCGCCGGTTGATTCGTCCTGGTATTTTTCCAGTTACCGGAATGAGTACAAGCTGGTGAACCCGGAAGATGAAAAGCTGCAAATCATTCCACGCGGCCAAACCGCCCCGGATTGGACCTTGCCGGTTTTTGACCGCACGACCGAACTTACGCTGAGTCAGTTGAAAGGGAAGGTCGTTTTGCTGGAATTCTGGATTCGGAATTGCGGCTACTGTGTGGCGTCTGTCCCCGACTTAAATGCCCTTTATAACCACTACAAAGCCAACGGTTTCGAACTTTTGGGCATCAATCCGCATGATTCGAAGAAGATTATTGCGGTTTTTAAACAGAAAATCCAGCCGGAGTACCCGCTGCTATACGATGCGCAGGACGTGGCGAAACACTACGGGGTCGGTATGTTTCCGATGGTTGTATTGCTTGATAAAACCGGAAAAGTGCTCTATTCCGGCGAGTTCAAGCGGGAAAACGTGGCGAAACTGATTGAGGAGAATTTGTAATGGGTTGGGTGGTTGTTAGTAGTGTAAAGCACTACTAACAACCACTATGTTCTGAGAGAAAGACGGTTTATTACTCCCCAGCCGCGTCCCGATCCACCCAAACATACCCCTTCGGATGCGTTTGCATGATGCTGGCTGGAAACTCTTCCGTCACCGGGCCTTCCAGGGCGGTTTTGATCACCGGGGCTTTTTTGCTGCCGCTGGCAATCAGAATGGCTTCCCGGGCGTCCATCAATTGCTGCAGGCCGGTCGTGACGCCCAGCGTCAGGGGTGTTGGCGTCGTGAAATATTTTTGCCCGACGGTGATGGTCGTTTCGGCCAGTTCGGAAACGTGGGCTTTGAGGGTAAAGGGTGTTCCGGGTTCGTTCAAGGCAATGTGGCCGTTCAGACCGACGCCCACCAGAATGAGGTCAAAACCGCCCCGGTCATCCACAAACTGCGTCATCGACGCACATTCAGCTTCCAGATCATCGGCTTTGGCATCGAACAGGCGGTATTGATCGGACGGAATGTTGAGGGGTCCGAAGAGTTCGCGCTGGAGGTAATTCGCGCAACTTCCTTCACTTTCCGGTCCTAAACCGACCCATTCATCCAGACCTACAAACGTGCAGCGGTCGACGCTGGTTTTTCCTTCTTTGACCAGTTGAACCAGCGCCCGGTAGGTGCCCACGGGCGTGTCGCCGGAAGCGGCACAAATCAGGGCATCGGGTTTGCGGTTCAGTAAGTCGGCAATGTGTTGGGCAGTATGACGGGAAAGCGTTTCGTAGTCGGCGAAAATCTGGAAGTTCATGAGCGGGGTTTAGCAGTTTGGCCGCTAAAATACGGCGAAGCGGTCTATTTCCCTGCAAAGGGCTCAAAATCTATTTCCGAAAGTCATTCATCCGGATGGCCAACCCGCTCAAAACCCCTTTTTTCAGGAGTTCACTAAACCGCCAGCATCGTCTGCAAATTCGTCACCTGGTTCCGATGGCGGTCGATATGAAACCGCAGAAATTCAAACCGCTGTCCGATATCCAGCGGTCCCGAAATCGGGTGCGGGTGAATAATCGCTTCAAAATCTTCGTCGGCCAACTCCTGACTCAGCTGCGTCAAGGGCTGTTGCAGACTTTCCAGAGCCGCCAGCCAGAAAGCCACGGAACCACCCATGCGGGGCGCAGCAATGGGCGGCACTTTCTCCTTCGGCTGCCAGGTTCGCGCGATGATTTCTTCAATCGACAGTCCCCGGTGGATGAGTTCCCCTGCGTAAACGGGCGGTTTTCCGTCTCGTTTGGCCTGCAAAATCTTCCACATGCCCCAGATGCCGCCGTGTTCGGCCCAATACAGATGCTCGGTATTTTCTACGGCGCTCCACGTTTCCGGATCGGGTTTCCAATGCGCCTGCTCTTCCGTCAGTTGCTGCACGCAATGAATGTAGCGGTTTCGGGCGGTTCCGACCGACTGGAGTAGTTCTTCGAGGGCCATGCGGTTTAGGTTTTACGAGTAAGGGTCAGCGAAAGTAACAAAACCCCAGTGGTTTTCTACCGTTACTTCAAGTCGTGCAGGTATAAATAAATGGCTTTCAGTTCGTCGTCGGTGTACACGGTGGCGAAATACTTCCAGGGCATAAAATCGTTGATCACGCGCCCATCGGGGGTTTTACCTGTCCGGATGGCAGTAACAAAATTTTCCGACGTCCATTTTCCGACTTTGCCTGTTTGGGTCAGGTCCGCAATGTGCGGTTCGCCGGGACCGTGGCCAGGCCCCCCTTTGAAACTAGCACCGTGGCAGCCGGAGCAGGTAGCGGCCAGGTATTTTCCGTAGACTGCATCCACAGCAGCCGGTACATTTTCGGCGGGTTGGGCTTCGTGGTCAATGACTTCAGCCGGAAAAAGCGGCAACTCGCCGGTAAACGCTAAAAACCGCCCCAAAGGTTTCACTTCTTTGGCCGGGTGGATTTTATCGACGGGTGGCTGACTTTTCAGGTAATGAATCAACGCACCCATATCCCGGTTCGACAGCGGAGCACTGACTTCCGGTGCCGGCATGAACCACAACGTTTTGTTGTCTTTTCCCAAACCATGCCGCAAGGCGCGAACCCAGTCCTGATTCGTATAGGAAATGCCGCCTTTTCCGGTAGTCAGGTTAGACGTATACAAAATACCGATTGGTGTGCTTGCGTCGAAGAACGGTCTGCCACTGAAATCGGCACCGTGGCATTCCGCGCACCCCCGAATGCCGGCAATGTGTTTGCCCAGCGCGTAAGAAGCCGAGTCGTTCGGAATGGTGAGCGGCTGCAATTTGACAGCATACACCTTGTTGGCGCGTGACTCGGTCTGAAAATAAACGACCACGTAAAAAACCAGAAGTAAAGCTACCACAGCGCCAATGACAATGCCGGCCCATTTTAAGACTTTCCTGAACATGATGAATTGTGCGTTAAGAGGGAGTGAGTTGTGTGATCCATAACCCCGGTTTTCGAAAAACCGGCCTTCCAGTGCTGGCTGAAAAGCGTTATCTGACAATAAGTTAGAATCGAATGGGTTTGGTACTCACAACTATTGAGCAAGTGGTAGAAAGAGCCTTTTTAATTGATTATTCGGTTACAGTATACGGTATACGGTTTTCAGTTTACGGTGGCTGACGCGTTAGCCTAAATGCGCTAGCCACCGTAAACCGTAAACTGAAAACCGTAAACCTATTTGTGCTGAAGGTCAATCAATTCCAGAAACATCCGGGCCGCGGGTTCGATCAACTCATCGTTAAAATCGTAGTCGTCGTTGTGCAGAGCCGGGGTGTTTTCGCCCGCGCCGATCCCGAACATGGCGCCCTGGAAATGTTGTGTGAAAAGACCGAAATCTTCGCCCCATTTAAACGGTTCCTGTTTTTCCACGAACGAGTACCCCAATTTCAGTGCGCTGTTTTTGACCTGGTCAAACGCATCGGCATCGTTTTGGCTGGCAAAAAAGACCTCCGTGATGGCGGTTTCTATGTCAACACCGGTTCCGACGCTGAGGATCGACAAGACGCTCAGCAATTGCTTGGTCAGCCGTTCCATGTTCTGGCTGGTTCGGGTTCGGAGCGTCAGATGCACTTCGCCGTAACCTGCCGAGATACCGTACGATTTTTCGCCCAGCGTGGTGTAAACCGGGGTGACCAGTGCAAAGTCGTCGGATCGGCTGTCGGGGTGCATCAACTGCCTGGTTTTTAGTACAAAATCTGCCATCAGATACGCCGGATTGATGCCATTTTCGGGTTCTGCCGAATGCGACACTTTGCCCCTAAACGTCACGATCAGGCTTTGAACGGCTGACGTAAACGGGCCGGGTTTGCAGACAATCGTGCCTGAACTGAAACCGGGCAGATTGTGCAGGGCAAACACCCGGTCGGGGCGAATCGCGGCAAAGGCGGGGTCGTCCAGAACGGCTTTGGCACCTTCACCGGTTTCTTCAGCGGGTTGAAAAAGCAGATACACCCGGCCTTTCAGCGACGGTTTTTCGGCCAGATGAGCCGCCAGCCGGGCGAGAATGGCCGCGTGGCCGTCGTGGCCGCACTGGTGGGAAACCCCTTCGATCCCGGATTTGTGTGCAAACTCGTTGACTTCCTGAATCGGTAAAGCGTCGATGTCCGCCCGGATCAGGGTGACCGGCCCCGTAACATCCGCTCCGTATTGCAGCAGCAGCCCGGTTTTTCCTACTTCGATCAGGCTAACCGGATTAAACCGGCTCACAAATTCCTGAATCCGTCGCTGAGTTTCAAATTCCTGCCCGGAAACCTCCGGGAAACGGTGAAGTTCCCGTCTGAATTCGGTGAAGCGGCTGGTTTTTTCTGAAGACATAGGTTGCTGAAAGGAATTTACAACGAAATTCGGGAGCGATAAAAGTAAGCGAAATTTGCAGTAGGTTGCACCCCAATCCATAAAAATACGATGATTCATTTCAAGCGGTTAGACCACATTCTGATTTCCATTCCGGAAGGGAAAAAAGCAGAAGCGAGAACATTTTATGGCGATGTGCTGGGCCTGGAAGAAGTCCCGGGTGAGCATCCCGGTGGTGCGCTCTGGTTTTCGATTGCCGATATTCAACTGCATTTTCGCGAAGAAGCCGCCGGGCCGTATTCCAAACGGCACCCGGCTTTTGAAATTGCGAACCTGGAGGAAGCCAAACAGCAACTGGAAAACCACGGCATCGCGATCACCTATTCGTCCGAGATCGACGGACGGCAGCGGTTTTTCTTCCACGATCCGTTCGATAACCGCATCGAGTTATTGCAATTTGCTGATTAGAAGCTTCCTGTTAAATTTCTATATTTGCTATCGAAAAGATACCAGACTCCAAACGGATACCGGTATTTCTAAACAGTTTCGGACGGTTATGGTCAAGCAAAAAGATAAGGTCATTCATACCAAAAGCGCCTGCGACCGCAGCTTAGCCGGGGTGCGGGATGCGCTTTATGTCCTCAATGGCAAATGGAAATTGCCCATCATCATTGCCCTGTCCGAAGGCCCGTCGCGGTTCAAGGACCTGCAACGGCGGGTGGAAGGCATCACGCCCAAATTGCTCTCGAAAGAGCTAAAAGAACTGGAGCAAAACGAGTTTGTCGTGCGCCATGTTTATCCGCAAACCCCGGTTTTGGTCGAATACGAATTAACGGAATACAGCCGTTCGCTGGACGACATCATTCAGGCGATGGCAGACTGGGGTTTTCAACACCGGGCGCGCATTCAGTCCCGGTAATGAAAGACCTTGCCCCGTTCCCTAAAGGCCGGGCTGTTGATTTCTTCGACTTTTGCCCTCCAGCTCCCTAAAGGGGGAGTTTTCCCGCGTTCCAGGCTCCCCATTTAGGGGGTTGGGGGGCAAAAGCGGAAGAACCCAACAGGCCTGCCCTTCAGGGGCAAGTTATCAGAACTGAAAGTAAATGAACGAGTTGCTGCTTTTCTGAGTCAGAATCAGTAAAATCAGCATGACCGCCCAGACCAGGCTGAGCAGCCACCACGGCAGTCGCGCCCCAAGTTTCACCAGCGACGAATTGCGCATGGCCCAGTGACAGGCAATCAAAATCACCGTGACGGAACTGACTTTCAGGATGTCGAGAGACGTGAGCAGGGCCGCTCCGTTGGGAATGACGCCAAACATCGACAGCAGAATTCGCATCGCGCTGCCAAAATCGGGGGCGCGGAAAAACACCCAGGTGATATCGACCAGAAACAGAGTCAACAACGCTAGACCGAAGTTGCCGAGCCTTCCGTTCCACGAAATTGGTACCATCGACGCCTGCGCAACGGTTCCGGACAGCACCTGGTCGGAGCGGTTTTGTTCGGCAAAACTCCGCTGCCGCTTGCCGGACCAATCCCGGATCAGTCGCTCGGCGCACAGAAAAATGCCGTGCAAACCGCCCCAGATCACGAAGTTCCAGGACGCTCCGTGCCACAAGCCGCCCAGCAACATTGTGATCATCAGGTTGATATAGGTCCGGGCAGCGCCCTTGCGGTTTCCGCCCAGCGGAATATAGAGGTAGTCGCGTAGCCAGGTTGAGAGCGTGATGTGCCACCGGCGCCAGAAATCCGAAAAACCGATGGCCGCGTAGGGGTACCGGAAATTGTCGGGCAGCACGAAGCCCAGACACAGCGAAATGCCGATGGCGCAGGTCGAATAGCCCGCAAAATCACAGAAAATCTGCCCCGAAAACGCCATCACACCCATCCAGGCATCCAGTGGTTGCACCGGAAAGGGCACCCCAAAAACCGTATCGGCCGAGTCGGCCAGCAGCGTATCGGCAACAACCACTTTCATGAACAGGCCGAGTGACAGCAGAAAAAGCCCCCAGGTCATCTGTTGGGTCGTGGCGCGGTGGGGTTCCTTAAACTGCGGAATCAGGTCTTCGGGCCGGACAATCGGTCCCGCAACCAGGTGCGGAAAAAACGTAACAAACAGCGCAAAATTCAGAAAAGACGGTTCGGGTTCGGCTTTCCGACGGTAGACATCCAGCGTGTACGAAAGCGTTACGAAGGTGTAAAACGAAATACCGACCGGTAGGATTATATCGGGTTTGGCGGCCTGGAAGGCAATGCCCATCGCCGACAGCAAAGCCGTAAAGTTTTCCAGTAAAAAACCGCCGTATTTAAAGTAGCTCAACATGCCCAGATTCAGCAGCAGGCTGACGGTCAGGAGGAGTTTTCGGGGTGCCGACCGTTGCTCGCGGGCAATCAGCCGGGCCATGTAAAAATCCACCACCGTCGAAAGCCAGAGCAGCAAAATGAAGGGCGGATTCCAGAGAGCGTAAAATAAGTAACTGGCCAGCAGCAAGTTGATCTTTTTTGCCTTCCAGGGCAGAGGAAGGTTGTGCAGCACCAGCAGCAGAACGAAGAAGAGGGCGAAACTGTAGGAGTTGAAAACCATGATCGTCAGGAGCTATTGGTGGGGAGGAAGGGAAGCCGTAAGGGCGGGCTTTTGAGTAGGCCGGATCGGGATGGGCCAGCCGGTTTTCTGCTTCAGAATCGGGATAAAATCCTGCGTGAACGTGACCGCATCCTTCGGTGCCAGGTGCGACCATTCCGGACAGCGGTATTTGGACAATGCCGGGTAATCCGCAAAATAAATACCGGGCGTCCGGGTATGCGCCAGCAGCCGATCCCAGTATTTTTCCCGCGGGTGGCTCATTTTTTCGGCTTCGTAGAAAGGGCCGTCCGAAGGCATCCGGACAAAAACCACCTGGCCACCCCGCGCCCGAATCTGGTCTACCGACTTCTTGACCGAATCCAGAATGCCCGTAACCATCGCATCCGGCATGGTTTGCTTCGGGCTGTGGGCGCCAATGTCCAGCCAAACCGCCTGCACTTGGTGCTGAATGGCGGTGTCGGCCACCATCGCGTCTGTCATCACATCCTGCCGGTCGAACTGGATGATCGAAAACTCTTTTGGGAATTTCGGTCCACCCCAGGTGCCGGGCCGGGGCGGAATCGGCAGGTTGGTCAGCAGGGGACGCAGGGCCAGCCGTTCTTCATCCAGAAAATACAGCCAGGGTTCCAGCACCCGGTTGATGTGGAAGCTGATCTGCTGGGAAAGCGACCACCTGGGATAAAAATTGACCCGTTTCGTGGCCTCCCGTTCGGGAAAAGAACCGTCGGGCGCGAAGAAAAGGCCTTCGGTGACGCCAATGATGAGTGTTCCTTTGAAGTTCGGATCTTTGGCCAGATCCGTCAGCAAAGGCCGGGGGGCCGTACCGACCAGCGCCAGTTGGATCGGTTTTTCGCCGGTTGTAGCCTCCCAGGTCGCCAGATCGAGGTCGAACTTGACGCGCGACGAGCCAATGATCACGGGCCTCGACGGGCTGCTCCGGTAAATTTCTTTCCGGGTGTGGGCCCACAGGCTTTCGTCGTCGTTGTAGGAAAGCCCGAGGTTCTGACTGCGCCAGTACCATTCCCAACCAACGACAAACGTCAGAACCAGGACCAGCGTCAATAGGCTCGATTTTAGAAGTGGGGTCATTTGTGTAAAGGTTATCGTATTGTGTATCAGTTTGTTCGGTATAATCTACAAAAGCTGGATCTGAAAACCGGCGGGTTATTTATTAATTGGTCGAACATCGAAGAATTTTACCAGATTTTGTCTCAGAAATGATGTTTTGAAGAGAATCGGTCATTTTTGCGGTTTTTTGCTTCGGCCAATAGCCCATCTGATTTTCTTTTCGTAGTTATCTGGAACAAATCGACGGATGATGAAAAAGACGACGGGGTATGCGGGTGAAATACGGACGGGCGTGCTGTTGACAGCGGCCTTGTTTGCGCTTTTCCTCTATTTCAATGGGCAACTTCCACCCGCCGAACTCCTGCTGGCGAGTCCGTATTTCATCGGGTTGTATTTCCTGACGTTCACCCTGGGGCAACCGGCTCTTTTCGAATCACTCCGTCGGACCGTGAGCACCAGCCTGGAGCGGGCCCTTGTGTTTCCGGTGTTGCTGATTGTTATTCTGTATTCGTATCTGGGATTCCACGGGCATTCGCCGTTCAAAGGGTCGGCTGCGCTGTTTCCTTTCTATTTACTGTTTCCGGTCCTCGTTTTTTTAGCCTACCCAAAGGGCTACCAACCGATCAAATGGACGGATTTTGCGGTTTATTTTCTCTTTCTGATTCCGGCCACGTCCATTTCCTTCGGCGTTAAAACCAACTTGCCTTTCAACGGCGCGGGCTTCAGCAATGTGTTGCGGTTTGTGCTGATTCTGACGGCGGTCTACGGTTTTGGCACCATCCGAAAGCTGCCCGACATCGGTTTTTTCCCGACTTTTAACTGGCGTTATCTTAAAACCGCCGTCTGGGTTTGGCTGGCTTTTATTGCCTTAACCGCCTTGATTGCGTACGTCAGCGGTTTTCTGAAAACCAGCGGTTACGAACCGCTTTCGATGGCGTTGATTCCCCTGGCCGTTGGCGAGATGGTGCGGATTTTTTTTGGTACGGCCTTATTCGAAGAACTCTTTCTGCGGGGCATTTTGCAAAACATGCTGGCCCGGAAAATTACGGAATCGGGTGTCTGGAAGACGTACTGGACGTGGGGATTTGCGGTTTTTCTGCTGCTCTCGCTGCTCACCGGGTATCTGATGCACGCGGCCCTTCTGTGGGTTCCGGTTCTGATCACGGTTCTTTTATTCCTTGCCGCTTACTGGATTGAGAAGAAATCGATCGAGTTGAATGGTCCGTATACGGCCCTGGCGATCACAAGTATCTTTTTTGGCCTGGTTCATTTTCACGCGGGTTCGCTGGTCTTTGTGGGCCTGGCCAGCATTGCGGGCTGGGGCTATGGCTACACGTACATGAAAACGAAAAATGTCTTTTACGCGGCTCTGGTTCACACGCTCGTCAATTCATCGGAGTTTCTGTTCAATCTGGAAACGCTGAAGTGAGGAGCGATTTAGACAAGAGAGGATAGACAAGAGAGTAAAGACTAGTGCTCAGAAAACAGTCTATCCTCTCTTGTCTATCCTCTCTTGTCTCTTTAAACACCCAATTGTTGCTGGAAGCTGGCGTGATCCCAGTCGATGGCCACTGCCACGATCTTGTCGTCTTCGTTGAAACGAAAAATGAAGATATGGTCGCTGTTAAAGTGCAAACCTTTGTTCGTAATGCCGGCAAAATCAGCGGTTTGGGTTCCGAACAATGCCACATTACAAATGATTTTGTCGCCATCGGCCGTCACTTTATCGACGGTATTGTCGATGTCCGGGAAAGCGCCGATGACGCCCGTCCAGAAATTCCGACCTAAATCGCCAATGGTTCCCTGCGGATCGGGGCCGAGTGGCATGAGCCAGAATTCGCCGGCGGGGTCGAAGAGGGCCATCATCCGCTCAATATCCCGTTCCTGGTAGGCTGAGAAAAATTCAATGCTGGTGCCTTTGCGGGTCAGGTCGGTCAGGGAGTCTGTTTGTGTCGTTTTCATGAAAAATCGTGGTTATATGATACACCAAAAGTACCTGACCCCCGGGCGGCTTTATTGTACAAATGCGACATTTTGCAAGAGACTCATAAACCGTCATTCACGATCGGAGAAAATTCGCCAGCTCGACGTTATCCCGTACGTACAGCGATGGAATCCGGCCCGTAAAACCGGTAAACTCACGGATGAAATGCGACTGGTCGTAATACCCCGCCCGGTAAATGACGTCGTGCCAATCGTCCACGTTCCAGTGTTTGCTGGCCAGTTGAGCACACAAGTAACCAATGCGCCGGATGCGGGCGTAATATTTTGGACTCACCCCGACTTTGGTCAGAAATTTTCGTTCAAACTGCCGTCGGCAAACGTACAGTTCGTCCATTAATTCATTGATGTTGATGATGCCCCGCTGGTCTACGATCAGGTTGGCAACGTAGTCCGTGCGGTCGGTTACAGCATTGGTGCGGGTCATCTGATTGCTCAAAAAGGCTTCCAGCAGCCGAATCCGACCGGTGGCACTGTTGGGTTCGACGATGCGTTCCTGAACGGTTCGGATGCCATCGCCCAGAACGGCGGTCAGATCGATGCGTTCATCGGCAAATTCATACATCGGTAACCCAAACAGACTGTTCAGGCCCGCCGGACGAAAAACCGCCCCGACCATGCCGATTTGTCCCTGCAACTGCAATTGGTAGCTGCGGGTCGACTGCCCGCTCAGGAAGGACGCGGGCACCACTTTCGTTCCGTTTTTCTGCGTTTGAAGCCGGTACGGATCACCATAATTGAACACCAGCGAGCCGTAGCCGTTCGGGGGCGACTCGACGGTCATCGGCTGGGCCAGCGACAGCCCGTTTTCCCAAACGTAGTAGCACTCGACAAACGGGCGCAGATGGGGAGCCGGTTGATACTTTTGGTAGAGCATGGGACAAGCAGGGAAACAAAGCAAGATATGCTTTTTTCCCTGTAAAGCGGCCCAACGATTTAGCGAAAGGTAAGTCGGGGCCTACTTTCGCTCCGGCACCAGCAACAACTTGATAAAATTCTTGCCAAAATACTGATTGGCAGCCTGTTTCGTACTTTCGGGCGTCACCTGTTTCAGAAAATCCGCTTCGTGCAGGATTTCGTTCGGGTCGTCCTGGTTGAAATACTGGTTGGACAGATACCCCAGCCAGAAATTGTTCTGCTTCAACTGAACTTCCGTTTCGCGCCGGGTTTCAGCTTTGAACTTGTCGATGTCTTTGGAATCGGCACCGTTCTGCTTCAGTTTTTCGATCTCGGCCAGGGTTCGCGCGATCAGTTTATCGACGTTTTCGGGGGCGCAACTGAAACCGACGCGGAACGTATACCGCTGCGCCGGAATTTTGGCATAAGCTCCGTTGACGCCCACACCGTAGACCCCGCTTTCTTCTTCCCGCAGCGTTTCGGTCAGTTTGATCTCCAGCACTTCGGCCAGTGCGTCGACCTGAGTGGCATTTTCGGCATTCCAGACAAAATCACCGCTGAAAATCAACTGCACCGTACTCCGGGGTTCCAGGCCCTTGGTGACGGATTTCTCGATTTTCCCGGCCGGAATCCGGATGCCCAGGTCGCGGTAGGTTTCCTTGCGGTTGGTGGAAGGTAAACCGCCCAAATATTTCTCAATCAGCGGTTTAATATCCTTTTCTTTGAAATTTCCGACGAAGAAGAATGTGAAGTCGCTGGCGTCGGCAAAGCGGTCTTTGTAAATCGCCCCGGCCCGGTTGACGTCCACTTTATCCAGCCGTTCGGGCGTCAGGGGCAACCGGCGGTAGTTATAGGCCCCCAGCAGCGACTGAACCGTATCCTGAAAAACCTTCTGGGGCGTTGGGGTGGCCAACTGATTTTGCAGCAGGCTCCGCTGGTTCGACAAAAAGCCCTTGATCACGTCGGGGTCCTGACGCGAGGCCGTGAAGTAGGCATAAACCAATTGCAGGGCCGTTTCCAGATCGTCAGGCGTGGTGCTGCCGCTGATGCCTTCGGTCGTTTCACCGATGTAGGGCGACACGCTGACGGTTTTTCCGGTCAGGTATTTACCCAACTGAATCTGGTTATATTCGCCAATACCGCTCATGTGCGTCAGCGTCGAGGCAAACCGCGCCGATTCAAAATCCTTGTCGGGGTAGAGAGACGTTCCGCCTGGACTGTTGGCCGAAAAAATGATCTGATCGTTTTTAAAATCCGTCGGTTTCAACACCACCTTCACGCCGTTGCGGAGCGTCCATTCCGTGACGTTGATGTCCTTGATTTCTTTTTCGCTCGTTACTGGACCGCCAACGGGAAGCGTCGGCAACAGCGGTTTGTCCATTGTCTTATCGACATACGCCGTCAGGTTTTTACCGGCATTGTCGATCAGGGCCAGCACCTGCTTTTCGGTCGGGAGTTTGGCTTTGTCTTTTTCGGGAGCCATGATGACCACGGCCCGGTTTTCGGTCGTAATGAACTGTTTCGCCAGGTTGTTAACGTCGCCAACGGTGATTCCACCGATGTATTTTTTCAGAAAATCATTGTAAAACGAGATGCTTACCGGAATGTCGCCTTTCAGGAAGTTCTCCACGTATTCGCCGACGTAGCTCGTGGAACGGGTTTTGTCGCGTTCCCGGTAGATGCGGTCGACGGCTTTCAGATACTGTTTTTTGGCCCGATCCAGTTCCGTTTCCGTAAATCCGAAGCGATCGACGCGGGCGTTTTCGTCCAGAATGGCCGTGACGGCCCGCGCCACGTTTCCGTCTTTGGCAATCACGTACGAACTGAAAGCGTCCTGATCGCCCAGAAAACCGCCGTAATTGCTGTAACCGGCCAGAAACGGCGGGTCGGCCTGCTGCGTGAGTTCATTGATGCGGTTTCCGATCATGGAGTTGAACAACACCCGTTTTACCGCTTCGCGGATGTCATACAGGGTTTTCTCCTTGATTTCGGGGCGTTTATACATAATCTGCACCATCGTGTTTGGTTGTTCGGGATCGGTCACGATGGCAATTTTCGTGTCTTTGTGGGGCGGAACCGGGTATTGCGGGCGCGGTTTCGGGTTCGTTGCCGCCGGAATCCGTCCGAATTTTTCCTTGATGATGCTTTCAACCTGATCCACATCGAAGTCGCCCACGGCCACCACCGCCATCAAATCCGGGCGGTACCAGTCTTTGTAAAACCGTTGCAGCACTTCGGGTTTGAAGGTTTTGATGATGTCATCTTTTCCGATGGGCAGACGGCTGGCGTAGCGGGAGTTGTTGAGAATCAGCGGAAAATACTTCTCGCGCATCCGCTGACCCGCCCCGCGACCCGACCGGGCTTCTTCCAGAATCACCCCCCGTTCTTTTTCGATTTCAGCCGGGTCCATCGTCACGTTATGTGCCCAGTCTTCCAGAATCTGAAACGCCCGCTCAAAAAGCCGCGCCGAGTCGGTCGGAACGGGCAGTTGGTAAACCGTCTCGTCAAAACCGGTCGACGCGTTCAGGTCGGCCCCAAACCGGACGCCCGACGATTGCAGGAAGCTCACCAGCTCGTTTTTCGGGAAGTTCTTCGTGCCGTTGAACGCCATGTGTTCCATGAAGTGGGCGAGCCCCTGCTGGTCGTCCGTTTCCAGAATCGACCCGGCATTGATCGCCAACCGCAGTTCGGCCCGGTTTTTGGGCTCGGCATTTTTGCGGATGTAATAGGTAATCCCGTTCGGCAGTTTCCCCACTTTAACGCCCGGATCGAACGGAATGGGTTCTTTCAGTTCGGCGGGGATTCCCGCCGAGACGACTGCTTTGGAAGGAACAGCGGCTTTTTTGGTGCCGGTTTTGGCGGGTTGCTGGGCATTCGCACCGGTTACCAACAGAGAAATGGCAAGGCCGGTCGCAAGAATCTTGTTCATTAGGTCGGTTTTGAAAACACAGCGGATTACGTGTCTGCTGTGTTAACTCAAAATTAGCGGCATTATTTATACTTTAATAATGATTTTTTGTTGATACATCCAGCCCAGAATCCCGAACCAGATCAACACAAAGGTCAGCGCCCCGGCCAGCGACGCATTGTACGGACTTTCGAAATACGGCACAAACAACGTTTGGTACAGCCACTCCTTCGCGCCGATTTCCGCGCCATCGGGCTGCTGCACTTTGATCATGTTCAAAATGCGCGGAATCAGACCGGAGAGAAAGAAAACCGTGATGGCATTGACGCCGAAGGCCACGAACGGTTTGGTCCATTTTTTATAACCCTGCACGTCGATCAGCCAGTAGCACAAGGCCAGTCCCTGCAACGCCAAACCGGAAGTGAGCAACACGAACGAGCTGGTCCAGAGGGATTTGTTGATCGGAAAAAAGCCATTCCAGACGTAAGCCCCCAATAAAGAGAAACAACCCGCTACGAACAGCCAGACCGCTTTTTCTGCTTCCGGTCGGCGGGATTTCAGGAGCGTTCCGGCCAGAATTCCGGACAGGCCGGTGGCAATGGCGGGCAGAGTGCTTAGTAGTCCTTCGGGGTCCCAGATTTTCGAGGTTTTCCATAGGTGTCCGCTCAGCAAAGTTCGGTCGATCCAGGCACCGAGGTTGGTTTCGGCTTCCAGATTGGCCGGGCCAAAATCCGGCACGGGAACGAACGACATCAACAGCCAGTAGCCGACGAGCAAAATCCCGACCAGCCAGCCCTGCGTTCGGGTGTCGGTTTTGATGTAAATCAGCGAACAGGCCAGATACACCAGCGCAATCCGCTGCAAAACGCCCGGAATCCGGACGGTCGTGAAATCAAATTTCGGAAACAGGTTCAGAAACAAACCCAGACTAAACAGGATCAGACTTCGCTTCACAATTTTTCCCGCCAGTCCGGCCCGGTCCTTCTGCTGCAGCGCATACGAAATCGATACGCCAACAATGAAGAGGAAAAACGGAAAAATGAGGTCGGTGGGCGTCCAGCCGTGCCAGTGGGCGTGTCCCAGCGGGGCGTAGATGTGGCCCCAGTCGCCGGGATTGTTGACCAGAATCATGGCCGCAACGGTGATGCCCCGGAAGGTGTCGAGGGAAAGAAGCCGGGAGGAACTCACCGACCGAAGAGTGTCCCGGTTTGGGTCGTTTGTGTGCGAAGTAGACGTTGGTTGCATGAGTCGCTACAGGAACTGGAATGGATGAATACGACGATTCTTCAACTTTTTCGGCGGGATAAAGATCCTTAAATACCGTACTTATACCGGTTGATCATCTGCCGCAGCAAACTTGGTTTGAAATGTCGTTTGAGGTTTTGAACCACCTCCGGGTTAACCTGAACATCTGCTGTTAGTTTGATTTTGCCTTCGTGAAGCGCCGTGTTCTGAAACCGGCTGAACCGGCCAAAGTTGGTGCCGGCGTCGTAGCCAATGTGTTCGACTTTCGACCGGATCGGATACAGACAATACCGCTTTTGCCTGAAATGCGTGTAACTCCAGCGGATGGCCCAGGAACTGATCAGGCCCTTTTGCTGCTTGGCAAACATCGGAATCAGGTCGCTGCCACTGGCCGAAAAAGCCTGCCGGGCTTTCGAATCCTGGATAAACTGGTTATAATCCGCCACCGACCAATCGGACAATTCCCAGCGGTTTTTCCAGGTCGACCAGCCGAGCGACGACGCGCGCGGCAACAGTAAAACGTCCTCGGAATAAGTGGACGGAATGGAAAACGGATACAAGTAGCCAGAAATCGAAAAAACCAGCGGATGGTGTTCGTAAAAATCCAGAGCCGCATTCTGAAAATCGAGGAAATCGGTCGTACAGATGATGTCATCTTCCATGACAATCACGCGGCCATGTTGCGCAATCACCTCCGAAACGCCCCGGATTACGGAGTTGGCCAGGCCCTGATTCGTTTCGGCTTCCTTGATGCGGACGTCCGCAAAGCCTTCAATCGTCGGCAAATAGGAACGGACTTTTTGCACCCGTTCTGCGTCTTCTTTCCCAACCGCCGGATTCGTTTTTGGCCCGTCTGAAAAAATATAAAGGATACTTTCTCGGGCTAATGGGTTTTTAGCCAGATAGTTAATCGTTTCCCGCAGGTGATCGACGCGGTTATAACAAAATAAAACGATGGGGGAGAGGGGCATTATAGTATTCGGTTTACGGTATTCGGTTTACGGTATTCGGTTTACGGTTTTCTGTTTACGGTGGCTGACGCGTGCTTTTAAACGCACGATCAAGTATGTGTAGGTATCTTGCGCCAGCCACCGTAAACAGAAAACCGAATACCGTAAACTAATTACAAGATTACTTAATTATTTGCATCGTCTCTGCTTTCTTTGTGTTTACAATGCCAATACGCACCACAAATCGTACGCGTATCAGGGCTGATTTGGTTGGTATTTCTGAAAATCAGCCGGTTTCCGTTCAAACCGGGCCGCACCACGACGTTTCTATTTCATTATGACAACAATCCGCGCTGAAGCGATGCCGGACGATCCGTCTGAGCATTACCGGATTAAACCTCCACTGACCAATCCCCGGCGGTATTATCTGATCAAACTCAGGGAGTTGGTGCAGTATGCCAGAACCACGTTCATCGATCCGCTGACGAAAACCGGGCGGATCAAACTGGCTGATTACGGCTGCGGAACCAAACCCTACGTGTCGCTTTTTCCGCCCGAACAGGTGCAGTACATTGGCATCGACCTCGACTGGAACCCGCACGCCGATGTCTACATTGGCTCCGACAGCCGCATTGGCATGGACGACGCGCAGGTGGATGTGGTGTTGTCGACGCAGGTGCTGGAACACGTCGAAGATCCCGAAGGCTATTTGCAGGAAGCGTGCCGGATTCTGAAACCGGGCGGTTTGTTGCTGCTGACGACACACGGGTACTGGATGTATCACCCCGACCCTACGGATTACTGGCGCTGGACCTCCGCCGGTTTACAGAAAATTGTGGCCCGCAACGGTTTTGAAATCGTCTCGTTTCGGGGCATTATCGGACGCTCGGCAATGGGTTTGCAACTGTTTCAGGACGGTTTTCTGTTCAAAATACCGCGCTGGCTGTGGCCACCGTTTGCGCTCATCATGCAGGCATCAATCAGCCTGTTTGACAAAACGACATCTCAGGAAACGAAGGACAAGGACGCGTGTACGTATTTGGTCGTCGGCCGGAAGCTATGAAAATCTGCATTGCCTATCCGAACAAAAACAGCTATTCGGAGACCTTTATTCACAACCATATCGCGTATTTGAAGCCCGAATTGACGCTCTCCGGTGGTTGGCGACCGTATCGCACGCCGGACGGCGACACGATCATCCGGATGCCGCTGGCCGAGCCGATTCGGGTGGGTATCAAGCGGGTGGTGTCGGCGCTCTACCCGGCTTTTTACACCCATTTTCTAACCCGGTATTTGAAAAAAAACCGCCCGGATGTGTTGCTGGCAGAATACGGCCCGACGGCTTGCCATGTGATGGCCGCTTGCCGAAAGGCAAATGTGCCGCTGGTCGTGCATTTTCACGGCTTCGATGCGGTCGAGAAAGAAACGCTCAGAAAGCTCGAAACGCCATACCGCCAGCTCTTTGCGCAGGCCAAAGCGATTGTGGCGGTTTCCAACGATATGGTGGAACAACTCGTCCGTCTGGGTGCTGATCCTCACAAAGTTCACCGAAATCCGTACGGCGTTGAAACGGACTTATTCGCCGGGGCCGAGCCGGAAAAAGCGGAAAAGCTGATTGTAACCGTCGGACGGTTTACGGCCAAAAAAGCGCCACAACTGACGATTCGGGCGTTTGATAAAGTACTGGACCGGCATCCGGATGCCAGGCTGGTGATGATTGGCGGGGGTGAATTGTTCGAAGCCTGTAAAAAGCTGGTCGATGAACTGCAGTTGAAATACGCTGTTCAGTTGGTCGGGGTCAAAACCGCTGCGGAAATTGCGGAATGGCACAAAAAAGCCCGGCTTTTCGCCCAGCATTCGATGGTGAATCCGGTGAACGGCGATTCGGAAGGAACGCCCAATACGGTGCTGGAAGCCTCGGCCGCCGGTTTGCCGATTGTCAGCACCCGCCACGCGGGCATCAAGGAAGCCGTCGAACACGGCGTGACCGGTTTTCTGGTCGAAGAAGGTGATTACCAGGGTATGGCGAAGTACATGGTTCAGTTGCTGGACGAGCCCAAACTGGCTGGTGAACTGGGTCGGAATGCCCGGCAAAAAATGATCAATGAATACGAAATGCGTGACCGCATCCAGGAATTAAACCGTCTATTGGAACTATGACCGTACGCTCACCGCTCACCAACTCGCCCGCGGTTTCGCCCGTTCGGAGCCTGAACGCCCGCACCATCGAACAACGGTATCGCGATCAGTTCGGGATGGACGTCAGCCGGTATTTTGCCGGGATGGACGAGGTGATGATTTATGAATGCAACCAGTCGAAACTGCGGTTTTATTACCCGTTTTCGCTGGCGGGTGATGCGGATTTTTACGCCGATCTGGGCAAGCATTACAAAGGGTATTACAGCCCGTGGAAGTGGGAGCATGAGCTGGTGTTTCAACACCTCAAATCGGGCGACCGGGTGCTGGAAATTGGCAGCGGCAACGGGTACTTTCTAAAGCGGCTGCCCGAAAAAGGAGCGAACGGTTTGGGGCTGGAACTGAACGACGACGCAATTGCGTACGGCAAGAAAATCGGGGTCAACATCATCAACGAAGATTTGAAAATTCACGCCCAACAGCATGAAGGCCAATACGATGTCGTTTGTGCGTTTCAGGTTTTCGAGCACGTCAACAAGGTCGGCGATTTCTTTCGGCAGGCGGCTCAGTGCGTCAAACCGGGCGGTTTGCTGGCCATTGGCGTTCCGAATAATGCCTCGTATTATTTCCGGGAAGATCCGTACCATACGCTGAATCTGCCGCCCCACCACACCCTGCTCTGGGACCCGGTTTCGTTGAAATATGCCGGTGAGTGGATGGGGCTGACCGTGGTTGAAATCCGAAACGAACCGGCTTCAGTGACGCACCGGAGTCTCGGCTATCGCCTGTGGCTGGAAAAACACCTGGGCCGAAATCTGTTCGCGTCGCTCGTCTATAAATCGACCCGGTTTGTGGCCAAACGCCTGCCGATTATGTCCGACGGGGCCACGGTGGTCGCCATTTATCGAAAGGGAGCGTAACCAAAACACATGGGAATTGTCATTCGTCAAAGCCTGAAAGCCAGCATCGGTTCCTACATCGGAGTCGGCATCGGGATCATTAACCAGTTGTACGTTTCGCTGCACTTTCTGTCGACCGACCAACTGGCGATTTCGCGTTTGTTACTGGAAAATAGCCTGCTTTTTGCCGCTTTTGCCCACCTCGGTGCGCCGTTTATCACCGACCGGTTTTTTGGCTATTTCCGCGATGACAAAACGCAGAACAACGGCTTTCTGGGTTTCCTGCTGGCTTTTCCCCTGATTGGAATCAGCCTGTTTACGGCGGCTTATTTTCTGTTCGAACAACCCATTCAGGATTATTTTGCCGAAAAATCAGCGGGGCTGATTCCGTATCATGTGCTGGTGGTGCCGCTCACGATTTTCTGGATTTATATCTCCGTGCTGGAAGCCTACTGCCGTAACAATGCCCGCATTGCCATCCCGACGTTCATTCGCGAAGTGTATCTGAAACTGGCGAATGTGCTGGTAATTCTGCTGTTCGGACTGGGCTGGTACAATTTCGACTGGATGCTCTACCTGATGGTTGCATCGTACGGTCTGGCGGTGGTGATTCTGCTGGTGTATATTTATCAGTTGGGTAAATTAAAGTTGCGGTTCGATGTGACGCGGTTGAAAGACGGCATGTTTCGGCAGATGATTTACTTCGGTCTGTTTGTCGTCATGGGGGGCGTCGGCACGCAGGTGGTGTATTTCATCGACCGCACGATGCTTTCCGGTGGCGAAGGACTGACCAATGCCGCTATTTTTATCATCGCGACCTACATTGCCGGCATTATTGAAATTCCCCGAAAAACCATCACGCAGATTTCGACGCCACTGGTTTCCAATTCCTTACGACAGAACGACATGGCGCACGTTCAGGAACTGTACCACAAGTCGTCGCTGAATCAGTTGCTGGCGGGTGGTCTGGTTTTTCTACTGATCTGGACCAATATCGATGGTATTTTCAGCCTGCTGCCGAAAGCCGACATCTACCGGCAGGGCAAACACGTGGTATTGTTGCTGGCGTCGGCGAAGCTGTTTGAGATGGCTACGGGTGTGAACGGCGAAATTATCAATTACTCCAAATACTACCGCTACGCCACGTTGCTGATGATTGTGATGGCCTGCCTGGCCATTGGCGCCAACGCCTACCTGATTCCACGCTACGGCATCGACGGAGCGGCTTTTGCCACCACGCTCACCACGCTGGTTTTTGCGCTGAGCAAAGTGGGGTTGGTCTGGGTGTTTTTCCGAATCCTGCCGTTCACGTTTTCGGGTGTTAAGGCTCTGGCGGTTTTGGTGCTGGTCTACGGCGTGTCGCTGATTCTGCCGGAGTGGAACGGTTCGCTGTGGCTGGTGTTGCTCAGCATTATCGGACGCTCGCTGGTGCTGGCGGGCCTGTTTGCCGGGCTGATTCTGTGGTTCCGGGTGTCGGATGATATGAATGGCTTAATGGGGTCAGTGCTGGGGCGTGTGCGGGGCTTTCGACGGCGGTGATCACAATGATCAGAACATCCACAGATTCTTTAATTAGATACCTCTAAATTGTCTCGACGGTAAACAGGTCGCGTTAGCGACTGGATGTTTGTAGCTCGATAGAATCTGTATCTCCATTTTGGTCGCGTAGCGATCTAACAAACAGGCGAAGGTTGGATCGCTACGCGACCAAATTGTAAGTGGAGACGTTTACTACAAACATTTGATGCCTAACGGCATCTCAGAAAATGATAAAACTACAGGCTTATGGAGTGAATATGGGAAATTATGTTAAGTGATGCACATCAGGCAGGTAAACCGTAGTCCAGCCGACCTAAGACATCGTTGACCAACGTAAAACCGCTAATCCTATCCATCAACTGAAGCGGAGTCTGATCGTTTAATTCCCGAATTGGCGTTTTTAGCCAGCTTAAAATGGTGGCGGTGCGCCCTTCAAACGTGTCTAATGCATGTACTAAAACGTTTGTTAGTAGCAAAAGCCGTTCTGATGCTTCAATATTTAAGTTTTGTTCAGAGAGAAGCCGGTGGAGATTGCGGGGTGTCAGACCCAAAACATAAGCCATTTCTTTATCTGTAAGGCCAACTAAAGCAGCGATTTCGTTGACTTGAGTAGGTAGTACCATATTTTATACGTAGAATTTGTGATTAAGTAAGAAGAATTATTTCACTCCCACAAATATTGTCTTACCACAAAGTCTATATCAAAACCGCATCTCAAACACCAGCTTCGCCGACTCCACCGCGCCCAATTGGCTTTTAAACCGAATTAGTCCCTCGTTCCGAATGCCATGGCTGGTCGAAATGCCCAGATCTAGCAACGGAACCTGGTGTTGCTGGCAATGGGTGTACAGATTTTCGACCAACATCACCGAAGGGCTAAACTGTTGATAATCTTCCTGATCGGCGGGCAGGAAGTAATAGAGAATACCGGGCGCAACGCGAATGCCCAGGCAGGCGGCAATGAGTTGGTCGCCATCACACACCGTAAAAACCGGGCAGACTTCCCCGAAATTCGAGAGAAGATTGGCAAGCTCTTTGCTGCTCATTGATAAAGGCAGGTTTTTCCGCAACCGCGCTTTCCGGATGAACGCAAACAAAGTGTCCGCGTCTGGTTTTTCCCAGATTTGAGTCGTAAAACCGGCCTGCTGGCATTTTCGAAGGCGCCGTCGTTCGGCGGCATGCAGGTGTTCAGTAAAGGAACGTGCGCTGACCGGCAGGTGTTGATTCAGTTCTTCATATTTCACCGCAAAACCGGCGTCCAGCAATATCGCACGAAGTTGCTGGGAATGAACCGGCAAATAACAATCCGGGTAGTTGACTATTCGAAGGCCCTGGACTAGTAATTTTTTACTAGTTGTTACTACGGCGTCCACCAGTCGGACTAGTTCTTCGTCCGGCAACTCATCCGAAAACTCAATGGAACCAAACGATGCGGCCGACGGGCTGATGGCCCAGTCGTCGCGGATAAAAACCGCACAACGGGCGTCGGCCCGGCCGGTTTTGGGGTTGAGAAGGGCAAAATAGTGGAGCGGTCGATCCGGCTGGTTGAGCAGGTGACGGACCTGAAGGAACAGAAAACCGTCCTGGCAGAACGGCGGAATCTGTTCCGGAAGCGGGTTTTCTACCTGGAGAAGTTCGTACACAGCCGGTTCACTGCTTGAATGGTTCGGGAACTAAGGCTTTTTTTTCGGCTGCTTTTTGCCCCAGCGTTCATACACCAACTGAAGAATACCGTCTTTCAGGCCCAGGTCAGGCACCACAATGGTATCGGCTCCGGCCCATTTCATGACCGAAATGTAGATGTCTGCCGCCGGAATGATGACGTCGGCCCGGTCGGCATTCAGACGCAGTTTGTTGATGCGGTCTTCCAGGCTGTAGCCCGAAATGTAATTCCGCATCCGTTCAATTTCCGCCAGGGTGGTCGTGTCATTGACTTTCGCCACGAGGTTGAAAATCTTGTTGATGTTTCCACCCGTCCCCACGGCGACCATATCCTGCGTTTTCAGCACGTTTTCGTCCACCCAGTCTTTCATTTTGTTCCAGGCCCCTTTGGTTTCTTTTCCTTCCAATGAGCGCACGGAGCCGATTTTGAACGACTTCGAGTTGACCTTTTTCCGGTTCAGATACAGGTTCAGTTCGGTGCTGCCACCGCCCACGTCGATGTGCAGAAACTGCCGTTCGTCGAGGGCCTGCACCACCACATTATTGATCAGTTCGGCTTCTTTCTGACCGTCGATGATGTTGATTTCGATGCCGGTCAACTCTTTGATGCGAGTCGCCACTTTATGGCCATTGACGGCTTCCCGCATGGCCGAGGTGGCGCAGGCCATGTAGTCTTCCACTTCGTGGAGTTCCATCAACAGCTTATACACCTGCATCAATTTGTTGGTACGAACTTCGCTTTCGGGCGTAATTTCTCCAAAATTAAATACATCGTGACCCAGCCGAAGCGGAAACCGGACGTATTCAACCTTCTTGAAACTAATCACGTCGTCCACGTGCAGAACCGTTGAAATCTGGAGACGGGCCGCGTTGGAGCCGATATCGATGGCAGCAATTTTCAAAATGAAGTTGGGAAAAGTGGTACTGAAACGCCCAAATATACTCAATTTACATCCCCAGATGAAATACGGCGGCTTTTCTATAGAACGGTCGGGCGAATGGGCCTACCTGCTAAAATTTGGGGTACTTTTGAATGAACAGGCGTACCTTTAACACCGATTGACCCTTACCGGTTTTGCCGGGCCTGCCCGACACAGACATGACGATTCTCGGAATTTCCGCTTTTTACCACGATTCGGCTGCGGCTTTGGTCGAAGACGGGCGGATTGTGGCGGCTGCGCAGGAGGAACGGTTTACGCGCAAAAAACACGACGCCGGTTTTCCGGCCAACGCCGTTCGTTTCTGTCTGGAATACGGCGGAACGAGCCTGAATGAGCTGGATGCCATTGTGTTCTACGACAAACCGCTTCTGAAATTTGAACGATTGCTGGAAACCTATTACGCCTTTGCTCCGCGTGGTTTGCGGTCGTTCCTGACAGCCATGCCGGTCTGGATGAAGGATAAATTATTCCTGAAACGACTCCTGCGGGACGAGCTGAAAAAACTCGGCTACGATTCTGGAAAACCGGTAAAACTGCTGTTCCCCGAGCATCATTTGTCGCATGCCGCCAGTGCGTTTTATCCTTCCGCGTTTGAAAAAGCCGCCATTCTGACCATCGACGGCGTGGGCGAATGGGCGACGGCTTCCATCGGGTTGGGCGACGGAAAGGCGATTACGGTTTTGAAAGAACTGCATTTTCCGCATTCGCTGGGCTTGTTATACTCCGCTTTTACGTATTTTCTGGGCTTTCGGGTCAACTCCGGGGAGTATAAATTGATGGGTTTGGCACCGTACGGAAATCCGAATTCGCCGGACGTGGACCGGTATGTCGAGCTGATCAAAACAAAGCTGGTGGAGATCAACGACGACGGTTCTATCTGGCTCGACCAGAACTACTTCGATTATGCGACCGGTTTGCGGATGGTTCACGAAAAAAAGTGGGAAGTGCTATTCGGTATGGCCAAACGGCAGCCGGATGATGAACTGAAACCGGAACACGGTAATCTGGGTCTGGCGATTCAGCGGGTGACGGAGGAGGTGGTCATCCACATGGCGCGTGAGGCCCGGCGATTGACTGATACGGATAATCTGGTGCTGGCGGGTGGCGTGGCGCTCAACTGCGTCGCTAACGGAAAACTCCAAAAATCCGGCATTTTTAAAAATATCTTCATTCAACCCGCAGCCGGTGATGCGGGTGGGGCCCTGGGCGCGGCTCTGGCGGCCTATCACATCTACTTTGACCGGGAACGCATCATCGATTACCCGCATGACGCCCTGCAAGGGTCGTTTCTGGGTCCGGCGTTTTCGGATCTGGACGTTGAGTTGATGGCAAAAAAGTACAAAGCGGTTTTTACCCGGTACGACGATTTTGAAGCCCTGTGCGAGAAAACCGCCCGGGTGCTGGCGAATGAAAATGTGGTGGGCTGGGTGCAGGGGCGGATGGAATTTGGACCCCGGGCGTTGGGCGGTCGCAGCATTCTGGGCGATCCGCGGAGTGCCGACATGCAGAAAAAACTGAACCTGACCATCAAATACCGCGAGTCGTTCCGGCCTTTTGCGCCCTCGGTGCTGGCCGAAGAGTGTTCCGACTACTTCGATTGCGACGGGCCCTCGCCCTACATGTTGCTGGTGCATCCGGTTCTGGAAAACCGCCGAAAACCGCTGCCCGCTGAGTATGACAGCTTTCCCATGCGGGAAAAATTGTATGTTCAACGCTCCGATTTACCGGCCATTACCCACATCGACTTCTCCGCCCGGATTCAAACCGTTCAACGGGAAACGAACCCGCGCTACTGGCAATTGATCGATGCGTTCAAACGACAGACGGGTTGTGCGGTTTTGGTCAACACGAGTTTTAACGTGCGGGGCGAACCCATCGTCAACACGCCGGAGGACGCATATCGGTGTTTTATGCGAACGGAAATGGAGTATCTGGTCGTCGGGAAGTATGTGTTTGATAAAAAACAGCAACCAGCGTGGCCGGAAAAGGGCGAGTGGAAGGAGGAGTTTGGATTGGATTGACGCTTTTGCCCCGTAGGACCTTTCGCCCCAGACCCCTAAAGGGGTACGGACGCAGCTTCATCCGGATGGTTCGACGTCCGTGCCCCTTTAGGGGTCTGGGGCAAAAGCGGGAAAATATGTATAATTACTTTACAGACATCGGCCTATGAGTCAAGTAGATCGCGTCAAGGCCCAGTTGGTGATCGTGACCGGGTTGGTCGTTTTGTACTTTGTTTTTAAGTCCGGTTATTGGCTCTATGCCGCAGCAGCTGTCGGATTGCTCAGCATCTTCATTCCGGCGGCTGGCAACGGCATTGCCTGGCTGTGGTTCAAACTGGCTGAAATCCTGGGCATCATCAACAGCAAAATCATTCTGACGGTATTATTCTGGGCGGTTTTAGTCCCGATCGCGTACCTCTACCGGCTCCGGGCGAAAAACCCGTTGACCATCAAACGAACACCGAATGCGTCGCTTTACCACGAGCGGAACCACACCTATACCAAAGAAGATCTGGAACATACCTGGTAACGGAATCTTTTGGGAAAACCGCCTGTTTCTCCCCGGAGGGAATCGGTTTGGCGAAGACCGGCTCTTTTTCTATTTTTGTAAACCGCTTATCGAGAAAGACGGAGGGATTGGACCCGATGATGTCTTGGCAACCATTCATACTCCCTGAAAAAGGTGCCAAATTCCGCCCCGGCAACGGGGACAGATAAGTTGAAAGCTTGCACCCTGCTTCCTTTCTTCGATAAGCCGTGTAACCGTATTTGCGCCGTTCTGCTATAGGCGGTGGTTTGCCGGGTAGGTAATCCTAATCAATACAAGAACTTGGAAAAAATAACTGACCTTCTTCAACAGCGTATCCTGATTCTCGATGGAGCCATGGGTACTATGATTCAACGGTATAAACTGGAAGAGGAAGATTATCGCGGGACGCGTTTTGCCGATTGGCCCCACGATTTAAAGGGCAACAACGATTTGCTGTCGCTCACAAAACCGGACATCATCAAGGAAATCCACCGCCAGTATCTCGAAGCCGGATCGGACATCATCGAAACCAACACCTTCAGCGGAACGTGGGTGGCGATGGCCGATTACCACATGGAAGAACTGGTGTATGAACTCAATTACGAGTCGGCGAAAATCGCAAAGGAAGTGGCGGAGGAAGTAACCCGCCAGAATCCTGACAAACCCCGGTTTGTGGCCGGTGCAATGGGGCCGACCACCCGGCTGGCCTCCATGTCGCCCGATGTGAACAATCCGGGGTACCGCGCCATTACGTTCGATCAACTGGTTGAAGCGTTTTACACCCAGGTTTCCGGGTTGGTCGAGGGCGGATCGGATTTGCTATTGATTGAAACCATTACGGACACGCTCAACGCCAAAGCCGCGTTGTTTGCCGTGGATAAATATTTTGCGGATAAAGGCCTGGAACCGTTGCCAATCATGGTTTCGGGAACCATTACCGATGCTTCGGGCCGGACGCTGTCGGGCCAGACCACGGAAGCGTTTCTGTATTCGGTGTCGCATCTGCCGTTGCTCAGCATTGGGTTGAACTGCGCGATGGGGGCCGAACTGCTGCGGCCGTATGTGCAGACGCTGGCGAAAGAAGCCCCGTTTTTTACGTCGGCCTATCCGAATGCCGGATTGCCCAACGAAATGGGGGAATACGATCAGTCACCCGACGAAATGGCGGCCCAGATCGAGGGCTTTGTGCAGGACGGTTTCGTCAACATCGTCGGCGGTTGCTGCGGTTCGACGCCGGATCACATTCGGGCCATTGCCCAGGCGATTGCAAAATACCCGCCCCGTCCGAGACCGCAGGCCGAATCGTATCAGAAGCTGAGCGGTTTGGAACCGTTGAAAATCACGGAGTTGACCAACTTTGTCAACGTCGGTGAACGGACGAACGTAACGGGTTCCAAGGCATTTGCGCGTTTGATCAAAGCCGGGGATTACGATGCGGCCTTGTCTGTAGCGCGTCAGCAGGTGGAAAACGGTGCGCAGGTGATCGACGTGAACATGGACGAAGGTATGCTGGATTCGGTGGAGGTCATGACGACCTTCCTGAACCTGATTGCCGCCGAACCCGACATTGCCCGCGTGCCGATCATGATCGACTCCTCGAAGTGGGAAGTGATCGAAGCCGGTTTGAAATGCGTACAGGGAAAAGCCATTGTGAATTCGATTTCGCTGAAAGAAGGCGAAGAAGCGTTTATCGAACGCGCCAATCTGGTCAAACGCTACGGCGCTGCGGCCGTGGTGATGGCGTTCGACGAAACCGGTCAGGCCGATAATTTCGAACGGCGGATTGAAATTTGCGAACGCGCCTACCGGATTCTGGTGGATAAAGTCGGTTTTTCGGCGCAGGACATCATTTTTGACCCGAACATCCTGACCGTTGCCACGGGAATCGAAGAACACAATAATTACGCCGTCGACTTCATCAATGCAACGCGCTGGATCAAGGAAAATCTGCCGTTAGCCAAAGTCAGTGGCGGGGTGTCCAATATTTCGTTCTCCTTCCGGGGCAACGAAGTGGTGCGGGAAGCGATGCACTCGGTTTTTCTGTACTACGCCATCAAGGCCGGGATGGACATGGGGATTGTGAACGCCGGTAATCTGGGCGTTTATGACGACATTCCGAAAGACCTCCTCGAACGCTGCGAAGATGTGCTGCTCAACCGCCGTCCGGATGCGACGGAGCGGCTGGTCGATTTTGCCGAAACCGTTAAAGCCAAAGGGAAAGTCGTTGTTCAGGATGAAAGCTGGCGGCAGGAACCGGTTCAGGAACGCTTGAAACACGCGCTGGTGCGGGGCATCACGGATTACATCGACCAGGACACGGAAGAAGCCCGGCTGCTGTATGAGCGCCCCATCGAGGTGATCGAAGGGCCGCTGATGGACGGCATGAACGTGGTGGGCGATCTGTTTGGCGAGGGGAAGATGTTTCTGCCGCAGGTGGTGAAGTCGGCGCGGGTGATGAAAAAAGCCGTTGCCTATCTGTTTCCGTTCATCGAAGCCAGTAAAGCGGTGGGCGCGCGGGCGGCCGGAAAAATTCTGATGGCGACCGTCAAAGGCGACGTTCACGACATTGGAAAAAACATCGTGGGTGTGGTCTTGGGCTGTAATAACTACGAAATCATTGATTTGGGCGTGATGGTGCCGACCCAGAAAATTCTGGAGGAAGCCAAAAAACATAACGTCGATATCATCGGCCTGAGCGGTTTGATTACGCCCTCGCTGGATGAGATGGTGGGCGTGGCGAAAGAAATGGAGCGTCAGGGTTTTACGATGCCGCTGCTGATCGGCGGGGCTACGACCTCGCGGATTCACACCGCCGTCAAAATCGACCCGCATTATTCGGGGCCGGTGGTTCACGTGCTGGATGCCAGCCGGAGCGTGCCGGTGGCCGGACGGCTCATCAGCGAGCAGGAAAGCACGCGCGATCTGGTTTTCCACGAATTCAAAGACGAGTATACCAAACTCCGCGCCGATCACGCCAAGCGGAAACAGGACAAAAAGACCCTGACGATCGACGTGGCCCGGAAAAACAAAACCGTCATCGACTGGTCGGAATTTGAACCGACCAAACCGCAGTTTCTCGGAAACCGCTATTTTCAGGACTATTCCTTGAAAGAAATTGCGGAATTTATCGACTGGACGCCGTTTTTCCAGACCTGGGAGCTGCACGGAAAATACCCCGCGATTCTGACCGATGAAGTGGTCGGCGTTGAAGCAAAAAAGGTCTTTGAAGATGCCAAGCGGCTTTTGCAGAAAGTGATCGATGAAAAACTGCTGACGGCCAAAGCCGTAGTTGGTTTTTATCCCGCCAACGCCACCGAAGACGATGTGCTGCTCCACGACTTTGAAGAAATCGTCCGCGAGATTCCCTGTGAACGGCACGGTTCGCACGCGCATATTGAATATAAACTCAGCCACATTGCCGATCACAAGTCGGCGGGAGAACTGATCTACGATACCAAAACCGTACTCCACTTTCTGCGTCAGCAGAATCAGAAAGCACCCGGTTTGCCCAACTTCTGCCTGGCGGATTTTGTAGCTCCGATGGAGACGGGCCATACCGATTACATCGGCGGTTTTGCCGTTACGGCGGGCATTGGCATTGAAAAACTGGTGGAAGAATTCGAACGTGATCACGACGATTACAACAGCATCATGATCAAGGCCATCGCCGATCGGTTAGCCGAAGCGTTCGCTGAATTGATGCACAAACGGGTTCGGACGGAATTCTGGCCGTATGCGACGAATGAGAAATTGTCGAACGAAGAGTTGATCAAGGAAGAGTATCAGGGCATTCGGCCTGCTCCGGGCTATCCGGCCTGCCCCGACCATACCGAGAAAGCGACGCTGTTTGAACTGCTGGATGCCGGACAGATCGACATCCAGTTGACGGAGAGTTTTGCCATGTATCCGGCGTCGTCGGTGAGCGGTTTTTACTTCTCGCACCCGTCGTCGCGGTATTTTGCGGTCGGAAAAATCAACAAGGATCAGGTGCTCGATTATGCGCAGCGGAAGAACATGCCCCTCGATGAGGTCGAACGCTGGCTGTCTCCGGTTCTGTCATACGACGTGTAAAGAACCGAACCGCCCCCCACACGTCCCATCACCCCGCCCCAACGGGGCCTCATCATTAACCCCGGACATTGTCCGGGGTTAATGATCATATCCGCGTCCTCGCAACCCTGAACGGGTTGAATATCGATCTAATTATCCAACCCTTTCAGGGTTATAACCAATTCGCCCATCCCCGTATTCCCCGGACGGTGTCCGGGGCTAGTGATGGTGCCCCGTTGGGGCGGGGTGGCGGTGCGACCTCCCCGTATTCCCCGGACGATGTCCGGGGCTCATGATGATGCCCCGTTGGGGCGGGGTGGCGGGGCGTGGGGGATTTGAAAAAAATCCGGGAAAGATTTTGTTTATATATTGGAATCTTTTATATATTTACTTCATACAAATAAATTAACATTCTATTTCTGCACAGCATGGAACCATCAGGCAATGAATTTTTGCGGGGAACCCTGAAGACAATCGTGTTGAAACTGCTGACCGAACGGGGCCGGATGTACGGATACGAAATCACGCAGTCGGTCAAAGAGCGGACGCAGGGGGAAGTTATTCTGACGTTCGGGGCGTTATACCCGGTTTTGCACAAATTGCAACAGGAAGGTTTACTGATTACGGAGTCGGTGGAAGTGGACGGGCGGTTGCGTAAATACTACACACTCACCCCCAGTGGCAACGAAATGGCCCACCAGAAAGTCTCTGATTTCGAGCGATTTGTTGAAGTAATGAAAGCCCTTTTACAACCGGTGCCAGCCTTGTCGCTGGGCCACTAAAATCCGAACCGATCAGCCGCTAAACCCGATAGTCCTATGGAAAAGCTCAACCCGCAACAAGTAGAAATCCTATACCGCCATCTGGTCTGGAACGGCACCGACGAAGCGCTGTTTGAAGAACTCCTCGATCACTTGGCTTGTGAGGTCGAGCATTACATGTGGATTGGTCTGCCGTTTGAAACCGCCCTGGAAAAAGTGCAGCTCGAAGCGAACGCCAAAGCCGTAAAACATTTGCGCAAAACGTATCAGATCGAGCTGACCATGAACGAGGAGCAGCTTCGGAAGGCGGATCTGGACGATATTGTGTTCCAGTTTCGCAACAAAGCGTACGGCGCGTATGATCTGCGGCAGGAATACCGGAATTCCCTGCGCACCGCCCTGCTGATGACCGTCGGAATGGTTTTGATGATGATGGCTCTGCTAACCACCGTCAGTACCGGGAAATGGACGTATCTGAGCGTTTGGGGGCTGGTCTGGACCGTTGGGCTGCTCAGTTTCTCGTATGCCGTCGGCACCTGCATTCGCCAGCGAATTCAGCAGCGATACCGGATTGTGCGGTAGAAGAGTGCCTGGAGCGATGGTTAAAGAAATTGGAAGTGGCCGGGAAACGAGAACGTTTCACACGGTTTCCACTCCCAATCGGCTATTTATTCAACGCTAGGATTAAATCAGTCGGTAATAGGTTGCGAGGTCCTTCATAACCAGAACATTGTCGACCTTGAGCTTGTCGAAAATCCGGGCTTTGTGGGTGCCAACGGTCGACGTGTGAATGTTGAGTGTATCGGCAATGTGGCTGACGGATTTGCCCCTCACCAGGTGAAAAGCAATTTCCAGCTCCCGGTTCGACAACGCATCGAACGGGTCCAGGTCTTTCCTGAAGTGGTTATCATCCTGCATTTTTTCCAATAAGTCGGGGCACACGCACGGTTTTCCGCACAGAATGGCGTGAACGGCTTTCCGAATTTCCGGGTCCTCGGCCTGCTTGCTGATGTACCCCTTGACGCCCAGTTGCAGATACCGCTTGGCGAACGCGTATTCGGTCATGATGGTAAAGATCATAATCGGCAAGTCCGGTGCCATCGTTCGAACATTCTGGAGCAGACTGAAGGTGTCTGTGTTGGGCATGTTGATGTCCATGATGACCAGATGATAGGTGTTATCCATAATCTTGCCGAAAGCAGAACTGCCGTTTTTGGCCTCATCAATCTGAATGGCGCCGTACTGTTCCTTCAACAACAAACGGATGCCCGAACGTACAATGGAGTGGTCGTCCACTAATAAGATCCTGTACATAACTTTCCTGGTTTTAGCGTTAGTATTTCATCATTTTACAAGAGCCCGGGTTCAGTAATCCAGGGCGGTAAAAACGGAGTTGTTACTGATGTACTCGGGAATCAAGCGTTTTAGGGTTCCCACCAACTGGTGATCGCTGCCATTGAGCATCAGGTGCCGCAGTTGGCCGAGCGTCGCTTTCATTTCGTCCGCGTCGGGAATGACCACCTGCGCAATCATAATTTTGGGATGATGGGTCGGCAGCGTGCTTTCGTTGTCATTGAGGAGTTCTTCAAACAGCTTTTCGCCCGGCCGCAGACCCGTGAAAACAATTTTAATGTCTTTGTCTACGGCATAACCGGACAGGTGAATCATCTTGCGGGCCAGCTCCACGATCTTGACCGGATCGCCCATGTCGAACACAAATACTTCCCCGCCTTTGCCCATGCCGCCCGCTTCGAGCACCAACTGGCAGGCTTCCGGAATGGTCATGAAATACCGGATGATGTCGGGATGGGTGACCGTAACGGGGCCGCCCGACTGAATCTGCTGTTGGAAAACCGTCACCACCGAACCGTTGGAGCCCAGTACATTCCCAAACCGGGTAGCAATAAACCGGGTGCGACGCAGGGCTTTGTCGGGGTGATTCAGGCTCTGAACGTACATTTCGGCCAGCCGCTTGGTGGCTCCCATGACGTTGGTGGGGTTGACGGCCTTGTCGGTCGAAATCATGACGAACGTGCGGACGCCAAATTTCAGCGACAGATCGGCCACGATTTGCGTACCCAGCACATTCACCCGCACGGCTTCGTACGGATGTTCTTCCATGAGCGGAACGTGCTTGTAGGCTGCCGCATGAAAGACAATCGTCGGGCGGGTTTCCCGGAAAATAAGCCGCATCCGAAACTCGTCGGAGATGTCCGCAATTTTCACGATCACGTTGACCTCACTCGCCATCGCCTGGTATTCCCGGCGCAGCTTGAACTCCAGGTCGAACAAGGCCGATTCCGCCTGATCGACCAGCACGACGGTGTGGGGGCGGTGGCGCAACACCTGCCGGATGAGTTCGGCACCAATTGAACCGGCGGCCCCCGTCACCATCACGACCTGATCGCTGAGTTGTTCGCGGATGGCTTTGTTTTCCAACTGGATAGGCGACCGGCCCAGCAGGTCTTCAATCCGGATGTCGCGGATCTGGAACGAGTTTAGTCGCCCGTCGATCCATTGTTCAACGGTGGGAATGGTTTTGACCGGGACATGGTATTGCAGGAAGAAATCGGTGATTTCTGTTTTTTTCTTCGGGCTGATCGCGCCCATCGCCAGCAAAATCTGCGGAGGAATCGTTTGTTTCCGAATATAGCGCTTGTAAGCTTCCTGCCGCGAAACGACCGGCAAGCCCTGAATGACTTTGCTGATTTTGTACGGATTGTCGTCGATGAAGGCCAGAACCGTATACCGTTGCGTGGGGTCCTGCGCCAGCGCATTGCGGGTGAGCAAACCGGTTTTGCCGGCTCCGTAGATCAGAATCGGCTGCAACGGCGTGCCCCGCGTAATCGACCGCAGGTGCCAGTAAAACGCTTTGACCAGAAACCGGCTCAGCGACAGGGCCACCAGAATGCAGCAGTAATCGATCATCAGAATCGATACCGGTACGTAGTATACGAGGTAACCGGCTTGCCAGCCGAAATAGGTTCCGAAGGCTGTAAGCGTGCTGCTGGCGGTAACCGCATACAACAGCAATACAATGTCTTCGAGGCTGGTGTGACGGATAATGCCCTGGTGGGAGCGAAACAGTACGAAAAATAGCGACCGGAGGCCGACTGTGAAACCCAGGCAGTACAGGAAGTAATCCGCATAAATGGCCGTAACGTCGAAATTAAACCGCAGCAAAAAGGCAATCGCGAACGAACCGATGGAGATACAAACATCGGCCAGCAGCACGAAATAGCTGGAGACAATGCGGTTTGAATGGATTTTTAAATAGTGCTCTATCATCACTTTATAAGCTAGGATGAGGGATTCGCTGCATAATTTGTTGGCAATACGGAGCCCGGTTCCGCGGTTTTCAGGACGGCGGTACCGAAAAAATCAGTGCTTTCAGATCTGTCAGTTCAGCCGGTTACTGAACTGCCACTTTTACGAACTTCGGCTGCACCAGCGACGGGTTCTGCAACGAAATCACGTACAGGCCGCTGTGTAGCGACACGCCCTGAAACTGCACGGTATTCCGGCCTTTCTCCAGCAAAACCGATTGTTTGCCGACGGTTCGGCCCATGTTGTCGACCAGAATCAGATTCGCTTCCCGGGAGAGGTTTTCGTCGCCATAATCGACATACGCTTTGATGGTGCCGTTGGTAACCGGATTGGTCGACAGTTTCAGTTCGATGCCCACGTAGCCTTCAAACGTCAGGGAGCGCAGGAAGCTGAATTCGTATTTACCGTCCGTATCCACCTGCCGCAAGCGGTAATAATGAACCACCGCCGGATCGGGATATTCCTGCGTGAAGCGGTAATTCTGGGTTTGATACGTTGTTCCGTGGCCTTTTACGGTGCCCAGCACCTCAAAATCGCGGGCATTGGTCGAATGCTGTACTTCGAAATACGCGTTGTTTTTCTCCGATGAGGTAGTCCATTCCAGCACCGCGTGTTTGTTGACGTCTTTGGCGTTGAAGGACGACAGGGTGACGGGCAGGGCCGAAGTGCCAACGGACGTCTCCCGGTTGCTGGTGTTGTTGTTCGTGATGTTTTCGGAGAGATCCGTCGGTTCCACCAGCGAAGCCGTGGACGTAATGGTCGTAGCCGCAACGGTTTGAACCGCTAGTACGTTGATCTCCAGAACAATGGGTGATCCCGCTTCCGTAATGGGAATGGTGTTGATCAAATATACGCTGGTCGTGCTGGTGTTACTGGGAACCACGGCAAAACCGGGAATGGACGAAGCCGACACGTAGTTGACATACTGATTGAGCGTTATTACAACCGACATTTGCCCCGCCGGAATCGGAGCGGGGTTGTTGTTGCCCACTGTCACCCGCACCACCCCGGGATGATTGGGGCCGGCAAAGGTTGACGTATTGTCATCGGAGATAACATCCGTTGGGGTAGCATAAACGTCAACCACCTGGGCCTGGCTCTGGTGCGAAAGCTGGATGACGGCCAGGAAGATGAACGCGATAAGTAGTTGCTTTTTCATGGAATTTGTGTTGGTTTCGTGGAAGAGATGAAAGTCTGGGGGGCCTGGCCCCCCAGACTGGTTGATTTAGAAGGTAATGTTGACGGCTGTAACCGCGGTATTGTTTTCGTTATTGACCTCACCGCCCGAGCCACTCTGGATGCGGGTATTGATCAGGCTGGCTCCCGAGTTGGCCCCTGCGGTCAGGGTCAGCGTCAGCCCGATGCTTTTCGCATTGGCGGCTAATCCCGCGATGGTAACACCCGGTTTTGATACCAATCTGAAGAAGCTTCCCGAATCAGTGAGCGTCCATTCATCACCCGCGGAGCCTGAGAAGGCAACCGTCATGTACTGAGTCGGTTTGGTCACCGTCACCGTAATCGTTCCGTTGGAAACCGAGTTGGCCGGAATGTTCCGTACGGTGATGGTCAGACTGCGCGACTGGCCAACGGCCGTAAAGCCCGCATTGGGCATCAAATTCGTCGGGGTCAAATCCACGTTCGGGTCGGTATAATCCGGGTTGTTATCCGTATCACCGTCGGGCAAAGTGGGGCTGTTGGCATCGCCATAGGCATTCGTTGCGCCATCAACCGATTGCGGAATACCGTCATTATCCGGCTCATCGGCATTGTCGATAATGCCATCTCCATTGGTATCTAATGTGGCCGGGTTGGCAATACCGCTTTCGTAGAGATCCTTGATGCCGTCATTATCACTGTCCAGATCCAGGTAGTTCGGGGTGCCATCATTGTCCGCATCGGGTGGGGTCAGACCGTTGCCTGCTGAAGCCGGAATGCCCGTTGAACCCGGTGCGCCGTCGGCAATGCCGTTGTTGTCGGCATCGGTGCCACCGCCTTCGATCACATCGTTGATGCCGTCGTTGTCCGAATCCAGGTCGATGTAATTCGGTTTGCCATCGCTGGTGCCGCCCGAGTTGGTGTCGCTGTTGGTGGGGTTTGTCCCATCTGCTCCACGTTCCACCGAATCCAGAATGCCGTCGTTATCACTGTCCAGATCGCGGTAGTTGGGATTGGCATCGCCGTCCGTGTTTGGCAGGGTCGGACTGTTGGCATCGCCGTAGCTACCGGTTGCCCCATCAACCGACGTTGGAACACCGTCGTTATCCGTTTCGGAGGCATTGTCGATAATACCGTCTTTGTTGGTATCGAGCGTACCCGGACTCGGAATGCCGCTCTCGTAGAGATCCGGTATTCCATCCCCATCGCTGTCAACGTCCTGGAAGTCTGGTTTGGCGTCGCCATCAGTATTGGGCGGAGTCAGACCGCTGCCTGCCGAAGCCGGAATGCCCGTTGCGCCCGGCGTGCCGTCGGCAATGCCATTGTTGTCGGCATCGGTGCCATTGCCTTCCACCACGTCGTTGATGCCGTCGTTATCAGCATCCAGGTCGATGTAATCCGGTCGTCCGTCGGGGTTGCTGCCGGTGTTGGTATCGCTGTTCGTCGGGTTGTTGCCGTCAGAGCCTTTTTCCGTCGTGTCCAGAATACCGTCATTGTCACTGTCCAGATCGAGGTAATCAGGCAGTGCATCGCCATCCGTGTTGCGGGGCGTATCGCCGTTGGGACCCGCTTCCACCGAGTCGGGAATGCCGTCGTTGTCGCTGTCGGGATCGCGGTAGTCGGGAACGTCCGTACCGTCCGTATTGGAGGGATTGTTGCCATCCGGACCTTTTTCAACGGAATCCGGGATGGTATCGTTGTCGCTGTCCAGGTCGTGGTAATCTTCAGAACCGTCGTTGTCGGTATCGCGTGGTGTTCCGGGCGTGGGATTTTCTACCGTGTCGGGAATGCCGTCGTTGTCGTCATCCGGATCGCAGGTGTCCGGAATGCCATCGCCGTCGAAATCGAGGAGGTCATTGCCGGTTCCGGTGCCGCAGACGTCGTTGCAATCGGGTATGCCGTCACCATCGGCATCTTCGATGACAAAGGCATCGTAAATCCGGTATTCCCCGAGCAAACCGACGACGCTGCCAATGTCGATCTGTACCATATCAAAGGCCACACTGGGCGTAAACCCTACGACGGATTGCTTGGAGCCACCGGAAAGAAGCGCGGCCCCCAGCAAATTGGCCGAGGTCGATGTCTCGACGGGGGTTGCATTGCCGTCTTTGTAAACCCGGATTGTAATGCCGTTGAGTAAGCCTAAATCGACCAGACCGGTTTCGGTGGAAATGTGAAATCCGACGAACGTTTTTCCCGCCGTAAAGTCCGTGCCATCATTCTTGACGGTGATTCGGGCACCGGCTCCAACCGAAATGCCGGTATTATAGGTCGCGTAATCACCCAGGGTCGTATTGGTAACCCGATCGGTGTTTGTCAAACTTGAACCCAGGGACAGTATTCCGTAGAGTTCTGTAAACGAATTGGTACATAAAATTCCGCAACTCGTGTTTTGCTGAATGGTACCGCTGTATTTACCGGTGCTGTTTGCATCCAACGCTTTTTCACAATTGGTACAGCTTGATGCTTCCACAAAAGCACCATACAGCCGGATAGGCCCAATGACGGTTGCCAGTGAGTTGACTTTGATTCGTACTTCGTTGAACGGCAATGTGGTTACAAACCCCAGTTTCTGTTTGGGAATGGTCGTGTTGACGCCCAGTAGTGACAAATTGAGCACATTGGTAGGGTCGCCCGGGGATTTGGCTTCCTGTAAGGTTCCAAATAAATAGGTCTCAATCGTAATGGTATTGAGCGCATTGGCGGACAGAAGCGCGTTGGCTGCTTCCTTGGAAATGACAAAACCGGCCCGTTGACCGCTGGCATATACTTTTTTGGTGTCGATGACGCCTACGGATGCCGTTGGAGCGGCTCCGGCCACGACGGAAAGAGTCGCGTAGTCGGCGTTATTCCCATTAACCAGGTTGGCCCGGTCGGTCAGCGAGCAGCCTACGCAGGTCACCGAACCGTAGTAGGTGGCATCGGTCCCCAATCCGCTGATGTAATCACCACAAACGGTGGTAGACACCGGCGACGAGCAGGTGGTTGGGAAGGCTACTGCGGCAAAAATTCGCAGATTGCTGAACACTTCGGCACTCAACAGGCTGGTATTCAGGCGAACTTCGTCAAATTCCTGATTCGTCGTGAATGTCGCATACATTTTCTCCGTACTTCCTAATACAGAGCCGGATACCAGCGAACTGATGGGCTGTGCCGCCGAAACGGGATTGCCGTTCAGGTAGGTTCGGATGGTCACGCTGCTCAGAACCGACACATCGACCAGCGCACTGCGCGACAGGATAAAACCGACTACATTACTTCCGGTATACGTGCCGCTGGTTCTTTTCACCGAAATCCCCTGCGCAATCTGAGCGGCAATGGTCGTATTGATAGTGGCAAACGTCTCGAGGCTGTTATCGGTTATTTTTTGCAATTCATTGTAGGTGCCCGTTCCCAGGCAAAGCGGGCCTGCGCAAACCGTTGCACTAATCACCCCGCCCACCTGCACCGCCGTACCTGATATGGGGGCATAGCACGACTGCGCATACGCGGGTAGTATACTGACCAGCATACTGATTCCGGCCAGCAAAACGGTCAGACGGTATCGCTGTCGGGAGAGCTGGTTTTTAATTCGCTCGGTTAAACAGTAATGTGGAGTCATAGCGAATTGGTTTTAAATGGATGGATTGTTGATTAAAATTTTGATCATAGGCACACACGCATCACTCACAGCTATTTTTTATAAAAAATTAGCTGTCCATTTCTGTAATTTAACGGGCATATTGTCCCTCAGCAGAAATTCATTTTTTTGAATTTCATGACGAGAAATTGCCGTAAGTACAGGTTACATAAAATCATTATTACCTGTCCCTGATGATTGATTGTAGAGGAAATCAATTCTGGTTATCGCATCGAAAACCAGACAAGAATAGCGCGTAAAGCCTGGAGGGGGCTCGCGTTTGTATTCTTGACAGCAGGATGATTGAAGCTTAAATGCGAGTTACAGAATTAAGCATGCGAAGGCAAAGGTCGCTTAATCCGGCCGTTTCCAACTCTGACATCTAAATGGGTAACTCTTTGTTTTTTGCAATCACAACAGCATTCGGAGGTAAATGCTGGCTTATTTGATTGTTAATTTGCCCACCCTGAAGAGAATGAAGCAAAAGAATAATCGGGAATACCTGGTTATGGAGGATTGGACCAGGCCTAGTTGCTCTTTTTTAAAAAAGCTTTTTTTTCATAGGATGCTTCACAATAAGGAAAGACAGAGAATTTGTATGCGCAACTTTAAACTGTTTTTTCATGAATGTCAAATTTTAAATACCGTTTTGTCTGTCTATTTATTATACGGTATATTGTAAAAAATTTAAATTAAATACATTCAAAATTTTGAATAAATAGACGGGTAAACACATTTAACGCATAGCAAAAATTTTGCCACCGCATCTACTAATAAAAAAATTTTTTGTCTGATAATTAATTTAAATATTTAATTTAAAAAGATAATCTCGTGCCTCACACAAGTAATCAGCGTATTTCTGAATATTACTTTTACCTTATTTTCCGAACCCCTTCGCGGATAAATTGTATTTTCTGGATTTAGCACTTTATGAATAGCTACGCTATGGGCTTATTCAACCCGGTAGTCTTGAATCTGTAGCCTAAAAGATAGCTTAACCCGGGCCTTTTCTTGGAAACCCGCCTGTAGTGGCAGATAGAATTATTTTGAGATCAAATTTGAGCTTTTTTACGATAGGCAACCTGACAATCAGATTGCGTACCGCTCGATTCAAAGTGCCGCCCCTGATTACGTCCCGGCCCTCACAAGGGAACCCGAGCCAAAAAAAAAGTTTTTTTCGGCTCGGGTCACAAAAAATGGCATAGGTTTATCAGGCCGGTTTTTAATTAAGAATACGGACGGGAAGGCGCTAACGTTTGGGGTGTACGTGAAAAGGATTACTTTCCAATACAGAACTTACTGAAAATCGTCGCCAGCAGGTCGTCCGTCGTAATCTCCCCCGTCAACTCGCCCAGGTGGTGCAGGGCGTCGCGGAGTTCGATGGCGATCCAGTCCTGGGTCGTTCCGGCATCCAGCCCGTCGAGGACGCGGATAAGGGCCGCGTCGGTTTGGGTCAGGTGTTCGTAATGGCGCAGATTCGTGACGACGGTGCTGCCGGGAATGGCGTTCGTTTTCACGAAACCCACCAGGCGTTGCGTCATCTGGTCCAGATTTTTGCCGGTATTGGCCTGAATTGGCACCAGTTCCGACCCGAATGAAGCCCGCCACTGATCGATTTCGGTATCCGCCAGCTTATCCATCTTGTTGGCAACGAGCAGATACGGCACCGTCCGGTTTTTCAACTCCGCTTCAATTTCGGCAATTTCGGCCAGCGTGGTTTCAGCCGCGTCGAATAGGTAGACGATGATGGCGGCTTTGTCCAGTTGCTGCCGGGTGCGTTCCACACCAATGGCCTCGATGGTGTCGGTGGCTTCGCGGAGTCCGGCGGTGTCGATGAGCCGGAAGCGAATGCCGTCGAGAAATAACTCATCCTCGATTACATCCCGCGTGGTGCCGGGAATGTCGGAAACGATGGCTTTTTCCTCGTTCAGCAGCGCATTCAGCAAGGTCGATTTGCCGGCATTGGGTTTGCCCGCAATCACCGTCGCCACGCCGTTTTTGATGGCATTTCCAACCGAAAACGAGTCAATCAGTGGCCGCAGCACGCGCTGAATGGCATACACGAGCTTCCGTAAGTCGTCGCGTTGGGCAAACTCCACATCCTCTTCGCCAAAATCCAGTTCGAGTTCAATCAGGGCCGCAAACTCGATCAATTGCTGGCGAAGTGCCTTGAGCTGTTTCGAAAAACCGCCCCGGAGTTGGGTCAGGGCGGCCCGGTGGGTGGCTTCGGAGTCGGCGGCAATGAGGTCGGCGACGGCTTCGGCCTGCACCAGATCAAACTGGCCGTTCAGAAAAGCCCGCTGCGTAAATTCCCCCGGCTGGGCCATCCGCACGCCTTCTTTCAGCAACAGCCGCAGAATTTGCCGGATCACATACTCCGAACCGTGGCAGGAAATTTCGACCACATCTTCCTTCGTAAACGAGGACGGGCTGCGGAAAATAGTCACCAGCACCTCGTCGATGATCGCGTTTTGCTGATCCCGAATGGTGCCGAAATGAACGGTATGGGAAGCTTGCTGGTTGAGGTCTTTGCCGCGAAAAATCCGGCTGGTCAGCGCAATGGCGTTGTCGCCCGATACCCGAATAACGGCAATGGCACCAATGCCCGGCGCCGTCGCCAGAGCCGCAATCGGTTCCTGTTGTAAAATAGTCATTTATAATCTCTGATAACCTCTGATGTTCTCTGATAATCTCTGATTAACAATGAGTTATTTCTCAGAGTTTACCAGAGGAAATCAGGGTTTATCAGAGACTGGAATTCAATAATTTGGGAAAAATGGGCAGCGATGTTGCCAGCCCGACCAGCCGTTTTTCCAGCGGCACCGCCGGAAGATTCAGCAAATCGGCCAGTTCGTCGCCGAGGAAGAAACGCATTTGGGCTGCCGGGAGGTTCCGCAGGGCGGGTGGTGCCAGGTTTTCGAGGGCCTGAAGCAGCGACCGTGTCAGGCCGGTTCCCTGCTCCGAAGGTCGAAACTGCCGCCGGGCAATGGTGCGTTCGAGGTGAAAGGCTTCGCGCAGATTCCGGGGTAACAGCTCGTCTGCAACGCCCAGCAGCGAACCGGCCACATTGATCTGGTGCAGGTAGGCGTCTTCTTCTTCAGGCGTCATCGGAATACCGGCTTTTCGCAGCCCCCGAATCACAATGTACGAAAACGCCAGATTGGTAGCCGCCATGTCTTCCTGGTTGATCGGATAACCCCAAACCAGATCCCATTGCCCGCCGTGCCGTGTAAACCAGCGGATCGACGCGTGCAGCAGGCGGATTTTCAGGGTTCGGCGAAGGGCCTTCCCACTCTCCCAGTCGCGGGGCTTCATGATTCCGAACACCCATTCGCCGGTTTCTTCCAGCCGCTTCCGGGTGTCGTTGTGAATTCGCTGCGAGAGCCAGAGCACCCGCGCGCCGTCGGCTCCGGCGTAGCAATAAGGCAGGGAATAACACCCCAGGGTCAAGCCTACGGCGACTTCGTTTTTTTTGAAAAACCGCATAGCCACGTCCATCTTCCGGCGGTCGGCCCAGTCGGGGAGGTGGGCCTGGGTCATCATAAAGGCCTGAACGACTGAGGGTTGTTCAAGGCCGTCCATGTCGGCGGTATTGCCGAGCCAGCGCATCAGCAAACCGACGCTTTCACGGCCCTGTTGGGCGGCCACCGAGGCAATAACGGCATCGGCCTCCGGATCCCCCTGTTGCCGATATTGGTCCAGGAGTTCGTCCGGAAAAATGCGTTGAAGACTGACGGTTTTTAGCATAGTTAGCAGATACCCACGTTACAGTGTATCCCTCCGTACGGTATCGATCGGTGCGGGCACCGCTTGGGGGGCAGGCGGTGTTGACGGAGCGGGTTGGTTCGGATACACCGGTTGGCCCGGTACGCCGTAGCGGTATTGCGGTGCCACAATCTCAACACCGGTCACAAAGTATTTGGTTTCGCCATTCCAGGGAAGTTTGACCAGTTTTTCTTCGTAATGCAGCGTCACGCGCTCACCGGTTTTCACGGCCTGGTTGATTTGCTGGGCCACGGAATCGTCTTTCACCGAGAAATCGAAGTACTGTGGCGTAAGCGAACCGGTTTCGCCCGAAAAACCGCCAACGTTCAAAACGCCTTCCCAGGTCTTGAAAACATAGCCCCGGCGGCTGTATTTGGAAATGGTACCGGCCCGTTCGCCGTCGCTGTAACTCCAGGCGGTCAGGTAATAAAATACGCCGAATATAAGCAGAAGAATGATCAGGGGAATCAGAATGCGTCTCATTGAATAATGCTTAGGTTTGGTATGTTAGTCATACAAATGAATGGGTTTTGGGTGGCAATTGCAATCCGGTTATTTGGATCGGATGGCAATGACGGGGTCCATCCGGGCGGCCACCAGGGCCGGCAAAATACCGGAAAGCGTACCAATGATGCTCGATACGCCCAACCCCAGCATGATGTTGGCCGGCGACAGGATAATCACCAGACTGCCCAGCTTCATAAATGACAACAAATAAACGAGCAAAATGCCGACGCTGCCGCCAATTAAACTTAAAAAAACGGCTTCAAACATGAATTGAAACAAAATAAAGTAGTTTTTAGCCCCCAGCGATTTCTGAATGCCGATCAGATTGGTGCGTTCTTTGACCGACACGAACATGATGTTGGCGATGCCGAACCCGCCTACCAGGATCGAAAAACTGCCAATGACCCACCCGGCCACCGTCAGAACGGCAAAAAGGCTGGAAATGGCTTTGGCGGCTGCATCGGGCCGGTTGAGCGAGAAGCTGTCTTCCTGCAACGGTTTCAACCCGCGCCGGGCGCGGAGCAGACCCCGGATTTCGCTTTCCAGTTCGAGCAGGCCTTCGTCCTGATCGAACCCTTTTACGGCAATGTCGATGCTGGGATTGATGGAATGGTACATCTTGGCAAACGCGCCAATCGGAATGATGCATTTGTTGTCGGGATTTCCGCCAAAGTTGACCAGACTTTCGCCTTTTCGTTCCTGAACGCCGATCACGACATACTTTAACCCATTCAGTTTGAATTCTTTGCCGACCGGATTCTGGCTCGGAAACAAGGTTTCGGCAACGTCGGCACCCACAATGGCCACGTTGCGGGCGGCATCGATTTCCTGCTGGGAAAAATACCGTCCCTGCTCAACCGGCACCTCCGAAATCTTGTTGTAATCCATCGTTGTTCCCTGAATCAGCGCCTGAATGCTGTTGTTGCCGTTTTTGACCGTCACCTGGCCTTTGAAATCCATCGCCACCACGGCCTGGGCGTTTTCCAGCCGGTCGGAGAGAAACCTGAATTCGTTGAGTGAGGGCTCCGGGCGTTGGAAATACTTCCACCACTGAAAATTACCGTCGAAAACCCAGGGCCATTTCTGAACGTACAGCACCTTGTCGCCAATGCCCGACAGGCTCTCCTTGATGTTCCGTTCGAGCGAGTCTACAATGGTGAAAACCGCAATGATGGCGAAGATGCCGATGGTCACGCCCAGCAGCGAGAGCGTGGTCCTGAGGAGGTTCGAGCGCAGGGCCTGCCACGCGAACCGGAAGCTTTCGTACGTCTGACGGATGAATTTCAAGGGATTGACGGTTTACAGGAGACTAAAGGTATCAGACCCGTCGGAATCTACCAAACGATTTGAAGGCGAAGGTCGTTTGGGCGGATGTTTGGTTAGTTTTTGTAGTTTAGTGGTTTACGAATTCCTGAATAATGAAAAAGAAAATTCTATCTATCAATAATACCATAATTCTGGCTTTGGTTGTTCTGGGTGCCTGCCGAACGGGTTCAAAGACACCGGGCGTTCGTCAGAGTTCCGGTGTATATCAATACGATAACGAAAAAAAAACAACCGCCCAGCGTAAATCCGGACCGTATTATTCGGACCGCCAAGCGGTTACCGGCAGGAACGGAATGGTCGCATCGGCACACCCGGTAGCCTCGCGGGTGGGTGTCGACATCCTGAAAGCAGGTGGCAATGCGGTCGACGCGGCCGTGGCGGTTCAGTTTGCGCTGGCGGTTGTTTATCCTGGAGCGGGCAACATTGGCGGGGGCGGTTTTATGGTTTTTCGGGACAAAGCCGGACAGGCTTACACGCTCGACTACCGCGAAAAAGGCCCCGAAAAAGCGCACAAGGACATGTACCTCGATTCGGCCCGGAACGTCATTCCCCGGCTTAGCATCACGGGCCATCTGGCCAGTGGAGTGCCGGGTTCGGTCGCGGGCATGGTGGAAGCGCACCGGCGGTTTGGCAAGCTGACCTGGGCGCAGGTGCTGCAACCCGCCATTGAGCTGGCCGAAAAGGGCGTGGTCCTGACCGAACGCGAAGCCCTGGGCCTGAACCGCACGAAAAAGTCGTTTTTGCAGGTGAACCCCGACAAACGGTATTTCATGAAAGCCGACACGACGGACTGGAAAACCGGTGAAGTACTGATTCAGAAAGACCTGGCACAAACGCTGCGACGGATTCAGCAGGAGGGGCGTGCTGGTTTTTATGAAGGCGAAACCGCCCGGCTGCTGGTGGCCGAAATGCAACGGGGGGGCGGCATCATCACGGAAAACGATCTGAAAAGTTACCAGGCCGTCTGGCGCGATCCGTTGGTAGGCACGTTCCGAAACTACAAAATCATTACCATGCCGCCGACCTCCAGCGGGGGCGTGGCATTGTTGCAATTGTTGCGATTGGTGGAGCCGTATCCGCTGCGTCGCTGGGGCTGGAACAGCGATTCGACGGTGCAGGTGATGATCGAAGCCGAGCGTCGGGTGTATGCCGACCGGGCCAAGTTTCTGGGCGATCCCGATTTTGTGAAAGTGCCGGTCAGTCAACTCGTTGATAAAGACTATTTGAAAACCCGCTGGTCTGATTTTACCTTTGCCAAAGCAATGGACAGCAAAAACGTGAAAGGCGGTGTGTTGCCGGGTTACGAAAGTCTGGAAACCACCCACTTTTCGGTGGTCGATCAGGAAGGCAATGCGGTTTCGATCACGACCACCCTCAACGGGGGCTACGGCAGCCGCGTGGTGGTGGGCGGTGCCGGTTTTCTGATGAACAACGAAATGGACGATTTCAGCGTGAAACCGGGCGTCCCCAACATGTTCGGCCTGATTGGCAATCAGGCCAATGCCATTGCGCCGGGCAAGCGGATGCTGTCGTCGATGACGCCGACGATTGTGGAACAGGACGGAAAATTGTACATGGTGGTAGGGACGCCGGGCGGCTCGACCATCATCACCTCGGTGTATCAAACAATCCTGAATGTGCTGGAACACGGCATGACAATGCAGCAGTCGGTGAACGCCCTGAAGTTTCACCACCAGTGGTTGCCTGATAATACCCTTTTTGAAAATGGCGCTTTTTCGGAGGAAACGATTCAGAAACTTCAGGCGCGGGGGTATAAACTCGAACAACTGACCAATTCACTGGGTCGCATGGATTGCATTTTGCTTCGGCCCGACGGCACCCTCGAAGGCGCTTCGGACCCGCGGGCGGATAATACGTCGGTGGGGTATTAAAAAAATTAAACCTTGTGAGCCGAAAAGCGGTTTTTACCAAATCACCCGTTAGTAAGCGACTGATTAACAATTATGAAAACGAAATTCCTTTCTCTCATTCTTTTGTGCCTGATCACTACCAGTTTGTGGGCACAAGCTACCAAAAATGCCGCAGCGATGGCCGACGTTCGCAAGCGGCTGACGCAGATTTACGAAAAAGACCAGAAAGAGCGCGCGGCCTATGACGCCATTGAACGGCAATACGGCTGGGGCGCGAAAGAATCGCAGGATGCCCGGCAGAAAATCAAGGACATGGACAAAGAACACCTGACCGAAGTGGAAAAAATCATCGCGCAGGTGGGCGGCTATCCCGGCAAGAGCGTGGTGGGCCAACCGCTGGATCAGGTCGCGTTTCTAATCATCCAGCACAGCGTTGACCGGGCGGTTCACGAAAAATATTTGCCGATGGTTACGGAGGCTGCGCAGAAGAATGAACTGGACAAAGCCGGGGTGGCTTTTCTGACCGACCAGGTGAAGGTTCAAAAGAAAGAAAAACAAGTGTACGGCACCCAGATTCACATCAACAACCAGGGGCAGAAAGATGTCTATCCCATTGAAGATGAAGCCAATGTCGACCAGCGCCGGAAGCAGATGGAGCTGGAACCGATGGCGGCTTACCTGGCTCGGATGGGCGTAAAAAAGTAATCCTTCCGGGTGTGAAAGCCCGTTGAGAAAGTTCCCTGCGTGAAGGAATCACACTGCCCGAAACCGGGGCCGGTCAATCGGAAAAACCGGTTCTTTCCGGGCGGCTCCAATCTAAAGCGGAACCCCTCGCGTAGGTATCGACAACACCACAATGGTTGTGGAGTTGTCACATCTTATTTCTCAACGCCATGGAAAACGCCCCTTTGCAACGTAAAACGGGATTGACCGGACTGGTTTTCGAGCCGGTCAAGCGACGGTTTTTTCTACGAATGGCCGGTGTTTCGGTCATCACGTCAACAGTTCTGCTTTCTGCCTGTAATAAAGACGATGATATGGCCCCGGTGGCCGATGGTGCGGTTGATCTGGGCAAGGATGATACCGGCATTCTCAACTATGCCTACGCCCTTGAACAACTGGAAGCTGCTTTCTACACCCAGGTCGTCAAAACCCCGTATGCCAGCATTCCGGCGGCTGAACTTCAGTTGCTGACCGATATTCGCGACCACGAAATTGCGCACCGCGAATTTCTGAAAGCCGCTCTGGCGGGTGCCGCTATCCCGGCCCTGGAAGTCGACTTCTCGGCCATCAACTTCACCGACCGTGCCAGTGTGCTGGGGGCTGCCAAAACCTTCGAGGACCTGGGCGTGTCAGCTTACAACGGAGCTGGCAAGTTCATCGTGAACAAGGATTATTTGCTACTAGCCGGTAAAATCGTGTCGGTGGAAGCCCGTCATGCTGCGGCCATCCGCGATTTGCTGAGTCCTAAAACCGCCGATTTTGCACCTGATGCCCTGATCGACAGCAACGGATTGGAAAAAGTCAACGATTTCAACACAGTGTTGACGGCGGCTCAGCCCTACATCAAGACGGTTATTAGTGGAATGAATCTGCCAACCAAATAATCCCCGAGAACGTATGAACCTGTTTGATATTTTTGGAAAACTGGAAAAAGTGGACCCGGAACTGGGCGAACGCGTCAGTTTCAATCGCCGGAAAATGTTCGGCCAACTTACGTCACTGGCGGCTGCAGCCGTTCCGGTGGCTACGGCAACCTTGCTGAAAAAATCCTATGCCGGGCCGAAAGACGCCATCACGGACGTCCTGAACTACGCCCTGACGCTGGAATACCTGGAGAATAAGTTTTATGCAACTGCGTTGGCATCTACCGTCATTCCGGCGGCTGATAAGGCGGTTTTTACGCAAATTGGTAAACACGAGCAGCAGCATGTAGCCTTTTTGAAGGGTGCGCTGGCTGCCAATGCGGCTGCTGAACCGACATTTGATTTTACGGCCAAAGGTACGTTCAAGGACGTTTTCACGAACTACCAAACGTTTCTGGCGCTGTCGCAGGCTTTTGAAGATACCGGCGTGCGGGCCTACAAAGGGCAGGCCGGGGCTTTGATGGGCGACGATGCACTGTTGACGTATGCCTTACAGATCCATGCCGTGGAAGCCCGTCACGCATCGGTAGTGCGTCGGTTACGCGGACAGAAAGGCTGGATCACCAACAACGACGGGGGCGGAACACCGGCCGCTATTTATGCTGGTGAAGATAACGTCTCGCAGGGGGGTGTCGATATTACGACGCTGGAATTGATGGCCGGTACTAAAATCAGCAAAAACGCTGCGACGGAGGCTTTTGACGAACCTTTGTCGATGGAGCAGGTGCTGCCAGTGGCCAAATTGTTTATCGTCTAAGTAGAAAACGAGGTTGTTTTAAGAGGTTGTTTTTTAAAAAGAAGCTGAGCGCATCAGCTTCTTTTTTTTTGTTAGAACTTTCCGTGGTTTTTGGCCATTTCCAGCAGCTCGGTCAGGCCGGAGGTCGTAATTTCGTCGGGTGATTCAAATTTGATGTGCCGCAGCAGTTTCCCGGTTCCTTTCAGCAAACCGTTCGGATCGGGCAGTTGGGTGCCATAATTGAAACCCAGATTAACGCTCGAAGAGAGTGGCGCAATGTAGCAGATTTCGTCCGACATCCGGGGGCCGGTTCCGTAGGTAATCGTTTTGTAGCCGGTATGAACGGACTCGTGTGCTTCGGGCAGCACGCTCCGAACCAGCTCCCGAACTTTCAGCGCAAGGTCGCGAACTTCCGGTTTATAGTCAGCTAAAAAGTCTTCAACTGGTTTTTTCATGGGCGGGTTTAGTTGGCCAAAACTATAGTTTGTCCATGAAAAGTGCAAAAATCGCGCCGATTATAATTATATACTGCCAAAAAACCGCTCTGTTGTCGTTTTAAAGCCGTATTGGCCAGGCATGGATACGGTTAGCAATCTAAAAGTGATTTTGTGGTTTTGCCGAAAAAAACGAGGCAAAATCAATCGGCTGGCGTTAGGTTGAAGCAACGATTTTACAGCGAACCTCGCCGAAATCGACGCGTTTTTCGTCGGCCCAGCCGCGCAGAATAATCGTGTCGCCATCTTGCAGGAATGTCCGGGTGGAGCCATCGGGCAGGGTCAGTGGGCGGGTTCCGTTCCAGCTTAGTTCGAGCAATGAACCGTAACTGCCGGGCGTTGAGCCGGATATGGTTCCGGTCGCCAGCAGATCGCCGACATTCAGGTTACAACCGTTGACGGTGTGGTGGGCAATGAGTTGGGCCACATTCCAGTAAAGATGACGCGCGTTCGTTCGGCTAATGACGACCTCATTCAGGTTGCCGGGCGTTTGTAAAGCCACTTCCAGCGTCATATCGAAGTGCTTTCGTCCGCCCGATTGCAGGTAAGGGAGGGGCGTCGGCTCCTGCTTCGGGCCATCGATGCGAACGGAATCGAGTGCTTCCAGCGGCACAACCCAGGGAGACATCGACGAAGCAAAATTTTTCCCCAGAAACGGCCCCAGCGGCTGGTATTCCCAGCGTTGAATGTCGCGCGCCGACCAGTCGTTGAACAGCACCAAGCCAAACACATGGTCTTCGGCGTCGTTGACCGAAACCGGCTCGCCCAGAACCGACGGTTTTCCGATGACGATTCCCAGTTCCAGTTCAAAATCCAGCGCGTTGGAAGGACCGAAAACCGGCTGCTGATCCGGGCCTAGAAATGGGCCTTTGGGACGCTTGATGGGCGTTCCGGAAACTACAATGGACGATGCCCGCCCGTGATAGGCCACCGGCAAATGTTTCCAGTTCGGCAGCAGGGGCTCTGCCTGTGGCCGAAACATCCGGCCCACATTGCTGGCGTGTTCTTCGCTGGCGTAAAAATCCGTGTAATCACCAATGCGAATCGGCAGGTGGAGCGTTGCGGCTTCGGCATCGATCAGCACGAAGTCGGCAAAGGCTTCGAGCGGTTTTTCCGGATCGGTCAGCAAGTCGATCAGACGCTGGCGAATGGTCCGACAAACGGGTTTTCCCAACGCCATGAAATCATTCAGAACTGATTTTTTGAATACCGCCAGATCGAACGAAAGGTCATCGAAAAAACCGAGCCGACCGACCATTTCCAGATCAAGAATCTGGTTGTCAAGCCGGACGCCCAAGCGGGGGCTGGAACCGTCGGTGCTGAATAGGCCGTAAGGGAGGGTCATTCACTGATGTTGTTGTAAATCGAATCCATGATGCGGACGAAATGCTGGTAATCTTCTTCGCTCAGGTCGCCCCAGCCTTTCCGGCGAATATCGACCACCGTGGGCAACACTTCGTCGTATTTGGTCTGGCCTTCGGGGGTCAGAAAAATCAGAAATTTCCGGCGGTCTTCTTCGGCCATGCGTCGTTCGGTCAGTCCTTTTTTGCAGAGCAGATCAATCATCCGGGTCACGGTTGGCGCGTCCTTCGTTGTCAGGTCGGCCAGTACATTCTGGCTGATACCGGGGTTGCGGTAGAGGTGATCGATGAGCACCCATTGATCGACGGTCAAGTCAAAACCGGTTTCGTTGAACTGCTTCTGGAGCGCATTCCGAATTTTCTTGATGGTCGTGTCAATCTTAAAAAAATAAGCCCGGTGATCGGAGGGATGCGTCATTCGTCTGATAGCGGTTTTCACTGGTTCATTCGCCGGAGCGACAGGCTGTATCATGCCGCGAAAAAGCATGACAAAACCCAACCACAAAAGTAGTCCAAACTAAGTGACTAACAATTCTTCCAGTTTCTCTTCAATTTCCGGAATGGATTGATACAGTTGCTCGTACGATTCAATGACAAAATACCGGTCCTGAAACCGGTCGATGACGTAGGGCGTTTGCAGCAGTTTTCCGACCTGATACGGAATGCGGCTCGGTCGTGGATCGGATAAGCTGTAGGTGGTTTCGCCCGTCGAGGACAGAATGCCCCCGCCGTAGATACGCAATTCCGATTCCTGAATCAAGCCAAACTCAACCGTATACCAGTAGAGCCGCGAAATCATCTCAATGGCTTCGGGATGATCGACGTGGGCGAGTGCAATCCGGCTCAGAGCCGCCAGAAAATCGCAGAATGCCTGATTCGACAGCATCGGAACATGCCCGAACGTATCGTGAAACAGGTCCGGTTCCTGCAAATAATCCAGTTGTTCGCGCCGACGTAACCAGGTGGTGGCCGGGAAGTTGCGGGCCGCCATCAGTTCGAAAAACGCGCGGTTGGAAATCAAACCCGGCACCGCCGAAACCCGCCAGTTGGTGAGCTTTAGCAAGCGGGGATTCAGCTCGCGTTCAAAATCCGGAATGTGATCGGCCACAAAACCGACCTGATCGATGCCGTCCAGATAAGCCTGACTGGCCTTTCCCGGCAAAAGTGTCATCTGCCGTTCGAAGAGCAACCGCCAGACGACCTGGTCGTCAGCGGTGTAAGTGTCGTATGCCTGGTTCATGGTTTTGTAGTTTACGGTTTTCAGTTTACGGTTTTCGGTGGCTGACGCATTTGCATCGTGCGTCAGCCACCGAAAACCGTAAACTGAAAACCGATTCACAGGGTGCCCCGCAATTCCTGCTCGTGTTCGATGGCTTCGAAGAGGGCTTTGAAGTTGCCCTTTCCAAATGATTTGGCGCCTTTCCGCTGGATAATTTCGAAAAACAGGGTCGGGCGCGGACCCACCGGTTTGGTGAAAATCTGGAGTAGATAGCCTTCGTCGTCGCGGTCGACCAGGATGCCGAGCGACCGTAACGCGTTGATTTCTTCGTCAATATGGCCCACCCGGTCGAGCAGATCGTCGTAATAGGCATCCGGCACTTTCAGAAACGCCACGCTGCGATTCCGTAATTCCGTTACGGTTTTTACAATGTCGTCCGTGGCCACGGCAATGTGTTGAATACCGGGGCCGCCGTAGAAATCCAGGTATTCTTCCACCTGCGACTTTTTCTTGCCTTCGGCGGGTTCGTTGATCGGGAATTTGATGCGCCCGTTGCCATTGCTCATTACCTTGCTCATCAGGGCCGTGTAATCGGTCGAGATGTCCTTGTCGTCGAAGGATACCAACTGGTTGAATCCCATTACGTTGGCGTAGAAATTGACCCAGGTGTTCATCTCGTTCCAACCCACATTGCCGACCATGTGATCCACGTAGTTCAGACCCACGTCGTCGGGATGGTGTTCCGGCTCCCAGGTTTTGTAACCGGGCAGAAAAATACCGCCAAACTGACTCCGTTCGACAAAAACATGGACCGTGTCGCCGTAGGTGTGAATGCCCGACCGAACTACAAAACCGTCTGCATCGACTTCACGCGTGGGGGCCATGAATGGAATCGCGCCCCGCTGCGTGGTTTCTTCGTAGGCTTTTGTCGCGTCATCGACCCACAAGGCCACCACCCGAACGCCATCGCCGTGTTTATCAATGTGTTGACCGATGTCCGTACCGCCGTGCAGGGGCGAGGTCAGCACCAGCCGGATTTTACCCTGAACGACAACGTACGATTCACGGTCGCGCCAGCCGGTTTCCAGCCCGGCATGGGCCAGCGGCTGAAAGCCAAACGCCGTCTGGAAATAGTGCGCCGACTGGAGGGCGTTGGCGACGTATAATTCAATATAATCGGTACCATTGAGGGGCAGAAAATCTTTTGCCTCATCGGAGGCCGGTTTTGTTTGTGTCAATTCTGCGGTTTCCATTGGTTGTTGATGATTTAGTCAATCCAGGATTGGTAATACTTCCCATCGTCCAGTTGCAGGGCCGCGTCCGTCAGCATGAGCGGCCGGAACGTATCGACCATCACGGCGTATTCGTGCGTCTCTTTCTTGCCAATGCTCCGTTCCATTGCGCCGGGATGCGGGCCGTGCGGAATACCGCCCGGATGCAGCGTGATGTGGCCCGGTGCGATGTCGTTGCGACTCATGAAATCGCCGTCGACGTAATAAATCACCTCGTCGGAGTCGATGTTGGAGTGGTTATACGGGGCCGGAATTGCTTTCGGATGATAGTCGTAGAGCCTCGGGCAGAACGAGCAAACCACAAAGGCGTCGGTCTGAAACGTCTGGTGAACCGGCGGGGGCTGGTGAACGCGCCCGGTAATCGGTTCGAAATTGAAAATCGAAAAACCGTACGGATAATTGTAGCCATCCCACCCCACGACGTCGAACGGGTGCGAGCTATAGATGAGTGAGTGCAGCGCGCCTTGTTTCTTGATTTTGATCAGAAAGTCGCCGGTTTCGTCGTGGGTTTCGAGGTTTTGTGGGCGCTTGATGTCGCGTTCACAAAACGGCGAATGTTCGAGCAACTGACCGAACTGGTTGCGATACCGCTTGGGCGTGTAAATCGGTGAATGCGATTCCAGGTAAAGCAATCGCGGTTGCGTGTCCGGGTCGAACTCGATCTGGTAAATCATGCCGCGCGGAATGATCAGGTAATCCCCGTATTCGAACGGGATGGTGCCCAGCAAGGTGCGGAGCCGTCCGGAACCCCGGTGGACAAAGATCAACTCATCCGCATCGGCATTCTTATAAAAGGAATCCGTCATCGAACGGGTTGGAGCTGCCAGCCCCACGATCACCTCTTTATTGACCAACAAAGGAATACGGCTTTCCACCAAATCCGCGTTGGTGGGTTCCAGATTGAAACCGAGCAGCTTGCGCGAAAGAATGTTCTTCTCAACCGCCACCACCGGTGTTTTTTCCACACTTTCCAGCACCGCTTTAACCATCGTGGGCCGGTGTACATGATAAAGCAGCGACGACATGCCCTCGAAACCGATGGTGCCGAATAACTGCTCGTAATAAAGCCCGGCAACCCCGTCGCGGCCCGGCGGTTTTTCGAACTGGGTGTGCCGCTTGGGCGGAATCTGACCCAATGTGTGATAGAATGGCATGGGCGTTGATGAAATCTGCGAAGTAATACTTGTTTTACTAACTATTGTTTTGCTTACAATTATAACGTTATTCTTGAAATATATTGAACAATTTCAGGAAATAATTTTCTTATAAATTGATTTTATGGATTTGCAGGCCATAAAGTGCATTTAATACGAACCCGTGTAGGGAGCAATCAGCATTTCCTTATTTTTGCCCGCGATTACCCCCAACCCCCTGAAGGGGACTATTTAAATCCGGGTTATATAGCCCCCTTCAGGGGGTTGGGGGCTTAACTTTCAACTCCATAAACCTGATGCAACCCACGCTCCTGATTTTGGCCGCCGGTATTGGCAGCCGCTACGGTGGAATCAAACAACTGGATCAATTTGGTCCGAACGGTGAGACGATCATTGATTATTCCTTATATGATGCCATTCGGGCCGGTTTCGGCAAAGTCGTATTCATCATTCGCGAAGAATTGCGGAAAGATTTTGAAGAGATCTTTCTGCCGAAGCTCGCCGGTAAAATCGACGTGGATTTTGCGATCCAGGCCTTAGACTCCTACGTACCGGAAGAACTGGGCGCCATTCAGCGGACCAAACCCTGGGGGACGGGCCACGCCATGCTCTGTGCCTGGGAGCAAACCGACACGCCGTTTGCGGTCATCAACGCTGATGATTTCTATGGGCAGGAAGCGTTTCGGATTCTGGCCGACTTTCTGGTGAATAACACCGATGATGCGATGCACGCCCTGGTGGGCTACGAAGTTCAGAATACGCTGTCGGATTATGGATCGGTTTCGCGGGGTGTTTGCGACCTCAATGCCGATGAAACCCTGTCGTCGGTGATCGAACGGACCAAAATCTACCGCCAAAGTGCCGGCGACGACGTGGGTCAAATAGTGTTTGAAGAAGCGGACGGGCTAACGGTGCTGGCACCCGACACCCCGGTTTCGATGAATTTCTGGGGTTTCAAACCGGCGGTTTTTCCCCTCGTCGAGGAGCAGTTTGCCGATTATGCCCGTGCGAATTATAACGCACCCAAAGCCGAGTTTTACATCCCAACCATCATGACCAATCTCATCCAGCGGAACCAGGGTCAGTGCCAGGTATTTCGCAGCCAGTCGGAATGGTTTGGTGTTACGTACCCGGATGACAAACCGCTGGTACAGGCGTCGTTCAAACGGCTGCACGAAGAAGGAAAGTACCCTGAAAGATTATGGTAGTTTTTGAAGAAAAGGTACTTGGTGAATGTTTCTAACTTTATTTTACCACTGATATTGGGGAAATTGGCTTTGTTTATGATAAAATAAGACAATTTTCGGCCCAAATCTGAAAAAGTAAAAAAAGCTCCGGACACCGTGTTTGGGGCTTTTTTCATTACCGCAGGAATGAATTGTACTATTTTATAAAAGCTGGTATTAATCCTGGAAAATGGACATTTCACTATTTAAAGTATTAGTAGTAAACAACCGTAAAGTATTGAATTTTTCTAAGTTTAACCTTTAAATTATAAACAACTTTTCAATTATTAACAATTCGGTAATTGACTTGTATTCAATGTTGTATAAATTTGTATCAACAAAGGAGTTGACAAGGGTTCAGTAGGGTAAGCAATTAGTTTATTGTACTATATCAAGTCTGAATACAACCTAGTTCGAACACAACCTGTAGAAAATTATGAAAACGAATTTTGTTAATAATAATGTAGCGTTGGGCTTAGCGATGCTGGCCGCAACGACTCTGGTAGCCATTGCTCCTTCATCGGCTGTTGCCCGTGTATTAGATGGCCCGAAAGCAGAAACGAAAGCCGCTCCGGTTTCGATCCGGGAAGTTGGTAACCTGAAATTCAAAGTGTCGGTCAATCAGCCGGTTGATTCTAAAATTGTTGTTTCAATTGCTGACGATTCCAACAACAAGCTGTACAGCGGCACGCTGACCAAAAAAGAACAACTGGGCCGGGTATATGATTTCTCACAATTGGCGGACGGTAAATATGTGATCGAAGTAGCCTATGGCAAAGAGAAAGTTTCTCAGTCATTCGCCATTCAAACCCAAGTGAGCCGTGTGGTTCTGGCGCGGAACTAAGCCCTCGGGCCTTTCCGCTTCCACTCCCTAATTCTCGTCCACCTTTGTCAGTTCAAAAAAGGGACCCGTCAGGTTTTGAAAACCTGACGGGTCCCTTTTTTGACGATTGACCGCTGACATCGCGACAACTGGTCGATGGTCAATCGTCGATCGTCAGTGGTCAATCGTCAAAAGCCCCTTAACACTCCCAGATCACCGTTTCCTCCCGTTCAAACCAGGGTTGGAGGTGGGATTCGTACCGGGATTCGATCATTTTTCGCTTTATTTTCAGGGAGGGCGTCATCAGGTCGTTGTCGACCGTCCACGGCTCTTTCACGATCACGGCTTTTTTAACGCGCTGATACGTGTGCAGATTGGGATTCAAGGCGTTGAGCGTCTCCTCCAGACTTTGAGAAACCTGCGTCTTATCCGCCTTGAGTCCCGTTTCCGACAACACAATCAGCGCGATCGGTTGCGGCAATTGCTGAACGGCGACGCAGATTTGATCGACAAAATTGTTCTCAGCAAAACCGGTTTCAATCTGCGCCGGAGCCACGTATTCGCCCTTGGTGGTTTTGTAAATCTCCTTCACCCGGCCCGTAATGGCTAAAAAACCGTCGTCGTCCAGCACGCCAACGTCGCCGGTATGGAGCCAGCCGTCGGCATCCAGGGCCGCTGCGGTCATCTCCGGCTCCCGGAAATAGCCGCGCATCGTCCAGTCGGAGCGGGTCATGAGCTCGCCCGTGATCGGGTCGAACTTGACCTGAATACCGCTGTAGAGCATTCCAACGGTGCCGTCTTTGATCGTAGAAGGAGGCATCACCGACACCACGCCCAGGTTCTCCGTCATGCCGTAGGCTTCCTGGATGGTGATGCCCAATTCCCGAAACCACCGGATGATGGCAACGGGCGTGGGGGCCGCACCGGTCAGAATCAGCCGGACGTCGTTGAGGCCGAGGGCCACGCGGAGTTTTCGTTTGATCAACCCGGAAATCACCGGAATTTTGAGCAACCGATCGAGTTTTTGCTGCGATAGACTGGCAAGAATGTTCTGCTGAAATTTCAACCAGATGCGGGGAACACCCAGGAAATGCGTCGGACGCGCGGCCGCCAGATTGTTGGCAAACGTCGCCATCGATTCTACAAAATAAACCGTACCGCCCGTAATGAGGCTGAGGGCTTCGACGAGGTTCCGCTCGGCCACATGGCAAAGGGGCAAATACGAAAAAAAACGCGAATCCGGCACGTCGACGCACATCAGCGGTTTGGTCGCGTCGATGGCGCTGATCATCGCCTGGTAGGGCATCATAACGCCTTTGGGGCTGCCCGTTGTCCCGGACGTGTAAATGATCGTGAATAAATCCTCGGAATGTGGTTGCGGATTGTCCGTCATCGGCTCATAACGACTCAGAATCGTATCCCACTGCGCGTGATCCGGATCGGCCGTGTAGCCCGGGAAATCGATGCAGTGTAGGGTTTCGGGGACACCCGGTTTCATTTCAGGCCATTTATCCAGTTTTCCGACAAACAGTACCGGGCAGCCGCTGTGTTCCAGTACCTGATGTAACTGGCTGGCTGTCAGGGTTGGGTAGAAAGGAACGGACACGTGGCCACTGAGCAGAATCGCCAGATCGGCAATAATCCAATGCGCACAATTTTTAGATACGAGACCAATATTGCTCTTCGGGGGTAAGCCCAGCGAATTCAGGTACGTCGCCAGCGTCCGTGCCTGTTTCCCGACATCGCGCCAGGTATAGTCGCGGTATCGGTCGCCTTCGGGTTGCCGCAGGTAGACTTTTTTGGGTTGTTGTTTCTCCCAATAATAAAAATAGTCAAGCAGCGTCTGCCCTTTCTGAAAATCAGAGCGTAACGTGTTCATATCAGTAAAGATTGGCTGAATAGTAAAGGTGTAAAATAGTATTTGTTTTTGAAATAATTGTAGTTAATGTGGAAATTCTTAGCGAAAAAGAAGCAGAATTTCCCGGAATGGGTTTTGAACGATCAGAAAAGCGGGTTAAAGGCTCGAATGAAGACGCCAATGCAGAACAAGTAAAAATTCCCGGTGGAATTTGTTACTAAACTTCGTCCTAATCGTCTCAATAAAAGGCACATCCGGAGCCAGACATTTCTTCGGTGTTCGCCGAAATCCCGACTTTTATGACGACAATCTTACTGACCCTAAATCGCCTTTGTGTTATCCTCCTTTTTTCGCTCTCCTTCCTGAGCGGGAACGCCCAATCGCCGACGAACCTGACGACCAACATCGCATTAACCGCACCGACCGAAACGGATTTTGCCCCTTCTGCTTTTTTTTCGAGCACGGCCCAGCTTGTTGCGGCTTTCAATACGGCGCGACGCGCTGAAGAAACCCAGTTGGGATTGCCCGCCAATAGCTTGGGTACCTTAACCTTACCGGCTAATTATGCCACCTTTTCGCCCAATGACCGGGCGTTGTATCTCATTAATCAGGAACGGATCGCCCGGGCTGGCGTTACGTATCCCGGAACAACGGCCGTTCTGGGCTTGCCGATGGAAGCAACCGAAAGCGCGCTGATCAATACCGCTCAGACTCACGCTGCGTTTATGGTGGCTAACAACGTGTTCTCCCATACTGGCGCTGGCGGGTCAGATCCTTTCGATCGCGTGGAGGCCACGTATCCGGCAAGCTGCCTATCGGGAATGGGCTATTCCGAAAATATTTATGTCGCCTGTACCAGTAGTGCATCTACACCCACTTTTTTGGTAGAACAAGCCATTTTCAACTGGCTCTATCGCGACACGGCCGCCGGGTGGGGACACCGCAAAGCCGTTTTGATTCAAAACACGGATATGTACACCTCAGCACCCCTTCAGGGGTATGTCAACGACCACGGAAGTGCTTCCAGTGAAGGCTTTCTGGGTATTGGAATTGCCTCTACCGCCGTTGGAGCTTATTCGGCATCTTGCTCGGGTAGCTTCGCCGGGCACGTCGTGGTGATGAACATTGCCGACCCGACGGCCGATGCTAGCTGTCCATTCAATACGACGGATGCCCTTCCCGTCCATCTGCTGTATTTTTCAGGCGTTTCCCGCCAGGGGAAAGCCGTGCTGGGCTGGTCAACCGCCTGGGAGCAGGGCAGTCTGGGGTTCGATGTCCTGAAAAGCCGGGATGCCCAATCGTTTGAGAAAATTGGGTTTGTCCGTGGAAACGGAACGAGTTCGGAAACCAATACGTACGGTTGGACGGATGAGGAAGTGATACCGGGCCAGACGTATTATTACCGGTTGCGGCAAATCGACGCCAATGGCCGCACGGAACTCTCGAAACTAGTGGCCATCAACCTGGAATCGCTAGATCGGAATCATTACCTCTTTCCCAATCCCAGTGCCGACGGACGGTTTACGCTGGTACCTTCGGGGGCGGATGAATTCAGCCTGCAACTGATCAATACGGCAGGGATTGAACTACCGGTTCGAACGGTGGCTACATCCTCTTCCACAACCGTCATCCCGTGTCAGGTGCTGGCGCCCGGTCTGTATTGGGTGAAGGTACGGGATGCCAAGGGCCGGGTACAGAATGTATTGCGGCTGCTGGTGGGCCACTAAAAACCGGGTCTTCCGAAATCACAACGGTAAACGGTTGGGTTGTTTGCGTTCGTTCCGTATTTTTCGCAACGGTGCAGGTGACCCGGTTTGGCAACTAACGCCCTTTTGATGCGACAACTTACCAGTGCCCTTCTGTTGATTTCCGGTTTAGCGTTCGGTCAGGCACCAAAAAACCTGAAAGCGGATGTGAAATTACCGAAAGAGCCGACGTACACCAGTGCGCCCAACGGTTTCCCGGTTTTTGACACACCGGCTCAGGTTATGAATGCGTTCAATTACGCCCGTCGGCAGGAGGAAAAGCAGATGAGATTGCCTGCCAACAGCCTGGGAACCCTGTCTTTACCGGAAAATTACACCAAACTAGCCCCCGCAGAACGGGCGTTGCTGCTGACGAATTGGGAACGAAAAGCGCGGGCGGAGGTGAATTACGGGGACGAAAAAGCACTCGGTCTGCCGCTCGAAGCCCTGGAAACCCACCTGAACGCCGTTGCCCAGGCCCACGCTGCGGACATGACCACGCACAACTTTTTTGGACACACCAGCCGGGATGGCCGAACGGCCCTGCAACGCATCAATGCCCAGACGGTGTTTAGCGGAAAATGCTACGAGTTCATGTCACGAGCCGAAAATATCTACATGTTTTGCTACTATTCCAGTGACAAACCGGTTCTGGAGCTACCAGTTTTCATCGTGGAACAAGCCATTTTTTCCTGGCTCTACCAGGATGCCGCCGTGGCGTGGGGACATCGGGAAACGATGCTGATCCAGGACAAAGATGCGTCCGGTGGAAAAGGGTTTCAGAACAACCGGGGGGGCGTCGGCAGCGAAGGTTTTCTGGGCGTCGGGCTGTCGACGCGGGCCGACTATGGCCCTTGCTCCAAAATGCCGGGTTATCAGCGGGTTGGCCACGTTGTGGTCATGAATCTGGTTGACCCGGCCCCCGATTGCCCGTATTCTCTTCCGTAAATTTTCTTCCGGAACGGCCTGTTCACCGGTTTATTGATTTTACGTTTCCGGGAAATGTACTTAAGTATATTTTCCGGAAACCGCTTTGCCGTGCGGTTTTAAGCCACTAATCAGGCGGGGTACTCTAAAATCAGGGTTGTAAAAAAGTCTTGTCGTCAAATTTCAAAGTACGGCAAGTAGAACGTTTGGATGGGCTTCTTTTATGGCATAGTAAACTTTATCTACAAAAAATACTAAATGAAACACTTCTCCGCCTATACTGCCGAGGAGTTAGCCGCTGACGAATTATTCATTCGGTGGGTTCAACATCCTGATGACGCTGAGGTTTCGGCGTATTGGGAGGGTTGGCTGGCTCACCATCCTTACAAAACGGAAGTTGTCGATTTCGCCCGCGAACTGGTTCGCATGGCATCAAGCCCGGCGTCGCGGCCGATGGAAGGAGAGGAGGTGATGTCGTTGTGGGGGCGAATCCGGTCATCGATTCAGGAAATGCCGGAGTTGCAACCCCTGCAGCCCGAAATCCAAAGTTGGGTAACAAACTGGTATATTTTCCGCTGGATAAGTGCCGCGGCCGGTATCATTCTGTTTATCGGCTGGGTTCTGTGGACGCAGTGGTCACATGCGATGGAGACCGTCCGGACACCGGTTGGCGTGGCTAAAACGGTGAAGTTGCCCGATGGAACGCTGGTAAAACTGATTGGCAACAGCCAGATTCGCTATGCCCGCGTCTGGTCGGAAGAGGTGCCCCGGGCGGTTTGGCTCGAAGGTGAAGCATTTTTTACTGTTGCCCAACGCTACGGTTCCGGTGAAGACAGCAAGTTTAGGGTTCATACGACCACCCTGACCGTGGAAGCACAGGGAACCCGGTTCAATGTCTCTCAACGAAAGAAAGGAACCCGGGTTGAGCTTTCGGCCGGTAAAATAAAGCTGATGCGCAACGACGATCCGCAGATTATCGAAATGAAACCGGGTGAATCCGTCGAAATCCCGACGCCAACACCCGTTACGGTTCAGCATAAAACATCATTTATCCCGAACGATTCGGATCTGCAACCGTCGTCGGTCATCTATTTGATCTAATACATTCTCTATTGTTTCTATACGTTTAACCAACCAATCTCTATTATGAAATACATAATTACCTCATTTCTCTCTGCTAAAGCAGGGCGGTTTGCCGCTGCAACGCGCCTGGGAGCTTGCGGGCTGGCAGGTCTGCTGGCCGGTAGCCTGCCTGTCGAGGCCGCCTTCGGCCCACATCGGCACCCGGCAGATGTACACGCTGCGAACCTGAAGGGCCTGACGCTGGCCGGTCTGAAGCCTGGTGAAATCATCGATCCTGCTCTTCAGGAACGCACGGTTTCGGGCCGGATTCTGACGGCGGAAGACAACACTCCCCTGCCGGGCGTTAACGTGGCCGTGAAAGGATCGACGCGCGGAACCACCACGGACGCCGAAGGCAATTATAAGCTGGCTATTCCGGACAACAATGCCGTGCTGGTTTTTTCATCGGTTGGGTTTCTTTCACAGGAAGTTACGGTGGGTGCGCAATCGAGCATCAACGTCAAACTGGCCGTTGATCAGCGCACACTCAACGAAGTGGTGGTGGTGGGCTATGGTACGCAGAAAAAGAGCCAGTTAACCGGAGCGATCTCCTCGGTTGGCGCAAAAGAAATTGCTGAATTGCCCATCACTAACGCTCGTCAGGCACTCCAGGGCCGGGCTGCCGGGGTCGATGTGGTGCAAAATAGCAGCAAACCGGGCGCTGGCCCGGTCGTCCGGATTCGCGGTCGCCGGTCCATCAACGCGTCGAATGACCCGCTGTATGTCGTTGACGGAATTCCGTTGGCGGGCGGGATCGACGACATCAATCCATACGACATTGCTTCGATGGAAGTGTTGAAAGATGCCTCGGCAACGGCCATCTACGGATCGCGGGGTTCCAATGGGGTTGTGTTGATCACCACGAAGCGGGGTAAGCCGGGCAAAACCGTTGTCAGTTATGATGGGTATTACGGTTTTTCGGACCGCCTTGGCAACATTGACGTTTTCAACGGAGCCGAATTTGCCGAATACAAGCGGGAATCCCGTCGGGCGGTCAACGCCTACACAACCGATGATAAACTCTTTGAACCGATTGAACTGGACGGGATCAAAAACAACCGCAGCACGGATTACCAATCCTACCTGATGCAACAAGGCAACATTCAGAGCCATCAGGTTGGGGTGCAGGGTGGAAATGAGAAAACCCAGTTTTCGATTTCCGGTAACTACTTCAAGGACGTGGGTGTCGTGAAGAACCAGGATTTTGCCCGCTATACGTTCCGGATTAACCTGGATCACCAGATTAGTAAGAACGTTAAAGTGGGTATTTCGACCCTGGGCGTTTACAGCACCCGGAACGGTGAAAACTTCAATCCGCTGGGTGGAGCCTATGCCGAAAACCCCTTGGGAAAACCGTATGACGACAACGGCAACCTGATTTTCCTGCCCACCTCCGACGGTTTACGGACGAACCCCATCGCCGAGGTAATTCCGGGCGCGCAGATCGACCTCACCAAACGCATGCGGATTTTTAACAGCATCTACGGCGAATGGAACATCATCGACGGCTTGAAATACCGCGTCAATTTCGGCCCCGACCTCACCAACCGTCGCGTGGGCCGGTTTGTCGGTAGCCAGACGAATTCGCGTCGCGGTGCCGATCCGACCGCTTTCTCGTTCAATGAGTATCAGTTCAACTGGACGCTGGAGAACATCCTGACGTACAACAAGAAATTCAACGATATTCACAACCTGAATGTTACGGCGCTTCATTCGGTTCAGAAAGACGATTACGAAACCAATCAGATTTCGGTGACGGGCGTACCGGCTGAAACGCAGCAGTTCTACAACTTAGGGCAGGCTTCCCTGATCAATTCCGTGGGTTCCAACGTGCGTCGCTGGGTGCTGAACTCCTACATGGCCCGCGTGAATTATGACTACAAGGAAAAATACCTGCTGACGCTGACGGCCCGCTACGACGGTTCATCGCGGTTTGGTGAAAACACGAAATACGGTTTTTTCCCCTCAGCGGCAGTCGGCTGGAATTTGAGCAACGAAGGGTTTCTGAAGTCCGTTCGCTGGATCGATAACCTGAAACTTCGGGCCAGCTATGGTTCAATCGGTAGCACCGCCATCGACCCCTACCAAACCCAGGCTCAGTTAGCCCGTTCGTCGTATGCCTTCGGTTCAACGGGTGCATTTGGCTATTGGCCTTTCACCATTGGCAATCCGGATTTGAAGTGGGAATCGACCACCAACAGCAACGTCGGGCTGGATTTCAGTCTGTTCAGCGGACGGGTTTCCGGCTCGCTCGAATACTACCGGGCTGATACGCGCGACCTGCTGCTGTTCGACCAGTTGCCATTGACGAGCGGTTTCGACCGTGTGCTTCGCAACGTGGGAAAAACCCGGAACCAGGGGATTGAACTGACCCTGTCGACGGTCAACGTGGATGCGCCCGGCGGATTCCGGTGGACGACCGACTTCCAGTTTACCCGCAACCGGGAATCGATCCTGGAACTGTTCAATGGCAAAGTCGACGATGTGGGCAACTCCCGGTTCATCGGGCAGCCGCTGACCGCCTATTTTGACTACAAGAAAATTGGCATCTGGCAGACCAACGAAGCCGAAGAAGCGAAGAAATACCAGAGCGCGGTGGGTCAAATCAAGATTCAGGATTTGAATAACGACGGAAAAATCGATCCGGCCGACCGCACGATTCTCGGTTCGCAGGTACCTAAATTCAGCCTGGGTCTGACCAACCGCTTCGAATACAAAGGCTTTGACCTGTCGTTTTTCGTATTTGCCCGGGTGGGATACATGTTCCGCAGCATTTTCCACCAGGACTTCCTGACGCTGGCTGGCCGGTATAACAGCCTTGATGTTGATTATTGGACGCCCAACAATCCGACCAACGAATTTCCGCGCCCGAACCAGAACCAGGAATTTCCTCCCTACCGCTCAACCCTGTTGTATTTTGACGGTACGTTCGTAAAAATCCGGAACATCAACTTCGGGTACAACGTCCCGGCGAGTCTGACGGAAAAACTGGGCATCGGTTCCCTGCGGTTTTTTGCCAGTATTCAGCAACCCTTCATTTTCTCGGAATACCGGACCAAATACAAAGGGATCGACAGCGAAACCGATGGCGATGTCAACGCGGATCAATCACCCGCCGTACGGCAAACCACGTTTGGTTTAAACCTGAAATTTTAACCCGGATTAATCGGATCATAAACGATTTTCAAGATGAAAACCTATAAAATATTCATTCGCTCATTCACACATTCGGTATTGATCGTGAGTGCGCTATTGCTCAGTACAACGGGCTGTAAAGATTTGCTGCAAGAGGACCCGATTTCGCAGGTTGGCAGCCAGTATGCCACTACACCGAACGGTTTTGAAGCGGTGGTGAAAGCGGCCTATTCATCCCTGCGCGAATATTATGGGCGGGAAGATGCGATGACGCTGACGGTTTTTGGAACAGACACCTATACCATGGGATCGGATGGCAGCTTTAAATTCGTTAACCAGTATACGTCCCAGATCGACGGCCGGCTGGGCGTTACCAATAATATCTGGAACGCGTTTTACAAAGCCATCAATACCATCAATGTGGCGCTGGAAGCTGCTCCGACCATTACGGGACTGGACGAAACCATTAAGAAACGCCGGATTTCGGAACTGAAATTCCTGCGGGCGCATCATTATTTTATTCTGGTGCAGATGTTTGGCCCCGTCACGTTACTGACCAAAGGAAACCTGGTTCCGACCAAAGAGTTTACCCGCTCTCCAGTGAAAGAGGTATACGCGCAGATTGTGACGGATCTGGAAAGTTCGCTAACCGATCTCACTCCGCCGACTACGGATTATGGCCGGGTAACCAAGGGAGCCGCCGAACATTTGCTGGCAAAAGTGTACCTGACGAAAGCCACTGATAAAGATGCGATGGCGGCTGATGATTTTGCCAAAGCCGCTACCTACGCTCAGAATGTAATTAAAAATTACAGCTACAGCCTGCTGCCCGACTTTGCCAGTGTATTTGTGCAGGGTGGAGGTGAAGTGAATAACGAAGTGATTTTCGCTACGCAGTATACTTCCGAGCCCATCACGAACATCGGTTCGGGCTTCAACAGTACCACGACCAGCACCGTCACCATCAACGGGAATCAGACGCACCTGTACTTCGTGATGGAATACGATAATCAGGCGGGTATGCAGCGTGATATCGTGAACGGGCGTCCTTTCCGGCGGTTTATGCCTACCCCTTATTTGTTGAACGTAGTGTTTGCCGAAAAGGACCGGGTAATCGATTCGCGCTACAAGAAGACTTTCAAGGACACTTGGTACTCCAACAATCCGAGTAAGACGACGCCGATTTTTGATAATTCGAAAACTGCGCTGAAGTTTGTTGCTGGTGATACGGCCATCTTCATTCCGGGTTACGAAATGCCGTTGGCAGAACGGGCGAAACGACGGTATCAGGTGTTGGTGCCGAGTTTATACAAGCCCAATTTGTTCCCCAATTTGCAGAAATTCATGGATGCGCTGCGTCCTGACCGGACCTACGAAGCCGGAAGTCGCGATTTTATCATGTTCCGCCTGGCCGAGACCTACCTCATCGCGGCAGAAGCCCTGATCAAACAGGGAAAAGCGGCCGATGCGGTGCCCTTCATCAATGCTGTTCGTCGTCGGGCAGCCTGGGCGGGTAAAGAGAAAGACATGGAAATTACGGCGGCTCAGGCCACAATGGACTTTATCATGGAAGAACGGGAGCGTGAACTGGCCGGTGAAATGCACCGTTGGTTTGACCTGAAGCGTTGGGGGAACCTGGTTGAACGCGTGAAAGCGTACAATGCCGACGGAGCTCCGAACGTCAAGGATTTCCACGTACTTCGTCCAATTCCACAGGATCAGATTGACCGTACGGCGGGTGGAGCGGCCAAATACCCGCAAAATCCCGGCTATTAATCCGAATTGCTGAAGAAAGACCAACAGGCCCTGAACCGGAATTCCGGTTCAGGGCCTGTTGTTTGCGGCCGTGCTGAGTAGATTTCAGGGTGAAATTCCTTCCTTCCTTTAGAATTCTTTCAACAAAAAAGCAACCGAATTCGAGAGTTGCCGACTATACTACCCTACTATGCAGGCTATTGTAAACAGACGCCAGTTTCTTACCACCGCCGGTTTATCGGCTCTCGTTCTGGCAGCCAGAACCAATCTGCTGGCCGATACCGCTAAAAAATCGGGACTGAAGATCGGGTATTCCGGAATTACCTGGGGTGGCAAAGACGAACAGGCCATCAAAGACCTTTCTTCCCTGGGCTATAAGGGAATTCAACTCCGGGCCAACACCTTTGCACCCTACAAGACCAAACCGTCGGAACTGAAGGCCCTGCTTGACCAGCACCAGTTAAAGCTGGCGATGTTTTCGAGCGGCAATGTGGAGGTCGACCCGGCGAAATTTGACAGCACCGTGGATATGCACGTGGCCCACGCCAGCTTTGTGAAAGCCCTGGGTGGTTCGGCATTCCAGATGACCAACAGCCTTCGGAAAAACGGACAGGCTCCGACTACCGAAGAACTCAAGAAACTCGCCAGGGTGATGAACGAAATTGGCAAACAAACCGCCGACCTGGGCGTTCAGGCCACGTATCACAACCACATGAAACAGTGGGGCGAAACACCCGAAGAAGTGGATGTTCTGGTGCAGGAAATGAACCCGAAGTATGTCAGGCTGCTGCTCGATATTGCCCACTACAAGCAGGGCGGGGGCGACCCGGCCAAAGCCGTTGTGCAATACAAGGACGTTCTGCACACGCTGCACCTGAAAGATACCAAAAGCCCGCTGCCCGATAAACCGGATGATCCGAAAGCGTATAAATTTGTCGAGTTAGGACAGGGCAATGTCGACGTTCCGGCGGTTTTTGCGGCCCTGGAGAAAATCAAGTTCAAAGGCTGGGGCGTGGTCGAACTGGACGGCGTTCCAGACCCGAACAAAACCCCCTTGCAGTGCGCCCAAATCAACAAAGATTACATTACCAAAACGTTAAACTTCCCACTTTAACCCTCTGCGTAACTCTGTTTTTCTCTGCTTAACTCTGCGAAATAACTTTTAAACTGTTTCGCGGAGATAAGCAGAGAAAAACAGAGTTACGCGGAGAAGAAACTTATGAAAGCATTACTGATAACGGCGGTTTTATGGGTAGGACTAATAGCTGCTGAAAAACCGCAGGCCCCCAACACGCTGACGGCCAAAGAGAAAAAAGAAGGCTGGCAACTGCTTTTCGACGGCAAAACCACCAAAGGCTGGCGGGGTGCATACAAGGACCAATTTCCGGAAAAAGGCTGGCTCGTTCAGGACGGTTTGCTGACGATCTCGAAAACCGACGGATCGGAATCGACGCACTACGGGGACATTGTGACAGAGGGTGAATACGGCGACTTCGACCTGATGTTCGAGTTCAAACTGACGGAAGGAGCCAACAGCGGCCTGAAGTATTTTGTGGTGGAAGAATCCCCCAAGCCGAAAGGATCAGCCTACGGACTGGAATTTCAGGTGCTGGATGATGACAAACACCCGGATGCCAAAATGGGTCGCGACGGCAACCGAACTGTCGGCTCGCTCTACGACCTGATTCCGGCCAAAGGCAAGAAAGCCAATCCGATTGGCGAATGGAACCAGGGGCGGGTGGTGTCGAAAGGCAGTCACGTTGAACACTGGTTGAATGGCAAGAAAGTTGTCGAATACGAACGGGGGAGTGAGGAATTTCGGAAGCTGGTTGCGCAGAGCAAATACAAAGCCCCTTCTTATAACGCCCACGGACGGTTTGGCGAAGCCCCTAAAGGCCACCTTCTGCTCCAGGATCACGGCGACCGTGTTTCGTTCCGGAATATGAAGATTAAAGCGCTGTAAATGCCCTTTCTTTCGTCATTCATCCTTCGATTTTTAATCGAAGTCAAGAATGTAAAATCGAACACTGAATAGCGAACATCGAATAGCGAAGAGAATCAACCAAAATTAGTAGACTTTCGACAAATAAGTCTTTCACTAATAGTCTTTTGTCAGTAACCAGACGTATTCTATTTATCATTTAAACGACCAGCCGCATGGAAAATCGTCGCGACTTTATAAAGAAATCTGCACTGGCAGGGCTCGGAATGAGCTTCTCTGCCGCCAGCTATGCCCGAATCCTGGGTTCCGCCGACCGCGTTCGGGTTGGCATTGTCGGGTTCTCAGACCGGTTCCGGGGTGCTTTGGCCCCCAGTTTTGCCAGCCATGCCAAAGAACTCAACTTCGAGTTTGTGGCGGTTTCTGACCTCTGGAGCCGTCGGCGTGACGAAGCGGAGGCTTATCTGAAGGGAAAAGGATTCATTGGCAATGACAATTTTGCCAAATGCCGTAACAACGACGAACTCTACGATCGGAAAGATGTGGATGCGGTCATCATCAGTACCGCTGACTTTCAACACGCTCTGCACTGTGCGGAGGCCGTAGATGCCGGACGCGATGTGTACGTCGAAAAACCGTTTGCCGAATCGCTGGAAGATGCCCGCAAGGCATTGAAAGCGGTGGAAAGAAGCAAGAAAATTGTACAGGTAGGCTCGCAACGCCGGAGTACGCCAAACTACTGGGCGGCCAATGAGTACATTAAATCCGGCAAATTCGGGGACATCACGATGGTCGAAATGACCTGGAATGTCAACCAGCCGGGACGGTGGCGCCGGGCAAAACTCGTTTCCGAAATCAAGAAAGAAGAAACTGACTGGAAGCGGTTTTTGATGAACCGCCCGATGGTGGAATGGGATCCGCGCAAGTATCTGGAATTCCGACTGTTCTATCCGTATTCTTCGGGTATCCCGGGTCAGTGGATGTCGCACCAAATCGATACCGTTCACTGGTTCAGTGGCTATGATCACCCGCGCAGCGTGGTTGCCAACGGGGGAATTTATGTCTGGAAAGACGGGCGTGTGAACCCCGATACATTCACGGCGGTTTTCGATTACGGCCCGGATAACGACAAAAGCAAAGGTTTTCAGGTGCTGTATAGCTCACGAATGAACAACGAAGCGGGCGGAACGAAAGAATTATACTACTCGAACGGCGGTATGATCAACCTGGACACGAACAAAATTAGCTCAGAAGGTGGTCTGGAAGCCAAGGCTGCGGCTGAAATGGGCATGAAACCCAATTTGCTGGCTGCACAGTCACTGGCCACAACCGGTGAAAAACAGGTGACTTCGGCCAACACCGGCGCTGACCCGATGACTTCGGCGCACATGCGGAACTGGATGGAGTGCGTTCGCAGCCGGAAAGAACCGAATGCACCGGCCAAAGTCGGCTATAATCACTCCGTGGCCAGCATCATGTCGACCATCGCCTACCAAACCGGCGAGCGGGTTACTTTCGATAACGCCAAGCAGGAAATCATGGCAAGTGGGAAAACCGTAAAAGTTTAATTGACTAGACCGGAATGCGGCCGGGTCGCCGATGTGATTAGACGGATTGAACAGATTAAAACTGTTCAATCCGTCTAATCACATCGACGACCCGGCCACGTTCCTATAAATAGCCACCTGAAAATGAAAAAACTAACCTTTGCTTTCTGCTTGTTGGCGCTCGGCGCAATGGCCCAGAAGCAAGCCGTTCAACTGACGAACAACGAAGCGCAGAAACGCGTGGATGTTACTATTGATGGTAAACCGTTTACCTCTTACATTTACCCGGGTCCGGACGTCTTGAAAAAACCGGTGTTGTATCCGATCCGGACGGCAGGCGGCAATTTCATCACGCGCGGCTGGCCGATGGATCCCCGGCCAGGTGAGCGCGTTGACCACCCGCACCACGTGGGCATGTGGCTCAATTACGGCGATGTAAATGGTCACGATTTCTGGAACAATTCCAACGATGTCAAAGGGCATGGTGGCCCGTTTGGTACCATTGTTCACACCGGTATTAAATCGCTGAAGAGTGGAAAAGACGTGGGCGAATTGGTCGTAACCGCCGACTGGCTCGATAAAGATGGTAAACCGATGTTGCAGGAAACGACAACGTTTGTTTTTCGCGGTACGCCAAAAGAACGCATCATCGACCGGACAACGACGCTGAAAGCCCTGGGCAAGGACGTGACGTTTAAAGACAACAAAGAAGGCATGGTGGCGATTCGGCTGGCCCGGCAACTGGAACACCCGTCGAACAAGCCGGAAGTGTTCACGGATGCGAGTGGTGTGGCGACGAAAGTATCGCAGATGGACAACACGGGGGTCACCGGAAAATACAAAAGCAGCGAAGGAGTAGAAGGCGAAAAAGTCTGGGGAACGCGCGCCAAGTGGATGAATCTGACGGGTGTGATCAACGGTGAAAACGTTTCTGTCGCCTTGCTGGATAACCCGAAAAACATCGGCTATCCGACCTACTGGCACTCCCGTGGGTACGGTTTATATGCGGCTAATCCATTGGCTCCCAGTGTGATGAGTGAAGGCAAAGACAAGCCGATGAACTATGTACTACCTGCGGGCAAGTCGGTAACCTTCCGGTATCAGGTATTAATCACAAGCGGCTCGGTTTCCGACGATGCACTGAGTCAGAAAGTAAATCAATTTGCGAATTAGTTAAATTTTTTAGTAATAAGGCATAGTAATTGCCAGCAGACTTTTGTTGTCACCAATGCGGGGTTTGTGCGATACTGCAAATCTGTCTATTTCGATGATCGGTTACTTTTAACCATCAAGTAAGTGCTAAAAGTCAATTCATGCCATCTGATCATTCAGATGGCTTTTTTTTTGATTCAGTGTCTGGTATTAACCCAAATCACATTAAAGACACTGATCATGGAACCATTGCAACAGCTCATTGACTCTTACATGAATACGTACCGGGCCATTATGTGGCGGATGAAAGACCGGTCTGTCGACAGCCGGGGACTGAGCGAAACCGTTCGGCTGACTGAAAATACCATCCGCTTACGGCGTCAAAAACCGGGTCTCTGGCGGGTCAGCGAAGTTCGGTTGCTGGCTGAGTACTTTGGTTTGCCCGATAACGCTTGTGTGCGCCTGGAGCAGGAATTAGCGCCCTTCATGAATCAGGCATTGCAGATGCCGCCCTCCAAACGCCGGCTTCTGGAGCAGGCTACGCAGTTGCATCTCCGGCGGATGTCGGCCAATAAACGGCTGGACTGGCCCGTCGAAGACATCGAAAAGCTGCGGAAAGGTCTGCAGCAGTTTGATGCCAACGGATGTGTTGGCTGGAAGGTGATAAGCTGAAATGGGCGACCGGTGTCTAATTCAGATAAACACCGGTCGGTGCCTTGTACGAAAACCGGTTTAATTTTGCCCCCATCCACGACCGAAAAACCGGGCTGTTGAAGCCCATTTTGCTCAGTTCATCGTCAATCTGCCGCAACAAAAAATTCAGTTGATGAACCATCAGCCACTGTCGTTTGATTTGCTGTTTGAGAGAAGCAGGAGAGCGGGTGGCTGATGTCTCCTCCATTAACCGCCGGACCGTGGCGCGTAAATGGTATTGAATGACGACTAACCGGCCTGCCAGAACGTGGTCGGCGGGGTGTTTTTCCAGAAAGGTAATACCGTCGGAGATGAGCTGGTTTCGGCGTTGAAGGTGTTGCGTTACAGTGATCCAGGCCTGATCTGCTTTGATCGACTCGTAGGATGCGGTTTTCATGATAATAGGTTTTTTACAAGTTTTCAGTACGGTTAGGTCAAAAATAGCAAAATAATCCAAATAATATAGTGGTCATGGAGAAGAAGTAAAGAATTTTAGTTGGCGGTAGTTTTGTGAAATACCGGGTCTTTCTTTTCGGCGATTTTGCGGATATTTGTGACCCAATCTACTTTCCGAAACCTTCTATGAATCCTTCCATCCGGGCACTCATCGTTTGCACTAACCACACGGATTACAAAACCAAGCCGGAGAAAACGGGCCTTTGGTTGAGTGAACTGACCCACTTTTATGATGAATTATCAGACAAAGAGATTCCATACGATATCGTGAGTCCGAAGGGGGGAAGAGTGCCAATTGATGCGCGGAGTTTGAAGCGGAAAGACAACACGAACGACAAATGGTATCCCAATCCGGTACTGAAAGCGAAGCTGGAGAATTCACTGAAACCGGAAGAAGTGAATGCCGGTCATTACCAGCTGATTTACTTTACCGGGGGGCACGGAACGCTCTGGGACTTTCCGGAGAACGAACCCCTTCAGCAGATCACCCGGCAGATCTACGAAGGTGGTGGAATGGTCGCGGCTGTGTGCCACGGTGTGAGCGGGCTGTTGAATGTGCGCCTGTCGGATGGTAGCCTGTTGATTCAGGGCCGGCAGATCACGGGTTTTGCCAACGTGGAAGAGCGGCTTCTGGGACTGACCCAGGAAGTACCCTTTTTGCTGGAAGACGAACTTCGGAAACGGAATGCGCTTTACCGGAAAAGTTTAATTCCCTTCTTGCCCTACATTGAAGTAGACGACCGGTTGGTAACGGGTCAAAATCCGATCTCGGCCCGAAAAGTCGGCAAGAAAGTGATGGAAGAAATGGTCGAAAAATAAGAAACCCGGCAGGAATGGTTCGATTTCTTTCCCGTTAAATCAGGGTGTTGTTCAACAAACCGCTCTCCAAAACCTTCTGGTAGTAAGGAAGTTTGCGGGCCTGTTTGATGGCGGGTAGCTGGGTTTCGTGGTAAATATCCGTTCCGACGAAGGACACGAGCCGTTGGTCAATCATCCATTCTGCCAGATTTCGGGCTTCCCGCGAGGGCTGACCCGAGAGGGAAAGCAGGTTCAATTGGAACTTAACGCCTTGATAATGAAGGTCCCGCATCGTTTCGGGATTTTTTTGCAGGTAAATGTATTGTTCTGGATGAGCCATAACCGGCACCAGGTTCCGGTGTTGAAGAGCCGTAATGACCTTGTCCAGTTCGTAGGGCCGTTTAACCAGGCTGGTATCGAAAAGCAGGTAGCGCTCGGTTGTGCTCTGGCCAAAGGTCAACAGCTCGGCTTTGGAATACAGAACGCGTAGCAGATTGATGTCGACAAAATACTCGGCAGCTACCTCCACCTCAATGTTAATCTTTAATTTTTGCAATTCGTACTTCAGAATCGACGCAGCCGCAAAAATGCTGTCGGTGGTATTTTGGTAGAAACCATCCATGATGTGGAGGGTTGCAACGACCTTCCGAAATCCCAGAGCGGAGAGTTCACGAAGCAGACTGATGCTGTGTTCGACCGAATCGGTTCCGTCCTGACTGCCCGGCAGCAGTTGGGCGTGGACATCGACACGAAGCTCGGAAGCCGAAGCCGACGCGTCGGGCTTAGCGGTTTTTGTACGGGCACGAGTCAGAAAACCGAATGGCATTGGGGTATGTAACTAGAAAGTTAGGAGATTCGGGTGTCGAATAAAAGTTTGGCACGGCATCCTTAATCTGCTTCATTAATGGACATGAATCGTGCCAAAACTAACAATATGGGTAGTGCTCGTTTATTAAACGGATACAAAAAAACCGCTCACCTGAGCGGTTTGGTTCGGATCGGTATGCGTCGGAAAATTAAGACACCGTTTGCGGAAATAATTCACGGAAACGCGCTAATTGCTGGTCTTTATCAGACACGTTCGGGTTTTCGATGCCCCAGTCGATGTTCAGATCAGGATCGTTCCAGATGATTCCCGACTCGCAGGATTTGTTATAGACGTTGGTGCATTTGTAACTAAAAATGCTGTCTTCCAGGGCTACAAAACCGTGGGCAAACCCCTCCGGAATGTAGGCCATATTGCTGGTTTCCGAATCCAGGATAAACGCTTCGTATTTTCCGAAGGTTGGCGAGCCTTCGCGCAGGTCTACGGCAATGTCCATTACTTTGCCGGTAATGACCCGGACCAGTTTGCCCTGCGCAAACGGGGCGTTCTGAAAATGCAACCCCCGCAAGACCCCTTTGGTTGAAAAGGATTGATTGTCCTGCACAAAATGAGCAGTAATCCCTAATTCGTGGAAAACCGGTTGGTTGTATGTCTCCAGAAAACTGCCACGGGAGTCTTTAAATGTCTTCGGGCGTAATTCGACCAACCCTTCAATCGACGTTTTGATGACCTGCATGAAATACTAATTGAGCATAAAGAACCGGTTTGTCCGGCATCAGCGGACAAATTTAGGAAACTCTATCTACTTCCAGTAATTTTGAGCCTCACCTTTTTTGCGAGTGCCCAACTAATTTAACTTTAGCAGACGATCAACCTATGACGGCTAATGAGTTGTATACGACTATTTTAACTAAAAAATCCTATTTGTGCGTGGGTTTGGACACCGACATTCGCCGGATACCGACGCATCTTCAACGCGAACCGGATCCGGTAGCAGCCTTTAACCGACAAATCATTGAAGCCACGGCGGAGTATGCCGTTGCCTACAAACCCAATATTGCTTTTTACGAAGCCCAGGGACCCCGCGGCTGGGAAAGCCTCCAGCGAACCCTCGAATACATTCCCAAAGACTGTTTTACCATTGCCGATGCCAAACGCGGGGACATTGGCAACACCTCCGGTTTATACGCCCGTACGTTTTTCGACCCGGCTTCGTCGGGGCTGGATTTTGATGCCGTTACGGTGGCCCCTTACATGGGCCGGGATTCCGTCGAACCGTTCCTTGAATTTGAAAATAAATGGGTAATTCTGCTGGCCCTGACGTCCAATGCCGGGAGTTCGGATTTCCAGCAATGGCCCGTTGGGGGCGAAAAGCTCTACGAAAACGTGATCCGGACGTCGCAAACCTGGGCCGGAGCCGACCGGATGATGTACGTGGTTGGGGCCACCCGTGCCGACGAACTGGCGCACATCCGGACGCTCATCCCCGATCATTTCCTGCTCGTTCCGGGCGTAGGTGCGCAGGGCGGTAGCCTGGCTGAGGTGTCGCGCTATGGCATGAACCAGCAGTGCGGTCTGTTGGTCAATGCCTCCCGCAGCATTCTGTACGCGTCCGGCGGCACCGATTTCGCGCAAAAAGCAGCTGATGAAGCCCGGGCGTTGCAGCAGGAAATGGCGGGGTACCTTTGAGTTAAGAGTGATGAGTTAAGAGTTAAGAGTGATGAGTTAAGAGTGAGGAATCAAGAGTGCTAAGTGGGTAATTCGGAAAGAATGTTGGTGATAAGTGTGACTTTTTGCCCTTTTCGACTTCCAATGCTAAACAGTCTTGCAATCCTGTACCTGTTTTTAACCGCTCGGGCGACCCCGTCTTAACTCTTAACTCATAATTCTTAACTCTTTATGTCCGAAGAGTTTATTTATTTTCTCTGGCAATTTCACTATTTCCGCACTACCGATCTGCGAACGGAGGAAGGGGAGAGCCTGCGGGTGATTCATCCGGGATACCGCAATCCGGATGCCGGGCCGGATTTTACGCACGCCCGCCTTTTTGTGGGGGAGGTCGAGTGGGTTGGAACGGTGGAAGCGCACGTTCGGGCCGCCGACTGGCTGCTCCATCGCCACCAGCACGACCGGGCCTACGACAACGTAATTCTGCACATCGTCTGGGAAAAAGAGTCTCTTGAATTGAAACGATCGGACGGTTCGGTTATTCCGACCTTGTGCCTGAGCGACTGGGCGGATCTGGCTTTGCTGCAACGGTATCAGACCCTGCTGGCTGAATCGGGACCCATACCGTGTGCTGCTCAGATAGCCCGCGTAGAACCTCTGCGCCGGACGGCCATGCTGGATAAAGCCTTGCTGCAACGTCTGGAACGAAAAGCCGCCGGGGTGATGGCCCTCTTTCAAAGCACCGATCTGGATTGGGAGGAGACGACGTACCAGCTCCTGGCCACAGCCTTTGGTTTTCAGGTAAATACCGTGCCCTTTGGGCAGTTGAGCCGTCAGGTGCCGCTGAAGACCTTGCAAAAACACCGCAATACACTTCTGCAACTGGAAGCGATGTTGTTTGGAACGGCCGGTTTGCTGAACAGCGAAAAACCGGATGCCTATGAAGCGGAATTGCAGAGGGAATACCGTTTTCTGGCAGCCAAATACCAGCTTACCGCCAAAAAACTACCGGCCTATGCCTGGAAATGGGCTAAACTTCGTCCGGCCAACTTTCCGACGCTCCGGCTGGCCCAGTTTGCCCAACTTCTGACCTTCCGGAATAGCCTGTTTTCAGTCTTTATCGAAACGGACGACAGCCGGATTTTGCTGCGGCATTTGCAGGTTACGCCATCCACGTATTGGCAGACTCATTACCGGTTTGGAAAAACATCTGATCTTGTACTGGCTGCAATGGGACAAAAAGCGGCTGAAAATCTGATCATTAATGCCATTGTTCCGTTGCTGATTGCCTATTCCCATCACAAGGATCAGCCGGAATACCGGGAGCGGGCCATCCGCTTGCTGGAACAACTCCCGGCGGAAGACAACCGCGTGACCCGGGTTTGGCAGGATTTAAACCTTACGGTTCGCACCGCATTCGATTCACAGGCCTCCATTGAGCTATACAAGAATTTTTGTCAGCTTAAAAAGTGCCTGTCGTGCCAGATTGGGGTGAGTTTGTTGCGGGGAAAGTAAGACCTGAAAAATTAACCGCAAACTGTAAAAGATTGAACGCCCACTGTAAAAGTGGTTTAAGAGCGCTTAGCCTCTTCACTTTTACAGTGGGCGTTCAATCTTTTACAGTTTGCGGTTACAAAACCTTAAAAACCGCTCGGGCCGCCGGTCAACGGATCGGTATCGCGCCGGTAGTTCGTGTTGCCTGAATTGGATCGGGTGTCATCATCTGATTTCCAGGTGCGGTTTTCCTGATCCCGCTGCCAGGTTGCCGCATCCGCATTCTCTTCGGTGCCGCTGCCGGTCACGCCGGAATAGCTGCTGCCACCTGCATACGTGCCGGTAGTCTGGCCGTAGTCGCCATCGCGAACCGTGTCCCGCATCCGGTCGCGAATGCCATCCCGGTCGGTGTCGTCGTCGTTGTCGGACTCCATTTTGGCGCGTTCATTGATGAACGATTCCGCAATTTCAGTCAGTTTCCGGTCTGTATTTTTTTCCTCCTCCAGACTTTCACCCAGGAGTTGAGCGGCATCGTGATACCCCAGCAACCGGGCCAGCGAATGAAGTGAGCCGTAAGCGGCAATTTCGTGGTGTTCAACTTTTTGACCGGCAATGATCAAACCGGCATCGCGGGTCAATGAACCGGAATCCGTGTCGGAAATAACCACGTCGCCGTCGTCGATCAGGCCGTCGATGGCATTGCAACTTTTCTCGTCGGCATCAACCCCCAGTTGCTGGAAGATTTGCTCGATCCGGCGGATTTGATTCTCTGTTTCAGCCAGGTGCTGGTGAAAACCGTCGCGTACTACATCGGTGGTAGCCGCTTCGGCCATGTTTGGCAGCGCATCAGCAATTTGTTTTTCGGCATAATAGATGCCTTTCAACTCGCTGATGAATAATTCACGCAGTGATGTGTCCGTGTCCCTCGTGCCAAAAAAATTCGCTAACTGTTCCGTGAAAGAAGCCATACAGGTAATTGATTAACAGGTTTAACATTGAGTTTCCATCCTATGCTCAAATGCTATACCAGTAATTAATCGCCTGAAAAATAGAAAGTTAATAGGTGAGTGCTGTGGATGAATTACCCCGTTTCGCGGATGGGGTTCCTCGTAGAACCGGAACAGCGGATCAATCAACTGCTACGAATTATTGATGAGACTAACGCCCGAACCCAAGAACACCAGACCGACAATGAAAGGCGCCAGGGATTCCCATTTCGTGATGCTCATGCCCAACACCGGTTTGGCATCCGACAGGAAAGCTACACAGGCAAACAAGACGACGATGATGCCCAGAATGGTCAGTGTGGCGCCGAAAAAGCGCCGGAAGTTGTTCTTATCCATAGTAGTTTGTGTGTTTGTGGTGGTTTCGTGTCGAATCTATTGCGGGCTTTCTGGTGAAGTGGAATCAGCGGTTGTGGAATGGTCTGCCCGCATTGATAACTCTTTGACGGGTTCCAGACCCATTTTCCGGCCCTCTTCGATCATAAAAGGAATCGCGGCTTCCAGCGTGTTGACGACGGTTCCCTCCAGAATAGCTTCCCGAATGGCCACTTTGATCAGTCCGACTTCTTTCGACGGTTTCAGACCAAAGGCTTCCATGATGAGTTCTCCCGTAATAACCGGCTGAAAATTACGCAGTTTATCCCGTTCGTCCAGCTCGCGGAGTTTGCGCTCCACCTTATCGAAATTAGCAAGGTGTTTCTTGACGCGGTCGTAGTTTTTCGACGTAATATCGGCCCGGCAGAGGTTCATCAGCGCTTCCAGGTCGTCGCCCGCTTCGATCAGCAGCCGCCGGAGTGCCGAGTCGGTAATCTGTTCTTTCACCAGGGCAATGGGCCGCAGGTGCAACCGAACGAGTTTTTTAACAAACCGCATTTTTTCGTTCAGCGGCAATTTCATCTGGCGAAAAATGCCCGGAACCTGTTTGGCTCCCAGATCCTCGTGGCCGTGGAACGTCCAGCCCACTTTCGGATCGAAGCGTTTGGTAGCCGGTTTGGCAATGTCGTGGAGCAAAGCCGCCCACCGCAGCCAGAGGTCGTCGGAGCGTTCGGCTACGTTGTCCAGCACTTGCAGCGTGTGGTAAAAATTGTCCTTGTGGCCCTTTCCTTCAATGGTTTCAACGCCTTTCAACGCCAGTAGTTCCGGAAAAATAAGATCCAGCAAACCGGCGTGATACAGCAGTTTAAAACCGTATGACGGCTTGGACGACAGAATAATCTTGTTCAGTTCGTCCGTAATCCGTTCCCGCGAAACAATCGCCAGCCGGTCTTTCATTTCAATAATCGCATCGAACGTGTCCGGCTCGATGTCGAAACCCAGTTGCGACGCAAACCGGATGGCCCGCATCATGCGCAGCGGGTCGTCGGAAAACGTAATTTTTGGTTCGAGCGGGGTGCGAATGGTTTTCCGGCGCAAATCGTCCAGACCGCCAAACGGGTCGAGCAACTGGCCGAAATCGCTCCCGTTCAGGCTAATGCCCATCGCGTTGATGGTAAAATCCCGGCGGTTCTGGTCGTCTTCGAGGGTGCCGTTTTCAACCAGCGGTTTTCGCGAATCGGAGCGGTAGGATTCTTTGCGGGCGCCCACAAACTCCACTTCCCAGCCCAGCGAACGACTGCCTGGAACGGTTTCGGTTGCCTCGGTATACGTAGTTTGATCGGGATGAGCCGGTAACATGGCCGTTCCGAAATTCTTAAACACAATCACGGGCACTTTCAACTCCCGGCCCACGGCTTCGGCCAGGTCGATGCCACTGCCAATGCACACAATGTCGATGTCTTTCGACGGACGTTTCAGAATCAGATCCCGTACAAAACCGCCGATGACATACGCACGAACGTCCAGCGCAGCCGCCTGACGGGCGATGACTTCAAAAATGGGATTGCTATGTAGGGTCTCCGTAAAGTTCATAGAACACAGGAATAACGAATCGTTCCGATCCTGGTCGGCAGTGGCGGTACGGCTCATTATTTTCGTAAAAAGGCTACTTCCCCTTTTGGACCTAACTCCATAATACGCGGCAATTGAATTTTGGCGGGCAGTTCGCCCCAGGAAACGGGCGGTTTTGCCAGACCGACCGGCCATTCGGCGTCTTCAAACGGCAGGGTCAACAGCCCCCGGCCAAACGCGCCGATGAGTTGTCGCACCGATTCGCTAAGGGTTTTCCGCAGCGGCACCTGCAACCGGAAGGCGTCGGGCAGGTTGATGCCGTTGTACATTAAAACCGTCAGGGGCATTTCGGCGAACTCGATCAGATCCCAGGCCACATCCGGCACAGGCCGGACATAGAGGTTGAGCTGACCACTGTCGGAAATGAGAATGGTGGGGAGGGGGGCCGGAACCAGGTCTTTCCGGACATCCAGCAGATGTTCGACGGCTTCCGCATGGCCGGGATCGCAGGCCAGTGAAACGCCGGTTTCGTCGGCCAGCCGGATGAGTCGTCCCTGCCGGAGTTCGGCAACAATATCGCGTGGCGTTGGTGTCATAGTTGTAACAAGCCGCAAAAGTACGGCAAGTTTTTGGAAAGGTGTTTGAATTATAAGCAAACCGTCTTAGATTTCATTCAAATGTCGGTTTTTACAGCCCCTTATTCCTGACCCATGAATTTAGCAGTCGTTTCGCTTACTGCCCCTAAATCCCCTGAAGGGGACTTTGACGCGAATTCCTTCGGATGCAAAAAGTCCCCTTCAGGGGGTTCAGGGGTTATCATACAAAGAATGAATCGTTCAAACTTTTCCGGTATCTGGACAAAACGAGCGATCGTTTTGGGGATAGTCTATTTGTTCCTGTCCGCTCTGGGCTACGCTCAGAAACCCGCTGCGGCCTCAAAGGAAACCGTTGCCTTGTCCAAACTCTACATCATTCCCGACAAACGGTACATCATGCGGGGGGATGGGAAACCGTTTTTCTGGCTGGGTGACACGGCCTGGGAATTGTTCCACCGGCTGACGAAGGAAGAAGCCGATCTGTATTTGAAAAACCGGGCGGCCAAAGGGTTTACCGTGATTCAGGCGGTGGTGCTGGCCGAACTCGACGGGCTGACGCAACCCAATCAGTACGGTCAATTGCCACTGGTGGGCAACGACCCCACCAAACCGAATGAAGCGTATTTCCAGCATGTCGACTGGGTGGTCAACCGGGCCACGGAGCTGGGGCTGGTCGTTGGGCTGCTGCCGACCTGGGGAGATAAATTCAATAAGAAGTGGGGAAAAGGCCCCGAAATTTTCAATACTGCCAATGCCCGGACGTATGGTGAGTTTATTGGCAAACGCTACCGGGGCAAACCGGTTATCTGGATTTTGGGCGGTGACCGCAATCCGGAGGGCGAGCAACGGCTGGCCATTGTCCGGGCGATGGCGGAAGGCATCAAGAAAGGCGACGGCGGCACCAAGCTCATGACCTATCACCCGCAGGGCGACAGCAACTCGTCAGGATTTTTTCATAGCGATAAATGGCTGAACATTAATCTGTTTCAGTCGGGACACAGTGCCAGGAACAAGAAGAATTACGTGATGCAACGGCAGAACTACGCGATGTTTCCACCCAAGCCGACGCTCGATGGTGAACCACGTTACGAAGACCATCCAATTGCGCACAAACCGGAGCAGGGCTATTTTGACGATTTCGACGTGCGGCAGGCGGCCTGGTGGGCGGTTTTGTCGGGCGGTTGCGGACATACCTACGGCAACCACAACATCTGGCAGTTTTTCGACAACGATCGAAATCCGCCGGTTTCGGCCGCCCGTACGCACTGGAAACGGGCGCTCGACCATGCCGGGGCGTTTCAGATGGGAATTTTACGCCGGTTGTACGAGTCGCATCCGTGGACGCGGCTGATGCCCGACGAGCGGCTGATTCAGAACACCAATCCCGACGATGGCAATCACCAGGTGGCGGCCATTTCGGAAGACGACAATTTCTTGTTTGCCTACACGCCCAACGGCAGTCCGCTGAAAATTGACCTCGCCCGGCTGACCGCTTCGCCGAATGTGCTGGCCTACTGGTATAATCCCCGCGATGGAAAGAGCCAGAAAATCGGGGTGTTTCCGAATACCGGCCCGCAGGAGTTCAAGGCCCCGATTGTCGGCCCAACCACGGACTGGGTGCTTGTGCTGGACGATGCGAAAGCGCCGTTTGCGGGTTTTGGCCTGAAGAAATAGCTAAACCGTATGGCCAAAAACCGCCATTTTTTCTGCGCCGATGTCCTGTCCCAACGCCCGGATGATGTGGGAGATCAGCCGGTTTTGACCGCAACACTCGCCGGTAAAATCCGTACGGTATTTTTTAGCGATGTAGCGGTCGTGCGGGCAGCCGCCGTTGCAGATTCCGTAGTGTTGACAGGCCGATAGTCGCTGGAGGTTGTCCCGTTCCTGTCGGCGCAACGCCCGCATTTGGGGCGATTTAAACAGCGAATCGAAATCCGATTCCAGAATGTTGCCGAGGTTATACATCGGATCACCGACGTATTTGTCGCAGTGGTAAACGTCGCCTTCGGGCTCGATGTGGTAATAACCGCCGAGGCAATTCCCGGCCAGCGTGCAGACCTGTGGATTGCCCCGCATCACCGAACGCACAATGCCGTCGATCTCGCGCACCCGAATGTCGGGGTTGTCGAGGGCATACCAATGGTCGAAAATCCGGATCATAAACTCTTCGTAGTCTTCGAGCGACAGGTAATCAGTCGTCGCGCGTTCGCCGGAGTTCTGGCCGATGAGGTTGTCGGGAACGGCGGGCAGGAACGAGAAGTTGTCGACTTTCAGATCCCGGGTGATGAAATCAAAAATTTCGGGAGCCGGTAAACGCTTGGTGTTTTCGTTCAAAACCAGCAGAACGCCGTGGCCGATCCCGTATTCTTTGAGCAGGTCGATGCTTTTGATCACCTGCTGAAAACTCCCTTTTCCCGATGCAAAAGACCGGTTTCGGTTGTGGATTTCTTCGGGGCCATCCACGCTGACGCCCACCTGAAAGTGGTTTTTCCTGAAAAAGTCACACCATTCCTCCGTGAGCAGCGTACCGTTGATCTGGACGCTGTTGAGGACGTATTGCCCTTCCTGAATAAAAGCCTGCTGCAGGCTGAGCGCCCGGCGAAAGAAATCGATCCCCAGCAGGAGCGGTTCGCCCCCGTGCCAGATAAAATTAATGACCTTGTAGCGTTGGGCACGAAACGCTTTCGCGACGATGTTGGCCAGAATTTCGAAGGAAATAACCGTTCCGCGCGACCGCCAGTCGTGGCAGTAAGAGCAGCGCAGGTTGCACTTCCGGGTCGATTTGATGATCAGGCTGAGGGAATTGTCCATGATAGAGGTTGTTGTAGGACGGTTCGGAAAGGGAGTGAAAAACCGAAGAACCCCTTTTGGTCGGGATTCTTCGGCGGGGGATGGCAAGCGGTTTCAGGACATGCCTTTGAGCCGGTCTACGAGTTTGATCTCTTCGTCCGAAAAGCCGATGGAATCAGCAAAATCCTTGAACGAATTCAGCGGACTGGTTTCAAACCGGGGAATGTCGACGATGATCCGGAACCAGAAACGAACCCAGATCCGGAACCAGATGCGGAGGTTGAGGTTCTGCACCAGCGCATCCTGGAGGGCCAAACCGGTTTCATCGGTTTTGATCTGGTTCCGTAATTCGAGGGGAACCATCTCGCCTTTCCGAATCGGAATCTCGGCGTCGGGGGTCGATATTTCGAGCCCTTTCCGTTCTTCATACATCGCCTTCGCTACTTCCTGAATCAGCCTTTTCCCGATTTCCTGCTGACTTTTCGGGTCTTTGGCCAGTTTTTCCAACGCGTCGATCTGTTCTTTCAGCGGTCTCTTTTCCATGGTGTTTAGCTTTAGTTTTACATCGATATAAATACCTGACCAATAGTGTTTTATTGGCCGATGTAAAGTTTGTTAATCCCGAAGAATTTCGCTTTTACGGATGTTCCTAACCTTTCAACGCATGTTCCAAAAACTTGAACGGATGTTCCGAAAGCGGTTTGAGTTCATGGGTCTCCTGGTACCGCCGGGGGCAAACGCCGAATACCTCCGTAAACCGTTTGGTGAAGTAGCTCAGGCTGTTGAAGCCAACCGAGAAGGCAATCTCGGAAATGGTCAGATCCGTTTGATCGAGGAGCAGATCGCGCGCTTTCGTCAGCCGGACGTACCGGATAAAGGCCGTGGCCGACATCCCGGTTTTGGCAGTGAGCCGACGGTAGAGGTTGGTGCGGCTCATCGCAGCCGATTCAAGGAGGTCCGTCACGCTTAAATCGGGATTGTCGATGTTTTGCTCGATCTGACCCCACAACTTCAACACGGTATGGTCTCGGACAGCAACGGATTGAAACGGATTCATGGCTTTCTGGATGAACGGTGTGAATGTAGATACATCGGGCGATGGCCAACCCGGTCTATCCTTGATGTTCTAGCCAGTCTACTTTGGGAAGTGCAATTGTTGGAGCAAATAAATACAATAATTTCCTGGAAAGAGATCGGGTTTTAGTATCCGGTTTGGCGAAAACCGCTAAACTTGCCGGTTTTCGAAACCATTGGCATTCCTTATTTTGAGTTACCGGTAATCTATTCCAAAGTCTGGTAATTGAGCGTCCAGAGTATGCCGGACGAGTGAAAAAAAGTTTAGCGAGGGAGGAAATTGTCTTTCTGAGGAACGTAGTCTATACTTGCAGGAAACGATTCATTCACGGGTTAGCGACCGTATGTACTGGTATGAACGCAGGAATTGGCAAGTATCTGATCGGAATTGGGGTTGTGGTGGTCCTGATCGGGCTGATCGTTTATTTTTTTGGCGATAAACTGGGCTGGCTCGGTCGGTTGCCGGGCGACATTCGCATCGAAGGTAAAAACGGCGGTTTTTATTTCCCGATTGTCACCTGCATCGTCGTCAGCGTTCTGCTGAACCTCATTTTTGTTTTGATCCGGAAGTTTTTCGGGTAGCGTTGGTATCGTCCGGGCTGGCCGAGCGGCTCGACGGGCGGGTGTCCGGATCGTCGGGAATGCGGGTTACTTTATTGATATAGAACACTTCACGCGGAGGAGCCAGGGAGCGTTCAGTCGAAATTTTCTGAAATCCACAGGCCAGAAAATGGCCGTCATACCAGGCTTCCAGTTGTTCGTTTTCGGAATAGACCACTTTCTCGTTTTCCCGTAATTTTTTCAGCGAATACTTCTCCTGCTCCCGCACCACCTTGCCGCCCTGAATCACCTCGGCGTGGATTTCGCCGTCGTGTGGATAGGCCAGAATGGTCGTGTTGCCCTGTCGGGAAACCTGCACCATCTGATTCAAATCATAGCTGCTCAGATCGGGAATGGGCAGGGAGTTGTCCCACAGCAGCTTGCCTTTTTTGTCGAAACCGCACAGAAACGCGTGTGTATACCGATAGCCCTCCTGGTAGCGATCAAAGGAACGCCCGGCGCCCAGATACGGATAGGAACTGCCCCGGTATTGGGGGTAATACACTTCCGCAATCAGCATCAGACCTTCGTCGGTCGGCACCAGATCGTGGACCAGCAGCCGATACCGGAACTTGGTGTCTTTGCCTTGGTCTTTCCGACGCGCCAGCCGCTCGATCATCTTCTGCTGGCGTTTGGGTTTCATGTAGTTGAAGAAATTCTGAAGCTCCGAAAAGTCGATATACCGCGTGTCTTCGGTCGGGGTAATCACCGTGCTTTCACCCAAAGGCGACGCGGCATTGCGGATTCGGGTGATGTAAACCCCCTGCGAATAGGGCGTGCAGTCGTTGGAATAGTTGCCGACGAGCAGCGATTCCTCGTCGTTGAGGGGAAGCAGTTTGCCCGAAATCAGACTGTGTTTGTTGCCGTCCAGGTTCACCGTCCGGATCAGTTTGCCTTCATACGAATACGTCCGAACCGTAAACTCGCAGTTCCGCTGGTGCGTGGCATCGGTCATGACGTGCACCAGCCGCCGTTGCTCATCGACTTCGATGTTGTTGAGCTGAATGTGGTTGGAATACAAACCGGGTAACACTTTGGAAGTCAGATCGAAAAACGAGAACGACACCACCACCGGCCGGGAGCGGTAATAGCCGCCGAGGTAGGCGATGTTGTCCAGGACCTTGAAATGAAAAATATCCATGGGTGTCACCAGATCACCCCGGTAGGTTTCCATCGCTCCGTCGGTGAGGTTGATCCGCAGGATGGCAATTTTCTCGTTGGCGGTTTCTTTCAGCAGCCAGTAGAGGTAATGTTCCGTGCGGGCCGACCGAACCGGTTCGTAGAACGCATCAATTTTATACTCCGTTGACCAGAGCAGTTTGAGGTCGGTATCGTAGCGTTTGAAGGAAAACTTGGTGGGGGCCGATGAATAGTAATCGCCATGCCGGACGTTCACCAGAACGCCCTGATCCCCGAGCGTCGTCACGTCGAAAAACTCTTCCGAATTCTGACTAACGGGCAATTCCAGGCGGATGGAAGGCTCAAATTGGGCCATCGCGGGAATACATGCCACCAGCATCCAGCACCAAAGCCCTCTCGTGAGACGATTGATCATCAGCATTTTGATTAAGTACTGATTAAAGGTACGTATTCCGCCCCTTTTGTCAAATCAAACAGCGGGTTTTTGCGTGAATGGAAATTCTCAATTCTGTACTATTAAATAGGCAGAAAGTGACTTACGGCACACCCGTCCGTCAAATCTGGGACACTTCTCTTCAACTCCTCAGTTATGGTTTCGGCGAAAAAAAAGCTGTTCGATCAACTCCTGGCCATCCGGCGGTTGTTTCCGGAAGCCTTGCATGAATTGGAAGTACGGCTTGTTTTCCAGCGCTTGCCGGAAGGTACGAATGGAATGGTTTTAAGACTAACACCTATGAAATTAGTAGCGTATTTAGGTTTTAGCCTCTTTATGGTCGCTGGAGCTACAGCGCAAACCAACGTTTATCTGAAGCCAACTGTTGGTTTGCAAACGCTATTTTCAGATTTCACTCAACGTCCAAGTTATGGGCACCTTCGGAAATCTTTTGGGAATTACGATTTTTGGAGTTTGTTAGTCCAATGTGATATTAACTCTAAGTTGAGAATTTCAACCGGAGTTAGTGAGAGTGATATTGGTTGGGGGTATAAAGTTAAAGCCCCCACAACACGAGCAGCACAGAGAACAGCAGCTCCAATCATTCAATTTCCACTAAAAGCCGATTTTTTGTTAAAAGAAAATGTCAGATTAGGACGACTTGATAAGGCTAATTATCGGTATGCCATGATTTTCGATTTGTATGCGACCACTAGTTTAACCTATGACTGGTTTCGTTTTAATAATTATGGGGCGGGTATTCTTTCAATAAAAGTTTTAGACCCCAAATTAGATCCAATCGAAATCGACGAAAAACTCCCCAACGTCCTCCACCGGCACGGGGCATCGATTCAGGCCGGGATCGGTTTTCAGTTCAAAAGCCACGACAAAGACCGGCTCGATATTCAGTTCGTTTATTCGCAGGGCCTGAGAAAATTGGTAACCGCCGACGTGGATTATACCATCAACCAAACCGCGTATTTCCTGCGAATGGCAGCTAGAGGCTCCGCGTTTCGGATCACGGCTTCCTATCCAATCCGGCTCAGCAAACGGAAGAACCGGGACGTATGAGCGGTTTTTAATGCAGTTCCTTTCCCTCAACACGGATGGAAACTAATTTTTGGCGTAGTTTTGTGCTTTGAATCTTACCTGGTCGAATGGACATTCAAGCACAACTCAAACTAGCCATTGCCGAAGCGATCAATTCGCTGTTCAATGTGCCCGTTGAAACCGTTATTCTGCAACCTACCAAAAAAGAATTTGAAGGGCTCTATACCTTCGTGACCTTCCCGTTGACCAAAACAACCCGAAAACCGCCGGTGGAAATCGGGCAGGCCATCGGAACGTACCTGAAAGAAAACACGACGATCATCAGCCAATTCAATGTTGTTCAGGGCTTTCTGAACCTCACCATTGCCGATTCGGTCTGGGTCGAAGAGTTGAGCGCGATGCTGGCGAATCCGACTTGGGGGCAGTTGCCGTCGCGAAACGAGTCGGTGATGGTGGAGTTTTCGTCGCCCAACACCAACAAACCGCTGCACCTCGGCCACCTGCGCAACAACTTTCTGGGCGATTCGGTCAGCCGGATTCTGAAAGCCAACGGCTACGAAGTCGTGAAAGCCTGTCTGGTCAACGACCGGGGCATTCACATCTGCAAGTCGATGCTGGCCTATCAGGAGTTTGGCAATGGCGAGACACCCGAATCGACAGGCATGAAGGGCGATCACCTGATCGGGAAATACTACGTCTGGTTCGACAAAGCCCACAAACAGCAAATCGAAGAGCTGATTGAGGAGGGAATGCCGCGGGAAGAAGCCGAGAAAAAGACGCCCCTGCTGCTGAAAGTGCAGGAAATGCTGCGGAAGTGGGAGCAGGGTGACCCCGAAACCGTCGCGCTCTGGAAGCAGATGAATGCCTGGGTCTACGCCGGTTTTGCCGAAACTTACCACGAAATTGGCGTCAGTTTCGATAAAACCTACTACGAATCGGAGACCTATCTGCTGGGTAAAGACGTCATCGAAGACGGTTTGCGCCAACATGTTTTCTACCGTAAACCGGATGGCTCGGTCTGGATCGACCTCGCCGACGAAGGGCTCGACCAGAAGCTGGTGCTGCGGTCGGATGGCACCTCGGTCTACATCACGCAGGATTTAGGAACCACCGATCTGAAATTTCAGGATTATCCGGTTCAGCGCGGCATCTGGGTAGTGGGTAATGAGCAGGACTACCACTTTGCGGTATTATTTGCGATTCTGCGCCGGCTGGGCCGCCCGTATGCCGACGGCCTGTTCCACCTTTCCTACGGCATGGTCGACTTGCCGAGTGGCAAGATGAAATCGCGGGAAGGCACCGTGGTCGATGCCGATGACCTGATCGAAGAGATGGTCGAAACCGCCAGGAACCGCACCCGGGAATTGGGTAAAATTGACGATTTTGAAAGCGAGGAAGCTACGAACCTCTATCACATGCTGGCGATGGGGGCGTTGAAATATTATTTATTGAAGGTGGATCCGAAAAAAAGGATGACGTTTAACCCGGAAGAGTCGATTGATTTCCAGGGACATACCGGACCTTTTATTCAATATACCCACGCCCGGATTTGCTCGGTTTTACGGAAAGCGGCCCAGTTGGGAATCGACCCTGCGGGTTCCTTGAAAACAGTAGAACTGGCTGATAGTGAGCAACAACTGGTTTATTTGTTGACGCAGTTTTACCAGCGGATTACCGAAGCCGGAACCGACTACGCTCCCTCGTACCTGGGGCAGTATGCCTTCGAGTTAGCCAAGGCCTACAACCAGTTTTACGGGGAGTTATCGATCCTGTCGGAACCGGATGCCGACAAACTCAAATTTCGGGTGGCCTTATCGAAAGCCGTTGTCGAAACTATCTGTAAAACAATGGAGTTATTAGGAATTGAAGTGCCTACAAAAATGTAAACCTTTCCCAACTCAAATGAAAAAGCTACTTCTTCTTGTATCTGTTGGTGTCCTGGCTGTAACCTTATCCAGCTTTATGTCTGTAAAAACTGTTTTAAATTTCCTGCTGAGCGACAAGAGTGAAGTCGCTGTTCGTCCGGCCAACGCGGTTGCTCCAACCAAATCATTGTACGATTTTACCGTCAATTCCATCGAAGGCAAAACCGTCCCCCTGAAACAATACCGGGGCAAAAAGGTGGTGATCCTGAACACGGCTTCCAAGTGCGGTTTTACGCCACAGTTTGAAAAATGGGAAGCGTTCTACAAAGAACACGGCGACAAAGTGGTCGTTTTAGGGTTCCCATCCAACAACTTCAAGAGCCAGGATCCCGGTACCAACTCCGAAATTGCCGAATTCTGCAAAAAGAACTATGGTGTATCGTTCCCCATGTTCGAGAAAACTGAAGTGCTGGGCGAAAACCAGGCTCCGCTCTACAAGTGGCTGTCGGACAAGTCGTTGAATGGCTGGAATGACAAGGTGCCAACCTGGAACTTCTGCAAATACGTCATCAACGAAAAAGGCGAACTGACGCACTTCTTCGCATCCAAAGTATTACCAACCGATCCGGAATTCAAGTCGGCTGTTGGTATTTGAGTTAAAAATTAAGAGTGATGAGTTAAGAGTTAAGAGTTTGTATGCGTCAGCCAACTCTTCATTCTTAACTCTTAACTCTTAACTTATCACTATGAAAAGTTGGCTTGCGGCTGCCCGGCCGCGTACATTACCGCTGGCACTAGCCAGCATCATTCTGGGAAGTTTTCTGGCGGCCTCGGCTGGCCGGTTTAGCTGGACCATCTGCGTTCTGGCGTCGCTCACCACGATTTTCCTGCAAATCCTCTCCAATTTTGCCAACGATTACGGCGATGCGGTTTCGGGCAAGGATACCGCCGAGCGCGTAGGACCCCGCCGGGCGGTGGCAACCGGCCTGATTACCAAAGAATCCATGCTGCGCGCGATGATCGTCACGTCCATCCTGGCACTGGTTTCTGGTATCTGGCTGCTGGTCGAGTCGCTGAAGAACGCGCCGACGGAAGTTTTCTGGATTTTCGTGGGATTGGGTTTGCTCTGCATCGGAGCCGCCATTGCCTACACCAACGGCAAACGTCCTTACGGCTACAGCGGTTTTGGCGACATTGCTGTCCTGCTTTTCTTCGGCTGGGTAGGCGTTCTGGGAACCTACTTTCTGCACACCTTGTCCTTCGAACCCATTCTGCTGTTACCCGCCACCAGTGTTGGTTTACTGGCCACCGGCGTTCTGAATATCAACAACATCCGCGATATTGAAACCGACGCCAAAACCGGCAAATACTCCATTCCGGTGCGGCTGGGGCGGCAACGGGCCGTTCGCTACCATTGGCTGCTGCTGCTGGGTGGTATGCTTTGTGCCGTAATCTACACGTTGCTCATTGGCCACAATGTATTTAGCTGGCTGTATTTGCTGGCCTTTCCGCTGTTTGTGCTGAATGGTCGGGCGGTTGCTAATCACCAGAAACCGGGCGAGTTGAACCCGCGTCTGGGGCAACTGGCCTTGTCGACCTTGCTGTTTGTCGTGTTGTGGGGCGTAGCGTTGGTAGGGTAATCACCGTAACCGATTTTGAAAAATGAAAACCATCGGAATCATCGGCGGCATGTCGTGGGAAAGCTCGGCGGTTTACTATCGCCTGATCAATCAGGAGATTGGGAAACGATTGGGCGGTCATTATTCGGCGAAACTCGTGCTGTCGAGTGCCAATTTTGAAGAATTCAGCCAGTGGCAAAAAGCCGACGACTGGAAGGCGATTGAAACCGCTGTTGACGACATGGCGCAGGGACTGGTTCGGGCCGGAGCCGACTTTGTGGTCATTGCCTGCAACACCCAGCACGAAGTAGCTGACGGCGTAACCGAACGCTTGCTGGTTCCGCTGTTGCACATTACCGATGTGACCGCCGAAGCCATTCAGAAAGCCGGTTTTCGGACAGTCGGGTTGTTGGGAACCCGGTTTACGATGGAACGTCCGTTTTTTCGCGGGCGATTGAAAGAGCGTTTTGGCATCGACGTCATTTTGCCCGACGAAGAGGATCAGAAATACGTTCACGACAAGATTTACCACGAATTCAGCAAAGGCATCTTCAGCGACAGTACCCGCATCCGCTTTGTAGAGATCATCGAAAAACTCGCCGGGCAGGGTGCGGAAGGGGTGATTTTAGGCTGTACTGAAATTCCCATCCTGGTTCAGGCGGAGCATACAGACGTGCCGCTGTTCGATACCACGACGCTTCACGCGATGGCAGCAGTCGAATTTAGTCTTATTTAAAACAATACGATTTCTTTGATGTTTCTACACATAGATGGTGGATCATGTGTAGAGAGGAATGTGCCGGAGGATTCACCATCTTTTTTATAAAAAATACCCACGAACCTGAATCCGTGGATATCCTACGTTACGCAACGGCCACTTTAACGCGCAGCAGAAACTCATCCATTTCAATCTCCGTCGCATTGCCGTTCAGGTCGTTGACTAACTTCAGCGACAGCGCCTGTACTTCCTGACAGATGTAGTCTTTGTGGGTTTCGATGGCACTGGTCAGTCCCTCGGTCGGGCTGTTCTCCAGTTCGATCCGAATTTTATCCGTCACATCAAAATTCTGGTCTTTCCGCAGGTTCTGGATGCGGTTGATAAAGTCGCGGGCGATGCCTTCCTGACGCAATTCGGGCGTAACCGTAACGTCCAGCGCAACTGTCAAACCGCTTTGTGTCGCCACGATCCAGCCCGGAACATCCTCCGTCCGGATTTCAACATCCGCCATCGTAATCTCGCCAATGGCCAGTTGCATGCTTCCGGCGGCTTCCAGTTTGCGGATGTCGTCTTCGGTCATGCTATTGATCGTCGTCGCCACATCCTTCATCATCGGACCGAATTTCGGCCCCAGTGTTTTGAAGTTGGGCTTGATTTTTTTCTTCAGAATACCGGAGGCATCATCGATGAATTCGACAGCTTTCACGTTCACTTCCGACTGAATGATCGGCGAAACGTGCTCGATCTGCCGCCGGGTCGTTTCGTTCAAAACCGGAATCAGCACCTTCGTCAGCGGCTGGCGCACCTTGATCTTATGCCCTTTCCGCAGGGAGTGAACCAGCGAGCAGATATCCTGCCCGAGTTGCATGGACGTTTCCAGGTCGCCGTCGATCAACGCCTGTTCCGCTTTCGGGAAATTGGTCAGGTGAACCGACAAATCCGTTTCTTTGGTCAGGTTGCGGTAGAGCCAGTCGGCGAAGAACGGCGCAATCGGCGACATCAGTTTGGAAACCGTTGTCAGACATTCGTGCAGCGTTTCGTAAGCCGCGCGGGTATCCAGGCTCAGTTCCCCATTCGATGTCTTGGGCGCATTCCAGAAACGCCGACGCGAAAGCCGCACGTACCAATTGGAAAGCTGGTCGTTGACAAAGTCCTGTACCGCCCGACCCGCTTTGGTCGGGTTGTAATTCTCGAATTGCTGCTCTACTTCCAGCACCAGCGATTGCAGTTTCGACAAGATCCAGCGGTCCAGTTCCGGGCGTTGGTCAACGGGAATCGTCCGCGTGCCATCGAAATCAAACTGGTCGAGGTTGGCGTATAGCGCGAAGAACGAATACGTATTATAGAGTGTCCCGAAAAACCGGCGCTGCACTTCGGCAATGCCGTCGATGTTGAATTTCAGGTTATCCCAGGGTTCGGCGTTGGTGATCATGTACCAGCGGGTGGCATCGGCCCCGTAGGTCGCCAGCGTCGTGAACGGATCGACGGCGTTGCCCAGCCGCTTCGACATTTTGTTGCCGTTTTTGTCCAGCACCAAACCGGTCGACACCACGTTTTTAAACGCTACCGACGAATCAGCTTTTTCATCCAGCGTGCCAAGCATGCCGGAAATAGCGTGGAGCGTGAAGAACCAGCCGCGCGTTTGATCGACCCCCTCGGAGATGAAGTCGGCGGGATACGCCTTATCGAAAATATCTTTGTTCTCGAACGGATAATGCCACTGGGCGTAGGGCATCGCGCCCGAATCGAACCAGACGTCGATCAGATCCGACTCGCGTTGCAGTACTTTACCGGACTCGGAAACCAGGTACAATTCATCGACAAAAGGCCGGTGAAGGTCGTAATCGCCGGATTCGATTTTTTGCAAATAGGCTTCGTTTTTGCTCTTTTGATCGTCCGACAACAGGCCCGACGCAACGGCTTTTTCCACCCCGGTTTTCAGTTCAGCGACCGAACCGATGCAGATTTCGTCGCCGGTTTCATTGCGCCAGATCGGCAGCGGTGTCCCCCAAAACCGGCTGCGGCTGAGGTTCCAGTCCACCAGGTTTTCGAGCCAGTTGCCAAACCGCCCGGTTCCCGTGCTTTCGGGATTCCAGTTGATGGTTTTGTTCAGCGCCACCAGCTTGTCTTTTACCGCCGTCGTTTTGATAAACCAGCTATCGAGCGGGTAATACAGAATGGGTTTGTCGGTCCGCCAGCAGTGCGGGTACGGGTGTTCGTATTTTTCGACGTGAAATGCCTTTCCTTCGGTCTTTAACTTGATGGCAATCAGCACGTCCGTCGGTTTGAATTCCGGGGCTTCCTGCTCTTCGTCGGAGTAATATTGCTCCTTCACATACCGCCCGGCAAACTCCCCAATTTCCTGCACAAACTGCCCGTGCTTATCAACAATCGGTACTTCCTTGCCGTTTTCATCCTTCACCATGATGGACGGAATGCCGTTTTGCTGGGCAACCCGAAAGTCATCGGCCCCAAACGTCGGTGAGGTATGAACCACGCCCGTACCATCTTCGGTCGTCACAAAATCACCCAGGATGACGCGGAATGCGGGCTTCTCGGGCTGAACATAAGGCATGAGTTGTTCGTATTCGATCCCGGCCAGTTCCGAGCCTTTGAATTCGGTCACAATGGTCCACGGAACCAGTTTTTTGTCCGAAACCGCAAAGCCGTCGAAATCGCCGTCGTGTCCTTTCTCGTTGAACCAGCGACCAACCAGCGCTTTGGCCAGCACCACGTTGACCGGTTCGTAGGTGTATGGGTTGAACGTTTTGATCAAAACGTAATCGATGTCTTTTCCGACGGTCAGCGCGGAGTTGCCCGGCAGCGTCCAGGGCGTGGTCGTCCAGGCCAGGATGTAAGGTTGCGAACCTTGCAGGTCTCCAAAGACCCGTACGGTTTGATCCGACGGTTTGGTCTTGAACATCGCCACAATCGTCGTGTCTTTCACGTCTTTGTACGTACCCGGCATGTTTAGTTCGTGCGACGACAGACCCGTTCCAGCCTTCGGCGAATACGGCTGAATGGTATAGCCTTTATACAGTAATCCTTTGTCGTACAGTCGCTTCAGTAACTGCCAGACGGATTCAATGTATTCACTTTGGTAGGTAACATAGGGATTTTCGAGATCGACCCAGTAGCCCATTTTTTCGGTCAGGTCGTTCCACAAGTCCGTGAATTTCATCACGGCTTCCCGGCATTTCTGGTTGTAGTCCTCGATGCTGATACCGCCTTCGGATTCGGGCTTGCCGATGTGGTCTTTCGTAATGCCCAGCTCTTTTTCGACCTGCAGTTCAATGGGTAACCCGTGGGTATCCCAACCCCCTTTGCGTTTGACCTGAAAGCCCTGCAAGGTTTTATACCGGCAAAAAATATCTTTAATCGCCCGGGCCATCACGTGGTGAATCCCCGGTTTTCCGTTCGCCGAGGGCGGCCCTTCGTAAAACGTGAACGTAGGCTGGCCTTCGCGTGTGTCGACGGATTGTTCAAAGACGCGATTGGCTTTCCAGAATGCTAATATGTCATCGCCAACCTGCGCATAATTCAGGTTCTTATATTCTTTGTAACTCACGATCGTACTGGGATTTGGAATTGACCGCAAAGATACGGAAAATTGGGCGGAACGCATGGCCGTGCGGGGAAGAGGAACGGGGCCAAACGGTTTTTCGGTTGCAGAGAAAGAAAATGATTCCTTTATTTTTGAAAGAAGGGTATGTATTACCTATGTCTGATCATTCTTTTACACTTATAAATCGCCCCTAAATCTCCTAAAGGGGACTTGGACACAGCATAATCCGGATGCTAAAAGTCCCCTTTAGGGGAACGGGGCAAAAAGCGAAGGTTTCAGTATAAATAGGTATGTATTTTTCTACATTTTCACCTTAAATTTGGCATTAACTTTGTGCGAATTGGGCTGGAAACGAGATACAAAGACTACATTGCATCAGAAGCTGGTTAACGACAACCGTGTCTAACCCGATCTGGAGATCATTCGAATTTGTTTCACTAATGGGGTATGGCATGAATGAACTGGAACGATCAGCAGAAAATGGTGCCTTTCGGCATCGTCGCCGGCCGGTTGATCAACGAGCGCTCTACGATCGGTTTGGCGCACTGGCCTATGGGATTATCTTGCAGATTCTTCCGCAATCGGCCTTAGCCCAGAAGGCGCTGATGGAGGTTTTTTCCGCCGAACACTTACCCGCTTTCGCCAATTCACCGGTTAATCCGGCGATTGCGGTCATCCGAATCGCACGCGCCAAAGCGCTTGAGTTGAAGGATAAGGCGAAAGAACGGGAGACTGACCGCACGGAACCATTTTCGGTAAACAACAGTTATTCACCGGAGTATATTTTTGACCTATCCTTTCGTCAGGGCTACTCCTTTGAAACGATTTCCGAGCAGTCTGGCCTTTCCAGACCGGAATTAGTAAAAGCCATTCGGGATTTTATTCACGTGTTTCGTCGATCGTAATTACGCAGGAAATTGGAAATTCGTCAATACATAGATAGTGGAGTTTTAGAGGCCTATCTGTTGGGATTAGCGTCCGAAGAGGAGCAACACGAAGTCCAGCAGATGAAGGTTCTTTATCCGGAAGTGTCTTCGGCTTTGAACGAGCTTGAGGTGGTGATTGAAACGTATTGTGTCGAAAATTCGGTTCCCCCGCCCCCCGGCACCTGGGAACTCATCCAGGCGCGCATTCCCGGTCAGGAAATCAAAAAACGGGAGCCCGAAACGGACAATAAAAAAGACGCGGAACCCCGGACCGCTAAATCCGATTACGTGGAAGTGGAGGTAAGCGACTCGTTTATCCGCGTCCACAAATACTGGCGACTGGCTTTCGTGATTGTTTTTGTGTTATCCAAGATCTTTCTGATCGCCGGGCTGTATTATTACTTCAAAGCCGACAGCCAGCAACAGGAAATCGAGCGCCTTAAAAGCACCATTCAGCAACAACAGGTCACGCGCTGATCCTGGTTTATAACAACCTTTCGGAGCCAATCCCTACGGTTTTGGCCATTGCCCTTCTTTGATATCGGTCAGCGTCAGTTTGGCCGGGTCCAGCACCACGTAGCGTATCTTCTTGCGATGGTGCGTGTAGGTGATGTGAACAAGACCATCGCGGGATTGAATCACGGCTGGATAGGAGAACTCGCCACCGGGCTCGTTTTCGAGCACGGCCGCAGCCTGCCAGCGTTTGCCATCGGGCGACAAGGCCACATTGAGCGGTGAGCGGCCTTTGGGCGTGTGGTTATACACCAGCAGTTGGCGGCCGTCCTGGAGCGTTACCGCATCCGTCCCGGAATTCGGGTTGGGCAATTCGGTGGTTTTCAACTCCGTCCATTTCGTACCGCCATCTTCCGACCAGGCTTCCAGCACCCGGCCGTTTTTACTGCGGCACAGCAACTGCAATTTTCCGTTGGGGTGGAACAGAATGCTGGGCTGAATGGCACTGAATTGCTTGCCATCGTTGAGCGCCGGGGTTTTCTGCCAGGTTTTTCCGCCATCGGTGCTGCTTTCCATGTGCAGTCGCCAGCCGTTGTCTTCGCTGCTCGACGGACTCAGCAATTTGCCGGAGGCCAGCAAAACCGGTTTGTTCTTGATCGGTCCAACGATTCCGTCGGGGAGCCGTGTGGGTTTCGACCAGGTTTTGCCACCGTCGGCCGAACTCATCTGCATGCCCCACCAGGTCGACGGGCTGGGGCCGACTTTGTAAAACAGCAGCAACGGTCCATTCGGCATTTGGAACAGAACGGGATTCCAGGTGGGTTGCCGTTTCCCCTGAGCCTGAATACCATTCGCCAGTTCGACGGGGGCCGTCCAGCCCGCACCGGTTTTCCGGCTGAACCAGATGCCGACGTCCGGGTCCCGTTCATCGGTTCCACCAAACCAGGCGGCTACGATGCCATCCGGGGTTTCGGCCAGCGTGGACGCGTGGCAGGAGGGGAAAGGGGCGGTTTCGTAAATGAACTCGGATTTGACGATGCCGGTGGTTTGGGCCGCTAAAAAACCGGGTAGAAGACTGAGGAAAAGAAGGGTCAATCGGGTTTTCATGAAAGAATACAACTAAATTTTAAGGATAGGAATTTCATCCAAAGGTATTGGTTTCGATTGGAAATTAATTGCAAATTTTAGCGGGATTTGGACCAGCCCACGGTTTCAACCGTGGGGTAACAGCGATTCAATTCCGGCTGGAAAACCGTTTTAACGGTTTAGAATCTACCACAACCGTTAAAACGGTTGCAATGAATTTGATCGGTTTTTTGAAATCCCACAGTTAAAACCGGGGGCTGGTATTTTTTGCCGCAGACAGCCTATTTTACGACTTATTGTACCATAAACAAACCGCCGGGCCGTAAAGGAATCTCTCCCTTACAGCCCGGCGGTTTTTAATCAGCAACTCTCAAATACCCTTGTTCAGCAACCGCACTTTGACGTGCGACGGATTCTTGTTCGAGAAGTAAACCCGTTGGGTGGTTTTTTGGAAATCCGCTTCCGTGGCGTCGTAGATGTTCATGAATTTGCCCGGATTGCGGTCCACCAGTGGAAACCAGGAGCTTTGCACCTGCACCATCATTTTGTGGCCTTTCTTGAAGGTGTGAGCCGCATCCTGCATGTCAAACTTCACTTCAGCCACTTCGCCCGGTTTCAGCGGTTCCGGTTTGGAGAAGCTGTTGCGGAATTTGGCCCGCATCACTTCGCCCCGAACCATCAATTGAAAACCCGCCATTTTGGTCGTTGGAATCGGGCTGGTGGCCGTCGTCGTGTCGGGATAGACATCGATCAGTTTCACCACAAAATCCGCATCCGTTCCCGTTGAAGTCACGAACAGATTCGCCATCACATTCCCGGTAATCGTCAGGTCTTCCGTCAGCGGTTCGGATTCATACACCATCACGTCGGGGCGGGCAGCCGCAAACCGCTGGTCTTCGTACATGAAATCGGCCCCCCGGATAATCTGGATGTTGTTCGTATACGGAACCGGCTTCTTGGGATCGTTTACGTATTCGTCAAAAACCGCTTCGGTTTCCTTCGGTGGTTCGAACGACAGTTTGCCACCGGTGTGCAGGTAAATATTGCGTTCCTGCGACTCTTTGGGGGGCCACTGGCTGTACTGTTTCCACTCATTGGAACCCGTCAGGAAGATGGACGCGTCCGGCAGTTGCGGGTCAGGGCCATCTTTCAGGTAATGATTGAAAAACGGCAGCTCAATTTTTTCCCGGTAATACAGCGATGTTTTGGCCCCAAAACGAATATTTCCCAGCGATTCGCCGGTGCTGCGCGCCCAGCCGCCGTGAATCCACGGCCCCATCACCAACTTGTTAGTCGTCTTCGGATTCTTGCTTTCGATGCCCGCGTAGGTCTTGAGCGGCCCATACAAATCTTCCTGGTCGAACCACCCGCCCACGGTCATGATGGCCGGTTTGATGTTTTTCAGGTGCGGAACCACCGCCCGGCTTTGCCAGTATTCGTCATAGGCATCGTGTACCATCATCTCCTGCCAGAGCGCATTTTCGCCTTTGAAATACTTCTCGTTGACCTTCGACAGCGGCCCGACGTTCATGTAAAATTTATACGAATCCGGGGTGTAATACCCGTTGAAACGCGGCCCCCCTTTCGTGGTCGGAACCGGGCGGGGCTGGCCATAGGACGACAAAAAGGCGAAGGTACCCATCAGAAAAAACGCGCCGTTGTGGTGCCGGTCGTCGCCCATGTACCAGTCCGTTACCGGAGCCTGGGGCGAAACCGCTTTCAGCGCCGGGTGGGCGTCGATGGCGGTCATGGTGGTGTAAAAACCGGGTGCCGAAATGCCCCAGGTGCCCACCTTCCCGTTGTTGTTCGGAATGTTTTTGATCAGCCAGTCGATGGCATCGTAGGTGTCCGAGCTTTCGTCCACATCGGTTTTCTTCTTTTTGTCGGGAATGTGCGGCCGAACCGCTACAAAGTTGCCTTCCGACATCCAGCGACCTCGAACGTCCTGATAAACAAAGATATAACCGTCTTTGGCGAACGCCATCGAAGGCCCCAGCGACGTTTTATACGCGTCTGCTCCGTAGGGCGCCACGCTGTAGGGCGTGCGATCGAACATGATCGGGTATTTCTGCGAGGTGTTTTTCGGCGTATAAATCGATGTGAACAGTTTCACCCCGTCGCGCATCGGCACCATCACTTCCGTCTTGACGTAGTTTTCCCGGATGTACAACGAATCCGCCTTGTTGACCCCCGGCACTTGCGCCAGCAGTGGATTACTCAGAGCAACGACCACCACCAGTAGCAGAAGCTGGTAAATCGACGGTATTTTCAGACTGATTTTCATGCGATTGCGTTGGTTAGACTAATTGGCTTTCGTCGTTGCACCCTTGGCCGGAGCCATCTTTTTGATGTGCGCATCCATGATTTTGAGCAATTCGCCGTTGGAGTAGGGCCGCCAGCTATGACCACCGCGATCGCCGTAGGTCACCGAACCGCCGTAAGCCGGATTGGTGGTTTTGCTCAAAAACTCGTCGACTTTATACACCCCAAAGTTAAGGAAGAAATCGTCCATCCGCCCAACGATGATGTTCAGCTTGCCCACCAGCTTCGGCCCGACGGTTGCCCAGTTTTTCTCCAGATACTGCCGCAAATCGTAATGTTCTTTCCAGTAAGCGGCCACGCTGGGATCGATCACCCCGGTTTTTTTGTCGAACAGCGGTTTGAAATACCCGTCGGCACCGACCGGCCCGAACACCGAACTCCAGACGTCGAGCTGACCGCCCGACCGGCCTTTGGTGCCGTTGACCAGTTCCATCATGTTGCGCTGTTCGGAGGTCAGGCGGGGTTCGCCCGTGGCCGGAATGCGTGTGTTGGTTGTTGGAACCTTGTACCATTCGTATTCTTTGTAAAACGCATTTTTATCCTTGTAAATATCGATGCCTTCGACGTTCCAGAAATCGAGCGGATCGGGGGCAAACGACCAGGTGCCGCCGTAAAATTCCGGATACCAGACCTGGAGTGCGAATGATTCCCAACCGCCGGTCGAACCACCCGTGAGTAAACGGGCGTAGCCTTCGCGGATGCAACGAAATTTCGTTTCAATTTCCGGGATCAATTCTTCATGAATGGCGTCGCCAAACGGGCCATTGTTGGCCGAATTGACGGCGTACGAATCATCAAAATACGGCGACGGATGTTGCAGCGTGATGGCGATAAACCGGGGGGCACTGTCCGCTGTCCAGTCTTTGTAAAACTCGTTGTTCGGGTTTTCGGCAAACCGGAACGGGGGCGCGGTCGAAAAGTGACCTTGCTGATACACCGTCGGATAGAGCCGGGTGGGTTCCTCTTCGTAGCCTTTCGGCAGCAGAATGGTCGCGCCGATAAAAATCGGATGGCCCCAGAATTTCGTCAGTTTCGCGCTCTGGATTTTGATGTGCTTCACCCATTTGGTATCCGCAGGCACCGAAATGGGCGGAATCACCTTCGTCACCTCTAGCTTGACGGTCTCACTTTTGGCCGGGTCGATCGTGATTTTCTGAACGGCACTGTACACGTTGCCCGGTGATCGGGTCCATTGCTGGCCTTCCCACTGGTCCATGTGCATCCAGACCGTGTGGCCGTCCGATCGCTTGAATTCAGTATATTTGTTCAAAACCGCCTGCACAAAATACTCGCCTTTCGGAACATCGTTCAGCGCGTTGATAGGATAGCCCAGCGTAGAACCGTCGATGGTAACGGCTTTGCCCGCGGCCAGTTTTTCGAAATCGGCTCCCCAGAACTGCGTACCATAGCGGCCCACCTGCTGGCGGGGTTCGGTGCTGTCCTTGCGCGTGATGATCAGAAACATCCGGCCCGTCAGGGGCGTTGCACTGATGGCGGCCGGAAACGAAAGTTCAAACTTGAGCTTCGTCTGGGAAAAACCGGTAAACGAGGTCAGAAGGGCCAGCACGATCAGAAATCGCCGGGCTATCCGGTTACTGTGGAAATGATTCATAAAATGGGGGTTAGGGGTTAGGTTACTGCGGATTTTTAGCATCCCACTGAATTTCGGCAAACGGACGGATCAGTTGATCATATACTTTATGATTCGGCTGATCGTTCGGAAGCTGGGCCAGACGGCCGTAGCGTCGCATGTCGAACCAGCGGTGGCCTTCGAAAAACAACGAATACCGGCGTTGATTCAGCAACTCGTCGATCAGGGCATTTTTGTCGTTCAGAATCGCCGGTTTGGCGGTCGCCAGTTCCTTTAATCCGGCACCAACCCGAACCTTGTTCAGGGCCGTCACGGCATCCGTCAGTTTGCCGGTTTGAATCATCGCTTCGGCATACATCAGAATCAGTTCTTCGTTCCGGATGATCGAGATCGGATTGGTACTGAGCGGATACATCGACACGTCGTACTCACCAATAATCCCGTTCAGGGCGCGGGCGGAGGTGCGTTTCGTCACTTTTTTCGTTACCCGCATATCTCCGGCTTCGGCCTGAGTGATAAACAACGCCTGGGCGACCACGGGCGAAGCCGTGGTGTTCAGTTGCTGAAATTGCGGATTCGTAATATCCCCCGAGGTGGTTGAATACGTGAAGTTGGGGCCGGTCGTCAGCGCACCGTTCAGATCGAAAAACGACTCGTTCAGGGTGGTCAACAAACCCGTCCAGTCCTGCTGGTACATCGCCGTCCGCGCGGCCAGTGCCCGGTTGAATTTCCGGAAATTGGCGGGCGTATTGAACCCGGCATAGCCACTCGTCATCGTAAATCCGAAAGCCGTTCCACCGGCAGCCAGTTGCGTCGCCCCTTCGTCCAGCAAGCGACGGATTTCCTTCAGCGCTTCTTCGTACGAAACAAATGGTCCCGGTTTCAGCATGTCGCCCGGACTGTACAAGTCCGTGTACTTGATGCGGATGCCGTTTTTATACTGCATGTTCAGCATATACAGCATCGTGTAAGCCGATACGGTATTGGCAAAACCCCGAATGCCTTGCTTTTCAGCATCAGTTAGCGCACTGGGAGCAGAGTTTTCGGCAGCCAGTTTAAAGTATTCGGCCCGGCGACGGGTCTGGGCGTAATCGCTGTAATAGCCGTTGAATAAGGTGGTAGCACTAAAACCGCCGTTGGTCGTTCCCAGCAATTCGGTGGTCCAGGTCAGCTCCGTAGAAGCCAGATTGTAGATTTCCCGGCCAATGGAGCCAGCAACCCGAACCAGATTGGACTGGCCGTTGCGGAAGGATGACTGAATGCCGATGCCCATCTGGTTGATCTGAATCCGTGACGCGTTGGTCAGGACAGACTCCAGGGCAGGGTTGTTGGGGTCGATGGTGTCTTCGACCTCGAAAAAGCTACAGGACGGCATCGCAAAAGAAAGTCCGGCCAGGAGAATGGTATGTTTTAGAGAAAATTTCATAGAAGAATCATTTGAGTGTTTTGCCCCCCACCCCCTGAAGGGGGCTTTTGCACTCGGTTTGTTTAAGCCCCCTTCAGGGGGTGGGGGGCAATTCTTAAAAATCAACCGCAATGTGGAAGAAGATCCGTTTGCTGTTCGGGAAAGCGGCATTGTCGACGCTGGCGCCCACCGACTGGTTCCCAAAGTTCGAAACCTCGGGGTCGTAGCCTTCGTAGTTGGTGAAGGTCAGCAGGTTTTGGGCCGACGTGCCGATCCGGATGTTGGACACTACATTGGCGAACGCTTTGCCCAGAATGGCCCTGGGAACCGTGTAGTAGAGTGAAACCTCGCGCAACCGCACATAACTCGCATCCTGGATGAATTCGCGGGCCGTTACGTTGGGGTTGGCCGGTAGCCGGGCGCGTCCGTTGGGCAGGCCCACGTTGCCATACAAATTGTCGACCTGGCTCCAGTCTTTCGTCGTACCGCCCGTATCTTTCTGTTTGGTCGTCAGGTTGGAGTTGAAGTTTCCCTGGCTGGTGTGCAGCAGAAATCCGAAGTCGAAGCTTTGGAAAAGCTTGAACTGGTTGGAAAACGAAACCTGGTATTTCGGCTGCGCGTCTTCGTAGCGGGTTGCCTGGGCAACGCCCTGCGCATCCGGAACGTTTGGGGAGCCATACCAGCGGGTTGGCGATTCGCCCAAACGCAACTGGTTGCGTCCGTAAATACTGAAACCGGAACCCACCGTCGTGTTCGGAATTTCCAGCCGCGTAATCTTGCTGCGGTTAAACCAGTATTGCACCGAAGAGGTCCAGGTGAAATTCGACATCTCGACCGGTGTAACGTTCAGGCCCAACTCAACCCCCCGGTTTTGCAAATCGCCGACCGGGTAGGCGTTGAACTGCGTAACCCCGGTTCCGGATGATAAGGTGTAGGGATTCAGCAGGTTGAAGATTTTTTTGTCGTAATACGTCGCTTCCAGATTAACCCGGTTTTTGAACAAGCCCAGATCGATACCCCATTCGATTTCCTGCGCCGTTTCGGGCTCGATGGTCGGGTTTCCAACGCTCGTGGGGGTTACAGAACCCAGTTGGCCGTCGATGATGGTGGTTCCCAGCGAGGTGAAGAGGTTTCCGTAAGCCGGTACGCCCCCGGTCCGGCCAAAAGCGCCCCGGAGTTTGAACTGGCTGATGGGTTCGTAGGACCAAAAACCGAATTTCGTCAGGTTAATAGCCAGTGACGCCCGAGGAAAACCGTACCATTTCGCATTGTCGCCGTTCAGGCTCGATTTGTCGAAGCGAATCCCCAGCGTACCGATGATTTTGTCCTGGTAATTGGCTTCCTGCTGGGCAATCAGCCCCACATCCTGCCAAGCCTGCCAGGTTTCGCTGAACGTACGGACGCTCCCGGTGTTGGGGTTTTTCTGCTTGGGTAACAAACCATCCCCCTGAATCCAGCTAAAGTCGTTGTCGGTCGAGAGCCGCACCGTTCCCACCTGCGACGTCAGGTCGAGTTTGCCACCCAGCAACTGCCAGTTGTAAATCAGGAAAGCCTGTAGATTGGTGTTGAAGCTTCGGCTTTTCGAATACCGGGAAGCACCGGGCGTGGCCCGGGTGAGCTGCGATTGCAAATCTTCCGGGAAATACACCTCCGCTTCCGTATTGACGTAATCCAGACCGCCTTGGAGGGCCAGTTTCAGCGTGCTGTTCGGTTTTTGCAGGAAGTAAATGTTGCTGGTAAACGACTGAATAAACCGGTTGGTGAGTTCGTCGTTGATCGTCCGCTCGGCAATGGCAATCGGGCTATCGCCGGTGTAGCGGGATTGCGGGTAAACGCCGTTGACGGGCATTAACTGGGCATAATTAGGGGTATAGGCCAGGGTGTAGCCAATCGAAACGCCCCGGTTGTCGTTCCCGCTGAAACTCCGCTGGGCGCCCGTCTGCATGTAACTGGAACCAATCGAAAAGTCGATCCACTTCGCCAGTTTATGATCCACATTCAGACGGAGCGACTTCCGTTGGAAACCGGTTCCTTTCTGAATACCGGTTTCGTCGTTCAAACCAGCCGCCATATAAAATTTGGTCTTGTCGTTCCCGCCGGAAATGCTCAGCCGGGTGTTGGTGATTTTGCCGGTATTGCCATAAATGTATTTTTCGTAATCATACAGCTTGCCTTCGGCGGTAGCTTTCTGCCAGAGGTCGATTTCGGTTTTGCTACCACTGCCCACAGTTCCGTTGCCGAAAACGTAGTCGAATTTGGTCTGTCCTTCCGGGCCGATGGGGTCCAGGCTGAAGCCTTCGTAGCCCAGCAGTTTGATGGCGGACGAAAAGCCGACATCCTGGCCAAAGCTCACTTTGGTTTTGCCCGCTTTTCCCTTTTTGGTGGTGATGATGATAACTCCGGCATTGGCGCGGGTTCCGTAGATAGCGGCTGCACTGGGACCTTTCAGGATTTCCATCGACTCAATGTCGGCGGGGTTGATGTCCGAAATCCGGTTGGGGGCTTGATCCTGGTTGGTGCCCGCCCCGCTGAACGAGCCGGAACCGGCCCCGGTGGCAAACTGCGAGTTGTTGACGAAAACGCCATCGATGACATACAGCGGTTCGGAACTTCCGTTGATGGACGAAATTCCGCGTAGTTTCACGGAAATCCCGCCACCGGGCGCTCCGCTGTTCTGCACGATGTTGGCCCCGACAATTTTACCGCTCATGGCGGCATCGAGGGTCACCGGGCGGGTTTTTCCGACCAGTTCGTCCGACGAAATCCGGGTAACGGCATTGGCGGCATTGCTTCGTTTGACGCTCGTTGCCAGACCCGAAACAATGACTTCGTCGAGGCTTTGACTGGCTTCCGTCATCGTCACATTGATGGCGTTGGAGGAGGCCGAAACGGGTGCTTCCTGGGTCAGAAAGCCAATGTAGGAAAAGACTAGCGTTTTGGTGCCGGCGGGAGCCAGCAGGGAATAATTCCCGTTGACGTCCGAAACGCTGCCTTTTGAAGAACCTTTGGCCACCACATTGACGCCGGGCAGGGGAGAGCCATCGGACGAACTGGTGATTTTGCCGGAAAGCGTTCGGTCTTGCGCCCAGGCTTTTCCGAGGCCGCTGACGACGATCCAGACCAGGAGCAGAGAGTAGATTTGCTTCATTAGTGAATAGTTTGGGTTATAAAAATGGAAGAAACAAGCACTGCGGGTGTTGAGTAAAGGCAATAAAAAGTGTGCGCTCTCCACCATGGAGAGGCAGCCTAATCGTTCAGAATGGGAAGAAAAAGGGCAGCAAACCGGGAAGTTTGCCGGAGATGGTTTTGACCTGCTGGTTTTGTAAAGCGTCAGAGAAACTGACGATGCAATTATAGGTACTTATTCTTGAAGTGCAAATATAATTTTGAAAATATTGAAATTGTCAAAATATTTTGGAGATTATTGATGAAGTTGTAAAATTAAATATTGTATATTTTTTATCTTTTTTATGATGTTTTGCAGTTAATAGATACTGGGCAATAAAATACTGCTATTTGGTGATTAGTTAATCGATCGTATTACAAAGTTCTTGATTGGATTCTTTTTTATGATTTTCACCAATTTTCCTTTTACGTAAAAGTACTCGTCTTCCCGGTCATCGATCCGAATGCGGTAACTTCCCTTTTTCGTGGGTTCGATGGTGGCGTAATCGCCAAAGTATTCCGCAAAGACCCGGGTACGACCCACCGGTTCTTCAAAGTAAAGCCGCATGGTGGTGAAATCGATCGGGTTCGGTTCAATCGCTTTTCGTTCGTATTTATACTGCCTGACGTTGATGTCGTAGTGGTCTTTTTTCCAGAGAATGTCAGACTGGTAATTCCCGTGATTGGACAGCGCATCGATGTCGGAATGCAGGAGCTGGCGGGAGGTGGGATCGTGGCGGGAAACGGTTTTGTAATACACTTTGATTTTCCCGAAAAACCAGAATTCAACGTCGCTGACCTGATCGTAAACCACTGAGCCGGGGCTGGTAATCTGGGCGACCGTCATTGTCCCAACGCGAAAACCGGCGATATCGATTTCGTATTTTTGATTTACCGTCTGGCAAAAGCTTCGCGTGCAGGTCAGTATCAATAAGCTGGTAATGAGAAAAAACTGTAGCACGTTCGAACTGGTTTTATGTACTTTTAACCGATTAAAAACTCAACTGCTTGTGTGTATGCCCCGAATTGTCTGTCTGTGGCTGGGTTTGCTGCTGTCTTTTTCCGGCTTCGGCCAGTCGGATAAAGACTTCCAAATCATTCCCAAACCGGCTAAAATGGAATCGCGCGAGGGTCGGTTTATGTTCAGCAACGAAACCACCATCCGGTTTCCCCCGGGCAACGCCGACCTGAAAACAATGGCCGAAAATTTTATCCGGCAATTCCAGGCCGCTACCGGTTTTTCGCTGCGAACGGAAAACCGCTCCGGAGCGACGCCAACCGGCACTTTCCTCGCTTTTGTGCCGGTTTCTTACGCTAATTTGGGCGACGAAGGCTACCGGCTCGATGTTACCACCACTACTATAACGATTGAAGCGAGCAAACCGGCTGGTTTTTTTTACGCCATCCAATCGCTGTATCAACTTCTGCCGCCCGAAATCTTCCGTTCCACACCCGCCGACTCGTCGGTTAACTGGTCAATTCCGGCTTGCCGCATCGAGGACAAGCCCCGCTACCGCTACCGGGGGTTGCACCTGGATGTGGCCCGACACTTCTTCCCGGTTTCGTTCATCAAAAAATACATCGACCTGCTGGCTCTGTATAAATTCAACACCTTTCACTGGCACCTGACCGACGATCAGGGCTGGCGGATCGAAATAAAAAAATACCCCAAATTGACTCAGGTTGGTAGTCGGCGGAAAGAAACCCTCATTGGCCACTATTATGAATCGGATCCACAACAGTTTGACGGACAACCGTACGGCGGTTTCTATACGCAGGATGAAGTGCGCGAGGTGGTGCGGTATGCGAAATCCAAATATGTAACTATTATTCCTGAAATAGAAATGCCGGGTCACGCCCTGGCCATTTTAGCGGCATATCCGGAGTTTGGCTGTTCGGGCGGGCCCTACGAAACCGCCACCAAATGGGGGATCTTCACGGACGTTTTGTGTCCCTACGACCGGACATTTACTTTTCTGCAAGACGTCCTGATGGAAGTGATGACGTTGTTCCCTGGCCCCTATATTCACATTGGTGGTGACGAATGCCCGAAAACTTCCTGGAAAAAAAGCCCGTTTTGCCAGAATCTGATGAAGAGGCTCAAACTGAAAAACGAGAATCAGTTGCAAAGTTATTTTATTTCCCGAATTGATAAATGGGTGACTTCCAAAGGCTGGAAAACCATTGGCTGGGATGAGATTCTGGAAGGGAACAGTCCGGCCATTCGGGTGTCGCCGGGTGCAACCGTCATGAGCTGGCGCGGCATCGACGGCGGTTTGAAAGCCGCCCGGCAGAACCACGATGTGATCATGACACCCGGCGATTTTCTGTATCTGGATCATTACCAAGCCGACCGGTCGCAGGAACCGCTGGCTTTTGGCCGGTTTACGCCCCTCGAAAAAACGTATTCGTATGATCCAACGCCGGCTGATTTACCGGCCACGGCCCAAAAACACCTCATCGGTGCGCAGGCCAACGTCTGGACGGAATACCTCAAAACCGCCGATCAGGTCGAATATATGGTTTGGCCCCGGGCGGCTGCCGTGGCCGAAGTGGTATGGACACCCCTCGATCAGAAGAACTGGCCGGACTTCACCCGGCGGCTTCCGGTTCTCTTCAAACGACTAGAGGCACTGGGGGTTTCGTATTCCCGCGCCTATTACGATGTGGTGGCCGAAACCCGTCCGCAGCCGGATGGTAGCTTGCAGATTGCGCTGGCAACCCAGGAAGAAACCGCCGAAATCCGGTATTCAACCGATGGCTCGACGCCCACGGACCAATCCGTTCGGTATGATCGCCCGTTGAACCTGACAAAACCCACGACGGTAAAAGCCGTTGCGGTGAAAAATGGTATACGGATTGGCGATGTGCAAGCGTGGGATTTTGCGGTTTCCAAAGCGACCGGCAAATCGATCCAACTCGACACAGCACCAACCCGTCCGAAAAATGCGGAGCCTTCAACGTTGATCGACGGGCGCTACGGAACCACCATTGGCTACCTGGAGGAGATGCAGAACGTAGTTGGCGTGAAAACCGCCGACCTGACGGCCACTCTGGATTTGGCTGAACCGAAGTCGATTCAACTGGTAACGATTGGATTGGTAAAAGCCACTGCCGGAGCGATTCTGCTGCCCAGACAAATCGCCGTGGCCGTTTCAGACGATGGCCGGACGTTCCGCACCGTCAAAACCGTGTCGATGGACCCCACGGAACGTGGAAAAAAGGCCATCATCCGCCAGACCCTCACCTTTGAACCGGTGATGTGTCGGTATGTGCGGATCATGGCCCGAAATGTGGGAAAAGTGCCCACCGGCATGCCCCAGGCTGGCAAAGAAGCCTGGGTGATGGCGGATGAAATCACGGTCGAGTAAGCCCGGATTTAGTTACTGGCCAGGGCTTCTTTCTCCTTACTCGCAACGTCATTTTTAATTTTAGGCACCGTTTTCAGGTATTCGTAAATGGCTCCTACTTCGTAGTCGGTCATCTGGTGCGGAAACATCGGGGAGCGAATCAGGCTGCCATCCGGCCGTATACAGGCTTTGACGGCCTGGATGAACTGCGCTTTCGTGTATTTCCTGCCAATGCCGGTTTCTTCATCAAAGGTCAGGTTGGACGTGAAAATGGGTTTGCCATCGGGGGTTTTCATCTCGTTTCCACCGCCGTAGTACCCCGCTGACAACTCGGGGTGCATGGGATCTTGTTTGGTAAAGTCGGCGGAATGACAGGCATAGCAGGTTCCCAAACCGTCGGCTACGTAACGCCCGAATGCCACTACGTCGGTGCTATCCGGAATCACAATGGGCTTTTCCGGGTAGGGAAGCGGTTTGATAACGGTATTGGCGAGCAGTTTGGTGAAAAGCGAAAATTCCGATGGAGGAGCTTCTTGGCCGGAGGCTTGCACCGGGGCCGCATCCGACCGGAGCCAGGCCACAACCGATTTCAGGTCTTCGTCGGCCATGGTCGCAAATTTCGGCATGATTCCGGCGAAGGTGCCGTTTTTACGAACACCGGTTCGCAAAAAATGGAGCAGTTCACCATCGGTCCAGTTGCCAATGCCGACTACTTTATCCTGTGTAATGTTCATGGAGTAAATGGTTCCGAACAGCCCGGGAAGGTCGTTCATGTGTCGGCCTGTCAATTGATTATTTTGATCGGAATGGCAGGCGATGCAGTGCATCTGGGCAATCTTGGCTCCCCGTTCCAGCCGGGCCGGGGTGGCTTCGATGTTCATTTCCTGAACCATGGGAGGGTCGTACGTGGGAATACCACGGACGGCAACAAAACTGACGAAGCCCAGCAAGCCAACGACGACAAAACCGACTACGATCAGTACAATGCGCAGTACTTTTTTCATACAAGGGAATAATTAATGAGTAGTATTTGTATTTACGGATACAAATTAAGCGTCTAGGGGTGGGTTTGGCGGTGTCGGAATGCGTCAAAAAAGCAACATTTGCCGACAGGAACCGACCGTTCAATCAAAAGGTAAAAACCGCAAAAGGAAGTATTAAAGAGAGCCAACAGGCCGTTTTAACGACCTAAAACTTGTTTTTCAGAGCGGTTTTACCGAATCGTAGTTTTTTTCTTTATCTTCCGATTCCAACCTTTCAAGCTCAAAACCCCTGTATGTCTGATTCCGCAAACCTGTTAACCGAAGAGAAAACCGAATTAAAGCGCTCCCTGGGGTTCATCGATGCCACCCTGCTCGTATCGGGGTCGATGATTGGTTCCGGTATTTTTATTGTCAGTGCCGATATGGCCCGCAACGTTGGGTCGGCGGGGTGGCTGCTGTTACTGTGGGTGTTAACGGGTGTCATTACCGTTACGGCGGCTTTGAGTTACGGTGAACTGGCCGGTATGATGCCCAAAGCGGGCGGACAGTTTGTGTATATTCAGCGGGCGTATGGCTCGCTGCTCGGATTTGTGTATGGCTGGACGGTTTTTGCCGTGATTCAAACGGGAACCATTGCTGCGGTCGCCGTGGCCTTTACCAAGTTTACGGCGGTTTTTATTCCGGCTTTAAATCCTGAAAATATCCTGTTCAACGTTGGCAGCTTTCCCATTAAAGCGTCGGCGCTCTTTGCCATTGGCAGTGTGGTGTTGCTAACCTGGATCAACAGCCAGGGCATTCAAAGTGGAAAGCTGATTCAGAATGTATTCACATCGGCTAAACTGCTGGCTCTTTTGGGTTTGATTGTGGTGGGCATCGGTGTTGGATCAAAAACCGGAACGCTCTCGGCAAACTTTCAGAATGCCTGGGCGGCCACCCAAACGACGGCCGATGGCTCCGTGGTTTCGCTCGGTGGCATGGCGTTGCTGCTGGCGCTGGGCGTGTCGATGATTGGTTCGCTTTTCTCGGCCGATTCGTGGAATAACGTGACGTTCATTGCCGGCGAAATCCGGAATCCGCGCCGGAATATTCCCCTGAGCTTGTTCGTGGGAACACTGATGGTAACCACCATTTACGTACTCGCCAATATTGCGTATCTCTCGCTGCTCCCCTTGCAGGGATCGCCCAATGCCGCCGATGTGGTGGGCCGGGGCATTCAGTTTGCTTCCTACGACCGTGTGGCCACAGCCTCGGTTTCGCTGATTTTCGGGGATGTGGCCGTGGCCATCATGGCGGTTTTGATCATGGTATCGACATTCGGCTGCAACAACGGCCTGATTCTATCGGGTGCGCGGCTCTATTACGCCATGGCGAAAGAAGGTCTTTTTCTGAAAACCGCTGCCCAACTCAACAAGAATTCTGTTCCCGGTATTGCGCTTTGGTTGCAATGTGGCTGGGCGTCAATTCTTTGTTTGTCAGGGACGTATGGCGATTTGCTGGACTACTGTACCTTTACCTCACTGGTGTTCTACATCATTACCATCGGCGGTCTTTTTCTGCTTCGGCGCAAGGAACCCAATGCCGAGCGGCCCTACAAAGCTTTTGGGTATCCGCTGGTTCCGGCGCTTTACATCGTGGCCGGGGTGACCATCTGCCTGATACTGCTGAAAGAAAAAACATTCAATACGGGCATGGGACTGTTGATTGCCGGTCTCGGCGTCCCAATTTATTTCATGACATCGCGCGGGCGGAAGAATTAAGATTGCTCTTAAAGGGGGCTTTCGGCTCTGTATGTTTCTGAGTCCAAGTCCCCTTTAGGCCGGGCCGACGCTTCGGGCTTTAGGAGCAAGAATACTTTACAATTCCGGCACCGGTTTTCGCAATACACCCATCAGATACCGCATTTCGGTCAGGATTCTTTTCGGAAATTGGCCGAAATGCAATTACTTGCTGTTGTTTCCTGAAAAATTATTCTGATGAATGTATTGATTGTTGAAGATGAGGATCTGGCGGTGCGCAAGTTGCGGAAACTGGTGCAGGAAGTGGACCCGACGCTCGAAGTGGCGGGCATCACGGCCAGCATTGAAGATACCGTCGCCTGGCTCAAAAACAACCCGGCCCCCGACCTGATTTTCATGGATATTGAACTGGCCGACGGGCAGAGCTTCGAGATATTCGAGCAGGTGGAAGTGAACAGTACGGTTATTTTTACAACTTCCTACGACGAATATGCGCTCCAGGCTTTCAAGGTCAACAGCATCGACTATTTGCTGAAACCGATTCAAAAGGATGATTTACAGCGCAGTCTGAAAAAATTCCGGGATTTGAAAGTTCGCAGGGACGAAGCGAGTGCCCAGGCCAACCCGGCCTTCAATTTGGATAAACTTCTGCGCGAACTGCAATTGCAACAACCCAAAGAATACCGGCGACGGTTTCTGGTGCGGCTGGGGCAGCGGCTGCTTTCGGTCGAGGTGCAGGACATTGCTTTTTTCTTCACCGATGAGCGGTTCAGTTTCTTCAAAACATGGAATAACCAGAAATACCTGATCGACTACACCCTCGACGAACTGGAGGATGCGCTGGATCCGGGTATGTTTTTCCGGATTAACCGGGGCGTCATCGTTACCCACAGCACCGTCGAACAGATTCAACCGTATTTCGGAAACCGCCTGTCTCTCACCCTCAAACCGGTATTCGAAAAAGAAGCCATCGTCAGCCGTGAGAAGGTGAGCGATTTCAAGGTCTGGATGGGAAAATAAAGAAACCTTGCAGCCAGGGTAGCCGTTTACTATTCAAACGACTGCTCATCAATGAACGTTTCTTTCATCAACCGACTTCTCTTTTTTGCCGTACTGAGTTTGCTGGGAGCCTGCACGAGTGTCGGGCCGGGTAAATTGTTTCGGTCGGCATCACCCCACGATCAATACGCCCAGTCGCTGCGGGATGCGCGGCTGGAACGCACAGCTTTGGGCACCGGCTGGCTGACGACAGCCGACCGGGCTCTGAAAGATTCGGTGCTGATCACGGTGCCGTACCGCGAAAGCGGTTATTTCTCATCCTCCCGCCCTTTCGCGCTCGGGTATCGCCTGAACGGGCAGCGGGGCGACAAGTTCATCATCAAAGTCGATGTGCAGGGGCAGGAGCCGGTGCAGGTGTTTATCGACGTGTTTGAATTGAACGAAACCAACCGGGACCCCGACCGGCTATCGTCCGCCAAAGCCGATACCAATGTACTGGAACTCGAAATCCGCCGAGCGCGCACCCACCTCGTCCGGATTCAACCCGAATTATTGCGCAGTGGCCGCTATACACTTTCCATCACCCGCGAACCGATTCTGAGTTTTCCGGTTGTTGGGCGCGATAGCCGCCAGATCAGCAGTTATTTCGGTGTTCCGCGCGACGCTGGTCGTCGTCGGCACGAAGGCATCGATATTTTTGCTCCCCGTGGCACTCCCGCCATTGCCGCATCCGACGGGTACATTTCGGGCGTAGGGACGAATAATCTGGGTGGGAATGTGGTCTACGTGTCGGATTCACGACGAAACCAGACGCTGTATTATGCGCACCTGGATTCGCAGGCCGTTCAGCAGGGGCAAAAGGTTTCGGTGGGCGACACCGTGGGCTTTGTGGGCAATACTGGCAACGCCCGAACAACCGGTCCGCACCTGCACTTTGGTATTTATAGTGCCAACACGGGAGCTGTCGATCCGCTGCCTTTTGTCCGTCGCGGAACTGGCCCGGCGCGTCAGGCACTCCTTGCCGCCGAAACGCTGGGCGACTCTGTTCGAACTTCATCTCCGCGCGCTATGGTCCGTCAGTCGCCCAACGGAGATGCGCCCGTTCTGCGCACCTTGCCGCGTTCTTCTGCATTTACCATCGCGGGTGGAACAGCAGCCTGGTTGCGGGTTGAATTGCCGGATGGCGTAACGGGCTATGTTGCCAGCAGCGTTGTTGAACCGGCCCGCCGGATGTTACGCCGGGCGTCCCTGCCGGTTGGAACGGATTTGCTGGAAGCCGCCCGTCCGGGTGCCGCCGTAATCGAAACATTACCCTCCGGAACGACTGTCGATGTGTTGGGCGTCTTTGGTTCCTTTCAACTGGTGCGGCACACCACCGGGCTAACAGGCTGGCTGTTGCAAGCACCCTAAATACAAAAAAACCGCTCATTTCGTTGGAAATGAGCGGTTTTGATAACTTACACCTGCAAGGTCTTTAAGACCTTACAGGTGTAAAAGACCTCACAGGTATCGGGTTGATTATTTCTCTTTTATAGAGCCGTAATCAGAACCGGCACTTTCGGGAAGCTGTTTCATAATGCTTTGAACCGTTGTGCGGTAAGCTACATCACGATTGCTTTCCTTTTTACTCTGGTTTAGCTGACCAGACGCCCAGCCCTGCCAGATGATATCGTTCGTACGGGTATCGTACACATTGACAACAACCCGGTTTTCTTCGTACTGGCGGGTATACACGTTGTTATAACCCGGGTTATACCACATCCAGTAAGGCGACCAGGTATTGTTGGACTGCACTTGCTGGCGGTCTTTCGAATCAGAGAAGAACCGGATGACGAGGTCGGCTTCTCCGCCCACGACCGGTTTGTAGCCTTTGGCCCGCATTGTTTTTTCGATCTCGTCGGCAATTCGGCGTTGGTTCAGGTTACTGCCCGCAATCGGGTCAGCATTACGGCGTTGGTCAGCTTCAACCCGGAAGGTGCTGAACTGGCGAACATTGACTTTTGGGTCATAGTCATATTTGACATTCACTGATGGCGAACAACTTGCCAACAGACCCAACATGAACAGACTGGCAATTATGCTCCTGGTATTCATCGGTTGATTTGCGTTATTAGGGTTAATGTAATCGACTTCCAGATTTGAGTGAACTACTTGTTAACGCTTACAGATTTCTCATTAGTATTTAGTCCCTTAAATAACTAAATTTTACGAAAGTTAGTTCGCTGAATTGGCCTTGCATTTTAAGGATATATGTTTGATGATTAATTCTTTAAGGGTTTGATTTATAATGGATTGACTATAGATACTCTGCTTTCTAAGGCAATAAAAAACCACCCGCCTAACGGAGACGGATGGTTAAAAATAGTTAAAAGAAGTTTTACTGGTGCGACACCTGAACGTCGAGAAGCAGCTTCACATCGTCGCTTACGACCACGCCACCGGCTTCGGTAACGGCATCCCATGATAAACCGAATTCTTTCCGCTTGATGGTGCCGGTAATTTCGAAACCGGCTTTGGTATTTCCGTAGAAATCACCCATTTGTCCGCCGTGTTCCGCTTTCAGGGTAATGGATTTGGTGGTTCCCCGAATGGTCAGGTCGCCCGTGATGTCGTAGGTATCGTCGCCGGTTTTCTTGACGGACGTCGATGCAAAAGTCAGTTGCGGATGATTTTCAGCATCAAAGAAGTCCGCTGATTTCAAGTGTCCGTCGCGTTGGTCGTTGCCGGTGGTGATGCTATCGATATCGGCTGAGAAAGAAACCGACGCATTTTCAAAATCGTCGCCAACCGTTTCAATTTTTCCATCAAAGGAGTTGAATTTACCGGTCACGTTCGAAACCATCAGGTGACGGACTTTAAACTGGATGACGGTGTGAGATGGATCAATGGTCCATACGATGGTTTCGGGAGCAGCAGTTGCCATGATTGTCTTTTTATTTTTGGTTAATAATGTTAATACATTTAATGTTAATACATTTAATCTTGGAAAAATGTTTCAAGATTCCTGATTTTTTTTGAAAAAGAATGATTTCCCGGACGATCAATTCATGAATAGATCGTAGGATTATAAGCAAATATTTGGTTATCAGCCAAATAGTAAATCAAGGACGGCCCCCAAATTGTCTTTTCCCTCCAGAATTTCCGGGTTATAAACTCGGTATAACTGCATCTTGCACACGAACACGCTATAAACACGTTGTGCTCGATGTCGAAAATACGGGACAGGCCCGTTCCGGTAGTAGCAATCCGCTTGATATACACTTCACGGTTTTGGCATTTTGCACAGGAATACCGGTTGGCAATTTCATGTTCAACGGTCATGGAGAATACGGTTTGTGGTGTGAAAATTAACGGGCTTAAAGATAAATTTTCACGGAAAACCGTAAGGGAGTTATGGGCAGAAAGGCAATTTGTCGCTGTGAGTGGATTTATAAAGTTACCACAATAATGAAACCGGTTCTTTCGTATGGGTACGGTTCGAATGTTGCGAAGCTATAAAAAAGAAACCCCCGTTGCGGATCACACAACGGGGGTTCTGTATCGGTTTCTTATTTGCTATTGTTGTGCCAGTGCTTCGGCTCCACCAACGATTTCGAGAATTTCTTTTGTAATGGCTGCCTGACGGGTCCGGTTGTAAACCAGCTTGAGTTCTTTCAGCAGTTCCCCGGCATTTTCCGTGGCCTTGTCCATGGCCGTCATCCGCGCGCCATGTTCCGAAGCATTGGATTCCAGAACGGCTTTGTACAACTGAATTTTCAGCGTTTTCGGAATCAGCTCCGTAATGATTTCTTCTTCCGAAGGCTCAAAAAGATAGTTGACGTTGTTCGCCTTCGTAGCGGAATGCGTTGCTGCCGAAACGATGGGCAGAAACTGCTCGGAGCGGATCACCTGCGTCGCCACGTTTTTGAACTCGTTGAAGACGACGTCTACGCGGTCGTACTGACCCGCCGTGAAAGCCGCCATCACCTCTTCGGCTGCCGCCCGGACTTTGGCAAAACTCAGCGACAGAAAGGTATCGACAAAGTTGGTATTGACCTTATATCCCCGGCGTTGAAAAGCTTCGGCTCCTTTTTTACCAATGGCCAGAATTTCAACGTTACCCCGGCGGTTTTGCTCGGCGTAGCGTTCATTGATCAAAACCAGCGCTTCCTTGACAACGTTGGTGTTAAAGGCTCCCGCCAGACCCCGATCCGAGGTTACCACGATCAGCAGGACCCGTTCGATCGGACGAACCTGGTTGTATGGACTTTCGCCCGCCAGTTCGGCACCAGCCGCGACGGTGCTGAGCATTTCACTCAGTTTTCGGGCATACGGCCGCATCTGGATGATGTTGTCCTGTGCCCGGCGCAGTTTGGCCGCAGCCACCATTTTCATGGCTTTGGTGATCTGCTGCGTCGAGATAATAGAGGTAATCCGGCTTCGTACTTCTTTTAGTGAGGCCATTGTCTTTGGTTGTGGAGCGGTGATCGTTGAAAGCCGGGAAATAATCAGCCGGGGTCTCCGGGACGATTAGTTCCGCACTTTCAACGATCTGAACTCCTGAGTATCTAAACGTTATGCGTAACGAACTGCTAATTCCGTGGCAACTTTCTTGATGACGCCGATGATGTTGTCGTCCAGTTTCCCGGCGCGGAGCAGATCCAGCGTATCCTGGTATTGCGTTGTCAATAGCATCGTGAATTCGGATTCAAACTCTTTAACCCGGTTGACCGGCACTTTATCGAGGAAACCGTTGGTTGAGGCCAGGATGATGGCCACCTGGTGCTCTACCAATACCGGCGAATACTGCGGTTGTTTCAGGATTTCCTGGTTCCGCCGACCCCGTTCGATGGTCAGTTTCGTCGACGCATCCAGATCCGAACCGAACTTGGCGAAGGCTTCCAGTTCGCGGAACTGCGCCTGATCCAGTTTCAACGTACCGGCCACTTTCTTCATCGACTTGATCTGGGCATTACCACCCACCCGCGATACCGAGATACCGACGTTGATGGCGGGGCGGATACCGGAGTTGAAGAGGTTGGTTTCCAGGAAGATCTGTCCGTCGGTAATCGAAATTACGTTCGTCGGAATATAGGCAGAAACGTCACCGGCCTGGGTTTCGATGATCGGCAGAGCCGTCAGCGAACCACCTCCTTTAACCTTGCCCGTCAGAGACGGCGGCAGGTCGTTCATGGTGGCGGCAATGGCGTCGTTATTGATAATTTTGGCGGCCCGTTCCAGCAGACGGCTGTGCAGGTAGAAAACGTCACCCGGATAGGCTTCCCGTCCCGGAGGACGACGCAGCAGCAGCGACACCTCACGGTAGGCAACGGCTTGTTTCGACAAATCGTCATAGACTACCAGGGCCGGACGACCCGTATCCCGGAAGTACTCACCAATGGCGGCACCGGTAAAAGGTGCAAAGAACTGCATCGGCGACGGATCGGCTGCGGGAGCGGCTACAATGACCGTATAGTCCATGGCTCCGGCCCGGCGCAGGGTGGCTTCCACCTGCTTAACGGTGGAGGCTTTCTGACCACAGGCCACGTAGATACAGAATACAGGCTGACCTTTGTCGTAAAATTCTTTCTGATTGATGATGGTGTCGATGGCTACGGCGGTTTTACCCGTCTGGCGGTCACCAATGATCAGCTCGCGCTGTCCCCGACCGATGGGGATCATGGCGTCGATGGATTTAATACCGGTTTGCAGCGGTTCGGTTACGGGCTGGCGGAAGATAACCCCCGGGGCTTTGCGCTCCAGCGGCATAGCAAACGTTTCGCCAACAATGGGGCCTAAACCGTCGATGGGGATACCAAGCGTGTTGACAACCCGACCCAGAATACCTTCACCAACGTTGACATAGGCAATCTGATTCGTACGCTTCACCGTGGCACCTTCTTTAATTTCGCTGTAGTCACCCAGCAATACGGTTCCGACGTTGTCTTCTTCGAGGTTCAGGGCTAATGCCTGCAATCCGTTTTCAAACACCAGCAATTCACCGGCCTGGACTTTTGACAGTCCGTAAATGCGGGCTACTCCGTCACCAATTTGCAACACCGTACCGATTTCCTCGAGTTCGGCGGTGGTTCTGGAGTTCGATAGCTGTTCCCGGAGAATGGCCGAAACCTCGTCGGGTCTAACTGATACCATATGAGTGGAAGAATCGTTTTATGATGGTTCTAAGAATTCGGGTGCAAAGTTACGCACTAAATTTCACTAAAACAGACGTTATCAAGAAAATTCGTTGGCAAAGTTTATACTTTTCTAAGAATCGGGCGTTCATTATTTCATAAAGTGGACGGAACCGGTATTAATCGCATTTTAACCGGAAAGCCGGGGTTGCCCGAAAAAAAGTACACTATTTGAACTCCGCTTGTTGAGATCCTGCCATTTGTTTTTTACTTTAGTGAGTTGTGAGTAATTCGTCGTCAGAAACTCCTGTCCAGGATGGACCGAATTACCCATCCCGGTGGTCTCCACTGACCCCTGCCTGGCACCATTCATCAATAATTTGTTTCATTAAATCCTGCTATTGCCAAACTTTTGACCTACATCTTTACGTTTTCAGCTTAAGCACTTTTTGAATACAACTTTTGTCTCTTACACATGACGATTAAACAATGGACTTTAGCCGGCCTGCTGTCGGCTGTATTGGTAACGGGTCAGGTAGTGGCTCAAACGAAAAAGCCGGCCGCTAAGCCCAAACCCAAAGCACCGGCGGCTGCCGTTGCGGGAGCCTCTTCCCCACTAAAATTAAACAATGCCATCGACTCCGTTAGTTATAGCATTGGCGTGAATGTGGGATTGGGTCTGAAACAGCAGAATCTCGGTAATGCGAACATCAAAGCCATTACGAAAGCGTTGCAGGATGCACTCCAGTCGCAGAATATGCAGATTGCACCGGAGCAGGCTAACCAGATCATTGGAGCGTTTTTCCAGCGTGAACGGTCGGCCAAAGCCGATGCCAACAAAAAGATAGGCGAACAGTTTTTAACGGAGAATAAAAAGAAACCGGGCGTACAGACGACGGCCAGCGGGTTGCAATACGAAATCGTGAAGGAGGGAACCGGCCCCAAACCGATGACCACCGATACCGTTAAAGCACATTACACGGGTCGATTGATCGACGGAACGGTTTTTGACAGCTCCGTTGAACGGGGGCAACCCCTCGAAATACCGGTCAATCAGGTCATTCAGGGGTGGAGCGAAGCGCTTCAGCTGATGCCGGTGGGCTCGAAATGGAAACTGTTTATTCCTTCGTCGCTGGCCTATGGCCCCCAGGGAACCGGCCCCCAGATCGGGCCCAACTCGACGCTTGTTTTTGATATTGAATTGCTTGAAATTGTGAAGAAGTAATCAGTGATTGGCTGAATGGTTAAAAATTGTTAAATGGTTGAAGCCGGTGGACGGTTCAAGGGCTGAAAAGGGTTAATCACTTGGTGAATGGATGAAACTGCATAGCCATTTAATGAACCATCTAAACCATTTTCAGCCATTCAGCTTTTAAGTTAAAGAGTGGTGCTACATTAATCATAAAAGGGGAACATGAGAAAGTATCTCATTACGTTAGTACCGGTGCTGATGCTAAGTCTTCAGCCGGGTCCACAAGCAGGGATGTCAGCCGTACCGCTGCCCCCCCCAAGCGCTGATGATTTAAAACCGTCGGTATCGCAGGAACATGTTGAACAACTGGTCGCGCGTTTGCTGACGACCCACCACTACCGCAAGGTACGGCTGAACGACTCCCTGTCGTCGGTCGTTTTTGATAATTACCTCAAGGAACTGGACGGAAACAAAGCCTATTTTCTGGCCTCCGACGTCAATTCATTCGAGAAATACCGCAACAACATTGATGATCAGTTGATCAACGGCGAATTAACGGCCGCTTACGACATCTACAATGTGTTCCGGAAACGCTACCAGGAGCGCAATAAATTTGTTCAGGAGAATTTCGTAAAACCGTTCGATTTTACGGTGGACGAAACCTTCAATACCGATCGCGAAAAAGCCAACTGGCCCAAAAGCATCGAAGATCAGAACGATCTGTGGCGCAAACTGCTGAAAAACCAGTCGCTGGAACTGAAGCTGACCGGAAAAGCCGATACGTCGGTGGTCAACAGCATGAAGTCGCGGTATAAAAACCTCGACCGCTACATGAACCGGATCAAAGCCGAAGACGTGTTTCAGATTTACATGAACTCGTTTGCCGAATCGCTCGATCCGCACACCAACTACATGTCACCCCGCTCAGCCGACCGTTTCAATCAGGAAATGAGCGCATCGCTGGAAGGCATTGGTGCCTTGTTGCAGGAAGATGGCGACTACATCAAGATTTCTGACATTGTTCCCGGCGGGCCGGCATTCAAAAGCAAGCTGTTGTCGAAAGGCGACAAGATTGTGGGTGTGGCGCAGGGTGAAGGCCAGGTCGTCAACATCGTTGGCTATCAGGTTGACGACGCCGTTAAGCTGATCAAAGGCCCTAAAGGCACAACGGTTCGTCTGCAAATTCAGTCGAATGATGCCATCACCGGTGCTCCCCCGAAAGAGATTCGGCTGGTGCGTGAAAAAATCAAACTGGAAGAGCAACGGGCGAAGAAGGAAGTGATCGAAGTCACGCAGAACCAGAAGAAATACAAACTGGGCGTTATTACCATTCCGGTTTTCTATCGCGATTTTGAAGGGGCCCGCAAACGCGAAGAAGGCTTTGCCAGCACGACCGGCGATGTTCAGAAGTTTTTGAACGAGCTGAAAGCTGAAAAAGTAGACGGTGTTGTGGTGGATTTGCGCGACAACGGCGGAGGATCGCTGACCGAAGCCATTACGTTGACCGGTTTGTTCATTTCACGCGGACCGGTGGTGCAGGTGAAAGAAGCACAGGGCGACATTGAAGTACAGACCGATCCCGATCCGTCGATCATCTATGATGGTCCGCTGGCGGTCATGGTAAACCGCTTCAGCGCGTCGGCGTCGGAAATTTTTGCGGCTGCCATTCAGGATTACAAACGCGGGCTGATCGTTGGAAGCCAGACCTACGGGAAAGGCACCGTTCAGACGATGGTGGATTTGAACACCTGGTTGAAAGAATCGGAGAAAGTGGGACAGGTTAAAATGACCATTGCCAAGTTCTACCGCATCAACGGCAGCAGCACCCAGCACAAGGGCGTGACTCCGGACATTGAGTTGCCATCGGCGTTCAGCGCGGAAGAATACGGCGAAAGCTCACAACCCAGCGCGTTGCCCTGGGATCAGATTGCCTCAGCCCGTTTTGACGTAACCCGCAGCCTGGACGACAAGATCATTGCCAAGATCCGCGAACGCTACGAACAGCGTTTAAAGTCGGATACGGACATGAAACAGTTGATGGCTGATTTCGCTGAATTGAAACGCGCCAAAGAGAAAACGGTCGTCTCTCTCCAGGAGTCGAAACGCAAGAAAGAACGCGACGAAGCGGAAAAACGCCGGAAGTCGATCAGTGCTTCGGCGGGTGAACCCGTAGCAACCAATGATTCGACCACACCGGCCAAAGATTCGAAAGATGCCAAGGCACCGAAGAAGGATCTGTATCTCGATGAGTGTGGCAAGTTACTGGCCGACTACATTGCCTTTACGAAGAATCCCCAGTAAGGGAGTCTTCTCCTCTAATAAAAAACCGTATGGATCAGCTCCATACGGTTTTTTTGATGCCAAAAGACAGCAGCCCAGTTGTAGAACCGACGACCCCGGATTTCTCCGGGGCCGTCGGCGTTTTTGGTAGAGGACAGGTAGTGTGTTAGATCAGGCGAATGCGAACCTTGGCCAGGTATTCCTGATTTTCGTTGGAGTTTGGCTCGGTTAAAAATACTTTTTTGCCCATCAGTTGCTTAATCAGCGTGGCATTCAGGCTTTTGTTGTCACCGCTGGAAATCCGCAAATCGGCCAGCCGTTGTTCGCCATCGACCCGGAATTTGATGACAACGAAATCTTCATTGTCGAGCTGTTGCAAGATCTCCGGATACAATACGTATGAGGCAATCTGTTGTTCCAGCGTTTGTTTGAGCGTAATTTTTTTCTGACCCGAAGCCCGTAAAGTGATTGCCAGGGCGAGGCAGAGTGTACTGATTATCAAGACCGTTTTCATTAGTTTGTTGCGACTAGAATTGTATCAATGGTGTGGATATGTCAGATTCGACTTTACAAAGGTAGGGCGACCGGGGTAGCTCTTTTAGCGCACAACTACGCAATTTGAAAATCGCGTAGTTTCCACATCCCCTCTGCCGGAAGTGCGTAGTTACCCTTTCATCATTGATTGTATACTATTTGATCGACACATGCGGAAGAAAAGTAGACATTATGGGGATTTAGTTTGATATTCTTTGGTGTAAATGCGAAAATGGCAATTTTATTTATACCTTGTGGTTCAAACGCCATATTCCCTCCTGACCACAGTGTCTACCCGCCGTACCTTCTTCCGCCAACTGGGCGCAGCAGCCGCTACGCCCCTCGTTTTACCTGATTTCCTGACTGAATCGACCCGCACGGCTTTTCAGCGACTTCAAAAACCGGGAAGCCCGCAGCAGATTGCGCAGGACGAAGACTACTGGTCGTGGATCAAAGCCGAGTATACGGTTTCGCCCAACATTCTGAACCTGAACAATGGCGGGGTCAGTCCGCAGCCAAAAACGGTTCAGGACGCCCACATCCGGTTTTATCAGTATTGCAACGAAGCCCCCAGCTATTACATGTGGCGGATTCTGGATCAGGGGCGGGAGTCGCTGCGGGCCAAACTGGCCGATCTGGCGGGTTGCTCACCGGACGAACTGGCCATCAACCGCAATGCGACGGAAGGCCTGAACACGATCATTTTCGGGCTGACGCTGAAACCGGGCGACGAGGTGGTGCTGGCAAAGCAGGATTATCCGAACATGATGAATGCCTGGAAACAGCGGGAAAAACGCGATGGCATCAAACTCGTCTGGCTCGACCTGAAACTGCCTTCCGAAAACGATGAGGACCTGGTGCGGCAATACGCCGGCGCCATTACCAGCAAAACCAAAGTGGTTCACGTCACCCACGTCGTCAACTGGACCGGGCAGATCATGCCGGTTCGGAAGATTGCAGATCTGGCGCACAAGCAGGGCATTGAAGTCATTTGCGACGGCGCCCACAGCTTTGCCCACCTCGACTACAAAATCCCGGAACTGGGCTGCGATTATTACGCGACCAGCCTGCACAAATGGCTCAGTGCGCCTTTCGGCAGCGGTATGATGTATATTCAGAAGGAGAAAATCAAAAACGTCTGGGCGTTGCTGTCCAGTCCTGAACCCGACGGGCCGGACATCCGGAAATTCGAGTCGCTCGGAACGCGTTCGTTTGCCGCCGAAATGGCCATAGGCACGGCGGTCGATTTTCAACTGGGCATCGGAGCGGCCCGGAAATTTGCGCGTTTGCATTACCTGAAAAACTACTGGGCCGAAAAAGTAAAGGATATTTCCGGCGTCAAATTATTCACCTCGCTCAAACCGGAATTTGCCGGTGCGCTGGCCGTTGTCGGCATCAGCGGAATGGCTGGTCCCGAACTGGAGAAACAGCTTCTGGAAACGTACAAAATCCATACGGTACCCATTATCCTCGGACCCGTCGACGGAGTTCGCGTGACGCCCCACGTCTACACATCGCCCAAAGACCTCGATCGGCTGGTGGTGGCCATTACCGAACTGGCGGGAAAACAAAATCTGGCAACGAAACAAAAGAAGAGCTGATCCGCTATCTTTGTCGGTGGTATTGCTTTGGTGTAGCAAGTAACTAAACCGCCATGATGAGGATTTTAAGCACACTGCTTTTTTTGTTTGTACTCACGACAAAGACAGCGGCACAACTGATGGTCAACCGGGTCGATGTCAATAGCCTGGATGTTCAATATTGTCAGTTGGTTTGTGTACATCGTACCGGGATGACCAAAGACAAAATCGACATCTATATTGATTACGGGCAAGTTAATTTCCAGCGAAGTGCCTATTGGGAACTTCGCCAGATCGATTCATTAGGTAAGTATACTGAGCGTTTCGGTACGATTATGCAAGCCGTTAACTATGTCGCAAAAAACGGATGGGAGGTGGTTTCATTCCAGGTAATGCATGACCCTGGCGATTCATACAAACAATTCATCTATTTAATGCGGAAGAAGCAGCGACAGTAAGCTGGTATCTTCCTGACTCTTCCCCTCTTTGGCCCATTTTTGTGTCAGTTCACCCCAATTCTCCCACGCATTGCCATTCCCGGCCTAGTTTTGTTGAAAAAACAGATCAGTTATGCGGGAATTAGTGGGTTTCCGACGCTTTGAGTTGTGGTTCGCCGGGGGAGCGACCTTCATTTACGTCGTCCGAAGGCTTTTGGAAGAAGCAAACCGGATTGACGGAATGATTGAGGTGGTTGAACAAAACCGGGTCTCTTCGGCGACCATCTGGCGGGATCTGGCGGGGTACAACCACATCCTCAACAACAATTTCCCGCTGATTGCCGGTGCTCTGCTTTTTCTGATCGCCTGGTACGTTTTTCATTACCTCACCCTCCCGAACTGGAACAGCAAAGAAGATGATGAGAAAATCCGGTTGTATGCCGGCCTGAGTGTTTTACTGGTTGTGAGCAGCGTGGCTATTTATTACGTTGCCAAACTTCAGGTGCATTACCGGCAGAACGAAGTGGGGACCACGATCGGCCTGAAAGTGTATTCCTTATACCGGAAACGGAATGTGCTGGCCGATGCCATCGGCATGGGGATTTTCCTCGTTGGGTATGAATTGCTCTGCCAGTTGGGGTATTACCTGCATCGAAAAGCCCGCCAGGATTTTCGTTTTATCAGTTATCTGGTCTGGGTGCCGTTATATTCCTTCCTGACGGTTTTTGTTCTGGGAGGAAACCTCCCCGAAAAACTCTGGCAAAGTCCGGTTTTCGAAATACTGCTTCTGCTGGCCATCCCGATCCAGGTGTATATTCTACAGGCCTATATCTATACGTCGCTGTTGCCGTATATCCGGAGCTTTCGCACGACTGAGTTTCTGGGCCGTTTACTGGCCGGTTTGCTGATCTGGTTTCTGCTCAGTGCGATGCTCTGGGGCGCCCGCACCTATTTCAGATTTCCCAATTCAGGGCTGAACAATACGTTGTCGATACTGACGCTTTTTTGCGCGGTCATCATTGCTCTGCTGCGCCGGACTTCGGTTAAAGAAAAGGTCGCGTTGCAAACCCAGGTTTCCCACACCTCCGCTGAGCTGGCCGGCCTGCAATCCCAGATCAATCCGCATTTTTTGTTCAACGCGCTCAACAGCTTGTATGCCACGGCTTTGAAAGAAAACAGTGAAAAAACCGCCGACGGGATTCAGAAGCTGGGCGATATGATGCGGTTTATGTTGCAGGAAAACAACCGGGATCGGATTTCGCTGGAAAAAGAGGTGGAATATTTGCGTAATTACATCGAGCTCCAGCGGATGCGGCTGGACGAATCGCACGGAATCGAAATTCGGGTAACCATTCAGGAACCGGATCGGGACATATCCATTGCGCCGATGATGCTGATTCCGTTCGTTGAAAATGCCTTCAAACACGGGATTAGTCTGCGCAAATCATCCTGGATTTTTGTTACCTTGACCCTCGATCACACAACAATTTACTTTAAAGTCCACAATTCACGCCATCCGGGGCTGGTCAACGACCCGGAAAGAGAGCATACCGGCATTGGCCTGGAAAACGTCAGCAAACGGCTGGAGCTGATTTATCCCAGACGGCATACGCTGGCGATTCAGGCGTCGGAACAGGATTATTTTGTCGCTTTAACGATTCGCTATTGAATGTTAACCGCCATTGCCATCGACGACGAACCGCAGGCTTTGGAAGTCGTCCGGCTGCATGCCGCCAAAGTGCCATTTCTCGATTTAAAAGCGAGTTTTACGGATGCGTTTGAAGCAATTCCGTATCTCCAAAAAAACAAAATCGACCTGATCTTTCTGGATATCAAAATGCCCGATATTTCGGGGATCGAGTTTGTTCGCTGCCTGCAAACCGTGCCGATGGTGGTTTTTACCACGGCTTATTCCGACTACGCCGTTCAGGGCTTTGAACTGGATGCCATCGACTATCTGCTGAAACCGTTTCCGTTGGCCCGTTTCCTGAAAGCCTGCAATAAAGCACTGGATTACAAGAATTTGCGGGATAGTGAGGCCGAAGAATTTATTTTTGTCAAAACCGGCTACGAAGAAGAAAAGGTCTGGCTGGATGATATTTTATACCTGGAATCCGACGGAAACTATGTAACGTTCGTCCTGAAAAACCGCAAGGTTCTGAGCCGCCAGACCCTGTCGGATATTCCGCGAATTTTGCCGGAAAGTCAATTTGTCCGCGTACACCGATCCTACAGTATTTCGCTCCGAAAAATCGAGAAAATTGCCCGGAACGAAATCACCATCGCCGGTTTTAAAATTCCCGTTGGCGCTTCCTATGAAGATAAACTAGCGGAAATTAAAGCCCGGCTTTTGAAATAGAATCTGTTTCGAAAGTCGAAGGAATGATAAATGTAAAATGATGAACGCTAAATGTAAAAGTGTTTGGAACGCGCCAGCCCACTTTTACATTTAGCGTTCATCATTTTACATTTATCATTCTCTTTTAAAACACCAACACTTTTTCATTCTTTCCAATCAAACCGGATCACCTGCTCCAGATCCGGGTGCAGGCTGAGGGCAACGGGGCAGGTGTGGGCGGTATGCTCCATTTTGGCCCGAAACGCTTCCGTATGCGCTTCCGATGGCGGCATCATGATGTCGACTTCAATGCGGACAATCCGCCGGGGAGCGTCCTTCGACATCACTTTCGTAATCGACAATTCGCCGTTGGTCAGTTCGATGCCGTCGCGCCGGGCCACAATTCCCATCGTAGTGATGATGCAGCTTCCCAGTGAGGTCGCCGTCAGGTCGGTCGGTGAAAAGGCTTCACCTTTGCCGGTATTGTCGGTGGGGGCATCGGTCAGAATTCGGGTGCCGGACTGGAGGTGAACCGCTTCCGTCCGCAAGTCTCCTAAGTAGGTTGTTTGTACCGTGGGCATAATCCAAAAACTAAAATCCTGTTTGTGTACAACTATAAATTGAAAAATATAAATTGCTTCACGCAACCATCCAATGACTCAGACCGTTACTCAATAGAACGAGGGAGTTACAAGAGACGTGTTGGTTGATGCAGACGATAATTTCGTAGTGTCAAAGTAAACTGTTATTTTTATCCTTACAAAAGTTTTCCATTACGACCGTGTCACGAGTTTTACCGATAGTGTCCATCTTAGGTCTGCTGCTCACCGTTTGCAGTGTGCAGGCTCAGACCGCCGATACCGACGAGGATAAGTATACGACCGTTACTACGTACGGCGTAACGACCAATACGAACTCCGGTATTTTAGGCGGTTTTGTTTTCCGGCATTCGAAAGCGTTGCCGAATCTGTTTCAGGGAAAGCGGCAGTTTCGGTATATGGCCCTGGAAATTGTCAATGTGAAGCATCCGAAAGAAGTGCAGTCGCAGACGCCGTATTCGGGAGCGCGGTATGTGTATAACAAGCAGAATTATCTCTTTGTCGTTCGGCCGCAGTACGGGCGTGAAATATCGCTCTTTACCCGGACCGCTGACGAAGGCATTGCCATCAACGGTATTCTGGCGGTTGGTCCGTCGATCGGTGTTATCAAACCGTACTACGTCCAGTATACCACCAGCCCGGGGCATGTGGATACGCGCCCGTTCGATCCCAGTTTGCAACCCGAACTGATTGTGGGTGCCGGGAGTTTCTTTCAGGGGTTTGACAAGTCGAAACTGACCTTTGGCCTGAATTTTAAAGCCGCCGTGGCTTTTGAACTGAGCGCGTTTCGGAACAACATGACGGGTTTGGAAATCGGTTTTCTGGCCGAAGCATTCCCCAAAGAGGTGGTGATTATGAATGACACCAACAACCGCAGCGTGTATACTTCCGGGTTCGTAACGCTGTTTTTTGGTAACAAGCGATAAATTGCCCCCAGTCCCTAAAGGGGAGCAAAAGTTCGTTATTTTAAAGCCCCCTTTAGGGGGTTAGGGGCAGTTGAGCGAACTTTACTGCCCGAAAATTCCTTGTGTAAAAAACAGGATTGAGGTTTGCCATGATTGAACTTCCCGTAATTCCCTCCGAAACACAACGAAAGAAACGCCCCGACTGGCTGCGGGTGAAATTGCCCATTGGCCCGGAATATGCCAAAGTCCGCAAATTAGTCGATACGTATAAACTGCATACCATTTGTGAAAGCGGTAATTGCCCAAACATGGGCGAATGCTGGGGGGCTGGCACGGCCACTTTCATGATTTTGGGCAACGTCTGCACGCGGAGCTGTACGTTCTGCGCCGTGGCAACGGGTCGCCCGAACGAATACGATACCGACGAGCCCCGCCGGGTGGCCGAGGCCATTCTGCTGATGAAAGTTAAACACGCTGTTCTGACGTCGGTGAACCGCGACGAACTGAAAGACCGGGGTGCCGAAATCTGGTACCAGACCGTGCGGGCCGTGAAAGACGTGTCGCCCACGACCACCATCGAAACGCTCATTCCGGATACCAAAGGCAACTGGGATGCGCTGATCCGCATGATTGAAGCCGGGCAGGAAGTGGTTTCACACAATATGGAAACCGTCGAGCGCCTGTATCGTCGTGTGCGTCCTCAGGCCCGGTACGAACGCAGCCTGGAACAAATCCGCCGGACGAAAGACTTTGGTCAGCGGACCAAATCGGGCATTATGCTGGGGCTGGGCGAAACCGTCGACGAAGTGCTGAAGGCGATGGACGATCTGGTCGAACACGGACTGGACATTCTGACGCTGGGTCAGTATCTGCAACCGACCAAAATGCACCACGAAGTGATCGAATGGATTCACCCCGACACGTTTGCAATGTACCGGGAGGAAGGCCTGAAACGCGGGTTGAAATACGTCGAATCCGGGCCTTTGGTCCGTTCGTCCTACCATGCCGAGCGGCATGTGAACGTCTGATCCCGTATAATTGGATTAAAAAGAAGAGGGAGGAGTGGAAAAGAGGTTTTTAAAGCCTTTTTCCGCTCCTCCCTTTTTCCTTAGCTCCTTTTTTGCTTTCTTGTTCAGAATGAAAAAATACGACTTCATCATCGCGGGGGGCGGAATGGCTGGGTTAAGCCTGGCGTATTACCTGAGCCTGTCGTCCCTCCGCGACCGTTCCATCCTGATTCTTGACAAAGAAACCAAACACCGGAACGACCGGACGTGGTGTTTCTGGGAAGATCAGGAGGGGCCGTTTGAGTCGATTTTATTTCGAAAATGGGACACCGTCGAGTTTTTCGGGACCACCTTCAACGGGATGCTCGATATGGGGGCCTACCAGTATAAAATGCTGCGCGGCATTGATTTCTACACGTTTATGAAGAATCACCTCGCGCAGTTTCCGTCCATCGAGTTTCGGCAGGTGACCGTCAACCGGGTTAAGGACACGCCCCAGGGCGGTTTTGTGATTGCCGACGACGAACCCTACATTGCCGACTACGTGTTCGACAGCACCCATTTGCTGAAACTGAACCGCCCCGAAAACCACAACCTGTGGCAACATTTCAAAGGCTGGACGATAACCGCCGAAAAACCGTGTTTCGATGCCGACAAGCCCTGCATGATGGATTTCCGGGTGGATCAGCACGGCGATTGCCGGTTTTTGTACGTGCTTCCCTTTGATGACCGGACCGCGCTGGTCGAATACACGATTTTCAACGACCGGCTGTTGTCGGACGAACAGTACGAAAATGCACTTCTTGGTTACATCGACCGGTTTATCGATACGGGAAGTTACGCGGTTCAGGAAACGGAATTTGGCATCATCCCAATGTCCGACGAGCCGACTACCGAACGCCCGGGCAAGCACGTCATTCGGATCGGGACGGCGGGTGGCTACACGAAACCATCGACTGGCTACACCTTTCAGCGAACGCAGCGGTATTTGCGTGAAATTGTTCAGAATCTGGCGGCAAACGGCAAACCCAAACGCAGTAAGCCGTGGCTACGGCGCGTTTTCAAACGGTTTCTGGACAGTGTGCTGCTGAATGTGCTGCAACACCGCCGTCATCCGGCCGACGATGTGTTCACCCGCCTGTACCAGCGCAACCCGCCCGCGCAGATTTTCCGGTTTCTGGATGAAGACACGACATTTGCCGAAGATCTTAAAATCATGACTACCGTTCCGCTGGGAGCTTTCACAGTGGCGGCTTTCGATGTGATTCGCAAGCGCGTTTTCCGGGTTTAACCTGACCGCAACCGATTGCCGTAAGGCACACGACGATTCGCATCAGCAAACAGGGTTGTGTACCTCACGGCACACGGTTGGGCAGAATTGCCTTGACCTACCGACGTTGCAATGTTACATCACTATGGGATAGATTGTGCCATCACGACATCTACTTCTATACCAATGCCGGGATGGCACTTGGTTGCAATGGAACGGCAATCCTGTCAACAATCTTCCTGAAAAACGGATAAAAGGTACTGATTGCACCAAAACTGATGAGTAGTATTTTACTAAAAATTCTTTATTATGTAATAATGACAAAAAGCGTCTCATGGTTAAGCGCGTCAACTACCTTTACCTGATCGGTGCCGGGCTGCTGGGCCTGTTGGGTTTTATAACGACCCGGGAGGAGTCTCCGTCGCCGGTTCGAACACCCGCCGAAGAGTTAGCGACTTTTCAGGTTGAGCCGGGGTTAAAGGTTCAACTGGTGGCGTCGGAACCGATGGTTCAGGACCCGGTTGTGATTACCTTCGATGCAGACGGTCGGCTCTGGGTAGTCGAAATGCGGGGATTCATGCCCAACATGGACGGCACCGGCGAAGAAAAACCGGTGGGCCGCATTTCGGTATTGGAAGATACGAACGGCGACGGGCAGGTGGACGTCAGTACAGTCTACCTCGACAGTCTGGTCATGCCCCGGGCGCTGGCACTGGTTCCGGGGGGCGCTTTGGTGGTTGAAAGTGGCGCCCTGTGGATGACCAGCGACCGCAATGGCGACCTGAAAGCCGATACAAAAACGCTGATCGACCCGACCTATGCCGCCAACGGTTTGCCCGAACACGCCGGAAATGGCCTCTGGCGCAGCATGGACAACTGGTATTACAATGCCAAATCGCGCCTTCGCTACCGGCTGAACGACGGAAAATGGGAGCGGGACAGCACGGAATTTCGGGGGCAGTGGGGCATCAGTCACGACGATGAAGGCCGACTCTATTACAACTACAACTGGTCGCAACTCCACGCCGATCTGGTGCCGCCCAATTACCTTTCCCGCAATAAAAACCACACGCCAACCACCGGCATCGACCACGGCCTGACCATCGACCGCCGGGTGTATCCGATCCGGCCGACACCGGCGGTAAACCGGGGTTACATTCCCGGAACGTTGAATAAAGAAGGTCGACTGCTGGAATTTACGGCGGCCTGTTCACCCCTGGTCTACCGGGGAACGGCTTTGCCAGGCCCTTATTACGGCAATGTTTTTGTCTGCGAACCCGCGGGCAATCTGATCAAACGCAACGTCGCCGAAGACAATGGGCTGCTGATAACGGCGCAGGACCCCAATCCGGGCCGCGAGTTTCTGGCTTCGACCGACGAACGTTTTCGGCCGGTTCATCAGGCAACGGGTCCCGACGGCGCGCTGTACGTAGCGGATATGTACCGGGGTCTGGTGCAGCACAAGGCGTATGTAACCCCTTATTTGCGGGAACAGACGATCAAGCGGGGGCTGGTGATGCCGATCAATCGGGGGCGAATCTGGCGGATTGTACCGGAAAACTGGAAACCGACCAAACCCGTTAAACTGTCGAAGGCAGCCTCCAAGGACCTCATTCGCGAACTGTCGAGCCCCGATGGCTGGCACCGGGATATGGCGCAGCGGCTGCTTGTGGAGCGCAATGACAAAACCGTGCGGCAACCACTTACCGAGGTGGTGCTGAAAGGCAAAAGCCAACTGGGGCGGTTTCACGCGTTATGGACGCTGGATGGCTTGAAACTGAGCAACCCGGAACTGCTATTGAGTCTGCTGGCGGACCCCAACACGCTGGTCAAAACCACCGCATTGCGGCTGCTGGAACCGATGGTCCAAACAAACCCGGCGGTTCGGGCCAAACTGGAAGCGCAACTGCTGAGAGCCTGGGAAAAAGCTCCCATCGAGCAGGTGCTTCAAATGACCTTTACGGCGGGCGTTCTCTCACCGAATGCGTCTCATCAACTTCTGGCCGGGATTGTAAATCGGTATGGCCATACCGCCCTGATTCGGGATGCCGCCCTCAGCAGTCTTCAGAATCAGGAGTTTGCGTTTTTGCAAAGCCTGATGAAATCGCCCCAGTGGCAGGCGCATGAACCTTCGAAGGAGATTTTTCTGGAAATGCTGACCACATCGATTGTTCGAAAACGGAATCCGGCTGAACTCGCCGACCTGTTGAACCAACTGGATCGGGAGTCGCTGGGATGGCAGGAAAAAGCCGTCCTCACCAGCTTGTCGATTCAGGGTAATACCACCAAAAAACCGATTTGGCTTGAAACCGCCCCCACACTGCTGACCCATTCCAACACGAAAATCGAGCCGTTCCGTCTGGAAGGGTTAAACCTCCTTTTTGAATGGCCCGGACACACCGCTGTCAAGAGCAGCGTGACCAAAAAGAACCCCTTGAGCGATGAGGAGCAGAAACTGTTTGCGTCGGGACGGCAACTGTATCTGAGTACCTGCTCGGGTTGTCACGGCACGGACGGAGCCGGCCTGAACCGGTTTGGACCTCCGCTCGTGGGCTCGGATTGGGTGTTGGGCGATGAAAAACGACTGGCATTGATTCTGTTGCACGGCATGGAAGGGCCGGTGGAAGTGGGTAAAAAGGTGTACAATGCGCCGGAGATTCTGCCGGTGATGCCCGCCCACTCCACGATGGATGATGCCTCGATCACGTCCATTTTGATGTACATCCGCAATGAATGGGGGAACAACGCCGGGCCGATTGGCCGGAGAACCGTCGGGATGACCCGCATTACGTCGCAGGGACGCGTTATGCCCTGGACCGCCAAAGAATTGAACAGCTATATGCTGGAAGCCAAAGCCGCGGGCGGGAAGTAAATTCGCCCGAAAGCAATACTGAATACAGACTATTCCAAACCCGTAATCCGAATGGACAGACGTGACTTTATACAAAAGGCGACCCTGGGTGCCCTGGCGATCTCGTTGCCTAAAATGCCCGCATTCCTGAAAGACGTGCCGATGGGCGTGGTCGTCCATTCCTACGGAAGTCGCTGGAATTCAAAGGTCGAAAGCAAAAAATACCCCGGTTTTACGAGCGCAATTGAATTGATCGATCACTGCAGGGAAATTGGCGCGGGCGGGGTTCAGACGGTGGTCAAAGACTGGTCGGCCGAGTTTGCCAAAAAAGTGCGTTTGGAACGGGAGAAAACGGGCCTGTATCTGGAAGGGTCCATCGGGTTACCCAAAAAAGCGGAACAGGTAGCGGCTTTTGAGCAGGATGTGATCAACGCGAAAGAAGCGGGTGCGACGGTTTTGCGGACGGTTTGCTCGAGCGGTCGGCGGTATGAAACCTACCATTCCAACGAAGAGTGGCAGGCGTTGAAGAAAAACGCGCTGGTTTCGCTGCAACTGTCGGAGCCCGTTCTGCGCAAACACAAAGTCAAACTGGCGGTTGAAAACCACAAGGACTGGCGGGCCGACGAACTGGTAGCGATTCTAAAACAGATTGACAGTGAGTGGGTTGGTGTAACGCTGGACTTTGGCAACAGCATTGCCCTGCTGGAAGAACCGATGGAGGTGGTGCAAACGCTGGCTCCGTATGTGTTTACGACCCACGTCAAAGACATGGGCGTGGCCGAATACGCGGACGGTTTTCTGTTGTCGGAAGTACCGCTCGGCAGCGGCATGCTGGATTTGCAAAAAATGGTGGCCATCTGCAAAAAACACAACCCGGCGGTTACCTTTAACCTGGAAATGATCACCCGCGATCCGCTGGAAATACCGTGCCGGAAAGACGCCTATTGGGAAACGTTTGGCGGCATACCCCGAACGGATATGGACCGGACGCTGCGCATGGTCAAACAGCATACCTACAAACCGGCCCTTCCGAAGGTTTCCCAACTTTCTCCCGAAGAACGACTGGCGGTTGAGGAGAAAAACATCGTTTCCTGCCTTTCCTACAGTAGCAACAAGCTGGGGCTTAACTAGAGTTTACGGTTTACGGTTTTCGGTGCGGTTCCCCGCCGGGACTAACGCATGCTTGCTGGCGCGTTTTTGTTTCATGCGTCAGTCCCGGCGGGGAACCGCACCGAAAACTGTAAACCGAAAACTGTAAACCAATCAACCGATAATGAGTAAAGAAACATTACCTGGAATTAAGCAATTTGATTTGAGCGGGAAAGCCGCCATCATTACCGGAGGCTCCAAAGGGCTGGGATTCGCGATGGCGGCCGGGCTTGCTTCGGCGGGGGCGAATGTGATGCTGGTGAACCGGAATGCGGAAGAAGGGGCCAGAGCCGCTGAGGAACTGAGCCAGGATTTTGGGGTAAAAGCCCTCTCGTTCAGCGCCGATATTACGAGTCAGGAACAGACCGAAGCGATGGCCCAGGCCGCCATCGACGCTTTTGGCCGGATCGATATTCTGATCAACAGCGCCGGGATCAACATCCGCGGACCCATCGATGAGGTGACGCTGGAGGATTTCAGCAAGGTCATGACAGCGAATGTTACCGGCACCTGGCTATGCTGCCGGGCTGTGACGCCCTACATGAAAAAAGCCGGGCGGGGCAGCATCATCAACCTGGCCAGTACGCTGGGCGTGGTCGGCCTGGCAAACCGGACGCCGTATACATCGAGCAAAGGAGCCGTGGTGCAGATGACCCGCGCGCTGGCGCTGGAACTGGCGTCGCATCACATCACCGTCAATGCCATTTGCCCCGGACCGTTTCTGACCGATATGAATGTGCCGATTGCCGACACGGAAGAAGGCAAGAAGTTTGTTGTGGGTGCCACTGCACTGGGTCGCTGGGGTCATCTGCGCGAAATTCAGGGAGCCGCAATCTTCCTCGCCAGCGATGCCGCCACCTACATGGTCGGCTCCCTGCTCACCGTCGATGGCGGCTGGACGGCGAAATAGTTTAACGGTTTACGGTTTTTGGTATCCGGTTTACGGTGCGGTTCCCCGCCGGGACTGACGCAAGCTTGCCGACGCTTGAAACAGAAACGCACCAGCAAGTAGGCGTCAGTCCCGGCGGGGAACCGCACCGAAAACCGTATACCGAAAACGGAAAACCCCTAAACCCAAAACCGTAAATGGAACAAGTCATTGGCAAGGCGCCCAAAACCCGGGTACGATACGGGATGCTGGCACTCGTATTCATCAATGTCGTTATCAACTACTTAGACCGCAGTAACCTCTCGGTGGCTGCGGCTTCGCTGAGCAAAGACCTGGCCCTGTCTCCGGTCGAAATGGGGTATATTTTTTCCGCTTTTGGCTGGACCTACGCGGTGTTGCAAATTCCCGGCGGGCTGGTTGCCGACCGTTTCGGCCCCCGGATTTTGTACGCCTTCTGTCTCATTACCTGGTCGATATCCACTGTATTTCAGGGCTTTGCACGTGGCTTTGCCAGCCTGTTTGCGTTGCGGCTGGCCACCGGGGCGTTCGAAGCACCGTCGTATCCGATCAACAACCGGATCGTAACCAGTTGGTTTCCGGATAATGAGCGGGCGGCTGCAACGGCCATGTACGTTTCGGGCCAATTCATCGGCCTGGCGTTTCTGACGCCGGTTCTGGTAACGATTCAGTATTACGCGGGCTGGAAAGGGCTGTTCGTCATCACCGGGTTGGTCGGTTTGGTCTGGGGTGTTGTCTGGTACCTTTCCTACCGCGATCCGCTGGAGCACAAGGGCGTCAATGAGGCTGAACTGGCGTATATCGAAGAGGGGGGCGGTTTGTTCCGGGGAAAAAAAGCGGGAACGAAGCACACCAGTGTATGGAGTTGGGAAAACATTAAACTGGTGTTTCGGGGCCGCACGTTGTGGGGCGTCTATATCGCCCAATTTGCCGTGAATGCGACGCTCTGGTTTTTTCTGACCTGGTTTCCCACCTATCTGGTAAAATACCGGGGCCTGGATTTTATCAAATCCGGTTACCTGGCTTCCATTCCTTTTCTAGCCGCCTGCGCCGGGGTTTTATTGTCCGGCTTCCTGTCCGATAATCTGGTCAAAAAGGGCTGGTCGGTGAGCGCGGCCCGCAAAACGCCGATCATCGTCGGACTCATTTTATCGACCAGCATTGTGGGTGCCAACTACAGCACCGACACGGCCTACATCATTTTCTTCATGGCCTTTTCGTTTTTCGGAGCCGGTATGGCCCTGATTTCGTGGGTTTTCGTCTCTTTGTTGTCACCGAAACACTTGATTGGGTTAACGGGCGGTGTCTTCAATTTCATGGGCAATCTGGCGTCGATCATCGTTCCGATCGTCATCGGCTATCTGGCCAAAGACGGCGATTTCAAACCGGCTCTGGTCTTTATCGGCGCCCTGGGTCTGATCGGTGCCTGTTCGTATATTTTTCTGGTGGGGAAAATCGAGCGGAGGGGATAGAAAAGAATGATAAATGTAAAATGCTGAATGTAAAATGTAAAAGTTTTTCCAAACCGTCCCTTTTACATTTTACATTCAGCATTTTACATTTATCATTCCTGAAAAGTTTTGTTCTGGTTTACTTATTAATCCATTGCATATGAGTGATTTAGTATTTCCCGACCGCTACAAGGGCCAGGTGGCCATTGTTACCGGTGGCGCAGACGGCCTAGGAAAAGCCATTGCCCGGCGGCTGGGTGCGGAGGGCGCTTCCCTGGCCTTGTTCGACCGGAATGCGGTTTTGCTGGAACGAACGGCGGAGGAACTGACGGTGTCAGGTGTAGTTGTTCGGACGTATACCTTGGATATTTCGCAGGAAGAACAGGTCAAACGAGCCGTGGAGCAAGCCGTGGCGGATTTCGGGCAACTCGATGTCGTGGTGCATTCGGCGGGAATTGTTGGCCCAACCAGCACCAACATTACTGCCTACGCGACGGCTGATTTTGAAAAGCTGCTCGCCGTCAATCTGTTCGGGAGTTTCCTGATTACCAAATATACCGTCGGGCACATGGCCAGCCGACAGTATGGCCGGATTCTGCTCATTGCATCCATTGCCGGAAAAGAAGGCAACCCCGGCATGGTGGGCTATTCGGTCAGTAAAGCGGGCGTCATCGGGTTGGTGAAAGCCATTGCCAAGGAATACGCAACCGCCGGAATCACCGTCAACGGGCTGGCTCCGGCCGTGATCAGAACCGCCATGAACGCCGATACCGCTCCCGAACAACTGGCCTACATGACCGCCAGAATCCCGATGGGCCGTTTGGGTGAAACGGACGAGGTGGCGGCTATGGCCTGTTTCATCGTTTCTCCCGAAAATAGTTTTTCAACCGGTTTTATTTACGATATTTCGGGCGGCAGGGCAACGTATTGAGCAGGAAGAAACAAATCGCAGGAGTTCGTAAATCAAAATGGTTGATCAATCCGTTACCGTCGTAACCAATTACGCTCCGTATGAAAACACGATTTCTTCTGCTTCTGATTGTATCGGTTGGCTTGCTTTTCGGGCGTGTTTCGGCGCAATCGAACCAACTGAAACCCGGTTTTGAAAAAGCTGAATACCTGGAAATGCTGCGGGTGGGCGCTGGCCACATTGACTCGGTGACGATTGATCCTCCGCAAGGCTACAAGAAAGTGTATCGCTCGCCCGTTGTCGGGCTCGACAACCGCTGGGAGTTGTGGCAGGGGAGCAACGGCGTTGCGGTGATCAGCATCCGGGGCACCACCCTCGACCCGCTGGGCTGGATTGAAAACTTCTATGCCGCAATGGTGCCGGCCACGGGCCAGATTCAGTTGAGCGCCAACGAGCCGTTTTCGTACAAGCTGGCTAAAAATCCCCGGGCGGCTGTACACGCCGGTTGGCTGATTGGCATGGCGTATCTGGCCAAAGACATCCTGCCGAAAATGGATTCCTGTATTCAGAAAGGCACCAAAGAATTCATCGTTACCGGCATCAGTCAGGGGGGCGCCATTTCCTTTTTAATGACGTCTTATCTCTCCAATTTGCGGAGCAACCGGCTCCCCGCCGACCTCCGGTTCAAAACCTATTGCATTGCTGCGCCTAAGCCGGGCAATCTTTCGTATGCGTATGATTACGAGGTTCTTACGCAGGCTGGTTGGGCGTTTAATGTGGTCAATTCGGCCGACTGGGTTCCCGAATTTCCGTTGACGGTTCAGACCACCGATGATTTCAACCTGACCAATCCGGTTACGACGATTCGCAAAGCCATCCGGAATCAGAAGTTTCTCAACCGGGTGATGTTCAACTATGTTTTCAATAAAATGGATAAACCGTCCCGGAAAGCGCAGAAGCAGTACCAGCGGTTTTTGGGAAATTACATCAGCAAGGCTGTCGGGAAGAATTTGCCGGATTACCAGAAGCCGACTTACTTCCCGAGCAGTCATTTCATGCGGGCCGGGCAAACCATCGTTCTGGACGCCGACGAATTGTATTTCCAGCAGTTTCCGGCCGATCCGAAGCAACTTTTCCAAAACCACTTGCTGAAACCGTATTTGTTTTTAGGAAATCGGTTGAAGTAAAGCGGAAGTTTCTCCTGAAAAGAGATCGTCGGGCGTTACTCGCCGGACGAACCTTTCAGGATGATTTCCCGGTGCAAAACGCCCCATTTCCGCAGGGCTTCAATGACTTCATCCAGCGATTTGCTGTGGGGTGTCAGGGCGTAGGTAACCTTCACCGGGAAGGTGTCTTCCACCGTCCGTTTCACCAGTCCGTTCATCGTCAGATCCTGCAACTCCTTGGATAATACGCGGTCGGTAATGCCGTGAACCTCCCGCGCAATTTCACTGAAACGTTTTTCTCCAAAGGTTAGCGCTACAATGATGGGCAATTTCCACTTGCCATTCAGCACATCCAGGGCGTCCCGAATGGGTCGTAAAATGCCCATGCATTCCGAGTGGTTTAGTTCGATGGGTTTTTCCATGATTTCCGGTTTTACTATTCAAAAGGATAGTGCTATTAAAAAGTATAGTGCTTACAAATGGATAGTAAATATAGGTAAATTTGTTTACGAAATAAAAAGAATACATACATGGAAACACAACAAGATGTGACGATCCGGCGCAAGCTGGTCAATGTCTATACGCCACCCGCCCAGCCGGGATTTCTGGGACCCGATCACACGGCCCGCGCGGTCATTCATACGAGCTTTTCGGAAAGTGATCCGTTTATCCTGTTAATGGATGACGTGCTCGACAAAAAGGGGGGGGAGCCGGTGGGCGGTCCGCATCCCCATGCCGGTTTTGAAACGGTTACGCTAATCCTGGAAGGCGAACTGGGGGATGATGACCACCGGATGAAAGCGGGGGATTTCCAGATGATGACCGCCGGAAGCGGGATTGTTCATACGGAAACCATCGACCGGAAAACGAGGATGCGGCTTTTGCAATTATGGCTCAATCTTCCTAAAAAAGACCGTTGGACTGCGCCCCGCGTTCAGGATTTGACGGTAGAGACCGTTCCCCGCGTGTCTGAATCCGGTCTGGAAATCCGGCTCTACAGCGGTTCGTTTGCTGGCATCACCTCGCCGGTTCAGAATCATGTTCCGGTTATCATTGCCGATATTCAGTTGCAACCCGGCGTCAGCACCACGCAACAGCTACCGGCTTCTTTTAACACGTTTTTGTACGTAGTTGGCGGAAGTGTTGGAATCGGGAAAGAAGGGAAGCTGCTAAAAGAAAACCAGGTAGGCTGGCTGGACAAATTTTCCGGCGATGCGCTCAGCGACCTTCAGCTAACTGCCGGAGAAACGGGGGGACGGGTGATTTTGTATGCCGGGCAGCCTCAGCACGATCCGATTGTGTCCTACGGGCCTTTCATTGGCGACACCGAAAGCGACATCAAAGGATTATACCAGGTGTTTCGGCAGGGCAAAATGGGGCATGTGTCGGTTTTGCCGGAAAATCAGAAGTTTCGGTATTAAATCACGGTAGGTGTCTCTGATCGGGAATAAAAATGAGCCGGAAATGGGTAGTTCGTTCGTATGAATTCGCTTCGGGAATTGGAAGGACGAACTATTCCTTTTAAACCAGCGCGCCTATGTCCCTGTCTACCCCTAAACCGCCTTCCACACACTGGCGACTTCGGCTGCACGAGATCATCTTCGAAGCCGATACGCCCGCCGGGAAAACCTTCGATATCATCCTGATCGGGAGCATTCTGGTCAGTGTCATCATCGTCATGCTGGAAAGCATCGGCCGGGTCAGGGCGGTGTACGGGGATGAACTGCACCTTGCGGAGTTGTTTTTCACGGTGCTGTTTACTCTCGAATACATCCTGCGGCTGATCAGCGTGAAGCAGCCGTTGCGGTATGCGCGGAGTTTCTTCGGGATTGTCGATATTCTGGCCATTTTGCCGACCTACCTGAGTTTGTTCGTCCCTGGCACCCAATACCTGTTCACGATCCGTATCCTGCGGCTGCTCCGGATTTTCCGAATCCTGAAGCTATCGGAATACCTCTCGGAAGCCACGATTCTGACCAGCGCCCTACGGGCCAGCCGTCGCAAAATCAGCGTGTTTATCCTGACGGTTCTGTCGCTGGTGGTCGTGCTGGGGTCGTTAATGTACATCATCGAGGGGGAAGAAAACGGTTTCGACAGCATCCCGACCAGTATTTACTGGGCCATTGTGACGCTGACGACCGTGGGCTATGGCGACCTCTCGCCCCAAACGCCCCTGGGCAAAGCCCTGGCCTCCCTCGTCATGATCATGGGCTATGGCATCATTGCGGTTCCCACCGGCATCGTCACCGTCGAACTTTCTCAGGCAGCCCAGAAACTGAAGCAGGTTGTTTCGTCCCAATCGTGTCCGTCGTGCGGGGCGGAAGGGCACGACGTAGATGCGGTTTTCTGCAAATACTGCGGTACGCACTTGTAACGGGTTTCGCTTTACCGGCTCCCGTTGAGGCTGAAATGGATCGGCAGGTTATACCGACAAGCCACCACTTGCCCCCTGTGTTTCGCCGGGGTCCAGGCTGGCATAGTTTCGATGAGTCGAATGGCTTCTGCATCCAGTTCCGAACCTAAACCTTTTAAAATTTCCGCCTTTTCGATCCGGCCCTGCTCGCTAACGATGAAGGTAACGAATACTTTGCCTTCCTGTCCGGCTTTCCGGGCGGTTTCGGGGTAGCGAAGATTCTTCCCAATATACTCGCCTAACTTGTTCATTCCTCCTGGAAAAGTGGGTGAATCGTCGACAACTAAATAAACCGGGCGGTCGAATGTGGACGTCGAATCGAGGTTTTTGGGCTGGCATTGCGCGAGAAGCCAAAGCGTCCCCAGTAGTGAAAATGTGGTAAGGAAGGATTGCCGGATCATGGTGTTTCTGTTGTGTGGCCAACTGAATAACCTGAATAAGCAAACGTACGGATTTCTGCCGTTACTTACTCCCCAATTCGCTTAAATACCGGATCAAATCCCGCACATCTTCTTCCGAGTACGCATCCATCAGTCCCGTCGGCATTAGCGAACCGCTTTCGGTCTGGCTCGCCAGTTCCTTTTTGTTGATGACCCGGTTTTTGGTAGAAGCCGTCGTTTTGATGTGAATCACCTCGGCGGTTTCGAATACCTTGATACCTTGAATGATTTCGCCTTTTTTCGTTTCCACCTGCACCTGGTTATAGCCTTCCTTGATGTTCTGGTTGGGCCACAGCACTTCCGTGATGATTTCGCGGGAGGAAAGTCCGCGGCCAATGGCCGACAGGTTCGGACCAATGGTGCCGCCTTTGCCGTTCAGCGAATGACAGGCCGAGCAGCTTGGGTTGGCCTGATAAATCAACTCACCCCGTTTCGCATCACCCTGTTCCTGAACGGCTTTCGCCAGTTTTTCCACGTAATCTGAACTGTATTTCCGGGCAACAATGGTCCGTTCTTCGGCCAGTGTATTCAGCCGGGCGCTGAGGTCGGGCGCGTTGATCCCTTTGGTGGCCAGGGCTTCCAGCGCCAGCCGGGCCTGCGGTTTGGACAGGGCGGTTTTTTCCAGTTCCGCCGTGAGGGCTTTGATCCCGGAACGCTGATCGATCAGGGGGGCGATGGCTTCCCGCATGGCGTCGACCGAAGCCCCGGAACGTTGCATTTCGGCCACGGTGACCCGGGCCGCCAGTGCCACATCCAGCTCACTGAGGCCCTTCAACGATGCCAGCCGGATCACGCGGGGCGTTTCGGCAGAACCCACCAGCTTTTGCAGCAACGGCAAAGCCGCGCGCCCTCTGAGTTCGACCAATGCTTTCAACCCTTCGGCCCGGACCCGCTGATCGATCGGGTTGCTCATCGCCAGGTTGTTGATCGTTGCCGCAGTTGAACTGATTTTCCAGGCCCGCGCCAGATGGATCGCAGCCATGTTGACCTCGGCGGTTTTGGTCGGCAAAAGGCTGTTTTTGAGCGAAGCGGCCGCGATAGGAGAGACCGGCCGGACGTCCAGTTTGCTCAGGTTTTCGAGCAAAACCGCATCGGTTTGCGCCGAGGGTTGACTCAACACAAACTCGATGTCGGCGGCTTTTCCGGTTTTCGCCAGACTGAGCAGCAGGTTCCGCCGAACCTCTGGCGAAAGGTTTTCGGTTCCGATCAGCTTCCGATATTGATCCGGCGCATACCACGACGGTGGTAAAACGCTTACAAGCCAGGCCAGATGCGCCGGTTTTTTGAACGTCAGCTTCCCGTTTTGCAAAGCCGGTTCCCACGAATCCTGCAAGGCATAGGCGGTTTTGTTCAGCGCATACGTTAGAAATTTGTCCATCGGCTGATTCAGCACCTGCGTCGCCAGAACCATCGCTTCGGGGCGGTGAACCGAACTGACCGCCACGAGGGCCTCCAGCCGAACTCGCGCATGTTTGTCGTTGATCAACGGTTCCAGCACCGCCAGCGGATCAGCCAGGCGATCGGACCAACGCCCCACCACGTGGGCGGCATAGGCCCGCGCGCCCGGTTCTTTTCCTTTGGTAAGTTGCCGAAGCAGGTCTTCATAGACCAGTTCGTGGCTTTCAAAGACGCCGAGTGCCTCCATCAGGTGATGTTCGTAATTCGGATCTTTTGGGTCTTGTTTTGCCACCCATTCCGTTAAATCCGGTCGCACTTCGGGCATCGGTTTTTCGGCCAGAAGCCGCTTCACCTGATACCGCACCCAGTGTTCATCGGATTTCAGATGATCCAGTAAAACCGGGACCGGCTGCCCGGCCAGCTTCGGCAGCTGAACCAGCGGCCGGTCGGTGGCCGTAATCCGCCAGATTCGTCCGTGGGTTTTGTCGCGATCCGGGTGTCGCATGGAAGCCTGGTAATGTCCGATAATCGGGTTGTACCAATCCAGAATGTACAATGCGCCGTTGGGGCCAACTTTCACGTCGATGGGCCGAAAACTGCGGCTGCTCGAACTCAGAATCGGGTCGAGCAGCCGGGCCGAATACCCGGACGAATCGTTCGCAACCCGCATCCGCTCAATTTTGTTGTTGTAATATCCCGCAATCACAAAATCACCCTTCAAATCGTCCGGCAGGTGTTTGGTCCGAATGATTTCGATGATGGAACCTTTGATGACGAGTTTGCCAATGGGCGGGAGCAGGGCGCGTTGGGCGGTTTTGACCAGACCGGGAACGGTGTAAAACAATTCGGGGTCGTTGGCTTTGTGAAACATTTCGCCCCATTCGCCAAAGTTCATGCCCCACGGATTGACGCTGGCCATCGAACCATCCAGAAAATTGTCGAGCTGACGGCGCAGGGGCCGATACCGCCAGATGGCCGCCCGGTCGGCTTTTTCGATGCCCCAGGCGGTTTCGACGCGGCTGTAGATGCTGTGTCCCTGCGAAAAAAACAACTCACCCCCGGGACTCCAGATAAACGAGTTGATGGTCTGGTGCGAATCGTGCGTGCCAAAACCCGACATCAGCACCTGCCGTTTGTCGGCTTTTCCGTCGCCGTCGGTATCTTTCAGAAACACCAGTTCGGTTTGTTCGCCCAGATACACCCCGCCGTGGCCGAGTTCAAAACCGAGCGGCATCATGAGTCCGTCGGCAAAAACCCAGGACGTATCCGCCTTGCCGTCACCGTTGCGGTCTTCCAGAACGGTGAGTTTATCGACCGGTTTTTTGCCGGGTTCCAGTTGCGGATACGACGGAATGGTCAGCACCCAGAGCCGTCCTTTTTCGTCCCACCGCATGGCGCAGGGGTCGGCAATGCCGAGGTCTTCGGAAGCGAACAACTCGATTTTGTAGCCTTTGGCCAATTGAAAAGATTTGAGTTCGGCGGCCACTGAATTGTCAGTTTCGGCCGGCGAAACAGACATCGGATTGATTTGACCGAAACCACGATTGGAATGGCTGATTAGACTCAAAATGAGCGCAATCAATAGCGGGATTTTAGGTGGAAAAGTAGAAATGGTACGCGTCATTTGACAAAAAATCAGGTTTTGGGAATGATGAATTGAGCGTTTGCAGGTTCATACAGCCCACGGTTTGAACCGTGGGTTTGGAGAAAAAACGCAATTTTTATAAACCGTTTTAACGGTTTAAGGCGGTTTGCAAAACCGTTAAAACGGTTTCCTGGCCGTGTTTTTTTCGACGGATTCCCACGGTTCAAACCGTGGGCTATATTTTGAAAATAGACGAATAGTGCTCATCGCACCGGAGCCAGCTTGTGTTGTTCGTCCGCAATTCGCTGTTCGGCTTCCCGGATCAGCGGCTCGAACGCTTTCATTTCTTCGGGAAAAATCCGCCGGTTTTTGTCTTTCCAGTCGTGGCTAAACGGTTGCGTGATCCGGTCGCCGTTCAGAAATGCCCAGTTGCTCGGTCGCCAGTAGTTGAACCACAGGACGTTTTTCGTCAGAACTTCCTTTCGAAGCGGAGCGAACTGATTGGAAAATTCCTGCGGCTGATGCAAGGCTTTCAAGATTAATTCCGCCACCAATTGCTGGCCGTCGGTGTTTAGGTGCATCCCGTTGGTCGTCAAAGTCCCGAACGAAGCCGACGACTGAACCGGATGAAACAGATCGACAAAACTGTACCCGTCGGATTCCGCCAGCTTTTGGATCGCATTCGTGTATTGCTCAACGGGCGCGTTCGTCAACCGATTATTCGATTTACCCTCCGGGGTCAGGTGCGAACGGGCGGGTTCAAACGGGATCGGCGAAAGCAGCACGATGCGCCGGTCGGTTTTCCGAATACTGTCCAGCAATTTTTGATACGCTTTGACAAAACCGGGCAGGGCTTTTTCGCCATCCAGCGACTCTAGTTGCCCGAACTGCACAAACACCACGTCGGCGCCCAGGCTGTCCAGATTCTTGCTCCAGCTCCCGAAACCGACATCCCGGAATTGCTCATACACCGTGTCGCCGTCCCAGCCCAGGTTCCAGAGGTGGAGTTTTGTGGTGGGGTGAGCGGCCAAGAGCAGCGTTTCCAGAATACCGTCTTTGCGCATCGTGGCGATGTTAGTGCCGCCCGCAAATGCAATCACCTCGTCCGGGTTGAATTTCAGCGGCAAACGGCTCTGGCGTTTGTCCTCCGGGCGTTTCAGTTGGTCGTTCAACTGTGCTTCGTTCATTCCCGCCAGTTCGACTTTCGGATGATGGACCAGCTTGTTGATTTTGTAGGTAACGGTTTGCGGATCACCGCTGTGAATCTGGAGGGCAATCTGCCCCGAGGCATCCCCGCCGGGGTCTTTGATTGCTACCGCCAGCTTGCCATTGATCGCCGTCCAGATCCGGTCGCCCACGGCCAGAATTTCGTAATGATTCCACTGTCCGCGTTTGACGGCTTTCTCGCCCCGGTCGCCCCAGTCCAGTTTCTGCCGACCGTGTTCGTGGTACAATCGCCCCCAGACGTCCTTGCCCATATCCGCCTGATAACCTAGGGCTTGCCCCGTCGCGTCGGCCTGTTTGGAGCGAAACTGAATGCCGGCATTGCGGTCGTCCGGTTCGAGTTTGACGTCGATGCTCAAATAAAAATCGCTCACGTTGACCGACGACCAGAGGAAGCGGTTTTTGGCCACCGGCTGGTCGGCCCGGCCCACAATGGCACCGTTTTTCACCGACCAATACGTCATGTCCGTCGCCGACCAGCCGACTAGATCCTTCCCGTTGAAGAAGGTTTTGTCCAGGCGGGGTTGTGCGAAACCGGTTGAGAAGGACATCCATAGAAGTGTAGTCAATAGCAAAAACCGGTGCATAACCCTGACAGCGCCGGGCCGTCGTACGGTCGAAGGCCCTGTCAGCGGTTGCAACGCTGGGCTGACGTTACACTCTGCATTGCCGTAGAGAAATTCAGGTCGTATCATATTGGAAAAATAGCTGATTTAGGACCGTTGTTGAACAATAGAGTTGGATAAGCGATAGCCGCTGTCAGGGTCTTCGACCGTACGACGGCCCGGCGCTGACAGGGCTTTTTTCAATACCCCGGATTCTGTTTCATATCCGGATTGATGATGATCTCGCCGATGGGAATCGGATACAGCAAATCCCGCTCGGTAACGTTAAAAGCAGCGGCTGCGGGCGCGCTACCCAGCGGGTAATAATATTTCTGCGGATTGGCCTTGATTCGCGCACCGTATTCGCTCATCGTCTTGACCGCCAGCCCACTGCGGACCAGGTCATGCCAGCGTTTGTTCTCAAAAGCCAGCTCGATCCGGCGTTCGCGCAGGATGGCGTCGCGCAGCGCCGTCTGGGTATGAGCGGTGGCATTGGGCAAGCCCGCCCGGGTGCGAACCTGATTCAGAAAACCGCCCGCATCCGCCGAACGCCCCTGTTCATTGACCGCTTCGGCCAGCATCAGTAGTACTTCCGCATACCGGTAGACCGGCCAGTTGACGCCGGTTTCGCCGTAGCGGGCGTGCGGAAACTGATACTTCTTGATGTACGGCGTATTTTTATACGTAACGCCCACCAACGGCGAGGTGCCGGAATAAAACCCGATCGACGCCTTGTACCGTTTGTCTCTGAGCGTATCCTCGTAAGCCGCCAGCAAATCCGGCGTTGGCGTGTTGTAGCAGCCATCCGTGTTCGACGACGACGGTTTTACGCCGGTAATCACCGATGGATCAGCTAAAACCGGCAAAAACTTGTACGGCATGTAATTGCTGACGGCCTGCGACGTGCCTTCCGCGTACTGCACATCGAAAATGATCTCGCTATTGCCCTCGTTCGTCGGTTTAAACACATCGCCGTATTCGGCCACCAGCGCGTAACCCTGGGCTGTCACCAGTTTCAACGAGGCTTCGGCTTCAGGCCAGCGTTTCTGGTTGATATACACGTCGCCGAGCAGGGTGTAAGCCGCGCCCGATGCGACGCGTCCAGCCGTCTGGGCGGTTTTGGCGGGCAGCAGTTTGGCCGCCTGTTCGGCGTCGGCGATGATCTGTTTGTAGACCTCGGCGATGTCGGCGCGCGGCTTGAACGTGTCTTTGTAGGAACCGGCCGGTTCCAGAAAAACCGGGACACCGCCGAAATTTTTCAGCAAATCGAAATACGCAAAAGCCCGAAGAAAATACGCCTGCCCTTTCAGATTGTCTTTGGAAGCCTGATCGAAATCGACCGCGTCGATCGTAGTCAGCACCTGGTTGGCGCGGGCGATGATCAGGTAGTCGTTCGTCCATTTTCCGGCCGTATTGCGGTTGTTGTTTTCGATGGTGAACGTCGAAGGATCTTCTTCCGGTTTGGGACCGCGCTGGGCGATGTTGAACACAAAATGGGTGTTGTCGGAACGCATCTCGTTCAGAATCCAGTCCTGGTTATACAGCGGTTGCAGGGGGGCGTAAATTCCGCCGACGGCCTGTTCAAAATCCGCTTTCGACTGGTAGAAACTGGCCGGTGTCAGCACGGTTTCTGGAACAACATCTAAAAAATCTTTGCAGGCACTGACCAGGATAAGCAGGAGTCCCGCGAGTAAAAATCTATTTTTCATGGTGAGTCGAATTGAAGGGTTTAGAAACCGACGTTAACGCCGAAACTGACCGTGCGGGGCACCGGATACGAATTTTCATCGATACCCGGCGAACTGCCGCTGGTCGAATTGCGCGTGTTTACTTCCGGATTCGGTCCCGGATATCGGGTGATCACAAACGCGTTCTGAACGCTTCCGTAAACCCGCAGCCGACGGACGACACTCCCGGCTTTCAGTGGTAGCGTGTAGCCCAGCGTGATGTTTTTGAACGACAGAAAACTCCCGTCCTTGATGTAGCGGGTGTGCCAGCGGTCGCGCTCGAGGTACGTTGTTCCCTGTTTAGTGCTGCCGTATTTGCCCGCTCCCGGGTTTTCCGGCGATTTCCAGCGGTCTTTTACTTCGGCCAGAACGTTGAAAACGCCGTCGAGGTTGGTCGTCCAGTTTTCATACTGCGTCAGAATCTGGTTGCCGTAGGTGCCGGTGAGGGTCAGCGAGCCGTCAAAATTCCCGTACGTAAATGTGTTGGTCATCCCGAAAATGAAATCCGGCCAGGGGTTGCCGATGTCGGTGTAGTCTTCGGGAAACGTGATTTTTCCGTCGCCGTTCAAATCCCGGAATTTGATCGTTCCGACCTGCGAATCAGCGTATTTGGGCGAACGGTCGAAGTCGGCCTGATTCACATAGACCCCATCCTGCACGGCCCCGTAGAACATGCCGACGGGCTGGCCTACCTGCGAGCGGTGGCTGAAAAAACCGTAGCTGCTGATGCCGTGGAACAAAGCCGTGGTTGATTGGGTCGACAGGCTGACGGTTTTGTTGCGGTCGAACGAAAGGTTGAAGTTGGTATTCCACGAAAACCGGCTGGTGTTGATGTTATAGGTATTGATTCCGATTTCGTGGCCCCACAGTTTCAGCTCGCCGATGTTGGTCTGAATGTTACTGAAACCGGACGATTGGGGAACCGCAACGTTAAACAGCAAATCGCTGGATTTCGTGGAATAATAATTATACGTCAACTGAATGCGGTCGTTCAGGAAATAGATGTCGGCGCCCACGTTCAGTTGCTTTTTGCGTTCCCAGCCTAAGGTGTTGTCGCCCAGGTTGGTCGTGGCCCGGCCCTGAAACAGCCCGTTGTTAAACCCGTAATACACCGGGCTGATGGTCGAACGAAACGTGTAATTCCCGATGTCAAAATTGCCGGTGGTGCCGTAGCTGGCGCGGAGTTTCAGGAACGAAACCGGTTTGAATTTCCAGAAATCTTCCTTCGACACAATCCAGCCCACGGAAGCGGAGGGGAAATTTCCCCAGCGGTTGTCCGGCCCAAACCGGGAAGAACCGTCGCGCCGAACCGACGCCGTGAAGAGGTATTTGCTCTTGTAATTGTAATTGAACCGCGCCAGATACGACAGCAACGCCCACTCCTGAACCCCGCTGGTAACCACCACCCGACCGGCGGCACTGACGGCCTGAATCTTGTCGTCGGCGTAGTTGCTGGCCGTAACGAGCGTGTTTTCACTCCGAAACCGCTGCGCCGTAAAATCAACCAGCGCGTCGATGTTGTGCCCGTTGAAGTCGGTTTGGTACATCAACGAGTTCTCGTTCACCCAGTTATACGACCGGCTGGAGTTGTCTGAACCGAACGGAATCCGGGGCGGGGGCGTAAACATGACGCCGATGGTCGACGGATTGAACTGGAACACGTTGGAATTGCTGGTCTGAACGTTCACCGTCGTCTTGGCCGTCAGCCCTTTCAGGATTTTATATTCGACAAAGGCGTTTGCCAGCAGTTGCAGATTCTTCCCCTCATACACTTTCTCTTTGGCCACCCGGAGCCAGTTCGGATTGCCAAACGTGGCCGGGTCCGAAGCGGTCAGCGTCAGGCTACCGTCCGGATTATACGGACTCGCCAGCGGGGTGGTCGCCAGAGCCGCCGAAACGATGTTCTCGGAACCGTAGGGCCCGCCGTCGGTGGCAAAATTGGTGTTGGTAGCGTAATTCGGGGCGATGTTGAAGCCGATTCGCACCTTCGGGCTGGGCGTAAAAATCGAGTTGACCCGCAGCGAAAGCCGCTTATACCCCGTTCCGACAATGACGCCTTCCTGACTGAAATAACCGCCCGTGACCGAGGTGCTGAAATTTTTCATGCCCGCGTTGACGGTCAGGTTGTAGCTCTGGATGGGCGCGGTTCGGGTGATGGCGTCGTACCAGTCGGTGCCTTTTCCGGCGTATTGTTCGGGATTCTGGAAAGCTGCGTTCACCGGGCGGCCGTTCAGTTCGGCGATTTCTTTCTGAAACTGCGCGTATTCCTGCGCGTTCATCATCGTCAGCCGACGCGATTTCGGGATCTGTTCAAACCCGTAATAGGCATCGAAATCGATCTGCGTTTTGCCGGGAATCGCCGATTTGGTCTGGATCAGCACCACGCCGTTGGCCGCCCGGGAACCGTAGAGCGAGGAGGCTGCGGCATCTTTCAGAACCGTAATGCTTTCAATTTCAGCGGGGTTGATGGTGTTGATGTTGCCGGAAATGGGCATTCCGTCCACCACATACAGCGGATCGGCCCCGGCGGTGATCGAAACCGCCCCCCGGATTTTGATGTTCATGCCTTCGCCGGGCCGTCCCGACACCTGATCGATGCGCACCCCGCTCAGTTTTCCCTGCAACAATTGCCCCACCTGCGCCACGGGCGCGTCTTTCATCTGCCGTTCGGAAATCGTGGAAATCGCGCCGGTAATGTCTTCTTTTTGCTGCGTTCCGTAGCCGACCACAACCACTTCGGCCAGGGCTTTGGTGTCGGTTTTGAGTAAAACATCGACGGTGGACCGATTGCCAACGACCATTTCTTCCGGCAAATAGCCCACAAACGAGAAAACCAGCGTCGCCTTTTCATCTGGAACTGCGAGCGTATACCGGCCCTCGGCATTGGTGGTGGTTCCACGCTGTGAGCCTTTCAGAACGACACTAACACCCGGCAGGGCCTCGTTTTTCTCGTCGGTCACTTTCCCCGAAATCGTGATGTCAGCTTTGGGCTGGATCGGCAGGGGCGTAATGTCCCGCAGAATCTCGGGGGCGTTCAGGAAGGACGTTTTTCGTCGGTTGCGCTTGAGAATGATCTGTTCGTTGGTGGATTTGTATTCGATTTGCAAGGGTGACAGAAGCCGGTCGAGGACGGCCGAAAGCGGTTCGTTGAGGGCCGAGATGCTCACTTTTTCGTCGACCGGAATCATGCTCCGGCTGTAGGCAAACCGTACCTTGGCCCGGTTTTCGATTTCCGAAAGGGCTTTTTGCAGTGATATATTTTCAGCCTTCAGGCTAATGTTTCGTTTGAGAAGATCCTGCGCGTCGGATTCCCGGGCGTAGGCAACCGCCGTGAGGAGTCCAATGAGCAGAATTTGAAGCACCGATAACCGCATAAGGGCATATACAGTCTTGTTTTTTAGAAAAAAATGCATAGGTTTGGGTGGTTAAATTGAACAATAGAAAGCCGATCATCACCTTCCGAGTGATGGGATTCAGGAATGCTTGTTCAGAGTCAGGAGTGCCGCAATCACTCCTGATTTCCTTTACAAGCCCGGCAAAAAGAGGGAGTGTCGTTGTAGCATAGGAGGGGGTTTAGCGATAATCATTAACATTTCGTCTTCCGGTTTTTTGCGTTCATTCTACGGTACCACAGCCTTCGCCGTCGATCACGATGCTGTCGCCCCGCATTTCGTAAGTCGCTTCCACCATTTGGGTCGTTATTTCCAGAATTTCCGCCAGCCGGTTGTGGTCAAAAGTGGCTTTCAGGCGGCAATTGGCCAGATTGGGGTTGGCGAGTTTGATTTTGATTCCGTATTTCTTTTGCAGTCGCATCGCAATTTCCGACAGTTTTTCGTCCTCAAACGTGAGCGAAATGGGCTGCCAAGTATCGACTTTTTCCCGGAATTTCGAGAGTTCCGTGGACGTCAGCAGGCCCGAAGCAACTTCGAAAACCGCCTGTTGCCGGGGCAATAGCAGCACCGATTTCGCTTTCCCCTGGCGGTCCGGAACCGACACCGACACCTTGCCCGTTACGACCGATACCTCATACCACGACTGATCGGAGTTGGACTTTACGTTGAAACTGGTTCCCAACACTTTCACCAGCAGCGAATTGCTCTTGACAAAGAAGGGCCGCGCCGGGTCTTTGGTTACTTCAAAAAACGCTTCGCCTTCGACGCTCACCGTCCGCGACGTTTTGGAAAACGCCCGGGCCGTATACTGAATTTTGGCGGCCGGATTCAACCAGACCTTGCTGCCATCCGGCAACTGGTGACGGACCACCTGCTTCTGCGTGTTGACAATGGAAACCGCATCGGCGACCGGGTTTGCAGCCGGTTGGGTCGTATTCAGATAGAAGTAGACGCCCAGACTCGCGATGAGCAGCACCACAGCAGCCGCAGCATATCGCCAGACATTCGGCACCAGCGGACGGATTTTGACCGGTTGTTCCGGCTGGATTTCGTCGTCGGTTTGGTGGCGGATAAGTTCCTGAATTTTTTTCAAGTGCCGGGGCTGGTCAAAGTCCCGGCTTTCGGCGGTTACATTGTTCAGGCTGGCGTACCATTGCTCTACCTGTTCAACTTCGTCCGGGTTGCACTTTCCCTCCAGGTATTTCTTCAACAGGTCGGGCGAAATGGCTTTTGGGTTCATAGGTTCGTTTGGTCAGCTCCTGCTTGGTTGGCTGCTTTACCTACAAGACGCACAAAAAAACGCTAACCCTGGTGGGATTTGAAGAAAGTTTATAACGAATACTATCTGAAACCTTAGTAGTATTGCATTCGGCCTGCTTTTTAGAATCGATGCACAACCCGTACCGTGAGATGGACGCCCAGGCGCTGTGGCAACTGGTGAAAACGAAAGCCGATTCGGCGGCTTTTGCGGAACTGCACGCCCGGTTTTCCGGAAAACTCTATGCATTGGCCTACCGGAAAACCGGTGATTCGGATGCCGCCGAAGATCTGGTGCAGGATTTATTTGTGACACTCTGGGTGCAGCGGGAAGCTCTTTCCATCGACAAAACCGTTCAGGTCTATCTGTTTTCGGCGCTCAAAAACCGGATCATTTCCTACCTCCGGAAGCAAATCCTGCACAAATCGGTTTCGCTCGACGAGGTGTATTCGGAAGTTCAGGTTTCGCACTCGGCCAACGTCGTGCAGGAGTGGATTCAGGTGCGGGAAGTGCAGGAAGTCTACCTGCGGGAATTGCAAAATCTGCCCGAAAAAAGCCGGGAAGTGTTCGAACTCAGCCGCAGTGGCCTTGCCAACAAGGAAATTGCGGAGCAACTCGGGCTGGCCGAAAAAACCATCGAATTTCACATCAGCAAGTGCCTGCGGGTGCTGCGGGTCAAGTTGTTATACGTGGCCGGGGTTGTATCGACGCTGTTGCTGCTGCATTGATTTCGATACGAATTAAAAAACAGCCCACGGTTTGAACCGTGGGAATCCGGTAATAAAAACGAATCTGGTATGGGAAACCGTTTCAACGGTTTTGAGATCTCAAAACCGTTGAAACGGTTTCAGCGCACGCGATGCATTTCTTATAAACCCACGGTTCAAACCGTGGGCTGGATTTGACAATAGCCTCTTTTTACACGGAACGTTCTCCCGAGAATAGGCTTGCCGGAACATTCTGACTTTCAGATGGAACTGGGAATTCAGGAGCGGCATTTTCTCCCGTCGGTCGTTTCCGAAACCAGTTCGCCAGCGCCGAACCCGTCACGTTCTGCAACGGTCCGAAGATGGCCGACGCCAGCCCCAAGGTCGCTACTTTCCCCATTTGCAGGGCCAGGCCGGTGGCCACTCCGCCGTTTTGCATCCCGACTTCAAAGGCAATCGTCCGGCGGTCGCGCTCCGGCAGTCCGAACAGCAAGGCCGTGAAATAACCGACGCTCAAGCCGATCAGGTTGTGCAACAGGCAGGTAATGATCAGCAATCCACCGACTTGCAGCAGATTGTCGCGCCCGGACGCCGTGATGATGACGGTATTGATCACAATGCCGAGCATGGCGATAAAGGAAAGGCTGCTTTCGATCATGGGCCGGTTGATATTCTTTGCATTTCTCAGCAGCATCGCGCTCACCATGGGCAGGAGGTAAAACCAGAACGTCGAGGTCAGGAGGGCCATCAGAAAACCCATGCCGTCGGCCATCGTGACTACCATCATCACCAGATTGGTTACCAGAATGATACCGGCAAATGCCAGCAACTGAACGGTTCTGGCGCGTCTGGTTTCGTTGCCGAAATAAAACAGGTTGAAAATAAAACCGGCCACAATCGGGATGATGATCATGTTGGTGATGTCGATCATCATGTGGGCGATGTCGATTTCGACGTACTGCCCGCCCAGCCATTTCATCAGAAAAGGCGTTATGAACGGCGACAGGATGGTGGAACAGGCCCCGATCGTGACGGCCAGCGCCAGGTTGGCCCCCGATAGATACGACATCACATTGGACGCCATCGCGCTGGAAACGCAGCCGATCAGGATGACGCCCCCCGCAATTTCGGGCTCAAAATCGAAGAGATGGGAGAGCGAAAAACCGACCAGCGGCATCACCATAAAGTGGCAGCCAATTCCGATCAGAACGCCCTTCGGCATTTTGACAACGCCCTTAAAATCGTCAAAACTCATGTGCGACCCCATGCCGAACATGGTGAGCTGCACGAAAGGGACGATGAGCTTTTTTAACTGAAAATCGCCGACGGTGAAGAAATACGTGGGGTAGAACATCGCGACCGTGACAGCCGCCAGAATCCAGACGGTGTAGGAAAAACCTTTGAGTTGGGCAAAGCCCCGGAACGCCAGCGCCAGCAAAACCAGGGCGAGCATCAACACCGGGCCGGTTGCTGCGGGTTTATCGGACGCATACAGGAAAGCAGAACCGGCAAAGGCCAGGCCGGACAAAACCAGCAGGGCAATCGAAAAGCGACGTGGCATCATCAGGTTTAGGGTTATTCGCTAATAAGTTCAATACCAGCCCTGGGATACTCATGGCAGAGGAAATACCGGCGGGCTTCATCCTCTTCAATTTCGGGAAACCGGATGCCGTAATCGACCAGGAAAACGTTGTCGTTCAGGTCGTCACAGACGCTCGAAATCTCGGCACTGAGCGTGTAGCCAACGCCGTCGATCGGCCAGCCAGTGCCTTCTTCACCCCAGAACTGGTGAATGGTGCGCGGGTGAATCGTCAGGCTTTCGCCGGGCCGCAGTCGCACGATCTCGCCCGGTCCCAACCGCCGGGTACAGCCGTCCACCTGCGTCAGGAAAGTCTCGTTGGACGGATGGCCTTCGGCGTCGGCCTTGGTGAGCTGCACCAGCACATTACCACCCGCGCGGCAGATGATGTCTTCGCGTTTGGAAAGGTGGAAGTGGGCCGGTGCGCGTTGGTTTTCCGGGTCGATCAGCCACTTTTCGGCGTATTGTTTCGGATAATTCGGCTGGTTAGGTCGGCCATTGCGGACGGTAAACAACGTCCGCCCGATGGTGTGAAAATCCTGGCTGCCAAAGTCGGTGACGTCCCAACCCAGCATGCAGTCGCGGATTTCGTTGTATTCCGGCCCGGCGTCGAGCCACTGGTCCAGGGTCCAGTTGGCGAAAGGAGGGAGGTACAATCCGAAATGGGCGATAACTTCTTTCGCCGTTTCGATGCTGGCGTTCACAACGGATCGTTTCAAGTTCATGAGAATCAGGGTGATGTGTTTGGTTTTTTAAGAATGAGATAATTATTTGGAACGAACCCGGAAGTGGACAATCCCGCCCACAGTTTCATCGCATCGGCTAACCGTCCGTGGGGAATCCGGAAAAACGCATCTGGATCGGGAAACCGTTTCAACGGTTTTAGGAGCAATAAACCGTTGAAACGGTTTGAGAATGCCCAAATGATCCCCTGGCCCACGGTTTTAACCGTGGGCTGGCTGCTGCCCCGTTCCCCTAAAGGGGACTTGGACAAAGCATCTTCCGGATGCGAAAGTCCGGCTCCGGCCGCCCGGCCTTTAGGGGAAAAAGCAACGGTTTTACGGGATCTTCTTCTGCGCGTTGTAATTGCCGATGGCTTCCGACACCGTCAACGCCCGGCTGTAGACCGAAAGCTGACTGATCCGCCCGTTGAGTTGCGTTCCGAGGGTGATCTGAGCGGCCCCGGCCACAGACTTCAGGTACGGATTGAACCGCCCCCAGCCGAACTGTCGCGTGTCGCCCCCGTCGTTGAAATTGCCGTCGACTACGAAGGAGATGAGGTGCGGGCCGCCGTCGACAATGATGCTGACATTGTGGTTTTGATTGGCTTTCAGCAAGCCTTCGTCGCAGGACCAGGTGGATTCCGTACGCCCGTCGTTCATCGCAAACTCAACCGTTTTTTTGTCGGTCGTTCGTACAAACCAGCCTTTTCCGGTGGCGTCGCGGGCGTCGAGCAGAATCTGGTTGTCAGACAGGTTGGTAAGGTTAAAGCTGAGGTCGACGGTAAAACCGTTTGGTACATTCATGCCCGGCTGTTCCAGTTTCTTCGTATCGCGTTTGTAGAATTCGGGCAGCGTTGGGGCGGCCACGGTTTGCGGAAATTTTCCTGATTGATACGACCAGTTGGTCACTAAACCGTCCTGCGCTTTTTTCGCGTTGTCGAACTGATTCCACAGTTGGCTCAGCAGCTTCTCGTCAATTTTGTGGACGCGGGCGACGTCTTTCTGCGTTTCTGTGATGTAATACGAGCCTTTGTCTTCGACCAGATCGGGGTAACTCATCCGAATCAGCGGGTCTTCATCGTAGAGCAAAACCTCGGGCTGCGTCCATTTGATGACTTTCCCCTTGGGCGAATCGACTTCCACACCACCCGACACCCAGGCCGGATTCCGGTCTTCGTAGGCCATGCTACGCCGGTTTTTGTGTTCCCGAATAAACCGCCCGCCGTGGTTGTGAAACCAGTAGAGGTATTTTCCGTTCTCGCATTTCCAGACAAAATTAGCGGCTCGCGGGTGCTTCATCAACTGGCCGTTGCCATACCGCATGTACTGGGGCGGCTCCCAGGTATGACCGGCATCCCGGCTGTAGGTATAGGCCGGATAACCGTCGATGGTCCGGTAAACGCAGAAGAAAGAACCGTCGCTCAACACCACAAAATTCTGTTCTTCGGCAATGGGACCGCCGTCTTTGGCCGGTGTCCGCAGGCCGATTTCGCCGTCGGGCAGGGTGTTCCACTTCGCCTTGGCGGGATCGGTGGCGGTGAATAAATCGGGACTTTGCAACAACGCGCCTTCGCTGCTGGTGAAAAAGCCTTCGCCAAAACCGCCGACTTTGTGGACCGGAACATACGCCGATTCCTTGTAGGCAAACGCCCGGCCCACGTTCCAGAAGTACTGAATTTTGCCCTGGTACGGGTTCTTTTTGTCAATTTCGAAATTCCGCATGGGAATCGCGACCCGGTTGGCCGACCAGCTTTTGCCGTTATCGTCCGAGTATTTAAAGACAAAATACCCCTGGCTATCCACGCGCTTGACCAGTCCATCGGCATACGGCGGACTGTCGCCTTTCACCGCCCGGATGTTGTCGGTATTGTGGTTGTAGAAAACAAAAACCCGCCCCGACGGGGCTTTCAACAGCACTGCATACGACGCTTCCGGCCCGTCGCCCGGTTCGACATCGCGTTTGTCGATCCAGGTTTTCCCCTGATCGAGACTCCGCTGGGAAATCAGATGCTGGCCCGATGCGCCTTCGTGGCCGGTTCCGGTGGTCAGCACGCAGAGCCACGCGCCGTCGTTGGTTTTGACGATGTAAGGCTGATCACTGTACGTTTCGTCGGGAATCACCATCCCGGTTTTGATATCGCGGGCATCCTGCGCCACCAGCACGCCGGTCAGGGCGAAACCGAGACTCAGCGACAGAACGATTCTTTTCAAGTTGACTTGCATGGTTTCAACGGTTTTACCTAAAAGCCAGCCGCTCCGCCGGACTATCGATGAGCGGCTGGACGAGAGGATCAATACCCCGGATTTTGGGGCAACAGATTGGGATTGAGCATAATTTCGGTTATCGGAACGGGCAGCAGTGGTTTTTTATCGACGCCCAGAACCGCTTTGGCGCGCCCGGTTCGGAGCAGATCATACCAGCGATGGCCTTCGAAACACAGCTCGACGAAGCGTTCCTGTTCGATGGCCAGCAAAAGCGCATCTTTAGTCGCGGCTGCCGTATTTGCCAAACCCGCCCGGTTGCGGATGCGGTTGACCAGCGCGATGGCTTCGGTGGTTTTGCCCAACTGCGTCAGAGCCTCGGCCTGCATGAGAATGACGTCGGCCAGCCGCAAAAAGATGTAGTTGCTATCGCCGAAGCGGGCGTTGCCGACCACCGTTCCGAGGTATTTCCCAACCGTCGGCAGGTTCGCAAACTGATCGGTTTGCGGGTTGCTCAGAAAGAAACTGGCGGTTTTCCGCAAATCACCCGGTTCAAACGCGTCTACCAGTTTCGGGGTTGGAATCAGCGTCTGATTTCCACCGGTTTGTACCTTGCTGCTGCGGGGCAGAAAATAGGCCGAAAGACCGTTGGTTTCCTGATTGGCGTTGCTGTACTGAAGCTCGAAAATGGATTCGGTCGTATTTTTGGCAGTAAAAAGCGTGCCGTAATTGGCCCCGGAAACCAGCGAGTAGGTCGGGTTGGCGAGGACTTTGGCGGCATAATCGGCGGCCAGTTGCCACTCATTCGTCTGGTTAAACGAACTCCGCCAGAGGTAGACCTTACTCAGCAAGGCCTGCGCGGCTCCCTGCGTGGCCCGGCCCCGGGTTTCGATGTTCGATGCGTAGGTAACGGGCAGTAATTTTTCCGCTTCGATCAGGTCCGCAATAATTTGCTCCTGAATTTTGTCGGCGGGTGTTCGCGGCAACTGGAGATCTTTATCCAATGAATTGGTCGGTTCCAGCACCAGCGGCACGGCACCCCAGAGCCGTACCATGAAGAAATAATTGAAGGCCCGCAGAAAATACGCTTCGCCCATAATCCGGTTGCGGACGCTGCCGATGGTCGGGCTCTGAATGGTAGGGACCTGCGCCAGTACGTTATTGACGCGGTTTATGCCCACATAGAAAGAGCCCCAGGTTGCAAAACCGTTGCTGTTGCTGATGTTGTCATTCTGAAAATCCAGTACGCCCGGATCGGTGACGCCAATCGTTTCAATCGGTATTTTCAGGTTGTCGGCGCGGGCATCACCCCAGACCACCCGGCGGGTATCGTCACCCTGCAAGGCGTCATAAGCGGCAATGATGGCGGCTTCGGCATCGGCGGCATTCTGGAAAAAGGAACCCTGCGTAAGGGCACTCACCGGCACCTGATCCAGAACATCGGTGCAGCCGCTGGCCAGACTGAGCAGCGCGGTGATTAAGAGGAAATAGCTAATTTTTTTCATGGTCGAGGTCAGGTTAGAAGCCCAGATTTAAGCCAAACGTGAAAGTGCGAACCTGCGGATACGTGCCTAAGTCGATGCCCTGGAGCAACGGCAGACTGTTCCGGAAATTCACTTCCGGGTCCAGACCCAGGTAGTTTGTGAATGTGAACAGGTTCTGGCCGGAAGCATACACGCGCAGGCTTTCAACTTTGATCCGTTTGAGTAAGGTCGATGGAAAGGTGTAACCCAGCGTGGCGGTTTTGACGCGGAGATAGGACCCATCTTCAACCCAGCGGGATGACGGAAAACCGTTGCGGCCAATGGTGCTGGGTGCGCCACGCGGCACGTCGGTCACATCGCCTTCTTTCCGCCAGCTCCGCAGCACTTCGGTCGTGGCCGCGTTGTAGACAAAACTCCGGTTCGATGACTGGCGGGTCTGGTTGAAAATCTGGTTGCCGTAGGACCACTGCATGAAAACCGACAGGTCGAACCCTTTGTAGGAGAAGGTGTTGGTTAAACCGCCGGTGTGTTTGGCGTTGGAATTGCCAATGATCCGCCGGTCGTCGGCATTGATCACACCGTCGCCGTTGAGGTCTTCGTAAATCATGTCACCGGCCTGATAGAGCGGCCCGGTTTTGCTGCCATCCCGCAGGTTGGCGGCTTTGGCTTCTTCCGAGGTTGCATACACCCGACCCGTATACACATAGCCGAAGAAAACGCCGATGGGTTCGCCCACCCGCCCGATTCCGACGGGGCGGTCGCTGTAGAAAACCGCATCGGCACTTGCCTGAATGATGTCGGCATTGTTGTTGGAAAGCCGGACAATCTGGTTGCGGTTGAAAGAAATATTGAAATTGGTGCTCCACCGGAAAGCGCCCACCAGATTCTGGCTGGAGACACTGAATTCCAGCCCTTTGTTCTGCGTATCGCCCACGTTTTGCAAGGCAGAGCTAAAGCCCGAACTCGTCGGCAGATTCACGGACAGCAGCAGATCGTTCGTTTTTTTCAGGTAGGCGTCGGCGGTAAAAGCGACGCGGTCGTTCAGAAACGACACATCGATGCCGATGTCGGATTGCGTAGTCGATTCCCAGCTAAGCGTTGGGTTGGGAACCGCCGACAGCGCAATGCCGGATTTGCCGATGTAGTTGCGTCCCGTGCTGTACAGACCCTGCGCCCCGTAATCGCTGATGGACTGGTTGCCGACCACGCCGATGCTGGCCCGCAATTTCAGGTCATTGATAAAAGGCAGGCCCTGCATGAACGGTTCCTGCGAAATCCGCCAACCGGCTGATACCGAAGGAAATGTCCCGTATTGGTTGTCTTTCCCAAACCGGGAAGAACCGTCCCGGCGCAGGGTGGCCGCCAGCAAATACTTGTCGTTGAAACTGTAATTGAGTCGGGCATAATATGAAACCAGTCCCCAGGCGGATTTGCTGCTCGAAGCACCCGTTGCCGTGGCAGCCGCATTCAGAGTCGGAATGTTGTCCGTCGCGCCCTGATTGGCCGCTGCTGAGAGGTTGAACGTCCGGGTTTCCTGAACACTATAGCCGAGCAGACCCGAAACCGCATGCTGACCGAATGAACGGCTGTAATTCAGGGTATTTTCGCTGATCCAGCTAAAACCGTCGCCGTAGGAAGCCGTTGCCGGTCGGGCGGCTCCGCCCTGGATGGTGCTGGGAATGAAGTTTTCGTTCCGGTTGCCGGCGTAGTCGACGTTCAGGGTCGAGCGCAGCGTCAGGTCTTTCAGAATCGTATAGTCGGCGTAAATATTGCCAAGCAGGCGGTTGGAAACGGAAAAGATGCTGCTCTGGGTGGCCAGGGCGACCGGGTTTGGACGCTGGATCTGATCGACGAAGGTGTAGGAACCGTCGGGGTTGTACACCGGCGAAAAGGGCAGCATCCGGAGGGCGTTGGTCAGCACGGCATTGTTGTCGTCGCCCTCGGGAATCTGGTCGCGCTTGGCGGTCGACAGCAGAATGTTGGCCCCGGTTTTAAAGCGTGAAGAGGCCTGGTGATCGATGCTGAACCGGCCGCGGTAGGTTTTGTAGCCCGAACTGATGACGACCCCTTTTTGATCGAACAGGCCTAAACTGGCCGCATACGTGGTTTTGTCGTTGCCGCCCCGCAGCGACACTTCGTAGTTGGAAACCGGAGCGTTCCGAAACAGCTCGTTCTGCCAATTCGTGTCATACACCGGCGTGTTGCCGTTGAACAGCGTATCGAGGCCCAGTCGCACTTCCGCAACGCCCGCATTCTGGACGGCATTCAGGATGTAATCGCGTTCCTGCACGGCATTCAGCATCGGAATCTGCTTTCTGACTTCCGAAAAACCGGTGTAGGTACTGACATTGATGGACGTTTTGCCCGACTTGCCGCGTTTGGTCGTGATGATGATAACCCCGTTGGCTCCCCTTGCACCGTAAATAGCCGAGGCCGAGGCATCTTTCAGCACTTCCATGGATTGAATGTCATTCGGATTGACCACGTTGATGTTGCCCGTAATCGGCACGCCGTCAACGATATAGAGCGGGCTGTTGCCTGCGTTGAGCGACGTAATACCCCGGATTTTAACCGTCGGGCTACCTCCCGGTGACCCGCTGCTCTGCACAATTTCGACCCCGGCGGCCCGGCCCTGCAAAGCTTCTAGTGGTCCCTGAACGGGCAGGTTTTCCAGTTCTTTTCCTTTGATGGAGGCTACTGATCCGGTCAGATCCCGGCGCTGCTGGGTGCCGTAACCAATGACGACGACTTCGCCCAGGGCTTTGGTGTCGCCTTTCAAAACCGCATTGATCGTAATGCGGTTGCCGACCGGTATTTCCTGTTTTTCGTAGCCCACCGAACTGAAAACCAGCACGGCCTTGTCGTCGGGAACACTGATGCTGTACTGACCCGATTCGTTGGTGGTGGTGCCGATGGTCGTTCCTTTGACCGCAACAGTGACGCCCGGCAGGGTTTCGCCGGTTTCGGACGAGACCAGACCCCTGATCTGCAACACCGCCCTTGGGGCCGACGGACTATGCGTGGATACCGCCGGATGATGAGCCAGGACTTGCAGCCGGATGGTGGGGCCTAGCAGCAGGAGTGCCAGCCAGCCAACCTTTCTTAGATTTATTTTCATACAGGTACATGGATTGGAATAGTTCAAATCGTCAATTCTTTTTCTGTCGATAACCCGACTACCGGGATTTCGACAGTCGGGACTGAATCAGCATTTTTTATTGAATTATTTCTGAATTTAACAGAAGTAAAAAGAGAACGGCAACCGAAAAGGAGTCAAGTTTTCAGGAGAATCAAAAAAAACGTTTCCGGTAACGTTGCCGGAAAGGAAAACTGGCGGGCCTGATTTCAAAAGTGTTGAGACGGGCAGGAAAGTCCGGATTGGTTCGGAATCCATAAAAAATCATATTGATGTATTGATTTCCCGGCGAGCGCGGTAGTAGAAAAACAGGAAGACGCGTCTTGTGTAACGTAGCGGAGATTTTATCTTTAGTATGTGAATCCGACCCTGTCCGTATGAGAAGTAAACAACCAACCATCTGGGATATTGCCATTAAATTAAATGTCTCGATATCAACCGTTTCCCGGGCGTTGCGGAATGCGCCGGATATCAACCCGGATACCAAAAAGGCGGTTCTGGATCTGGCCCACGAGCTGGATTACCAACCCAATACGATTGCGACCAGTTTGCGGAAAAACAAAACCGACATCATTGGCGTGCTGGTCCCGGAGTTTGTACATGCCTATTTTCCGAATGTGATTCTGGGGGTGCAGGAGGTCGCCAATGCGGCCGGTTATAAAGTCATGATCGGGCAGTCGAACGAGTCGCTGGAGATTGAAAAGCACAATTTGCAGGCCATGCTGTCGAGCCGGGTGGAGGGACTGATCATGGCAATTACTCGGGAAACGAATGAATACGAACACATTCAATCGGCCCAACGGAAGGGGTTGCCGGTCGTATTTTTTAACCGGATTGTGGATGAATTGCAAGGATCAAAGGTGCTGGTGGACGACTACCGGGGCGCGTTCCGGGCGGTCGAACACCTGATCCAGACGGGTTGCCGGCGGATTGCCCACCTCGCCGGCCCCGAAAACCTGACCATGAGCCGAAACCGCCTGAACGGCTACATCGACGCGCTGAAAGCCCACGCCTTTCCCATCGACGAAACGATCATTATGCCCTGCGATTTTGTGGAAGGGAAAGCCCGGTTTTGCACCCAGCAACTGTTGAACCGGCCCGACCGCCCCGATGCCCTGTTTGCCGTCAACGATCCGACGGCCATCGAAGCCCTGGTTTGCATTCAGGAGAACGGGTTGTCGATCCCGGATGAAATTTCGCTGGTTGGTTTTTCCAACGCGCCCCACAGTGCGTTTGTCACTCCGCCCCTCACGTCGGTTGTTCAGCCGACCAACGAAATCGGCCGCGTGGCCGCCCGGCTTCTGCTGCGGCAACTGGCGGAGGGACCTGATTTTGTTCCTGAAACCCAGACACTGGACACCACGCTGGTGATTCGCAAATCGACGCAGCCGGTTTTGAGGGCGGTTTGAGGATTTACCAGGGACAGGTTCGACTATCTAAAAACCACTTCATGGCTCCATAAATGAGTAAATCGGCGACCGGTTTCAGGGTGAAATCGCTCACAGCGGGAGCGGAAGGATTTCCTCCCCCCCAATTGTAGACACTCGACCAGGCGAAACTCCCGTTGTTACTGACAAAACCGTATTTTATTCCCGGATTGCCATCAGTAACCAACTGCTGCGTCCAATGCTGATGCGCCTGACCGGTATACGATTGAAGGACCAGCTCGGTATCCAGCGTTTGATTCCCGCCAGCCGCACCGATAACCAGGCCCGTGCCGGTCATGGTCGTGAGCTTAGTGGAAGAACCTACAGGGTCAAGTTTCCAAATTTGCCCGTTCTGGCTATCGTCCGGGTCCTGTATTTTCAGGGTGCCATTCGCGTTGGTTAACCGTTTCCCGTTGGCCACCAGGCGAATGGAGTAGCAGTTCGGAGAGGTAGGACACCCCACCGAGGTGAGCCTGAAAATTCGGTAGGTACCTGCATAGTCCGGATCGGAGGTGTTCTGAACACTTCCCCATAATTGAAGTTCCGGGTCGACGCCACGGCTTCTTAAATCCCAGGTATTTCCGGCGGACTGATGCACCCGGTACTGTCCGCTACCCGCTGCGGTTTGGGAAAAATTCCAGAATTGAAGGGTCGTATTGGTAAAAGCAGCCAAACGAATCAACTCACCGTTGCCCGCTGCGTTGACGGACGCCACCTGACCGCTCCCGTTTTGCGAGGTGAGTTTATACTGACCGTTTCCCTGTTGTTCGAATTTCCAGATTTGGTTGGCCTGTCCCACAACCTGCGTTTGCTGTTGAACGGTGTTGTCGCTCATCACCTGCATGGCTTTGCCGGAATAAACACTCGAAATGACAAAGCAACCGTTTCCGACGGCATCGCCCCCCGCGCAATTGGCGTTGGTTTGTACCGTTACCTGCCCGGCCGAACTGGTGCAGCCATTGAGCGTGCAAGTTGCTAAATACGTACCGCTGTTGTTGACCAGCAGCGTATTGCCGACGACTCCTGTTGACCAGGTGACGGTTCCGCCGGTGCAGCCACTGGCGGTTATGGTCGCTGTCTGCCCCGGACAAATAGACGAGGGGATGGCTGACAGGGATGGGATCGGCGCCGAACAGCCCGGGCAGGATACGGATAAAAGCTGGAAAAAACGGTACGGCTGGCTATAATGAAAATCGCCGGGATTGGTCATGCTGCCGTACAATTGAGCTTTAGGACCGGCTCCTGCGCCTTCGATGTCCCAGGTTGTACCCGCCGACAGACTGACCCGGTACTGCCGGGAGTTGGCTGCGGTTTCGTTAAAATTCCACAGTTGAAGGGTGGTGCCGGTATAGTTCCCAATCCGCAGAAACTCGCCCTGATTGGCCGAATTCGTTTGAAGGGCCTGCCCACTGCCATTCTGGGTCGTCAACTTAAAAGCCCCATTGGGTTGCTGATCGAATCGCCAGATCTGGTTGGTTTGCCCGCCGACCGGCGTCTGCTGCTGAACGGTATTGTCGTTCATCGTCTGTAATACTTTGCCGGACAAAGCATTGTAAATCAAGAAACAACCGCTTCCGACCGAACTGTTGACCGTTGAAAATGGAGCGAGTTTTTTGGGGTTTTGTTCGCCGTTCGCATAATTGTAGTCGAAGGTTTTGAGCAAGTTCAGGTCGTGGTCGCGAATGGCATCCAGTCGCCCGAAATGGTCGTATTCATACCGGGTTGCGAAGCCATTTGGATCGGTGGTTGTTTTTACTCCCAGGAGTGGAACATCATAGGCATAACGGGTCGTTAAACTGGCCGCGGTATTGTAATTGGATGTTTCGCTGGTGAAAACCGAAAAAGGGACAAGTCCAGGATTGTAGGCATTCCATTCCAGGCGTGTACGCAAACCATTCCGCAGCAGGTATTCCAGCGGATTGCCCCGGCTATCATAGGCCGTATAAGTCAACTCCAGCCCGTATCGGCTGTCTTTGTTCGCCGTGCTGTTCGTCAGCGATAGCGGGACGTAGCCGCTCAGCAGACAGCAGCGATCCATTACCTGAAGCCGATGTGTTTCTTTTGGCAGCGCATACCCCGGAACGAGGCTGTTTTCTTCAAATAGATTCAATTGCCCCCCGGTTAAATACGGATTTGGATCGGCTGAGTGGTTTTTGCGGTACGCATATTCTTCAATAACGACGTTCCGCTGCCCCCGATTCTGCAGGAGTTGGATGCCGCGTGTTGACCCCGAAGCGGGCGTTGGGAAACTGAGGTCAAACGGGTATCGCATCTGCCGCACGGTGATGCTGCCATCAGCGGCTGTGACTGTTTGCTGAGCGGGTTGGTAATCGGCGTTGTATACGGTTTCAGTACTGGTTGCGACGGCATTGCCATTGCCCGCAGGGTACTGGTAGTCCTCGGTTCGGAATAGCCGGATGTTTCCTTTGGGCCAGGGATAGTAGGTGGGCGGTGTGTATTGGTTGCGCAGGTAGTCGCAGGGAGGAGGGGTTCTGGGATTGGAATAGTAGGTGGCCCATTCGGTCGTGTAGGTCAAGTTTTTTAGAATCAGAACCCCGGCTTTTGGCAGTTCTGTTTTTATCGGGTTCATATACGTATTGACCTGCCGATGGAGCATTTGATTGGCCTGATTATAAACCGTTCTGGTGAGCAGTTGCCCCCGATCCCAATGATAACTGGCCACATAGATTCGCCCGGAATTTCCACCACCTACTCCAAACGTTACGTCACCACTGGTTCGGAAGGTGTAGACGGTTTTCCCGTTTTCATTCGAACCGTTGTAAGTGCCTTCATACTCGGCCACTTCCGGATACGTAACCGGACTGCCGTCGAACGGGCTGATGCTGGAGGTGGGATTGGAGCCGAATATGCGGGTTTGTTGCCGGCAGTCGGGGGGAAGCTGTTCGGAATACACATTGGACCAACTGCTTTTGTTCAGGGTCACGTTGAGGGTTCCGTACCCATTTTCGCCGGAGCCGTAGCGGTATGTTTTGACTTTAAGCGGGTCATTGGCCGATGCCTGGGTCTCGATTCGGTTCACCCGAAGTCCGCCCGCTAACTGGATGGCGTTCATGCCTGCGTCAAAATACCGGTTAGACTCGTAGAAAAAACGGGAATAGCCGCCTGTTGGGTAGGTTACTTTGTTCAGGATCCAGGCCTGCATGTGGGGCTCGCTGCACGAGCGATTGGCTCCGCCGACCGTGGTCGAACCCATATAGCCTGCGGTGCCGTACAGGTTGACGGTTTGGGCCGGTATAAGCGTGGTCGGGTTGTTGGCTCCGTTGAAATAGCCCCAGACATCCCGGCTGCGCGATTGGGTCCCCGGCAGGTTCTGGGTCATGTTGTATTCGAACAGATATTTACTGATAATCCCGTTATTGATATCCTGCATCAACACGGCGTTGAGTTTCAATGGGGCATTCAGATAACCGTAATTCTGAGGTTGGGTTGCTGGAAAGTACCCCTGCTGGAGGTCAATCCGTTTGATTCGCTGGAAGGTGTTGGAAGTGATGTTGAACCCATACACATCGATGTAATCCAACGCCTTTAGACCGGGTAGGTCGGCCCGATTGGCAGCTTCCGGCGAAAAAGCTAGTTTCCCGCCCGGAAAAACGATTTCCTGCAACTGACGGGTGGTATGATACGTACTGACCGCAGCAGAAGTGAAATTCTGATTGCCCAGAAAGGCAAAACTACAATCACCTGAAGTCTGATCCACAATGGTTTGCGTATCGACGATGTCGGTGGTACTGTTGTAACTGACCGATGTATAATAAAACTGAACCAGATCATCCGGTCGGTTTCCCTGGATTTTGCTGAGCTGCCAGGCACTGGTGTAGCTGAGTTGTCCGTTGCCATTGTTAAAAGCGACGGATTCGGTCTGGTCGAACGTATAGACGATGCCGTCTTCGTCGGTGACCGTAAAGCCTGTGATGCTACCCGTTTGGGCTTGTATGAGACTGATTTTAACCCGCTCGAAAGGCATGGTGGTGGCAACACTGCCCGTACCGTCCGGAATGAGCACAAATTTAAGGGTCCTTCCACCTGGAAAAGTCAGGTTAAAAACATCATACCCGGAATCGTAGACCCGGTTATTATATTGTTCAAAGAAATTGAATATGTTGTCGCAGGCCGTATTTCCACTCACATTGGGATCCAGGGCGGGATGAACGCCGGGCCAGTACAAAATCTCCGACTGTTCATCCGGCCGACCCGTCACGCTGCGTGAAATGACTCCACCGGTATTTAAAGCCCAGCCCAAGCCAACCCAACTCGCCTGATCCGTCACTTTATTCCCTCCGGCATGGTAATCGAAACTGACCGGAACCCGCACTTGGCCCGCCGAGATGTCGAAAACCGGAACGGTGATCGACGGTATTCCCGTATTCAAACTAACCGGATGTTCACCGAATCGGCCCAGCGATGCTACATTGGGCGATTGGGGCGACAACGAAGGCCGTAAAGTAGGAACCTGGCCTTGTGCTTTTGCTGCCTTGATCGAAGTAAACAGCAGCAATGCAACGAGTAGAAACCGTTTCATGGAAGGGAGGATTATCGGCGCACAAAATACGTACTGCCCTGGTAAAGCGTATTATTCAGAAAACCGTCCGTAAACACCAGCGTATCCTTGCGACAGTCATAACGAAACGTATCCCGAAAGTTGAAAGCGGCTTTGTAGGTTTCAATCTCATCCGCTTTTCCCTCCCAGTAGAAGCGAATGACTTCATTCGTTACTTCGTAATGAAAGGAGATGGACAGGTCACTTCGTTTGGTATTCCGGCAATCATAAAAACTGAGTTCCCCTTTGTCCTTGCCCTTAAACTGGAGGACCAGTTCTTCTTCCAGCCGATTCTTTTGATTGGATTTCCCCTTTTTTCCACTCTTTTCCTTATCGCAAAGCACGAAGTCGTTGCCCCATTTTCCCGAAAAACAATCTTTTGCCAACGGAGCGGAGATTACGGGTAAAGCACCGGAGTGGTATCGGCTCGTGCTGCCGACCAAAGCCAGAAAAATAACCAGCCCCATGTATTTGGCCTTCCTGAAAAGCAGTTCCATACCCATAAAAATTAGTGTTTCACTAAACGAACGGTTGTTATTTGATCGCCCTCCCTGACGGTTACGACGTAATGACCACTGGTCAGCCTGGTCAGGTTGAGGGTCTGTGTATACTGATGATCGGTTAAATTGCCGGCAGTCGTCATCAGGGGTTTGCCCTGTAGGTCAAACACGGTGAGCGTCAATGCACCGGTTTGCTGATACCCGCGATAGCGTACGGCCGTCTGAACACCTGCCGGATTGGGCGTGAGCCTTAACCGTTCCGGCTCGGCAGTCTGGCTGGCGGGCGCACAGGAACCACACTGAAGCCCGATGTCTAAGCCCGGCATTGACCTGCCCCCTGGTGGGGTTGTAAAACGAATCAGCGCCGTCTGATCGGCCAGAATGGCGTCATTGTCAATTTGGTCAGCCTGGCTGGTGGCTACCGCTTTGCGCCGGTCAGGTGCGGGCAAGCTCAAGCCCGAATGAGCCGTTTGTTGCAGGGGTACCCGGATTTCGTAGTCCGTCAGGGGCTGTATACCACCAGTTACCGATTGGTTATCAAAAGCATAATAACCCGCCTGATCGGTTTGGGTTTGTCCTGCCAATTTCCCTGCGTGATGGAGCGTTACTTGAATGGCTGGCAGCCCCGGCTCGTCGGCATCCTGTTGGCCATTGGCGTTGCGATCGTTCCAGACCCGGTTGCCGAGGGTCAGCGGAGGAGGGTCAGCGATGACTTCGATATCACCTACATTGTTGGTTTTCCAGAAATAACCGGCCCGCTCCCCGCCCGGAAATGCCGCCTGCCCCCGAACAAAACTTCCGGTCTGATTGGCAAACCAGCGAAAACCACCCGTCACATACTGACCCGGCACCGGTTCGCGGGCGGCTACGACCAGTTGCCCTTGCTCCGGCAGGATGGCAAGCCCTCCCGTAGCGGTTTCCTAGTGCCAAACGATGCCATCGGCCTGAAACTGATCGTCGTGGTAAAATTCACCCCCGGTGGGTCCCTGTCGGTTATTACGGCCAGCCGACAGTTGGTCACCCACACCGCCGTTTCGTTCGAGGTCGTAGCGGCCATTCCGAAAAGCGACCCGCAAAATATCTCCTCCTGACAAACCCCGGTAGGGCATCAAGGGCATGGACGAATTCGGCCGAAAGAGTTGTCCACCCCCGGCTTGGTGTCCGAGTCGATCCATCAGGCCGAGAATCATCGACCCGTCGGTGTCAAATTCAATGTCAGCCAGGATAGGCTGTGGATAGATGAGCCAGTCGGGAGCCGACGAAACCCTGGCTTGCCGGTAATCATCCGTCCAGGGTTGCCACCCGGATACGCCGTAGTCGAGCGTGCCCCGTGGATAAGTCAAGGCCGTACTAAAAACCTCGGTAAAAGCAGGTGTGTCGGCATTCGGATCGAATCGGTAGACAATGGCTCTCAGATCCGTAACGCGCTTCGAATGGCTGGCATCCTCAACAACGCCCACATAGACCCGGTCGTTGTATATTTTAACGGCAAAAGGCCGGGCGTCGCCCGATTGTCCCGCTGTCAGGGGCAGTGTAAATTTTTTTACATCCGCGGATTGGGGCAATGCGCCGTCAGCAGGCAGACGAATGGCATACAGGGCACGGTCGTAAAGGTTCATGACGAACAGCATCTGCCCGTCGTCGGTTACATCCAGGCCCCCTAAACTGCACTTGCCCACCAGGGAGAACATCAGCGAATCGTGGCTGACACTCGTAAGGCTACTGCCCAAATCGCGTTTCAGATTAGCCGGAGCCGTAGCGAAGCCCAATGCATCGAGATTGATGAAGGGCAAAACCGTTCCGTCGTCGGGCGACAGGCGGTAGATGCCCCCCGACCCTAATGGCCCGAAACCGGCGTGCCGTTTCGCCAGGGCTGCTGCATAGAGCCGTTGGGAAGTTCGGTCATACGCCAGCCCCCAAAGCGAACCCACTTGCCGGGGTGTGGCGATTCGTTTCAACGTGGATGGGTCGCCGGAGGCCGCGGTTATGACCACCGCCGTGAGCGAATCGGCACCCGCATCGCCGTAGTCGCCGTTCACATAAACCGTCTGAACCAGCCGTGGATTGGCCCCCAACTGGTTAGCAGGGTGCTGCACAACCAGATTGACCTCGGCGGGTGTTGTGGCAAACCGCACCAGGGGTGTGTGTGCCACCGGTTGCCAGCCTTTTTCCAGATTGCCAAATTCCAACCGGACGGGCTGTTGTGGAGGAACCACCAATTGGTACGTTCCATCGGCCCCCGTCGTCGTTTGGGCGATTAATCGCCCGTCTGCCCCGTAAGCCTTCACTGCCACCGGGCTTACCGGGCGTTCTGTGCCCTTGGTCCCGTTAAGAGCATTGGCGTCCTGCCAAACCCGCCCCGAAATCTGGGCGGATAGGGCCGACGAGTACAGGAGCAAAATCAGTGTTGATAGATAGTTCATCATGGTTCATCTGATTTCTATGTTGTTTTGTGGTGTTGCGGATAGTTGAAAAAAGCTTTTAAAGGATGTTGTATGGTCCTTGAATTTGTAAGTTGTATCATTTGCTTTTACAAGCAAATATGATTTGGCAATTATACTCATTCTATAAGTGGTTTCTCGGTGTACGTATTGACAAATGTTATAAGTGATATACTTGCTCTTTATTCTATCGAATCATTTCCCATTCGGCTTAATTTCTCCTTTGTTTCTTTTATTTTTTGCTTTAACTGGTCTATTGTATAAAACGCTTTAGGGTCTAATTCATGATCTTCTTCGTACTCCGAAAAACGGCTTGCTATCTTATCTAGCTCTGAAAAAACTTTTTGCTCCAATTTCGTTAAATCGTCATCCCTTATCTCTAAACTGTACGAATAGTAAAACTCATCACAAAAAACTCTTTCAGTGATTTTGCCTGATAAGTACTGGTCTATTAGCCAATATAGTCTTCGTTTATCTTTCTTTTCAAACATAGCTTATTTGATTGCTGGTGATGGGTCTAAAGTACGAGTGTAAGCCCCAAAAGAGGTAACATTAGAATATAAAACGACCCTCTAACAGGTTAAATTCATTGCCCAACTCGACCCCGAAGATAAAAATATGGTATTCCGTTTGATTGACTCGGTACTTACCAAACAAAAATTCAAAAACTTCTTCCAACAAAATTTAGCTGTCGCTCAATAAAATAACTCCTAATCATGGGGGTTATTTTATGAATTCAAGACGAACATGTTTAACCGAACAAATTATGTTATCTCTTTCAGGCAGGACTTCATAATTATCAAGTTCATTACCAATAAGTAAATGCATATGGTCTTGGGTTTGTTTAAGACTTTGAAGATATAATATCAAATCTTCTACACCCTTTTCGTCAAACAAAATTTCTATCTGTTCGGGAACTTGCTTGTATGTTATAAATGATAGCATTATTAAAAGAAAAATTTGCGTTTGGGTTCTACATTTTTAGGCTTAGGATTTGGGTAATTTACATCTACATGAGGTGGTTCAACCTTTGCCCCTGTTTTGCCACTTAATCCAGTATCAACATTGTAAGAGTATTTACTCTTGGGATTTACATAGGACTTTGAGCCACTCACTGGGTCGGTATAGGCAGCCTTCAATTTACCCGATTGTACCTGTTTTTCAAACCCTTGTTGCACCTGTTCTAACGTTTTCCCTTTAAAAGGATTACCTAATGTTTCTTTTGCTGCTTTGACTGCCGAACTTGTTACTACGCCATTGGGTACGGTTTTAGCTAAGAGTCCTTTGGTTGTGCCACTGGTAGGCGATACAGCCGCTACGGCATTGAGACCGTCTAATAAGTGTCCACCTGCATCTTTCAAAAAGCCTTGCCGTGGTACTTGCTCAATCACAGTTTCGTACTTTTCGCCTACTCTCCTTTCTACCGCTTCCCACTTCATACCTTGGGCAGTAGGCGTAATACCCAACGCATCACCTGCATTATAGCCAAGGGTCATAATTGAGTTTTTTAGGCTCAACATAGCCGCCCCTATCATCATACCTATTTCGCCATTCTCTCCTGGGCAGTCTGGACACCTTCCATCGGGGTCGGTATATTTGATAGGATTGTTCCATCCGTAGGCATAGGGGGACTTATCTATTTGTGCTGGTTCATCCGCCAGCGGATCGACCACACTCCATCGCCCAATCGTCGGATCGTACATCCGGGCCCCATAATCCAGCCAGGGGGTTTGCAACTGCTGCTCCTTGCCGTTGTAGAGGTACTTATTGGTGTTGACATCGCCTTGCCGCAGCACCGCCAGACCAAAACCGTAGTACTCCGTTTGCTATAATTATGTTAGCTTGTTGCGTATATCAAAGAACAATTCGCCAGCCCCGAATCTCTACCGATTTTATAGTTTTATTCGAGTCTCAGAATTCAAAAAAACGTAGATGTCGAATTGGTCGTTTAAAGTCAGAAAAGTTGTAAACTACCGGATAAAATAATACACTTTAAAACGCCATTGATCGGCACCAACAGCATGTTACTCATATACCTTTGCGGCAATAAGTATGTTGGCAAAAACTCTCCAATTAACATCTTTAGGAACTGATATGTTCTTATTATAATAATAGCCGTCCATATCCTCAGTCCAACTTTGAAGGGCTTCGAGGTAGTTGAAAAGAGTCCTATTTCCCCATGTATCAGGATTGTTTTTTAAATCATTGATTAAAGCGGCAACAAAAGATATAAAATCCTCTTTAGTATCTATTAATTCAACCAATTCTTCTAAGTTCATGTCTTAAATTATTTAATTTAGAGTTATTTAATTATTATATTGTCTCCATCACCCAACTTAAGTTTCACGGAGGTGCCACCATTTTTTGTTGTCATTTTCCACATTTGGTTCTGAACTTGTGCTGGAGAGGCCCACTGAACTGGGGCTTTTTCCAAGCCCGAGAGCCTAAATGCTCCTAAACGTCGATGGTCAAGTGTCCAGATCTTTCCATTGGCGTCTTTCCACACATTCATTTTTAATACATTGGGGTTTAAGGCTCCTGTTTTCTGTGCTTCAGCATTACCCAAAACAGTAAATTCCCCTGTAACGTTTTTTATACTACTTTGCATAAAATGGATTTCTTTTGGACTTAGAACAAGAATGTCATCCGCTCCTGCCCTAAGAAAAGATTTTAACCACTTAACCCCTTTTCCTAACAGATTGATTCCTTTGCCAATCGGCAATAATGCGGCTTCTAGGTCAAACGAAGGGGCAATTCCATCAACGGCTCCAAATGCCTGGAAGCGTTCGCCAATCGAAGCTTTCTTCCAGGCAGCCTGCTCATTAACCGTCAGGTCTGAAAACTTAGACTTATTTTCACTGCCCTTTCCTGTCCTGGGTCCATCCTCCTTATTGGCTCCATCCCTGGCATCCTGATAAGTCCCACTGAACTCCATCGACCCCGTCGAATACTTGCTGTTCTGCGTACTGTACCCATCAGAATACTCAAACATCCCATCCGGATCCGTTACCCCGATCGGATTATTGAAGCCATATCGGTACGGCGTTAAACTCGGCTCCACATCCGCCAGCGGATCGACCACACTCCACCGCCCAATCGTGGGATCATACATCCGGGCCCCGTAATCCAGCCAGGGCGTTTGCAACTGCTGCTCCTTGCCGTTATAGAGGTACTTGTTGGTGTTGACATCGCCTTGCCGCAGCACCGCCAGACCAAAACCGTAGTACTCCGTTTGCTGGACCACCGCCCCGTTGTCACTCGCGACCTGCCGCACGTTGCCCAAGTGGTCGCGGTAGTAATACTGCACGGAATAGACGCCTGAATTGCTGCGGACCAGTTGCCCTTCTTCCAGCCCAATCCGCAGCAGCGTTCCGTTGGCATTGTACTCAAAATCGCCCTCGTAGGTGGTGGCCACCCCGCCCGGCCCCGTCATGCGCCGTTTCCGGCCCAGGGCGTCGTAATCGTATTGCACATAATTGGCGCCGACATTCACCTGCCGGGGCAGGTTCAGCACGTTGTAGCTAATGGCATTCATGGCCCGGTTGGCATCGCTGGTCAGGTTGCCATTGGCATCGTACACGAGCTCGTTGTCGTAATCGGTCGCGTTGGCAAACCCCTTTTCGGCCAGCGCGTTGTTGCCCCCGTCGCCAATGCGGTGGACCTGATTGCCGGTGTAAAAGTAATTCAATTGATCGATCAACTGACCGTTCCAGGTACGGTTCAGCGTTTTTATATTGCCGTTGCGGTCGTAGGCGATGTTGTTTTCGTCGAAACCGCCCAGACTCCCGCTGCCGCTGGTGGCCGTCAGCCGGTTGGCCAGATCGTAGGTGAAGCTCCGCGAACCGCTGTACTGGCCATTGGTACTGACACTCATCGACTGGACGTTGCCGTTGGGCTGGTACTGTAACGTGTGGCTAAAACCGGGTCCTTTGGTACTTTGCTGCTCGCAGAGCCAGCCCCGGGCGGTGTACTTGTAGAGCTGACCCAGGTTGCCCGCGTTCCATTCCTCACTGGCCAGCAGCCCCACCTGGTTGTAGATCTGGCGGCTGTGTTCGTAGCTCTTTACCGGGACGCCGTTTTCGTAAACCGTATGCTGCACCTGGGTCAATCGGTCGGCCTGGTCGTAACTAAAGGTCTTGTCGATGCGGTAGGTGATGCTGCCGGTATACTGCGTCGTTCGCTCCAGCACCCGCTTGCCCGCAAAATCATACTGGTACGAAATGCGTTCATAGGCCGAACCCGACAGGCCGAATAATTGCCGGTTTTGTTGAATGAGCCGGTTGCGGTTATCGTAATAAAAAACGGTTTGGTACCAGTTGTCGTAGCCGCCACTGGCATTCAGGAGCCGCACCGATTGGCCCGTCATCAGCCCCTTGCGCGATTCGGATTGGGGATTACTGACAAAGTGATCGGCCGCAGTCAGCCCCAATTCATTGACAAATCCCCCGTTGGCAAAGAGACTAAACCCATAATTGTCGTAATAGGTGTACTGAATCGGGATGTTGTTGTTAACCAGCACCTGGGTAGGGCGATTCAACTCATCGTACTGGTGGGTAAAAATTATGCCCCGGGCATCGGTCACACTGCTGAGTCGGTCGCGGGTGTCATACAGCATGGTTTGCTCACCGGCTCCGGGCACTTTTTTACGGATCACCAGCCCCCGGTTGTTGTACTGGTACATGAAAGCAAACCGATCGAGGTTACCTTCCAACTGAAATTGTGGCTGCAACTCAAACCGGAGCTGGCCGGGCTCATCGTAGACGTAATAGGTATCCAGATTTTCCGTTGCCAGCACCACCCGCCGGAGCACCACCCGCTTTTCGGAGTCGTGAAACGTCTGTGTCGTCGTGTTGTTTTCGTCTTTGACCTCCGTCAGCGTCAGGGTGTTGGCTGCATAATAGCCGTTCACGCCCAGGTCCTGTAAATTGGGGCCGGATACCTGATAGCGAATCACGGAATTGACGGTGTTGGTCTGGTAAGTAGTCCGGACGCCGGTTGCTACACCGATGGCCCGCTGCTCGGTGGGACGGTTGAGGGGCGAGGACTCATACACCGACTGGTCGTAATAATTGGCCGTGGGTGAACAGACCTCCGCCGAGTTGTAATAGGTTCCGATCGGGTTGCCAACCCAGCCGCCGTTGTTGCCGGGAGCGGCTACGGGTGCGAACGTTTGCGAGGGGCGTCCGTAGGCATCGTGCACGGTGCGGGTCATCAGGTCCTGGCCAATGTTGCCGGCAAAAGCCGCAATTTGTTGGGTGGGTTGCCCCAGACCATCGAAATACGCCACCTGCGTCGCGACCTGATTGGGCGTACCGTTGTATGAAATACCGGTCGCTTCGGTGGCCGCCCGAACTTTATAGGTTCGGGTCAGGACATAGTTCTGATCGTTGGACTGCGCTGTTGTCCAATGCGATAAGGCAAGTAAGCCGCCAATGAGGTAAAGTTGACGCATCATATACGAGGCAACCGCTAGGTATCATCTGGCGCAAATATATTTTTATTATTTGTATATGCAAATACTTTCATTAAGTAACCATTCTTAGGATTTATGGTACAAAACCGGTATCGTCCTCAATTAGTAGGGCTAGTTAGCGTAATTAAGGTATCACTAATCCGGGTAGGGTCATCTTCCGTTCGTTAATCGTTAGTTGGACGAAATGACCCAGGTAGGCTGCAATTGGCTAAATTTACCGGGCGTTCTCACCATTCCTGTTCTGAGACGAATATCTTTGGCCGACGCACACGAAATGCCTACAGTCGCTATGAAATTCAGCCCAACCCGCAGAACGTTTATCAAGGCATCGGTCCTGACCGGTACCGTTCCCTTTTTGCCTCCCGGCATTGATTTTGACGCCGTTGGGGAAAGTCAAACCAATTCCCTATTACCCGAAATGGTACCGGAAACAAAGAGTATTATCGGCGCCTACGGTTCCTGGGCGGCCTTTCTTCAAGCGCAGCCTTCACTTTCTTTCCGAAATGCCCGGTGGAAGCCGGAGCAGTTGACCCGCTGGAAAAAGGAAGCCCTGGAAAAAACCCGCGAATTGGTGGCGGCTCCCCCGCAACCGGCCACGCCCGAGGTCCGCATCGACCGGACCTTCGAGTATGACGGTCTGACGATTGAAGAAATTAGCTGGCAGCTTCCCTACGGTCGGCCCACCAGGGCGGTTGTTCTGAAGCCCAAGGGAGCCAAAGAACCGTTGCCTGCCATTCTGGCCCTTCATGACCACGCCGGGAAGAAGTATTTCGGGTATCGAAAAATCGTCAAAACCGGGGATGATCAGCATCCGATGCTTACCGAGCACCAGCTTGAGGATTACAGCGGAAGGGCCTGGGCCAATGATATGGCCAGGCGAGGGTATGTAGTGCTGGTGCACGATGCATTTGCGTTTGGCAGCCGACGGGTGTTGTATGAGGATGTGGTCGATTTGAAATACGAAGGACTCGATACGAGGGGGAAGACCGATGCCGATCCGGAAAAAAAGGAACACATCGAAGCCTATAATAAATGGTCAGCCGAGCATGAACACGTCATGTCGAAGTCCCTGTTTTGTGCGGGTACCACCTGGCCGGGCGTTTTTCTAAGCGAAGATCAGGTTGCGCTGTCCATTTTGTGCGGCCGAAAAGACGTTGATCCTCAGCGGGTTGGTTGCGGTGGTTTGTCGGGCGGGGGACTGCGGACCGTATATCTGGCCGGTATGGATGCCCGGATCAAATGTTGCGTCTGCGTCGGGTTCATGACGACCTGGGACGACCTGACCCTGCATAAATCCTATACGCATACGTGGATGACCTATACGCCTTTGTTGCCCCGCTACCTTGATTTTCCGGAGATTCTGGGCCTGCGGGTGCCGCTTCCCACCATGATTCAATGCAACAACCAGGATGAGTTGTATACGTTCCCCGAAATGAAGACCGCCGATAAAATACTGGGTGAGGTTTTTAAAAAGGCGGGGGCCGCAGACCGCTATGCGGCCCGGTTTTACGATGGCGGACACAAGTTTGACAAAGACATGCAGACCGATGCCTTTAACTGGTTTGACCGGTGGCTGAAAAAAGCCTAGCAAGCCGGGTTGCCGAAACTACTTTTGGGTTTGCCGTTTACTCACTAGTAAAATGCGACTGCGACCCGCTTTTGAAGGGAGCCTATTTCCTAAACTATGCGCAAAACCGTTCCTCTTTTCCTGCTTTCCAGCTTTTTTCTGCTGGCGATTGAATCCGTTGCCCAAACGATCTACGTGGCTCCTTCGGGCAGCGACAAAAATCCCGGAACGATCCAGAAACCGCTGGCAACGCTCACAGGTGCCCGCAACCGCGCCCGGCTGCTGCGCCGGCAAAAACCGCCCACCAAGCCTCTCGAAATTGTGGTTCAAAAAGGGGAATACATTCTGAATGAACCCCTGACGCTGACCGCCGAAGATTCCGGCACCGAAACCGCTCCGCTGGTGATCAAAGGCGAAGCGGGCAGCACCCCGGTTTTTTACGGCGGTATGCGCCTGAACCGGTTTGAGAAAGTGTCGGACGACCTCTGGAAAACCGACGTGCCGGAAGTGCGCCGGTATGGCTGGTCGTTTGAGCAATTGTACGTCAACGGGCAGCGGGTCGTTCGCGCCCAAACGCCCAATACCGGTTTTTTTCAGCCGAAAGCCGTCACCGAAACCGTGCTGAGCAAAGGAACGGGGCTGTTTGCCGATTTTGCCGCGCAGAAAATCACGGTTTCGCCGGAGAGCCTGGACTGGCTGGCCCGGCTCCCGGAAGCCGAGTTGAATCAGGCGGTTTTGACGTTCTACCACCACTGGGACAACACCCGCAAACCGGTGCTGGCCGTTAGCAAGGCCGATACGGCCCTCTACATCGCGGGAGAAGGCATGAAGCCCTGGAATAAGATCACCAACCATTCCCTGTTTGTCATCGAAAACCTGAAAGCGGCCCTGGATGCCCCCGGCGAGTGGTTTCTTGAGAAAAACGGCACCCTGTATTACCGCCCCCGGCCCGGCGAAACCATCGACAAGCTCACGGTTTTCGCGCCGGTTAACGAGAAGTTCGTCGTTGTCAAAGGCGATGAAACTGGCGGAAAACGGGTGAAAAACATCCGGTTTGAAAACCTGTCGTTTCAGATGGCGGGCTACCGAATGCCACCGTTTGGCGTCGAACCGGAGCAGGCAGCCGCGCGCGTGGAAGCCACCATTCAACTCGATTTTGCCGACCGGATCAGCTTCATTGACTGCGAAGTGGCGCATACCGGCGGCAGTGGCATCTGGTTCCGGCGGGCCTGCGCCAACGGGCGGGTGGAGCGGTGTTACCTGCACGATCTGGGCGCGAGTGGTGTCAAAATCGGTGAAACCGTCATCCGGCCCGATTCGTCGGAACTGACCCACCACATTACGGTCGACAACAACATTCTGCGTTCGGGCGGCCACGTTTTTCCCTGCGCCGTGGCCCTGACGATTTTTCACGGTCGGGATAACGTGCTGTCCCACAACGAAGTGGCTGATTTCCGGTATTCCGGTGTGTCGGTCGGCTGGGTGTGGGGCTACGCTTTCAGTCCGTCCAAGCGAAACCGGGTCGAGTTCAACCACATTCACCACCTCGGCTGGGGCGTTCTGAGCGACATGGGCGGAGTCTATACGCTCGGTGTTTCGGAAGGAACCGTGGTGTCGAATAATGTGATCCACCACATTTACGCCTTCGATTACGGCGGCTGGGGGCTGTATACCGACGAGGGTTCGACGGATATTGTCATGGAAAACAACCTGGTGTATGCCTGCAAAAGCTCCGGTTTTCACCAGCATTACGGCAAGGACAACCTCATCCGCAACAACATTTTTGCCGACAACATCAAGGCGCAACTCCAGGCCACCCGCGTCGAACCGCACCGGTCGTTTTCGTTCACCAACAACATCGTTTATTACAACAGCGGCACTTTGCTGAGCAGCAACTGGGCCAAATTCAACCTGCTGGCCGACCAGAATTGTTACTGGGATGCCCGCTCGAAAGAGCCGGTTTTTGGCAAACAATCCGTGAAAGAATGGCAGGAGGGGGGGAAAGACCCGCATTCCATCGTGGCCGATCCGGGGTTTATCGACCCGAAAACGTTCGATTTTCGGTTAAAAAATACCGACGTGGTCAGCCGGATTGGCTTCAAACCGTTCGATTACAGCCAGGCGGGTGTTTACGGAACGATGGCCTGGCGCAACAAGGCCCGGCTGGATTCGGCGGTGGCGCAGGAATTCGACCAGATGGTTGCCCAACACGAACAGAACTAATCATTGATCCATCATGCGACATTTTTTGAGTACTCTTTTTTCGATTGTTATCCTCAGTTATTCCGGTTTTGCGCAGGCGCAGACCGATACCTTATCCGAAAGCCGGGAGTTTCTGGGCCGGGAAGGGTTGCCCAATTTTTTTCAGAAGGTGCAGAAAGGTGGCCCGGTTTCCATCGCCTATTTTGGTGGCAGCATTACCGAAGCTGGCAATGGCTGGCGGGAGCAATCACTGAGCTGGTTGCAGCAGCACTACCCGAAAGCCAACCTGACGCACATCAACGCGGCCATTGGCGGAACCGGCTCCGACCTGGGCGTTTTCCGGCTGAAAGAGCATGTGCTGGTACATAAACCGGATCTGGTATTCGTCGAATTTGCGGTCAACGATGGCGGTCAGCAACCGGCCAAAATCCACAAAGCGATGGAAGGCATTGTCCGGCAAATCTGGCGGCAAAACCGGCGCACCGACATCTGTTTCGTCTACACCCTGAATGCCCCGATGGCCCCAGCTTTGCTGGCACACCGGATGCCGAACTCCGTCCGGGCGATGGAAGACATTGCGAATCATTACGGGATTCCGTCGGTGCATATGGGGCTGGAAGTGATTCGGTTAGACCGTCAGGGAAAGCTGGTTTGGGGCGGTAAAAAAGAAGATTTTCCCGATAAGACGGTTTTTGCCCCCGACAAAACGCACCCCTATTCGGATACCGGTCACCGGCTGTACGTGGAAGCGTTGAGCAAGGCGTTGCAACAGATCACCACGGTGGGCAAACCCGGTTCCCATGCCATCCCGAAACCGTTTGTGTCCGACAACTGGGAAAACGCGCAAATGATTTCGGTGCAATCGCTGACCCGACAGGGCGACTGGAAAGAGCTGACCCCGACGACCGATACTGTGGCCCGCCAGCTCCGCAACCGGTTTCCCTACCTCCTGAAATCGAACCAGCCAGGGGCGTCGATTCAGTTCAAAATCAAAGGCACGATGGCGGGGATTTACGATGTCATCGGCCCCGGTTGCGGGCAATATGCCGTGACGGTCGATGGCACACCCGGTGCGCTGTATCCCCGTTTCGACAGTTATGCCACCTATTACCGCTCGCATTATTTCTTTTTGCCGACCCTGAACGAAGGCACGCACACCATTACGCTGACGGTTTCGCCGGAACCGCTCGACAAAGCCGCCATTCTCAAAACCCGCAACCAGACCATCACCGATCCGCGCAAGTATGCCGAAAATGCCGTCTATGCGGGTCAGCTTTTGATCATCGGCAAGCTGGAAAAGTAGAAAATAGTGACCATTAAAAAGAGACAGTCTTTTGTCCTTTTGGCTATTTTTGACCATTTTCGTGCTCTGTTTTCGCACCATTGAGCAGCCGCATCTCTATTTCCTCTGAAAAGTACGTGTCAAATCACGAGTCTGTTCTGATTTTTCGTATTCCATAACTCCATCAACAATCCATGAGAAGAAGGGATTTTATCCAACTTTCCGGTTTGGGAATGAGCGCTCTGGTGGGCAGTTCTGTTCCTGTGCTGGGCAATACGGTTTCGTTGCATCAACTGCTTGAACCCCGCGCCGATACCGCCCAGAAGAAAAAGCTGGCCGACGTGGCCCTGAATGCGGCCAAAAGCAAAGGCGCAACCTACGCCGATGTTCGAATCGGGCGGTATTTGCAGCAATTTGTGTTCACCCGCGAAATGAAGGTGCAAAACATCACCAATGCCGAATCCTACGGCGTTGGCATTCGGGTGATTGCCAACGGAACCTGGGGGTTTTCGGCCACGAGTGACGTTCGGCCCGAAGCCATTGCCAAATGCGCCGAAACCGCCGTTGCCATTGCCAAAGCCAACGCCCGCATCCAGAAAGAACCCGTCGATCTGGCTCCGCAGAAAGGCGTGGGCGAAGTGGCCTGGAAAACACCCTTGAAAAAAAACGCCTTCGAAATACCGGTTCAGGAGAAGATCGATCTGTTGATGAAAGTGAACGGCGAAGCGATGAAAAATGGAGCCGGTTTCGTTACGTCCAACCTGTTTTTTATCAACGAACAAAAATATTTTGCCTCCACGGATGGCTCCTACATCGACCAGGACATTCACCGGATCTGGCCGACGTTTACCGTGACCGCCGTTGACCGTCAGGCCGGTAAGTTCAAAACCCGGGATGCGCTCAGCTCGCCGATGGGCATGGGCTACGAGTATCTGGACGGTCTGGCGGGCGATAAAATTCCCGGCCCGAACGGCCTGATCAGTTACCGCAACTCCTACGACATGGTTGAAGATGCGACGGTGGCGGCCAAACAGGCGAAAGAGAAATTATCGGCCAAGTCGATTCAACCCGGCAAGTATGACCTTGTGCTGGACCCTAATCACCTCGGCCTGACCATCCACGAATCGGTCGGACACGCGACGGAACTCGACCGGGTGTTGGGCTACGAAGCCAATTACGCCGGAACCAGCTTTGCAACGCTCGACAAGTGGAAATCCAAAAACTTCAATTACGGCAGCAAACTGGTTAATATTGTGGCCGACAAAACCCAGCCGCTGACGCTCGGGACGGTGGCCTACGACGACGAAGGGGTTCCGGGCAAAGAATGGGACCTCATCAAAGACGGTATTCTGGTGAATTACCAGGCAACCCGCGATCAGGTGAAAATTCTGGGCGGCACCGAATCGAACGGTTGCAGTTACGCCGACAACTGGGATTCGATCCAGTTTCAGCGTATGCCGAATGTCTCGCTGAAACCCAGTACTGAAAAACGCTCCGTGTCCGACATGATCAAAGGCGTCGATAAAGGCATTTATATCCTGGGACGTGGTTCGTATTCCATTGACCAGCAACGATATAACTTTCAGTTTGGCGGTCAGGTGTATTACGAGATCAAAAATGGTCAGATTGTCGGCATGCTGGATGATGTCGCCTACCAGTCGAACACCCAGGAGTTCTGGAATTCGTGTGCGCAGCTTTGCGACAAAGACGATTACCGGACATTCGGTTCGTTTTTCGACGGAAAAGGCCAGCCTTCGCAAATCAGCGCCGTTTCCCACGGCTGCCCCACGACCCGCTTCAACGGCGTAAACGTCATCAATACCGGTCGGAAGATATAAGAGTCGGTTTACGGTATTCGGTTTACGGTGGCTGACGCAAGTGTTGGAAGCGCGCGTCAGCCACTGTAAACCGTAAACCGAATACCGTAAACCCAAAACCAACAAACTGAGTCATGGCTATCCTAACGAAAGACGAAGCAAAAAAAATAGTGGATAAGGTTTTGGGGTATTCCAAAGCCGATGAAATGAGCGTTACGCTGAATGGCAACCGAACCGGCAACATTCGCTACGCCCGGAATAACGTGTCGACGAGTGGCGAAACCGATAACATGTCGCTGGCGGTAACGGCGGTTTTTGGGAAAAAAGTCGGCTCGGCCACCATCAACGAATTTGACGACGCGTCTCTGGAAAAAACCGTCCGGAGAGCCGAAGAAACCGCCCGGCTGGCACCCGAAAATCCGGAATACGTGCCGATGCTCGGACCGCAGAAATACATCGAAACCGGTGCTTATGCGGAAAGTACGGCTAAAATCAATCCGGAATTCCGCGCTCAGGCGGCTTTCGACAGCATTGATCCGTGCAGCAAAAAGAACCTGACTGCCGCCGGATACATGGAAGACAGTGCCGGTTTTACGGCCATTGCCAACAGCAAAGGATTGTTTGGGTACAACCCGGTTACGTCCGTCGAGTTTTCGGTGACCACCCGAACCGCCGACGGCACCGGTTCCGGCTACGCATCCCGCGATTATAACGACGTATCCAAACTAAGCACCAAAGAGGCCACGGAAGTGGCCATGAACAAGGCCCTGGCGTCCACGAATGCCAAAGCCCTGGAACCGGGAAAATATACGGTTATTCTGGAACCTACCGCAGCCGGTGATCTCATCGGCCTGATGATGAACAGCCTGGATGCCCGGAATGCCGAAGAAGGCCGGAGTTTTCTGAGCCGGAAAGGGGGCGGCACCCGATTGGGTGAGAAATTCTTCGACGAGCGGATTACGATTTATTCCGATCCGGCCAATGCTGAAATTCCCGGTTCACCATTCGCCGGTGGGGGCGGGGGCGGAGGAGGTGGCCGCTTTGGGGGCGGTGGCGTCGACGGTCGTCCGCAGGAGAAAACACTCTGGGTCGAAAACGGAATCATCAAAAATATGAGCTATTCGCAGTTCTGGGCCCAGAAAAGCGGGGTGAAAGGCACTCCGCCCGCCCGGGGTTTCATCATGCAGGGCGGCAATCAGTCGCTGCTCGATTTGATCAAAAGCACCCAGAAAGGCATACTGGTAACCCGGTTCTGGTACATCCGCGCCGTCGATCCGCAAACGCTGCTCTACACCGGTTTGACCCGCGACGGGACATTTCTAATCGAAAACGGGCAGATCAAATACCCCGTTAAAAACTTCCGGTTCAACGAAAGTCCGGTCATTATGCTGAACAACGTCGAGGCCCTGGGCAAACCCGTTCGCTCCGGTGGCGTCTTGATTCCGCCGATGAAAATCCGGGATTTTACGTTCAGTTCGCTGTCGGACGCGGTGTAATCAGGAGCGTCCCGTTCCCCCGTTGCGATCAGCCCCCCAGCCCCCTGAAGGGGGAGTTTTCTCGCGCTCCAAACTCCCGCTTTAGGGGGCTGGGGGGCTGATCGCAACGGGCAACGGGGCTAACCAGCCAAATATCCTTCAAACTGGGGGATGGTTTTATCGACACATCTTTCGCATTTTTAATACGTCCCATCAATCCATAATTCCTGGGATTATAAGCAGAAAGACTGGTATTTATTACTTTTTCGGGCCAAAAGCCACGGAAACGAGACCAGATTTCGTTAAAATTAGACCGTATCACTTTATCACCAACAAACATTGAACCGTCGAGATTTTCTTCAATTGACCGGCCTGAGTGCCGGGGCTTTCCTCTTGCCTGATAGCACGGTTTTCGGTCGCTCGGTTGCGCCGGAAGCGCTGCTGGAACCCGGCGTGGATGTGGCCGTTAAAAAACGACTGGCCGATGCTGCGCTGAATGCGGCCAAAGCCAAAGGGGCCAGCTACACCGATGTTCGGATTGGCCGGTATTTACGGCAGTTTGTCATTACGCGCGAAGACAAGGTGCAGAACATTGTCAACACCGAATCCTACGGGGTGGGCGTACGCGTGATTGTCGACGGCTGCTGGGGATTTGCGTCGGTGGTGGAAGCCAAAAGCGAAGCCCAAACCGCCAAAGCCGCCGAAGAAGCCGTGGCCATTGCCAAAGCCAACGCCCGGTTGATGAAACAGCCCGTCCAACTGGCTCCGCAAAAAGGCTTTGGGGAAGTAAGCTGGAAAGCACCCATCAAGAAAAATGCGTTCGAAGTTCCCATCAAGGAAAAGGTGGATTTACTGTTGACGGTCAACGACGCGGCTCTGAAAAATGGTGCCAATTACGTCAACTCGGTGTTGTTCATGGTCAACGAGCAGAAGTATTTTGCGTCGTCGGACGGTTCCTACATCGATCAGGATATCCACCGCCTGTGGCCTACGTTTACCGTGACGGCGATTGATCCGAAGAGTGGCAAGTTTGAGACCCGCAGCGAACTGAGTGCGCCGATGGGCATGGGGTATGATTACCTGCAAGCCAATCCGAGTGATAAAATAACCGGTATTACGACCCGCTACAACAAAGGGTACGACATGCTGGAAGACGTGACGTCGGCGGCCAAACACGCGAAGCAGAAGCTGACGGCCAAGTCGGTCGAAGCCGGGAAATACGACCTCGTACTCGATCCTTCGCACCTCTGGCTGACCATCCACGAGTCGGTGGGTCATCCGTTGGAACTGGATCGCGTATTAGGCTACGAAGCCAATTTTGCCGGAACGTCCTTTGCGACGCTCGACAAGTGGAAATCCAAAAACTTCAACTACGGCAGCAAGCAGGTGAACCTTTTTGCCGACAAAACGCAGGTCGGTTCGCTGGGTGCCGTGGGCTGGGATGACGAGGGAGTTGCCTGCAAAAAGTGGGATCTGGTGAAAGATGGTACGCTGGTCAATTATCAGGCCATTCGGGATCAGGTTCACATCATCGGCGAAAACGAATCGCAGGGTTGCTGCTACGCTGACAACTGGAGTTCGGTGCAGTTTCAGCGGATGGCGAACGTATCGCTGGCGGCTGGCAAAACGCCCCTGTCGGTGGAACAGATGATCAAGGATGTCAAAAAAGGCATTTACATCATCGGCGACGGCTCATTCTCCATCGACCAGCAGCGGTATAACTTCCAGTTTGGCGGGCAGTTGTTCTACGAAATCAAGGACGGACAGATTGCGGGCATGCTGAAAGATGTGGCCTATCAGTCGAATACGCAGGAATTCTGGAACTCCTGTGTTCAGATTTGCGACGAGAAAGACTACCGGCTGGGCGGCTCGTTCTTCGATGGCAAAGGCCAGCCGATGCAGGTCAGCGCCGTCTCCCACGGCAGCTCTACCACCCGTTTCAACGGCGTCAATGTGATCAATACAGCGAGAAAAATCTAGTTTACAGTTTACGGTTTTTGGTTTACGGTTGGCTGACGCACGATTTAAATGCGTTGGCCAAGAATGCGTCAGCCACCGAAAACCGTAAACTGAGAACCGTAAACAATTCAAAAATATGGCTTTATTAACCGAATCTGAGGCTAAGGCATTGCTTCAGAAGGTATTAAGTTATTCCAAAGCAGATGCGTGCGAGGTGAACGTGGTGGGTGGGGGGCGGGGAAACATCCGCTACGCCCGGAACGAAGTCTCGACCAGTGGCACCATGATTACGCAGACCATCCAGGTGCAATCGTCGTTTGGCAAGAAAAACGGGGTTGCCGCCATTGACGAGTTTGACGATGCTTCGCTGGAAAAAGTGGTTCGGCGGGCGGAGGAACTGGCCCAACTGGCTCCCGAAAACCCGGAATACATGGGTGTTCTGGAACCGCAGCAATACCTGAAATCGACGGGCTATTTTGAATCGACCGCCAAAGTTACCCCAGCCATCCGGGCCGAAGCTGTTGCGAAAAGTTTGCAGGAATCGGGTCAGCAAAAACTGGCTGCGGCCGGTTTTCTGGAGGATTTCCGGGGCTATTCGGCCATGATGAATTCCAAAGGACTGTTTGCGTATTACCCCAGCACGAACGTGAATTTTTCGCTGACGGTTCGGACCGACGACGGAACCGGCTCGGGCTACGTGACGCGGGGTTACAGTGATTTTTCCAAACTGGATACGGTTTCGGCGACCAAAATTGCCGTTCAGAAGTGTCTGGGTTCGGTGGGCGCGCGGGCCCTGGAACCGGGGAAATATACGGTCATTCTGGAACCGACAGCGGCCGCCGTGTTGCTCGAAAACATCTTTTTCAACATGGACGCCCGCAGCGCCGACGAAGGCCGGTCGTTCCTGAGCAAACCCGGTGGCAAGACCAAACTGGGCGAGAAGATTGTGGATGAGCGCGTTACGATCTATTCCGATCCAACGAACCTTGAATTGCCAGCTTCGCCCTGGTCGGGCGATGGCCGGGCGCAGGAAAAGGTCAACTGGATTGAAAAAGGCGTGGTGAAAAACGTCGCCTATTCCCGGTTCTGGGCGCAAAAGAAGGGTGTAAAAGCGGTTCCGTCGCCCACGAATGTGATTATGGCGGGTGGCACGGCTTCGCTGGAAGACATGATCAAGAGTACTCAGCGCGGTATTCTGGTGACCAAGCTCTGGTACATCCGTTCCGTCGATCCGCAAACGCTGCTGCTGACGGGCCTGACCCGCGATGGGACGTTTTACATCGAAAACGGCAAGATCAAACACCCGGTCAAGAATTTCCGGTTCAACGAAAGTCCGATCATCATGCTGAACAACCTTGAAGCTCTGGGCAAACCGGAGCGGGTGGTCAGCACGGAGTCGAATTCCAACTACCTGATTCCCCCGATGAAAATCCGGGAGTTTACGTTTAGTTCGCTGTCGGACGCAGTGTGAAAAGAAATTATTTCGCAGAGTTTACCAGAGAAAAGAAGAGTTACGCAGAGTTTTTTTCTCTGATAAACTCTGATTTCCTCCGCTTAACTCTGCGAAATAACTTTTAATTAACTCTATTCATCAACTCAACTTGAAACCATTCATTTTCACCCGCATCCAGTATGCCTCCGGCGATTGGGATACGGACCAGCGAATGCCTTCCAACCTGCTGCATTCGCTGGTCGAGTATACCACGATTCCGGTGGATGAGAAGGAAAAAGTGGTTCAGTTGACCAGTAACGAGATCTTTAAAAGCCCGTTCTGCTACCTCAGCGGTCATAAACTGGTGGAGTTTTCGACCCAGGAACGGGATCACTTCAAGCGGTACGTCCAGAACGGCGGTTTTGTGTTTGTGGACGACTGCAACCACGACATCGACGGGCTTTTTGCCAAGTCGTTCGAGCAGGAAATGGCCCGCACCTTTGGACCGAAAGCCTTGCAGAAAATTCCGAATTCCCACCCGATTTACACCTGCTTTTTCAAGTTTGAGGAAGGGCCGCCCACCACGACGTTCGAGCTGAACGGCTGGGGCGACGACCTGGTGCACGATTACCTGAAAGCCGTGCTGGTCAACGGGCGCATTGGTGTTTTGTATAGTAACAAGGATTATGGTTGCGAGTGGGATTACGACTTCCGCAACAAACGATTTCTGGCCGAGGATAATACCAAATTTGGCGTCAACATTATCACGTACGCATTAACCGCATAAGCATTGGAAACCAAGGAACTGACCCATTACAAAACCGTAGTCGCCAAGCTTCCGCGCCTGAAGAACGAAATTGGCAAGGTGATTGTCGGACAGCAGGAAGCCATTGACGAAATCCTGATTGCTCTGCTGGCGGGCGGCCATTGTTTGCTGGAAGGCGTGCCGGGACTGGCCAAAACGCTGATGGTGAAAACGATGGCGGAGGCTCTGGAGATGAATTTCAAACGGATTCAGTTTACGCCGGATCTCATGCCGGGCGACATTATCGGGACGGAAATTCTGGAAGAGGATCATAATACCGGCAAGAAATTCTTCAAGTTTAACCGGGGGCCGATCTTCGCCCATGTGGTGCTGGCCGACGAAATCAACCGGACACCGCCCAAGACGCAGGCGGCTTTGCTGGAAGCCATGCAGGAAGGCAAGGTGACCTACGGCGGAACCGACTACGAACTGCCCCGACCGTTTCTGATCATTGCCACCCAAAACCCGATCGAACAAGCCGGAACCTATCCACTACCGGAAGCCCAGCTAGACCGGTTTTTACTGTATATCAAGCTGAGCTACCCGTCTGAACAGGAGGAACTGAGCGTGTTGAAAAACACCACCGGCACCGCCCGCCCGGAACTGCAAACCGTACTGACCGATCAGGAAATTATCGACTTGCAACGCCTGACGAGACAGGTCCACATCAGTGATGAACTGATCGGTTTCATCAACACACTCGTCCGGTCGACGCGCCCCGAAAGCAGCCCGTCGGCGTTTGTCAAACAGTGGTGCGACTGGGGGGCGGGGCCGCGCGCAGGGCAGGCCCTGGTGCTCTGTTCCAAAGCCCGGGCGGTTCTGAACGAACGGTTTTCGGTGGTTCCGGAGGACATTCAGACGCTGGCCTACCCGATCCTGCGCCACCGCATCGCCCTCAACTTCCGGGCTGAGGCAGAGAATATTACGACTGATCAGGTGATAAAAGAGTTATTAAAATGAAGAGTTGTTTCGCGGAGTTGAGCGGAGTAAAAGGGAGTTAAGCAGAGTTAATTAAAATCTCCGCTTAACTCCCTTTTACTCCGCTCAACTCCGCGAAACAGCTACAAATCATGTTAGCCACAGATCTCATCAAACTCAACAACCTGCAACTCGCCGGCAAACTCGTCAGCGATGAGCTGCTGTTGGGGATTCACGCCAGCAAACGCTCGGGGTCGGGGACGGAGTTTGAGCAATACCGCCATTACGAACCCGGCGACGACCCCCGGCGCATCGACTGGAAATTATACGCCCGAACCGACAAGCACCTCGTGCGGGAATCGGCCACGGAAAGCAACCTGCAAATCCGTTTTTTGCTGGACTTATCCGGTTCGATGAACTACACCGAGCAGGGCGTCAGCCGATTGGAGTACGCGAAACTATTGCTGGCATCGCTGGCCTACCTGGGCTACCGGCAAAGCGACCAGATGAGTTTGTATGCGTTGCAAAACGGGGCTTTGCAGACGTTGGTTCCGACCGGAAAGCAGGCTTTTCAGCGGATTTTGTTTGCCCTGCAAAATGCCACCGCTTCCGGAACCTGGCTACCCAAACAGGCCCGGTTTCCGGAATTTCAGCAGAAACAGAAGGAGTTGCTGGTGATGGTTTCGGACTTTTTGCAAGTGGACGATGAGTGGTTACAACTGATAAAAACCGTGGCCAGTCCGCGCCGGGAGATTGTCATTTTTCAACTGCTTGGCGATCAGGAAACGGATTTTAACCTGAGCGGTTTTTACCGGTTTAAGGACCTGGAAACCGAGCGGGAAATTGAAGTGCAGGCCGAAACGATTAAAGAGACATTTCAACAGGCGGTTTCGGCCTATTTCAAAAAATTACAGGAAGAATTGTTGCTGCCGCACGTTCATCTGATTCGCATAAAACTGAGTGAGCCCATCGCCGGGGCACTAAAAGATTTTCTGACCAGGAGAAGCGTTTAATGGAGTTCATACAACCGTTATTTTTGTGGGGAATTGGCGCCGTGGTGATTCCGGTGGTCATCCATTTCTGGCACCAGAAACGGGGCAAAACCCTGGCCTGGGCCGCCACGCGCTGGCTTCAGGAGAAGAACCAGCAACAGCAGCGGGGCATCAAGCTTGACAACCTCCTGTTGCTGCTCCTGCGCTGCCTGGTGGTGATGCTACTGGCGCTGATCCTGAGTCAACCCATTCTGACCGGATTGACAAAACCGGTGGCCGTTGCCAAAATTCACCTGGTGCAACCGGAGAAAGTGGTGGTCGACAATTACCGGTTTGAATTGGAGGAAGCGATCCGGAAAGGAGAAGCGGTTTATTGGATCAATGCCGCCACCGAAGCAACGGGTCATCCGGCACAACTGCCTGATCAGCGGACGTTTAATTTAGATGTATTGCAGTCGTCCATCAATACCGTATCGGAAAAACCGTCGGAAATCCACCTGTATGTCCTGAATAACCAGCAACTGGCGAATGTTCCATTTATTCGGGTTCCGGCGCAGTTTACATTGCACACGATGGTTGATTCGGCGAGTCGCCCGCTTCGGCCCTATCTGAAATTACCGGGCAGTGGTAACGTATTTGTGAATGTCTCCAATCAGCTAGTCAGCAGTTCAGCCTTAAGTAAAGGCGTTCGTTTTCAGGATTTTCCGGCGCATTCGGGGCGTTTGAAAGCGCTGGTTGATTTCCACGATAAAACCGAGCAGCAAACCGTGCTAGCGGCTTTGAAGGCCCTGTCGGACGTGTATGCGCTCGGGATTCAAATCGACGTAAAAAAAGAGCAGAAAACCGGATACGACTGGGTTTTAACGGATCAGGACGTGGTGGCTCCCACATCCAAAACGCTTTACGTAGTTTCGGGAAAACTCAGCCTTCCGAGGGTTCCGAATGTGGTATACTGGGAAGAAAAACTGACCCCCCAAACCGCCGAACGGGTGCGAACCGGGCAACTGCCGGAACAATTGGGCGAACTTTTGATCCGGCATTTTAACCTCAAACCGAATCCGTTTCCACTGAGTCAGGCCCAATTAAATACGCTGTTTGTTCCGACGGGGGAGCGAAGAGAGAACCAACCGGAGAACCTGCGTAATGGCTTGTTGCTGGTGTTCGTCGGTTTGATCGGTCTGGAACGTTGGATGGCTTTAAGACAGAACGCATGAACAAACTGAAAAACACCCTGTCGACGATCATTTATCAGCTTGTTGCCAACGCGCTGCTGAAGAGCGGTTTGCTGGGCATTGCGGTGGGGATGATGGCCCGGCTCTGCGGTTTTTCGCCGGAACTGGCGGGCATCTTCGGGTTGCTGGGTTTTGGGATCGGAGCCTGGTTTACCGGTCTTTTTCAGGACAAAAAACCACAGGCTATCGGGATTATGCACCGGCTGGTGGGCGATGCGGAATACAGTTTGCCATTGCTGGAGAAAGACGAACTGAACATCGCGGAGCAGCTCCAACTGGCGCGGTTGAACGAACGGGTCCAGACGGTCCGGATTCCCGCGAGCCGGTATCTTTCGGTGATTTTTTCAAAAACTGGTTTTTATGGGTTGCTTGTGCTGCTTTCTGTGGCGGTTTATTACGGCTATCCCCTCCTGCAATCGAACCCGGTTGTTCAGAAACAATTGACGAAATACATTCCGGTTCTTGCCAAAGATAACCGCCCCGTTGCGCCTACTTTTCAGTCGGCTTTGTTGCAGATTCAACCGCCGGATTATACCGGTTTGCCAATCAAAGAATCGTCGGATCTGAACGCTGCGGCCGTGAGCGGTTCTTTGCTAAAATGGCAGTTAACATTCAGCGAATCCGCGACAGTTTCGGTTCGATTGGTGAATAGCCGGGGCGAAGAAGTGGCTTTTAAGAAGGCCGGAGCCGCTTTTGAATACCGTGATAAGTTGGTCAGTTCCGGGATTTATGCCCTCAAAGGCTATTGGAAAACGCCGGTTGGAAAAGACTCGTTGATTTATCAATCGGATTATTACCGACTGGAAGCGCAGCCCGATCTGGCTCCGAAAATCCAGCCGGATTCCAAAGAAGTATACCGGTTTCACTTTCTGAAAGATGACAAAAACCTGCGCATCTCGGCGCGTATTTCCGACGATTTTAAAGTTCGCCAAGCCTTCATTGTTGCCACCGTAGCGCGTGGTTCCGGTGAAAGTGTGAAATTCCGGGAAGTGAAATTTGCGTTGCCGCAAACTAATTTCAAGGAGGCCCAATTGACAAAAATTATCGATCTGAAAGCCCTCAATTTTGCGCCAGGTGATGAATTGTATTATTACTGGGCCGCCATCGATAACAAAGAACCGGAAGCCAATTTTGCCAAATCCGATACTTATTTTGTCGTGTATAAAGACACCGCCCGGGTAGAAGAAGCCGAACTGGCGACGATGGCGGTAAACATCATGCCGGAGTATTTTCGCAGCCAGCGGCAAATTATTATCGACACGGAAAAGCTGATTGCCAAACGAAAAAAGCTGGCGGCTAAAGATTTTAAAAGTACGTCCAACGAAATTGGTTTTGACCAGAAAGTGCTGCGGTTGCGGTATGGGCAGTATTTGGGTGAAGAGTTTGAAAATTCGATTGGCGGGCACGATTTGGTGGCCGAGGGCAATGTGCTGGAAGGCTTTATTCACAAGCACGATACGGAAGAAGAGAAAAATGCGCCCAAACCGTTTGCGTTCAAGCTGGCCGAAAAAGCGGAAGAACAGCAGAAAAAGGACTTGCCCGCTCCGGATGCACACGGACATGATCATGATAATCAGGGCAAAAGTAACAACGAAGACCCGGTGGCGGCTTTAATGGAGCAGTATATCCACGCGCACGACGACGCGGAAACCAACACATTTTACGAACAATCGACCCGCAGTTTGTTGAAAATGGCACTGGAACAGATGTGGCAATCGGAGCTGCACCTGCGTTTATACGAACCGGAAAAAGCGTTGCCGTTTGAGAATAAAGCCCTGGTTTATCTGAAAGCCGCCCAGCACAAAGCCCGGACGTTTGTCAAGAAAAGCGGCTACGATCCGCCCCCCATCAAAGAAAAAGAAACCCGCCTGACCGGCGAATTAAAGAAGGTCAACACGAATTTGAATCAGGAGCGCATATACGATCCGGTTCGGACCGGGCAGTTGGTTGGGGAAGTCCTGGGCTATCTGGAATTGAAAACCTTGGATCAAAACCAGAAAAAAACCGTACAACAACTAAGTTCTTCTTTGACGAATGACATCCTGAACAGCGGGTTGTCGAACTGGTCCGTGATCAGTGGGCTACAAAAACTGGGAAGTGGTAAGAACCTGTCTGATAAAGAGCGAGTGGAATTGAAAACAAAATTGTATGGTCTGGCGGCTGGTTCATCCCAAACCACAAAACGATCCGGATTGGGCTCGTATTCCAGCGAAAAGAAATTAGAACAGTCGTTCTGGCGACATTTAAAATGAGCCTATTGAATCGGTTTACGGTCACGTTTAACCCGGCTGATGTTGTTAGCTGGCTGATTCTGTTGCTTCTAGCAGTATTGCTCGTGGTGCAGGTGGGGCTGGTCGTTCGAAATGACACCCTTCCGGTTCGGAGAAAATGGATTCGGGGTGCTTTAAACGTCTTGCTTTGGAGCCTTCTGCTGGCGTATTTTCTTCAGATTGAATGGGAAATCAAACCGGCTTCAACGTCGGTCTGGATTGCGGATTCAAACGTGCCCGGTTCGGCGATCAGTCAACTGAAAGACAGTCTGAAAAACCGGGAAGTCGTTCGGGTCAGGGCGTTCAAAGAGGCTTCGTTTCGGTCGCGGCTGACCGACGGAATGATCGATACCGTCACCTTAATCGGTAACGGTTTTTCACCCGATGTGCTGGGCCAACTGAGTCGGCAAACCGTCCAGTGGGTTCCATACGCCCAACCCGATCAGGTGCAGCTGCTTCGCTGGAAAGCCATCCTGCGGAAAGGCGAAACGCAGTCGGTGAGCGGGCGTCTTCAATCATCGCAGGAACGGGTGCTGAAGCTGCGGTATGGCAATCAGACGCTGGATAGTTTATCCGTACAAACCGGTACGACGGCGTTTGCCTTTCACTTTCCAGCTTTCTCGCAGGGACGCACCGAACTGACGCTGGCGCTGGATCAGAAACCGCTGGACACGCTTCGGTATTTTACCCGACCGACAGAACCCATTGCCTACCAGTTTATTCTCAATAGCCCGGATTTTGAAAGCAGAACACTCGCCGACTGGCTGGGTAAAAAAGGCTTTTCCGTTCAGGTAACGTCCACGCTTTCCAAAGACATTAGCAGTCGCCTGAGCATCAACCGGGCGGCCACGCCTGACGTGATCATCACCGACCCGGCCAACGCGACGAACCCCATTGTTAAAAAGGCCGTAGCGCAGGGAAAACCGGTGCTGTTTATCAATCTGTCGGACGCCGAAACCGACACGAAAACCATCAACCGGGCTTTGAATACGAGCTGGAAACTGAAGCGGTTGTCGAATGAAGCGACCATTCCAATTGGGGCTGGCCTGCAGGCGTTGCCTTTTCAGCTTACGGAAGCCCTGAATCAGTTTCCCGTGGCCGGGTATCCGGTGGCGGTTCAGAAAACTACGGCCAAAATCGGGGTAAGTCTGGTGAGCGAGACGTTTCCCCTGAAACTGAGTGGCGACAGCGTTGCGTACGACCAGATTTGGACGGCCATTCTGACACCCTTACAACCGGCCTTCCCGAACAATATCCAGCTCGACGCACCGGTTTTTAAAGGCCTTCGATCCGTCATTCACTTCAACAACCTGACCCGGAAACCGGCTGAAATCCGGATCGGAGATGACACGGTCCGACTCGATTATTCGGCCATCAATCCCCTGTCGGCTGATGTTTCGTATGGGTTTGGCCGGGCGGGCTGGCTGTCATTGCAGGACAGTCTGGCGGTCTACGTTGACCAGCCGGACGAAAAACCGGTATTTGGAAACCAGTTGGTGAGCGATTACCTGCGCGCCCGGTCAACCGCAGTGCCCGACACCCGGCCCGGTTTTCAGCGCGGGTTTCCTGCGAAAATCCCGAATTGGATCTGGATCCTGCTATTCCTCAGTGCGTTGACCGCGCTTTGGGTCGAACCTAAATTTAGCATTTGACCTGTCGTAAAATTCCAGTAGCTTTGCGGCTGTTTTTAGTCTTAAATCTTACGTACAATGCCCTATCTATTTACCTCAGAGTCAGTCTCTGAAGGACATCCCGACAAAGTCGCGGATCAGATTTCCGATGCATTGATCGATCATTTTCTGGCCTACGATCCTTCCAGCAAGGTCGCCTGCGAAACCCTGGTTACGACCGGACAGGTGGTGCTGGCAGGTGAGGTAAAAACGAACACGTACCTCGATGTTCAGAAAATAACCCGGGAGGTTATCAGGCGTATTGGATATACCAAGAGTGAATACATGTTTGAGGCCGACTCGTGCGGTATTTTGTCCGCCATTCACGATCAGTCGGCCGACATCAATCAGGGTGTTGAACGCACCAACCCGGAAGATCAGGGCGCTGGCGATCAGGGCATGATGTTTGGCTACGCGACCAACGAAACGGACAATTTTATGCCGTTGCCGCTGGATCTGGCCCACAAGATTTTGCAGGAAATGTCGTACATCCGCAACCACGATTCGTCCATTTTACCGTACCTCCGGCCGGATGCCAAATCGCAGGTGACCATTGAATACAGCGACGACGACAAGCCCATCCGGATCGATACGATCGTGGTTTCGACGCAACACGATGATTTCGACACCGATGCGGTGATGCTGGCGCGCATTCGCGAAGACATCATCAACATCGTTATTCCCCGTGTGAAGGCTGGCCTGAAGCCGGAATTGCAAGCCTTGTTTTCGGATGACATTACCTACCACATCAACCCGACGGGCAAGTTTGTCATTGGCGGGCCACACGGTGATACGGGTTTGACGGGTCGTAAGATCATTGTCGATACCTACGGCGGCAAAGGAGCGCACGGTGGTGGTGCTTTCTCGGGCAAAGACCCCTCGAAAGTGGACCGTTCGGCGGCTTATGCCACGCGTCACATTGCCAAAAACCTGGTAGCGGCTGGTCTTTGCGATCAGATTCTGGTTCAGGTTTCCTACGCCATCGGGGTGGCCAAACCCTGCGGTTTGTACGTCAACACGTATAATTCGGCCAAAGTCGATCTGACTGACGGCGAAATTGCGACCAAAATTGAAGAACTGTTCGACATGCGTCCGTATGCCATCGAACAACGGCTGAAACTCCGGAATCCGATCTATTCAGAAACGGCGGCTTACGGGCACATGGGCCGTGAGAACAAGATCGTGAAGAAGGTATTCGGGATGAACGGCAGCACGAAAGAGGTTGAAGTCGAGCTGTTTACGTGGGAGAAACTCGACTATGTCGATAAAGTGAAAGAAGCTTTTGGGTTGTAGTCGATGGGCTAAAATCGATAGATACAAAAAAGCCGCCTTGTTAGGGCGGCTTTTTTCGTTGAAATGTATCGGTTAATATTCGATGTCTTCGTTAACGGTGTCCGCTTCAACGAGGTCGGTCGACTCATTGATCTGCTGGGCGGAAATACTTCGCTGTTTATCTTTATGGCGTTTCAACTTGTTTTTGAGCGTATCGATCACCACGTCGGTTGCTTCCTCAAACGTGGTACCCTGCTGGCGGACAAAAATGGAGTCGCCGGGCAAAAACAGTTTAACCTCGAAAATTTTCTGTTTGACTTTGTTGGTATCGCTTCCCTCTAACCTCAAATACACTTCACCGCTGATAATCCGGTCGTTGAAGGTTTCTAATTTGTCAAGCTTCTTCTGAATGAAGTCCAGCAACTTTTGGTCTGCTGTAAAATGGACGCAATGAATTTGAATTCTCATACGTGTCACATGGTTTAAAAGTTAAACAAAGAACCCACGGACTACCTAAGTTTGGAAAACCATTTGACAGAGTCAATAGGCTGAAAGAAATATCCAACTCAGTATATTGTCCGAAACTGTACGAATGCTACTTCACGACTCACAACCAACACTTATCGTACCAACCCCCAATCAGACCGACACAAAGATTCTTTTTATTGTCTAATTACGTCGTCTGGAAAATCAGGGCAATTGGCCCTTTTTGGCTACTTTTAGTAGCTTTCAGGAATTGACTACCTCACCGCCGTTGACGTGCATGACCTGGCCGGTGATGTAAGACGCATCTTCAGAAGCCAAAAAAACAAAGGCGGGGGCTACTTCCGCCGGTTGCCCGACCCGCTCCAGGGGCGTGTCTTTGCCAAACTCGGCGACTTCCTCTTCCGTTTTGGTTGACACGATCAGGGGCGTCCAGATGGGGCCGGGGGCTACGGCGTTGACACGGATGTTCCGCTCCACCAAATGTTGCGATAAAGAGCGCGTGAAAGCCGTTACGGCCCCTTTCGTAGACGCATAATCAATCAGCGCCTTGCTGCCCCGGTACGAAACCACGGAGGTCGTATTGATGATGCAGTCGTAGGCATTCATATAGGGCAACGCCAGTTTGGTCAGCCGGAAAATCGCCAGAATGTTGAGTTCAAACGTTTCGGTCAACTGCTGATCCGTAATGTCGGTAAATTCGTGCTGCTCGACGTGGTTGGCTGCGTTATTCACCAGGATATTAATGTGGTGATATTCACCGATGACCCGATCCACTAATTGTCTGATAAATGAGGGATTTCTGAGGTCACCAGCGATTAACAAACAACGTTGTCCTTCGGCTTCGACCAGCGATTTGGTCTTTTGGGCGTCTTCCTGTTCCCGCGGGTGATGAACAAGAGCCAGGTCAGCCCCTTCGCGCGCAAAATGCACAGCAACGGCCCGGCCAATACCACTGTCGCCCCCCGTTATGAGGGCTATTTTATTCTCCAGCTTTCCCGTGCCGACGTACGAATCCTGGATGTAAATCGGCTGCGGATGCATCTCGTTTTCCAGACCCGGTTGCGCTTCCTGGTGCTGGGGTGGTGTTTCAAGTTCCAGATTCATAGCTTTTGAAGGTTTTGGTTCAGGCGTTTATAATGGTTCCGCCGTTGGGGTGGATCGTCTGACCGGTGACGTAACTGGCATCGAACGATGCCAGATAGACATACGCTGGTGCCACTTCACTGGGTTGGCCGGGGCGTTTCATCGGCACATCCTTGCCAAACTGAGCCACCTCCTCCGCCGGAACCGATGCCGGATTCAGGGGCGTCCAGATGGGGCCGGGGGCCACACCGTTCACCCGAATTTTCTTCTTCGCCAGGTTGGACGACAACGCGCGGGTAAAACTCATGATCGCGCCTTTCGTGGCCGAATATTCCGGCAAATCGGCGCGGCCCTGAAAAGCCGTTACGGATGTCGTATTGATAATGCTGTCGCCTTCGTGCAGGTGTTTCACGGCGGCCCGGGTGACCCGAAAAAACGAATAGATGTTGATTTCGAAGGTGTTGACCAGATCGTCGTCGGTCATGTCTTCAAACCGTTCGTGCTGGAGTTGCAGGGCGGCATTGTTCACCAGAATGTTGAGCTTGCCAAACCGCCGGACGGTATCTTCGACCAGTTGTTCGCAGTAGGACGGATCGCGCAGATCGCCGGGTATAAGCAGGCACTGCCGCCCCTCGGCTTTCACCAGATCCCGGGTTTTTTGCGCATCATTTTCTTCGCGCTGCGTGTAGGCAATGGCTACGTCGGCTCCTTCACGGGCGAAATGGACGGCGACGGCCCGGCCAATTCCGCTGTCACCTCCCGTAATCAACGCCACTTTGTCTTTCAGTTTCCCCGACCCAACGTAGGTGTACCGAATCACTTTCGGCTGCGGATTGAGTTCACTTTCCAGACCGGGCTGGACAGCCTGGTGCTGGGGTGGAATTTTAGTTTCCATACCGTTTCTTGCGTTGTTGAGTAAATCAGAAAGCGTAGGCAGACAAAAGAGGTGAGATGAGAGAAGAAAGACAACGGTTGATGATTTCAATAGCATTCTGCCCCTCTGATCTCACATCTCATCTCTTTTGTCTACTAACTCAACAACAGAATCCCCGACCTTTTGACTGGATTCTGTTATCGAACGGGCTATGAAAAAAGCCGGCTGTTCGGAAACAGTCGGCTTCTGGTTTTGGTAAAGGGTTGTATATCAGGCCGTCTTTTGGGGTATTTCCGCCGTCAGGGCTTCCCAGATTTTATCGTAAACGTCAATGGCCGGTATCGGTTTTGCACTCGCCTGGCCCGGACGGGTCGACACAAAAACCGGGTGATCGGCGGGCTGGGTGCCCACCCGCCCGTGTGATCCTTTGATTAGCGTGGCATCCAGCGGAATGACGTTCATCAGATACCGGAAGCCGAGCTTTTTGCGCATCAGTTTATACCCGGCTTTGAGTTTGATCATCGGGTTGGCCGGGTCCATAAACATCTCGACCGGATCATAACCCGGTTTTCGGTGAATATCGACCAGCCGGGCGTAATCCGGGGCTTTGGCGTCGTCCGTCCAATAGTAATAGGTGAACCAGCTTTTGGCGTCGGCCATGACGACGAAATCGCCCGAACGCTCGTGATCAAGGTGGTACTTCTTTTTCCCGGCTTCATCCAGCACCAGTTCCACACCCGGTGTTTTCTCCAGAATCGAACGCACCTGAGCAGCACAGGACGGGTCGTTGATGTAGACGTGGGCAATCTGATGGTCGGCAGCAGCAAAAGCCCGTGACGCGCCCGCATCGAGCAATTCCAGCCCTTGTTCGACCCGAACCTGAATCAGCCCGGCTTCCCGCAACAGGCGGTTCAGGTGGATCGGCTGGCTGACGTTCGTAATGCCGTATTCCGACAAAAGGATAATCTCGGCGTTTTGCCGTTCATAGTGCTGAATCAAGTCCTTGCAGACGTCATCGATTTCGTGCAGTTCTTTCGATATTTTGCTGAAATCTTTTCCGAATTTTTGCAGGCAGTAATCCAGGTGCGGCAAATAAATGAGCGTCAGCGTCGGGTTGTGCCAGCGGTCGACGAGCAGCGACGCGTCGGCAATCCAGCGGGTCGATTTGATGTTGGCGTTGGGTCCCCAGAAACTGAACAGCGGAAAGGTGCCGAGTGCTTCCTGAAGCCGGTCGCGCAGGTCGGCGGGTTGGCTGTAGCAATCGGGTGCTTTGACACCGTCGGCGTGGTATTGGGGGCGGGGTGTTACTGAAAAGTCGGCGGATGAATACATGTTGTACCACCAGAACATCTTGGAAACCGTAAACGACGGATCGAGTTGCCGGGCGCGTTCCCAGATTTTTTCGCCACCAACCAGTTTGTTCGACTGTTTCCAGAATTTGACTTCACATTCGGTGCGGTCATACCAGCCGTTGCCAACAATCCCGGTCTCGGTGGGCCATTTTCCCGTTACGTAGGTCGATTGCACCGAGGTCGTGACAGCGGGCAACATCGGCTCGATGCTGGAAAGCTGCTTTCCTTCCACCCATTGTTTCAGGAAAGGGGTATGGTCACCAATCAAAGCGGCTGATAAGCCCACCACGTCGATTACTACGGTTTTTTTCATTGCTAATGATGGAGAGCAATACTATTGCATACTGAATGTAAAATGATGAATATTAAATGTAAAAGTATTTCTCAATCCAGCACCTTTACATTTGATATTCATCATTTTACATTTAATATTTCCTTTAATACCCATTCCAGTTCCCGCCCAATCGAATCATTCAACCGCAGTTTCATGTCTTCCGGCAACACTTCCCAAGTATAGGTTTCGACTTCCAGTTGCTGTGTAAACGGGTTTTCTTTCTGTAACCGAAGCACTTCCGTAATATCCTCCTGCGTCGATTGCAGCAAACCGTAATCCGCAACGAAAAGCGGAACGTGGAAATGCGACCGCCACTCGACGTGACTCGCATCGAAGGCCAGCAAAGCTTCGGGCAAATCCGGAAACCGCATCAGGTCGCCGTTCGAATCCCGCGCGACGACCTGATGCAGATACGTGGGTTCGTTGAACTGCCGGAATTGATCCAGAACCGCTTCCCGGCTGTTTTCTTCCACTGGAAAAGTCGCTTTCAAAGCCGCGCTGATCTGGATTTTGCCGACTTTCAGGTCATTGTCCTTTAGCTTTTTAAGGACTTCTTCCGGGCGTTCGTAGCCAACGGCAAAGTGACAAACGTCGTAGCACAATTGTACGTGTTCGCGCAGAGCCGCTTCCGCTTCCCCCGCCGATAGGCCAAACTCATCGTTGAGCCGTTCGAGGCCAATGGGGAGCAGATACAGATTGAACCATTCGATAAACTCGTCGCCGGTTTCCAGCAAACCATCCGGTTCGGGTTCGAGGTCGAGGTGGAGACTGATGCCTTCGGCTTGTTTGATCCGAACCAGTTCTTCCACAACCGTCATCAGCCGTTGCGTAGTGGCTTCAAACGCCAGATCGCGCTCATCCCGGTTATTCCATTGAAACCAGTATCGGTAGGAGAGGGGTGAGGTGGAAATCCCGGCTTCCGTAATGCCGCCCGCCATGTTGATGGGCAGCAGTGCCGTCAGCAGCCGAAAAAGCCGGATGGTGTAGTCAACCCGTTCGGGTGTTCGCCAGTCGGGGGCGTGAACCTGGTCTTTGACGCGGGTGTTGTGAAAACCGCCATACGGGAAACCGTTCATTGTAAAAACGTAGCAGTCGTTGTCGGTCAGCCAGTTCTGAAACTCCTTCAGCCGCTCGGGCTGCGTGAGTTCCACGCTGGCGATGTTGGACAATCGCAGGCCAATACCGAAGGGTGCATCGGGCGAAAGCTTCTGTTTGATCGTTGGAATGGCGTGTTGCAGCGCGATAAAATGATCCGCCCAGTGCTCACCGGCGTGAATGTTCGTACAATAACCGAGGTGTCCCAGCGGGGTTTTCATGCGGGCTGAATTTCGTTTTCTTTTAAAATACCGATCGCTTCGCGAATCAGCTCCGTGTCCATTTCGTGTACTTCCACGCCTTTGCCAATGGCTTTCAGCAGCATGATCGTCAGTTGGCCGCCGAGGTGTTCCCGGAATTCATTCAGCCCTTTCAGAACACCGTCACCGTCGAGAGCGGGGTGGAATAACGTAAAACCGAGGGTTCGTTCCAGGTGCAGAATGCGGTGGGTGTCGGTTTCGCTGAGCCAGCCCAGTCGTTGCGAATAGAGGCTGTCGAGGGCAATGCCGATGGCAACGGCTTCGCCATGACGAATCTCAAAATCAGTGAGTTGTTCGAGTTTGTGTGCACTCCAGTGTCCAAAATCCAGCGGGCGCGACGAACCCATTTCGAAGGGGTCTCCACTGGCAATGTGGTCGAGGTGCAACTCGGCGCAGCGGTGAATCAGGTATTGCATGGCGTCCAGATCGCGGGCGGCCAGTTTTTCAGCGTTCGTTTCCAGCCATTCAAAAAACGGTTGGTCCTTGATCAGGGCGACTTTGATGGCTTCCGAAATGCCCGCCCGCCAGTCGCGGTCGTCGAGCGTTTTCAAAAACTCAGTGTCGTTGAAAACCGCAACCGGTGGGGCAAACGAACCCAGGAAGTTCTTTTTCCCCCGGTAATTAACACCGTTTTTAACCCCGATGCCCGAATCATTTTGCGACAGAACCGTCGTTGGAATCCGGATGTGGCGGATGCCCCGGTGCGAAATCGCGGCCACATAGCCCACCAGATCGAGCACTGAACCGCCCCCGATGGCAATCACGTAGGAATGACGGTCGATGCCGTAGCGATCCACGGCCTCGATGAGCCGATCAACCAGCGCCGGATCGTTTTTGGCACCTTCACCACCGGGTATAACGAGTAAATCGGGGACAAGATCAACCATCGAAATCGGGGCAAAATAGGCTTTGATTTGTTCCGGTAAACCGGGATGGCTGGTGGTAACCCCTTCATCCAGAATGAATAATATTTTTTTGCGAAACCCTTCGGAATGGCGTTTTTTCAGAAATTCCAGTAAGGTGAGATTGGCACTTTCGAACAAACGATCGGAAAAGTAAACGTCGTAGGTAAACTGAACGTTGAATGACTGGTGAAGGGTATTCATTCCTTAGGACACAAAGTTAATAGAATGTATAGTTACTGATTGAACTGCCCCCACCCCCTGAAGGGGACTTTTTCAATTGCATGAAGCCCCCTTCAGGGGGTGGGGCAATAGATAATAAACAACCAAACTAACGGTTTGTCTTCTAAAACAAGAGTTTGGCCGGAACCGTTCGGTTACGTCACCGCAAATACTTTGGCCAGCAGCCGCGACAACGGCAACAGGCAAGCCACAAGCATCGCCAGCGGGAACGAGGCAAAAGCGGCCACCCACGCGGCATTCATGACAATCAGCGACAACACTCCCGATTTAACCGCCATGCCGATGTTTCGGCCCGTTGGTTCGCGAATGGCTTGCCAGAGGGGCGGAAAAATAAAGAAGCCAAACAGTAAAAGAAACGGAATGGCCGTTCCTAATTGGTGTTGCTGCTGGGCAATGGCACCGATGCAGCCGATCACGAGTCCATACAGCAAACCGGCCACCCTGAGAACCATGGGTTTTCCACCATGTACTTCGCCCCGGCTGATCATCGTAATGGCGGCAATGTAGACAATCGGAATCACGCCCAGCGAGGCCCACAGCGGCACCTGATCGGGCAGAACACTGATACCCAGTACCAGATTCAGCCCCCGGCACAGGCCCATGTTCAGCGGCCCGATGATGGCATTGTGTTTTCCAAACTTGTCGTAAACGAGCGATGCAACGCTAATTGCAATGGCCAGCCCGCCCGCTGTTGGGTTCACCATCCAGGCGGCTACCATCCCGATCAGCAATAATACACTTCCCAGTAAAGTTGCCTGTCCCAGGCTCACCTGCCCGCTTGGAATGGGCCGTTCCGGTCGCTCGACGGCATCGAGTTCGGCATCGAAAACGTCGTTGAACACCACGCCCCCGCCATATAAGCCGACCGTCGACAGGCAAAGCCAACCCACCGGCCCCGGATCGGCATCAGGAATCATGTAATAGCCGGCAATAGCCATTCCCGCCATGACATCGGCAACAGAGGTGATGAGGTTGGCAGGGCGAGTTAGGCGAAGAAGCGGGAGGAGCATGTTTTTGAATGATGGATGATGAATGATGAACGATGAATTGCATGTGCGTCAGCCAAATTCATCGTTCATCATTCATCATCCATCATTTACTTAATAATCGTTGATGATTTATCCACCCTGGGCGCTTGTCCTCCGCGCAGCACCGAACTACCATTGTAGCGCTGGCTCTGGTCGATGTCGATGGGTTGTTCGAAGTCGGCGAGGCTGATCTGGCCGCTCTGGGCAAAAGCCGTCACGGCGTTTTCGAAGGTGACCAGGCGGATGGTTTCGTCGGAAATGCCGCGTTCCTTCATCAGGGATGCGGTTTTCGGCAACGCCAGGGGATCGCTGATGCCCCAGTCGGCCGCCGAGTTGATCATGATGCGTTCCGGGCCATATTGTTTCACCACTTCCACCATGCGCTCGTTGCCCATCTTGGTGAACGGATAAATCGTAAAACCAGCCCAGAAACCGCGATCCAGGACTTCCTTCACGGTTTCTTCGTTGTTGTGATCGACAATCACCATGCCGGGGTCCAGACCGTGTTCGAGCGCAATGTCCATGCTGCGGCTGGTGCCCTGCTTTTTATCGCGGTGGGGCGTGTGAATCTGCACCGGCAAACCGGCTTCTTTGGCCAGATCCAATTGCGCGCGGTAGTATTTTTCTTCGGCGGGCGTCTGGTCGTCGAAACCAATTTCGCCCACGCCCACGACGCCTTCTTTGTAGATAAACAGCGGCAGAATTTCCATTACCTGCTCGGCCAGAGCCTCGTTGTTGGCTTCTTTGGAGTTCAAACCGATGGTGCAGTAGTGCCGGATGCCAAACTGCGACGCCCGAAACCGTTCCCAACCCACGAGGCTGGCAAAATAATCGCGGAACGAATCGACGCCCGTGCGCGGCTGCCCGAGCCAGAAGGCCGGTTCGATCACGGCCACAATCCCGGCGTCGGCCATCGCCTGGTAATCGTCGGTGGTGCGGGACGTCATGTGGACGTGCATGTCAAAAAACTTCATCCCGCGTACTGTATCTAAAAAACTCATGAGTGTATCGGCTTTAAAAAGCAAAGTTAGTTGGGTAGTCATCCAGTTGCAAGTGACCGGGAGAACGATTCTGATTCCGGGGCTCCGAAAACCGGTTTTGAGCCATTAGAATACTATTAAAAACCGCAGCCATCCCCATTTCGTTAAATAGATGCGGTGCGTTTATCGTTAATTAAGTATAAGGCAAATTCAGTAACCTATGAAAACTGTATTTCGGATTCTGCTGTGGGTGGGCATTTGTGGAGGCATAGGAAGTGGAGTCAGTTCCTGCCGACCCGACCCCCTCGACGACCTGACGCCCGAAGAGAGCCAGGTCTTTATTACCAATCACGACCGTTCGGTCAATTTTGCCAATTATAAAACGTTTAGTTTGCCGGATTCGGTGGTAGAAGTCAGCAACGACCGGCAGCAACTCTCCATGACGGGGATTGAGCAGCCGTTTCTGGATCGTCTGGCCCAAACGCTCACCAGCCGTGGTTATCAGCGGGTGAGCCGGAGCGATAGCGCCGATCTGGGCGTCGCCGTGATGCGGGTTAATAACAGTTATGTAGGAGTCTCCTCCATGCCCTTTTCGCCTTATTACCTCGATTACTGGGGCTACGGCGGTTTGGGCGGTTTTGGGGGCTTCAACCCCTATTACCCCAATTATTATTCGTTCTACGAGGTAAGCGACACCTACTGGCTGATTCAACTGATCGATTTGAAGAATGCGAATACCGCCAGTCAGGAGTTGAACGTCATCTGGCAGGCCCAGATTCGCGGCACCGGTATTTTCGATGCCGCTTCGGTCGATTCCATCATTACCAACGTGTTCGACCAGTCGGCTTACCTGCGGGCTAATCAGTAAAGACAATAGAGGATAGACAAGAGAGAAAAGACAATCAGGACGATCCCGTCTTTCATCTCTTGTCTATCCTCTTTCATCAAAAAAACAGTTATGAATACGAAAATCATATGGAGTCTTATGGGCATCCTCTGGGCCCTGGGAGCAGCGGCTCAAACGAATCAGGAACAAAAAGAGCGGGACATCGAGTTTAATAAAACCCTCTACGAGCGGTTTGTATCGGGTCGGGCTACGGTTTTTTACGGGGTAGGGCTCCCTCAGGGCAGCCAGCAGAACTTCATCGACAAGGTGGGAAACCGTAATTTTGCCGTTGCCGTCGAAGCGATGTTTCCGGGGCGGTTTTCGGTGGGCGCGCGGATCGGGCAGCAGTATGTTTCGGAGCGGTTGCCGCGTCAGGTTTTTTCGTTTGAAGACGGAACCGACATCTCGGCGGTGCAAACCCGGGCGCTGACCACCATTCCGCTGCTGGCGATTGGTTCGGTATACCTGAACGACATCAACTCGGTTTTTCGTCCGTACCTCCAACTGGGTGCCGGTGGGGCTTACGTCGATTATGCCCGGTATTACGGCACGCTGGTGGATCAGAAAACCGGCGTTCGGGGTGCGGTCGCTCCGGCCATTGGGGCCAAGTTTCAGTTTGGAAAAAATAACAACCTGGGCGGAGAAATTCAGGCGCAGTACCAGCACGTCTTTTTCAACTACAACGAGTTGAAAAACAGCACGAATTTGCTGTTTTCGCTGGGATTGTCGTATCGCTGGTTGTAAGCCCTTAATTGACCATCCCTACGGGATTGGGTGAAAAAATCCCGTAGGGATGACCCATTAAAGACTAAACAGGGGCGCCAGCCGCCCCGTGGGTTCGTAGCAAACCCTCCAGTTCGGCCCGGTTGGCTTCGGTTACGAACGGTTTTACCAGTGTCCAGAGTTGCGGGGGAATGGTGCGTCCGGCCGCCCGGCGTTCGTGAGCGTAGTCGACGGCGATGCGCGCCAGCGTTTCATTGGTGCGTTTCTCAAAACCGAGGATTTCTTCTACCGGTTTGTCGCAGAAGAAAGCCTTCATCACCAGTTGGTTCCAGGCGGGTTCGTCCAGTTGCTCGGCCGGATACGGATTTTGGAGCATGAGCGCATCCTGCACCGGACTCATGTTGCTCCGAACGCCCTCGGTGGCCTGAAACCGCCAGTGTTCAGGAAAAGACAGGACCGGAATGGCCGAATACAAGGCCGCCAGTTCGTTCATTTCAGCCGCTTTGAACAGGTTTTCGATGGTGCTGACATACACCGCCGGATCATCGGCAGGCAATTGGAGCAGCCACCACACCCGCGCCAGCCGGTCGAGTGACCAGCCTTCGACAGTAAAACCGTTCCGTAAAGACTGGATTTCCTGCGCCTGCTCGGGCGAAATGCGAATGGTTTGTTTGCCGACGAACCGCGGAATGGCGGTAAAAACGCGGTAGAAAACCGCTGTGGTGGGCTGGTTCCGGTAGGCGTCGGCTTGCTGGGTCAGGTAGGCAACGGCTTTTTCGGCGTCGGGCTGCTGCCGGATCAGGTCGAGGAGGGTGTCGGAAAGTGCGGGCGAATTCATGCCGTAAAAGTAGTAAGCAGATTGACGACTGCCAACTTACCCGGCCTTTGGATGGGCCTGATTATACGCTTTCTTCAATTTATCGATCGTCGTGTGCGTATAGATCTGCGTCGCGGCCAGGCTGCTGTGACCCAGTAAGTCCTTGATGGCGTTCAAGTCGGCGCCCCGGTTGAGCAGATGGGTGGCGTAAGTGTGGCGCAGCACGTGCGGACTTTTCTTTTCCAGGGTCGTTACCAAACCCAGATACCGCTTTACAATCCGCTGAATCAGAACCGGGTACGATTTAACACCCTGGTCGCTCAAAATCAGAAAAACCGGGTCGGCATTGGTGCCGAATTCGGCTTCTTTCGTTTGCTGGTACTGCTGAATCAGAGCGAACAGCGGGTTTGGCACGGGAATGATCCGGTGTTTGTTGCGCTTGCCCAACACCGTGATGGTTTTTTCGTACAGATTGACGTCGGCGGTTTTCAGCCCCACCAGTTCGGCGAGCCGGATGCCGGTACCGTAGAGGAGTTCCAGCACCAGTTTGTCGCGCAATCCCTTGAAATCATCCGGGAAATCGACGTCGTCCAGCAAGGTTTCCATCGGTTTTTCTTCGACAAAAACCGGGATTTTTTTGCTGGTTTTCAGCGCCGAAACTTTCAGCATCGGGTCGGTGGCAATGGCTTTCCGGCGAAGCATAAACCCGAAAAAACTCCGGAGTGTGGCAATTTTCCGGTTGACTGACGTTTTATCCAGCCCGCTTTCGACCAGGCTCACAATCCAGGAACGAATCATGTGAAAAGTCGCGTTTTCGGGTTGGTCCAGTTCGTACTGGCTTTTCAGATAAGCCTGAAACTGGTCGATGTCAATGCGATACGCCGTCAGGGTATGATGGCTCAGGCGTTTCTCGTAGCGGATGTGTTCAAGGAAAGTCGAAACCATAGAGCGTTGAGAGTCAGAATACACAACAAGATACCATAAAAAAAGCAGTAAGCGAATGCCTACTGCCAACCCATGCTGTCGTCGGTGCTTTTACTACAGACTATACTTCACTATTGCTGCCGTACATTTTTTCACGGTACACCGCTTTCAGAATTTCCTGACGACGTTTGATCGACGGTTTCTGGAAAGCAGTCCGGGAACGCAGAGCGCGCAATACGCCGGTTTTTTCAAATTTTTTCTTAAAGCGCTTGAGGGCTTTGTCAATTGACTCGTTTTCTTTGACGTTTATGATAAGCATATCCTGCAATTCGTTAATTTTCTGATACCAAACGGATTGCAAAGGTATGTTTCCAGAAGGAAAAAACCAATAGTTTTGCACGAAATGATTAACAACGAAATGGTCGAATGGTTAAATGGTTGTTGATGGTTAAATGGTTAAAATGGCTGGTGTCCATTTAACCATTTAACCAGTTTTAGCCATCAACAACCATTCAATCCATCCATTCCATGAAACAAGCCGTTATTGACCTCGGAACCAATACTTTTCATTTGATGATTACGGACGCGGGGCGGACGCTTTTTCGGGAAAGCCGACCAACGAAGATTGGGAAATCCGGTATCAATCAGGGCCTTATCACCGACGAAGCCACCGAGCGGGCGTTAACGGTTTTGCGGTATTTTCGGGATGTGCTTGACAGGCACCAGGTTTCGCCCAAAGACGTCGTTGCCATCGGTACCAGCGCCATCCGCAACGCAGGAAACCAATCGGCGTTTATTGACCGGATTCGGCAGGAAACCGGGATTGTCATCCGCACCATTTCGGGCGACGAAGAAGCGGGTTATATTTATGCCGGGGTGCGGGCTGCGGGCGCGCTGGACGAAAAAATGGCGCTGGTGATCGACATCGGTGGCGGCAGCGTCGAATTTATTTTGTGTACGGAGCGACGGGTTTACTGGAAACAAAGTTTCGAAATCGGCGGGCAACGGTTGCTGGAGCGGTTTATGGATACCGATCCGATCAGCCCGACGGCGGTCAATCGGTTGAACCGCTATTTTCAGGAACAATTGTTGCCGCTCACGAATGCCGTTCACCAATACGCGCCCGTCGTGCTGGTGGGTTCGTCGGGTTCGTTCGATACGCTGGTCGACCTGCAATTCATGCACGAAAAAGGCCATTTACCAGACGAAAGCCAGACGGCTTTTGAGTTGTCGATCCGCGAATTTTACCGGTCTTATGAATTATTGCTGACCCGCAACCACGCAGAACGGATGCAATTGCCGGGCATGATCGAGTTGCGCGTCGATATGATTGTGGTGGGTGTCTGCCTGATCGATTACGTGCTGCGTGCCTACGGGATTCAGCAGATCCGGGTGTCGACCTATTCGTTGAAAGAAGGCGTTCTGGCCGGTATTTTTCAATCCTGAAAAGAACGGTTTTGACGCGGAAAGGCCTTGCAATTAACTAATTAACTATATTTTTTACGTACCCAATGGCAGCAGACGAAAGAGAACGATCGTATAACTGGGAGGATCCCATGCAGGGCGCACAGGCCGCCAAAACCATGTCCGGACTGGAGTATTTACAAAGCATTCAGGACGGCATCAATCCGCTTCCGCCCATTTGCCAGACGCTGGATTTTGACCCGGTATCCATGGAAGATGGCAAGGCGGTTTTTTCCGTGATCCCGTCCGAATTTCATTACAACCCGATTGGCGTGGTACACGGCGGTTTGTTGAGCACCCTCTGTGATTCGGCCATGGGGTGCGCCATTCACACCAAACTGGCGGCTGGCGTCGGCTACACCACCCTTGAACTGAAAGTGAATCTGGTGCGGCCCGTGACGGCCAAAACCGGTAAGCTCATCTGCACCGGAACCGTCATCCACGTCGGTCGCAGCGTTGCCACGGCCGAAGCGCGGGTGGAAGACGCGCAGGGCAAACTCTACGCCCACGCGACTTCGACGTGTATGATTTTGAAGTAAGGTTGAAAAATGGTTGGATGGTTGAATGGTTGAAAAATGGTTGGGATGGTTCAAAATGGTTGGATGGTTAGCTGCTATCTTTAACCATGCTTAACCATCCCAACCATTTTGAACCATCAGAGCCATTCAGCCATCCTTTAACCATCAAACCATTACTTCCTGTGAATCGTCGTTGCTGCGGACTGGGCGGAAGCGAGAATGGTCATATCGGCAATGGTGACGTGGGGTGGGGCGGTGACAGCGTATACGACGGCATCGGCGATGTCGGTGGCGGTTAGCGGGGAGAACCCTTCGTAGATTTTGGCCGCCCGCGTTTCGTCGCCTTTGAAACGAACCAGCGAAAACTCGGTTTCGACTGCGCCGGGAGCCACATTCGTTACTTTAATACCGTATTGGGTCAAATCCAGCCGCATTCCTTCGCTCAGGGCTTCGACGGCGGCTTTTGAGGCACAATAGACCCCGCCGTTCGCGTAGGTCTGTTTCCCGGCAATGGAGCTGATGTTGACGATATGACCCCGCCCGTTGGCCACCATGCCCGGCGAAACCGCCCTTGTAACGTACAGCAAGCCCTTCACATTGCCGTCGATCATTGCATCCCAGTCGTCTACATCACCTTCGTGAATCGGCCCCATGCCGTGCGCATTGCCGGCGTTGTTGATCAGCATATCGATGGTTTTCCAGTCGGCGGGCAAAGAAGCGATGGCGGTTTCGACGGCGGCCCGGTCGCGGACGTCGAAGTTGAGCGTATAACACGCTGAATCCGGGCTGAGAGTCTGTTGCAATTCATCGAGCCGTTCCTGCCGTCGGCCACACAGAATAAGCCGGTAGTTTAGTTTGGAAAAAGCGGTTGCAATGGCAAGACCGATGCCGGAGGTGGCGCCGGTGATCAGGGCAGTTGGGGTCATTTTTTGAATGATTAATTTGAAAGAAACAGGTTGTAAAGAAAGCGGATGTTCCGGATAAATCAGAATCAAACCGGCTTCCCGGTCGTTTAACGGGTACGTATAGTACGAATTTAGCGATTCTTTTTTACCTTGGGATTTAGACCACTCGTCAATGAACCCCATTCTTTCCCTATTTCTGCTTCTTGCCGTTTTTTTCCTGCCTTCCGACCGACTGACCCGGAAAGCCCATAAAATTCACCAGCGTATATTGACGCTCGACACCCACGCCGATGCGCCGATTAACATGGTGAAAGACGGTTTTGACGTGGGGGAACGGCACGATCGGGTGCGCGACAAGTCGCAGATCGACTTTCCCCGCATGAAAGAAGGCGGGATGGATGCGATGTTTTTTGCGGTGTATCTGGCGCAGGGCCCCCGCACGCCGGAAGGCCACGCGGAGGCCAAAGCCCGGGCACTCGCCATTTTCAAAAGCATCGATGCGGCTTTAAAGAAACACCCCGATCTGGCCGAACTCGCAACGACACCCGCCGATGCCTACCGCATCAAAAAAGCCGGAAAGCGGGCGGTTTTTATCGGAATGGAAAATGGCTATCCGGTGGGTGAAGATCTGGCAATGCTGAAGACCTATTACGACCTGGGTTGCCGCTACATCACGCTCGCCCACTTTGCCAACAATGCCATTTGCGACTCCGCGACCGATCCCGATGGCCCGCTTTACAACGGCTTGAGCGATTTTGGAAAAAAAGTGGTGCCGGAAATGAACCGGCTCGGCATTCTGATCGATGTGTCCCATATTTCCGATAAATCGTTTTACGACGTGCTGGCCTTGTCGAAAGCACCGGTGATTGCGTCTCACTCCAACGTTCGGGCGCTTTGCAATTTTCCGCGCAACATGACCGACGAAATGATCCAGGCACTAGCCGCGAAAGGTGGCGTGATTCAGGTAAATTTCGTAACTGATTACCTCCGAAAACCGTCAGACGAACACCGCCAGGCGTTGAATGCCATCCGGATGGCGGGTGTGGGCCGGGTGGTAACGCCGGAAATGCGGACGCGTCTCGATGCCAAAGAAGATTCGATTCAGAAACGGTATGCCTACGAACGGGCGAGCGTGGCGGACATCGTTAAACACATCGACTACATTGTCCGGCTGGTGGGCATCGACCACGTCGGCATTGGCAGCGATTTTGACGGGGGCGGGGGCGTCAATGGTCTGGAGGATGTCAGCGAAATTGAATCCCTGACGCTGGAACTGGTACGGAAAGGCTATTCCGAACAGGACATTGCCAAAATCTGGGGCGGGAATTTGCTGCGGGTGCTGGGGCAGGCTAAAGTGGCACGGTAGATTACAGCCAGCCGGTCGGTTTTTTAGCAATTCGGGTGCCAGACGTTTGCCAGATTGGTTTTCGTAAACTAATAAAACCGCCGGTGGCATTCTCATAAAGTTCGCCCGAATCCACAGACACGGCAGCTGTCAGCCAGCAACCACCCAGCCACGATACCGGTAAACCCAATTGCAGGACGGACGACCATTGCGGTAGCGTTTTTGGAAACGGATAATTATATGTGCCTTTGTTCTCGCTGTACGAAACCCTGGCCATTACATCGATTTTGTTAGCCAAAGTGGCCTGAATTCCCAGATGAGCCATTTTAACACGGTTGTTATTGACGATATACCCAATCCGGTATTCCGGTTTGGCATCCACCAGACGGGTTAAAAAAGGCGACCCAATAACCCGGTTTCGGTAAACCCAACCCTCCTGATACTGAGCGTGATTAAAATTGTTGTCACCCCCCCAGCCAAATTGCAGGTTTTTGAGCGCCGGATCACCGCTTTGAAAAACCGTGGAAAAAAACTCCATATTCAGTCCTACCAGGTGAAAAAAGGATGGTGAAGAACGGTTCGTCCGCAGTCTGATGCCATACAGGCCATCCGGAATATTCTGAAGCAGGAAACTGGAAGCATCTTCAAAAGAATGCTGGTGATACAGCAACACCGACAACGTTTGAAGGGGTAGTTCGGCGGCAATATCGAGACTTCCCACATGGTTGCCGTACATATTTTCCCAATCGAATTTCGTGATGCGATCGTTGTTCAGCCCGTTGGTGCGGATGGCAAACACGACGTTTGGGAAATCACTCAGGCGGTTGGGCATCTGACCATTCACCGAAATCGCGTTGTTTGGTAATCGGTCGGTATGCCCGGCCCATTGGACATTGTGATTAAGGCCAGCATAAAACCGGGCTCGCCAGGACGGTTTCCCAATTCGCCAGGTAATTGATTTTTGGTGCAAGAAGGAGCGTTTGATGTACCAGGTATCACCAAACCACCCGTGCGCAAAGAACGCATTGAGGGCCAGCCAACTGTTAAGAGAAATAAATCCCCGGGTGCCGATCTGAATTTTGGGAATGGGTAAAGCATTTCCCGACCAGCTATAGGAACCGGAAGAAAGGGTTGAGTCGACGAGGCCGATGACTTCCCGCCGACGTCCCGCTACCAGCTCTACTCCCTTATGAGTCAGTTTAATGTAGGCTTCCGGTAGCAGAAGCTGGTTGGTTTTTCCAGCATTGCCGACGCTCTCAGCGGCATAAGACAATGTCCATTCCCGGTGCGGACGGATGAAAGAGCGGACGGATGTGGTATCAGTTAATAAAAGTGTGCCCTGTATTCCAACCCGGAGTGTTCCGCCGGGCGATGATAAAGGAATACTGCCATACTGATTGGCCCTTAACCAGAACGGCGTTCGTTCGGCAGTTGAGCCAAATGCTCCCACTTCGGTGTAGGCAGAGACTTGATGCGGATGCGAGTTCTGGGCAAAAACACTCCATGAAAACAGGGTATAAATAACAGGTAGACAGTAGAGTATTTTCATGCCACAAAAAAAAACAAATGTTTCTAATTTCCTATGTTTGGTAACTAATCAATTTGGAGATTCTGGAAAACCGATGCAAAAAAAAGCCGGTAACATGTTGTTACCGGCTTCAAATTTCAGAGGGATATTCTCAGGCTTTTTCGCAAAATTCTTCGAAAGCCATTTCCAAGTGTTGGGCGATCATTTGCGCCGAACGTCCTTCGATGTGGTGCCGCTCGATAAAGTGTACCAACTCGCCATCTTTGAAAATACCGATGGCCGGTGATGACGGCGGGTAAGGCAGCAGATACTCACGCATCCGGGCCGTGGCTTCAGAATCGACGCCGGCAAAAACCGTCACCAGTTTGTCGGGTTTGATACCGCTCAGGTTTAAAGCCGCCTTAACGCCGGGACGAGCCGCACCAGCCGCGCAACCGCAGACCGAGTTGACGACCACCAGCATGGTGCCTTCGGCATTATCCATGGCCTCATCGACTTTTTCGGCGGTGCTCAGGTCCTCGAAACCGACGCTGAGTAGGTCGTCCTTCATCGGGGCAACTAAATGTGGAGGATACATTGTATTGAGTTTTAAAGTGTATAGTAAATGATTGTAATGGTTAAATGGCTGTAATGGTTGGATGGTTGAAGGATGATTAGAAATGGCTGAATGGTTTGTCGTACGGCTAGCTATCCAACCATTATAACCATACAACCCTTTTCAACCCTTTAACCATAACAACCATCGAACCGTTCAAGTTACATAAAGCCGAGTTCCAGCTTGGCCACTTCCGACATCATTTCGGTGGAATAGGTCGGTTCGAATGTCAGCTCGACGCTCACGTCGTTGACGCCTTCAATCGACCGGACTTTGGCCTCGATCTCGCCCGGAATGGTTCCCGCCGACGGGCAGGAGGGGGAGGTCAGCGTCATCAGAATGTAGACGTTGTTAATCGGAAATATTTTGATTTCGTAAATCAACCCCAATTCGTAGACGTCTACCGGAATTTCCGGATCATAGACTTCTTTCAGGGCTTTCACGACTTGTTCTTTGAGTTCTTCGTCATTCATGACTTTCTACTTTATAGCGTTGGCTGTTCGGTCGTACGGTTTTTACCAGCTTGTGCCGCCGAAAACTGCTTCATTTGCTGAATCATGGAAGCTAGTCCACCGGCGCGCCGGGAGGTTACCAAGTTACTCAATCCAATCCGGTCGATGAAATACAAATCGGCGTTGGCAATGTCTTCGGCTTTTTCATTCGACAAAATCCGGATCAATAAACTCACCAATCCTTTGCTAATTTGGGCGGTCGGTTCGCTGTCGGCTTCGAAATGGACGGTATCGCCCCGCATTTCGGAATGCAGCCACACTTTCGACTGACAGCCCCGAATCAGGTTCTCGTCCGTCTGGAACTGCACCGGCATGGGTGGCAGTTTCTTGCCGATGTCGATGATGTATTGCGTCTTATCGAGCTGATCGTCAAAGAGATCGAAGTCTTCGATAATTTCGTCCTGTTTCTCGTTGATGGTCATATTTATAACTTGCCCAAAGGTCGACCCATCGGGCGAATTGCAACTACTTTAATGACACCGTCCTGATAGGTATACACAAGCCTGTAACGTCCAACAAATACTTCACGGATGAACGAAATAGAGAACTCGGGCACCTTTCTTCCCATTTCTGGAAAGCTTGTTATCAGATTTAATTTATTTTCTAATTCATTTGCCCAATCATCTGCCAGAATAGGAGCTTCATCAAGTAAATATGAATAAATATCTTTGACTTCTTCTTTTGCTTCAGCACTCCAGGCGATGATCACTGTTTCTTCAAATCTCTAAGTTCCTGCATAACCTGCTCATGAGCCACTACTTCCCCTCTCTCTATCTGTTGTAAACCCCGTTCAACGCGCTGGATAAACAAGATTCTTTCAATCAAATCATTCGCGGTAACGTCTTCAGGTAAATCCTGAAAACTGTTAATTACCTGACTCTTTTTCAGCGTTACTTCCATGACCATGCTTGAAATGAGTTTTATGGCTACAACATCATCTTTTTGACCCGCAGCAAACCCTGCACCAGCCGGTCAATCTCTTCTTTCGTGTTGTAAACCGCAAAGGAGGCCCGGGTGGTTCCCGTGAGGTTAAACCGGCGCATCAACGGCTGCGTACAGTGGTGACCTGTCCGGACGGCAATGCCCTGCTGATCCAGAATGACGCCCGTATCCTGGTGGTGAATCCCGTCCAGAACAAAGGAAACAACGCTGATCTTTTCAGCACTTTGGCCAATGATCCGCAACCCGTCGATGCTTTCGAGTGCTTCGGTCGCATAGTTGAGCAGGCTGTGTTCGTAATCCGCTATCTTTTTCTTGCCAAGCGTTTCGATGTATTCCAGTGCCGCATACACCGCGATGACATCGGCGATGTTAGGCGTTCCGGCTTCAAACTTATACGGCAGATCGTTGTAAGTAGTTTTTTCGAAGGTGACTTCCTTGATCATTTCGCCCCCTCCCCGCCAGGGCGGCATGGCATTCAGAATATCCCGTTTGCCGTAGAGCACACCCATCCCGGTCGGGCCATAAAGCTTATGGGCCGAAAAGACGTAAAAATCCGCATCCAGTGCCTGTACATCGATGTCGATGTGTGAACTGGCCTGAGCGCCATCGATCAGTACTTTGGCTCCCACGGCGTGCGCTTTTTCGATGAGAAACTTCACTGGATTGATGGTGCCCATCGCGTTCGAAACATGAACGGCGGAGACGAATTTGGTGCGTTCCGAAAGGAGTTTTTCGTATTCTTCCAGAATCAGATCACCCTTGTCATCAATGGGAATCACTTTCAGGATGCAGCCCTTTTCTTCGCACAGCATCTGCCAGGGAACGATGTTGGAGTGATGCTCCATCGTCGTGATGATGATTTCATCCCCTTCTTTCAAAAACCGCCGTCCGTAAGTTTGAGCCACGAGGTTGATCCCGTCGGTAGTGCCGTAGGTAAAGATAATTTCCTCAACATGGGCTGCGTTCAGAAACTGTTGAATGGCCCGGCGCGACGCTTCAAAGGCCGACGTCGCTTTTTCGGCCAGCGTATGAATCCCCCGGTGAATGTTGGCATTGTAGCCTTCGTAATACCGGGTCAGGGCGTGGAGAACCGGTAGCGGTTTCTGGGTGGTTGCTGCGTTATCAAAATACACCAGTTGCCGACCGTTCACGACCTGATCGAGAATCGGAAAATCCCGGCGAATGGCTTCAATATCAAGGATTTCGTGTGTCGCGGTTTGCATAAAATCAGAGTGATCTGTCAGAAAGTAACATGAAGCGACATGGAATGGTGCGAAGAATTAAAGTAATATCGAATATTGAATAACGAATATTGAATAGCGAAGTAATTGTTCCCTTCCATTTCAACATTCGGTATTCAATATTCATTATTCGATATTAATCAATTTTATTATCGTGCGAGTTTGGCCTGGATCCGGCGTTCCAGTTGCTCGCGCAGGGGATCGATTTTGATCTTTTTGATCACATCTTCCGCAAAGGCGAACATCAGCAGCGATTGAGCTTCCGTTTTCGGAATACCGCGTGACTGAAGATAAAATAACGCTTCTTCGTTCAGTTTTCCAGTGGTTGTACCGTGCGAACACTTCACGTCGTCGGCGAAAATTTCCAACTGCGGTTTGGTGTTCATGGTGGCATCGTTCGAGAGCACCACGTTTTTGCACGACTGGTAGGCGTTGGTTTTCTGGGCATCCTGACGGACGAAAATCTTGCCGTTGAAGACCCCCGTCGACCGGTCTTCCAGAATTCCTTTATACAGTTCGTTGCTGTGTGAATTCGGTTTGCGGTGATCCACCAGCGTGTGGTTGTCGATGTGCTGGCGGCCATTGGGGAAATACAACCCGTACATGTGCGCTTCGCAGTTGGAACCGTCGAGGGCAATGTTGAGGTTGTTGCGGATAAAACCGCCGTCGAGGGTAACGGTAGCCGAATAAAAATGGCTGCGGTCTTGCTGATACACCTGCGTGGTGCCGATGTGGTAGGCCATATCCGATTCGTTCTGGATTTTGTAATACTCCATCCGGGCGTCTTCGGCCACCACGATCTCGGTGACGACGTTGGTAAAGCTGGCCTGATCGCCTAGGGTTCGGAACGATTCGGCCACTTTGACTTCCGCGTTTTGATCGACAATAAAGAGGTTGCGCGGTTGCGAAGCCACGTTCATCTGCCGGGCATCGGAAATGAAGCGCAGAATGGTCGGTGCTTCTACCGTCGTATGGGCCGGAACATGAATCACCACGCCTTCGCTGGCAAAAGCCGTGTTCAGGGCGGTGAAAGCATTGTCCTGGAAATCAGCGTATTTGGCAAAATACTGATTCAGCAAATCCGGCGTATTTTTGACCGCTTCGGCCAGCGTCGTGATCGAAAGCTGATCGGCCGGGCTGACAATCTTCGACAACTGGGGCTGATACTGGCCGTTGACAAAGTAGAGAACGTTCCCGTTGAGCTGCGACGACTCCAACTGGGCCAGATCTTCCAGCGTGATCGCAGACGGGGCATTGAATTCGAATACCTCCTTGATTAAGCTATTGACGTTGGTATATTTCCACTCTTCGTGTTTGACGGTGGGGAAACCCAGGCGATCGAACTGGTTGAGGGCTTCGCGCCGGATTTGATGCAAAGCCGACTTGCTGGCTCCGTTCATCCGCTCTTCCGAGGTTCGGAAATCCGCCAGTAGCCTGGATTTGAGATCGTTATTGGGCTGATTGTTCATCTTATGAGTTAAGAATTAAGAGTGAAGAGTTAAGAGTTAAATGCGCCAGCCAAACGCGTCAGCCAACTCTTCATTCTTAACTCATCACTCTTAACTAAAAAATTAGACCGTTTCCACTTCTGCCTTGATCCAGTCGTAGCCTTTTTCTTCCAGCTCGAAAGCCAGCTCTTTGGGCCCTGACTTCACGATCCGGCCTTTGTACAGGACGTGAACGTAATCCGGCACGATGTAGTCGAGCAGGCGTTGATAGTGGGTGACGACGATGGTGGCCCGTTCCGGTGAGCGGAGTTGATTGACACCTTCGGCCACAATCCGGAGAGCGTCGATGTCCAGTCCGGAATCGGTTTCGTCCAGAATGGCCAGTTTGGGTTCCAGCATCGCCATTTGGAAAATCTCGTTCCGTTTCTTTTCACCGCCCGAGAATCCTTCGTTCAGTGACCGGCTCAGCAGCGATTGATCGATATTCACCAGTTTCATTTTCTCCTTCATCAGTTTCAGAAACTGAACAGCATCCAGCGGATCCTGACCCCGGTATTTCCGGATCTCGTTCATGGCGGTTTTCAGGAAGTTGGTCGTGCTGACCCCCGGAATCTCCACCGGATACTGAAACGCCAGGAAAATTCCTTCGGCGGCCCGGTTTTCCGGAGCCATTTCCAGCAGGTCTTTGCCTTCAAACAGCACGCTGCCACCGGTCACGTCATAATCTTCGCGACCCGCCAGCACCGATGCCAGGGTACTTTTTCCAGAACCGTTCGGCCCCATGATCGCGTGTACTTCCCCGGGTTTAACTTCCAGGTTGATACCCTTTAATATCTCTTTACTGCCAATGGATGCTTGTAAATTGCTAATAGTTAGCATAACAGGAGGTTGATTTCGACTCAATTAAACTGCAAAGGTAATGCATGAAGCGATAGCTACACGATTTGATAACAATTTAGACCCGTTAAAAGTTGACGCTCACTGCATTTCGTTGGCAGACACGGCCCGACTTTTTTTTTCACTACCCAATACCTTACCTTGCAACTTGAAGAAGTATTCCCTTTTTTAGTCATTGGAGTATGCAACATGGTAATCATCAGGTGCGCACGCAGGAAATCAGGGTGAGTTCAGAAGTCGGTTCGCTGAAACGGCTGCTGATTCACAGCCCCGACCGCGGCCTGGGAAAAGTCGTCCCTTCCAAGGCGCAGGACTGGCTTTTTGAAGACATCGTTCACCTGGAAACGATGCGGAAAGATGAGTATGACTATTACGTAAAAATTCTGCTGTATTTTCTGGATCCGGATAAAATACGGGGCAAACTGGCCGCAATCAATGCCGATTCCGAGCGTAATTTTTTCAAACCCGACCATCCGGACTATTTTCGGTCTGACGCCGTTATCGATATTCAGCACCTGCTGACCGAAATTTTAGCCGATGAAGTGATCCGCACCCGGCTGATTTCGGGAATTTGCGCCGTTGAAAGGTGTAGTTTCTTCATTCAGAGCCAGTTGTATACGTATGATCCGGTTGAGTTGTCGAAGATTCTGATCTCCGGATCCCTGCCCGACCGGACGATGCTTTTCGCCCCCTTGCCGAATTTCATCTTCACGCGCGACATTGGCATAGTTATTAATAGCCATATTTTACTGAACAAGCCCGCCAAGCTGGCCCGGACCCGCGAAGCGTTTCTGGCCCAGTACATTTTCTTTTACCACCCGTTGTTCAGCAAATACCGGGATAAAATTATCGAAATACCGGACAACGAGCATCATTTTCTGTTGCCCGACAACGAGGTAAGCAACGACTATTCGCGGTCGACGCTCGAAGGGGGGGATGTGATGATGGTGGCAAAAAACCACCTGTTGATCGGGTGTAGTGAACGAACGACTCTGTATGCTGCCCAGCAGGTTATTCGCCTGTTGTTTGACAAAAATGTGGTCGATAAAGTGACAATTGTCAAGATTCCGAAAAAGCGGGATTACATGCACATCGACACCATTTTTACGCAGGTAAAACGCAACGTCTGGGTGTTGCTGGGGTCGTTGGGACGCACGGGGGATGAAGCCCGAAAGCGCGATTTGCTGCATTTTCTGGCCCCAAAAGACGTTCCGGACGATTTGCGGATCATCCAGTTTCGGAAAGGGGAGGAGCATAAACCGGTGGAGATCGAAAACCTGGAAGACCTGCTGACGGCTATCAGCCGGGACGATCTGGGCTGTACGGAACCGGTGCGGTTTATTTATTCCGGAAACAACGAATTTCCGTTTGGAGCCCGCGAACAATGGACGGATTCCTGCAATCTGCTGGCGCTAAAAGACGGGGTAGTGATCGGGTATGACCGGAACGACAAAACCCTGGAAGCGTTTCGGCAGGCGGGGTTCGAAACCGTACGGGCGGCCGACTTGCTGGATCGGTTTGAGCGGGGTGAGGCCGACCCCGAAACCCTTGAAAATACCTTCATCCTGTTGCCGTCGGCTGAACTGTCGAGGGCGCGGGGCGGTTCTCATTGCATGAGTTTACCTTTGTTGCGTGCCGAATTATAACCCTAATCCCTAACCCTATGCAGTCGCAGACAACCTCAAACCTTCTCATGATCAGGCCCGTACGGTTTGGGTTTAATGAGCAAACCGCCGGGAGCAATGTGTTTCAGAACGCAGACCTGGCGACTCAATCCCGGGATGTGGCGCAGGAAAAAGCTCTGCGTGAATTTGACGACATGACGCATCAACTGATGGCGGCCGGGGTGAACGTCATCATTTACGACGATTTACCGGAGCCGTTTACGCCCGATTCGATTTTTCCCAACAACTGGGTGTCGTTTCACTACAGTGGTACCGTGGTGCTCTACCCGATGCAGGCCCCGAACCGCCGGCTCGAACGGCGGCTGGACATCATCGATGACCTGGCAAAAAAATACCACGTTGCTAAAATTGTTGACCTGACGCATTTTGAGCAGCAGGGAAAATACCTCGAAGGAACCGGTAGTCTGGTGCTTGACCGGATGAAGCGGATTGCCTACGCCTGTCTGTCGCCCCGAACCGATGCCGACGTTCTGGCCGAGTTCAGCCAGAAAACCGGGTACAGTGTCGTTGCCTTTTCGGCGGTCGATTCGGCCGGCATACCCGTTTACCACACCAACGTGGTCATGTGCATTGGCGACGTTTTTGCTATAGTCTGTCTGGCGGCCATTGCCGACCCCGACGAGCGGCTGATGGTGCGGCAGTCACTGGTGAACAGCGGGAAGCACGTGATCGACATTACACTGGAGCAAATGGCTCATTTTGCGGGAAACATGCTGCTGGTAACAACCCGGAAAGGGCAAAAACTACTGATTATGTCGACGCAGGCTTTTGATTCGCTTTCGGCCCGGCAGCGCGACGAATTGGACGATTTCGCTACGCTGTTCCATTTCAATCTGTCAACGATCGAAGGAAACGGAGGTGGTTCGGCGCGTTGTATGATGGCTGAAATTCATTTGCCTTCCCGATAAAGGAGCGCTATTGGGAAGAAAATCAGCATTGTCGGGCCGGTAACTGGCCGTGAGCACGGGCTGAAACCGGCAGAGAGAGATAGGGATTCTCTTTATAACAAGTCAGTGCCCCTATTTTTCAAATTGTATTTATTTTCTATTTTCTTGGATCTTTAATACCGTTTAATAACTTAATTGTAGCAACACCTATTTTTACTTTTTCAAGTCTCTAAAACTATAGTCATTTGTGTTAACAAATTAGTAACAAACGCGTTCGAATATTTTAAAAAACAATTGCTTTGACAAACTAATTCTAATTAAGTTCGTTATATTTACAAATCGGTAACATAATTAAGAGGTTGAAATTAAAAAACCCTAGCAATCATGATCGCAGAAAAAAAACGGATTTCAAAGTACAGCAGTTGCCTGAATTTCACGGCGAATGCCTTAGCGAGAGTAATGACTAACATTTCCGACGACGAATTTGGTCGTTTGGGCTTGACGGCTTCCCATGCTTTTGTATTGAAAGAAGCCATTGAAAATCCCGGTATTCAGCCGAAAGAATTGAGTGGAGAACTGCACTTGACGCCATCGACCATCACGCGCCTGATTGAAAAGCTTGAATTGAAAAAACTGGTAGAGCGCAAGATCGAAGGAAAACACACGCTGGTTTATGCAACGGAGAAAGGAATCACCATGTTACCGGATATCAAAAAAGCATGGGACAACCTGATGCGCCGTTATGCTGATATTTTGGGTGATGAAAGCTCCCGCCGAATGACTGACATGCTGTATGGAGCCGTCAAAGCATTGGGAAAAGATTCATAATCTCCCATTTTAATACGAAATGGAGTAATGATTGTGCAATCATGTATAACTTGGAAATGCCTGAAAAAGGTCGCTTTTTAAACAATTTCAGTGATTGAATAGTAGAGTTGGTGAGGTTGCGCCGATGCTTAAAGGGGCCGACGTGGTTCAACTCTACCATTCAATCATTGAAGTCATGAACACCAATCACGAAAAGGTTGCCTTAGTAACCGGTGCAAACCGGGGATTAGGCAAAGAGATTTCTCAGGAGCTGTGCAAAAAAGGCTATGCGGTTTTCATGGCCTCCCGCGATATAGAAAAAGGCCGTGAGGCTGTTCACACACTTTGTGGACAGGGATACGAAGCCATCTTTCTCCACCTGGATGTTACCGATCCGGTCAGCATCAAAAATGCCTATGGCGCCTTCTCCCAAAAAGCCAGCCATTTGGATGTGCTGGTAAACAATGCGGCCATTCTGGAAGAAACCGACCGGCATGTGTCCATTTGTAAACTCAATGTCGAATCGCTGGAACGCACCCTGAAAACCAATCTGATTGGTCCGATCCTGGTGATTCAGGATTTTCTGCCGTTTCTAGAAAAAAGCCGGACCGGAGCTCGCATCATCAACATGACCAGCGACTTAGGCTCGCTTTCCCACATGCAGGACAGCTATCCGGCTTATAGCCTTTCCAAAACCGCCCTGCATGCTATGACCCGCCAGTTTTCGGCTGCTTTGGCAGGGAAAAATATTGCGGTGAATTGCGTCAATCCGGGTTGGGTCCAAACCAGCATGGGTGGCTCCGGTGCCAACCGCTCTCCGGAGAAAGGCGCCGAGACCGCCGTCTGGTTGGCTACTGAAGCCTCTCTGGCCGAAACCGGGAAGTTCTGGAAAGATAAGCGCGAAGTGCCCTGGTAAGCGGAATCTACTATCTTTGTACCTCCCTGAACCTTAACCCGATTCCGATGAATTTCACTGGAAAAGCTGGCCTTCTCTCCGCCGGTCTGTTACTATTCGCATTCCCTGGTCTTAGTTCCGGTGGGCCGTTTGGCGGTGCCGATTCCGTCAAAGTGACCGCACCGGGCGCCGTACCGAAACAGATTTCCAGCCAGTTCAAGTTTACGGAAGGCCCCGCCGTCAATAAAAAAGGAGACATTTATTTTACTGATCAGCCCAACGATAAAATCTGGAAGTACGACACCGGCGGCAATTTGACGCTGTATAGGGACAAAACCGGTCGTTCCAACGGGCTTTATTTTGACCGGAAGGGCAACCTGATTGCCTGTGCCGACGAGAAAGATGAGCTGTGGTCGATTAGCCCGAAAGGGAAGGTGACGGTTTTGCTGGCGGATTTCGAAGGCAAACGGCTCAACGGCCCCAATGACTTATGGATTGACGCGAAAGGCGGTATTTACTTCACCGACCCCTACTACCAACGCGATTACTGGGAGCGGAAAAAACCGGATCTCGAAGGCCAGAAGGTTTATTATTTACCCAAAGGGAAAAAGCAACCAGTCGTTGTAGATGGCGATCTGATGCAACCCAACGGCATTGTGGGAACGCCCGATGGCAAATCCCTCTATGTCGCCGACATCCGCGCCAGCAAAACGTATAAGTACCAGATCAACGACGACGGCACGCTGACCAATCGCCAGCTTTTCGTTTCGCAGGGTTCTGACGGCATGACGATCGATAACCAGGGTAATGTTTACCTGAGTGGCAGAGGGGTAACGGTTTACAATCCGGCGGGTGAAAAACTGCAGGTTATTCCGGTTCCGTCCCGCTGGGTGGGCAACCTCTGTTTCGGCGGAAAAGACCGCCGTACGCTCTTCATTACGGCTTCGGAGTCGGTTTACACTCTGGCGATGCAGGTAAAAGGGGTGGAGTAACGGAATCGAAACCATTTCCACAAAAAAGCCAGCCTTCAGGATGAAGGCTGGCTTTTTTGTGGAAATCAAACCGTTGCGTTAAGCGAGAATACGAACGCGGACCGGCGTAGCAATAATCTGCGTGCCGTCATCCAGGGTGACCTGGAAAATAAAGGCAATCTCACGGAAACCCGGTAGCGCAACCGGCGTGCTCGGAACGGCGGGCCGCTTCGTGGCAAAATCCTTAACGGTCGTCGTAAACTCCACGGTGGTGCCGCTGCCGGCAATTGGAGCTGCATTGTAATTACCCGCCGTAGTCACGGTTCCGGCGTTGATGCTGGTGGCACCAGCCGCTACTTTCGAAATTTCCTTGATTGTCCGGCCACTGGAAGACGGGATCGAAAGCGTGATTTTGATGTTACCACCCGCAGCTACCGATGTTTCGTAGTACGGATCGAAACCGTAGGTCGTTGCACCGGTGTAAGTGATTGGAACCGTTGGTCTATTGTCCTGCACCAGGTCGCTGTAAACGTAGTCGTCTTTGCAGGAAACACCGGCCAGCGCGAGTACGGTAAGCAGAAGGAATTGCGTTATTTTTTTCATGATTGTTTTCCGTTATCAAATGACCGATTAATCAACATCCCACCATAACTTGACATTGGACTGCGGCCCGGGATTCGGGAAGGCCGGATTCCGCTCGATTTCCTGGGTGATGTAAGCCGCCCGCACCGGACGGGTTCCATCGATCCCAACGGCATTCTGCGATGCTGTCAAACGAGGATAACCGGTTCTGCGCCAGTCGTTCCACGACTCCAGACCGTTGCCGGTCCAGGCAATCCACTTCTGGGTGATGATCTGCTCCAACTGCTGCTCTTTGGTTCCGGTCAGGGTCGCCACTGCCGGATTGGCAGCCAGATAAGCTGCGATGTCGGCATCAGCGACACCTGCCAGTTTCATCGAAGCCGTAATGCCTTCGGTATACAGCGTTTGCGGATTGCCCGGCGTTCCCAGGATCAAAGCCGATTCGGCCAGAATAAACGCCCGCTGGAAGTTGGTCAGCAGCCGCACCGGGCCTTCTCCGCTCGTTCCCGTTACGTACGGACTGTAGCGTGACCAGTTGGTTGACGGACTGGGCAATGTGCCCCGAAAACCGTTGTCGATGGTGACGTAATCAGCCGCCGGTTTGGTGAAGAATTTGGCCAGCCGGGGGTCGGTTTTGGTCGGATCCGTCGCACTAGGCCGCAACACGTTCAGGAAACGGGTGCTCATAATCAGCTCGTTACTGAAGGAAGCGAAGATGGCCAGGTTCCACATAGGACTGGTACTGCCCACGTTGCTGCCAAATTTTACGTTCAAATCGAGCGCATTGCTGTTGATATACAGGTTTTTAGTCAACACTTCGTTGATTACCTGCGTCGCCAGTTGCGGTTCTTTCCGGCTGATGGTATTGGCGAGCTTCAGCATCAGGGTGTAGCCAGCCCGTTTCCAACTGTCGATGTTACCACCGTAAACGATGTCTTCGGCAGCAGGCTTGGAGGTCGAAGCAGCATCGAGATCCGTCAGACCTTCGCGGATCAGATCAAAGAGACTTTGAATCCCCAGGGACTGGTTGCCCTTGTAGATATCTTCCTGCTTGTCGATCCGCGGTTGAATGAACTCTTCACCCTTCAATGCTTGTGAATAGGGTACATCGCCCCACACATCGGTGGCAATGCTGAACGTGTAGGCCTTCATGATTTTGGCAATGCCGGTATACGCTTTGGCGTTGTTCTGGTCAGCAGCTTCGATCAATTTCTGGTAGTTGACGAGCGCACCACCGTAGATGTCAAAACGCCACTGGTTTCCGAAATCGGCACCGTTTGTATTGAAAATGTCGTAGGCAGCCGGGCTGCCAGCGGCCCCCGCCAGGTAGTTCATCACCACCGAGCCAAACCGGTTTAGTTCACCATTATTAGCAAATGCAGAACCCGCTAAGGCTGTGGGTAATAAAACCGGGGGCGTTACCGCCGTAGGTTTGTTGGGATCGAGGTTGATATCGTCCACAAAATTGCTGCAGGCCCCGATTGACAACATCAACGGAACCAGAAGGAATTTTTTATAAGTCGTGACTTTCATTGTCGGAAGAATGATGAAGGTTGATTAAAAGGTAAACCGCAGGTTAACGCCATAATTCCGGGTGTTGGGCGCTCCATTCAAATCAAGCCCCTGAATATTACCGGCTCCCTGCGTGTTTACTTCCGGATCCATGAAGAAGTTAGGAGCGTAGAAGAACAGGTTCCGGCCACTAACCCCCACCGAAATTGCACCAAAAGGCGTCTTGCCAATCAGGCTGCCCGGCAGGCTGTAGTTCAGGGCAACTTCACGCAGCCGGTAAACCGTCGCATCGAACACGGCCGCTTCAGAAGCCAGACCACCGAGACCGGCCCAGTAGTTCTGTGCGCTAATCTGGATGTTGTTCGGTCGGTACGTCTTCGTACCATCCGTATTGGTTACCTCGATGACGCCCGGCAAAATGCGGGGTTGATCCCGGTCGACTCCCGTTACTTTCAGGTGCCCCTGGCTTCTCAAGTCGGCCGCACTGAACGAGTAAAGGTCTCCACCCTGACGGGTATCGAACAAAACCGACAACGACAGGCCTTTGTAACTGAAGTTATTCGTCAGACCCGCCGTCCAGTCCGGATTTGGATTGGCAATCACCTGACCGGCAAGACCCGGTACAAACTGGCCGGTATTGGGGTTGATCAGATACTCACCCTGCGGACTGCGGACGTTGGCCGTTCCAACAATGACGCCATAGGGTTGCCCCAGCACGATGGACGGGTTGATCCCGATGAACGCATTGCCGGTAATCGGCGATTGCGTTACACCCGGGGCAATTTCTTCCACTTTGTTCCGGATGCGGGTAAAGTTCAGGATCAAATCCCACTTGAATCCGCTTTCCAGCCGGACCGGGGTCGTATTCAACACCAGTTCAATCCCCCGATTTCGCATGGAACCCACGTTGGTCGTACGGGTGTCGTAACCGGTTGAGTTGGAGACTGAGACGTTGAAAATCTGGTTCGTACTGCGGGTATCGAAGTACGCCAGATCGATGCTGGCCCGGTTGCGGAACAGCCCCAGATTTAACCCGAATTCATACGACCGCACGAATTCCGGAGTCAGACTTGAATTACCGATCCGGTCATCGATCCGGAAGCCGGGTAAGCTGGTGGTTCCGACAGAAATAGGGAAGGTAATGCTGGCAGCATTGTTTCCGTAAGAAGCGGGCTCAAACACGGAGTTGAGCAGATACGGATCGGCATCCCGGCCCACCCGGGCAATACTGGCCCGTACTTTGGCGTAAGAAAGTACGTTTGAGTTCAACTTGAACGCATCCGTTGGCACAAAACTGACCGCAGCCGATGGGTAAAAGTAGGTGTTGTTGGCCTTCGGTAAGGTCGATGATTTATCAACCCGACCGGTCAATTCCAGAAACAGGTAGTTCTGGTAGCCCAGCGAAAGCTGGCCATAATACCCCATCAGCCGACGCATGGTGCTGCTCTCGGTACTGGCAGAGAAAACCGATCCGTTGCTGATGTTTTCGAAACCGGGAATGGTCAACTGCTGGCTGATGATCGTTGGATTCTGAGTCTTCCGCTGGTTGATGTTATTTCCCAGCAACAGGCTGGCATTCAGGCCTTCTAAAAATAGATTGTCTTTCTGGGCGGTGATGATCAAGTCCCCGTTCAACTCCGACCGGAAGAAGATATCTTCCCGGAGTTCACCGGCTGGCGTACGCGCTGCTCCAATGGCCGCAACAAATTTCCGGCGGTCGGTGTACGTATCGGCGGTTGCCCGGTACGAAACGTTCAGCCATTTGGTGACGTCGTACCCAATTTGGATATTGCCGAAAACCCGGTCCACCTGGCCTTGCAGCGTTTCGTTATAAGCACTCCACAGGGGGTGGTTCTGCGTGGGGCTGTTGTAATAAATACTCCGGCCCAACGCATTCTGGTAGGGGCGGCCCATCAGGTCATAGCTGCGTGGAATCCGGGTCAACTGACCAAAGGCACTCCCGCCGTTACCGCCCGGGACGCCCTGTTGAACGGTTTGTACGTAGGTTACCGTCCCATTGATTTTAATGCCATTGTTCAGGCGCGATTCCCCGCCGACCTGAACGTTGGTCCGGTTGAATTTGGTGTTGGGAATAACCCCTTTCTGGAGCGTGTTTCCCACCGCCAGAATGAAATTGCGTCGTTCGTCGCCGGAGGCAATGTTGAAGGAGTTTTGCAGAATGCTCCCCTGGCGGTAGAAGTCTTTCACGTTGTTGGGGTAAGCCTGGTACGGAACCGTCTCGCCCTGTGCGGTCACAACCTGCGTGAGCGGTCCGCCGAATTTAGGGCCCCAGGAGTTAGCTGACGTGTTGACGAAGTTGTTCTGGGTTCCCTGTCCGTAGTCGTTTTGAAGTTCGGCTAAACCGGAGACATTCTGAATGTTATACGACGAATTAACCGTTACTTCCGTTTTCCCCTTCATGTTCCGACCGGTTTTTGTCGTGATGACAATGGCTCCTGCCGACGCTCTCGAACCGTACAGAACCGCAGCCGCCGGTCCTTTCAGCACGTTAATCGACTCGATGCTTTCGGGGTTGACGTCGGCCAGCCGGTTGGCGGGTTGCGAACCGAACAATGTGTTTTCGGTCTGGTTCAGGTCGTTGCTGAAAATGATGCCATCGACCACAATTAGCGGCTGGTTGCTGCCGTTGAACGACGTAATCCCCCGGATGTTGATGTTGGTGGAAGCCCCCGGCGCACCACTGGCACCGGTGATGTTCACCCCGGCCAGTTTTCCCTGAAGCGCATTCAGCACGTTGGGTTCCGAGCGCTGGGCCAGCACATCACCCCGAACGTCCTGAGTCGAATATCCCAGCGAACGCCGGTCGCGCTCAATCCCCTGAGCCGTCACCACGACTTCCGACAATTGACTGGCGTCGGCTTTCAATTGCACATTGAGGGTGGATTGGTTGCCGACCACAATTTCCTGGGTGGCGGTTCCGATGAAGCTGAACACCAAACGGGCGTCGGCCGGAACGTTGGTCAGACTGTAGTTTCCGTCTGAATCGGTGGTGGTACCACGGCTGGTACCTTTCAACTGGATGCTCACACCCGGCAGGGTGGAACCGTCGTCGGATGAAGTGACTTTACCAGTCACCGTCCGATCCTGGGCTAGCGCGGGCAGGGCAAAAAGCACGCACAATAGCCAGAATCCGGCTAAACGTTTTCTCATAGATAGGTTATTGTTTGGATGAACGTAAAAAAATGGTTGCAAAAGTACTTTTATATCAGCAATAAGTAAACCAAATAGTGCGTTAAGTAACATTTTTTTCCAACATGCCACGAAAGCCGCTTCAACTACGACTATTGTCTTTCTAACTACTGCTATAATAGTAGGATCAATATAATGATAAATTGAACAATATGGTGTTTAAACCAAAAGAAAACCTTCCGGAGAAGGATTCTAACCCGTTTGTACCGAGTTTCGACCCTTTCCGGAAGGCGTTAAGATAATCCGTCGTGCGGTTTTCCAGGCTACTGCATGGTATTCTTACGGATTTGGCACGGCCAGTTTGTTTACGTTCAGCTCGCCCTGTGGAATCGGCCAGATGTAGACCGAGGCCGCTACCGTCACCGCCTGAATATTGGCTTTGGCGGGTAGCGGAAGATTCTGCCGCAGCAAATCGTTGGAGCGAAATCCTTCTCCCAGCAACTCGATCCGGCGTTCCAGCAGAATGGCATCGACCAAAGCGGTTTTACTGGCCATGGTGGCATAAACCGCCGTGGGTGCCGACCGGCCCCGAACAGCATTCAGCAATGCCAGCGCATCGGCATCGACTCCCGCAGCCAGCCGTGCTTTGGCTTCGGCCAGGTTCAGCAGCACTTCGGCGTAGCGGATCACCGGAACATAGTCCGTATGCTGGGGCCCTGTCGGGAATTTGGTGAGCCGAATACGGCCCGCATCGCCCGTAAAATCATTCTTGACAAAACTGGTTCGGCGGGCGTCGGTGGCCGTAAAAGCCGCATTGCCGATGATTCCGTTCGGGTTCAGGCTGTAGTCACCAATCCCGACAATCGGCATGTAGTAGCTCGCCAGCCCGTTTTGCGTACCGGGCAGGTCGTTGCTGCTCATCGGCATGGATAGAATGGATTCCGTCGTGGTGTAATTGGTAAAAACCGTCGAAACCGATGCCTGCAATTGGTGGGCCACACCCGTTGCCGCCCGGTAAGGGGCCGTCGCCGATACAATCTTGGCCGCTTCCGTCACCACATCGGCGTAGCGACCCATCGCCAGATAGGCCCGGGTTTTCAGGGCAATGGCGGTATTTTTGTGGGCACGCGTCGTATTCAGCGCAGCAGAGGTATTGGTGGCCGCCAGGTTTTGTTCGGCAAAATTCAAATCCTCCAGAACCTGCTTGTAGACGTCGGCGACCGAACTGCGAACCAGATCGTTGTTGCCCGTTCCAACCTCGCCTTTTAACCGAAGTGGCAGGCCCAGGCTGGCTCCGTTGTCCTTCGTGTAGGGCTGGGCATAGAGTTGCACCATTGACAGGTAAGTGAGCGCCCGCAAAAACCGGGCTTCGCCTTTGTACTGACTGGCCAGTGCAGCATCGACCACGGTGGGGTTGGCGTCCAGGCCTTCCAGAAACAAATTGATCCGGTTGATGGCCAGATACGCCTGGTTCCAGAGGTTGGTGGGTTCGTTGGAGCCGGAGTTGTTGGTGTGGTTCCAGGTCTGGAGGGCCGTTACCCCGTTGTTGCTCACATTCAGGAACTCTTCACCCCGCACGTCGACGTAAATGAAATACCGGCCACCCAGAAACTGGCCGTTTTTAACGCTCGAGTACAGACCGTTCACCTGCGCCAGTACCCGATCGGGATTGGAAAAGGCCTCTACATCGGCCAGGCTGGTCAGGGGTTTGGGCTCCAGGAGTTCTTCCTCACTACACGAGGTCACGACGGGCAGCAGGCACACCGAAAGCAGCGCGGCTTTCAGGAACATCCGTCGGTTGGTGGATAAATATGAAGTATGGTTTTTCATGGGAAATCGTGTTAACCGTTTAAAGGGCTGTTCAATCAGGACGTCAAACGATCGATTAGAAATTAAGGCTCAAACCAGCCGTGAACGTACGGGCCTGCGGAACGGAGTTCCGGTCGACACCCGGTGCTGTGTTGGAGTTCCGGTTGGTCGAGATTTCAGGGTCAGATCCCGTGTAGTTCGTAATGATGAACGCATTCTGAACCTGCGCATACACCCGGATCGACGCCAGATTGGCTTTCCGCAGCAGATCGTTCTTGATCGTGTAGGCGAGCATGATGTTCCGTCCCCGCAGAAAGTCGCCTTTTTCTACATTTTCAGAAATCGGGTTGGCCGAACCGTTCGAGATGTTGTCGTTCAGAACCGGACGCGGAACGTCGGTGACATCACCCGCCTGTTTCCAGTGATTCAGCACGCCGATGTCGTTGTTCCAGGGCCGCTGATCGCGCAAACCGGCTTTCGTTCCGTTGTAAATCACGTTTCCGCCCGAAAACTGGAGGAAAACGCCCAATTCCAGGTTCCCGTATTTGAAGGTGTTGTCGAGACCGCCGAACCATTTCGGAATGGCCGCTCCCACCACAACCCGGTCGGTGCCGGAAATCGCCGGGGCGTTGCCGTCTTTGTCAACGTAGGTCCAGCGGCTGGCGGCCGGGGCCGAGTGGTCGTACTGCACCCGGTCGTTGTTGGCGTTGATAAAAATCCGGCGACCATTAGCCGGGTTGACGCCATCGGTCCGGATGACGTAAATACTCCCGATCGACTCATTGACCCGCACGATGTTAGAGCTTTCCAAACCGCCGGTTTGGGCCAGAATGTCGGCGTTGTTGTTAGCCAGCGCCGTCACTTCGTTTTTCAGCGTCGAAATATTGAAGCTGGTGGTCCAGTTGAATTTACCTTTGGTAATGTTCGAAGAGGTCAGGGCCAGTTCGATTCCGGTATTGGCCATCGAGCCAATGTTCGTCAGAATGAAGTTGTTCGGAATTCCGCGCGACGGGGCCTGGGGTTCAGGCAGAACGAGGTCGGTTACGTCTTTCTTGTAGTAGGTCAGTTCGCCCGTAATCCGGTCACCGAACAGGCCAAAGGCGATCCCAATGTCGGTGCTCGTGCTGCTTTCCCACCGCAGCGACGGATTGCCGGCCTGCGCGAAGAAGAACGTGGGCACGGTGCCGTATAAACCGGAGTTAAACAGGCTCAGCGATCCGAAATCGCTGATGCCGGCGTTTCCGACACGGCCCAGACTGGCCCGGATTTTGAATTCGTTGACGACTTTGCCGAGCGAATTTTTCCAGAAATCTTCTTCCGAAACCCGCCAGCCGATCGACCCTCCGGGGAAGTTTCCGTATTTACGGCCAGCCGCGTAGGCCGAATAACCGTCGCGACGGAAGTTGAAGGTCAACAGGTACTTCTGGTCGAAGTTGTAATCCAGGCGGGCGAAATACGAGATCAGGCCATTCTGGCTCTGGAAGTTACCGGACGGTGGCTGGTTGCTCGTAAAATTTCCCTGATAGGACGTAAAGAACGGGTCCGACAGCCCTTGCCGCGCACCACCCCAGCGGTTGATCGTGTACTTTTGAACCTCATTACCGCCGACAACCGAGAAATTGTTTTTTCCTACCTGAAGATCGTACGTCAGGTAGTTCTGCCAGTTCCACTGTTTGATGTTGGTGAAGATGTTAAACGCCTGACCACCTGCCGTTCCACCTTCGCCGTGAACGCTGTTCCGGAAGTCGATGTCTTCCACCGTTGTGTTGTCCATCCCATAGGAGGTCCGGAACGTGAGTCCTTTGAAGAGGGTAAAATCGGCAAAAATATTTCCGAGTACGTGGTTGTTTTCCGACGTAAACCGGCTGAGTTCGAGGTCCGGAAGCGGGTTATAATACCCACCAGCGCCGACCAGGTTCTTGCCAAGTCCCATGTTGTTACCGGCCCGGTTGATGTTGTACGATCCGTCGGGGTTGCGGGGGGCCAGGTTGGGGGCCAGCACCAACGGCAAACGACCCAGACCGCCGGTGCTGAACGCGCCCGTTGTGCCGGTGTTGGGGGCCTGATTTTTGCTGTTGGCCAGGGCGATGTTGGCACCCAGCCGAATGGCTTTGTTCAACTGGTGCGAGATGTTCATCCGGCCCGTCATCCGGTTGAAAGAGTTCTGTTTCAACATCCCTTCCTGATCGGTATAGCCCACCGAGAAGGCGTACTTCGTGTCTTTCGTCCCGCCGTTGACGCCCAGGTTGTGGTTGTGGGCTGTTCCGGTGCGGTAAATCACGTCGTACCAGTCGGTGTTCACCACGCTGCCATCGGCATTGAGGGTGGGGAAAAACTGGTCGGGCAAACCGGCGTTGCGGGCCGCCAGGTTTTTGTAGTCCATGTACTGTTGCGCATCCAGGATTTTAAACAGTTTGAACGGTTTAGTAACCCCAACCCAACCATCGTAGGTCACCTGCACCCGGCCTTCTTTGCCTTTTTTGGTGGTGATCAGAATGACACCTGCGGCCGCGCGAGAACCGTAAATGGCCGTTGCCGACGCATCTTTCAGGATCTCAAGCGATTCGATGTCGGACGGGTTGATGTCGCCCAGTGGGTTGTTCACCGTAAAACCGCCCGCCGAAACGTTGTCGTTGGAGTTGATGGGCAGGCCGTCGATAACGATCAGCGGAGATGAACTGCCGTTGATGGACGAAACCCCGCGCACCCGGATCACCGGCGCATTGTTCAGAACCCCGTTGGGGGTGATGATATTCACCCCGGCCGCCCGGCCCTGCAACGCCTGATCGAAACTCTGAACGGGTTTGTTGGCAATGGTCTCGCCGTTGACTGACGAAACCGCCCCCGTAATGGTTTTTTTGCTTTGCGTACCGTACCCTACCACCACGACTTCGCTGAGGCTGGTGGCATCGACCTGGAGGGTGACGTTGATCGTGGAACGATTGCCCGTTTCGATTTCCTGGGAAGCAAAACCGATGAAGCTGAAGACGAGCCGGGCATTTTCCGGAACGTTGCCCAGACGGTAAGTGCCGTCGCTGTTGCTGTTGGCACCGCGGGTGGTACCTTTGATTTGAACACTCACGCCCGGGAGGGGGGAGCCGTCGTCTGATGAAGTGATTTTCCCGGTAACGGTGCGGTCCTGCGCCAGTGCTGGTAGACACAACAAGGCAAACCACACCCATAGGGATGGTAATAGTTTTTTCATAAATCTGTATATTTGTTTAGGTTATTCGCAAAATTGGTTCAAAAAATGATTGCATAATACTACTTTGATAAAATTTTTCTAAATATTACTTCGAAAAACAACCTAGCTTGCATTTTCGGCAAAACAGGAAATAAACCAGAACGAGTATATGAGGATGTCTACAAAAACAGTCGGTGCAATGGTTTTTTCGCTTGCACTGGCACCGTTTACGTTACCGGCCCAGTCGCCCCTGAAGAATCAGATGAATAAACTGGCCGATGGTCTGGAGAAAAAAGTGATCACCTGGCGTCGGGAAATCCACCAGCACCCGGAGCTGGGCAATCGCGAACTGCAAACCTCCGCCAAGATTGCCGCTCACCTCCATTCGCTGGGCATCGAGGTAAAAACCAATGTGGCCAAAACCGGGGTCGTCGGCATTTTGAAAGGCGGCAAACCGGGGCCGGTCGTGGCGTTGCGGGCGGACATGGACGGTTTGCCGGTGACCGAACGGGGCGATCTGCCGTTCAAATCGACCGTAACGACGGAATTCAATGGTCAGAAAACCGGCGTCATGCATGCGTGCGGTCATGATTCACACGTTGCCATCATGATGGGTGTGGCAGAAGTGCTGGCCAGTGTTAAAAGCGACCTGAAAGGAACCGTCAAGTTTATTTTTCAACCTGCCGAAGAAGGGCCACCGGCTGGTGAAGAAGGGGGGGCGCAGTTGATGGTGAAAGAAGGGGTGCTGGAGAACCCGAAAGTCGACGCTATTTTTGGCCTGCACATCAACTCCCAAACGGAGGTCGGAACGATCAAATACCGCCCGGGGGCTACGATGGCGGCCGTCGATTTTTACAGCATCAAAGTCAAAGGGAAACAGACGCACGGCGCAGCACCGTGGTCGGGGGTCGATCCGATTGTGACTTCGTCGCAAATCGTGATGGGCCTGCAAACCATCGTCAGCCGGAATCTGGCGATCACGGAATACCCGGCGGTGGTGACGGTGGGCGCGGTGCATGGCGGGATTCGGCAAAACATCATTCCGGAAGAGGTGAACATGATCGGCACCATTCGGTCGTTCACGCCCGATATGCAGAAAACGATCCATCGCCGGATTAACGAAATTGCCACCAACATATCGGAAAGTGCCGGAGCCAAAGCCGATGTGAAAATCGACGTGATGTATCCCGTGACTTACAACGACCCGGCTTTAACCGACCAGATGGTGCCGACGCTGGAAGCCGTGGCCGGAAAAGACAACGTGATCATTCGCCCGCTCGATACCGGCGCGGAAGACTTTTCCTTTTTTCAGCAAAAAGTACCCGGTTTCTTCTATTTCCTGGGGGGGATGCCAAAAGGCCGCAAGCTGGAAGATGCCGCCCCGCACCACACGCCGGATTTTTTCATCGATGAAAGCGGTTTTGGCCTGGGCGTCAAATCCCTCTGCCACCTGACGGTCGATTACATGGAACAGTGGAAAGGAGCCGCAACGGCGGGTGGGAAGAAGAAGTGAGAAAGGAAAAAGAATGAAGAATGAAAAATGTAAAATGATGAATATAAAAGTGGGACTACTTCTGGGCTAGATTGCGTTCAGCGGTTTCAATGCTGCGCGTGAAGATTTGAACCAGTTCCCGACATTCCTGGGTGGTTTTTTCGTCGGCAAAAGTAAGGTGCTGCGTTTTTTTGAGGATTTTCAAGTTGATCTGCGACTCCCGAAGCTCTTTCAGGGCACCCTTCATTTTGTGAATAAAATCCTTTCGAGACTCCGCGCCCTGGGCTTCACCATAATGTAAGGCTGGCGCAGTACCCGAACGAATAAGTTGGCCGCCCAGATGACTCCCTGCTTTTGTGGGGGGGATTCGGTTAGTACGGCAATATCAATAAGCCGCTCTTCGAGATCATACTGCCGCGTCTTTCGTTCACCTATTTTATCATTCGTCATTGGCCATTTCCATGTAGTATTCATGAACCATTAGACGACGCTCTCTCTTACCAGTCACTTTTACATTTAAAATTAATCATTTTGCATTTATTATTCCCCTTAAAACCGTAATCGTCCTCCTTCTTCCTTCACCACCAGCTCGGCGGTTTTTCCAATTGGCAGTGCCAGATTGCGGGCGACATGGCCGACCGGGAAATCGAAGCAAACGGGGTAGTTATACCCGGCCACCTGCTCGGCGATGATTTCGTTGGCGGTTTTGCCAAAAGGGGACGACTCATTGATGCGCATGTCCGTAAACTGCCCCACCAGCAATCCGGCCAGATCCGCCAGCCGGCCGGAGCGCCGGAGCTGAATCATCATGCGGTCGGTGGAGAAAAGCGTCTCGTCAATGTCTTCGATGAACAGAAGTTTGCCGCTTAGATCAACGTCGGATGGGGTCCCCAGAATGTGCATGAGCATCGTCAGGTTGCCGCCCACGAGTGGACCTGTGGCCGTTCCGGGGCGGCTGAGACGGTGCGACGGGCTGGTATAGGGCGTGGGAGATTCCCCAAAAAGGCATTGCCGCAGCGTTTCGATGGAATCCGCAACGCCTTCACTGCCAAATAGCTTGGGCATGATGGCGTGCAAACTCTGCACTCCCATCCGGTGCAGGTGGCAGTGTACAACCGTAATATCACTGAAACCAATGATCCATTTCGGATTTTTCAGAAACTGCGTGAAGTCAAGGCGGTCCAGGATGCGGTAGCTGCCGTAGCCCCCGCGGGCGGAAAAAATCGCCCGGATGCTGGGATCGTCGAGCATTCGTTGCAGGTCGCGGGTGCGCAGGGCGTCGTCACCCGCAAACTGAAAATAACTGCTTCGGAGCGATTCGCCTTCTACCACCTCCAACTGCCACTGATCGCGCAGCGTGTGGAAGGCCGGTTCAAGTGCTTCATACTCCAGACGGCTGGCCATTGCCAGTATGCCGACCCGTTGGCCGGGTTCTAAAAAAGGGGGTCGTATCAAATGGGCTGCTGTTTAATTAAAAAAGGTATTGTGAAAATTAAGCCGGTTTGCTGCCGAACGAACCAATGGGTAAGTCTTGCTTTTAAGCCATAGGTTACTCAAAAACGCGCAGCACCTATTGGCTTTCATTTTATTTCTAATAAAAATTTAATCCCTGCTAAGGGCTTGATAGCGTGATAGTTAAATATTTATGAGTGATGTGAGTAGAACTACTTACTGGAACTGGTTACAAAAATATTTAATATTGTTTCTATACTATTCTACCGAATAGGCTACCATCTCTACTGAAAAGACTACCATCGCAAAGGTCACAAAGATAAGATGCCGAATGTATTTATGAACCCACACACTGGCAAAATCAGTGTTGTCGTTCCGGCCCATAACGAAGAAGAAAACCTGCCTGTTTTGGTAAGCCGGCTGGAAAGCGTGTTAGCTCCCTACGAGGATTTCGAAATCCTCATTGTTGACGATGGCAGCATCGACAATACTCTTTATGTTTTGCAGCAGTTGAGCCACCACTACCCATCGGTTCGTTACCTGTCATTTTCCCGGAATTTTGGTCACCAGGCTGCGTTACGGGCCGGTTTCGATCATGCCACCGGTAGCTGTGTGATTTGCCTCGATGCGGATTTGCAGCACCCTCCCGAGCTCATTCCTACCCTGATCGGGCAATGGCATGAGGGCCACGATGTTGTTTGTGCCATTCGGAAACCCGATCCCTCGCTGCCTTTGATGAAACGAAAAACGTCGCGCTGGTTCTACCGGTTTATCCGGACCGTTTCTGACGTGAATCTGGAAGAAGGCGCGGCTGATTTCCGGCTGCTTGACCGCAAAGTGGTTGAAAGCCTGAACCAGTTTAAAGAAACCGATCTGTTCATGCGCGGTATGATTAGCTGGATGGGCTTTCGGCAGAGCCGCGTCGAATACCAGGCCGCCGAACGCTATGCGGGCAAAAGCAAGTATTCGTTCCGCAAGATGTTTAACCTGGCTACGATGGGCATTACATCGTTTACCACCAAACCGCTGTACCTGTCGGTGGTGCTCGGGTTCGGCATGTTTCTGTTTGCCTTGCTGTTTGGGGCGGAAGTATTGTATGAAAAATATTTTACGGCCAACACGGTTTCCGGCTGGACCACCATCGTTCTGCTGATTGTCCTGATCGGCGGGATTCAATTTATTATGATGGGAATCATTGGCATCTATCTGGGCAAGGCTTTTCAGGAGGTTAAAAAGCGGCCTTCTTACCTGATTCAGGAATCGAATATCGTGGATAAAGTCGTCAGCGTGGAGGGATGGAACCGCTAATGCGTCAGATTATGTTCACGGTCGATGTGGAAGAATTCGATACGGCTCTGGAATACGGCCATTCCCTGTCCATCAATGAACAGCTTGCCGTTTCGACACGAGGGCTTCGGTTGTTGACCGATCGGCTGGCAATTCTGCCCGTACGGGCTACCTTGTTTACCACCGCCAACTACGCTTTTCATGAGCCGGACCTGATCCGGAAGCTGTCGGCCACGCATGAAATCGCATCACACGGTTTTTACCACACGACATTCGAACCCGCCGATTTGCTGAAATCGCGCCGGATGCTGGAATCGATCACCGGAAAGCCCGTCGTGGGTTTTCGGCGGGCGCGGATGGGCGCGGTCGATGAAGCAGATTTGCGTGAGGCCGGTTATCGCTACAATTCGTCGTTGCACCCGACGTTTCTGCCGGGGCGGTACAACCATCTGAAGGCGCCCCGGAAACCGTTTCTGAGCGGCACTATTCTGCACATTCCCGCATCGGTAACGCCCCGGCTGCGGTTGCCGCTGTTCTGGCTGAGTCTGAAGAATTTTCCGTTTGCCATTTACAAAAACCTGTGCCTGCATACGTTGAGAGCAGATGGTTTCCTGAATCTGTATGTGCATCCCTGGGAATTCACGGATTTGTCTGCGTATGCCAAAATTCCCGCGTACGTCCGTCGGTATTCGAACCAGCGATTGCTCGACCGGGTCGAGACCTTGTTGCGCTACCTGGGGCCGCACGGCACCTTCCAGACCATGCAGGAATTTTCGGAAACTTTTCAACACACGTTAAAAGCATGAGTTTGCGCTGGTTGACCTTGCCGCGACTGGTGACCCTGTTCATCATCATTCTGACGGGAGCCGGTTTTCAAAAATACCTGATGGGTAGCTTCAACAACTACCTGATGTTTTCGAAGCCGTTTCAGAATCTGTTGCTCAACCAGAGCATTTACGGCTTGTATCCTGATCTGTACGACGACAATTACAAGTATAGTCCGACGTTTGCGTGGTTGATGGGGCCGTTTTATTATGCACCGACCGGCCTTGGGGTGTTCTTCTGGAATCTGATCAATTCCGCCGTGCTGGCCCTGGGTGTCTGGTTGTACCTGGATGGCGAAGAAGATGCCGCCCGCAAGCGCTGGATGGCTTTGCTGATCATCCTTCCGGAAGCCCTGGTGACGGCTCAAAACATGCAGAGCAATAACCTCATCGTTGGAGCCATTCTGCTGGGACTATACCAGTTGCGCAATGAGCGGGTCTGGCAGGCAGCTTTTTGTTTCGTGCTATGCGGTTTCATAAAATTCTATGGAATTACGGCCGCCCTGTTTTTTATTTTTTATCCTAAAAAACCGCAGTTTCTGCTGGCAATGTCGGTCTGGACGGTTGTATTCGCTCTTGCCCCAATCACCCTCATCCCGTTCAGTAGCCTGTTGAACGAGTATCAGGAATGGTTCAAGGTGGTGATGGTTAGCACCTTAGGGCGACTGGTTTCGGTGATGGGGATTCTGGAAGTCTGGTTTGGGATGGCGAAAACCGATGCCAATCTGCGGGTGGTAGAAACCGTTGGCATCGTCCTCTTTCTGCTGCCATTCCTGCGTTTCCGGCTGTGGAGCAATGGGTTGTTTCAGCGCCGGATGATTGCCTACTTTCTGCTGTTTATCATTCTTTTTAACAAAATGGCCGAGTCGCCTACCTACGTTCTGGCCGTAACCGGGGTAGCACTCTGGTGGCTGACGCTCGATTCGCCCACCCGGCTTGACTGGGTTCTGTTGCTAACGGTACTTGTGTTTACCTCGCTGTCGCCGACGGACCTGTTTCCCCGGTTTATTCGGAGCGAGTTTTTCGTGCCGTATCGGATCAAAGCCGTCGGAGGTGTTCTGGTCTGGGGAAAATTGCAGTGGGGATTGTGGACGCAACCGGCTGACGATCAGATAAAAATGACATCTTCCAGTACATCGGCACCCATTTCGCGGTTGATGAGCTGAATCATTTTCTGTTTGGCAATGACCAATTCGCTGCGAAGCGGAGCAGAGTTGATTTCGATGTGGAGCTTGCGGTCTTTAACGTAAAGCCGGTTGGTGCGGGAAGCGATTGCTTTGCCCATCATCTTCTCCCAAAAAGCTTCCAGGTACGTTTCGTTGAAGCGGGTTTGCAGTTGATACGATTTCAGCATCTGCCCGATCGCATCCTTCAGGGCAACCGTTCCGGCACGCCGGGAAGCATTGTCTTTGTCAAAGCGATAGTATTGGGCCATACGAAACGGTGTCTTAATACAAAGGTAACGAACCACCCGAAGGAATGGCCAGGCGATCCCGGAAAAATTTTAACTACGGAACGTGGATGGTTGGATGGTTGATGAGGGTTGGATGGTTAAATGGCTGTAGGATAGTTGAAAGATGGGCTCCACCAGCTATTCGACCATTCTTTACCCTCCAACCATCCTTAACCATTAAAACCATCTCATTTTCTTTAACCATTTTTTCGCCCCGATTGGTATATCTTCCCTACTTTGAGCTTTATTTGTATTGATTTACCTATAGTCCTTATCTGATTTATGCAATCTTCTGAAAAACCGTCGCAGACATCGCGTCGCAAGTTCATTCAGGCCGGGGCATTAGCTGCTGGTAGTTTCTTTATCGTGCCGCGCCACGTTCTGGGTGGGCCGGGCTTCATCGCGCCCAGCGATAAACTTAACCTGGCCGCTGTCGGCTTTGGTGGGAAAGGGTCCAGTGACATCAACAACTCGTTCAACAACGGAGCCAACAACGTCGTGGCCCTGTGTGATGTGGACTGGGGGCTTCCCCGTGTGAAAGAAAATTTTACGAAGCACGCCAACGCCAAGCGTTACAAGGACTTCCGTGAAATGCTCGAGAAAGAAGGAAAGAACATTGATGCCGTTACGGTTTCGACCGCCGACCATACACACGCCGTTGTGGCGATGGCCGCCATGCAGCGGGGCAAGCACGTTTACGTACAAAAACCGTTGACGCACAACATTTACGAAGCCCGGATGCTGACCGAAGCCGCCCGTAAATACAAGGTGGTGACGCAGATGGGAAACCAGGGGTCGTCGAACCCGCAGCAAAAGCAGATGGTAGACTGGTTTGACAAAGGTCTAATCGGAAAAGTACACACGATTCAGATCTGGACCAACCGCCCCGTGTGGCCGCAGGGCATTCCGGTACCGCAGGCAGCCGAAAATACGCCGGTCGATCTGGACTGGGATCTGTGGCTGGGACCGGCCCAGAAAGTGGGCTACACACCGGCTTACCACCCGTTCAAATGGCGCGGCTGGTGGAACTTCGGTGCGGGCGCACTCGGCGACATCGGTTGCCACATCATGGATATTCCGTTCCGCGTTCTGGGACTGGGCTACCCTACCGAAGTGGAAACCAGCATCAGCTCGGTATTTCTGAAAGACTGGACGCCGGAATACAACCCCGAAGGCTGTCCGCCAGCGTCGCACGTAGAGCTGAAATTCCCGGCGTCGGCTAAAAATAAATCCGATGTGAAACTGATCTGGGCCGATGGCGGTATTCGTCCGTTCCGCCCCGACTTTTTGCCCGCCGGTGAAGCCTATCCGGAAGGGGGCGAAAACGGGATGTTCATGGTGGGCGACAAAGGTCTGATTGCCTGCGGCATGTACGGCGATGACCCGAAACTGTATACCAAAGACGGACAGAAAATGGAAGCCGCTCCGAAGCCCAAACCGGTAGACGGAAAACCTTGGCCCGAAAACGGTCACCAGATCCTGTGGACCGAAGCCTGCAAGGCCGGTTTTAACAGCAAGGAACACAAAGCGTTGACGTCTTCGTTCGATTTCTCCGGACCGCTGACCGAATCCGTTCTGATGGGTAACCTGGCCATTCGCAGCTACATGCTCCGGACACCGAAAGCCGACGGCAAGGGCTTCAACTACCCCGGTCGCCAACGCCTGATGTGGGATGGCAAGAACATGAAAATTACCAACTTCGACGATGCCAACCAGTTTGTTTCACGGCAATACCGTGATGGCTGGAAGCTGACGACGTAGTGAACAGGTGAATAGCCCCCGGCGACGTTCCGGAATTTTCGGGCAACGCCAGAATCGTAAAACCTCTCATTTTGTGGTCGCCAGACTGCGAAATGAGAGGTTTTTTATTGAGAATACCCACCGCTTCGAAGTCCTGTTCGACCGGTTTCCTGCCAAAAAATTTGCAGCATCGGGCTTCGTTCGCTATACTTGCGGCTCAAATCAAGTTTCCACACGATTCGAACAACACCGAATCTTTGCAGCAGACTTCCTGCTGCGCTTGATTTATAAAGAAGAGGCAAGAGACCGGGCTCGGTGAACCTCTGGCAACCTGCCGCGCGGCAAGGTGCTACATCCCGCCTACGGATCGCTTCGGCCATCCGATAGGAGATATAAATCGAACAGACACATGACCAACATCCGATGCTGTATGCCCCCGGCGGGCTACTAACTTCACACATTCCAACGATACCGACAACCGGGAGAGGCTATCGGCTGCGGGTTGACTGAATGGGTCGTAGATGCGTCTCCGCCACTCAACAACTCCACTACTCCGGCACCCGGTGTTTGGACGTTCCAGCGTCCTGGCCGGCGCGTCGATTCAGAACCTTACTCTTGCTTTACCAATCCTCAACTCTATAACAATCAGCACGTATGGCAGCACCATTGCATTTTGAAACCCTGCAACTGCACGCAGGACAGGAGCCCGATCCCACCACCAAATCCCGGGCGGTTCCCATTTATCAAACGTCTTCCTACGTTTTCGATAATGCCGAACACGGCGCCCAACTGTTTGCCCTGCAGCAGTTCGGGAACATTTATACCCGGATCATGAACCCCACGACCGACGTTTTCGAGAAGCGCATGGCGGCTCTGGAAGGCGGGGTGGCGGCTCTGGCCGTGGCGTCGGGTCAGGCGTCGCAGTTCATTGCGCTGAACAACATTCTGAGTGTGGGAGATAATTTTGTGACGACTTCCTACCTCTACGGCGGCACCTACAACCAGTTTAAGGTTTCGTTCAAACGACTCGGGATCGATGCCCGTTTTGCCGATGGCGACAAAGTGGAAAGCTTCGAAAAGCTGATCGACGACAAAACGAAGGCCATTTACCTGGAAACCATTGGAAACCCCCAGTTCAACATTCCGGATTTTGAAGCCTTCGCGGCTTTGGCCCGGAAATACGATTTGCCGCTGATTGTCGACAACACCTTCGGCGCGGGCGGTTATTTGTTCCGGCCCATCGAACACGGCGCGGCTGTCGTGGTTGAATCGGCGACGAAATGGATTGGCGGACACGGAACGAGCATTGGGGGCGTCATTGTCGACAGCGGGAATTACAACTGGGGCAACGGCAAATTTCCGCAGTTTACCGAACCGTCTGAAGGCTACCACGGGCTGGTGTTCAACGATGTATTCGGCATTGGCGGGCCATTCGGCAACATCCAGTTCATCATTCGCGCCCGGGTCGAAGGACTCCGTGACTGGGGACCTTCGCTGAGTCCGTTCAATTCGTTTCTGTTTTTGCAGGGCATCGAAACGCTGTCGTTGCGCGTCGATCGTACGGTGCAGAACGCCCTCGCCCTGGCGCAGTGGCTGGAGCAACACGAGCAGGTAGAACGGGTTTTCTATCCGGGTCTGGAAAGCAGTCCTTACCATGAGCTGGCCAAAAAATACCTCAAACGCGGTTTTGGGGGCGTGTTGACGTTCAAACTGAAAGCAGGGAAAGAACTGGCCGATAAGTTTATCGACAGCCTGACGATGATCAGTCACCTGGCCAATGTCGGCGATTCCAAAACGCTGATTATTCACCCGGCGGCCACCACGCACCAGCAGTTGAATGAGGCCGAACAAACCAGTGCCGGGGTTGAACCGGGTCAGTTGCGGTTGTCGGTGGGTACCGAACACCTCGACGACATCAAGGCCGACCTTGAACGGGCGTTTGCCGCCATTGGGGCTTAATCTTTTAGTTTATGGTTCATGGTTTTCAGTTTACGGTTTTCAGTTTACGCCGGGCCGTCGCTACGGTGGCTGGCGCGTTAGCTTCATGCGTCAGCCACCGTAGCGACGGCCCGGCGTAAACTGAAAACCGTAAACCGTAAACTGAAAACTGATAATTCTTTTTCGATTGGAAACCCGGTTTTTTGACTACAAATACACCTTCGCTTTAGAGTCGGGTGCGGCTCTGCCGGGCTTCCGGCTGGCGTATACGACGCGTGGAACGCTAAACAGTGACCGTTCAAATGTCGTCTGGATTTGCCATGCCCTCACGGGGAGTGCCGATCCCGGCGAGTGGTGGGAGGGCATGATCGGGCCGGGTAAATTCTACGATCCGGCGCATCAGTTCATCGTGTGTGCCAATGTGCTGGGCTCCTGCTACGGCTCCACCGGGCCGCTGTCGGTCAATCCGCAAACCGGGAAACCGTTTTACCACGATTTTCCGCTGATTACGATCCACGACATTGTCAAAGCGCTGGACCTGCTCCGGCAGGAGCTGGAGATTGAACGGATTCAGACCTGCATCGGTGGATCACTCGGCGGGCAGCAGGCGCTGGAATGGGCCATCCAACAGCCCGAAGTGATTCAAAACCTGATCCTGATTGCTTCCAACGCCGTGATGTCGCCCTGGGGCATTGCCTTCAACGAAGCACAGCGGATGGCCATCAGCACCGACCCCACCTGGCGCGAAAGCCACGACGACGCCGGCCGAACGGGCCTGAAAGCCGCCCGGGCCGTGGCCATGTTGTCGTATCGCAATTATGACACCTACGGTTTTACGCAGGCACTCGACAACAACGAGCAGCTCGACCACTACAAAGCCTCAACCTACCAGCAATACCAGGGGGAAAAATTAGCCAATCGCTTCAATGCGTACACCTACTGGATTCTGTCGAAAATCATGGATTCGCACAACGTCGGCCGAAACCGGGGCAGTATCAGCCTGGCACTCGAACAGGTCGTTTCGCGAACCCTGGCCGTCGGCATCAAATCCGACATTCTCTTTCCACCCATCGAACAAAAAATTCTGGCCCGCCATATTCCGGATGCCCGCTACGAAGAAATCGACTCTCTGTATGGTCATGACGGTTTTCTGATCGAAACCAAACCGCTCACCCAGATTATTCGAACCTGGATGGATGAACGAAAAACGGTACTCAAGACGGCTGGAAAGTAGTTTAGGCCTGATGCACTAACCTATAAGTAAATTCTGCGTTTGCTTTCGCTTTTGTATAAATCGAGCCTGATTTGATGGAATTCTAGGATTGTTTAAAGCAAATTATTGCTGTTTTGTAAATAATTTAATAAAATCGTTCTATTAATAAATTATTTTAAAAATATCATTCTTATATTTCATCGCTTTTCATCTCGTAGAGTTTTTAATAGCGTATTGTATTTATGGAGGCAAACTATACGGTATCCATTGTTGATAAGAAAAAGAGTCGGTTAAAGCGCGGTATCCTGAAAGAAATGTACCGGCTGGGGTCCCGAACGCTGGCTCAGTTGGCCAAGGCGTTACACGCCAGCGTTCCTTCGGTCACGATGCTAATCGACGAACTGGCAACTGAACACTGGGTTCAGGAAATCGGTACCGGTGCGGCTCAATACGGTCGAAAACCGGCTCTGTTTGGATTACGGCCTGGAAATCAGGCGATTGTAGTAGTCGATATCAGTGTCCACGACGTCAAATTGGTGGTGTTCGATCTGACCAACCGCGTTCTCGACCGCCTGGATGTCAACCTGCGTTTAGAGGATTCCGTGGCTTTTCTGGAATCGCTGAAAGGGCCGCTGGAGGAAATCTCGCACCGGATTCGGGAACATAACCTGAACATCATCGGCGTTGGTTGCGCCCTGCCCGGCCTGGTCGACCCCCGAACCGGGATCAATTACACCTACAAAAAACTGAACCGACCGGAACAGTCGTTGCAGCAATTGCTGGCCCATTGTTTCGATTCGCCGGTGTACCTCATCAACGATACCAAGGCGACCATCCTGGGCGAACACCGGTTTGGACTCGCGAAAGGAAAAAACCACGTTTTATCGATCAACATCGACTGGGGTGTGGGTCTGGGTGTCATCAATAACGGCGAAATTTTACAGGGTTTGGCCGGTTTTGCGGGCGAATTAGGGCATATCCAACTTCAGGCCGATGGCGAACTGTGCTCGTGCGGCAAAGTAGGTTGCCTGGATACCCTGACCTCGGCGTCCTCGCTGGTGCGCCGGGTGAAAGCCGGTTTGCGGGAAGGACGCGTTTCGAAATTGGCCGAAGAAAACTTTGAAGACATCGACGTCGAACTGGTGATCGACAAAGCCAAAGCGGGCGACGAACTGGCCATCGACCTGCTCAACGAAGTGGGTGGTGAACTGGGTAAAGGACTTTCCATTGCTGTCCATTTATTCAACCCCGAACTCATCATTGTCAACGGGGTTGTAGCCAAAGCTGAACGACTCATTACCCGCCCCATCGAACAGGCCATCGACAAGTATTGTCTGGCGGATTTTCGCAACAAGTTAGTAATCACGGTGTCCCGATTGGGTGAAATGGCGAAACTCTACGGCACGCAGGCCTACGTTGTGCAAAGTTTACTGGAGCACGAAGAAATTCCTTGATAAATCCGCGTATTGAATGAAAAAACTGTTTTTCTGTGTAGTAATATTTTGTCTGACAATTCAGGTTTCCGAAGCGCAGACGAGCCAGTATGCGCTGGTTCCTCAACCTGCTCGGCTCGATGAGCAGAAAGGGAATTTCAAACTCCCGAACGAAGTCGTCATCAGCATCGGCACGGGCAACGCGGAGGTGCGCCGGGTGGCCGGGACGTTGGCCGCTCAGCTTGCCAAAACCACTGGTCGGACGCCGAAGATCAAAACCGGCCAGGGCGGGACTATCGTTTTTGTTACCGAACAGAACCCCAAACTGGGCAGCGAAGGGTATTTCCTGACCGTATCGCCCAAACGCATTACACTGACCGCTCAGCAACCCAACGGTTTTTTCTACGGAATGCAGTCGCTGCTGCAACTGATGCCCGCCGAGGTGTTTGGCACCACGGTGGCTTCGGGCGTCGCTTGGTCGGTGCCATGCTGTCGCATCGAAGACCAGCCGCGGTTCGGCTATCGGGGCGTGATGCTGGACGTGGGTCGTCATTTTTACCCGGTTCCGGCGGTGAAGAAATTCATTGATGAAATGGCTCTTCACAAGCTCAATACGTTCCACTGGCACCTGACCGAAGACCAGGGATGGCGGATTGAAATCAAAAAATACCCCAAACTGACCGAAATCGGCTCGGTCCGGAAAGAAACCATGCTGGGGCATTACCGGAACAACAAATTCGACAAAACACCCTACGGCGGTTTTTACACGCAGGACGAAATCCGGGAGGTGATCAACTACGCGCAGGAACGGTTTATTACGGTAATCCCGGAGATCGAAATGCCGGGTCACTCGATGGCGGTGCTGGCGGCTTATCCGCAATTGGGGAGCAATCCCGACAAAATTGTGCCGGTAACGGGCCGTTGGGGTGTCCACGACGATGTGCTGTTCCCACGAGAGGAAACCTTTCAGTTTCTGGAGGATGTTTTGACCGAGGTAATCGCCTTGTTTCCGAGTCCGTATATCCACATTGGCGGGGATGAATGTCCGAAAAAACAGTGGATCGAAAGCCGGTTTTGTCAGGATCTGATCAAAAAGCTGGGGCTGAAAGATGAACACGAACTGCAAAGCTACTTCATCGGACGCATCGATAAATTCATTACGTCGAAAGGCCGCAAAATGATAGGCTGGGACGAAATTCTGGAAGGCGGTTTGTCACCCAATGCGACGGTGATGAGCTGGCGGGGTGTCGATGGCGGTATTGCGGCCGCCCGGCAGGGGCACGACGCGATCATGACGCCCACCACGTTTTTCTACCTGGATTATTACCAGGCCGACCCCAAAACGGTGTCACAACCGGTGTCGATTGGCGGGTTGCTGCCCCTGGAAAAAACGTATTCCTACGAACCCATGCCCGACAGTTTGTCGGCCGAGCAGCAGAAGCACATCATTGGCGTGCAGGCCAACCTCTGGACGGAATACATCAAAACCCCGGAACACCTCGAATACATGCTGTTTCCCCGCGGAATTGCGATGGCCGAAATTGGCTGGACGCCCAAAGAACGCAGGAATATCGACAGCTTCAAGCAGCGGCTGGACGTTCATAAAAAACGATTGGATGCGCTGAAAATCAATTATTTCGGTGCGCCGATCAACGGTGATTTCATCTACGTCAAACCGGATGGTTCGACGGGGAAATTGTAGGTTTCAAGCCATGCCCGTTCCTTCAATCGGTCTTCCCTCCGGGATTATCAAATCAACCAAGCCCTGGGAATGAATCATCTTGTAGCCCACGATTTCAATCGTGGGCTATTGTAAAAAAAACGATATACAAAAACCGTTTTAACGGTTTCATAAACCCCGGGCTAGCAAACAAGACAGCCCGCAGAAGCTTTTTCAGGGGGTATCCGCATTACTCTGCTGTTACCGCATCGTTGCGGAAATACGACAATGCCCCGGACGGACACTGATGGATTTGTTCCACAATGCGTTCCGTTGCCGCTCCGGCAATGGTCACCCACGGTCTTTTCCTTGGATCGAAAACGTCCGGTAAGCCCGTAAAACAGCGTCGGGAGTGCGTACAGAGGGCCGGTTTCCAGACGACGGTTATTTCGCCATTGGTGTAGCGGGTTGTGATGTCTTTCATGAATGCAATGGTTAGAGGATGAATAAAATTTGCCTGGACAGGTAGAGAACCGCCCTTTTTTGCTTACCAACAAAAACTGCTGAATAAAATTTCAACACCTGAGCCTTATGAAAAAATGCTTCCTGCTGGTCCATCTGTACCTGCTTGTAACGGTTTGTGCCCTAGCCCAACCCGCCGAACGTCCCATCAAAATTGTCGTGGCCCCCGATCATACCGATTGGTTATACCGCCCCGGTGAGTCCGTTAAATTTACCATTTCTGTTTTACAATACGGCAATCCCGTCAAAGGAGCCAAAATCCGGTATGAAATCGGGCCGGAAAAAATGGAGCCCACGAAACAGGAAACCGTGACGCTGGCCAACGGCACGACGACCGTCGAGGGCGGCACGATGAAAACTCCCGGTTTTCTGCGTTGCGTCGCCACCGCCGAAATCAATGGCAAGACCTACCGCAACCTGGCCACGGCCGGTTTCAACCCGCTGCAGGTAGTACCGACCGTCGAAAATCCCACGGATTTCAAGATGTTCTGGGACAGTGCCAAAGCCGAACTCAGCCGGATTCCGCTCGATGCCCGCATGACGCTGCTGCCCGAACGCTGCACCGAAAAAGTGAACGTGTATCAGGTCAACATTCAGAACTACGCCAACTCCCGGTTGTATGGCATTTTGTGTGTACCGAAGCAGGAAGGAAAATATCCGGCCTTGCTGCGGGTTCCGGGGGCGGGGATTCGTCCGTATAACGGCAATATCGCCGATGCAGAAAAGGGCATTATTACGCTGGAAATCGGGATTCATGGCATTCCGGTAAACCTGGACCCGGCGGTTTATCTCAATCTGAGTGCCGGGGGACTGGGTGGCTATCAAAATTTTAACCTCGACGACCGCGACCGGTATTACTACAAACGGGTGTATCTGGGCTGCGTGCGGGCCAACGACTTTCTGGTGAGTTTGCCGCAGTACGACGGTAGCAATCTGGCCGTAACGGGCGGTAGTCAGGGGGGCGCATTGTCCATCACCACCGCCGGTCTGGACAGCCGCGTGAAGTGGCTGGGAGCCTATTATCCGGCTTTATCGGACATGACGGGCTATCTGAAAGGCCGGGCTGGCGGATGGCCGCACCTGTTCTACGGCAAATCGCTGGCGTTCAATAATACGCCCGCCAAAATCAAAACCGTTGGGTATTATGACGTCGTCAATTTTGCCCGCCTGATTAGAGTACCCGGTTATTATTCCTGGGGATTCAACGATGAAACCTGCCCGCCGACTTCCATGTATGCCTCTTACAACGTAATTTCGGCTCCAAAACAGTTGAAATTATACGAAGACACCGGCCATTGGACCTATCCCGAACAAACGGAACTGATGACCACCTGGCTGGTTCAGCAGTTGAAGGGAGCAGGGAAATAATCGTTTACGGTTTTTGGTTTACGGTGGCTGACGCGTTTTTAAGCAGGCGTCAGCCACCGTAAACCAAAAACCGTAAACTGAAAACCAAAAAACCATGAACCGAAAAACCGCCTTGTTGTTGATCCACGGCTGGCTGATGGCGTCTGCGCTTTTTGCCCAGAACGGCGTGCTGGTTTTTCAGTCTGATTTTGGGTTGAAAGACGGGGCGGTTTCGGCGATGAAAGGTGTGGCGGTGGGCGTGTCGCCCACATTGAAGATTTTTGATCTGACCCACGATATTCCAGCCTACAACATCTGGGAAGCGGCCTACCGATTGCTGCAAACGGCGCCCTATTACCCCAAAGGCACGGTTTTCGTTTCGGTCTGCGACCCCGGCGTGGGAACAGAACGGAAATCGGTGGTGCTGCTCACCGAGTCGGGGCATTATTTTGTAACGCCCGACAACGGAACGCTCACGCTCATTGCCGAAAAGCTGGGCATTCAGGAAGTGCGCGAAATTGACGAAGCCGTCAACCGCCTGCGCAATTCGACGGAGTCTTATACCTTTCACGGTCGCGACGTGTATGCCTATACGGGAGCCCGGCTGGCGGCTCAGGTCATTTCGTTGGCACAGGTCGGCAAAAAGCTGCCCGCCGAGGTTCGGAAAATACCGTATCAGAAACCGGCTTTTGAAAAGGGCGTTCTGAAAGGAACGGTTCCGGTGCTGGATGTGCAGTATGGCAACGTCTGGACCAACATTCCCAAATCGCTTTTCGAACAACTGGGCGTTAAAACCGGTGGAAGCGTACGGATTCGGATTTTTAACAAAGACGAAAAGGTATTCGACGACCGGGTGGTGCTGGTAAACACCTTCGGCGAGTCGAAAGAAGGGGATAAGGTGGCCTATTTCAATAGTCTGCTCAATTTTTCAGTGGCGATCAATATGGGAAATTTCGCCGGTAAATACAACGTCAGCAGTGGCCCGGATTGGCGGGTTGACGTTTCAAACTAGAGGTGGCCAGTCGATAAGTATTCCTTCTTTCAGCCAGAAGCCGCCCACGGTTTTGGTATTTTAGTTTCCAAATTAACTATATCGGTTACATAGTGCGATCGAAAGCACCGGATTGGTGGCGGTTTGGCCCGTCGTTGACCCAGCGTAAACCGGTGGAAACTGCGGATGAAAGTTGAACGCTATTCGATTCCCACTCGTTTTTATTCATTGGATATTTTAAGGGGATTCGCTGCACTCGCAGTCGTCTTGTTCCACTGGCGGCATTGTTTTTATACCGGTACGAGTCATGCCGGTTTTGTTGCTTCCAATCAACCTTATTATACGACACTCTACTTCTTTTATGAAGAAGGCCAAAAAGCAGTTGAGCTGTTTTTTACGCTTTCAGGGTTCATATTTTTCTGGTTGTATGCTAAAAAGATAAATGACCGTCAAATCGCATTCTTTCCGTTTTTTCTTCTGCGGTTATCGCGGTTGTATCCACTTCATTTTGTTACGCTTCTTACGGTTTTTGTTCTGCAATGGGTCTACCGTTTAAATTTTAACAGCTATTTCGTGTACGCTCATAATGACGCTTATCACTTCGTTCTGCACCTGTTTTTTGCTTCAAATTGGGGGTTTCAGGAAGGCTTTTCGTATAATGGACCCGTGTGGTCCGTGTCCATAGAGATTCTGTTGTATGTTGCTTTCTTCCTTATTTGCTGGATTAAAAAAGATAAACTACCGGCTTTATTCATTCTGACAATGGGTAGTTATCTGGTGTTTTATTACAAAGGGTACCCACTGGCCCAAGGGTTATTTTCATTTTTCGCTGGTGGATTAACTTATAAAATATTTCGATTAAACTTTAATGCCTTTGTTACGGGCTGGCGGGGTATTGTTCTTCTTGGTGTTACATTAATATCCTGGATTGCTACGGTTTTAGAAGTTTGTACCCATTATTTTTCACAACAGTTTGTTAGTTTATTGGACCAGCTTTCGATCCATCCCCGGTATGCTTTTTTGTTTGAAAGAGGAGTTTCGATTTTTATTGGCGGTTTTTTATTTCCCCTGACCATTTTGGCACTCGTGAGTTTGGAAACCCGCAGAGGGGCACTCGGAAAGCAACTGGCTTTTGTGGGCGATATTAGTTATTCGTCCTACCTCTGGCATTTTCCCCTTCAGTTGGCGTTTGTGTTGCTGGCGAATGCCTGGGGATACAGCCAGGCGGTTTTTGAATCGCCGATGGTGCTCCTGCTTTTCTTTGCCATATTGATCGCCTTGAGTGGGCTGTCTCACCGCTATTTTGAAATGCCCATGCAGCGGAAATTGAGGAGAATCTGGTTGAATAACTGAAGAAATGGCCCGCGGAAAACCGATCATTTGGGCTTTGGGGCGGCTTTTTAGGAAAGTCCTGAAAATTGCCTGAGAACTTTTTGATACTTTTTGGTTTAGTATACGACTAAAGTAAAAACCTTTCACTCCCTCACATCATGCGCTCGCGAGCCGGTCGATTAATTTTTGGTTTGATTGCGGCCCTCATTGCCGTTTTCACCTACTTCAGTAACACGCAGGAAAATCCGGTGACGGGGGAGAAGCAGCACATCAGCCTCACGCCCGAACAGGAAGTTCAGTTGGGGTTGGAAAGTGCGCCCCAGATGGCCCAGCAATTTGGCGGACTCTACCCGGACGAGAAGGTCCAGCAGTCGGTGAAACGCGTTGGACAGAAAATCGTCAATTCCACCGATGTGAAAAACAGCCCCTATCAATTTGATTTTCACGTTTTGGCCGATAACCAGACGGTTAATGCTTTTGCCGTGCCGGGCGGGCAGATTTTTATCACAGCGGCTTTGCTGGACAAACTGAAAAATGAAGATCAACTGGCAGGGGTACTGGGTCACGAAATCACGCACGTGGTAGGACGCCATTCGGCCGAGCAAATTGCCAAGCAACAACTCACCCAGGGACTGGCCGGGGCTGCCGCCATTGCCACCGAAGACCCCAACTCGCCGGGCCGGAATTCGGCCATTGCGGCTTACGTCGCCAACCTGATCGGTCTGAAATACGGCCGTGACGACGAAATCGAATCCGACCAGCTCGGCGTTCGGTGGATGGTGGAGAGCGGGTATAATCCCGAAGCAATGATCGACGTGATGGAAGTTCTGAAAGCCGCCGGTGGCCCCAACCGCCCTTCCGAATTCATGAGCAGCCACCCCGATCCCGATAACCGCATCCAACGCATTCAGGAAGCGATTGCGAAGTATAAAGGGAAATAGCCTTTTATTTTTCTACAATTCCTTCCCACAGTGCGGGCAGTGCCGCTTCTGACCGGTTTTTTGGGAGCGGACGTGTTCGGCAAAACCGGAGGCCAGAATACCGGTAGGGAGAGCGAAGAGGCCAATTCCCATAACCGCCGTAACTCCCGCCAGCACTTTCCCCAGGGGTGTCATGGGGTGAATATCCCCATAGCCGACGGTGGCCATTGCGTTGATTCCCCACCACAAGGTGGCTGGAATGCTCGAAAACTGATCGGGCTGGGTGGGGTGTTCGAGGTAGTACATGACACTCGAAATGATAACGAGCATGAACATCAGAAACGATACGCTCAGCACCAGTTCTTCCTTTTTGTCTTCCACCACGTTCTGGATAACCTGAAATGCCTTGGAGTAGCGCGTGATGCGGAACAGCCGGAAAATCCGGAAAATCCGCAAAATCCGGATCAGGGCCAGATCGGTGTGAAAAAGCGTTACGTAAAACGGCAGAATCGCCAGCAGGTGGACAATGGCCGTGGTAGACAGCATATAGCGGATTCGTCCGAAAACCGGGTGCCGGTACTTCTCATTCTCGACACAGATCCAGATTCGAACGACGTATTCAACTGTAAAAAACAGAACCGAAAAGATCTCAAAATCAACGAATATGTGATCGTAGCGGAGCTTGAGCGATGGCACGGTATTCAGAATGATGGCAACGGCATTGAGCGTAATGACGATGATCAGGGTCAGGTTGAATACCAGACTCAAACCCCGTTTTTTTCCGGTAGACGTTTCCAGCACCCGGTAAACCGTCCGGCGCAACGGGTTGGCAGCGGGCTCGTGAATGTGAGCAGAAGGTTGCATAGGAATAGCATTGGTAAGAATAACGAAGTTGAACAGCGAATACTGAACGGTAAATAAGAAGAGGCATTTCGGTATTCAATAGTCGTTATTCAGTGTTCAATAGTCAACTCGTACAGATCAAAACAGTCGTTCACCACCGATCCAGGTTTGCAGTACCTTCACCCCTCGAAGTTGCGGAGCCGGAATCTTCATAATGTCCTGTTGCAGCACCACAAAATCGGCTTGCTTGCCGGGTTCGATGCTGCCGCGCAGGTGGTCTTCAAAATTGGCGTAAGCAGCCCAACGCGTCATCGCATTCAGGGCCGATGCACGGTCTACGGCATTCTCCATCCGGTAGCCCCCGGCCGGAAACCCTTTGGCATCGACCCGGGCCACGGCGGCATGAAAACCGTAGAGCGGGTTGGGGGCTTCGACCGGAAAGTCACTCCCAAAGGCAATGATACCGTTTTGTTTCATCAAGTCTTTGAAGGCATAGGCGCCCTTCACCCGGATCGGCCCCAGACGGTCGGCGGCCCAGTACATGTCGGAGGTTGCGTGGGTGGGTTGCACCGACGGAATGACCGAATACCGGTTGAATTTCCAGAAATCGTCCGGCGAAACCACCTGCGCGTGTTCGATCCGCCACCGGCGCGGGTTCGGGCTTTTGAGCAGTTTGCCGTACAGATCCAGAATCAGGTGATTGGCCGAGTCGCCGATGCAGTGCGTATTGGCTTGAAAGTTACTCGCTTCCAGCAAGGTCAAAACCCGTTCCAGTTCGGCGGGATTCAGCAGAAGAAAACCGGCGGTTTCGGGGCGGTCGTAATACGGTTTTCGCAGGCAGGCGCCCCGCGACCCCAGCGCCCCGTCGGCATAGAGTTTAAAAGAACGAACCGTCAGCCGGTCGGTCTGGAACGGCCCCCGTTTGAGGTAGTAGTCCAGGTTCGGTTCGCCGAGGCTAATCATCACATAATCACGGATTTTTAGCTTGTTCTCTTTCTGTAACTGCTCCACCAGTTCGATATCGGTTCGGTTCAGGCCAGCGTCGGAAACGGTTGTTAAGCCCAGCGACAGGCACACGTTCTGAGCGGCCAGCAACATGCGCTCCTTGTCTTTGGCATCGGGCTGTGGGATGACGCGCCGAACGAGTCCCATCGCGTTGTCGATCAGCACCCCCGTCGGTTCGTTATTCGCGAGCACGACTTCCCCACCGGGTACTTTTGATCCTTTGGCAATACCGGCCAGCTGAAGCGCTTTGGAGTTGAGCAAAACGGCATGGCCATCGATGCGGATAATGCAAACCGGGATCGTGGGAAAGGCCGCATCCAGTTTCTCTTTAGTCGGGAACTGCTTGTCGGGCCAGTCGTTCTGATCCCAGCCCCGGCCAATGACCCAGAGGTTGTCGGGGTGTTTTTCGAAAAAGGTTTTAAGCCGGTGGACCACCTCGTCGAAGGAGTTCGTACCCACCAAATCGGCCTGATCCAGCATCTGCCCCAACCCCAGGAAATGGGCGTGAGGGTCATAGAAACCGGGATACACCGGCTGCCCGTTCAGATCGACGACGCTATCCGCCTGGTAGTCGCTCAGGATGTTTTCCGAAGAGCCGACGGCCACGAATTTTCCGTCTTTGACGGCAAAAGCCTGCGCGTTGGTGAAGAGGGAATCGGCGGTGTAAATAACCGCATGATGAACGATTAAATCGGCTTTTTTCCTGGACGAACAAGCCGTTAAAAGAGCAACGAACAGACCGAAGAGCAGGGAGCGATGGTTCATGCCGGAAATTTACGCTTTTGCTGGAAGATTCTTTCGGAAATGTTCGGTTGAGAAGAAATACCCCCAAATCTAATTCCGGTATACAAAGAATGACAGAATATCTTTTAATTTTGAAGGTCAGATACTTAAAAATAATACCAGAATGCGCTTCTTTCTAAGCTTGCTCCTTTTCTTTTCATTCTTTACTTCCTGGTCTCAACCCGTTCAACCGCTTGCTCCGCGCACCCGGCGCACGTCTGTCATTTCGCAGGAAGGTGAAACCCTTACCTTGCAGGAAGCGATTTCGGCGGCTCTTGAAAAGAGTTACCAGGTTCGCATCTTTCGGTCGCAGGAACAGATCGCCCGCACCGATTTCAAGACGGCCAAAGCCAGTTTTTTTCCCAATGTAACGGGTAACCTAACCAACAACAGTAACTTACAAAATTTACGCCAGGAATTTCTCGACGGGTTGCGGCCCCCGCAAAATCTCTACGGAGTCACCAACCGGAACACCCAGATTGGGGTTGGAGTAAACTGGACGGTTTTTAACGGGTTCGGCAATTTTATTACTTACGACCGCCTGGGCGAAGTCGTGAAGATCAGCGAAGTCAACACCCGCGCCAACATTGAAGCCACGGTGGCCGATGTCGCTACGGGGTATTACGATGTGATCCGGCAATTGCAGCAACTGGTTTCACTCCGGCAGGCACTGGATATTTCCCGAGACCGCCTTGAACTGGCCCGCGCCAATTACGAAGTTGGCACGCGCTCGCGGGTCGATTTCCTGAGTGCTCAGGTCGATTACAACGCCGATAGCTCCGCATTGGTAACGCAGCAGCAGAATGTGCGGAATGCCAAGGTATTGTTGAATACGCTCATCGTTCGGGACCCCGCCACAGAATTTGCCATTCGGGATACCATCATCGTGCGGACGGATATTTCGCTCGATCAGCTTCGGGAGTCGTTGACCAACAACAACCCGCTGTTGATTGCCGCATCCCTGAACCGGCGGGTGGCCGACCTGAACGTGCGGCTGGCGCGGTCGCAGCGGTTGCCGGTCGTCAATCTGGTGGGGGGATATAATTTTACGGCCATCGATAACCAGGGTGGTTTCGGGGTTCGGAGCGCCCGCAACGATGCCCTTCAGTATGGGATTCAGGCCAGCATTCCGATTTTTACCGGATTTAATCAGCGTCGGCTGGTTGCCAATGCTCAGACGAATGCGCTCATCACCGAGTACCAGGAGTCCGACCAGCGTTTGCAACTGCAGCAGGCACTGGAACAGACGTACTCTCAATACCGCAACAGCCTGATTCTGGTCAATCTGGAACTGGAAAGCTTCAAAATCGCCAACGAAAACGTCGAGATTGCCTTTGAACGCTACCGGGTAGGAAACTCGACGGCGGTCGAATTTCGGGATGTGCAGCGCAACGCCGTTGCCGCCGAAACCCGCCTGATCAACGCTGAATACAATACCAAACTTGCCGAAATCGAACTCTTGCGGCTCAGCAGCCAGATTCTGCAACAAACAAAATAAGGGATAGCATGGTTGAATGGTTAAAATGGTTAAATAGAATCCGCTTGCGGTTTAGCAATTTAACCCTCTAACCATCCAATCCTTTTACTACCATGCCCTGGACGAAGCAGGATTATCCGGTGTCGTTGAAGAATTTTATGGCGCCGGTGCGAAACAAGGCGATTTCGATTGCCAATGCGCTGTTGAAAGAAGGAATGGAGGAGGAACGGGCGATTCCGATTGCGACTTCCAAAGCCGAAGAATGGGCGGCTAACCGGCATTTGAAAATCCGGAAAGACAAGGCCTCCTGACTAATTTGAAACCGCCATAGATGAGCAACGAAGAGCCGATTCAGGCTTTTGACTGGCAACGGATGTTGCTGCACGATTTCCCTTTGAGTTACCTCGGTGAGGTGGCTTTGCGGACGTTCGTCATGTTTTTGATCTTGCTGACGGCCCTCAAAGTATCGGGGAAGCGGGAGGTGAAACAACTCTCGGTTTTCGAACTGGTGCTGGTCATCGGGCTGGGATCGGCCGCCGGCGATCCCATGTTTTACCACGATGTGCCGCTGCTGGCGGCTGCGGTGGTGTTTGTGGTGATGATGGGCAGTTACAAATTCTTCACCCGTCTGAGTGACAAGAGCACACCCGTCCGCGAATTTCTGGAAGGAAAACCGGTTTACGTCATCGAAAACGGCTGTATTCTGGTGCAGAACTTCGATGATGAAGACCTGGGTCTGGATGAATTATTTGCCGAACTCCGGCTGGCGGGCGTCGAACACCTGGGGCAGGTCCGAACGGCGATTCTGGAACACAACGGCGAAGTCAGTATTTTTCAGTTCAAAGACGACGATGTAAAACCGGGGTTGCCGATTCTTCCGCATAAATTAAAGGAGTCTGTTGATACCCTTTCCGAAGCCGGGCATTACGCCTGTTGCCAATGCGGCCAGGTGGTGGAATACGGCCAGTCGCCAATTTCAACCTGCCAGCGGTGCGATCATCGGCGGTGGGTGCGGGCGGAGGGGAATAGCGATCGATAGCGGCCAGCTACCTGTCAGGTTTTCAAAACCTGACAGGTAGCTGGCCGCTATCGATCGCTATTCCTTCACTTTATCCTTCAAAAACGTCAGCAATAATTTCTCAATCGGATCCAGCCCATAAGGTGACGTCTGGCGGAATTGGTTTTTGCGCTTCAGATACGGGTTTAAATCCCGGCATTCATAGGCTTCCAGAATCTGCGGATGCACGTAATACTTTCGGCTGACGGTGCGGGTGTTGCCCAGCCGATGCGCCACCTGTTCCAGAATCGTATTGATGTTTTTTTTCGCTTCCTTTTCCGTCGAACACGGTTCCAGTTCGGCCAGCAAGCGCAACGCGTTGACGGTGCCGGCCCAGGTACGGAAATCCTTGGCTGAGAATTCTTCCCCCGTCACTTCCTGCAAATAACCGTTCACCATGCCGGAGTCGATGCTGCGGTGTTCGCCGGTTTCATCGTAATACTGAAACAGCTCTTTCCCGGGAATATCGCGGCAAGCTTTCACGAGTCGGGCCAGCCGCCGGTCGCGAACGGTTATGTCGTGGTAAATCCCTTTTTTGCCCTTGAACCGAAACTGGACTTCGGAGGTCGCCACGTTGACGTGTTTGTCTTTCAAAGTCGTCAAACCGTAGTGCCCGTATTCTTTCTCGTACGATGCATTGCCGATCCGGATCAGCGTCTGTTCCATCACACTGAGGGCAATGGCAATCACTTTTTCTTTGGTCAGTTCCCGGTTTTTCAAATCCTGTTCGATGCGGGCGCGGAGGTCGGGGAGCTGTTGCCCGAAGGCAATCATCCGGAAAAACTTGGTTTCGCTGCGGATGGCGTTCCAATTTGTATGGTAGCGGTATTGCTTCCGGCCTTTGGTGTCGATGCCGGTGGCCTGCAGGTGTCCGTTGGGTTTGGCGCAGATCCAGACGTTTTCCCAGGCTGGCGGCAAGGCCATTTTCTTGATGCGGCACAGGGTGTCGTCGTCGTCGATGCGGTGACCTTTCGGGTCTTTGTAAACAAACTGATCACCCGACCGGTGGCGGTAAATACCGGGTGTCGAATCGTTGACGTAGACTAATTTGACCGCTTTGGCGGCCTTAATGGGGTCGTGAACCAGTTCGGCTAGATTCATGGGTACGGTTAAATGTATTGCATAAACCCAAAGATTTGGCAAATGTTAAACCGCTTGAAGGATATTTATCGACGGTGATATGAACAAAATCAGATTCATCGTTTATCAGACAAACAACGCCTGATCCGGATGAAAAAGCTTTTCTATCTGTCCTTTATTCTTGCGATTTTTTCGCTAAAACTGCACGCTCAGGTACAGATCGGTGTGCGGGCGGGTACTCACTGGTCGACGGTTCACACCCGGAATTCTTTCGCCGACCGTTCCCTGGCGAGGGGGTTTGCTATTGCGGTTCCTGTTGAGATGGTTCTGAAAAATCGCTGGTCAATTCGGGCAGAACCATCGGTCATTCAGAAGGGCTGGCGGTCAGGTGTAGATTATACCGATGCAATCGGTGTGCCTGCCGGAACCGGGAAGCTCGTTTTACACTATGAAGTTGCCGAGCTTCCGGTATTGATTTCTTATCGCCGGAAGGTGACGAATCGCTGGGCCTATTACGGATTGTTTGGCCCCAGTCTGGGATATGCATTAGGCGGCAGGCTGGCGATTACGGCCAATGGCTCCGAGGTTTTTCGAGACCAGGTTCTTTTCAGGCGTCGGCTCGAAGCGGCTGTCTGGGGTGGTGGTGGAATTGAGATGGCAATCGGGCGACTCACCACCTTTTTAGATGCCCGGCTTCAATACGGGTTGAGCCAATATCCCTCGACGCTGGCGTCGTCCAAACCGAACGAAAACACCTACGGTTTCACCGTCTCGCTGGGCTGCTGGTTGCCAACCAAAAAATGACCCTGACTGCAAGGGCGGTCAGGGTCATCGGTCTTCTATCACACAAAGATAGGACTACGCTAATTATTGAGGGGAAAGCCCGGAAAGCCGGTGCTAGTTCATTTCTTCGATTTCCCGCAGGTGCCGGTTGCGCATGGCAATGACCGATTCCGGAACGGGTTTATAATCAGCCGGTTCACGCAGAAAAACCAGACGGATGTTGCGTTTGTGGGCGGTTTCTTTAAAATTCTGAATCGTGTTCATCACGTCGCTGTCGATGTACGACGAATGGCTGCTGTCGATTTCCACAATGGCGTTTTCCGGCACATTCGTCAGCAGCTTCACTATGCTGGCTTTGCTCAAAAACGAAACATAATCGCCGAGGCTGATGCGGATGTGCTCCTGCCCGTTGTCCTGAAAGGTTTCCATTTTGTGGGCGTTGAGGTAATTTTCCCGCAGAATGAAAAATAGGGCGACGATCATCCCGACGCCGATGCCGGTCAGTAAGTCCGTCATCAGAATTGCAACGACGGTGACGACGAAAGGCAGAAACTTGGCGATACCTTCCTCAAAAAGCTGCTTGAAAATCCGAACACGCGTTAGTTTGTAGCCGGTGATCAGCAAAATCGATGCGAGTGCCGCCCATGGAATCCGGTTGAGGACCGTCGGCAAAGCAATCACACACACCAGCAGCAACGTTCCGTGTACCAGGGCTGCGAGCTTCGTCCGGGCACCGGCGTTGATGCTAACTGAACTCCGGACAATGACGGACGTCAGCGGAATGCCTCCAATGAGTCCACTCACCATATTGCCGATTCCCTGCGCCTTCAGCTCGGCGTTGGTAGACGTTTTGCGTTTCAGCGGGTCCAGCTCATCCGTTGCTTCAATCGACAGCAGGGCTTCCAGGCTGGCTACCAACGCAATGGAAACGGCCGCTGTGTAGACTTGCGGATTCGTCCATTGTTCAAAATCGGGCATCGTAAACAGATCGACAAAAGCCGCCGGGCTATCGGGCACCGGTAATTGCACCAGATGGTTGCCTTTCAGGGCCCAGTCACTCAGAAAAATCCCGATCAACCCGTTGATGGCAATGCCCGACACCACCACCACCAGAGCTGCCGGGATGTTTTTCAGGATTTTGTTCTTTTTAAAAACCGGTCGTTCCCACAGGAGTAGAATCGCCAGCGACACGACGGCAATCAAAAAAGCGACGCCGTTGAGTTGTCCGATGGCGGCCTGAAACTGGCTAACGATGTTGAATCCATCGGGCTGAAAAAGTGAAATCTCTTCGGCCGAATCCGTATCGTAGCCGACCAGATGAGGTATTTGCTTGATAATCAGAATAACGCCAATCCCGGCCAGCATGCCTTTGATGACCGACGAAGGGAAAAAGTTGCTGACAATCCCGGCCCGCATGTACCCCAGCCCAATCTGGAGAACACCGGCCAGGAAGGTTGCCAGCAGAAAAGCCGGAAAGGAACCCAGCGACTCGATGGCAGCCAGCACAACGACAATCAGTCCGGCTTCAGGCCCTGAGATACTCACCGCCGAACGACTGAACAGACCGACTACCAGACCGCCGACGATCCCGGCAATGATTCCTGAAAAAAGGGGCGCTCCGGAAGCCAGGGCAATTCCCAGACAAAGCGGGACGGCTACCAGAAATGAAACAACACCTCCTTTAATATCGCCTTCCACGTTGCTCAAATCAACGATTTGAAAGTTTTTTTGTGTTGTTTTCATGATGAATAAATGGTTGGATGAAGTTAAATGGAAAGATCGCAACGCGGTCAAACCGGGCTGGTCAGTTGGTGCTACTGACGTCGACCGCGGTGGTTTCGCGCTGGTTTAGTTCCAGTAACCGCTTTTCCAACTCAACTTTCACGGCCCGCAGCGAGTCCGCTTCCGATGCCTTGACTTCGTATTTCGTGCGATAAATTTCTTTATCCTGGGTGTTTTCGCGGTAATTAAGGTAAACGTCGAGGGCGATGGTGGCGAAGATCATTCCCCAAACCGTACCCCAGTTAACGAGTTTACTCGATTTTTTTTCGGTATTTTCAGTGTCGACCATCATAGCTCTATGTAGTTTGTGTGAGTTAGTTGGACGGTTTTTTACGATCCAGCGCAAACTCCAGGGGACTAAATGCCACAACCCATTGACGGCCAATGGGTCTATATGAACTGGACTTATGTACTTTATTATCGTAGTAACTAACCTTCCTTGTGATGGTACAAATTTACAACCGTATGGAAAGCAGGTAATTAGGAGGTAATTAGAAGTCGATGAGAAGTCGATTAGAAGTCAATTAGGAAACGATTAGAACGTCTTGGGTAGCTTCAATGTAAAGGTCGTGCCTTCGTTGATTTTGGAGGCAACGGAGATCTGCCCGCGGTGAAGCTGAATGATGCGGTAGGTCAGGGGCAGGCCAATACCGTAGCCCAGGATTCGTTTGGCATTTTCGGCCCGGAAGAAAGGCTCGTAGATGTGCTTGATGTCGGCCGCGTCGATTCCAATCCCTTCGTCTTTGAACTGGATGGTGGCCCACCGCTCATCCGCCCCCAGAATCACTTCAACCCGGTTGTTGGCCGAAAATTTACACCCGTTCTCCATCAGGTTTACGAACGCTGAAATCAGCAACGCCAGGCTGCCCTGAACCGTGAGCGAGGAATGAATGGTTTCGGTTTCGAAGGAAAAAATGACCTGGTAATCCGGTCGGCGGGTGGTCAACATCTTGGTAGCCTGGTAGATGGCTTCGTCCAGTGCCACTTCGTGAAACTTGATGGGCGCATCGTCGAGGCTCACCTGCGTCAGCTCCAGCAAATTGTTCGACAGGACGTTCAGCCGTTTGATCACGTCCAGAACGGCGATCCATTTGGCTTCGTGTTCTTCAACCGTGCGCTTTTTGATGAGTGTCACTTCGATCTGGCCGGTAATGATCGTAAGGGGGGTCCGGAGTTCGTGGGAGGCATTGGCCACAAAATTCCGCTGTACCTCAAACGCTTCCTGCACCCGGTCGAGCATCGAGTTGAAGGTGTTGGCCAGTTGTGCAATCTCATCGCTGTTATCGCTGGCATCCACCCGCATGTTCAGGTTCGATGCCGTGATGCGATCCACCTGCCGGATCACGTTGGAAATCGGTTGCAGAAAACGGCCTGCAAACATCCAGCCCGAAATGCCTACCAGCGAAAGGCTGAAAACGAGCCCAAAACCGAGGATATTCCGCAAATGCGCAATTTCCGTCAGCCCGGATTCGTCGTAGGCGGTGGCAATGATCACGTATTCCTGTTGCTGATAGGAGTAGGCCAGGCCGACGATTTCCCGGGTGTTGCGACGCATGTAGAGTTGCTTCTGTTTGCGAACGCGGTCGAGCAGGTCGCGTTGGCTCGCAATACCGTGCGCGGTGTCGGCACTGGCATAAATCTGTTTGTTTTGCTGATCGTAAATGACGATGTGTTCTTCGGGCAGAGACGTCAGGTTGTTGCGTTCAATTAAACGAAGAATAGCCGGATCGACTTCGTCCTCTTCAATCAGTAAACGGGCGGTGATACGGGCTTTGTCGGCCAGCCGGTAATAAAAATCGCGTTGCCGGAAATATTCAGAAATAAAATAGATCGCGAGTGAAAAAAGCACCAGATTGGTGGCGACAATAATCAGGAAAGTAACCGAAATACGCGCTCTTATTTTCATCTGCTATTCTTCGGATTCCTGCATGATGTAGCCAATGCCGGTGATGGTATGGATTAGTTTGGGGGAGAAATCCTTGTCGATTTTTTTTCGTAAATAATTCACATAGACATCGACTACGTTGGTGCCGGTATCGAAGTTGACATCCCACACTTTTTCGGTAATCTCATTGCGGGAAAGGGCTTTGTTTTGGTTTTTCATAAAGAACTCCAGCAGCGCCAGTTCGCGGGCGGTCAGAATGATTTTCTGGGTGCCGCGTTTGACGGTTTTGCTCTGCTGGTTCAGTTCCAGATCTGCGATTTTCAGCACCGTGGCATCCGACGGATTGGTGCTTCTCCGGCGATTCAAAGCCCGCAACCGGGCTACCAGCTCCCGAAATTCGAACGGTTTGATGAGGTAATCGTCGGCCCCGGCGTCAAAACCGCTCAGTTTACTTTCCGTACTTCCCATAGCGGTCAGCATCAGAATCGACACGTCTTCGTAGCGGCTACGGATGAGTTTACACAGCTCAAAACCGTTGATCACCGGGAGATTTACATCCAAAATGATGGTAGGATAGTCGGTGTTGGCCAGCATCACCTGAGCCTGCAAAGCGTCGCCGGCCACATCGGCTTCGAAGCCGTAGTCTTCCAAACCGCTTTTAATAAATGAAGCTACTTCCTGTTCATCTTCAACAAGTAAAATCCGCATACCAAGTAATGTTACAGGAGTTGAATCGTTTACGATTGAAAATAATAGCTGCCGGAAAATAAAGCAATCAACTACTTTTTTTGCTATAAATCGCGCAATAATTTGGCCATAGCCCGGTATAATTTGGGAGCGGTTTCTGGTCCGGTGGAATTGACTTCGCCATACGGTTTGTCCTTCTGATTGTAGATATGCGGAGCTTCCGTATCCCATTCACTCTTCGGAATAATGTAGCCCAGTTCATCATTTGCCAATCCGATCACAAATTTGTATTTCCCCGGCATCAACTTTCGCAGCGAAGGAGTTTCGACCGGTTGAATGCCAAAGTCGGCCCCCACCGGATTTTCAACCCCGCCGTTGACGATTTCGGGATAGATTTCCCCCGGAACACACAAAAAAGACGCTTCCCCTAAACGGAAAGCCGCAATTTCGCTCCGGAAGTTCCCCCAACTGCTAAAACCGGCATCCAGAACACCCAGGCCGACCGCCAGCCGGAACAGTTTATTGTCCAGCGGGATTTCGATCGTGTGCGCTTTCAACCGGATGTCGGCCGGCCGGGTTGTTGTGGTGTCTTGCTGCAACGACTTGTAAATCAGCATTGCCAGGTGTTTTCCCTGCGCATCGGCTTTCTCGAACGTCGGCTCCTTAAACCGCTCACCCGTCAGCGGGTCCTGAATGGTCACTTTGGGCGAGGTCGTCATCAATCCGCCTACGCAGCCGGACGCATACACCACGGTGCCACCTAATCCCTTCTGCACCACCGAATCGCCCTGCGAGATTCCTTTTTCCAGATACGCCCGAACGTAATGCGGGAAATCGGAGGTCAGCAGCGTGTTTTTACTCCACAACGTTTCGGGGTGATTTCCCCAGACGACAAGCGTTCCCAGGGTGCTGTCTTTCACCGCATCCAGCACCTGCATGCTATACAAACCGGCGTCTTTCACCAGCGGTTTTCGGGTATCCATCAGCAGCGAATCCGCACCGGTCAAATCCTGCGCAAACCGCAGCCGCGCCGGTCGCAGCTTTTCGACGGCCTGCACGATGGCCCGCGTCACCTGCTGCTCAACAAAGAGTTCATAGGCTTTGTTTACGCCACTTTTCAAAACACTGCCGCCCCACATCCCCAGAAAATCCGGCGCTTCGTGGGTGTGGGTGCTGCACACGATGGAATAGGTAACGCCCGCGCTGGCGGGAATGGATTTCCGGACATTGATGACGTTTTTGTGCGTGAAGCCGAGCAGGTCGACGGCCACGATGGCCAGCCGGGTTTTGCCATCGTCGATCACCATCGCCCGCGCCCACAAATCGTCGTGAACGCCGTTGGCTGCGCGTTTCTGGCTGAATCCGGCCATCCAGTAGGCATCAAATTCGCCGTTGTTGTTGCCGTCGGTAAAGGTGTCGCCATCGTCCGGTTTATAAGCCGCGTCCTTGTTTTTATCCGTCCAGCGGTCGGGGAGGTAGGGGGTGATTTTCAGTGCCGAAAAACCGACTTTAAGCGACTGGGCCTGGGCAGGAGCCGGAATGTTCAGGTCGAGTGTATAACGGGGATGCCGGTCGCGGCTGTTGTAGTAGCCGTAGCCCGCACCCAGCACGACGACCGCAACCAGAAAGAGCAGGAAACCGATGAAAAATTTACGCACGGAGGAAGGAGTTAAGGAGTTTGCGTAAAAGTAAAGATTTAGCGGTTACGTTATTTCGGTTTACGGTTTTCAGTTTACGACGGGACTGACGCAGTCATTTTCTTGTGCTAATCAAGAGTTATAATTTCGGATACCAATTTAACCAAGTGACTTCGGTTTTAAAATAATGTCTAATAGAAGTCATTAAACGCATTCTGGTTATGGCGGATACGTAAACGCAGCTTTACGTACAGATTGTTTTTGCCGTTAAAGGCCGTCACAGTCTTATTCCACGGGAGCACAAAGAAGAATTGCATCGCTATGCAACGGGGATTGTACACAATAGGGGCGCTAAGTTACTGGCAATCCATTGCATGCCCGATCATGTCCATTTATTGGTTGGATTTTCTCCCACCTTAACCATTGCCAGTCTGGTTAAGGATATAAAAACAGCGACTTCAGCTTTTATAAAGGAAAACGCTGGACACGAATTCCATTTTACTGGCAGGAAGGGTATGGGGCTTTTACCTATTCTCATTCTCAGGTTGGTGCGGTTGTCCGCTATATTTTAAATCAGGAAGAACCTCACCGGAAGCACACGTTTCGGGAGGAATACCTTACACTGCTGGAAAAATTTGAAGTGCCGTTTGAGACGGAATACCTGTTTGAGTGGATTGATGACGGGAATCGTTAATAAGCAGTACGCTCCTCCGGAGCTTAATGATATCGACAGAATTCCGTCTACTATTAACAGAAAACCCCTCCGGGGTAATGCACATCCTATCTTAAGCGGCACCCTCAATCCCGGTGGGAATCCCTGTTAATAGCAAACAAGCCGACTTTTGACAGAAAAACCCTCCTGGGTAATGCACATCCTATCCCAAGCGGCACCCTCAATCCCGGAGGGATTTCCTGTCAATAGCAAACAATCCCTGCTACGACGGCCCTAAGCTCCGGAGGAGCGCCCTCTGACTGCGTAATTGATCACAATCACAACCGTTTTTAACTTTATTCGAGAAATTTTTAAAACCAACTAAGGTGGTTTTGGTAAAAAGTTGTCTTTCTTACTAAAGCATGGTCTCTTTCAAAGCCCGTTCGTTTTAATTTAAGGTTATGCAAACCCGTCAACGGTTCGATTCTGCCAACCCGCCAGTTCCGACGATTACCTCTCCCGGGAATGACCCTGGTCTGGAAATCGCGCCAGGGGATGAAAAACCGGCTCGGCTGGATGCCGAATGGGTTATTCGGCGGACGTTCAGTGAGAACCCGCAAAAAGGATGCGAGCTGCTTTTTCGGCGGTATCACCAGGCGCTGTGCAGCCATGCCGTCCGGTTTGTCTACTCCAAAGAGACGGCAGAAGACCTCGTCAGCGATGTTTTTTGTAAATTCTGGAAAACAAAAGCCTACGAATCCGTTACCGACTCCTACCGCTATTACCTGTTTCGCAGTGTTCGCAACGAAGCCTACAATTACCTGCGCCTGGAGTTCAAAAAGCTGGAAGACCTCGAAACCGCCGACGCCCAGGAAAGCGCCCCCAGCCAGCGCCCCGACCAGATTATTCAGTTTGAAGAAGTCTTTCACCGGGTCGAAGATCTGGTTGAATCGATGCCTCCGCAATGCCGGAAAGTATTTCTGCTGAGCCGGTTTGAAGGGAAAAAATACCAGACCATCGCAACCGAACTGGGTCTTTCGATCAAAACCGTCGAGGTGCACATGGTGAAGGCCCTGAGCATTATTCGGAAAGGATTGAAAGAGCACTGGCTGATTTTGCTGGCCCTGTGGATGTGTAGCCCCTAAATCCCCTGAAGGGGACTTGGACGCGGCTAATCCGGATTTGAAAAGTCCTTTTTAGGGGATTTAGGGGCAGATTCCTAGAACCACTAAGGTGCTTTTGCCGAAAAGTTGTCTTATGAATAAACAGCAGGTAGCAGGAAATGGAATCGGAAGTCAACAAAAGTTTGCTATTTAACCACTTCGCCCGGAAGACGTCTCCGCTGCAGCGGGAGTTGATTGCGCAGTGGCTTCAGGAAAAAGCAAACGAAGAGCGCTACTACGAATGGCTGGAAGAGTGGGAAAATTTGCATCCGCAGTATTTGACCCAAACCGACGGCGCGCTTCAGCGTTACACGGCTTTTTTGAAAGACAATCCGCAAACCGACGCCGTCGATACCGCCGAAACAGTGGTTGTGCCCGTGCAAAACCGCTGGTCGATCAGGCCCTGGCTGGTGGCGGCTTCCTTTCTGCTGCTGGTCAGCGTCGGTGCTTTTTTGTTCCGCAATTCAATCCGGTATCAAACTTACGAAACGGGATTTGGCGAAACCCGTTCGCTGCAACTGGCCGACGGAAGTGCCGTGCTCCTGAATGCGAATTCGACCTTGCGCGTACCCCGCTGGGGATTTGGGACGCGCATCCGGGAAGTGCTGCTCACCGGCGAAGCCAATTTTTCGGTGACCCACACCGCCGACGATCAGACGTTTGTCGTCAAAACCGTCAAGAATTTCGAAGTGGTGGTGCTGGGAACGGAATTCAGCGTTTTTGCCCGAAAACGCGGAGCCAAAGTAACCTTGAACAAAGGGAAAGTTCAGGTGCAGGTGCAAACCGGGCAAACCGTAAAGCAGGTGCTGATGAAACCCGGCGAACTGGTAACGCTCGACCCGCAGAACCACATTGCCCTGAAAACGATGAAACAAACCCAACTGCATCCGGCCTGGGGCGAAAAGCGGTTCGTTTTTGAGGAAACGCCTTTGCAGGAAGTGGCCTATCTGCTGGAAGAAAACTACGGTTTACAGGTCGATATCAAAGACCAGAAACTGGCCGGACGGGTGCTGATGGGGTCATTTCGGGCCGACAATGTCGATCAATTGTTGCAATCCATCTCGGAATTGCTGGATATTAATGTGGTCCGGCAGGGCAATCATGTCCAGTTAATGGACAACTAAACCAGACTTTCTAAACCCTTACTTTCTATGGTAAATCCTTTACGAAGGGCTCCACAAGCGGGGCTTCTGTTCATCTTATTGCTTTTTGGGCTCCGGCCGGGCTGGTCGCAGTCCCTGGCGCTGGCCAGTCCGATGCGGCAAAAACCGGTTGAAATCCCGCGGGGAACGGTTCGGCAACTCAAAGACGTACTGAACGATCTGAAGAACACCTACGGGGTCGATATCATGTTCGAACTGCGTGCCGTAGAAGGGTTTACGGTTACGTCGGAAGCCATCAATCCGAAAGCGACGCTCGAAAAAAATCTCGGCAATGTGTTGCGGCCGCTGGGTTTGCGGTACAAAAAAGTAAACAGCAGTTCGTACCTGGTCATTGGCGACAAAAAGGCGCGGAAAGTGGCCGATGCCGAGACCCGGCTTCCGGATTCTGCGCTCTCCCTGCCAACACCGTCGAATGGCGCCACGGAAAGGGGAACCGCCACCGCCGAACTTCCCCTGACGGCCCCGGCGAAAGCGCCCGTTGCGGACCGGGTCCTGACGGGGAGTGTGAAAAGCGAAACCGGGGAACGTCTGCCGGGGGTTAGTGTGGTGGTGAAGAAAACCACGCGGGGAACCACGACCGACGGAAACGGTGAATTTCGGCTCAACGTGCCCGACGATGCCGGCACCTCGGCGCTGGTGCTGGTCTTTTCGTTCGTCGGGTACCTGAATCAGGAAGTGACGATTGGCAACCGGAACACCATCGATGTGCAATTGGCACCCGACCAGAAAACCTTGAATGAGGTCGTGGTGGTGGGCTACGGGACGCAGAAAAAGAAGGATTTGACGGGTTCGATTGTCAACCTGAGCGGAAAAGACCTGTTGCCCGTCCCGGCCGCCAGTTTCGATCAGATGATGCAGGGTAAGGTGGCCGGGGCGCAGATTACCCAGACCACGGGTGCGCCGGGCGGCAACGTCAACGTCGTCATTCGGGGCATCAGTTCCATCACGGGCGGCAATCAGCCTTTGTATGTCATCGACGGATACGCCATCGGTTCGATGGGCGGAGGGTCGGATTTGAGCAGCTTCACCGGAAATTCCTACTCGGCCAGCGGCATGGCCACGAATGCGTCGACGACGAAAATTAATCCGCTGAGTACCATTAATCCGTCTGATATCGAGTCGGTTGAGATTTTGAAAGACGCATCGGCCACGGCGATTTATGGTTCACGCGGTGCCAATGGCGTAGTGATTATCACGACCAAGCGCGGCAAACAGGGCAAAACGAGCATCAACCTGGAGTCGTCGGTGGGCGTTCAGACCTTGGCGAAGAAACTGGATATGCTCAATCCGCAGCAGTTTGCGCAGATGGTGGCCGAGGGTCGCGACAACGCCTGGGTGTATCTGGGCGGGAAAGCCTCCGATCCCAACAGCGTGCGCGGTCAGCCCCAGTGGGTGCGACCGGACTACCGGAACCCGCAGTTGCTGCCCACCGAAGGAACCGACTGGCAGGATGTGATTTTCCGGCCGGCGACGGTCCAGAATTACCAGCTCTCGGCCAGCGGTGGCACCAACGACATCAATTATTACGTTTCGGGCGGTTATTTCGATCAGGAAGGGATCATCATCGGCTCCAATCTGAAGAAATTCACCCTCCGCACCAACATCGACGCACAATTGACCAAACGCCTGAAACTGGGCGCTTCCTTTGCCGGATCATATTCTTACGGCAATTTTGCCCGCGCCGAAGGAACCGTCGGGCAGCGCGGGTTGCTGGCGGCCACCTTGTCCAGCTCGCCACTGGCCCCGGTTTACGATCAGAACGGCAATCCGTATTCCGAACTGGTTGATCCGATGGGCGTTCCGGTCGAGAATCCGCTGGTGATTGTGCGCGAATTTACCGATAAACGCAATGCAGCTAACATCTTCACTAACAACTATCTGGAGTATGAATTGATGAGCGGGTTGCGGCTCAAATCGTCGGTGGGCGTCAACTACACCACCAACAATAACCGCATCTGGAAGTCATCGCGGATTGGCGACGGTTTCAACCTGACCGGGCCGCCCACGGCTGGTGCGTATGTCAGCAAAAGTCTGAACTGGCTGAACGAAAACACGCTCAGTTTTCAGCGGATGCTGGGTGAAAAGCACAATTTCAACAGCGTGGTCGGGTTTACGGTTCAGAAGAATTCGGACGACATTCTGCAGGCTGGCGCGTCCGATTTTCCGACCGATTACATTCCGTTTCTGTCGGGCGGGAACGTCAATGCGGGGACGAATTTCGTCTCCGAATGGTCGATGCTGTCGATGCTGGCCCGGGTCAACTACACCTTCAATGGGCGGTATTTGCTGACGGCAACGGTGCGTCGGGATGGCAGTTCGCGGTTTGGAGCGAATCACAAATGGGGAACCTTTCCATCCTTTTCGCTGGGCTATCGCCTGTCCGATGAGCCGTTTATGGCGGGCCTTACGTTTGTCAATGACCTGAAAATCAGAGCCAGTTATGGAACATCCGGGAATAACCTGATCGGCAACTACGCCCACATCGGACTCCTCGGAACGTCGCGTTACGTCACCACCAGCGGTATTGTGCTGGGCATTACGCCCCAAAGCCTGGCCAACGACGACCTTACTTGGGAAAAGTCGCTTCAGGCCGACATCGGACTCGATATTTCCCTGTTCAAAAACCGCCTGTCGTTCACCGTCGATGCCTACCGAAACGTCAAAAAAGGGCTGTTGTTGAACACCTTGCTACCGGCGGCTTCCGGCTTCGACTCGTCCATTCAGAACATCGGCGAAGTGGAGAACAAAGGGCTGGAATTGACGGTGAGTTCGGAAAACATCCGGGGGAAAGATTTTTCCTGGACCACCAATCTGAACCTGAGCACCAACCGGAACAAGGTACTGGCACTCAGCACGTCCAGCTCCCGGATTGTCAACTCGCCGTATCAGGTCAGTCAGGTCGGTTCGCCCATTTCCAGCTTCTTCATGCTCAATGCGCTGGGCGTTTTCAGGACGCAGGAAGAGATCAAAGCCAGCCCGCTGGTGCATCCGGCCACCCAACCGGGCGACCTGCGGTTTGAAGATGTCAATAAGGATGGACGGATTACGGATGCGGACAAGAAAATCGTCGGAAATCCGTGGCCAAAATATACCTGGGGTTTCAATAACAAATTCACGTTCCGGAATATCTCCCTGAATGTCAGTGTGATCGGTACGGAAGGGAACCTGGTTTATCTTCAGGCGGGTGAAACCCAGTTGAACGTTGCGGGCGTGCAGAACCAGCTTGCCCTGGCCGAACGTCGCTGGAAATCGGCCGAAGATCCCGGGGACGGCCTGCTTCCGCGAGCAATCCGGAACGATTATGCCCGGGGAAACAGCATGTCGTCGCGGTATTTGTTCGACGGCTCGTACGTGCGCATCCGGAACATCAATCTTTCGTATTCATTCCCAACCGCGCTCGCCGGTCGGCTTGGCCTTCAGACGTTTACCCTTTTTGCGGATGTGACCAATGCTTACACCTTCACAAAGTACCCCAGTTTTGACCCGGAAGCCAGCATCGGTGGAGATAACATCGCCAAATCCGGCATCGATTTTTATTCCTATCCGGTTCCGCGCATTGCCACATTGGGGTTACGGGTCGCTTTTAAATAATGCTACCGGGTTTTTTAAAAAACATTATCGAATACGATTATGAAACCGAAAATGCTATATAAACTAAGCACGATACTGGCCGTTTTTCTGGTCATGATTTCAAGTACGTCGTGTAAAGAATTTCTGGAATTGCAACCCCAGAACCAGATTAACGACGAGAGTTTCTACCGCACAGCGGCCGATTTTGAAAGTTCTCTTTTGGGGGTTTACAGCTCATTCAAAGGATTTCATACCGGTAATCTGCATTATATCAACGAACTGGCAACGGACAATGCCGAACTCCAGTGGCTGGCGCCAACGGCCGCCGAAGTGGAGTTCGACGACAACAGCGTTACGGCCGCCAACGCCACGGTGCTGGCGACCTGGAACGTGGGTTTGTACACCATTGCCCGCTGTAATACCATTTTAAACCGCATCAAAGGCGCTTCGTTCGACCCGGTGACAAGGGATCGGATTATCGGAGAAACCCGGTTTTTCCGGGCCTGGAGTTACTTTTATTTGGTGCAGTTGTTCGGCCGGGTGCCGGTTGCCGACGTGGAGTTCCGAAGTCCCGGCAATATTGCGGCCACTGATTTATCGCTAAAACCGCAGGAGGAAGTCTACAAAACCATCCTTGATGACCTGATCAGTGCCGAGTCGCTGATGCCCGCGAGCTTGAATGCCGATAAAGGCCGGGTTTCCAGAGGAACCGTCAAAACGCTGCTGGGAAAAGTGTACCTGACCAAAAAAGACTATGCGTTGGCGGCTGCGAAACTGAAAGAAGTTATCGACGAAAAGCAGTATGCCTTAGTGCCCGATTATAAATCGCTGGTGGTCAAGGGAAACAATAATTTAGTTGAGTCTATTTTTGAAATCAAGTTTGTCTCCGGGTCCAATCTGGGCAATTTATATTCGGTGCAGTTTACGCCAGCTCTGTCCAATATGCTGCTGTTTCCCAATAACCAAAGTGGCGGTGGGCGAATGGTGCCGACGTTGAATTCCTTTAACGCATTTGAAAAAGCGGATCGGCGAAAAGCGGCCTCTGTTCATGATACGATCACCTTGCTGGGGGGCACGAAAGTGTATAGCCGGTATGGGTTAAAGTTTGTGGATTTCAGCGCAATCAACGTGTCCGATGGCAATGTTACCTACCCGGTTTCGCGGTTTTCCGACGTGCTGCTGATGTACGCCGAAGCCCTCAACGAGCAGGACAAAACCGCTGACGCGCTGCCTTACATCAACCAGGTGCGCAAACGCGCCGGTTTGGCAGATCTGACCGGACTGGATAAACCGGCGGTTCGGCTGGCGCTGGAGAAAGAACGGAAAGTGGAGTTCCTGTTTGAAGGGCAACGCTGGTTTGATCTGGTGCGTACGGGCCGCGCCATCGAGGTCATGAATGCACATTTTGCCAGTAAGGGTATCAGTTTCAAAATGACGGAAAATGAGCTACTCCTGCCAATTCCACTACGGGAAATCGACCTGAATCCTGCGTTAACCCAAAATCCGGGCTATTAACCTTCTAACCTGTTTGTTCTTTAATTCGATGAAAATACGTTCGTCCCATATCCGACGGTTTCTGGTCGTGTTGCTCCTTTTGGGCTCCGTTTTTCAACTGAAAGCTCAGAAAAGCGAGGTGAAACTCAACGGCCTGGTGTTTGCCTATCCGCCGGTTTTGATCAATGATTTTAAGAAAAATGGCGACGGCTGGTCGCGGGAGCCGGTTTTGCGACGGATGCCCGACGGCTCGCTTCTCTGTCTGCACTACACGGGTGGCCCTTGGGAACCCGACAACGGCAATTTTGTGGTTTCCACCCGCAGCACCGACGAAGGCAAAACCTGGTCGTCGCCGGAACCGTTTCTGAACCATCCGACCCGGGCGGTTTGGTCGCCGGAACTGTTTGTGTCCGATAAAGCCGTGTTTGTGCCGGTCAATACGTTCGACGCGCCGACCTGGTATAACAACCTGAAAACCTTCACGACCGTCAGTACCGACGCCGGCAAAACCTGGACGGAGCCGGTGAGCCTGCCGGGTTTTGCCAGCAGTTTTACGCTGCGACGCGGCTTTGTTATGTCCAACGGCGAATGGTTTTTCTCCGCTTTCTGTCAGGAACAGGCCGACGGGTTTACCCAGAAATTTAGCCGTCAGAAGTTGATCGAAGATAAAAAATGGCCGTTCTGCGTTTCGGCGTTAATCTGCAAGCCGGGTTGGAAAAACATCGAAATGCACGGCTATCACAAGCGCGAAGATCTGGGAATGCTCTGGGAACCCAACACGGTTGAAGTGGCACCCGGGCATCTGGTAATGCTGATGCGGGCTTCCGGAACCGGCGTCCTGTACCGAACCGAAAGCCGGGATTTTGGTCGTACCTGGACGAAAGTTGCGCCGAGCGACATTCCCAATGGAAATTCAAAAATTACGTTGCTGAAGGTCGGGCAAGACGTTTTGCTGATCGGGAATCAATGCAAAGATCGAAGCGAAGTGTCGCTTTGGGTTTCCAAAGACGGTTGTAAAACCTGGTCGAAAAAAATCCGGCTGGCGACCATTGAGAATACCGCTACGATGGAGAAAATTGAACACAATCCCGCCATGATCTGCTACCCCGACGGCTTTGCCGACGACACCCAAAAAGTGCTCTATCTCGCGATGGAAGACGGTATTAGGCACTATTTCATGAAAATACCGTATGCGGATTTTAGGTAATGATGGTATGAATCACCTGCTAAGAATACAGTTTTATTGTCTGATAATCGGCTTGTCGATGGCTGCTTTTTCGCTTCAGGCGCAGGCTCAAAAACCGGTCGATCCGGCCCTGGTGCCACCGGTTGTCAATACCGTTCCGTCGGCAGAATATGATCTGGACCGGCTGGATTTCAACATGACCATCGGCCTCGAGCGAACGCCCAAAGGAAGGCTTTGGGCCTGTTGGGTGGGCGGGGGCGACAACGAAGAAGCGTTTTTTGCGCTGACCACCAGCGACGACAACGGCAAAACCTGGTCGAAACTGCGTGCCGTGATCGATCCGCACGATGCGTCGCTGGGCGAAAGCCGCCGGGCCATTGTAGGAACCTTGTGGACTGATCCGCGAGGTCGTCTCTGGCTTTTCTTCGACCAGTCGATGACGTTTTTCGACGGTCGTGCCGGTAACTGGTACACCATTTGCGATAACCCGGACAGCGACAAACCCACCTGGTCGAAACCGCAACGAATCTGGCACGGCTGCTCCCTGAACAAGCCCACCGTACTGGCCAACGGCGACTGGCTGCTGGTGATTTCACTCTGGAACCGGGAGAAAATCATTGCGATGGACCCGGCTTCTCCGTATCGGGAAGCGCACCATGAACTGGATTCGCTCCGGATGGCTAACGTATTCATTTCCAGTAATCAAGGTCGCACTTGGGAACGCCGGGGCGGGGTACGGTTTCCGCAGCCCGACTACGACGAATCGCACATCATCGAACGGCGCGACGGCACACTCTGGCTGACCACCCGCACGGCCAAAGGACTTTGGGAAAGCTACTCCAACGACAAGGGGAAAACCTGGTCGGAACCCCAGAAGTCGGCGATTGAAAACACCAACGCCCGGCATTTTATCCGCCGTTTGCAGTCGGGCCGTTTGCTGCTGGTCAAGCACGCCAAAGTGGATGGCAAAATCGCCCGGTCACATCTGACGGCGTATCTTTCTGACGACGACGGGCAGACCTGGCAGGGCGGTTTGCTGCTGGATGAACGGAAAATGGTAACGTATCCCGATGGTGTTCAGGCACCCGACGGCACCCTGTATATTTCCTACGACCGGGGCCGGAAACGGAGTACGGGTGGCGAAATTCTGCTGGCCCGGTTTACGGAAGAAGATGTTCTGAAGGGCGGTTTTGTGACGCCGAACGCCAAAGCCAAACAGGTGATTAGCCAATCGCTGGAAGCCAGGGCAGAGGCTAAGAACGAAAACTAGGATGGCGAATCGGCAACAGATTTATTATTGGAAATGCGACCGGCCTTCCGCTTTTTACAGTCTGATAACGCCACAGGCTTCCGTACCGGATCAGGACGTAGAAGATGCCTTACGAACGGTTTTGCAGGCCCATTTTGGGGATTCTTCCTTTACACTGCAACCAGCGGGCGGTCAGGGCAATCATTTGACGTATCTGGCGACGCACCGCGGAGAAACGTATTTTCTGCGGCTGGAAAATGGGCCGGAAAAAGATGAGTATATGGACGTGGAAGCTGCCGTTCTGGATCAGGTTCGCCAAACCGGGGTGCCGACGCCAGCGGTTTTTGCCGTCGATGCGTCCCGGTCGAAGGTGCCTTTTGCGTACCAGATTCTGGCGTTTATCGATGCGCCGGATTTGAACGCGTTACACAAAAAAGGGGCGTTGAACGAACACGCTATTGCGCACGAAATTGGAGTCAATCTGGCCCGCTGGCAGCAAATTTCACCTGAAAATTTCGGCCCTTTTGATCCGGAGCTGCTTCGAAAAACCGGTCGGCTAATCGGTTTACACGAAACGTACCGCGCTTATTTCCGGCTGAATTGGGTACGTCACTTGAATTTTCTGACGAACGCCCAGTTTCTGACCAACGAAGAAAGCCTTGACGTACAGGATCTTGTTGATGAAAACGACGCTTTGCTGGCGTTGAAAACCGGTTGTCTGGTTCATAAGGATCTGGCGTTGTGGAACATGCTGGGAACGCCGGACCAACTAAAAGCCGTCATCGACTGGGACGACACCATTTCGGGTGACCCCACGGACGACCTGGCACTGCTGGCCTGTTTTCATTCCGGCGACTTCATCAAGGCCGTTTTGACGGGTTATCAGACCATCCGGGAATTACCGGAACAATTCCTGCCGCGTTTCTGGCTGCATCTGCTTCGGAATATGATCGTCAAAGCCGTTATCCGGGTGGGAGCGGGGTACTTCGACCGGCAGGACGATTTTTTCCTGATCGGAGCCGGATCGTCGGGACAATCCCTGAAAAGCTTCACCAAAGACCGGATTCGAACGGCGATGCTGGGTTTGCAAGGCCATAAAACGATCGCTGATTTATGAATTCCTTCGAAAAGAAAAATGCCCGTCGACTGGGTTTGGGAACCTGGTTGTCAACGGGTTCACCGGTTATTGCCGAGCTGGCCGGGGCGTGTTCGCTGGACTGGCTGCTGTTCGATCTGGAGCATGGCTGTCTGACGGAAAGCGGGTTGCTGACGAATTTGCAGGCCGTCCGAAATCCGGAGGTTACGCTCATGGTTCGGGTGGGCAGCCTCGATCCGGCGCTGATTGCCCGGGCGCTGGACTGGGGTGCGTCGGGCATTATGCTCCCCCACGTTTCGACTCCGGCGCAGGCGGAAGCCTGCGTGGCCGCCATGCGCTATCCGCCCCACGGAACCCGCGGGTATTCCGGTTCGGTGCGGGCGTATGCCTACGGACTGCGTGCGTCCAAAGCCATTCAGGAACTGTCCGCTCCGGTTTTTATGGCCCAACTGGAAGACTATGAAGGGGTTATGAATGCCGAAGCGATTGCTGGAGTTTCGGGGGTCGATGTGCTTTTTGTGGGTCCAGCGGATCTGAAACTGGATTTAGCCGTGCGTTGTCCATCAAAACCGTCCCTACCATTTACCGACGCCCTGGCACGGGTGAGTCAGGCGGCCCGAAAGAACGGGAAGCAGGCCGGGATTCTGGTGCGAAACCCGGCTGACGTACCGGACCTTCGAAAAGCCGGTTTTTCCTGTCTGGCCATTGGTTCCGATCTGGGAATTTTGCGCGACGGCTTCCAGACCCTTCTTAGCTTGTAATTTCATCCCGGCGAATTCCAGCCATCAACTACCGGAACGAAGGGTCCAAATGCCGTTTCCTGGAATCTGATACCAAGCACGGTTCTCAAATCCCAACCGGATTACAGTTTCCCCACAATGGTCATCACCAGATTGGCCGAATTGCGGGCGGCAATCTTGAAAAAGGTGAGCATATCCTGCCGGGCGTTGGAGTTGGCTTTGTCGCTCAAACTCCGGATCACCAGGCAGGGAACCTGTTGCTGGTAGCAAACCTGCGCCACAGCCGCGCCTTCCATTTCGGTGGCGTCAGCCTTGAATTCCGACCACAGACTGGCGACTTTTTCGTCGGATGCGATAAACTGATCGCCTGTCACCACCGTGCCCACGACCACCGACGGCGGCCGCCGGGTGGTCGGAATGCTCTCGAACGAAACGGTTTTGGCGGCTTCCTGTGCTGCCAGCATCATGATCGAATCGGCGGGGAAGTAGGTCGGATTCATGTCTTTCGTGATGGCATTGCGGGTCTGGTTCGTGGGCTGTTGCTGGAAGGTAATGGAGTGATAATCGTGGTGAGCAGTTTGCCGGGCAATCACGATGTCGCCGGGTTGAAGATCGGGATTGGTGCCGCCCGCAATGCCCGTGAAAAGAACCTGTTTGGGTTTAAAATAAGCCAGCACAAACGCCGTCGTCATGGCGGCATTTACTTTGCCAATCCCGGTTTCGGCAACCACGACGTCATGCCCGTTGATCTGGCCCGTCATGAAGGTAATGCCGTTGAGCGTCTGCGTTTTTGGATTTTTGAGGGATTGCTGAACCAGTTTTACTTCTTCGTCGAAAGCACCCAGAAGTGCCGTAATCGGCTGCGCATCATACCGTTGGGCCTGAACCGAAAGAGGGACGAAAACCACCCAGAACAAAAATATCCCTTTGATCAATACCGTATTCAGACGAATCGTTTTGTATATTTCCTGCCGCATCATTTTGCTGTTAAACAACTAAAATACGATGAAAAAATTTGTCATTTCCACCCTTGTCCTGTTTTCGACCGTTGTTTTTAATGGAGTGAATGCCCAATCCGGCCAAAATGCAATTGAAAAACAGAAATTTCATTTTGGGAAAGCCGGTGAAGATGGAGCGGGCTATGCGCAGGCCGTCCGGGTCGGCAAAACCATTTACATTTCGGGAACCGTGGGCGGTGGCGAAGCGGCTTCGGCGCTGACGAACGTGTACAAGGGTCTTCAGAAAACACTGGCTTTTTACGGGGCTACTTTTCAGAACGTGGTCAAAGAGAATTTATACACGACCAACATCGAGGAAATGAAAAAGCACAACGACGTTCGCAAAAAGTATTACAACAACGATTTCCCGGCAGCAACCTGGGTTCAGATTCAACGGCTGTACGAAGAAACGGCGCTGGTGGAAGTGGAACTGGTGGCCATGCTTCCGTGACGATCAGTGTCCGGAAAAGAGCGCCAGAATGCAGAATAAATCGACAAGCAATAAACCGACCGGCACCTCTTTTGATTGGCCAATGGCCAGTTTGACGACCGTCCAGGTCAGAAACCCCCAGATAATTCCCTGCGTAATCGAGTAGCTGAACGGAATCAGCACCAGTGCCAGAAACGCCGGTAAGGCATCGTCCAGCCGGCCCCAGTTGATTTTGGTAATCGGTTTCATCATGAAAGCACCGACCAGCACCAGCGCCGGGGCAGTGGCAATGGCCGGAATCACCGACAACAAAGGCGATAGAAACAGGAACGGCAAAAACAGGCAACCCGCCACAATGGCCGTCAAACCCGTACGCCCGCCCTGCGCAATGCCCACCGCCGATTCGATGTAGGCCGTTCCGGGGCTGGTGCCCAGCAAACCCGCCATCGTCGTGGCCACGGCATCGACCGTCAGTGAGCGGTTGAGGTTGCGCGGATTGCCGTCTTCGTCGTACAGATCGGCGGCTTCGGCCACGCCCACGAAGGTGGACAAACTGTCGAACAGATCCGTGAAAACAAAGGCAAAAATCACCGGCCAGAGCGACCATTGCAGGGAGTTGACCAGATCCAGTTTGCCGATCAGACTGAAATCCGGGGTGGCAAAAAGCCCCTGAAAATTGACCAGCGTTTTTTGTCCGAAATTCACCGCCGACGCATCGCCCCACCACCGGCCAATGGGTAGTGCGGCCAGGGTAGTGAGCAAAATACCGATGATAATGGCTCCCGGCACTTGCCGGATCACCAGAACGCTGGTGATGAAAAGTCCGAAAATAAACGTCAGAATGATTGGGTCTTTCAGGCTGGCGATGCTGACCAGCGTGGCCGGATTGGCCACAATAAACTTCGCATTTTCAAAGCCAATCAGGGTGATAAACAGGCCAATACCGGCCGAAACGGAATACCGCAGCGGTTTGGGGATGATCCTGACAATGGCCGAACGGACGTTGAAAAGCGACAGGATCAGGAACAGAACGCCCGCCCAGAAAACTGCCCCCAGCGCCACTTCGGGCCGAATGCCCATGCCTTTGACAGCGGTGAAGGTGAAAAAGGCGTTCAGTCCCATACCGGGCGCCACCACCATCGGGTTGCGGGCATACAGGCCCATCATCACACTACATCCGAACGACAGCAGAACCGTGGCCGTCAGCACCCCGCTGAACGGCAGACCGGCCTGACTGAGAATCGCCGGATTGACCACGATGATGTACATGGTTGCCAGAAACGTGGAAACGCCCGCCAGAATTTCGGTGCGGGTTGCGGGAACGGAAAGGCCGGTTTGCATGAAGAACGGATGGATCGAGGTCCGAAAATACGGATTACGAACGCCAATTCAACTCCCTGTCTGGCAATCGGGTAATTATTTCGCACAAAAAAGCCCCCGGCCCGGAGCAGATTGCCCATGCCGGGGGACTCGAACCAATTTAACCAAATTAAAGTAAAGACGTGAGAGGTGAGACAAGAGAGAAGAGACGAAGGCTTGCTGGCTGAGGGGAGCGTCTTTCATCTCTTGTCTTACCTCTTTCATCTCTTGTCTCACCTCTCTTGTCATTTTCGAAACTCCGTCGCCAGCCATTGCTGATCGACTGGCATGGCTGCGCCACCCGGTTGTTGCGAAACGGTCCATTGTTGCAAAGCCTGTTCCAGCACGGCATTCAGACTCTCCCGGGTTTTGGCCTGTTTGAGATTGAGTCGTTTTTTTGCCAGATTTTCTTTGTAAATGAGCTGGTTCTCATCGTTGTAGAAAAACACGACGCAGTTTTGCTTCGGTTGAGATTCCACGACCCAGAAGCCCTGGCGGGGCGAGATGGACGGACGGTTTGGTCGTCCCTGGCCCAAGCTGAAAGCCGCCAACGACAGGAAAAAGGCAGTGGCGAATAGCGTCCGCCGATAGTGTGGATTGATTTTCATGGTAGTAGCGCCGAAGCGGTTCGTTCGTAGTTGTTGTTTTAGTCGGAATTGACGCGTCAAAGGTAAACACGGGAAAAACCGCCTGCCGGGATTATCGCCCAATGCGACGGTTCCCGACAGATACAGCAAGGGTCTGGCGACGAGTGTAGTTAGGTCTGTGAAAAGAGTCATTTGGCGACGATTGGCTACCGTTCGTCTACAATTCGCCCGATTCGTGGCAGGATTGGTGTCGTTTATCTATATTCGGTCGGCAATCGGGTACTCGTATGCAACTGTCTAACACCAACTTCATCTTTTCCAACCAGCCGCGTTACCGTCTGGCTCGGCATGGGCTTTTCTGGGGAGTTGTTCAACTCTACTTTACGGTTTTGTATGGTGTTTTTCCGATCTCCTATTTCCTGCATCGCGGTTACGGAAAACCCGAAGCGTTCTTTCTGGGTTTTTTTTCCTCCGGGGTCAGTTCACTGATATTTATGCCGGCCCATATGGTTCTGTCGTACGGTATTATTTACGTTTTATTCCCCCGCTATCTGGACAAAGGGCCCTATTGGAAAATGGTGGTTGGTGTTATTCTTTTTTCATTTCTGAGCGCGTCGGCATCGGCCCTTCTGTCGACCTCGGTTGTTGCGCCCTTGCATTCGTGGCTGGGTACGTCGCGGGCTCGCGGGGGTGGTCTAACCTATTTATTGATGGCGGGATTACGGGGCGGCATCACGGTGGGCGGTTTTGCGGCTGCGATCAAACTCGTCAAAATCTGGTATTTGAAAGAGCAGGCGTATCGGCAGATTGAAAAAGAAAAATTTAACGCGGAGTTACAGTTGCTGAAATCCCAGATTCATCCGCACTTTCTGTTCAATACCCTCAACAATCTGTATGCCTTGACGTTACGAAAATCTGATCAGTCGCCGGCGGTTGTGCTGAAGCTGTCGCAATTGCTGAGTTATATGCTCTACGACTGCAACGCGTCGGAGGTGTTGCTGGAAAAGGAGATTGCATTCATGAAAAACTACATTGGGCTGGAGCAGTTGCGCTACGGTTCGCGGCTGGATGTTTCGATGAATTTCCACGGCAATTTGCAGGGGAAACAGATGGCGCCCCTGTTGCTGATTCCGTTTCTGGAGAATGCGTTCAAACACGGCACCAGTGAACAACTGGAACAGGCCTGGATTTTTCTGGACCTGGCCGTCGATGATAACGTGCTGACCTTCAAGTTGGTCAACAGCCGCGATGCCGATCCGTTTGCCCCAATGGAGGCAGGGGCAACCTCCGTTGGGGCAACCTCCGTTGGCGGAATCGGCTTGCAGAACGTCCGGAAGCGGCTGGAATTGCTGTATCCGGGTCGTTATGAACTGAAAATTCAGCCGGAAGAAGAAACGTTTCTGGTCGATTTGACCTTGCGGTTACCCCGGGAGTCGGCGGTTTTGAAACCGAATGCGGTGCCGGTAGCTGAACTACCGGTTTAAAATAAAAAGTAGCCCCTAAATCCCCTAAAGGGGACTTTAAAATCCGGGTTATGCGGTGTCAAAGTCCCCTTTAGGGGATTTAGGGGCTTAAAAAATAACAACAACAACAAATACACATCCTTATGAACGTACGTTGTCTGCTGATTGATGACGAGCCACACGCTGTGGAAATTATCGAATCGTACATCGAACTGGTTGATGGACTGGAGATTGTCGGCAAATGCCACAATGCCGTTCAGGCATTCAGTATGCTCCAGTCGATGCCGGTCGATCTGCTGTTTTTAGACATTAAAATGCCCAAACTCTCCGGCACCGATTTCCTGCGGAGTTTGCGGAATCCCCCCAAAGTGATTTTCACGACGGCGTATCGCGAATACGCACTGGACGGTTTTGATCTGGACGTGGTCGATTACCTGCTCAAACCCATTCCGTTCGAGCGGTTTTTGCGGGCGGTTTCCAAAGTCATGCGGCTTGAACCCCAGCCTATGGCGAACGGTATTTCGGAGCCGGATCAGCCGTCCGTTGAAAAGGATCTGGTGCCGTCGGAGCGCGACGCGTTTCTCTATTTTCGGGCCGACCGCAAAATGGTGAAGGTCTATACCAAAGACATTCTCTACGTCGAAAGCCTGAAAGATTACATCAAAATCATCACGACCAACGCCAAACCGCTGGTGGTGAAACAAGCCATCAGTTCGGTGGAAGCCATGCTGCCGGGCCGGGATTTTCTGCGCATTCACCGGTCGTTCATCGTGGCCATCGACAAGATTTCGGCCTGGTCGCCCAGCCACATCGAGGTCGCCGGGCAGGAACTCCCGATTGGGCGGCTGCACCAGAAGGACGTCGGCCGGGCGTTGAAAATGGAAGTGTAGCGTATTCTTAAAGCACATTTGCCGGAAAAACCGTATTTTGCATCAAACGAAAAAGGTATGCAGACGCTTGAGAAGAAAGAAGTTTCCGGAAAGTCCCGTAAACCGCAAGGTGTCAAATCGCCTGTAAAGACGTCTAAACAAAAAGTAGCCCTGGAATCGCTGGTGTATGAGGTGCTGGATGGGCGACCGCTATATTACAGCGGTTATGAAGACGTTTTAGCGGGGAAAAAAACACCGGAAGAAATTATGGGTTCCAGTTCGTTGCAGTGGGTTTTAGTATCGTATTTCATGCGAATAATGATTCGTTCTCTGGACGAGAAAAAATATTGGTTTGCTTCCAACGAAGCTGGTGTTCATCTGGATCACCGGAATAATTTGTCGCACGATGCCGCGATTTATGAAAAAAGTGTCTTGACACCGGATAAAATTAATGTTCATTATGTGGACGTCCCCGCCAAAGTGGCCGTTGAAATTGATGTAAAAGCCGATCTGTCTAAAACAGAAGACTTTAATTACGTCAATAAAAAGACCCGAAAACTCCTCGATTTTGGTACGGCTAAGGTAATCTGGATTTTCACGGACACGCAGCAAGTGATGATTGCCGAACAAACCGCCGATGCCTGGCTGACCATGGATTGGCACCGGGATCTGGAATTGCTCGACGGTCAGACGTTCAACATTGGCCGGTATTTGGAAGAGGAAGGGATTAAAGTAGAAAACTGATTTTTTTTAAAAAGCAGCCAACCGTAGGGGTACACTTGCGTTGAGGGGTCATGGTTTCGATTTGAACATAACCTCAACTAAAACGTATGAAAACAGTACGCTTCGTCCTCTCGGGTTTATTGATTTGGGGCCTTACGGCTTGTGATCAGGAAAAAAATGTGACACCCGAAGCCTTGCCACAAAATGCACAAAACTTCATCCGTACGCATTTTCCACAGGAAACCATCCTGCAAGTGGTGAAAGAGCGTGACGGTTTGACCACCGGTTTCGATGTCATCCTGAGCAACGGTTTTGATCTGGATTTCACCAAATCCGGCGAGTGCACGCAGGTAGACGGGAAAGACCAGGCGATTCCGGATGCGGTGATCAATCCGGAAAAAATCCGCACCTACGTGCAAACGAATTTCTCCCAACAAACCATTGTCAGTTGGGAGAAAAACGAAAACGACCGCGACCGTTACAGTATTGAGTTGTCGAATGGGCTGGATCTGAATTTTGATAAAAACGGCGATTTTCTGCGTGTTGACGACTGATTAGTCGACCGCCCCGTTTTTCAAATACTTCTCCAGATATTCCGTATACTGCTGATAAAGCAGCAGTGAACTGGTGCTGTTGTAGGCCACGCCGTGCGCACCCGGTGGATAAATGCGCAGGTCGGCGTCTTTCCCGGCGTCTTCCAGCGCATTCATCAACTGCATGGTGTTCCGGACGTGAACGTTTTCATCCATCGTCGAATGCGCGATAAACAGTTTACCCTGGAGGTTTTTAGCGTTCGGCGAAACCGCGCTTTTCTGGTATTGGGCGTCGTTTTCGGGCAGCAACCCCATGTAGCGTTCGGTGTAAATGCTGTCGTACAGCCGCCAGTCGGTGACGGGGGCACCCACGAGCGCAACTTTGAAAATACCGGGGTGGGTCAGCATCGTATAGCTGCTCATGTACCCGCCATAGCTGTGTCCCCGGATGGCCATCCGGCCACCATCGATCCAGGGCAGCGTACCCAGGTATTTGGCGGTTTCAACAAAGTCCCGGCTTTCGTACTGGCCGAGTTTTTCGTAAACCACTTTCTCAAAATCAGAACCGTAGCCGCCACTGCCCCGGTTGTTCACACTCACAATGACGTAACCCTGTTGCGCCAGAAACTGGTGCCATCCGGACGTATTGAACTCATTGTAAACCGATTGTGCACCCGGTCCACCGTAAATGTCCATCACCACCGGATACTTTTTGGTGGCGTCGAAATCGAGCGGTTTCAGGATTGAAATGTCGATTTTCTGTCCATCGGACGTCGTGAAATGGGTCAATTCCTTCGTCGCGTAGGCATAGTTGCTGATGAATTTCGTCACGTTGGCGTTGGTTTCCAGCGGTTTGATGAGCTTGCCTTTGGTGTCCCACAGTTCTACGCGGGTGGGCGTGGTGGTGTTCGAAAACCGGTCGATGTAATACTGGCTGTTGGGCGCAAAATCGATCTTGTGCCGGCCCGCTGACTGAGTCAGTTTCCGCTTGTTTTTTCCGTCAAAATCAACCGCATACAGTTGCCGGTCCAAAGGCGACTGTTCAGTCGAGGTGTAGTAAATCTTCTTATTTTTGGCGTCGATGTTGTGCACAAAAACCACTTCCCATTTGCCCTTCGTAACCTGATTCAGCAGTTTTCCGGTATAATCATACCGGTACAGATGCGCCCAGCCATCCCGCTCCGAAACCCAGAAAAACTCCTGCGAATTGGCCGGAAAATAGAAATAGTGCATGATACCGGCGAAGAAATCGAACACATCGACCCAGGTTTTCGACGTTTCCTCCATAATCTGCTTCGCGTCGCCGGTGCGGGCGTTGGTCAAAAACAGTTTCAGGTGGTTTTGCTTGCGGTTCAGGTGCACCACCGCCAGTTGCCCTTCCTGCGACGTCCAGTAAATGCGGGGAATATAGCCGTCGCCCAGCTCGATTTTCATCCATTTTTGCTGGGTGTTGGACAACTCGACGACGCCGATTCGGGCGGTCGGATTCTTGTCACCCACGCGCGGGTAGGGGAGCTTTGTGAAGTTTTCGTCAAAGCCCTTGTAATCGGTCATGGCGTAGATCGGCACTTCGCGCTCGTCAATCTGCCAGTAGGCGATGAACTTGCTGTCGGGCGACCATTCCCAGGCCTGCGCCAGACCAAATTCTTCCTCGTAGGCCCAGCCAAACCGGCCGTTGTAGAGCGAGGGAGCGGCATCGTTGGTGAGCTGCGTTTCTTTCAGCGTGGCAAAGTCAAACACATACAGATTTCCGTCCCGCTCGTAACCAATCTTCAATCCGTCGGGTGAAAGTTCAGCAGTTTGGGCGTCTTTTGCAACCTGCTTCAGGCTTTTATCGGCGACACTGTACACGTAATAATCCGAAATGCCCGAGCGACGCCAGACGGGCCGGAAGTTGGTTTGAAACAACAGATTTTTGGAGTCTTTCGACCATTGAAACGATTCATAGGTAAACGGCTGGCCGGTTTCGGGAAACTGGAGCGCACTGCCGTCAAAAACCACCTCTTCGCGCTGGTCTTTGGGCGAAAATGATTTAATCACACCCTGGTCGATAAAAGAAAAACGGGTCCCGCCATCGATCCAATTAACGCTCGAAGGACCTTGTGAACCAGCGAGTTGACCGGACGCGGCCAGCGCCTGTTGCAGATTTTGAAACCGTTGCTTTTGTTGGGGAAAAGCGGGAAACTGAATAAAAAGAACGAAAAGAAATTGAAACGAAAATAAGGTACGGAACATAAGGCCAGTCAGCGTGAAGTGTGTTCAAAAGTAGTGAAAAAATGAATTCGATGGCGTATCTGAACTCCGACCGATTTCTTCCGTACGATAGACACATTTTAAGAAGTAATTGTACCTTTGGTTTGTACTTTAGTGATCTTTCAGGCTATAAGAGAAAGCGAACCGGCTGATTTTTGGATCAAAACCGTCGGATTAGAGCAACTTTTTACTTCAGCACGTTGATGCCTTTTTCGGAAACTACGGACGATAAAGCTTTGTGGCAGGCCTTCAAACAGGGTGACGAAACCGCCTTTGGGGTGCTCTACCAGCGGTATGTCCGGGTGTTGTTCAGTTACGGTAAAAAGCTGTCCCGCGACGATCAGGCGGTTGAAGATGCGGTTCAGGACCTGTTTGTGGATTTGTGGCAAAGCCGTAGCCGCCTGAGTGACGTGGAATCGGCCCGGTTTTATTTGTTTCGATCCCTACGCCGGAAGATTCACAAGGCCCTTCGGCCCGATCAGCTTGCCTCCGAAAGCTGGGAAATGACCGACGAGTGGCGGCTTCCGACCAGCCCGGCGCAGGAAACGGAGGTGATCAATGCCGAAATGCTGCAAACACAAACCGCTGATTTGCAGGCCAAACTAAAAAAATTGCCGCTTCGCCAATACGAAGTCCTGATGCTCTACTATTACCAGGATTTCAGCTACGCCCAGATCGCGGACATTCTGGCGATCAACGAACAATCCGTCCGGAATTTGCTGCAACGCGGGCTGCATAAACTCCGTCAGTTCGCTTTTCTGTTTAGCACCATCCTGTTTTTTTTTTCTTCGCAAGTGAGTTAAACCGCGGCTTCAATTTCTCTTTCTTCCTAAAGGCATAATCTAATTACGTAGCCAAAAAGTAATAGGATGGAGTACGCGGATTTCGATTTGGAGGATTTTTTAAAGGAGGAGTCCTTCAGACAATGGGTGTATGCACCGACCCCGGAAACCGATGCTTTCTGGCGGCAATTTCTGGACAGACATCCTGAAAAACAGCCGGTTGTCGACCATGCCCGGATGGTTTTGCAGGCAATCGATGAAGCCGTCATCCAGGATTATCCGGACGAGAACCAGGTCGAACGGATGTTTACGAACGTCCGCGAACGCATGCAACCCGCCCCCATGCACCGATTCCCGCTCCCGTGGCGCTGGCTGGCGGCTGCCTCCATTCTACTTGGTCTGGGACATTGGGTCTACCAGAAAAACCGCCTTCCAACGCAGTATGAGCAGTTGATCGATCAGTCGTCTACGGCTTTGCTGGAAAAAGTCAACCAGTCGGATCGGCCTCTGACGGTTCGTCTGCCCGACCAAAGCACGGTTCTGTTGCAGCCCAATAGCCGAATTAGTTTCGCCCGGGATTTTGGTGGTCAGGCGAAACGGGAGGTGTATTTGACCGGTGAAGCCTTCTTTCAGGTGACCAAAAATCCCGCAAAACCGTTCTTTGTGTACGCCGACGAACTGGTTACCAAAGTGCTGGGCACCAGTTTCTGGATCAAAGCCGCCGAAGCGGGCAAGCAGGTGGTGGTGCAGGTGAAAACCGGCAAAGTCTCGGTTTTTGCCCGAACCGACAGCCGTGCCAATGCGATGCAGGCCAACCGGGAACTCGAAGGGGTGGTTTTGACCCCCAACCAGCAGTTGGCCTTCTCGCGCGACGAGGTTCGGATGAAGAAATCGCTGGTGGCTGAGCCGGAACCCATTCATCCCCACAACTTTGAGTTTAAGGATGCGCCTGTCGCTCGGATCTTTTCGGAATTGGAGCAGGCCTACGGAATCGACATCGTATACGACGAAGAACTACTGGGAAATTGTCTGTTAACGGCCTCTTTAGCTGAAGAACCACTTTTTGAAAAGCTGACGCTCCTTTGCAAAGGCATCGAGGGTCATTACGAAATCGTTGACGCACAGATTGTTATTTCGGCAAAAGGCTGTCAATAAATGGAGCAGATAGGTGCTGAGAACCAAGGGTTCTCGTAAAATGTATAGCTAGTCTAGTGATTTAATTTACTAAATTCATCCTCATTACTAAAAAATGAAATACTTTCGCCCCTCGAAAAGGGCAGGCGAAGCAAACGACCCTTATCCCAATACACCTAATAAACTGAATACATGAAAAAAAATCTCCCTACCCTGTACTCCTGGCGAATGGCTCTGAAGCTGAGTTGTCTGCAACTGCTCCTTTCGGGACTGGTAACCAGCATCGCTTTAGCGACCGGTATCCGGGCGCAGGCTATCCTGAATACCAAAGTGACGATACAGATGCAGAATCAGGACGTGAAAACGGTTCTGGCGCTGATCGAAGAGCAGACCAAAGTAAAGTTTCTCTACAGCACAAGCCTGATCCAGGCCGACCGGAAAATCTCGCTGAATGTGCAGCGTGAAAAGCTGGGGACGGTTTTGGAAGACATGCTGAAACCGTTGAATCTGGGCTATGAGGTATCCGGTAAACAGATTATTCTGAACCGCATGCCCGGTGTGGCCCCGGCAGTTAAACCCAATTCGTCGCCAGAAGCTTCGCTGCTGACTCAGCCGGTTGAGGAAGTGATTTCGGGAACGGTTTCGGACGAAAAAGGCGGAGGTTTGCCCGGCGTTTCCATTGTGATCAAAGACACCCAGCGCGGTACTACTACCGACGGAAACGGCCAGTTTCGCATCAGTGTGCCGGATAAATCGGTGACGCTGGTGTTCAGCTTTGTCGGTTATCTGACGCAGGAAATCCCCATTGGTTCCAAAACCACGCTAAGCGTCGTTCTGAAAACGGACGAAAAAACCTTGAGCGAGATTGTGGTGGTGGGCTACGGCACCCAGAAAAAGCGGGATTTGACGGGCGCGATTTCCTCCATTTCCAGCAAGGACATTTCCGAAACCCCGGCGGCCAACTTTCTGTCGAATGCCCAGGGCCGACTCGCCGGGGTCGACATCGTCCGGGCCAACGGCGCTCCCGGTTCCAATCCCACCATCCGGATTCGTGGAAACCGGTCGATCAACGCCAGCAACAACCCGCTGTATGTCATCGACGGCATTCCGACGGATGTGAATATCAACGACTTCAATCCGAACGACATCGAGTCCATGGAAGTGCTGAAAGATGCCAGCGCCGTAGCCATTTACGGGTCGCGGGGAGCCAACGGCGTCATTCTGATCACAACCAAACGCGGAAAAGAGGGGAAAGCCGTGTTGAGCTACGATGGGTATTACGGCATCAAAAAGGCCAAGAAAGACCTGAACCTGATGAACGGGAATGAATTTGCCCGGTACGCCCGGATTTCGCGGGGACTCGCTCCCGACAACGCCAGCCAGGACGCGGCTTTGATGAGCAGCCTGGAAATCGACAACCTGAGCAAAGGCATTTCGACCGATTGGCTGGATCTCATTCTGCGCGACGGTGTTCAGCAAAGCCACCAGCTTTCGGCCAGCGGAGGGTCCGAAAACACAACCTATTACCTGTCCGGTTCGTTTTTCGATGAAAAAGGTGTCCTGCAAAAAAGCGATTACCGCCGGTATTCGTTCCGGGCCAACATCGACACCAAATTGACCGAACGGCTGAAGATCGGCGTGAGCGCGACGGTATCGACCGACCTGCAAAACGTGATGTCGAACGCGCCGTACAACAACGCCCTGCTTTTCTCGCCCCTGATCGAACCCTACAATGCGGAAGGGGCTTTTGTGGCCTATCCAAACCCCCGCGAAGGCAATACGACCAGTCCGCTGCTTGAATTTCAGCCGAATCAATACGTCGATGAAACGAAGAAATACCGGGTTTTTGCCACGCTTTTCGGGGAATACCAACTCGCGGATGGGCTTACCTACCGCCTGAACTACGGCCCGGATTTCAGCACCTACCGCCGGGGGAATTACTCCGGAACCCTGGCGGGCGGTACGAGCCGGGCGACGGTCGAGAACCAGCAGAACTTTGCTTACACGCTCGAAAACCTCCTGAGTTACAACAAGAAATTCGGGCAGCATTCGCTGAACGTGGTCGGGCTGTTCAGTACGCAGAAAAACCGCTTTGAATCCTCAAGTGCCAGCGGCCAGAACATTCCGATTGAAACGTCCTCGTTCTACAACCTGGGGAGTTCGGGCACCGTTACCGGCATCACCAGTTCGCTGACGCAGTGGGGATTACTGTCGTATATGGGCCGGGTCAACTACGGGTTTAAAGACCGGTATCTGCTCACCCTGACCGGACGCGCCGACGGTTCCTCACGCTTATCGAAGGGCAACAACTGGGCCTTTTTTCCGTCAGTTTCGGCGGGCTGGGTGATTTCGGACGAAGCCTTCCTGGCGGGCAATACCGTGCTGTCTTTCCTGAAACTGCGCGTGGGCTATGGCGAAGTGGGCAACACGTCCATTGCGCCTTACCAGACCCTCGGCGGACTGAGTCGCTCGATTTACGCCTTTGGCACGGAACCGGGCTACGGCTATGGATTGAGCATCATTCCGAATCCCGATCTGAAATGGGAAATATCCAGGACGCTCAATGTGGGAGTTGATTTCAGTTTCCTGCGCGACCGGATTTCCGGTTCGCTGGAACGCTATGATACCAAAACCAGCGATTTATTGCTCAGTCGCCTGATTCCGATTTCGTCCGGTTATGCGTCGGTGCTGCAAAACATTGGTGCCACCCGCAATCGGGGCTGGGAGTTGACTTTGAATGGCAACGTGGTCAATAGCCCTTCCGGTTTTAAATGGGACGCCAGCCTGAATCTATTCTCGAACAAGGAGCAGATTGTCGACCTGTTCAATGGCCGGGATGATGTGGGAAATCAATGGTTTATCGGACAACCCATCTCGGTTTTTTACAATTTCAAACAACTCGGTATCTGGCAAACCAGTGAAGCCACCCAAGCAGCCGCCGAAGCTAAACAACGCCCCGGTGACATCAGGATTGCCGACGTCAATGGCCGGGATGCCGCCGGGAATTTGACCAACCAGCCTGATGGCGTCATCAATGCCGACGACCGGACGATACTGGGTTCCATCGTGCCGAAATGGAGTGGTGGGATTACCAACCGGTTTAGTTTCAAGGGGATCGACTTTTCGTTCCTCGTCTATGCCCGCCAGGGGCAGATGCTCCGGAGTGATTTTCACAATCTGGGTGGCAATCAGTGGCAGGGGCGCTACAACAGCCTGAATTTTGATTACTGGACACCCGACAATCCGACGAACAAAATCCCGTTGCCGTATGCGGCTTCGGCGCCCTTGTATGCCGATGCGGTTCGCTTTTTCGATGGCTCGTTTGTCAAAATCCGCAACATTACGCTGGGGTATTCGCTGCCGAAAAGCCTGCTGGCCAAAGCGCACATTTCGAGCCTGCGGCTGTATGCCACCGCCGACAATGCTTTTATCTTTTCGCCCTACAAACTGGTTGACCCCGAAACGGCCACCGGCATTGTGGGCGGCAGCACACCGATGACCTCGGCTACGTTTGTATTCGGTATGAATCTCAAATTCTAAGCGACCCGTACAAGTCATGAAAAATAGCACTACCATTCTCAGCCTGGCCCTTCTGCTGGTCGGTCTTTTCTCCTGCCAGAGCGTGCTGGAAGAAACTCCCGTTGGGCTCGCCACCGCTGATAGTTATTATTCAACTCCCAGCGGTTTGGAAGACGGGCTGAAAGCCGTCTATACGCCATTGCGCCGGTTTTACGGCCGCGAAGAAGCTTTCTTCCTGACCGTTACGGGAACCGACATGTTCACCAACGGTTTTGGTGGCGTGACCAATTATCCCGATATCAACAATTATTCCGCCAACTTTCTGGGTTCCAATGCCTTTGTAACGGCGGTTTGGGATAATTTTTACGTCGGGATCAACCAGGCCAACGCCGTTATCAACCGCGCTCCGGGCGTGGCGGGGGTAACGGAAGCCAATCGGGCGCGCATCATCGGGGAGGCCCGTTTTCTGCGCGCCTTGTACTATTTCCATCTGGTTCAGCAGTTCGGCGACGTCCATTTTTCATTGGAAGAAACCATCGGTGTGCAGACCACGGCGAAAAAAACGCCCGCCAAGACGATTTATGAGCAGGGCATCGTACCGGATCTGCAATATGCCATTGAACACCTGCCCGCCAAAGCCGCTATGTACGGACGGATTACCAAACCGGCTTCGGAAGCGCTTCTGGCCCGCGTTCAACTGACGCTGGGGAATTGGGCCGAGGCTGAGCGGCTGGCCAGTCAGGTAACGAAAGCGTATGACTTTCAGATGATTAAACCGTATGGAAGCCTTTGGGATATTAATAATGATGCCAATGCGGAGGTCGTCTGGTCGGTGCAATACACCGCCGATCCCTTGACGAACGGGGCCGGTAATGAAAGCCATTTGTTCTTTTTGTTCGATTATACCCAGAATCCGACCATCATTCGGGATTTGCCCAATGGCCGGGCCTATCAGCGGTTTATGCCGACCAACTACCTGATCAAGCTGTTCGATCCGTCCAAAGACAGCCGTTGGGAAGGCTCGTTCAAAACCGTCTGGTTTGCCAACAACCGGGGTACGATTAACGGAAAAACCGTGATGCCGGGCGACACGGCCATTAAAATTGTCCCGTATTCGGTGCCGGATGCTGCTCAGACTACGGCACCTTACTGGTACATCGACTTCAAGGATACGTGGGTGGGCGCGTCGACGATCACCAACAACGAGATTGGCGGAGGGCAGCGCCGACGGTTTCCGGTGATCAAAAAATACATCGATCCGCTGCGGACTAGCATCAATGCCACCGACGGTCGCCGGGATTTTATCGTGATTCGGCTGGCTGAAATGTACCTGATTGCCGGGGAGGCCGCCTGGCGTCAGAACAAACTGCCCGAAGCGGCTGCTTATTTCAACGTGGTGAGAACCCGCGCGGCTCTGGCTGGCAAAGAAAAAGACATGCAGATCACCACGAGTGACCTCAGCCTGGAATTTGTGCTGGACGAACGGGCGCGTGAACTGGCGGGTGAAATGCACCGCTGGTATGACCTGAAACGCACCGGCCAGTTGCTGGCGCGGGTCAAAAAATACAACCTCGATGCGGCTCCCAACATCAAGGAGATGCACCTGGTTCGGCCCATTCCGCAGACCCAGATCGACCGGGTGACCAATCCGGGTGAGTTTACCCAGAATCCGGGTTATTAAAGAAAGAAAAACGACCTTGGGCAGCCCACGGTTTTAACCGTGGGTCCAAAAAAACGACCCAATAATTTAATGGGAACCGTTTTAACGGTTTTGGGGCTTGAATAAACCGTTAAAACGGTTCCAATGCATTCGATTGTTTTGCCTTCATGCCCCACGGTTAAAACCGTGGGCTGTAAAAAACGGGGTTATTCGTATACAGGATGAAATGGATTTTGTTTTGCTCGTTTGCCTTCGGCTTGCCGGGTATACTCGCATTGATTCGACCTGCACAGGAACGGGTCCAACGTCCGAATGTGCTTTTCATCAGCATCGACGACCTGCGTCCTGACCTCAAATGCTACGGCAATCCGGTGATTCATTCGCCCCATCTGGATCGGCTGGCGCAGCAATCGGTGCTTTTCACGCGGCAGTACGTCACCCAGCCGACCTGCGGGGCGTCGCGCTACAGTTTGCTCACCGGGCGGCTGCCGCGCAATCCGGTGGACATTACGAATGAAGCCCTTGAAAAGCAGGTGTCTGGCAAACACTGGACGGAGGAGCCGGAGACGTTCATCGACCAGTTGCGCCGAAATGGGTATTACACCGTCGGGATGGGCAAGATCAGCCACTCGCCCGATGGCTATGTCTATGGCTACAACGACCCAAAAAGCAATCAGTTGGAACTGCCGCATAGCTGGGACGAAATGCTGTTTGATCCGGGAAAATGGAAAACGGGCTGGAACGCGTTTTTTGGCTACGCCGACGGTTCGAACCGGCAGGGCCGGCAATCGAAAGTCAAACCGTATGAAGCCGCAAACGTAGCCGACGAGGACTATCCCGACGGATTGACGGCCAATTTAGCAGTAGCGAAACTGAAGGAATTGGTGGGGCGAAAACAACCGTTTTTTCTGGGCATCGGTTTTTTCAAACCGCATCTGCCGTTCAACGCGCCCCAGAAATACTGGGACCTGTATGACGAAGCGAAAATTCCGCTGACACCATCTCCCACGATACCCGAGCACGTCAGTCCGGCCAGTTTGCACGAGAGCGCCGAGTTCAATCAGTATGCGCTGGGCGACGAACAGGCTTCGCTGGAAAAACCGGTTTCGGATGCCTACGCCCGCAAATTGCGTCATGCCTACTACGCCAGTGTGAGTTATACGGATGCGCAGGTGGGCAAGGTGCTGGAAGCCCTGAAGCAGTTGGGAATGGCTGAAAATACGATTGTGGTGGTCTGGAGCGATCACGGCTGGCACCTGGGCGATTACCGGGTTTGGGGAAAACACACGATTTTCGAGCAAGCCGTTCGCAGTGTGCTGATCGTCAAAACGCCCGGCATGAAAACCGGTGCGGTTCGGAACGAAATCCTGAGTTCGATAGATATTTATCCCACCCTGATGGCGTTATGCGGGGTAAAAACACCGGCCACGCTCGACGGGAAAAGCTTCAGTAGTCTCCTGAAAAAAGGCAAACCGGCTGCCTGGGATGAGCATGTCGCCTACAGTTATTTCAAGCGGGGCATCACGGTCCGCACGGATCGCTATCGGTTCACTCGATATTTCCGGGCGCAGGAACCCACTGTCGAATTATACGATCACCGCACCGATCCGAACGAAAACCGGAACGTGGCCGACACCCATCCGGACGTCGTGAAGCAGCTTATGCCGGTTTGGGAAAAAGGCAATACGGGGGTGTTTAAATGAAGCCGACCGGGGCGTGAAACCGGTACGAAATCCTTAAAAACAAACGCTAACGACCTGAAACAATGGTACTCAAACTCTTAGTGGCTTTTCTGGCTTTGACGTTCGTTTTTTGTCCCGCCCTGCAACCGCCGGAGAAAAAACCGAACATTATCCTGATTCTGGCCGACGACATGGGCTATTCCGATATTGGCTGTTACGGCTCCGAAATCCAGACGCCCAACCTGAACGAGATGGCGAAAAACGGCCTTCGGATGCCGCAGTTCTACAACGCGTCGCGCTGCTGCCCAACCCGGGCGTCGTTGCTGACGGGCCTGTTTCAGCACCAGGCGGGCGTGGGTGACATGGTCAATACCCGACAGCAACCCGCCTACCAGGGCTACCTCAACCAGCAGTGCGTTACGATTGCGGAAGCTTTAAAACCGGCAGGCTATAAAACCTACATGGCCGGAAAATGGCACGTCGGCACCAAACCGGCAGGCTGGCCCGTGAAACGCGGTTTCGACCGGTATTTTGGGTTGATCGACGGAGCGAGCAGTTATTTTGGCAAGGACCCGTATCGCCCCAACCAGAAACTCACCATCGCGCTGGACGATCAGGAATACACGCCGGAAAAAGGCTATTACGCGACCAATGCCTTCGCCGATCACGCCATTGAGTTCATCGGACAGACTCCCAAAGACCAGCCGTTTTTTCTGTACATGGCCTTTACGGCTCCCCACTGGCCTTTGCACGCCCTGCCCGAGGACATTGCCAAATACCGGGGTGCTTACCAAAAAGGGTGGGACAAACTACGGGAAGAGCGGTTTCAGCGCATGAAGGCAATGGGAATTCTGGCGAACAATAGTTCGCTTTCACCCCGTGATGCATCCATTCCGGCCTGGGATTCATTGAGTGAGCCTGAGAAAAAAGATTGGGAAGACAAGATGGCGGTTTATGCGGCCATGATCGACCGCATGGACCAGAACATTGGCCGAATCCGGCAAAAACTGAAAGAAATGGGGCAGGATCAGAACACGGTGATTCTGTTTTTGTCGGACAACGGAGCCAGCCACGAAAACATCGGAACCGGCAATTTTCTGCCGGCCATTTACGAAAGCAGCAAAAAACCGTCGAGCGACCCAACTTCTTTTACGGCCTACGGAAAACGGGGGGCCAACCTGAGTAATACACCTTTCCGGTTCTACAAACACTGGGAATATGAAGGCGGAACGGCCACACCCTTTGTCGCCTACGGTCCCTCGATTGTGAAACCAGGCAAGATCGACCAGCGCCCCGCTCATATCATCGACGTTATGACAACCTGCCTGGATCTGGCGGGAACTACGTACCCGAAAACGCACAAAGGCAACGCCATCACCCCGGCGGAGGGCGTAAGTCTGGTGCCGGTGTTTCGGGGAGCCGCCTGGAAAGGCCACGATGCGCTCTATTTCGAACACGAAGGCAACCGGGCCGTTCGCCAGGGCGACTGGAAACTGGTGTCGGAATTTCCGTCCAACCAATGGGAACTCTATAACCTGAAAACCGACCGGACCGAGCTACAGGATTTGAGCGCGAAAGAACCGCATCGGGTCAAAGCGATGGCGGCACTTTATGACGTCTGGGCCAAACGCGCCGGGGTGATTCCGTTCGCGGAACTTGCCAAAGCCAAAGGTGAGTAAATACTTTAGGGGCAACATGCAAAGGTACACCCGGTTCTTTGAACTTCGTGCCGCCAACGCGGATGTTCAAAGAACCGGGTGTTTTTTGTGAAAAACCGTGGCATCCTGATACATTTTGGCCACCGCCAGCAAGCGCCCTTCGTCGAACAATTGGCCCATGAACGTGATGCTGGTGGGTAATCCCTTCGCATTGAACCCGTTGGGAAGAGCCACGCACGGGTGACCGGTGAGGTTGGTCAGCGTCAGGTTGGCGTTGCCGTAGGTGGGCGTGATGTAGACGTCGAAACCCTTCATGGTTTGCGCCATTTCGTTGATGAGTTTGGTCCGAATACGGTTGGCCTGAATATATTCGACCGCCGGAATAAATCGGGCGGAACGGAAGGAATTCGGCCAGGCATTTTTGACCTGACGTACCAACTGATCATCCTTGCCCGAACGCGTCAGCTCGTCAAATGAAGCAGCGGCTTCGGCACTCAGAATGTGCGACATTTTGCCCACCGGAATGTCTGGCAATTCAAACGCGACCAGTTCCGCACCGAGTTTTCGCAGTTTTTCCAGCGTGGCCTGATCGTTGGCTTTGGTGGGGTAATCAGCGTCGAAGGCTTTTTTTAGATACCCAATCTTGAGGCCTTTCAACGAAGCCAGCGGAGCATACCGGAACGGAGCCGCGATCACCGTCGGATCGTGTCCATCGGGTCCGTAGATCGCATTGAAAACCAGCGCACAATCTTCGACGGAGCGGCACATCGGCCCGATTTTATCCATCGACCAGCTCAAGGCCATGGCACCGTAGCGGCTCACGCGCCCGTAAGTGGGACGAAGGCCGGTTACGCCGTTGACGTTCGACGGTGACACAATGGACCCCAGCGTCTCGGTGCCAATTGCAAAGGGCAATAGTCCCGCCGAAACACTGGAGCCCGAACCGGCGGAGGAACCGCTGGAACCCGTCGTTGGGTCCCACGGATTGCGGGTTTTTCCGCCAAACCAGACGTCGCCCATCGCCAGTTCGCCCATGGTCAGTTTGGCACACAAAACCGCCCCGGCTTTTTCCAGCCGCTGAATGATCGTGGCGTCGTAATCCAGCGTTTGATTCTGATACGGGACTGAACCCCAGGTCGTTTTGTAGCCTTTTTTAGCGAATAAATCTTTGGCTCCGTAGGGAATCCCGTGCAGCGGTCCCCGGTATTTTCCGGCTTTAATTTCCGCATCGGCCTGCCGGGCCTGTTTCAGCGCCAGTTCGTCGGTAAACGTGACGACGCAGAAGAGTTTGGCGTTGTGGGTTTTCAGCCGGTCGAGGAAGAATTTAGTCAGTTCTTCGGAGGTGATCTGGCGGGTTCTGAGTAGTTCGCCCAGTTGAGCGACGGAATAGTACGCGAGATCGTCGCGGTTGGCGGGCAAAGCGGTTTTGCCAACCGGGCTAGCTTTGAACGACGCGGCTCCCTGCGGAAGTTTGAAACCGTCGGGTAAGGGATTGAAATACAGGGCCGGAGCGACGTCGTTGCTCACGTCAATTTTCCGGAGGGCTTCGTAATTGCTGCGGTAATTGGTGAGGTTACCGAGCATGGAATCCCGCTCGGTTTGGGTGAAGGTCAGGCCGAACACCCGGGAAGCGGCATCGACCAGCTCGGCGGTGAGCGGTTTGGCCGGATCGTCGTCGGTGACGAAAGCCCCCGCCAGAAAGCTGAACGCGCAGGCGGCCAGAAAGTAGCGTTTTTTCATAGTTATGTATCCACCAGTGTAATCTCGTACAGCCAAATTACAAAATAGCTTCGAGGAAATACGGACTTTAGACTGCAGGTACGTAAAAAAGGCGGATTACAAACCGATCTGGCAGAAGGTTTCGTGGAGCCGCAGAACCTGCGGAATCAGCAGTTGGGTCTCATTATTATAAATCACATAATCCGCCATTTGAACCCGCTCTTCGTCGCTCATCTGCCGGCTGATGATGTTTTTGATTTCCTGCTCGGAACGGTGCGGATCGCGCTGGTGAATGCGTTGAATGCGAAGCTCCAGGGGCGACTGAACCACAATCAATTTGTCAAGGTTATTGCCGTCTTCACCCGCAGCCCGCAGCAAAGCCGCTTCCTTGATCAGATACGGTTTGTCGGCATAACCACGCGCCCAAAGCTCGGTATCGGCATACACCCGCGGATGAATCAGCGCGTTGAGTTGCAGCAACAGGTCGGGTTTGGCAAACACCTGAGCGGCCACCCAACTCCGGTTGTAACGCCCGGCCTCGTCATACGCTTCCGATCCCAGCAGGCGCGTCACGTCCGATTTGAGAATGGCATCGTGATCGACCAGCCATTTGGCGCGTTCATCTGCCGAATACACGGGAATCCCGAGGGCTTCGAAGATGCGGCAAACCGTGGTTTTTCCGGAACCAATTCCGCCCGTAACCCCGATCAACAAAGGTCTTTTCACTGATTGACTCATTTTTTACGGACCGATTTGGCTTTGGCCGATTTCCCGGTTTTTTCCGATTTGGTCGATTTAGCCGGTTTTACGGGTTGGGGAGGAGGGGGCGGGGGAAGCGGTTGCAGGAGTTCGGCCACTTCAAAACTAACCGAAACCTGGTCGGCACTGGCCCGTATGAGCGGATGACGCGGAATGGGCAGTCGTAATTCCTCATCGTAGCTTTGGGTCAGCCGCCGGGCCGGAATCTTCACTTTGATGGTATCCGGCATGGCCCGAAGCAGGCGGGCCGGGCCTTCAAACCGGATCCGGCGTGGGGTAACGTTGATCAGACTGGAAACCACCATGCTTTCGGCCAGATCGATGCCCGAGCTGTCAACTACAATCGGAACTTCCTGGGCTGCCAGCCGGTCGAAATTCAACGCCAGCGTATCACCGGCCACAAAATTGACCCGAACGTCGTTGGCGTGATCGGTCAAAGAAGCCGCCAGCGAAGCGGTATTGATGTATTTGGTTTCGAGCGGACGGGGAACGGAATACCGGATGGGTTGAGACCGAAACGGCAGCCACGACTTCCGGAACAGCTTCCAGCCATTGCCGGTGATGCTGACAGTAATGGTTTTGGGAAGGGGCGTCGTGGGAACGTACAATTTCTGGTCGTAAACAAACTCAATCGGATACTGCACGCTGACCGTATAGTTGTTCTTGTTGAGCGCATTCAGCAACCAGATGACGGCAGCCGCCAGCAGACACAAAACGAGTGTCGGCAATTGAACCGGGCGGGGTTGGGTGTTGGTTAGCGGCACAGTTGCAGAAGGGAATGATGAGTTATGAATGATGAACGATGAATTACTTTACGCTGCCATTCATCGTTCATCATTCATAACTCATCATTATATTTAATTACGCCGGTAATTTAACCGTTGCTTCGCGGGAGATGGCGGTTTTTTCAAACGTCAGTTTCACGCCTTTGTCCACTTCCACCACCACCGTCGTGCCTTCTACGGCGTATACTTTGCCGTGTAAACCGCCAATGGTGACCACGCCGTCGCCTTTTTTCAGGTTCTCAATGAAATTCTTCTGATCCTTCTGCTTTTTCTGCTGCGGACGAATCATGAAAAAGTAGAACACCACAAAAATACCGACCCACAGGACGATGTTCCAAACCATGGAATTGGACGAGCCGCCCGGTACTTGTGCTAGAATAGAAGGGAAATTCATGGTAACGAATAGTGGTTTAAAATGAATGGGTTTGATGGAGGATGCGTGGATCAGTTACTGGTACTGAACAGGGCTTACTGGGCGGTTTTGACGCTGCTGGAATCCCGGGGATTTACCATCACGCGGAAAGCGAGTTCGCTGTAGGCCGGGTCCGTATTGGCATAAACGGTGACGGTTTTGTTCTGAACGCCCCGTTTCCCCTGGCTGTTGAACAGCACTTTGATGGACGATTCCTGGCCGGGCTCGATCGGTTTTTTAGGCCATTCGGGCGTTGTACAGCCGCAGGATGCCTGAATGTTGTTGATAATCAACGGAAATTCGCCTTCATTTTTGAACTTGAAATTCCGCGATACCGTATCGCCTTCGGTAATGTCGCCAAAGTCGTAAACACCCGTGTCGGTGAACACCATTTTAGGCATTTTGCCCGACAGCTCTTTCGTTGAGTCTTTCTGGGTCTGGTTGCAGGCCGTAACACCGGCGAGAAGAACCAGACTAAGGAGGAAGTTTTTCATTACTTTTTTTAACGAAATGGAGGGTCAGGAAGGGAATCGATTCAGTCGAAACCGACTCACTTCCTGGCCATTAGATAGGCTTGTTATGCGCCCTGCTGCTTGATCTGCGCCATCAGACGATCGACATCTTCCAGCAGTTTTTCCGCTTTTTCGCGGGCATCGCTCACGACCCGTTCGCCCTCGGTTTTGGCCAGGCTTTCGGGGAGTTTATCGGTTCTTAACACATCATCCAGCAGGTAGCGAAGTTGTTCGCGGTATTTTGACAAACGATAGGTTAACCGGTCACGGGTAACGGCGCCTTTCTCGGGCGCATAGAGTAGACCCAGTGCGGCACCAGTTACGCATCCCGTTACAAAGGCAATCAGGGTTTGACTTGTTCTGCTCATAATCGTGCTTAGTTATCAGTTGTTCGTCTTTATAAACGAGAAACAACCGGAAACGGGTAAACTTATTTATTGTCCATCAAACCACGGCCACTTTTGCGAAGCTGGCCGGAGGTTTTTAGTTTTTCGGATAAGCTATCCAGAATACCGTTGACAAATTTGCCACTTTTGGGCGTACTGTACAGCTTTGCCAGTTCGATGTACTCGTTGATGGTCACTTTTACCGGAATATTCGGAAAATTCAGCAACTCGGCGAGTGCCAGTTTCAGAATAATTTTGTCCAGTTGTGCCACCCGCTCCACATCCCAGTTGGTCAGTTGCTCGGCCAGCAGGCTCTCGTATTCGGCGTCGTTTTCCAGGGCTTTTTTGTACAGTGTTTCCAGAAAATCCCGGTCTTCTACCCAACCTTCGGTCAGCGCCACGAGTTTCAATCCTTCCGGCCCCTGCACGGATTTCAGCGTTTTGATGGCCATACTCCGCACAATTTCGCTGTTTTCGGACCAGCTCAGGTCCATTTCCTCGAAAAAGCTCCGGGCCGGTTCCTGCTTCAGCAACACATTTCGCAACACGTGCTGCGCCAGTTGCTGGTCTTCGTCGGCCGTATGCTGTTCGGATTCGCAGTAGGTGCGGTAAACGTCGTCTTCTTTCAGCACATCGTTGTAGATGGTCCGAACCATCTGACGGTCGTCACCCCACTCGATTTTCCGGCGAATCTGCTCGACCTCCAGCGGTTTGTGTTCGCGCAGGGCCTTGATAATCCGGTTGCTATCCAGTCCCGATTCTTTGGCGATCTGGCGGGTATCCAGGTTTTTGTAGGTCCGTTCCCGGTCGATCTGCGCCACGTGGGCCAGCTCCAGGAGCAGGCTCAGCAGCCGGATGAGGGAGTTATCGAGCGTCCGAACGTCATCGACCAGCGCCTGCAGCACCCGCTGACGTTCCCGGGTCAGGCTGTTCCGATAATCCACCAGCGCCTGGTTGGCGGCTACCAGCACTTTACGCGGTATTTCCTCCTCTTCGGGCGGTTTTCCTTCTTTTAGTCCTTCTTCAAACAAAACCGTAGCCAGTCGGCGGTAGCCTTCCAATTGCTGGAGGTTCTGCACCTCCATCGAATTCAGGTCACGCTGAAAAGTTTCGGTAATGGTATCGACAGCCGCCTGCCGATTGGATAATTCGGATTGTCGCAGGGCATAAAAAGCCTGCATGACCTTAATCCGCAATAAACGTCTGTTTAGCATTCTGGTCCGGCAAGAAACAAAGAACTCGGTTCGATATTTCGAAGATTGGTAATTGGGTACAAAAGTACGGAAAATGTCTTGAACTATACTTGTCTTCACCGGCGAAATACCGGTTCAGGACGAATACCGGTCAACCTATCGTGTCGATAAACTATTCCGGCCCGATTTCTGTTACCAGCCCATATCCCTGATTTGTTTCATTGAAAGACGTCTGCTGATTTGTGAAAGCACTTTCCCACCTCAATAAATACCTGCTGAAATACAAGTGGTACCTCATTTGGGGAACCGCTTTCACCATCATTTCCAACCTGTTCGGGATTATTCCGGCGCAGTTGGTGCGGTATTCGCTCGATCTGGTGAAAGAAACGCTCGACATTTATTTTCTCTACAACGGCAGCCGCCTGCAAAGCAATCTCTACGATGTGTTTGCTTTCAGCATTCTGTTTTATGGGTTGCTGATTCTGGCGATGGCGCTCCTGAAAGGCTTTTTTCTGTTTCTGGTGCGGCAAACGCTGATCGTTATGTCGCGGCACATCGAATACGACCTGAAGAATGAAATTTACGCGCATTACCAGACGCTGCCCCTCAGTTTTTTCCGTCAGCACAACACCGGTGATTTGATGGCCCGGATTTCTGAAGATGTCAGCAAAGTGCGGATGTATGTTGGACCCTCGATCATGTACGGGCTGAACCTGATCACGCTGTTTATCCTGGTAATCAGCTACATGGTTTCGATCAATGTCCGGCTAAGCCTCTACGTGCTGTTGCCATTGCCGGTTCTTTCCATTGCGATTTACGTAGTTAATACGATCATCATCAAACGTTCGGAAGAAATTCAGCGGAGTCTTTCGCGGCTTTCGACCTTCGTTCAGGAAGCGTTTTCCGGCATTCGGGTGCTCAAGGCGTTCGTTCGCGAAGACAACTCGGCGGCTAATTTCACGACTGAAAGTGATGTCTACAAACAGAAATCCCTGCAACTGACCCGCGTCGATTCCCTGTTTTTTCCGCTCATCATGCTGCTCGTCGGATTCAGTAATGTGCTGGTGGTGTATGTCGGAGGTCAGGAAATTCTGACCGGGCGACTGACGCCGGGCAACATCATGGAATTTATTCTGTACGTCAACATGTTGACGTGGCCGGTGATGGCCCTTGGCTGGACAACGAGCCAGACCCAGCGGGCGGCCGCGTCCCAGCAACGGATCAACGAGTTTCTGGCCGTGAAAACCGATCTGGTTTCCGAAAAATCGCTGGAACGGGAAATTGTTGGCGAAGTGGAGTTTCGGAATGTGCGGTTTGTCTACCCGGATTCGGGCATTGTCGCGCTGAAGGATTTTAACCTGAACGTCAAAGCGGGCGAAACCGTCGCCATTCTGGGAACCACCGGTTCGGGCAAAAGCTCGCTGGCCAATCTGCTCACGCGGATGTATGACCCCACCGAGGGCGAAATCCTGATCGACGGGATTCCGCTGAAGGATTATAGCCTGATGAGCATTCGGCGGCAAATGGGCTACGTGCCGCAGGAAGTGTTTCTGTTTTCCGAAACCATCAGCAACAACGTTAAATTCGGGATGCCCGAAATGCCGCAGGAGAAAGTGGAGCAGGCCATCAAAGACGCGGATTTATACCAGAACATCATCGCTTTTCCGGAGCAGTTCGACACCCGGATTGGCGAGCGGGGCGTTACGTTGTCGGGTGGTCAGAAACAGCGGCTTTCGATTGCCCGCGCCATCGCCCGCGACCCTAAAATCCTGATTCTGGACGACTGTTTATCGGCGGTGGATACCAACACCGAAAATATCATTCTGAACAACCTCCACCGGATCATGGAAAACCGCACCTCCGTGGTGATTTCCCACCGGGTTTCGTCGGCCAAACTGGCGGATAAAATTCTGGTGCTCGATGAAGGCGAAGTGGTTGAACACGGCACCCACGAGGAGCTGTTGGCGGCCAACGGCGTTTACCGCGAACTGTATGAGAAACAGTTGCAGGCGGAGGAAGTGTAAAAATTTCTGGTAATTTAACGTGAAATACGGTTACTCAGGCTCCAGCGGAGCCTTCTGTCAATAGTATTTAAGCGATCAGGTCAAATATAAGCTCCGGAGGAGCGTCCTTGCGATTTCAGGACGCTCCTCCGGAGCTTATGTTTATTTATACCTATTTTCTATAAACAGAGAGCCCCTCCGGAGCAAACCCATCCATAATTCACGTTAATTTAGTGTGTTGATATGACACAGATCGAATTTATTAAAACATTTGAGACCTTCTCTGCCAAGGACCGACGTATCATCGCACGGAAATAGCAGGTGCGGTTGCTTGACGACCTCTTTGAAAAACTTGATGCTGAAATGCCTGACGTTGAGATCACAACCGAAGAGATTCAGACGGAAATAAATGCCTACCAGAGTGAAAGGTGATTTCACCGCCAATCCCAAACCAGCACATTCCAGCTTTCGGCAGAAACCGGGTTGTCATGCGAGTGAATGATTCGAAACCCGACCCGTTCGTGTGCCCGTTGCGACCGACGGTTGCTTGCCGCTACTTCGGTGATGGCCAGTGAATAAGAGGGACTCAGTTTCTCCCGAAACAACCCATACATCCGATCAAAAATCCCCTGACCCCGGTAGCCATCCGCCACGCAGATTTGTCCCATGACCACGTAATTCGACTGGCTGAGTAACTGGTCCTGGTAGGGAAGCTGGTTGAGCAGTTCGAACATGGAAACCAGAACCGGGATTTCGTTGCGGAATGCGGGGATCATCGTTAGGCAGTAACCAACCACCTCATCATCGTTTTTGGCAATTACACTAGGGGCGGCTTCATTCATCCGTCGAAGCAGCGGCAGGGTGTGCTCAACGGTTAAAAATCCCTGCCTTTCGATCAGTTCGGCAGACAGCGCTTTCTTGAGATTTCTCTGCTGCAAATCCAGAATGCCCCGCAAATCCTGATCCGATTGAGCGGTCGTAATTGTAATCATAGGGTTCAACTAGCTAATCTCAATTCTCTCCATACTAGCCAGAAAGGTTTCGTCAATGGTAGCACCGATTCCCGGCCTGGTTGGCAATTCAATTTCGTATCCTTTGTACGTGACGCCCCCCAAAACCGGGTCATCAGCGTGTTCAAATGGCGCATCCAGATCGTAGAACGAGATATTTCGCCGGGCGGAAGCAAAATGGGCTTTGGCCGTGATGGCCAGCCGGGATTCCGACATGCAACCGATCATACACGGGATGCCGGCCGCTTCGGCAATGGCGTTGATTTTCTGGGCGTTAAAAATTCCCCCACTTTTCGACAACTTGATGTTGAAGTAATCGACGGCTTCTTCCTGCGCCAGCTGCAACGCATCCCGATGGTTGAACAGCGATTCGTCGGCCATGATGGGAACGGTCGTCTTGCTCCGAAGGCGCTTCAGGTCGGCAATGGCCCAGTGCTTGACGGGTTGTTCGCAGTATTCGATGTTCCAATCCTGAATGGTTCTGAGCACGTTGACTGCCGTGACGTAATTCCAGCCCTGGTTGGCATCCGTCCGAATAGGAATGCCGTCGCCCACCGCTTCCCGAATCACTTCCACACGCCGGATGTCATCGCGCTGGTTGGTGCCGAGCTTCACTTTGATTGCTAAACCGCCTTTTTCTTTGATCCGAACAGCGTCGTCAGCCATGCGTTCCGGCGAATTGAGGTAAATCGTTTCGTCGGTGACCAGCGTAAACCGTTCGCCACCCAGAAATGCGTACAACGGCATTCGGGCCGCCTGGGCGGCCAGATCGTACAGTGCCATATCGAACGCACTTTTCACCGTTGGATTGTTGGGTAAATATGCATCCAGCCGGTTCAGATTACCTTCAATATCCAGCGCATTCTGACCAATGAGCAGTTTGCCAAAATCGCGGGCGGCTGCAAAACCGGTTTCCTGCGTTTCGCCGACAATCATCCAGAACGGCGAGCCTTCACCCCATCCCACCAACCCGTCGGCGTGAATCCGGACGAGCAGATTCCGGGCATTTTCAATCGTTCCCAGCGAAATAGCGATGGGTGCTTTGAGCGGAATGTTGTACTTGAAAACGTCGATGTGGGTGATTTTTAGCATTTTATTTAGTTCGGAAACTGCGATTTGTCCAGGCCCGGAATAATCCGCAGGGCATTTTTGTAGTAGACTTTTTTCAGCACCTCGTCGGGTAACGCCATGCCATACATGCGCCAGAACGCGTGGTATTTTTTGTGGTATGGGAAATATTCATCGTCGGTTTCCAGCACGCGGAAATACGTTGCGTACTCCGACGGCACCCAACTGTCTTTTCCGAACAGAATCCGGTCCTGGTATTTTTCAAAGAACTTCCGCGACGCCCGGGGCTGGCGACCGAGTTCGGCAATAACCGCTCCGATTTCGACCAGCATGTTCGGGAATACCTTCATTAGGCTATCTAATTTCACCAAATCATTCGGATACCAGCCCATGTGGGCGTTGATAAACGTCGTTTTCGGGTGTTTCCGGAACACATTGTGCTGCTCGGCAATCAGTTGTTCCCACGAGACCGGGTTGTCTTCCGACCGCTTGCGGCCGGGGTGGGTTTTCAGTTCCAGCCAGCGTTCGTTGAAGCGGTCCATCGGGTCCCAGAAAGGTTTCGGGTCGGCGGTGTGAATCAAAACCGGAACGCCCAACTGACCGCATTTGGCCCAGATCGCGTCCAGGCGCGGATCGTCTACCCGAACGCGTTTCCCTTCCGTATCCTTCACATTGAAGCCCAGACTTTTATAGATTTTCAGGCCTTTTGCGCCGTTTTTGATGTCGTCTTCCAGCAGTTTGACGGCCTTTTCCGTCCAGCCGGGTTCGCCCAGATTGGCAAAGTTGATGTTGGTAAAAATCGCCAGCCGCTTTGGATATGATTTCTGCACATTGGCCAGCGCATTTCCGAGAAAAGTGCTGCTTTCGGCTACGTTCGACGTAAAACCGCGTCCGCTCAGATTGACCATGATGCCCATGTTCAGGCTGTCCATCTGGGTCACCAGTTTCCGTAAATCCGTCCGGTCCATGTCATACTGGTGGTTGTGAACGTCGATAAAGGGGTATTTGGCGCGGGTGATTTTGTGTTCCGGGGTCTTCAAAGTCGAAACCGGTTCATACTCTTCAAAATCAATTGGGCCGTTGGCGGTTGCCACTTTCGGCTGGGCGCGGGCCGACAGGATGAGGAGAGAAAACGCAGAAAGCGCGGTGAGGTGGCGCAGATTTCGCAGAGATAAAAGCATCGTTTATCAGGTCAATGAGTGTAAATGAAACGTTTTCAGTACCAACTCAGGAATAAATCAGCGCGACGCAAAAAGCCGCAATGCCTTCTTTTCGGCCCACAAAGCCCATGTGTTCGGACGTGGTGGCCTTGATGGAAATATCGTCTTCCGGGACTTCCATGACGCCCGACAGGCAGGTTTTCATCGCCGGAATGTACGGATTTAACTTCGGTTCCTGCAACACCACCGTCACATCGACGTTCGAAACTTCATAGCCTTTTTCGCGAATCATCCGCATCACCTCGGCCAGCAACAGCTTGCTGTCGACGCCTTTCCAGCGCGGATCTTTGTCCGAAAAATGGTAGCCGATGTTCCGCAGATTGGCGGCACCCAGCAAGGCATCACAGAGCACGTGACAAATCACATCGGCATCGGAATGCCCCTGCGCACCGTGTGTGTGCGGAATTAAAATACCGCCGAGCCAGAATTCCCGGCCTTCGGCTAACTGATGCACGTCGTATCCTTGCCCTACGCGGATTTTCATAACAGTTCGACTTAAGCGGCCCGGTAATACAGGGTCGAGCGGTTTTCTTTCCGGAGCAGTTTTTGGGCAATCGACTGGATGTCGTCTGGCGTAATGGCCTGAATTCGTTCCGTTTCCTGATTCACCCAGTCCGCATTACCGGCATTGGCCGCATACGCCAGATTCATGGCGCGGTTCAGCAGTTCTACCTCCGAAAATACCAGCGTCGCTTCCGCCTGATTCTTCACTTTGGCCAGTTCGTCTTCCGGTACGGTTTGGCTAATGATTTCATTCACAACGCTTTCAATAGCGGCATCGGCTTCTTCCAGCGATACGCCCTGATTCAGCGAACCGCTGATGACGAGCAAACCGGGGTCCAGCGATCCGGTCGAGTGCGCTGAAATACCGGTGAACAGCGCATGTTCTTTCAACAATTTCTGGTAAAGCCGCGACGATTTTCCCCGGCCCAGCACGTCGCTCAGCAGGTCTGCGCAGTAGTAATTATCCGCGAAACGACCCGGCATGTGGTATACTTTGTAGAGCGCATTGAGGGGAACTTCGGCCACGGTTTCCAGAAACCGGGCTTCGGTCTGTATGGGTTCCTGCGGCAGATTGCGTGCGTGAACCTTGCCCGCCGGAATGGGTTCAAACCATTTTTTAGACAATTGCTTGACCTGTTCGAGCGTGACGTTTCCGCCCACCACCATCGTGGCGTTGTTCGGCAGGTAATGCGTATAAAAAAAGTGTTTTACGTCATCCATTGTCGCCGTTTCGATGTGGCTGATGTCTTTGCCAATCGTGGCCCACTGGTAGGGATGCACCTGATAGGCCAGCGGACGGAGTTTCAGCCAGACATCGCCGTAGGGCTGGTTGAGGTAACGTTGCTTGAACTCTTCGATCACCACTTTCTGCTGTACGTCCAAAACCGTCGGGTCGAACGACAGGCCCAGCATCCGGTCGGATTCGAGCCAGAAGGCGGTTTCGAGGTTGGCCGATGGGAGCGTGATGTAGTAATTCGTGATGTCGGGCGAGGTAAACGCGTTGTTTTCGCCCCCCACTTTTTGCAGCGGTTCGTCGTAGCTCGGAATGTTGCGGGAGCCGCCAAACATCAGGTGTTCGAACAAATGCGCAAAACCGGTTTTCCCCGCATCTTCATCGCGCGACCCGACATTGTACAAAATATTGACCGTCGCCATCGGGCTGGTCGGGTCCTCGTGAACGTAGACTTTTAAACCGTTATCTAACACAAAATGCTCGAATCGAATCATGGCAAACTTTTTCGGTGGGGGTGTCGTTAGGCGTTTTGAGAACTAACAAAAGTAACGGTCAAATCGTATTCTTCAAAAAAGAACATTCCCGTAACTCGTGAACACACCTTCCCATGAAAAAATTCTGGCTCCTGCTTTTCTTATCGGGCCCTTTGCCGGCTCTCGCCCAGATACTCGATGACGCTGGTATTCAGCAGATTATTTTGAAGGCTACCGATAAAATTTACAACTACGAATTCGATGAAGCGGATGACTATATTCGACAGGTAAAAGCCAAATACCCCCAGCATCCGGTGGTGCCGGTGATGAAAGCCATTCAGCTCTATTGGCAGTATCTGCCGCTGAAAGAAAACAAAAATGCCACCACACAGTACGTCAACTACCTGAATCAAGGCATTGCGCTGTCGAAAAAAATGCTGGATCGCAATGAAAATGATCCGGAAGGCGTCTTTTTCTCGCTGGCTTCACACGGCTATCTGGCGATGAAAAACCACTATGACAACGAGACGATGAAAGCCGTCGGTGAAGCGCAGAAGGCGTATAGCTATTTGCGGAAGGGATTTAAACTGATGGATAAAAATCCGGAATTTTATTTTTCAACCGGGCTTTATAATTACTACATTGAACGGTATCCGCTGGATCATCCGGTGTCGAAACCGCTGCTGCTTTTTTTTCAGAATGGCGATATGGCGCTGGGAATGAAGCAGATGGAAACGGCTGTTCGCCGGGGTGTTTTCACCCGGACCGAAACCGCGCTCTATTTGGGACATATTTACCTGAAACACGAAAGCCAACCAGCCCGCGCGGCCCTGTTTCTGAAACCGCTGGCGGATAAGTACCCGCAAAACCCGATCTTTACGCTGGGATGCGCCGAAGCGCTGGTGCAATCGGGTCGGTACCGCGATGCCCAGGCCTACATCGAACGGTTGCGGAATCTTCCCCAGAAGTTTCTGGCCATGCCGGTAAAAGTATTGGAAGGCATCACCGAAGAAAAAATGAACGGCAATCCTAAACAGGCCTCCGAAAACTATCAGAATGCCCTGAAATTACCGGTGGACGAGGTCTTTGCCAAGGAGTTTACGGCCCACGCCTACAGCGGTTTAGCCCGGATCTCGGCCCAGTCCGGCGACCGGAACCGGGCGAAGTCCATGTACAAAAAGGTGTTGAGTATGGCCGAATACAAGTCGACCATTCAGGAAGCCCGGAAGTATTTAAAATCCTAATGACCCATTCGAGTATGATGAAACGTCGGACCTTTCTGAAAACGTCACTTGCCGCCGGGTTTTGGCCGGTTCTTCAAAAAAAAACGATGATCAACACCGTAACCGGAGCGGTTCAGGCGTCGGAACTGGGGTTGACGCTCATTCACGAACACATGCTGGTCGATTTTATCGGCGCCGACCAGATCAGTCCGGAGCGCTGGAGACGGCCCGATGTGGTGGTGAAAATGCTGCCGTATTTGCAGACGTTGCGGAAGCTGGGCGTTCAGACGCTGATTGATTGTACGCCCGCCTACCTTGGCCGCGACCCCCTGTTGCTGAAAGAATTATCGGAGAAATCAGGGGTCAGAATCCTGACAAACACCGGTTATTACGGGGCATCGAATGACAAATACCTGCCCGCCCACGCCCGGATCGAAACCGCCGACCAACTGGCCGACCGTTGGGTGGCGGAGTTCGAGAGCGCAATTGAAGGCACCGGCATTCGGCCCGCTTTTCTGAAAATCGGCGTCAACCCCGGCCCCTTGTCGGAACTGCACCGCAAACTCATTACGGCAGCCGCCCGGACGCACAAACGCACTGGTTTGACCATTTGCTCGCATACCGGGCCGTATGTTCCCGCTTTCGAGCAAATAGAGATTTTGAAACAGGAAGGTGTTGCTCCATCGGCATTTGTGTGGGTACATGCGCAGGGGCAAAACATGGTGCATTACGCCCGCGCCGTTCGGGAAGGTGCCTGGGTGAGTCTGGACGGTTTGGATGGGAAAAATGTGAGTCAGTACGTCGATACTCTTCTGTTGATGAAAGAAAACCGGTTTTTGCACCGGACCCTGCTCTCCCACGACGCCGGTTGGTATGATCCCGCGCAACCCGACGGCGGTTTCATCGGTCGGGATTATACGGTTTTGTTCAACCAGTTGATGCCGGTTTTAAACCGCAAAGGATTTACGAAGAAAGACTGGAAGCAAATTCTGGTGGAAAATCCGAAGGAAGCTTTTTCAGTGAAGAATTAAGAGTTATGAGTGAAGACGGGGCCGCCCATGCGGTTGGCTGACGCAAGCTGAGACAAATGCGCCAGCCAACCGCATGGGCGGCCCCGTCTTCACTCATAACTCTTAATTCTTCACTCAATAATCAACATCCAGGCCCAGCGTCCGTTTCAACTCCAGCAGGGCCGGGTTTTTTTCGGCCAGGTAATTGAATTTGTCCTGGGGCGTATAAATCATTTTTCGGGTTTCCTGGAGCGCAATGGTATCGGTCAGTTGAATCTGGCTGTTCTGCAATTCCCGCCGAAGATAGGTGAGTAAATCCTGTCGTAGGTCGTTCAAAAGGTTGGCTTGCAGGGAGTTATCGAGCGCAATGTGGATCATGGTGCCTTCCAGGCGAAACTCGCGGTTCAGCATCACCTGCTCCGTTCGCGAACCGTCCTGCTGATCTCGCATTCGGGCGTACGTTTGCCAGACAGTTTGTAACTCCTCAAAAGTGAACGGTTTATCCACTTTGATCATTTCGGGAGCCTCGGCCAAAGCCGTCGCGACGGCATCAGCCATCGTGGCCACCGGCCGTTCGACGGAGACCAGATTGGAGGTGGTTCGAAGCTTACTGCCCACCGGTTTTGGAATTTCAGCGATCACCGGACTGCGTTCCGGGAGCGGTTTGGCGGTTCCGTTGCCATTCGGCTGGGGGTGATAGCCGTTCGTAGGTTCGCTGGTGTGCGAGGGCAGGGCGACGGGTTCCCGGTTTGTGGCTAAGGCGTCACGGTCGGCTGAGCTGTCCTTTTTTTTTTCAGCCTGCTCCGGGTTGCGGGGTTCCGAATGGCTACTTAAAACCGGAACGGCATGGATGTCCAGCACATTCGGCAGGTTCGCCAGTTTCATTAGGCAAACTTCTACGTGCAGCCGCTGGTTTTTGGCCGACTTGTAATTCAGGTCGCACTGCGCACCGACGCTCAGGGCCGAGAGCAGAAAACTCAGGGGTGCTTCGGTGGCCTGTTGCAAATACTTTTGCTGAATGCTTTCCGTCACCTGTAACAACTGAATGGTCGCTACATCCTTGCAAACCAGCAGGTTCCGAAAATGCTCGCTTAGTCCGACAATGAATTGATGACCATCGAACCCTTTCCGCAGAATTTCGTCGAACAACAACATGCTCTGCGGCAAATTACCCGCCAGCAGCAGGTCCGTTAGCCGGAAATAGTAGTCGTAGTCGAGGATGTGGAGGTTTTCCAGCACTTCTTTGTAGCGCAGAATCCGGTCTTCCGAGAAGGTCACGTTCAGGTCGAACATCGAAAGCGCATCCCGCAAACCGCCGTCGGCTTTCTGGGCGATGAGTTCCAGGGCTTCGTATTCGGTCTGAATGCCTTCTTTCTGCGCAATGCTGGCCAGATGGTCAGCGATGTCGCGTGGCTGAATCCTGTTGAAGTCGAAGAGCTGACAGCGCGACAGAATCGTGGGCAGGATTTTGTGCTTTTCGGTGGTCGCCAGAATGAAAATGGCGTAGGAGGGAGGCTCTTCCAGTGTTTTCAGGAACGCGTTGAACGCAGCCTGAGACAGCATGTGAACCTCATCGATGATGTAAATTTTATACTGACCCGACTGGGGCGGATAGCGTACCTGGTCGATCAGGTTCCGGATATCTTCCACCGAGTTGTTGGAAGCCGCATCGAGTTCATGGATGTTGAAGGAAGCGTTCTGATTGAAACTCACACACGAGTCGCAGTGGTCACACGGTTCGACGGCTTCGCTTTTTCCGAGGTTCTGGCAGTTGATGGTTTTGGCCAGAATCCGGGCGCAGGTCGTTTTTCCAACCCCCCGTGGTCCGCAAAACAGAAATGCCTGCGCCAGGTGATTGGTTAAAATCGCGTTCTTGAGTGTAGTCGTAATATGTGCCTGTCCGACGACGGTATCGAAGGTAGCCGGACGGTATTTCCGGGCCGAGACAACGAAGTTATCCATGTCGGCAAGTTAGCCAAAAAAAATGGTCCGCCGTAGGATTTGGAACCCCGCTGTCCAAAATTACTTTCCTCCCGACTGGTTTCCCGCGTCCGTCTTTTGAACCGATTTTCCGAAGCAAAGCAGTGATAATGAAAGCGTATAGTGGTAAAAATCGATGGGATGAATGGGCAGATTTTTTGATTGACCCACGCGGGTTGCCAGGGCCAGAATCATCACGGCCAGCACCACCCAGGTGGCGCGGGGATCCCGACGAACGACGCCCAGAAAAGCAATCAGCAGCACGATTACCATGCCCATCGACGGGATTACCGGCTCGAAGGCCCGGATGGTGGGACTCAGCAACAGCAGCAGAAATAAAACCATGCCGAGCGTGACGGTAATGACGAAACCGGATCGCGTAATTTTCTGCTTGAGAATCAGGCCCCACACCCCAACGATGACGCAAACGACCCCCAGACTGGCCGCGAGTGTTTCCAGCGAGCGGTGTAACGGCACCACGCCCTGAATGCCCGCAAACACCAGAACGCCGATCAGGGCTGTCATGGAAATGGTAATCAGAAAGAGTCCCCAGAGTACCCGGTTATACCAGCTCAATGCCATAAAATACCGCCAGAAGACCCAGATACCCGTGAACGCCAGGACGGCATCTGACACCATGTTTGAAAGGTTCATGCTGGAAATAACAATTTTTCGGGGAAAAAGGCAAAAGGGAGTTATGAGTGAAGAGTTGGCTGACGCGTTTTAACTCTTAATTCTTAACTCTTCACTCTTCACTTTTTTCTTTAGCCATTTCCCTCTACTTTTGCGCCGGTTCCAAGGGCTTATACCTTCACACGCATAGCACAGCTTTTCATTCATCATGAGCGTATTAGTTAACAAAAATTCCAAGGTTATCGTCCAGGGCTTTACGGGCTCTGAAGGTTCATTTCATGCTCAACAGATGATCGAGTATGGTACCAACGTCATTGGCGGAGTCACTCCGGGCAAAGGCGGACAGACCCATCTCGACCGACCTGTATTCAACACCGTGAAGGAAGCTGTTGAAAAGGGCGGAGCCGATGTCTCGATTATTTTTGTACCACCGGCTTTTGCCGCTGACGCCATTATGGAAGCCGCTGACGCCGGTATCAAGGTGATTATCTGCATTACGGAAGGAATTCCGACGAAAGATATGATGGTAGCCAAGGACTATCTGACCGGGAAAGACGTCCGGCTGATCGGGCCGAACTGCCCCGGTGTGATGACCGCCGAGGAGTGTAAAGTGGGCATCATGCCCGGTTTTATCTTCAAAAAAGGAACCATCGGCATTGTTTCCAAATCCGGTACCCTGACCTATGAAGCCGTTGATCAGCTTTCGAAAGTGGGACTTGGCCAGACTACGGCCATCGGAATTGGCGGTGATCCCATTATCGGAACAACGACCAAAGAAGCCGTTGAACTGCTGATGAACGACCCCGAAACCGAAGGCATCGTAATGATCGGCGAAATTGGCGGAGGCATGGAAGCCGAAGCGGCACGCTGGATCAAAGCCGACGGAAACCGCAAACCGGTCGTTGGGTTCATTGCCGGACAAACCGCCCCGAAAGGCCGCCGGATGGGCCACGCGGGCGCCATCATCGGTGGTGCGGACGACACGGCAGCCGCCAAAATGCGTATTATGTCCGAATGCGGTATTCACGTCGTCGAATCACCAGCCCTGATTGGTGAAACGATGCTGAAAGCCATCGGGAAGAATTAACAAGTTAAGAGTTAAGAGTTAAGAGTTAAAAGTTATAAGTAGATTCAGGCATAATGCGCCAGCCAACTTTTAACTTTTAATTCTTAACTCTTAACTTAATAATTCCTGACTCGTGCGGATTCGTTTTATTTTGTCCACCCTGGCCCTGGCTCTGTGGGCGCTGGGAAGTATGGCACAGGGCGTTGGGCCGAATCAACAATTTTTTCCCGTCCACGACTTCCGCAACGACTGGTTGGTCTATGACCAGTCTTACAAATCCTACGTGCCTTTCATCGACGAACAGCACGCTCTGGTTTCTTCCGTTAGTTTTTTCCTGGATATTGAAAGCAACCGCCGGTACAGTCTGCTGATTTCGACCCGGCAGGACGGTTATCTCTTCATCGACGCGGCTCTCAAATACAAGCTGGTGGCCAATGACTGGCTGGTGTTGAACCTGGACAGTTTATACCGCGCCTACCGCAAACCGGAACTGTTTCTGACGCTCCACGGGAGCCCCGGTGTTGAGGACAAGCTGGTGTTTATCGGCCACCAAAAATCGGCCACCCAGAAAGACGTGGTGGTAACCGATACGCGGCTCAGTATTCTGCCCCGCCGGCTGTCGATGTACACCAATTTTTTCACGCTCTGTCTGCTGTTCATTGTGGCCGTCAATGCGTATTTATTCAATTTTCACCACCGCGCTTTCCTCCGGTTCTTCAATCTGGCTGATTTGTTGTCGGTAACGGTTCGGGATGAATTATTTCTGGTCAACCGGCCGCTGAGCCGAACGAATCTTCTTTTTTTGATGAATTTGGGGTTCATCACGGCGTATTTATACCTGATTATTCAGAGCAAAAACATCGATCTCTTTCTGTCGAGGGCCTTGCTGCTGCGGGGGCAGGGCTTGCTGGATCTAACGCTTACGTTTGTTGAATTGAGCTTTCTGGCCTTTTTTCTGTTGCTGGCAAAATATCTTTTTATCGTGATCATTGGGGGGCTGTACCGGCTGGAAGAGGTAGTAAATTTGCACTTCTTCAAGGTCATGCAGTCTTCCCTGATTTTTTTTACCGGTGGCACCATTTGCGTAGCCACCATTGCCGCCAACACTGCCGCCACCACCACCTGGCCCAGCCTCTGGCTGATTGTTCCGTTTGTCGGCTTCTACGTCATCCGGCTGGCCCTGTTATATGTTGTCATTGCAAACAAAGCGGTTATCAAAAATCTGTATTTATTTTCGTACCTTTGCATCGTTGAATTGATCCCGCTAACCATTGGGGTACGGTTCGCACTGTAGCCAGTGGGCAAGCTTTAAACACAAAACGCGAGGTATTCGATGAGTGAGATTTCTGCTAAGTACGACCAGGAAAGGCTGACCAAAGTAGCCAGTATTTTAGTTACCCAAGCCCGACCTGCCGACAGCAATTCGCCCTATTTTGAAATCGCAGGGAAATACAACCTGCAGATTGATTTTCGTCCGTTTATTCAGATTCAGGGCGTTTCCTACAAAGACTTTCGCAAGCAGAAAATCAACATCCTCGACCATACGGCCATCATTTTTACGAGCCGTAACGCCGTCGATCACTTCTTCCGAATCTGTCAGGAAGCGAAACTGGAAATGCCGGCCGACATGAAGTATTTCTGCGTGACGGAGCAAACCGCCAATTACCTCCAGAAATACATCGTGATCCGGAAACGGAAGATTTTTACCGGCAATAAAACGGCGGCCGACCTGTTCGACCTGATCCGGAAACACAAGAGTGAGAAGTTCCTGTTTCCGTGTTCCAACATCCGGGGCAACGATATTCCGGATTTCATGGACACCAGCGGTTTGCACCTGGCCGAAGCCGTGATGTACGAAACCGTGCCGGCCGACCTCTCGGATCTGGACATCCATTCGTTCGATATCATTGCGTTTTTCAGCCCGTCCGGCGTCAACTCGCTGCTGCATAATTTCCCCGGGTTTACGCAAAACGGCATCCGGATGGCGGCTTTTGGTCCCACCACGGCGCGGGCCGTTACCGAGGCCGGTTTTATTCTGGACATTGAAGCCCCCCTGCCCAATGCGCCGTCGATGGCGGGTGCGCTGGAACTGTATATGAAGAAGGCCAACAGCCACTAGATGGCAACGATTCTGCGAAGCGATTGCGCTGTCCGAATGAGCTTAGACCGTGATTTTTTTTGAATCCGGTACGTCATTCAGGCCGCGCAATTGCAGTTTAATAAGGTCTCTTTTTTTATACCAATATTTTTGGAAAATCTCCGTTTAATAGGTAACATGCGCTTAAGCAGGTCTGGCGACTGAACGGGCGGTTGATTCGTTCGGCAGATTTAGAAATTAGTCTGGTGATTGTTCTGATAGTATATGAATCGTAAGTTTTACGTTGTCCTGCTTGGTTTGGCCAGTTTCATGACGGCTTTGGGCGTTCAGGCTCAGGATCAGGATCCGCAGTTTAGCTTGTATATGTTCAATCCGGTCTACTACAATCCAGCCGCAGTCGGTTCGGAGGGGGTAACCCGGTTTCAGTTGGTACACCGGACGCAGTACCTGGGTTATCAGGGAACCTTTGACGAAGGTGGAGCCCCCAGCACCCAGTTGTTTTCGTTTAATATGCCCCTGAACAAAATTCGGGGAGGGATCGGTTTGAATGCGGTGAACGAAACATTTGGTCCGCAGGGATTTCAGAAGGTTCAGGTCGCGTATGCTTTTCGGGTGCCCCTGAAAAAAGGAACGCTCTCCTTTGGGGCAGAGGGTGGTATTCACAACCGGTCGATCAATTATGACCGGTTTCGGCCCAACGATCCCGGCGATCCGCTGATTCAGAACGGACGTGTCAACCAGACGCAGCCGGATCTGGGCGCAGGGGTTTATTACAATGCCGATACCTATTATATTGGCGCCAGTATGAAACACCTGACCCAGCCTGATTTTAAATCAGGCAACGATACGGGACTCAACCCCCTTTACCGAACCGCCTACCTGACGGCGGGATACCGGTATGCGTGGAATGAACTGATCGACATCATGCCCTCTGCCATTTACAAATTCAACACCAACGCGACGTATTCGTCGGTGGAGGTGAGTGTACTGGGCATGTACGACAAGCGGCACTGGGTCGGTTTCGGCTACCGCCAGGGCGATGCGTTCACCGCAACGGCCGGCCTTAGTTTACTCCGGAATAATGCCCTGCGCTTCGGGTATGCGTTCGATTTTGTGGTGAGCAACCGCGATGCGAAAAGCCCAACGTCGCACGAAATCTTATTGTCTTATTCACTCCCCGAACCCCGCTCAGGCCGTAAACCGATCATCAGAACGCCCCGATTCCGCTATTGAAAGAACAACTACACAAACTGACCTCGTTTCTTTACTCCGTTGCCATTTCTACGATTGGCGTAATTATTGTTAGGCTGTTAAAAGCCAAAGTGATAATTTTGAGAAAATTAGTAGGCTACGTGATAGAACTGATCGCAGGTTAGTTTGTACTTTTTTTGAATAATAGATGCATTTAATCAATTCAAATGTACGTATACAATAAAATGCTTTATTTTCGTTCTAAGACTGGTTTGCACGCGAAACAGATTTTAACGTACCCTACAACTATGAGTAACAAGTGGTTTACCGGCAACGCAGCCCGAGGGGTGATGGTGGTGGCAACGATTCTGCTGATGCAGGGTTGCGGGTTTATCAAATCCAAATTTGGTGGTGGAAAAGGCAAGGGCGAAGATGTCGGCATTGTCAATGGAGAAGTCACTGCCAATGGACGAAAAGGCTGGAAACAAACCACTCCCTATGGTATGGTGCTGGTTCCGTCGGGTTCGTTTATGATGGGACAGGCCGATGAAGATTTAGCAGCAACCCAGACGAACATGAACCGGCGGGTAACGATCAGTTCATTCTATATGGATGATACGGAAATTACCAACCATGAATACCGTCAGTTTGTCAATGCCTTACTGACCGACTCGGTTTCAGTGCTGGGCGAAGAAGAAATTATGACGAAATTCTACCCGGATACGACCGTTTGGAAGAATGACTTTACGTATCATAACGGGGACCCCATGCTGGAGTACTATTTTTCACACCCGGCATTCGATACCTATCCGGTGGTTGGGGTAAGCTGGCAGGCAGCCCAGTATTTCTGCACCTGGCGTACGAACCTGTACAACGATTACCGCACGAAAGAAGGCCAGTTTGTTTCTCCCCGGTATCGCCTGCCTTCCGAAGCGGAATGGGAATGGGCGGCCCGTGGCGGTCACAACTCCGCTAAATATCCCTGGGGTGGGCCGTACGTAGCCAACGGAAAAGGCTGCTACCTGGCCAACTTCAAACCGCAACGCGGGAATTTCGACGCCGACGGGTATCCGTACACGGCTCCGGCCAATGCCTACAATCCGAACGACTACGGGCTCTACAACATGGCCGGTAATGTGGCCGAGTGGACCCGCGACGCCTATGCTGAAAATGCATCCGCCATTGTTTGGGATATGAACCCGGACAACCAGAATGCCGACGAACCCCGGAAAGTAGTGCGGGGTGGTTCCTGGAAGGATATCGCTTACTATCTGGAAACGGGGACGCGGTATTACGAACTCGAAAGCAATAAGCGGTCATTCATCGGTTTCCGCTGCGTAATGGATAACCTGCAAGGAAGAACCGCTTCCAAAGGTGCCCGTCGTTAATCCGGTTCGTTTCCGGAATGGAATAGACTCAACCCCTATTTAATACCTATACACAACACATAATACCCATTTAATTTTTGCTTTAATCATGGCTAAAAAGAACGGTAACGGTTCGAGTGTTTTCTTTGACAAAATCCTTCCGACATTGTATAGTCTGGGTGCTGCCGTCGTTATTCTCGGCGCACTGGGTAAAATTCAGCACTGGGAGGGTGGAGGCACCATCTTGACCATTGGTCTGCTGACCGAAGTAGCGATCTTCGTCTTGTTTGCATTTCAAACATTCGCTCAAAATACCCAGAAAGAACCGGATTGGGCGCGGGTCTATCCGGAACTGGCTGATGATTACGATGGCGAATTGCCCCAGCGTCGCCCGGCTTTGCAAAGCAATGGCTTGACCGCCAATATGGATAAAATGCTGGCTGATGCAAAAGTGTCGCCGGAGATTTTTGAAAAACTGGGCACGGGCCTGCGCAGCTTTACCGATACCGTTGGCAAAATGCGTGACGTTTCGGATGCCACGATTGCCACCAACGAATACACCCAGAATGTTCGGCAGGCGGCTTCGTCCATCAACGAAATGAACAAATCGTACGGCGTAGCGGTCACCTCGATGAATGCAATGGCTGATGCAACGCAGGATGCCAAAGAATACCGTACCCAGTTCCAGAAAATCACCCAGAGCATGGGTGCTCTGAATGCCGTGTATGAACTGGAATTACAGGACACCAACAAGCACCTGAAAGCCATGAATGCGTTTTATGGCAATTTGACCAGTGCGATGGAAAATATGTCGGAAGCCAGCCGTGACACGCAGCAGTTCAAAAGCGAAATGTCAAAATTAACCAACAATCTGTCGTCTCTCAACAACGTATACGGCAGTATGTTGACGGCCATGCGCGGAAATGGCGCCAAATAATCGTTAAAGGAAAAGGAGTTGGCATTTAGCGGTTTACAATTGTAACGTTGAATGCCAACTCAAAGACTTTAAACGACCGGTATTTAATTCTACATTACAAGTTACTCTACCATAAACTAATGGCAGGCGCAAAAGAAACACCCCGTCAGAAAATGATCGGGATGATGTATCTGGTATTGACCGCAATGCTGGCCTTACAGGTCAGTTCGGCTTTGCTGGAGAAATTTATCTTACTAAATAGCAGTCTGGAAACGTCAACGGGTTCTGCAAACCGCATCAACCAGTCCACGTTAGACAATATTAAGGCCACCGTTGACAAGTCAGGAAACCGGGCCGCGGATGTGGCTGTGGTGAAGCAGGCCGAAGAAGTTCGCACCATGACGGCTGGCATTGTGAATGAGCTGGAAACAGTGAAGCAACAGTTGATCACGGAAGCGGGTGGTGGACTCGATGAAGAAGGTCGGCTGAAAAACCCGAACGAAGAAGACAAGGTTGGGATTATTATGGTGGGTGGCCGTAAAAACGGTAAAGCCTATGAACTGAAAGAAAAACTGAACCAGTTCACCCAGCAACTTCAGAAATACAATCCCAACGCCAAATTTACGCCATTAGCGGCTGATGCCAAAGACGATCCAATCGCCAGTCGTTCCAAAGAACAACGCAACAAGGATTTTGCCGAACTGAATTTTGAACAAACGCCGGTTCCGGCAGCTTTGGCTGTTTTGAGTCAGCGTCAATCGGACATCCGCCGAATGGAAGGAGAAATCCTGGACTACCTGGCGAGCAAAGTGGGAGCGCAGGACATCAAGTTTGACAAGATTCTGGCACGGGTGAGCATGGAATCCAAAGTGGTTGTGGCCGGTACCAAGTTCAAAGGTGAAATGTTTCTGGCGGCTTCGTCGAGTGGAATTTCACCCCGTATGAGCCTGAATGGCGGTGCGGTTCGGGTAGAAGATGGGGTTGGTAAAATTGAATTTACAGCGCAGGGCGGAACCTATGATAAAAACGGGTTAGCGAAACGGAATTTAACGGGCTCCATCAGTTATCAGGCCCCGGATGGGATGAAAACCGTTAACTTCAATCAAGAGTATTTTGTAGCCAAACCGTCTTACGAGATTGAAACGGCCTCCATGCCTCCGTTGTATTTGGGGTGCGCTAATAAACTGAGCATTCAGAGCCCGCAACTGGGTGCCTTATGGAATCCGTCGTTTACAGCCAATGGCGCAGCGGTGATAACCAGCGGAGAACGCGGTAAAATTACGGTTATTCCCAATGCGGCACAGGTGAGCCTGAACGTCAACAACGGAGGGAGCCTGTTAGGAACCAACCAGTTCAAGGTAAATCGGGTGCCTCGTCCCACGTTGCGGGTATACGCCGGAGGAGCCGAAATTGACGAGCGTCGGGGAATGCCTATATCCAGCGTGCGGAGCATCCAGGTTCGGGCCATTCCGGATGAAAGCTTTAAAAACTTTATGCCGGATGATGCCAATTTCCGGGTAAAAGGCTTTACCGTTCGTTTGGCGCAGGGCGGTCGTCCCATTGGGGCTCCGGTTTCGTTAGGGCCAAACGGGGGTTCGGTAGGAGCCTTGGCGGCTGATGCCCAGCCAGGCATGCGGTATGTTATTGAAGTGGAAGGGGTCGAACGGCGAAACTTCCGGGGAGAGATCAGTGATGTTCCCGTCGTTCAGAAGATTTATACAATTAATTTGAATTAGTCAGTACGATAGCTGACAATCAGTTCGTTATTGTGGAGAATAAACGCAAAAAGCACAAGGTCATGAAACAGGCGGGAAGCGTAGCAGTAGCTGCTGTATTGGCAGTAATGGCAGGAGGGGCGGCACAGGCGCAGGAAAGAGACAATACGAAAACCAATCCGCTGTCGGTTCGGGAGATCAATGAGAATGATGTCATGATGAAAAAAACATTATGGCGTCGGGTCGATCTGAACGAAAAGCAGAATCAGGCCATGTTTTCCAAGAACAATCAGATTACCAAATACCTGATTGATGCCGTGAAAGCGGGCGTTCTGGTTGCCTATCCCAATGACTCGGTCAATACGCCGATGCCGGTTGAAAAATTTGCCGAAAAACTGGCCGCACCCGAACAGGGCGCTACCCTGACGGCAGAAGAAAGAGCCGCCGGTTTTGGCAACGAAGACAAGACAAACGATGGCTGGGGCGATGCTTCCAAAGATAAAAAGGGCGCAGCCAAAAAGCCCGCCGATGATGGTTGGGGAACCCCCGCTCCGCAAACCGCGAAGGCTAAACCGGTAGATGACGGCTGGGGAACCCCCGCTCCCAAAAAGAAAACAACCGCTAAAAATACCAAAGGCAAAAAGCCCGTTAAAGCAGCACCGGTCGTTCCGGAAGTGCCGAAAGTCGATTCGAGCGCCATGGCGAAAGCGAATCCATTCACGGGCATTGAGCGCCTAAACGACGAATATAGCGTTCTGGATATCAAAGAAGATTGGGTATTCGATCGCAAACGTTCTCGCCTGTATTATGATATTCAAACCGTTGGTATCGTGATTCCGGCCGACAAAAGCCCGTCGGGTCTGGAAACGCAGGTGGCCTATTTTAAATACAAGGACCTCGACAAACTGTTCCGTAGCGATCCGAAGAAGTTTATCTGGTATAACTCCCAGAATCAGGCCCAGCACAAAAACCTGGCCGATGCTTTCGACCTGCGGTTATTTTACGGACGAATTTACAAGGTGTCGAACCCGAAAGATCGTGATCTGATCGGTCAGTACGGTAGCGAACGGGAAGGCCTGATGAAATCGTATCAACTCGAACAACAGTTGATGGAACAGGAACACGGTTTGTGGGAATATTAATCCCAATCCAGTCATAACAAAAAAGGGAGCTTCAGCTCCCTTTTTTGTTATGTATAAAAGTTAGCGTTCCTTTTTTATTCTCTTGTCTTTACTCTCCAGGCTCCGGATCGATCACACCTGATCGATCGTCTCGAAGTATTGCTTGACTTTCTGCGCTTTATCGGCTCCAACGACCGTCACGATGTCGTCGATTGGCGCTTCCCGAATCTTTTTCACACCTTTAAAATACTTCAGGAGTTTAGCCGCCGTTTTTTTGCCAATGCCTTCGATGTTTTCCAGTTCACTGATCAAACTGTTTCGACTGCGTTTGTCGCGGTGGTAGGTGATGGCAAACCGGTGCGCTTCGTCGCGGATGCGCTGGATCAGCTTCAACGACTCAGACTTCTTATCGATATACAGCGGGAGGCTGTCTTCCGGAAAGTAAATCTCTTCCAATCGTTTGGCAATGCCAATGATCGGCACCTGACCATACAGATTCAACTCCTTCAGGGCTTCACAGGCCGCACTCAACTGGCCTTTACCACCGTCGATCACAATCAGATCGGGCAGACCGCTTTGCTCGTCCAGCACGCGGATGTACCGGCGGGAAACGACCTCGTGCATCGATGCAAAATCATTGGGTCCAACAACGGTTTTGATCGAAAAATGGCGGTAGTTCTTGGGGGACGGTTTTCCATCAATGAAACACACCATTGCCGAAACCGGGTTGGTGCCCTGAATGTTGGAATTATCGAAACATTCGATGCGGTTGGGTAAGGTTTTGAGCTGCAAATCCTGCTTCAGCCGAATCAACACGCGGTCTTTTTTGCTGGCGTTGCCGGTAGCTTCGGCGGCTGCCCGCTCGGCCCGTTCGCGTCGGAAATACAGCACGTTTTTCATCGACATATCGAGCAGCTTCTTCTTGTCCCCAATCTGCGGCACCGTAATTTCGGCTTTCAGATCGGCTTCCAGCGGAATGTTGGTGATAATCTCCTTAGCCTCGCTGCCGTATTGTGTGCGAAATTCGATGATTAGCATCGTCAGCAGGTCTATGTCCGATTCGTCAAGCTTCTTTTTGATCTCCACTGTATTCGTCTGCGTGATGGTTCCGTTGACCACCTTCATGAAATTGATGTAAGCCGCCGACTCATCCGAGGCAATCGTATACACATCCGCATCCGAAATCTTGGGGTTGACCACCGTCGATTTGCTCTGGAAATTTTGCAGAACATTCAGCTTTTCCTTGAATTGCTGGGCTTGTTCAAACGCCAGCTGATTGGCCGATTCCAACATGCGTTCTTTGAAATACTGCTGGGCCGGTGCCACATTTCCCTTCAAAATGGAATGGATTTGGTCGAGGTCTTTGAGGTAGTCGGCCTCGCTGACGAGTCCTTCGCAGGGGCCTTTGCAATTCCCGATGTGGTATTCCAGACACACCTTGAATTTTTTGGCTTCGATGTTTTCCGGTGTCAGATTGAGGTTACACGTCCGGAGCGTAAACAACTGGCTGAACATCTCCAGCAGGGTATACATGGGCCTGAGCTGGGCGTAAGGGCCATAAAACGTCCCCATCTTCCGGTCGATGCGACGGGTGGTAATCACACGCGGGAAACGCTCGTTGGTCACGCAGATAAACGGATACGTTTTGTCATCGCGCAGCAGAATGTTGTAGCGGGGCTGAAACCGCTTGATCAACTGGTTTTCCAGCAGCAGCGCGTCAAATTCCGTATGGACAATGGTGAATTCGATCTTGCGAATCTGGCTGACCAGTCTGAGGGTCTTCCGGTCGTGTTGGTTCGATTTGGCAAAATAGCTGCTGACCCGGTTTTTCAGATCCTTGGCTTTGCCAACATAAATGACTTCTCCTGATGCGTCAAAATACCGGTATACGCCCGGTTCATGCGGAACCTTCGCCAGTTCTGGTTTATAATCGAATTCGGCCATTTTTTGGGATGGGAACGCGGATGTAACGGATTAAACGGATTTTCACGGACAGAATCAGTTTTAATCTGTCTGATCCGTTCAATCCGTGCTCCTATTTAACAAACGAAGAACATTAAAAGTTGTCTGCCGGACGGCTTCGTAAGCACCGGATAACGCTTCGTCGAGCGTCTGGGGATGGGTCAAAACGGAGAAGGCCGCTGTTAAACCGAGGGCCATCAACTCCTGCGGTTTGGCTTCCAGCGTTCCGCAGAGGGCAACGGTCGGCACGGCAAACTTTTTGGCTTCCAGCGCAATGCCGTTGATCAGTTTTCCCTGCAAAGTCTGGTTGTCGATCTTGCCTTCACCGGTCAGTACCAGGTCCGTACCCGGCAGATTTTCCGCGAAGCGGGTTTGCTCCATGACTACTTTAACGCCCTCTTTCAGCGTAGCCTTCAGAAAAAACAGCGCCCCGGCACCCAGTCCGCCCGCAGCCCCTGCTCCCGGGATGTCGGCTAAATCGACGCCATATTGCGCCTGAATCCGATGCGCCAGATGACGCAATCCCTGATCCAGTTTCTCCACATCGTCAGCCAAAGCGCCTTTTTGGGGGCCGTATACATAAGCTGCTCCGGTAGGGCCAAAAAGCGGATTGGTCACATCACAGGCGACTTCTACGGAAAGATTCAAAGGTAAAACCGGCGGGACGAGTTGGGCAATGCGCTCCAGATTCCCACCGCAGGGAGCAACGGGTTCACCCTGCGCATCCAGAAACTGCCACCCCAAAGCGGCTGCCATACCGATGCCGGCGTCGTTGGTAGCACTGCCACCAATGCCCAGCACCAGGTGTGTAACACCCCGGCTGATGGCATCCAGAATGAGCTGGCCCGTGCCGAACGTGCTTGCTTTGAGCGGATTCAGTTCATTTCGATGGAGCAATCGCAGGCCCGAAGCCTGGGACATTTCGATGAAAGCCGTTTGGTGGTCGGAGGAAATACCGTAGGAAGCCTGAATGGGTCGGTCGAGCGGATCGAGGGCCGGAACCGTGATCCATTGCCCTCCGGTGGCCATCGTCAGGACTTCGGCGGTTCCTTCTCCGCCGTCGGCCATCGGCAACGCCACAATTTCAGCACCGGGATGAACGAGCCGAATGCCTTCTGTCATGGCGTCACACACCTGCCGGGCGGTCAGTGAACCTTTGAATTTATCAGGAGCCAGCAGGATTTTCATGAGTAGATAAAAGAGGCTAGAGGTGAGACAAGAGACTAAAGCAGTAGTGGATTGAGTAGCCTCTTGTCTTTTATCTCACCTCTTTTGTCTCACATATTAATTCAAAATTTCTTCCTCTTCCGACTCGACGACTTTGGGCGCAATGTACCGCTGGCTGGAGTCGATGGAATACCCGCCACAATCCAGCGACAGGTTGAAACCGTCGGGTTTTCGGAACGGCACCTTGGGATACGAACGTCGCAACGTGGGATCGGCGTAGACCTTCTGCATGTACATACCCCAGGCTGGCATGGCCACCCGCGCGCCCTGACCCAGTGCCATGTCACGAAAGTGAATGCTGCGGTCGTCGCCACCCACCCACAGGCCCGACACCAGATTCTGCGTCATGCCCATGAACCAGCCGTCCGAATAGCTGGAAGTCGTACCGGTTTTGGCCGCAATTTCGTTGCCGCCTTCCAGCAGTTTATATTGAGTCCGGAGCCGTTGTGAGGTTCCATCGGCGTCTTCCACCGCACCGCGCATCAGATAAAGCATCTGGTAGGCGGTATTGGCATTGATCACCAATTTATTCTCGGCAAAAAAGCTTTTCAGCAGGTTGCCATTTTTGTCACGGATATCCAGAACCGTCAGCGGTTTCACCCGGTAACCGGCATTGGCAAACGTGCAATAGGCTGCCACCATTTCGTAGACCGACACGTCGCTTGTTCCCAGACACAGGGTTGGGTTCGCGATCAAGTCACTTTCAATACCCAGTTTATGCGCGTATTCGACGACTGAGGTAGATTTCGCCTGCTTTATCAGATGGGCACTGACCGAATTGATCGAACGGCCCAAAGCCTGACGTAACGACAATTGATGGTAACTGTATTTACCATTTGAGTTTTTTGGTACCCAGGCTCGGGGACCATTGTGGTCCTCATAGGGTTCAAACCGGACCGGTTGATCAGTTACGCGGTCGCAGGGCGTCAGAAAGTTTTTGTCGATGGCTGTCAGATACACAAACGGCTTGAAGGTCGAACCCGGCTGGCGTTTGGCCTGTTTAACGTGGTCGAATTTGAAATATTTGAAGTTGATCCCGCCCACCCAGGCTTTCACGTGGCCGTTGCGGGGATCCATCGACATGAAACCGACGTTCAGAAACCGCTTGTAGTATTTGATCGAATCCAACGGACTCATCACGGTGTCTTTCTCGTTCCGCCGACCGCCATACACGAACACTTTCATCTTCACCGGTTTTCGCATTTCGGCCCAAATCGCCTTCTCGTCGTCACCGTATTCGCGCTTTAAGGCAATGTACCGGGGCGTTCGTTTAGCGACCTGCTCGATAAAACCCGGTATTTCCCGGTATTTCCCGTCGATTTTCTGGGTCCAGGGGTTCCGGCCCCGCCAGTGTTCATAGAATTTCCGCTGCTGTTCGCGCATGTGTTCGTAAACCGATTCTTCGGCGGCTTTCTGCAAGCGGGAGTCGATGGTGGTCCGGATTTTCAAACCGCTGGTTTCCAGATCCAGTTCGTCGTCCGGGTGAGCTTCGTTGTACTCATCCAGCCACTTCTGAATATCGCTTTTGATGACGGATCGGAAGTATGCCGCCCGGCCGGTATTCTGATTTTCGATGTTGAAATCGAGTTTGATCGGTTTCTGTTTGTAAAGTGCAAACTGGTCGTCGGTCAGAAAACCGTATTTCCGCATCTGAAACAGCACCACATTACGCCGTAAGAGCGAACGGTCTTCATACAACCGGGGATTAAACCGCGACGGATTCTGGAGCATTCCGACCAGCATGGCCGCTTCCTCGACGTTTAGTTGCCAGGGTTCTTTGTTGAAATAGGTCTTGGCGGCCGTTTTAATTCCAAACGTGTTGTTCCCAAACGACACCGTGTTGAGGTACATCATCAGGATTTCCTGTTTGGTATAGTTGCGCTCAAGCCGCACCGCCAGAATCCACTCCTTGGTTTTGTCAATGATGACGCGCACGTAGGGGATGCTGCCGAGCACGCCCCGGAATTTTTCAGTCCGGGTTTCAAACAGGTTTTTGGCCACTTGCTGGGTCAGCGTACTGCCCCCGCCCGAACTGCTCCGGCCCGTCAAAACACCATTGACCGCCCGGAAAATACTGCGGGCATCGATTCCGGAATGTTTCACAAACCGCGCATCTTCCGTCGCCAGAAGGGCCGAAATAACATTGGGCGAAACCTGAGAAATCTCAATGGGCGTCCGGTTTTCGAGGTAGTATTTACTGAGCAGAACACCGTCTTCGGTATAAATTTCCGAAGCCAGATAACTCTGCGGGTTTTCGAGCGCTTTCAGACTGGGCATTCCGCCAAACAACCACAGAAAATTGAAACTAACCGCAACGATATACAGAATAAGCAGGACAACGCCGGCCAGGGTCAGTTTCCAGAGTCTTGCAATCAGGCGTCGATACAAACCCGGTTGTAACTCAAACATAGGGGAATCAGGGATTAAACTTGATACTGGGATACACTTCCGCTTTTGTCAAATGTACACATTTTAACCAAAAACGTCACTTTCGCTTGGCCGTCTGCTGCTCGGCGGCTACCTGCATTTCTCGCACTTTTGGAAGTAAAGGACTGGTTGGATAATCGCGGATGAACTCGATCAGGGCCTGACGGTAGGGCTCCACACCGCGCACTTTGCCAATCAGAATGACGCGCAAAACGGCCATTTTATCTTCAATCAAACTGCCGGTCAACGCACCCAGGGCGGTTTCGGCCCGGCTGAGGGCTTCACTCAGATTATTGGCTTTATACAGTCCGTAGATTTCCGTGTAAACGCGCTGGGCTTCGGTTTCGCCGGTCGCCGTGGGGGCACCATTTGCGCCGGTTTTTCCAACCTGACGGGCATAGGACGACGTTGGGAATTCGGCCAGCAGTTTGTCTTTCCAGGCCGAAGTCCGGTTCAACTGGTCGTTCGAAACCATCAACAGGTAATACACTTCCGGTTTCACGGAAGTGTTCGGATAACGGGTCAATAAGGTTTCGAAGGTCGGAATGGCTTTGTCCGGCTGATTGAACTGAAATTTATACAATTTCCCCAGGCGGTAGTAGGCGTCTTCGAGCCGCTGGTTCGATTGTTTCAGGGCTTCCGGACTAAACGGGATGGTGGCATACAACGCTTCTTTCTGCGCCTTCCGTTCTTCGGCCGTCAGGGTAGCCGGAGCAGAACCGTCGGACCCCGTCGCATTCAGGGCCGTACCGGTTTGGGGAGCCGAGTCAATCGTAGCTAGCTGGGCCGATGATTCTTTCTGGCTCCGGCGCCAGTTGTCTTCCAGCTGTCGGGTTCCCCATTTCTGGGTAAACTCGGTCTTTCCCTGCGTAATCATGATGGGGTTGTACAGAAGCCACCGCTGGTCGGCCGGAATGTCGGACGAGGTGGCGGGGCGGTTCGACGCCTGAGCGGCAATTTCCTGCGCCTGCTTGAGCAAAGCCTGTTGCTGTTTCAGCTTGCGGTCGATGGCTTCGTCCAGGTGGCGGTCCAGAGCCGCCGGGTTCATCTGCGCCAGTTTTTGCAGGCTGTCTTCCGTCAGAATGGTTTGCTGCTGGGCGACGAATTCGTCGAGAAACACTTTCCGACCGGCCAGCAGTTTATAGTCGGCCGATTGCTGGGGCAGTAGCGCCAGTGCACTGTCGTAATAAGCCTTGGCGGTGGGGAAATCCAGCAATTTTTCGAAGTACAGTTTCCCCATTTCCTGGTAGGTATACGGAATCTGGAGGGTGTTCGTCGTCGTTTCCCTGATGGATTTTTTCCAGTATTCGATGGCTTTCGGATACCGTTCGTTCCGGGCTTCCAGCAAACCCATCGTGTAATAAATCTTATCTTTCAGGTCGGTATTTTTGCGGTCGTTCAGCATCCGGCTAAACCGTTCGCTGCTGGTTCGTCCGCCCTGAATGGAATAAATCGTGGCATAAAACGACTGCTCGTAAGTGGGGCGGTTTCGTAACACCGAGCGGTAATGCGCAACGGCCTTGTCTGATTTGCCGGTTAAATCATAGAGTTGACCGGTAATCAAATGCAAACGGGCCGTGGTTTCGCCCTTTTTCAGGAACGGAAACGTGGCGTCCAGCAAAGCCGCCGACACCGCATATTCCTGTTTTTTCTGGTGCAGATACGCTTTCGTTAAATAATAATCCCGCGTATTAACTTTGTTAAGCGGCTGAACGCGAAGGTATTCCGCCACATTCAACCCATTTGCATAATCCGCGATTTCGACGTAAGTCCGCATCAGCAGAATCAACGCTTCGTGTTTTTCGTCCTCGCTTTCGCCTTTCGTATTCACGTATTTGAACACCTCCATCGCATTGCCGTAATCCTGGCGATACAAGCGGGCCGTTCCCAACAAAATGTAGCTGTTATCCAGCCACTTGCTGTTCTGGTGACGCTCGGCTACCAGCGATGCCTTCTTGATGGCGTCGTCCAGTTGCGCTTTCACAGGTTCCAGTTTGGTGGAATCGAGGGGCAACAGAATGGGCAGCGGCTGGTTGTAATTTTCCTGGTAGGTTTTCTGTTGATAGCGTTCCACTTCCCGAAGCCGGTCGCGCGCGATGAGGTACGCATTGTAGCGGGCGTTCAGGTTGTGATAGGCCACCGGAAGCTTTTTCTGGCTGTATTGCGAACAGCCACTGACCCCAACCGTCAGGACAACCCACAGCAAAGAAAGCCGGAACCCGTCAGCTACAGAAGGACAAATGGAATATCGGTTGAAAAACCCGCCTTGCATGGAAAATGGTGAGATACTTGGTAACCGACGGAAGGCTTTCTACCTTCGCAGAACCAACACTACTGACTAACGACGTCGACGCAAAATCCGTATCGAAAAGTGTGCCACGCCTACAAAAATACGAAATAACTGACACCAAATCCGAAGACCTGACGCATGGAACCCAATAATTCCCATTCTGACGAGCCGGAAAAGCCGTTCCGGAAGGTTACCCGCAAGACCAGCTCGTTCGTTCAATACTCCGCGATCGGTTTTCAAATGCTGGCCACGATTGGTCTGGGCGTTTGGGGCGGCATTAAACTGGACGAGTGGCAGGGCAACCAGAAACCCATCTGGACGCTGGTGCTGTCGCTGGTGGCCATTGGTTCGTCTTTGTACCTGTTTATCCGCAGTTTACCCAAACAGCCCTGATATGCTCCCGAGTCTTGGGGCCACCGCCCTGCTTGCAATTGTATTTTTTGTAGCCGAACAGTACGGAGCCGAACGCTGGTTACATCCCTACTGGAAGTTCATGCTGATTTTTTTTCTGAGCATTTCGTTTCTGATCCACCGGTTGATGGAGGTTGGTTTTCAGAATAATCGCGAAAAATTCATCCCATTTTACATGGCGACCATCGTGGCCCGGCTGATTCTGTGCCTTGTTTTTGTCGGGTTCTTTTTGTGGCGGGGTGTCGATGGCGTGAAACTGTTCATCCTGGACTTTCTTGCACTATATATATTTTATACAGCCTTTGAAATCTACATTTTGAGTCGTAACTTGCGACGCGGTTTGTGATATATACCATTTACTTCATATGTCTCGTTTCCTAATTCGTAAAGCATTTTTAAGTATTGTATTGTTTTTGAGCACGTTGGCCGCCGTTACGGCACAGCACGACGAGCATCACGACCACGGCGCAACCGGGGAAAAGAAGAAATTCAATGTGGGTGACATGATCATGCACCACATTAAAGACGACCACGGTTGGGAATTTGCACACGGGTTGACGCTGCCTTTGCCGGTCATTCTGTATACGCAGGACAAGGGTCTGGACGTGTTTTCGTCTTCCCATTTCGCCCACGAAGCCAACTACAACGGCTACGTAAAGGAGCACAATAAGATTTACCGCGCCGGTGCCAACGGCGAGGCTGACAAGACGATTAAAGTCTACGATTTTTCCATCACGAAAAACGTGGCTTCTCTGCTGTTGAGTGCGGCTCTGCTTTTACTTGTATTTTTCTCCGTTCGGAAAGGCTACGAGAAAAACCGGGGCAAGGCGCCCAAAGGCTTGCAGTCGTTTCTGGAACCGGTTATTCTGTTTGTTCGCGACGAGATTGCCAAACCGAACATCGGTCCGAAATACGCCAAATACCTGCCCTTCCTGCTGACTTTGTTTTTCTTTATTCTGTTCAATAACCTGCTCGGCCTGCTACCGGGTGGTGCCAACCTAACCGGCAACATCGCCATCACGATGACGCTGGCGGTAATCACCTTCCTGATTGTCAACCTGAGCGGAAACAAGCATTACTGGGCTCACCTTTTCAAGCCAACCGGTGTGCCGGTGGCGCTGCTGCCGATCATGATTCCGGTGGAAATCGTGGGTGTTTTCATGAAACCGTTCTCCCTGATGGTGCGGTTGTTTGCCAACATCACAGCGGGCCACATCATCATTCTGAGCTTGTTAGGCCTGATTTTCATTGCCAATGACCTGGGCGGTTCCGGGATGGGCTGGGGAGTTAGCCCGCTGATTATCGTTTTCTCGCTCTTCATGAACCTGATCGAATTGCTGGTTGCGTTCCTGCAAGCGTTCATTTTTACCCTGCTCACGTCGATGTACATCGGTAGCGCGATTGAAGACAGTCACGAAGCCGATCACGGGCATTGAATATTATAAAGTTTACGGTTTACGCCGGGCCTTCGAAATGGAGGCTAAATCCTGAGAAATGACGGGTCTGAAAACCGTAAACCGAATACCTTTTTTTAGTTTGTATTTTTTTGTTTAACCATAAATCAATTTATCGAGCATGTTTGCAATGTTGCTCTCTATTCTTCTGGAAGCTACGGGTAGCTTCGCAGTAATGGGTGCCGCCATTGGCGCAGGTCTGGCCGCTATCGGTGCAGGTCTGGGTATTGGCCGTATTGGTGGTTCGGCGATGGAAGGGATCGCCCGCCAACCGGAAGCTGCTGGTCGGATTCAGACCGCGATGTTGATCATCGCAGCCTTGATCGAGGCCGTGGCTCTGTTCGCAGCCGTTATCTGTCTGCTGATCTCACTGGGCTAACCAGGAAACCGCATCCGGGTCGCTGATTGCATTAGGCGTTGGCATACGACTCACAAAACTGGAAAAAGCCCGTCGGTATGAATTAGTCAGCCGACGGGCTGATTTCAATCAAAAAAGAAATTCAACGTATTTATATATTCTAATTTCGTACGTCAATGGATCTGCTCATTCCCGACATTGGGTTGTTATTCTGGATGGTGGTCGTTTTCGGACTGCTCTATTTCATTCTGTCAAAATTTGCCTGGGCACCGATTACGGAAAGCCTGAAAGAGCGGGAAGACGATATTCAGAAAGCCCTGGATATGGCCGAAAAAACCCGGATCGAAATGGCGAAACTGCAGGCCGACAACCAGAAGCTGCTGGCCGAAGCCCGCGCCGAACGGGATGCCATTCTGCGGGGAGCCAAAGAAACCGCCGACCGCGTTATTGCTGAGTCACGCGATAAGGCAACGGAAGAAGGCAACCGCATCATTCTGAAAGCCCGCGAAGAATTGCAGACCGAACGCCAGGCCATGGTTGCCGAGGTGAAGCGTGAAGTGATCACATTGTCGCTGGATATCGCCGAAAAAATTCTGAAAAAGGAATTGAGCGATAAGAAATCACAGGAAGAACTGGTTAAAAGTCTGGTTGCCGAAGCACGATTAAATTAAGTTAAGCGTGAAGAGTGAAGAGTGAAGAGTTGGCTGACGCTTGCTTTCTCTTAACTTGACCGGGCTTTGCCTTAACTCTTAATTCTTAACTCTTAATTCTTAACTCCTAAGATGGCAGAGTCTACAGTAGCATTCCGATACGCTAAATCGCTGATCGACCTCGCGAAAGAGAAGCAGAAGGTCGAAGAGGTGTACAAAGATATGTTGTTTTTCAGCGACGTGGTTCGTAAAAACCGCGACCTGATGCTGGCCCTGAAAAGCCCGATTTTGCGTCATGAGAAGAAACTAAACGTTTTGCGGGCGATCTTTGAAAGCCGTGTCGATCCCCTTTCGTTTACGATCTTCAACATCATTTCGAAGAAAAACCGGGAAGGAATTATGGATAGCATCGCTACCGAATTCGTCCGGCAGTACAATGAATTGAAAGGCATCCAGAAGATTCAGGTGACAACGACGATACCGCTGACAGACGAAATTCGGAAGCAGTTTATCGATGTCGTTGCCAAAGAAACCGGAAAGCAAATCGAACTCGAAGAAACCATTGATCCGAAGCTGATCGGCGGGTATATTCTCCGGATCGGTGACCGCCAGATCGATGCGTCGATTCGCAACCAACTGGCTGAACTGCGGTTGAGCTTCCTGAATTGATTTTTTGAGATAAAAGAGATTAGACAAGAGAAGTAAGACAAATACCACCTGAGCGGTTAAGTCTTTTCTCTCACATCTTACTTCTTTACTCTAAAACAAAAAAACCGGACATCAAAGCATCTGCTTCGATGTCCGGTTTTTTTGTTAACATGCAGGGTCAAACGGTTACTAAATGGATCTGCTCACGCAAACCCGTACCATCGACATCGTCCGCGTTGTAACGGATTTGGGGTATGAACTGCACGAAAACCGCAAGATCGTGTGTCCGTTTCATGCCGAAAAAACGCCGTCGCTGGTCATTTATCCGCAAAACAACTCGTATCACTGCTTCGGATGCGGCAAACACGGGGACGTCATTAACTTCTACGCCGGAGTTGCCAAGCTGGAATATACGGCGGCCATGCACGAACTGGCGTTCAATTACCTGCCCGATTATAAGCCGGAGCTATATAAGAAAGGCCATCTGAATAAAATACAGACACCGATTTCTGCCAAACCGACGAGAATGGCCTTACCGTCTGATACGAATTCCTACGTCTACCAACCGCTGCACAGCACGATTTACGAGGATTTCCAACGGATTTGTGCGTTGCAACCCGCCAATGTGGTGCGGGAGGAAGCCTGGCAGTATTTAGTCGGTCGCGGATTTTCAGAAACCACCTTGCGAAAGTTTCGCCTGTTTATCGTCAATGATTACCAGGCGGCACAGGCGTATCTGCGAAGGACCTACACCTTGCCGGATTTGCAGGAATGCGGGTTGTTCAACGAAAAAGGCAACCTGATTTTTTACCGGCATCCGATCATTATTCCCTACTACCGAAAGAACCACATCGTTTATTTACAGGGCCGGGTGATCCGAAACCCGTCCGAAACCGTATCCCGGTATCAGTTTTTGAGTGGTGTTCCGGTCGAGTTGTTCAATGCGGATGTTACCGACCTGATCAAAACCGGTCAGACGCTGTACGTCACCGAAGGCGCGCTGGACTGCATGACACTGATGCAGGAAGGCATGCCCGCCGTTAGTCTGGGCAGCGCGACGATGTTCAAACGGGAATGGATGAAACTCTTCCGACGGTTCGAGGTGTGTTTTTACTTCGACAACGATGCCGCCGGACAGAAAGCCGCCCGCGAATACGGCGATTTGTTCAGCCAATACCGTATTTCAACCCGCACCAAAACGGTGAAAGAAGGCTACAAAGACGTGAATGACTATTTCTCGAAACGGGAGTAGGAGAGCCGATCTACTTCTGCCGCCCCTAAATCCCCTAAAGGGGACTTTTTGCATCTGGAGCGTCTAAGTTCCCTTTAGGGGAACGGGGCGTAAGTGGAGGGTCGTCCTACTGAAACTCCTTCACAAACTTGAAATGCGAGGGCCGGAACGTTAGTTGCTGGTAAAACCGGTGCGTGTGTGTCCGTTTCTGGTTGGCCGTCACTTCGAGATTGACAAACCCGTGGGCTTCTGCCAGTTGTTCCATCGCGGCCACGAGTTGGCGGCCAATCTGCTGGTTGCGGTATTCCGGCATCACGTACAACTCCTGAATTTCGCCCACTTTGCCGGTATGATGCAGCAGGTATTGCACGTGGCAGCTAATGAAACCGACTATATCTTCGTTGATTTCCGCGACTAAATAATGCACCCGTTTGTCGGTAAGGTTCCGTTGAAATACCGCCCGAAACGCCACCGCATTGAGTTGGGTTTCTTCCAGTTCGCAAATGAAACGGTAAAGCGTTCCAACATCCTGATAATCAGCCGGGCGAATGGTTGCCTCGAAGGTCATGTTCGGAGAAAGATTAAATGAGGTTTTCGGGAAGTGAATAAGAAGTGGTTAATTTCGGAAAATTCTGACGATTCCTAAGCCAAATGATGAAAAAAGTGAGTCTTTGGGTAGTTTTACCCTTCCTGGCGGGCGCGCTGTCCTGCCAATCCACCTCTTCCAGCGAAGAAAAAGCATCCCCAACCGATACCACCCAAACCCGTATGTTTGCTTCCGACGCAGCCTTCCTCCAACAATACCACCCCGATTTAGTGACCCTTCAAGATGGTAAATCACAGGTTCTTATCTGTCCGGCGTATCAGGGACGGATCATGACCAGCACCGCCGATGGCGAAACGAGCTACGGCTGGATTAACCGCGAACTGATTCAGTCGGGGAAAGTACTGCCGCACATGAATGCGTTTGGCGGAGAAGACCGGTTCTGGCTTGGGCCGGAGGGCGGACAATTTGCCATTTATTTCAAACCGGGTGCAAAATTTACCGGTGACGACTGGCAAACGCCCGCAGCCATCGACTCCGAACCGTTCGTGCTGGCGTCGAAAGATGAGCGTTCGGCCCGGTTTACGAAAGCCTTTGAACTGATGAATTATTCCGGGACAAAGTTCAGTGTCGGCGTGGAGCGTGAAGTCCGGCTGTTGGGCGCAGAGCAGATTAGCCAGATTCTGGGCGCAACGGGTGCGTCTTTAAACGACTCGCTGAAGATCGTGGGGGTCGAATCCGACAATACCCTGATCAATACCGGAAAAGAGCCCTGGACGAAAGAAAAAGGGCTGTTGTCGGTCTGGATTCTGGGCATGTTCAACGCGTCGCCGGAAGCTACGATTGTGGTGCCCTTTCAGATCGGGAATGGGCAGGCCATCAACGATAGCTATTTTGGTAAAATACCGGCATCGCGGCTGGTGGTGAACGACAGCGTGGCTTTCTTTAAGGCCGATGCCAATGCGCGCGGCAAAATCGGGGTGCCGCCCGCCCGCGTCAAAAACCGGCTCGGCAGCTACGATCCCGGTTCCCAAACCCTCACGCTGGTCACGTTTACGTTCGATCCGTCCAACCGCGACTACGTCAATTCGGCCTGGGAAATTCAGAAAGAACCGTATGTGGGGGATGTTGCCAACGCTTACAACGACGGGCCGATGAAACCGGGCCAGCCGCAGATGGGAAAATTCTACGAACTGGAAAGCTCATCGCCCGCTGCTGCGCTCGCGCCCGGTGGTCGCCTGACGCATACGCACACGACGCTGCACTTCCAGGGCGATGAGCCGCAACTCGACAAAATGGCGCGGCAATGGCTGGGCGTTTCGCTGGCGGAAATTGTAAATGCGTTTTGATAAACCGAAAAACAGCTCAGGGTCAATTGGCTAGTCTGAAAAAATATACCAGCCCACGATTACAATCGTGGGCTGAACATTAAACGGCCCTGATTTCCCATTCCGCAAAAACCGTTGCGTACGGGGGTAAGCTAAACCGCAACAGCTCTTCATTCTCAGGAATGAGGCTTTCGCCCGACGCTTCCCGAAAGGATTCCGGCGAAAAACAGGCTTTCCTGAATGAGGATTCGTCCAGCGTCCGTACGACGACTGTTCGGGTAATCGGAGCAGAAACCGTTTGCGGTTCATCGGTCAGATTGGCCAGGATCAAAACCGCTTTGTTGTCCTTTTGCAGACAGAGCGCTTCGACCTTCAACGGCTGGCTGCTGGTGGTCGGCATCACCCTGCCTTCCCGAAAACCGTTCACGAATCGAAAGATCCAGTACAACGGAAAAACCATACCGGCTTCGGCAACGAACTGGTTGGGGTAAGCCGACGGGAAATCGCCCTGAATAATCCCCTCTTCACCTACGGTTTCGTAATAGGTAACGGAACGCGCTTCGGCCTGAATCAACCCTTTTAAACTGGCCAGCGTCCAGGCGGCTCCGAACAGCGCCATTTGCCGGGGATCCGTTGAAAAAGGCATCTGATTGTTCGTAGAATCGGCATCGTCGCTGGTTGCGTCGGGATTAAAACGAGGTCGCAGTGTAACGGGCGAAACGTGAACGTTCGGCGTCCAGTGCCGGGCATCCCGGACGGTGTCGGGTTGGGCCGTGGTATTTTCCATCAACGTCAGATGATCGACCGCGTGGGCTTGTGGGCTGATGGCGTAGCTGAGAAAATCGACGGTTTCGAGTGGTGGCGTTTGCCGGTTGACGGCCACAAAAAAAGCGTTGGTTCCGGCCCCGATCTGCGCATCGGGAAAAGCCTGACGAATGGGCGACGTCACTTCATGCAGCAGCGTCGCCGGGGTCGATTTGGCAAAATTACTGAGAATCGTTACGGAATAGACCAGCGACGGCTCGACCGGTTCTTTCAAAAAACTGTACAGCTCATAATTGGCCAACTGGTTGAAAATCAAAACCAGTTCGAGCTTTAAATCCAGCAAAACCGCATCGCCGACGGCTTTCCGGAAAGTTCCGTGCCAGTCGTGGTGCTGAAAGTTAACCTCCACGCGCAGGTGATGGAAGCGGGCTGCTTTGAGCAGGTGCACCGCCGAATCCGTCAATGCTTCCGGGTTGGCGCCCAGCCCGATGACGGGCAGAGGAAGCGTTTTGGACTCAAAGCCAAGAGCGGTTTCGGAAGGATTGGGTTCAACATCCAGCGGGTTGGCAAACGAACCGACCAGACGAAGTTCAACCGACTGCTGGATGGTATCACCGGTTTGAAGCAGTACCGGAAACGCACGCGAAAGGGGCGTACAATACGTTTTATACGAAGCATCGGTCCAGTTGCGCTGGTCTTCGGTTTCGAACACATCGCCCACAAACCACAAAACCGCCGAGCCGTCGTTGGAAATCGGCCACTGCATTTCCCGAATGTTCAGAAACGGCTGGTGGGGGCTGATGCCTTCCGGAAATGGAGCAACGGTCTGGCTGCCGTCGGGGTGCGTAAGGGTACAGGGTTGGCCGGCACATTCGGGAATGGGATGCAGGATGCAGAAACCGGCGCGGTTGCGCTGGAAGTCGGCGAGGGCTTCACCGTCGATATTGAATTGGATTGTTCCGTCCGGTTCGCCGATGATTTCGCATTGCCAGCGCAGGTGGACAGTCTCATTTTGGCAAACGCTCGTATAGCGAACGTGAAACGAATCGGTCTGTTGGTCAATGATTTCGTCTTCGATCACCATCGGGGCCGTGGCCCAGTTGGGGTCGCGGACGGCGTGGTAGATCAGGCGGAGAACTTCGTGGTTGCCCAGGCGGATATACCGGAGAAAACCGTGTTCATACTGCATCGTCAGCGGTCCGGCGCGGAGCATACGGGGTTCCGGCAGCGGCTCGGTCTGGCCGTACCGAATCAGGGAAGGAGCGTACATAGGTCAAAAATTCTGCAACTGATCCGATTCAATGATGTGCTTCCCGGTCAGTCCTTCCTGGGCTTTTTGAAACATGGCGTTGGCCACGCTTTCCACCCGGATGCCTTTGTATTTGGCGGGAATCAGCGGATTGAGCAGCTTCATCAAGCCTTCCCCAATGCGTTCGCCGAGCCGGAATTCGTTGCGTTCGCCGAGCAGGAGGGAAGGCCGGAAAATAAACAGGGCCGGATAGTTCAGGGCGGCCAGGTCACGTTCCAGTTCACCCTTGACGCGGTTGTAGAAAATCGACGAATCCGGATTGGCTCCCATCGACGAAACTAAAAAAAATTGCTTCGCCCGGTTGACCAAAGCCCGTTGCGCAACGTCTAATGGATATTTGTAATCAATTTTTCGAAAGGCATCTTTGGAACCCGCTTTTTTCATGGTGGTGCCGAGGCAGCAAAAAACGTCGTCGGCCTGCACCAGCAAACCATTCGGATGGTCAAAATCGTACTGGATTTCCTGCAAACGGGGGTGTTGCCACCCTAACGAATGGCGAACCAACACTTTCACTTTTTCGTAGGCTGAAGAATCCAGCAGGCGATGGGTTAGTACATTTCCAACAAGACCAGTCGCTCCAACAACAAGCGCGGTTTTAAGAGTGGGCTTTGTCATTATTTAGGGTTAGTGGCCGTTAAGATTGCTAATTTATGAGCGAGTATTTGTTTTTTTACCACATTATTTCGAAAAACTACTAAATGAATCTACTAAGTGCTTCGTTTCGACGTCTCGGATGGTTCGTAGCCGCATCGGTTTTGCTGGCATTCAGTTTGGCCGATGACACGTTTCCGGTCTACCTGGTCGAGCGGTTACAGGCGTTTAACACGGCTTTTCCGAAAGAAAAAGTCTATGTTCAGACCGATAAACCGTATTATACCGTTGGCGAGACGATCTGGCTGAAAGGCTATTTGTTCGATGGCCCGTCGCACCTGGCCGATTCTGTCAGCAAGGTTCTGTATGTGGATCTGCTGCAAATCGAGAGCCAGAAAGTGGTGGTGCACCGAATTTTAAAAGCAGAAAACGGTTATGCCACCGGTGATATTGCCCTGGGCGACTCCCTGGCGTCGGGCGCGTACCTGCTGCGGGCCTACACGGGCTGGATGCAGAACTTTCCGGAAGACTATTTTTTCAGCAAACCGCTGACGCTGTTACGGACCGACGTCGGACCTGTTCAGGCCATGACCACTTCACCGGGCTCATTGCAACCGGATGTGCAGTTTTTTCCGGAAGGCGGGCAGTTGGTGAACGGAATAGAGGGGCGGGTGGCTTTCAAAACGGTGAGTCCGGCGGGAAAAGGGCTGGAAACATCCGGTTTCGTGCTGAGTTCGGCGGGTGATACCGTCACCGGTTTTTCGACCAAACACCTCGGCATGGGGTATTTTTCGATCAAACCGGAAACCGGCCAGACCTATACGGCTTTTGTTAAACTCGGCGATGGCAGTACCCATCAATACCCATTACCAGCCGCCCAGCCGGAAGGCTACCTGATGGTGGTCGATAACATCACCAACCGCGAAAATGTGCGCATCTACGTCCGAAACAATAAACCGGCCAGCGCTCAGGGGCGGTTTACCGTGATTGCACAATCGCGGGGGAAAGCCGTTCAGGCCGCGCAGGGGGAGGTCACGAAAAAGTCCGTCGTGGTCCAGATTCCCCGGCAATTGTTCCCGGAAGGCATTTCGCAGTTGACCTTGTTCGACGAAGCCAACCAGCCGGTTTGTGAGCGACTCATTTTTATCGAAAAAAATAACCGCCTGACCATTCAGGTGAAACCATCAAAACCCACGTTCAGTCCGCGCGAGAAAGTGGAGCTGGACGTTTCCGTAACGGATGAGTCGGGAAAACCGGCCCGGGCCAACCTTTCGCTGGCGGCCACTGATGCTGGTCAGGTGCTGGAGAAAGAACCGTATGCCGCCGATCTGGTGTCGCATCTGTTGCTCAACTCCGACCTGAAAGGCAGCGTGGAGCAACCCGGTTATTATTTCGATCCCGCGAACAAAGAGCGGTTGCCGGATCTGGATGTGCTGATGATGACGCAGGGTTGGCGTCGGTTTGTCTGGAAAGAGGTACTGCAGGAAACCTATCCGGCTCCGCAGCATCTGATTGAACAGGGGCTGACGTTGTCGGGTCGGGTGGTTCGGCCCAACCAGAAAACGCCCGGCAAAGTCACGTTGACGGTGCTGGTGATGCAGCCCGATAGCAGCCGTGACATCCTGTCGGGCGAAGCGGACGAGACCGGTCGTTTCGGCGTATACGGCCTGTCGTTTCAGGATTCGACGCGGGTGATGATTCAGGCGGTGATGGGCAAAAACAACCGGAATGTGGAAATTCAACTCGACAACCTCGTTAAACCCACGGTGAAGCTGACGAAAATACCGTACAATCCCCTGGTTTTCCAGCGGGATGAACTGGCCGATTACTTGAAACACGTGAAGGAATACCAGGAAATTGAAGCCCAAATCCGGCGAAACCGGGAGATTTTACTGAAAGAAGTGACGGTTCGTAAAAAGCGGGAAGCGCCCACCGATTCCCGGAAAATTTACGGGCAGGCCAGCAATACCATCAAAGTGGATCAAACCATGACAGGCGGAGCCATGACGGTGCTGGACATGCTGCGGGGGCGGGTTGCGGGCGTCAACGTGTCGGGCAGTGCCATGAATCCCACCGTTCAGATTCGCGGTGCCGCCAATTTTGCGGGGGTGGTCGAACCGCTGTTTCTCATCGACGGCATGCCGGTTTCCAAAGAGAGCATCCTGACGGTGTCGGTGTATGATGTGGAGTCCATCGACGTGCTGAAAGGCGCTTCGGCCACGATCTTCGGCAGCCGGGCGAGTGGTGGCGCGATTGCCGTCTACACCAAACGCGGATCGCCGGATTATGACTATACCAAGGACAAGTCGCCCGGAACGCTGGTGGCGGTGGTGCCGGGCTATCGGGCCGTCCGGGCGTTTTATGCCCCGCGCTACGACGAAGCCAAACCCGAGCACGTCCGGCCGGATTTCCGGGCGACCCTGCACTGGGCGCCGATGATTCAAACCGGAGACGACGGAAAAGCGCAGATTGCTTTCTTTGCTTCCGACGCCCGCACCCGGGTTCGGGTGGTGGCCGAAGGCGCATCGACCGACGGCCGACCGGGTGTTGGGAAGGCGGTTTTTGAAGTAAAATAAGCGGTTTTGCCCCGTCTGTTACACCTCTTTTTCGAGAGCAATGTAGTGGGTTAGTTCCCCCTTTCTGTTCCAGATCGGGTCAATTTCAATGTCGCAGAGATACGGCGAACCGCCTTTTCGGTAATTAACAAGCTGTTGAAGAATGGGTTGGGTACGTTTTGTAGGTTGGGCCAGCGCCAGATCGTTCGATAGTTCACGGATTCGGGCGGGGTCCGTGTCTGGCCCCTGTAAAAACCGGGGGGAACGCCCAATGACTTCCGTAGGCGTATAGCCCGTCATGGCCAGAAACCGGTGGCTGACCCACAGAATCGATCGGGCTGCGTTCGAAACAATGACGGTGTAGCCTTCGACGAGCGCTTTCTCGTAGTCGCGGGTAAGTTTCCAGTCAAAAACCTCGGCGAATTCGTTCAGTCTGTCCACTTCGCGCCGGTGTTGACGATCCTGAGCCTGGTCGAGCAAAAACACTTCCAGACAGGCCGCCGGAAAAGGCCGCGCCGAAGCCGACGTGTGCTGCAGGTAGTCCGTGTAGGATTGGTTCATATTCATGAAAATGGGCCTGTGGGGGCTGTTACGTATAGTGTGGGTGAGTTCACGAAAGTGGAAAAGATAAGCGGTTTGCGGGTGGTTACCAACAATACCTGTTATTTTACCTCCAGGACCAGACCCGTTGTCCACCGGAAATCGTTGTTTTTCCGCCCCGCGGCCACGACACTTTCATACGAATTCTGAACCGCCGTGCGAACGCCGATGAGCGAGGTCAGCCGGATCTGGAAAGCCAGATTGCCGTTCCAGCGGAGGTTGGGCTGGTTGAGGGCCGGTTGCATAAAAACCGTATGGCTGATCGAATACCGTCCCTGATCCCACTGATATTCCCCAAAAATCCGCGTAGAATTTCGTAACACATTGACATCCTGCACCTCAACCGAGTTGGTGATGAAATCCGTGTATTCGTACAGCAGCACATTGGTAACGGACAGGTAGGCGTTCTTGCGGCTGAGCAGTTTGTAGCCAATGCCTGCTCCGCCGGTGAGCCGCTGGTGGATTTTGCGGAGGTTGCTGATTTCGACGGCCCCAAAACCGAGGTAATAAAACTTGCGTTCGTGGAGGTAAGTCGTGCGAAAATCGGCCAGAATTTCCCGTTCATTCAACTGCTGGTTCTGGCGCCCGTAGGCAAAAGACGGGTTGCTGGCAAACCGGAAAAGCTGACTCACCGCCCAGTCGAACGCTCCGCCAACCTGAATCAACGCCCGGTTGACGTTCCCGGCGGTCACGGTGCCGTCGGCTGTAATTTTGTAGTGAAAACCCGTGGGATCGCTGGCTGCGACCGGTGCCGCCTTGGCTTCTTCCTCTTTTTTCAGGCGGGCGGTGGAATCTGATGCGACCGAGTCGACGGGCGTGGCCGGTTTCAACGTGTCTGCGGGAACGGCCTGAGCGTGGCCCGTCAGGGGTAAAAAGAGGCCGAACAGAAGGCTGATTTTAAAGAAAGTCATAGGCAAAAATACGATGGCTTCTTGTCTATAACCCCTGATGCCGTACATTTGGTCTACAGTTGTTCCCAAAATGATTCAATTGCCCTGCTTATGGCCGTGATTCGTTGGGGTGTTCTCGGCCTGGGCCGGATTGCCCATAAATTTGTTCAGGATCTCCAAACCGTTCCGGATGTCGACCTGCTGGCGGTGGCTTCCACCAGCCAGGAGCGGGCCGATGCGTTTGCGGCCCAATATGGTGCCAAACACGCCTACGGTTCCTACGAAGACCTGCTGACCTGCGAGGGCCTGGACGTGGTCTATATTGCGACGACGCACAATCACCACTTCGAAAACACGCTGCTGTGCCTGAATGCGGGTATTGCGGTTTTGTGCGAAAAACCGTTTGCCATGAACGCCGGTCAGGTTCGGCAGATGGTCGAAACGGCGCGGTCGAAGCAGGTGTTTCTGATGGAAGCCCTCTGGAGCCGGTTTATGCCGTCGGTGCAGAAAGCCCGGGAACTGGCCGAAAATCAGGCGATTGGGCGCGTGAAAGGTCTGCGGGCCGATTTTGGGTTTATCGCGCCCGTCGTTCCTGAAAAACGGATGTATAACAAGGCGTTGGGCGGTGGTTCGCTGATGGACATTGGGATTTATCCGCTATTTTTGTCGTACGTATTTCTAGGCATTCCCCAGGCGATTAAAGCTACGGCGGTTTTTGGTTCAACGGGGGTAGATGAACAATGCGGCATGGTGTTGACCTACTCCGAAAACCAACTGGCGGTTTTGAACAGCACGGTGGTATCGAAAACCGAAACCGACGCGGTGCTGTACGGCGAAACCGGAAATCTGTATTTACCCGGTCGCTTCCACGAAGGGGATTCCGTCGTTCACCAACCCACCGATGGCGAGCCGCAAACATTTACCTTTGCCCGGACAACCTGGGGTTACGATTACGAAGCCGAACACGTTTCGGACTGTTTGCGGCAGAAGAAAACCGAAAGTCCGGTGTGGTCGCTCGACGACAGCCTGAACCTGATCGGTTTGCTGGATGCCGTGCGGGCCGAAGCGGGGATTGTGTATGAGGAAGATAAATAGTTTACGGTATTCGGTATTCAGTTTACGGTTGGCTGACGCAAGAACAATAGCTTGCGTCAGCCAACCGTAAACTGAATACCGAATACCGTAAACCATAATTTTAAAACTACCAATTGTTATGAACCAAAAACGCCTTGCCTTTTTCGTCCTGATGCTTCTGAGTCATTCCTGGGTGGTGGCTCAAACCTGGGAGCAGGTCAAGTACAAAAATGAGTGTGAAAAGCGCCACGAAAACGCAGCCGCCCTCGTTGGCGACAGTCTGTATGCCATCGGCGGTCGCGGCATGAAACCACTGGAAGCGCTGAACCTCAAGACCCTGATGTGGAAAAAACTGCCGACGCCACCGGTGGAAATGAACCATTTTCAGGCCATTAACTACAAAGGCGAAATCTACGTGATGGGCGCGTTTGAGGGGAAATACCCGCACGAAACGCCCATTCCGAACATTTATATCTACAGCCCCAAAACCGGCGTCTGGCGCAAAGGGCCGGAAATTCCGAAAGACCAACTGCGCGGATCGGCCGGCGTGGTGGTGTATAACGACAAGATTTACATGGTTTGCGGCATCATCGACGGCCATTTCGACGGCCACGTTTCCCGACTGGACGAATACGATCCGAAAACGAATACCTGGAAACAACTGGCCGATGCGCCCCGTTCGCGTGATCACATCAGTGCCGCCGTGGTCGGAACCAAAATGTACCTGGCGGGTGGACGGCGCTCGTCGGCCAAAACCGGGCATGTGATTGACACGACCATGCCGGAAGTGGATGTCTATGATTTCAAAACCGGCAAATGGGAAACGCTGCCAGCCGAAAGCAACTTCCCGACGCTGCGGGCGGGCAGCACGGCGGTGACGAAAGACAACAAAGTGTGGGTGATTGGAGGTGAAAGCGAACAATTGCTGTCGCACAACCAGGCCGAAATTCTCGACCCCAAAACCAACCGCTGGACGTCGGGGCCGAAACTGAACGAAGGACGGCACGGTACGCAGGCGGTGGTCTACAAAAATAGCATTTACATTCTGGCCGGATCGGCCAACCACGGCGGTGGCCCGGAATTGAATACCGTCGAAGTTTTAAAATAACCAATGAACCAACCAACTGATCGTTACGCGCAGCGGGGTGTTTCGGCTTCCAAAGAAGACGTTCACAAAGCCATTGCCAACTTAGACAAGGGATTGTTTCCCAAGGCATTCTGCAAGATTGTTCCCGATGCGCTGGCAGGTGACCCGGACTATTGCACCATCATGCACGCCGATGGTGCCGGAACCAAGTCGTCGCTGGCGTATCTCTACTGGAAAGAAACCGGCGATCTGTCGGTCTGGCGGGGCATTGCGCAGGACGCCGTGGTGATGAATACCGACGACCTGATTTGTGTGGGTTCTACTGGACCGATGCTGTTGTCGTCGACCATTGGGCGGAACAAAAACCTCATTCCGGGCGAAGTCATTGCTGAAATTATCGACGGGACCGAAGAGGTGCTGGCGATGCTGCGGCAACACGGTATCGACATTTCCAGCACCGGGGGCGAAACCGCCGATGTAGGCGATCTGGTCAGAACGATCATTGTCGACAGCACGGTAATTGCCCGGATGCGCCGGGATGAAGTCATTAGCAACGACCGGATTCAGGCCGGGGATGTGGTGGTCGGCCTGGCGTCGTTCGGGCAGGCGACCTACGAAAAAACCTACAACGGCGGCATGGGCAGCAACGGTCTGACCTCCGCGCGGCACGATGTGCTGGGGCATTATCTGGCCGACAAATACGCCGAAAGTTTTGACCCCGCCGTGGACCGGAGCCTGGTTTACAGCGGTTCGAAGCAATTAACGGACCCGGTTGATGCGACCGGTTTGAACGTTGGGCAGTTGATTCTGTCGCCAACGCGGACGTACGCACCCGTTGCGAAAGCCCTGTTGGACGAATTGCGTTTTCATATTCACGGGATGGTACATTGCAGCGGGGGAGCGCAGACCAAAGTGCTGCATTTTATTGATAACCTGCACATTATAAAGGACAATCTCTTTCCGATACCGCCTTTGTTTGAATTGATTCAGCAGGAAAGCGGCACGGATTGGCAGGAAATGTACAAGGTGTTCAACATGGGCCACCGGCTGGAAATCTACCTATCCGAAGCGAACGCCCAGCGCGTGATCGACATTGCCGGTCAGTTCGGCATCGAAGGCCGGATTATTGGTCATGTCGAAGCGTTTGAAGGAAAGCGCGTAACCATTCAGAGCGAAGTCGGAACGTTTGTGTATTAAAAGAAATACGGTTTTTTGAGTGTACTTCTTTTGTCTCTTTTCTAACTTCTCTTGTCCGTCACCATGAGCCAGGTCAAGATTTACGGTCTTCAGGAACCATTGCGGGCCATCCGAAATGCCTTGTCGGATGTGATTCATTCCTGTGTGGTTGATGCGCTGCAATTTCCGCTAAACAAACGTGCCCACCGGTTTTTGTATCTTGAACCGGAGGATTTTTTCATGCCGGAAGGTCGCTCGGAAAAGTACATCATCATCGAAATTCTGATGATTGAAGGCCGGACGATGGAGACGAAAAAGAGACTGATCAACCTGCTTTTTGAGCGCATCACCCAGCAGACCGGCCTGTCGTTGGCCGATATTGAAATCTGCATTCTGGAAAGTCCGGCCCACAACTGGGGCTTTCGGGGCAAAACCGGCGATGAAGCAGCAATAAATTATAAAATTAACGTGTAACCGTTCGTCTATGGTGCTGCATCTGAAAGTGAAACCCGGCAGCAAAATCGATAAACTTTTTTTTGACGCGGCCGGGCAGTTGAATGCCAAAATCAAAGCACCGGCGCAGGATGGCAAGGCCAATGCGTATCTGGTCGAATTTCTGGCGCGTCAGTTCGGAATCTCTAAATCTTCGGTTGAAATTGTTTCCGGTTTTACCAATCCTCACAAACGACTGGAAATCAGTGCAGAAGAAGGCATTGTTGCGAAGATCTTGTCAGGTTTGGAAGGGGTCAATTAAAAAAAGTCAGGCTGCGTGTGACTTTTTCAGACTTTCGGCAACTAATACCCTGAATCCATTTGTTGACTCCGTCTGTGGCCAAAGCATCCATACAACAGGAATTTGTGCAGCTCATTGCACAACACCAGAAGCTGATCCACAGCCTTTGCAGCCTGTACTATCGGTTGCCGGAAGACCGAAAGGATCTTTTTCAGGAAATTGTACTGCAACTCTGGAAGTCCTATCCTTCGTTTAATCACGAGTCCAAAGTCTCCACCTGGATTTACCGCGTAGCACTTAACACGGTTTTTGCCCGAATCCGGAAGGAGAAAGCACAACCCGAGCGTGTGCCATTTTCGGAGCGGGAGTTTCAACTTCCGTCGTCGGAAGTTGACAATGAATTAACGCAGGCGTTGTATCAGGCCATTAGCCAGTTGTCAGACGTTGATAAAGCCATAATCATGCTCTACCTGGACGAACACAGTTACAAGGAAATGGCGGCAATTCTGGCGATGAGTCGAACGAATGTCAGTACGAAAATCAATCGGATTAAAACCCGGTTGGGTCAGCTATTAAAAAAAGAACCGTTATGAATACCGACGACTTGAAACCGATCTGGAATGCCTATCAGGATCAGGTGGGCAAACAATCCCGGTGGAGCGAGGAGGATCTTCTGCGCCTGATTCAATCGAAAACTGTCGTCTATCCGTGGTATAAACCGTATCAACACGCGGCCCTTAATTTTTGCGTCAGCCTTTTTTTAGTGGGCATCACCACGGGCTGTTAACCTCCTGATTTCTATGCTTCCTCACGTATTGGGATTTATTAGTTGGGACTTTGATCCCCGAATTTACACCCTGGCTATTTTTGGGGTCGAATGGCCGATTGCCTGGTACGGGTTGTTGTTTGCGGCCAGTTTTTTAGGTGGTCAACTGGTGATGCGTTACATCTATAAACGGGACCGGAAACCGGTTGCAGACCTGGAAATTCTGATTCTGTATGTCGTGCTGGCAACGGTGATTGGTGCGCGGCTGGGCCATTACCTGTTCTACGAGTGGGAGTTACTCGTTGCTCAGCCCGGTCGATGGCTAAAATCCATGCTGAGTTTACCGTTTGAAGGACTGGCGAGCCACGGAGCAGCGATTGCTATTCCCGCAGCACTGTATTTGTATAGTCGAAAGCGGAGTGATCAGCCTTTTTTATGGGTCGTCGATCGGTTGGTGATTGCCGTGAGCTTGGGTGGAGCGCTGATTCGGCTGGGGAATTTATTGAACTCCGAGATTTATGGAAAACCGACCACGTTGCCCTGGGGTTTTGTTTTTGTTCGCGAAACCGACCCGGCCTTGCTGCCCCTCGTCCCCCGCCATCCGACGCAACTCTACGAGTCGCTTTTTTGCCTGTTTTTGCTCGCGGTGACCTTCGCCTTGTGGAAGCAGAAACGCTATCGACTTCCCAACGGTTTTATAACCGGCATCTTTCTGATCCTACTGTTTAGCTTCCGGTTTCTGGTCGAATTTTTGAAAACCAGTCAGGAAGATTTTGAGAATTCTATGGTGCTTAACATGGGTCAGATTTTGAGCATTCCGGCCATTCTGGCTGGTGTTATCCTTCTGTTGGTTATCAGACCTAAAAACCGCCCGGTTTTTACCGCGAATTTCTAACGCTCGACACTAGGGTTTCCACTGTTTCGGCAGGCCGAGTTGTCGGGCATACAGCCCCGGCCCGTGGGTATAAATGAAATCGAGTGCCTGGTTGACATCGGTTTCAAATTCGATGTAATAATCGGGATCGATCTTTTGGAGTTTTTTCAAAATCGTCTCCGCTTTTTTGGCCACAAAGGCGCAGGAGTTCTGGTTGTGGTGGTTCAGATGGGCAAAAAGGCTCGGTTGAACGTTGAAGAAAGCCGTCAGGATGTAGATATTCAGTTCGACTTCGCCGTACTTGTCCTTCGTGATTTTGACGTGGTGGGCAATCGCAGAGGTAAGCGAGCGCAGGGCTTTCAACATCCAGCCGTCAGGGTGGGTGTAATGTCCGTGGGCGGTTTCGGCAATTTTCTCTTTCAGGTTGTGCCGCCGTTCCTCGGTCGTGGTTTCGCCCTCGATCAGCACAAAATGCAACCGTTCGACCAGGTCCTTGTCTTTGGCAATCAGCCGCAGCAACAACTTGTCTTTCTCGCCCGGCGGCAGTTTCAGAATTTCTTTCTTGAGGTCTTTTTCGATGGCTGGCATCTCCTAATATTTCCTAATTTGGGTGAAATTAGGAAATATTAGGAGATATAGGAAGTTTCAGAAACCTGCAAGGTCTTCAAGACCTTACAGGTTTTGTCGTGGTTTTGTTGTTTAGGTGATCTTACACCCGCTGAAAGGCCACAATTGCGTTGTGTCCGCCAAAGCCGAAGGTGTTGCTCATGACCACATCAACCGGCGTTTGAACGGCCACGTTGGGGGTCAGATTCAGGTCCGAACTGATGCGTTCATCGCGCTCCTGCAAGTTGATCGTGGGGGGAATCGTGTTGTGCTGGATCGCCAGAATACCGGCAACGGCTTCGATGGCTCCGGCGGCTCCGAGCAGGTGTCCCGTCATCGATTTGGTGGCACTCAGGTGGAGTCGTGCCGGATTCTGCCCAAATACCTTCTGAATCGCCTGGGCTTCGCTGAGGTCACCGACCGGCGTTGAGGTGGCATGAACGTTCAGATAGTCAACGTCTTCCGGTTTTAGGTTGGCTTCCCGCAGGGCTTCATTCATGGCCAGCGTGGCCCCCAGTCCTTCGGGGTGGGTGGCCGTCATGTGGTAAGCGTCGGCGGTGGCACCGGTGCCCACCAGTTCGGCGTAGATTTTGGCACCCCGTGCTTTGGCGTGTTCATATTCTTCCAAAACAAGGGCGGCTGCCCCTTCACCCAGTACAAAACCGTCGCGGTTGGCATCGAACGGACGCGATGCCGTAGCGGGGTCATCGTTGCGTTCCGACAGGGCTTTCATGGCGTTGAACCCACCGACGGCGACTTCCGTGACGACCGCTTCCGAACCCCCGGCGATGATCACCTCGGCCTTGCCCAACCGGATGTAGTTGAAGGCATCAATCAGGGCGTGCGTCGCAGAGGCACAAGCCGAAACCGGCGCAAAGTTGACACCCCGAAAACCGTAGCGGATCGAAATCAGGCCCGACGCCATGTTGGCGATCATTTTGGTAATAAAAAACGGATTGAAGCGCGGATTCCGGCCACTGGCGCCGTAGGCAATGACCTCCTCCTGAAAGCTGTACATCCCGCCAATGCCCGACGCCCAGATCACGCCCACGCGGTTCTGGTCGACTTTATCCTCAATCAGATTTGCATCCCGGACGGCTTCGTCGGCCACCACCAGCGCATACTGACTGTATTCGTCCATTTTACGGGCTTCTTTTTTATCCAGAAACTGGAGCGGATCGAAGCCTTTTACCTCGCAGGCAAACTTGGTTTTAAACAGCGTGGCATCGAATTTGGTGATCAAAGCCGCCCCGCTGCGCCCCTGAACCAGTCCGTTCCAATATGCTTCTACGGTATTTCCAATGGGCGTTAAAGCCCCTAATCCCGTTACGACGACTCTTTTCATTTGATCATCCGGATTCATTCATCCGGTCTTTTAATAGGTAATAGTTTTTTTAACCGCCTGTCAATCACGGCCTGAGGTGATTTTACAGACGTTCGACGGCGCGATTCCGGCAGTCGGTCAATACGTGTTCGTTCCCAAACACTTTCACCAAGACCAGAGACCCCTGGATTTCGGCAGTAGCCTGTTCGGCCAGCTCACGCGCTTTTTCCGGTGAATGGTTTGTCCGGTAAAGGTGTGCGAGAGCCGCCAGCGCATTGTTAAAATGAACGCGCAACGGTTCGGTAAACGCTTCGGTGACTAAAGACGTTTCCAGCGCCGTATTACCCATCAGACAACCCCCTTCCGACCGCACAATGCCGTTGAACAAGGCATCGAGCAGGTGTTCCAGCCGCTGTTTCGGAGGCTTATCTTCATCATAAGCAATCGAAAAAAGCTGCTTTTCGTTAACCGCATTGAAATACAGCAGCACCTCGTTCATCAGGACTTCCTTGCTGCGAAAGTAGTGGTAAAAACTGCCTTTTAACAAACCGCAGGCTTGCGCCAGATCCTCCATCGTGGTTCGGTGGTAGCCTTGCCGTTTGAAAACCAGCATGGCTTTCTGCAAAATTTCCTCCCGCGTGACTTTCTGAACTGGCATGGTGCAAAGGTAAAGAGTTGTTTTATTTTTACCAAACGTTTGTTTGATAAAAATAGCGGTGTTTTGAGTTATTTATTGTTTCGCAGAGTTGAGCGGAGTTTAAAAGGGTTCAGCGAAGTTTTTTCTCTGCGAAACTCCTTTAAACTCCGCTCAACTCTGCGAAATAACCTGTTAACCCGACTATCTTTGCACCATGATTTTACAAAATGACCTGTTCCTACGGGCCGCCCGTGGCGAAAACGTAGAACGTGTTCCCATCTGGCTGATGCGGCAAGCGGGCCGGATTCTGCCTGAATACCGGGCGGTTCGGGAGAAAGCCGGGAGCTTCATCAAACTGGCTACAACGCCGGAGCTGGCTGCCGAAGTTACCATTCAACCCGTTGATATTCTGGGGGTTGATGCCGCTATTATTTTCTCGGATATTCTCGTAATCCCGGAAGCGATGGGGTTGCCATACGAAATGGCCGAGCAACGGGGACCGGTTTTTCCGCAGACCGTTCGCAATCGGCAGGAGCTGGATCGCATCAAGGTTGCTGATGCCGAGAGCGATCTGGCCTATGTGCTGGATGCCATCAAAATCGTTAAAAAAGAGTTAAAAGGCCGGGTTCCGCTGATCGGTTTTGCGGGGGCGCCGTTCACGATATTTTGCTACATGACCGAAGGCAAAGGCTCCAAAACCTTCTCAGTGGCGAAGAAATTGCTGTATGCCGATCCGGCCTTTTCGCACGCTTTGCTGCAAAAAATTACGGATAGCACCATTGATTACCTGAAAGCTCAAATCCGGGCGGGTGCCGATTTAGTGCAAATCTTCGATTCCTGGGCAGGCATTTTGTCGCCCGATCAATACCGGACGTTCTCATTGCCTTACATCAAACAGATTTGCGATGCCCTGGCCGAAACCACCGGCGTTCCGGTAACGGTTTTTGCGAAAGGCGCCTTTTTTGCCCGCCAGGAAATCGGGCAGTTGAGCTGCTCGGTGGTGGGGCTGGACTGGAACATGGACGCGGCCGAATCGCGGCAGTTGATTCCGGACAAAACCCTGCAAGGCAATCTCGATCCCTGTGTTTTGTATGCCGATTATGGTCAGATCAAAGCGGAAGTGACGAAGATGCTGCAGACTTTCGGAACGCAGCGGTACATTGCCAATCTGGGTCATGGGGTTTATCCCGATACCGATCCGCAGAAGGTTAAGTATTTTATCGAAACCGTAAAAGAATTCACCGCATGAGCGAGAAGAAGAAAGCCGACGCCGTATTTACCCGGCATTCCGAAGCGGAAATTCAACCGTTCGATACCTCAGAAGAAGCGATTCAATTCCTGGAGCAAGGAGCCAGGGAGAAGACGATTCAGCCGGTCGCGGTGATTTTTAATTACAAGGTGGTGTGGCGGTACCACAACAACCGGGGCAAAGACTACACCGACGATTACATCAACGAAATCAGAAGACAGGCAGGGTAGGCGGAGTAAGTGGCCTGACCAACCGGAACCGATGAGCGGGTACGTGAATCGCTACACTCATCTTCTCAAACAAAAACCGGCTGATTGAGGTATATCATCCAACTCCCTCGTTTAGGGGGTACGTTCGGGCTTAACTAAAAGCAGGCTCGGCAGGATATACCTTAAACAGTTAGTTCATGAAAAAGATAACGACTTCGCATTCCAATAAAGGCTTTTTTGAGCGGTTCTCATTGGGTGTCGCCAAAGCAACTGGTTCGTCGATGGCTTTTGTAATGGCCCTGGCAACTGTGCTGATCTGGGGCATCACCGGCCCTTTGTTCAATTATTCGGAAAGCTGGCAACTGATTATCAACACGGGAACCACCATTGTTACGTTTCTGATGGTTTTTGTGATTCAGAAAGCGCAAAATAAAGAGTCGCTCTCTGTTCAGCTTAAACTCAATGAACTCATTGCCGCGACCAAAGGCGCCAGCAATCGCCTGATTGACAGCGAAGACCTGAGTGAAGAAGAACTGGCAGTTTTGTACCGGCACTACTGCACCATGGCGGAACTGACCAAAAAAACCAGTGACCTGCGCAAGTCGCATTCCGTAGAGGAAGCAATCAAGGAAACCCGGGAAAAGTTAAAAGAAGAGAACGGGTAGCGTTTCGTTACCGCCGAATGGCCGAATCGTCGAATCTCTCCATCATGGTTTCCGGTTTGGTGAGTTCCGTGAAACCGAATTGCCGGTATAACCCGTGGGCATCGCGGGTGGCCAGGAGCCAGCGCCGGATGACTTGCAACTCAGGATGGGCCAAAATAGTCGCCATAAGCCACTTCGACAGTCCCTGTCCACGGTAGTCTTCCAGCACAAAAACGTTGCCGAGGTAGGCGAAGGACGTGAAATTGGTCAACACCTGGGCATAGCCAATTTGGTTTTCACCATCATAGAGGCCAAAATGCAAGGTTGTGTGGTCCAGTTGCTTTTGCAGCGTTTCGCGGCTGATGCCGGTGGCCCAGTAGGAGCGATTGGTTAGAAAATCGTAAATGACCTCAAATTGAAGCCGCGCCGGATCGGTCGAAATGGTGTAGTTTTCTTTTTGAACTTCCATCGGTTTACAATAATGCTTCCTTGATGGCTTCCGTTTTCAGCCGTTGCTTGTTGATGGGTACGACGCCGAGCGATTCGCAGACCAGTCCTCCGGCCAGATTCGACAGACCGGCGATGAAACGGGGCGCCAATCCGAGGGCCACGCAACAGGCCGCCACGCTAATGACGGTATCGCCCGCGCCCGACACATCCGAAATCTGGCGGATGTGGGCTGGAAACCGGTGAATTTCGCCCTGAAAATCGATAAAAACGCCCCGCTCCGAGAGGGTAATCAACGCCCCTTTCAGACTCATTCGGGCTTTCAACTGGTCGATAGCCGCCTGAAATTCACCGGTTTTCGTTACATCGAAGTCAATTTTAAGCCCCTCTTTCAATTCTTTCAGGTTGGGCTTGAAAAGCGTGGTGTGGTGGTAGGCCAGAAAATTCCGTTTTTTTGGGTCCACCACCGTCGGAACACCCTGTTCGTTGGCAAAATCCGTAATTTCGGCAATGGCTTCCGGGCTCAGAACACCCTTGTCGTAATCCTGAAAAATAACTACCTGACACGTCGGGATTAGCTCTTTGGCTTTCGCAATCAGAAGATTCCGTTCCGATTCGGAGATGTATTGATCGGTTTCCGTATCCACCCGAACCACCTGCTGCGAACCGGCCATGATCCGCTCCTTAATGGTGGTCATGCGGGAATCGCTCCGAATCAGTCCGTCGCAGTATAAGCCGCTTTCCTGGAGTTGACCGATCAGCCGGTCGCCCGGTTCGTCGGTTCCAATCACCGAGCAAATGATGGGTTCGGCACCCAGCGCCCGGACATTCAGAATCACATTACCGGCCCCGCCCAGCCGTAATTCCCGCCGTTGGACGGTTACAACCGGCACGGGCGCTTCCGGCGAAATCCGATCCACGCGACCCCAGACGTAGGAGTCGAGCATCACGTCGCCGACGATCAGGACACGGAGCGAATTGAACGCTTCAAAAATTTCTTCCAGGGATGCGGTGTTAATCAATGCGGTACTGGTCAATGCGTTTGGTTTTAATCCTTCTTACTTCAGGAGCGGTTTCAGTTTAGCCGTCCAGATTTCGTAGCCTTTCGGACTCATGTGCAGGCTGTCGGCCCGGAACAGTTCGCCCCGGATCTGGCCGTTGGCATCGAGCATGGGCGTATAAATATCGAGGTATTGCGCCTGTTTTTGTTTGGCAATGTAGTTCTTAATGAGGTCGTTGGCTTCCATCGTAACCGGTAAAAACTTCCGGCGCGACGGGCTGGGCTTCATCGAAATGAAAACGATGGGCGTTTTGGGCAACGATTTCCGGATTTTCGTAAACAGCGTAACAAACCGGTCGCGCACTTCCTGAGCCGTCACGGTGCCGCTGGCGACGTCGTTTTCGCCGGCGTAAATCACAATCTGTTTAGGTTTGTAAGGAACCGTCACGCGGTCGGCGAAGTAAATGACATCGGGCAATTTGGAACCGCCAAAACCACGGTTGAGCACCTTCTTGTCCGGAAAATCGGCCTGGAGGGTTTGCCAGAGCTTGATGGACGAACTGCCGGTAAACAGAATCACATCCTGGGGGGGCGACGCGCTACGGTCCTGTTCCTCAAAAGCCTTGATCTCGTTTTCAAAAGGAACGACTTCCTGAGCGAGCGCAATATATTGAATAACAACGGTTAACAGAAACAGGAGCGGGTATTTTTTCATAAAGGATCATTTAGGAATAAAACAAAAATGGCATTCGCTTTTTTGTATAAGCCCACGGTTAAAACCGTGGAGTAGGTTTGTAATTCCCTACTTTACGCTAACCGTTTTAACGGTTTTTTCCGTGGTCAATGGCCAAAACCGTTAAAACGGTTGTTGTGGTTGTCCGCTGTTTCGTTGTAACCCACGGTTAAAACCGTGGGCTGTTTTTTATGCCTTGTCAATTTTGGTGCCTTACAAAAACTGCACAACCGACTCCAACCCCATGCCGCGCGACCCTTTGATCAAGATGGCCGTGTCCTGAAACGGATTGTCCATAATCCAGTTGTGTAACGAAAATTTGTCGGGGAAATAATACGCTTTCGGCAACGCACTCAGCGCATACCGCATGTCCTGCCCGGCCAGAATCACGGTGTCGAATTTCCCCTGGGCAATCAACTCGCCCAAAGCCGCGTGTTCGGCGGGGCTTTCAGGTCCGAGCTCGTACATATCGCCCAGAATCACGACTTTATGGGCGGCATCCTGCTTCATAAAGTGCTGAATGGCCGCAGCCATCGAACTCGGATTGGCGTTATAGGCATCCATCAAAATGGTGTTGCTGCCTTTCCGGATGAACTGCGAGCGGTTGTTGGTCGGATTATACCCCGCCACCGCTTCGTTCGCTTCCTCCGCCGGAACGCCAAAAAACTTCCCGATGCAGAGCGCGGCCGCCATATTGTCAAAGTTGTAACGACCCGGCAGATGCGTGGTGATGACCTGACCGACCTCGTCTTTATATACCACCGGATTGTCGCTGAGGATCTCGTACTGACCGGTGAGCTGGTAAAAAACAGCCTCGCGGAACAGCCGTTCGGCCGCCATCTCCATCAAAACCGGGCTGTGGGCGTTGATAAAAACCGTTCCGCCCGTTTCGGCCAGAAAATCGAACAGCTCGCCTTTGCCTTTGCGCACCCCCTCAACGCCCCCGAACCCTTCCAGATGGGCTTTTCCGACGTTGGTAATCATGCCGTGCGTCGGTTGGGCGATGGAGCAGAGAAGCCGGATTTCGCCCTGGTGATTGGCCCCCATTTCCACGACCGCCATCTCGTAAGCCGCATCGATGGCCAGCAAAGTGAGCGGCACACCAATGTGGTTGTTGAGATTTCCCTGCGTCGCATACGTCCGGTATTTGCGGGACACGACGCTGGCGATCAGTTCTTTGGTGGTCGTTTTTCCGTTCGAACCGGTCAGGCCGATAACGGGAATGGTCAGCGTATTCCGGTGGTAGCGAGCCAGTTCCTGCAACGCCGTAAGGCCATCGTCGACCAGCAAATACCGGCTGTCGGTCGCCAGTTCCGGCGTATCGACCAGGGCGTAACGTGCGCCTTTTTCCAGCGCATCATTCGCGAATAAATTTCCGTCGAACTTCTCGCCTTTGAGTGCGACATACAGACAACCTTCTGTAATTTTACGGGTATCAGTCGATACGCCCGCGCATTCGCGGAAGCGATCGTACAATTCAGGAATGGATATAACCATTTTCCGGAAAGAAGTAAACCAACGTTATGAGTCTGTTCGTTATCAGTTAACCGCACGACCTCCTAGTCGGCCGCTTACACGCGGTTAATGAGCCAAAGTTACATGAAAAAGCTGTTTACCGTACTTTGTTTTCTGATTCTTCAAATCGCGCGGGCTCAAACCAGCGGTTCTTTTTCCTTTCGCTACGAGGCCGGGGCTACCGTCAAAATCGTGGGCCGGAACCTGGCTAATCCGTGGGCGGGTGGCACCAACGGGGCGCAATATTCCACCCTCCACCTCAACACCGATACCGTTGAAGACCTGGTGGTATACGACCGGCAGACCAGTCGAATTATGGCCTTTGTAGCTGAAAGACAGGCTGATGCGAGCTACGTCTGGCGGTATGCTCCGCAGTATGAGGAACAGTTTCCGGCCATTACGTTCGGTACCTGGATGCTGTTGGCCGACTACGACCACGACGGCAAAAAAGACCTCTTTACGCACACCAACGGCGGGCTTCGGATTCTGCAAAATACCTCGGCAAATGGCCAATTGTCGTGGAAAACCATTGCCGACCCGGTTTATCACGAAGGACTTTCCGGTACGCTGAATTTATACATCAACTCGGTTGACATCCCGGCGATTCTGGATGCCGACAACGACGGCGACATCGACATTCTGACCTACGACATCAACGGAGGAACGGCGAATCTGTACCAGAACATGAGCGTCGAGCGGAAAAACGACCCGAATGGCCTGGATTTCAAGCGAATCGGATTTTGTTGGGGCAATTTCAAAAGCGACGATCACTGCGACGAATTCATTTTCGGACTGGATTGTGTCTACGTCGGCAACGAAACCGGGGGCGACAATTCGGGCGCGCGGGTGAAGCACAACGGAAATTCCATGCTTGTGATCGACCTCGACGGCGATGGCAACAAAGATTTGCTGACGGCCCACGTCACCTGTCCCAACGTTTCGATGCTGACCAACGTCGGTGGCAATGGTGCTTCGGCCCGTTTCATTACGTCGACCAGCCGCTTTCCGGCGGTCACTCCAATTTCTTTCGATATTTTTCCGGCCCTTTACGCCGAAGATCTTGATTTTGATGGGATTAAAGACCTCGTTGCCTCGCCCAATACGTACGGGAATGAAGGCAACCTGATCGATTACCGGGCATCCAACTGGTTTTATAAAAATGCCGGAACCAATCAACTTCCCAATTTTCAGTATGTCAGCAAGAGTTTTTTGCAGGAAGACATGATTGATTTGGGCGAAGGAGCGACTCCGGTTCTGGCCGATCTCGACGGCGATGGCGACATGGATCTGCTGGTGGGCAATGCGGGCGTTCGGTCCGCCACGGGCTACCGGGCCAGCATCGCGCACTTCGAAAATACCGGCACCAAAAGCAAACCGGTTTTTGAACTGCGAACGACGGATTATCTGAAACTGTCGGAGCAATTTCTGTTGACGGACCTGAAAGTGGCCGTGGCTGATATCGACGGAAACAACAGCTTCGACCTGATTTTTACCGGGAATTCGATCAACCGCGCACCGGAAATCCGCTACATTCTGAATCAGGCCGGACGGGGAGCGGCTTTTCAACTCGACCCGACCAAGGTGCAGCAAATCCCGACGCCCGACCGCCTGGGCGTGATCGACCTGCCGACCTGGTATGACGTGGATCGGGACGGAAAAACCGACTTGCTGATCGGAAAACAGAACGGAACGATTGAGTATCACCGCAATACCGGCACGACAACGGCACCCAAATATGAGCTACAACAGCAGAATTACGGACAGATCAACGTGGTGCCTGGCGCGACCAGCCCCTCTATTGTCGTCATCGATCTCAACGGCGACCAGCGCCCCGAACTGCTGACCGGCACCCGCGACGGCAGCCTGCGGCTCTACCAACTGCCGGAAAAACCCACCGACAAAATGGTATTGCTGGACTCCACGCTGGTGATCAACGAGATTACCCAGACCACGGACAAGACTACGCCCGGCGCTAATCTGGCCCTGACGGCTGCCGATCTGAACGACGACGGTTTGGCGGATGTGTTGGCCGGAACCAGCGCCGGTGGGGTCCGGTATCTTCGCAACACGTCGGAGAAAGTGATCATTACGGGTCTTGAAGACGAAGAAGACAGGCTGCCGTGGGTATATCCAAGTCCGACCGACCGGTTTTTGCGGGTTAAGTCGCCCAACAACGGCGTCGTTCAGGTCATGAATCTGCTCGGTCAACCCGTGACGACCCGGCAGGCGGTGCAGGCACATACGGAAGCTACGCTGGATTTGGGAACCCTGCCGATGGGCGTTTATTTGATCCGGCTGATGCGCGAGGGGCAACCGGTGCGGCACCAGAAGGTAGTTTTGTCGAAGTAAAAAAAGGGGATTGATTACTTTTACCCTCATACACCTAACACCGCTGGCATGATTGTTTTTGTAAACACCCCCTTGAACGAGTCCGATAAAGCGTATTTCCGTGCACAACTGCCTGATCAGTATGACGTAATTTTCAAAAAAGACCTTCCCGAAAGCGAACAGCCAGCGGCTTTTCAACGCGCCGATCTGGTGCTGGGCAACCCGCCCCCGGCCTGGTTTTCGGGCGGTACCAATCTGAAATGGTGGCAGTTAGATTCTGCCGGGTTCGACGGGTATAAAAATATTCAGCTCAACGCGCCGGTGACCAACATGGGCGATTATTTCGCCTGGCCCTGCGCCGAAACGATTGTGGCCGGGATCATCGCGTTTTACCGGGATATTCACGGACTGGCGGTGCTGCAAACGCAGAAGAAATGGGTGGGTGTACCGCTGCGTTTTAAACTGGGTTTACTCAAAAACAAGAAAGTGATCATTCTGGGGTCGGGAACCATTGGGCAGGCCGTTCGGCAAATGCTAACCGGTTTTCAGTGCGAGGTTAAATTTCTGGCCCGAACCAATCCGGAAGCCGAACTCCACACACCCGAAGAACTGAAAGCCGCTCTTCCCGAAACCGATCTGGTGGTCAACTGCTTACCCGGAACGGCCAAAGGTTTTTTCTCGGCGGAGCTGATTGCGGCTATGAAAACCGGTAGTGTTTATGCCAACATTGGCCGGGGCAGCACGACCGACGAAAAGGCCCTGATCGACGCCCTGCAAAGTGGACAATTAGCCGGTGCGGTGCTGGACGTAACCGAAGTAGAACCGCTTCCGCTCGACAACCCGCTGTGGGAGATGCCCAACGTGATTCTGACGCAGCACACAGGCGGAGGGCAGGCGACGGAAGACAAAGGGAAAGTAGACCTGTTTTTTCAGAATCTGAACCGGTTTATCAACGGAAAACCGCTGGAAAACCAGGTTGAGTTGTCGAAAGGGTATTGAAGCATTCTTGGAAAGAACATCAATGGTACGTATGAACCCCGGAGGGATAAAATGTAAATAGGGAACAGCGCCCCGTATTTTTCCAAGCTCCGGAGGAGCGTCCTCAAAGGGTAGGACGCTCCTCCGGAGCTTAAATTTCTTTCCTGTTAGCGTAACGATTAACATTCTACCCCTCCGGGGTTAGTTTTGTAACTACAACCATTCCACCGCCCTGAAAAAATAAATGGACTACTGCCATTTTGACCCCTTTGGGCATTTGCATAGATGAAAAAAATACTTCTTTTCGTATTCCTGCTCTGGGCGTCAATTGGCTTTAGCCAAACCTTGTCCAATCCGTTGTTGCCGTCGGGGGCCGATCCGTGGAGCATTCACAAAGACGGGTTTTATTACTACACGCACACCACCGGGCGCAACCTGACGCTCTGGAAAACGCGTTCGCTGGCGGATTTGAAAACCGCTGAGAAGAAAATCGTCTGGACACCCCCGGCATCGGGTCCCTATTCCAAACAGATTTGGGCACCCGAACTGCATTCTATCCGGGGGAAATGGTACCTGATTTTTGCCGCCGATGATGGTCAAAACCGCAACCACCGCCTGTGGGTGCTGGAAAATGACTCTGCCGATCCCTTGCTGGGCACCTGGACGATGAAAGGCCAGATTAAAACACCCGACGACAAATGGGCGATCGACGGGTCGGTTTTTGAGCACAAAGGCAAACTATACCTGACCTGGTCGGGCTGGGAAGGGGACGAAAATGGAGAACAGGACATTTACCTGTGCCAGATGGAAAACCCCTGGACGGCGACGGGCCAGCGCGTCCGCATTTCGTCGCCGACCTACGCCTGGGAAGTGGACGGCAAGATTCCGAAACCGGGGCCAGACGACAAGCCGGTGGTGCTCGTCAACGAAGGGCCGCAGCCCCTGACGCACGGCAACCGCCTGTTTGTGGTGTTTTCGGCCAGCGGCTGCTGGACCGACAGTTACGCCCTGGGCATGCTGTATATCGACGGTGACAAAGACCTGATGGACACCCGGAACTGGACCAAACTGAATCAGCCGGTTTTTAAAGCCGTGAACGTTTCGGGAACGAATGCCGCCGGGCACAACTCCTTTTTCAAATCGCCCGACGGCACGGAAGACTGGATTTTGTACCACGCCAACCCCGAACCGGGGCAGGGTTGCGGCACCAATCGATCACCCCGGGCGCAAAAATTTACATGGACCTCCGACGGAATGCCGCAGTTCGGCCAGCCGCTCGCACTTGACGTGACCCTGCCGGTTCCGAAATGACGTTCCCAAACCTTCAGACCGCAGGTGCAGTATACGGCATAATCTGCTCATCGACAAAGCACCACAGCCACGACTCGCCGGGTTCGGCCGAGGCAATAACCGGGTGGCTGGTGGCGTAAAAGTGCTTGGTGGCGTGTTGGTTGGGCGACGAATCGCAGCAGTGTGTCTGCCCGCAAGTCTGGCAGGTTCGCAGATGTACCCAACGATCTCCGGTTTTGACACATTCCACGCAAACCGCCGGCCGGTCCGGTAGCGTAACGGATTCAACGGCACTGAGATGGGAGCAGGCTTTTTGTCTCATGATAAAGAAAAAACAGTCGCCGGATTTCCGGCAACGGAACTAGGTTTCGGCTAAATATTTATGAACAAAACTGACCGCCATCGCTCCTTCGCCCACCGCCGACGCTACGCGGTTCATGGCTCCGGCACGTACGTCGCCCGCGGCAAAAATGCCTACGCTGCACGTTTCGAGCAGGAACGGATCGCGGTCTAACTTCCAGAATTCCTTGTAATCGTCGTATCGCGCCAGGTCGCGGCCCGTTTCAATAAAGCCTTTCGGGTCCTTAATGATGTTCATTTGAATCCAGTCGGTATACGGTTTGGTCCCGATAAAAATGAATAGGGCGCTGGCCGGAACCTTCGTTCGCTCCTGGGTTTGTATATCCTCCAGAATCAGACATTCCAGGTGCGATTCGCCCAGTCCTTCGGCAATGGCAGTGCAGGGATGAACGTGGATGTTCGGCGTTTTTTCGATCTGGTCGATCAGGTACTGCGACATGGTAGCCGTCAGGTCGGGACGCCGGATGATGATGTGTACCGCGGAAGCCATTCGGGAAAGGTACATGGCTCCCTGTCCGGCCGAATTGCCTCCGCCCACGACGTAAACCGGCTTGCCCTTGAAGGCATAGGCTTCCGTGGTGGCGGCACCGTAATATACCCCCGCGCCCGTCAGTTTATCCAGCCCCGGACAGTCCAGTTTGTGATAAGCAACGCCGGTGCTCAGCACAATACTCCGGGCTACCACCTCGCTTCCATCGCTCAGCTCGATGTGTTTGTACTGGCCTTTCGGTTTGATGGCAACCACCTCGTGCGGAGCCAGAAACTCGACGCCAAAGCGGGTGGCCTGCGTAATGGCCCGACGCGCCAGTTCAGAACCGCTCAATCCTGACGGGAAACCGAGGTAATTCTCAATCCGTGAACTGGTTCCGGCTTGTCCGCCGGGCGCGCGTTTGTCGATCAGGATGGCCCGAAGCCCTTCCGATCCGGCGTAAACGGCGGCTGCCAAACCCGCCGGGCCCGCGCCAATAATCGCCAGGTCGTAGAGCGATTGGGTGGCTTTGGCACTCAGCCCCAGTTTTTCACCAACGACCGGCATCGTCGGCTGTTTCAGAACCGCTCCGTTTTCCAACAACACGGCGGGCAGATCGTTCGGTTGAATACCGTGTAACTCGGCCAGCCGTTTGGCTTCCGGATTCGTTTCAAAATCAAGCCATTGGTAGGGAAAGAGATTGCCCGCCAGAAAGTCTTTCAACTCATGTGTCTGGGGCGAAAACTGGTACCCGATCAGCTTAAGCCCTTCAAACGCCGGGCGGTAATTCGACTGCCAGTCGCTCAGCAATTCGTCCAGAATCGGGTACAGCTTTTCCGTGGGCGGGTCCCAGGGTTTGTTCAGGTAGTAATCCAGTTGAACGTCGTTGATGGCCCGGATGGCGGCTTCGATGTCGGAATAGGCGGTCAGCAACACGGTTTTGGCGTTCGGAAACGTCTTGCGGGCTTTGAGCAGAAAGTCGACGCCCAGCATTTCCGGCATCCGCTGATCCGACAGAAACAGGGCTACTTCTTCGTTTTTCTTCTTCAGCTCAACCAGCGTCTCCAGCCCTTCGCTGGCGGAGGTGGTGGCCAGAATCTTGTAGTTTTTCCGGTATTGCTGCCGCAAATCCCGCTGGATGGCCTGCAAAACCGCCTGATCGTCGTCAACGGCAAGGATGATGGGGAGTTTCATGCGTTAGGATGTAATGGGCAGACAGACTTTGAATTCGGTTCTTCCCGGTTTGGAGTTGACGTAAATCCGGCCATTGTGGTGACGGACGATGCCCTGCACGATGTCGAGGCCGAGCCCGGTTCCTTTGCCAATGGCTTTGGTGGTATAAAACGGATCGAAAATATGGTCGAGGTGTTCAGCCGGAATCCCCGAGCCATCGTCGATCACGCGAATCAGTTCAAATTCGTGGTCCACTTCGCCGGTAATCTGTAAGTGACCGCCTTCGTTCATGGCGTCGATGGCGTTGTCGATCAGGTTGGTCCAGATCTGGTTCAGTTCGCTGGGAAACGCTTCGATCTGCGGCAAGTTGTCCGCGATACTGACTTCAACCTGAATGTTTTTTTCTTTCAGTTTATGTTTCAGCAAAACGAGCGTGCTGTCGATGCCTTCGCGCAGATGAATGCACTCCCGACCGGTTCCGCGGTCCATGTGCGTATACGACTTGATGGCATCCACCAGAATGGCAATGCGTTTGGACGCTTCCTCGATGTCGGTGACCAGCCGCTCCGTCACCAGATTATTGACCAGCCAGTTCAGAACCGTGGCCCGGTTATCCGGTGCAACGTCCACCAGGAGGGTGTCCAGATCGTCGGTCGTAAAGCCAAAATCAACCAGCGATTCGGCCAGCTCGCTGCCATCCGCCACGTCGTTATCGTCAAACCAGTCGAGCAGTTCATCTTCCAGGCTGCTGCGTTCCATCAGCGATAAGCGTTTTCCCTCCGCCGGGCCTTTCGTTTTGCGGAACAGCAGGTTGCTGACCCGGTCGACCATCTCGTCGGTAACCCGCAGCGCCATCACGTCCTTGAACCGTTGCGGGGTGTTGTGCAAATGTGATTTCAGCGTGTCGGAACTTCGGACAATGGCCGAAACCGGGTTGTTCAGCTCGTGGGCCAGCCCCGCCGACATCCGTCCCAGCGCCATCATTTTATCGTTTTGCTGCAACTGCCGGGTCGTTTCGCGCACCCGGGTGGTCATGACATGCACCAGCGTTTCGGTCAGTTCGAATTGTGTCTGAATCATTTCGCGGAAGTGGTCGCGGTGCAGGGCCAAAACCGCCGTTGGGCCGATGGTTTGCCAGAAGGCCACCGATTCTACCATGCGCGAAAACGGCAGGACGCCCTCCAGCGAGCCGTCTTCCGACACCCGCAATTCCTGCTGTTGCCCTTGCTGGATGAGGTAAAACCGGATATGGCCTTTCAGCACAATCAAAAAATGATCGGTCGGGTCGCCGGGCTTATAAATCAGGGCATCAGCCGGATACTCGCGGCATTCCGAGCGATCGACCAGCCAGAGGAGCTGTTCGTCCGGAACACCCGTAAATTTCGGATTGTTTTTCAGTTCGGTCAGGCAATCCATGAAAAAGCGGTTTGAGAATCAAAAGATAAGCAATCGGCGGGTATTTCCCATAACTGAACTTCCCGCCGATCGGTTTCATCCCGCGTCTTGTTTCTGGTTTTGTCGGTTGTAATTTGCGGTATGAAGTATCTCGCCCTCCTGCTGGTTTCCCTGCTCGGGTTAAAACCGGCACTCACCCAACCCATCCGGTTTGCGTTTGTAACCGACACCCACGTCGGCGCACCCGCCACCGCTGCCGAAGATTTACAGCGAACTGTCAACGACATCAATGCCCAGACCGATCTCGATTTTGCGGTTTTTACGGGCGATGTCACCGATTTTGGCTCGGATGAAGAGTTCCGGATTGCCAAACAGATTCTGGACGGGCTGAACAAGAAGTGGTACATTTTTCCGGGCAATCACGACACGAAATGGTCGGAGAACGGCTGCAACAGTTTCCGGAAGGTATTCGGAGCAGAACGGTTTGCGTTCACCGTCGGGAAATACCGGTTTATCGGCTGCGGCAGTGGTCCCAACATGCGGATGTCGCCGGGGCTGGTGGCCCGCGAAGACGTGCTGTGGCTCCGGTCTGAGGTCGGGAAACTGAAGGGTTCCGACCAGCCGGTTATTTTCATGAACCACTATCCACTCGATGAGTCGCTGGAAAACTGGTATTTGCTGATTGACGAACTCAAGAAAACCAACGTTCAGGCAGCTTTCTGCGGCCACGGACACGCCAACCGCGAACTCAATTTTGAAGGCATTCCGGGAACGATGGGCCGTTCCAACCTGCGGGCGAAGGATCAAGTGGGTGGGTACAACATCGTCACGATGCGAAACGATACCATGACGTTTGCCGAACGGACGCCCGGCCTGGCAACAAAAACCGCCTGGCGCACCATCGTGCTGGAAAACCATCATTTCAGCCAGCAAACGGCCAAATCCTACCCGCGTCCCGACTATAGCCTGAACGAGCAATACGCCAACGTAAAACCGGTCTGGGCCAAACAGGACAGCAGCGACATTGGGGCGGGTATCGTTGAAAGCGACGGTTTCTGCATCTATCCCAACACCAGCGGGCAGATCGTGGCACTCTCTACGGCCGACGGAGCGGTGCGCTGGCGGTTTGCCACGGGCGGGAAAGTCTATTCAACCCCGGCGGTTCGCAAAAACCGGGTCGTGGTCGCTTCAACCGATGGCACCGTGTATTGCCTCGACAAACGCAGCGGCACCCTGCTCTGGAAGCAGGAAACCGGCCAACCCATCGTGGCGTCGCCGGTGATCGATGGCAAGGTGGTTTTTATCGGCAGTTCGGAAGGGAAATTCCGGGCGTTGTCGCTGGCGGATGGCGCGGTACGCTGGACGTTCACGGGCGTCAAAGGTTTTGTGGAATCGGTGCCGGTGGTCGACAAAAAGCGCGTGTATTTCGGTTCGTGGGGCTCGTCATTGTATGCCCTGAACAAGAAAACCGGTGATTCGGTCTGGCGGTGGACCAACGGGAAAATGCGTAATTTCTCGCCCGCAGCCTGTGTGCCGGTTCTGGTCAAAAACCGCCTGTTCATCCAGACACCCGACCGCACCGTGACGGCCATCGATGCCGAAACCGGCAAGGAAATCTGGAAAACCAGCCAGCACAAAGGCTTCGAGTCGATGGGCGTGTCGGCAGACCGTTCGCTGATTTACGTCAAGTGTATGCAGGATTCCGTCTGGGCCATTCCCACCAACTCGGCCAATGGGCAAGGCGCATGGTTTGTCAATTGCCGGTACGGCTACGAAATCAGTCCGGGGCCGCTGACCGAGCGCGACGGACTGGTTTACGTACCGACCGACGAGGGCGCGTTGTACGTCATTGACCGCCGGAACCGCAAGCTGCTCTGGTCGCACAAACTGTCGAATGCGATGCTCAATCGCGTCTGGCCGTTGAAGAACAAGCAGGTGCTGGTGACGACGATGGACGGGAAGATTGCGTTATTGTCTAACCCTGTCAGCGCCGGTCCGTCGTACGGTCGAAGACCCTGACAGGGTTAGACAATAACGCAATCTTTAGTTTGGTTCCGGTTTTGCTAAAAAAGAACCGCTGTCAGGGTCTTTGACCTTGCGACGGACCGGCGCTGACGGGGTTCTTTTTTAGCAAAACCGGGATCGATGCCTGTCGGTTGTCTTCCAGGCCCATCCCGGCGACGGCCAGATCATAGGCATCCACAATCGACAGCCCCGAACCCAGGGCCTGGTAAAACGTCGCCGAAAAAGCAATGGCGGCTTCGTCGCCAATCGAACGTTGCATCCCGATCACGTACGGAATGTGTTCGCCGATGGCACGGGCCTGGGTTTCGGAGTAACAGGCGTTCAACAGCACGCACTGCACGGAGTCGTCGAAAACCGCAAAAAGTCGTCCCAAAGCCTCGGCGCTGACGGTTTTCAACTGCCCGCTTTCCGTTTCCAGACACAGCCCTTCGCTGGTGCCGTGGCCGGAAAAATGTACGATGGTCGGTTTTTCCTGCAAAATGGAGCGCGTCAACGTGCGGGGGGTGACGGCGAGGCTGGTGGAAAACAGAATCCCGTCGCTCCCCCGCAGCTCCTCTTGGATCTCGCGGGCTTCGGCACCCAGCCGCAACGGTTCGTGGGTGATGGGGTTGGCCGAAAGAAATAAAATCCGTTTCCAGGCTTTCGTGTCGGGTGTGGGAACGGCCGAATCGTCACTGCTGATCAGTACTTCTTTTTCCAGTACGTCCAGATCGCGGGAGCGGCTCCCCAGATGTACGGTGACCTGAAGCAGCAACGGATGGCGACCAGCTTTGAGCGGTCGGACAAAAAACTTCCACTGGGTGTCGTCGCCGGTCCAGATTTCCTGCCGCTCGGTGCTGGTGGTTGTAATTTTGAAATACTCCCCGCCCGAGCTATCGACCAGCCGAACACTCATTTCGTTGCCGATGATAATGTCCTGATGGACACTCTCTTCGCTAATCTTCAACAAGGCCGCTTCCACTTCCTTTCCTGCAATCCGCACCGTACAGGTCGTTTGCGCATTCACCTTCATGGAACCGGGAATGTCATAATCAAGCTGGCCTTCGCGAAGCGAAGAGGCCGTTGAGTTGGCTTCAGCCGGGCTGTTGATCGGCGGAGCGGGCGGGGGCGTAAAGGCGGGTGGGGGAATGTGCGACGACCTGGAAGGGGCTGTTTCATATTCGACATTCGCCGTGTTGATGGTAATGCCCCGTCCACCGCTGCGGTTTTTTTCCGGAGCAGGAGAATCAATCTCCCGCGTAGGTCCTGATTGAGGCTTTGCCACTACCTGTCCCCGACCACTGAGGGGGAAAAAAAAGTCCTCGCCCCGGCTCTGGTTCAGGGGCTGCGCGAGTTCCGGTCGTTTGGTAAGTACGGCGTTGATGCGCTCCATGAACTTCATCGCCACCTGTTGATAACCGTCGCTGTTCGGGTGAATTTCGTCGTACCACTGGTCGGGCCGGACGGTTTTGCGGAGGTCGAGGTAGGAAACATTTTCGAAAGCTTCGGCCACCGTTTTGATCCGGCTGTTGAACTCGTCCAGAATAAATTGGATCGTGGCAAATCGGTCCTCCTGCCGATTGATGCCTTTTTCGATCATGTAGCGTCCCAGCCAGCCTTTGTTGGTCACTTGCAGCGGAATCACGTAGTCGTAGCCATGCACCAGAATCTGGAGGTCCGGTTTATAGATTTTCAGGTGACCAAACATTGTTTTGTACAGGTCGCGCAACGCATCCAGCTCGGCGAACACCTTGTCATTCAGAAACCGACGCGGATTCTGGCCCGGCGGCTCGCTCATATCCGGATTTTCTTTCAGAAACGTGCGGAACTGATCGCCGAGAATGTCGTTGCCGCCCCCGCTGATGAGAAAAAACGCCGGATTCTGTTCATCGATGGCGTCGAGGTATTCACCGGTTTTCTGGTAATTTCGGAGCGTATCGCCCGCGGCTGCCACGCAATAGATGGCGAACGCCCGGGAAAGGTGGTCGATGGTGTCGGTCACGAGCGGATGCTGAAACCACGAATCGCCCTCCGAAACCAGCCGGACGCGGTTGGGGAAGCGTTTGGTTACCTGCGCATACTGCCGGTTGCGCAACCGGTTGGCCAGCGTGTTGGCCGCAGCCAGACCCAGGTCGCTGATCAGCCCGCGTTCGTCCAGGTGCGCCGAATCCAGCACTGTAATGTCCGGTTTGAGCTGGTAATCGGTTTCCCAGTTCGTTCCCGGACGGGCATCGAAATAGATTCCCAACGCAAAGGGCGTTGTAACCGGATCGTGGAGCATCGCGTTGAGGTCGGTATCCAGAATCACATTGGGCTCCGGATTGACCAGTTCCAGGGTATAGGACTGCGTCGTCCAGCCCGTCAGTTGAATCGAACGGTCCGATACGTCATCGGTTGCAAAACCGCCCCGGTTGCCGCCCCGGTTTTCATCGCCGGGCAGGGGCGGATCGGGCAGCGTGGCCAGCGTCAGTGCCTGTGGGTCGAACTCATCGGTGCTGACAATCAGTTTGATGTGTTCCAAACGGATTGGCCAGTTGTAAAACCGCATTGTGTCCTGCAACGTGGCGGGCAGGTAGTCCATTTTGTTCAGACCCAGATAAACCGAATTGCCCGGTTCCAGCAAATACGCTTTGGGGTTCAGAAAACCGGTGAACGATTCAAACGTAGACGAGAGATACAGCGCCGAGCAATAGAGCGAACGCTGGTTGCTGGCTGGATTGGTGATCTTGACCTGAAGGTTGCTTTGCCAACGGCCATTGGCCTGTTTTTCATAGTGGATCGGAAGGAGGTCATTGTTCGGAGAAATCGCCGTTGGTTGCCCGTCTGCCCCAATCCGGGCAAATTCAACCGTCAGCGGTTTTCCCGGTAGCTGGTTGGTGCCCGAATTGGTCAGACTGTTCATAAATTCCCAGCGGGACAGGTGTTTCAACTGTTCCACCAGTTCCGGGATGGCCGTTTCGGATGCGGTTTCAATCACGTTCGTCAGCGGGCGGTAAGGGTCGTTGGGGTAGGTGATGTAATAGCGACCATCCTGATCGTGAACCACATACTTTGCCAACTCTTCCCGTTCTTCGGTCACAATGAGCCCTCCGCTTTCGCTGGAGAGCTTGTCAAGCAGCATCTGCTGGTTTTCCGGCAAACCGCCCCTGTTTTTGAGGGTAATGGGCAGCGGAAGCATCATCAGGCCGTCGATGGTGGCCTGAAAAACCGCATTCTGGTTCAGATTGACCGCCTGATCAAACCGCAATTGCGTCGAGTCGACCCGAATGAGGCCCGGTTGGGCGGAGTATTTCTGGCCGGGGTCGTCGGGATTGAAAACCGTGATGGATTTGGTTTCGACTGTAATGCCGTGAATCGCGCCCAGGTTCAACTGCCAGCCGGTTTTTCGGTTGTAGGTCACCTCGCCAATGGCCGATTGCCCCCGTTGACCCGGTCGGTTGAGAAAGGTGGTATGCAGCAGCGAATCATCCCCGTTGGCGACGTAAATGCGTGGTTTTTGCTCGTACACATTCCGCAGATATTGCCGGACCCGACTCCGCAGTGTGTAGTAGCTCAGGTCGCCCGCCGACGCTCGCAAAACCGTCAGCAGTGTTTTGGTAAAAACGCCTTCGCCACTGACCTCTACCGCCGATTCGTCGGATTCGCAGGCGGACAACTGGACGTGCGTTCCTTCGGGCAAGGCAACCGCATCGCCCTGCTGCCGGATCGTATCCGCAGCGATCGTCTGTCCGAAAATAAACTGCTCCCAGGGGCGTTTGGCAAACGCAAACGGTATGCGTTTTTCGCGGGGAGCTTCGTCTTTGAACACGGTTTGCACCAGTGCCCCGTTGCGGGTATTGTCGCCCGAATGGCAGCAGTCGAAAATGGTAACGACGTGCGGTTTTTTGGCCGATAGTTCCTGGATGAGATACCGCAACTCCTTGTCTGCCAGTAGAAAATCGGAAGTGGTTTGTTCGTCATAATGACAGGCCAGACACTCCAGCCGACCATCGGTTTCGTGTTTCCAAACGGTTGGATCGGCCCATTCCTGCGTGCCGTGTCCGGAGAAATAGAACAGGGCTACATCGCCCTCTTTCGCCTGGCCCAAATGCTCACGAAAAGCATGAACCACGCTGGCTTTGTCGGCTTTTTTGTCCTGCAATAGCAAAACGTGCGGTTCGAAAGCGGGATCGTTTTTCAGGTATCGCTGCACCTTGAGGGCATCCATGACGCAGCCACCGAGGGCTGGAAACCGGATTTGCCCCTGCAAAATTAAGTCAGCCCGGTAGTCGTTGATGCCCACGATCAGGGCGTAGAGTTTCGGTTTAGGAGTCGTGTTCATGGTTGAGGTAGGGAGAAGGGCCGGGAAGACCGGTCGGATTTTCGGAAAAATCGGAGATGAGGTACGTTTTTACAACCGGTTCAAAACCGACTATAATTTAGGCGAAACAATCTGTACAGAAAGCGATCTATTTATCGAACGGCGAAAATAAACGGACGAATTCCAGTATTCGGAAGAATGGCGCTTTTTACCCGGTTTCAGACCCGTCAGCGGCTAAAAGGGAAGCACCAATTGCTGGCTGGATGGTTGGTCGGAAGCGTCGAGGTTGGAGAGTGAAATGCCCAGGAGCCGGACGCCTTTGGAAAGGGGGAAAAGTGCTGTGAGTAATTCGACGCCGATGCGATCCAGAAAAGTTTTCTGTGAAACCGGCCTCAGCGTGGTGCGGCTGCGGGTAATTTGCTCAAAATCGGCAAATTTTACTTTCAGCGTAACCGTGCGCCCCACCACCTGAATGCGTTCGCACAACCGCCAGACCGAATCGAGCAGGGGTTGCAAACCCGCGAGGAGGTCGGCTTCGGTGGTTAAATCCCGGTCGAAGGTCGTTTCCGACCCAATAGATTTCCGAAGCCGGTCGGGCGTCACGGGCCGGTTGTCGATGGCGCGGGCGATGGTGTAATAGTAACTGCCCGCTTTCCCAAAGTGCTGTTTCAGGAAGGCTTCGGACTGTTGCCGCAAATCCCAGCCGGTAAAAATACCAAGCTGGTTGAGCCTGGCGGCCGTGACGCGGCCAATGCCGTGGAATTGCCCGACGGTCAGGGTTTCGACAAACGCCAGACCCTGTGACGGTTTAATCACATACTGACCGTTGGGTTTGCGATAATCGGAGGCCAGTTTGGCCAGAAACTTGTTGTACGAAATCCCGGCAGAAGCCGTCAGTTGCGTTTTTTCAAGGATTTTAGCCCGGATTTCCTCCGCGATCTGCGTGGCTGAAGGCATGTTTTTTAAGTTATCCGTCACATCCAGATAGGCTTCGTCCAGCGATAAGGGTTCGATGAGGGGCGTATATTCCGCAAAAATGGCGCGGATTTCGCTGGAAACGGCCTTGTAGACATCGAACCGGGGTTTGACAAAAATCAGGTCGGGACATTTGCGGAGGGCAACCGACGACGCCATGGCGGAACGAACGCCAAATTGCCGGGCTTCATAACTGGCCGCTGCCACGACGCCCCGCTGGCGCGATCCGCCGACGGCCACGGGTTTCTGGCGCAACGCAGGATTGTCGCGCTGCTCCACCGATGCGTAAAACGCATCCATGTCGATGTGGATTATTTTTCGGATTACGGGCTGCTCCACGGAACAAACTAACGGTTTTTTCTAACGATACCCTAAACCGTAATGTTCCCACTGCCTGCTGAATTGATGGAGTGGTCTGCGTTACCCTCCTCCGGAAGCACTGAGGCAGCGATCACCCGTTCGGTTTTCCGGGGCTGTCCACAGCCCGCATTTCTTCGTACATTAGCGTTGGTAATGCCAGGACACGATGCTACTACGGCATCGCCAAAAAAATCAAAGGGCCGTTGTTCCCTTCGTCAAATAGCATAACGGCGGTCGAAACCATTTCGAAGTGATGAGTACGCTTTCATTCTCACACACACACTTGCCAACATGAAACCTTCTATTTTGCTCCTGATCGGCCTGGTGATCAGCCTGATCGAAGCCTGCCAGCCGCAACAAAAGGCTGCGACTGGTGAAACCAGTTCCACCACCATTTCGCACCTGATTTGCCGCACCGAGCCCACCGATCAAAACTGGTATATCTCCGGGCTGAAAGCGCCGAAACTTGATAGCCTGGGAAATCTGCATTTCCCGATCACAACCCGGAATGCGGAAGCGCAACGGTATTTTGATCAGGGCTTTATGCTGTCCTACGGGTTTAATCACGCGGAAGCCGCCCGGTCTTTTTACGAAGCGATGCGCCTGGATTCGACCTGCGCGATGGCACACTGGGGGTTTGCGTATGTGTTGGGCCCCAACTACAACGCCGGGATGGAAAAGGACAATTATGAGCGGGCGTATAGCGCCATTCAGCAAGCCCTTCGTTTATCGGGACCCTGTACGGCCCGGGAAAAAATGCTTATTATGGCGCTGGCCAAACGCTACCCGGCCCAGCCGGTCGATGATCGAAAACCGTACGATATCGCCTATGCCAACGCCATGAAGCAGGTTCACACCCAGTTTGCGGATGATATCGATATGGCCGCACTCTACGCCGAATCGCTGATGGATCTGCACCCCTGGGATCTGTGGGAAAAATCGGGGAAACACAAACCATGGACACCGGAAATTACGAATCTGCTGGAAGATCTGATCCGACGAAACCCCCAACACATTGGAGCCAATCATTTTTACATTCACGCCGTGGAGGCTTCCAAAACGCCGGAGCGCGGACTGAAAAGTGCGGATATTCTGGCCAGTCTGGCGCCTAATGCCGGACATCTGGTGCATATGCCGTCGCACATTTACATCCGCACGGGCCACTACCACAAGGGCTCCCTGACGAATCAGCGGGCCGTGGAGGTAGACAGCGCGTACCTGACGGCCTGCCACGCGCAGGGCTCGTATCCGCTGATGCTCCTGCCACACAACTACCATTTCTGGGCCGCCACCGCTACGCTGGAAGGCAACAGCCAGTGGGCCATGACAGCCGCCCGGAAAGTGACCGAATCGACCAAAAAGAAGCTGATGAGTGAGCCGGGCTGGACCACGCTTCAACACTACTACACCATTGTGTACAACGTCGCCATCAAGTTTTCCCGATGGGACGAAATCCTGCAAACGAGTGAAAAAGATACGGTTACGCTCAAGTATCCGACGGCCATCCGCCACTACGCCCGGGGTATGGCTTTCGCCGGAAAACACCAATTCGAGCAGGCCAGAACTGAATTGGTACAACTCGAAAAACTGGCCGCCGACCCGGAAGTTCGGGCCATGACCATCTGGGACATCAACTCGATGGGTTCCATTCTCGACATTGCCCGCCGGGTGCTAAAGGCCGAACTGCTGACCCGGGAAGGGAAATTGCCCGCCAGCCTGGCCCTGTTGCGCGAAGCGGTAGCCATTGAAGACCAGTTGAATTACAACGAACCGCCGGACTGGTTTTTCTCGGTGCGCCACACCCTCGGTGCGGTTTTGCTGAAAGCCGGGCAGTTTGCTCAGGCCGAGCAGGTGTTTCGGCAGGATTTGCAGGAGTTTCCGAACAATGGCTGGGCGCTGTCGGGGCTGTATAAAGCGCAACAGGGGCAGGGCGCTACGGCCAAAGCCGTACAAACCAAAGCCCGGCTGGACGAAGCCTGGAAACACGCCGACGAAAGCCTGACCGCCGGGATTTGATTTCGTCCTGAGCGGGGTCACCGAAACACCGTTTCCAGCAGGCCATTGATGGCTTCCGGCGACGAAACCAGTGGGTCGATTTGCCCGTAGTTGCCGTTGACACCGTAGACCACCGTCGTTTTTTGTTGCGGAAAATAGAGCATGTTGGCGTAATAACCAATGGCATCTCCGCTGTGGGTATACGCGATTCCGTAAGGCGTTTCAATCCTGAAAAATCCCAAACCGGCGGCTGTTTTGTAGGTTTCCGGTTCCTGTTTGAGCGGTTCTTTCCACTGCATGGCTTCGGCCAGGGTGGCCGGTTTGAGCAGCTTTCCGTCGAATAACGCGTGCAAAAAAAACGCCATGTCGTGCGGATTGGAAATCAGTCCGCCATCGGCCGTGTAATAATCCCAGCCGCTGTAATACGTGCTTTCGACCACATTCAGGTCATTGTACAGATCGACATAACCCCGGATAATCGTTTTCGGAACCGGGTTTCGGGCGGCAAACTGTGTGCTGGTCAGGTGCAACGGCTGGAAGATTTTTTCTTCAAAAACCTGATAAAAAGGCTTCTGTGTGATCTGCTCGATGAGCATTCCCAGCAAAATGTAATTGGTGTTGGAATACCGCATGTCGGTTCCCGGTGCGAAATAGGCTTTCTTCCCGTTCGCATAGGCCAGCAATTCGTCGGGCGACCATTCTTTCTTCAAGTCATTCAACGAAGCCGTCTGGAATTGCAGATTCTGGATGTAATTATATAGTCCGCTCGAGTGATTCAGGAGCTGGCGAACGGTCACTTTCGTGCCATTGTCGAGCTTGTTGAGCACCGAATTCGGCAGGTATTGGCTAACGGCATCATCCAGTGACAGAAGTCCTTCGTCGTAAAGCATCAAAACCGTCACGGCGGTGAACGTTTTCACGGTGCTGCCGACGCGGGTGATGTTGCATTTCTGCAAGGGAATCTGGTTGTAGAGGTCGGCCATCCCGGCGGCTCCCAGCCATTCGTCGTTGACCGGGTCCTGAACGGACAACAGAATGCCCGGTACGCCCTGACGGACTTTCTGGTCGAGCAGGGCCTGAAAACGGTTTCGTTTGGGGTGCGTGTCGCTCTGGTCGTTGAAATCGACGGAACAAGCGAAGGTCGCCGGGGCAATGACTTCCGAGTGGGTGCAACTCAACAGGAAGGCCAGCAGGAAAAGCGGGAAGGATCTGAGTAAAGGGGTGGTTGTGTTCATGGGGGTGTGATGGTTATGTATTTCGTTATTCGCCATTCGGAATTCATGATTCGCTATGCATTGCGTCGATGGAAATAGCGAATACTAAATAGCGAATCATGAATAACGAAGTGGGGTTAACGAAAAGGGAAGAATTGATACCCAACCGCTAGATTGGTGTGCGTCATGAGGGGGATGAAATCCGGAGAAAACGGGTACTCGATCCAGGGTTGATACTGCCCAAAAATCCGGGGAGACCGGGGGCTGTCAGGACGAAGCCGGAACCCGATTTCCAGCGGAACGGAAAGCAGGACGTGGGGCGTCCCCCGGTCTTTTTTCAGGACATAACGCCCCTCTTCCAGCCGGAATTCGTCCTGCGTTCGGAACGTATGCAGATAGCCGATGCCGAGCCCGATGGAAGCATACAGTGAAAGCGGCAATTGCCGTTCATAGCGAAAATCCGTACCCAGAAAAAGGCCCTGCGCTACTTCTTTGTGATGGTAATACCCGGCGGTTAGACCCTGAACCAGGCGGGATGTTGACCGTCGTTTCAACGCCCATTCGGTCCCGATCGACACGCCGGGATGGAGCGGTTGGGTAACCAGGCCGTCGGCAAACGGAATGGACGTGCTTTCGGAAAAAAGGGTCAGGCGAAGGGGGAGCGAATCGCTCGTTTTCTGGGCTAAAACCGGGCTGGCGGCTCCCAGAAAGCCAGCCCATAGAAGCGCCTTCAGGAAGGTCGGAAACTGTTTCATGTGCGAATGAGGGTGTTGTTTACAGTCGGGCCGTTCGGAACGGGATGTCTGAATTGCGCTGCAAAAATACCGGTCTGATGGCGCACAGCGGGGGTTTCGGAGGGAGAATGCAACCCAAACCGGCAAAATAGCCGCTGAAACGGACGGCTATTTCCCCAGCCACGTCAGAAAAACCGTGGCCCGGTCTTTGGAGACATACACCGCTTCCGGAATGGGCGGGCAGAGCGTCACGAGCAGTTTTCGGGTAGGCGTCTGTTCGACGGACTCGATGCTGCGAATCTGGGCGATGACCTGGCGATTCAGCTTGAAAAACCGGGTGGCATCGACCTTCTCCATGACCTCGTCCAGCGTTTCCCACACCACAAATTTTTCCTGTCGGATGCTGACCAGATAAACCACTTTGTCGAGGATGATAAAGTAGGCAATGTCATCCATCAACACCGGTTTTTGGGTGTGTCCTGTGCTGACCAGAAACGACGGTGCCATCTGCGGTTTTTCCAAAACCGGAAGCGGGATCGGCTGGGCGGGAGCGGGCAGCGAAACCAGTGAATGCAGCATGTTCAGCAGCAACAAGAACGTGGCGGAGAGGGGTAATTCGGTCAGAAAAAGGGAGCTAAAATTCGGGCGCAGTTGCAGGAAAAACCGGACGTAAACGACCTCCAGAACCACCAGAACGAGCAGGGGGATTGCAATGCCCCAAAGCACCTGCCACCGGACCCGGTTCGGTCGGTTGGTGGTCCAGGGGTATTTTTGATTCAGTTTTTCCGTCACCCGGTTCAGGTACCAGCCTATGGCAAAGGTGTAGGCCAGGGCGAACAGCACATCGGTGTAGAAACTCGGCAGCCAGATTCGCTCGCGGAACGGCGTATCGTTCGTCACCAGCACCACGGTCAACGCGATGAGGAGATACACCAGCCAGACCCATCGTTTCCTGTGAAAAACCGCGTTCAAATTCCGGAGTTGTTAACCTGAACGCAAAGATAAAAAGGGTTTTAAGACAAAAGAAAAGAGACAAGAGAGTAAAGACTGCGCGAAACGTCTCTACTCTCTTGTCAATGCTCTTTACTCTCAAAGAAAGATTACCGCTTATCCCACCAGACCTTGCTCAAATACGTATCGCCGTTGGCCATTCTCGACGAAGCCTCGTTGTAGTTGGTGGCATTTCGGAGCCGCTCGGTGCTGGAGTACACCCCCCGGCGCGGAATCTGGCCGTTGGTCGTGCCGGGATTCGGACCGGGTTTCAGTTTGGGGTAGCCCGTGCGTCGCCATTCGGCATAGGCTTCGTAATGCCGCATGAACAGGCTGATCCACTTCTGGTTCATGATCTGCTCCAACTGCTGTTCCTCGGTGCCCGTCAGTTTACCTTCCCGACCAATGTATTCCGTAATGGCGGTTTCGGCGATGGCATACGGCTGAATCTGCATCGTGGCCCGAATGGCGGCCTGGTAAAAGCCTTCAGCCTGCGCCGGCGTCAGTCCGCCCCAGCCCAGCAAGGCCGCTTCGGCCTTGAAAAACAGGTTGTCGGAATACGCCAGAAAAACGTACGGGAAGGTGGCTTTCCGGTCGTTGTAAATGGCAATGTTACCGTACGAATAGTCGTCGCGGTTGATGATGACACTTCCGCCCAGGGCAACGCCCAGGCCCCGGTAAATCGGTTTGCCAGCTTTTTTCGAGTTTTCGGTTGGCTCGGCAATGCGCGGCAGACGCGGATCGTTCTTCGCCAGCAGCATATCGATAAACGGAGCCCCCATCTGGTTCAATTCCTTGCTACCATTGTAACCGCCAATAATCGGGTGGTAACCAAACGGATTGCCGTCCTGCGTCACCGTCGGCATGGCCCCGTTGTCGGCGTTGCTTTCGATCAACGGAGCTTTCAGAGCTTCTTCGACGGTTTTGCGGGCCAGGGCGGCATCGGCAAAACGGAGCCGCATGCCCATCCGGAGTTTCAGCGAGTTGGCAAACTTGCGCCATTTGGTAACATCGCCCTTGTACACAAAATCCGCGTTGCCATACGACACATCCGTGGCCGTCAGTTGGGCGACAGCCGCATCCAGCTCCGTGATGAGGGATTTGTAAATGTCTTCCTGCTTGTCATATTTCGGCAGCAGGATCAGGTTGTCGTCGGGCAAACCGGCCTGGGTATACGGAATGTCGCCCCAGAAATCGGTCATGCGTTGCCAGAAATAAATCTCCGTAATTTTGGCAATGGCCAGTTTCGTCCGGCCGGTGGGCGTAGCTTCCTGGCCTTTCAGGAGTTGATTCCGAATCTGCGACAGATTCTTAATGAGTTCATAATGGGCCGTCCAGTTGTTGGTTTCGTAAATATCGCGGTCTTCGAGATACTGCGAAGGGGCTGATAATGAGCCGCTTGCCCACTGCTGTACCCACGAACCGACCTGCCACCAGTTGGTGCCATCGGCCAGAAAACCGCTGAGTTGCGCCTGCGAATACAGGTACTCGGCCGGAACGCTGCGGGGCTGGGTGGGAGAGATGTTGATTTCCTCGAAGTTGTTGGTACAGGCCGATGCCGTCAGGAGCAAACCCAGTACCGAAAAGCGTATTTTTTTAGAGAATCGTTTCATGATTGTGATGCCGTTTGGGTTCCGATCAGAAGTTCAGGTTGAGGTCTACACCAATGGTTCGCAGCAACGGGAGCGAGTGTTGTTCCATGCCCATCGTTCCGGAGTTGACGTTGATGGATGAATTTTCCGGTGAAAAACCGTCGGTATGCCGCTCGATGTAGCCCAGGTTCCGGCCATAGACTGCCAGCGATGCGCCCCGAACCACCTTGTTGTTTTTGAGAATAGCCGATGGAAGCTGGTAGGAAAGCCGCAATTCCCGAATGGCAATGTAGCTGGCGTCGTACAGAAATTCTTCGGCCACCGCGAAACCCTTGTCCGAAGCCACGCGGTTCCAGTAGGCCTGTGCCGTCACCGGAATGTCGTTGGCCTGACCCGTGCTGATCCACTGGTTGCCTTCCCGGCGTGCTTTCACCCCGGCGGCAATCAAACCGCCTTCGCGTCCTTCCAGCGTCCGTTTGGACGTACCGTAAGCGGCTTCCTGCACGCGTCCCTGCGAGAAAATCTGACCACCCTGCCGAATGTCGATCAGGCTACTCAGCGATAAGCCTTTGAACGAGAAGCTGTTGGTAAAGCCGCCAATCCATTTGGGGGTGGCATTACCGATGGATACGGTTCCGATGCTCTGGACAATGGGCAATCCCTTGTCATCGATCAGCCGGTTACCATTGGCATCTTTGAGCCAGGCATAATCAGCGGCTTTCAACTGGCCGTAGGGTTGTCCCGGCGCGGCCACAACCCGGATGTTGCGGTCGGAACCGACCACGATTTCGTTCACGCCGTCGATCAGTTCAAGCACTTTGTTGCGGTTGGCGGAGAAGTTAAAACCGGCATCCCACGCAAAACCGTTCGCCAGTTTGATGGGCGTTCCGGCAATCAGGAATTCGATTCCCTTGTTCTCGATCCGTCCGGCATTGGTCAGTTTGCTGCTGTAACCGGTTGATTGCGAGATGACAATCGGTAAAATCTGGTTGCTCGTTACGGAATGATAATACGTAAAATCCAGGTTCAGGCGGTTTTTGAAAAACCGTAGTTCCGCCCCGGCTTCGTACGACGTTTTTAGTTCGTTTTTCAGGTTCGGGTCCACAATTGTGCTGGTGTAGGTCGCCAGCGGCTGGTTCAGGAACGTGTTGGCATTCAGGCCGTAATAGCCCGTGGTCGAATACGGATCGCCTGAACGGCCGGCCTGCGCGTAGGAAGCCCGGAGTTTGAAGTAATCCAGCGCCGGAATGTTCAGCGGAATCGCATCCGTTACGGCCCAACTCAACCCGACCGATGGGTAGAAAAACGAGCTGTTGGAGATTGGTAAGGTCGACGACCAGTCGTTTCGTGCCGAGACGTCGAGGAACAGGTAATTGCGGAAACCGACGCTGGCCTGCCCATACACCGAGTTGATGATGGATTCGGAAACCCCCAGCCGGGGCGTGTTCAACACCGTCCGACCCACGGCATACAAGCCCGGTATGCTCAATTGCGTGCCGGTATTGCCCGTAATCCGGTATTTGTTGCTCAGGTGATTCGCCCCGAAGTTGGCGTTGATTGAAAAGTCGCCGACTTCTTTGTTGATCATCAGCAAGGCGTCCACGTTTTCGGTTTTGCTAAACTCCACATTCTCAAACACATCCCCGGTTTGCGAGATCCGCGTTCCGACGGCTTTCCAGCCATACTGGCGTTCGTAATACAAATCCGTTCCGTAGCGCACCTGCAGGTTGACGCCCTTCATAAACTCGTAATTGAGCTTGGCGTAGGCAATGATGCGGTCGCGGGTATCTTCGTTGTGCGTGTTGTTGATGGTCCAGAACGGGTTGGATGTCACGGAATTACTCTCAAAGATTTTCTCACCGCCGACAAAATACCCGTTGCCGCCGAGGTCCTGCGAATAGCGAATGTCCTTGGCCGAGTATTCATACCGCTTCAAACCGTCCATGTTCAGGCTACGGGGAACGTACAAAAACCGGTAAACCGGGTTCAGACCGTCGTCACCCACATACGGGCGGTTATTCACAAACTGGTTGACGTAATTGACTTTCGTATCCAGGTTCAGTCCTTTGGCAATGTCCGCCGAAAGTTTTACCGTCACCGAGTTACGGTTCAGCTTGTTGGTGGGCGTAAAACCGTCGTTGGTCAGGTTGGTCAGCGAAAAATAATAGTTCACTTTCTCCCCCCCGCCATCGACGCTCACGGTATTCATGGCCTGTTTTTCCGGACGGAAAAAAGCCGAATAGGGGTCAGCAATGGGCGAATAACTCACCGTATCACCCCACATGTCTTCGACGGTTTGCCCCTGCATTTTAGGTCCCCAGCTTCCGCGTGTCGTCGGATTCCGGCCCGCACTGAGCTTAGGCACACCACCCGTTAATGCTGCATTGAATGGTACAACGACGCCGTTGGCCTGCCGGTAAAACGTAAACTGGCCGTTGTAACCCTGTCCGTATTCGTTCTGATAATCCGGTTTGACGAGCGCGTTGCCGACGGAATAACTGCCGCTGTACTGAATGGAAGGCCGCCGATTCCGCCGACCGGATTTGGTCGTGATAATCACCACCCCGTTGGCACCCAACTGACCGTACAAAGCCGCACCGTTGGGGCCTTTCAGGATGGTCATGGATTCGATGTCGTTGGGGTTGATGTTGGAAATACCATCACCGCCGTCCAGACCGCCCTGCAACTGAAACGAGCTGATGGCCCGGCGGTTGGAGTTGTCGATCGGAACGCCGTCAATCACGTACAGCGGCTGCGAGTTGCCCGACAGCGACGAGTTGCCCCGAATCACGATCCGCGACGAACCGGACATCCCACCCGCCGACGAGGTGACCTGAACTCCCGATACTTTCCCGGACAAAGCCGTACCCAGGTTCGTCACATTGGCCTGCGCCAGATCGCTGCCTTTGATTTCACCGGCGGCATAGGTCAGCGCTTTTTTCTCGCGTTTGATCCCCAGGGCGGTCACGACCACTTCGTTCAGCGTCTGGTCGCCGGGCATCAAACGAACCGTAAGGACACTCTGGGTGCCAACGGTAATTTCCTGTTTGGCATAGCCCACGAAGCTGAAAACCAGCACCGCATTGCCATCGGCCACGTTGAGCTTGAATGCCCCCTGCGCGTCGGTGGTCGTTCCCTGCGTGGTGCCTTTGACGGTGATGCTGACGCCCGGCAAGCCCTCGCCTTTGTCGTCGGAGACCGTTCCCGAAACCGCCTGATCAACGGTCGAGAGGGTGGTGGCGGGTTCGATGGGTTGCAGGTCGCTGGTCTTGCCTTTGGTCAGAATGATGCGGTTTTCGGTTACTTCATACGTGATGCCAAGGGGCGTAAACAGGCGTTCCAGCACACCGGATAGCAGCTCATTGGTCGCGGTCACGGAAAGGTCGCGGTCGACCCGGATGTTTTGCGGGATGTAAACAAATTTGACCTGGGCCTGCTTTTCAATCGTGGCCAAAACCTGTTTCAGCGATTTGTTTTTCAGTTGTAAACTGACGCGCTGGCTGAGCAATTCTTTCGTGGCCTGATCCGGGTTGAACGAAAAACCGGCGTGGCTGACCGTGATCAGCAGGAGCAGGTACGTCATCCGACGGAGGTAAGACCCAAACGGTCGGGTTGGTAGTCGTTTTTTCATGGTTTATAAACTAAAGGTGTCGCATTGGTACTGATTAAGGTTTATTCGCCACATCCGGTTGCCAGGATGAGGACTTTTCCATCGGTTACTTCGTAGGAACCCTGGAGCGATTTGCTGATCAAACGAAGCTGTTCATACAGCGACAAACCGGTCAGGGACGCTGTCAGGCTGCATTTTTGCAGGAGGGATTCATTGTATACAATGTCGATTTCGTACGTTTCCTCGATGCGCCGAAACACTTCGGTAAGCGGAACGTCGTCAAATTCAAAGGAAATCGCAGTGGCGTTTTTAGCGATATAGGCCGGATTTTCGACCAGTTCCTTGCGAAAAATCTCCTGTTTCGCGTTAAAAACCACCTGCTGATTGGGCGTCAGCACCACGCCGGTCACCTCCGGTTTTTCCACGTTGCGCTGTTGCTCCAGTTCTTTTCGGGAATACACCGTCACGCGTCCGGTTCGCACGGCCACCGTCACCTGCGGCAGATCGTCGTAGGCTTTCACCGTGAAACTGGTTCCGACTACGCGCGTCACCACGTCGCGGGCGTAGACCAGAAATGGCACTTTCGGATTGGGAACCACGTCGAAAAATGCTTCCCCCGTCAGCACGACGGCCCGAACCTGTTGTCCAAAACCGGCGACGTGCTGAATCCGGCTGTTGGGCTGGAGCCGAACCGTGCTGCCATCCGGCAACGTCACCCGAACCGGTTTGCTGGTGCGATTGGCCTGCTCCACGACGCCGTCCTTGGGCCGCGCATCCGGCAACAGGCTCGTCAGCAGTTGGGACTTTTGGGGAATCCGCCACACCAGCCAGCCTGCACCCAGCAACACAAGGAGGGTTGCGGCCGCCAGCCACCAGGATCTCCGAAAAACCGGAAGTTTACGGGTTTCCGACTGCTGGCTGACCCGCCGTAAAATCTGCCCGGTTTCGTGCGTGAGGGTGGCCTCGGTCACTTCCGTTTCCGCCCGATTCAGGGCTTCCAGAATGTCTTTGGCAAGCAGGGCTTCCGCCCGGTTCGGCTGCGGTTGCGCCATCCAGCCGGACCAGAAAGCCGAAGCCGCTGCGTCGCGGTTGTAAACCCAGGCGATGAAGGAATCGTCGGTCAGAAAGTCTTCGGCTTTGTAGGAATGATACGCCTGCATGTAACGGGGTGAGTTCTCCGGTCTTGTTTAGGTAGATAGAACGGTTTTGGGAGTTCATACCCAAGGACGTTAACTTTTTTTGCTGAATTGCCCCCAACCTCCTAAAGGTCGGTCGGCCGGTGCCGGGCTTAAGAAGCCGGATGAAAAGCCCGGCACCGGCCGACCGGCCTTTAGGGGGTTGGGGCTGTGAAAGTCACTCATTTTCGCAGCTTGCTGCAAATTTTTACGGATAAACTACTACTTTTTGAGAAGAACGGCATTTGGGTTATCTTCGTGAACTGATTCAGTTGTATGCTTAATTCTCCGTCCGTATGAAAGAAACGATACCGGACCCGGATCTGTGGAATCAGGTTCGAATGGGGGACGAAGTGGCTTTTGAAGAGCTGATCCGGCGTTTCTACCGCCCGTTGCACCACTACGGTTTTAAGTTCACCCGCGACGCTGATTTGCTGAAAGATTGCATACAGGACTTGTTTGTGGAACTCTGGGCCTACCGCCGAAACATTGCGCAGACGGAGTATGTGCGGGTGTATCTGTTCAAATCGTTACGCCGGAAACTGTATAAAGATGCCCTCCGAAGGGGCCAAACAGAGCCTTTTGAAGACGGGATGGCCGACGGTTTTCTTCAGTCCGAGAGCTTCGAAGACGAACTGATCCGAACGGAATTATCGGCCTATCAGCGCAGCCGCCTGGATACGCTCCTGAAAACCCTGACCGACCGCCAGCAGGAAGCCGTTCACCTGAAGTTTTTTGCAGCTCTGCCGAACGATAAAATTGCTGAAGTCATGGGACTCAGTTACCAGTCCGTCGGCAATCTGCTGCACCGCGCGGTAAATAAGTTGCGGGAAGGCTGGCATGGGTTGTTGTTGTGAAAACCGCAGGTGTTTGGGCAATAGGGTATGGTCTATCAATTTACCCGATAAAGCACCGAATCAGGAAACCGCTGACCGTGTATGTAGTTGCCAAAAAATGGAATGTTACTGATTCCGGGTTCAGTATGGATCATGTGTTTCAATTGACGGCACAACGTATTATGCGTATCAATGACTGATACATCACCCAATGAAAGGTCGATTTCATTTTCCTTGATGACCTTGTATATTTTAGTGTAGGCCATTCTTGATCCGTCCCGATCAATACCTTTCATGGCAAACAATAAACGCCAATTTTCGGTATCCGGAAGATTAATCCAGAGAGCAACCGGAATGGAAGCACCCGATGCATCCAGCTTTTCGAGAAGTTTCTTTCCTTCTTCCAGTTGTTTATTTACCAATAGTGCTGTATCCATATTAATATTCCACTAATCGGGTCGGTTACTGAATCAAGTAAATTTTTAGCCTCGGCTTTTGTAATCATTCGATACCGGCTACTTTCGTTCCAGTCTTTCACGATGGTCCAATTGGTAGCGAAGGTGCTGTTGTGCTTTTCCAAATTTAGTCGTTGTGCCTCTAAATCTGCTAGTTTTACCAATTCTTTTAAATCATGGGTATAGCATTTTTGGGCAAAGTTCTTATCCGGAAAATCATGTCTTTTTGTCTTTTGAGCGATACAGGCTTTCAGCGCACATTCTATGGCATATCCAGCCAAATAATAGGCACCACAATAGTTTTTTGTTGATAACAAGACAGCCGCTTCTTTGATTCGTACTTCAGAAATTTGCTTGAGTAGCCTTCCATTCATCATTGCCGCATTTTAATATCTCTTTAGACGATAGATTTGCGATTAAGTCAGCGTTAACCAACCAAACAGGTATTTCCTCCCTCTCCTAAAATTCATTAACTTTGCAATTCTCTGATTCCCTCTGATATTCTCTGATCAACTCTGTGTGAAAATTGGGCCAACTATTACACAGAGCTAATCAGAGAATACCAGCGATAATCAGAGGTAAATAAGCATCGAATCATGTTTGAAAATCTTCAGGATAAGCTTAATCAGGCTTTCAAGACCTTAAAAGGACAGGGTCGGATTACCGAAATCAACGTTGCCGCGACCGTTAAGGAAGTGCGCCGGGCCTTGACCGACGCCGACGTAAACTACAAAGTTGCCAAAGAGGTTACCGACCGCGTCAAGGAGAAAGCCCTCGACCGCAAGGTGCTGATCGCCGTTGAGCCGGGGCAACTGTTCGTCAAGATCGTTCAGGAAGAACTGACCGAACTGATGGGGGGCGAGGCCGAAGGCATCAACCTCAAAGGCGATCCGGCCATCATCCTGATTGCGGGTTTGCAGGGTTCCGGTAAAACGACGTTCTCGGGCAAACTGGCAGCTTTCCTGAAAAAACAGGGCCGCAACGTGCTGTTAACGGCCTGCGACATTTACCGCCCGGCCGCCATCGACCAGTTGAAAGTGCTGGGCGAGCAGGTGGGTGTGGAGGTTTATGCCGAACCGGAAAACAAAAATGCCGTCGAGATTGCCCAGAACGCCCTGGCGCACGCCCGCAAAACCGGCAAGAAAGTCGTCATCGTCGATACCGCCGGTCGTCTGGCCGTGGATGAGGTGATGATGAAAGAGGTGGAAAACCTCAAAAAAGCCCTGAATCCGTCGGAAACGCTATTCGTGGTGGATTCGATGACGGGGCAGGATGCGGTCAATACGGCCAAGACCTTCAACGACCGGCTGAACTTCGACGGCGTGGTGCTGACCAAACTCGACGGTGACGCCCGCGGTGGGGCCGCACTCTCGATTCGGGGCGTCGTCCAGAAACCGATCAAGTTCATGAGTACGGGCGAGAAGATGGAAGCTCTGGACATCTTCTACCCCGACCGGATGGCCAGCCGGATTCTGGGCATGGGTGACGTGATTTCACTCGTTGAGCGGGCGCAACAGGCTTTTGATGAAGACGAAGCCAAGCGCATTAGCTCAAAAATGCGTCAGAACAAGTTCGATTTCAACGACTTCCGGGGGCAGTTGCAGCAAATCAAAAAGATGGGGAACATCAAAGACCTCATCGGTATGATTCCCGGCATGGGCAAAATGATGAAGGATGTCGATATCGATAACGATTCGTTCAAGCCCATCGAAGCCATCATTGGCTCCATGACGCCCATCGAACGCGAACGCCCCGATATTATCGACGGAAACCGCAAAAAACGGATTGCGAACGGAAGCGGTACGTCGATTCAGGAAGTGAACAACCTGCTGAAACAGTTTGACGAAATGCGGAAGATGATGAAGAAAATGAATCAGATGCAGTCGTCGGGCAAGCTCAGTAAAATGATGAAGTAAGCCAAAAGGAGTTGGCCTGTTGGACATAAAAAACCGGGCGGGAATGACCCCGCCCGGTTTTATTATTTGTGGGAAGCATACCCGCCTTTTTCCAGTAACCGCGCCTGATCGAAGAGGGTCAGGGCTTTCTTGTACGTTTCGTCGCCCTCCGACAGCATTTCGAAGAATTCGTTGTTGAGACCGTCGCGGTGGCCCTGCCGCCACGCATACTGTGCGATGTAGGCTTTCAATTGCGTCTGGATGTATTTCTTCGACCGCTTGTATTCGGCTTCGTTAAACTTGATGCCCTGCGCCGTGGCGTCGTCGGTCAGGCGTTTCAGCATGGCGTCTGTGATCACGAAATTCTTCTTGTAGCTGCTAAAACCGTCTTTTTCCAGTTGTTTGCGGTGATCGTTGGCGTATTCCATCGCCTGTTCCCGAACAATGTTTTTGTTGAACAACTGAATCAGATACTTGGTCATGAACAGCGTATCGCGGGGTACGAACACATCAGGTGTGATGCCACCAGCTCCGAAAACCGTCCGGCCACCCGACGTTTTAAATTTGTATTTTGCGTTGTTCTTGATGCTGTCGGCAATGTAATATTCCCCGCTCTTCGAACGGGCTTCCAGTTCTTTTTCGTAATCTTCACCGTGACCGGCCACATACGGTTTCTGAATGCTCCGGCCGCTTGGCGTGTAATACCGGGAGATCGTCAGCCGCAATTCGGAACCATCGGACAGCATGACCGGCATTTGCACCAGCCCTTTGCCAAACGACCGCCGTCCGACAATCAGCGCCCGGTCCTGATCCTGCAAGGCACCGGCCACAATCTCCGACGCCGACGCGCTGCCTTCGTCCATCAGCACGATCACCGGGCCTTCTTCAAACTGACCGGCAATGCGGGCTTTGGTCTGGCGGTCGTAGCGGTCATCCTTGCCATCGGTATACACCAGCAGTTTGTCGCCCGAAATGAACTCATCGGCCAGACTCGTGGCCCGGTCCATGTAGCCGCCGGGGTTGTTGCGCAGGTCGAGCACCATCTGGCTCATGCCTTTTTGCTTCAGGCTTCCCAGGGCTTTCTTGAACTCGTCATAGGTCGTTTCCGAGAACCGGTTTACCTTGATATACCCGGTTTTATTATCAATCATGTAAGCGGCATCGACGGAATAGGTCGGAATCCGGTCGCGTTGCACCGTGAACGTCAGCGGTTTCTTCTCGCCTTTGCGCAGAACGAATAATTTGACGGATGAACCCTTTTTACCACGCAGTTTTTTGAAAACGAGGGCATTGTCCAGTTTGCTACCGGTCATATCGGTCTCGTCGACCTTGATGATTTTATCACCACTCAAGATCCCGGCGGTTTCGGACGGGCCACCGGCCATCGGCGTTACGACATAAACCGTGTCTTTATAAATGTTGAATTCGACGCCGATCCCGTCAAAACCACCTTCCAGTTGGGTGCGGGCGGCCACGGCATCGGTCGGGTTCATGTAGGTGGTATGGGGATCCAGTTTCTCCAGCATTTTGGATATGGAATAATCCACCAGATCGTCCGTGTTGACCGAGTCAACGTAGTTATTCTCAATCAGTTGAAGAACTTCCTTGAACTTTGAATACCCGCGTCCGATGTTGTTGAGGCTTTTTCCGCCACTAAAAAACGTAGCGCCGATCAATACGCCGGCTGCCAGCGTGATGCCCAGGAGCATCGGCAACCGGACGGTCGCCTTGTCGTTCTGAATTTTTTCGCGTTCAGGTTCTCTCATAGTCGTACCCACGGACAGTCGTCCGCAAAACATTCTATAGGTTGTTGATACTAGTTTACTCGAATAATACGCACAAAACCGGACCGCCCGGAAGTCCGTGAGCACTTACTGCATAACGATAAAATACGGGCAAAATGTTTGCCGAAACTGAATGAAAGATATAGAATTTATTCCGACTCTCCTATTTCACCAATAAATCAGATTTCATACTGTCTGCCAACAGAATAAAAGTATCCAGTGCCGACGGATTCCGGAGCGTATCGCGACTCGTCACCCGTTCGGGCGAGATGCCCATCAGAATCTTTTTAACGGGCGCTTCCACTTTTTTCCCGCTGATCGTATACGGTATTTCCGGTACCTGAAAAATGGCGTCGGGAACGTGCCGGGGGCTGTATTGCGTCCGGAGTGCCAAACGGATTCGCTGCGCCATTTCCGCGTTGAGTTCGGTCGCCGGATCGGTGGTCTGGCCTTTGAGCACCACAAAGAGCGGCATAAAATACCGTCCGCCGGGGAGTTCGAGGCAAACCACGAGGCTGTCGGCTACGTCGGGAACGCTCTCGACGGCGCTATACACCTCGCTCGTGCCGATCCGAACGCCGTCGCGGTTGAGCGTGGCGTCGGAGCGACCGTAGATGATGACGGTTTTTCGGTCGGTAATTTTGATCCAGTCGCCGTGCCGCCAGATGCCGTCGTACTGGTCAAAGTAGCTGGATTTGTAGCGCTGGTTACCCGCAGAATCGTTGTGGTTGTCATTCCAGAAATAGATCGGCATCGACGGCATGGGTTCCAGAATCACCATTTCGCCCAGTTCGTTGCGGATCGGTTTCGCGTTTTCGTCGAACGATTCGAGTTTACACCCCAGCATCCGGCACTGAATTTCGCCTTCGTAAACCGGTAGCAGCGGACAACCGCCGACAAAACCGCTGCAAATGTCCGTGCCGCCACTGAGCGACACCAGCCAGACGTCTTTTTTGACCGATTCATACACCCAGCGGAAGCCTTCGGGCGGCAGGGGCGAACCCGTGGAGCCGATGGTTTTGAGGTGAACTAACTTTGAACTTCCGACGTAGGACAGCCCCGCCCGCATACAGGCCAGCAGATACGCGGCTCCTGCTCCGAAATGATTGACCCGCGCGCGCTCGGCCAGATTCCAGAGTACGTCCATGTTTGGATACCCCGCCGAACCGTCGTAGATCACCAGCGTGGCCCCGACCAGCAGCGATGCCACCGAATAATTCCACATCATCCAGCCCGTTGTGGAGTACCAGAAATACCGGTCGCCGGGCTGAACGTCCTGGTGCAGGGCCAGCGCTTTCAGGTGTTCGAGCAAACAGCCCCCGACGCTGTGGGTAATGGCCTTCGGTTTGCCGGTTGTTCCCGACGAAAACAGAATCCAGATTGGGTGTTCGAACGGCACCGGTTCAAAAACCAGGGGAATCGCTGTGTTAGTTTGTAAGACGGAATTCCACAGAATCGACTTGCTGCGGGGGCCGGTCGTCGGTTCGAAATCAGGATCGAGATTAGCTACCCAAACCACTTTTTTCAACGTGGGCAATGCCGTTTGCAAGTCGCTCAGCGCGTCGGTTTTGTCGATCGGTTTTCCGTTATAGTGATATCCGTCGATGGCAAAGAGCACTTTCGGCTCGATTTGTCGGAAGCGGTCGATGATGCTGGGCGTACCAAAATCCGGTGAACAACTCGACCAGATGGCGCCTACGCTGTTGGTAGCCAGAAAGGCCACGACGGCTTCAGGGATGTTGGGCAACACCGACACGACGCGGTCGCCGGGCCGGACGTTGTTTTCGCGTAAGTAGTGGGCAATGGCTGTCACCTGTTGTTCCAGTTCCGACCAACTCAGCGACGTCAGTGACTGTTGTTCCGACTGGAAAAGGATGGCCGGGCGTTCGCTGGTTTTGTTGCGGAAAATGTGTTCGGCGTAGTTCAGCGTGGCTCCGGTAAACCAGCGAGTTCCGATCATGCCCGAAGCCGGTTTTTCGATCACGTCCTGGTAGTCGCGGTGGCTTTGGACATTGAAAAACTGCCAGATGCTGCGCCAGAAATCTTCGAGGTCGGTGGTCGACCAGTCCCACAAGTCGTGGTAATCGCGGAAATACAGCCCTTTCTTGACGAACAACCAGTCGAGGTAGCGTTTCATCTGCGATTGGTCGATCAGGCGCCGGTCAGGTTTCCAGATGGGTTCTTTGGAGTCGGGTGGTATAGAAGTCGTTGCAGAAGCCATTGGTAAGGGGAATCAGAATTGTTGTGAGGTTAGGAATTGTTTCCGGACGAAATGGTGTTCCGTTTCAGAACAAAGACAGAAGTTACATTAAAATACGCTAACTTTGCAGCCCATTTCAGGATGCGTTTTCGAACTGGCTGATAATCAAGAGTGTCTATAATAACTACAGTAGTGATACTGCAACTTTCATGAGCAAAAAAAGAGAAGAACCCCAGGGCCGCCGGGAAGGCAGATCGGGAGGCTACGGTCAGACGGAGACGACGAATAAATTCTACAGCAACGTCGTCAAACGCAAGGACTCCGGAGACCGTAAGGATGAGCGTAAAGAGCGCAGTTTCGATAAACCGGGTTTCGACAAACCGCGGGGAGAACGTCCTGCGTCCGGTGAACGCCGGTTTGATGATAAACGATCGGAACGACCCCGGACGGGTGGCTCAAATTACGCGGGTTCGCGCCCGGATCGTCCGCGTTTTGAACGCAGTGATGATCGTCGGTCGTCCGGCCCGTCATCGGATCGCCCGGATCGGAACCGGGACGAACGTCCGCGCAGCGATAGCCCGCGTGGTGGCCGGTTTGAAGGCGGTGGACCCCGCCGGGATTTTGACCGTCCGCGCGGACCACGGGATGAAAATAAAGAGTTTCGCCGGGATGACCGCCCGGATAACCGCAGCAGCCGGTTTGGCGGTTCGGATTCCCGGGATGACAAACCCCGGTATGGCCGCAACGGCGGTCAGTCGGAAACCCGCAACAGCCGCTTTGGTAGTGAGAAATCGCACGGTGACCGGTCGCGGAATACTGATTCAAGACCGCAGTCTGACCGGCCCGAGCGCCGGGAAAGCCGGTTTGGGTCGGAACGCAGCTACGGTGAGCGCCCTGAACGGAGCCGCGAGGGTGAACCGCGCGATGACCGCAACACCGAGCCCGGAGCCGAACCGCGCGAACGCCGGGAATTTGACCGGCCCCGCCGGGACGACCGCCCGTCTGGCGGTGAGCGCCGGGAGTTTGACCGTCCGCGCCGGGATGATCGCGGATCGCGCGATGAACGTCCCGCCGACCGGGAACGCCGGGATTTCGACCGTCCGCGGGAATCGCGTGACGAAAGCAAAGGATTCAGCCGGGACCGTCGTCCGGGCGACCGGGAACGCCGGGAGTTTGACCGTCCGCGTCAGGAGGATCAACCTTCGCGTTATGACCGTCCACGTCGGGACGATAGCGATGATGCCACCAAACGTAAAATTGAAGACAGCCGGGGTCGTCAGGTAGGCCGTTCGCGGGCACCGGAGTACGACATCGACAAGATGAAGGAGCAGGCACTGGGAAGCCGCGGTTCGCGCGACAAACGACCGAAGCGGGTGGGTCACGAGAAAGTTCGTGAGCAAGCCGGCAGCGGTGACCGTGATAAAAAACCGCGCGATGCCGACTCGGGATTGATTCGCCTGAACCGGTATGTTGCCAACGCCGGGATTTGTTCGCGCCGGGATGCGGATGAGTTGATTGCCAAAGGAGACGTCAGCGTGAACGGCAAAGTGGTGACCGAAATGGGCTACAAAGTGCAGCCGACGGATGTCATCAAATACGGTACCCGGGTTTTGAATCCGGAGAAAATGACCTACGTGTTGTTGAATAAACCGAAAGATTACATCACGACGACGGAAGATCCGGAAGACCGCAACACGGTGATGGATCTGGTGGCGGGCGCCACGCCGTACCGGATTTATCCGGTGGGCCGTCTGGACCGCAACACCACCGGTCTGCTGCTGCTGACGAACGACGGCGAACTGGTCGAGAAACTGACCCATCCATCGAACGAAATCAAGAAAGTATACCAGGTTGAACTCGACAAACCGCTGACCAACGAACATTTCGAAGCGATTCGGGACGGTTTTGAACTGGAAGACGGCTACATCAAACCCGACGATCTGGGAATTGTGACGCCGGATGCCCAGGTGATCGGCATCGAAATCCACAGCGGCCGCAACCGCATTGTCCGCCGGATTTTTGAGCATTTCGACTACGTTGTAACGAAACTGGACCGGACGGTTTACGCGGGCTTGAACAAAAAAGAACTGCCGCGCGGTACGTGGCGGTATCTGAACGAGAAGGAAGTGATTCGGCTGAAATTTCTGTTGTAGAACCTGTTTAGGATTTCACTCCCCTTCAGAATTCAATAAAAAAAAGAATGTAAACCGGGTCGCCGGAGCGATGATGAATGCCAAATGTAAAAGTGCTGGATTGGGAGCTACTTTTACATTTGGCATTCATCATCGCTCCGGCGACCCGGTTTACATATAGCGTTCTTTTCTTACGCAATCCCACATATCCTGTTCGCGGATCGATTTAACCGGCTTACCGCTTGATCAATACTTCGAGCGTTTCCAGCCCCACGGCAATTTGGCGGAACAGATCCGTCAGGCTTTCCCGAACTTCCTGGTCGGTCAGTGCCGGATTTTTCTCGATTTTCTTTAGCCCGGCAGCAATGTCGAGCATGGCGACGGAGTTGAGCGATGAGCGGAAACGGTGGGCCAGGTGGTCGAACTCATCGCGGTTATTCTGGTCCAGAGCCTCAAACAGGGCTTGCTTGTTGATGGGAAGTTCTTCTTTAAAGAAAGCAATCAGGTCGTTGATTAACTCGCGGTCACCGCCGGTGATTTCCCGCAGATACGTTTGATCGACCACCGACGTTTGATCGTCTTTTTGGGGTAAAAACCGCTCCAGAATGGCCTCCAGTTGTTTTTTTTGAATCGGTTTCGCCAGAAAATCATTCATGCCGGCTTCCTGACACCGGGGCCGCACCTCAAATTCCGGATTGGACGTAACGGCCACCACCGGAATCGATAAGCCTAATTCTTCCCGAATCTGCTGGGTAGCCGTCAGGCCGTCCATCACCGGCATCTGGATGTCCATCAGGATCAAATCGACGGTTTCTTTTTTCAGGAAATTCACCGCTTCCAGTCCATTGTTGACCACCACACTTGGAATACCGTATTTGCGGAGGAGGGTGGATAAAAATGTCTGGTTAATAAAATTGTCTTCAACGATCAGAACCCGAACAGTCAAGTCAGTTTTTCTGGTTTGTTGCACACCTGGAGGGTTCATATTCGAAATCGGGATACCGGCAAAATACACAACACTAGTTTCAGGAACAATAGTCTGATATTTTTTAATGATTCTTTGTCTGACAAACTGAATTCCTTACTAGCTTTAGGGAATGGTATGAAATCTACAGTTTTGTAAATGTAGTAACAATAGCGGTACGATTTTTGCCTTTCCGTAATTTATTAAATGGCTGTACAATCGGATTTAATCGTATGCCAACTGGATCGTGTGACTGATGAGCCGGGATTGTTACATCTCGCGTTTGCCACTCATTTTGTGAAAATACTTCGCGCACATTCTGCCTCTGTTGCCCGCCGTTTTGACGCTTCAACTCTATGAAATTATCGTCGACCAACCGGTTGTATATCGGGATTGTTCTGGCCCTTTTTCTCTTTGTCGTGCTGGGTGTCATCGCCTTCCGCACCATTCGAAGTCAGTTTGAAGAAGCCCAGTGGGTTCGGCACAGCTATCAGGTTCTGAAAAGTATTGCCATTACGGAACAGTTGCTGGTTGACATGGAAACCGGTCGGCGGGGCTTCCGGGGCACGAACGAAAAGCGGTTCCTAAAACCGTATTACGAGGCCGTCGGGAAAATCGAGGGATCGGCTGACGCGATTCGAAAGCTGGTGGTCGACAGTCCTGAACAGACGGAGCGGGTGGTGGAAGCCGAAAGGCATATCCGGGAATTATTACAATACTGGAAAGGATTGGGCGATGATGCTGCGCGCTATACAAGAGCCGATATTGTCCGCGTAACCGACGGCGAAAAAGAACGCATGGACCAGGTCCGGAGAGCACTGGACGAGATGATTCGGGCGGAGGAATTGCTCCTGACGAACCGCGAAAAAGAAAGCGATAAAGCCGTAATAACGGCTATTTATGTCTTCAGTGTTGGGGCGGTTATTCTGTTTATTCTGGGAGTTGTCGTTTCTTATCTGTTTTGGTATGAGATGAATAAGCGCCAGAAAGCGGAAGCCCGGCTGGTTCAGAATCTGGAAGAAGTCGAACAGCTCAACCAGGTCAGCATGGAAAAAAACTGGCTGCTGACCGGGATGACGGTGGTAAACGATTCGGTTCAGGAAGTGGGCGAATCGGAGTCGCTGGCGCAGGAAGTCCTGCGAAATCTGACGCGGTACCTCGACGTTCAGGCGGGCGGTTTTTACTGCTACGACGACGAAAAACAACACCTGGAACTGAACGCATCGGTTGCGCTGTCGGCCCACGCAACCCGGTATTATGCGATTGGGGAAGGCCTGGTGGGGCAGTCGGCAACAGAGTCTGATGTGGTGGTGACCAGCCACGTTCCAGCCGATTATTGGGCCATTCAGTCGGGCAGCGGCAAAGCTGTTCCGGGGCAGGTGATCTGTGTACCGCTCTGGTACAAAAAAGAACTGAAAGGCGTGATCGAACTGGCGACGTTCCAGCCGCTGACCCCCACGCAACTCGATTTGCTGAAATCCGTTGCCAACAACATTGCCATTGCGCTGAACGCAGCCGATGCCCGCCGAAGGGTAAACCGCTTGCTGGAACAGGTGCAGGAGCAGAAAGAAATTCTGGAAAACCAGCAGGAAGAACTCCGGCAATCGAACGAAGAACTGACGCGGCAGGCCGAAATTTTGCAGGCATCGGAAGAAGAACTGAAGGTGCAGGAGGAAGAATTGCGGCAGATCAACGCCGAACTGGAAGAGAAAAATGAGGCTGTGGAAGTGGGTCGGCAGACGCTCGCCCTGAAGGCGCGTGAGCTGGAAGAAACCGGTCGCTACAAGTCGGAATTTCTGGCCAATATGTCGCACGAACTGCGGACTCCGCTGAACAGCGTCCTGATTCTGGCCAAAATGCTGTCTGAGAATAAGGCCAGTAATTTGACCGGCAAACAGGTCGAGTACGCCAATGTCATTCACAAATCGGGTTCGGATCTGCTCAATCTGATCAACGATATTCTGGATTTGTCCAAGATTGAAGCCGGAAAAATTGACATGGTGGCCGAAAACGCGACGGTCAGTGGCATGGTCTACGATCAGGAGCAGTTGTTTAGCGTGGTGGCGGAGCAGAAAGGCGTTACCCTCATCACCGAAGTCGACGAGTCGGTGCCACCGGTCTTGTTTATTGCCAAACAGCGACTGGAGCAGGTTATTAAAAACCTGTTGTCCAACGCCTTTAAGTTTACACCCCAACGCGGAGTGGTCACGTTGTCGTTCAACACCAGACGTCCGATGGACGGTTTTGCCAACGAACCCCTCCTGAAAGCCGACCGATGGTTGGTCATTGCCGTTAAAGACACCGGCATCGGCATTTCGCCGGACAAGCAGCAGGTTATTTTTGAAGCGTTTCAGCAGGCCGACGGTTCGACCAGCCGCAAGTATGGCGGCACGGGTCTCGGACTTTCCATCAGCAAAGAACTGGTGAAGCGGCTCGGTGGCGAAATGCGGCTGCAAAGCGAAGAAGGGCAAGGGAGCACATTCACGGTTTATTTGCCGCTGACCGAAGCACAAACCGGCGATCAACCCAGCCCCGTTGCCCCCGAACCGAAAAAAGAAAGCGCACCTTCGACGCCTTTGAACGGAGCGTTACCGCGTTTGCAAAACGGAATTGTTGAACAGAACACGTTGAAAGACGACCGGAATACGCTGGAAAAAGGCGATAAAGTGATGCTGATTGTGGAAGACGACCCCATTTTTGCCGGGGTTGTGCAGGATTTTGCCCGCAGCAAAAAGTACAAAACGATTGTGGCTCTGCGGGGCGATGAGGGGATTTATTACGCCCGAAAATACAAACCGTCGGCCATTATTCTGGACATGCAACTGCCGGTGGTGGATGGCTGGAGCGTTATCAACTGGCTGAAAAACGACGAGAGCCTGAAATCCATTCCGGTGCACGTGATGTCGGCGGCCGACGAGCCGAAACTGGGCATCGGGAGTGCGCTGGCGTACATCCGGAAACCGGTCGAAAAAGACGATCTGGAAAAGGCATTCGAGCGGATCAGCGACCACTTGCAGGGTCAGATCAAGAAGGTGCTGGTGTTGTCGGGCAACTACCTCAACGACGATTCGCTGCGGCAATTTATCGGACAGCGGAAGTTTGATCTGGAATGCGAATACGTCGCCACCAATGCGGAAGCCCTGAAAAAACTGCGGAAAGAACCGTATGACTGCCTGATTGTCGACATGGGGGGCGATCTGGAAAAAGGTGTCCGGCAATTAAAAGACCTGCGGCAAGCCATGCCGATGGAATCGCTGCCGGTGATCATTTACATGGACAAGGATTTGAAACCGGCGGACGAATGGCAGCTCAAAAAACTGTCCGACGTTGTGATTCGGGAGTCGTCGCAGGCCATCGACCGGCTGATGGACGAACTGGAACTCTTTCTGTATAAAGTGCAGGAAGTCGAGAAGAAGGAGTTGCCCAAACCGCTGACCTTAATCAACGACCAGAGCCTGCAGGGGAAAAAAGTGTTGCTGGTGGACGACGACATGCGGAACGTTTTTGCACTGAGTACCTTGCTGGAAGACCAGCAAATGAATGTTCTGACCGCCGTCGACGGCCGGGAAGCGCTGGAAGTATTGCAGCAACACCCGGATACCGACATTGTGCTGATGGACATCATGATGCCCGAAATGGACGGGTATGAAGCCACCCGCCGGATTCGCTCGGATTTGAAACTGCTGCATTTGCCGGTAATTGCGCTGACGGCCAAGGCCATGCCCGGCGACCGCGAAAAAACCATCGAAGCGGGGGCGTCGGATTACATTACCAAACCGATCGACAGCGGCCGGTTATTTTCGTTGATGCGCGTCTGGTTATCCGTTAAAGCATGACCGCGCCGATTCACATTTCAGCGGAGGATCTGGAGGAGGTCGTTCACCTGGTTCGGCGGCAGTATGGCTACGATTTTGGCGACTACGCCCGGGCGTCGCTCCAGCGTCGCGTCATCCGGTGTATGCAGAAAGCGGGCTGTCTGACGGCCTACGAGCTGAAGTACCAACTGACGAACGATGACCGGTTTTTTGCCTGGTTTATCGAGTCGCTGACGGTGAATGTCACGGAGATGTTTCGCGATCCGGCGTTTTACAAAGAATTGAGGAATACCGTGTTGCCGAAACTGGCGTCGTATCCGATCCTGAAAATCTGGCATGCGGGCTGCTCAACCGGCGAGGAGGTATTTTCGATGGCGATCCTGTTGCACGAAGCGGGTTTACTCAACCGGGCTCGCCTGTATGCCACCGACCTGAATCCGGCCAATCTGGAGCGGGCGCGGCAGGGCATCGTGCCGTTGCAGAACATGAAAGAGTATACGTCCAACTACATTCAGTCGGGCGGAACGAACGATTTTTCGTCGTATTATACAGCCCGGTACGAGAACGCGATTATTCACAAGGAATACCGGAAGAACATCGTATTTGCGACCCATAATCTGGCAACTGATCAGGTTTTCAATGAGTTTCAACTGGTTTGTTGCCGGAATGTACTGATCTATTTCAACCGGGAGTTGCAAAACCGGGTCATGACATTGTTCAGCAACAGCCTGGCTCCGCTGGGGTATCTGGCGCTGGGCATGAAAGAATCGCTGCTGTTTTCGGAAGCCCGGGACCAGTTCGATGTCGTGAGTCCGGCAGTTCGGATTTACCGGAGTAAGTTATAAATGGTCGGTATACGGTTTACAGTTTTCGGTCGCTGGCGCGTGCGGCTTCGAATGCGTCAGTCTCGGCGGGGAACCGCACCGAAAACCGTATACCGAAAACCTTAAACTGAAAAACGATGACCGGATGTAAAGTGGTGGCGATTGGCGGTTCGGCGGGTAGTATACCGGTCGTGACGGCTTTGTTGCAGGCCCTGCCGGCGAACTTTCCGTTTGCGGTTTTCGTGGTTTTGCACCGGCTGAAGAACGTTACCAGCAGCATGGACACCATCCTGACCAGCAAAGGCCGGGGGCTTGTGATTGGTGAACCCGACGACAAGGAGGCTATTCTGGCGCACCGCGTCTATCTGGCTCCGCAGAACTATCATTTGCTGATTGAAGCCGACCGGACGATCAGTCTGGATTATTCCGAGCCGGTTCATTACAGCCGACCGTCGATTGACGTCACGTTTGAAAGCATTGCGATGGCCTACGCCGGAAGCGCGGTGGCGATTCTGCTGAGTGGAGCCAACCAGGACGGTGCCGATGGGTTGCTGGCCATCGTTCGACAGGGCGGGACGGCCATCGTTCAGGACCCGGCCACAGCCGAGTATCCCGTGATGCCCCAGGCCGCCATTGACCGGAATCAGAATGCCGTCGTTTTGGCACCCGAACACATTGCATCTTTTTTACACACACTCAACGATTAACTGAAAAACGAATGGTAACAGCGAACCACTCTCCGGATATGACGATCATGCTGGTCGACGACCGCGAGGAGAACTTGCTTGTGCTCGAAGAAATGCTGGCGAACGACCAGCGAACGTTCATCAAGGCCACGTCGGGCAACGAAGCGTTGCGGTATGCCTTGAAAAACGACCGGATTGGTCTGGTCATGCTGGATGTTCAAATGCCCGAAATGGACGGTTTTGAAGTGGCCCGGATTCTGAAATCCAACCCGAAAACCAGGGACATTTCCATCATTTTCGTTACCGCCATCAACAAAGAGGAGCAGTATATTCTGAAAGGGTTTGACGAAGGGGCGGTGGATTATCTGCAAAAACCGCTGGACGTCAATGTGACCAAAGCGAAAGTGAATGTGTTCGAGCAATTGTATCACTACCAGCAGGAACTAAAGCAGACCGCGCTCCAGCTTGAGAAAATAAACAAGCAACTGGAGAAATTTGTCTACATCGTCGCGCACGATTTGAAGTCGCCCCTGGTGGGCATGATTGCGGCCCTGTCGTTGCTCGAAATGAAAAATGAGGAAGAGGTGGTTCCGCGCGAAGAAATTCAGGAATATGTGGGCCACGCGAAATCGGCGGCTTTTCACCTGTCCGACATGATCAATTCCCTGCTGGAGTATTCGCGGAAAAATGTAGCGCAGCAAACCGTTGAAGCCGTGGATGTTCACGAGCTGGTCGATCAGATTGCCCTGCTGATTTTTCCGCCCCGGCACATTTCCATCGAGATCATCGGGCGATTGCCCGTTATGACTACCAAAAAAATCAAGCTGCATCAGATCTTTCAAAACCTGATCAGCAATGCGATCAAATACAATGACAAGCCCGTTGGTCACATTGAAATCGGGTGCCACGACCGGGGCCGCTCCATCGAATTTTACGTCAAAGACAATGGCCCGGGAATTGCACCGGATGAACACGAAGCGATCTTTAAGTTATTTCGCACCACCTCCAACGTGGCCCAGGCCGAAAGCAGCACCGGCGTCGGGTTGTTTATCCTGAAAATGCTGGTCGAAGAGCAGGGGGGCAAGGTGTGGGTGGAATCGGAATTGGGCAAAGGAAGTACATTTTATTTTGATTGGATGAAGTAAGCAGAAGACAAAAGACAAGCGACACAGGCACAAAGAGGGGCCGGAGTGAAAACAAATTTCTCAATGCCTGATTGTAAAGTCTTTTGTCTCTGGTCTAATTTCTATTATCTAGAAGGGCAAAAACGCTATGGAAACGAGTATCACTTTTTACGTTGTGGAAGACGATCAAACCGATTTTAGTTACATTGATCGGGCGATTCATGAAATACAGCCGGATCTGAAAATCCGCCGGTTTTTGCACGGTGCGGCCCTGTTGACGCATCTTCAGAGCATTCTTCCGGAAGAATATCCGTCGCTGATCATGCTGGATTTTTTCATGCCGGTTCTGGACGGACTGAAAACCCTCCGGCAACTGAAAGCCAACGAAAACTACCAGCAGATTCCCGTCGTGATGTGGTCAGGATCGTCGCGGCCCGAAGACATCAGCCAGGCCTACCGGCTCGGCGCGCGGGCGTTTCACACCAAGCCGGTTTTGTTTGAAGACTGGCAGGAACAGTTGCAAACCACCTTGCGGTATTGGTTACGGACGGTAGAACTGCCCCGTTTGGCCGAATATTAAGAGACCATTCCGTTATTCCTGGCTATGTAACACAATTCTATACGAACCAACCGGAATTCTGTACCATTGGCTCTTGTTCTAATACTGATCTTTGCAGTGTCAAATCACAAAAAACAAGAGCATGAAAACGATTCAATTCAAAACCAATATCAAGTGTGCAGGCTGCGTAGCCACCGTAACCCCCTTTTTGAACAAAGCCGTCGGCGAAACACACTGGCAGGTCGATACCCAGAACCCGGACAAACTGCTGACGGTGGAAGGTGCCACGGTCGATCAGGTGAAAGAAGCCCTGATAGAAGCCGGTTATAAAGCCGAACCCGTATGAACGCGCCCCCCACGGCAGTAGCAAAAACCGCCCGAACCGGCGCAGCCTCCAAACCGGTTCGGAAAACCTACCCCGTTCTGGAAATGACCTGTGCGGCCTGTGCCGTCAGCGTGGAGTCGATGCTGAAAACAACACCGGGGGTGGTCGATGCGGGCGTCAATTATGCCAACCAGCAGGCTTGGGTGGAGTTTGATCCCCAAGCCGTTACGCAGCAGGAGTTGCAAGCCGCCATCCGTTCCATTGGCTACGACCTCGTGATGGACGCGGAAGATCCGCAGGCGGTGCAGGCCGAAGCGCAGGAACGCCACTACGAATCCTTGAAAAAACGGACAATCTGGGCGGCTGTGCTGTCGGTTCCGGTGGTGGTGATCGGGATGTTTTTCATGACGATTCCGTACGCCAACGAACTCATGCTGGCCCTGTCTGCGCCGGTCGTATTTGGTTTGGGCCGCTCCTTTTTCGTCAATGCCTGGAAACAGGCCCGGCACGGAAAAACCAACATGGATACGCTGGTGGCCCTGTCGACCGGCATTGCCTTTCTGTTCAGTACGTTCAATACGCTCAACCCGGATTTCTGGCACCGGCGCGGCATTCACCCGCACGTCTATTTTGAAACCGCTGCGGTAATTATCGCCTTTATTTTGCTGGGAAAACTGCTTGAGGAACGCGCCAAATCGAACACTTCCTCGGCCCTTAAAAAGCTGATGGGATTGCAACCCAAAACCGTCCGGATCGTGGAAAACGACGTGGAAACGGAAATTCCGGTAGCGTCGGTTCGGGTGGATCAGGTGATTGTGGTGCGGCCCGGTGAGAAAATTCCCGTGGACGGCGTCGTGGTTGCCGGTACGTCGTTCGTCGATGAAAGCATGATTTCGGGCGAGCCGGTTCCGGTGGAAAAGAAGGCGGAACAGACAGTTTTTGCCGGAACAATCAACCAGAAAGGCAGCTTCCGGTTTCGGGCCGAAAAGGTCGGTGCCGACACGGTTCTGGCGCAGATCATTCGTATGGTGCAGGACGCGCAGGGCAGCAAAGCACCGGTGCAGAAACTGGTCGACCGGATTGCCGGTATTTTCGTGCCGGTCGTCATCAGCATCGCCGTGTTGACCTTCATCGTCTGGATGCTGTTGGGAGGTGAAAACGCATTTGCGCAGGCCTTGCTGACGTCCGTAACCGTTTTGGTCATCGCCTGTCCGTGTGCGCTCGGACTCGCGACGCCCACGGCCATCATGGTCGGTGTGGGCAAAGGCGCGGACAACCAGATTTTGATCAAAGACGCCGAAAGCCTGGAATTGGGCCACAAAGTGAACGCCGTTGTACTGGACAAAACCGGTACCATCACCGCCGGAAAACCCGCCGTTACCAACCTGGAATGGCAACGTTCCGACATCGCTCAGGCATCCTCCGTTTTATACGCACTGGAAAACCAATCGGAACATCCGCTGGCCGAAGCTGTCGTTGACCATTTAGCCGGTCTATCGGTAAAAAGTCTGCCGCTTGAATCGTTCGAGAGCCTGACCGGGCGCGGGGTTTCGGCGCGGTTTGAAGGGATTACCTATCGGGTGGGCAATCGTCGTTTGCTGGACGAACACGGTATTGCGGTCGATTCGGCGGTTGAAAAACGCGTGAATCAGTGGCAGGACGAGGCTCGGACGGTAGTGTATTTCACCAATGAAAAAACCGTGCTGGCGATCATCGCCATTGCCGACCAGATCAAGGAAACGTCGAAAGCTGCGATTCAAACGCTGCAAGACCAGGGCATTGATGTGTATATGTTGACGGGCGACAATCCGCAAACCGCCCGGGCGGTAGCGAAAGCCGTCGGTTTGACGGATTTCCGTGCCGAAGTGATGCCGTCCGATAAAGCCGCTTTCATCCAGGAATTGCAAAGCCGGGGAAAGGTGGTGGCGATGGTGGGCGACGGCATCAACGACTCCCAGGCGCTGGCACAGGCCGACGTCAGCATCGCAATGGGCAAAGGCTCCGACATTGCCATGGACGTGGCCCGGATGACGCTCATCACGTCCGATTTGGGCAGCATTCCGAAGGCGCTGGAACTGTCGCGAAAAACCGTGCGGGTGATCCGTCAGAATCTGTTCTGGGCGTTTATTTACAACCTCATCGGCATTCCGATTGCCGCCGGGATTCTGTTTCCGATCAACGGTTTTCTGCTCAATCCGATGATTGCCGGCGCTGCAATGGCGCTCAGCTCGGTGTCGGTCGTTAGTAATAGCCTGCGCCTGCGGAGTGCGCGGTTGTGAAGACGGTTACAGAATGAGTCATCCAGGAAGGATGACTCATTCTGTAACTTAAAACCGGGGATGCTATTAGGGCATTAGCTGCTGAACGCCCCACTGCTCCACAATTTTTCCCTGGATCAACCGGAAAACGTCATAGAATGTAACCGGTTTTTGATCAAGCTGCCCTTCGGATTGCACCACCACAAACTGGCCTTCGCCAATAATCTGAAGGACTTTATGGATGGCGAAGTCTCCGCCTTTTTGATGTAAATACTGCCATAAACCATCCCGCCCGTTGGCGATTTCCGGCTTGTGCTGAATCAGATCCGACGTAACATAGTCCGAAAGCGTTTCGATATTCCGCTCGATCAGAACGCGTTGACAGAAGACTTCAACAAATTTTTTATTCGCTTCGGTCGCTTCAATAGCCTCTATCTCGACGGTTCCGTCCATCATCGAATGCCCGTTCAGGGTCGTTTCGGGCTGCTGCTGAACAGCGTCCCAATGTTCGATGACTTGCCCGCTCCGAAGCCGGAACAGATCGACGACGACCATTTGCTTCCCGCCAAATTCAAAGCGCAGGTTTGTCACTACATACTCATCTTCCGCAATGAGTCGCATGAACGGTTTGGCCGAAGCAGGCGGTTTAGGGATTTGCTGCATGGCTTTCAGGGCTTCCAGTAGCCCCGCCTTGCCCGGTTTTACCATCAGGCTGTGTTGGATGTAATCGTCGGCGATGATTTGTTCGGCATAATCGAGGTCGCCGTTGGCAACCGTGCGCCGGTAGAAATCCCGGATAATGGATTTATTGTAATCTGTATTTTGCATGATCAGCGTCTGTTTAGAAATGGCACTGGAACACGAAACGATCCGGAGAACCGCTGCGTATAGCAGAGCAGCCATGAAACCGTTTGATTTCATGAGGAATAAAAGAAGGAATTGAAGGAAACTAAAAAACCGTCAGGCAACCAGGAGAAGCCTGATTTACCCCAAAGAAAGGGTATACGAAAACGCCCTACCGGTTTATGGTAGGATTTTTCGGGGAAGGTTGGCTATATGTGATGATACGATGCAGCAGTGTCGCAAAGGTAAAGGCAAACCGAATAATTTACAAGGGGTTACGGATCAGGTTTCGATACGATGATACATCCCACGAGCCTGAAAGGCTCACATCACTAGCCCCGGCTTATAGGCCGGGGGGGGATGATTGAATACGGTTGGTGTTGAATGGGATTGGTGATGGTTGGATATGGTTGGTGATGGTTAAATAGGGTTGGGAATACCATCAGGAACGCGCCAACCGATCGGCATCCACCGCCGTCAGCAGCGAAACCAACCCGTTTTGTTCGGTAATTTTCCGGTGGGTTTCGGGGTAGCGAATGGCCGACGTCTGGTCGATGAACATCTGCCGGAGCAGCTCCCCGTAGAGGTGCATTTTCTGGTGGTCGAAACCGTAGCGGATCTGCACCTGTTGGGCGATTTCGAAGTCTTTGTTTCGTCCCCGGGCCGCCCGGTCTTTGCCACCATAATTGGCTGTAATGTCCAAAACCGAACCCGGAAATAAATCCATCAGCGCCCGCGTCCCGGCTTCGTCGACCAGCCCTCGGATAATTGCCCGCGTAGGCACCCATTCCTGCAAGGTAACGTCGCCCCGCTCGAACAGCAGCCGCATTTCCTGCCGGTCCATCCGGCCCACCTGCGTAAAACCGTGGTAGAAATTCACCAGCGCATCGCCGTAGCGAACGGTCGCGTTCACCTGGTCTTCGAGGTCGCTGCCGTCGCGTTTGCACACCTGAGCGGCTTCCACCTGGCCTTCGCCCAGCCAGCCCGCAAACATGTCAAAAAAGTGAACGCCGTGTTCGATAAAAATTCCGCCACTGAGTTCCCGGTCCCAAAACCAGTGCTGGGGCGAAAGCCCTTCGTCACCCGCGTAGTTTTCGAAATAACCGTGTAGAAATTCACCGAGTATCTTCTTGTCAATCAGTTTTTTAACCCGCTCGAACATTGGATTGTACCGTTGCATCAGGTTGGTGACCATCAGCAAGCCTTTGCTCTCGGCGTAGCTGACCATTTCGCGGCCCTGTTCGGCATTCATCGCCAGCGGTTTTTCGCAGATCACGTGTTTTCCGGCCCGCAGGGCCAGCATCGACTGCTCGTAGTGCAGAAAAGGGGGCGTGGCAATGTAAACGATATCCAGATCCGGTTGGTCCAGTAATTCATCGATGGTGTCGAAATGCGTGGCTCCGAAGCGGTTGGCGGCCTTGGTGGCTTCCTCGCGCTGGGAACCGGCAATGCCGATCAGCTTGACATTGGGCGTTTGGAGGAAATGTTGGGCGGCAAAAAGGCCGAATCCGCCGAAACCGATGATGCCTAAACCCAATTCTTTTAGTTCACTCATAATACCGTTCAGATTGTGGAGATGAAACGTGAGAAACGGTTTTCGCTTCCGGGCCCTAAAACCTTACACACGCTATAGCATAACCAGAAACCGGCATAACTGTTGAGATTGATCGGTATGTGTCTAGCCAACAGGCGATTAATTTTCAGACAGAGACTTTGACGCCCGGCCCCGGTCAGCCACTTTGCCCTCTTTGATCAGTTGAAGGGTATACTGCATGCCAAAATCCCGGCCGTGCAGCAGGTCATCGTAGGTTCGTTCGACCGGAAAATCCGGCTCAACCGTAAAACCGTTGGCACGCCGGGGATCAACGGCATGTGCCATTCGTTTCAGGGGAATCCGGACCCGCAGACCCGAATGGGGCAGGGTAATCATCTTGAATTGACCGGCAAAATCGCCCCAGTACGCTCCTCCCGTAGCTTCGCCAACGAATGTGCCGAGCTGATTATTGAGGGTTTGGGCCAGAACCGTAGCCGTGGCGGAATACGACGCTCCGTTAACCAGAAAATAGAGGTGGCCCCGGTAGGCATACCGTGTTTTTGGCTGGTGGGGGCGGCCCGCAAACCGTTCTTTATACCCTCCGGAAGGGTCTTTTTTGTAAAATACCGGGAACAGAACCCAGGTGACAGGGTTGTACCAGGTGACGAACGCACTCCGAAACCCGCGCTTCATCGTTTCCCGCTCCATCAACCGGAACGGTCGCGGAATCCAGTATTGCAGCAACCGCGCCGAATTTTTGACGGCCCCGCCACCGTTGCTGCGTACATCCACCACCAGATTCGTTATTTCTTTGCGCTCAATTTCCCGAAAAGCCCGCTTGAGTTTTCGCGGGAACTTCCCCGTCAGAAAATCGGCCAGATTTCCGTTGAAAGTCGATACGCGCAAGACTGCCGTATGCGCCAGGCTATCGACCGGTTTGACTGAAAGGTTGGGCGTCTGGTTGAGTTCTTTTTTATAGCGTTTGGTCAAATATGCGTCAATCACTTTCCGGTTTTCGCAGCGAACAAACCGGGTCCGAATCAGGGTGTCGTTGGGCAAACGGAAGGCGACCTGCACCGAGTCGCTGGGGCCAAACCAGTTGTAATAATAACTGGAAAAAGCGATGAGGCTCCGCGACCGGCGGCCCGACTGGTTGTCGCCATCAGACCCGCTTCGGTCGACATCCTGAAGCAACTGGTGGAGCGCAGCCACCGGCTGCTGGTTGATCAAGAGGAGCTCGGTTCCCCGAACGAGCGTCGAGTCGGATGAAAGGTTGTGTGAAATGTAGTAGGTCGGTCCAACGTTTCGAATGTAAAATGGAATCAAACGGCGGTTTTTGTTGTAGTACTTTTTGCGGTGCAACAGGGCCGTGTGGCCGTCTTGCAGGCTGGTAATTAAGGGCGTAGCTGTTTGGAAGAACGCTTGGTAAGTCAGGGGTTGCGTCAGTTGCCGGTGCAGGGAATCGAAAAGCTGGTCATACGTTTTTTCCGGGATATACTGACCAATTCCGGGATGTAGCCGGTCCATTTTTTTCTTCAGGTACTCAAAATCGGCGCGGGCCTGTTCGGGGCGCAACGTCTGGGCGTGCAGGCAGAACCCGAAAAGTAGAAAAAACAAAACGAGTCCAAGTTCCCTTTTCATGGCTTGTATTCTCAATTCATACGTCTGGCTAAGATACAGGTATTTCGCAACCGTACGTCATCGGCCTGGGAACCCGCAAATAAAGGCAGAGTTAATTTTATACTACACCCCAAGCCTTTCAGGCCTGAATTTTGGCGGTTCATCATTTTTTTGTCCTACGGGATGGGGGGAAAGTCGACCTTTGCTGTCATTCCGTCAATGCCGTTGCAACGCACGATATACGTCATACCACCATCCTATGAAATACACCTTATGAAAAAAATCGTACAAATTGGCCTGCTGCTGCTGCTGGTCGGCCCGGTCGTTCGGGCGCAGGGAACACCCGACCCGGCCCCCGCAACCCGGCGAACGAACGCGCAGGCCACCGTGAGCGGCTACATTAAAGACGCGGCCAACGGCGAAGGCCTGATTGGCGTTTCGGTATTCGTGAAAGAAACCGGTTCCGGTATTACGACCAACTCCTACGGCTTTTACTCGCTGACCTTACCACTGGGAACCTACAACCTGGTGTATACCTACGTTGGATTCACCAAACAGAACCGTACCATCGACCTGACCAGCCAGAACGTCCGGCTGGATATTGAACTGAAAGAAGAAGGGCGTGACCTTCAGGAAGTGATTGTTTCGACCAAACGCGAAGACGACCATGTAAAAGACATTGCGATGAGCGTCAATACGGTGGAAATGAAGACGATTCAGAAAATTCCGGCGTTGCTGGGCGAGGTCGACGTTATCCGCAGCATCCAACTGCTGCCGGGCGTTTCGACGGTTGGCGAGGGCGCAACGGGTTTCAACGTCCGGGGCGGCAACGTCGATCAGAATCTGGTGTTGCTCGACGAAGCGCCGGTCTACAACTCCTCCCACCTGTTCGGTTTTTTCTCGGTTTTTAACCCCGATGCGGTCAAGGACGTGAAACTGGTCAAGGGCGGTATTCCGGCCGTGTATGGCGGGCGGATTTCATCGATCCTCGACGTTCGGATGAAGGAAGGGAATTCCAAGAAAACCACGGTATCGGGTGGTATTGGATTGATTTTTAGCCGGTTGACGCTGGAGCAGCCGCTGTTTAAAGATAAAGACGGGCAGGCCCGGGGTTCGTTCATCATTGCGGGTCGCCGGTCGTATGCCGACATTCTGGCCAAACCGTTCCTGTCCGGCGATCTGAAAGGCTCCCGGTTTTTCTTCTACGACCTCACCGCCAAGGCCAATTACCGCATCAACGACAAAAACACGATTTACCTGTCGGGTTATCTGGGGCGCGATGTGTTTGGGGCCGATTTTGGGTTTAACTGGGGCAATACGACCACCAGTTTGCGCTGGAATCACGTATTCAGCGACAAGCTGTTTCTGAACACCACGGCTTTTTACAGCAATTACGACTACCTGCTCGACAGTGACTTGAAGCGGAAAGATCCCAAAGATTATTTCAACTGGAAATCGTCCATCGTCAATTACAGCATCAAACCGGACTTTACGTTGTTTCTCAAAAACAATACCCTGACGTTTGGTGGTCAGGCCATTGTCTACGATTTCCAGCCGGGGTTGGCCAATGCCGCCAGCGGGGGCGATGTGCGGACGTTTGGGCTGGAGAATAAATATGCCCTGGAAAGTGCGCTCTACATCGGCAACGAGCAACTGGTTTCCAAGCGGTTGCAGTTGCAATACGGGTTGCGGTATTCGCTCTACAATTACCTCGGCCCCGGCGAAGCTTACGAATTTCAGACCGATGTACCACCCAACCAGCGTCGGTTTCCGGTTTCCACCACGACCTACGACCGCAACGAAACCATCAAAACCTACGGCAACTGGGAACCCCGGTTTTCGGCCAAGTATGAGTTGAATGAGGTTAGTTCGTTGAAAATGAGTTACAACCGGCTGGCGCAATACATTCACCTGGTGTCGAACACCACGGCTTCCACCCCCCTGGATGTCTGGACGCCCTCGACCAACAACATCAAACCGCAGATTGCCGACCAGATTGCGGGGGGCTATTTCCGGAATCTGGGCAAAACCGGTACGGAGTATGAAGTGTCGGTGGAACTCTATTACAAATGGCTGCAAAACCAGGTCGACTACATCGACGGTGCCGACCTGCTGCTTAATAAATACCTCGAAGGCGACTTGCTGAACGGCAAAGGCCGTGCCTACGGGGCGGAGTTTTTCGTGAAAAAGAACAAAGGCGACCTGACAGGCTGGGTGAGCTACACGCTGGCGAAAACCGAACGGTTTGTGGACGGCATCAACAACAACCGCTGGTTTCCGACGCGTTTCGACAAGCGGCACACGCTAAATGCCGTGGCTTTGTATGATCTGAACAAACGCTGGAGTTTCTCGGCAACCTTCGCTTTTGCAACGGGGACACCCGCCACGTTCCCCACCAACGGCTACCTGTTTCAGGGGTATCTGGTACCGCACAACGCCGAGAATTCCCGGAACAATTACCGGATTCCGCCCTACCACCGCCTGGACCTGGCGGCAACGTTGCAAAACCGCAAGAAAAGACCGACGCAGAAATGGGAGAGCAACTGGGTGTTTTCGGTCTACAACGCCTACGGTCGGAAGAACCCGTTCTCGGTCTTTTTCCGGCAGGCCGAAGACAAGCGGACGGTGACGCTGAACGGCGAGCAGGTGCAGATTCCGGTTGCCGAAGCCGTGCGCTATTCGGTTTTTGCCACGCTGATTCCGTCGGCAACCTACAATTTCAAGTTTTAGACGATAGAAACCGCCATGAAAAATACACCCATATTCGGTTTTTCGGTCATCCACGTAATCCTGCTGGGGTTGCTGCTGCTGGGGCTGTCGTCCTGCGAAGATCCGATCGATATTGACCTGCAAACCGGTCCGTCACAATTGGCCATCGATGGCTGGCTGACCGATCAGCCGGGGCCACAAACCATTAAACTCACGAAAACCACCGGGTATTTTGACGCAGCGCAGCCCCCGGCCGCTTTGGGGGCCACGGTTATTGTGGCCGACGAAGACAGCGTGATTCATCAATTTATCGATGTAAAAGGGAATGGTACCTACGTCTGGACCCCAAAACCCGGCGAAGTATTCGGGAAAATCGGTAAAAAATACCTCTTGGGCATCCGGTTTGAAGGGCAGGAATATTACGCCATTTCCCAGATGAATGCCGTTCCGGCCATCGACTCGCTGGTTTTCCGGGAAGAAAAACCCAATCCGCTGGAGGATCGGAAAGGTTTCGCGGGCGAGTTTTACGCAACGGACCTGCCGAACCAGACGGATTATTACTGGATTCGGACGTATCGCAACGGCAAGCGGCTCGACGAAACCAGTGACATTGTCGTGTCGTATAATGGCTCGTTCAACGGTTCCGCCGATACCGACGGGTTGTTGTTTATCCGTCCTATCCGGACGTCGATCAACCCTGACAGTTTGTACAACCGGAACGATTCGGTGAAAGTGGAAGTGTTGTCGATCACGCCGGACGCGTTCTACTTCTTTCAGCAGCTCAGCACCCAGATCAACAACGGCGGGTTGTTTGCCTCACCGCCCGCCAACGTGCCGACCAACGTAGTGAACCGTAACGCCAGTGGCCCTAAAGCCGTCGGTTTCTTCGGCGTTTCGGCGGTGAGCAGCAAGACCGTGAAAGTGGAGGAGGTAAACATTCGGCCGAGCGAGGATTGAAAAGAGGATAGAAAATGCACCTACTTCGTTGTCGCTTGCATTTCGCAAGCGACAACGAAGTAGTCTATGTTAATCAACAACCCTAGAGTAAGAAACTTTTCAATTATTTTTCGTCTTCTGAAAATGCAGCGAACTTAACTTAAAGCCGTTCGCAAAGGCCATGACGAACACCGCTCTCTTGGTCGAATCGATCTGCAATAATGGAGAAAAACTGGGCGTCTTGACGTTCATAATACCGGAATATTGCGTAAGACACCAGGTCGGCCAGTTGTATAAGCCGCGATGCGCGGGAATCAAGGAATAGAGGTACTTCTGACAAATTACGCAAAACTCCCCATGTATGTCCTAACGTCCTGAAGTTTGTAGCTAATCCCTGAATAGTGCTTTCGTAAGTGGATTTATCAAAAATAATGATGCCGCGTTGTGGATCATTCTTTTTATGTAAGCGGCCCAAGTAATGATCAAATCTACTGGCTAGTTGTTCAAAGGCCATCTCTACAGGATCATGTGGGCTCACCCTTGTTTTGTTGACCACACAAGCGAAAATACGATTGGATGGATGCGAATTTGCTAATACAGAAAGGGCATCTTTGATCGCTTGTATCCTGTCTTGTTTTGGAAAAGGTTTCCAGCTATTCCGTCCTCCCATCATGGGGCTGCCATGCAACTCGACGGAATTTATTTCTGCAGGATTGAAGCGTTCGGCAATCCGGTCGAGTTCATTCGATATCCAGAAGGTTTGTCTTTCAAAGAAGGAAATTCCAGCCAGGACAAAGTGTATTTGGCTAGGATCAGCCGCGCTCCCGGACTCGTCAGCGTAAAGTAAATGCATAAAAAAAACAGCCAAGGAGAAACCATGTTCTCGCGGCCCAAAGTGGCAGGGCCTCTCAACTGCATTACAAATATAATAATATTATTTAAAATTATTAACAAAAATGTCAAAACACTACAGACTGATGGCGTAACCTTCATAGCTTCCACCGCACCTGCACTTTCACTTCGCTTTTATGCGGTTTGTCAATCTCGTCCAGATCGGAGCCGACGGTTTCCTGTTGTCGGAAATCGGTTCGGCTCCAGCGGAGCCAGACGTCCAGGTGTTTGTTGAGGGTGTATTGCAGCAACAGGTAATTCCGAATGCCTTTGTTGGCGTAAGCCGGGATCGAAAACGTCGATAAGACATCCCGCTCGTAGACATACTGGCGGCTTTCGTAGTCGTTCGTGCTGAACCACGCCAGCCGCCCGCTGAGGGAAAGCCGTCCAAAATCCGCCGTGGCATCCTGCACGATGGCCAGGCCCTTCGAAGCCGAATAACCCGCGTAACGAAAACCGCCCCACTGAATCCGCGTGCGAAACGACCAGATTCGGGAAGGGGAGTAGTCGGCGTTGAACGCGTAGTTTTTCCGGACGGTTTTAACGGTTTCCTGACCTTTGCTAAGCCGCGTCGGCAGGTTTTTCTCCTTGTGTTCGTCGTGGTAAATCCCGTAGACCGTAAGCTTTTTGGTGGGTGTGTAGGTGGTTTGCAGCAGGTAATCGTATCCCTGTGACGGTTTATCGACCAGGTATTTCCACCACGGAAACCGGTAGTAGTCCATGAAGGCTCCCAGTGTCAGCTTGCGGTAGATGACATACCGCAAACCGGTGTAAAGGCCGCGTTCGTTGCTGTTGCGCGTGTTTTCGCCGAAGGCATTGGCGTAAAAACTGTGAAAATTTCGGGCATAATACCGCCCCAGCATGGCGACATCAAACCGCTTGGTCAGGCTGGCGACGGCACCCCCAACGGCCCCAACTCCCCCGCCCGACGATCGGGCGGCTTCCCCAAAAAAATTGACGTTTTGCCACAAATAACTGCCGTGCAACCCGAAAACCGTGTTTTGTTTCCCCGAAAACTCGTACCGGTTATACGGCAGATCGCGTTTTTGCAAAGTTTTGTCGAAAACCGTGTGCAGAACCGTCGCGCCCAGTTGCCACCGTTGCTCCCGGTGGTGTAGCAGGTGAATGCCCAGATTCTGTTCCAGCAGACTGGCCCGGTCGGCGAGTTCGGCGGTGGTGCGGTGCAGGCCGCTGGTCTGGAGCGAACTGATCTTGTCTTCGTGGTTTTCAGGATCTTCCACCACGTTGCCATCCCGTCGGTTGCGGGCGGCCAGCAAAGTAATGTCCCAGTTTTTGTGCAGGGAATAGGTGGCCGTCAGCCCGCGCAGAAAACCGGATTCGCTCAGGGAACTGTAAGGCCGTCCGCCCAGCGAGGGCCGCCGGACGCCCGCGACGGTTTCGGTGCCTTTGCCCAGCGAGAAGCCCGACGCCAGGATGAGCCCCTGCCCGATTTGGAGTTGGTAATCGCCGATCAGCAGGTTCCGCCAGCGGCCCCGGTTCTGGAATTGGGCGTGAAACGAAACGTAGTCGATGCCGTACTGATAATGGCCCGGTTTCCAGCGAAACGGTTCGCCGGGGTCCTGCTCCAGCGTCAGCCCGAAGCTGAACTCGCGCGGGCGGCTGTAGCGATACCGCCAGTACCACTGCTGCCGACTGCCGTCGTAGCGCCGGGGCAGGTTGCCGTTTTTGTCCGGTTCTGCCGACGTAAATCCCTTTTGCTTTTCCAGGACGCGTTCCACCCGCATGATCAGGTAATGGTCGGTGGGGTTGCGAACCGAAAGCGAGCGGTTTTGGGCATCGACGGTAACAAAAGGCAGCAATCGGCGGATGGTGGGCAGGTCGAAATCCGGGACGGCCTGGAGTTCATAAATTGAAAGCAAGCTGCCAAAGCGGGTGCGGTATTCCGCCAGGCTATTGAGCTGGCGTTCGGTCAGCAGGGAGGTGCCCGCCAGCTCGTCGCGGGTGGCGGTGTTGAGATCGAGCGGGTTGGCGTAAAGCTGGTACAGGTTCTCGTAAACCGCCTGGTAGTCAATGCCTTCGGTTTGAACCGGAAACAGGTTCTGAATGAACGCCGTGAGGTTGGTTTCGCGCCGACGGTATTCCTGCGCGACGGCAAACGACCGGATGAGCAGAAAACCGCAGATCAGCCAAAGGGTAGAACGGTATTTCAAATCGTCGTGGCAACGGGGAAGGCCGCACCTCCGCCGGACGGCCCGTTCCGGCTGAAAGAACTTCTCTCAGTTGCTTAGACGAAAAAAAGAACCGGAAGACACTCCGGTTCAGACGGTTTGGCAAAAGAAGGCCGGATTACTCGCCCTTGATAACGGCGACCAGGTCCTGCAAACTTTTCTTCTGACGCTTGTTCACTTTCGGGTAGTCAGTTTTCAGATTTTTCACTTCTTCGACCAGAATTTTAGCGACGATCAGCCGCATGTTTTTCTTGTCATCGGCCGGAATGATGTACCAGGGCGCTTTTTTGCTGGCCGTTGCGTTAATCGCATCCTCGTAAGCCTGCATGTACTGGTTCCAGAAACCGCGCTCCACCACGTCCTGATCATCAAATTTCCAGTTCTTCGACGGGTCTTCAATGCGGCTAATGAGTCGTTCGCCCTGTTCTTTTTTCGACACGTTCAGGAAAAATTTCAATACCGGAAAACCGTTGCGGTTCAGGTACGTTTCGAAGTTGCTGATGTCTTTATACCGCTGTTTCCAGAGTTTGTCCAGATCGACGGTGCGTTCCTCGGGCAACCGCTGGGATTGGGTCAGAATTTCGGGGTGGACTTTCACCACCAGCACTTCTTCGTAATAGGAGCGGTTGAAAATGCCGATGGTGCCGCGTTCGGGCAGGTTGATGAGGTTACGCCAGAGAAAATCGTGATCCAGTTCCTGATCGGTTGGTCGTTTGAACGAATGGACGCGCATCCCCAGCGGGTTGACACCAGAAAAAACGTGCTGAATGGTGCTGTCTTTGCCGGCGGCATCCATCGCCTGAAAAACCGTCAGCAAACCGTAGCGGTTGTGGGCGTACATTTTCTCCTGCAATTCATTCAGTTCGGTGGTCAGGTTGCGCAGCAAGACCTCGTAATGATCCGAATCTTCATACAAATCGTCTAGTTTGGTGGGGACATCGGCGATGGCGAATTTTTCAGATCCGCGGCCATCGAAACGAAACGACTCTGTTTTCAGGGCAAATGATTCCGTCATGGGTTTTATCGTCATGGTTTACGAGTTACGCCGGGCAATTTCTTTTTCCGGCGAACCGTCTTAAAATAGATTCTGTTCTTTAAAAACCGTTGGATTGATTCCCGCGTAGATACAGGCTGGAACTCGATTTTGTTATACCGGTGTAAGGTCGGAATAAAACCCTCAACTTCGTACAATGTTTAAACCCATGCATCTAAAACGCGTTAGTACCTGGTTGCTGGCCCTGTTGCCGCTGGCGTCTTTGTCGGCCTGTGGTCAGTCAACGAAACAACAATCATCCGAGAAAAAATCTAAAATTATGAATACCAACAACCCTGTATCAACTGCCGCCGGCCTGGAAAAAGCCACCTTCGGCACGGGCTGCTTCTGGTGTACGGAAGCCATGTTTGAATCGCTGGATGGCGTTTCGGATGCCGTTTCCGGCTACGAAGGCGGTTCCAAAGCGAACCCTACGTACAAGGAAGTCTGCACCGGCAACACCGGCCACGCCGAGTGCGTCGAGGTGACGTATGACCCCAAGAAAGTAACCTACGCCGAACTGTTGCAGGCCTTTTTCCGGAGCCACGACCCAACTTCGCTCAACCGGCAGGGGGCCGACGTCGGAACGCAATACCGTTCGGTCATTTTTTACCACAACGACGAGCAGAAGCAACTGGCCGAAACCGTGAAGAAAGAACTGAATGCGTCGGGTGCGTATGACAAGCCGATTGTGACGGAAATCAGCAAAGCCACCACCTTTTATGAAGCCGAAGCGTATCACCAGAGCTATTTCGCCAACAACCCGGAGCAGGGCTACTGCTCGTTTGTGATTGCGCCGAAGCTCGACAAGTTCCGCAAGGTGTTTAAAGACAAGCTGAAGAGCAATGACAAAGTGACGTCCAATCACGAGTGATACCCGCCATCAAAAAAGCCCCGATCGGGGCTTTTTTGATTACTTGACATAATTTGGAGACACACATTCCTGCCAGTATTCTACGATCTTTCGTACGGTTTCCTTCAGTTTCTCAAACTTAGACGGTTTGATAAAAAATCCCTGAACCGACTTGGAATAGGCGTCAATAACGTGTTGCTGTTCGGCACTTGTCGTGAAAAACAGATACGGAATGCATTTCAATCTCAGGTCTTCGTTCTCGTGAATTTGCTCTCTCAATTCCAGCCCGTTCAGCTTCGGCATGTTGATATCCGAGATAACGATAAAGGGTTCGATGGAGGTGGAAACTAAATAGCGAAGGGCCTCCTCCGCATCTTCAAAAAAGATAACCTCATTCCTGTAGTCAAGTTGTTTAAATACTTGCGTCAGCATCTCCTGATCATCTTCATCGTCTTCTATGACTACGATTGCCCCTGTCTTATTCATCGTGCTACAAAAATGAGTTGATCCGAAAACCGCTGATTGAACTGATGAGAAACGCAGCAGAACACCAGAAAAAAACGGTCTACCCGGTTCTCAGACGCTCAAAGATAGGATTATAAAATTTAGAATGGCTCATGAATACTTCGTACCCGGGCAAACCGGGTGTAGATTGCTAATCATTCGATTCGTACTTTACACCCGGTTTTACTTTATCTCTTTCGGGAACACGCACACTGACTTATGACGACTGGTTCCAACGCCCATTTGCTATTGGTTGAAGACGAACCCAAGGTGGCTACGTTTATTAAAAAAGGGCTTCAGACGCAATCGTATACGGTGGAGGTGGCCTTGACGGGCGAGGAAGGGAAAGCACTTTTCAATACCGCAACCTTCGATCTCATTATTCTGGACGTCAATCTGCCTGATATCAGCGGCCTTGAGGTGGCGGAGTACATCCGGCAGCAAAACCGCCGGGTGCCGATTCTGATGTTGACGGCGCTGGATACGACCGCCGATAAATTGCTGGGATTTGAAGCCGGTGCCGACGATTATCTGGCCAAACCGTTTGATTTTCTGGAACTGGTGGCCCGGGTAAAAGCCCTCCTGCGCCGGGCCGGAACGACCGAAGAAGCGGACCGCATTCTGCGCGTGGCCGATCTGGAACTCGACCTGCACGAACGTGTGGCGCGTCGGCAGGGGCAGACCATCGAGCTGACCGCCCGCGAATTTGCCCTGCTGGAATACCTGATGCGCAACGCGGGCCGGGTGGTTTCGCGGGTAGACATTGCCGAGCAGGTGTGGGACATCGGGTTCGATACCGGCACAAACGTCATCGATGTGTACGTAAGTTACCTGCGCGCCAAGATCGACAAGGATTATCCCACCAAGCTCATCCACACACTGATTGGAATGGGCTACGTGCTGAAAGAAAAATGAGCCTTCAAAACCGCCTGACCCTGTTATCGACCGCCATCGTTTCCATTTTGCTGGCCTTCTTCTGTCTGTTTCTGTATCTGGTGGCGGAACAGTACCGGAAAAAAGAATTCCTGACCCGGCTGCGGTCGGAAGCCCTGACGGCGGGGCATCTGTTGGTGGGGCAGGAGAGCCTGGGGCCGACCCTCTACAACCTGATCGACAAGAATCAACTGACGGTTTTGCCCGACGAGGAAATCATCATCTACAACGCGCAAAACCGCCTGATTTACGAAAGCGGAACGGACTTTCTGACGGTGACACCCGCGATTTTGGACCGGGTTCGGGAGCTACAGACGACGCAGTGGCGGGAGGGAAATCGCGAAATCGTGGGGATTTTGTTTACCGAAAAAGCCGCTCCGTTTGTCATTTTTGCCTCGGCGGTTGACATCTATGGCGTGCGGTCCATGCAGGATTTGGCCCGGTTGCTGAGCGGGGGCTGGTTTGTGATGATCGGCGTCATGCTGATTGCGGCCCGCTACTTCATGGGCCGTATTCTGGAACCCATCAGCCGGATCAATCAGCGGATCGACGAAATTACGGCCTCGAATCTGTCGCTCCGTTTACCCGAAGGCGAAAGTGCCGACGAACTGACCCAACTGGCGCAGCGGTTCAACCGGATGCTCAACCGGCTGGAGGACGCGTTCCGGCTGCAACGGTCGTTTGTGTCACACGCGTCGCACGAGTTGCGAACCCCGCTGACCGCCATTACGGGGCAGTTGGAAGTGTCGCTGCTGGCCGATGATGAGCCCGACGAACTGCGGGCGACGCTGCGCTCGGTGCTGGACGATGTCAGGGGGCTCAACCGCATGGCCAATGGACTGCTGGCGTTGGCCAATGCCAGCATGGATTCGTCCGCCGTGCCGATGGGACCCGTGCCACTGGATCGTTTGCTGGAACAGGTTCGGCTCGACGTTCAGCGGCTTCAACCCACCTATACCGTTCACCTTCGCATCGATTCGCCGAATGCATCTCCCGCCGACTGGCAACTGACGGGCAGCGAACCCCTGCTGCGGACGGCTTTTTTCAACCTGCTCGATAACGGCGGCAAATTTTCGACCGACCATACGGTAACTCTCCACGCATCCGTCCAACCGAAGTCGATCGAATTACGGGTGCATAACGCCGGTTCGGTGATTCCGCCCGACCAGCTAGCGGAGGTGTTCATCCCGTTTCAGCGGGGTCGTAATGCCAGCGGACTACCGGGTTTCGGGATTGGACTTCCATTGACGGAGCGCATCGTCCGGCTGCACAAAGGCGACATTCGGGTTGAGTCGAAGGAAGATGCCGGAACCACTTTTATTGTGAATTTCCCCCGCTAGCGGCATTTCTAACCCCGTTCTAATGTCGTTCTAACACGAGCTTAACACCGGCTTACGACCTTTGTAAGGTCAACCAGGCAGTAGGGTACAAAACGAACCTGAAACCGAGTGGTTGATTTAATATAAAGACAGAAAAAGCCATGAAAACATACATTTTTGCTCTAGCTCTTAGTGGATTAACGATTTTGAATGCCGCAGCCCAGGACGATACCAAACGTCGGAAGGATGTCACCTATTCGACCCATAATTACAAACACCCCAACAAAGCCGCTGCTGCCCAAAAATGGGCGAATCAGAAAGGGGAAGGCATTAGCGTCCCGGCGGTGAACAACCGGGCCGTAGCGAATTACAAGCAACCAAGGCTCAATACAGAACCGGTCAACGGAATTCTGGTTCCGCACACGGCTGAGGAAAATCTGGCCAACCGGAACTACAAAATTCAGCATTTCAACGTAGCGGGTCAGGAAGCCCCTTCGGCTGAAGTGGCCGGAAATACGCCGAAAAAATCCCTTCCGCAAGAAAACGAATAACCCGAACCCTGATGCCAAAAAGGGCTTAACCGCATAGAGATATGCTGTTGAGCCGTTTTTGGTTTAGGATAGTCAAGCTTTACACACTCTCAACCCAGCGATGATTCGGTAGGCCCGTCATCGACGAGGGCTATCAATTACTTCTTCCGAACATACACGTTATTGCTGATCGACTCCAGCCGTACCTCCGGCCCACCGCCGTTGACGGTTCCTTCCAGCAGATAACCGACCATCGGATTCTTTTGCTTTTTGGTTTTGAAGTCGATGGGTAGGTCGGAAAACACCTCGCCGGTGATGGTTTTCATGGACAGATTGGCACCCTTGGTTCCGGGCCAGTTCAGATCCACAAAACCGCTGATGGTTTTGGCAAACACCTCTTCGCTGGCGCCTTCGATGTCGATGTTGCCGTTGATGGTTTCGACGCGCAGTTTGGCTTTGCGGGGCAGAAAAACCTGGTATTGGATGGTGCTGCAGACGTAGTAATCCTGTCCGTTCATTTCGGTGCGCCAGGTCGAGGCTTTTTTGCCCGGACAGTCCTCGGCTTTGCCCAGTCGCAAAAGCTCCCGGTCGTAATCGGTTTTGACGCTGATTTCAGACGCCGTAGACGTGGATTCAACCAGCAGGGCATTGTTAAGCTGACCGCTGTTGATGGTCACCGCAATGCGGACGTAAACCTCCGGTTTATCCCAATACCGGACCTGAATGCTGTCAGCAAACTTCAGATGGAGGTTGACGAGCTGGTTCGGCGTGAACGGAAAGGTTTTATCAATAATTTTCTGGGCGAAGGCCGAACTGACGGTCAGGCCGGTCAGGAGCAAAAAGAGGAGCTTTTTCACGGGAATAGGGCGATTTTGGATGGCTTACTTCTGCTTGCGGATGTAGATGTTACTGCTGATGGTATTGAGCTGAATTTCAACCCCTCCGCCGTTGGCCGTTCCTTCGATGTGGTTGCCTCCGCCCACGCGTGACAAGCCTTCCTTCGAACTTTTCAGACCCAGGTCAAAGTCGGTATACATCTCGCCATTGATGGACCGCAGCTTCATGTTGGCCTTCGCATTGGCGGGCAGCGTCACGTCTACCGCCCCCGAAATGGTGGTGATGGACGTCGGTTTTTCCTGGCTCAGGTTCGTGAAAAAGACGTTGACTTCGCCGTTGGTGGTGTTGGCGACCACGGGGCCGGTGACACTTTTGAGCGTAATGGGCGAGTTGGTGGTTCGCACTTCCAGGTCGCCGTCCATGTTGCTGATGGTGACCGCTCCGTTTCGCCAGTTGATTTGACGAAAGAGAATGGCAACTTTTTTAGGCACCCGAATCGTGTAGTCGATGTCTTTGCGGGTGGCTTTTTCGATTTTCAATCCGCCGTTTTCCGGGGTCACGGCCAGCCCGATGCCGGAATTGTCTACGGCCGAGTAATACAGCGGTTTCAATCCTTTGGCCCGTTCCGGCGGTGCTTCCAGCCCCGAAGAGGCCCGGATGATGACCTCATCGCCGTCGTAACCTTCAATTTTGTAGTCACCGGCGTCCATTTCGATGACAATTTTCCGGTCTTTGGCATTGGCGAGTTTAGCTTTGTATTCCTGGGCGTTGGCATCCAGAAGGCAGCATAAAGCCGTGACAATCAATAAACTGATTTTTCTCATTGGTTTGGTCTATAAAAAGTGGAAATCGAATAGAATCAGGAAGCAGAGCGGTTTTTGGCCTGAGCCAGCCGATTCAGCCCTTCCTCCGCTTTCAGCCGAACCGCTTCCAAAAGCTGGCGGTTTTGAGCGAGTCGCTGCATCGCGTCGACGGCCCGTTTTTCCTGAATCGAAACCAGAGTTTCGATGAGCATGATCTGGACGTAGGGATCGGTCTGAATCTTCAGCGATTGAATCAGGGCTTCCCGAACCCCCGGTTCGTTGGGCAATCGCATCAGGGCTTCACAAGCCGCCAGCCGTACGTTGACGTTTTCATCAAAATTCAGCGTATTGATCAGCAACTGCGTAACCGCCTGATCGGCTTCCGCCAGCTCGTAGCTCTGGTTAACGGCCTGAATGCGTTCGCTGGCCGATGTCTGGGCTGCCGGATCGAAATCCAGCACTTTTTTTATGGCCACCGTCGACGAGGTTTCGAGCGAATCAGTCGGTGCAGAAACGTGGTTGCTATAGTAGAAACCGCCCGCAAAACCGCCCGCCAGCAAGGCCACACTGGCGGCCATTCGGAGCCCCCAGGTTGTCAGGCTCCGGATGCGACCTTCCGAACCCAGCCGGTTGGCCAACCGGTTGTTGAAAGCGGGGGACGGCTGCTCGTTCCGGGCTTCGGCGAAGTAGCGAAACGGCCCGGCCTGGTTTTCCAGATGGGCGGGAACCGAGGGTCCGCGAAAAAAATCCCGCAAGGCTTTTTCTTCTTCCAGGGTGCTCTCCCCGGCGTAGTATTTCTCGAGCAGCTTTTCAATATCCTGCTTCATAATCGTTGGTCTTTAGGTAACTGTCCCGAACCCGCTGTCGGGCTCTCGACAAAATCACGCGGATGTTGTTGACGGTCAGGCCCGTTACCTGTTCAATTTCTTCAAACGAATACTCCTCCACATCGCGCAGATGCAGAATCAGCTTTTGCGGGTCCGGCAAATCGCCGATGATGCGACGCAGCAGCGCACTGCTGTCTGCTAATTCGGTCTGACGATACGGCGAAACATCGTCTGCCTGAACGGTTGTCAGGTCGGTAGTGCCGTTCGTCGTCCGGTTGGCCTGGGATTTTAGTTTGTCCAGACACAGGTTTCGCGTCATCTGCACCGCCAGCGCTTCGACGCTGTGGTACGAATCCAACTGCTGCCGTTTCGTCCAGAGCCGCAGCAACACCTCCTGCAACGTATCCTCGGCTTCTTCGCGGTTGCGCAGAAACAGTTTGGCCAACCGAAACAGCCGGCCCTGAACGGGGAGTACGATTTGGTTGAAGGCTTGTAAATCCATTTCAGAAACAAAGACGACGGAAGAGAGCATTCATTACAGCGGTTGTGCGAAAATTCGACTTTTTTTCGACACCCCACCTGGTATAGTCTGGAAACCGCCCGCCCGGCCGCGTTCGAAAGTCCATTGTAATTATTGTAACTACATGGATTACAACGGGAGCATACGTAGAACTACTTGCTACCAGGAAAGAAATAAGGGTAACTACTACGAGAATTTAAGGGAATTCTACCCGTTTTTCACCGAAATGAGACCAACTAACCATTCACCACTTGTAAGAACCTGAGAAACTCCCTTATTTTGGCCTAAGTTTCACATCTAACTCATTCATACTAATGAAAAAATTACTCTCCTCACTCCTCGTAATGTCCCTGCTGCTGGTAGGTACGCAATCATTCGCACAATATCAGAAAGGCGATAAATTATTGAATGCCGGTATCGGTTTGGGTGCATACTACGGTGGTGGAATTCCGCTGGGCGCGTCTTTCGAAGTGGGTGTAACCGACGAAATCAGCGTAGGAGCTCAGGTTGACTTTTATACCTGGAGTTACTCATCATACTGGCGTTATACGTTCGTCCCAATTGGTGTTCGTGGCTCATACCACGTCAATGAACTGCTAAATCTGGGTAACGACAAGCTCGATTTGTACGCTGGTGTGGGTATTGGCTACCGGATCTCAAGTTACAAGTATGATGGACCGGGTGGTTCCATTTACAGCGATTCGTACGGCAGTGGTGCCTTCTTTAACCTGCATTTGGGCGGTCGCTACTATTTCAAACCCAACATCGGCGCTTTTGCTGAAGTAGGCTACGGTGTTGCACCGCTGAAATTAGGGGTTGCCTTCAAATTTTAATCAGGCATCGCCACAACAAAAAACCGCCGGAAGCTCGCTTCCGGCGGTTTTTTGTTTACTGGACAAGAGAGCCGAGACGTGAGAAGAAAGACCAACAGCTTTGTTGTCTCTGCTCTCACGTCTCGGCTCTCTTGTCTATTTCAAACTCTTCACGCCCATATTCCAGAGCATAAACGCGTAGATATCCGCCGTCGACTCGATGTTTTTCTTCGTGTTGCTGGCACCGTGACCGGAGTTGGTTTCGATCCGGATCAGGGCCGGATTCGGGCCTTTGTAGTGTTCCTGCAACGTAGCCGCGTACTTGAACGAATGGGCCGGAACCACCCGGTCGTCGTGGTCGGCGGTGGTGATCATTGTGGCCGGATAAGGGATTCCCTCTTTAATATTATGAATTGGCGAATAGGCATAAATCGCCTTGAATTCGTCGGCGTTATCGCTGCTGCCGTAATCCGACACCCAGCCCCAGCCAACGGTGAATTTATGAAACCGCAGCATGTCCATCACGCCCACCTGCGGAATGGCAACCCGAAACAAATCCGGCCGCTGGTTGATGACCGCGCCCACCAGCAAACCACCGTTGGAACCGCCCCGCAGCGCCAGCTTCTGCGGTGAGGTGTATTTCTGAGCGATCAGGAACTCGGCAGCCGCAATGCAATCGTCGAATACATTCTGTTTTTTGAGTTTCATGCCCTGCTCGTGCCAGGTTTCGCCGTATTCGCTGCCTCCGCGCAGGTTCACAGACGCGTAAATGCCGCCCTGTTCCAGAAACGGAATCAGCAACGCGCTGAAACCTGGGGTGAGGGTGACGTTAAAACCGCCGTATCCGTACAACATCGTCGGGTTGTTGCCGTCCAGTTGCAGTCCCTTCCGGTAGGTCAGGAACAACGGTACGCGGGTGCCGTCCTTGCTGGTAAAGAACACCTGTTTGGTTTCGTAATCCGCCGGTTTGAAATCGACTTCCGGCGCCCGGAACAGGGTGGTTTTCTTCGTCGCCAGGTCGTAGCGGTAAATGGTGGCCGGAAACGTGAAGGAGGTGAAGGTGTAGAAAACGAATTTGTCGTCGCGCTCGCCATCAAATCCGCTCACCGTTCCCAGGCCCGGCAACGACACCTCATTTTCGAGCTTGCCGTTCAGGTCGTATACGTAAACACGCGAGGTGGCATCTTTCAGGTAATTCGCAAAGAGTTTGTTACCAGCCACCGACGCGCCATCCAGTTTTTCGGGTTTTTCCGGAATCAGATCACGGAGCGCACCGGTTTTGGGCATTACTTTAGAGAGCTTGTAATTCGGTGCGCCGTTGTTGTGATACACCAGCAACTGATCGCCCACATTGTCGACCACCGAGTAGTTGTGTTTGAAGCCTTCGAAAAGTCGCTTGAATTGCTTGTCACCGGCCTGCAGGTCTTTATACCAGACCTCGGACCCGTCCGTGCCCTCGGAAATGTTCAGGATCAGAAACCGTTCGTCTTCAGTGGTTTGTGAAAAGAAATACCGCAACGGATGTGCTTTGTCTTCATACACCAGTTCGTCCTGGGCCTGAGCGGTTCCCTGCCGGTGGAAGTACACCTTCATGAACTCATTTTTGGACGATAACTCCTGTCCGGCAGCGGGTTGGTCGTACCGGCTGTAATAAAAACCGTCGCCTTTCCAGGCCGCCCCCGTGAATTTTACCCACTCAAGCTTGTCGGGCAGCGGTTTCAAGGTTTGCATGTCCATCACGTAGATTTCCTGCCAGTCCGACCCCGCTTTCGACAGCGCATAGGCGGCATACCGGCCGTTTTTCGACAGATCGAAGCTCGTGAGCCGCGTCGTGCCGTCGGCCGAAAGCTGGTTGGGGTCGATCACCACCTCGGGCGTGCCGGTCAGGCCCTTCTGCCGGTATAAAACCGACTGATTTTGTAGTCCGTCGTTTTTGTAAAAGTAAAACCACTCCTGCTTACGACCCGGAGCCGAAAAACGGGGGTAATTGATGATCTGCTCGAGCCGCTTTTCCAGTTGCTTCCGGTAAGGAATCTGCTCCAGATACCCGAAGGTAACAGCATTCTGGGCTTTCACCCACGCACCGGTTTCCGCCGACCGGTCGTCTTCGAGCCAGCGGTAGGGGTCGGCCACTTTTGTGCCGTGGTAGTCGTCAACCTGATCCGTTTTGCGGGTTTTTGGATAGTTTAGGGGAGGGGATTGGGCTATCGCCCCGGAGATTTCAAGCATAAGAAACAGACCAGTCAGGATGGATTTTAAGATCATGCCTATCAAATAGGTTAAGAAGAGAACGAGTCGATAAAATCCAAATTACGACTTTTGATCTGATTGAAACGCTGATTGGGCGGATTTAACGGATTAACGCAGATAAAATCTGTTTAAATCCGTTAAATCCGCCCAATCAGCGTTTCAATCCTTTACAAAATATCCCACCAATTTTTCACCGCCTGCGTATCGCCCCCGATGTTTTTGGCGGCTTCCGCGCTGTTGGTGGCATTGCTGGCCCGGCTTCCACTGGGGTATTTCAACCGTTTCGGAACGTCTTTTACGTCCGGGTCGAGGCTGCCCGACGCCGGGTCGATGAACAGGATGTCGCCGTTCGGTTTTTTCGGGTCCAGCCGCAACCGTTCCATCCAGGCCTGCAACCCCTGCATGTAGAGCGCCAGCCATTTTTGCGTACCAATCACGTTTTTGAACGTGCCGGCTTTATACGGAACCCCTTCAAGGTACGCTGCGACCACTTTCGAATCCGTGATTCCCCACTGCGTCATGGAAGCGGTTACGGCGGTTTTATAGAGGTCTTCCGCCGTTTCGGTGCCGACGTTCATCCCGCGTGCAGCGGCTTCGGCTTTGGCAAAGGCAATTTCGGCGTAGGTGATCAGGTAACCCTTGGCCGACCCGCTGTAGGCCACCACGCCCGGTTTAGACAAGCCAATCATGGTTGGCGAATTGGCTTCCGTGCCATACACTTTGCCGATGTACTTGCCATTGGTGTCGTCCGGACGGGCAAAAATTGGTAGTCGCGGATCGTTGACGGATTTCAGATAATCGACCAGCGTTGCGGTGACGGCGAATTCCACCAGCGGTCTTTCGACGTCGTTATACGGAAACCGGTTCGTCGCCGTCGCCACGTTATACGGAAAAAAAGCATCTTGGCTGACGCTGGTCAGCGTGTTTTTAACCGCTTCTTCGATGACGGTTTTGGCTTCGGCGGGTTGCGCATCGGCGATTCGCAAGGCCATCCGAATGCGCAGGGCATTGCCGATCCGCGCCCACTGTTTGGCGTCGCCGTTGGCTATAATATCGCCCCGAATGGCCCCGGAAGCGGTATTTTGCAGAATGTCGACCTGCTTTTTCAACGAAGCCAGCGAGCCCGCGTAGACGTCTTTGCCTTTGTCATATACGGGCTGCGGAATGTCGTCGCCTTTGAGAGCCTGCGAATAGGGAATATCGACGTAGACGTCGGTCAGGACCTGAAACAACCAGGCTTTCAGGATTTCGGACACGGCCAGCGTGTGCGGATTGCTTTCTTCCGGGTGCCGGGTGTAGTAGTTCTGGATTTCCTGCAAATCCATCAGCGGGCCGGCATACAGGCCATTCCACAAGCCGTCGTTGGTGAACAGAAAGCGGCCGTCGGAGGTCTTGTCGGTGCCCATCCAGTATTGCGAAAGTTCCATGCCGATGCGTCCGTTAAAATACGTATCGTACATCAGGTCCGACGCGCGTTTCTCGGCGCTGGCCAGCAGGAATTCCGGTTGCGTTTCGCTGGAACGGGCCGGATCGGTGTTCAGCTCCTCAAAGTTCTGGCATCCTGAAATGGCGACGAGCAGCGCGGCCAGCAGGAATACGGTATTCAATTTCATAGTGGTAACTGTTAGGTTTTAGGTGCCCAAACCGGGCATTCCTTAAAAAGTCATGTTAATATTCACCCCGTAACTCCGGACGGGCGGCAACGCACCGCCTTCAAAACCAATCTGGTTGCTGATGGAATTGGTGATGTTGGCCGGGTCGACGTTGGGCGCACTGCTTTTGATCAGCCAGAGGTTCCGGCCTGTCAGGGTGAGCCGCAAAGCCTGCATCCGGATTTTTTTGGCGACGGCATCCGGGAAATTCCAGCCCAGCCGGACTTCGCGTAAATAGATAAAGCTGCCGTCGTATAAATTGGCACTGCTGATCCGGTTTCCACCGTCGGCGTTGAAGTGGGTGCGGGCCGTAATGACCACATCATTCGGGGTGCCGTCGGCTTTTACACCCGGGTTGATCACCCCGTTTTCGCGAATGCCATTTTCTGCCGTTTCTTTCAGCATACCGGATTTATAGCCGTACAGATTGGTGTACGAAAAGAAATCCCCGCCTTTCTGAAAATCGATCAGCGCCGAAAGATACAGGCTTTTGAAACTGAACGTATTGGAAAAACCGCCGATGAAATCGGGGTTGGCATCGCCAATAATCACCGGGGTTGGCGTCACGTTGTAGGTCCCGTTGGCGCCGACGGTTTTGTTCCCGTTGGCATCATAGACAAAGTCAGTGCCGAGCATGGTGCCCAGCGACATGCCTTTCTGAGCTACCATCGATACTTTGTTAGTGCGTCGTTCCGTGCCGATGATAAACCGCTCGATGCCCTGGATGTTGTCGCCGGTACTGTTAAGATCGAGTACGGTATTCTTGTTTTTCGAGAAGTTCAGGGCCATTCGCCAGCTAAAACTCCGGGTGGTCACGGGGGCAGCCGAGAGGGTCAGTTCAACACCCCGGTTCTGGACGGTTCCACCGTTGACAATCTTGGTCGAAAAACCGCTTTCGGCGGGAATCTGCACGTTCCAGATCTGGTTTTTGGTCCGGCGGTCGTAGTAGGTTACGCTGGCTCCGAGGAGTTCGCCGAAGAATTTAAAGTCAAAACCGCCTTCTACTTCCGACGAAAGTTCCGGTTTTAACTTGCTGTTAAACAGCTTGTCGGACGTGCTTTGCAGCGGGAACGTATTGAACGGGGCGACGTAGTCATAATACCTCGAAACGTTGTAGGGATCGGCGTCATTTCCGACCCGGGCATACGACAGCCGCGCTTTGCCGAGGGTGAGCCAGTTGGTTTTTGCCAGCACATCCGAGAAGATAAACGAACCGGCGATGGAAGGGTAGAAATACGAGAAATTGCCGGTCTGGCGCAGGGTGGAGGCCCAGTCGTTCCGGCCGGTGGCCGTCAGATACAGCACCTTTTTATACCCCAGCGTGGCCGATGCAAAGAGAGAATTGGTTTGTCGGTTTCCAAACGCGTTCGAAACCGTTGCGGGAAGAACGGAATTTTGCAGCACATACACCAGCGGATTCTGGAGTCCGCCACTCGTGCTGCCCGCATCCACGCTCGATTTGATACTCAGGATATTACCACCCGCCACGGCTTCCAGACTCAGTTTGGAATCCATAAACGTCTTGTTCAGATTCAGCGTGCCCTGGTAGTTGGTTTCGTTGTTGATCGCTACCCGTTTGGCATACGACCCGACGAAAAACCCTTTGGCACTGCGGACTTCATCGAGGTGGTTCAGGTAATCCGAGAAGACGCGCACGTCGGCCGAAAGCCAGTCGGTGATTTTATAGGTTAGACCGGCATTCCCGAAATAGCGGTTATTCTGGTCGGTGTTGTAGCTTTCATACTGGTTCCAGTACGGATTCTGGGTAAAGGCCGGTTTCTGAATATTCCAGGCCGTCCGGTTCCACGACTGCTCCGTTCCGTCGGCATATTTATAGTCTTTCAGATACGCATCGTCGATCTGACGCTGGCCGAACATGACGTAAAACAACATGGGGTTGTTGCCGAAGAAGCCGGTTCCGGGCCGCCCTTTGGAGTCGTCGTGAACGTAATTGATGCCTCCGCTGAACGTGAATTTGTCGGTGAATTTATACGTCGTGTTGAGGCTGATGAAAAACCGGTTCAGGTGGCTGCCGGGATAAATAAAGTTCTGCTTCGTTTGCCCCAGCGAAAACCGGATGGAACCTTTGTCGGTGCTGCTGGCGACCGACAAGTTATTGGAAAACGTGAAGCCGGTTTTGAAGAAATCCTTCGCATTGTTGGGGTGGGCGCTCCAGGGAGCGGTTTTGCCGAAGTTCGGATTGTTCCGGTCCTGATCCCACGACCAGTAGTGCCGCACCAGCGTGCCGTCCAGCTTTGGCCCCCACGATTCGTCGGTGCCATAATCCGGAATCAGGTCGTATTTCCCTTTGCCATCGTTGTCGTCATACGTTCCTCCGCCGGGCAGAAAACCGGTCGGATTCTGGTTAACGTACAATTTGGTGAACGCGGAACTGCCCCCGCCCCCGTACGAATTCTGAAAGTTGGGCAACAGGGAAACCTGGTCGATTTGCATGTTGAGGTCATAATTCACCGAAAGACTGCCGGACCCTTTGCCGGTTTTGGTCGTGATGTAAATGACGCCGTTCTGCCCGCGGCTTCCGTACAGTGCCGTTGCTGCGGCTCCTTTCAGCACCGAAATGTTTTCGACATCATTGGGGTTGATCAACTGGGCCGGGTTACCGTAATCGTAGCCGCCACCTCCGGTGCCCTGTCCGCCCGTAACCCCGTAGGAATTGAGGTTCATGTTGGCCATCGGTACGCCGTCCACGATGAAAAGAGCGTTGTTGTTGCCGGAAATGGATTTCAGCCCGCGAATGGTGACCCGCGACGAACCGCCCATGGAACCGCTGTTGCCGCCGATCTGTACGCCCGCCAGTTTGCCCTGCAACGAATTGATAAAGTTGACTTCCCGGGCTTCCTGAATTCCGCTTCCGTCGATCTGCTGCACGGCATACCCGACGTTGCGGGTGTTACGCTGAACCCCCAGCGCGGTGACCACCACTTCGCTCAGGCTCTTGACGTCCGGTATCAGCTTAACCGTCACCTTCGACATGGCGGGTGTGACCTGGACCTCTTCGGTTCGGAATCCAATGGACGAGATGGTTAAGGTTTGGTTGCCGGATGGCATGGAAACGGTGAAGGTTCCGTCTCCGGCGGTGGTGGTTCCGGTGGTGGTTCCTTTGACGACCACATTGGCCGCCGGGACTGCCGCACTGGTCTCATCGATGACCTTTCCGGTGACTTGCCGACTTTGAGCCTGGACATGCTGAGCCCACATCGCTATGCCGAACAGCGTCAGCAAGCAATGGCATAAATTTTTCCTCATGGGTTTAGTGTTAATTGGGTATGATTACTTCGGTAAGTATACATATTATAATAACACCGTGTATCTGACCAGAATAGTTGTTTGGCTGTAAAATTGAAGAATAGGTCCAGTTAAAAATTTTAATCTTGCTTTTTTAGCGAAGGTGAACAGGACGATAATAGGCTGGTTCAAAACCAACTACCCCCGTTTTTACGTATACAGGATAGACTTCCCCGAATGGAAATACTGGCATAAATTATTCTATAAATCCGTGAAATGAAATAGTATTGCAGCGTGATTCCTGAAGAGTCAATTTCGCTAACGGAACGGGTTTGTCTTATTTCCTATCTTTCTAGTTACCATAAACCGCATTGTATGCCTAAAAATCTACTCTTAAAAGTTGGAATCGTATTGGTAGTGTTGTTGGAAGCTGCAACGCTCCAGGCTCAGGTGGCGGTTTCGTGGCCGCAAAACGGAATGGTCTTTCAGCGCGGGTCCGACAACAAAGCGAGCGTAAAATGCATCATTACCTCAACCAACGGACAGGCCATTTCGTCCCTGCAACTGCTCTTTTACAAATACACCCTGGCCGGTGGCACGCAGGGGCCACTCGATCCGGTGACGGGTACTTCGCAAAGCTGGACGACGGTGCCGATTGCGGGGGCCGGGACGTGTCAGGTTACGGCGCAGATCGACGTGGCCGGTGGCATGTATAAAGTGAAGGCGAAGGACAACAGCGGTCGGGAAACGGCCGAGTTCGACCTCGGCGTCGGGGAGGTGTTTGCCATTGCCGGCCAATCCAACGCGTCGGGCATAGTGAATGCGAACAACCCGGCTTATGAAACGGGTAATGTGACCTTCGTCCGGTTTTTTAATGAGAAAGACCAGAGTAACAACCTGCAGGGTTTTGAAGAAAACGATCCGGGAAAATGCGCCGGTTGTTCGCCCGAAACGGTTTATTTTCAATGGTATTGGGGCGGATTAGGCAACAAGCTGATCCAGGCGCTGAATGTGCCGGTGGCCTTCTACCAGAACTCCATGTCGTCGACGAGCGTGGTGGAATGGCGGAACAGCAGCCAGAACCGCACTACGCCCTTCAACGACGGGCAGCCCCGGTTTATCAACGGATTTCCGTACCGGAATTTGAAGAATTTTCTGACGGGCCGGGCCAAACAGACGGGGTTGCGGGCCATTCTCTGGCACCAGGGAGAGAACGACCGACGGGATGACCCGACGACGCCGAACAACTCGCCTACCAATACGACCGGCGGTTTTCCACGGGCGATGCGGTATTACGATGTACGGACCAATTCGATCAACATGTCTGAAAATGACGGCGATGTGCTGAATGAACTGATTGGGCAAAGCCGCGCCGATCTCGGTGCCGATGTTCCCTGGGTCATTGCGCAGGCCAGCCATCTCCGGGGCATCAGCGACCCGTTAATCGTGGCAGGACAAGTCAAAACGATTGGGTATGCCACCCACGACAACAGCAATCCGTCCGCTGCACCCAAAGCGTTTGGAGATCCGTTTGTGTCGCCTTATGGCCGGGCCAACATTTTCACCGGCCCCAATACCGACCAGTTTGGCAATTCATACCGACAACCGGATCCCGATAAAACGCACTTCAACAACCTGGGGCAGAGCGCCGTGGCGACGGAATGGAACAAGGCCCTGACGACCCCGTATAACGGCCAGACCTTTTTCAACGCTTCGGTTCCGATGCTCAACAAGGGCGAAACGACCGGAGTGCCGACCAACGTGGCCTGCAATCCGACGACGCCCCCCGTGGTCAGCGGCAACTTTGACGGCTATCTCTACGGCGCGGACTGCGAAACGTTCCGGGGCTGGGCCTGGGACGCCAACCAGCGAAACACCCCGATTTCGGTTCAGATTCTGGACGGAACAACGGTTATTGCTACCCTGACCGCCGATGAATTCCGGCAGGATCTGGCCAACGCCGGCAAAGGCGACGGACGCCATGCGTTTCGCTACTTCATCGACAACAGCCTGAAAAACGGGGCGAAACATAGCCTTTCGGCCCGCGTAACGGGCAGCAGTTTTGTGCTGAAAAGTGGCCCCAAAGTGATTGAGTGTCAGGGGACCGGCACACCACCACCGGCCAACAACCCGCCCCAACCCCCCACGGTGGCTGCGTTGTCGGCCCAGCAAGGCGTAGCGTATTCGGCTACGTTACCGGCTTTTACGGACCCGGATAACGAAACGCTCACCTACGGTTTGTCGCCCGTGCCGACTGGCCTGGGCTTCAATCCGGCCAGCCGGGTGCTGAGCGGGACGCCCACGGTCAATGGCACATTTACCCTGACGTATACGGCAAGCGATCCGCGGGGCGGCACCGGCTCAACGCCCGTAACCTTGACCATACAGCCCCCGGCTACACAACCGCCATCGTCGACCACCGTGACGGGCAGCTTTGAAGGTTATCTGGACAAAGTGGAGTGCGGCACCATGCGGGGCTGGGTCTGGGATCGGAACAAGCCGAACACACCGATGACAGTTGAGTTTTATGCCAACGGCGTTGCCATCGGCACGACCGAAGCCAACATCTACCGGCAGGATCTGAAAGATGCGGCCAAAGGCAACGGCGCTCATGCGTATAGCTTTACGACACCCGCCAGTCTGAAGAACAATGCCACGCATCAAATCAGTGCAAAGATCCTGAACAGCAGTTACACCCTGAAGGGGGCGCCGAAACCGCTGACGTGTGCGCCCCCGGCGGCCCGCGTGTCGGCGGGTGTTCCGGAGCGGAACTTGACGGTGACGGTTTTGGGCAATCCGGTGGGTGAAACCGTTGGGGTGGAAGTCCGCGGAGCCGAAGGTCAATTCCTGCATTTGCAGCTTTCCGACCTGAATGGCCGAATGCTGGCGGAACAGGACGTGGCAGAAGCCGGAGCCGTTGAAATTCAGCACGTGCCGGTCGGACGACAGCCGACGGGGCTGCTTCTGCTGCGGGTCGTGAGTGGTCAGCAGGCGGTTACGGTCAAGGTGCTGAAACCGTAGAAAGACAAGAGAGCTAAGACAAGAGACAAGAGAGGAAAGACGGGAGAATCAAGACAGCCAGGAGCGGTTTTTTGTCTTTTCTCTCTGGTCTTTCCTCTCTTGTCTTAACAACATTTGCAGGTTACCGATCTATCTGTTAATTTACCATGATGTTTCCGTTTCGGTGACAAATGAAACTAACCCGTATCTTGTTCCTGCTCTGCTGGCTGATTGTCCTCGGGTCGCCAGAGGCTGTGGGAGCCCCGAAAGACCCGCTCAGTCAGTCCCTCCGGATTGATCACATTGGCGTTGACGATGGTCTGACGCAAGGTTCGGTGTATCACATGCTGACCGACAGCCGGGGTTTTCTGTGGCTGGGTACGCAGGACGGTCTGAACCGGTATGACGGAGCGCATTTTCGGCATTACCGCCCCAATCTGACCGATTCTACCGCCATTGTCGGCATCAACATCTCCGGCATTGTGGAAGATCGCACCGGCAATCTCTGGATTGGTACGGAATATGGACTCAATTACTACGACCGGGCGACCGACCATTTCACCTGCATTTATTCCTATTCGAAAGCCAAAAAACCGCTAAAGAGCAAAACCATCCCGTTTTACGCCAACGGCCAGGAGGTGCTGTATTACAGTGAAACGGAAGGACTGGTTTCGTTGACGATCAAAACCCGCCAGAAGCTGGTGCTGGACCCGGGTGTCCGGCCCACGCATGAATACGACCAACTGAATTCGACCGTTCGAACCCCGCTGGGCGATGTGTGGCTCCACGCGCCAACCGGTTTGATTCGGTATAATCTCTACGAACGGCGGGCGCACTATTATTTCAGCAACCACCCCACCAATGAAGCGGGCCCGGCGGTGGGTGTTTTCTCGTTTCATTGCGATACGGCAGGGGTGGTCTGGCTCGGAACAGCAGCCGGTATGATCCGGTTTGAGCCGCAAACGGGTCGTTATCAGACATTTGTGCCGGATGGCGGGCGTTCCCTGACCTCGGTTTACACGATTGCAGAAGACCACGACGGTCGGTTGTGGCTTGGCACCCAGCGAAGTGGAATCTGGCTGTTTGACAAAAAGACCAACCGGTTTAGCCCCGTCAGCGGGTTTACCAACAGCTCCCGGCATTTGTCCGATTACGAAATCTGCAAAATCTACATCGACCGACAGGGCATTATCTGGGCGAATACCGACCCGGATGGCCTGGCCCGCATCGTGCCGGGCAGTACTTTTTTTGGCGGCATGGCCGTTTCCAAGAACGAACCGCACGTGGCCAAAGACCCGTCGACACTCAGTCATTTTGTGGTGCGCGGTTTTCTGGAGACCTCCCCAACGGAGTTGTGGATTGCCACCGAACGAAGCCTCGACGTGTTGGACCGGTCCCAAAACCGCATCATCCGGCGGTATCTGACGCAGGCCAAATACAGCGATTTGCCCTCCCGAACCCTCATCAAATGCCTGTATAAAGATCCGCAGGGCCGAATCTGGGTCGGCACGAACGGGGGCGTCTTTACCTTCGATAAAGCGAAATCTACCTTCCGAAAAATTCCGCTGCCGGGTTCGCCCAACAGCAAGGTGGTCGAAAATTTTGTCCGCCGACTGCTATCCATCGATGACAATACCATGCTGGCGGCCACCGAAGATGGCCTTTTTTTGCTCGATGTTCGCCAGAAGAAATTTACCCTGCTGCCGACGATGGTTCATCAGAATATTTTCAGCCTGGCCCGCGACCGCGCCGGTCGCTACTGGGTGGGGACCTACTCGGCCGGATTCTACTGCTATGAACGGCCTCCCACCGGAAAACGTCTTGAACCACAGCAAATTGTGAAAGGCCTGGACGGCTACACGGTTCTTTATTTTTACGAAGATCCCGTTCATCCCATCGTCTGGATGGCGACGGACAAAGGGCTGGCGGCACTGAACACCAAAACCGGCCGCATCAGCCTCTATGACCAGCAGCACGGCCTGGCCAATCCGTTCATTTACGGCATTCTGCCGGATCATCAGAACCGGCTGTGGATGAGCACCAACCGGGGTCTGGCCTTTTTCAATCCCACCACGAAAAAGTTCAAGAACTTCGATATGTCCGACGGTTTGCAGGGGTATGAGTTCAATGGGAATGCGTATTTCCGAACCCAGGACGGCGAGCTGTTTTTTGGTGGTGTAAACGGATTTAACCGGTTTTATCCGGAACAGTTCCGAACCAGTTCGTACATGCCAGCGGTTCATATCCACAAAATGAGTGTCAATGAAAGGCCTTATCAGTCAGAAGGTTACATTGGTGAGGTGGCGCGAGTTGAACTGCCTTTCAATCAAAATACCGTAGCGCTTGAATTCACGGCTCTGGATTATTACAGCAACGGTCGAAACCAGTACCAGTATCAGCTCGTGGGCTACGATGCCCAGTGGGTGCAGTCGGGGCTCGACACCTACGTCCGGTATGCCAATCTGCCGCCGGGAACCTACACCTTCCGGGTAAAAGCGGCCAATAAAGATGGGCAGTGGAGTCCGAAAATCAAGCGGTTGACGGTCGTTATTCAGCCTCCGTTCTGGCAGCGGGCGTGGTTTCTGGTGTTGCTGGGCTTGCTCGTCGGCGCGATCGGTTTTTACTGGCTTCGCCGGCGCGATAACCGGATTCACCGGCAGCACCAGCGGAACACCCGGCTGGCCGTGGAATTGCAGGAGCAGATCAAGAAAAACCTGGCCCGTGATCTGCACGACGAGATTGGAACCCAACTGGCGACGCTGAAACTGTACGTCGGGCGGCTGGTCGATCCGCCCACCCATCCCGTTCGGTCGACCTCTTTGAGCGAGCTGGCACGGCAACTCATCAGCGACATCATTGGCAACATCCGCAACCTGTTGCGGGAGTTGAGTCCGCGGACGCTCGAGCAGTATGGCTATGCAGCGGCCGTGGAGGAACTGCTTTCCCGCATCGACAAATCGACGATTGAAACGCATTTCTGGGCCGACGAACTGCCGGCGCGGCTGAATCCCGAAACCGAACTGATGCTGTATCGGATTACGCAGGAATTGCTGAACAACACGCTGAAACACGCCAACGCGCGGCAGGTGAGCATCCGGCTGGTGTATGAAGAACCGCTTTTGAAACTGTATTACAACGACGACGGCCAGGGGTTCGACTACAAAGAAGCCCGGCGGGGTTTGGGCATCGGCAACATCGAGTCGCGGGTGGCGCTGATCAATGGCGAGATCGACTGGCAATCGACGCCCGGCGATGGCACGCGGGCCATTGTAACATTAACCTACCGGCCGACGAGCCGGTTTTCGCTGAACCGGCTGGAGCGGTCGATCAAAAAAGTGACGGCTTTGTTTTAACCCCGTCTCAATGGGAGTATGACCAATTTGCACATCAACGGGAGAGTCTGGCTGGAAGCCCAGGAACGGTTTTTCGGCATTGGCCGGATGGAACTGCTGGAACGCATTCAGCGGACGGGGTCGATCAACCAGGCGGCCAAGGAGATGAAAATGTCTTACAAACGGGCCTGGGAACTGGTTCAGTCGATGAACAGCCAGGCCGACGCGCCCCTGGTGAGCACCCAAACCGGCGGTGAGCGCGGTGGGGGAGCCAGTGTGACCGAAGAAGGCCTCAAATACCTCACCTATTACCGCGGACTTCAGGAACGTTTTCAACGATTTCTGGCCGAAGAAGTGAACCATCTGCCGGTCTGATTTCGACTGCCGATCCCGCCTGAACCGGCTCTCTTTTTTCCTGCCGTTGTCCGCTTCCGACCCATTATCCGGATTTGAAGTAAAAAATAATTTACTGCCCCAAACCGCTAAATTTCTCCGCCAACCGCCCTTTTTTGTCCCGTTCCCTCGAATACGGACCCAATAAAATCTTTTTTGATCGTTGCGAAATCCAAAAATCAAGTTGGCTCGTTCGTATGGGTGTCTTTTAAGAAGATCCTTTTATACACCCTATTAACAAATTTACTTTTCTTATGGAAGAATTAACAAGTACCTCTACCCCCAAGAAAGGCCCGAGCGTACCCGCCATTCCATCAGTTGAACGTCGGATGTTTCTACGCGCATTAGGCTTAACGACTGTTTCGGCGGCTGCCTTTCTGACGGCTTGTCAAAATTCGATGAATGATGTCGCTCCCAAGTATTCCGGTGCCCGGCTTTCGGCCGATGGTGTGAGTTTCGGAGAAGGTGATTTTGCCATTCTGAACTACGCTTACGCCCTGGAGCAACTGGAAACGGCATTCTATATGGCTGTTATCGAGAAGAAAACGTTCGCTGCCGGGAGCAAGGAAGAAATGATTTTCAAGGATATTCACGATCACGAGCTGATTCACCGCGAGTTTTTCAAGCTGGCAATTCCGGCCGACAAGCGCATCGGTGATCTGGAATTTGATGTGAGCAGTATTGATTTCACCAACCGCCGGGAAGTGTTGAACACGGCGCGGGTACTGGAAGATACCGGGGTGGCTGCCTACAACGGCGCCGGTCCGCTGATCTCGAAAGCAAACTCCATTTACCTGACCCTTGCCGGAAAAATTGTATCGGTCGAAGCGCGTCACGCTTCCCTGATCAGTTCCATTCTGCAACCGGGTGGCGGGTTGTTTGCCGGAGACTACGTTGTGGATAACAACGGGTTGGAGAAAGCACTAACGGTTTCGGAAGTACTGGGCAGAGCAGGCCGATACATCAAAACCGCCATTAATCCCGCTTCACTGCTTGCGCTGGAATCATCCAAATCATAAACCTTACGAACGATCATGAATCTTCTCGGAATATTCTCACAAATTGAAAAATCTGATCCGGAAATTGGCGAAAAAATGGATTATTCGCGCCGGAAAATGTTAAAGACCACCTCGGTAGCGGCTGCGGCTACGCCGATGTTTTTTGCCGCGATGGTGAACAAGGCCTTTGCCGCTGACGGTTGTGCCGGTGATGCCATTGCTATTGTAAAGTATGCCTTGACGCTGGAATACCTGGAACGCGATTTCTACCGCGCCGGTCAGTTCAAAGCGGGTTTACTGCCTGCAGGAACGCGCCCTTACGTGGTGCAGATTGCCAAGCACGAAGCGCAGCACGTTGATTTGCTGGAAGGGGTTCTGGGGATCAAACCGAATGCCATGCAGCCGAAATACAACATGGCGACGCTGAACGCAGCCCTGGCCGACTACCCAACCTTCCTGACTTATGCGCAGGCGCTGGAAGACACGGGAGTTCGGGCCTACAAAGGACAGGCCGCCTGTCTGTTGGAAGAAGATACAAAAACATCCCGGACCGTTCTGGCCGTAGCGTTGCGGATTCACTCGGTGGAAGCCCGTCACGCGGCCGCCGTTCGCTACATGCGGGATTTGCGCGTATGGCCATCCGGCGGTCAGAACGGCACCGAACCGGATCCTAAAATTTACATGAATGAAGACCAGGGAACACAAGGTGGTGCTAACCTGGTTGACTACTTCAACATGTCGGAAAACAAAATGAAGCTGTATAGCCCCGACATGTCTACCCGGAGCGTGTATGAATCATTTGACGAAGCGTTGACTGCAGAGCAGGTTCTGGCGATTGCCGGTCCGTTCTTTGCTGCTCCGATGTAATTCAACATAGCGTGTATTTTTTTGAAAAGACCGACATATGTCGGTCTTTTTTTTACCCTTTTTGGGTCGGTTTTCGACAGAGGATGGCGTGATTGACCAGTCGTGAACTTTCTTATAAAACCTACCTTTTAGTGCGTACTTTTCTGCCTGTAATTCCGGATTTATGCCTGCTTAACCGTTGGTAGTATAACTAAAAATGCCGTTTCGTTACTGGTGGACAACTGCAGTGTCTGTCGATGGGAATCGCTGATTTTCGTTCCCGGTAGCTTATTTTTTCGTGACCGCCCACTCGTTTTATTCATTATTTTTTCATTAACAAAGTTCGGTAAAATGACCTGTATCCGCGATTTCTTCTGCTTTTAATAAGACCGAAAAAGTCCGCTTATCAGACAAACCGGTTGGTTGGCCAAGGGCTTGAAATTCCTCCAGGCAGTCTTTGACAGACTGCCTGGTGAACGGCGAAAATTTACATTGACGCTGGGGGGGGTGACCCGATCCTGCCGTTGCCCATGGTTCCTAAACACGGTAGGGCAGGCGGGCATACCGAAACGGAAGGAAAGACGTGTTTGAAATACAAACCATTTGTCTGTCAGTATTTTGTAAGCTGGTGAGACGCCATGCAATGAAGTTGGACAGGGTTGGAGCAATGCGGATTTTTCCTCTGTTGCCAGTGCTACAATCCGTAGTTCGACGGGGTTGACACTGAAAGCAAACGACTCGATTTCGGGCAAGTGCTAGCGTTGAATGGCGGACCTTTGACGCTGATCAGGTTTTATTCGCCTGTTTTTTGGCATAGTAGTAAGACAAGCCCCGGTAACCCGTATCCGGTTTAATCATCGGGAAATGGTATCGTATGAAGAAATCCCGGCTGATCACCGGAATCCCTGATGAAACTACCTTCAAGTACAGTGGATATCCGTCCACCATAGAATTCAAAAAAATATAATTAAATTTAGCACGAGTAACCCTGTCCAATATGTCCAAACTTATACAACTCGCAACGCATTCCTCAGCGCGGGGAGATCTTACCGTTTTTGAAAAAATATTACCTGGTGAAATAAAGAGAGCTTTCTATATCTATAATGTCGAGTCGCCAACCCAGGAACGGGCGTTGCATGGTCATCGGAAAGAGTCGAATGCCCTGATTGCACTGGCCGGCCAATGCCGCATATTCGTAACCAATGGAGAAGAAGAAACGTATTTTCATCTAACCGCACCGAATGAATGTCTGGTGATCGAACCCGGCGACTGGCATATTATCGACAACTTTACGAAAGAGACCGTTCTGCTGGTTCTCTCGAACGAGTGCTATGACCCATCCGATTATTTTTACGACCGCCCATGATTCCTCATTTAGACCTCAGGCAGGTGAATCAGCCTTACGCAGAGGCCCTGCAGGCCGCATCCTGCCGGGTGCTGTCGTCGGGTTGGTATGTGCTGGGGCAGGAAGTGGAGGCTTTTGAAACCGGCTTTGCGGCCTATTGTGGCGTCAGGCATTGCATAGGCGTCGGCAACGGCTTGGAAGCGATCCATCTGATTTTCAAGGCCATGAGTTTTCCGGAAGGGAGTGAAATCATCGTGCCTGCGAATACCTACATTGCCACCATCCTGCCCATTACGGCTTTGGGGCTGGTGCCGGTTTGGGCTGAGCCCGATCCGCGGACGTATACCCTGGCGGCCCCGCAAATTGAACCCCTGATTACGGAAAAAACCCGCGCCATCGTCGTCGTTCACCTCTACGGACGCTGCTGCGACATGGCTCCCATTGAGGAACTGGCCCGAAAATACGACCTGAAACTGATTGAAGACGCAGCCCAGGCCCACGGGGCTACCTACCAAAACCGCAAAGCCGGGAATCTCTCCGACGCGGCAGCGTTCAGTTTTTATCCGACCAAGAACCTGGGTGCTTTGGGTGATGCCGGCGGGGTGGTTACCAATGACGACGAACTGGCGCATCAGATTCGGCTGCTCCGCAACTACGGTTCCGAGCAGAAATACATCCACCGGATTCCGGGCATGAACAGCCGCCTGGATGAATTGCAGGCGGCCTTTCTGGGGGTCAAATTAGTCCACCTCGATGCGGATAACCGGCGTCGGCAAGCGCTGGCAGCCCGGTATCTGGCTGAAATTCACCATCCTTCTCTCCAATTGCCCCCCGCCGACGCCATCGATCAGGATGTCTGGCATCTGTTTGTGGTGCGGCACACGCAGCGGGAGGCTTTTATGACGTATCTGCGCCAGAAAAACATCGGTACGGTGATTCATTATCCTGTGGCACCCCACCAGCAGGACGCCTATACGGAATACCGTTATCTGAATTTACCCCTGACCGAACAACTACACCGGGAGGTGTTGAGCCTGCCGCTCAATACCGTCCTGACCGATGCTGAAGTGGATTATATTATCAAAACCATCAATGAATCCCCTTACTGATGTTACTCTCTGTCATTATTCCGGTCTATAACAGCGAACGCACCATCTTTCCACTGGTGGAGTGCCTTACCTACGAACTCGCGGCTTATTCCTTCGAGATCGTGCTGGTGAACGACGGCAGTCGCGATGCATCCGAGGAAATCTGTGAGACGCTGGCCCAGACGTTTCCGCAGGTTCAGTTTATCTCCCTGCGCAAGAACTTTGGCGAATTTCAGGCTGTCATGTGCGGGTTGAACCACGCCCGGGGCGAATACTGCGTAATTATCGACGACGACTTCCAGAATCCCCCGCAGGAAATCATCAAGCTGCTCCGCGAAGCCCAGCAGGGTCACTACGACGTGGTGTATTCGCAATACGAGAAAAAGAATCACGTTCTGTTCCGCAACATGGGGAGCTGGCTCGTGAACCGGTTGACCACCTGGTTGTTGCGAAAACCGTCTGATTTATACCTGTCCAGTTTCAAACTGATCCGGCAGGAAGTCGTGCAGGAAATCATTCAGTACAACGGCCCGTATCCGTATCTGGACGGGCTGATTTTCCGGACCACCCGCAACATTGGCCGCGTAATCGTGCAACACCACAAACGCCAGGAGGGTGATTCGAACTATACCTTCCAACGGCTGATTTCGCTCTTTCTGACCATCTTTTTCGGCTATTCGGTTCAACCGCTGCGTTTGCTGACCACACTGGGCGTCTTCATGATTGCGCTGAGTATGGTCGCAGGTTTGGCCGAAACCGTCGGTTCGTTGCTAACGCTGCATTGGCCGGCAAAGGATCATCTGCTGTGGGTGACGATTTGCCTGATCGGCGGGATTCAGCTCTTTGGCATGGGGCTACTGGGTGAGTACGTCGGCCGACTTTTTATGATGCAAAGCGGATTGCCGCAATACGTGGTTAAATCGGAACATTTCAACTATGATCGGAAACCGGGACGAGTACGAAAGTATGTTCCAAGTGGAGCGTAAACTCTGGTGGTATCGTATTTTACACCAAAAAGTTATCCGTCAGATTCAAGCTCATTTTCCGGATAGTCAGTCCATTCATATTCTGGATGCCGGTTGCGGAACGGGCGGTTTGCTGGATGCGTTGCGTCAGGCAGGATACCCGAACAGTGCCGGATTCGATGCGTCCACGGATGCGGTTTCCTTTTCCCGTGAGCGAAAAGTGGCCGTTGAACAGCATGATCTTCGGGACGTGGCGACTTTTCAGCCGGGCAAAACCTTCGATGTGATCGTCTGCAACGACGTGTTGTATTTTTTCAACGATGAGCAGATTCGCCAGATTCTGCGGGTCTTTCGGCAGCGACTCCGCCCCGGGGGTGTTTTTATCAGCAACAACAACGCATTCTCCGCCCTGCGCGGCACGCACGACATTGCCCTGACGATTTCCCGGCGGTTCGTAAAAGCCGAGCTGGTTGACTTTGCCCGGCAAACCGGTTTTTCGCTGAAACACACGGTCTATTGGAATTTTCTGTTGACCATTCCGATCTGGTGCGTCCGGAAAGTGCAGCTTTTGATCTGGCAAATGAACCCTTCCCAACCCGTTCATTCCGACGTCAGCCTGCCACCAGCCTGGCTTAATGCTCTGTTTCTGAGGATTCTCCGTTTGGAACAACGGTTTTTTCAGGCACCTCCTTTTGGCAGTTCCCTATTCACCGTAATGCATTGATGGAAACCGTTGTTTACGCACTGCCCTTCCGGCTTTTTAGTGTGGTTTTGCTGGTTGGGTGGAGTGTTCTGATCGGGCGAAAAGCGCTCGCCCGCGACTTCTGGCCACGGCTCTCCGTTCGGGCGGTTGTGGGCCTGTCGTTCCTGCTTTTTATCCTCATTCGCCTGCTCTATGGCCAAAACCGGGAGCAGAATGTAGACACCAGCACCTGGATCGCAACAGCCCTGACCGTGGGGCAAGCCGACGACCCGCTCTACACTTTACTCAATTATTCCGACGGCCGACCGCTGGCCGTCGTACCGCTGGCCCTGGCCGAATGGCTGGGCATTTCCGTCGATTATCGCGTGGCGGACATCATTGGTGTGCTGCTCTGGTGCCTCACCCTCTGGATTTTCTGGCAGCTTCTGAAAAAATACGTTGCCGAAGAAATAGCGCTGGTGTTGATCTGGCTACCGATTCTGCTTCTGAGCACGGTTTGGAACCACGATTTTGCCAGTTTCAATACGGAAGTGATGGGGAATCTCTGGCTCATCGCCGGACTTTTCTGGATCCTGCGTTTCAACACCTGGTCACTACCGGCCGCGCTCGCCATCGGTTTCTGGCTGGGGTGTTTGCCGTTCGTGAAATTCCAGACCGTACCGATGGGCCTGGTTCTGGGGCTGTTTACGGCCTGGAAACTGTATCGGGCGCGTCGGTTTGCCAGCTTGCCGGTTCTGGTGGGTGGAGCCTTGCTGCCGGTCCTGTTGCTAACGCTTTACTATGTCAGCCAGAATGACCTGGAATCGTTCTGGGGCGATTATTTCAGCAACTATTTTGTGTATTCCTACACCACCGAGTATTCGACTCTTTCAGCCTGGGAACGGTTTTCGCCCATCCACATCGTTCAGTTTCTGTTTCAGTCTTACCAGCTTGTGCTATACTGGGTTGGGATTTTTGGAGGAATTCTGCTGGGAGCCTGGCTGGTGCTGCGTCGCCGGGTTTTCCGGACTGTCGATCAAAACGAGCGGTTTTGGGTTGGCGCAGCATGGTTGCTGGCCAGTTTTTATGCCACCCTGCAAGCCGGTAACAACTACACCCATTACCTGCTTTTTCTCATTTTCCCGAGTCTGTATGTCCTCGCGGTGCTGAGCGAACTTTCCGGTTTTCCGGAAAACCGGAAAGTGTTTTTTTTTAGTTTCCTTCTGGTTTTGGTCCAGGCTTCAGTCAATGGGTTTTTCCGGAAACCGCTTCCCATCCATCCCGGCGAACCTTTGTTTCAGGAAGTATCGGCTGAAATTCAGCGACGGAGCCAGCCGAAGGACGGCCTGGTGGTGTGGGGCTATGTCGACCGCCTTTACGGGTATGCGCGCCGACCGATGGGCTACCGGGCCTCGGACACCTTCTGGGTGTATTATCCGACCTCGACCCAGCCTTTCCGCATGAAGGAATTTCTGGCCGATATGGAACGCAACAAACCACTCCTGTTTGTCGATGCGATGACGCCGAGAATCTCGATGTTTGCGGACGAAACCTTTCAATTTGAAAACTTCCCCGCGATCAAAACCTACATCGATCTGCAGTATCAGTTGGTGAAAACCATTGAAGACGTCCGGATTTTTGCACGGAAGAAGGAGGAGAGGAATAAATTATAAATGTAAAATGATGAATGTTAAATGTAAAAGTCTCGCAATCCAGCACTTTTACATTTAACATTCATCATTTTACATTTATAATTATATTAATACCATTTAAAGGCTTGTCTTTTATAAGGTTACAAACTAACCGTCTGCTGACCTTCTTTCAAAGCGACCGTTTTTCCTTTCCATTTCAACGTTCCGGTCAGGCCGTCGGGCAGGGTGACGGTGCCTTTCAAACCGCCGGTGGGTGTTTTGTCAAACCGGACCGCAATTTCCCCCGCCGGGTGCGGCATGGCGCCTTCCGCAAATTGCAGATTGCCCAGATAGGGCGTGATGAGAACCGACGAAAAACCGGGCGAGGCCGGATTGATTCCGCAAACCGTCGACAGAAACTCGTAGTTCGGGGCTGCGCTCCAGGCGTGGCAGTCGGAGCGGGTGGGTTCGGGATTCTCGGCAAAGGTCGTCAGACCCATCGCCAGCATGTCGTGCCACGGTTTCAGCATCGGCAGAAACTGATCGGCCATCCCGGTTTTTTTCAGGGCCTGGAACAGGTAGAATTTGAAGTAAAAGGTTGCCTGAATCAGATTCGCATCCGCCATCACTTTCTGCATCAGCACCTTTTGCTGCGCCACCGGCACGGCGTCGGTCAAAATCGCCCAGATGTTGGCGTGCTGGCTGAAGCCGGTTTTGTCGGGCGTGTCGGCCATCAGGCCCCGGCCCGCATCCCAGCAACGGTCGTAGACATTTTTGGCCAACCGGAGCCCCACCAGGCGGTAATGCTCGGCCTGCTGGTTTTTGCCGTAATGGTAAAACACCTGCGAAATCCGCTGCATCGTGTACGCCTGTTGCAACGTCAGAATGGCCGAACCGCCTTTCCGCGCGCCCTTCGGCACTCCGCCCATGCCTTCTTCCGGGGCATCCCACTTCGCCCAGTCGACAAAATTCCACCATTCCAGCGGGCCGTTCAGGCCGTTGGTTGCCAGCCGTTTTTCGTGCCAGTCCAGCACGCCCGTGATGCCCGGCAGCATGGATTCCACAAACGGATCGTCTTTCCGGTGCATCCAGTAATCGTAGACCATCGTGACCCAATACAGCGAAAACGGTGGAATGACCTGAAAATCAGCACTCGGGTAGCGGCTTTGCGTGAGTCCGTCGTTGAAACGGCTGTGGTCGTAATCCGCGATGGCTTTCCGCATCAGCCGGTCGTCGCCGGTTACATACAGCGAAATGAACGACTGAATGCGCGTATCGCCGGTGTACTGCAATTGCTCGTAGTAGGGACAGTCGTAGTACGTTTCGCCCGCACAGAGCCGGGCCGTCCGCCAGCCGACGGTCCAGATGGGTTTCAGGCTTTCGTCACTGCTGGCAAACCGGGCTTTTTCCTGAAACGGGTAGCCCGTAAAGTGGCCCATCAAATCGTGAACTTCCAGCGGTTCGCCTTTGGTTTCGATCGTGATTTGCAAATACCGGTAGGTCCGGAACAACAGCGGCCGAAAGGTGCGTTTCTGCTTGGTGCCATCGCCGATGAACTGATCTTCAAACCCAATCAACTGCTTGCCTTCCACCTGGTTGCGGTTTCCTTTCTGCCGTTTATCGTCCACCATCGCTTCGGCGTAGCCCAGCGTTATGACGGCGTCTTTTCCCCGGCTGACGGTCAGCTCAGGAAAGGCATTGGTCAAATGCCCCTGATCGAGAAGAATAACGGCTTTGTGGTTGCGGTGCACGGTAAACGAATTTTTTCCCTGCAAAAAATCATCGTCCACATCGACGCCTTCCGACCGTCGAACCGTGGCCAGCCGTTGCGGAGTTTCTTCCATAAACGGAATGGTGCGTGCCACCAGATTCCAGTTGCCGTCCGTTCCCAGACCCCGCGGTTTGGCGGGCCAGCCGATCGGTTTGGCGGGTGCCCAGGCGGCATCGTCAAACGCCGGTTCTTCCCAGCCCCAGGGGTATTTGGCGGCTTCGACCCGGTCGCCCGCGCCCATGACGATGTACGTCCGCAGTTTCGGAATGTCGTTGATCACCGGCGAATAGGCCGGATTCTGGAAAATTTTCCAGGTGTTGTTGGTATTAACCACCTGTTCGGCGTCGCCATCGCCCTGCACGATAAACCCAAACTGGTAGTGCATCTGGGCAAACGGGGCGTATTCGGCCATGTAGGTCACCACGGCGGCCAGGGTATTTTTGCCGGTATTCAGATACGGGGCGATGTCGACGGTTTCGTAATTCCAGTTTTGCAGATCGCTGCGGGCGGGGCCGCAAACCACGGCTTTGCCATTGACAAACAGCCGGTAGCGGTTATCGCCCGACACGTTGATGACGAAGCGCCCCGGTTTCTGGGCCAGCTCAAAGCTCTTGCGGAAATGATAGACGCCATAGGACCGGATCGGGGCCGTCGGGTGACCAATCCACTGGGCTTTCCAGAAGTCGGTTTGCCAGCGGGGGGAAGGCTTCGCCAGTTGGGGAGCGGGGGTTTGGGCGAAGGTAAGATGAACGGCCAGCAGGAATATGAAAAGGAGTAAACGGGTCATAGTAGGGTAATAACGTTTTCTCTGCAAAATTGCACTATTTAAAACAGATTTGGCAGTGAGTCGACCCGGTTTTATTTAACGTTATGTTGCATGAAATGCATACTGCCCAATTTCTTAACACCGCCGTAACCCGATAAATCCCTATTTTTAACGAATGAAACAACCGCTTCGTAAACCGTTCGGATTGGCCCTGCTGGCCGTTACGCTCCTTCCTGTTTTTGCCGCTCTGGCGCAACCCGCGCCGAGAACCGTTCTGGGCGACTGGTGGTTCTGGCCCGATTATACGCTGGAACGAAACGCCCGGAATTATCCTGGCCCCCGAAAAGAATCCCCGACCACACCGGTGGTGGCGGCTGCGGTCGAAACGCCCGCTCTCACTTTTTTTGGCGAAAAACCAACGGAGCGCATCACCAACCTGCTGCCCGCCGTCGCTCTGTCCGGCAAGGCCTTTGCCGTTGAACTCTGGCTGCTCAATCACGTGAATGAACCCGTTGGCGCGCTGGTAACACTGCGGAGCCGGCAACGGCCCGATCAGGGAAGCTGGCTGCTCGGTTGCTACGACCGTACTATGGTATTTTCGCTAAAACCCGATGAACTGTCGCAGCTCCCGATCGGCAAAAGCCAGCCCAGGGGCGGAACGGAAACGACAACCAGGGCATCCATCCTGCGAACCGTGCAGGAAAGAGGCTGGAAAAAACGCTGGAGCCACCTGGTCGGCAATTACGACGGCACGGGTATGCAATTGTACCTGAACGGTAAAAAAATCGGCGAGATCCCCCAGACTTCCCTGACTGCTTCCGGAACCGACTCGTTGCAGCTCGAAATGGCGGCTTACCTGCGTCGCGAACCGTACATGCAGTGGGGCGACCTCGTCAAAAACGTCCGGATTCACAACGCGGCCCTGACGGAGCAGGCCATCGTCGGCCGGTTTGCGGAACTGCAACACCTGGTTGAAGACGGGCGGTTATACCCGGATCTGTTCCATTTTAACGCCGGGCCGTATCTGAATGGGGTACAGCAGGAAAGCATTCGGCTGGTTTGGGAAACGGACCGACCGGCGTCGGCGGTGATTCGCTACGGTGACCGGCAGCCATTGAGCCATACGGTAACGGTTCCGCTGACGGAGGGCAAAACCCACAACGAAGGGAAAGTACACAGTTACATCCAGGAGGCTATGCTGAAAGACCTGAAACCGGGAACACCCTATTTCTACGAGATCGAAGCGAAGTCGAAAACCGGCGAAACCATTTCGTCGGGCATCCTGACGTTCAGCACGGCCGTGAAGGAAGGTCAGGCTTTTACGTTTGGGGTGATCGGCGACACCGAAGCGCGGCCGCACGTCAACAACCGCGTTGCGGGTCTGCTGTGGGATGAACGGCCCAACTTTGTGCTGCACGTGGGCGACCTCACCGACGGGGGCGAACAGCCGTACAAATTCGAGTGGAACTACGAGTTTTTTACCGGTAATCGGCAACTTTCGGGCCGCGTTCCGTTTTTTCCGGTTCCCGGCAATGGCGAAGGCGATTTGTACTGGTATAAGCAATACCACGCGCTGCCCGAACCGAAAGCTTACTACAGTTTCCGGTATGGCGACGCGGAATTTTTCATGCTCAACAGCAACGAGGAGAAGGAGTTTGCGCCCGGAGGTAAACAGTATGTATGGCTGGAAGAGCAACTGAAGAAATCGACTGCCCGCTGGAAATTTGTAGCCCACCACCACGCGCCCTATTCGCCGGATGAAGACGACTATGGCAATGCCTGGACCCGATCCACCGACATGGGCGACGTTCAGATCCGGAAAATCATTCCGTTGTACGAGAAGTACGGCGTCGATCTGGTGTTCTACGGCCATTTGCACACCTACCACCGGACGCTGCCCATCCGGGACGGGAAACTAAACCGCAAAAAGGGCATTACCTACATTCAGGTCGGTGGAGCGGGCGGCAATCTGGAGGATTTTGCGCCCACCCGGCCCTGGTTTACGGCCAAAGCGTTCCGGGGCTACCATTATGGTACTCTAACGCTGGCCGACGGTCACCTGAATTTCAAAGTATACGATACGGAAGGACGTTTGAAAGATTACCTCGATCTGGAAAAAGCCGAGCGGGAAAAACCATAGGTAGTTTTCTGTATTAGTTTGAGCAGGATGCTGCCGGTTAACAGACGTTGAATTTGTCTTTTGATCGGCGAATAGCGCATCCTGCTTTTTAATAATCGAAAAAAAATCTATTTTAATTGCCAAAAAAATATGAGTAGTTTGATAGCGATTAGCGCGCTCAACGTGTATAGAAAGTATGATAAAAACGTATACCCTTCTTATTGTAGTTGTTTTAGGATTAGCGATAGCCTGCGAAAAATCTCCCAACCGCCATTCTGACCACACTGTCTGGGCCGACAGCACGGCCGAACGTGCCACCAACCTCATGGACGGGAAGAATCCCGCTTTGGCGATGCGGTATCTGGACTCGGCTTACAATGCCCTGCGCAAGCCCGGAATGGGTGATTTATGGAAAAAATACAAGGTAAAAGCGATCTACTATACGTATTACAAACAAGATTTTGTAAACAGGAGGCTGTATATCGACAGCATGTTTACCATCCTGAAAAGCAAGGAAACGACCTACCCGTATGAATATGCCCACACCCTGTATACCCTGGCTAATCTGTTGCAGGAAGAGAAAAAATACAACCATGCTTTTAAAGTATATTACGATGGGCGCAACTTTTCGAAGGGAAGTTTGGACAATTGCAGCCTGAGTGATTTCAGCAATGCCCTGGGAATTATTCGCTATAGACAGGAACAATATCAGCAGGCTATTCCGTATTTTAAACAGGCTTACCGGGAGGTAAGCTCTTGTTCTAATCCAGTTTTTCAGTACAGTTTTATTCAACGCCAGAGCGCGCTCAATTCGATTGCGCTGTGTTTTGAAAAAACCGGCAGGTCCGATTCGGCTATCTTCTATTACAACCGCGCCCTGGAGTTTATCAAAGCGAGTTTCCGGCAGCATCCGCACAAACAGGATTTCATCACCACCGCCCGCGCCGTTGTTGAGGGGAATCTAGGGGGGGCGTATGGGCGGTTGAACCGGTTTGAGGAAGCCGAACAACACTTGCAGACGAACATCCGGCTCAATGACCGGCCCGGTTTTTCAATTGAAGATGCCCAGACGGCGAAAACCAAGCTGGTCAGATTATACATCGGCCATAACCGTTTGCCCAAAGCGAAATCGTTGCTCAACGAGCTGGAATCCGATCTGGTATCGGGTCGCGGAAAGAGCAGTTCGCACGGAGAAATCTGGGAGAGCTGGTACCAGTTAAAATGGCAGTATTACGACAAGGTGGGCGATTTGGCCGGCGCCTACCGGTTTTCAAAGAAATACCATGCCTACCGCGACTCGCTGGACCGTTTGAACAACGGGTTGAAGAATGTTGATATCGACCAGGTACTTCGGGAGCACGACCAGAAATACCGGCTTTCGTTGCTGGAGAAAAGCAGTGAATTGCAGAATACGTATGTGATTGGATTATCGGTTTTTCTGGGAATGGCCCTGTGTCTGGCGTTCGTCATCTGGCTTTCCTACCACCGCTCCCGCGCCAACGTGAAGAACCTGACGGAACTCAACAGCCAGATGCAGCAGGCGCTTTCGGCCCTGGAAAACAGCCAGCGGGAAAATGCCCGGCTGATGAAAATCGTGGCCCATGACCTGCGCAACCCGATCGGAGCCATGTCGTCGATGGCCGAACTGATGCTGGACGATGACAACCGGGCGGAGGAGGACCGGGGGTTTCTAAAGCTGATCAAAGACTCTGGCACCAACTCCCTGGAACTGGTCAACAACCTGCTGCACATGAGCGGCACGTCGGAAAAACACTTCGCAAAAGAAGAGGTGAACCTGGCCGATCTGGTGCAACATTGTGCCGATATGCTGGCCCTGCGGGCTGCCGACAAACAGCAGTACATCCGGTTGAATCTCCAGCCCGCCGTGCTTTGGCTCAATTATGAAAAGATGTGGCGGGTGGTTAGCAACCTGATTTCCAACGCGATCAAATTTAGCCCGGAAGGGTCAGTGATTGAAATAGCGATTGAAAAAAACCGGGAATCCGTTCAACTCATCGTCAAAGACGAGGGGATTGGGATACCGCCGGAAGTAGGGAGCAAAATTTTCGATGTCTTTACCGAATCGAAACGGAAGGGAACGTCCGGCGAAGAGTCGTTCGGGCTGGGTCTTTCCATCACCAAGCAGATTGTTGAAGCCCACGCGGGAAAAATCTCGTTCGAAAGTGTTCCGAATCATCCGGGCACGATTTTTAAAATTGTGCTTCCTGAGGCTGGATTTGAGTAAGGGTTTTTCGAAGAAATCCCTCCTCAAATCCGCTCAATCAACTCCGCTACTTTTCGCACCGGCTTGCCCGTGATGTGGTCGATAATCGCCTTGGCGTGGTCGCGGCCGTTTTCGATGAACACTTTTTCGGTGTAAATCCCGGCCATCACCGTGCCGCAGACGTACAGACCCGGCACGTTGGTTTCGAACGTTTCTTTGTCGTAGGTCGGCACCTGGGTTTCGGGATTCAGCGAAACGCCACACTCTTTCAGCAGATCGGCATCGGGAATGTAGCCCGTCAGCATGAGCACAAAATCGGCGGGCAGTTCGCTTTCTTCACCGGTTTCCAACTGAGTCAGGCACACTTTTCCGGGTTCGATGCGGGTGACACAGGTGCTAAAACGGGTGTGGATTTTGCCTTCCTTGACCCGGTTTTTAACATCCGGCACCAGCCAGTATTTGACGGTTTTCCGGAAGTCGTCGGCCCGGTGTACAATCGTTACGTGGGCATCGGCCCGATACAACTCCAGAGCCGCTTCCACCGCCGAGTTCGACGCGCCGATGATAACGACGTTGGTATAGGAATACTGAAAGGGTTCGTCGTAATAATGGCTGACGTGCGGCAGATCTTCCCCCGGAATCGCCAGCGTGCGGGGTTTGTCGAAGTAGCCCGTAGCCAGAATGATTTTGTGAGCCTGGTAGGTGCGGTCGTTGGTCGTAAAAACCGTAAACAGGTCTACCGAATTTTTTCCTTCTTCCTGGGGCGGTTGATACCGGGTGATGTGCTTGACCTCCGTGAACAGCTTGAAATTCAGCTTGAAATAACCGGCCACCTTGCGGTAATACTGCAAGGCTTCGGTGCGATTGGCTTTCACGCCCGCAATCGGAAACGGAATTCCACCGATCTCGATGTTTTCGGCCGTCGAGAAAAACCGCATCATTTTCGGATACCGGCGGATGGATTCGGTCAGGCTGCCTTTTTCCAGAATCAGATGGCTCAGTCCGGCTTTGGAAGCTTCGATAGCGGCCGCCAGACCGCAAGGCCCTCCGCCGATGATAATCACGTCGTACATATAGTGTTGCCCGTTGAGCAGGTTGGATCAGATGGACAAATAAAGAATACCAAAATTAGCCAAAGAAGTTCTGATTCGCCGGATATTTCCCGAAATCACCGGGATTCCGCTGCCTGAAGCGGTCTTCAGGCAGTCGACCGCGCTTCTCCTCGGTTTTTATTTCTTTAGATTTGGCTTAAATTTGAGTAGACAGCCCTCCTGTGCCGGACCGGCAAACCGGTCGCGTGGGTGGTCTGAGTCCATCTTTTTTCCAAATCGCATGTCGTCCGTATTGATCCTTTTTGCGCATCCCGCTTTAGAAAAATCCCGCACCAACCGGCTTTTGCTGGAAGCCTGCCGGTCAGTGGAGGGCGTCACCGTCAATGACCTTTACGAAGAATACCCGGATTTTGACATCGACGTGGATCGGGAGCAGCAGTTGTTACTGGATCACGATTACATTCTCCTGCATCATCCGTTTTACTGGTACAGTTCCCCCGCCATCGTGAAACAATGGGAAGACCTGGTGCTCGAACACGGCTGGGCGTATGGGCGGGAAGGCAAGGCGCTGGTGGGCAAAAAAATACTGAACGTGCTAACCACCGGCGGGCGCCACGAAGCCTACGAAGAAGGCGGCTATAACCGCTTCACCATGCAGCAATTTCTGGCTCCCTTCGATCAAACGGCGTATTTGTGTAAGATGATTTACCTGCCGCCCTTCGTCGTCCACGGCACCCACCGGCTTTCCGAACCCGAAATGCGCCGGTATGCGAGTCAGTACAAAAGCCTGCTGACGATGCTGACCACCGACCAGATTGACCTCGAAGACGCCAAAACGCGTCGGTATTTGAATGAATTACTCGTCGATTAATCACGCTTATGAATCAATCCGTACTTATTCAGGCCATCGTTTACCTGGCTTCGGGTGTTTTTTTTGTTCCGATTGCCAAACGGCTTGGGCTGGGCTCGGTGCTGGGCTACCTGATCGCCGGTGTCATGATTGGCCCCGCCGTGCTGGGGCTGGTGGGCGAAGAGGGCCACGACATCATGCACTTCGCCGAGTTCGGCGTCATCATCATGCTGTTTCTGGTGGGGCTGGAACTTGAGCCGGAGCGGCTTTGGAAACTGCGTATGCCGGTTTTGGGCCTGGGCGGTTTGCAGGTGCTGCTGACGGCACTGCTGACGTGCGGACTGGCGCTGACAACCGGTTTGCCGTGGCAACCGTCGCTGGCGCTGGGCATGATTCTGGCCATGTCGTCCACCGCCATCGTGCTGCAAACGCTGAACGAAAAAGGGTTGATGCAAACGGCAGCCGGGCAAAACACCTTTGCGGTTTTGTTGTTTCAGGACATTGCTGTCATTCCCATTCTGGCCATCATGCCGCTGCTGGCGACTTATCCGCTCCCGATCAGTGCCACTGAACACGAGCATGTTGCGTTCATCGACGGTCTGCCGGGCTGGTTGCGGCCCATTGTGGTCGTGAGCGCGGTCGTGGGGCTGGTGCTGATGGGCCGCTACGTCATGCAGCCGGTTTTTCGCATCATTGCCCGAACCGGCATGCGGGAAGTTTTCATCGCTACGGCCTTGCTGATGGTGGCCGGTATTTCAGTTTTGATGGAAATGGTGGGACTGAGTCCCGCGCTGGGCGCTTTTGTGGCGGGGGTGGTGCTGGCCAACAGCGAGTATAAACACGAGCTGGAAAGTGACATCGACCCGTTCAAGGGACTGTTGTTGGGGCTGTTTTTCATCTCCGTCGGGGCCGCCATCAATTTTGAACTGATTGCCGAAAATCCGCTGCTGGTGGTCGGTATCGTGTTGGCCGTCATGGTTGCCAAAGCACTGGTTCTGGCGGTATTGGGGAAAGTTTTTCGATTAAAAACCGACCAGAACCTGCTGTTTTCGCTGGGACTTTGTCAGGTGGGCGAGTTTGCCTTCGTGCTGTTTTCCTTCGCGTCGCAAAACGGTATTCTGGCGAAGGAAACGGTGGATCTGATGACGGCGGTGGTGGCCATCAGCATGGGGCTGACTCCGCTGGTTTTTCTGGCCAACGAAAGACTATTGCTTCCGCGACTGGGCACAAAGGAAGTTGCTGAAAAGGAGCAGGATACGATTGACGAAAAGAATGCCGTAATCGTCGCGGGTTTCGGACGATACGGCAACATCGTCGGGCGGTTTTTACGGGCCAACAATATCGGAACCACGGTTCTGGATTTTGATTCGGACCGGGTCGATACATTGCGGAAACTGGGCATGAAAGTCTACTACGGCGATGCGTCCCGCTATGACCTGCTGAAATCGGCCGGTGCGGAGGATGCCAAACTGATGATTATTGCCCTGGATTCGGCGGAGAAATCGCTGGAACTGGTCGAAACCGTCAAAAAACACTTTCCCCATTTGAAAGTTCTGGTGCGGGCCAGCGACCGGGAAGATACCTACGATCTGATGGATGCGGGGTTGACGCACATCTACCGCGAAACCGTCGATAGCTCGCTCCGGATGGGCGTCGATGCCATGACCTTGCTCGGTTTTCGGGCGTACCAGTCGCAGCGGGCGGCCCGGTTATTTCTGAAACACGACGAAAAAGCCCTGGCAGGACTGGCCGCCGTCCGGCACGACCGGAAGCAGTATTTCAGCAGTGCCAGACAACGTATTCGGGAGCTTGAAGACCTGCTCAGTTCCGACGAAAAAGACCGCTGGCTGAAAGATGTCGAAGACGGCTGGGACCCGGAATCGCTGCGAAACGAGTTCAAACAGCAGAATCTCTAAGGCGTCAATGTATCCCGATTCTAAATCAGAAACAGTCTGGCTTTTAAGCTGGTTATCAGGTTGTAGGACTTGTATCTGATAATTCTGTTACACTTTCGCTTTCTGCCCCTAAATCCCCTAAAGGGGACTTGGACGTAGCTCAATCCGGATGCTAAAAGTCCCCTTTAGGGGATTTAGGGGCAGAAAGCGAAAGTCCTAAGGTTGAAAACTCTTCAAATTCCTTCCCGGCTGGCGGTTGGAAAGAAGACGGTTTTGTCGCGTAAGAAAGCGGCTATCCAGACCAGCACCATAACCATAACCGCCCCGGCGAGCGGCCCACCATGAGACAGTTCGGTGGCCATGGCTCCGGCAAAATAACAGCACAGCAATACGAAGCCCAGCTTCATGGTTTTGGGATACAGAAAAAGGCCGGCAAAAGCAATCTCCATGATCCCCAGCAGCGGAATGTAGGAACCTACGCCCGCATTCGTCAAGGTTTTTACAACGTCGGTGCTTCCCATCAGTTTCATAATACCGCTGAGAATCACCATGCCACTGGCGATAACCGTAAATAGGAGGGCGATAATTCGTTTCGTTTTTGCGTTCATGATCTTCCTTTGGTTAAATGCGAACGGCGTCCGGAATGGTCCGAACGGCGTCGTTTGTTCGGCCGTAAAAGTACAGCAGATCGCTATGCAAAAGATAGTACTATCCCAAAGGATACCGGTATCCTTTGGGATAGTGGACAAGCGGACGAAAAGGACTGATACCTATCAAATGATGGATGTTGAATGTAAAAGTGCCGCAGCAATTGCTAACTTGCTATACGAAATAAAGCCGTACCCATTGTGCAATCATTGCCCCAGACATTTGCTTTCGACGAAGAGACTACCTATTTCGCTGACCTGATCATCCCCGTTCCGATTCCGAAACTCTTCACGTACCGCGTGCCGCGCGACATGGTGGAACGGCTGAAAGTGGGCGCGCGGGTGATTGTGCCGTTTGGCAAAAACCGGGTCTACACGGCGGTAGTGAAGAACATTCACCACCAACCCCCGAATGCCTATCAGGCCAAATACATTCTCGAATTGCTGGACGAATACCCGCTGATTACCAGCTATCAACTGGAGCTATTTGCCTGGATGGCAGAATATTACCTCTGCAACATCGGCGATGTGCTGAACGTGGCCCTGCCGTCGGGACTGAAGATTACGAGCCAGTCGAAAGTGCAGTACAACCCGGATTTTGACTACCCCGAATTGCTGACCGACGACGAAGTGCGCTTGCTGGACGAACTCAAAAAGCATTCGTCGCTGTCGTACGAAGAACTGGGTCGGCTGGTGGGGGAGACCAACGTGCCGGGCACGATCAAACTCCTCGTGGGCAAACGGGCGGTGATCGTTTTCGACGAAGTGCGGGAAAAGTACGTGCCGAAAATGGTGCGGAAAGTCCGGCTGACGGAGAAATACGAAAACCGGGACGTGATGCTGAGTCTGATTAACGGACTGGAAAAGTCGCCGAAGCAGCAGGAGGTGGTGATGAAATACCTGAGCTACGTGCCGGTTTTGAACAATCCGACCCTCAACCGCAAAGGACTCGACAAAACCATTCTGAATCAGGACGATGAGGTGTCGCAGTCGTCGCTGCAAACGCTGATCAAAAACCAGGTTTTTGAAACCTTCGAGATCATCGTTCCGCGTTTTGGCGACGAGGATATGCAAAATGTGGAGGTGAAACTGACTGACATTCAGCAGAAAGCCTGCGACGACGTCATTAGCCAGTTCAACGAAAAAGACATTGTTCTGCTGCACGGAATTACCGGAAGCGGCAAAACGGAAGTCTACATCAACCTCATTCAGAACGCGCTTGAAAGCGGTTCGCAGGTGTTGTATCTGCTGCCCGAAATTGCGCTGACCACCCAGATCGTGGTCCGGCTGAAGAAAGTTTTTGGCGACAAAATGGGGATCTATCACTCCAAATTCTCGGACAACGAGCGGGTGGAAGTCTGGAAGGGCATTGTGGACGGGCAATACCAGTTTGTGGTGGGCGTTCGCTCGGCGGTTTTCCTGCCGTTCGATAACCTGGGGCTGATTATCGTGGACGAAGAACACGAAACGTCGTATAAACAGCACGACCCGGCCCCGCGCTACCACGCCCGCGACGTAGCCATGATGATTGCGCACTGGCAAAAAGCCAAGGTGCTGTTGGGTTCGGCCACGCCCTCCATCGAAAGTTACTACCACGCGCAGCAGGGCCGCTACGGTTTTGTTGAACTGCTGCAACGCTACGGCGATGCCATGCTGCCCGACATTGTGCTGGTGAATACGCGGCTGGAAAAGCAGCAGAAGAAGATGAAAAACGAGTTTTCGTCGGTTTTGCTCGATCAGTTGCGGCAAAATCTGGAGCGGAAGGAGCAGAGTATCCTGTTTCAAAACCGGCGCGGCTACTCGCCCTATCTGCAATGTGAAGACTGTGAATGGACGGGGCGCTGTCCCAACTGCGACGTCAGCCTGACCTACCACATGCGCGATGCCGAGATGCGATGCCACTATTGCGGGCACAAAGATCCGGTGCCGAAAAGCTGCCCGGCCTGCGGTTCGTTCAAGGTGCGGACGATCGGTTTTGGGACCGAAAAGCTGGAAGATCAGCTTCAGATTGTGTTTCCCGAAGCCCGGATTCAGCGGATGGATCTGGACACGACGCGGGCCAAGAATGCCTATCAGCAGATTATCTCGGAGTTTGAGGGCGGCAACGTCGATATTCTGGTCGGGACGCAGATGATCAGCAAGGGTCTGGATTTCGGCAACGTCAGCCTGGTCGGGATTTTCGACTCCGACCGGATGATTCACTACCCGGAATTTCGGGCCATCGAACGGGCGTTTCAGATGATTACGCAGGTCAGCGGCCGCGCCGGGCGTCGGGCCGACCGGCGGGGGAAAGTGCTGATTCAGACCAGCAATCCGCAGCAGGCGGTTTTGCTCAAAATTCTGGAAAACGATTACCGGGGGCTGTTTGAGGAAGAAATTGTGGAGCGGGAAAACTACAACTATCCGCCCTTTTCGCGGCTCATCAAGCTGACGGTCCGGCACGCCGAGCAGAGTGTCAGCCAGAACGCGGCTCAGCGGCTGGTGGCCCAACTGACCGAAAAACTGGGCGAAGCGCGGGTGCTGGGGCCGGAAGTGCCGCTGGTCGAGCGCATCCGAAACCAGTATCTGTACACGATTCTGATCAAACTCGAACGCACCATCAGTCCCAAAGCCGCGAAGGTTTTCATTCTGGAAAAGATCAATGAACTGCTGAGTGACAAGGGATTGAAAGCCGTGACGGTGGTGGCGGATGTGGATTGTTTGTGAAGGAACCGGATTAGCGGAAAATGAGTTTTTCTAAAAAATGCAGCTATGAGTACATTAACGATAACACTGACCGAAGAGCAGGCAGCCCGTTATGGCTTGCAATCTGATCTCATTACATTGGATCAACTTGTTGACAAGATCAAGACGGAAGTTGCTCGTGACGCATTACATAAGTGCCAGGCAATTGCTGGTAATACTGGTTTATCAGAAATTTCACTGGATGAAATAAACGCTGAAATTGAAGCCGTTCGGAATGCAAAAACTGGTCATTGATACGAATGTTCTGGTTTCTGCGCTCATCTCCCGAAGCTATCCGGCCCGAATCGTTGAAGATATTTTAATAGAAAGAAAAGCTACACTTATTTTGTCGGAAGCGATCTGGGAAGAATACGTTGACGTACTGAATAGAGCCAAATTTGCCCGATTTTCCGAGTTCAAGAAAAACGCGGAGATTCTGTTGTTAAGGTTGGACGAGCTTGCAGAAAAAGTGGTGCCTACCGAAACCGTAATGCTGATCAAGGATGTTGATGATAATAAATTTTTAGAAGCTGCCTTAGCCGCACAAGCTCATTATCTTGTTACGGGTAACTCGAACGATTTTACCTTTAGTAAAATACGATTAACTCAAATCGTATCACCGAAAGAGTATTGGGAGCAATTCATTTCAGGTTTATGAATTGTTTGTACATAAATTTTATATTTCTTTTCAAAATCGTGGCAGATGGGGCTGGTGGGTAACTTTTTCGCGCTTACCGCCGATAAAACCCCGGAGGTAAAATCAGGACATGCGTGAGTACCAGTACTCGAATCAAAACCGAATAGCAGGACAGTCTGAAAACCATCAGCGGTTTATTCTGAAACACGATAAAGAGTGCGATTTTCAAAGCCATGAGGGGGTGGGCGGGTGCGGATTGAGAAAAAGGAACCATCGTCTTAAGCCAGCGCTTTTCTGAACAATTCTTCCCGACTGCGAAAAATACTCCGGCTTACTTCCGACCCGCAACTCCCCGGACTTTGCGAGCAGAACGCCCGCAGGCTGGTCGGCAGCGCATCGTAGCGCGCCAGCGCCATCAACCAGACGCTGCGGTCCTGATAGGGAGCCAGCAACGCCCGGGCGCGGTTCAAATAGCGGTGTTGCCGTGGTTTCCAGACGGGGCGCTCCCCGTAGACCAGTCCCTCGCCGTTCAGCAGGTTGGGAAGGGCCTGGGGGGGCGCCAGGGGCAACAGTTCCGCCAGCAGAAAAAGCCCCAGTTCAACGTTCAACAGCCGGTTGGCCAACTGGCCGGGCAACTCGTGTTGAAACCGGAGTTGCGTGGCCAGCGGCTCCTGCCAGTGCAACGGAAACGGGCTCAGTTGGCGGGCAAGGGGTGTGTTGGATAGGGGCAGTGCGTTCATGAGTATGGTTGTTTACCGTTCGTTGTATACAAAAATAAACTCACTAGAACGTAATCTTTTTACGTTGTCAATTAATTTCAACTTTTTTTTTACCCCAACACTTTTCGTAAAACCGTCAGGCGATTGCGCGAAAAGCCCACGGTTTTCAAGCGAAATCCACTGCGGTCACAACTGATGTCGTAGGCCTGAAGATGAACCGGAACGGCAATGTACAGTTCCAGGAGATCATGCCAGCAGGTTTCCCGGGTCAGATGCGTCAACAACGCCAGACCCCGGTTGCGCAGTTTGTGCTGGCGGGTGGTCCAGCTTAGGCAGGCCGGGCTGGTCGGATGGTGGTCGCTCAGCAAACCGGGCAGGGCGTCGGGGGGCGCACTCGGCAAGAGTTGCGAGAGCAGAAAAAGCCCCAGTTCAACGTCCAGAAGCTGGCGGGCGGAAAGCCGGACCGGTCGCCGGACGGTTAAAACCGGGTGAGTTGCTGGTTGCGGAAGTGCGAAGAGCGTGTTCATGGTCATGTTGTTCCTGTTCGGCTGGGTGATTCGAACACTACAAAATTGATTTTGTCAGAACGTAATCTTTTTACGGCCATTGATTTTTCTGCGATTTTTTTTCGCTTCTTTGTCCCGACAACAACCGAACGCATGCCCATTACCCGCTCCGCCTTCCAACGCTACCGCCTGATCGATGAAGTGATCAGCCGCTACCCCCGCCGGTATTCCAAACAGGCGCTGTTCGAACTGCTTCAGGACCGTTGCGGCATTCGGTCGGTATCGTCGCTGGAAAAAGACATCCAGCGGCTGCGTGAAGACCACAACGCGCCCATTGCCTACGACAAACGCAGAAACGGCTATTACTATACGAATCCGCAGTTCCGGCTGCTCCGGCTCATGCTCACGCCCGACGACATGGAAGCCCTCGACTACGCCCGCGAGGTGCTGGCGGCCACGCAGGGGGCATCGGTGGTGGCGGAATTGACCAACGCCCTCCAGAAAGTCCGGCAAAGTCTGGACATTGTCCGGGAAGTGCGGCCCGAAGACGGAAATGCGTCGGGGATGCAGCGGAAAGTGGTGTATGTGGAAGAGAAAGTGCTGGGCGGAAACCGGCAGTATGTTCCGGTGCTGATCCGGGCCGTCAACCAAAACCGGCAGGTATCGTTTCAATACCGCAAACACGCCGATCCCGACATCGAGTCGTCCGCATCGGCCCGAACCCTGCACCCGATTTTGCTGCGGGAGGTGGCCGATAGCTGGTATGTGATTGGGTACGACGCCCTGAGCGGCAAGGAGAAAACCTACGCTCTCGACCGCATGGCCGAACTGGAGATTCTGGACGAACCCTGCGCGGTGCCCCCGTCGGTTCTGGCCTATGTCGCCGAGCTGTTCGATCACATTTACGGCATCACGGACACCACCGATCCGGTGGAGGAAATTCTGCTGTCGTTCACGCCCCTGTTCGGGTATTACGTGAAAGCCAAGCCGATTCACCAGACGCAGGAAGTGCTGCGCGACGACGAAACCGAGTGCATCGTCCGGCTCCGGCTGGCCCCCAACCGCGACCTGCTGATGCACCTCCGCAGTTACGGCGAACACGTCAAAGTGCTGAAACCGGCGAGTTTGGCGGAGACCATTACGGAGTCGCTGCGGACGACGCTGGGGCGGTATTGAACCGCCTGCGATCTTACGAAAATACACCTGAAATGTATACCCGAATGAAAAAAAGCCGCCCCGTTCGCTTGCCCGCTTTCCTGGCTGTTGTTGTCAGTTTCCTCTTCTTTCAAGGTTCGGGTGCGCAAAATGTGCTTCACTCCACCAACTCCTCGGCTGCCGATACGGCACAATGGGCTTTTCCGTGTGACAAAAATACTATCGAACAGTATACCGCCTACCGGACCTTGAAACCGCCCGTGATCGACGGAAAACTGGACGAGGAAATCTGGACCAAAATCCCGCGATCACCCCGGTTTGTCGATCTGGTTTCGGGCGGCAAGACTTTGCACGACACGCGGGCGGCCGTTTGTTGGGACCAGGAAAATCTCTACGTGGCTTTCTGGGTGGAGGAGCCCTATATCAACGCCAAACTGGTGAATCACAACGATCCGATTTATTCGGAAAACGACGTGGAGGTGTTTATTGCCGGAAAGGATACCTATTACGAATTTGAAATCAATGCGTTAGGCACGCGCTACGAAGCGTTTTTTATCTGGCAGGACGCCTACGAAAAAGGCGGTTTTGGGCAGGATGCCCGCTTTGCCCTTTCCAATCCGGCGGTTCGGAAATTCAACGGCGTCGGGTTCAAAAAACACCCCCGGGGGCTGCGCTACGGTTCCTGGGATTTCCGTTTTCCGGGGCTACAGAGTGCGGTTTTCGTGGACGGCACCCTCAACAACAACCAGGATCGGGACCGGAAATGGACGGTGGAACTGGCCTTCCCCTGGAAAAGTATGGCAGACCTCGCCAAAGCCGACCACCGCGCGCTACCTCCGAAAAACAACGACCAGTGGCGCCTTGATTTTTCGCGGTTCAACACCTACAAGGAAGCCGCCCCCTCCGGCGACCACGGCGGCTGGGCCTGGAATTCCCACCGCGTCTGGGATTCGCATGTGCCGGAGTGTTTTCCGATGATCCGGTTTTCGGAGCAGGGGTTGTAGGGAAGCTGCTGATACGGTCATAGCTTCAACAGGCGGCTATCTATCAGAAAGAGTTAATTTTCAATTACTTAGGCCTCCGCACGAAAGCCGGGATGAAGCGTATGCAGCAACTAGTTACCGGAGCGGCTTACGACGGCCGATGGCACCGATACGGTCAGTACATCGGGCTGTGCCAACCAGTTTGAGAAGTAGGTTTGCAAGGTCTCGTAATGCGTATCGTTTTGCCAGTCGGTGGGTAAATCGGTCAACGAGACCGTTTGAAAGGTATCCGGTATATCCAGTACCAGCAAATGAAAGTCGGGGATAAATACCGGATTCAGGTGGGTTACGATTTCCAACAGCGCCAATTCTGGAGAATAGAAGAGGAATGGATAATTAAAGCAGGAAAAAAATAGTGGTTGTATTGTTAATGCTCCAAAAAATATAGCCCCGAGGAGGTTTTAAATTAACATGGCTGGTTAAATACAACCACCGAATGCTAAAGAAAGATACAAATCGGGCTTTTTGTTAAATGGGTACAATGCCCGTGCCTTTTTATCGCAGTTACCCGATCCTCAGTAGTCGAGCCGGATTTCAGCCTGGCCCGAAAAGTCTTTTATCGAGACGGTTTCCGTTTGTTCATTATAGATCCCTCCGGCTACTTTCACGGGTTTCTTACCGGTGGGATGTGGGATCCGGATCAACACTTCTTTCGGTTTACGGGGATCCGTGCAGCTCACGGTAGCGGTAATGTACCCCTTTTCGACTTCCGAAGTTACATTGGTCGAAATCGGACCAAAATAGCTCCGGACATTACTCAGCGTTAGTTGATTGCCCTGCTCCAGCCAGTGGCGCGGTACGGTATTGAACAATCGGAGGGTGGAACCCTCCTCCAGATAGAGCATCCAGCGCGTTTCCATCAGGAACCACGCTTCTTCGTGTGTCTTATGCGGACTGACCTTAAATAAATGCTCCCAGAAAGTGTAGGTTTCCCGGTCAGCATGGGCCGCAAACGTATGATAGTAGGTACTTAAAAAGGGTTTGGTCATTCCCAGCTTTGCCTGCATCCAGTTATGGCGGCTGTAATACGGTTGACTAAACGCTGAATTTTCCTGGTAGAAAAGCTCGCTGTGGTAGTTCAGAAGTGCTTTAGCCGCTGGCTCAAGAGGGTCGAGTACTTCGCAAAAAATCAGATGCAGGGGACCAAGCATCCCGTCCGGTGCCGTGAATGTGCCATGCGACCAGAACGTCTCACGTTTCTGGTACATCCCTCTCAAACCGGCCCCTTCCGTCCAGGGCGGAGCCGTGGGACACCAGGTGCCATCGCCCAGGGGAACCACCGGCGACATCGCCACCGAAGTAAAAAACGACTGCCGGATATCTTCTTTCCAGGCGTCCGCTTCCTTTCGGAGCCGCTCGGATTGGGCCGGATCAACATTGGCCAGCATTTCGGCACAGCGGCTCATGCCGAGGTAGGCGTAGCCATTGAGCATGAACTGGTGAAAATGATCTTCGGGGTCCGCTACTTTTCCTTCAATCATCCCATACCCCCGGCCGCGTAGTTCTTCCTTTTTGTTCCGGTTACGCCAGGCAATCAGGTAATCACAGGATTTAAGGAGTTTTGCTTTGATGGTTCCGACCCATTCCCGGTCGTTGGTATACCGGAAGTATTCGCCCATGCTCCACAAGGCCGCCCCGGTTTCGACCATATACCCGTTGAAGTTCTGGATAAAACCGTCTTCATGCTGTTTGTCAAGAAAGTACTCCAACGACCTCCTGGCAACATCGGTCCAGCCCATCGAGGCATAAAACTGAATAATTGGCGCACTTTCCGTTCCGATGGGTGAATAGACGCCAATGGTCGGAGCAAGCGTAGCGTTGGGCTCATTGCCGTACGTAATCAGGTCAAGATGAAGCAATCCGGCCTGGATCATTTCGTCAATCCGCTTTTCGGGAACGTGGATTTGCGCAGCTTTCCCTAATTTGGCGAGCCAGAAATCCCGGCTTTCAGCGTAACGCTGCTCAAAGGTCAGCATCGCCAGTTGCGCAGCCCGTTCCTGAGAAACGGGACTGTGGGGAATAAAAAAATCAAACAACGCTTTTTCACCGGGTTGCAGCAAAATAGAAATTTCCTCGCCGGGCAGCGGTTTTCCGTTCAGTTTGGAAATACAAAAAACCCGGTTTTCCGAATAAGCTGAAAATCCGGTTTTTACTTCGAAACGATACGGAAATTTCTGCCACCACATAGTGCCCGGCCGTGGCGTTTTGAACCAGGCATAACGGGGCACGGGTCCGCTATTCACGGCTTCAACCCGGAAAAACAAAACGGTTTCCTCGTCCGGATTCAGGGCTTTCTCCGATTTGGTTTTCACCAGTTCCTGCTGTTCGTTGGTGAACATGTGACCGCCACTGTAACTGTCGGCCACTAGAAAATCGGTTCCTTGCAACGCCGACAGGGGTGATTTTTCCAGAGAAACAAACGTGGTAGACTTATAAACGACATCATCGTCGGTCAACGTGGAGTGCAAAATCGGCAATGTACCCTGTTCCAACCGACGCGAGACATTCTCCTTTACGCCAACGCCCCGGCCATAGGTGTATAGATAATGGACCGGTTCATTTTTGGTCTCGACCAGTCGCAAGGCCGTCGACGACCGTTTGGGGGAAATAATGCTGGCTTCTCCCTGGGATGCGTCTGTGAGGTTTTCGGCAATCTGGAAGATTCTAAAATCCCGGCTGGTCCCCAACCAGGTAGGTACAGTCATGTTCCGAACCTTCTTCTCGACCGAGGAAAAGGAAACCTCCCGCTCGGTCTCAATCCGCTGCAGCTTGGTCATTGTTTTTCGGGAACGTACGGTGGCCTCGACCTCCCGATAAGACCGTCCATCCGTCGCACTCAATACGACGACGCCATAATCCGGCAGATAAATGGGGGAAGTGGAGGTAACGTCCCGAAGAAAAAAGGAGAACGGATTTTTGGCCGTTTTGATTGACACGACGGTGGCTCCGGTCCCGTATTCGGTCCGGGCACTATCAATCGTTATCAGAATGCCCGGGCGGCTGCCTGACCCGACCTGAAAGGCGTTGGCTTTCATTTTGCCTTTTCCGGCTAACCCTTCGATTGTACGCAGCACACCGTGCTGCAACTGAACCGTACCGGATGGCGACGAACCTTCTTTCCATTCGACCCTGACCTGTCCTACTGTCTGGGAAAAAGCCTTTGGACCCAAAAGCAACAGCAAAGAAATGAAGGCATTGGAAATCCATTTGTAATTCATACTCGAGCCATATTCGGTATTTTTTTGTCATCCCGACGCGGGCCGGGATGACAAAAAAACGATTGGAACAAACGTTTAGGTAGCCTCGCCAGGAAAAGGATAAAGATCAGCGTCCCGGCAAGGTCAGGCCGGTGGAATGGACGGAATAGACAGACGGTTTTTTTCGGTCGGGGTCAGTGATAAGCATGGGGGTTAGGTTAGCCTGCTTCACGTCATCGAGCACCACGGCGGGACGGTAGTCTTTTTTCAGACACGTTAGTTTTACGTTATCGAACCGGATATTTTGCGCATGGCGAATGTAAAAACCCCAGGCCGGTAGTTCGCCAAACATGGAAAAATCCGGGTAAGCCGTCGGCTTTTCGGGGACTTTGTCGAGCGCCGTGAGCGGTACGTTTGCCACCATCGAAGACCCCCCGCCGGCGTAAATGATCTCCACATTTTTTAACGTCACATCGTTAACAATGGCATCGGGCATACCAACAATCGACGAGGGCGATACATTCCGGGGCATGTCTTCGATGGGGCCTTCATATTCGTAGCCTGCGTCGGGTTTCGTAGCGGGCACCTCGACCCGGATGTTCGTCAGCCGGACGTTTTCAAGACGGCCTTTTTTTCCCTTCACCCGCTCGCCGATTCGCAGAAAAATGGCGTTTCCCGTATTGATAGCCTGTAAACTGTCAATCACTACGTTCTCGATAAAACCGCCATCCACTGCTTCCAGGGCGATAGCGGAGCGGTAGGTATCGTAGACTTTGTTCTGCACCATTTTGATGTTTCGAAAACCGCCATAGCTGGCCGTACCAAATTTGATCGCGTTGGCACTCGACCGGATCGTACAGTTGCGCACGTAGATGTTCTGACACACCTGCGAGGCATCATGCGATTTCAAACAAATGCCGTCATCGGCTGAATCGATGTAGGAGTCGGTAACGCTGACACTGTCCGAATCCACAATGTCGATGCCGTCGTTGTTCCAGTAGGCTTTGCTGTCGACCGTAATGCCGGCCAACTGCACGTTGCGGCACTGATCGTAAATTTGCACCCAACTTGCGGCATTCCGTAACGTTACGGTTTGAAGTTTTACCCGCTGACATCCCTTGAAGTAGATAATCACGGCGCGCGCTTCGGCCTCGGGACGATCATAACGGAACAAGTCTTTGACGAGACCTTTCTGAATCACATTCACGACATTCCGGGCTAATTGACGCCCCTGCCCGTCGATGACCCCCTTGCCGGTAATGGCAATATTTTGCTGATTTTCGCCGAACACCAGCGCCGTCCAGACGTGTCGATCGTAATCGAAGGGATTGAGTGATCCCATGAGCACGGCTCCTTCTTCCAAGTGCAGCGTTACGTTCGATTTTAAATGAATCGACCCCGTCAGATACCGTCCGACGTAGAACACCAGCCGACCACCCCCATTGGAATGAATATAATCGATCGCGTACTGAATGGAACGCGTGTTGAGCGTAGCGCCATCCGAATAGATGCCGAAAAACGACGCTGGATAATCTTTGGCTTGAAGGCTCAGGCTGGCCCAGAGCAGAAGCAGGGCGGTTCTTAAATAGATCATGGATTATGAAGATGGGGTTAGGTAGCAAATGTTGATCCACAAAATCACCCGGACCGCCCCATCAGGATTCGCAGAATTAGCCAATACAGGTTCAGATTTGCTTCGAAAATCCATTTGAGAAGGTGGGCTGACGATCACCACTGTGAGAGATGCATCGCCTATAAAACTACTTATCGTTAGCTAGAATTAGTAATAAAGGCTGAATAAATGGCATAAAAGCATCATTTTCTGCTAATAAACTGGTATTCTTTCGTGCTCCAAAGCACTAAGTTTACGTTGCAAAAATTATAAGTTTTTTATAAATATTAATACATATTATATATGAGTGATACGCTGATTAGCTGCAATGCATTTTCGACTTTTAACCCTGTTTGGCTATTCACTACTTTCAAGCTTTACCAATGAAGATTCTATGGTTTACTATTCTGGCGCTGCTGTCTACCTTTTTAGCATACGGTGACGACCAAACGGATGATTTGAAAATTAGTAATCTGCGGACCGAGTATTTAGTAAATCCGATTGGGATTGATGTCAAACAGCCCCGCCTGAGTTGGGAGTTGGTTTCTACAAAGCGGGCACAGTCTCAGTCTGCCTATCAGATCTTGATAAGTGCGGATTCCCTATCCCTGGTAAAAGGTGTAGCGAATGTATGGGACTCAAAAAAAGTTGAATCCACTAGTGCCAATCAAGTGCGGTACACCGGGAGCAAGCTGCTTACCCGGACCAAATACTTTTGGAAAGTCCGCGTTTGGGACGCCGGGAAGAAGGTTAGTTCGTGGAGTGCCATCGCCAGCTGGTCGATGGGGCTGCTCCATAAAGAGGACTGGCAGGCACACTGGATTGGAGGGCCGGAAGAAAATGTACCTGCCGACGCAAAATTCGATATCTGGCATAGCTTTCAATCAGGTTCTGGCCCTATGGAGAATGCGGGCAATCAATGGGTGGATGTTGATTTAGGTTCGCAACAGGACATTCGTCAAATTAAACTCTATCCCGTAGCGTATAAACTTCAGCCCAGCGGCTACTTATTTCCCAAACGTTTCAAAATTTTGGTATCGGCTACGGCGGACTTTAAAAAGCCAACGGTCGTTGCCGACGAAAGCGCCCGGGATTACGAGCAGAGTGGGCTGGAACCGTACAGCAAACCGATGGCGCCCGCAACCGGCCGGTACATCCGGGTAGTTGTTCATAAACTCCGCAAAACGGACGAGGGAAAATACGCCTACGCCATCGCCGAATTAGAAGCCATCAATGCCCGTTCCGAAAATGTTGCGCTGAAAAAACCGGTCGCTGCCTCCGTTCCGTACGCTACCCATCCGGCCTTTTCAGCGGAGAACTGGAGCCCGGCCAAATTGACGGATGGAGCTTACACCGGCAGTTCGGCAAATCGCAAGCCCTTCAAATCGTCCATACCCGCATCGCCGTTGTTGAGGAAGACGTTCACAGTGACGAAGGAAGTGAAGCAGGCCACCCTCTACGCGAGCGCTTTGGGCCTGTATGAGATGACCCTGAACGGCAAAAAAGCCGGAAATCAGGTTCTGGCCCCCGAGTGGACCGATTACCACGAACGTGTTCAATACCAAACGTATGACGTCACGAAATCCGTGAAAAAAGGCGTCAACGTGATGGGGGCCATGCTGGCAGATGGTTGGTATGCCGGCGGTCTCTTTTCCCATCCAGACCGGGGGGCGTATGGATTCGACCGGCGGTTGATCGGGCAACTGGAGCTGCTGTTCGACGACGGTACCCGAACCCAGATTGTAACCGATGCCAGCTGGAAGCTATTGGAAAACGGGCCAATCCAGACGGCATCCATCTTCGACGGCGAAAATTTTAATGCAAAACGATTGCCCGCCAGGTGGACGGAACCGGATTTTGATGACTCGGGGTGGAAATCCGTTACCGTGGACAAAACCGTCTCGAAAACACTCAACGCCCAGCTCAACGAGCCGATTAGAGTGATTCAGGAAATTACGCCGATACAGGTGGTGAAGGTGAAGGAAGGAACGTACATTTTTGACCTGGGGCAAAATATAGCGGGGTGGGTAAATCTTAAAATTCCTTATAATCCAGCTCAGAACATCACGTTTCGGCACGGCGAAGTGCTGGACGAAAATGGCCAGCTTTATGTTAGCAACCTGCGAGCCGCTAAACAGATGGATGTATACACACCCGGGTTGGAAAAGTCCATTGACTATGAGCCTCGCTTTACGTATCATGGCTTCCGATACGTTGAGATTTCCGGTCTTACCCAGGAACCTAAACTCACTAATGTAACGGGGAAAGTAGTTGCGTCGGCTGCGCCCTTGGCCGGTACATTTGAAAGTTCGTCGCCCGATCTTAATAAGTTGTGGGCCAATATTTTATGGACTCAGCAAGGGAACATGCATTCGGTGCCGACCGACTGTCCCCAACGGGATGAGCGCGCGGGGTGGATGGGGGATGCCCAGGTATTTGCCCAGACGTCGATGTTCAATCTGGACATGAGTGCCTTTTTCACCAAGTGGGTGAGGGATATTGCCGATTGCCAACGAGCCGACGGACGTTACCCGGATTATACCCCGCAGGTCGATAAGTGGAATCGCTATTGCAATGCCCCCGGATGGAGTGATGCGGGAGTCCTGGTCCCCTGGCGAATGTATGAGAACTATGGCGATACGGCCATCCTGGCCCGCCAGTATGCGTCGATGAAAGCCTACATCCGGCACATCCTGGACACCAATCCGGATCTGTTGTGGAAAAATGAGCGGGGGAACATGTACGGCGATTGGCTGAACGGAAATACCATTATTGCGGACGACTATCCGAAAGAAGGGGGTAAAGTAGATAATGATATCTACTCGACGGCCTTTTTTGGCCATTCAACCCGAACCGTCGCAAAGGTTGCCAGGCTGCTTGGTCATCAGCGAGACTACATGTTCTATGACTCGCTGGCAACCGCGATAAAGACCCGGTTTATCAAAGCATACATGACCGATGACGGTACCATTGCCGGTAATACGCAAGCGGCATACGCCCTCGCGCTGGATTTTGACCTGGTGCCCGAAAAGCTGAAGAAACAGGCCGCAGCCCACATGGTTCAGGCCATCAAAGCGTATGATTACCGGATCTCGACCGGTATTCAGTCGACGATCCGGTTGATGAATCAGTTGTCGGAATACGGGTACGCCGACGTGGCTTATAAATTACTGGAAAGCCGCCGGTTTCCTTCCTGGATCTACTCGATTGATCAGGGAGCAACCACCATTTGGGAACGCTGGGACGGATACGTAAAGGGACGCGGTTTTCAGAACGTAGGCATGAATTCATTCAATCATTACGCCATCGGCGCCGTGGGCGAATGGATGTACCGAAGCATCCTGGGCATTAATGCCGATTCTGCTGGTTACAAGCATTTTACCATTAAACCGCGTTTGGGAGGTAGCCTGACCCGGGCCAGGGGGTCTTATCATTCCATTGCCGGAAAAATTGCTGTTGACTGGAAAGTCGAGAACGGCACGTTCCAGTTAGCGGTTCAGATTCCGGCGAATACTACGGCTACCGTGTTCCTGCCATCCGGAAAAAGCATCAGCGAAAACGGGCAACAGATTGCCGGATCAAAAGACATCCGGATTATAGAGACCACGGCTGTGGGTACGGCTTTACGCGTGCCCTCTGGCCAGTATACGTTCAGCGTTGCTTTGTGAAGTAAGATATACGATGAAGGGTAGAAAAATAATGGTACTGGTCGTCTTCCTGCTGAGCGTAGGTCTTACCGCACGAGCGCAGATACGGGTAGTGGCTGCCTTGTGCGACAATCGGGTTAATCCGGTGGGTATCAACCCCCGCGATCTGTTTTTTTCCTGGGAAATGCAATCGCCGAAGGAATCGGTCACCCAATCGGCGTATCAGGTGGTCATTGCCTCGTCGAAAGCGAATTTAACGTCTGGCCAATTTGATGTATTCAATTCCGATGTGGTGAAAAGTGATCAGAGCATTCAGGTTCATTATTCGGGAAAAGCGCTTCAGTCGGCGCAGACGTATTTCTGGAGAGTACGGGTATGGGACACGGATAAAAAACCGTCTGCGTGGAGTAGCCCACAGCAGTTCACAACGGGAATCTTTACCCCGGCAGATTGGAAAAATGCCCGTTGGATCGGTTACGAAGATTTGCCCGATTCCGGGCGGGTTGTGCCCTTCGTTCACCTGAAAATGAAGCCGGGTGATTCCCGGATTTTTAAGAATGCCCGGTCACCGTTGCTCCGTAAAGAATTTACAATGACCCGGAAAGTTGCGAAAGCACTCTTGTTTATCAGCGGTTTAGGTCATTATGAGGCCAGTATCAATGGCAGCCGGATTGGGGACGCTTTTCTGTCGCCCGGCTGGACCAGCTACGATAAAACCATCCTCTATAATACCTACGATATTACCGACCAACTACGTCCCGGCAGCAATGCGATGGGTGTTCTGCTGGGCAACGGTTTCTACTCCATTTCGCAGGAGCGGTACGTGAAAGGAACGGGCACCTTTGGTAACCCCAAACTGATTGTTTTGCTGAAAATTACGTACACCGATGGCAGCACGGATCACGTAATTTCTGACCAAAGCTGGAAAGCAACCCCATCGCCCATTACGTTCAACACCATCTACGGCGGGGAGGATTATGACGCCCGTCTGGAGCAAAAAGGCTGGAATACGGCCGGTTTTGCCGACAAGGCTTGGAAGAATGCGGTTTTAGTGACTTTGCCAAAAGGTAAACTACTGCCCGAAATCGATTATCCCGTTCGGTTTCTGGATTCCTTAACCGCCAGGAAAATGACGGTGGTCGGCCCGAATACCGTCGTGTATGATTTTGGCCAAAACTGTTCGGGGGTTCCTCGCATACATGTAAATGGGAAAGCTGGACAGATTCTGAAAATGACGCCGGCTGAGTTGCTTCATTCGGACGGTACCGTCCATCATACGGATGGCGTTACACCCCATTCGTATTCCTATACGCTGAAAGGAGACGGAGCAGAAACCTGGCAACCCCGGTTTTCCTATTTTGCCGTTCGATACGTTCAGGTGGAGGGCGTCCGGGTCAAGGCAGAAGAGGCTAGTCTGCCGGTGGTTACAGAACTAAAAATACTTCACAACCGCAATGCCGCTCCGGCCAATGGTTCGTTTGCGTGTTCGAATGCGCTGTTTAACCGGATCCATACCCTGACGGATTGGGCGATAAAAAGCAATCTGCAAAGTTACATCACCGACAACCCCCAACGGGAAAAACTAAGCTGGCAGGGCGAGCAGAATTTTATGCGCACGGCGATCCATTATACGTACAATGTGTACAATCTGTACCGCAGTCTGATTCAGAACATGGCCGACGCGCAGCACGAAAATGGCCTGGTTCCCGACATTGCCCCTGAGTACATTCAGTTCGATGGACCTTTTGTTGATTCGCCCGAATGGGGCACAACGGCCATCCTGGATTCCTGGTTTTTGTATCAGTTTTACGGGGATACATCGGTAGTCCGCAAAACCTACGGGATGATGACCCGGTACGCGGATTTTCTGGAAAACCGGGCGACCGACAACCTGCTCCTGTACGGTTTGGGCGACTGGCTGGATATAGGGAAAGTGACACCCGTCGGCGTTACGGCTACGGCGTATTACTACCATTCCATCAGTGCCTTAAGCGCAATGGCGGCTTTGATTGGAAAAACGAACGATGCCGACCGCTACCGCAATCTGGCCAAAACCATCAAAACCGCCTTCAATACGAAGTTTTATAATCCGGAGAAGAAACTGTATGCGACCGGTAGCCAAACCGCAATGGCGATGCCGATCAGCATGGGTCTGGTGGAAGAAACGTACCGAAACGACGTACTAAACAAACTGGTAACCAACATTCAATCGATCGATGCCCACCGACTGACCGCTGGCGATGTTGGAAACCGGTATCTGATCAAATCACTCTACGAAAATGGTCACCCCGAAACGCTGTTTACCATGACCAACCGCGACGATGTGCCGGGCTATGGGTATCTGCTGAAACGCGGGGCGACGGCCCTGGTCGAAACCTGGGACGGCAAAGCATCGCAGAATCAACTGGCGATGGGCCATATTCTGGAGTGGTTTTACGAGGGCATTGCCGGTATTGCTCAGGAGGAAAATTCCGTCGCGTTCAAGCACCTGAAACTTCGTCCCCAGCCTGTCGGCGATCTGACCTGGGCCCGGGGCCGTTTCCATTCGCCTTACGGCTGGGTAATGACCAGTTGGACCAAAACCGCCAGTCGATTTCGCTATCAGGTAGAAATTCCCGTCAACACCCGGGCAACCGTTTATTTGCCAGCGCGGTCCCGTTCGAAAATTTATAAAAATGGGAAAATCGTCCGGGATTACAAAATCGAAGCGAATACGGCTCTGCTGGAACTAGGTTCGGGTCAGTACGAGCTAAAGGTCGAGTGATCAACGTACCAGAATGAATTTATTGAAATGATGAGAGGATTAAAAGACAAAGTTATAGTCATTACCGGTGGTCTGGGTGATCTGGGTTATGCCACCGCCACCCGAATGACCGAAGAGGGATGTGTGGTTGTTCTGGTTGATCTTCAGCCCGATACAAAGCATAAAGCCTCAGATCTGGATGCCCATTTCTGGCAACTCGATATCAGCGATGAAGCGGCCGTGGCGGAAACCTGCGCGGCCATTGAGCAAGCCGTTGGCCCTGCTCACGTACTGATCAATACCGCAGCCCGGTTTATCTTCAAAGGGGTAGATGCTACGGCCGACGAATGGCAGCAGATCAATGCGGTCAACATTGGCGGTACGTCTCTGATGGCCAAGTACATCGTTCCGCAGATGAAAAAGAACGGCGGTGGCAGTATCATCAATTTTTCATCGGTGAGCGGCTTTGTCGGACAAGCCAGCTTCGCGACGTACAACGCCACCAAATTCGCCATTCGGGGACTCACCAAATGCTGGGCACAGGATCTGGCACCGTTTGGTATCCGGGTGAACACCCTGTGCCCGGGCTACATCTACACCAGCGCCTTCATCAATTCATGCGAAAAATTAGGCTTGAACATTGACGAAGAAGATCGTCGGGCATCGGCCATGCACTTACTGAACCGGCAGGGACGCCCCGACGAAGTAGCCGCAGCAGCCGCCTTTCTGGCCAGTGACGATTCTTCCTTCATGACCGGCAGCGACTTAGTGGTTGATGGCGGCTATTTAGCTAAATAAAACGATGAAATTGGTCGATCTATCCCATCCCCTGGTACACGGACAGCAAACGTTTCCGTCGGACCCCAAGCTGAGCATTATTCCGCACGGTAATACCCGCACCTTGAAATACAACATTACGCAAATCGTGATGGGGTCGCATCAGGGAACGCACCTGGACGCGATGTACCATTTTCTGGATGATGGCAAAACGCTGGACCAGATGCCTTTACACTGGTTTTACGGGAAGGTGCATGTACTGAGAATCCCCAAAGAGGCCCGGGAAGAAATTACCGTAGATGATTTTTTACCCTATGAACAGTTGCTGACTCCCGAGGCAAAAATCATCTACGACACGGGCTGGTACAAGAACTTTGGCAAGGATGATTTCTTCGAAAATTTCCCGTCGCTGACGCAGGAAGCCAGTGCGTATCTGGCCGACCGGAACATCCGGATGCTGGGCATGGACACGCCAACGCCCAGCCGCGACTGGTATGAAGTGCATCACATCCTGCTGAAAAAAGAAATCGTCATTGTGGAAAGCCTGACGAATCTGGATCAGGTTCCGGATGAATTTACCTTTATGGGGTTTCCGCTCAACTTACAAGGCCGTGACGGCTCCCCCATACGAGCAGTAGCTCAATTCTGAAAGTCAGTTACTTATGAAAGCACTTTTTTATCCCGAGTTTAATAAACTCACGATTGCAGAAAGGCCATTACCTTCTTTTTCCGAGGATGAGGTCCTGCTGAAAGTACTGGCTTGTGGTATCTGCGGGAGTGAGCTGGAAACCTTTAAAAACCAAAGCCCCCGCCGTGTGCCGCCTTTAATTATGGGCCATGAATTTTGTGGAATTGTTGAGGATGTTGGTTCCGATGTAATGGGCTTTACGAAAGGCGATCGGGTGGCCAGTAATAGCGTAGTGTCCTGCGGAGCCTGTGATCCCTGCAAACGGGGACTAACGAACTTATGCAAAAACCGGCAAATATTCGGGATGCATCGCGGGGGGGCATTTGGGGAATACGTGAATGTACCGGCCCATTGCCTGGTGCCGATGCCGGCGAACGTTAGTCCGCCAGCTGCCTGCATGACCGAACCGCTGGCCAATGGGATTCATATCGTTAACCTGACCCGGCATTTGGCGCCCAAAAAAGTGCTGGTGATTGGTGCCGGACCCATCGGACTGGTGACACAGCAGGCGTTTCAATCCCTGCTTGGCGTAGCGGTATACGTAGCCGATCTGCGGAACGAACGGCTCTTCATTGCGCGGAAATTAGGTGCTGCGGCCACCATCAATTCCTCGGAGGAAGACCTGGTTTCCGCGATTGATCAATTGACTGATCAGGAGGGAATTGATCTGGTTGTCGATGCCGTGGGGACATCGCAAACCAACCAGCAGGCCCTGAAAGTCATTCGGCCCGGCGGGGCAATTGTGCTCATCGGTCTTTATGAAAACGCTCAGCCCTTTTTTTCGTACGACATTATTTTAGCTGAAAAACAAATCATCGGCAGCTACGCGGCCACGCAGCAGGAAATCAAAGCATCGCTGGCGTTAATCGCTTCCGGGAAAGTAGACGTGACGTCGTGGGTACACTATTATTCAGTGGATGACGGGGTTATGGCCTTTACCGATATGGTGATGGCAAAGGGAGCCCACGTTAAATCGGTTATTCTTTTTTAACCTTCTTTCTCCATCCGTTTTTTCCCATTCCTAACCTGTCGACCTTGAATTTTTATGACTAGCAGCACGAAGAAAATTGTTATTACGGATCACGGCTTTTCCAACATCAACCCGGAAAAAGCGGTGTTGGAACAATCGGGATATGAGTTGATCGACGCCCAATGTAAAAACGAAGCCGAGTTATTAGCAGCCACCAAAGATGCTTTTGCCCTGATCGTCCAATGGGCACCCATTACGGAAACCATCATTCGAAACCTGGATCATTGTCGGCTCATTGTACGCTACGGGATTGGTGTTGATAATCTCAATCTGGCGGCAGCCAGGCAAAGACAAATACCGGTTTGCAACGTCCCGGATTATTGCATCGATGAGGTGTCTGATCACGCGATGGCCTTGGCGTTGGCGCTCCACCGGCAATTAGTATCGACGGATAAGCGGGTTCGGGAGGGTGTTTGGAAAATAATTCCGCCCGGTACGGTTCCGGCCTGTAAAGATGCCCTATTTACGACCCTGGGATTTGGACGGATTGCTCGGGTTATCCTCAAAAAAGCCGCAGTGTTCCATTTTAAACTGGCTGCAGTTGATCCCTTCGTGAGTGAAGAAGAAATGCAGGCATTGGGTGTCCAAAAAATAACCCTTGAAGAAGCCCTGGCAAATTCGGATATCCTCTCCCTGCATTTGCCGCTCAACGACCAAACCCATCATCTCATGAACCGGGAAACGTTATTGAAAATGAAGTCGAATGCGGTTTTAATCAATACGTCCCGGGGCGGGTTGATCAATACGGTTGACCTGGCGCAGGCATTGACAGAACGCAAAATCGGGGGCGCCGGTATCGATGTCTTTGAACAGGAACCGCTTCCGGACTCTCATCCGATCCTTCAGGCACCCAATACGATACTCACCTCGCATACCGCCTGGTATAGCCAACGCAGCATTCCGATTCTTCAGCAATTTGCCGCCGAAGAAGTATTGAGAATGATAAACGGAGAACCGCTGAAGAACCAAGTGGCTTAACAGTCATATTGACTCTGCTTCGAGTAAATTTATCCTGAATGGTTTTTCAAATAAGTTCGGAGGATTATTTATGATTTTCTCTAAGTCATATCCTTATCAGTCAAATTGTTTTCCTGAAGCTGGTATAGTGATGCCTGAAAGTACATAGATCTATGCTTAAGCTGGAATTGTTTAGGTGACAGTTCGGTAAAGCTTTTAAATTGTTTGTTAAAGTTTGAGACATTTTGAAAGCCGCATTCAAAACAAATCTGCTGTATACTGAATTTGTGTAACATTAATAGTTTGCAGGCATAGCCAACTTTCAGTTCATTTACAAATTGTGAAAATGGCTTTTGCATTCGTTGTTTAAAATACCTGGAGAAAGCGGTTGGACTCATATTAGCAATATCTGCCGCATCAATTAATCGAATAGATGATTTAAAATTATTCATGATGTAGGCCAGAACCTTATTTAATCGATCGTTCGTTTTGTCATTGATATTTAAGTTGTATCCCTCGCTGGATAATAAGGTTAACTCTTTAGAATCAGCTAATAAGCAAAGGATTTGCAATAATTTGATTAATTTATGAACACCGCTTAACGTCTGAATCTGATACATTTGATCGATCACTTCGGTCTGGGTTTTGCCCATTATTTTGATTCCTCGCTGGGATAGTTGCAGAAACTGTTCTATTGCATATAATTCTGGTGTTTTAAAAAAAGAATTTCCTAAAAAATCTTTTTTAAAATGGATTACAAGCGCTTCTGACGACTGAGGTTTTTCTTTAGAACTATCGGATTTCCAGGTATGCGCTAAATTCTTTCCGATAAAAATGAGATCGTTTTCATTATATCGATCAATATGATCTCCGACGAATCGGGTTCCAGAGCTTTTAACGATTAGCGTTAATTCGTATTCGGAATGGTAATGCCACAAACCAGGAAACGGGCCATTATATTTAAAATAATTGACACTGAAAGAATCAGTTTCTGTTTTTTTTACTTTTAAAAGAAGAGGGTCCATAGAATGTATTTTCGAACAGCTAATCAATTTGAAGAAAAGTAACCATGCTCCAAGTACTGGATTGTTCAACGATTAAAACAGGGATATTGCTGAGATCTGAGGTCCTTCCTGAAAGCGGTCCGGTCAAAGAGTATGGACCGGACGTTCATAGCACTCTCGTGATCCGTCATATACTTTTGCCGCATTCAATATATGCCGTTTGCCCATTGGTGTACCATGTATCCTCAATGTTTACGCTGGAACGTTGTGCCATAGCGACACCCATGGTTACTAATAGCACGATTGAAAGAAAGCAGAACGTGTTTTTTAGGATGCGTTGTCGATTTTATATTAATTTGTTCATATAAGTTGCTTGAATGAACATAAATTTATATTGAAATAATATTATTTTTAACACAAGTTCTTTATTTTTAATTTTTATTACATTTTTCTCAGATCACTTTTTTCAATTTATTATTCACCTTTACTCTTATTCTAGTATGCTCAAAATCATTACGATCAAAAGAAAAGGATCCTTAGTCCTTCTGTGCAACCTGCTTTTTAGCCTGGGCCTTTATGCACAGGTGCAGGTTTCCGGAAAGGTAACCGATGCCTCAGGGGCCACGTTGCCCGGGGTGAGTGTAATCGTTAAAGAGACAACGATTGGCACTGTCACCAATTCCGATGGAATTTTTACCATCCCGAATGTTCCTGCTACAAATTCCACCCTGGTATTCTCCTTTATCGGATACACCACCCAGGAAACCGTTGTGGGCAACCGGAAAAATATTGAAATTAGTCTGGCTCCGGCAGACAACCAGCTTAGCGAAGTAGTCGTGATCGGGTACGGTACCGCAAAGAAAAGCACGCTGACGGGTGCGGTATCACAGGTTGATTCTAAAGTCATTTCTGTGCAGGCAAACTCCACGGTTACCAGAGCCCTTGAAGGGGTAGTCCCCGGGATTCAGGTCTCTTCCATTGATGGCCAGCCCGGTCTGGACATGGGTATTCGGTTACGCGGAGCGGGCTCTACCAGCCAGAACAGCTCCAATGCCCTGATCGTGATCGATGGGGTGCCCACTGAATACCCCAATGCCCTGTCTTCCATCAATCCCAAGGACATTGAAAGCATCAGTGTGCTGAAAGATGCCGCTTCCACAGCCGTTTATGGTTCGCGTGGAGCCAATGGGGTTGTGCTTGTGACGACTAAAAAAGGAACAAAAGGGAAGCCGAATATTTCGGTACAAACCCGGGCTGGATTCAATTATCTGGGTGGATTGCGGTTTGATCTCATTGATAATGCCAAAGACATTTATGAACATGCCTGGCTGGCCATCTACAACTCCGCACGCTACGGGGTGAACGGCGGATCCTCTACCGACGGTAAATTCACGACGAATGTGGCCAATCCAAACATGTCTCATGAAGCGGCCGGTTTGTTTGCCAGTTCCCATTTATTCGATTACACCGGATCAAGGACAAACTTTGCCATGAACCTATTGGGGAATTACATGGCCTATGACGTGCCGGGCGCGGTGTATACCACCACCGGTAGCGGAGCCAATGCCAGTGCGACCATGTCGGGTGCGTACCTGATTGACCCGACAACGGGCAAGTTGAATCCGAATGCAAGACCACTTTGGGAAGCCGGATCGTACAAGGATTACTTCTTCGAAAAAATGTTCCGTCAGGAGCATACGATATCGGCAAGCGGTGGCTCCGATAAAATGGATTACTTTGTTTCTGTGGGCATGCTGGAAGATCCTTCTTATATCAGAGGGTCGACATTCAAGCGTTACAACGCACGGACCAATGTGAATGCGCAACTCACCAGTTGGCTGAAAGTAGGAACCAATCTGGGTTACAGTATGCGGAACACCCAATCGCCGGCAACCCGTTTCGGACGTAACCCCGGAACTGTGCAGCAAAACGCGTTCAGGTGGGTAAATGGGCAGAATCAACTCGTACCGTTGTTCGCCAGAGACCTTCAGGGAAATATTCGTAAAAATCCGAACGGCACCGACATGGTATCTGATAATGCGAATGATACCTATTCGCCCCTTGGCGTTCAGCCCAATTTTCTGAATGGAACCACCAGCCAGCCGCTTTATGCAACCAACCTGATCGACCTGTTGGATAAAGACATCGATCGGAGGGAATCGCACGACTTGAACCTTAAAGGGTATTTCACGGTGAACTTCCTCAAGAATTTCAGCTTTACAAACAACATTTCGTATGACCGCTTTACGGAAGAGCGGACGCGTTACGGTACGCCTGAGACAGGAGCTGTAGTGGGTATAGGGGCGATTGGGAAGTATTATACGAACACCGGCGTTTTCAACACACAACAGTTGCTGAACTGGGGTAAAGAATTTGGTCGTCACTCCGTTACGGCACTGGCTGCCCATGAATTCTACCAATTTAAAAGTGATCTGGTGAACTTTGCCTCCGCGTATTCGCTGATCAATGGGTTTACCGGCGCCGGTAACTTTACCAGTCGGTATAATACAGCGGGCGCACCGTTCGGTGTTCCGGGTTATGGTGGAGACTTAACGACCATGGATAGCTATTTTGGCCGGGCGGTGTACAACTATGACGACAAGTATTTTGTGGAAGGCTCGCTGCGCAGAGACGGTTCGTCTAAATTCCGCTTCAACGAGAATCGCTGGGGAACCTTCTGGTCTGTTGGTGGTGGTTGGCGTATTTCTCAGGAAAAATTCATGCAGCGATTCAGTGACGTCATCAACGAACTGAAACTACGGGCCAGCTATGGGGTGATCGGTAACCAGAGTGGTATCGGTAACTATTCGGGTTATCAGACCTGGAGCTACGGTGCAGTTTACACCAGCTCAACGGCTGGAGCAGGTATTCCTGCAACGTACACCCTTCAGCAAGGTGCTGCCGTAAATGATAAATTAACCTGGGAAAACACGCATACCTTTGATGCCGGTATCGATTTCACCCTTTTGAACAGGAGATTGAGCGGAACCATCGATGTCTACAACAAGAAGACGGTAAACTCCGTGTTTGCACAGCCTCTTGCCGCTTCAATGGGACAAGCTTCACTCACCCTGAACAACGCTGAAATTGTCAACCGCGGTGTGGAAGTTGCTTTGGACATCAAACTCATCCAAAACAAAAATATCAACTGGAGCATCGGATTGAACGGTACCCACTACCGCACCATTCTGACTAAATTTCCCAAAAGTGTAGGTTCGCCATCACTGGGCGGAAACTTTACAGGCTTCATCGATGGATGGGGAATTGCCAATGGCGGTGCGAACACCGCCGGCCAGATCATGTACCTGCGGGGTGAAAATAAGGATTACTACAACCTCTATCTCTACAAGTACGCGGGAGTGGATCAGAGCACAGGTTTGCCCTTGTTTCATCACACCGTTACGCAGCAAGATCAGGATGCAGGACGCTTTACGGATAGCAGCGTGGGAGAAATTGTTAGCACCACCAATTACACGCTGGCCAACCGGTATGAAATGGGCAGCGCCATTCCAAAAATTATTGGTGGCTTTTCCACAAGCTTTCAATACAAAGGATTTGACTTCACCGCTATCCTGGCCTACCAGCTGGGAGGGAAATTCCTGAGTGTGGAATATGCCAACCACCTGTACCGATCGGGAAATATCGGGAACGCATTATCGAAAGAAGTATTGGGAAATACCTGGACGCCTGAGAACAGAGACGCCAAATTCCCGATGGCATTTTATGGGGATACGTTCTATACGGGCGGGTCTACCTTTGGGCCATGGCAGTATACCGATCAGGCTCTATTCAGCGCTTCTTATCTGAATGTCAAAAACCTCACCCTGGGTTATACGCTCAGTGGCCCTATCCTGGACAAGTTGAATACAAAAAGTGTGCGGGTGTATGCATCCGGCGACAACCTGACCATGTTGACGGCTCACTCCGGTATCGATCCGCGCATGTCGCTGGTCGGTGGAATGGAAGTAGGGGCAGCCGTGTATCTGCCCATGAGCACCTTTTCGGTGGGTATTAATTTAAACTTTTAATGAGTCGAATGATGAAAATTCTAAATAAATGGATAACGGGTTTGGCAGTTTCGGGTATGCTGCTAGTTTCTGGGTGTGCCGATAAGCTGGAAGTGGAGCCCCCACACAGCATTACCGACAAGCAAATAGCCGAACTTCTGGCGTCGGGTGACGAGGCCAAGATTCGGATCGTCATGGGTGGAATGGCCAACGCCATGCCCCTGTTGTTCAACAACGCAGGTGCTACAGGTGCGGGCGTTGCGGACATGTATTATTCCAATCAGGGACTGGATGTCAACCGCTCTATTGAAGGAAATGATATCATTCTGGGAGATCAGGAAGGGCTGAACGTACTCTCCGGTTCAATCGAATATCAGCTCGGTGACTTCATTGGAGCTGCCAACGCAAAGAATGGTAATTACTGGAGGTATGGCTGGTTTTGTATTACGACTGCTAACCAGATGCTCAATTACCTTCCGGATGAAACCGTGGCCAACAACAACTTTCTGAAGGAATGTAAAGCCAGAGGATTGTTTGCCAGAGCCTATGGGTACAACTACCTGATGGAAAATTATCAGAACGCCTTCCTGCAGGGCGGAAAGGACAAACTTGGCCTTCCGTTGTATGACCGGTTTCAACCCACTCAGGAAAACAAGCCTCGTTCCTCTGCTGTCGAAACGTATGCCTTTATCAAAAACGACCTGAACCGTGCCATTGCCTTATTCAAAGAGGCTGGGATTGGCTATACAACTGATATAACGGATATCGATCTGGCTGTGGCCAATTTCCTGCTGGCACGTGTATCGATCTGGACGGGGGATTGGGCTACTGCGATCAGTGCGTGCAATGAGATTCTGGCAAAGTATCCAACCCTTCTGAGCCAGGCACAGTACGGAGGTAAGAACATCGGCACCGCAGCAGCTCCCGAAATAAGGCCGGAAACCAATGGCTTTCTCAATAATGCGCAAAATCCGGAGGTCATTTTAGGATTTCCGCTTGGTGCGGCCAACACGTACTTTACCGCTTACATGAATCCCTACGGCAGAGGGAACGGAGGGCTGGAAAGAGCTTACAAGCGGATTGATAACCGGCTGTATGAAAAAATAGCACCCAACGATTTCCGTAAAGATGCCTTTTCGCTGGCACCACTTGGCAACTACACCTATCCGCCAAACAACACGGTTGCCTTTATCCCTTCTTACACGAACCTAAAATTCGCAGCTACCCACGGATTGAACAGCAACAACAAAATTGATGTGGGCGCTTCAACGGCGTTTTACATGCGTACTTCGGAAGTACTGCTGATGAAAGCGGAAGCGGAAGCGATGTCGCCAGCCACAGAAGCTGCAGCCAAAGCAACGCTCGACAGGCTGTTGGCTGCCCGTACCAAAACAGGAATGACACCGCTAACGACGGCTACTTATCCTGCGATGCAAGGGCTCACCACGTTACAAATGGTGCAGCTACAAACCCGCATCGAACTATGGGGGGAAGGCGGCCGCGAGTTCTACAACAACAAGCGCTGGAATATCCCGGTGGACAGAGCCAGCTCTGCCAACCATGTTACCAAGTCCAGTTTACCGGTAGCCAATATGACCCTGCAGATTCCCGAAGATGAAATTTTGTACAACCCGTTGGCGGTGCAGAATTAATCAATTTTTGAAGTTTAGAAAGAGAGGTGTTCCACAATGGCCACCTCTCTTTTCGTTGGAATTTGAAAACTATTGAACCATAAAGGAAGATAGAATCGCCGTTGTCATGGGTTGATCATTAATCGCTTGTACAAAGGTTATCCGGGTAGATGGGCATACTAGCTACTTGTGAATTAGGCTGTCGCTAATGCCAGCTTACGCACGGTCAGGATGGGTTCACCAATGGCCACTAGCCGTAACACATCGGCCCGCGCGGGCGTCTCCGTTAAATTCATTGGTTGATGCGTTGGGCTGCGTTTTCTGAAACGGCGGTGGTGAAAATGTTCGGGAACATCATTTTAGTGAGGGTAAAAAGGGTTCTGTTTTTCGATGCCGTGGGAATCGCACACAAGGTTGAATTATTTTTATTGATTTTTTAGGATAAGCCCCGGAAAACTTCCCGGCTGTCGGGCCAATACGAACTTTAAGGCGTTACCCGATCGAAAAACCGCTGACGTTTGATTTTGGCAAAGAATTGATCTAATTTTCAAACCTCCTTTGAAAATAAAAAAACGGCATGAAATTACCGATGCTTTCCCGAAAGCTAGTTGCATCAGATTCTACAGGGTACAAAAAACGAATGGGCCTTTGGGCCTTTGTCCTGATCAATGGATTGGGAATTGGCACCCACACCCACGCGCAGCAGCCCGCCAAAAAGCCCACCGCAGCCAAACCGCCCCTCACCGCCAGCACGGACTATTCCACCGACAAGGCGGTTCTGACCAAAGGACAGCAGTTGTTCCAGCAGAACTGTACGGCCTGCCACAATTTCCTGCAAAAAGGCATCGGGCCGAATCTGGCCAGCGTGACGACGGAAGTGCCGGTGGACTGGCTCCGGAAGTTCATCCGCAACGCCCCGGAGGTGATCAACAGTGGCGACGCCCGGGCGCACGAGCTTTTTGAAGAATACAAGCAGATGATGCCGCCGTTCACGCAGTTCAGCGAGGGCGACATCACCGCCCTGACATCCTTCATTCATTCGAAACGCAAGGTGTCGACGGTCGATGTCGGCAGTGAAAACCTCGGCGCGGTGCTAAACGATCCCATTCCGACGAAAATACCGCCCTCCGGGTTGCGAATTCAGTTGGAAGAGGTGACCACCGCCCCGGCCAGTGCCGAAAAAATACCGCTGGCCCGCATAAACAAAATGCAGGTGTTGCCCGGAACGAAAAACCGGCTGTTTCTGGAAGATTTGCGGGGAACGCTGTACGAAATGGAAGGCAATTCGCTGCGGCCCTACATGTCGATGGCGAAAGAACGCCCGAATTTCATTCACGTTCCCGGTTTGGCCACTGGTTTCGGCAGCTACGCATTCCACCCGGATTTCTACACCAACGGCCTGTTCTACACGACCCATACCGAAAAAGCCAACACCGCCCCGGCCGATTTTGCCTATCCCGACTCCATCAAGGTGACGCTGCAATGGGTGCTGACCGAGTGGAAACTGCCCGACCCGACGGCCCCGACCTTTGCTGGCACGGGCCGGGAGCTGCTGCGGCTCAACATGGTGAGCCCGATTCACGGCGTTCAGGAAATTACCTTCAACCCGCTGGCCAAACTGGGAAGCGCGGACTACGGCATGTTGTACATCGGTGTGGGCGATGGCGGAGCCACCGAAAACGGATTCTATTTTATCTGCAAAGACCGGAGCCGACCCTGGGGAAAGGTGCTGCGCATCGACCCGAAAGGCACCAACAGCACGAATGGAAAGTACGGTATTCCGCCCCACAACCCGTTTGCGAAGGATCCGACGGCGCTGAAAGAGATTTTTTGTCAGGGATTCCGGAACCCCAACCGGATTAGCTGGACGCCCGACGGCAAGATGCTGATTTCGGACATCGGTCAGGCGCAATCGGAAGAGCTGAACCTGGGTGTTGCCGGGGCGAACTACGGTTGGCCGGATCGCGAAGGCACCTTTGTCATCAACTACCGGGGCCGCATGGACCGGGTCTACGCCCTGCCCGCCAACGACGCAACCTTCAAGTATACATATCCCGTCGTGCAGTATGACCACGACGAAGGCAACGCGTTTTCCGCCGGTTTTGTCTATTCGGGAACCGCCATTCCGGCCCTGACGGGAAAATACATCTTTGGCGATATTGTCAGTGGGAAAGTGTATTTCGTGGAAAGCAGCCAGCTACAACCCGGCAAACAGGCCGAAATCAAGGAGTTGAAAGTGGAAGTGGCGGGCAAAACCGCTACGTTTCAGGAATTGAGCCAGAGTAAAAAAACGGATTTGCGGTTTGGTCTGGGGCTGAATCAGGATTTCTTCATCTATACCAAAGCCGACGGCCGGATCTACAAACTGGCCAACTGCGTACCTGATAAATAGAACGGCGGGAAAACCCTACAGGGCTATTTTTAACGCGAACGATGGGATTATTGGCTACAAACATGTCGTGCCTACGATACTTAATTAGTTCATAATCAATCAATAAATCTCATAGTTTGCATTATTTTTAAGATCTGATCAGCATATGTTAGCCGGTATACGCGACAGCTTTTTCGCTGCGCTGTATACCGGCTATTTTCTTGCCATTTCTTCCGGCATTCTTCTCTGATTTCAATCTGACGAGCCACCCAAAAACCCGAATTCAGGCTGGGAAAGGGGTGTTGAAAAATAGTAGAAAAGAAATGTTTTTTTAGTGTGGGGTAAAATAACAAAACTTTGTCTTCGAATTAGGATATTTTTCCGGCCTGGTCGACACACCGTCAACCATTCTCTACTACGTGCGTAGCGTGTATTCTCTGACCCGATGAACCTTGAAGAGCAGCCTTTAGAAGAGTATCACGCCGACCGAACCGGTCCCCGGATTTCAAAAGAATCAGAACAAACCCGGGTAATTTCCGACGAGTATTTTATTCAGAATTGTTTCGCTTTGTCTCCCCAGAAAGGGTTTGAGTTGCTCTTCAGAAAGTACTACACCAATTTATGCAACCACGCGATTCGGTATGTGTATTCGAAAGAAATAGCGGAAGACGTTGTTGCTGAAGTTTTCACGAATTTCTGGAATAATAAGGTGTATGAAACCGTCACCATTTCGTACCGGTCCTATTTATACACTTCCGTCAAAAACCGTTCCTACAACTACATAAAACAGGAGTTAAACCGGAATGAAAACCTGGATACGCGCGATGAGGACACGGATTATCTTAATGCCATTGCGGTGCTGCAGCCGGACGAAATCCTGCATTTCCATGAGCTAAGCCGAAAGCTGGAAGTGGCCATTCAACACCTGCCCAAACAATCCCGAAAAGCGTTTCAGCTAAACCGGCTGGAAGGCAAGAAATATGCGGAAGTCGCTTCCGAAATGGAATTAACGGTTAGCGCGGTAGAGCGGTTGATCAGCAGAGCGTTATCCCGGATCAGAGAGGAGCTGAAACACGAGTACTTACTCAGTTTATTTCTGCTGTTTATTCTCTAAGTCAGTGAGTGATACGACCCAAATCCCGCCAGTATGGAAACTTCATTACTAAAGAAAATCGTATTTGATTATTTTGATCACAAGTGTACCACAATTCAACGGAAACTGCTTGAAGAGTGGCTTGCTGATAAAAATAATCTTGATCTGTTTCATCAATACCTGGATGAATGGGAGTCGCAGCACCCCCAGTATAACTTTGATCCGGAGCGGGGATTAGAAAAAGTTTACCGATCCATTCAGGCGCCGGAAACCGAACAAAAAGTGAGTACGGTTCCGATCAAACTATTTCGATTGAATTCGCTATTCAGATGGCTTTCTGTGGCTTCCATTGTTTTAGTTCTGGGTTGGCTAGGCTGGACTAAATACGCAAAGTCCCCCGTCATTACCTACCGAACGCTCATCAATACGGTAAAAGAAGGAACCGGTGAAATTTACGAAAAAGAGAACCTGACCAACGGCCCTATTCTGGTCAACTTACCCGACAAAAGCTCCGTCATTTTACAGCCCCAAAGCCGGATCAGTTATTCACCGAAGCTGTTTAATAAGCGGAAACGGGAAGTGGTTCTGGTTGGGGAAGCTTTTTTTGAAGTACAGAAAAACCCCAGCAAGCCTTTTTTTGTATACACGAGGGGATTGATTACCAAAGTGTTAGGAACCAGTTTTCTGGTAAAAACGCAGGCCGAATTTTCGGAGGTCGTTGTGAAAACCGGGAAAGTCGAAGTGTTTCTGCACAGTGATAAAAACAAGGAGAAGAAAATGACCAGCAACCAATTGGAGGGGCTGGTTTTAAAAGAAGATGAACGCATCAATACAAACCCGAATCAGCAAACCTTAAACAAACCGCTGACGGTCGATAAAACCAACCTGAAACTCTCCATTCAAAGCCTGAGCTTTAATTTCGATGAGACGGCGGCTATTACCGTTATCGAGACGTTAAACAAGGCCTACCATGCGAACATCGTTTATGATAGCACCCGCTTGTCTTCCTGCAAACTGACCGCGCATTTGTCGGACGAACCCTTGTTGCAAAAAATCGAATTGATCTGCATTGCGCTGGAAGCCAGTTACGTCGAAAACGACGGTCGAATACAGATCAAGTCGAACGGATGTAAATGAACCGGTTTCAGAACGCGCCGGTATTTGCAAACTGTAATCACTACTGCCTCCTATTATTCCTAACCCTTAACCCGTAATTTTATGAACATAGCGCTACGAAATTGCAAACAAAGCATGGGCTTTCTGCCTGCATTTGTTTGCCAGGTATTTCTTTCGGTTCTCTTCATGGGGCCATTGTTTGCATACAGAGCCGATTCGCAGGAAGTACTGAAAAAACGGATTAGCCTGAAAATTGAAAATCAATCCGTCAAAAAGGTATTGATTGAGATCGAGAAAAATGCCGAAGTGCGGTTTATTTATAATCCCAATTTGTTAAAATCAGCGCACAAGGTTAATCTAACGATCCACAATTTACCGCTTGGCGATGTCCTGACCAGCGTCCTCGAACCGCTGCAATTGGGTTACCGGATTCTGGGAAAACAGATTGTTCTCAATCGGATTGAAGGAAAGCCGTCAGCAATGCCGGAAAACGAGGCCAGTCTACAGCCCGTATTGCCTCTGGATATATCCGTTAAGGGCCAGATTAAAGATGACAAAAATGAGGCCATTGTCGGGGCCAGTATCATCATCAAAGGCCTGAATAAAGGCACGACCACCGACGCGGAAGGCCGGTTTTCGCTGTCGGTTCCCAATGAGGATGCGGTATTGATCGTCAGTTTCATCGGGTATGAATCGCAGGAACTGGCTGTTGGAAAACGCACGGTTTTCGATGTGGTTTTAAAGGCAGATTTGAAGCAACTGGAGGAAATCGTGGTGGTTGGCTACGGTGAAATCAAGAAGACCGATCTGACCGGTGCGGTGGCCTCCGTTCAAACGCGGGACATTGTCCGGGCCAATCCGGTGATGGCTTCCAAAGCCATTCAGGGGCAGGTCGCGGGCGCAACCGTCACCAAATCAAGCAATAAACCGGGAGCGGGCTACAACATCACGATTCGGGGCGAAAACACCATCAACAACTCCACCGAACCGCTGGTGGTGATTGACGGACTGATGGGCGGCAATCTCAACAACCTCAATCCCAACGACATCCAGTCGATGGACATCCTGAAAGATGCGTCGTCGACCGCCATTTACGGGGCGCGGGGCGCCAACGGCGTCATCATCGTCACCACGAAAAAAGGGATTTCCGGCAAACCGCGTGTCAGTTACGACAGCTACGTGGGCGTAAAAATGCCCGCCCACATTCCCGAGCTGATGTCGAGTGAGCAGTTCTACAAAGCGACGTATACCGACCGGGTGCTGGAAGGTGCCACGGGGGCTACGTTCACAGCCGCCGAAATGGCGAACATCAAGGCCGGAAAAACCGCTGACTGGGTGGATTTGATTACCGACCCGGCCCTGCAAATGAGCCAGAACATCAGCGTAGCGGGTGGAAACGACAAGACAACCTACCGGTTTTCAGGTGGTTATCTGAACGAAAATGGCAATGTGCTCCATACGGGCTACAAACGCTACAACCTGAACGCCGGTCTGGACAGCAAGTTGGGAAACCGCTTCAAGGTGGGGTTTACGTCCTACCTGACCTACAGCAACCAGAACGTAGGGTCGCAGGAGTCGCTGCGAGGGGCTTACCGGGCGCGTCCGACGGGAACCGCCTATTTCAGCGACCTTGCCAACCCATCCGAGAACGGCGATTTCAATGTCGATGGGTATGCGTTCTGGATGGGAATCAACGACAAGCAGGTGCCTAATCCGCTGGCGGATATCGACCCCAAGACCTCGAAACTGCTGACCACCACGATGTCGGTGATGAGCAACGGTTACGTTGAGTTTACGCCCATCAAAGGGCTCAGTTTCCGCTCGTCGCTTTCGGCTTCGTATAACACCGACCGGATTGGCGATTTCCGGGGGCAGTGGTCCAAATCGCAGATTGGCTCCAAACCCCGGGCGCAGTATGACAACCGGACGCAGGGCAACTACACCCTGGACAATATTGTCACGTATAACCTGGATCGGGGCAAGCATAAATTTGGCGTTACGGGTTTGCAAAGTGCCTTTTACCAGCGCAACGAAGCCTATCAGATTGCCGCCAAAGACCTGCCGTATGACTCGGATTGGTACGCACTAAACACGGGTACGGTTACGGGCATCAACAGTTCGCTGGTCGAGCGCTCGCTGCTGTCGTTCATGGGGCGGGTTAATTATTCCTACAATGACAGGTATCTGTTGACGGTGACCGGTCGTTCAGACGGTGCTTCCCAGCTTTCGGAAGGCAACAAATGGGCCTTTTTTCCGTCGGTGGCCCTGGCCTGGCGGATGGGCGACGAACCGTTTATCAGCAACCTCAACGTGTTTTCGAACCTCAAACTGCGCCTGAGCTACGGGCAGGTGGGCAACTCGACGGTGAGTCCCTACAGCACGCAGGCCGGGTTGCTCAACACCGGGTATGACTTTGACGGTACGGCAGCTTACGGTTTCGCGCCTTCCAATCTGGCCAACAAGGATCTGAAGTGGGAGCGGAGTACGGAATACAACCTGGGACTGGACTTCGGGTTCTTTAAAAACCGCATTTCGGCTTCGCTGGAATTGTATAACCGGAAAACCGCCGATCTGATTCTGAATCAGAAGATTCCGACCGTAACCGGGTTTTCGCAGGTCATTGCCAACGTCGGGCAGATCGAGAACAAAGGCGTGGAACTGACGCTCAATACGGTCAACATCGCCCGCAACGATTTTAGCTGGAACAGCACGTTTGCGTTCACCCGCAACCGGAATAAACTGCTGCAACTGTACGGCGACGGCCAAACCGTCGATAAAGGCAACAAGCTGTTTGTCGGCTACCCGATCCGTTCGAATTTCGATTATCAATTCGATGGCATCTGGCAAACCGCCCAGCAGGAGCAGGCGACCAAATACAAACAGGTACCCGGCTCGGTACGCGTGGTCGATCAAAACAACGACGGCGTTATTTCCTCCACCGATGCCATCGACGACCGCGTGGTGCTGGGAACGCAGTTGCCAAACTGGATTTTGGGCATCACCAACCGCTTCAAATACAAAAACCTGGACTTGTCCTTTTTCGTCTACTACCGGGATGGCGTTCAATATTACAACAGCACCCTGTCGGGCACGTTCGGCGAAATCAGCGGCACCCGCTATAATAAACTGGCCTCGCTGGACTACTGGCGGAGCGACAATCCGTCGAACACCTATTTTGGGGTAGTGGCGGCCAATCCGTACCGAAATGCCATCAACTACCAGGATGCCAGCTTTTTGCGGATTTCGGACATTACGGTAGGCTACACCTTGCCGAAAGGCGTGATGAATTCCTGGAAACTGGCCAATGCCCGCCTGTATGCGCAGGTCATGAATCCGTTTGTGTTTACCAAATTCACGGGATTTGACCCTGAATTTAACTCGGCGATTTATCAGGATGACGTGCCGTCGATGACGTATACCGTAGGTGTCAATATCAGTTTCTAACCCCGAAATCAACGCGTAATTCCCATGAGATCTTTCCTCTCGATCCGATATACGGCCCTGTCCCTTGCTTTCCTAGGCCTGGTGGCTTCCGGCTGCAAAGACGAATTTTTGGTTGAAAAACCGGTTACCACCCTGACCACCGACGTATACTACAAAACGGAAGCCGGTTTTGAAGATCTGGTTCGATCCTGTTATTCTCTCCTGCGGAATATCCACCAGAACCGGACGCTGGTTCTGAACGGTACCGACATTTTTTCGCAGAGTGGTTTCGGCGACCCTAAATTTGCCACGCCAGCCGTGACAGGCGGCCCGCTGGAGCAATATGATGTTCGCCTGAATGCCACACTGGCGGAATTGCAAAGCCTCTGGACGCTCCTGTACGCCGAAGTGGCCCGAACCAACACGGCCATTAGCCGGGCCGAGGGCATTACGACGATGGCGGCTGCGCTCAAAGACACGCGGCTTTCGGAAGCGAAATTCCTGCGAGCATTGTCCTATTTTTATCTGGTTCAGCAGTGGGGCGATGTGCCGATGCCGCTGACCGAATCGCTCAGTCCGAGCAAAGAAGCCATTCGGGTGCCTTCGGCGACTATTTACAAACAGATTATTGACGATTTGCTCGATGCGGAAGCCAAATTGCCGGTGACGGCTTCCAACTACGGACGGATCACCAAAGGGGCCGCTCAGTTTTTGCTGGCTCGGGTGTATCTGACGAGGGGCTGGAATTTCAAGAGTTCGTTGGGTGGGAGCAACGCCGATTTTGATCTGGCGCTGCAATACGCCGATAAAGTGATTGAAGCCTACCCGCTGGCGACGGCCTACACCCAGTTGTTCCCGATTCATTCCGAAAATCCGCTGAAACAATATACCGGTGCTCAGAACGACAAGAATCCGGAGATCGTGTTTGCCGTCCAATACAATTCGGATGTGCTGACCAACAAAACCGACCCGGCTTTTGCCGTGGATGCGGCTGGGGGCAACAATTTGCATTCGGTTTTTGGCGGTGGTGGTGAAGGGTATCCCGGCACGAAAGGCCGAACGTCGGACTACAACCGGCACCAGCCTTTTCACATTACCAATCCGGCCATGTATCGGCTGTTCGATCCGGAAAATGATTCGCGGTACGATCATAATTTTGTGGAAGTGGGTTATGCCTTATTGCCGGTTACCGGTTTCAAACCTTTACCGGTTGTTAACCCCAATCTGAAAGTTGACATCAAAGCGGGCGATACCGTCGTGTATTTCCGGCCCTGGAACAAACCGGCTACCTCGTTGAATGAGCGCGGCATCGATTTGGGCGGCAAGAAGAATTATTCGGTGGTGAATCTGGATGAGTTGAGCGGAGGATACGGTTTTGTGAACGGCAGTGCGGTTAGCGTGAGCGGTTTTCCGTCGGACCAGCCGATGATGTGGAAGTTCTGGCAGCCCGGTATTGCCTACGGTGATGCATTTGGCACCTTCAACGAAGCGGTTTTCCGCTCAGCGGAAGCCTACCTGATGGCGGCCGAAGCACTGGTGAAAGGGGCGAAAAACGGGAAACTGGGCGGTGCCGAAGTGTATTACAACAAAGTGCTGGACCGGGCGCTGGTGAAAAAAGGGGCCGATCCGCTGTGTGCCAAAGATCCGGGCAATGTAAAGTCGCTGGAAGCGGTGTCGTACCGTGCCACGGCGGCCAACATCTCAATCGACCTGATTCTGGACGAACGCGCCCGCGAACTCATGGGCGAATATTCCCGGTGGTTTGATTTGAAACGAACCGGCAAACTGGTCGAACGGGTGAAAAAATACAATCCCTGGGCGGCCAAAAGCAACACGATCAAAGACATTCACTATTTGCGACCCATTCCGCAGGGCGAGATTGACCTGTCGTTTCCGGCCATGAAACAGAACGAAGGCTACTAATCGATACCCCAATGCCAAAAAAGGGGAGCGGTTTTGCGTTCTCCTTTATAACCAGAGGATCGTCGTGTAGATTTGCCATCGGCCTGTTGCCCCGTTCCCCTAAAGGGGACTTGGACGCGAAATCTTCGGATGCTAAAAGTCCCCTTTAGGGGAACGGGGCAACAGGCGTAATCCTGGAGTATTCTACACGCATACGATTCACCTCAACATGTTTAAATTTTCCTTCTACAGTCTCCTGTTTCTGCTGGTTCTGGAAATCGGAACAACGCCTTCCTGGGCGCAGAAAGGCGACCCAAAACCGGTCGATCTGGTAAATCCGCTGGTGGATGCGGCCAACTCCCGCTGGTTCTTTTTTAATTCGGCCAGCCGACCGTTCGGCATGGTCAATCTGAGTCCCGACAATGCCGTCAACGCCGACTGGAACGCGGGTTACCGGTATCACCTCGACAGCATCAAATGTTTCAGCCATATCCACGGCTGGCAGTTGTCGGGGATTCCGGTGATGCCCACAACGGGCGAATTCAAGGGCCACCGGGGAGCCAGTCAGTACGGTTCGCCGTTTTCGCACGCCAGCGAAGTCATCAAAGCGGGGTATCATAAGGTGGTGCTGGATCGGTACAAAATCACCGCCGAACTGACCTCGACTACCCGGGTCGGTTTTCACCAATACACCTTTCCGGCCTCGGCTCAAAGCCACATTCTGTTTGATTTTTCGACGTTTCTGGGACCATCCGATACGCAGAAGGGATCCGTGAAAAAGGTTAGCAATCAGGAGATTGAAGGCTACGCCATCATGGCCCCGACCATTCGCCGACCCAAAACGTTGACGGTTTTTTTCGTGGCGGTTTTCGACAAACCGTTTAAGTCCTTCAAGGGCTGGCGAAACGGTACATTGGAAACGCCCGGTGACCTGATCGAGGGCGAACGAACGGGAGCCTACCTCAGTTTCAAAACCGGGGCGGGTGAAATCCGGAAAATGAAAGTGGCGATTTCGTACGTCAGCGAAGCCCAGGCCCGGCTGAACCTGACGGCCGAACTGCCGCATTGGGATTTTGAAAAAACCGTTCAGGAAAGCCGCACCGACTGGAACACCTGGCTGAGCCGGATCGAGGTGCAGGGCGGCACCGAAACCGAACGCAGCCGGTTTTACACGGATTTGTGGCATGCCTTGCAGGGACGACGGATCATTTCTGACGTCAACGGGAAATACAGTGACATGACCGGTCCCGAACGGCGCATCAAACAGATTCCGCTGGATGCCAACGGGAAGCCAAGGTTCAATCACCACAATTTCGACTCGATGTGGGGCGCACAGTGGTCGCTCAACACGCTCTGGCACCTGGTTTATCCGGAGGTGACGGAATCTTTTGTGAATTCAATGCTGCTGATGTACGACGACGGCGGACTGATTCCGCGCGGACCGGCGGGCGGCAACTACACCTATGTGATGACCGGCGCTTCGTCTACTCCGTTCATTGTCAGTGCGTATCTGAAAGGAATCAAAGGTTTTGATCACCAGAAAGCCTACGAAGGGTTGCGGAAAAACCACTTCCCCGGCGGTATGATGAGCAAAGCGGGGTATGAGCACAACACGTTTAAAGGCGGTGGTATTGAATACTATATGGAACGCGGGTATGTGCCGCACCCGATGGGCAAAACCCGTTACGGTTTTCATCAGGACGGTTCTACGCAGACGCTGGAATATGCCTATCAGGATTACACGCTGGCGCAGATGGCGAAGAAACTGGGCAAAACGGATGATTACGGCCTGTTTATGAAGCGGGCTGAAAATTACAAGAACATCTGGAATCCCGAACTGGGCTGGATGTGGAACCGGACGCTGGACGGGAAATGGGGCGAACCCGCCGATATTTTGCGGTACGACAACGGCTGGGAAGAGGGCAATGCGGCCCAATACACCTGGTTTGTGCCGCACGATGTGCAGGGCCTGATCAACCTGATGGGCGGTCGGGAAGCCTTTACGGCCAAGCTGAACAGTTCGTTTGAAAAAGCCGAAAAACACGATTTTGTTTCGGGGAAATCGCACGACAAAGAGACGCTGGAGGAGTTGCGCCGGGTGTTTATCAACTACGGCAATCAGCCCTGCATGCAGACCCCTTTTCTGTTCAATTACGCCGGTTCGCCCTGGCTGACGCAACACTGGACGCGGCAGATCATCGAGAAAGTCTACAGCGGTATTTCGCCCGATTTTGGCTACAGTGGCGACGAAGATCAGGGGTTGATGGGCAGTTTGTCAGTTTTGCTGAAAACCGGTTTGTTTTCGACCAACGGCGGCACGACGCCCGAGCCGTTTTACGAGATCAGCAGCCCGCTATTCAACAAAATCACAATTCACCTCAATCCCAGGTATTACAAAGGGAAGCAGTTTGTGGTGGAAGCAAAAAACAACTCGGCTCAGAACCTGTACATCCAGTCGGCGCAGTTGAACGGCAAAGCCCTCGACCAGCCGTGGGTGATGCACGAAACCGTTGTCAACGGGGGAACCCTGCGGCTGCAAATGGGCGCAAAACCGAATAAAGCCTGGGGCAGCAAACCGGAGCAGGCACCGGTGTCGATGTCGTCAAAATCCGAAAAATGAAAAAGCTGAAAATACCGGTCAGAAAGGCCCAAGGTGTGGTAAAAACGAAGGACCAATGAGCATGACGAAGCGATTCTGGCTGCTTATGGTCTGGGGATTTAGTCTTGGTACAGTCACTCACGCCCAGAAAACCAGCGCAATCTGGCTGGACGATTTGCCCATCAAATCCTTTTCGGAAGGCATTCCAGCCGTGTTGCCCAAAACGACGGCAGCTGGTGATTCCATCGTCATGCACGGGCGGTATTTTAACCGGGGTGTTGGTGTGAATGCGACCAGCATTCTGGCGTTTTTTCTGGATGGAAAAACCACCGAATTTACCGCAACCGTGGGCGTTGACGACAAAGGAATCAGGGATTTACCCCACACGTTTTACGTCATTGGTGACCGGAAAATCCTGTTCGACAGCGGAGAAATGCGGCTTGGCGACGTGCCCAAAAACGTCACGGTAAAGTTGGACGGGGTTAAACGGCTGGGACTTCTGGTGAAGGTTGATGACACGGGGCGGACGAAACTGTATTCCAATTGGGCCGATGCCCGGTTGGTTATGCTGGCTGGTTATCGTCCTGAAAACATTCCTAATGCGGATGAAAAATACATTTTAACCCCGGCTCCGGCCCCATCACCCCGAATCAATTCGGCAGCGGTTTTTGGAGCCACGCCCGGTAATCCATTTCGGTATACCATCGCGGCAACGGGTGACCGACCGATGCGGTTTTCGGCTAAAGGGCTACCACCAGGGCTTTCGCTGGACGAAAGGACGGGAATAATCACGGGAAAAGTGTCAAAACCTGGTACGTACCCCGTAACCATCCGCGCCAAAAATACGCATGGTGAAGCCACAAAAGTGTTAGGAATAAAGATTGGCGATACCATTGCGCTGACGCCCCCGATTGGCTGGAACGGCTGGAATTCCTGGGCCCGAAACATCGATCAGAAGAAAGTGATGGATTCGGCCGATGCCATGGTGAAAATGGGATTGAGCCAGCACGGCTGGACCTACATCAACATCGACGACGCCTGGCAGGGCAAACGCGGAGGAAAATTCAACGCCATTCAGCCCAACGATAAGTTTCCGAAGTTCCGGGAAATGGTGGACTATATTCACGGTTTAGGATTGAAAGTGGGCGTTTATTCGACGCCGATGATCACCAGTTACGCAGGTTACATCGGCGGTTCTTCCAACTTTGAAAAAGGCGATTTTCCCGATTCGATTCAGGCCAACAAGCGCGCTTTCCGTTACGTGGGGAAACACCGGTTTGAAACCGAAGACGCCCGGCAACTGGCCGAATGGGGAATCGATTACCTCAAATACGACTGGCGGATTGACGTACCGTCTGCCGAGCGAATGTCGGTGGCCCTGAAACAGTCGGGCCGGGATATTTTTTACAGCATTTCCAATTCGGCGCCGTTTGCGAATGTTAACGACTGGGTTCGATTAACGAATAGTTACCGCACCGGTCCCGACATCCGGGATAGCTGGAACAGCCTCTATGTTTCGGCCTTCACGCTCGACAAGTGGGCACCCTACGGCGGCCCCGGCCACTGGAACGACCCCGACATGATGATTGTGGGCAATGTCACCACCGGAACGCAGCTTCACCCCACGCGCCTGACGCCCGACGAGCAATACAGCCACGTGAGTTTGTTCAGTCTCCTGGCGGCTCCGTTGCTCATCGGTTGTCCGATTGAACAGCTCGATGCGTTTACCCTGAATTTGCTGACCAACGACGAAGTGATCGAAATTGACCAGGACCCGCTGGGGAAATCAGCCCGGCTGGTGCGGGAAGATGATGGCGTACAAATCTGGCTCAAACCACTGGAAGATGGCTCGTTTGGCGTCGGTCTGTTCAACGTCGGCAACTTTGGCAAAACCCCTGAATCGCATTTTCGCTGGGGGGATGAAACGGCCAAACCTTACACATTTGATCTGGCGAAAGCAGGATTAAAAGGCAATTACCGGCTGCGCGATGTGTGGCGGCAAAAGGATTTGGGTGTGTTTGAAAGGACATTCAAAACCGAGATTCGGCATCACGGGGTGGTTCTGCTCCGGTTGTTTCCGTACACCCCTAAATCCCCTAAAGGAGACTTTTAGCATCTGGCTCAACCGTGTCCAAGTCCCCTTTAAGGGAACGGGGCAAAAAGTGAAAGCTCTAAATACACCACAAACATGCCTACACTGTCAAAGTCGTTTACGGTTTTATGTCTGTTCATTGCAACCGCAACGTATGCCCAAAAGACGAGTACGGTTTGGCTGGATGATCTGCTGATTCAAACGTTTTCCGAGGGTATTCGTCCGGTGACGGCGAAACGAAATTACAGCAACGATTCGATGCGGATCAACCGGACGTATTACCGCCGGGGTGTGGGGGCGCAAAGTGTGAGCGTGTTGGCGTTTTACCTGAAGAAAAATGCCACACGATTCAGTGCCGTAATTGGAGCCGATGACCTGGGCAATACAGAAATTCCGGTCAAATTCTACGTCATCGGCGACCGGAAAATCCTTTTTGAAAGCCGGGAAATGAAGGTGGGCGACGCTCCCCAGAACGTTGAGGTAGACCTGACGGGGATCGAACGACTGGGCCTGTTGATCACCGATCCGGTCGGTGGTTCCAACAACAAACGAACCTACGCCAACTGGGCCAATGCGCGGTTGATCATGAAAGGCGAAAACCGTCCTGAACACTTTCCGAATGCAGACGAAAAATACATTCTGACGCCCAAACCGGGCGAAAAACCCCGGATCAATTCTGCAAAAATCGTTGGAGCCACACCCGGAAATCCGTTTCTGTACACCATTGCGACGACCGGAAAACGCCCCATTCTTTTTTCGGCAGATGGTTTGCCATCCGGGTTAATACTGGATCGAAAAACCGGTATCATTACGGGAAAAGTCAGCCAGCGCGGCACATACAAAACCACGCTGAAAGCCAAAAATGCGCTGGGTGAAGCGACCCGGAGCCTAACGATCCGGATTGGCGATACGATTGCGCTGACGCCACCCATTGGCTGGAACGGCTGGAATTCGTGGGAAACGCGGATTGACCGGGAAAAAGTAATCGCGTCGGCCGACGCCATGGTGAAGATGGGCCTGATCGATCACGGCTGGACGTACATCAACATCGACGATGCCTGGCAGGGCGTCCGGAGTGGGCCGCTAAACGCCCTGCAGCCTAACGAAAAGTTTCCGGATTTCAAGGGCATGGTGGACTATATTCACGCGCTGGGCTTGAAAGCGGGGCTGTATTCGACGCCCTATATTTCCAGTTACGGCGGTTATGTCGGGGCTTCCTCCGATTTTGCAAAGGGCGGAGAATCGCATGAGTCGATTAGGGTAAACCGACGCGCGTTCAATCACATAGCCCCCTATCGGTTTGAAACCGAGGATGCCCGGCAAATGGCCGAATGGGGTATTGATTTCCTGAAATACGACTGGCGGATCGATGTCAACTCGACCGAACGGATGTCGACGGCACTGCGGCAATCGGGCCGGGATATTGTGTTCAGTTTGTCCAACTCGGCCCCGTTTGCCAACGTGACCGACTGGATGCGGTTATCGAACATGTACCGCACCGGCCCCGACATCCGGGATAGCTGGACGAGCCTGTACCAACTGGCGTTTACGCTGGATAAATGGGCCCCTTACAACGGCCCCGGTCACTGGAACGACCCCGACATGATGATTCTGGGCAATGTATCCACGGGTCCCGAACTTCATCCGACCCGACTGACACCCGACGAGCAATACAGCCACGTGAGCCTGTTTAGTTTACTGGCAGCCCCCTTGCTCATCGGTTGTCCCATCGAGCAACTGGACGCGTTTACCCTGAATTTGCTGACCAACGATGAAGTCATCGAAATCAATCAGGACCCGCTGGGGAAATCGGCCCGGTTGGTGCGGGAAGAGAATGGTGTACAAATCTGGCTCAAACCGCTGGAAGACGGCTCGTTTGCGGTCGGCCTGTTCAACGTTACGGAGTATGGCAAAACCCCCGAATCGTATTTCCGTTGGGGGGATGAGACGGTTAAAACCTTTACATTTGACCTGACTAAAACGGAACTGAAAGGCAACTACCGGCTGCGCGATGTGTGGCGGCAGAAGGATTTAGGGGCATTGAAGGATTCATTCAAAACCGATATTCGGCATCATGGGGTAACCCTGCTCAGGCTGTTTCCGGTTCGGTAGATTATAAAGAAATGGGATGGGAACGCTGATCAAGCGGATGGAACGGATTAAATCCGTTTTGATCCGTTCCATCCGTTTAATCCGCGTTCCCATCCCTTAAACATTCACAAAATGATCAGATTCCTCAGTTCAGGCGTATTGATTTGTGGGATTGCCGGTTTTTTAATCGGCATGAATCCGTCACAACCCGACAAAAAACAGCCGCCCAACATCGTCTACATTCTGGCGGATGATTTGGGGTATGGCGACGTGTCGGTGTATAATCCGGAAGGGCAGATCAAGACGCCCCAGATCGACAAACTGGCGTCGGAGGGCATGCGGTTTACGGATGCGCATTCGCCCTCATCGGTTTGCACGCCCACGCGCTACGGTTTGCTGACCGGCCGCTATCCCTGGCGGAGCCGTCTGCCGGTCGGGGTGTTAAGGGGGTACAGCCGGACGCTGATCGAAGCCGATCGCCCAACGGTGGCTTCGTTGTTGAAAAGCCAGGGGTATCAAACGGCCGTTGTTGGCAAATGGCATTTGGGGCTGGATTGGGAAGTGCAGAAGGGCCGTGAAGCGGTTTTGACGGCGGAAGGGTACGGCATTAAAACCGAAATGAATCCCGATGATATTGATTTTTCGCGGGAACCGGCGCAGGGGCCGAAAACCGTTGGCTTCGACTATTCCTACATCCTGCCGGCCTCGCTCGATATGCCGCCCTATTGTTACCTTGAAAACCAGAAACTCACCGACTTGCCGACGGGTTACACCGACGGTAATAAGCTGGAAACCGGCTATACCGGCCCGTTCTGGCGCGAAGGCAAGAAGGCACCCTCATTCGATTTCTATGGCGTACTGCCCACGTTTGTGTCCAAAGCCGTCGCTTTCCTGAAAAAGCAATCGACGCAAAAACCGTTCTTTCTGTATCTTCCACTGGCGGCTCCGCACACGCCCTGGGTGCCGACCAACGACTATACCGGGAAGTCGAAAGCCGGGGAATACGGCGATTTTGTGCAGCAGGTGGATGCCGCCGTCGGGGAGGTTCTGCGAACGCTGGCCGAATCGGGACTTGCTGACAATACGATCGTTCTGTTTGCGAGCGATAACGGCCCGTACTGGCGGGAAAATTTTGTGAAGCAGTTCAACCACAAAGCGGCTGGCGGATTCCGGGGCATGAAAGGCGACGCGTTTGAAGGCGGCCACCGCATTCCGTTCATTGTTCGCTGGCCGGGCCACATAAAACCGGGAACGACCAGTGCGGCTACCACGACCTTAACCAACCTGATGGCGACCTGTTATGACGTGCTTGGACTGAAAAACCGGACTGCCATGCCCGAAGACAGCTACAGCATTCTTCCCGTGTTGCTGGGCAAAGCCCGCCAGGTTGCCGATCAACCGGCCGTGGTGCACAGTTCATCCATCGGTTTTTTTGCGATTCGAAAAGGCGACTGGAAGTTGATCGAAGGGCTGGGCTCGGGCGGTTTTACGGAACCCCGACAGATCAAAGCCCCAGCGGGGCAGGGGAGCAAAGGGCAGCTCTACAATCTGGCCACGGATGGCGCGGAGACCACGGACCTTTATCAGCAGAATCCCGAAAAAGTGCGGGAGTTAACGGACTTATTGGTCAAAATCCGGCAAAGCAAAACGCGGGTTTCGCGTTGAGGAGTTCATCTGGCCGGAACCGATACCGCCACACTTTGGGGCAGAAATACCGTAAATGTGGTTCCCTGACCGGGTTGCGACTGGGCCGCGATGGTACCGCCGTGCATCTCAGCCACTTTCTTGCAAATGGTGAGACCGATGCCCGTGCCGGCATACTGGTCTTTGCCGTGCAGCCGTTGGAAAAGCTGAAAAATCCGGTTGTGATACCGTTCGTCGAAACCAATGCCGTTGTCTTCCACGCTGATGGCCAGGTACGACGGCTCCCGTTGCCGCATCGGAACCGGAATGTCGAAAATGGTGACGTCCCGGGCCGAAATCCGCACCTGCGGAGGGCGATCGGGGGCGATGAATTTCAGGGCATTCGAGAGCAGGTTCTGGAACAGTTGCCGCAGTTGCAGCGGATTGCCGTAGATGGTGGGCAAAAAGTCAACGAAAACCTGCGTCTTTTTTTCACGAATGCTTAGTTCCAAATCGCCTAATACTTCTTTAACCAGCACATTGAGGTCGACCTGGCGAAAGGGCTGGTGGTGCGTGTTCAGCCGCGAATAGGCCAAAATATCCTTGATCAGAACGTGCATGCGTTCGGCTGCGTGGTGCATCCGCTGAATCAAATCCTGGGCCGTTGGGTTTAGCTCATTGGCAAACTGTTCGACCAGCAGCGTTCCGAAAGACTGAATTTTTCGTAAGGGTTCCTGCAAATCATGGGAAGCAATGTAGGCAAACTCGGCCAGTTCCTGGTTGCTGCGGTTCAGTTCGCCAATGTTCAGTTTCAGTTCGTGCTGGTATTGTTCCAGTTTCTGTTTGGTTTCGGTCAGCTCGCGGTTGTCCTGCAAGGTTCGCTCCACCATTTTCTGGGCCTGAATATCCACCAGAAAACCGCTCCAGTACAGAATTTCCTTCTTCTCATCCAGCAGTGCGGTGGCGGTCATGCGGTGCCAGACGTAGGCACCCGTTTCGGCATTCCGGATTCGGATCTCGGTCTGGAAGGTGTGGTTGGCCGAAGCGTTTTCGGCCCATTTTCCCCACCATACGGCCGCGTCGTCTTCGTACAGAACCGTCTCCCATTTCGTTTTATTCAACTGGCTGACCGATTCGCCGGTGTATTTTCGCAACCATTCATTGGCATACAGGAGTTTCCCTTTCGCCGTGGCCGTAAAAATCATGAGCGGCAACGAATCGCTCAACATCTGATACTGGCGTTCTGACGAGCGAAGCCGCTCAGCCAGTTCCTGTAGCTGGTTGTTTTTCCGTTTGATTTCATCGGCTACCAGTTCGGTCGGCTCGGTGAGGAAGTGGTGCTTCCAGCGTGCCACGTTGGTTTCATTAATGCACTGATCGGCTAAAACCGGCATACTCAGCCGTACTTCCGATCCCTTTTCAGATTCAGAGACCCGAACTTCGTCCACCAGACGGCTGGCCACCTCGATCCGTTCATTTTTTTGTCCGGTAATCGCACTGCGGCTGTCACTGATTTTGGCCATAATCCGGGCTTTAGAGCCGTTTGGGAGCACAATCCCGAGCGTCAGGGAAGCATCGCTGCCATGCTGAAGGGCATCGCGGGAAACTTCCAGAACCGCCGTTGCAAAAGTCGTTTGAGCCAGCAGCGAAAGCCCCGCCAGCTCGCCCAGTTTCAACGTGCGTTTGTGCGCCAGAATCAGATCCTGTTCATCAGCCAGCGAAACCTTAACGAATTCGTACATAACAGAAACAGGGTATGCTATACGGCTGCCGGGGGATGAATGGTTCATCGACCGTGGTCTTTTTTAAAGACGATTATCGGGGAAATATCCTCTTGTGAGTAGGGGAGAATACATTGATAATCTCGAAAAGACCGCTGAACCGACGATCTGGTCAGCGTGTAGCCTATGTCTGTTAAAACAGCTAAGTCTCTGGTTTTGTTTAAAGTAAATCCGGGTGAACGATCCAATCGGCAAGCAACCAAAACGGGTGTTTTTTTTACTATTTTCAAGCATCCCGAAATTGGAACGGTTTTTTGTCCCGTACTTGCAGGCGGAGAAATGGCGTACCTTGCCAGGTAGGTTGATCATCGAAAACAGGAAAGTCATGAAAAAAAACGTTCAGAGAAAAGTCTTGCTGTTTGCTCTTCCCTGGTTTATCGGGATCTCTGGCCTGGCCCAGCAACGAACCTACTGCAACCCGATGGACATCAGTTACCGGTATAATTTTGAGCAGTTGAACGAACGGATTTCGTACCGTTCGGGCGCCGATCCGGTCATCATCAACCACAAAGTGGGTAACAAACCGGGCGAGTACTTTCTGTTCGTCACCATTTCGGGCGGCTGGTGGAAATCGAAGGATCTGGTCAGTTGGCAATACGTTGTGCCTGATAAATGGCCGATGGAAGACATGTGCGCTCCGGCGGCCCTGTCGGTGCACGATACGCTGTTTCTGTTTCAGTCAACGTTCGAACAACGGCCCATTTTTTATTCGACCGAACCCGAAAAAGGCAAGCTCAAATTCTATAACCGCTGGCTGCCGCGCCTGCCCAAAGACATCGGCCCCTGGGACCCGGCGCTCTTCCACGATCCGGACACCGACAAGTGGTACATGTATTGGGGTTCCTCGAACGTTTACCCCATTTTTGGTGCCGAACTAGACCACCGCCGTCGACTGACCTACCTGAACCCGGAACCGTCGAAAGCCTACCAGCCCATGTTCTGGCTCGACCCGTGGCAACATGGTTGGGAGCGTTTCGGCCCGAACCATTCCGATCCCATCAAACCGTTTACGGAAGGAGCCTGGATGACGAAACACAACGGCAAATACTACCTGCAATACGGCGCCCCCGGAACCGAATACAACGTGTACGCCAACGGCACTTATGTCGGCAAAGATCCGCTGGGGCCGTTTGAATACGCACCCTATAATCCGATTGCCTACAAACCGGGGGGCTACGCCACCGGCACCGGCCACGGAAACACGTTTCAGGACCATTTTGGCAACTACTGGAATACCGGCACCACGTGGCTGGGCATCGTCTGGGGCATGGAACGACGGATTGTGATGCACCCCGCCGGTTTTGATAAAGACGACCAGCTTTACGCCAACACCCGGTTTGGAGACTTTCCGCACCATCTTTCCACCCAAAAGTGGGAGAACAGCAACGCGCTTTTTACGGGCTGGATGTTGCTGAACTACAAAAAACCGGTTACGGCTTCCTCAACGCTGGATACCCTGCGCGCGGAGTTGACGGTGGACGAAAACCCCCGGACCTTCTGGGTACCGACCCAAAACAAACCCGGCGAAACCCTAACCACCGACCTCGGCGCCGACCACGACATTCGGGCGGTGCAGGTCAATTACGTCGATTACAAAAACACTGTTTTCGACAGTGATTCTACAGTTTATACCCAGTTTCGGTTGTATGCGTCGAAAGATGGAAAGAAGTGGGACAAAATTGCCGACCTGACATCGGAGCCCAAACGCGACCGCGCCTGTGCCTATGTGGAATTGCCCCGGCCGGTGCGCGGGCGCTATGTACGGTATGAACACGTCTACACGGCGGGTCCCTACGTGGCCATCAACGGTTTTCGGGTTTTTGGCTATGGGTTAGGAAAAGCCCCGGCGATGCCCGTAAAACTAGCGGCTGTCCGGCAGAAAGACCAGCGAAATGCCGATATTGCATGGGAGAAAGTCCCCGGCGCTGTGGGCTACAACATTTTGTGGGGCATTGCCAAAGATAAGCTGTATCAGACCTATCAAATCTGGAATGACCAGCCGAATAAACTGGAGTTGAGGGCGTTGAACGTGGGCGTACCGTATTATTTTGCCATTGAGTCGTTCAATGAAAACGGTGTATCAACGGTCAGCGAGGTCATTGGTCCCCGGTAACAACGGAATCCGAATTCTTCAGGTTCATATCCCTGTTTTCGACCAATGATTCGTTCATAATTCACTCTGGAACGCCCGGATGGTTTGCTAAAACTTTTCTTTTTCAAAAAAGACCCTCAACTTCGGGTCGCTAATCGAGTTTGAAACCAACCAATTCCATGAACAAAATTCTAGTACTGATTTGCTGTTTGTTAACCGGGCTGGCCGTTGCCCAAACCGCGCCGAAACATCCCGATACCTCCGGAAGCGACTGGCAACCGCTTTTTGCCGCCGATTTGTCCGACGCCGGTTTTCCAAAAGGCATCTGGAGCGTTGAAAACGGCGTCCTGACGGCCACGGAAGACATTCCGATCTGGACCAAAAAGACGTATAAAAACTTCGTGCTGGACCTGGAATTCAAGAATGCGCCCGGCACCAACAGCGGAGTTTTTGTGTATTGCAGTGATACCGCCAATTTTATTCCGAACTCGGTGGAGATTCAGATTGCCGACGACTACAGCGAGCAGTGGTCGAAAGCCCCGGCTTCGTGGCAGTGCGGAGCGTTTTTTGGTCACAAACCCGCCATGCTGCCCAAGGTGGTCAAATCGGCGGGCGAATGGAACCGCTACACGATCACCTGCCAGGGAAAAAACATCACGGTTTTGCTGAACGGTCAACTCGTCAACCAGATCGATATGAGCCTGTGGACCTCCGGCAAAAATAACCCTGATGGGTCGGAAATTCCGAACTGGCTCAACAAGCCCTGGGCCACGCTGCCGAATGAAGGGTATGTCGGTTTTCAGGGCAAACACGCCGGTGCACCGATTTATTTCAAAAACATGAAAATCAAAGCGTTGCCGTAAAAAAAAGTTACCAGAGGCTGCCGACCAGGAAACGACGTGTCCGGGTCGGCAGACTAGTCAAAAGTTTAGTTAATCGTCAGACTTCGCAGCAGGTTTGCGCTGCACAGAATCGACAGCACTTTGACGACTTCGCTCGCCAAAACATCGTCCCGGATCACGAAAGCCGCCACCAGACAGGCGACTGACACACTGAACTGGAACATGATCGGTAAAACCGGTAAGCGGGATTCGAGCCGGGTACTCAGCATCCCGGCGTTGTGCAGGCACTTTTTCATGACAGACTGATCGTTAGAACGGAAGCGATCGAAACCGGCCCGTTGCTGGATTGAATGGTCTGTCGAAGATCGAAGAGGTCTTTCTGCAAGGTTTTGATCCGTTTTTCCCGCATTTTGACGTCTTCCTCACTGCTGTTGCTGCCGATCTTACTTTCGTGGTATTTGATTTTAACATGCACCATTTCGGTAAGGAGTTGAATGGAATCCTGGGCCGAAAACTGACCCTGAATGAGCTGCATTTCCATGATATGCGAAGTGGGTTTGATGAATTATTGGCCTTGCCCCAGCGAAAAGGCAGGTTTTCCGTTAAAATCGTACAGGTTCTCGGTCTTGATGGTGTCAATGTTGTTTTCGACGGCTTTGACCAGCAGGAAAATAATATCCAGTTTATTCAGGGTTTTGCCTTTTGCGGGTTTGAAACGACACCGCCAGTGGTCAGTACAAAACGTTTCCGAAAAGCCGTCCGGCCATACTTTGATGCCCCGGTTGGTGATCATGGAAAGTGTCGTTTTTTCGGATTCCAGTGGTTTCAGCAACCGGGCAAGCTCGTCCGGATTGGTGCCATTCCAATGCACAAAGACATCAACACCAACCAGTTCTTTTTTGGCGGGCGGTTTTCGCTGGTATTTAGGCAGATTTAACGGCGTTCCATAGGCCAGATTAACGGCTTTCAGGGTTGAGGGTTTTTGGCCCAGATTGGCAATAACCGCCTGCGCAAATTCTTTTGTGCCCACTTTTTGCGTGCTGATGCCTTCCTTGTAGAGGTCATAGGTGTGAATGCCGTCTTCGATGGTTTTAAGCCAGGCATTCTGTACCGTTTCGGCCACGTCGGTTTGTCCGATGTGAATCAGCATCATCACCGCACCCTGAAGCAGCCCCGACGGATTGGCCAGATTTTGCCCGGCCCGGCGCGGGGCCGACCCGTGAATGGCTTCAAACATGGCACATTCTTCGCCCAGGTTCGCTGATCCGGCCAGCCCCACCGATCCCGCGATTTGAGCCGCTACATCCGAAAGCACATCGCCGTATAAATTGGGCATCACAATGACATCGAAAAGTTCGGGCGTATCGGCCATCCTGGCAGCTCCAATATCAATGATCCAGTGTTCATTTTCGATGTCGGGGTATTCGGCAGCAATCTCGTCGAACACCTGGTGAAACAAGCCATCCGTTTGCTTCATAATGTTGTCTTTCGTGAAGCAGGTTACTTTTTTGCGCTTATACTGACGGGCGTATTCGAACGCATACCGGATGATTTTTTCGCAACCCGGCCGGCTGATGAGCTTGAGGCATTGCACCACTTCGTCGGTTTGCTGGTGTTCAATACCGGCATACAGATCTTCTTCGTTTTCCCGCACAATCACCAGATCCATCTGCGGGTGTTTGGTTTTGACGTAGGGATGGAGACTCAGGCAGGGCCGAACATTGGCGTAGAGACCTAAAAATTTGCGGGTGGTGACGTTCAGGCTTTTGTACCCTCCACCCTGCGGGGTGGTGATGGGGGCTTTCAGAAATACCTTGTTTCGCCGGATGACTTCCCACGACTCTTTGGCAATCCCGGCTGAGTTACCGGCCAGATAAACCTGTTCGCCCACCTGAATCTCATCCAGTTCGAGTTGTGCGCCTGCCGCCAGAATAATGTCGAGCGTGGCATCCATGATTTCAGGACCGATGCCGTCGCCCTTTGCTACTGTAATTCGTGTCATTTTTAATACCAGTTATTGATGCGACAAAATTGCAGCGCCAGGATTATATATTTTTATTTATGTTTGTAATGATATGTATAAAAAATAATTATGAATTACACCCTCAATCAACTTCGCATTTTTTCAACGATCGTTCAAACCCAGAGCATCACCAAGGCCGCCGAAGTACTGCATCTGACCCAGCCGGCCGTTTCTATCCAACTGAAAAATTTTCAGAATCAATTTGAAATTCCGCTGACGGAAGTGATCGGAAAGAAGTTATACATTACCGATTTTGGGAAAGAAATGGCCATTGCGGCCGAAAACATCCTGAACGAAGTCTACGCCATTAATTACAAAACGCTGGCTTATAAAGGGCAACTAACGGGGCGCTTGAAAATTTCGGTGGTTAGTACCGGTAAATACGTCATGCCGTATTTTTTGACCGATTTTATGAAGCAGCATCCGGGTATCGAACTGGTGCTGGATGTGACGAACAAATCGAAAGTGATCAGCAGTCTGGAGAACAATGAAGTTGACTTCTCGCTGGTTTCCGTCCTGCCGACTCAGTTGGCCATCAGCCAGATTGAACTGATGCAGAATAAACTGTATCTGGTGGGGAGCCAGGAGACGAACTTGGGCCCGCAACCGCACCCGATGCGCCTGTTTGAGACCATTCCGCTAATTTACCGGGAAGCAGGCTCCGGTACCCGGCTGGTGATGGAACGGTATTTGGAAAACAACGGACTAACGGTTTTGAAAAAGATGGAACTGACTTCCAATGAAGCCGTAAAGCAGGCGGTTATTGCCGGGTTAGGCTATTCCGTCATGCCGCTGATCGGCATTAAGAATGAGCTTGAAAACGGTCAGCTCCGGATTATTCCGGTTGCGAATTTTCCCATCAAATCGGTTTGGAGTTTGATCTGGCTTTCCCCTAAAAAAATGTCGCCCGTGGCTGGCATGTATCTGGAATACGTTAAAAAGCAGAAGGATGCAATCATAAAGGAACGCTTTAACTGGTTTGAAAATTACCAGTAGCGTTTTTCTTCGGTTACTTGTGACTTAATCCGGTTTTTGAGGTCAAAAGAAGGGGTCAACAACCCCTTTCTCTTAAACTTAAAAACTGTCTATGAAAAAGTCACTGGCCGAACTCATCGGCACCTTTTCCCTGGTTCTCTTTGGTTGTGGAGCCGCCACTATTTCCGGAATTTCGACCACCGGACCCTCGGGGATTGGTCTGTTGGGCATTTCGTTTGCCTTTGGGCTGGCGGTGGTAGTAATGGCTTACGCCATTGGTCCGGTGTCAGGTTGCCACATCAACCCCGCCATTACGATTGCCATGCTGGTGGCCGGAAAAATCAGCGTCAGTGATGCCATCGCCTACATCATTGCGCAGTTCATTGGGGCCACGCTGGGGGCAGGCGTATTGTATTTGATACAGAGCGGGGCTCCCGGTTTTTCGATGGGCCAATGGGCACTCGGTTCCAACGGCTGGGGGCCCGGCTACCTGGGAGCCTACAACACCTCCTCCGCATTCATTACGGAAGCCGTCCTGACGTTCCTGTTTCTGCTGGTTATTTTCAAAACGACGTCCCGGCTGGGCAACAGCAACATGGCCGGTCTGGCCATTGGTTTGACGCTGGTGCTGATTCACCTGGTGGCCATTCCAGTTACGGGGACGTCGGTCAACCCCGCCCGGAGTTTTGGCCCGGCGATTTTTGCCGGTGGTCTGGCCCTGAAACAATTGTGGCTCTTCATCGTAGCCCCGATTGTGGGCGGAATTGTGGCCGCGTTGTTTTATAAAGGCGTTTTTGAAGAGAAGAAAAAATAAAGAAAGCAAAGCGCGCCGTCATCAGGAACCGGTTGCAGCCTCCTCAGTATTCCCGTAGGGATGGATCTATTTTCTGCGGATGTGTTTCGTACAAAATGGATAATCCCTTCGGGATTGTTTTGATATGGGTGTCAGACTTCGGGGCTTTCAAACGATTCCGAAGACATAATACAGCGCAATCACAAAGAATACGGCTGCGGTTTTGACGAGGGTGAGGATAAAGATGTCCTTATACGCCTGTTTGTGCGTCAGTCCGGTTACGGCCAGCAGGGTGATCAGCGCGCCATTGTGCGGCAGGGAGTCCATGCCGCCACAGGCCATGGCCGCCACGCGGTGCAGCACTTCCGGATCGATGCCCAGTCGGGCGGCCTGTTCGAGGTAGGTCTTGCTCATGAGGGCCAGGCTAATGCTCAAACCGCCCGAACCGGAGCCCGTAATTCCGGCCAGCGTCGTGGTCGTAACGGCTTCATTGACCAGCGGGTCTTTGAAGAGGGACGCGATGCCGGCGCTCACCACTTTAAATCCCGGAAGAGCCGCAATGACGGCTCCAAAACCGTATTCGGATGCCGTATTCAACGTGGCCAGCAAGGCCCCGCCAATGGCGAGGTTGAGCCCTGCCGTAAAACCGGCTTTGATGGCCCGAAAGGCAAAAAGAAGAACGGTGATGATGCCCAGAACCAGTGCCCCTTGCACCGCCCAGACAGCCGTTAATTTTGAGATCTCGATGGGCGGAATGCCTTCCATCCCCAGGCTGGCGAAGTCGAACGTTTTGCCGTAGCGTTGGGGAATCAGCTCCGTGAAAACTTTGTTGAAAACCGTCACGACGAGCAGCGGAAGTACTGCAACGCCAACGGAAGGCAGCGTCGTTTCGGTCCGTCTTTCGGGTTCATTGAGGTGGTTTTTTCCATACCCTTCACCGGTTTGGATTGCCCGGTTTCGCTGCCATTGCAGGTAGAACATGCCAATCGAAAAGATAAAGATACTGCCACAACTGCCCAGCCACGGAGCGGCCCAGGCGTCGGTGTTGAAAAACGTGGTCGGGATAATGTTCTGGATCTGAGGAGTTCCCGGCAGGGCGTCCATCGTAAAGGTGAACGAGCCGAGGCCAATGGTCGCGGGAATCAGGCGCTTGGGAATGTCGCTGGCTTTGAAGAGTTCGGCCGCAAAGGGGTAAATGGCAAACACCACGACGAACAGCGAAACTCCGCCGTAGCTGAGAATGGCGCCGACCAGCACCACGGCGAGCATCGCCCGGTTTTTGCCAATGACATCGATCACCGCCGTAGAAATGGATTTGGCATACCCCGCCATTTCGATGAGCTTTCCCAACACCGCCCCCAACAAAAATACCGGGAAATAGAGCTTGATAAAACCGGCCATTTTATCGAGAAAAACGCCTGAAAAAAACGGCAGGACGTAAGCGGGATTGGCTAGCAGAACAGCCAGCAAAGCGGCAAGGGGTGCAAATAAGATGACATTGAATCCGCGGTAGGCAACAAGAATCAAGAAAGCCAAAGGCAGTAAAACCAGGAGGACATCCATCCGATGCGATTGCTTAGAGAGTTAAGCTAGCATAAGGAGGAAGTCATTGTATTTTACTGCCTTTTTTTGGTATCCATCCGTGTCAATTAAAGCGGCAACTTTTCCGCGCTGAAGTCCTTCAGCAACGCCAGGACTTCCTGAACGTTTTCGACCCGATAAGCGGCATGGGTGCTGCCGGGGCCAACCTTGACGGTATACTGGTTTTCCAGCGTCAGGGCCGTAAACATATCTTCGTCGGTGCGGTCGTCACCGATGGCCAGCACAAAGTCGTAAGGGCGGGCCAGTGATAACTGCTTGGCCACCTTGCCTTTATCGGTTTCGGTGCTTTTGATTTCGACCACGCAATTGCCATCGATCACCCGCAACTGGTAGGGTAGCAGGTTTTCGAGGGTGTTGATCAACTCGCGGGACCGCACAAAGCCGGTTTCCGATTCGGCAGACCGGTAATGCCAGGCCAGCGAATGGCTTTTTTCTTCAATAAACGAGCCGGGGCAGCGGGTCACGAAATCGATCAGAACCGGGCTGACAATCTGTTTCCACGAACCATCGTCCAGAATGTCCCGTCGCCACAATCCCTGTTGCTTGATGTAGGAACCGTGTTCGGCTACCATGTCGATGGGCAGAAACCCCAGCCACTCGTCGAGCGTCTGCTGGTCACGTCCGCTGATGATCACCACATAATTTTCCCGGCGGCTCGCCAGTCGGCCCAGCACATTGATTACTTCGATGGGCGGAGCGGCCAGTTCCGGTTTGGTCTTGTAATTCACCAGGGTACCGTCATAATCGAGCAGCAACAGCCGCGAACGGGCCTGTGCGTAGCGTTCCTGGAGGGAGAAATTGGGTTGTGATTTCAAGAGGGGAGCGGGCTCAATCTGTTGGGCACTTTGCAGGTTTAATAAACAGTCGACAAAACTGCCGGCCCATTTTTTGACATCGTATTCTTTCAACCGTCGCTGCATGATGGCAATCCGGCGGGCCTGTTCTTCCGGTTCCATTTCGAGCGCCACCCGCATTTTGTCCGCCACTTCGTTTTCATCCATCGGATTGATGTGCAGGGCCGTACTCATTTCGTTGGCGGCTCCGGTCATTTCGCTCAGAATTAACACGCCCTGGTGGTCTTTTCGGGCGGCAACAAACTCTTTGGCAACCAGATTCATTCCATCGCGAATGGGGGTGATCAGGGCCACATCACAGGCCGTATAGAGTGCAAGCAACTGCGGAAATGGCACCGAGCCGTAGCGATAGACAATCGGGCGCCAGATCAGGGTTCCAAATTTCCCGTTGATTCGCCCGACGGCCTGCTCGATCATCATTTTCCGTTCGCCGTATTTCAGAATTTCATCGCGGGAGGGCACTACGACCAGGATAAACGTCAGCCGTTCGGTCCATTCGGGGTAACGTCGTAAGAAAGCTTCCAGCGCGTCGAGACGCTGCATCACGCCCTTGGTGTAGTCCAGCCGGTCGACCGAAAAAATGATCTTGTTATCTTTGTAGGCATTTTTCAAAGCTGCCCGTTCCTCCACCACATCCGCATTGTCGTAGGCGTCGTGGTAGAGCGAATAATTGATGCCGACCGGAAACGCATCCGATTGAATGAGCCGGTTCTGGTAATTAATCTTCCAGATTTTGTGCTGCACACCCAGGTTGATCTGGATGGATTGCAGAAAATGGATGTTATAGTCGTTGGTATGAAAACCGACCAGATCGGCCCCCAACAGGCCGGTGAGCAGATACTCTTTGCATCTTTGGGGCAGAATCCGGATTAATTCGTAGGAAGGGAAGGGAATATGCAGGAAAAAACCGATGGTCGCGTCGGGTGTTTTTTCACGGATCAGCTTCGGCAAACCCATGAAGTGATAGTCGTGTACCCAAACGATATCTTTGGGTTTCATCAGTTGCGCAACGGTTTCACTGACGGCCTCGTTGGCTTTCTGGTAGGCTACGAAATCCTTTTCCTGGTAATCGACATACGTCGTGAAATAGTGAAAAAGGGGCCAGATGACCGAATTGGAAAAACCGTTGTAGAAATCCTGCTGAATTTTGCGGTCTAAAAAAACCGGGACATATTCGAAGTCATCGTTGACGAGGTGTTTGTATTTTTCCCAGGTTCGGCGGGAGAAATCAGCGCAGCCTACCCAAACCGGTTTTTCACTGGCTCCTGTGAAATCCAGGGACTTCATGGCCGTTACCAATCCTCCTGAGGAAGCTTTCAGCGTCGTACTACCGGAGGTGGTTTCAAAGGCAAAAGGGAGCCGATACGAAACGATGATAAGTCTATTGTTCTTCATAATGAATGGTTTATACTAATCACGTTGAGTAATTAAATAAGACCATTTAGCGTGGAATGGTTCGGGAAACACCCGGATTAGAAAAATTCTAATCCGGGTAATAACCATTTCCAGAATGCTAAATTTGCTATTTAAATTTCTGACCCACAATGAATTGTACGATAGTCAGAGATTTGCCTATTCGGTTTTGAACGGCTTTTCAATCAAGAATTGCTTTGATGATTCGAACCGGTGCCAGTAGCCGATCCGGGCGGTTGGCCAGCTCATCATTGAGGTCAAACATGGCGCGTTCCAGCAGATAAGCTTCCAGCATGACCCGAAAATCGGCCCGGTTTTTTGGATAAAAATTTGTTTCCTCAACGGTGTCGAGGTACGCTTTCAGGAAGATCTGGCTGATCTGGTACGCCCACCAGTCGGCAAACGGCAGCAGGTTTTTAATGTCCTCTTTCGGAACCTGGTTGGTGGCCAGAAAACCTTCATAAGCAACGTAGTAGAAGGAGCGGAGCATCGTGGCTGCATCCCGCAACGGCGACCGTTTGATGCGCCGGGTGCTGAAACTCCGCAGCGGATTCCCGCCAAAATCCTGAATAGCAAGGTCCCGACCCGTCAGCAGCACCTGTCCCAGGTGGTAATTCCCGTGAATCCGAATTTTCAGCGCATCCAGTTTGTGGTCATAAATCCGTTTCATGGCAGCCAAAATCGCCTGCTTTTTACCCAGAATGTCCTCCACTTCCCGGCGGCTGTCGTCTGGCAAATCCTTCAGGCTTTTGGTCTGGCTCTGGTAACTTTCCCGAACGAGCGACTGCATACCGGCAAACAGCGACCGCTGGTAGTGCAGCGAAAACTCCTCGGGGACAAAGTCCTTGTGGGTGGTGTTGGCCAGCGCCAGATGCATCTGACCCGTTCGGATGCCCAGCAAACGGGCTTCTTCCGAAGCCGTACCGCCCAGCAGTTCCCGGCTTTCGGCGGTCAGTTCGTCAAAGCTGAGGGGTTCGCTCCAATTTCCCTGGCGGACAATCGAAGCCAGCGTCTCTTTGTTCCGCGCCAGAATCCGCTCGATGAAGTTGTGAATCCGTTCCAGCATAAAACTGTGGCCGTCGCCGTGGTTTTCCACCATCACCTCCATCATTCCCAACGCAATCGATCCTTTTTCGGACTGCCATTCGATCGTACCGATAAACGGCGGAACGTACTCGAAATGGGCTTCGTCGCTCAAAAACCGGGTGATTTCCACGTCCGGGTTCAGGTTCCAGTCCACTTTTCGATACATCTTCAGGAAAAACTGGTTGTCGTAGGCAATGGCCGTATAATCCCGGTCGGCGGTGTGCATTTTGGATTTGATTTCCCCCGCGTTCAACGGATAACTTTTCAGCTTGTCGTTCCCGGTAAAAACCAGCTTGCCATTTTTGGCCGGAATGGCCTTATTGGCGGCCATTTTGGTGAAAAGCAACTGGTGCAGCCGGGCAGTGAAAAACGCATCGCAGAGCAAACCGTCCTGATCGCCCAGGGTGAGTGTCGCCAAAACCGCCTGCGGACAACTCGTGGCGATCTGGCTGGCCCGGTCACCCTGTACGAACACGACCGGAACCTGGTACAATTCGGGTAACCCCTGTTCATACGACACCTCCACCAGCAGCAGCGAACCCGTTTTATCATCCAAGTGGATAACGGCCTGGTCGGTGATGGCAAAACTGTCGATTTCCCGGCCTTTGCCAATAAACCAGTTGGCTTTCGCCATGTAGTTCGGTAGAATCTCGTTTTCGAGCGTCGTCCGGGCTTTGGTCAGCGTCAGGTCTTCCCATTTCGCCAGCGTCAGCGAAGGCAGCGCATTTTCCAGGTCGATATCCGGGTGCGCTTTTTGCAGCGAAAACCATTGATAATCATAGGGCGCGAGCGTAAACGGATACGGGCTGTCTTCCCGAATGACCGGAAACCGGTTTTTGCTGAACAGTTCAACCGGCCGGTAGCCTTTGTAGTCGACCAGATCGATCTCCGCCGGTTGCGAATGTTTGGATAAGTTGACCACAATCAGCAGCGTCTCGTCTTCATAGCTGCGGACAAAGGCCAGCACTTTTGGATTTTCGACGTTCAGAAACGTCAGCTTGCCACGCCCGAACGCTTTGTACCGCTTGCGCATGTTGATCATCCGTTTCGTAAACCAGAGCAACGACGAGGTATTCTGCCACTGGGTTTCCACGTTCACGGCTTCGTAATGGTAGGCCGGATCGAGAATCACCGGCAGGTACAGCTTCTGCGGATTGGTCACCGAAAAACCGGCATTCCGGTCGGGCGACCACTGCATCGGGGTCCGAACGCCGTCGCGGTCGCCCAAATACACGTTGTCACCCATCCCGATTTCGTCGCCGTAATATAAAACCGGCGTGCCGGCCAGCGAAAACAGCAGACTGTTCAGCAGCTCGATTTTTCGCCGGTCGTTGTCCATCAGCGGTGCCAGCCGGTGCCGGATGCCCAGGTTGATGCGCGCTTTCGGGTTTTTGGCGTACATCTTATACATGTAATCCCGCTCGTCGTCGGTCACCATTTCGAGCGTCAATTCGTCGTGGTTTCGGAGGAAAATGGCCCACTGGCAGGTTTCCGGAATGTCGGGCGTCTGGTCGAAAATGTCGGTAATCGGGTAGCGGTCTTCCATCTGAACGGCCATAAACATCCGGGGCATCACCGGAAAATGGTAGTTCATGTGACACTCATCGCCGTCGCCGAAATACGAAGCCGAATCTTCCGGCCACATATTGGCCTCAGCCAGAAAAATAGTTCCCGGAAAATGCTCGTCGATGTATTTCCGCAGTGTTTTCAGGTACGCGTGCGTTTCCGCCAGATTTTCGCCGTTGGTGCCTTCCCGTTCAAAGAGATAGGGAATGGCGTCGAGCCGAAAACCGTCTACGCCCATCTTGCACCAATAATCCAGAATTTTGATGATCTCGTCCTGAACCAGCGGATTGTCGTAGTTTAGGTCGGGCTGGTGGTGGAAAAACCGGTGCCAGTAGTATTGCTGGGCCACGGGGTCCCAGGTCCAGTTAGAGGCTTCAAAATCCTGGAAAATAATCCGGACATCCTTATACTGGTTGGGATCGTCGGTCCAGACGTAGTAGTCGCGTTCCGGTGAACCTTTCGGGGCTTTCCGGGCGCGTTGAAACCACGGGTGCTGATCGGAGGTGTGGTTGATGACCAGTTCCGTGATTACTTTCAGGTTGCGGTTGTGCGCTTCCTGCAAAAACTCCTGAAACTGTTCAATGTTGCCGTACGACGGATTGATGCTGTAATAATCGGCGATGTCGTAGCCGTCGTCGCGCAGGGGCGACGGGTAGAAGGGCAGCACCCAGATGGCCGTAACGCCCAGATCCTGCAAATAGTCCAGTTTTTCCAGCAATCCCCGAAAGTCGCCTATGCCGTCGCCACTGCTGTCGCGAAAGGCTTTGATGTGTAATTCGTAAATAATGGCATCCTTGTACCAGTGAAGTTTATCGTCTAAGCCTGCTTTGTTCGTCGCCATAGTTCTCTCGTCAATAGTCCCGTTTCACGCACTGTACGTATAAAACTAACTTGTATGGGAGCGAGATGTTTGGGAAAACCGCTTATTCTGGTCATATCCCGCGTCCCGGGTGCAATCCGGTTGGTGTCCCGTTTCCCCGTGTAATCCGGTTGGTGTCCCGTTTCCCCGGATTGCATCCGGGGCTATTGATAATCGCCCCGTTGGGGCTTGGTGTTCTGGATCGAAGCAACCCCTGTAGTGGCCGGAAAACCTTGAAACGTCTTTCGGGGTTACTAAAAAAAACGGTACCATGCTCCCACCAACCCATCAGACGGCTCCGGCACCGGATGTCGTATTTGGCGATTTTTTTCTGGATGTTCAATTGAGTGGTATTTTCCCCGACTCAAAAACCTTCGTGGACAGTGTCCCGCTGATGGCCCCCGAGGCTATTCTGGCCCAGTATGAAGCTCAGAAAAATAAACCCAATTTTTACCTGAAAGCGTTTGTCGACCAGCATTTTACGCTGCCCGATTCACCCGCGTCCGGTTATGTCAGCGACGCCACGATGACGACCACTGCCCACATCGATCAGCTTTGGGACGTCCTGACACGCGACCCGGATGTGCCGGTGGAAGGCAGTTCGCGGTTGCCGCTGCCCCATCCGTATGTCGTGCCGGGCGGGCGGTTTCGCGAGATTTTTTACTGGGATAGTTACTTTACGCTGCTGGGACTCAAACAGGCGGGGCGGATCAATCTGATTCGGAACATGGTCGATAATTTTGCGTACCTGATCGATACGTACGGTTTTATTCCGAACGGCAACCGAACCTATTTCCTCAGCCGTTCACAACCGCCGGTTTTTGCCCTGATGGTGCAGTTGCTGGCCGAACTGGACGGACCTGATGTGCTGACGCGCTACCTGCCTCGTCTGCAAAAAGAATATACGTTCTGGATGCAAGGCAGTGAATTGTTAAACGTAGATCATCCGTTTGAGCAGCGCGTGGCCCGGCTGGAAAACGGCACGGTGCTGAACCGGTATTTCGACCCAACACCCCGGCCCCGCGCCGAGGCCTATCGCAAGGAAGTGGAACTGACCGAAGCCGCCAATGCGGTCGGGATCGAGTCTACGGTTTTTTACGGCCATTTGCGGGCCGCCTGTGAGTCGGGTTGGGATTTCAGCAGCCGCTGGTTCAGCGACGGGCAGACGATGGCCACCACCAGCGCAGCCACCCTGCTACCGGTCGATCTGAACTGTATTCTCTATTCGCTGGAACGGACCTTGCGTGACGCCTACCACCAAGCCGGTGACGGGACGGCGTCGGAGCGGTTTGAACACCTGGCCGAAAGCCGGAAAACCGCCCTTTTGCAGACGTTTTGGGATCAGGACCGGAGCTTTTATTTTGATTATAACCTGGTAACCAACCGGCGGGCGACGTCCCAAACGCTGGCGGCTGCTTTTCCGTTGTTTTTCGGGCTGGCCACCCCCGAACAGGCGCAGGGTGTTCATGACCGGCTGCGGAGCGATTTTATGAAACCCGGTGGCTGGGTGACGACCCTGGTCCGATCCGGGCAGCAATGGGATTCGCCGAACGGCTGGGCTCCGTTGCAGTGGATTGTGTATAAGGGACTTATGAACTACGGTTTTTCGGAAACGGCCGCCGAAGGGCGCGACCGCTGGCTGGCCCTTAATGACCGGGTTTTTCGCGAAACCGGGAAAATGACGGAGAAATATAATGTGGTGGACGATACGCTGACGGCAGGCGGGGGCTATTACCCGAATCAGGACGGTTTTGGCTGGACCAATGGCGTTTACCGGCAATTGATGGGCGAAAAGCTGGCTGAAACCACGCCGATCAACAAACCGGACTAGCCAGATAAGCGGGGATGAAACGCATTTTTTAACATTGATTATACAACCTTTACAGAAAATTTGCTGGATTGTCGGAAAGGGTTGCTTATTTTGCACCTGTATGGTCTACTGACTTCTGTCAAATTCTATGTCATTGAAAAAAACCAAGATTGTTGCCACGGTCGGCCCGGCGTCCGACACCAAAGAAAAACTGCTGGCTTTGGCCCGCGCCGGTGTGAATGTTTTCCGGCTGAATTTTTCCCACGGCACACACGAAGATCATTTAGCCCGCATCAAAAGCATCCGGGAAATCAACGCTGAATACGGCCTGAACCTCGCCATCCTGCAGGATTTGCAGGGTCCCAAGATCCGCATCGGCAAAGTCGAGGATGAAAGCGGGGTGATGATTTATTCCGGTAATAAGCTGGTCTTCACCAATGATGACATCATTGGAACGGCCGAACGCGTCAGTACGCCCTACAAAGGCATGTTCCGCGACGTCCGAAATGGCGAGCGCATTCTGCTGGATGATGGCAAACTGGAGGTAAAAGTAACCGGTACGGACGGCACCGATGTCATCACGGAAGTGGTGTATGGCGGATTGCTGAAATCGAAAAAAGGGGTCAACCTGCCCAATACGAAGGTTTCGATGCCTTCGGTCACCGAAAAAGATTTCGAAGACCTGGACTTTGGTCTGCAGCACGAAGTGGACTGGATTGCCCTGTCGTTCGTTCGGCAGGCGTCCGAGATTCTGGAAATTAAAGAGTACATCCGGGCGCGGGGTAAATCCTGTCGGGTGATTGCCAAACTCGAAAAACCGGAAGCGATTCAGAACATCGACGAAATCATTGCCGCTACCGACGGTGTCATGGTGGCCCGCGGTGACCTGGGCGTTGAACTGCCCGCCGAAGAGGTTCCGATGATTCAGAAAATGATCGTTGAGAAATCGAACAAGGCGGCAAAACCGGTGATCGTGGCGACGCAGATGCTCGAAAGCATGATCGACGCGCCCCGTCCAACCCGGGCGGAGATCAACGACGTTGCCAACTCCGTGTTAGACGGAGCCGATGCCGTGATGCTCAGTGCCGAAACTGCGTCGGGTAAATACCCGATTCTGGCGGTCGAAAACATGGCCAACACCATTCTGAAAGTGGAAGAACTGAGCGATAAAATTTACTACCGCTACCACGCTTTCGTTAACGAACAGCCAGGTAAAAACGTCCTGAACGACAACGTGGTGATGAGCGCGTGCCGGTTGGCGCGTGACACCAAAGCCAAAGCGGTGATCGGAATAACGACCTCGGGTTATACGGCCTTCCGGTTGTCGCACCATCGCCCGAAGGCCGGTCTGTACGTTTTTACGTCCAACAAAACCATGATGAACGCGCTCGCGCTCTATTGGGGGGTGCAGGTGATGCCGTATGAGCCCAACCCGGAAAACACGGTGGATCAGACGGTTTCCGAAATCAAGGATCTGCTGGTGAAGCAGGGCGTGCTGAAGTCAGGTGATATTTTCATCAATACGCTCAGCATGCCGTTGATGGAAAACCTGAAAACGAACACGGTGAAGCTGAGCGTCGTGGAGTAAAGAGAGAAGAGTTGTTTCGCGGAGTTAAGCGGAGAAGAAAGGAGTTGAGCGGAGGATATTTAAAACTTCTCTGCTCAACTCTTTTTTTTCTCCGCTTAACTCCGCGAAACACTTTCCTCCAAACGCTGCGAAACAACCGCCTTGTATTTCCGCTGAAAATACCCAAAAGAAACGACGATCAGAACGCCGTAGACGACGGAAATCACATAGGCCGAGTAGATGAAAAAATCGAGGAAACTGATGTTCGGCTGGCCGAAGTTTTTATACAACACAACGGCGACACTTCCCATGTAGCCGTAATAATCCGCCAGGGTCACGATGAAGCCCACCGTGCTCACGTAGCGGAACGACGCTACCAACCGTTCGAAATACAGCCCGTTGCACGGCACATAAGCCCCGTAAAGTCCCAGCCCCACCAGTGTAAACCAGGTTCCCGGCGAAAGTATGCCCTGCTGAAAAAGCCAGGTACTGATGCCAATCAGCACCGCCGACAGCAGCATCACGATGTTGATGAGCCGGAACGCCAGAAAGTTGTCTTTGATGAGTTGCAATGCCCCCATGACGACCAGAATTCCGAACGCGACCGTGGTTTCCGTTTTGGTAAACACACCCGGATTGGTAATGCCAACAGCCGAAAGAATTTCGGGGGCAAAATTATCGCGGAAATCCCGAAAGGCCGATAGCAGCACGTAGGAGACGATCAGCGTAGTGAGCCCCACCGAAAAAGTCTGGAGAAAATGCCGCCGTTCGGTCTGGTTCATCGGTCGCCGTTCGGTGCGGAGATCGTGGTCTTCGGGCGAAGGCGGAGGGAGGAGCGTCATCATCCAGACCGAAATCAGCAGCGGAACGACAAACAGCAGACCCGTAACGAAGGGGAGCCAGAACTCCGAAATGCCCCAGGCACTCCGGATGGTCAGGGCGACGGTTTTGACAAATCCCGACGCAAAGATGAATGAGGCCGTGAGTCCGGCAACGAGGGCGTCGGTTTGCCGCCGGCCTTCCAGAAAACCCAGCATGATGCCATAGACCATGCCCAGCGGCAAGCCGTTCAGGAACAAAAAAACGATGTTGTAGGGGGGCGGGGTCAGCGCAAAACCGAGCAACGCTAGTTCAGCCAAACCAATAAAAATCAGGATGTACAGTGCGCGTTGCGCCGGTTTCATCTCCGATACGACCTTCACGCCAATCCGTTTGGAAACCGCATAGCCCAGCACCTGCGCCGTGATGAGCCAGATTTTGTAGCTGATGCCGGCGTAACTCATGCCTTCGAAAATGACGGCCGTAATGCCTTTCCGGAACGCATACATGCAGGCGTAGGTGCAAAACGCAGCGACCGCGCCGAAAGCAATGAAGAGGATCGGGTTTCGTAAAATGGATTTGTTGGGCATTCGGGTCGGTTTGATCACAAATTACACAGGATTTATGAATAGAAGACGCGCCGGAACCTAAAAATCAAAATTCGGCAGACTTCCCGGCGTATGCGGTTTTTTGGTATTAAGATTGTGTTACATAAACACAGAAAACTGTATACCGAAGTGGGCCACTCTTTCGTATATATTCTTACATTCACGTTAGTCTCCACCTGAATACAACCGATATGAGCGCACAACCGATCACCAATGGATGTCTGCTGATCGCTGAACCGTTTCTGGGCGATCCGAATTTTGAACGAAGTGTCGTGCTGGTGTGCGACCATAACGAGGAGGGCACGTTCGGGCTGGTTCTGAACCAGATTGCGCAGGTGAAACTGAACGATGTGCTGACCGATGAAATGTACCACGACTATTCCCTGTATGTCGGCGGGCCGGTGCAGCAAAACACCCTGCACTACATTCACCGGCTGGGGCACACGGTGGACGAATCCATCGAATTGCCCAACGGCCTCTACTGGAGCGGTAATTTCGACCGGTTGCGGCAACTCATCAACGCCGGTGCCGTGAAAGAATCCGACGTCCGGTTTTTTGTCGGGTACTCCGGCTGGTCGGGGGGGCAACTGGCCGACGAAATGGCCCAGAATGCCTGGATTGTGACTCAGGCCGATTCAAGCTACATCTTCGATACGCCCTCCGACCAGTTCTGGCGGGGTATTCTGCGCCAGATGGGCGGGCAATACCGGGTGCTTTCCCATTACCCCGTCGATCCGCGGCTGAATTGATTCAGGGTAGACAAGAGAGATGAGACAAGAGAGTAAAGACTAAATTCCTGAAAACCGACGATTCTACTCTTTACTCTCTTGTCTCATCTCTCTTGTCTATCGTCTCTTGTCTATTCTCTTAATTTTTGTGAAAATGGCCCGAAACTTCGGGCTATACCCGTAAGATAACTGAATTTCTCCCGTTATTTGTCTGCCGGTTCACGCTCTCAGGGGTGAACGGATTTGTTTATTTCTCCAAAACCGTATGTTGAAAGTCAGACTACTTATATTGGTGGCGTTTTTGTTCGCTTCGTTTGCTTCATTTGCTCAGCTTCAGGGTGTATTTGGTTTAAAAGCCGGTGCCAGTTCGTCCATCACCGCTCAGGAAGGAATTACCCCGTATATTTCACGCTACAAAACCGCCTTTCATTTGGGAGGGGTATACCGCCTTCGCTACAAACGCTTCGTGGCGCAGCCGGAAGTATTGTATTCTATCAAAGGAGGTACTTTTAAACGCCTGGGTGTCAATCCACAAACGATCCGGAACAATTACAATTACCTGAGTATTCCGCTGATGCTGGGTTGGATTCCTACCGAAGGCGTTGTGCTTCAGGCCGGACCGGAGTTCAGCTACGCCATCGACACGCCCTACGGCCCCGGAAAGAAGCAGGATACCGGCATTGCCATTGGCGCTCACTACGATTTTCTGGACATGGCGGAACAATTCAGTTTGAACCTCCGGTATATTCACGGACTGAACAATGTTTCCAACAGCTCCATTGTCGAATACCGCAACCGGACGTTTCAGGTTTCGATTATCTATAATTTTTACAAGAAAAAGAAGTGAGAAAGCAGGGAAGGAGTATCTTTACCGCCAAACCGGAAATCCTTACTACTCATCACCATGTCAGCGTATCCAAGTCCATCGGCGGAAGCGCTGCGGGAAGACCTGCAGCAGAATAGTGACAATGACCACGTAGGGCACACGCTGCTCTTTGAAAACGAGAAGGTCAAAGTTTGGCACATTGCCCTGCATCCGGGGGAGCGAATCCATTACCACCGCCATAACTACGATTACTTCTGGACCGTGCTTCAGGATGGCGAAGGTGTTTCCAACCAGGAAGACGGCAGTCAGGTGCGGTTTACATTCAAAAAAAATCAGACTTCCTTTCAGAATATTCTTCAGAAAGGCCGTGCCATTCACGACTTGCAGAATACCGGCGATCAGGTGCTGGAATTTGTCACGACGGAGTTGAAGTACTAATCTTCATTTCACCCGCACATACACCAGTTTGAAGTTGCCTTTGCCGGTTTCACGCTCGTCAATTTCAAACTGGTCGATGCTTTTTAACAGCGGAACCAGCTTCTTGAAACCGTAATTGCGAGGGTCGAAGTCGGCCTGTTTTTTGGGGAGGAGATTCCCGAGTTCACCCAGAAATGCCCAGCCGGATTCGTCGGCGAGGTCGTTGATGCTATCGACAATCATCTTGATGACGTCTTTGTTTACCTTGCCAATCGCTTCGGGTTCCACAACGGAAACCGGTTCCGGTTCTTTCGCCGGTTTGACCGGGATCTCAACGGGTCTCGGCGTGGCTTTTTTCCGGGAACGGGTTTTGGCAGCGGCTGGTACGAGAACGGGTACTGCCTCGTTTTTTTTCAGGATTTCGAGGTAAATGAATTTGTTACAGGCGGAGATAAACGGCGTTGGCGTTTTCTTTTCGCCGATGCCAAACACTTTCATGCCGGCTTCGCGCAGGCGCGTGGCCAGGCGCGTAAAATCACTGTCGCTCGAAACAATACAAAACCCATCGACCCGCCCGGTATACAGAATGTCCATCGCATCGATGATCATGGCCGAGTCGGTCGCGTTTTTGCCGGTGGTATAGCTGTATTGTTGGATGGGCGTGATCGCGTTTTCGAGCAGCACGGTTTTCCAACCGGCCACGGTCGGTTTGGTCCAGTCGGCATAAATGCGTTTAAACGTCGGTGTTCCATACTTGGCAATTTCTTCCAACATGCCCCGGACGTTGGAATAAGGCACATTGTCGGCGTCAATCAATACCGCAAGTCGGAGGTCAAGGACGGTTTCCATGGATTTTTCGGTTGGAAGCGGGCTATGGTATAGAGATAATCCGGCAACTTTACCGAAAATTATGCAGAAGTCAACCTCACCGGGCAAGAAGCTTGCCCGGTGAGGTGGGAATTACGCGGTTTTACTCTCTTTCGGCTCTTCCGAATGGCTTTTGAATTTCGTGGCGATGTCGTCGTAGGCGGCATCGACTTTCCGCTTGAGGCTTTTGACGGAATGGTTGTATTCATCTTTCAGGTCTTCCAGATAATCCTCTCCCTTTTCCCGGATCTTTCTGCGGACTTTTTCCCCTTTTTCCGGTGCAAACAAGATGCCCAGGGCCACACCGGCGGTGGCTGCCAGCAAAACGCTCAAGATTACTTTTTCGGTTTTCATGGTGTACAATGGTACGGTTTGTAATGATTACTGAATTCGATTTACAAAACTAAACGGATACAAAGTAGCGGAAACTGATTGATATTGGGCCTAAAACTGAAAATTATCACCTCTGACGGGCTACAGTGCCACTCCTTCAATCAACAGAACCCGGTCAATCGACTGGTCTTTCAACGCCAGATACTGCTGGCGTTGCGGATCATCGCGGTACGCTTCAAAGTCGGCCTTCGTTGGAAAGGTGACGAGGTGAAGTTCGTACGGATAAGCCAGCGTGGTCGCAATCACCGCCGATCGGGGTGGCCGAACCCGGTAAAGCAATTCGCCCCCATACTGATCAAGCAAGGGCAAAACGTGCTCTTCGAAGGCGTGAAAAATCGTTTCCTGCCCCGGTTTTACAAACAGGATCTGGGTGTAATACAGCATGGTTTATTCGATTAACCGGAACAACCGGTTCCAGCGGATTTTAGCCCAAACCGTCGACGGGTCGGGGTCGATCGACATCCAGACGAAAACCGCCTTGCCAACGATGTGATTCTCCGGCACAAAACCCCAGTAACGCGAATCGTCGGAATTGTGGCGGTTGTCGCCCATCATGAAATAATAATCCTGCTTGAAGGTATACGACGTGATCGGCTGGCCGTTGATCGTGAGGCTGTTCGCGGTTGTTTTCACCTTCTCGTTGCCTTCGTGGCGGCTGATCAATGTGCCGTAAACGGCGATGGTTTGCGGGTTGATCGGAATGGTCTGGCCCTTTTTCGGAACGGCCAGCGGACCAAAATTGTCGCGATTCCAGGCATACGCCGAGCCGCCGTAAATGCCCGGAGCGAGTTGCCCGGCGGGTTCCGTCATTCGCTCGATTCCCTTCACCCAGTCCAGTTCTTTCAGTTTGGCAATGACCTCCGGCGTCGTGGTGACGCTGTAGCCCACCAGCACGGAAGCCTTCGTGGCTTCGTTGTATTCTTCGATGGGCTGCCAGTTGATAAATGGCCCTTCCGCCGATTTGTAATCGTTGATGATGTTGTATTTCCGGAAAAACCGCTCGTTCAGCACCTCCGTCGTTCTCATGAAATAACTGGTTTCGGCCCGAACCGGCGTTGGAAACGCCTTCCCATTGACGTAAACCTGCTCCTGCCGGATTTCGAGTTGGTCACCCGGAATACCAATGCAGCGCTTGATGAGGTTGGTTCGCAAATCCATCGGATAGTCCGGTTCGCCAGCTTTGGGCGGGGGAAAATTGAACACCACGACATCACCGTTTTTTACGGTCGTAAAACCGGGCAGGCGATAGGTTGGCAATTGGATCAGGTCGCTGTAAGACGGTATTTCCGTCCCCCAAATCTTCTGGTGGGTGAGGGGCACCTGCAAAGGCGTCTGGGGCGTTCGGGAACCGTAGTGCAGTTTGCTGACAAACAGGAAATCGCCCACCAGCAGGCTGTTCTCCATCGACGGCGTCGGAATGGCGTAGGCTTCGAAGGTCAGAAACCGGATCAGCGTCGCGGCAATCACGGCAAACAAAATCGAATCGAGCCATTCCCGCAGGAACGATTTTTTAGGTTTGGTGGGCTTGGTTTGGGCGTTGCGCATGAGTTGGCAGAATCTGAGGTTACGAATCGTTACCGGGCATACGATCAGGGCGCAATCGGGTACCCCGAATAACCGCCATCATCATTCGGGCAAAGTAAGAAGCAACCGTTTAGGACGGTTTATTTTTTACAGGGGAGGTTGTCTGCTTTGCTGAATGGTGGGGCTGGTCTTGACCAGCATATTAAAGCTATTCCGATTTCAGACTCTTCACCGGATTCATCAACGCGGCTTTGATACTCTGGAACGAAACCGTCGCAAAGGCAATTGCGATGGCGGTGACCGCCGTCAGAACGAAAACCCACGGGCTGATGCTGGTTCGGTACACGAAGCCTTCCAGCCATTGATTCATCACCCACCACGCCACCGGCGACGCCAGCACGAGGGCAATCAGAACCAGCTTCAGCAGATCTTTAGAAAGTAGCGTCACCAGTCCGGGTGTCGAGGCACCCAGAACCTTGCGGATGCCAATTTCTTTGGTGCGCTGTTCTGCCATGAACATCGACAAACCGAACAAACCGAGGCAGGAAATCAGGATGGCAACACCGGCGAAAATACCGAAGAGCTGCTGCTGCGTTTGCTCGGTGGTATAAAGCCGCCCAAACCGCTGATCCAGAAACTCATAGGAAAAGGGCTGGCTGGAAAACCGCCGTTTCCAGACGGACTCGATGTGCGCCAGGGCCGTCTGCAAACCGGCCCCACCCGCCACGTGAACCGAAATCCAGTTGTGCTGCTCGGGCAGCATAAACATCGCAATGGGAGGGATGGCCTGGCGGAGGGATTCAAAGTGAAAATCTTTGGTGACGCCCACCACCTGACCGCGCCGTTGGCCGTAGCCAAACGGTTTCCCAATGGCCTGCTCGGGGTTTTTCCAGCCCAACATGCGGGCTGCGGTTTCGTTCAGAATAAAGGCCGCCGTGTCATCCGTGGTGTAGGCGCGGGAGAAGTTTCGCCCGGCCGCCATTTTCATATTGTAGGTGGGAATAAAATCGTGATCGACCGATAAGGCCTTGAGAATCACTTTGGAAGGTGCCATGCTGTCGCCTTTGGCCACGTAGGCATCCCAGGAATCCAGCAGCCGCCCCGACGGAATCCGCGATGACTGTCCCACTTCCAAAACCGATGTGTTGCTCTTTAGCTCCTGCTTCAGCGCTTCGGCATTGACAGGCGAATCCTCCACCGTCCGCAGTAAAACGATCTGGTCTTTCTGATATCCCAGTTTGTAGTTTCGAATGTAATCCATCTGGTTGTAGACCACCATCGTGCTGATAATGAGCACGACCGCAATGGCAAACTGGGTCACCACCAGCGCCTGCCGGAACCGGCCCGTCCGCATCGCCGAGGCAATTTTCCCTTTTAGAACACTGATGGGTTGAAACGAGGTCAGGAAAAAAGCCGGGTAACTCCCCGACACCAAACCCGTTAACAAAGTAATACCGGCTACAATGCCCAGAAAAACCGGGTGCGTCAATTGATCCAGCGTCAGTTGCTTTTGGGTGAAGTCATTGAGGAAAGGCAGACACAAAACGACCAGAACCACCGCCAGACTCAACGCAAAAATCACCAGCAAAAGGGATTCGCTCAGAAACTGGCCCACGAGTTGACTTCGGTGAGCACCCACTACTTTCCGCATGCCGACCTCCTTCGCCCGACCCGCCGAACGGGCTGTTGCCAGATTCATGTAGTTGATGCAGGCGATTAGCAGAATGAACAGGCCAATGGCCGAAAACATGTAAACGTAGCGAATGTCGCCATCGGCCTCCAGCGCATCGTCCGTGTCGGAGCGGAGGTGAATATCGGTCAATTTTTGCAGGTTCAGAACCGAATACGTCGATGCTTTGGGTTCGATCCGGCGGTTTTGAAACGCCGGAAACGCCTTGACCAATTTGTCCGGATCGGTGCCTTTGGCCAGCAAAACATACGTCAGAAACGAGTTATTGCTCCAATTGGTCCGCAGTCCTTCGGCACCATAAACCCGGTTGTCGTTCAGGGTATTGAATGAGATCAGAAAATCCGGACGAATGTGCGACTGCGACGGCAACGGTTCAAATACGCCCGTCACCATCAATTCAAACTGGTTATTGCTCCGCAGGCTTTTTCCCATCGGCGATTCGTTGCCGAAATATTTCTCGGCCATCGGCCGCGACAGCATGATGGAAAACGGTTGCGCCAGGGCCTGCGCGGGATTGCCACTGATGACCTTGAAATCCAGTACGTTAAAAATAGATTTCTCGGCAAATAGCACCCGGCTTTCGTTGTAGGTGTGTTCGCCGTATTTGAGCAACGAGCTGGTGCTGAGGGTGCGTACCACTTCTTCGGCCTGCGGAAAATCCTGTTTGATCAGTGGACCGAACGGAGGAGCCACGGTGCCGAGTTTCAGCTCGACGGTGCCGTCATTAGAGTTGAGAAAAGTGCGCAAAACCCGGTAGGTCCGGTCGGCTTTGGTATTGTAACGGTCGAAACTGACTTCGTCGCGCACGTAGAGGGCGATCAGCAGGAAGCACGCCAGTCCGATGGCCACACCGACTATGTTGATAAAGCCGAATGTTTTGTGTTTCAGCAAATTGCGAAACGCAATTTTCAGGTAATTGCTCAGCATAAGGTTCGTCGTTCACTGTCCGTACAAGGCACGCTTTCAGAATGCTCAAACTGTATACCATAAAATTCAACAAACTGATTTTAAATTATTTATACTCAGTTCATGAGTTCATTTGTCCGTTTACGGACGGTTGGCCGTTCGCTGGCGGACAGGAAAAAGAGATTATTTCGCAGAGTTTATCAGAGGAAATCAGATGTTAAGCAGAGTTTTATTTTTCTCTGATAAACTCTGATTTCCTCTGCTCAGCTCTGCGAAATAACTCACTCACTCCTCAAACTTTCCACCGGATTCATCAGGGCGGTTTTTGCCGATTGAAGCGAAACCGTCAGCAAGGTGATGCCGATGGCCAGCAAACCGGCCAGGGCAAATACCCACCCTTGAATCTCAACACGGTAGACGAAGTTTTGCAACCAGCGGCTCATTGCCCAACCCGCTACGGGCGAGGCTACGGCAATGGCCACCAGCACCGGTTTCAGGAAGTCTTTCGACAACAGGGCGACGATGTCAGCCACCGTGGCGCCCAGCACTTTCCGCACACCGATCTCCCGCGTCCGCTGTTGGGTGGCCAGTTTCGCCAGACCGAACACGCCGAGACCGCAAATCAGGGTCGCCAGCAGGGTTGCATAGCTCACTATTCGCTGCCATTTCTGCTCCAATTCATAGGCTTTGGCGTTCCGTTCATCCTGAAAACCGTAGTCCATCTCAAATGAAGGGTAGGCTTTCCGGTATACGTTCTTCAAAACGGCCAGGGCTTCTTTTTGGCGGTTTTTGTCAATTTTTACCAAAATGCCACTGGATTGATCCTCCCGCATGAACAGGGCCATCGGCCGAATGCGCTCTCGCAATGAACTGACATGAAAATCCTGGACCACGCCAACGATGGTCAGCGGTTTCTGGCTGAAATTTTCGTGCAGTCGAATGGTTTTTCCGATCGGCTTCTCCAGCCCCGCGGCCTTTACGAACGTTTCATTGACCAGAACGGCTTCGGTTTTGTCAGACCCGAAAGCAGGGGAGAGGTTGCGCCCGGCTTTCAGACGGATGCCCAACACCGGCAGGTAGTTTTCGTCAATGTACTGGTAGCGGCTTTCAATTTTCCGGTTTCCTGCGCGGGTCTCGTACGATCCGCCCAAATCACTGTTAAACGAAACGTTTCGGATCAACGGTTCGCCCGCCAGTTCGGTCCGCAGAAAAGCCTGGTCGACTTTCAGATCAGTACTGAAAGGAATGTACGTTCCAACGACCTGATACGGATCATAGCCCAGGTCCTTCGTCCGCACATATTCCATCTGATGGTGGAAAACCGTGGTCGCAATTACCAGAAAAACCGACAGGGCAAACTGAATCATGACGAGCGTTTGCCCCAGCCAACTCCGTCCCGAAAGCCGCGGCTTATGGTACAATACATCGGTGGGTTTAAAATTGGACAGAACGAGTGCCGGATAAAGCCCCGATAGTAAGATATTAAAGACCAATAGGATGATAAAATAGAAGAGAAGCTCGCCGTCCAGAATTTCACGGAAAACGATGGCTTTGCTAGCCAACTGATTAAAAACCGGTAATGTCAACTGAGCCAGCAGAATCGCTACCCCAAAAGCAACCAGACACAGCATGGCCGACTCCCCCAGGAATTGAGCCACAATGCGTTGCGAACTGCTCCCCGTCAATTTCCGAACCCCGATTTCTTTGGTCCGTTTCAGTGAGTTTGCCAGGCTGATGTTGATGAAATTAATGGAAGCCATCAGCAGAATAAAGGCTGAAATGCCCAAAAAAAGGTACGAAAAAACCGGATTACTGCCATTGGTGATGCCGCCTTCCCGGTTCCCTTCGCTGCGGTACAACGGGTTGAGGTGCAGGTCGGTCATGGGTTGTAATCCATACCGAATCGCCGGATCAAAACCGTAATTTCTCCGGTTTTCGGCCACCTGCTGCCGGGCGTGTACTGCGTATACAGCACTGAATTTTCGGACAACTGAACCCGGGTCGGCCTGTGGATGCAGCACGACAAAGGTGCTCAAATAGGAGTTCAGCCAACTGGTGTCGTCGAACGACGCCTGCATGAACCGGAACGGAAACAGCAGATCGAACTGGAGGGAGGAATTTTGGGGCGGGTCCTGCACCACACCGGTGATGATCGATGCCCCCACCCGCTTGCCGGAAGGCCCGTCTTCCAGAAGGGTTTTCCCGATCACATCAAGGCGGTTGAAAAGTTTCCGCGCCGTCCGTTCGGTGATGACGACCGTGCCAGCGCCCCGCAAGGCGGTTTTCGGATTGCCGCTCAATAGCTTGAATGAGAACACATTGAAAAACGTGGAGTCGACAAAAAAAGGATGCAGCACAAACGATTTATGGTTGGCCACGAACAGGCCCTGGATGTCACCGCCCATCACCCGCACGTAGTTCTGGACTTCGGGTACCTCCGCCTGGAAGGCCGGTCCCTGCACCTGACCCGTGCCACCGTTCGTTTCGCCGGTTCCGCCCCGGGTTTCGGTCACGGTCGTTGTAATCCGGTAGAGGTGAGGGTTTTTCGCGTGAAACCGGTCATAGCTGCGTTCATCTTTCAGGTAGAGAATCGCCAGCAACAGGCAGGTGATTCCGACGGCCAGACCAACGACGTTAATGACCGAATACAGCCGGTTTTGCCACAGGTGTCGGAGGGCGATTTTGAGGTAATTTTGGAGCATAAACGTGCCGGAGGACTTTTTACAGTCCTGAGAATAGAAGCGGAAGTCCTAAAGGAAAATAGATGGATTAAGCAGTTCCCGATGCGTTCGGGCGGGATTCCAGGCGATACCCCACGCCGTGAACGGCGACGATCTTGAGCGTCGGGTCGTCCTGCAACAGTTTCCGCAGTCGCGAAACGAACACGTCGACACTACGCCCAACAATGATGCCTTCGTCTTCCCAGACCGATTTGAGAATAAAATCACGTTCCAGCAGTTGGTTCGGATTCCCGCCAAAAAGGCGGAGCAGCTTGGCTTCGCGGTAGGTCAGGTTGTGGACCTGTCCCCCGGAAATCAACGTCAGATTGGTGGTGTCAAGGCTGGAATTTCCAAAATGAAGCTGGTGGTCATCGTGGGGCGTTGAATCCGGAATTATCGGCTCCTTCGGCGGGGACGACCGGCGCAAAACCGTGAAAACCAGGGCAGTCAACAAACTTCCGAAAGCCATCATCCACCAAGCAGAAGCCGTTTGCGGGGGTGTTTCGGACGCCGTAAACCGAATCTGGAGATTGTAGCAGCCTTTGGCCTGTTCGCGACCGGTGCAGGCTACTTTCTGCTTTTTTGTTACATCCAAAACCGTATAGCCCAACTCGATTTTGCCATCCGAACAATTCAGGATGGCGACGTCATACGGTCGCGTAACCCCATGCAGCCGGAGGGATGCCTGCAAAACATCGGGCAGTTGTCTGTAGTCGAAGGTCTGATTCAGGCGGATCTGGAACGTATTGGCATCGGTTTGCTGAACGGGCGAAATCCGGGAGGTCGAATCACCGGCGGCAGCCAGCAGCCGGTGCGCCGTCCGGCGAAGGGCGAGATTGGCCTTCTCCGCAAAACGGTTCTGGTCGGCCTGCGTCGGATTGGGGGATGACCGAACGAACTGCACAAACAGCAGGCCCGTTAGCAGAACGAGGATGATTGCGATGATGCGGTTTAGTTTTCCCATAGCCCATTCTTTTTATTCGGTTCGCCTGACCTCCGTCAGAAATTTCTGCAATTCGTCTTTGACGTAGGGATCCATCCGTTCTTTTTTCAGTTCCTTCTCCACCCGGCTGATGGCTTCGGGTTTTTGATTGACCCGGACCAACGCCTTTGCCAACGACAGCAGGTAGACTTGATAACCGTACTTTGCAACGAAATACTCGAAATACGGGACGGCTTCTGCTTTCCGTTTGGATTCGATCAGGTTCTCGCCGGTTTTGATGAGGTTATCGTGATTAAAATACGTCAATTCGTACGTATAATACAATGACTCATTTTTTAGAAAATGATCAAATACCGGTAACGCTTTTTCAACCGGCATCGTCTGAAGCAACGAATCCAGGTACACCGAAACCGGTTTTCGGTTGACGTTAAGCGGTTTATCGCCGGCGAGTATTTTTTTGAGATAAGCCGTTGAATTGATGACATTGACCCGTCGACCCGTTTCCGCGTCTGTTCGTCCGTTGGAATAGATGCCAACCAGCCGCCCCTGACTGTCGATGATGGGCGATCCGCTGGCACCACCCAGAAAAACCGTATCCATGCCTGCGCCCTCAAACTGGACGTAAAAGACGGGGCCTTCCGTTTTGACAACCGTCCCCTTTGCCGTCAGCGTCTGTTGAAACCGGTAGGGATTGCCCGTCAGATACACACTTTCTCCAACCGAAACCACTTTTTCCCGCATCCTGACCGGCTGAATTTTTGATGAAACCGACTTGGTTGAGAAAACAAGCCAGTCCCGTTGCAACACCCCGTTATCAAAACCATCCCACAGTTTTTCGGTGGAATCTTCGTTCATCAACCGATCGATGACCACCGAATCGGCCGGGTGGTGTTTCGGGTACATCTTCCACGTTTTAAGCTGGTCGTTGATCACCACCCGCTTCGTCGCTTTGTTGCGGGCGACCCACAAAATGTGTTTCGCCGTTACCGCCAGCGTGTCTTTTCCGGTATCGAGCAAAAAACCGCTGGCGGCATAGGTGATCGTCGGGTCTTCGTATCGATCCCCGTTTTTATACAAAACTTCGTTGACCAGGGCAATCGGCGGCCACTGTTCGACCGGTTTTTGAATCCCTTTTTCGGGACTTTGGGCAAATCCAAAGACCGGTAGTGCAAGCACCCAAATTAATATTTTTCTCATCGCGATTAGAGGCCTGGTTAACAACCGTCCCCTTTTCTGAACGGGAGTTTAAGAAACCAGAAAAGCTTCAACCGGATGATCCGTCGGGCTACTGCGTCTTCTTTCCGGGTTGGTTCAATCACCAGATCGTCGCCGACCTGTGCGTAGGCCAGCACGTCTGATAGCTCAATTTCAGACTTTTCGCAACGCCCATCGGCCTTTCCCATATTGAGCGGTTTTCCGTCTCTGCGCAGATAAGCCCGGAATGGTATTTTGGTGGCATCGGGCGAATAAGGATCGCCGGCAACAACGGTCAGTTTGCCCCGGCTACTGAGTGAGAAAAAGGAATAATCCAGCGAAATGCCATCCAACAGCAACGGATTATCGGAAAACGCTTTCGTTTTTTTCTCATCACCTGATTTTCTGCTTTCGTAAGAATCTGTCATCCGGTTTTCCGTCAACAGCAGGGAACTACTAAAAACGGCAGGCTGGGAAACCGTACCGAAAAAGAAGACGAGAAAAATCCATTTTTTTGACATGGTGGCTTTTCGTTAAGTGAACAATGAACCAAAGGTATTGGCCATTCCAAACGCGGCCAATCAATGCCCGTAAAACATTGTAAACGAATTGTAAAAGCTTTCTAATCAGTCATTAAAACGCTCTCTTTTCGATGGTTATCGTTTAGGCAGGTAGAATCAAACTTTTTATTAAAAACAGCTTTCAATTCTTAAAAAATCTTTTGAAGGAGAAAAATACAAAAACGGCAGAAACAATTTCTAGGATACTGATTTGCGAAAATCCCCAATTTCCTATTAAATTACCGCCAAAATGGGAAATTAAATAGAGTAATGTCACTATTCAGCAAAACAATTGTTCGATTCCCGATCGTACCCAACGTATACTATTATAATTCTCTCTTTTACCATTTCTAACTTCATTTCCCCCATGCGAAAACCAGTACTTTTTTTGAACCGGAAAGCGCCATTCAACCGCCGGTCTCGGTCCTACACCCTTGTTCTGCTGGCCATCGGAATGGCTTTGTCCGCTCCGCCGGCTTCAACCTACGCCAACCCGGCCAAAGCCGGAGCGGTGGCCACCCTTGAAAAGGAAGTAACCGGAACCGTTAAGGATAACAATGGTAATGCGCTGCCGGGGGTAAACGTTGTCATCAAAGGCACGACCAAAGGCACGACGACAAACAGCGTCGGAAAATACACGCTGATGGTCGACAACAACGCTACGGTTTTGATTTTCTCGTTCATCGGGGCTTTGTCACAGGAAGTTACCGTCGGCGATCGCTCCGTGGTCGATGTAACGCTTCAGGAAGATGCCAAGCAGTTGAACGAAATCGTCGTGACGGCACTCGGGATCGAACGGAATGCGAAAACACTGACGTATTCTACCCAGCAGATCGATGGTAAAAAACTGGTCGATGTCCGGGATGCCAACTTTGTCAACACGCTTTCCGGAAAAGTGGCCGGGATGGTCGTAACGCAGGCCTCTTCGGGTCCGGGCTCGGCTACGCGGGTCGTTTTGCGCGGAAACCGCTCCATTACCGGTAACAACAACGCCCTGTTTGTGATCGACGGCGTTCCGGTCGACAACACCGTCCGTGGCCAGGTGACCGGCGATTTCGGTGGCATCAACGGCAGCGATGGGGCCAACAACATCAACCCCGACGACATCGAGTCGATGAACGTGCTGAAAGGCCCGGCCGCGTCGGCCCTTTACGGAAGCCGTGCTGCCAACGGGGTGATTATGATCACGACGAAAAAAGGGAAAGCCGGGAAAGTATCGGTCGACGTCAATTCGGGCGTGGTAATGGAGTCGCCGTTTGTATTGCCCAAACTGCAAAATACGTTCGGACAGGGTGCCGGTGGCAAAACCAGCGCCAACTCACCGTATAGCTGGGGAGCCGCTGCCACGACCTATCCCGACAACATCAAAGATTTTTTCCGGGATGCAATATCGACCAACAATTCCGTGGGCATCGCGGCAGGTAGCGAAAAGGTGCAGACCTACACGTCCTACACCAACAACTACAACCAGGGCATTCTGCCCAACAACGAGCTGATGCGTCACACGCTGAACCTCCGGCTTACTTCGCAGATCACCAAGCGGTTTTCGACCGATGCCAAGATTACGTACGTCAACCAGAAGATTGACAACAAGCCCCGCTCCGGTGAGGAAAGCTCGGTGACGATGAACCTCTACAAAGTGCCGCGCAGTGTTGATCTGAACAACGTCTACAATACGTATGAAGACGCCAACGGCAAACCGACCTACTGGACCAGCTCGGGGATTTATATGAACCCCTACTGGACGCTCAACAAAACGTTTGCGCTCGAAAAACGGAACCGGGTGATTGCCCTCGGTTCGGCCAAATACCAGTTGACCGACTGGCTGAATGTGCAGGGGCGGCTCAGTTATGACTGGTATGCCGATCGCTACAACTTCGGGTATGCCAACAACACGCTGCTGTTTGCCGGTGCGGGTGGATCGTATTCGGATTATACGGGCGAGCAACTGGAGCGCAACATGGATGTGATCATTTCCGGAAACAACAACGTCGGAAAAGACTTCGCCGTGACCTACAACGTGGGAGCCGGATCGACTTATAACCGGTTCTCCCAGGTGGGAGCCAGCACCAACGGTTTGTCGGTTGCCAACCGCTTCGATCTGTCGTTTGCGTCGAACCTGACCCAGATTACCGGGTATAGCGAAAAAGAACTGCAATACGTATTCGGAACCGCTTCGGTTTCGTTCCGCGATTACCTGACCGTCGATGCTTCAGTGCGGAACGACTGGTCGTCTACGCTGCCCAAACCATATTCCTACATTTATTCGTCATTTGGTGCCAACGTCATTCTTTCCGATGCGGTTAAACTGCCAAACTGGATCAGCTTTGCCAAACTGCGGGGGTCGTGGGCGCAGGTGGGGAACGATGCCGCGCCATATAGCCTGCTCCAGACGTATGCGTTCTCACAGGGTGGAACGGGCGGTTATATTTCCCGCAGCACGACCCGCCCGGCTGAAAACCTGAAACCGGAAATCTCGTCATCCACCGAATTCGGGGCCGATGTCCGGTTTTTGGGTGGCCGCTTAGGGGTTGATTTTACTTACTACAACAGCAACACGGTCAACCAGTTGCTTTCGCTGGGTCTGGCTCCGGCATCGGGTTTTGCCAGCCAGTTCGTCAATGCCGGAAAAATCAACAACAAAGGTTTTGAACTGACCCTGAGTGCGTCGCCGTTGAAAGGCAATAGCTTTACCTGGGATGCCTCGCTGAACTTTGCCCGGAACGTCAATACCATCGTTGAACTCCACCCGAACATCAAGAGTGCTACGCTGGGCGGAAACACACGGACGACGACAGCCGTGGTGACGGAAGGCGGTTCCTACGGGGATCTTCAGGCGTATGGCTGGGCAAGAGACGCGCAGGATCGTTTGCTCGTGAATGCCAGTGGCTTGCCGGTGGTGAGTGCTTTCAAAACCATCGGAAACTTCAACCCCAAGCTGACGTTCGGGTTTAGCAACACGTTTTCGTACAAGAATTTCGTGATGAGCTTCCTGGTCGACGGCCGGGTGGGTGGCATCATGGTTTCCGGAACGGATGGCAACCTGGCGTATGACGGAACGGCCGAATACACCCTCGAAAACCGCGAAGGCGGCTGGGTATTGCCGGGCGTAACGGCAACGGGCGAAACCAACACGAAAGCGGTTACGGCTGAGCAATTCTGGCAAACCGTATCGCAGGGACGCTATACCTGGGGCGAGTTTTTTGCGTATTCAACCACGAACGTTCGGCTGAGAGAAGCAACTTTGGGGTATAATATTCCTTTCCCGCAAGGCTTTTTCATCAAAAACGCCCGCTTGTCCCTCACGGCCCGCAACCTGTTTTTCTTCTACCGGGGCAACGCCACGATGGACATTCCCGGTTTGAAAACCCGCAAGCTGCCGTTTGACCCGGATGTGAACCTGAGTGCGGCCAACTACCAGGGTTCTGAATACGGCGCGTTGCCGTCGACCCGCACGGTTGGTCTTAACTTAAAATTAGGATTCTAATCGACATTCTGAAATAAAAGAATTGTCCGATAAAAGCCCCCAACCCCCTAAAGGGGGCTTTATCAATCCGGATTTTTGAGCCCCCTTTAGGGGATTGGGGGCTAATTTTTCAGAATCAATAATCAATATTGAACGAACCATGAAAATACCCGTCAATAAATTTACCAAGTTATCAATTGGGGTCCTGATTGCCGGGGCAGCCGGCATTTGGAGTGGCTGCACAAGCGATTTTGACGAAATCAATACCAGCAAAACCGCCATCACTACGTTGAGCGCGACGGAACTTCCGTATTTGTTTTCGCGGGCGCAACAACAGGCGTCGTATGCCGCCGGTACGTACCAGACAGCCCAGAATCTGTTTGCGGATCTGTATGCCCAATACTACGCTACCACGACGCCGAACTTCCAGTCGGACCGGTATTTTATGCACCGCACCTGGATCAACTCGCACTGGAATCCGATTTACACACAGGTGGTGCCGCAGTTGAAAACACTGTTCGACCAGACCGACCCGACTTCGTCGCAGTATGCACTGGCCAGCATCTGGTGGGTGTTTGCGTTTCACCGCCTGACGGATTACTACGGCCCGGTGCCGTATTTCGACGCGGGTATTCCGGCCAACAGCGTCAAATATGATCCGCAGGACAAAATTTACGACGACTTTTTCAAACGCCTGGCGGCTGCTACGACGGTTTTGAAAGGCAAAACGGCGGAAAAACCGTACGGAAGCTACGACATCATCTACGCGGGCGATGTCAACAAATGGATCAAATTTGCCAACACGCTGCGGTTGCGGCTGGCAATGCGGATTTCGAAAGTAGACCCGGCTCGGGCTAAAACCGAAGCGGAGGCTGCCATCGCGGGCGGCTTGCTGACCGACGTTGCCGACAATGCGCTGATGACCAAAAACCAGGTGGGGAATGATTACAACGGTCTGGCGACAATTTCCGGCTGGGGTGAGTTTCGGATGAGTGCGTCGATGGAGTCGATCCTGAAAGGCTTCGATGATCCCCGGATTGGGATTTATTTTCAGCCGGCTTTCAACACCAAAACGTACGAAGGCGTCCGCAACGGACTGGGTTCCGTTGAGTTGACCGATCCGCTCAACAACAACGACAACAATTCCAACATTGGCGATCGTTGGGTTAAAAATACCGGAGTCGGGTCGGCCTGGGCGCAGCAATACGCTACCAAACAGGACATTATGCACACCGCCGAAGCGTATTTTCTGGTGGCTGAAGCGGCTCTGAATGGCTGGAATGTGGGTGGTACTACGGCACAACAGGCCTATGAGAAAGGCATCCGGGCGTCGATGGATGGCTGGGGAATCAGCAGCGCCCTGACCGACGCGTACATCGTCAGCACCAAAACGCCGGTTGCTCCGCAGGATCAACAGAAATCACCGGCTTTGTCGACGATCCCGGTCAAATGGGGCGCGACGGAAGCCATTCAGCGGGAGCAGATTGGTACGCAGAAATGGCTGGCGGTGTATCCAGACGGCATCGAAGCGTGGGCCGAAGTTCGCCGGACCCGGTTTCCGAAATTGTACCCGGTGGTCAACTCGGTCAACACCGATGTTCCGACGACGTCCTATCCCCGCCGGATCCCGTTCCTGCTGCTGGAAGAAACTTCCAACACGGCAGCGGTCAAAGCAGCCGTTGCCCTGCTAGGCGGCCCGGACAACGCGGCAACGCCGTTGTGGTGGGATAAGAATAAATAAGTGATTATTTCGCGGAGTTGAGCGGAGAAGAAAGGAGTTAAGCGGAGGTATAAATCTCTGCTTAACTCCTCTTTTTTCCTCCGCTCAACTCCGCGAAATAACCTCTTCTACTCAAGACTCCACCAGCATACGCCGTTGTTTCACCAGATCCTCCCGCTTCACGAAGGTGATCGGCACAAACTGGTCGGTGGGCGAGCCAATGTAGTAGAGCGTCCAGTCCTGATCATAACCCGCCAGCATCTGTCGGATGCAATCAACGCGGTCGATGGTCGGAATGTTGCAGTCTTCCCAGTAAAACAGCTCCACGCGGTAGTGCAATTCCTGCCGCTTGCCGTTGATGGTGACTTCGATTTCGATGTCCTGTTTGCCGGGCATCATAGGAATTGGGATAGCGATATGTGCTGCCATAGGTATAGGAGATTGGAAGTTTCAGTTATTCACTCCGAAGACTTTTAACCGGGTTGGTCAAAGCCGCTTTGATGCTCTGAAAACTCACGGTTACAAAAGCAATAACCAGGGCGAGAACAGCCCCGGCGCCAAAAATCCACCATTCAATAGCCACTTTATACGCAAAATCCTGCAACCACTTGTCGGTAAAGTAGTAGGCAATCGGCGACGCAATCAGGATGGCGACCAACACCAGCTTCAGGAAATCCCTCGTCAACAGGCTTACAATACTAACGACCGTTGCCCCCAAAACCTTACGAACCCCCACCTCTTTAATCCGCTGATAGGCAATCAGGGTTGACAATCCGAACAGCCCCAGGCAACTGATGACCACGGCCACGGCGGTGGCCAGCTTAATGACCTGGGACATATTCCGATCACTGGCGTAGATTTCTTCCAGCGTGCTGTCGTAGAACTTGTATTCAAACGGTTCGGTCGGGTAGAAGTTTTTCCAGATTTTTCCGATCTGTTGGATGGCTGTCTGCCACTGTTCCGGATTCGACGTACTGAGTTTGATGTTGAAAGTCGTCAGGCTATTTTTGTTCGTCATCAGCAGAACCGGATCAATTTTCTGGTAAAACGAGCCGATGTGAAAATCTTTCACCACGCCGACAATCGGGATCGGATGTCCATCAACCTCCTGAATGTATTTGCCAATCGCTTCCTGGGGCGACGCAATCCCGAATTCGTGCAGGGCGGTTTCGTTGATGATGTATTCGCGGGCGGTGTCGGATGCCGTTAGATTCCGGCCGGCCAGCAGCGGAATTTTATACATCGCCAGCAAGGTCGTATCGATGTGTTTGAGATACATTCCCTTTTCAATCACCTCGCCTTTCTTCGTTTTATACTGATAACTGTTGCTGTTAAACGACTGGTTCATGGGCGCATTGCCGAGCGCGACACCGGCAATACCGGGTTGTTTGGCCAGTTCCTGCTGCATGGTAAACTGGCGGTGCTTGTAAGCGGGTTTGTCGCTCAGTTTCCAGGGAACATTGACCAGCAACACGGCTTCCCGGTTGAATCCCAGGTCTTTATGGAGCAGGTAATTCAGTTGCCGTCCCACCAGCATCGTTCCGACAATGAACAGTTGGGCGATCACAAACTGAAAGACGATCAGGCTTTTGCGCATCGTCAAACCGCCTTTTCCGACTTCCGCCGTGACCTGTCCGCGCATCATGCTCACAGCCTGAACGCGGGTGACGAGCCAGCCGGGGTACAGGCCGGAAAAACCGGTAACCCCCACCACCAATACCGCCAGAAAAAGGGCCATCTTTCCGTAATCCGTATAGGCATTCATGCCGTCCGGAATCAACTTCTCAAAATACGTCAGCACCCACTGCGACAGGAAAGCCGAAAGCAAAACCGCCAGGATTGTGATCACCAGCGTTTCGCCCAGAAACTGCCGGATCAGGTGCCAGCGTGAGCTACCCAGCGTTTTGCGAATGCCGACTTCTTTCGCCCGCTGCGGCATCTGCGCTGTGGTAAGGTTGATGTAATTGATGCAGGCCAGCAGCAGCAGAAAAGCCGCAATACCCATCAAACCGTAGAGCACATTCCGGTTGGCCTTGCGCAGGTTTTCGCCGTATTCGGTCGAGAAATGCACCTGCGCCAGCGGAAGCAGTTCATGCCAGCGTTTGAAGTGGTACTTTTTCATATTTTCCGCGCCGTTCAGGGCAGAAATCGCATTGATCTGCTTCAACACCTTCGCCGGAACCGCATTCGGTACGAGTTGGATATACAGCCTATTGTTGGAGCTGACCCCGCCCCAGCTCGGGTTCCGGTTGGTCGTTCCTTTTATGGGAAAGAACTCTTTGGCATCGAAACTGCTCGGAAAAGCGAGGTCGGCCACCACGCCCGAAACCCGTACCGTGACGGTATCGTCGTAAATGATTGTGCGGCCCAGCACCTTCGCCATGGGAACGCCCGGAAAATAGTTTTCTGCCCGGCTTTGCGTCAGGACCACCTGGTTGGGCGCATCCAGGGCCGTGGCCAGGTTGCCGGCCAACCACCGATGGGGCACCATCTCAAAATACGCGTTGGTGGTGACGATGAGCTTTTCAGGCTCCGAAAACTGATTGGAACCGGCTTTTCCGCCCGGAATCAGAACGCTTTGTTTCCAGTGATCCCAAACCGGCACTACCTTCTCCAGCCCCGGCACCTGTTCCTGGATGGCTTCGGCCATCGGCATTGGCACTCCGGCATTTTTTCCTTCATTCCCCTCCGATTTAAAGTGGCTCACCACCCGGTAAATCCGCTCGCGGTTGGGCTGTTGGGTGTCGAAGCTGAATTCATAGCTGACAATCCGGTAAATCACCCAGCACCCGCTGATGCCAATGGCCAGGCCCAGGATGTTGAGGGCGGTAAATAACCGGTTCCGCCAGAGGTGCCGCAGGGTGGTTGTGAGGTAGTTCATAAACATTTTAGTGAAGAATTATGAGTGAAGAGTTAAGAGTGATGAGTGAAGGGTTAAATAATGCGTCAGCAACTCTTAACTCTTAACTCTTCACTCCGAACGAAGTGAGTTTACCGGATTTTTCAGGGCGGCTTTGATGCTTTGAAAACTCACCGTGATCAGGGTTACCAAAACCGCCAGAATGCCCGCCAGCGCGAACATCCACCACTCGATGTCAATTTTATACGCAAACTCTGCCAGCCATTTCGTCATGGCCCACCACGCCACCGGCGAGGCAATAACCAGCGAGATGACCACCAGAATCACAAAATCACGCGAGACCAGCCCAACGATGCTGCTGATGGTGGCACCCAGCACTTTGCGAATGCCGATTTCCTTGGTTTTCTGCTGCGTAACGAGCGACACCAGACCGTATAAACCCAGGCACGAAATGAGAACCGCTAGCCCGGCAAAGTAGCCGATGAGTTGGCTCAGCCGTTGCTCGTTTTCATACAGCCGGGCGAGGTTATCGTCCAGAAACTGCGAAGCGAAGCCTTTTTCCGGAAAATACCGGTCCCATTCCTGCTGAATGAACTTCAGGGTTTCGGCCCGGTTTTGCGACTGAATTTTGATCGAGAAAAGCCGCAGCAACGGCTGGTCGATCGTCATCAGCATGCCTTCGATGGGGCGTTGCAGCGATTGGTTGTGGAAATCTTTTAAAACGCCGACAATCTTGCCCTGTTTGCCTTCCAGATTGACCGACTTGGCAACGGCTTCGGTGGCCGATTTCCAGCCCAGTTGCTTCACGCCGGTTTCGTTGATCAGAAAAGCCGCCGTTTTATCCGTGGGAAACGACTCCGAGAAATCCCGTCCGGCCACAAATTTGAGTCCGTAAGTTTGGGCAAAGTTGTGATCGACGCCCATCGTTCCGATAAAAATGTTCTCGTCGGGCGAATGGCCCTCGGCAATCACATTCCGCCGAACCGAACCGGAACCCATCTGCTGGGTCGACAGCGTGACCTGCCGAATCTGCGGATTTTTGAGCAGAATATCCCGGAAGGTCCGCAACCGCAAATACGTACTGTCGGAGCGGTTGGCGAAAACGTTGGTAATCTTTTCGTTTCGCGTATTGGCCGTAATGATAAAGTCTTTCTCAAATCCGAGCGGACGGTTTTTCATGTATTCCAGTTGCTGGAAAGCCACCAACGCACCGATGATCAGCGCAATCGAGGCCACAAACTGCGCGCCCAACAACACCTGCCGCAACCGCCCACCCCGGGCTTTTCCACTGACAAAACTGCCTTTCAGGGTCGCAATCGGCTGAAAACCGGACACGAAAAAAGCGGGGTAACTGCCGGATAATAAACCGGTTAGTAGCGCAATCCCGACAAATAGGACCAGCAAACCGGTGTCGGACAGGAAGTAGCGAATGGTCAGTTCTTTGCCCGTCAGGTTGTTAAGAACCGGTAGCAAAACCGCAATGAGAACGAAGGAAAACACCAGAGCGATGACGCTCAGGAGGAGGGATTCGCCCAGAAATTGCGCAATCAGTTGCTGTTTTTCACTGCCCAGTACTTTCCGAATTCCGACCTCTTTCGCCCGTTTGAGGGAGCGAGCTGTCGAGAGGTTGACAAAATTGATGCAGGCAATCAGCAGGGTGATCACCGCAATGCCGAGAAAAACGTAAATGTAGGTCATGCTGCCGGGAGCCTCCGGAGCGCCCTGCGCCCGCGAACGCAGGTGAAAATCCCGCATCGGGTCCAGCGCATACACAATGTCTTTGGCGAACTGCTTGTCGGCGTGTGTCAGCAGAAACTTCGGAAACCGGGCGTTGACCGACTCCGGCGATGTTCCGGGGCGCAGCAGGACGTAGGTGTAGCCGTGGGAAATGACCCAGTTTTGCGGAAGATTTTGCCGAACGTTCTCACTTTCAGTGGCAAACATCGTTTCGTAATTCGACAGCAGGTCGATGTGAATGTGCGAATGGTCCGGAAATTTTTCTACCACGCCTGTCACCCGCAGCGGATGCTGGCCTTCGTAGAGCAGGGTTTTGCCGAGCGGACTGGTTTTACCGAAATACTTCGTGGCCATTTCATCGGTAATCACCACCGTAAATTTGTCCTTCAGGGCTGTACGCGGATCGCCTTGCAGGAACTTGAACGAGAAGATGTCGAGCAGGGTTGAATCGCTGAAGAAAAACCGTTCCTCGTCGTATTTGACGGGTTGCGACTGCCGGTTGTCCATCAGCTCGATGGTGGCACTGCTGCGGTAGACCCGGGCTGATTTCTCAATTTCCGAAAAGTTGGAGGTCAACAAGGGCGAAACCGGGGGGGGCGTCAGAGCCAGCGGTTCTTCCAGCCCTGCGAATTTGGGCAGGTAGCTGACCCGGTAAATCCGGTCGAATTTCTGCTGAAACGTATCGTAGCTCAATTCGTGCCGCACGAAGAGCAGAATCAGGAAACAGCATGTCAGCCCGACGGTTAAACCGACGATGTTGATGATCGAAAACGTCTTCTGACGAAGCAGGTTTCGGTAGGCAATTTTCAGGTAATTTTTAATCATCTCATAGGATAGGTTTGGTACTGAGCACTTTATTCACTCTTTAAACTCTTCACGGGATTCATCAACGATGCTTTGATCGACTGGAACGAAACCGTCAGCAACGCAATGCCGACGGCCAGAAAAGCCGCCAGGACGTAGATCCACCAGGCGATTTCGATGCGGTACGCAAAATCCTGTAACCAGGCATGCATCGTCCAGCCCGCGATGGGGAAGGCAATCAGGACCGAAATGAAAACCAGTTTCAGGAAGTCTTTCGAGAGCAGCACAACAATGCTGGACGAGGTGGCGCCCATGACCTTCCGGACGCCAATTTCCTTCGTGCGCTGTTCGGCGGTGAACGTGGCCAGCCCGAACAGGCCCAGGCAGGCGATGACGATCGAAATGCCGGCAAAAACCGTGAAGAGCCGACCGGTTTTTTGCTCCGCTTCGTACAAAGCCGCAAAGCGATCATCCAGAAACGTGTAGGTAAAAGGGGCGGGAGGACTCAGGGCGGCCCACTTCTGCTTGAACGATTCGACCACACCGGAAGCATCATCGGCCTTCACCTTCACCTGAATGGCGCCCGAATTACCGCCCAGAATCATTATGAGCGGAGCAATTTTTTGCCGGGCGGAGGCATAATGAAAATCCTTGACGACGCCGATTACCGTAAATTCCCGACGCCCTGAACGGACGATGGTTTTGCCGATCGGATTGCTGCGTCCCCAGCCCAAATCCCGAACCGTGGCTTCGTTGATGATCACGGCGGCAGAATCCGTTGAAAATGCCTTCGAGAAATTCCGCCCCGCCCGCAACGAAATGCCCAGCGTGGGCAAATACGCGTCGTCGATGCGAAAAACCGTAGCCTGAATTTCGTTGGTATTGGCCTTTTTGACCGGGTCTTTTCCGAAAATCTGCGTGCCTTCCTGGGTCTCATTACTGAGCGGAATGCTGCGGGAAAGACTCGCCTGAACCACCCGGCTGTCCTGCCGTAACTGATCTTTGAACGCGGTTTCGTTCGTTCCCAGCATGTAGGTGTCGTGAATGACCAGAACCTGCTCTTTATCAAAGCCCTGCGTTTTGGTCTGCATGAATTTCAGTTGCTGGTACGACACCAGGGTGGCAATGATGAGCGCCCCGGAAATGGCAAACTGAAAAACCACCAGGCCACTCCGTAAGCCACCGCGACCGGCGTTCTGGAGAACCGAGCCGCCTTTGAGAACAGCGGTGATTTTGGAAAAAGCGAGGAAGAACGCCGGGTAGATGCCCGCCAGAATGCCGACCAAGACGCCGAACGCCAGAAAACCGGCGATACTTTTCGGGTTAAATACCGTATAGGCTTCAATTTGCTTCCCGGCCAAATCATTGAAAAAGGGAAGGAGCACCGTCACCATCCCAACCGAAAGCAGCAGGGCCAGAAATGTAATAATGACCGATTCGAGCAGAAACTGCCCCATCAACTGGGTCTTGATCGACCCCATCACTTTCCGGATCCCGATTTCTTTGGAGCGTTTGGCGGCTCCCGCCGTCGACAGGTTGGTGAAATTGACGATGGCCAGCAGGAGGATAAAAACCGCCAGAACACTGAAAATATACACGTAGCTGATGTTGCCGTTGGGCTCCAGTTCGTACTTCGTGGCCGAGTGCAAATGAATGTCGGTTAGCGGCTGGAGAAAAAACCGGAAAGTATTGACCGATTTCTGCGCTTCGGCCCGGCTGACGCCCATATCGTGCTGAATCTCGGGAACGACGTGTTTGGCAACCAGTTGCGGGAATTTCGCTTCCAGCTTCTGCGGATCGGTGCCTTTTTTGAGCACCAGATAGGTATAGCAGCCCACGTTGCTCCAGGTCTGGTTCTGGGCGTATTTTACGTCGGCGGTGCTGAAAAACAGGCTGAAGTGAAAGTGCGAGTTCTTTGGAATTTCGCGGATGACGCCGGTGATTTTGCGGACATCGCCGTTGGTACCAAAGACCAGCAGTTTGCCGAGCGCGGATTCATTGCCAAAAAAACGCGTGGCAAATTCCTCCGTTACCACCACGGAATTCGGCTCTTTCAGGGCGGTTTTTGAGTCACCTTCCAAAAACGGCAGGGAGAAAATCGTCAGGAAATTGGAGTCCACCACCGCAATGGATTTTTCCTTGATCTGCTTCTCCTGGTAGCGAATAAAAACCTGGTTCCACCGCAGCAGCCGGGTGGATGCCTCGACCTCCGGAAACGCGTTTTTGATGCCCTGGCCCACGGCAACATCGACGTTGGGGAAGTCGGTGATGCCGTCATTGACCGTCAGATGCAGACCAACCCGGTAAATCTGGTCGGCTTGTGCCGGATACCGGTCATAGCTAAGTTCATCAACGACGAACGCCGTGATGAGAATGCAGCAGGTTAATCCGACCGATAAACCGATGATGTTGATGAGCGAAAATGCCTTGTTTTTGACAAGATTCCGCCAGGCGATTTTGAAATAGTTTTGTAGCATACCCTTTTTGAGTTAAGAGCTATGAGTTAAGAGTTAATGCCTCTGGCAATTCAAAACTTTTAACTCTTAACTCCTTATTCGGAACGAAGTGACTTAACCGGGTTCATCAAAGCGGCTTTGATGGCTTGAAAACTGACGGTTACGATGGTAATGATGGCTGCTCCCAGACCGGATAGACCAAAAACCCACCACGAAATGGTGGTTCGGTATTCGTATTGCAACAACCAGTCACTCAGAAAATAATAGGCAATTGGAATGGCGATTAAAAAGGAAATGAGCACCAGCCGCACGAAGTCTTTGGAAAGCAGACTCCACAAACTGAATACTGATGCTCCCAGCACTTTGCGCACGCCGATTTCTTTGATGCGCTGTTCGGCAACAAAGGACGCCAGGCCAAAAAGCCCCAGGCAACTGATGAATATGGCCAGCGTCGCAAAAATCCGGGCCAGCTTTCCGACGCGCTCTTCGGCCCTGAATTTGGCGTTGTATTCCTCGTCAGCAAACTGAAAACTAAACGGAGTGTCGGGGTCGTATTTTTTAAAAACCGCTTCCACTTTTTTGACGGCCGTTTCTACCGGTGCGTTGGGCATCAACTTGACATTGAAAACACTGGCCCAATCGTAATTAATCATAAAAATGGTCGGCTTGATGGGCGTGTATGGCGATTCCATCACCATATCTTTCACGACACCCACCACCTGGCACGATTTGCCGTTGTAGCGAATGATTTTGCCCACGATGTCCTTTAATCCCGTCAGTTTGACAGCCGCTTCGTTCAGGACAAAAGCGCTGGAATCGGTGGAGTACTTCCGGGAAAAGTCACGTCCTTCCTTGATTTGCCAGCCAATAGTTTTTCCGAAGTCGTGCGAGCAGGCCACCACACCAAATAACGGAATTGCCTGAGGATCTTTGCCTTCCCATTCAAAGCCAATCTGGTTGGAACTGATGTAGGTGGTGGGACTCGATGATTTGCTCACTTCAAAAACCGCTCCCGATTTTAGCAGATCATTCCGTAGTGGATCATATTTATCGCGGAGGGTACTGCTGATGTAAATCTGCAACAAGCCCTCGCGGTTGTATCCCACCGGACGATTTTTAGCGTGCTGGATTTGCCGGAAAACCATGAGCGTTCCGATGATGAGCGTTATGGAAACCGTAAACTGAATGACCACCAGAACTTTGCGGGGCAGCGTGGCCCATCGGCCTACTTTAAACGTGCCTTTCAATACCTTCAGCGGGTTGAAAGAGGATAAATAAAAGGCAGGATAGCTGCCTGACAGCAAACCGGTTATCAACGAAAATGAAAGGAGAAGTCCCCAGAAAGCCGGATTCTGATACGGTAGACTCACCTTCTTTCCCGCCAGTTCGTTAAAGGCAGGTATCGAAAGCAACACCAGAACGATGGCCAGGAATAGCGCGAAGAAAACGACCAGCATCGACTCACTGATGAACTGGGTGATCAGTTGCCGCCGTTGCGAACCCACGGCTTTGCGAATCCCGACTTCCTTGGCCCGTTTTTCGGAGCGGGCGGTGCTCAGGTTCATGAAATTGATGCACGCCAGCAGCAAAACGAAGGCGCCGATGATGCTGAACAGCCACACGAACTGAATGCCGCCACCGGTATTTTTCCCATTCTTGAAGTCAGAGTACAAATGCCAGCGGCTCATCGGGTGCAAAAAGTGCTCCGGGTTTTCGCGGGCTGACGTATGCTTTTTTTCCACATCGCGGATTTTTGCCGACACGCCTTCCATCGTGGTGTGGTTGGCAATTTGGGCAAAACATTGAAACGAGTGGTTGCTCCATTGCTGTTGGGATTCTTTTACCCAGGACTGATCGGCCACATAGTCGCTCCAGGGCAAATAGAATTGCACGCGGTAGAAGTCCGAATTGAAGGGCAGGTCTTCAAAAACGCCCGTTACCCTGACGTTATTCTGGGAGTCGATTTTAATGATTTTGTTCATCGGATTGGCATCACCGAACAGGGCTTTGGCAATCGACTCCGAAAGCAGGATCGAGCGGGGGTCTTTCAGGGCGTTGGCCGCCGTACCTTTCAGCATTGTCAGCGAAAGCATCTGCGGAAAAACCGGCTCCACGAACATGCCATCTTTGTTGATCTTCTTTTCGCCGTGCACCAGCAGGTGTCCGTAACTCCAGGATCCGAGCGATACCGCTTCGAAATTAGACGCGTATTTGTTTTTGATTTCAGCCATTGACGGCAACGAAATCGCCCGGCTGGTGCCGGTGGTGCCATTGAAGGTCTGGTTGATGTAGACCTGCGCCAGCCGGTCGTAATTCCGGTGGTAGGCGTTGAATGATACTTCGTCGTAAATCCACAGCCCGATCATCATGGCCACAGCCATTCCTACCGCCAGACCCAGGATGTTAATAAACGAAAAAACCTTGTTTTTAGCCAGGTTTCGGAGGGCGATCTTGAAGTAGTTTCGTAACATAATCGGCCGGATCAAAGGAAATAAGGCAGGTACCGACCTAGCACGACCAAATGACATACCAGAATTTTAACAATCTGATAATCAATTTTATAGGGAATGAAAATAAAATAAAATGTCCGTAAACGGACGCGGTGCGTACATTTACGGACAGGTTGGATGGGGCGGTAGTTGCGAACCGATAGGCTCTTAATTCGGAATCATGCCGTGTGGATCGATGACGAATTTCTTGGCCGCTCCTTTGTCAAAATCCTGGTAGCCTTTCGGCGCTTTATCCAGGCTGATCACTTCCACATTCACGGCTTTGGCAATCTGGATTTTGTCGTACAGAATGGCGTTCATCAATTGCCGGTGGTATTTCATCACCGGGCACTGACCCGTATAGAACGAATGCGACTTAGCCCAGCCTAAACCAATCCGGATGCTCAGGCTTCCTTCCTTGGCGGCATCGTCGGCGGCTCCCGGATCGCCCGTTACGTACAGTCCCGGAATGCCCAGCGCGCCCCCGGCCCGGGTAACGCTCATGATAGCATTCAAAACCGTGGCTGGCCGTTCAACACCGGCATCCGAACCGTGGCCCCGGGCTTCGAAACCGACGCAATCGACGGCACAATCGACCTCCGGAACGCCAATAATAGCGGCAATCTGATCGGCCAGTGGCGTGTCTTTCCGCAAATCGACAATTTCGCAACCAAAGCTTTTGGCCTGCTCCAGTCGTTCGGGAATCATGTCGCCGACAATGACGACGGCGGCTCCCAGCAAATGGCACGAAGCCGCACAAGCCAGCCCAACCGGCCCGGCTCCAGCCACGTACACAATGGAACCCGGCCCCACACCCGCCGTCACGGCACCGTGGTAGCCCGTCGGAAAAATGTCCGACAGCAGCGTCAGATCCCGGATTTTCGCCATTGCCTGGTCTTTGTCCGGAAATTTCAGCAGGTTAAAATCGGCATAAGGAACCATCACATATTCGGCCTGACCGCCAACCCAGCCGCCCATGTCGACGTAGCCGTAGGCTGCGCCGGGCCGGGCGGGATTGACATTCAGACAGATTCCGGTTTGGCCCACTTTGCAATTCCGGCAGCGTCCGCAGGCAATGTTGAACGGAACCGACACCAGGTCCCCGACTTTGACAAACTCCACATCGCGCCCGGCTTCGATGACCAGGCCTGTGATCTCGTGACCCAGTACCAGGCCTGCCGGGGCAGTGGTCCGGCCCCGCACCATGTGCTGGTCGCTGCCGCAGATGTTGGTTGAAACGATTTGCAGGATGACGCCGTGGTGGCACATTCGATCGCCGATCGCCAGTTTGGGGTATTCAATGGACTGTACTTCCACCACACCGGGTTTAATGTACGCAACACCGTGGTTTTGACACATACTTCTAGGGTTTAGAGGGTTTAGAAATTCAAATAAAGTATTATTAATGAACCGCTTCGGCTCCCGCTTTGGCGACGGCATGGTCGTTTTCGACAGTGCTGCCGGATACGCCGATGGCCCCAATCACGTCGCCGTCGGCATTCTTGATCGGAATACCGCCCGGAAAGGTAATCAGTCCGCCGTTCGCGTGTTCAATATTAAACAACGAGCCACCCGGTTGTGATAACTTTCCGAGTTCACCCGTGTTCATATCAAAAAAGCGGGCGGTTTTCGCCTTCTTCTGCGAAATATCGACCGATCCCAGCTAGGCGCCATCCATGCGGGCAAAAGCCGTCAGGTTGGCCCCTGCGTCGACGACGGTGATGTTCATGACGGTTCCTAATTCTGCGGCTTTGGCTTTAGCGGCTTTTACCGCAACCTCTGCCTGTTCTAATGTGATGCCAGTTGTGCTCATGATTTCGTTCTTTTGGATAAAGTGATCAATCTGTTGGTTCCTTCGGTGAACCTGAGCAAAACTAGGCATTCAGAAAAGCTTCTAGTTACACGATAATACCAACAAATACTACTATTATCCAATCCTATCGTAGTGATCAGCAAATTTTCTTATCAAAAAACATTTATAGGGCATACCCTGAAACACGATGAACAACGGATTTCCCTTACAGACCATCAATTTGTCGGACACCCGAGAGCTGGATTCGCTGGTCGAACACCGCCGGGTTTTTACCCTGAATCACTGCGAATTAAATATTTTCGAAACCTACCACTCTTGTTCCGATGTGGTGTTGTCGTACAACGGACTGGTTATTACCAGCATGTTGCGCGGGAAAAAAGTGATGCATTTATCCCAGAAACCCGGTTTTGATTTTCTGCCCGGCGAAACCGTCATTTTACCGGAAGGCATTTCGATGAAAGTGGATTTTCCGGAAGCCGACGAAAAACACCCGGTACAATGCGCCACCATTGCCCTCGACTGGAACGTAGTGACGCAAATGCTGGATTTTCTGAACGAAAATTATCCCCGGAAAGATAAGGTAGGGGAGTGGAAGCTGAATTTTAGTCAGTATCACTTTTACAACAACCGGGAACTGGCCAACGTCATGAACAAGCTGATCAACATCAGCATGGAAGACGATTTGGCCAAAGACGCCCTGGCTGACCTGACGCTCAAATCCCTGCTGATCCGGGTGATTCAGACGCAGAACATGGCGCTGATTGAAGACGGGCTGGCGACGAACAACCGGTTTGCCGCCGTGGTCGAGTATATCCGCGAAAACCTGACTGCGAAAATCAGCATCGAGGTCCTGTGTCAAAAAGCCTGCATGAGCAAATCCGGTTTTTTCCGAACCTTCAAGGAAGCTTTTGGGCTATCGCCGGTGGAGTTTATCATCCGCGAACGGATCGGATTGGCCAAACGGCTGCTGGCCAATCCGACGGCTACGGTCACCGAGGTGTGTTATCAAGTGGGATTCAACAACCTGCATTATTTTTCCCGCCTGTTCAAAATGCTGGAAGGCGTAACGCCCACGGTTTATCGCCAGACGGTGGGGGCGTGACAGAGGAGTGGTTACAGGGGCGTTCCAGGAACAATCCCGGCAGAAGGGGCTATCTGGTAGAAATCGCTAAATGAGCCATCCCTACGGGATTGTTTTTGGTTTTTCGCGCGATACGGTTTCTACAAAATGGATTATCCCTACGGGATTGTTTTTGGTTTTTCATGCGGGAAACTGGTTACGACATCTGTCCCATTGAGACAGCCCATTTTGTAGAAATCGCGCGCTTATCCGGGGATGAATCCCGTAGGGATGGACCATTTTGTAGGACCGACCGTCGGAATGATTAGCCTCGGGTTTTTATTCCGACCGTAAACTTTTCACCGGATTCATCAACGCGGCTTTGATGCTTTGAAATGAAACCGTGGCGAAGGCAATGACGACGGCGGCAAAACCGGCGAGGGCGAACATCCACCATTCCACATCGATTTTGTAGGCAAAATCCTGTAGCCACTGGTTCATGCCGTACCAGGCGATGGGCGTCGCAATCAGAATAGAGACGAAAATCAGTTTCAGAAAATCTTTCGATAACAACCCGACGATGCTGCCCACCGACGCGCCCAGCACCTTGCGAACGCCAATTTCTTTCGTCCGCTGGTTGGCTGCAAACGTAATGAGGCCGAACAGACCCAGGCAGGAAATGAAAATGGAGATGGCGGCAAAGATTCGGAAGGCATCGAAAACCAGTTGCTCGATCAGGTAATTCCGGGCCAGGTCTTCGTCGAGGAAGGTATACCGATACACATCGTCCGGAAAAATCTGCTTCCAGATCTGTTCAATCGCCTGCAGGGCTTGGCGCAAGTTCGGTTCATTGCCGGTGTGCGGGGTGAGTTGCAGGTGAATCTGTCCGTAAAATCCGCTGTTCCAGCATGTCATGACACAGGGTTCGATCGCATTTTGCAACGACCGGTTGTGAAAGTTCTTCACTACACCCAGAATCGGGGCTTCGCCTTCGTTGATGACAACGGTTTGACCAATAGCGGTTTCGGGTGTGAGTCCCAGCATTTTCACCAGCGTTTCGTTGACGACAAAACCGTTAAAAGGTTGACCATTGGGAACGATATTCGAGGTTGTGAACCAACGGCCGCTGACCAACTGGAGGCCAAAAAGTGATGAATAGTCCAGGTCCACCACCTTCAGTTCAGATTGTCGTTTCATTTGCTCCGACTCCGATTTCAGGCGGAAATCCGTTCCGTAGTGGTTTTCGGTCAGGGGAGCACCCGACGAAAAGCTCACGTTTTTGACGGCCGGATTTTGCCGTAAATGCTCCCGAAATACGGCCAGCTTGCTGTCCTGCTGGTTGCGCGGACTATTGATCGTCATCACCGCGTCCTTCGTAAAACCCAATTCTTTTTGCTGGAAAAATGCCATCTGCCGCGAAACCACCAGCGTGCCAACCAGCAATCCGTAGGTAATGCAAAACTGGAGAACAATCAGTCCCTGTCGCAGCGAAAACCCTTTCTGAGGTGCCGAAAACGTATTTTTCAGGGCTTTGATGGGCTGGAACCTTGACAACACAATCGCCGGATAGGAGCCTGCTAAAACCGCCACAACCACCACCAGACCCGCTCCGAACCACCGGACCGTGTAATCGGCGTGCAGGTCGAGTTCGATGAGGGTCATGGATTGGTTGATTACCGCCAGCAATCCGTTCAGGACGCCCAGCGACAGGATTCCCGCAACCACCGTGATCACCAGACTTTCACCGATAAACTGAAAAAATAATTGCTGCTGCGAGCTGCCCACTACTTTCCGAACCCCCACTTCCTTCCGCCGTTGAATGGCCTGCGCAACGCTGAGGTTGATGAAATTAAACGCGCCGATCAGAATCAGAAAAACCGCCAGACTTGCCAGCCCGGCCAACACCGTGCGGCTAAGGACGTAACTGCCAATATTGTCGCCATAGCGCGTTTCGGTGTGCACATCGGCCAGTGGCTGCAGCACGTAGGTTTTTCGTCGGAGGTCTTCGGCGTTCATGTATTTCTTCTGCAAGGCCACCAACTTGCGCTCAAACGCCTGCGGATCAGCACCAACGGGCAGCGTGACGTAGGTGGTACCCTGGTAGTTGCCCGACCAGTTCGTTGCATAATACGGGTTATTGGCTTTGTAGAATTGGTAATTGATCAGGATATCGAACAGCAGATTGGTGTTCCGGGGTGGGTTTTGAATGATTCCAGACACCACTAGCGGGTCCGAATTGTTGATGGTCAGCGTTTTTCCAAGCAACCTTTCATAGGGAAGCGCGGTTCCGGCAAAATACCGTTCGGCCATTTTCTGGGTCAGTACCACGGCATTCGGTTGCTGAAAGGCCGTCATTGCATTCCCCGCCAGCCAGATTCCGTCCGGCGCAATCGCTTTAAAATCGAACGTTTTCAGGTATTCCGCGTCGGCAAACAGCACCCGTTTTTCATCAAACCGGGATACCGTACCGTTTCCATCCGTCGAACTGATGATGCGCGAATCAGGGCCGGCGGTTTGCGTCACGCCCACCCCTGGAATCTCCCGGCGAATGGCTTCGGCCAGCGGGTAGGCGGTGCTCGACCAGTATTGAACTCCGTCGGCTTTCCGGTTGTGTTCCACGATCCGGTACGTTCGATCGGCGTTTGAATGGAAATGATCGAAGCTCAGTTCATACCGGATGAACACGTAAATGACGAGACAGCAGGTGATTCCCAACGACAAACCGAGCACGTTGATCAGGCTGTAGGAGCGGTTTTTCCACAACGTCCGCCAGGCGATTTTAAAGTAGTTGCGTAGCATTTTTAGTGAAGAGTTATGAGTTAGGAATTAAGAGTTTAGAATTAAGAGTTGGCTGACGCATGCTGAAAACACGTGCGTCAGCCAACTCTTAACTCTTAACTCTTCACTCTTAACTCTTTGTTATTCCGAACGAAGTGAGGAGGCCGGGTTCATCAACGCGGCTTTGATGCTTTGAAAACTGACCGTCAGACCGGCAATGACCAGGGCCGAACCACCCGCCAGCGCGAACATCCACCATTGAATGTCCACTTTGTATTCAAAATCCTGCAACCATTTGTCCATCGCATACCAGGCAACGGGCGATGCAATGAGCATCGACAGCAGCACCAGTTTCAGGAAGTCTTTCGACAGCAGCGTGACAATACCGGAAACCGACGCGCCCAGCACTTTCCGGATGCCGATTTCCTTGGTACGAGCCTCCACCGAGAACGTGATCAGGCCGAGCAAGCCCAGACTGGCCACCAGCAACGTCAGGCCCGTAAATCCGTTGAACAACCGCATCAGTTGCTGTTCTTTGGCGTAGAGTTTGTCGTAGGCGTCGTCGAGAAAATAATAATCGAAGGGCACGACGGGCTTGCTGCTGTCGTAAAGCGCTTTCAGTTTTTCCAGTGATTTTGCCACGTCCGAGTGGGCATTCAGTCGGACCAGCAGAAAACCGCCGTTGGCAACCAGAGCCCGGGCTGAATCACTGACGACACTCAGTTGCATGGGCGACACCGGCCCGTGCAGGCTTCGTACGTGGAAATCGGCGACCACACCGGCGGTTTTCGACCCTTTAAACGGCGGGGCCTGTTGCTGCGGATTGCCCTTGATCCCGGCTTCTTTCATCAGCGTCTGGTTGAAAACCGTCAGTTCGTTTGTCACCGGCTTTTGTTCCCAGCCGACGGGCGTGTACAACCAGCGAATGCCCATCATTTTGAAGAACGTTTTGTCCACCGACAGAACATTCACCATCATCTGTTTTTTGGTTTTTTCCGTCTTCATAAACCAGGTAGAAATGTTGTTGGTAAACAAAGCCGTGTTGGAAACCGCCACGTTTTCGGGACCCGCCCATTGCCGAACGGCGTCGCGAAGGGCCGGAAATTGTGTAGCCATTTCAGCATCGATTTTCATCGCTACGACCTGCGACCGGTTGATGCCCAGGTTTTTGGTGCGTAAAAACCGCATCTGGGTATTCAACACGATGCTGCAAATCAGCAGGCCAATCGAGGTGGCAAACTGCACGGTGGTGAACACCCGCCGAACCGTGGCCCCGCTCCGCCCCGAACTCATCGTACCTTTCAAAACCTCCTGCGGCCGAAACCGGGATAACAACAAGGCCGGATAGCTACCCGCCAGCAGCGAACAGCCCAGCCACAGGGTCAGCAGCAGAATCCAGTAGGGTCCCTGTTGCAACACCCGGTTGTCCATGTGCAGATCCAGCGCCTGATTGGCCCACGGAAACAGCGCCTGCAAAATGCCCAGCGACAGCGCAAACGCCAACGTGGTGGTCAGGAACGATTCCGTGAAAAACTGGCCGATCAGTTCTCCGCGTTGTCCGCCGACGGCCTTCCGAACGCCCACCTCCCGGGCGCGTTTGGTGGCGCGGGCGGTGGTCAGGCTCACGTAATTGATGACTGCCAACGCCAGAATGACGAGGGCGACGGTCAGGAGAATGTAGAGCGACTGTCGCCCGGTTTTGGGCGCCATTCGGCTGTCGAGGTGCAGCGCAGGCATCGCTTCGAGAATGTAGTTGGCCGTCATATCCACGAATTGAATCCCGGCTTTTACTTTTTTGAGCTTGGCTTCAACCTGGGCTACCTGGGCTCCCGGACGAAGCACCAGGTAATGGGTTAAAAAACCGGCTGATTTATAGACGTTTTGTGCCGTAGCTCCCAGCGTTGGCATCGAACTGAGGGAAACCAGTGCGTTGAATTGGATAACCGAGTTGGTCGGCAGGTCGTCCAGCACGCCTGAAACCGTGAGCGTGTAATGTTTGTCGTAGACCAACGGGCGACCGATGGGATACTGGTTTCCGAAATACTTTTCGGCCATGGCGCGGGTCAGCACGATGCGGCCCGGTTCACTGAGCGCCGTTTTCGGATTTCCGCTGAGCAGGCGAAGTCCCAGAACCGACAGGGCCGGGCTATCGGCAATTCCGATTTTTTCTTCTTTAAACCGGTGGTTTTCGTCCGATTGCAACACAATATCGCCAAGCCCTTCCGATAATCGCACTACTTCTTCCGCTTCCGGAATCTGCCGTTTGATGGCCGTAGCGAACGACTCGTGCAAACCGGCCATCATAAAATCATCACCTCCGTAGTTGGCAACGGACAGCAGACGGTAGGTCTGGTCGGCAAACGGATGATGGCGGTCGTAATGGAATTCGTGCCAGACATACAGGGCAATGAAGGTGCTGACGGCCAGTCCGACGGTTAAGCCGAGGATGTTCAGGAAACTGAACAGCGGGTTGTATCGCAACTGGCGAAGGGCGATTTTGAAGTAGTTCCGGATCATAAGTTTTTTTAGTTAAAAGTTAGGAGTGATGAGTTAAAAAAGGGTCAGCCAACCCTACGGACGGCCGATGCCGCCAGGTTCTAACTCATCACTCTTAACTCATCATTCCGAACGCAGTGAGGTAACCGGATTCATCAAAGCCGCTTTAACACTTTGGAACGAAACCGTTAAGAACGCAATGATAACCGCCAGCGACCCCGCCAGCGCGAAAACCCACCACGACAATTCCACTTTGTACGCAAAATCCTGCAACCAGTTTTTCATCACATAGCCCGCAATGGGCGTGGCTATTCCGATGGAAATCAGAACCAGTTTCAGAAAATCCACAGAAAGCAACCGGACAATGTTGGTAACACTGGCTCCTAATACCTTCCGAACGCCAATTTCCTTGGTCCGTTGTTCCGCTGTAAAAGCCGCCAGCCCAAACAGACCGAGGCAGGCAATCAGGATGGCAAAGCCGGTGAGAGCCAGAATGATTTTGCCCATACTCAGCTCATTGACGTACAGTTGGCGGTAGGTGTGATCCAGAAACGCATACGCAAACGGTTTGGCGGTTTTATAGCGATCATACACCTGCTGAATGGATGCCAGCGTTTCCGAAGTGGGTGCCCCTTTTGCCAGCTTTATGTACAAATAATCCCGGAAAGTCGTATCACTCCCGACAAACAAAGCCATGGGTGCAATGCCATAAGCCATCGTCATGAAATTAAAATCCTTCACAACGCCCACTACGGTTTTTGTCATTCCCCGCCCTAAATCAAGGCTTTGTTCGTAGTTTTTTTGGTTAACTCCCAGTTGTTTCGCTGCACTTTCATTGAGGACGATCTGGTTGCTGGTCGTCCAATTAAGCCCTTTTCGGGGAGCGATGGCCCACTTGATGTTCATGGTTTCGATAAATTCGGCATCTACCGTATACGTGGTAGCGATCACTTCTTTTTTGCCATCCATTCGTTTCAGCTGCCAGCTACTCGAATAGGGGCCATACATCAGCAGGGTTGAAGCCGCCACCGATTCAACGCCTTTCAACTGATTGATCTCGGCCCGAATGGCTTTGCTGTATTTATCCAGACCGTCTTCCGGGTCCAGATGTACCGTCACCACCCGATCGCGATCAATGCCGAGGTCTTTCTGTAGGAACAAATCCAACTGATTTTTAATCAGAATGGAACCGATCATCAGCGCAATGGAAACCGTAAACTGAAAAACCGTCAGCCCTTTCCGAATCCAGAGCGCACTACCCGCTGCGCTGAATTTGCCTTTTAACGACTGAATTGGTGAAAAACCGGAAAGCAGCAAAGCCGGATAACTTCCCGAAAGCAGAATGCTCAGGATGAAAAAACCAGCCGTTGGAATCAGGAAGAAGGGGCTTGTCAGAAAGTTAGGATCGATGGTGATTTGGAGTGTATTGCAGAAAACCGGTTGCAATACGGTGAAAATCAGCATGGCAAAACAGAACGCGAGGGTTACATACAGCGCTGATTCCAGGTAAAACTGAACGACGAGTGCTTTGCGGGCGGCTCCCACCACCTTCCGAACGCCAATTTCCTTCGCGCGGATCACGGAACGGGCCGTGGTCAGACTCACGTAATTGATGAGTGCCAGCAGCAGAATGAGCCCACCGACCACTGAAAAGATACCGACCCGTTTGTAGGTTAGGTTCTGGAAGCGAAAATGATAGTCGAAAAGCGGATAGAGCCGGTAACGGTCTCTACCATCTTTTATCCTTTCTTCTTTACTCAGCAACGATGGTATTTTCTGTTCAATGTCGTGCGTGGTCGTCCGGGCGCTGAGCAGGAAATACGTTTCATAACTTCCGCCGGTTCCCACGCTCTCCTGAATTTCGTCGGCTTTCTTTTCGCCCAGAAAACCGGCATGCCAGTTCCGTTCAATCGCGCGATGGGTTGTCATATCGCCCAGAAAATCAAACTGGATGGACGAGTTAAACGGCGGATTTTTTACCACACCGACTACTTGTAACCGGTGGGCTTTATCGTACAGGATCGTTTTTCCCAGCGGGTCCGTATCACCGAAATACTTGCGGGCCATGCGCTCGGTCAGCACCACCGTCGCCGGGCGGGTCAACACGGTTTTGGGATCACCTTTCAGGAGTTGAAAAGAAAATAACCGCAGAAAACCGGGGTCGGCAAACCGGAAGTCTGATTCAAAGGCTTTGTGGTCGGCATCGCTCTGAATCAGTTTGCTGTTAAAGCCTTTTTCCGTCAAACGGGCAAAGTCGTCAACACCAGGGCAGGCTGCTTTGACCGTTTCGCCAAACCGGAATGACATCGTGGGGGCTGAATACGACCGCTCGCCCTCCTCGTGCCGGAGTTCCACCTTCACGATCCGGCGTCCATTGGCGTGAAACCGGTCGTAGCTGTACTCATGGGCCACATAGAGCACGATCAGCAAGGTCACGACCAGGCCCATGGCCAGCCCCAACACATTGACCAGGCTGGTGGTGCGGTTTTTCCAGAACGTCCGCCAGGCGATTTTGAAGTAGTTCCAGATCATAAGCTTTTTTAGTTAAGAGTTAAGAGCGATGAGTTAAGAGTTGGCTGACGCAAGCTGAAAACACGTGCGTCAGCCAACTCTTAACTCATCACTCTTAACTCATTACTCTTTTTCATTCCGAACGCAGTGAGGTAACCGGATTCATCAAAGCGGCTTTGATGCTTTGGAATGAAACCGTCAAAAATGCAATGGCAACGGCAATGACTCCGGCGATGACAAACACCCACCACTCTACGTCGATTTTATAGGCGAAATCCTGCAACCACCGGTTCATGGCCCACCACGCGAGGGGCGAAGCCAGCACGATGGCGATCAGAACCAGCTTCAAGAAATCTTTGGAAAGCAACAAAACAATATTGGGCACCGACGCACCCAGCACTTTCCGGATGCCGATCTCCTTGGTCCGTTGGGCGGTTGTATAGGCCGATAAACCGAACAAACCTAAGCACGCGAGCAAAATGGATAGAAAGGAAAAGACGCTGAAAATCTGGCCCGTACGGGTTTCGCCGGAATAGAGTTTGTTGAATTCTTCGTCCATAAACTCGTATTCGAACGGGCGGGAGGGGACGACTGCTTTCCACTTTTCTTCCATAAACTGAAGGGTCGCGGGCAACCGGCTTCCCGACAATTTGACCAGCAGGACATTGCCACTGGCTTCCGGAAAAATGACCAGCGAACTGATTTTCTGTTTCATGGAAGCAAAGTGAAAGTCTTCCACCACCGCTCCGACAATGCCTGGTCTTTGGTTGCCCATATCCATTTTCTGCCCAACCGCTTCCTGGGGCGACTTCCAGCCCATTTCTTTCACGGCGGCTTCGTTCAGAATGAAATGAAAATGACGCAGGCTGTCGCTGCCGGGCGTGGTTGCCTGCTCCAGATCGGTTGGCGTCCAGTCGCGACCCGCCACAATCCGAAGGCCCATCGTTTTGACGAAATCCTCATCGGCGGGCAGGGCCGTCACCGATTTGTACTGGTCATCCGGGGTGCCGGTTCGGTGCATGCCGTAGCCGCCGTTGATGTACACCGGTGATTCATAGGCCCGGGTCACCTGCTGCACATCGGCGTTCCGTTTGAATTCGGATTTTAAGGCCCGGATTTTTTCGTTCACCTGCCGGTCGGCGGGCAACACCAGCACATGATCTTTGTTGTAACCCAGTTTTTTGTCCTGAATGTAGGACAACTGGTTGCGAACCAGCATCGTACAGACAATCAAAAAGGCGGTGATGGCGAATTGAAACACGATCAGCGCCCGGCGGAATTGTCCGGCTCCGGCGGTTTTTAAATGCCCTTTCAGGACATGAACGGGTTCATAGCGGGCCAGTACCAGGGCCGGATAACCGCCCGCGATGAAACTGACCAGCAGCACAATCCCCAACAGCAGCAACAGATTCCGGGATTCCATCAGAACATCGAATGAAAATTCCCGGTCGGACAAGTCGTTGAAAAGCGGAAGACCCAGGTAAACCAGCAACAGGCCCAGCCCCAGGGCCGCAAAGGTGACGATCACCGACTCGCCAATGAACTGCCCGAACAATTGCCCCTGCAACGCGCCCATCACCTTCCGAACGCCCACTTCCTGCGCCCGCTCCACGGCCCGCGAGGTGGCCAGATTGATGTAATTGACGCAGGCAATGATCAGAATCAACACCGCCACGGAGCCGAAAATGTAGAGATAAACCAGGTCGCCGTTGGGTTCGAAATTACCCTCGACATCGGAGTGAAGATGCACCTTTTGCAGCGGTTCGAGGTGGTAGGTCAGGTAATTCCCGCCCGTCATCTCTTCCTTGCTGAACTGCGTTTTCATGAAACCCGGAATTTTGGCCTGTAAAGTGGCAATCGACTCCGGTTTGCGCAGCAGCAAATAGGTGGCATAGTTGGCCGAAAACCACTGTTCTTCTTTCGACGCGGAGAGGGTCGTAAACGAAGCCAGCAGGTCGTATTTGATTTGGGAATTGTCCGGGCAATCTTCCACCACGCCCGTGACGGCATAGTCTTTGTCTCCACCCCCGGCGTTAATCCGCACGGTTTTCCCAATCGGGTTTTCGCTGCCGAAATACTTTTTGGCCGACGACTCCGACAGGACGACCAGATTGGGGCCAGCCAGGGCGGTTTTCGGATTTCCCTGTTTCAACCGAAACGAGAAGATGTGGAACAAGGCTGAATCGGCGTAGACCACTTTTTTCTCACTGAATTTCCGGTCGGCATAACTGACCACGGCCTGCCGGTTTTCCATCCGGACACCCGATTCTACTTCGGGAAACTGCCGCCCGAATTCCGGAGCCACCTTCGTTCCGGTTTGTGGTACTTTATTGACCTGCCCTTCCATGCTGTATTCCATCACGACCCGCACTGTCCGGTCGGCTTTCTGCTGAAAGGAATCGTAACTTAATTCGTGCGAAATGTACAGATACAGCAACAGGCAGGACGCCAGCCCGACGGCCAGTCCAAATACGTTGATTCCGGAAAAAACCTTGTTTCTCCACAGATTGCGAAAGGCGATTTTGAAGTAATTTTGTAGCATACATTTTTTAGTTATGAGTTATGAGTGAAGAGTTATATGCGTCAGCCAACCGTGCGGGTGGCCCCGTCATAACTCTTCACTCATAACTCTTCATTCCGAACGAAGTGAGGTAACCGGGTTCATCAAAGCGGCTTTGATGCTTTGAAACGAAACCGTGGCAAAGGCGATCAGGATGGAAACCGCGCCGACCAGCGCAAACACCCACCATTCCACGTCGATTCGGTAACTGAATTCTTTCAGCCAGCTTTCCATCGCATACCACGCAATCGGGGTCGCAATGACGAGCGCCAGCAGCACCAGTTTCAGAAAGTCTTTGGAAATCAGAGCGACAATTCCCGTAACGGACGCCCCCAACACTTTCCGAACGCCAATCTCTTTGGTGCGCCGTTCGATGGTGAACGTGGCCAGTCCCCACAACCCAAGACAGCAGATTACCAGGGCAATACCGGCAAAAACGCGGAGGAGCGAGAATTGCCGCTGTTCGTCTTCGTACAGTTCCTGCAGGCTGTCGTCCAGGAATTTGGCATCAAACAAGCTTTCCGGATAAATTCTTTTCCAGGCTGTTTCAATGGCCGCCATCGTGGCCGTGTAGTTGCTCGTCCGCAAGTTGAGTCCAACGGAAAAGTAGAACTCCGGCAGGTTCATCAGCACCATTGGCTCAATCGGTTTGTGCAGCGAACTGGTGTGAAAATCCTTCACGACGCCCACCACTTCGGCTTCAATATCGTTGATACCCACCCGAATCCGACGCCCCAGCATCTGTTCAGGTTTGGCATAGCCCAGTGCCTTGACGGTATTTTCGTTCACCACAAAAGCATACCGGCGCTTTTCTTCCGGTATAGCACCCGAAATCGCCACGGTATCGCGGTGTTCGAGAAACCGTCCGGCGACCAGTTTTAAGCCGTACGTCTTGAGGTAATCGGCGTCGGCCAGTTTGAGCGAGATGTTTATTTTCTTCGTCGGATTGGCGGGGTCGGGGCGCATGTCGGTACCGAAATTGTTGGGTGATGTCGGCGCTCCAAGCGCAAACGAAAGGTGCTCGACCCCCGGAATTTGCCGCAGCGAGTGTCCCAATACCGCCATTTTCTTCGAATCCGGGATGGCAACCGTAACAATGGCATCCCGTTTGAAACCCAGGTCTTTCTGCCGGAAATAGTTCATCTGCCGGTAAATGATCAGCACGCCCACCGCCAGAATGAGGGATACGGAAAACTGGAAAACGACCAGTCCCTGCCGCAGCCAGACGCGTCCGGAGCGAAGACCACCAGCTTCGGGTACGGTTTTCAACGCGCGGATGGGTCGGAAACGGGCCAGGAAAAACGCCGGATACAGACCCGCCAGCAAGGCCGTGAACAACGCCAGAGCCGCCAGAATACTGCTGGTCTGAAGCCACTCAGAGGTAATCTGTTTCTGCAAAAAATCGTTGACGACCGGTAATAAAGCGTTGGTCAGCAGCAACGACAGCAGAGCCGAAATACCGGTCAGCCACAGGGCTTCGCTCAGAAACTGCCAGACCAACTGGCTTTGCGTGGCCCCAATCACTTTCCGGACGCCCACTTCCTTGGCGCGCGTCATGGCGCGTGCCGTCGACATGTTGATAAAATTCACGCAGGCTATCAGCAAAACAAACAGACCAACGGCACCGAAAACGTAGAGATACGTGGGCGAAATGGCAGCCGTCAGGATGGTGCCCTCGTAGTCGGGGTTGAAATGGATGTCGTGGAGCGGCTGGAGAACCAAGGTGCTGGTTTCGCCGTCGCGGCTGGAAAAGTATTTTTTCTCAGCCTGTCGAAGCCGGGCGGCATACTGCTCCGGCGATTGGCCCTCGGGCAAAACCGCAAACACACTCCCGCCGGAGCGAAGTCCCCATTGGTCGATGCCGAATGAAAAATAGGATTTCATCGACAGGAAAGACACCAGCATCGTTACCGGAAAATTCGTTTGGGAAGGCATATCCCGCATGACACCCGCCACCTGCACCTTCAGGTCGTTGTTGAGTCGCAGCGTTTTTCCGAGGGCCGAAGCCGAGCCGAAATACTTTTGAGCGGTTTTCTGGGTTAAGATGACTTTATTGGGTTCGGCGAGAACATTCTTCCCGTTTCCTTCGACCATTTCAATATCAAACAGATCGATGAAGTCGGGTTCCGCAAAAACGACGTTGTCTTCTTTCAGAATTTTCTGGGGCGAAACCAGCACGGAAAGGTCGCGGTCGGCGTGAATGCGGGTCACTTTGGACCAGTCGGCGAAGTCGGTACGAATCGCGGGCGCCAGCGGATAGGGGGTAATTCCCGACTTTTCGGCCTCGGCACCCGTTGTACGGATGAGGTTCACGCGGTAGATCCGGTCGCCCTGCTTGAGGTGTCGGTCATACCCCCATTCGTTCTGAATAAAGAGCAGGATCAACAGACAGGTCGTCAGGCCGAGCGTCAAGCCGATCAGGTGAATGCTCGTGGTGGTCGGGTGTTTCAACAGGTTCCGCCAGGCGATTTTGAAGTAGTTACGCAGCATATCCTTCTTTAGTTACGAGTTATGAATGAAGAGTTAATTCTTCACTCATAACTCTTCCTTCTTCATTCCGAACGCAGTGATTTCACCGGGTTCATCAACGCGGCTTTGATGCTCTGGAAACTGACGGTGATGAACGCGATCAGTAACGCCAAACCGCCAGCGGCTACGAAAATCCACCACGGAATTGTGATCTTATACGCAAAGTTTTGCAGCCATCGATTCATGGCCCACCACGCCATCGGTGACGCAATCAGAATGGCGATGACGACCAGCTTTAAAAAATCGGTGGAAAGTAGCAGCACGATGTGGGATATCGAAGCGCCCAGCACCTTCCGAACGCCAATTTCCTTGGTGCGTTGCTGAGCCGCAAAAGCCGCTAACCCGAACAGCCCGAGGCAGGAAATCAGGATGGAAATGGCGGTGAAATAAGTCACGATGCGCGACGTACGGATTTCGGCCTGGTAATTTTTCTGGAAATCTTCGTTCAAAAACGAATATTCGAACGGCTCGTCGGGGCGCAGGGCTTTCCATTTCCGTTCCAGAAAACCCAGCACGGTTTCCATGTTGTCTGAATTGACGTGCGCAATGATGTAGTTGAAATTCGGGCGGGTCATCAGCATAAAAGCGTAGGGCTCAATGGGTTGATGCAGGTTTTCGTGGTGAAAGTCTTTCAGAACACCAACCACTTCGTACTGGTACGTCTGCCCGTGCCAATTAAAATTCAGTTTTTGCCCAATGGCTTTGCGGAGTGGAATCTGAAGCTTTCGCAGGGTTGATTCATTGACAACGAGCCGGTTATTAGTATCGCCGGGAAATTGCCGCGAGAACAACCGTCCGGCTACCAGTTTGAAACCCATCGTTTGAAGGTACTCAAAATCGACCTCGCTGTTTTTGACATTCTGCATTTCATTGACGGTTTGATCCGGGCGATACAAACCAAAATCCGTGGGGTTCATAATGCCGGGATAATACTGGGTTCCGGCCGCCGAAACCACCTGGTTATTCCGTAAAATCTCATTCCGAAACGCCGTATACATCCCGCGCGACTCACTGCTCCGCAACGGAATGGCAATTTGCTGATCCTGCGTAAAACCCAGCGACTGATTCCGCAAAAACCGCATCTGTTCCTGAATCACGAACGTGGCCAGCACCAGCCCGATGGCGACCACAAACTGAAAAACCACCAGCCCGCGACGCAAAGCCACCGCCGACAGGCTGTTGACAAACTTGCCCTTCAGCACCTGAGCCGGATTGAACATCGACAGGAAAAACGCCGGGTAACTGCCCGCGATTAAGCCCGTCAACAGCGTCAACCCGATGAAAGACAGAGCAATTGACGGTTCCAGCAATTCCGACACCTGCAAGGATTTGCCGGCCAGTTGATTGAATACCGGCAGAAGCAGGGCAATCAGCCCCAATGCAATGACAAGCCCCAGCAACGACAGGATCATCGACTCGCCCAGAAACTGCCCGATTAGTGAACCCCGTTCCGCGCCCATCACCTTCCGAATACCGACTTCAGCCGCCCGTTTGGCCGACCGGGCCGTTGAAAGATTCATGAAATTAATACAGGCAATCAACAGGGTGAAAACCGCAATCGATGCCAGGATGTACAGATAGGTGGTGCTGTTGGTCGGCGTCACAATAGCCTGAATCTGGCTGTATAAATGAAGCTCCGGAACGGGAATCAGGAAGAGTCGTTTATCGTAACCGTACCGTTTCAGCTCACTGCGCATGTATTTTTCGACAAACGCCGGTATTTTCTGTTCCAACTGCTGTGCGTCGGCATCCGGTCTTAACCGGAGGTAAGTAGTAAAGAGGTTGTTATTGGTATAATCCAGATTGGGCTGCCGAAGGTAATTGCCGATCATGCCGACATACATCGGTACAAAAAACCGGGCATCGATGTGGGAACGCGAACTTTCATCGCGGTAAACGCCCGACACCCGGAAATTGTCGCCGTTGCCTGTCGAACCGCTGATCCGAACGGTTTTGTTCAAGGCGGGTGTATTTCCGAAAAGTTTATGGGCGACCTCTTCGGATAACACAATCGAGTTGGGCTGAAACAGGGCCTTTTTAGAACTGCCTTCCGTGAATTCGTAGGAAAAAAGATCAAAGAACGTCGAGTCGACCTGATAGCCCTGGGTTTCGTAAAATGACTTCATCGGCTTGCCGGTTTCCTGCACCTGCAGCAACGTTTTGTCATCCATGATGTTGACATAAAGCCGCGCGACTTTTTCGACCTCCGGAAATTCCGATTGAATCGCGGCTGCCATCGGCCCCGAAAGGCGGGGATATTCTTCATTTAATCCAGGCGATTTGACGGCGCTCGACATCAAATACAATTGCTTCGCGTGCTGGTGGTGCTGATCGAACGATAACTCGCTCCGGATGTAAAGTAGTAACAACATGCAGCACGTCAAACCGACCGAAAGGCCCAGAATGTTGATGGCCGAAAACGACTTGTTTCTCAGCAAGTTCCGAACGGCAATTTTCAGATAGTTCGTTAGCATTTTTGTTATCTTTAAACTTCAATCCGAAAAAACTCTCTTGGTTATGGAAGCTACCATTGAACAACTCTCTGACTACGAACGCGAACGCGGAAAACCAATGCCCACACTGAATCACTCTATTGTGCAAGGCAATTTAACTTTTGCTTTGCAACTGCATTATCGAACCAAATACACCTTTCTGCCGGAGATTAATTTAACTATGCCGGAACGCCCGGATACCGTACCGGACATTGCCATTTATCCTAAACTCCAGGTCGACTTTCTGCACGACGTTACGTCCATGACTCAAATGCCGCTCACGGTCATTGAGATTGTTTCGCCTTCGAAATCCAATGACGATATTCTGGCTAAATTCGAGCGGTATTTTCTGGCCGGTGTTCAATCATGCTGGCTGGTTTTGCCCAGTTTTAAAGCGATTTCGGTTTATTCGGCCATTGGGAAATACCAGTTTTTTACCGATGATACCACTCTTACCGACCCGGTAACCGGGATTGAACTACCGCTAAATGATATTTTCGCTTAACTATTCTGATTTCAAACTCTTCACCGGATTCATCAAGGCGGCTTTGATGCTTTGAAAACTGACGGTGGCAAAGGCAATCAGAACGGCCAGCAGCCCCGCCAGCGCAAACACCCACCACGCCAGGTCAATCTTATAGGCAAAGGCAGTTAGCCACTGGCTCATCGTCCACCAGGCAATCGGGGTTGCGATCAGGATTCCGATCAGCACCAGCTTCAGAAAATCTTTGGAAAGCAGCGCGACAATGCCCGTAATCGACGCACCCAGCACCTTGCGGATGCCGATTTCTTTGGTACGTTGCTGAGCTGTGAAGGTCGCTAACCCAAATAAACCGAGGCAGGAAACCAGAATGGCGATTCCCGCAAAGAAGTTGAACAACTGCCCCGTCCGCTGTTCCGATTTATACATTTCGTTGTATTGCACGTCCATAAACTGGTAGTCGAACGGATAATCGGGGCTGTACTTTTTCCAGAGTTTTTCGGTAGCCGCAATGGCTTTGGACGCATCCCGACCCGTGGTTTTGACGTAAAGCCGCCCCAAATTGGTGTTGTTTCGGTAAAAGAAAACCGCCGGTTCTACTTTCTGACGCAGGGAAGCAAAATGGAAATCTTTCACGACACCGATGATGATTCCCTTCGTCTGACCGAGCGTAAAACGCTTGCCGATGGGATTTTTAATGCCCGTATTTTTCACGGCGGTTTCGTTCAGGATGACGTGCATCGAGTCGGCGGAGGAGCCGGTAAAGGTCTCGCCCTGCACCATTTTCAGGCCGAAGGTGGCAATGAAATCTTTCTCGACCTGCATCCGGTTGATGATAAACATGCTGTTTTTGGGCTTTCCGTCCCAGTCCGTATCGCCGGTCGAATTGCCTAAACTGAGCAGATTGCCATTCGAAGCGGTTACGCTCCGGACGCTGGGCTGGCGCGACAATTCGGCCTTGATCGCATCGAAATGCTTCAACATATCGCCGGTCATCCAGAACGCGAAGACATTTTCCCGGTCATAACCCAGGTTGCGCTCGCGCATAAACCGCAGTTGGTTGCCGATGACCAGAGTTCCTACGATCAAGGCCGTCGAAAAGGCAAATTGGGTGATCACCAGTGTTTGCCGGAACGTAACGCCTTTGCCGCCCGTGGCCATTTTTCCGCGCAACACTTTCAAGGGTTCGAACGACGACAAAACCAGAGCCGGATAGATGCCCGCAACGGCGAGGGTAAATACCAGCGCGCCCACCAGCACCAGCCAGGTCTGCGGATCGGCCAGCGAGAAGGGCTGGGTTTTGCCGGTTAGTTCCTGATAGGTCGATTCCAGCCCTTTGATCAGCCCGATGGCCAGCAGCAGCGCGACGACAAAAATCAGGAGCGATTCGGCCAGAAACTGGCCAATCAGGTGTTCGCGACCCGCCCCGACGACCTTCCGGACACTCACTTCCTTCGCCCGTTGCGTGGCCCGCGCCGTGGCCAGGTTGACGTAGTTGATGCAGCCGATGGCCAGCAGAATCAGGGCGACGATGCCCATCATTTTTACTTCCTGTATGGCTCCCGGTGTGCCGTCGGGCCGGTAGAGGTGGATGTCGGTCAGCGGTTGCAGGCGGTACACCGTCACCTGATCATATTTATTGCTGGCATGGTGAACGTCGTTCAGGGTTTTTACCAGCTTGTCCAGATTGGCGCGCGGATCGACCCGGAAATACGTTTGGGCGAACCAGTTGCCCCAGTCCGAATCCATGGTTTTCCAGTAATCACCGGGAGCGCCACTGTATTGATTCGCCAAAATCTGCAACGGAAACAGCATATTACACCGGATGCTGGAGTTGTCGGGAAAATCCCGGATGACGCCACTCACGACAAAGTTCTGCTTTTTCGGAACGGAATACAGTACCTTTCCAACCGGTTCAGCCGAGCCAAAGTATTTCAAAGCCGCTGACTCCGTCAGAACGACCGATTGCAGGTCCGGGAAAGGACGTTCGCGGTTGCCTTTCACCCATTCGAAGCTGAAAAACGTAAAGAAACCCGGATCGACGTAGACGGCTTTTTCCTCCACCAGCGTTTTTTCCTGCACCTTGAAAGGCGAGACATCATAATTCCCGACGATGCGCACGGCGTCTTCCACCGACGGCATCTGCTGTTTGGCATAAGCCGCCACGGGGGCCACGATCTGGCCCGAAAACTGCTGCGCCGTGCCGGAGCCAAAACCGCCATTGATGCGGTAGATCCGATCCGCATTCGAATGAAAACGGTCGAAACTCGTTTCGTCTTTCACCCACCAGAGCAGCAGAATACCGATTCCCAACGCCACGGCCAGTCCGCCAATGTTGATGGCCGAGTAGCCTTTGTTGTTGAGCAAACCCCGCCAGGCGGTTTTGAAGTAATTGCGAATCATACCCCTTTTTTTAGTTAAGAGTGAAGAGCATTAACCAAACTCATCACTTTTAGGACTTACGTCTGATAATTCATTGCACTTCCGCTTTTGCCCCTAAATCCCCTAAAGGGGACTTGGACGCAGTCTAATCCGGATGCTAAAAGTCCCCTTTAGGGGATTTAGGGGCAAAAGCGGAAGTCCTAACTCTTCACTCATAACTCGTTATTCCGAACGCAGCGAGGTAACCGGATTCATCAGAGCCGCTTTTACGGACTGAAACGAAACCGTCAGCAGCGCAATCGCCAGTACCAGCACGAACGGGAGTGCAAAAAGCCACCAGTTTATATCGGCCCGAAAGGCATACGTGTTGAGCCACTGGCTCACGGCCAGCCACGCCAGCGGAGTCGCTACCACGCAGGCAATCAGAATCAAAATCGCAAATTCTTTATACAACATCCGCACGATCTCGGGCACCGTGGCGCCCAGCACCTTGCGAATGCCAATTTCTTTGGTCCGCTGGGCCGTGGTGAACGACGCCAGCCCGAACAAGCCCAGGCACGCGACCAGAATCGCTAAACCGGTGAACAGACCGAACACCTGCCCAAACCGCTGATCGGCCTGGTATTGCGCGTTGAAATGTTCGTCCAGAAAGAAGTATTCAAACGGATTGCCGGGGAAAAACCGGTTCCATTCGCTCCGGACGGTAGCAATTGTGGTGTTTAGTTGACTGGAAGCCATTTTGATCGAAAAATAACCGCCCGCATCCGGAATGAGCCGGAGAATCAGCGGTTCGAAGGCATCCCGCAGCGATTGCTGGTGAAAATTGTCGGTGACGCCAACGATGGTAAACGTTTCGCCCCAGAAATCAATTTCTTTGCCAATCGACTCTTCCGGCTTGTTGAAACCCAGTTGCTTGATCGCCATTTTGTTGAAAATGACGGCTTTCTTTTCCAGGCCGTACTCTTTCGAAAAATCGCGCCCGGCCAGCAGTTTCAGGTCGAAGGTTTTCAGGAAGTCGTAATCGACGGCAATCACCCGGTATTGGCTTCCCTTGCTTTCGTCGGTGCCTTTCAATCGAATGCCGCCCGCGTTCCAGTCCGACGCCTGACCCGGCACCACCGACGACGCGGCTACGTGCCGGATGGCGGGTTGGCGCAGCAGTTCTTCTTTAAAAGCCACCATCTGCCGCATGAACGTGGAATCTGAACGGATGATGGGCGGATTGACGACCAGCGTCTGATCGATGTTGATACCCAGACTTTGTTCCTGCATGAAGCTGATTTGCCGAAAAACCGCCAGCGTGCCGACGAGCAGAAACAGCGAAGCCGCAAACTGAAAAATGACCAGCGATTTCCGCAGAATGATGCCCTGCCGCGACGTCACCATCTTGCCTTTCAACACCGTGACCGGCCGGAAACCGGACAAAACAAACGCCGGATACAAACCCGAAAAGAAGGTTCCAATGATGAACAAGGTTGCCAACGCCAACCAGAACGACCCGTTGCCCAGCAACGACAGCGTCAGGTGCTGGCCCGACAGTGCGTTGAACAGCGGCATCACGGCCACGACAAAACCCAGCGCCAGAATCACCGCCAGGCCATTCAGCAAGACCGATTCGATCAGGAATTGCCGGATCAACTGCCCCCGTTGCGAACCGACGGCCTTGCGAATGCCGACTTCTTTGGCCCGGTTGATGGCCCGCGCCGTCGCCAGATTGATGTAGTTAACCCAGGCAATGACGACGATGAAGAACGCAATCGCCAGCAGCAGATACACCGTGTTGCCGTCGCCATTGGGCTCGGCTTCCTCCATCAGGTGCGAGTAGAGGTGAATGTCTTTCAGGGGTTGCAGCGTATAGACCGCACCGGCATCGTATTTTTTCAGTTCGGCCCCAATGGTTTTTTCAATATACGGCACAAATTTGGCTTCGAGGGCTTTCGGATTGGCGTCGGGGCGCAGCAACAAATACGACATCGCTCCGTCCCACATCCAGGCATTGTCCGGATTGTTGTCCGGCCCCATTTCTTTCACAAACGTCACGTGCGGAATCAGCAGATCCGGGTGCAGGTGCGTGTTGGCCGGCATATCTTTGTAAACGCCCGTTACTTTAACTGCTTTCCGCTGGTTGAACCGGATGGTTTTGCCCATGGCCTGTTCGTTTCCGAATAGCTTTTTCGCAACGGTTTCGGAAAGTACGACGGTATTGGGTTCAGCCAGCGCGGTGGTGGGATCACCGGCGAGCAGGGGATAGGAGAAGATTTTGAAGAACGATTGGCTGGCCACAAAAACCTTCTCGACTTTCAGGCTTTTTTCGCCGTAATCGGCAATCAATGCCCGGCGCTTCAGCACTTTGACGTAATCTTCCACCTCCGGGAAGGTCGCTTTGAACGAGTTGCCAGCCGCCTGGGCACCCCCGGCCCATTGCGTGCTCAGTTTGCCCTTGTCATACCGATCCTGTTTGACGCGGTAAATCCGATCGCCCTTCGCGTGAAACTGGTCGTAGCTCAGCTCAAAATCCACATATTGCAGAATCAGGAGACAAGCCGCAATCCCGATGGACAGTCCGACAATGTTGATGGCCGAAAACACCTTGTGGCGCACCAGATTCCGAAACGCGATTTTGAAATAGTTCGTTAGCATGTTGTGTAAAATTATGAGTGAAGAGTTATGAGTTAAGAGTTAGAAATGCAGACATCCATTTTAACTCTTAACTCATAACTCTTCACTCTTTTCACTCCGAACGAAGTGAGGATACCGGATTGGTTAAGGCCGCTTTGATACTCTGGAAACTGACGGTGACCAGGGCGATCAGAATGGCGAGCAAACCCGCGACGGCGAACATCCACCAGGCCAGTTCGATTTTGAACGCGTATTCTTTCAGCCACTGACTCATCAGCCACCACGCCAGCGGGGATGCGATGACAATGCCGATCAGCACCAGCTTCAGGAAGTCTTTCGATAGCAGGATGACAATGCTGGTCACGCTGGCACCCAGTACTTTACGCACGCCAATTTCTTTGATTCGCTGCGCCATGATCATGATGGCGATGGCAAACAGACCCATGCACGACAGCACGATGGCCACTCCGGCGGCTGTAATGAATAGTTTGGCCATTTGTTCTTCCGACTGGTATTGCCGGTCGGTATTTTCGTCGAGGAAACTGCCTTCAAATTCAGATTTTGGAGCAACTTCCTCCCAGGCTTTTTTCAAAACCGCCATCGTGGCCGGCACGTTGTCCGGAGCAATTTTGACCAGAACGTAGCCAATCGGCCAGTCGTGGCTCATGAGAAGGGTATTGGGCTGCACGGTTTTCTTGAGCGATTCGTGGTGGTAGTCTTTCACCACGCCGATGACCACCAAAGGCGGCTCGCCATCGCTCACGTTCAGCAGGGTGCCGACCGGGTTTTTCTCGCCCAGTTCCTTCGCCATCGTTTCGTTGATGATGACGCTGGTGGTGGTGTCGGTTGCGTACTGACGGGAGAAATCGCGCCCGGCCAGCAATTTGATGTCCAGGGTTTTCAGGTAGTCGTAATCGACGGGTTGCCAGTGGCTCCGAATCGTCCGGTTCTTGTGGTCAAAGCCCACAATCGACGTCACCGTGGAACCATCCAGACCACGGCCAAAGTTTTTATACGCGCCCGTTACGCTTAGCACCCGGGGCTGTTGTGCCAGCTTGTCCCGGAAAAGATTCAACGCCTGCCGTCCATTGACCGAGCTGCCAATGGGGATGCTAACGACCTGGTTTTCATTAAATCCCAGGGGCATGGTGCGCAGGAAGTTGACTTGTTGCCAGGCAATGAGCGTACAGGCCATCAGAAACGTGGCAATGGCAAACTGAACAATGAGCAGGGTGTTGCGAACCGCTCCGGTTTTTCCCAGTGAAACTTTTCCTTTCAGAATCTGAATGGTGTTCAGTCGAGTTACAAACAGGGCCGGATAGCCGCCAGCTACGAAGGTAATCACCAGAAAAGCCATCAGCATGGAGACGATTACGGTAGGGTCGGCGAGGGAGGAGAGGGACGCTTTGGTTCGTAGAATGCTGTTCAACTCGGCGACCAAAGCCGTGACCAGCAAACCACCCAGGACCAGCGAAATCAGGCAAAGGATGAAGGCTTCGCCCCAGAATTGAAAGACCAGTTGTTGTTTTAAGGCCCCCAGCACCTTGCGCATACCGACCTCGCGGGAGCGCGTCATGGACCGGGCCGTAGAAAGATTGATGAAGTTGATGCAGGCAATCAGCACGATGAAACCGGCCACCACCAGCAGCAGAATCGGGTAAGAACGTTTGACGGGCGAGCCATTGCCTCCGCCCACCTCGGTGTCGAAGTGCATGTCGGTCATCGGCAACAACCGCAGGCTGGTCAGGTCGCCGTTTTCGTCGGGCTGCCCGCCGTCGCGTTTGAGGTTCAGGATCGAATTGGCGAGGTATTTGGTGACGAAAGGCCGGAGTCGTTGTTCAAACGTGGCTTCGCTTATTTTCGGATCGACCTGGACGAATACCGAATGAAACCGGTTGTCCCACTGGTCTTTGTTTTGCTGGTATTCCGGGTAGGCTTCAAACCGGGCCAGCAGGTCGAACTTCAGGCTGGAATTGGTGGGCGCATCGGCAATCACGCCCGACACCACGAACGGTTTCCAGGTTTCGTTCAACCGCAGCGACAGGGTTTTTCCAACAGGGTCGGCGGTTCCGAAAATCGACTGGGCGGTTTTTTCGCTGATGACGATGTTACTCAGGCTGTTCAGAACAGTGAGTGAATTGCCCTTCCGCATCGGAAACGAAAACATTTCGAAAAAATCGGGATCGACAAACCGGACGCTCTTGTCAAATTCCTGATCGCCGTACCGTACCGCTCCACCGCCATCGACCACCCGCGTAATGTGCGCGATCTCCGGCAGGAGTTCTTTGCGGAGCGACGGTGCCAGGGGAGCAGGCATCGTCGCCGATTTGTTCGTGGGTCCCGACTGCTCATACACCATGAACAACTGCTTGCCGTTGGTGTGGAAGTTATCGAACGTCAGGTGCGACCAGGCGGCCAGAAACAGCAAAAGGCAGCTCGCAAACGCTACCGACATGCCAATGACGTTGACCAACGCAAACGTTTTGTGTTTCCACAGATTACGCAGCGCAATTTTAGTGTAGTTGAGAAGCATAAGAAAAAGCGGGATCGTCGGTGAGCCGTCGTACTACTGTGCCAGAGTCCGCACGAACTTCACCAGCGTTGGTTGGGATACCTGGCAAGGGGTTCGCTGGCTATCCTTTGTCTTCGGGACATACTGTTTCACCTTCCGGTGGGCCGAAAAAAGGTTGTGTGGATGACCAATGGCCGAAGCCGACTGGCCGATACAAACCATAAGAAACAAAAGGATCAGCGTTTTCATAAAAAGGTTTCTGAACCGCACGGGCCACCCGTGCGGTTCAGAATGTATCACACGTGGAAATTCTCCGTCACAATCTTGCCGTCGAACAGGTTGACGATGCGGTGGGCAAAACCGGCATCGTAGGGTGAGTGCGTCACCATGATGATGGTTGTACCTTCCGTGTTCAACTGGTTCAGCAATTTCATCACTTCCTCCCCGTTGGTGGAGTCCAGGTTACCCGTCGGCTCATCGGCCAGGATCATCTTGGGTTTGGCAACCACCGCGCGGGCAATGGCCGTCCGTTGCTGCTGACCACCGGAGAGTTGCTGCGGAAAGTGGTTGCGACGGTGCATGATGTTCATCCGTTCGAGTACTTCCTCCACCGCTTTCTTACGGTCTTCGGCGGGGGTTTTCAGATACAGCAGCGGCAGTTCGACGTTTTCGTAAACCGTTAGCTCGTCGATGAGGTTAAAGCTCTGAAACACAAAGCCGATGGAGCCTTTCCGCAACTGCGCCCGCTGACGTTCCGACATCTTCGACACCTCGGTGCCGTAGAAGTGGTATTCGCCTTCCGACGGGTTGTCCAGCAGGCCGAGGATGTTGAGCAGCGTGGACTTTCCACAGCCCGACGGACCCATCATAGCCACAAATTCGCCGTCCTTAACATCCATGGAAATGCCGTGCAGCGCGGTGGTTTCGACTTCTTCAGTCGCAAAAACTTTTTGTAGGTTTACGGTACGTATCATATTGTCTGACTGGTTTCTGATTTACAACTCTGATAACCTCTGATATTCTCTGATAAACTCTGTGATATAATTCTTAAAAACTATTTCACAGAGTTTATCAGAGAATATCAGCGTTAAAATTCAAGGACTTCGTTATCACCAAAGTTCTCGTACGATGACGTAATGACCTGTTCGCCTGGTTCGAGGCCGGTCAGCACTTCGAAATATTCGGGGTTTTTACGACCCAGCGTAATGCTCCGTTTCACTGCCCGGTTGCCCACTTTATCCACCACATACACCCAGTTGCCACCCGTATCGGAGAAGAAACCGCCCACCGGCAACAGCGTCGCTTTCGAAGCCTTGCCCAGTTCGAGTTGAATGGGCGTCGACTGGCCACGTTTGATCCCCGCCGGAGCGCCTTTCGGGAAAATCATGTCCACCTCAAACCGTCCGTTCCGAACCTCCGGATAAACCCGCGTAATCTGTAAGGCGTTGTTGGTGCCGCTGTATTCAAATGTTCCGTTCAACCCGGCGAAGATGCGGCTGTTGTAGTGTTCGTCAATGCCGACCCGCATTTTGAAACCGTTGAGGTCATCGATCTGGCCAATGTTCTGGCCCTGGTTGATGTTGGAACCGACTTCCACGTCCATCGACGATAACTGACCCGAAACCGGTGCTTTGACCACCAGGTTATTCAGTGTTTGCTGCCAGAGGGCCACGTTTTTCTGCGTCCGGGCCAGCGTTTCTTCCAGTTGCTTGATCTGAATCAGCGAGTTTTCCTGCTGGTATTTCTGCGATTCTACTTCAATTTTCCGTTGTTCAACCAGCCGGTCATAATCCCGTTTGGCCGTCAGGTACTCCTGTTCGGGAACGGCTTTGTCTTTAAACAATCTCGCCTGGCGATCGTACGCATCTTTGGCCTTGTCGAGCTGAAAATCCAGATCTGAGAGCGTTTTTTGCAGCGTATAGCGTTCCACCCGCAAGCGTTGACGGGTATTTTGCAAATCGTTGACCAATCGGTTGGCTTCGGTTTCCGACTGGAGGAAGTTGAGTCGCAGGTTCTGGTTTTCCAGCTTCAGCAATACTTCGCCCTGTTTCACCATTGCTCCACCCTCTACGAGTTTCTCGGTTACATAACCCCCGGCGATGGCATCGAGCCGGATGGTTTTCAAAGGCTGAACCACACCGGTTACGACAATGAAATCGTCGAAAGTGCCGGTTGAAACGGTTGAAATCGTAATTTTATCCTTTTCGACGTTCAGTTTCGAACGGTGATCGGCCCATAGAAAGTTGTAAGCCAGTAATCCGATTACGGCTACTCCGCCGATTGCAATGGCAATCCGCTGGCTTGTCCAAAATCGTTTAGGTAATACGCGATCCATTAATTCGTTGATTGATTGGTTGACTAATTGATTCCTGAATAAGGCTGCAAGAAAATGATTTTTCAGCATCATCCATTTGGATAGTCTAATGCCAATTGACGTGCCAGTAATTTACAAGTGCTGATAGACAGTAAGTTATGGTGATTTTGAGGGCTAATTCCTGTCCACATGCGGACAAGTTTTGTCCGAAAGCGGACACGGGTAAAACCGCTGAATATTGTCGTGTCAGGGCTTCCTGACAAGCTGTTTTGCAGCGAACCAACAGACTGCCTATCTTTAGGCGGTAAACGGGCATCCTGACTGGAAAAACCGCACTGTTTCTAGCACCGTCCTGAAAATTTTATGTCGAAACTTCTGATTATCGACGACGACGTCGATGTGTTGAGCGCAGCCAAATTGTTGCTCAAACGCCATTATCCCCAGGTTGATATTGAAAAAAATCCTGAGCGAATTCCGTTTCTGATCACCAACGGAAGCTACGATCTCGTGCTGCTCGACATGAATTTCCAGCGCGACAACAGCAGTGGCCGCGAGGGTTTTCTGTGGCTCGACCGGATTCTGGACATTAAACCCACCACGGCGGTTGTGCTGATCACAGCTTATGGCGACGTTGAAATGGCAGTGCGGGCCATCAAATCCGGCGCCCGGGATTTTGTGTTGAAACCCTGGGAAAATGATAAACTACTGGCCACCCTGCAAAGTGCGCTGGAAGGGCGGAAAGACGACAGCAACGGACTGTCGAAAACCAGCAGCCCGGCCGGATCGGCGTCGGTGGGCGGCAAGTCGCAAAACCAATCCGGCTACATAGCCGTCAGCCCCTCCATGCGGCAGGTGTTTGCCACCGTGGAGCGCGTGGCCGAAACGGATGCCAATGTGCTGATTCTGGGTGAGAACGGAACCGGGAAGGATGTGGTCGCCAGAGCGTTACACCAGCGATCGCTCCGGCGTGACAAACCGTTTGTGAGCGTCGATCTGGGCGCTTTGAGCGACAGTCTGTTCGAGAGTGAATTGTTCGGCCACGTCAAGGGTGCTTTCACCGATGCCCGCGAAGACCGGACCGGGCGGTTTGAAGAAGCTCAGGGTGGCACGATTTTTCTGGATGAAATCGGCAACATTTCACTGCCCCAGCAGGCTAAACTGCTGACGGTTTTGCAACAGCGGGTGGTGACCCGACTGGGAACGAACAAGCCCAAAAATATCGACGTCCGCCTGATTTGCGCCACGAACTCACCGATTTACCAGCACGTCAGTGACCGGTCATTCCGGCAGGATTTGCTCTACCGGATCAATACCATCGAGATTCACATTCCGCCCCTGCGCGAACGGCCCGAAGACATTGTGCCGCTGGCCGAGCATTTTCTGAAGCAATACCGCAAGCAATACAACCGCAAAGTCGCTTCGATCAGTCCGGCCCTAACCCGGCAATTGCAGCAGTACCGCTGGCCGGGGAACATCCGGGAATTGCAGCACGCCATCGAGCGGGCGGTTATTCTGGCGCAGGGCAATGTGCTGGAACCGGAAGATTTTTACTTTGGTACCAGCACCCCGGCCGCGATTCCGACGGACAAGGATTTGCCGTTCCAGGAGAATCTTCAGATTGAAGATATGGAGAAGAAAATGATTCAGCAGGCCATGCAAAAGTACCACGGCAACATCACCGACATCGCCCGTGAACTTGGGCTGTCGCGGCAGGCATTGTACCGCCGTCTGGAGAAATACGGACTCTGATTTATGAAACGATTCGCCACCGGGCTCTTTATTCGGATTGCCATTATTCTGATTACCTGTCTGCTCATTGCGTATGCCTGGTGGACGGTTCCGGCCAGCCGGTCGCTGCTGGTCGGGGTCGGGCTTATTTTGCTGACGGTTCAAACGGCCAACCTACACCGCTACATCACCAGCCTGAACCGCAAGCTGACCCGGTTTATGGAGTCGGTACGGTATTCAGATTTCGCCGTGGCCTTCAAAGCCGATAGCGAGTTGGGACCCAGTTTTAAGGAGTTGAACCAGCAGTTCAACGAAGTGCTGGAAGCTTTCCGGCAGGCGCGGGCCGAGAAAGAAGCGAATTTGCACTACCTCAATACGATTGTTCAACAAGTCAGTGTGGGGCTGATTTCGTTCGATATGGTCGGCAACGTCGAGATGACGAACCAGGCCGCTTTGCGTTTGCTGGGCATTTACCGGCTTCGTAATCTTTCTGATTTACAGTCGGTTCATGCCGGATTATACGATATTCTGACCGGAACGCCCAGCAGCACGCCCGCCATTTACCAGACCAGCTTCGAACAGGAACTTTCCGTACGCTGTGCGACGGTCAGCCTGCGGGGGCGTCCGGTCACGGTGGCGTCGATTCAGAACATTCGCTCCGAACTGCAACAGAAAGAACTGGAAGCCTGGCAGAATTTGACCAAGGTACTCCGCCATGAGATCATGAATTCGGTTACGCCGATTGTTTCGCTGGTCGGCACCATGCAGCAGATTGTCAATACGGAACTGGCCGGGGCGGATACCGAAGCGGTCAATGACCTGCGCGAAGCCCTGACGACCATCGAACACCGGGGGCGTGGCATCATGCGGTTTGTGGATGCCTATCGTAATTTCACGGCCATTCCGCAACCACGACTGGCCGAAATCTCCGTCGAGAACCTGTTGAAAAATGTCATTGCGCTGGTACAAACGGAGTTGCAGCAGCGGCATATTATTTTGCAGGCTCCTCCCGTGCCGTCGTACCTGATGATTTTTGCCGATGCCGGGCAAATTGAAATGGTGTTGATCAACCTGATCAAAAACGCAATGGAAAGTCTGGACGGACACCGAAAGCCAAAACTCCGGCTGGAGGTTAAATCGCAGGACAACCGGCTGATGATTTACGTTTCCGACAACGGGCCGGGCATTGAGCCGGAAGCCATCGAGAAGATTTTTATCCCCTTTTACACTACTAAAAAAACTGGTTCAGGCATCGGTTTAAGCCTTTCCCGGCAGATTATGCAGCTTCACAACGGGCAATTAAAAGTGACCTCCACACCCGGACAAGGCAGCACATTTTCGATGATTTTCTGATCAACTCTCTTTCTGGCTTAGCAGGTAATTGTATTGGTATTATATTTGCTTTTGCAAACATGCATCGGTTCGGTCTATCATGCATTTTAGCCGAGGGTACGGTGCTGTTTATTCCTGATGGCAGGATTTTTTATTGTACAATTTTCTAACCCGTTCTACCATGTAAAACCTCTATCCATTCTTGTATGATATTAGCGATAAACTATTGTAGGATCTACCTCTTAATCGGGTTAGAGAAATTCATTACGACGAAAATTGAGCACCAGGCTGTCAAAGTTAGTTTCGTATTAATCCTTTTAATTTTAAGCTTTCCGTACCTGGATTTCGTCCATATACCGGGTGCCGGGGTCGATAATTCATGGCGTATTGCGTTGGAACTTAGTCAGGAAAAGAACCTGGTCTGGGGGCAGGATATTATTTATACATACGGGCCGTTGGGTCGATGGCTACAGCGGTATACGATTACGACCGGTCGTTTGGAGCTTTTAGCGGTTGATCTTTTCTTCGCGGTTAATTTGGCCGTTTTGCTCTACGACCTGTTGCCAAATCCCCTTAAAATATGGCATTTGTGTATTTACTTCTTAATCTGGGCCTCGATCAGCAGTATGCACGGTGAATGGGTTCATTTTCTGTGGTTTTATTGGGTGATCTACTGGGGTGTTCGCTATATCTACCGGCCAAGGCAGGGTTTGCTCTACTACCTATTTGTTCTCTCCACCGTTAATTTTTTCATGAAGGCCAATTATGGCATTCTCAGTCTAGGTTTTGTTGTCTCATTGTTAATTTATGTTTACTTGAGCAAACAAAAAAAAGGACATTGCTTTCTTTATCAGGTAGCGATTCTGCTGGCGTTATTGATGGCGGGTGCTCATTTTTTGCACACCGATTTAGTGAATTACTTTATTTCCAGCCTGCATATAATCAGCGGTTATAACGAATCGCAAGCTATTTATCCGGATAACAGGCTCAGGCTCGTGCTGCTCTCGTATGGAATGTATCTCCTGCAAATCGCAACCACCTTGCTTTACTTTTATACCCTGGCGACATCCGCTAACAAGCCTAAAAACAAACCTTATGCTGCTTTATTCAGTCTGGTATGGTTGCTGATCATTTCCTTTGTACTCCTGAAATATGCATTCACCCGAGCCGATAGCGGCCACTTAACGGTTTATATAAAGCAATCAAGCATATTGCTGGTGCTGATTATCGTTTCCGCAAAAGAAGACTGGATCCGGAAAATATTCTTTGTCTATTTACTCCTGAATAGCAGTTTTTATCTTGTTTTTTATGTACCGGTTTTTGGAAAAATGTCGGTTAATTATACGACGATGTTTACCCAGAAAGTATACATCCTAACGCATTATTTTCAATCAGCATTAACGGAAACGTATCCAGTTCCCAGAGCAACAATTCCCGCCCGAATTCGTCAAAAAATCGGGAATCAGACGACGGATCGAATTCCCAATGAAATTTCAGAAATTTATTTTAACGGATTGAACTACAATCCTCGTCCGGTTATTCAATCCTATCAGGCATACAACTGGTATCTGGATACGAAGAACCGGGAAAAGTATCTCTCCAAAACCGCGCCCGACTGGATTATCTATTCCTACGAAAGTATTGACGGAAAATACCCGCTTGCGGATGAGACGCAAACGCTGTTGGCCATTTTGCAACGTTACCGAATGGCCGACCAGACAGATGGTCGCCTTTTTCTGAAAAAAACGGATGATATCCGGCCGCTGCATCTCGTCAAAAAAGAAACCATCCGGCTGCGGATGGGTGAACAACTCCATTTTTCGGGAGCAGACTCCCTGCTGCATGTCGTTTATACTAAAATCCATTATTCCCTGTATGGGAAAATCCTGAATTTCCTGTTTCAGCCTCCGCAACTGACCATGAGCATTGGGGCGGAAAATAATTCGACCGTCACCTACCGGGCTGTGCCTGTATTACTGGAGAAGGGAATGGTGGTGAATGCCCGGGTCGATCATCTGGCTGACGCTAAAGAGTTTCTGGAAACGTTACAGGTTCGTCAGAAACGGGTTACGGCGCTTGCCTTTCATGAGAAAATTCGGTGGAAACCCGGATTCGACCCGGATATAGAGGTTACGATGCATTCCTACCGCTTGAAATAACGGAAGACACAAACGGACAGAGGCAATGTGGAACGACTCAGTCCCGCGACCAGAATATAAAATCGGTCAGCGGTGCCTGGTCGAGTTGCGGGCGAATCAACTGGACGATCTGTCCGCGGTGGTAGGCAGCATGGTGACTCAACTGCGTCAAAATATCAATCAGGGGGCTTTTGAAAGGCTGGCCGTTCGAGGTGGTATACGAAATAATCCGGTTCAGGCTGTCGTCCGATTCACTTTCCAGGAGGGTTTTCAAGCGCAGGAAATTCCGTTCGGATGTTTCGGCCATCCAGGCAATCGGAATGTCTTCCCAAATGGCAACGTAACTGACTTCGCCCGTCACCCGCGACAGCCAGATCTGCTGGGCAGACAGAATATGCCCCATCAGTTGCACCGCCCGAAGTGGAGGGCTGGCCACGGTGTCGAGTGCATCGATCACGGTTCGGTTGGCCCACCGCTCGTAGTCAACCAGGCGAATCAGGTAGTTTTTCATCCGCAGCCGGGCGTTTTACCGCATTAGTTAAGACAAAAATACGAAACGGATTCTTTTACGGCGTCATCAGGATGCTCGCCAGATTGGACGTTGGTCCCCGCCGAATGGCTTCATACAACGCGTCGGCAATGTTCGTCCGTACGTTCATCGTAAGGAGCTTGGTGTGGCTCCGGCTTGGATAAACCCGGTTCGACATGAACACGTACGAAGTGTTGTATTGCGGGTCAACCCAGATAAAGGTTCCGGTAAAACCGGAGTGTCCGTAGCTCTGCGGACTGGCGTATTTAGGCGCGTTTCCCGAATATTTGAACGTGGGTTTGTCAAATCCCAGGCCGCGCCGACTCCCTTTTTCCGGGAATTGATACCGCGTAAATTCCGTGATGGTGGCCGGACTGATAAACTGCTTTCCACCGTAATAGCCCTTCTGCAAATACATTTGAACCAGTTTCATCAAGTCGTTGGACGAACCAAACAAACCGGCATGGCCTGAAACTCCGCCGAGCATGGCTGCGCCTTCGTCGTGTACGCGGCCCCACACCAGCGTTTTGCGAAACACCGAATCGTATTCCGTCGGCACCATGCGCGGCAGGGGATAAAACCGCATCGGGTTGAAAGTCAGTGTGGTAGCGCCCAAGGGTTCATACACATTCTGCTTCAGATAATCTTCAAATGGCTGGTGCGTCATTTTTTCAACAATCTGCGGATACAGAATAAATGACAAATCACTGTAGACGTAGTCTTTTTTGTCACTAACCGGCGAATCGCGAATCGTCTCGAAAATGGTTTTCCGGTATTTTCGGTGCATGAACAGATTGTCCGTAATCTGCACTTTATACGGCCCGTGTTTCTCCTCGTCGAAGGTATGGTCCTTCCAGGTTCCGTCTGGATTTTTGGTCGCCGTCCAGAAGGCAATGGAAGCTTTCAAACCCGCCTGGTGGGTCAAAACGTCCCGCCAGACCAGATTGGCCTTGTTCGAGTGTTTAAAATCCGGCAGGTAGTCCCCCATGGTTTTGTTCAGATCGAACTTCCCTTCGTCCACCAGCCGCATCAGCGCGAGCGTCGAGGTGCTGACTTTGGTTACGGAAGCCAGATCGAATAAATCGTCTTCTTTGGTCGGGGTCAACCCTTCGTAGGTATGCGTTCCGTAAGCTTTCCGGAAAATCACCTTGCCGTCTTTCGCCATCTGAACCACACCGCCCGGCGTTGCTTTCTCGCGCATCGCCATCTGCATCAGAGAGTCAATCTTTGCCGTCAGAAAATACGAATCGACCCCCACCTCTTCCGGAATGGTGTATTTCAACCGGGCAATGGCGGGCGTGGTGATGCCGTCGTTCAGTTTGTATTGTGAATTAACCGTTACGGGCAATTTGCCTTTCGCCGGAATCGCGCCAAAAATCAGTTGGGCGGCCAGTTCTTCCGTGAATTGGGTGAGCTGGTAGGCCATAATCAGGCCCTTGGCCTTGTCCAGCCCTTCGAGTTTGTCCAGTGCATACGGATTTCCAAAAATCGAGACGACGGCTTTTCCGGTTTCGCATAATTCTTTCAACAGCGCGACGGTTTTGGGCGTAACGCCGTACTGTACCGCCGGGCGAATGTTGCTCAGATGTACGCCCACCAACAGTAAATCGTACGTTTTCAACTCGTTCCGAATCCGTTCCAGGGTCGTATCCGCTGTTGCAGCCGCGATGTTGAAGTGTTTGACCGCCGTATAGTTGGCGAGCATTTTCTGGAAATAGGTTTCGTCAGCCGCATCCAGCGACACCGAGGCAATGCGTTTGGTACCCAGATTCGATACCGGAATGATGGGTTCCCCCGACGGTTCTTTGTCGTTTTTCAGCACCGTCAGGGCTTCTTCGGTCAGCAACCGATTGATCAGGTTGGATTCGGGTTCGTTCAGTTCCCGAACCAGATTCATTAGGTTGACGGGCTTGTACCGATCCAGACCCGCCCAGGCTTTGGCGGCCAGCACTTTACGGCAGCGGGCGTCGATGTCCGTTTGCAAAAGCCGACCGTCAGCAACCGCCTGTTTGATCTCCGCAATGGCGCGGGGGATGTCCAGCGTGTATTCCAGCACATCCATGCCTGCTTCGATGCCCATCCGATCGGCAATGCCAGACGGAAAATATTTCATGACACCCTTCATGTTCATGGCGTCAGAAAAAATGAGGCCGCCGAAACCGAGTTCGTTTTTCAGCAAATCGGAAACCACCCGGCGCGAAAGCGTACTGGGCAGGTTAGGGGTGGAGTCCAGTGCCGGGATGCTTAAGTGGGCAATCATCACCCCCGAAGCCCCTGCGTCGATCAGCTTCCGAAACGGATACAACTCCAGATTATCCAGTTGCTGGCGGTTTTTCGAGATCAACGGTAAGTCATAGTGTGAATCCGTGCCGGTGTCGCCGTGGCCGGGAAAGTGCTTCAGAGAAGTCAGCAAACCGTTGTCCTGCATGCCTTTCATGTAGGCCAGGGCCTTGCTGGCTACCGACTCTTTGTCTTCGCCAAACGAGCGGAAGTTGATGACCGGGTTGTTGGGGTTATTGTTGACATCGGCTACCGGGGCAAAATTGATGTGAATGCCCAGTCGGCGGCTCTGGCGGGCCACGGCGGCACCCATTTTATAAATCAAATCGTCGCGTCCCTGAATGGCTCCTAGTGTCATCTGATACGGAAACCGCACGGTGCTGTCGAGCCGCATGCCCAATCCCCACTCGCCGTCGATAGCCACCAGCATCGGGACTTTCACAACGGTTTGCAGCCGGTTGACCAGCCGAGCCTGCCGGATCGGACCGCCCTGAAAAAACACCACGCCACCAATCTGGTACGTTTGAATCAGCGTCATCAGCGAATCTTCGTACCCTTTGCTGCGGTTGGAAAACCCGGCTACCATGATCAACTGGGCAATCCGCTGGTCGGGCGTCAGGGCGTTAAACACCGAATCGACCCAGCGCGGATTTGCTTTCAGAAAAGAGGGAACCGTCTGGGAATGAGCGGCCTGAAAGGAAACTAAAAAACAGAGCGTACAAGCCAGCAAACGTAAGCGGACGGAGAAAAGCATAAGCGATGGATTCCTGTTAATGCAACGGTTCAGCAAAAGTAACAAAATCAAGGGCTTATTTGCTGCGTTTAGGGCGAGCCGCCTGCGCCTTTTGCGTCTGTTCCCGTTCGTATTCCTGGCGGTGGCGTTTTTCGGCCGAGAGGTTGCGGTATAATCCGTTCAGGACATAGATGTCGTCTACTTCGTCAATAAGCAGGTGCAGCTGTTCGCGTATTTCGTTGATATTCATGCTTTTATTTCGCTAGCCCCCAGATTGCATCCGGGGTTATCCAAATGTAACCCCTTCGGGATTAGAGACTCACTATAGAATAGATAAATGGATGTTTACCAAGTGGTATAACGCTTTTTCAATTACTTTGGCACTCTGCTCAGTGAAAAAAGAAGTATCCCAGCGCAATGCCAGCGATGACGCCGGCGGCATCGGCAATCAGGCCGGCGACGATCGCGTACCGGGTTTTCTTGATACCGACCGACCCGAAATACAACGCGACGATGTAAAACGTTGTATCGGCAGCCCCCTGAAAAATGCAGGACAGCCGACCCACGAACGAATCCGGTCCAAACTCCTTCATGGCGTCGATCATCAACGCCCGCGACGCGCTGCCGCTCAGGGGCCGCATGAGTGCGACGGGTAACGCATCGGTAAAATCGGTATTGACGCCCATCAACCCAATGACGTACTTCATCCCGTCCACGATGTAGGTCATTGCCCCGGAATTCCGCAGCGCACTGATGGCAACCAGCATCCCGACCAGATACGGAATAATTCGGACGGAGGTTTCAAAACCGCCTTTCGCGCCCTCGATAAACGTGTCGAAAATATCGACCTTCTTTCGCATCGCACCGAGCAGAAATGCCACGATGATTACGAACAGAATGACGTTGCCAACGACTTTCGAAATCTGCTCGATTTCTTCTTTCGGCAGCGACGACAAATACCACAACGCCAGCGCGAGAAAAGCCGTAATACCGCCCAGCCAGCCCATCACCAGCCCGTTGAACAGGTTGATCCGTTGTTTCAGGGCGACCAGAAACATACTGAAAACCGTGGCTACATACGTCCCGATCAGGCAGGGAATGAAAATGTCGGACGGGTCTTTGGCCCCCAGAATGGCCCGTTGCGCCATGATCCCGAGCGGAACGATGGTCAGCCCGGAGGTGTGCAGCACCAGAAACATGATCTGGGCGTTGGAAGCGGTTTCCTTCTCCGGGTTCAGTTCCTGCAAACTCTGCATGGCTTTCAGACCGAAGGGCGTGGCGGCATTGTCGAGCCCGAGCATATTGGCCGAAAAGTTCATGATCATCTGCCCGTTGGCGGGGTGGTTTTTCGGCACTTCCGGGAAGAGTTTATTGAAAAACGGGCCGATGATGCGCGCCAGAAAATTGATGGCTCCGGCTTTTTCGCCAATGTTGAGCAGACCCAGAAAAAAGGTCATCACGCCCGCCAGGGGCAGGGCAATGTCCATCACCGCCGTTTTGGAGGAATCGAATAGCCCTTCGACAATGACTTTAAAAATCTCGGTATCGCCCAGAAAAATCAGTTTAAAGAGCGCAATCAGAAAGGCAATCAGGAAAAAAGCTACCCAGATGTAGTTGAGGGCCATGTTTACACGTTGTTCATGGCAAAATAGGTGGTTTTTCGTTATTTCGCAACGAATTAACTCTGGTTCCCTCTGATGTTCTCTGATTAACTCTGAGAAACAGTTAAAAGAGTTGTATCGCAGAGTTAAGCAGAGAACATCAGAGTTTATCAGAGATTGTATAATGAGAAACCTCGCTTTGTTTCTTTTGTTGTTTCCCCGGCTTCTTCTCGCTCAGGGGGAACTGGAGCAGGCCATGATTCGGCAGGGATTGGTTGATATTCAGACAATTGACCAGACGGTTCTGGTCGAATTGAAGTATTCTACTACTGATAATTTTGTGGAAAAAGATGTGTATGGCGATTTGACGCGGGCGTATTTGCAACCGATGGCAGCTCAAAAACTGGCGAAAGCAAGCAAACTTCTTCAGCAAAAACACCCGGATTTTCGTCTGCTGGTCTACGATGCTACCCGCCCCCGCTCGGTGCAGTGGGATTTGTGGAATACGCTGAGCCACCTGCCAGTCAATGAACGCGGAAAATACGTTTCCAATCCGCGCAACGGCTCGGTTCATAACTACGGTTGCGCCGTCGATCTGACGCTGGCGACAAAAGCCGGAAAACCGCTCGATATGGGAACAAAATTCGATTACTTCGGCGAATTGGGACATCCCGATAAAGAACTCCAGATGTTGAAACAGGGGAAACTGACCCAGAAACAGGTGGAAAACCGGCGGCTGTTGCGCTCGGTGATGCGAACGGCGGGCTTCTCGTCTCTGAAAACCGAGTGGTGGCACTTCAACGCCCTGTCCCGCGCCGAAGCCAAAAAGGTGTATAAAATCGTTGAATAAGCCGGAAACCGGAGCGGCTAAACGCTGACCCGCCAGGTTTTGATCAGTCCGTGCATATCGTTCATCAGCAGCAGTTCGAAAAGCTTCACCGTTGCGGCCGCGTCGCCGTCGGCGCGGTGGCGGTTTTTGACCGGAATTTCGAGCGAACGACATAATTTGCCGAGGCTATACGAGGGCAATCCCGGGAAAATCCGGCGGCTGAGTTGCACGGTGCAGAGCCGGTGACGCTCAAAGGGCAGGCCAATCCAGGCAAATTCTTTTTTCAGAAAACCGTAGTCGAACGGCGCGTTGTGGGCCACAAAAACCGCTCCTTCCGTTACCCGCACAATGTGGTGAGCAACGTCGGCAAAGTCGGGCGCTTCCTGCACCATCTCATCCGAAATGCCGGTCATACGGGCAATAAAGGGCGGAATGGGGCAGTGGGGGTTCAAAAGCGAATGAAAGCTATCGACTACCTCAACACCATCATACCGAAAAATGGCCACCTCTGTCAGACGGGTTTGTCCACCGATTCCCCCCGTCGTTTCTACGTCAACAATTGAAAACATCGTTTCGCAAGATACACTATTTTCTTTTTTCAGTAAGATTTTGGGGAAGGATGCCCGAAAATAAGGTTGCAGAAGGAGGACGTCGCGAATAGTGACTCCGTAACGCTAAACAACCTGTCATGAATCGTCGCGAAGCACTTGCCTCCCTCGGGCTGTTGACCACCCGTCTGAGCACACCTGAACTCACCGAAACCTACCGGCGAAAACGCGTGTTGCGGGTGGCGCATCTGACCGATATGCACATGATGCCCCGAGCCAACGCCGAAGTCGCGCTGGCGAAATGTTTGCACTGCCTGCAGTCGATGAAAGATCGTCCGGCGTTTATTCTGAACGGGGGCGACACGATCATGGACGCCCTTTCGCGGGATAAAAACACGGTGCGGAAACAGTGGAACGTCTGGAACCGGATCATCAAAGCGGAAAATTCACTGCCCATTCATGCCTGCATTGGTAATCACGATGTCTGGGGCTATAACGGTTCCAAAAAAGATCCGCTCTACGGCAAAGCGTGGGCCGTGGAGCAGTTAGGACTTTCCAACCGGTATTACAGTTTCGACCACAGCGGCTGGCATTTTGTGGTGCTGGACAGCACGCAGCCCCGACCCGAGGGCGGCTGGTATACGGCCCGGCTTGACGAAAAGCAGCGCGACTGGCTGGAAAACGATCTGCGGAAAACCGATGCGAAAAAACCGGTGCTCATTCTGTCGCACATTCCCATTCTGTCGGCGTCGGTGCTTTCCAACCAACGGGTGCAGAAAAATGGCCGTCGGGAAATTTCGGGTGGTTTGCTGCACACCGACGCTGCGGATTTGATCCAGTTGTTTCACAAACGTTCCAACGTAAAAGTCTGTCTGAGCGGCCACACGCACCTGCTCGACCGGGTCGATTACAACGGCGTGACGTATCTCTGCAACGGCGCACTTTCCGGCGACTGGTGGGACAAACCGACCTATCACCAAACCCGCGCCGGTTACGCCCTCATCGACCTGTTCGACGACGGCTGGGTGGAGCGAACGTATGTGGCGTATTGAAAAGGTGGCTTTTGACTCAATTCTTCTCCAGCTTCTTCAATTCTTTCTGAATATACGCTTTCGACAGCCAGTTGGTCCCGATCATCACGCCTTCGATGTTTCTGGTCTGGCTGATGTCTTTCAGCGGGTTGCCGCTGAGCAAGACCAGATCCGACACATTACCGGTTTTGATGACGCCCGAATCCGGTTTTTTGAAGTACGAAGCCACATTGACGGTTCCGGTGCGCAGGGTTTCGTAGGGCGTCAACCCGGCGCCGACGAGGAACTTCATTTCGTGGTGAATCGAAAACCCGGGTACGTTGAAAACCTGGGGAGCATCGGAACCCAGAAGAATATCGACGCCGTTTTTCTGGCATTCGTAGAGGATTTTACGGCGCATCTGGATGTACTTTTCTGCGCGTTCTTTCGTGAATTTCGGGTTGTTATTATAGTTGTTTTTGGTCCTCGTCCAGTTCTGCACCTCCTCCGGTTTCATGTATTTCATTTCGGGATCTTTCGTGAATTCTTCCGCCGGGAGGGGCGAGAGCCAACGTTCGGCGAGGGCTTCGGTCGGAACCACCCGAATGTTCTGGTCGTGCAAGCCTTTCACCAGTTTCGGAATCAGCGCCGGATCAGCACGGTAGCCAATCCAGGAGCCGAATAAACCGGTTTCCTGCTCGACCAGCGTGTCGGAACCGGGCGTGATGGCTTCCATAAAACTATCTAAATGGTCTATGGAAGAATAGCCCGCATCGATCGCCATCCAGGCCCCGACGTTGAACGAAACGTGGCCGACAAACGGAATGCCAACTTCCTTGGCGGTTTTGGCAATGGCCGGAAACGTCTCTTTGGTCAAACCGGGGTGTAGTTTCAGGAAATCATACCCGGCGGCTTTCTGATCGCGCACCATCTTAGCCCCTTGTTCTGCCGACTTCACGGTCTGCCCGCTGAACGACGGCCCGGACGCGTAAAAATGCGGTCCCAGAATGTCTCCGCTGTTGATTTTGCTGCGGAGTTCGAGGTGCCGGGGGTGACCCAGCATCCCGCGAATGGTCGTAATGCCGTTGGCCAGATACAGCATCAGCACTTCCTTCATCGGCTCGATGTCGTCGATCGGCGGCACGTGGGCGTGAATTTCGGCCCAGCCGGGCGTCAGGTATTTTCCTTTGGCATCGACCACCTGAGCGTCTTTACCGTATTTTACTTTTCCCTCTGCGCCCATGGCCGTAATCCGGCCATTTTTGACCACCACGGTCTGGTTTTCCAGAACCCGCTCCTGATCCATCGGGATGACGTTGACCGATTGGAAGACAATTTCGTTCTGGCGATTGCTGACCAGTTCCTGCGCAAAAACCGATGGCGTCAGGAAAACGAAGAGAAACGATAGAAGGGTGCGCATGATCTGACCGGGTTTGGAATAGCTGGATAGGGAACGTTGACCGATGAGTAACCGATCCGGTGTTTAAAGTACAAAAGCGTTCGGAGATATTGATAAATCGCCAAACGCTTTTTGTACTTTAAAACCGAATTTAGTGGAAATAGACTGTCAGACCGTAACCTTTCCGGCTTCAAAACCGGTTGAAACCGTCACATCTTTCCAGGTTTCCAGGTCGGATTGAACCGCGTTTATTTTTTGGTAGGCCAGATCATACGCGTCCTGACCCAAAAATAAATGCAGGGGCGGGTTGGCTTCCGACGCGATCCGGATCAGGGCTGCAACGGCTTTTTCGGAATCGCCCGGCTGGTTGCCGTTAATCTGACTCTGATGGGCCTGCTGCGAATTTCGCACCTCCTGGTACGCGTCGATCTGGTTTTTGGGAACGCCCAGAGAATCGGACGTCAGGAAATCCGTGCGGAAATAACCGGGTTCGACCACCGTGACGTTGATACCCAGCGGTTTGGCTTCGGCTGCGAGGGATTCCGAAAAGCCTTCGACAGCAAACTTGGTGGCGCAGTAAATCCCGAAACCGGGGAAGGCACCCGTAAAACCGCCGATGGAGGAGATGTTAATGATGTGTCCCGATTTCTGTTCGCGCAGATAGGGAAGTGCTTTCCGAATGACGTTTAGGGAACCGAACACGTTGACGTCAAAATTTTCGCGGGATTCCTCGTCGGTCAGTTCTTCGATGCTGCCGAGCAAACCGTAGCCGGCGTTGTTGACCACTACATCGATCTGACCAAACTGATCGACGGTTTTCTGAATCGCTTCGGCCACACTGGACTCGGTTTTCAGATCGACCGCCAGGGGCAGAAAACGGTCATCGGTCGCGCCAACGGCCCGGCGCAGATCTTCGAGGTTCCGGGAGGTCGCGGCAACCCGATACCCGGTGTTTATCAATTGTTTTACCAGTGAAAGTCCCAGGCCTTTCGAAGCTCCGGTGACAAACCATACTTTTTGTGTGCTCATCATTTTGTTTGTTTAATGATGCCGCAAAAGTAGGTGCGTATGACGGGCCGGGCCTTGCGGTTTTCAAACCGATCCTTGCGAAATTCAAACCGTGCGAAAAGCCGAGGGGGTCAGGTGGGTATGTTTCTTGAAAAAGTTGTTGAAATGGGCCGGTTCTTCAAAACCCAGGGTGTAGCTGATTTCGGAAATGTTCCAGTCCGTATGCTTCAATAAGGCTTTGGCTTCACTGGCCAGCCGCTCGGCAATGTGGTCGGTGGTGGTTTTGCCGGTGGTTTCGCGGATGGAGCGGTTGAGGTGGTTGACGTGCACGGCAAGCTGGTCGGCAAAATCCTTCGCCGACCGCATCCGGAACCGTTGCGAAGGCGATTCGATGGGAAACTGACGTTCGAGTAATTCCGTAAAAACGGCCGTAATCCGGGATTTCGCATCCGTATGCTGGTAGAGCGTTTCGGAGGGCTGCATTTTCAGCGCATAATGCACCAACTCCGTTACATAATTCCGCAGCAGATCGTATTTGTAGAGGTAATCCGAATTGATTTCCGCAAGCATTTTTTCGAACAACTGGCTCACTTGCTGATCCTGAATGTCGTTCAGAACGTAGGCCGGTTTACCGCCGATGGCATACATCGGCAGCTCGTTCAGGTTTCCCCTAATTTTTTCGGTAAAAAACGCTTCCTTAAAAATGCAGAAAAAACCGCTGGTATCCTCCGACAACGATTCCCAACTGTAGGGTACCTGCGGGTTGAAAAACATCAGCGTCGTTCCGTTGATTTCCAGGCTTTTATCCGCGTAATGATACACGTTCCGGCCCCGGATCAAGGTGACTTTGTAAAAATCCCGGCGGCTGTACTGGACCGGTTCTTTCCCCTCCCCAATGCAATCCTCCAGCCGGAAGACATTGAAATGTCCTCTGTCCTGTTGCAGGTTATCGGGCAACCAGTTGAACTTGATCTGGTAAAAATCTTCGAGCGATTCCGGTTTTGACATAGTGCGAAGTTACAAAATTCAAACCAGGTTGTTCGCTGCTTTTGTGGAATAATATAACAACCCACGATTTTAACCGTAGGACAGGAAGGTAATTCTTCGGAAATGAATTTTCAATACACCTCCATCTCCGGCTGCACATCGCGCGCCCAGCTATTGATGCCGCCCTGAAGGTTCATGAGGTTGGTAAAATTGAATTCTTTTTGCAGGTAATCGACCACGTACTGACTGCGGATGCCGTGGTGGCAATACACCACCACCGGACGGTCGACGGGGATGCGTTTGACGTTGTTGGCGATGATGTTGACCGGGATCAATACCGCATTGTCGAGGTGGCAAATGTTGTATTCGGGCCGCTCGCGGACGTCCAGCAGGAAAATATCTTCGTCCTGCGCCAGTCTCTCGGCCAGTTCGGTGGCCGTGATGGTTTTGCGAACATCGGTTTTGACGGCAACCCGCTGGCCCTCTTCCCAAGCGTTTTGGGCTGCAGCTTCGGCATCGAGCCGACGGCGAACGCGAATTTTCTGGAACGACATCGCCAGTAAATCCACCATCAGCAGTTCTTCGTTCAGCGAGTGTCCGATACCGGTAATGAGCTTGATCACTTCGTTGGCCTGATAGGTACCGATAACCCCGGGCAAAACGCCCATGACCCCCGTTTCGGCGCAGTTCGGGATCTCCATCTGATTCGGAAATTCCGGGAACAGACACCGGTAGGTGGGGCCACGCCGTACTTCTTCGGGTTGAACGGCCGATGCCGCCAGCCGGGCGTTCAACACCGCCACCTGGCCTTCGAACCGGTGAATGGCACCGTAGATAAACGGTTTTTCCTGCATCACGCAAACGTCGTTGACCAGATACCGAACGGTAAAATTATCGGTGCAATCCACCACCAGATCATACTCCTCGATGAGCGAACGCGCATTGGAACGGTCGAGGGCATACGCATAGGAGTTGAAGCTGATTTCGGGATTGATTTTTTTGAGTGAATTGACGGCAATCGTGGCTTTGGGTTTACCGACCTGCTCGGTCGTATAAAGAACCTGCCGTTGCAGGTTGCTGATGGCAACCGTGTCCGGGTCGATGACCCCAATCGTGCCGACTCCGGCCGCCGTCAAATACAACAATACCGGGCAACCCAACCCGCCTGCGCCCACAACCAGCACACGAGCCTGTTGTAATTTCAGTTGGCCTTCCACGCCAATTTCGGGAAGATTCAGGTGTTTTTCGTAACGGGCGTATTCTGCAGGTCGGAGCATAGTCGATTTGTTGTTGAGTTACCGCACTACATTTTAAACGAAAAAGCAATTCGATTTACATTTTGCGTTCATAATTTATTTTACGACACTCCCTTAAGTAGAAATCCTGACCTTGAACTTGCAAAGCTACTTATCGGGTTTAACTTTGGTACTCAAACCATTACCTTTTCATCATGAAACAAAAACTTGGATTTACGGCCCTTGCCCTGATGCTCTGGATGGCATTCAGCGGTTTTTCGATCAAACCCAAAACCGTTGCTCAGATGACGACGGAATGGCAGCGTGCCAAAGAGTTTACGAAGGAATACCTGGACGCCATGCCGGAAGACGGGATGGGCTACAAACCGACACCGGAAATCCGGAGCTTTGCGGAACAGATGCTGCACTTAACCGCAGCAAACTACAACTTCACGGCGGCCGCGACCGGGAAAGCCAACCCCATGCAGGGGAAAAAACTGGAGACGATGGATGAGTTGAAAACGAAAGCCGCCCTGACCAAAACCGTTATGGACAGCTACGATTATGTGCTGGACGGCATTAAAGGACTGAGTGATGCGCAACTGGCCGAAAATGTGAAGATGGGACCGCGCGAAATGTCCCGCGAAACCGTGTTTGCCAAAGCTTTCGAGCACCAGACGCACCACCGTGGACAGGCCACGATCTACATCCGGATGAAGGGGATCAAACCGCCGAATGAGAAGCTGTTTTAGGGAAAAAATTTCAAATGTAAAATGATGAATGCTAAATGTAAAAGTGTCTGGCTGTGAAGCACTTTTACATTTAGCATTCATCATTTTACATTCTAATATTCTCTTTTGTTATTTCTTCGCTACCGCAATCTGCAACTCCTCCAACTGTCCCTGGGCAATAACGGATGGGGAATCGATCATGACGTCGCGGCCCGAGTTGTTTTTGGGGAAAGCGATGAAATCGCGGATGGAATCGGCACCTCCGAAAATGGAGCAAAGCCGGTCGAAGCCGAAGGCAATGCCGCCGTGTGGGGGAGCACCAAACTCAAATGCATCCAGCAGAAAACCGAACTGTGCTTTGGCTTCTTCGGGCGAGAAACCGAGCAGATCGAACATGCGCGACTGCAAATCGCGCTGAAAAATCCGGATGGAACCGCCACCGACTTCCGTGCCGTTGATCACCATGTCGTAGGCATTAGCCCGCACGGCACCCGGATCGGTTTCCAGCAGTTGAATATCTTCCGGTTTGGGCGATGTGAACGGGTGGTGCATGGCAAACCAGCGTTTTTCTTCTTCGCCGTATTCCAGCAACGGAAAATCCAATACCCACAACGCACTGAACGTGTTGGGATCGCGCAAGCCCAGGCGGTTGCCCATTTCCAGCCGGAGTTCGCTCAATTGTTTGCGGGCCTTGCTGGTTTCGCCGGACATAATTAGCAGCAAATCACCCGGTTCGGCCTGAAACTGGACCACCCAATGTTTCAGATCTTCTTCCGAATAAAACTTGTCGACCGACGATTTGACCGTCCCGTCTTCGTTATACCGCACATAAATCAGCCCTTTTCCGCCGATCTGCGGCCGTTTGATGAAGTCGGTCAGTTCGTCCATCTGCTTGCGCGTGTAGTGGGCGCAGCCTTTGGCGTTGATTCCGATCACGATTTCGGCTGAATCGAACACGACGAAGTTTTTTCCCGATGTCAGATCCACCGTATCGAAAGCTCCTTTCAGTTCGACGAACGGCATGCCGAAACGCGTATCCGGTTTGTCTGAACCATACAGCCGCATGGCTTCTGCGTAGGTCATCCGGGGTACTTCGTCCAGCCCGATTCCTTTTACGGTTTCAAACAGATGCCGAACCAGTCCCTCGAACATCTGAAGGATGTCTTCCTGTTCGATGAACGACATCTCGCAGTCGATTTGTGTGAATTCCGGCTGGCGGTCGGCGCGCAGGTCTTCATCGCGGAAACACTTGACAATCTGGTAATACCGGTCGAATCCCGATACCATCAGCAATTGCTTGAAGGTCTGGGGCGACTGCGGCAGGGCGTAGAATTCGCCGGGATTCATGCGGCTCGGCACCACAAAATCGCGGGCACCTTCCGGCGTCGATTTGATCAAAACCGGCGTTTCGACTTCGATAAAATCCTGGCCGTCCATGTAAATCCGCGTTTGCTGTGCCATTTTATGGCGCAGTTCGAGGTTCTTCCGGACGGGATTCCGGCGCAAATCGAGGTAGCGGTATTTCATCCGTAGGTCGTCGCCCCCGTCGGTTTCGTCTTCAATCAGAAACGGCGGCAGTTTGGCGGGGTTCAATATTTCCAGCTTTTCCAGCCGGATTTCGATGTCACCCGTTGGCAGATTGGGGTTCTTGGATTTGCGTTCGATCACTTCGCCGGTGGCTTTCAGAACGAATTCGCGGCCCAGCGTCCGAACCATCGCAATGGTTTCCGGGTCGGTTTTGCCTTCTTCGAGCAACAATTGGGTCAGGCCGTAGCGGTCACGCAGGTCGATCCAGATCAAACCGCCTTTGTCGCGAATGCGCTGCACCCAGCCGCAAAGAATAACCTGTTTGGTAACGTGTTCGATGCGAATTTCTCCGCAGGTATGAGTACGTAGCATACTGCTAAAAATGGTTCAATAAGCCGCAAAGGTAGCCAAAGTATGTCCGCCTATCAAGCCGATGGTAAAATCGATTACAACACTTCTGAATACAACTTCCAATACTGTTGGGCCGCCCGCTCCCAGCTAAACCGGGCGGCTTGCTGGCGGAGCCGGTCGGCGCGGAAGGGATTGGCGCGAAAATCGTTCAGGCCGTCGAAAATGGTTTCAGCCATCGACTCCGGGTCGTCCGAATCGAAATAATAGGCATCTTTTCCACCAATTTCGGGCAGGCTCGTGCGTCGCGACAGGAAAACCGGTTTGCCATAACTCATGGCCTCGACCACGGGAAGTCCAAACCCTTCGGAAAGTGACGGAAACAGAAACGCATCGCAAGCCTGATACAAGCCGTTTTTGGTCGCTTCGTCAACGGCACCAGTCACAATCAGCCGATCCGCAACCTCCAGTTGCTGAGCCTGTTGCCGCAGGTGGGTAGCATACGGATGGCCGTCGGGCCCGGCCAGCACCAGCCGCCATTCCGGGAAGGCTTCAAGCAGCGGCAGGAGGGTGTGCAGGTTTTTCCGGGGATGAATGACGCCGACAAACAGGAAATATGGACTCTGGACAGAAAGTGATAACGAGCGGTTGAGTAAGTCGCCGGGAGCTGAATACCCGTTGTGGATGACCGACAAGGGCATGGGCGGCAATTTCAGGTGCTGGCGGACGACCGAAGCCGTATACTCCGAGATCGTGGTTAGGGCCGAGGCCCGGTCGACTTTGCGTTGCAGAACTGCCAGTTTGTGGGCTTTTTTCGCGTCGTCATAATCCGGTCGTTCCAGAAAATTAAGATCGTGGATTGTCAGAATCAGGCGGTTTTTTTTCGAAGCGGGCAGAAACCGGGAATCCTGGTGCAAACAATGCCAGATGTCGTAGCGGCCCGGCGAATACCATTTCCGCCACCAGGTTGCCGTTTGATAGGCCACATCCGGGCCGAAAATGCCCTGTTGCCCTTCCGGAACCAGAAACGTGAGTTGGGCAGAATCAGGGCGCTGCCGCACCAGTTCCAGGCCCAGTTGCAGGCAGAATTGCCCCAAACCGCTGTTTAAATCCCGCAGACGTTCGGTATCGATGAATAAGGTCATATGTTAAATTAGTTTCCCAAACCGCACCTGCCGGACAAACCGGGCCATGGAATCCGTTCCGCGAATGTCCAGTCGTTGCCATTCAAACCGGTTGTTCACCGGGAAACGGTTCAGGCGGTTTCCGATCCGGAACGCGATCCGGATGCCTGCCTGTTGCATCGCATCCTGCATCGCCCGTTTGGTCGCCGGGTCTTTCGGTCGCCCACCGTAGGGATACGCAAAGGCCCGAACATACGGTATTCCCAGGGAATCGCAAGCCGTTATGTTCTGCGTCAGGTCGGCCTGGATGTCACTGATGGGCAGGGCTTTATAGTTCAGGTGCTGGTGTGAATGCAAGGCGAGTTCGAAGGTGGGAGCCAACTGTTTAAGCTGTTCAGTGGTCATCAGGGGTTCGGTGCAGCCATCCCATTGATTGCATTGGCCGACAAAAGCCGTGGGAACAAACAGCACCGCAGTCAGGTTCAGTCGCTGCAAAACCGGCAGCGCATACGTCAGGTTATTGACATACGCATCGTCGAACGTAATCAAAACCGGTCGGGCGGGCAGCGGCTGGTTCTGTTCAATCGAATCCGCAAGCTGTTTCAGGGTAATGGGGTGGTAGTGATGGGTTTTCAGCCACTGCAGGCGCTGTTCGAACTGCTGAACCGAAACCGTTAAGGCATCCTGCCGTTTAGGGTCGATTTTGTGGAACATTAACACAGGCAAAGCGTTCGAACTGCGGAAAAAATACCACAGTATACCCACCAGCAGAAGACTGGCAACCAGTCCGATCATAAATATTTTATGGTTTTCACGGATCAAAAATCACGATAATTTGCGTTATAAAACAAATTACTGACCAATTGTCCGCTTATTTCCGCCTTATCGCTGGTTATCGGCCATAATGACGCTAAATACGGCCTGATCGAGTTAGGTACGTAATTTGTTTACTAAACAGTATACAACCAACCAGTACGATTATGAAACCGATAGAAAACACGCTGAAGGGAATGGGTGGGCAATTCGATTTGCTGAATACTCTGTATGGCGGATCGAGCATGACCCGTATGGAAACCGAGCAGGAGCCAGACCGCTTGCTGATCAAATTGTCGGCTCCCGGCGTTGGTCCGGACGCGTTCAATGTGTTGATCGATGGCAAGAAACTGGTTCTATATACCTTGCTCCAGCAGAAAAATCCCGTAGAAGGCCAGAGTCTGGCGGTACCGATGTTTCTGAGGGTGCTGGACATCCCGGACTTTGTCGACGCGGAACACATAGAAGCGGTTCAGGAGCAGGGCCATGTGGTGATCAATCTGCCGTTTAAGGACGGCCATCACTCCCAGCGAAAAGTAGAAATCCAGAATTTATTTTGATAGGAACCAGAGCGTGAATACACCCGGCGGTCAATCCAGATTGACCGCTTTTTTTATACCGAACCGCGAATAAAATCTTCCAGCGCGTTCAAATGGTCGGTGAAGGCCTGACGGCCGGCGGGGGTGGCGGTGTAGGTCGTATTGGGTTTTCGGCCCACAAACTGCTTTTTCACGGAGACATAGCCCTGCTCTTCCAGCGCCCGCAGGTGCGTCGCCAGATTCCCGTCGGTCATGTCGAGCAATTCTTTGAGAGAATTGAAACTCAGGGTTTCATTCACAATCAAAACCGACATGATGCCTAACCGGGCCTTACTTTCAAACGCTTTATTAAAGCCTATCAGGAACTCCATCAGCGCTTCAGTTCGTCTCGTTCATACTTGAGATACATTACGGTGCCGTACACAATGTGCAGGATCCCAAACCCAACTGCCCACGTCAGCAGCGAATACCCCGTCCAGAACAAAGCCACCAGGCCCAGCAGAATTTCGGACAAACCGAGGTATTCCACATCGCGAACGGTGTATTTACTGCCGCTGTAGAGCGCCATGCCGTAAAAAATGAGGGTGGTTGGAAATGTCAGCCAGATCAGGTTAAACCGGATCAGGGCCAGACAAAAAATGCCGCCCGTGACCAGCGGAACGGCCAGCGCCCAAAGCAATCGCTTCGAAATGCTGTTCCAGACGCCGTTGCCCTGTCGGCGGGCTTTGCGAACGGTAAAAAACACGCCCAGTAACAAGGCGGCTATTAGCACAAGGGCTCCGTCGAGGATCAGAAAATCAACCATATCCTGGCGATCCGGGCCGTTGAGCCGGGTGATGCGCTCGTAGCTCATTAGCGTCAGGTTGTTATTGTGCAACCGAACGTAGGCCGCACCGGCACCAATGAGGGCTACGACACCCGCCGAAATGCCCGATAAACCACTCAACGACAGGAATTTCGAGGAGCGTTCCATCAGGCTCCGGATCTCCGTCAGGGTCTGTAAATGTTCGTGTGAATCGGACATTGTTAACTAAGTAAGATGGTTAGGATGGTTTTATGGTTAAAAAATGGTTTTAATGGTTGTGATGGTTATAGGGTTGAGGATCGTTAAAATGGTTACATGGTTTTTTGGGGTCAAGGGCGGTTTTCGTGGTTTGAGTACGTATAAGCTGGATGAGGAGCCTTACCAACCATTTCAACCGTTTTTAACCATAAAACCATTCCTACCCTTGGTAACCATGAAATCCTTCAAAACCATTCACTCGAGTTCATCATTTCTATCAATTTAGTGCCAAAAATCAAGATACCTACTACAACCGCCACAATTACTACCAGCAACACCGCACCCGCCGACAGATCCTTGACGGCTTTGATCAGCGGGTGATGTTCCGGCGAAACCACATCGGCGAGTTTTTCAAGGGCCGTATTGAACGCTTCGGCCGCCAGCACCAGACCCACCTGCGTGAGCACCAATGCCCATTCGACGCGATCCAACCGGAGCCAGATGCCGACGAGAACGACGGCCATAGCCGCCAGTAAATGAATTTTAGCATTATTCTCAAACCGGAACAGGGCGAGAATGCCCTCGGCGGCAAACCGAAAGCTTCGCAAATTCTTCCGAACATCAATCCAGCGGCTCATGCGTTCGGCGTTGAACGTACTGGGTGAAGCCCGTATAGAGCGTCACCAACGCAAATGTATACGAAAGTGTGAGTTTCAGTGCAAACGGATTGACTAAGCTTTTGCCGATCAATTGGGCCAATTCCAGCGGATCGGTGAATAAATCCCAGCTATTCAGGCGGATGTATCGTCCAAGGTAAACGCCAAAACTAGTCAGCACCAAACACCCGATCATGACCACCCACGTCTGCGTTCGACCCAGTCGCTCGCTGAGCATCCGGTGAACCAGCAGTTGGGAATACAGGCCCGCGAGCAAACCCGTGAGGGCGCACATGAAAATCATCATCGTATCGAACCACACGGTTTCTTCCGAAACATGGCGGACGTGGAACAGATCGGTGATGATGTAGGGGGAGTTGGGCAGGAACAGCAACCAGAAGACCAGCCCTGGCCAGAGCGTCCACTTCGGCAACTGACGGTCTTCCAGCCCTTCGCGCAGGAACAGGGCGACAAAGAGGGGAATCCAGGCCAGAAACAGATTCCAGCTCAACATCTTGAAGAACCAGTAGTTCTGGCGGAACACCACCATGGCGATGCTCATGACGGACAACATGATCAACATGCGCAGACCTTCGCCGGAGCGGTAAACGGAAAGTAGTTTGTTCAACATACCATGAAAGAACTTTGAACTACAAAGTAGCACATTGAAGTGATGCGGGGCAAGGGAATGGGGGAAAATATTTAGGAATGGAGGATTTTTGCGATTTGTTGCCCGAACCAGCGGGGTTTGTTCTAGTGAGAAATTGGATGGGAACGCGGATCGAGCGGATCGGACGGATTTACACCGAGTAAAATCCGTTTTGATCAGTGTAAATCCGTTAGATCCGTGTTCCTATCCAAAAAACCGCCAAACCCTCCCAATCGCTTCGTAACTTTGTCAAAAATAATCCCGATGCAAACCAACCTGAATCAACACCTGGAAACGATGCCTGTCCGGCGGCAGGAACAATTGCTGGCTTTCGACCGCCTGCTGACCATCATGGACGAACTGCGCGAACAGTGTCCCTGGGATCGCAAGCAAACGATGGACACGCTCCGGCACCTGACCATCGAAGAAACCTACGAACTTTCCGACGCCATTCTGGAAAAAGACCTGCCCGAAATCCGGAAAGAACTGGGCGATGTGATGCTGCACCTGGTTTTTTACGCCCGAATCGCTTCGGAGCCGCAAGCCGGGGCAACGTTTGACATCGGCGACGTTTTGAACAGTGTTTGTGACAAACTGATTTCGCGTCATCCGCACATTTATGGCGACGCCAACGGCAACACCGTTGTGGCGGATACGGAGGAAAAGGTGAAGCAGAACTGGGAGCAACTGAAGCTGAAAGAAGGCAACACATCGGTGCTGGCGGGCGTGCCGGGCTCGCTGCCCGCGCTGGTGAAAGCCATGCGGATTCAGGAAAAAGCACGGGGTGCCGGTTTTGACTGGGAGGAAAAGCAGCAGGTTTGGGAAAAAGTGGAGGAAGAAATGCAGGAATTCAAGGACGAGTTTAATGCTGAAACCAACGAGATTATTGACCGCGAACGTGCCGAGAAAGAATTTGGCGATGTGCTGTTTTCGCTGGTCAACTACGCCCGCTTTATCGACATCAACCCCGAAACCGCGCTTGAACGCACCAATAAAAAGTTCATCAAACGCTTTCAATACCTGGAAGAACAGGCTCGTAACAACGGCCAACACCTGAAAGATATGACGCTGGAAGAAATGGAAGTGTATTGGCAGGAAGCCAAACAGTTTACATAAAGTTTACGGAAATAAGTATATATTTTACTTAAAAAGTGACATTTGTCAATTTTGAAATTATTATAAAAAAAGGTCATTACTTTTTTCAAAACCGTACGTCTCACGTGTATTAGAGGTTGCGATTCGATCCGCTAAACACTGTGTGCTATGAAATACGGTTCTCTACTTTTCGCCGGGCTTCTAGCTCTGTTGAATTTTTCATCTGCTGTTGCCCAGGATCTGGATTTTAATACAGCGACGCCCCTCTACCCGGATGGTGCTGCCTCTCATTCTTATATTGGCATTGGCACACCGGCAGTGAATGTAGATATTAGTGTAAGTGGTCCAGGGCAATTTTCTAATGCTTCACCGAATCGGACAGGTACGGGTTTATCGACACCCAGCGTGGATTTTAATAGTCCAGGTGAAACCAAAAATTATAGTTTTACATTCGGCGATCCGGTTACCGGTCTGGAATTTTCACTGATCGCGCTTCAGTACAAAATTGATTTCACTAATCCACAGAGCTACTATCAGGATAAAATAACGATTATTGCTGTTGATGAATTTGGTAATTCCGTCACACCAGTCATCCCAGCCGGAACGGGATATATTGTTAATGGCAATGAAATCCTTGCCAATACCCCTACGCCTTCTGTAGATGTCAATAAGGTCCGTTTTCTTACCAAAGTTAAAACCGTCACCATTGTATTTGGTAATGGGCCAATGGCAGGTGCTGATCCCAGGCCGCAGGGTTTCACGATTGGTGACATGGACTGGACCGGCGTTGTCTTGCCGGTTGAACTTTCGTATTTCCGGGCGAAACCCATCGGTAGTGTCGTTCAGCTTACGTGGGAAACCACTTCGGAACAAAACGCCCGCTATTTCTCCGTTGAACATAGTTTAAACGTATCTGACTTTACGCCGATTGGCCGGGTGATGGCCAGCGGTGATGCGACCCGCCGACAGTTTTACTCCTTTGTGGATGATCAGTCGCACCAGACGACCAATTATTACCGCTTGCAGCAGGTCGACAGAGACGGTTCGACGCACTATTCCAAAATCATCGCCGTTCGGCACGACAACCGCATGCCGGATCTTGCCGTTTATCCCAATCCGTCTGACGGTCACTCTATTGGCTTGCAATGCAACGAACTCGATCCGGCCACCTTGCAATTGACTGACCTGACCGGCCAAAAGATAGCCTTTCGACTGGTAGAACCGACCACGGGCCAAATTAGGCTACTACCTCAAAAACCGCTGAAAACCGGGGTGTACATCCTGCACGCACCGGGCCTGAAAGCCGTGCGTCTGCTGGTTCACTAGCCAATCGGGACAAGCCAATTGATTTCTCACGCTGTTTAACACACCACACCATGCAACATTTTTTACGATTGATCAGTCTGGCAATTGTTATTTTCCTCGCGCCGAAACCGGTGTCGGCACAAACTATTTATTCCCAGGATTTCACATCCGGATTAGGCGGTTGGACCGCCAGCAATTCAACTGCTATCAGTGTAACGACAACCTCCGCAAGCTCCGGTTATACCACACCCATTGCGGCTTCGGGTGGCAATAACTTGTCATTCGGCGAATGCGGAGGCAATACCGAGCACACCGCCACATCGCCAGCCATCAGCACCGTGGGGCAGACGAACCTCATGGTCGGTTTTGGTCGCCGAAAAACGAACGCGTTCGGACCACAGGTGGTCATTTTTGAATTCAGCACGGACGGGGGAACAAACTGGACTAGCATCTCCTCCGACGTTTCGAGTGTGGCAACGACCACCTGGGGAGTATCGGTTTTTACGTTGCCCGCTGCCGCCGAAAACCAGGCTAGTCTGACCTTTCGTTTCCGGTATACGCCCCCGGCCGGGGCATCCTGTGCGACGGCCTTCCGAATCGATGATTTTACGGTAAGCTCGAATGGCACCCTACCGGTCGAATTAGCCTATTTTCGGGGTACGGCGGAGCGCAAGGGCAATCAGCTTACGTGGGAAACCGTCTGGGAGCGGGAAGCGAGTCATTTTGTAATTGAACGCAGCGGTGATGCCAAAGAATTTGGTATAATCGGGCAGATAACAGCGGTTGGTAATGCCGCCCGCAAGCGGTTGTACACGTTTACCGATGGCGAACCCCTCGCCGGAACGAGCTACTACCGGCTTCGGCAGGTCGACAGCGATGGGGCATCGCAGGTCTCCAAAATGGTATTTGTCAGCCGTTCCGACGCGCTGTTCGTGGTTTGCGATAATCCGACGTCCGGAGACGAAATCCGGCTAAACGTTTCCAACGTCGATCCGGCCAGTTTGCAGCTCCTAACCACCACCGGCCAGTTCCTTACGTTTCAGTTGATTCAGTTGTCCGCAACCGATTGGCGGGTTCGTCCGGCTGTTGGGTTAAAACCGGGTTTGTATCTGCTTCGTGCCGGACAACAGAACCAGCAATGGACCGTTCGGGTTCTGGTTCGATAAAACCGTCGTTGGGAAAACCGGTAACAAAACAGGCCCCGTCTGGGCGACCTTGCTGATTTTTGTTTTCCGTACTCCCTTTTCTTTTTACTTTGCAGAATGAGTGAGAAACGCTGGCTATACCGACCGGTTCCGGAGTCACCGGAAGAGTTACTGGCGGTTGAAAATTTGACTCGCGAGCTGAAAGTAAATCCGTTTATGGCCATGTTGCTGGTCCAACGGGGAGTGCATACTTTTGACCAGGCCCGCACCTATTTCCGCCCCGAACTTCTGCATCTTCATGACCCTTTTCTGATGAAGGACATGGACAAAGCGGTTCAGCGGTTGCAGATGGCGATGGTGAGGGAGGAAAAGATTCTGGTGTACGGTGATTATGACGTGGACGGAACGACCTCGGTGGCGTTGTTCTACGGCTTCATGAAAACCCTATATCCTCATCTGGATTATTACATTCCCGATCGGTATAAAGAAGGCTACGGTATTTCGTCGCAGGGCATTGAGTGGGCGGCCGAAAACGGTTTTTCGCTGATTGTCAGCCTCGATTGCGGCATCAAATCCGTCGATCGGGTGGACGAAGCCCTGGAAAAAGACATTGAGTTTATCATCTGCGATCACCACCGCCCCGGCGCCGAACTGCCCCGGGCCGTAGCCGTGCTCGACCCCAAGCGTTCCGATTGCGAGTATCCCTACAAAGAACTGACCGGTTGTGGCGTCGGCTTCAAATTGCTGCAGGCCTTGTGTCTGTTCAAGGGAATTCCGCTGGATCGCTTGTTTGACTATTTGGACTTGCTGGCGATTAGCATCGCGTCGGACATTGTGCCGATTGTCGGCGAAAACCGGGTTCTGGCGTATTACGGGCTGAAAAAACTGAATGCGTCTCCCGGTTTTGGCCTCCAGGCACTCATCAAAGTGGCCGGGTTTAGCTCCGAACTGGACATTACCAATGTGGTGTTCGGACTGGGTCCCCGGATCAATGCCGCCGGTCGGATCAAGCACGCCAAAGCCGCCGTCCAGTTGTTGCTGGCCGAAACCGAGGAAGAAGCCACCGACTTCGCGTTTGCCATTAATGAACACAACAACAGCCGCCGGCAATATGACTCCAGCATTACCGAACAGGCGCTGGCCATGATTCAGGGCGACGAATGGCTGCTGAACGCGAAAAGTACCGTGCTTTTTAACAACACCTGGCACAAAGGCGTGATTGGCATCGTGGCATCGCGCTGCATTGAAAAATACCACCGGCCCACCATTATTTTGACGGAATCGCACAACCGGGCGGCTGGTTCGGCGCGGTCGGTGCCGGGATTCGATGTCTACGAAGCCATTGAGGAATGTTCCGATCTGCTCGAACAATTTGGCGGTCACACCTTTGCGGCCGGTTTGACGCTCAAGCTGGAGAACATCAAAGCGTTTCAGCAGAAGTTCGAGGAAGTCGTGACCCGGCGCATTCAGGCGGAGCAACTGGTTCCGATGATTGAAATCGATCTACCGCTTGATTTTGACGCCATCGACCAGAAATTCTACAACGTTCTGAAACAAATGTCGCCCTTTGGGCCGCAAAATATGGCCCCGGTTTTTTCAACCAGCGAGGTGTTTCTGGTGGGAGAACCGTATATCATGAAGGAAAAACACCTGAAAATGACCGTGCAGCAAGCCGGTTCGTACCAGCGGTTTACGGCCATCGGCTTTAACATGGCCCACCACGCCCTGTTTCTCCGGCGCGACCAGCCCTTTTCCATTTGTTACCAGATTGAAGAGAATAATTATAACGGGAACAAATCGTTGCAGTTATATTTGAAAGATATTAAGGCGACCGTGGGCGTTGAGCAATAGACAACATCAGTCGTTGGGAAAACCGGCGACAAGCGGAGCACGAAAACCATGATTCTTCGAACCGAAAATTTAGTTAAAAAATACGGCTCCCGGCTGGTCAACGACCGCGTTACCTACCAGGTCGAACAGGGCGAAATCGTTGGGTTGCTCGGCCCCAACGGTGCGGGGAAAACCACCTCCTTTTACATGGCGGTGGGTTTGATCAAGCCGAATAGCGGCAAAGTGTACCTGGACGATCAGGATATCACGAACCTGCCGATGTACAAGCGTGCCCGGCTGGGAATCGGCTATCTGGCGCAGGAAGCCTCGATTTTCCGGGATTTAACGGTCGAAGAAAACGTGCTGGCCGTGCTGGAAATGACCGATCTGTCGCGGCAGGCGCAAAAAGACAAAGTGGAGCAGTTGCTGGAAGAATTCAGCCTGACGCACGTTCGCAAAAACAAGGGGAAAGTATTGTCGGGCGGTGAACGTCGGCGCACCGAAATCGCCCGAAGTCTGGCGGTTGATCCCAAATTTATTCTGCTGGACGAACCGTTCGCCGGGGTGGATCCCATTGCCGTTGAGGATATTCAGAGTATTGTCGCCCAACTCAAACACCGGAACATCGGCATTCTGATCACCGACCACAACGTCAACGAGACGCTCTCGATCACCGACCGGGCGTATCTGCTGTTCGAAGGGAAAATCCTGAAACAGGGAACGGCCGAGGATCTGGCGAACGATGAGCAGGTTCGAAGGGTGTATCTGGGGCAGAATTTCGAGTTGAAACGGAAGATTTGAAAAGGGTTGTTTCGCGGAGTTAAGCGGAGAAGAGCAGAGTTACACAGAGGAAATACTAACTCTGCTAAACTCTTTTTTTCTCCGCTCAACTCCGCGAAACATCTATTTTTTAACTCAGCACCTCCCGCAGCACCGACAGAGACTTGATTTCTCCCAAACCGTCGATGTGAATCTGGTAAAACGCCACCAGGGCGTCTAGTAACTCGGCGCGGGTTGACCGGGAGATTTTAATAGGCGTGGCCAGTGGCTGGCGCAGGAAGTGATTCAGGGCTTTTTCGGCCGCTTCGTCGGGCAAAAACGGGTATTTCTGTTCCTGCAACTGGCCTTCAAACTCACGGGCACTGGCCGGGCCAAACCCCAGAAAAAAAGCTAGTTTCAGCAAAAAAGAAAGGTGAAAATTCTCGTAGTCGGCTTCCGCTTCTTCCAGGTACAGAATACTGTCCACTAAAAAATAATACAAAGCCGGGTTGCTGGCTTCTTCTTTCAGCGTTTTGGTCAACATTTCGCTAACAAACAACGCCATACTGGATTTGGCAATGTCGAACGGAATGTGCTGAAACGGGAAATTGACCTTCACCTCCGAAAGCCGGTGCAAATCTTTGCCGGGTTTGTAATAAACCACCATATCCAGCAAGGTCAAGGGCTGAAAAAATGCGATCCGGTTGGTTTTGCTCTTGGCCGACCGTACTCCGTTGACGAGGTAGCTATGTAACCCAAATTCCTCCGTGTAGATGCGGACAATAATCGACGTTTCGCGGTAGCGAAAATAACTCAGAACGATGCCTCGGGTTTTGTGGAGCATTTTTTCAGTAAAAAGTTCTCAGCCGGTACTGGGTGTGGAAGGAGAGAAGGACCGGTTGAGCGCTGCTAATTCCATCCTAAATTAATGCCTTTTGCGCGATTTTCCATTCGAAATTTCTTAAAATCCTCCGTAAAAATGTCCATTTTTGCGGTCTTTAAGTCAACACTCAATTCCTTGATCCTTCATGAAACTATACCGCACCCGCCAGGGCATCGTAGTTGAAGATAACCGCACCGACGGACCATCCCGCTTTCACCGCGCGCCGAGCGACGACTGGGATTACCTCGTTAACCAGGACGACCTGTTCCAATTTCTTCAGCAGGAGATCCCTTCCACGACCGCTTCCGACGAATACCGTGTCTGGACCGAAACCCAATTGTTACCGCCGATCAACCAGCAGGAAATCTGGGCGTCGGGCGTAACCTACCTCAAAAGCCGCAATGCCCGCATGGAAGAGTCGAAAGATGCCGGGGGCGGTGATTTTTACGAACGGGTTTACGATGCCGAGCGGCCCGAATTATTCTTCAAATCAACAGCCGCGCGAGCGGTTGGGTCGGGCGATGCGGTTCGCATTCGGAAAGACTCAACCTGGAACGTGCCGGAGCCGGAACTGACGCTTTTCATCACTTCGAACGGGAAAATCGTGGGCTACACGGTTGGCAACGACATGAGTTCGCGGAGCATCGAGGGCGAAAATCCGCTGTATCTGCCCCAGGCCAAAACCTACGACGGCGCGGCTGCCATCGGACCGTGTCTCTACGTTCCGGAGGCTCCAATTTCGCCCGAAACCATGATCAAAATCGAAATCCGGCGCGACGGAAAGGCGGTTTTTGACGAAAGTATTGCCATCAACCGCATGAAACGCCAGCACACGGAACTGGTTTCGTTCCTGTTTCGTGAAACTACTTTTCCGCACGGGTGTTATTTAATGACTGGCACCGGCATTGTTCCCGGCGATGATTTTACGCTGGCGGTGGGTGACGAAGTCCACATTACCATTGAAGGAATCGGTACGTTAGTAAATACGGTACAAAATTAGCAGCATGACTTTTCAAGCCATTAATCCGGCCACCGGCGAAGCACTAGACGGGGCCTTCAGTGAATCCACGAGTCAGGAAGTTGACCAGGCCTGCCAATTAGCAGCCGCAGCGTTCCCGGTTTATCGCAAACTCTCCGGCGAAGCCAAAGCGCAGTTTCTGGAACGCATTGCCGACGAAATCATGGCCCTGGGGCCGGAACTGCTCGAACGCGCCAATCTTGAAACCGCCCTGCCGCTGCCCCGCCTGACGGGCGAACGCGGTCGGACCACCGGCCAGTTGCGGTTGTTTGCGCAGTATCTCCGCGAAGGCTCGTGGGTGGATGCCCGCATCGATACCGCCCTGCCCGACCGTCAACCGCTGCCCCGGCCCGACTTGCGGCAGATGCTGATCCCGCTCGGACCGGTCGGTATTTTTGGCGCGAGCAACTTTCCGCTGGCGTTTTCGGTGGCGGGTGGCGACACCACCTCGGCCCTGGCGTCCGGTTGTCCGGTGGTTGTGAAGGCCCATCCGGCACACCCCGGCACCTCGGAACTGGTGGGTCAGGCCATTCGGAAAGCGGTAGAAGCCAGCGGATTGCCGGAAGGCGTTTTTCAGATGGTTCAGGGTACGGGTATCGACGTGGGAATGGCCATTGTGTTGCACCCGCAGATCAAAGCCATTGGGTTTACGGGTTCGTTTCGGGGTGGAAAAGCGATTTATGATGCCGCCGTCCGCCGTCCGGAACCCATTCCGGTTTATTCCGAAATGGGCAGTACGAATCCGGTATTTTTCCTGCCCGCCATTCTGAAACAGAAAGGTTTGGATCTGGCAAAAGCCTACGTCGATTCGGTTACGCTGGGGGTCGGGCAGTTCTGTACCAATCCCGGTTTGGCCATTGTCAAACAATCGGATGGGGGAGATGCCTTTGTGAGTCAGGCCCGGTTGGCGATGTCGCAGACGCAGCCGACGCCGATGCTGACGAAAGGAATTTATCAGGCATATACGGCCGGCATCGAAAAGCTGAACTCGTTTTCGCGGGTTCTCATCGCCAGTAAATCCGAAACCGTAGTCGATGGTTTTGCGGCTGCCCAGCCGACGCTTCTATCAACAACCGCCGATGTGTTGCTGGAGAATCCGGAACTAACGGAAGAGGTATTTGGCCCCAGCAGCCTGCTGGTGACGGCGGATACAAAAGAAGAAATGCTGGCTGTAGCGCAGGGGCTGGAAGGCCACCTGACGGCAACGGTCTACGGAACGCCCGAAGAATTGCTGGAATACGCTGATTTACTGGAAATTCTGGAGCAGAAAGTGGGACGTTTGCTGATCAACGGTTTTCCGACCGGGGTAGAAGTGAGCCACGCCATGAACCACGGCGGCCCTTATCCCGCCACCACCGACGTTCGCTCGACCTCGGTGGGTACGAACGCGATCCGGCGGTTTGCACGTCCGGTTTGTTACCAGAACTTCCCGGATGCGTTATTGCCTGATGCACTGAAAGCCGATAACCCGCTGGCGATCTTTCGGTTGGTGGATGGAGAGTGGAAAAAATAAAAGTTGTTTCGCAGAGTTAAGCGGAGGACATCAGAGAAAAAAACTCTGCGTACCTCTGATGTCCTCCGCTTAACTCTGCGAAACAACTTTCAATGTCTCAAACTGCCGCCCCAAAACCGCCTGATCATCGACTTTCAGCCAGTCGCGGAGCAAGGTTGCGTAGATGTTCCGGAAATCGACGGTATATTTCAAATCCCCTTCATCCAGATTCGTCAGGTTCGGTGCTTCGTTGAAAACCCGGCCCGGGATGAGTCCTCCGCCAATCAGAAACAGGTTGTTGGCCGTGCCGTGGTCGGTGCCGTTGCTGGCGTTCTGCTTCACCCGGCGACCAAATTCCGAGAAGGTCATCAACAGCACGTCGTTTAGCTTTCCGTTGGTTTTCAGGTCTTTGGTAAAAGCCGCTACGGCTTCGGCATACTGACGCAACAGCCGTTCCTGCTGCCCCGGCTGATTGATGTGCGTATCAAATCCCGAAATGGAAATGTAATAGACGTTCGTGTTGACGCCCGACGTAATCAGTTCCGAGACGGTTTTTAGCCGGTTGCCCAACTCGCTTGCTGGGTAAACGGTTTTCGTGTGGGTAACTTTCGACTTGTCGTAAATAACTTCAGCCGACGAAGCGGTCTCGGCCAGGGTTTTATACAAATACGAAACGTTCGGGTGCGAGGCTACTACCTCCGCAGCGGGCTTTATGTTGGAAAGCTCGGCTACCAAACCGCTGCGGGTCTGGTTGTATAGTTTCTTCGGGTCGAGCAATGCCAAACCGTTCAGATCCTGGCCTTTCAGAGCCAGACTCAGCGTATCATCCACCTCGATCGCCCGGTGCGCGATGCAATCGTTCCCCTGGCAGTTGGCATCCAGATAGCGTCCTAACCAGCCCGTTGTCAGGTATTTATCCGAATCGCTGGCGGTTTGCCAGATGTCCATCGAGCGAAAGTGGGAACGGTCGGGGTTCGGATAGCCGACGTTGTTGACCACCGTTACCAAACCGTCATCGTAAAGACCTTTCAATGCTTCGAGTGCCGGATTGAAACCGATTTCGTCGTTCAGTTTCAACACTTTTTCCGGCGCGATAGCAATCGTTGGCCGTTCGCGGTAATAAATGTCATTGCGGAAAGGTACGACGGTATTCAACCCATCGTTGCCGCCCGACAACTGAACGATCACCAGCGTTTTGCCCACAGGCTGGTTCAATCCCAGATGCTTGCTTTCGTACGCTTTCAGGAAGCTGGGAATCAGCATGGTTCCTACTGTGGCAAAGGCCGACTGTTTGAAAAATTTCCGACGGTGCATGGGTTGGATGGTTTTTTAATGGTTGAATGGGTTGGATGGTTAAAAATGGTTGGCTGGCTGGGTTGGAAGCAATTTTTAACCATTTAACCATCCAACCATTTGTAGTCATTCAACACAATTGATAGTCAGGTAAGGAGAGCAGCAGGGTTGTTAGGGTTCGGATTTGTTCGCTGCGGGGGGCTTCTTTTTTTACTTTTGTCAGGAGTAAAGTCCGCTGCGAAGGACTCAGGGGTTGCGGCAAAAAATACAAAGCCAGTTCGTCCAGCACGTGTTCCCCGTTGCCTTTCTGGAAGGCTTTTTCGAAGGTCGGCCAGTCGATGGAAGCAGCAAACAGGCGGTTTACTTTTCGGGCGAGCAGGGCCGTATTCACGTCACCATCGTCTTTGGGTTTGATTGTCACTTCACCGGCTTTCAGTACCAGATCGGGGAGTTTCATCCGGAACAGCAGGCTCGAACTGTCGATCCAGTTGCGTCCGCCCGGCCAGCCCGCCACGTTCGGCGGGTAAAGCAAAACCTGCCCCAACGTACGCTGAACGTATAAAATCGGCTGTTTTTGTTCAAAATGGATTCCCAGACTGTGCTGCATTCCGGCCAGCAATTCCACCGGGGACTTGATGCGCCCCCCGATGTGTTTCGGCTCATAAAACCAGTCGCTCGTGAAAATCGTCTCCAGCAAACCGGCTGTGTCGTAGCCGCTCCGGTAAAACTGGTCGGCCAGTTGACTGATCCGTTGCTGATCTGCCGAATCCGTGGCGATTTCATCGGTAACCAGAAACCGATAAAGTTTGGTGGTCACGAAAGTGGCGGTTTCTTTTCGTTCCAGCAGGAGTTTGATGATGTCGTCGCCCTGGAAATTTCCGGTTTTTCCGAACACGGTTTTTTCGCCCTCGTCGTGAACATTCCGGCGAAAAACAAACTCACCCTGTGGGTTGAACCCCCAGCCGGTGAACGCCCGGGCCGCTTCTTTGATGTCGTGTTCGGTATAGTTGGCGCGACCCAGCGTAAACAATTCCATCACCTCGCGGGCAAAATTTTCGTTGGGTGCGTTCTTGCGATTTTGCTGGTTGTTCAGGAATTGCAGCATGGCCGGGGATTTTGAAACCGCCATCAGCAAATCGCCGAAATTGCCCAGCGCCTGCTCGCGAATGAGGTTCGTATACTGCTGCACCATTCGGACGTTATTCTGGTTGCGGCAGGCAAAATGACCGTGCCAGAACAGCGCCATTTTTTCTCGCAACGCACCCCGGCCCGAGGCCATTTGTTCCACCCACAGCACATTCAGATCGCGGATGGCTTCCCGGTTTTCGCGGATGCGGTCTTTCAGCATTTCCCGATTGAGCTGGCCTTCTTTGAACCGGTTTTTCAGCTCCTTTTTGTCGGGCTGGTCATCGCTTACCACCAGCAGGGGTGTAAATGCTCGGCTGTTGGTGAACAACTGGCTCACTACTTTCCGCAGCGGCTGGCGATCGGCTTCCCGCAGTTGAGCCGGAGTGGCACCAAAACCCGCCCGCCAGAAGAGATGTTGCTTGTTGACTCGCTCCTTCATAAATCCCTATTTCGGGTTTGGACAAATCAAACGACCGGAAGTTTAGTGTTTAGCTGTTTTAGTTACAAACCAAAAGAGCATACCCGCTGATTGCGGTTTTATGGGAAGATAGTAAAAGTTTCTGATCGCCCGAGCTTGTTGGAATGTACTACATATCTTTTTTTATAATACCTTAGTTTTTCAAAAGGCACACCAACACGTGCGTAAAAAATGGAAAAAGTAGAATCTTCGCTGGGGATGTTGCCCATTATTTCAACCTCCATGGCGGATCAGGTTGAACTGCGGCTTCGTGAATACATAGCCAACAAAGCCTTCAAGCCCGGCGACGCGATTCCGAAGGAAATTGAACTCGCCGAAGCGCTGGGTGTCAGCCGGAATGTGGTTCGCGAGGCTCTAAGCCGGTTTCGGATGCTGGGCATCATTGAAACCAAAAAACGGAGGGGGATGATCCTGGCTCAGCCCGACATCCTGAGCGGTCTGGAGCGCATGATGCAGCCGCACATGCTGGGAGCCGACACCCGAAAGCAGATTTTTGAGTTCCGGCTGGTGCTGGAAGTAGGCCAGGCAGCTTTGCTGTTTGCCCGGAAAACGGAAGAGGGCATTCAGAAACTTCAGGAGGTGGTGAAGCGGGAAAGTCAGGTGAGTTCCATACCGGAAAAGGTCGAGTGCGAAATCGCATTTCACTCCACCTTGTATGAAATGGCCGGGAATGAAACCATCAAGCGGTTTCAGACGATGCTCATGCCGGTTTTCGAATACGTAGTCGAATACGAAACCAGCCACCAGTTTCACGCCGTTGGTTCCGTCACGCACCAGGACCTGATTAACATCCTGAAAACCGGGACGCCAGCCGAATTTGCCAGTGGGATGCTGAAGCACCTGGAACCGCATTTTGTGCTGCTCTCTTGAAAAATTGCGGGCTGAAGGCCCGTTTTCCGGCGTTTAAACCGGTTGCTTCCAAGCCCGTTATCCGGATTGCGTGGCCCGGTATGGCTCGTTCACTACCCGCTGCGAGTTACCGTTGAAAGCCTGAATCGGGTGGTTCTACCTTTGTTGAGTTCAATCAGTCACACACCAACCAACACAACCAATCAGAATGAACCGACCGATCAGTCTACTTACCTTTTTTCTTTGTTTTTCAGCGTTGACCGGGTTGGTATCCTGCGAGCGCGAAACGCCGGTTTCTCCCATTCAACCCGCAACCGAACTTCCGCAAACCGTTGGCCTTGACGACGAAATTCTGGTGGTGGCGTCCAAAAAATACACCTTGGTAAAACACGGCACCAAAACGCTGGCTTATACTGCGGATGGAAAGGTAAAGAAAGTTACCTTCAGCCCCGGCCATTACATCGACTATACCTACGAGGAAGGAGAGTTCCGGCGGGTGTTTACCAAGGAGTATAACGACAACAAGCTGGATGTAGCAACAACCTATTATATCCACAGAGCACAGGCTGCCGGGGGGCAAACGTATGAACCCACTCCTCCCGCCGGGGCCTATTACAAAAATTACCCGGACCAGTGTTATCTGGTTAGCACCGAGAAGTATATGCACTACAAACAGGGGGATGAAGTTATCAAGACAGAACACCTCTACACGTACAATGACAAAGGCCAATTGGCGAGGATGGATTTGAGTAACTTTCAGGGCACGTATTATCCGAATAAACGCATCGACTTTGCCTACAATGCTGCCGGTGATTTAACAAAGGCGACGGAGTACAATGCCCAGAATGTAAAAATCCGTGAATCTACGTTTGAATACACGGCTTTTGGCGACCCCATTCTGAATGACCGGAATGCATTCAACCCCGAGGAATTGCAGGTCGATCCGTACGTGACGGTTTTTGGCAAATACAGTAAACACCTGGCGCGGGGCAAAAAACAGGAAGCCTTTGCCCCGTATAGTCTGTTAAGCAATATTTATTATCAGTACGCGATCAATGGCGACGGGTATGTTACAAAGCAGGATACGTATACCCTGTTGAACGCTCAATTGATCCTTTCCACGCCTTTTGAGTACACGGTTACGTTTCCCCGGATTGTGCAGTAAAGGGCGGATGAGGCCGGTTCCTGAGCGTTTAGGTCGACAGCGATTTCGCTGTCGACCTAAACGCTCAGGAACCGGTTTTGATTGGAAAACTGATCAGTCTTTATGTCCCTTAGCTATTTATCCTGATTCCTTCTTTCCAAATTCCTACAATTGATAATGTGTCCGAAATGTTTTCTGTTGGATTTCCTTTTACCAATACCAAATCAGCTCTCAACCCTTCGGCAATGCGTCCTCTGTCAGTCAAGCTAAATCTTCTTGCAATTACTGATGTTGCGGACTTTAAAGCTTCAATTGGAGTTAAGCCTGCTTCAACTAATAACTGCATTTCGTGATGAACACTTACACCATGCGCCAGACCACCCAAATGGGCCATTGGTACTGATACATCTGTGCCAACAAGTATATCCACGCCTGCTTCATGCAAGTCTTTTACATTATTGAAATTATCTTCCATTTTACCTGATGGAAAAGTATTGAAACAAGAGCACATTGTCATTTTCCAATCTTCATTTAATTTGCTTTCTACCCGTTCATCATGGGCTATATGGCAAGCTGATTTGCCGATAATGGATGAATTTAATACCAAACAAGGCGTCACAAAAATACCTTTATCAGCAATGGACTTAATTAGCTCAGGTGTCCAGTCTGGTCGGTCGATAAATAAATGGGCTAAACCATCTACACCCACTTCAATTGCTGTTTTTGCAGCTTCTGCTGTCAATACATGTGCTATGGCTATTTTGCCTAATTTGTGAGCTTCGTTAACCGCTGCTTTTAAAACTTCAGTTTTTATCATCGGCAAACCTGGTGCATTCATTACCGTACCTTCTTCAATCATTATTTTGAAGTAATCTGCTCCATTTTCCATTTGTTGTTGCACAAACTGCACCGCACCGGTTATGGTTGTAACATCCGGTTTATTCCCGTCTTCGTTTTCCCTTTCCGCGAAGGCAGCTATAAACTCCTTTTTCTCTTCTTCCGTCATTTTCTCCATCTTTTTCAAGATAAAGCCTGGTATGCCATCTTCTTTAGGAATTAATTCATCGGGATGTCCTCCGGGAGCAGTCAAAGCCATACCCGATGAGCGAACATCAGCGATCATACTTTTATTTTTGAGTTGTAATTCACGACCTTTTTTTGTCATTCCACCTTGCATTTCCAGTTCGGTGGTTATACCAAATCGTATCGCTTCTTTTAGTGAGTCTTCTGAAGTGTGAACGTGGGCATCAATTAAGCCGGGCAATAATGTGCATCCGTTTCCATCAATAATTTCTGCGTCAGAAGGCACTTCTTTTGAAATACTGATGATTTTGCCATTTTTAAATACTACGGTTTTTTGCCCTAATACTTCATTGCCGTCAAATACATTGGTGTTGACAATGGCCGTTTTACTATTCTGTATCATTTTGTTATTGTTAAATTAATGATGCAAAATTATTTCTTCGGCAGGGTTGAAAATTGTATAAATCGGTCGTTTTCGTTTTTGCTCAGTTCCCGTGGTGTCACTCCGGCGAACTTTCTGACATTTTTAATAAAATGGGACTGATCCGTAAAGTCCTGTTCGGGAAAAAGCTTGCCTTCTTTGAGTTGCCGGAAAGAAGCCCTGAACCGCAGAATCGTGCAGTACGCCTTGAGGGAGATGCCGAATCGCTGGTTGAAATACCGGTTTATTTGTCGGCTACTCCAGTTCACGGTGTCAGAAATCGCCTGAATCGGAATTGTGCCACCAGAAGCATACAAGAGCGCAAAGAGGTTTTGCTTTCGGGGGTCTATCGTGGCGGGTAGCTGACTGATAAAATGGTTGCTAAGAACATCACAAAAGTGATCGAAGGCCTGGAAGTCGCGGGTTGTAATGCCGAAATAATCCGGCGGTAAATGGTACGCGGAATCGACCAGCGTGGGAAATTTTCGATCAAAAAGGTAGTCAATAGCGAGTAATTTGAAACTAACGGCAAACAAGCGGCTTCCCGGAGTCAGGCTCGTGGGCGAAGGCTCGCTTCCCAGTCCCAGCAGAGTGAGTTCATATGGTTCCTGAAAAGAGAAAAAGAGGTCAATTCGGCCATCCGGCACAATGATCACCGGTTTTTCCTGATCAGAATGATTGGACAGCATCCAAAAGCTATCAATGAAATCAGAAAGCGGGGCATCCGGTTTGATTTCCTGGTAGTCAATTCCTGTCATTGTCGGCATGGGCGTGTCAAGTCGCCAGGGTAAGTGGGGAGGGATGACCGTTCGTTATTCTACCGAAAAATACTAAAAAAACGCAGGTCGCCCGGAAAATCAACGCATTTCCCGGATCGAAGTTGTGTTCGGGGAAGTCGTTTGCCAAGCAGTCTCGGACGAACTTCGGGGTATTGCCCAGCCCGAACGCCAGTTTGTCCGCCAAATGAAACCGGTAAGACGGGCTACTTACCGATTCAAAACCGGCAACTGTCAATTCGAAGGCCCCCGTTGTTCATTTTGGTTGGTGGGTGGTGAGCAGCACCGCTACTTTTGGGAAGGCCATTCAAGCCATGCGTTTACGGCCGGTCGAAATCCGAAAAGAGGATCTATGTAATTGATAATAAGTAGTGTGTATTTAGTAGTGTTTAAAACGCCCGGCTCTGGCCGGGCGTTTTTTTGTGCCGCTGGATAAGAACCGGGAACGACTTACCGGAGTTTTTCGACAAGTTATGGGCCGGAAACGACCAGTTATTCATCCGTTCTTTCAAAAGAGCGCAATTAACTCTACTTTCGATTAACGAATTCACTATAGCTTTAAGGACATCAACCAGACTAAATGTGTCAAAACATGAGAAACATAAAACGGCGGATCACGATAGAAAGACGTTAGAAGAAGAGCTCGAAACGGAACGGGCCATCAATTTTTTTGCGATTTCACTCATTGATCAAACGACCGTCGAGGAGGTGCTGTGGGACGTTGCGAAAAACTGCATCGCCCGGCTTAACTTCGTCGACTGCGTGGTTTATCTGCTGGATGAGAAACGGAACGTGCTGGTGCAGAAAGCTGCCCACGGACCCAAAAATCCCCGGTCGTACGAAATCCTCCAGCCCATTGAAATACCCATCGGGCAAGGAATCGTGGGTTCGGTGGTGCTGACGGGAAAAGCCGAAATCATCGGCGACACCTCGCACGACCCCCGCTACATCCGGGACGACGACGTGCGGTATTCCGAAATTACCGTACCCATTCTGCTGGAAGGAAAAGTGATCGGTGTCATCGACGCCGAACATCCCGAAAAGAACTTTTTTCAGCCCCGGCATCTGCACATTCTGACGAGCATTGCCCGGCTGTGTGCCCAGAAAATTCGGCGTGTGCAGATCGAACAGGCCTACCAGCAAACCGAGCGGCAATTGCTGGAAAACAACAAACGGATTGCGGAAACCAAGCTGCTGGCCCTGCGGATGCAGATGAATCCGCACTTTGTGTTCAACAGCCTGAACGCCATCAATAAATTTATTCTGCAAAACGAGGTGGACGAAGCCTCGCTGTATCTGACCAAGTTTTCGAGGCTGATGCGGCAGATGATCGACAACACCCAAACCGAGTGGGTGTCGTTGCGCAGTGAATTGAGGGCGTTGCAGACGTATATCGAACTGGAACAATTGCGGAGTGACAATACCTTTGACTTTTCGCTGGTGATCAATCCCGCCATTAGCCAGGACACTGTTCATGTACCGCCTTTGCTGTTGCAGCCGTATGTCGAAAATGCGATCCGGCACGGGTTGTTGCAGCAGAAAACCGAAAAACCGTTTTTGCAGATCGATTGCCAGCAGGTAGCCGGTTTTCTGGTGATCTGCATCGCCGACAACGGCATTGGCCGCGAAGCGTCGCAACGGTCGCAGGTCAACGGGTTGATGGCCCACAAGGCTCACGGCAGCCGGATTGCGGAAGAACGGTTGCAGATTGTCAATGAAATTTACGGCGTCGATGCCCGGATCGATGTGGCCGACCTGGTCGATTCGGCAGGGGCGTCGGCCGGAACCTGCGTTACGTTTACCATGAAACTCAAATAACCATGACAGCCATTATTGTCGATGACGAAAAACATTGCCGGGATGTACTTGCCCTGTTGCTCCAGCGGTTTTGCCCGCAAGTACAACTGCTGGCGTCCTGCGTGGATGGAACCGAAGGCTATCAGGCCGTTGAAATGCACCACCCGGATCTGGTTTTTCTGGACATCGAAATGCCCGGCATGAGCGGATTCGACATGCTCGAAGCCTGCCGTTTCAATGCGTTCGACGTTATTTTTACAACGGCCTACAACGAATACGCCATCAAGGCCATCCGGCACAACGCGCTGGATTACATCCTGAAGCCCATCGATAAAGATGAACTGGTGAAGGCCGTTCAGAAGGCCCAGCAGGAGCGGCTGACCCGAACCCCGGCCAAAGTCGAGAGTTTTGTCGACTACCTCCACCGCCAGAAAACCGGTGACCGCATCGCGTTGCCCACCCTCGAAGGGCTGCAAATCATCAACAGTGAGGAGATTTACTACTGCGAATCAGACGGTGGTTACACCCGGTTTTTCCTGACCAATGGCAAAATCGTTCTGATTTCCAAGACGTTGAAAGAAGTGGAGGATGTGCTGGAAACCAAGGGTTTCTGCCGCGTACACCACGGCTACCTCATCAACCTGCGTTACGTTCAGCGTTACATCCGGGGCGATGGGGGCGAGGTGATCATGGAAAACAACAAGAACATCCCGGTGTCGCGGAACAAGAAACAGGAGTTTCTGAACTTGCTGGAAAAGATTTAAAGACGGTTTTCGGTTTACGTCGCCCCGTTGAAATACGGGCTACAGCGTTTATTCCGGTTTCGGATGGCCTACAGACGTCGTCTGGCCGAAACCGGATATTTTTGTAATTTGCTCCTGAATCCTAACGCCTTACCGAAAATCATGAAACGAAGTATGTTGTCGGTCCTGCTGACCGGGCTTGCCGGTGTCGCTTTCGCCCAGACGCCTTATCCCACCATCGGTTCCATCGAGCGGCTCGACCCCAAACTGGATGCGCTGATTGCGAAAGACGCCCCAATGGAAGTGCTGGCTTCCGGTTTCGTCTGGTCCGAAGGGCCGGTCTGGGTCAGGGAGGAGGGCGGTTATCTGCTGTTCTCGGATGTGCCGCAAAATACGGTTTACAAATGGACGGAGAAAGACGGTTGTGTGCCGTATATCAAACCGTCGGGCTACACCGGCGTTGGCCACTACAGCGACGAACCCGGTAGCAACGGTCTGGCGCTGGACGGCAAGGGAAGGCTGATTTCGGCAGAACACGGCGACCGGCGCGTCTCGGCGCTGGTGCTGGGGGGCGCGTCGGGCGGCAAGAAAACGCTGGCGGACCATTACAAGGGCAAACGCTTCAACAGCCCCAATGATGTGGCTCCGCATTCGAACGGCAGTGTTTATTTTACCGACCCTCCCTACGGTTTGCCGAACCGGGAAAAAGATACCAAAGCGCGGGAACTGGACGTTTTCGGCGTCTACCGGGTGGAACCCGACGGCAAAGTGACCTTGCTCATCAGCGACCTCACCCGCCCGAACGGAATTGCCTTTTCGCCCGACGAAAAAACGATGTACATTGCCCAGTCGGATCCGGAAAAACCGTATATCATGGCCTATCCCGTTCAGGCCGACGGAATGGTGGGCAAAGGGCGGATTTTTTACGATGCCAGTGAAGGAATAAAACAAAAACTGCCGGGTTTGCCCGACGGTCTTAAAGTCGATAAAGCCGGCAATGTATGGTCGAGCGGGCCGGGCGGCATCCTCGTCGTTGCGCCCGAGCGGGCCGACGGTCCCGGCAAGCTGCTGGGCCGGATTCGGACCGGCGTCGCCACGGCCAACTGCGCCTTCGGCAACGACGGTTCGACGCTCTACATTACCGCCGACATGTACCTCATCCGGATCAAAACCCTGACCAAAGGCCTCTAAAACCGTCATCTGTATGGAATACTTTTGAGTTTCTCCCGCAAAGCCCGAAGGGCTGGCCTATGGATAACCCCGGGTGCAACCCGGGGCAGCCGGATCATCCGGACAAGTCAGGGCTCCGATCCCCGGGGCAGTCAGATCATCCGGTAGGTCTGGCCAAGCCAGGCTCCGATCCCCGGGTTGCACCCGGGGTTAGCCATAGGCCAGCCTTTCAGGCTTTGTGGAAGAAGACCATGCCAATTCATAACACCGGTTCAACGCATAATTCTTCACGCATAATTTCTAACTCCTAATCCTTATCTCGCTATATTTGTACTGAAGTTGGAATGAAATGTGTAGTGAGGATTTCTGGGTTATAAGGGTATGATTGAGAACAGGAAATTCATTGTCATCGGCGTTTTCTGTCTGGTTGGGCTGGTCTATCTGTCGCGTTTGTTTTATCTGCAAATTCTGGATGACAGTTATTCACTGGAATCGTCGAGTAACTCCATAAAGCGGGTCATCGAGATCCCGTATCGCGGTCAGATTTATGACCGGAACGGGAAATTCATGGTCTACAACACCCCGGTGTACGACCTCTACGTTACACCCCAAAAAGTGCAAATTCCGGATACCGCAGCCTTCTGTCATCTGCTGAGCCTGGAGCGCACCGAATTTGACAGCATTATGGCGGTTGCCAAGGCACATTCCTACCGAAAACCGTCGTTGTTTTTGCGGCAGTTGTCGAAAGAAGATTTTGCCCGGATTCAGGATGCGCTGGTCGATTACCGGGGTTTCGAGCACGTTACGAGTTCGATGCGGACGTATCCGGCACACACCATGGCGAATGCGCTGGGCTACGTCAGTGAGGTCAGCCGCAAACAGCTTGACGAACAGGAAACGCCGTATTACCGCCAGGGGGATTACATCGGCCGCAGCGGCCTGGAAGAACAGTACGAATCCATTTTGCGGGGGCAGCGGGGCATCAAATTCGTGATGCAGAACGTCCACGGTGTGGTGAAAGGCTCCTGGAAAAACGGCGCGTTCGACTCGCTGGCCATTGCGGGCAAAAACTTGCATACCGGGATCGATGTCGAAATTCAGCAGTATGCCGATACGCTGATGCAGAACAAAGTGGGCAGTGTTGTCGCCATCGAACCATCGACCGGCCAGGTATTGTGCATGGTGTCGGCCCCAACCTACGACCCCAATGCCTTGTCGAGCCGGTTTTTCTCCAAGAGTTATTCCAAGCTGGCAAAAAATCCGTACAAACCGCTGATCAATCGCCCGGTTATGGCGAGCTACCGGCCCGGATCGACGTTTAAACTGATTCAGGCGCTGGTGGCTCTGCAGGATGGCGCGGTGTCGCCTGGTTCGATTTTCAGCCACGCGGGTTCGCCGATGAAGTGCCACTGCAACCGGTCCGGTCGGTTGAATCTTTCCGGGGCCGTTCAATATTCCTGCAATCCCTACTTCTACCACGTTTTCCGACGGCTGCTCTACAACAACGCCGAGCGCAATACCTTCAAAGCGTCGGCGATGGGCTTGCACCATTGGCACGATATGGTCTCGAAGTTTGGGATCGGGAGCCGACTCGGCATCGATTTGCCGAGTGAGTTGAAGGGAAGCTTGCCCGATGCTGATTTGTATGACAAACTTTACGGTGAAAAACACTGGAAATTTTCGACAGTATATTCCCTCAGCATTGGCGAAGGTGAGTTGTTGATCAGCCCGTTGAAAATGGCTAACGTAGCCGCGATCATTGCCAACCGGGGCTGGTTTTACACGCCCCACATCGTGAGCGGAATTGGCGAACCGGGCAAAGGCATCGATTCGAAATACTTGGAAAAACACGAGGTTGGAATTGATCCCCAGCATTTTGAGGTGGTGGCAGAAGGCATGCAGGGGGCGGTCGAACACGGAACAACCACGATGGCGGCCGTTATTCCAGGCATTACGATATGTGGAAAAACCGGTACTTCCCAAAACAAGAAAGGCAAAGACCATTCCATCTTTGTCGCCTTTGCGCCCCGCGAAAATCCCAAAATTGCCATTGCGGTTTTTGTCGAAAACGCGGGTTGGGGCGGGATAGCTGCAGCGTCGGTGGCTTCGCTCGTGATCGAAAAATACATCAAACGGCGCGTTGATAACCACGCGCTGGACAAGAAAGTGAAGGAATCCAATTACCTTCCTGCGATTACGCCACCCAAAAAACCGGCACCCAAAAAGTTTGTCGAACCGCCGAAAGACAGTACGGCCAAACCATTGATCGTGAAAACGGTTCCTGCCCGACCGGTGGCACCTGCCCAGCCGGAAACCCAATCGCTGGCTTCCCGGCCGGTGACAACCAACGGAAATTAAGTATTCATCGTCTATAAGCAGACCGGCGACCCGGTCATCATTCCTTTGGTTTCGAGAGAACCACAAATTACGCAAAACATCGATTGGGTAACACTCATGCTGTACATCGCCTGTGTGTTGATGGGCTGGCTGAACGTGTATGCGGCTGTCTACAGCCCCGAAACCCAGACGAACCTGTTCGATATGTCCACGGAAGCGGGGAAACAATTGATGTGGATTGGCACAACGGTATTGCTCATTATTGCCATTCTGGTGATCAACTACCGGTTTTGGGATACGTTTGCTTTTGTCATCTACGGCATTACGATCCTGTTGTTGTTACTGGTGTTGGTAGCGGGATCCAATGTCAACGGTTCGCGGTCGTGGTTTAAACTGGGGGCTTTTTCCATTCAGCCCGCCGAGTTTTCCAAACTGGGCACGGCGTTGGCCCTGGCGCGATATATCGACTATCCAAACGTCAACCTGACCAAACTGAAAGACCAGCTCTCGTGTGCAGGCATCATTGCCTTGCCGGCCTTGCTCATCATTGCGTCGAACGAAACCGGCTCGATGCTGGTGTTTGCCTCCTTCATCATCATGCTCTACCGGGAAGGGCTGCCGGGATTTTACCCGCTGATCGCCATTGTGATCGTGGCCCTGTTTATTCTGACGCTGATCGTACCGAAACTCATTTTGTTTGGGAGCATTCTGGCCCTCGGTTTGCTGGTTTTTTTCCTGACTCCCCGCTACCAGCGTTCGGTTCAGAATGTGATGGTCATCGGCATCACGGCGGTATCGATGATTGCGATTGTGGCCGGTGTCGATTTCTTTGTGAACAGTGTATTGCAAAAACACCAGCAAAACCGGATCAAAGTATTGGTTAACCCGGCGGCCGATCCGCTGGGCGTGGGCTGGAACGTGACGCAGGCCAAGATCGCCATTGGTTCCGGCCGATTACAGGGAAAAGGGTTTCTGGAAGGAACCCAAACCAAACTGGACTTTGTACCCGCACAGAGTACGGATTTTATTTTCTGCACCATTGGCGAGGAACACGGCTTTATCGGCAGTGCAGTTGTTTTAAGTATGTTTGTTTTTCTATTGTGCCGGATTGTAATCCTGGCCGAAAAACAACGAACGCGTTTCGCCCGGGTGTATGGGTATTCGGTGGCCGGTATTCTCTTTTTTCACCTGATGATCAACATCGGGATGACAATTGGCCTGATGCCGGTCATCGGCATTCCGCTGCCGTTTTTCAGTTACGGCGGTTCGTCACTCTGGTCGTTTTCGATTCTGCTGTTTATTTTCCTGAAACTGGATTCCCGCCGGGTAGGAATGTTTACGCGGTAAAGGAACAAGGTAATTCCCAATGTAAAATGATGAATGCTAAAGGTAAAAGTAGCTAAGCGCAACCCACTTTTACCTTTAACATTACTCATTTATTATTTGAAATTGCTTTTCTAAACGACCTTCACCGCAATCCGATGGCAGGCATTGTTGCAGTAGCCTTCCGGATTCCATTGCGGCATCACCATCGGCTGCGAAACCCCCGCATCGTCGACGGCTCGCGCCCAGATTTCATAGTAGCCTTTTTGCGGAAGTTTTAGCTCTGCCGTCCACTGCTGCCAGGCCAGCCGGTTTTTGGGGCTCTGGAGTTTGCAGGATTGCCACGTACTGCCGAAATCGAAGGAAACCTGCATGGTTTTCACCGCCCGGTCGCCCGCCCAGGCGTGGCCACGCAGGCTGATCGACTGACCCAGATCCACCATCGCCCCGGTTTTTGGAAACGTGATGAGGGATTTGACCGGCATGGATTCGATGATCCTGAACTGATCCTCCGGCGGATCGACACCCGGCTGAACCGGATTGATCGGTACTTTGTAGCTTTTTCCCGTCATTTTCGCCCCATCGTGTACCTTGTTACGAACAGCGATGGTGTGCAGCCACTTGCCCGAAACCGAAGCCGGCCAGCCGCCAATCACCAGCCGCAACGGGTGGCCGTGCGTCAGCGGAATGTCCTTGCCATTCATGGCCCAGGCCACCAGCGTTTCGTCTTCCAGCGCTTTTTTGATCGGAACACCCCGCGAAATAACCGGTTTGGTGGCGTCCTGGCTGATGTGCAAATCTTTGCCGAAATACCCGATGTAAACCGCATCGTCTTTCAAACCGACATCCGCCAGAATGTCTTTCAGCCGGACGCCCGTCCACTCGGCACAACTCACCGCACCGTCGCTCCACTGGTTTCCGGCGGTTTGGGGTGCGTAGCCCGACCGCCCATTCCCGGCGCATTCGAGCACCAATTGGTAGGAATAGGTTTTAAACTTCTTCTTTAAATCGCTGAGGGAATAGGTTTTGGCGGCTTTTACGGATTCGCCGTTGATGGTAAGCTTCCAATTGGCTACATCAATGCTCTCGGGAATCAATCCATTGTTTCGGATGAACATTTTATCGGCGGGCGTAACGGCATCGTCGAGCAAATGGGCGGGAGGTTCAACATTCCACGGTTTATCGTTCAGCACGATCAGATCTTTGTTTTTGATCAGCATCGGGTTGGGTTCAGCGTGCCCCGGTTCCTGAAAAGCAAGCGGGAGGTAACCGGTTGGCAGGCGGTCGGCGAAGGCGATTTTGGTGCCCAGCATCCCGGCCATCGTAGCCAGCGTACTTTTTTTGAGGAAACCCCGACGGTTGAAGAGCGATGATCGATCCATGAAAGCAAGTAAAAGGATTGGGTTGAATAGCTCAAAAGTAATAAAAAAAGACCTACAGGGCGCTTTCGTCCTTGCAGGTCTCTCAAATCAGTAGTATAAACCGGGTGTTACACCACGGCTTCGCGGTGAATGATTGCGCCCCGATCCGGTCCGGTCGAGATAAAGCTGATCGGCAGGCCCAGTTCGGCTTCCAGAAAGTCGATGTAAGCAGCCAGTTCGGCCGGCACTTCTTCGTAGGTATGAAAGGTAGCCAGATCGGTTTTCCAGCCTTTGAATTCCTTGTAAATCGGAACGACAGCCGTATCACACAGGTCGTAAGGCAGTTGTTCCGTAACTGTACCGTCCGGCAACTGGTAATGCGTACAGATGTTGATGGTGTCGAAAATGTTCAGAACATCGACCTTCATCATAATCAGTTGTGTCACGCCATTGATCATGATGGCGTATTTCAGCGCGGGCAGGTCGAGCCAGCCACACCGGCGGGGGCGACCCGTCGTCGCGCCGAACTCCCGGCCTTCCGCCCGCATCCGTTCGCCGGTTTCGTCCGACAATTCGGTGGGGAAGGGGCCACTGCCAACACGCGTGCAATAGGCTTTGAAAATACCGAACACCTCACCGATTTGCCGGGGCGCAATGCCCAGGCCGGTGCAGGCACCCGCCGACATCGTGTTCGAACTGGTGACGAAAGGATAGGAGCCAAAATCAATATCGAGCAGTGATCCCTGCGCACCTTCCGCCAGCACTTTCTGGCCCGCACTCAGGGACCGGTTGACTTCGTATTCACTTTCAACCAGCTGAAACTGCTTCATAAACTCCACCGCTTCGAAGAATTCTGCTTCGGCCTGTGGCAAAACCGACTGGTAATCAAACTGGTGGTGATCCAGCGTGATCTTGTGGAGATCCACCAGTTTGGTGTATTTGGCCCGGAAGTTCGGCGAAAGCACATCACCTACGCGCAGACCCTGACGGGCTACTTTGTCCTGGTACGTTGGGCCGATTCCGCGCAGAGTCGAACCGATTTTCGATTCGCCTTTGGACAGTTCATAAGCCGCATCCAGCAGGCGGTGGGTCGGCAGAATAATCGATGCTTTTTTGGAAATAAAGAGGTTACGCGTCAGATCGAGCTTGTACTTGGCTAAACCGTCGATCTCTTTCCGGAACACGATCGGGTCGAGAACGACGCCGTTTCCGATGATATTTTTAATATCCGTCCGGAAAATTCCCGACGGAATCTGGTGCAGGACGTGCTTATAGCCGTCAAATTCCAGCGTATGACCGGCATTCGGTCCACCTTGAAACCGGGCCACCACTTCGTACTGCGGGGCCAGTACATCTACAATTTTCCCCTTACCTTCGTCGCCCCATTGCAGGCCGAGTAATACATCTACCATAATAAAAATTTAAAAAATGACTGCGTTCATCGAGTTAGGTTTTAGTCGTTGAAACGAAGTGTTTGGGCGTTATTGTCCCATAATTAGTGTTATTGTCCCATAATTAGTAATGTCTATGACACCAGCGGTTGACCGCCGTGTTCCTGAAGATCTTTCTCTTCCTCGCTTTTGGACCGGTTTTCGCAATGGTCGCGCTGGCAGCTTCCGTAGAAAATCAGCGAGTGGTGCATCACGTTGAATTTCAGCATGTCACCCACCAGCGACTGAATGTTCTGGACGCGTGGATCGCAGAACTCCATCACGTGGTGGCAATCCGTGCAGATAATGTGATCATGCTGCTTGTAGCCGTACGACTTCTCGTACTGGGCCAGATTTTTTCCAAACTGATGTTTCGTTACCAGATCACAATCCACCAACACATCAAGGGTGTTGTAAACCGTCGCCCGACTGACCTGGTACTTCTTATTTTTCATCGAGATGTAGAGTTCATCGACATCAAAATGATCTTCACGGTTATAGATCTCTTCCAGAATAGCGAAGCGTTCCGGGGTCTTCCGCAGGGCTTTGCTTTCTAAATACGCCGTGAAAATTTTCTTTGCGGCATCGAGGTTGGCTTGTTTCGCTATGGGCATAACTTCACATTTATGGATTCCGGAGTTCGGCGTGTTGAGCTTAAGAAGCTGGTAGTAAAGTATATACGAGACTATTTGCACCCATATCCATCCACTCCAGAATCCCAGAACTCGCTAATGCAGTACAAAATTAATCAAACCGGGCTACTTTCACGACTCCATCGACTTTTTCGAGTTTTTTCATCAATTCTTCGAGGTGACGGGTGTTGTGAACGTATAACTTCAGGGTGCCTTCAAAAATTCCGTCTTTCGAGTCAATCGTGATCGACCGGATGTTGATGTGCAGTTCGTTGCTGATGATTTTGGTCACATCGTTCACCAGACCCACGCGGTCGGTGCCCGTGATCCGCAAACCGGCCAGAAAAGCCAGGTCGCGCTGCGACGTCCACTTGGCCTTGATAATCCGGTTGCCATGGTTCGACATCAGTTCGACGGCATTCGGGCAGGTGGTTCGGTGAATTTTGATGCCTTCGTTTACCGTCACAAACCCGAAAACGTCGTCGCCCGAGATCGGATTGCAGCACTTTGCCAGCGTGTAATCGATCCGGTCCATGTCTTCGCCGATCAGCAGCATGTCGGCGTCGGCCCGCTCGCCGTGGAGTTTTTTCAGTTCTTTTTCAAACTGTTTTCCGTCCTGAAGCGTGTCGGTATTGAGTTTATTCTGGCGGTTTTCCTTGGATTCCTTGTCTGACTTGAACCGTTTCAGTTCCTGAACATCAATGTGTCCCTTGCCAACGCGATAAAAGAAATCATTGGAGGTTTTGGAACCGAAATAGGCCCGAAGCTGATTGAGGACCTCGTTCGTCATTTCCAGACGAAGCGTTTTCAATTTTCGGGCCACGGCTTCGCGCCCGTCCGTAATATGCTGTTTGTTCTCCTCCTTGATGAGGTCTTTGATCTTGGTTTTGGCTTTCGACGTCACCACAAACCGCAGCCAGTCCTCGTTCGGTTTTTGTTTGTTGGAGGTAATGATCTCGACCTGATCACCATTGTTGAGCACGTGGCTGAGCGGCACCAGCGTCGTATTGACCTTGGCCGCCATACACCGCGCCCCAATCTGCGTGTGAATGTCGAAGGCAAAATCCAGGGCCGTGGCGCCCCGTTGCAAAACCTTCAGGTCGCCTTTGGGCGTAAAGACGAAAACTTCCTCGCTGTACAGGTTACTTCGGAAATCGTCCAGAAACTCGATGGCCCCAGTTTTTTCGTTGCTGGCCGATTCGAGCATTTCGCGCACCTGGCTAATCCAAGTTTCGATGCCGCGCCCGGTCTGGGTTTCGTTGCCTTTGTATTTCCAGTGGGCCGCGTAGCCTTTTTCGGCGATTTCGTTCATGCGGGCCGTCCGGATCTGTACTTCGACCCACTGCCCGGCTTTGCTCATGACCGTGGTGTGCAACGACTCGTAGCCGTTGGCGCGGGGGGTGCTGATCCAGTCTTTCAGCCGGTCGGGGTTGGGCTTGTAATGATCCGTTACGACCGAATATGCCTGCCAGCAACCGGCCTTTTCGCTTTCGGGCGGCACGTTTAGAATGATCCGGATGGCAAACAGATCGAAGATTTCCTCGAAGGGTTTTTTCTGCTTGCTGAGTTTATTATAGATGGAATAGATGGATTTGGGGCGGCCTTTCACCACAAAATCATAGCCCATTTCTTTCAAATCGTCCTCAATCGGCTCAATAAAACGGGCGATGAAGCGATCCCGGGAGGTTTTGGTTTCCCGCAGTTTCCGGGCAATGTCTTTATAGGCTTCCGGTTCGGCGTATTTTAGATACAGATCCTCCAGTTCTGATTTAATCGCGTTCAACCCCAGCCGGTGGGCCAGGGGGGCGTAGATGTAAATCGTTTCGGAAGCAATTTTGAGCTGTTTGTCGCGGGGCATCGAGTCGAGCGTCCGCATGTTGTGCAACCGGTCGGCCAGTTTGATCAAGATTACCCGCACATCGTCCGATAACGTCAGCAGCATTTTGCGGAAGTTCTCGGCCTGTTGCGAGGTGCCGTATTCGAATTTTCCCGAAATCTTGGTCAGGCCGTCGATGATCCTGGCAACCTTCGGACCGAAGAGCCGGTCGATGTCAGCAATGGTCATGTCGGTATCCTCCACGACATCGTGCAGCAGGGCGGCAACGATGGAGGTGGTTCCCAATCCAATTTCTTCAACGGCAATCTGGGCAACGGCGAGCGGGTGATAGATATAGGGCTCGCCCGACCGCCTGCGCATGCTCTGGTGAGCTTCCAGGGAGGTGTTAAACGCCTTTTTGATCAATTTGGCGTCGTTATCCTTCAACATCGGTTTCGCTTCCCGCAGTAACCGGCGGTAGCACTTCAAAATTTCTTTCCGTTCCTGGTCAAGGTCAATGACCGGTTCAGCGGTTATGTCCATAGGGGTGCGTCCTTCTTCTTGGGTTATACGCTGCATCACTTTCGGGTACAGGATATACATTAATATTAGAAAACTGGCTCAGCAAATCAAAGGAATAGTTAGAAAAAATAATCCTCGTTCCGGAAGGGGTTGCTCAATACAGAAATCATTTGTACTTTTGCAGGCCAAAATTAGTTTGGGAGTTAGAACAGGATGGGCTTGGGCGCAAATACAGAACGCTTCACTCCCCTAACGACTAAATGCCTAAACTAGATATTCGCGGGCGTGGCGAAATTGGTAGACGTGCCAGACTTAGGATCTGGTGCCGCAAGGCATGGGGGTTCGAGTCCCTCCGCCCGTACGGTTTAATTTCGAATGAGTGAATGCGTGAATGCGTGAATAAGTCATCCAAGGGCTATTCCGGTAAACATTCACTCATTCACTCATTCTTACATTCAAAATTATTGCCTCGTGGAAATTGCATTAGAAAAATCAACGGAAACCAACGCTTCGCTGAAAATCAAGCTATCGAAAAGCGACTATCAGCCGGAAGTAGATAAGAAATTGAAAGACTACGGACGTCGGGCCAGCATCAAAGGGTTTCGTCCGGGCAAAGTGCCTACCTCGTTGATTCAGAAAATGTACGGCAAAAGTGTGCTGGTGGAAGAAATCAACGAGTTGTTGAAAAACACGGTCAGCAACTACATCCGCGACCATAAATTGCAGGTGGTCGGCGATCCGCTGCCCGACCGCGAGCAGGCCGACGCCATCGACTGGGATAGCCAGAATGAGTTTGAATTCAATTATAACCTGGGCCTGGCTTCGGATTTTGAAGTCGATTTCGACGCTTTGCCGCCGGTGCCTTCTTACGAAATTCAGGCGGGTGAAACCGAGTTGAATTCCACCATCGAAGAACTGAAAACCCGGTTTAGTGGTCAGGCGCACGTCGAAGAATCCGCCGAAGGCGACATGATCTATGGCGAACTGAAGCAACAGGCGAAAGAAGACGGCGAGCCGTTTGCCACCAAAACCGCTTTCCCAACCAAGCAAATCGCGGCCGAAGAACTGCCGAAATTTGTGGGCCTGAAAAAAGGCGATACGGTTACCTTCGATATTCAGAAAACATTTGTTGACGAAAAAGCCCGGGCTTTGGCAACGGGTCTGAAAGGCGAAGAAGCCGCCAATCTGGAAGGTGAATTTACCTTTACCGTCGATGACATTACCCGCAGCGAACCGGCGGAAATTGGCCAGGAGTTTTTCGATAAAGTCTTGGGGAAAGATGTGGTTGAAACGGAAGATCAGTTCCGCGAAAAGGTACTGGAAGTGATCAAAGGCAACTACGGACGCGAGTCGGCGACACTGGAACGGCTTGACATTGAGCAGGCTTTGCTGGATAACATCACCATCGGGCTGCCGGACGATTTTCTGAAGCAGTGGTTGCTGTCCACCAACGAAGGCAGTGTGACGGAAGCGGAAGTGGAAGAGCAATACGACGCTTTCGCCCGGTCGGTGAAACTGCAACTGATCAAAAATAAAATTGCCAGCCAGAACGAAATCAACGTAACCTACGAAGATGTGCTGAACGTGACCCGGGGCATGGTGCGCGAGCAGTTCGGTTTTTACGGCGATGATGAGTCGATGAACCAAAGCATCGACAAGATTGCCCAGCAGTATTTGATGGATGAAAAAGGCGAAAATTACATGAAAATGTACAACCGCCTTTCCGACGATAAAGTGATCGAGTTGATCAAGAGCAAATTGACGCTGGAGCCGCGGACGGTTTCCGTGGATGAGTTCAAGGAACTCGTGAGCACCCGCCAGCCGGTATAATGCTTACCCCGTTAGCGCCGGGCCGACGTTTCGGTTGTAAACCCTGACAGCGGTGGAGGTGTTGTTTAAAGAATCGGGTTTTAATGCCCACCGCTGTCAGGGTCTTCGACCGAAACGTCGGCCCGGCGCTAACAGGGTGGGCATTAAAACCCGATTCGGTTTCGGTCGGTGGGAGGGACAAAATGGCGGACGACTTCGACGAGGGCCATCTCTTCGGCTTTCCGTTTCCAGTAGGCCACTTCCATCCGAAGCTTTTCGATTTCCAGGTCTTTCCGCTGTTGCGCGGTTTTCAGGATTTCGACCTGGTGAACCACTTCGGCCGGATACAATTCCTGATGAGGAAGGATTTCGCCCGACAGCAACTGGGCCGCCGTGGTGCCAAGTGCCGTCGCAATTTGCTGCAGGCGCGAGATCGTTACATCCGTTTTTCCCCGCTCAATGTCTCCGTAAGCGGTGGTGGAGAGGCCCAGCATATCGGCCATATTTTCCTGCGAATACCCTTTCTGTTGGCGCAGTAAACGGATTTGGGAACTTATCGTCATGACGTCTCAAGAAATTCTGATAATATAATAAGTCAAACCGACTATCAAAACCGGGTTTGATTGCCCATTTTTGTATCGTAACACGGACGAAGGGGAAGTTGGTTTCAAAACCGGTTTTCAGTCTTCAACACGCCTTTGTTCCGAAAAAAAAACGAAGGCTGACAACCGGATACCAGAGAGTGCGTTAAGTTTGTATTTTCGTTGCGCTAAACAGAAGAATAATCAGTATGAATCAAGGAAATGAATTCCGCAAATTTGCCGTTCACCACATGGGTCTGAACGGGTTGACGGTGGATGGCTACGTGAACCATACCGTTGAAAATATGACCCGCTCCGTGATTGAAGAACGTCCGATGAACTTCCGCGAGGTCGACGTTTTCTCCCGGCTGATGGCCGACCGGATCATCTTCATGGGGATGGGCGTTGATGATAACATCGCCAACATCATTGTCGCACAGTTGCTTTTCCTGGAATCTGCCGACCCGAAAAAGGATATCCTGATGTACATCAACAGCCCCGGTGGCTCGGTGTATGCCGGTTTGGGAATTTACGACACCATGCAGTATGTGCGGCCCGACGTCGCCACGGTTTGCACGAGTCTGGCCGCTTCGATGGGTGCGGTGTTGCTTTGTGGTGGAGCCGCCGGCAAACGCTCGGCACTGCCCCACGCCCGGGTGATGATTCACCAGCCGTCGGGGGGAGCGCAGGGCCAGTCGGTCGATATCGAAATAACTGCCCGCGAAATCGTAAAACTGCGGGATGAATTGTACGAAATCATCGCGGACCACTCCGGAAAAACGAAGGAGCAAATTGAAAAAGATTCCGATCGTGACAAGTGGTTCCGGGCTGAAGAAGCCAAGGAATACGGCCTGATCGATGAAGTATTGCGTCGGGAGAAATAAGATTCGGGAAATTGGCTCCCTAAAAACGGAAACTGTCTATGATGGTTTCCGTTTTTTTTACCTGGAAAGTCACTATTTTAGCGTCTTCCTCTAAACTACGGCTATGAAAAAGAATATCCTGATCGGACTTGTCGTATTATTCGTTGGTATTCAATTTATTCGGCCCGAAAAAAATGAAGGACCCGCAGATACGCCCCAGGACGTTACGCATTTTGTAACGGTACCGGATGCGGTGATGACCACCCTGAAACGGGCTTGCTACGATTGCCACTCCAACCACACAACATACCCCTGGTATGCCAGCGTCAGTCCGGTGAGCCTGTGGCTGGCCAATCACGTCGATGAGGGCAAAAGCGAACTCAATTTCTCCAATTTTGCGCAGTACGACAAAAAGCGCATGGATCACAAGCTGGAAGAAGTAGCCGAGGAGGTTGAGGAAGGCAATATGCCCTTGCCAGCGTATACGCTGATTCATCAGGATGCCAAATTGAGTGAAGCCCAGAAGCAACTGATTGTCGACTGGATCAAAACGGAGCGGGCGAGGCTGGGGGTAATTCCCGAAAAATAAAAAGCCGGCACAAAAAGGAACCGGATTGTGGTCCCAATCCGGAGTCTGTTCTGCGTCCGATCAGGCACAGAACGGCCCCAATGCTCTTCTGTTGCCGTTTTGCGCCTTCTTTACGTTTACTGTTCAATCGGAATTCCAAGGGCGATCTGCCGAAAGCGGGTTTGGATGGACTTCTGTGGTCGACGCGTACAAACTACCCAACCAAATTTTCTAGTATATTTGTTTTGGCACGACCTGGTTCCCCCAGTGGGTCCTGCTTTTTATCAGTTGAGCCGGAACCCGGCGGCTGGTACCCAACGTTAAGCGAAAACGCGATCTAAATCGTTTAGAAAAATTTTTATGCCACAAGTGAGCTGTTCGTTCTGCGGACGACGGAAAAACGAGGTAACCCTCCTGCTGTCGGGCATCGATGCCCATATTTGTAACTTCTGCATCGAGCAGGGCCATCAGGTAGTGCTGGAAGAAACCAAACCCAAACGGTCGAATCCGGAAGATCGCCCCAACTTCAATCTCGTCAAACCGATGGAGATGAAAAGTTACCTGGATCAATACATCATTGGGCAGGACGAGGCCAAAAAAGTGATGACCGTTGCCGTTTACAACCACTACAAACGGTTGATGCAGCCGCCGTCGAACGACGAAATTCAGATTGAAAAGTCGAATATTGTGATGGTAGGGGACACCGGAACCGGCAAGACCTACCTGGCGCGTACCATCGCTAAAATCCTGCAGGTGCCTTTCTGCATTGCCGACGCCACGGTTATAACCGAAGCCGGGTATGTGGGCGAAGACGTGGAAACCATTTTGACGCGGTTGTTGCAAGCTGCCGACTACAATGTCGAAAACGCCGAGCGGGGTATTGTTTACATCGATGAGATCGACAAAATTGCCCGGAAATCAGACAATCCGTCCATCACCCGCGACGTGAGCGGGGAAGGCGTACAACAGGCGATGTTGAAGCTGCTGGAAGGGTCCATCGTCAATGTGCCACCCCAGGGCGGGCGCAAACACCCCGACCAGCGCATGATTGCGCTCAACACGGAAAATATCCTGTTCATCTGCGGAGGAGCCTTTGACGGCATCGACCGGCACATTGGGAAGCGCGTCAATGCCCGGCCCATCGGTTTTTCGGGTGGCCGTCGGCTGAACGATTCGCTGGAGCGCGCGCACCTGATGCGGCACGTATCGGCGCAGGATCTGAAATCGTTCGGTCTGATTCCGGAATTAATTGGCCGTTTGCCCGTTTTAACCTATCTCGAACCCCTCAGTTCTGAAGCCTTGCGCCGGATTCTGACGGAACCCAAAAACGCCATCACGAAGCAGTATGCCAAGCTGTTCCAGATGGAAGATATTCAATTGTACTGGGACGATCTGGCCCTCGATTACGTAGTCGATCAGGCCATGGTGTATAACCTGGGAGCCAGAGGGTTACGTTCCATTTGCGAGTCGATCATCACGGATGCCATGTATGAACTTCCCTCAACGAAGGAAGTGAAAGAATTAACCATCACGGTCGACTACGCCCGGGAGAAATTCGGCAAGTCGTCGCTGCACGTTCTTCGGTCAGCTGCCTAGTCTGCCGACCGGAACCGGAATGGGTTCGGTTCCGGTCGGTCAGATTTTTTTTGGGAAACAGAACAAATACGGTTTTGGGAAGTTTTGGATACGAAGCAACCATCATGCTTCGTCAAAACCTCAATTATACCCGTATGAAAACTTCTTCCCGAAACGTGATTTATGCGTTGATCGCCACGGTTTTATTCAGCGCCTGCAGCCGTCCGTATGCCACTTACCAGAAAATGCCTGTCGAGCATTATGGCAGCCGGAAAACCCAAACCCCGGTAGCAGTGCCTACTGAAACGGTCCTGGCTACAACCCCTCAGGATGTCGTAAGTTCTCCTTCGCTTTCTCAATCCCTGGCTGCCAGTCCGGAGGTAGCCGTAGTCAACACACCGTCGGCCGAAATAGAAAAAGCCAAAGCCGCCGTTGACCAGGCGGTGGCCAGCAGTGCCAATAAAGTAACGGGTAACAAGCTACAGAAGAGCATGGCCCGCATTCAGAAGATGCTGGGTGCAGAAACCACTCAGACGTCGATGGATTCCCGCAAAGCCGGTGTGGCCAAAAAGCCCAATCTGGCCGAACGGCTGATGTTGAAAAACGTCGATAAAAAAATCAAAAGAGCCCTGGCTCCGAACTACCCCAATGCCCCCAAAGCCGTCAACGTCATCGTGACCGTGGGTGCCATTGTGGCCCTGGTCGGTTTGATTTTATACTTAGCTACGACCTCCAACGCCATCGGGATTACACTGCTCATTGTCGGGCTTGTTCTGCTGCTGGTCGGATTGATCGTCTGACCGAACGTATAGCGTGCCTGGTTTTTCGAAACCGGGCACGTTGCTTTTCCGCTATTTTGGCGCGAAATGACCGTTTTTAGGTGCGGTAAATAAAATTATCCGTTTGCCTACAGACTTTTTCGTAAAAAGTAGAGTCAAGTTTTGCAGGGATGCTAATCATTCTGCTTTTTTGCCCCCAGTTACAACGAATACACATTACTCATCTAATCTCCATTTTACATTTCATGAGAACATTTTCCAAACTGGCAGTGTATGCACTGCTTTCTTCAGCTTTGTTGAGTGCCTGTAGCCGTCCCTATGCTACCTATCAGAAAATGCCGGTCGAACGCTTTGGCAGCCGTCAGGAAGTTCCTGCGGTTCAGGCTACGCCGACCCAGGCAGAAGACGTAGCGGTGGTATCGGTAGAAACCCCGGCCCTGACGCCCGCTGAGCAGGCTACTCCCCTGACTACGGCGGCAGCACTGAAAAACGTTGAGCAGAAACTCCAGGAAGCCGTTGCTCGCAATGATAATAAACTGGCTGGTAACAAAAAGCTGGAAAAGCGGATGGCCCGCGTTCAAACCATGCTGGCCGAAGCGAGTGCTAAATCTGCTGCCACGACCACGAAGGCATCAGCTTCAGCATTGACCCCGACGCACAAAATGAATCTGGCGGAGCGGATGATGATGAAGAAAATCGACAAGAAAATCAAAAATTCGCTGGCTCCGGACGAAGCAAAAGCCATGAGCCGGACGCTCCGGGCGGGTGTGATTCTCGGCGTAGTAGGTTTGATTTTAGTTATTTTGGGAATTCCGGTCTTGTCGTTGATTGGTCTTTTAGCACTGATTGCCGGTCTGGTACTGATCCTGGTGGATGTGCTTGCGCAGTCGTAACAACGCGCACCTTTTCCGTTATAAACATTGATAAATTTGGCGTAGTAATCGACTTTCGGGTTGGCTACTACGCCAAACTGTTTTCAGACTTCCTGGTTATTACCTCTACACACCTTAAAAACAATCGAACGATGAGTGAGAAACCGGTTATAGTGTTGATTCACGGCCACGGCGTCGATGCGGCCATCTGGAACGCGGTCTATGACGAGCTGACCACTTTCGGCCGCGTTGTGAAACCGGATCTTTCGGAACAAACCCGGCACGAAACAATGGAAGCCTACGCCGAGGACCTGTTTAGCCTTCTGCAATCGTCACAAATCGAATCGTGCGTGCTGGTCGGCCATTCGATGGGAGGCTACATTGCGCTGGCTTTTGCCGAACAACATCCGGAACTGATCAGCGGTTTGGTGTTGCTCAATTCAACGGCTTTTGCCGATGATGAAACCAAGAAACAAGCCCGGCAGAAAGCGGTCGACAGCATGCAGGCCAACGGTTCGGAGTCTTTCATCGAACAAACTGTTCCTAAAATGTTCGGGGAAACCTTCCGTAAAAACCATACGGATGTGGTCCAGCAGTTCGTCCAGCAGTATTCGACACTCCCGGCAAAAGCCCTCATTGCGGGGGTCAAGGCCATGGCTTCTCGCGCCGATCGGACGGCGGTTTTGAAAGAGGCCACTTTCCCGGTAATGATTATTGCCGGGCAACAGGACCAGCTCGTACCGATTGAAAAAAGCCGGGAATTGTTCACAGCGGTTCCCAATGCGAAAACCGTTGTTCTGGAAAATGCCGGCCATCTGGGCATGATCGAAAGCCCGGACGACGTGATAACGGCCCTCCGGGACTTTGTGGCCGGTTTATAACGACACCATTGAAGGAATCCGAAGCGGTATGGGGGGAACCTGATACCGCTTTTCGTTTTACGGCAACCGGAACTGAAAGGGGATAAAAGCCGGATGACCGATTAATAAATCACCCGGCTGGTTTCGGGTGGTTTGCGATACCTTTAGGCCCATATCTACGGAGGGAAGTTATGACGGAATCCGCAATTCACCACACCCCTTTACACAGCAGACGCATGCCCACGGTCGCCGATGTCGAACGAATTGCGGCCCTGACCGACCCAGTGGTTCGAAACCTGCAGATTACGCAGTGTTACCACGAACTTTCGGCGGTGTTTGCCGAACGCTCCGGCGCAGGAGCCAACTGGTGTACTTACGCCACCTGGGCTTCCAAACAGGCCGGGCAAACCATCCGCCGGGAAGATGGGGTCCGGGAACTGGAAGCCCGTTTACGCATTCAATCGGAAGCCGGCGAGGCCATTCAGAAAATCATTGGTCTGGTGCGGCAATTGGGTGCCAAACAGAAACCGGATGCCATTCGCACCCTGATCTGGAATACCGTCGTTATGACCGCGCTCAACCGGGCGAGCGAGGCTGTGAGCCGGGGAAACCGGAAGGTTTTTATCGAAATCGGGCGCGAGTTTGCCCGGTTTATGGCGATTTGTCAGCCGGATCCGGTTTACGATCCGGCTCATCTCGAACAGTTTCTACGGGAACTCCGGCCCGGCAACCCACCGGAAGGGCAGCAATATCTGCGGCAGGCTTTCACGTCATATTACCAATCCTGGTTTGAAACCGATCCGAAGCAACAGGCCGAACTCCGGCTGCTGGCGAATCTCCGGATCGGTTTTCACGAACAAACCCGCTTGCAACCCGAAATTGTCGAATCGCTCAACCTGGCTCCCATTGATCCGGCAGTGCTGAAAAACCGCCTGATGGAACTCGTGTTTCCGGCGGGCAGTGTGCTGGGCCGAATGCGGTTGCTCTTTCTGGAAACCATCGGTCAGATTGCCCCCCTGGACCGCGCCATCGAATCGCTGGTGGCGGCCATCCATCAGCAGATTCGGCTGGTGGTGACTGAACAACTGATGACGATGTCCTTTCCACCCAATGTACGACTGCGGCTGGGCCGCGATTTGCTGGTGGATTTTCCGGCTTCGCTCCGGCTGATTACCAACCCGGATTTGCAAACGCTGCTGCTCCAAATCGACCCGACGGCCAACAGCCTGCTGGAAACCGGCGCGCGCGACTGGGCCGATATGCCCGAGCGAATTCACTTCATTGCCGACCTCTTCCGCTGCTACCACGAATCGGCGGCCCTGTACGAAGCCCCCTTTTCGCCCGATCAGGTGGCGGTTTTGGCGACGGGTAAACGACCCGCCGGCCGACTTTGAACCTCTGTTCGCTCTTGATGGTTATCAAAAGCAGGCAGTCAGGCCTGCTTTTTACATTTTTAGCAACGATTTATCGTCAGAATGCGTAAAATTGCAGGCTGAAAATCAAGTACCTGAAATTAGTAATTCGCTTAATCCAGTTTCAAAATGCTTTTCAACGTCTATCCGCTCTACGACATCGAACCCATTCGGGCGCAGGGCAGCTATTTATGGGACACCAAGGGGGATCGTTACCTCGACTTATACGGTGGTCACGCGGTTATTTCAGTCGGCCATACCCATCCCAAATACGTCAGGGCGTTGACGGAGCAGTTGAACCGGATTTCGTTCTATTCCAATTCCGTACGGATTCGGCAGCAGGAAGAATTGTCGGAAAAACTGGGCACGCTATCGGGCTACCCGGATTACGCGCTGTTTCTGTGCAATTCCGGGGCCGAAGCCAACGAAAATGCCCTGAAACTGGCGTCGTTCCATACGGGTCGGAAAAACGTGGTGGCGTTCAAAAAGTCGTTCCACGGCCGGACCGCCGGAGCCGTAGCGGCTACGGACAACCCGGCCATCGTAGCCCCCATCAACTACAACGAACACGTTACGTTCCTGCCGTTCAACGACATCGAAGCCGCAAAAGCCGGTATTACCGACGAAACCTGTGCCGTGATCATCGAAGGCATCCAGGGTGTTGGCGGGATTCAGGTCGCTTCCGATGCGTTTCTGCAAGCCCTGCGTCAGAAGTGTGACGAAACCGGTGCCATTTTGATTCTGGACGCGGTGCAGTGCGGTTATGGACGTTCGGGCCAGTTCTTCTCCCACCAGTTCAGCGGCATCACGCCGGATCTGATCACGATGGCGAAGGGCATGGGCAACGGTTTTCCGATTGGCGGGGTGCTGATTTCGCCAAAATTCCATGCGACGTACGGTTTGCTCGGCACCACCTTTGGCGGCAACCACCTGGCCTGTACAGCCGGTATTGCGGTGCTGGACATCATGCAGGAAGAGAATTTGATCGAAAATGCCGCCCAAATCGGCGAATACATCATGGACGGCGTTCGGCAGATTGGCGGTTACAAAGACCTGCGGGGCCGGGGGTTGATGATTGGAATCGAGTATGATTTTCCGGTCGAATCATTGCGGAATTCGTTGCTGTTCGAACACCGCATCTTTACAGGCGTTGCGGGAAAAAATACCATTCGCCTGCTGCCTTCGCTGGCGCTGGGCCGCGAGGAAGTCGATGTATTTCTGGAAGCATTGAGCAAAGAAGTGCGCGTAGTTTCTTAACCGCTTAAACCTGACTCTGCTACTAGAAATGACCAATTTTTTAGCGTACGACGACGTAACCGATTTGAATGCCCTCATTCAGGAGGGATTGAATGCCAAACAGAAACCTTTTGCCGATCAGTCGCTGGGCCATAACAAAACGATTGGCCTGATCTTCTTCAATTCCAGTCTGCGGACCCGCATGAGCACCCAAAAAGCCGCTCAGAACCTCGGCATGAACATCATCATGATGAATGTGGGGCAGGATAGCTGGGGGCTGGAGATGGAAGAAGGAACCGTCATGAACGGCGACAAAGCCGAGCACGTCAAGGAAGCAGCCGCCGTGGTCGGCAAATACTGCGACATTGTAGCCGTTCGGGCCTTTGCCGGCCTGAAAGACCGCGAACAGGATTACCGGGAAGTGGTGATGAACCAGTTCAAAAAATACGCCGGAGTTCCCATCGTCAATCTCGAATCAGCCACCCGCCACCCGCTGCAATCGCTGGCCGACTGCATCACCATCGAAGAGTTCAAAGTGCGGAAACGTCCTAAAATCGTGTTGACGTGGCTCCCGCATTTCAAACCGCTTCCGCAGGCCGTGGCCAACTCGTTTTGCGAGTGGATCAACCACATGGATGCCGAGTTTGTGGTGACGCACCCCGAAGGCTACGACCTGGCGCCGGAGTTTGTCGGCAACGCCCGGGTATCCTACAACCAGGATGAAGCCTTTGAAGGCGCCGATTTTATTTACGGCAAAAACTGGTCCTCCTACCAGCAATACGGGCAGGTGTTGACTCAGGATGCGTCGTGGATGGTGACGATGGATAAAATGAAACTGACCGACAACGGAAAATTCATGCACTGTCTGCCGGTTCGTCGCAACATGAAAGTAACGGATGAAGTATTGGACAGCCCGCAATCGCTCGTGATCGAACAAGCCGCCAACCGGGAATGGTCGGCGCAGGCGGTATTGAAAGGGGTCTTGCAAGGATTATGAACAGTCTGACCATCATTAAAATAGGCGGAAACGTCATCGACAATCCCGACGCACTGACCCAGTTTCTGGCTTCGTTCCGCGGGATTCAGGGACATAAAATTCTCATTCACGGGGGTGGTAAAATCGCCACCCAGGTTGCCGAAAAGCTGGGTATTTCGACTACGATGGTCGAGGGGCGACGGATTACGGACCAGCCGATGCTCGATGTGGTAACGATGGTGTATGGCGGGCTGGTCAACAAGCAGATTGTGGCGAGGTTGCAGGCCATGGGCGTCGATGCCATCGGGTTGACCGGTGCGGATGCCAATACCGTCCTTTCCAAAAAGCGGGCGGTGGGCGCGATCGACTACGGTTTTGTTGGCGATATTGAAGAGGTCAATTCCGGCCAGATTCAGTATTTTGTCCGGCAGAATCTGACCCCGGTTTTTGCACCCCTGACTTACGACCGCACCGGAAGTCTGCTCAATACCAATGCCGACACCATGGCATCCGCGATTGCGGTGGACATGGCGATTCGCAACGAGGTGACGCTGGTCTATTGCTTTGAGAAGAAGGGGGTTTTAGCCGACCCGGACAACGATGACAGCGTGATTGCCGAACTGACGCCCGAAAGTTACGCCGACTACAAAAGCCAGGGCGTGATCAATAAGGGCATGATTCCCAAACTGGACAACGCCTTTAAAGCGGTGGAAAAGGGGGTGAAACGCGTCATTATCTGCCACGCCAACCAGGTGGCCGAAGCCGTAGGCGGGAGTGGTGTCGGCACGGTTTTGCGTTTGGGCGTTCCCGCCTAGCCAACCACCCGCCGTATGCCGACGTACCGTTGTTGGTAGTAACTCGCGTGCAGCCAGTCGTAACGCACCCCGCCGTTCCAGGCCGAATGGATGAACTTGATGCGGTCGCCCACAATCTCGACAATCATGCCGACATGTCCGATGTGACTGCTGCGTGAGCTGTGGCCTTTGAAGAAAATAAGGTCGCCGGGGCGGGCTACCTCCTGATCGATTTTGACACCGACGTTGCCCTGAGCGGCACTGGAATGCGGTAAGGTAACCCCGAATTTACTGAAACAAAACCGGGTGAAGCCGGAGCAATCGAAGCCGCGGGGTGACGAACCGCCGGAGCGATACCGCGAAGAAATGTATTTTTTGGCGTAGCCGAGAATGTCGTGAACGAGTGGAATCCGCTCGTAAAAAGCGGTTTGATCGGTGGTATCCGCCGAAACGGGATGGTTTACCGGGTGCTTTTTTGCGATTCGTTTTAGCGGGCGATGGGCTTGAGCAATGCCAAACGAGACAACGCAAAGCGCTGTCAGGAGCACTTTTCTAATCATAAATTAGTAGGTCAAGTCAAGTTTCGATTTCTAAAAATAGAACCGTTTGCTAAAAAGTCCAAACAATTTACTGCTTTTTCCACAGTGGTAACAAATAAATAATGGAGGGCTTTTTGAACGCACCAAGCGTAGGAGTACGGCTAAACTGCTGAGGGCAAGCGGGTTTTGGGGCCCGTTAGGGTGGCGAAAATAGAGGAGAACTTGATGCCGCTTACTAAAAAGTCAGTTGGGCTGCATTTCGAGCAAAATGATCTGGGTCCACTGGTTTTTGCCGGTGTTGTCGTCCGACATCACCACCAGAATTTTCCGGCCGTCGACGTCTTCGCCCCAGGCCATGCTCTCCAGGTTGTCGGGCCGAAAACCGTTCCGCCCGTTGAAATCGAAAGCCGGTTTATCTTTCCGTTTGAGGAGTTGCCGACGGGTTTCGTCCACCTGCGCTTCGTAGAGTTTCACGGTGACGGCCTTCGTGGTTTTTTCGTAACAGCGTTCCAGCACCAGCAGCCGGGTTTCGTCGCCCGGAACCGAAATAATCTCCGACACCCCGCCGAGGGCTTCGTTGGAGTCGCTCGGGCAGACATTCCGGTCGATCTCGTAACTGAACTCAGCGTCGAACACCACCGAGCCGTTGCTTTTTTTATACCGGTAAAAATGAATCAGCGGATGGTCAACCCGGGCTTCCTCCCGCGAACCGGCTTCGGGGGCAACCCACAGATACTGCGGAGTTATGGCGAGTCCTTCAATGCCTTTATTTTTTTTGGGCAGGGGCATGGCGTGGGGCAAAGCCAGTCGCCGGATGGAATCACCCGGCTGCGGGAGCGAATGCGGTTTAAAACCGACGTAGGATTCCTGATCGTTTTCGACCGTAAAAAAATAGGTATCCAGGGTTGGATCATACCGCACGGCTTCAAGGAACAGGCCCGTTTGAAAGTTTGAATCGGGCTCACAAACCCAGTCGGAAAGCTGATGAATGGTTTTGAAAAGGTGGTATGCTCCCCGGTCTTCGGCCAACTGCCATTCCTGTCGCCCGGAAATGTACTCTATCCCGGAGATATTGTGGAGGTTGCGGCTGCGGGGAAGCGTCAAATAATCTTTGAGCGTGAAGGATACGGTCTGGCTGTGGGTTGGAAACGCAAAAGCCAAACCGAATAGGCTAAAAAGAAGGCCCGGTAAGTTCTTCATGAAACGAGTTACGGAGTCGGTGATGATTAGCAGAAAGCGATTTCATGGTCTTCGCTTTTTTGGTCAAGTTACACTTCTTTGGCCGGAATTGCAGATCGCATTCGAAAGTTGGGGTGAACCAGACGCAATCGGGACTCGTCAGGAGCCTTTTACTCACATGATTATGGGATGGCCCGGCATCGAATCGTTCGTTTCCTTACGGTTCCGGGAAGGCTGGACCCGTAATCAAATTGCCGCTATTCGTGCTATCGACTTTCAAGTAGGATAGGGTAGAATCGCAACCTGACCGTAACGTTCGGAGCGCTTAACTTCCCTTCCCGGTTTTCGCTTCCCGCTCCAGCCGCTGGTATACCGACTCAAAATCGTCGCCGGCTTTAAGCCGGTCAACCAGTTTCGTCAATCCGCCCCGGCCTACCACCGCCAGCCAGCGTGACACCTCCCGACCGGCGGTCATATACGCCAGCATGACCCGGTTGTAATTTCCCGAAAAAAAATCTTTTAGCGATTCCAGTTCGGTCAGCTTCAGAACCACCTGCTGCCCGTGCGATTGCTCCTCCCAGTGATCCTGGAATTCGTCGTGGCGACGCAGGCTGTCGGTGGCCGTCGTAAACCGCTGGTCGATCAACAGCGCCAGCCCCTCGTTGAACCACTGCGGAATCTGGCGTTGGGTTTTCAGCCAGCCCAGGCGGGTGTATAGCTCGTCGTGACACATCTCGTGGGCTAGCACGTCGGGGTTGCGGCCATACGGATTGATGATGATCCACGATTCGCCCCAGGGCGTTCCGAGGCTGCAGCCCGCGCCTTCGCCATCGTGGCAATACTGTTGGTATTGCTCGGGCGATTGGCAAAAGATTACCGTGGCCCTCCCTTTTGCCGGACTGTTCCACAACTTTTCAAGCCGTTTCGTTGCTTCATTGATTTCAAACAGCAGATAAACGCGCTGGCGTTCCGGGGTGCTGGCGTCGACCCATACCGTGGGAGTAAGTTGCTGAAAGTCAGATGTGTATTTTAGGAGTTGACACCGGAAAATCTGCGGAAATGCCGCAAAGTAGGCCAGCGGCAAAATCAGCAGAAACACCAGGAAACGGACAAGCCAACGCATTGAAATCAGGTTTTGGGTATACGGTTTACAGTATTCGGTTTACAGTTTTCAGTTTACGGTGCGGTTCCCCGCCGGGACTGACGCACTCAGCTGACGCAGCATAAAATACGTCAGGCAACATGCGTCAGCCCCGGCGGGGAACCGCACCGTAAACCGTAAACTGAAAACCGTAAACCGGTGCCTATTCAACAGTTCCATTGGCCATGATCAGCTCGGCGACGTTCCGCCCGGTTTGCATCGCGGCATTGAGCGACGGATAGGCGGTTTGATCCCCGCACTGGTACAGATTTTCGGCGCGTTTGAGCGGAGCGTGTTGCGTTCCCGGATAGTAGGTTGGAAGAGCTTCCGGAAGATGGTAGGTTTTCAGCCACCGCCATTGGTCAACCTCATGGCCAAACCAGCCGACCAGTTCTTTCTGAATCCGTTCGGCCAGGGCTTTTTCGTTCACCGCGTCCAGTCCGTGCGTACTGACCGAAATCAACGCCTGGCCGTCGGGGGCGTAGGAGGGAGCCACGTCATTCAGGATGGCGATGTTGTGAATGGCGGATTGGCGGTTTTCATTCAGCAGCAGCAGTTTTTCAGCACCGGACGGTTTTGCTTTGGGCGACTGGCGGGCGGTAAAGTAAGTATTGGTGGTGGCATTAAACAGCCGAACCGGGTTTTCAAGCCCCAGCAGCCGGTTGGCGGCTGATGCATCGACGGCGAGCACAATCGTGTCAGCCTGAAGACTTTCACCGGTTTCCAGGTAGAGCACAGAATCCCGGATTTGCCGCACCGGCGCATTCAGTCGGATCTGAACCGGATCCAGTCGCCTGGACAGTTGCTGCGGAATGGCTTCCATTCCGGCGGCTGGCAGAGCCGCATTCCCCGTATAGAAATTTTTGAAACAGAACTGAAAGAAGTTACTCGACGTCGCCAGGGCATCTTCCAGAAAAATACCACCGAAAAATGGCCGGAAAAACCGGTTGATGATCTGTTCCGAAAAGCCAAAATCTTCGAGAAACGTCTCGGTGTCGGTGGCCTCCTGCTGAAAAAACGCTTCGCTTGAAATGCCCGATACATACCGCATCAGCTCGACAATCCGCAGTTTATCACTGAAGGTTCCTGCATCGGAAGCCAGCGTTTGGAACAAACCCGACGGTTCGCGCAGGGGGTTGATGAACGGAATCCAGCCGCCAGCCGACTGATGGATCAGCGCACCGGAACGAAACGGCTGCAGTTTCAACGCGCCGTAATCCAGTAACCGTTGTGCTTCGGGATAGGCTGTCAGCAGAATTTGAAAACCCCGGTCGAGCCGAAAACCGTCGACAACATCCGTCCGGATGCGGCCACCGACGCCATCGGACGCTTCCAGTAAGGTGGCCTCGATACCGGCCCGGCGGAGGTAAACGGCGCAGGTCAGGCCGGCCATGCCTGCTCCCACAATGACTACGGAGGATTTGGACTGCATCAGGATTCAGTTCGTTTTTTTACAAAAATACAGCTTACCGGATAGGATGATTACTTTTGCACTTTTAGTTTCTCATCCGCATGCATTTACTCGTACTGGACAACATCGACTCGTTCACCTACATGCTCGTCGACTACCTGAAACAGGCCGGGGCCACATGTCGGGTGGTGCGCAATACCGCGACGCTGGACGAAATCACGGCGGAATCGTACGACGGTGTAGTTTTGTCGCCCGGCCCCGGAACCCCCCGGCAGGCGGGTTGTCTGTTAACTGTAATCGAGCACTACCACGAGCAACTGCCAATGTTGGGGGTTTGTTTAGGCCATCAGGCGTTGGGCGACTATTACGGCGCCCGGCTGGTCAGGGCGGCCAAACCGATGCACGGAAAATTGTCGGTGATTAGGAAATCAGCGGAGGACGCTTTAGTAGCTACATTGCCGGACGAGTTCAAGGTTACCCGGTATCATTCGCTGGTACTGGTGGACCTGCCCGCCGAACTGACTGAACTGGCCACTACGATTGAGGGCGAAAACATGGCGTTTCGGCACCGGAATTTACCGCTTTGGGGCATACAGTTTCACCCCGAAGCGGCATTGACCCAGTACGGACTAGCAATTTTAAAAAATTGGATTACCTTTGTGAAAACAACTAAATAGTGACCTTTTCGTTGTACTTTTCCAATTTTTCTACGACAAAACCAAGACCGCTATGAACTATCGTGTTCGGAAAGAAGGTAACTTCCGTTACATTGATGAAGGACAAGGCGACGTATTGCTTTTACTTCATGGATTATTCGGCGCTTTAAGCAACTGGGACGGCGTAATCAACGCCTTCGCTGACCGGTATCGGGTAGTAATTCCGGTGATGCCAATTTATGAAATGCCTATCCGGGAAGCCGGACTGGAAGGGCTTGTGAAATTCATTGAAGAGTTTCTGGCCTTCAAAGACCTGGACAATCTGACGCTGCTGGGCAACTCCCTGGGCGGCCATGTCGGGCTGTTGTACACGCTGAAACATCCGGATATGGTGAAGCGGCTCGTGTTGACGGGCAGCTCCGGGTTGTTCGAAAACTCAATGGGCGGTTCGTACCCGAAACGGGGCAGCTACGATTACATTGCCGAACGGGTTGCCTACACGTTTTACGACCCGAAAGTGGCAACAAAAGAACTGATCGACGAAGTCTTCGAAATTACCAACAGCATTCCGAAATGCCTGCGGATTGTGGCCATTGCCAAATCGGCCCAGCGCAACAATGTGGCGAAGGAAATTCAGCACATCACCATTCCAACGCTGTTGATCTGGGGGCTGAACGACACCATTACCCCACCGGAAGTGGCCCACGAATTCAATCGCCTGATTCCCAACTCAGAATTGCACTTTGTTGATAAATGTTGTCATGCTCCGATGATGGAACACCCGGATCGTTTCAATACCCTGCTGACCGATTGGCTCATCCGACAACCCCTGAATGCCACCAGCCGACAAAGTGATCTCACCATTGCCTGATGGAATTAAGAAATTTCCGAAAAGATTTTGAAACTCTAACGGAAATTTCTTAGTTTTCAACTATACTGTTCCAGTTACACGACATCGGAGATCTCTTCCAGGAATTTTCCGGATGCTTTTGGACTATAAACAGGTACAGAGTAGTAAACAACCGACATCGATGCTGGCCTCCGAACTAATAGACCCGATGATACCGGCCCTGAAGCCGACGGATACCGTTGGGCAGGCCCTCGACTGGATGCAGGAACACCGCGTCGGCCAGTTGGCCATTGTCGACCAGGGCCAGTATAAGGGCCTTGTCAATGAAGATCTGCTGATGGATGTGCCCGATGACACCCACCAGTTGAGTGAGGTCATGCGGCTATTTGAACACCTGTCGGTCCATGAATCCCAGCACCTGTACGAACTTCTGAGTTTAATTACCGAACACCGGCTGCAGGTGATTGCGGTGGTGAACGACGAACAGGAGTTTGTCGGGACGGTTTCCGCCATTGAGCTCCTCAAACAGTTTGCCCAATTGCTGGGCGTTCAGGAAGCGGGCGCCATACTGATTCTCTCCATCAACGAACGCGATTATTCCATGGCTGAAATCAGCCGGCTGGTCGAATCGAACAACGTTCGGATCATCAGCAGCTACTTTGCGGGCGCGGCCTATGGGATGCCCGATAAATCGCGGCTCACACTCAAACTCAATCGCAAAGACATCACGCCGGTGGTGGCCACACTCGAACGCTTCGGCTACTCCATCGAAGCGGCTTTTGCCAATACCCCCATCGAATCCATCGATCAGGGACGACTCGATTTGTTGCTTCGGTACCTGGATTCGTAATTCATCCGGCAATCCGTCGGCAGTCAATAGCAGATTCTTGGACTTTTCTCTCATCTTTGCAAATCTGACTGACGAACTGACTGACGATTTTTATGAAAATTGCTATTCACGGACGCAATTTTGTTGACCTGGCTACTCCATTCATCCAATCCATGTTCGATGAGCTGGCCCGGCGACAAATAGAAGTGCAGCTATCTGAAATCTACCGTTCGTTCCTGGATTCTGCCGGTATCGCCCACCATTCTACCTTAACGTATACGTCGTACCTCAACATCTTCGACGCCGATTTCGCGTTCAGCCTCGGCGGTGACGGAACCCTGCTCGAAGTGCTCACCCACGCCGGGCCGCGCGGCATTCCAATTGTCGGCATCAACATCGGTCGGCTCGGTTTTCTGACCACCATTTCCCCCGAAAATCCGGAATCGTTGCCAAGACTGCTACAGGCCCTGTCGATCGGCGACTACCGGATCGATGAACGGACGCTGGTGAATTTGCAGTCAGATGAAGATCTCTTCGACGGCGTTCCGTTCGGCCTGAATGACGTGACCATTACCAAAACCGAAACGTCGTCGATGATCACCGTTCATACTTACCTCAACGGTGAATTCCTGAATTCATACTGGGCCGACGGCCTGATCATTTCAACGGCTACGGGCTCAACCGGGTATTCGCTGAGTTGCGGAGGGCCACTGCTGCTGCCGCACAACAGCAACTTCATCGTGACGCCCATCAGCCCGCACAACCTGAACGTCCGGCCAATGGTGGTGCCGGATTCGGCCCAATTGTCGTTTGAAGTGGAAAGCCGTAGCAAAACCTTTCTGGTTTCGGTCGATTCCCGTTTTCGTACGGTCAACACCGGTACCCGCCTGAGCGCCCGGAAAGAAAAGTTTGCGGCCAAACTGGTCAAAATGAGCGATGACAGTTTTCTGAATACGCTGCGAAACAAGTTGAGCTGGGGCTGGGATATTCGAAATTAGACCATTAAAAATACCTTTACCGTGTGCTGGAGCCTTCTTTCGCTCAGAATGCACAACAGTTTTACCAAGCGACCCAATAAAATACCAAAAACGGGCGTTTCAGAGGAGGAGATTGACCAAACCGGTCAAAACTCCGATCGATGAATCAGAGGCTCCGGTTTTCCGGTGCGGTAGTAAGCAAAGAAACATGAAGAATAACCTACTGATTACCAGTTTGATTGCCGCCACCTGTCTGGCGTTGCAACCGGTCGATGCACAGGCGCAAAATGGCAGAAATCCCTTTGTGCCTTATTCGGAAGTGGGGTTGGGACTGGGAACCGCCAGCTATTACGGCGAGATTGCCGGGTATCGCAAACCCCTTAAATCCACATTTTTAATGATGCGCTGGAGTGCCGGAGCCATGTATACCCGACACTTTACCCCCCGGCTGGCCGCGCGTGCCTCGTTTACCTGGGCGCGAATCGCGGGCGACGATTATACGTACAACCGCAAAGACCTCAACTCCGGGATTGTTCAATACGCCCGGAACCTTCATTTTCGCAATGATCTGAAAGAATTTGCCCTCTCCGGGATTTATCAGTTTGTGCCGGACGGTCGCAATCCGAATTACCGTGCTAAGCTGACTCCGTATGTATTTTTGGGTATTGCGGCTGTTGCCCACAGCCCGGAAGCCCGAACCCCGGTTGGTTTCGGCACCACGCCCGACGACACGGAACAGCGCTGGGTAAAACTGCAGCCGCTGGGAACAGAAGGGCAGGGACAAAACGGCGTAAAACCATATTCTCTGGTAACCCTGGCGATTCCGGTGGGCTTCGGGGTGAAATACCGACTGAACGACCGGTTTGGTCTGGCCGGTGAAATTGGATTCCGGTATACGACCAGTGATTACCTGGACGATGCCGGTGGAGCCTATCCGGATCCGACCATTCTGAAGGATGATCTGGCGCGGGTGATGTCCGACCGCCGTTTGGAGCCAACCGCTGCCCGGAAAGGGGGCGACCGCGTTGCTGAATTACAAAAGTATTTGAACACAAACGACCCCATGGGGGTGCTGGCTTCTGATCCTGCTTATTCGACGCGGGGGGCCGACGGGGTTTTCAACGACGGCTACATGACGATTAGCTTTCAGGTACATTACGTTCTGACGCCACGAATTAAATGCCCACCGATCAAATAAAGTACCCTTTGTCTCCCTGTCCGTATCCGTTTCTTCTGATGCCTGATCGCAAGTCAGCCAGCCGTTTTTGGGCGGCTTGCGGTGTTCTTACGGTTTTGAGTCTGGTGATAAGCTTCGGCGCTTCGGCACAATCGACTCCGACCTGGGAAGTGGGAGCGGGGCTGGGCGGGATGATCTACAAGGGTGATCTGGCCCCCAGTCTGATTCCGGCAAACATCCGGCCCGCCGGTAATTTGCTGGTACGCTACAACGTTAGTCAGCCGTTTACGGTGCGGATCAACGCCGGTTTAGGTCAGATTGCCGGGAAAGACAGCCGGTTTAACGATCCGTTCCAACAGGCGCGCGATCTGTCGTTTAAGACTTCGATTCGGGAACTGAACGTGTTGATGGAATACAATTTCCTGAATTATGCCAGCCAGCGGAAGGTGAAAAACTGGACGCCCTACGTATTTGGCGGACTGGGATTGTTCACCTTTAAGCCCAATCCCCAGAGTCCGGGCTATCAGCGAAAGTCGCTCTTCAATTTCCCACTGGGCGTGGGTGTGAAATACGAATTTAAACGACCCTGGAGCCTGGGGCTGGAGTATGGAACCCGGTTTTCCGGTTCCGATTACCTGGACAATTTCGGACCAAACACCTTTAGCGATACCGATAAATTACGGAACGGGAACCCTGATTCAAAGGATACGTACACCTACCTCGGCGTCACGTTGACCTACCGTTTCTACCGGATTACGTGCCCTGAATAACCACATTCGGGACTTTTTGCGTATTTTCGGCCTTCATACGGATCGAATACAACTCGTTATTGTGAAATCAGGATTTTGGGAAACTATGCGGTGGATCGGCGTCCTAAGCGCTTTGTGGATTGGATTGTCAAATTCAGCTTCGTCGCAAACCGTGGCCTGGGCCGGGTCCGACATTCCGCCGGTCGATTCGATGTGTTATCAGTTTCAGCGGCTTTACACCCAGATTCGGGAGGAGAGCGTGCTGCCGGACTCGGCCCGGAAATTCTTTAGTGACATTATGTTTGGCCTGCGCGGCAAATTCCGTACTGCCGAACCCTTCCGGCTCGACAGTGCCCGACGCGACAGCATTCTTCGAACGGCTTATTTTTCATTCCCGCTCCGTAACTACTCCCCCGACGCCATTGGCGGTTCACATGGGGAAGGCTACCGGGCCAGGGGCTTCGATTTATTCGATTACAACGTTCGCGGCAGCCACCCCGCGCAGGACATTTTTATCTCCGACCGCAACCAGGACTGCATCGACGACAACACCGACCGCCCGGCCGATGTGCTGGCGATGACCAGCGGGGTGGTGCTGGCCATCGAAACCGCCTGGACGCCGGGGCAGGAATACCGGGGGGGCAACTGGATCTGGATCTATGACCCCATTCTCGACGGCTTGTGGTATTACGCCCACAACAACGCCATTGTGGTTCGCCCGGGCGACTGGGTACAATCGGGGCAAAAGATTAGCGAAGTAGGCCGCACGGGTTTCAACGCCTACGCAACCCGTTCGCCTACGCATCTGCACATCATGTACCTGCAACTCCAGGCAGATGGACTCCCACAACCCCAAAACCCCTACGCGTGGCTGTTAACCGCCAGGAACTTTAATTAATTAAGAGTTAAGAGTTAAGAATGAAGAATTAAATGGAATGCGTCAGCCAACTCTTAACTCATCACTCTTAACTCATCCCTCATCACTCTTAACCGTTCAATAATACATCGCTTCGTTTCTCCCTTTCATCGGCTGTAAGTAGCTATTCGTCTGGTTGGTATGGCATTACCCGATTCCGCGGGCGGTGGTGATTAATTTTGACTCATTAATCACCAACAACATGTACTACTGCCATGAAAAAAAATGTTTTAGCACTTGCTACGCTCCTTGCCGTTGTTAGCTGTAAAGATTCCAACGAGATAAAACCGGAGGATTTAGGCTCTTATCTGATTTACACCAGCCTGTCGGCTTCAAAGTTTGACCAGGTCGAAGTGAAACTGGACGGAAAAACCGTTGGATTGCTCTCCAAACCGTATCTGGCCACGACCCAGCAAAGTGTGCCGCCCTGCGGGTCTGAAACGGCGGGTGTCGTTCTGAACATCAGTCGACCGGTTGGCAGTTACTCGCTCGATGCGGTCGCAACGCTGAATGGCAAGCAGGTGACCAAATGGTCGAGTTCGGTGCGGTTTGAGGTGGGCAGTTGCAAAAGAACCCGCCTGACCTCCGATCTGTAAGCGTCAATCGTGCCTTTCAATGCCTCGTGATACCGCGTACCCATCGTTTTTATCCACACCCGAAAACCAGACAAGCCATACTGCGTAGTGTGGCTTGTCTGGTTTTCGGATAAATCTGAAAAATCATAGGAAGTGATCGGTTCGTTATGAGCGTCCAAAAGCCATTTTCATCGGTTCAGGTTCACTCCCCATTGTGATACCGCGACATCCTTTGTACCTTGATTGTCATCATTCTATTCCATCACAATGCCTGTTTACCTGCTCTTTCAGCGAAACTATGGCCTGATCCGGCTTTTGATCGGATTGGTGAGTTGCGGTTGGACGGGCGTGGGCGTGGCCCAGCAATTTTCCGACCGAACCTACGGCGTCTACGACGGTTTGTCGTACGTCTATGTGTCGGGTTTGTATCAGGACCGCGTCGGCAGAATCTGGATCGGCACGTATTTTGGACTCAATTATTTCAACGGCGTTCCTCCGATTATCAACCAGCGCCAAATTCCGGCCTTGCCGGACGGGGGCGACAATCTGACCGATGCGCCCGACGGAACGGTGTGGGCCTGTGCGGGAAACCGCCTGTTCCGGATGAACGACATCACCACAACAGGACTGACTATCAAGGAATTTTCGGTCAACTACGGCCGGAAGGAACCCCGGCAGCAAGTGGTTTTTATGACCGCCGACCACGAAAACAAGCTGTGGTTTGCCGCCCGAACGGAACCGGGGAATGTTGGCCAGCGGCTGTATTGCTGGGAGAAAGACCGGATGCAGGATGTGACCCGACGGTTTTTTACCAATCCGGAACAACGGTTTCGGGGCATCCTGACCGATTGGCCCAATCGCCGGATTCTGCTGCTGACCGACGATGGCCGGTTGTGGGAAGTGAAGAACAACCGCCTGACCTTGCTGGCCGACCGGCTAGCCTTGACGCAGTTGCTGACCGATCCGGCGGGTCGCCTGTATGCCATGGCTGGTGCGACGGTGTACCGGATTGAAAACCAGGCGGTGAGTAAATTGTATGACGTGCCGGTTCCGGTTTCCGAAGTATCGCTGTGTGCCATTGGCCTCAATGGCGAACTGGCTTTTCAGAAAACGAAGGGTGACCTCGACATCTGCTGGTATGACGGCAAAACGGTGACCAACTCCCACATCAGCTCGTCACCGGCCAACCGGCTGCTGTTCGATCACCGGGGGGATCTTTGGGTCGGCACGGCGCATCATGGGCTGATCAACATCAAAATGAGTGGCTGGCAATATTTTGACAACTCGGAAGGCTGGCTGGAAGAAACCAACAACGTGGCCGAAGACCGGAATGGCGTCATCTGGTTTGGCTCCTGGGGAAAAGGGCTAAGTCGCCTGACTAATAAAGGCATTGTGGCCGACCGGACGTATCGTAAATCGATGCTCGCCGATTATTTTCAGCCCGCAAGTCGGATGGATGCCGACGGAAACATCATTCTGGTGGCCGAACCCAAAAAAGGCGTTTTCCGCTTCGACGGCCGGGATTTCCGTCGGTTGCCGGGTTCCGATACGGCTACGCTGCCGTTGGGTTTTTACGACGATGTCCGTCGAAACCGCTATCTGGTGGTTTCCAACACGGATTTATTCATTTACAACCGCCGGACGCTGGCACTCCTGGACGTGGTGGCGATGCCGCCCGACCAGTATGAAAACATCGAAACCGACCGATTCGGGCGTTTCTGGATTTCCGGTTTAAATAAAACGCTGCTGTGGGATGGTGTTGGCCGATCCTTTCGGCAGCTTACCTCAAAAAACAAGGGGTTACCAGCCAAGACGGTGGCCGAAGTCCGGCGTGATAAACGCGGAAACCTGTGGCTCTCGACGGGGGATGGGCTCTGGTTGCACGATTATAAAACATACCGGCGGATCGCTCCCGGCTTCATCCAGCGAACCATTACCTATTGCCGACCCATGGGGCGTTTCCTGCTGATTGGGACGCTGGAAGGCTTGTTTGTGTTCGATATGGAGCGGTTTTATGAAACGGGCGAAGAGTGGCTCGCGTATTTTGACCGGGAAAACGGATTTCGTGGCAGTCAGTGTATTTTCAATGGTATTCTGCTCGATTCACGCGGACGCCTGTGGGTTGCCACGCGTGACCGCATGATGATGATTTCGGAAAAGCGGCTTTTTCAGTTGTTAAAACCGGTGCCAACCCGGATTCAGGCATTTCGGGATATGAGGTCGGGTCGGGTGGTGGAAACGCAAACGGGCGGAATGGCGTTTAAATCCAGCGAAAATGACCTGGAAGTTCAACTCCGGAAAACCGATGGCACGGATTTACTGGCGAGTACGACATATCAGTACCTCCTGGAACGCCTGGACGGCAACCCAACAACCCCCGAGTGGTCGAAGCCGATCCGTGAAAATTCGTTCACCCTGCAAAACCTGGGCGACGGCTCCTACCGACTGACCCTTCAGGTGTTGCGCGCCGAAGGCCTGTGGAATACCGCACCCATTGCGCAGGAATTTCGCATTGCTCCCCCCTGGTATGCCACCTGGGGGTTTCGAACGCTGGTGATTGTTCTGGTGGTGGGTGCGCTGTTTTACGGGCGGTTGCGGCAGGTGCGGGTGCTGGCGCAACGCCGGTTGAAACAGCTTCAGATTCAGCGACGGGTGGCGCAGCTGGAAGTGGAAGCCGCCAACCGGGAAAAACAGGAGTCGGAAATCCGGCGCCAACTGGCCGAAGCCAGCCGGAAGCGGGCCTTACTGGAGGTGAAAGCCATTACGAATCAGATCGATCCGCATTTTGTCGCCAATTTCCTGACCGCCATTCAGTCGATTACCTACGAGTCGGACCCGGACACGGTGGTGAGTTATCTGGCCAAATTTGGCTCCATTTTCCGGAATCAGTTGATGACCCGCAGCCGGGTTTTCTGGACGCTTCAGGAGGAACTGGAGTTTGTGCGGAATTACCTGGATCTGGAAAAGTTGCGGTTTGGCGACCGGATTCAGTTTACAATCACCGTGTGCGAAGGCATTCCGATGGAGACCAACCTGCCCAAAATGCTGATTCAGGGCTACGTTTCCAACGCCATTAAACACGGGCTGGAACACAAACCCAAAGGCGGAACCGTTTGCATTGAAGTTTGCCAGTCAGCAGGTTGTCTGCGAATCAGGGTGGAAGACGATGGGGTAGGGCTGGTGAAAGCCCGGCAATACCGGCGCCGGAGCACGGGCCGGGGGCTGACCATCAACCAGGCGGTTTTCGACCAGCTTAACCAGTATAACGCATTAAAAAGTTCGCAGCACGTAACCGATTTGACGGCCCCTGAAACCGGGGTTTCAGGGGTTCGGCTGGAAGCCATTTTACCGCTCCACCCGGTTTTGCCTCCGGAAGAACATGCGGCCGACTCTGACGAACGGGTATGATTTCTCTCTTTTAAACGACTCGCTATGAATACATTGATGGTACGATCGGTCATTATTGACGACGAATTGCCGGTCCGGCGAACATTGCGCAGCATGCTCTCCTCCGTGCCGGAAGTATGCGTGGTGGGCGAAGCCGGTAATGTGACGGAGGGACTGGATCTGATTGCGGAACAGAAACCGGACCTGATTTTTCTGGACATCAAGATGCCCATCCGCAGTGGTTTTGAATTGCTGGATGAGCTTACGTTGCAGCAGCAGTTTTACGGCGTCATTTTCATTTCGGGCTATCCCGACGATGCGCTCACGGCGGTTCAAAAAGCCGCCCCGCATCTGCACTCGGATTTCGTGGTAAAGCCCATCGATCCGCTGATATTGAAAGAAAAGGTTCGGCTGTTTTACCACAAGTGGAAAGCCGACAAAGAGCATGAACTTGAGCTGACGGCTCAGCTGGAAAAGGCATTCAGCCAGAACCCGGACTCGGCGGTTTTGCCGGGCCCGCGGTTTCTGACGTTTCAGAATTCGGTGGCGCTCCACCGCATCGAGGTCGCCGACATCATGTACTGCGAATCGGCCAACAAGCAGATCAATGTGTATTGCTCCAGGCAGGAACACCTCAACATCCCGAATCTAACGCTCGATGCGCTCGAAAAACTTTTGCCACCGGATCATTTCATCCGGATCGGGAAAAGCCACATCCTGAACCGGGAAGCCATCAGCTACCTCGAAAAAGGCACCCGGCCCAAATGCCGTCTCGTCCTTGGCCACCGCGTCCGCGAGCTGCTGATTTATGCGAGTAATGTCTGGAAAGTTGAGGAAAGCTATTCTTTGTAAGGAACGAACACGGAATATTGAATAACATTGAAAATTGAATATCGAACACTGAATATTGAATAGCGAATATCGAAGTACGGTGCAGGCATGATTTCGATATTCGTTATTCAATATTCAGTGTTCGATATTGGTAATTATTGCCCCAAAAGAATCTTATTCGTCATTTCCTTGTCGATCGTGATGTAACCGGGATAGTTGACTTTCTTATTCCCCAGCGCGAGGGTCGGCTTGATTTTGATCGTCAGTGTCGATGGTTTGGCGCTGTTCGATCCGCTCATGTTCCGGACCAGGTCCGTGAATGCATCGCGGGTTTTTTCGTCGGTCATCAGTTTGTAGGCATTGGCGTTCAGTTTGATCGGAACGCGCGTCGAGCCGCCACCGGGGGCTACTTCAATGCGCTGGTTGACAAAACCGTTGAACAGTTCCTGTTCAGCCAGCATGATTTTATACTCTAACTGGTCGATAGCCGCCGTTTTGTTGGTCGGGTTGGTGATGTCGATGTTGATGCGGGCGCTCAGCGGAATGCTTTTGGTCATGAATCCCGTGGCCAGTTGCGGATACTTCATGGGATTCAGATCTTCCAGGTTTTTCAGTTTCCGAATGTCGATGCCGGACAGGTAAACGCTGTCGGCCGATGTGATATTGAATTTGCAATCGCCCAGGGCTTTGGCCTGCGTAATCTGGCGGTTGACGCTGCATTGGCTGAAGGTCAGTGCGAAGGCAGAAATGGCTACGAAAAACAACAATTTTCTCATGTACTTGCTATGCTTGATGGATGTTCCCTTTAGATAGACGAAAAAGGGATTGGTTTAGTTTTAAAAATGCGAATTCACGATCATTTTTACCGCTATTCGTAAACACAAAATTTTGCTGTCCATTGTTTTGTAGGTATATTTATACGTTAGGCTGAACGGGGCTAGGAAATGACCCGAAAAATTTGTATTTTTACTATTCGAAATCGTCCTTTTAACCGCATTTCTTATAACAATTCCGTAAAACGGATCTATACTGATTGCATTCTATGACAAACGAATTAATTGAAGCCGACATCACACCCGAAGAACGTTCCAGAGGTAATTACGATGCAGACAATATCCAGGTCCTGGAAGGTCTTGAAGCCGTTCGGAAAAGACCGGCCATGTACATCGGCGATGTTGGTATCAAAGGCTTGCACCACCTGATCTGGGAAGTTGTTGATAACTCCATCGACGAAGCTTTAGCTGGTTATTGTGATACCATTCAGGTTACGATTAACGAAGATAATTCGATTACGGTGAAAGATAACGGCCGGGGTATTCCGACCGGAATGCAGACTAAATTGGGCAAATCAGCCCTTGAAGTGGTCATGACCGTGCTTCACGCCGGGGGTAAGTTTGACAAGGATACGTACAAAGTGTCGGGTGGTTTGCACGGCGTGGGGGTTTCCTGCGTAAATGCACTCTCGACGTTTTTGCACGTTGAAGTACACCGCGAAGGCAAAGTCTTCGAGCAGGAATACCACATCGGGCAGCCGGTTTATCCCGTTCGGGAGATCGGCACGGCAACGGATACCGGTACAACGGTGCGCTTCAAACCCGATGATTCGATTTTTACCGAAAGTGTTTACAAGTACGATACCGTGGCCGGTCGTTTGCGCGAGCTGGCTTTCCTCAACAAACGCATCCGCATTACCCTGACGGATTTACGCGATGTCAACGAGCAGGGCGAACCGCTGAATACCGAATTCTATTCGGAAGGCGGTCTGACCGAGTTCGTGAAGTATGTGGATGAAAGCCGTCCCTCTCTGGAAGGCATGTCGCCCATTTACATGGAGCGGGAGACCGGTACCACGCCCGTTCAGGTGGCCATGGTATACAACATGGAAGCAGGTGAAAACATCTCTTCCTACGTCAATAACATCAACACGATCGAAGGCGGCACACACGTGCAGGGATTCCGGACCGCCTTGACCCGAATTCTGAAAGGGTATGCCGAGCGCAATGCGCATTTGCTGGGGAAAAACTCCGGCAAAGTAACTTTCGATGGCAGTGACTTCCGCAAAGGCCTAACCGCCGTTATTTCGGTGAAAGTGGCTGAGCCGCAGTTTGAAGGCCAGACCAAGACCAAGCTGGGCAACAGCGATGTGGTTGGAGCCGTTAGCTCGACGGTGGCTGAAATGCTCGAAATGTGGCTGGAGGAACACCCGAAAGAAGCTTCTTCGATCGTTCGGAAGGTGTTGATTTCGGCACAGGCCCGGATTGCCGCCGATCTGGCCTATAAACGCATCATGACCGACCGCAAGGACTTCATGAGCGGGATGGGCCTGCCGGGTAAACTGGCCGACTGTTCGGACACCAACCCGGAGAATTGCGAAATCTACCTGGTGGAAGGGGATTCGGCCGGCGGTTCTGCCAAACAGGGCCGTAACCGTGCCTTCCAGGCCATTCTGCCGTTGCGGGGGAAAATCCTGAACGTGGAGAAAGCCCTGGAACACAAGATTTACGAAAACGAAGAAATCAAGAACATCATTACGGCGCTTGGGATTCGCTACGAACGCGTCAATGGCGAAACCGTGATGAACCTGGAGAAACTCCGGTATCATAAGGTGATCATCATGACCGATGCCGACGTCGATGGCAGCCACATCCGGACGCTGATTCTGACTCTGTTTTTCCGCCACATGCGCTCGCTGATCGACAATGCGTTTCTGTACATCGCCCAGCCGCCGTTTTACCTGGTCAAAAAAGGCAAGGAAGAACGGTATTGCTGGACGGAGCAACAACGCGAAGCCGCTATTCGGGAACTGGCCGGATCGGGTCGTGAGGAGAACGTAAACGTGCAGCGGTACAAAGGTCTGGGAGAAATGAATCCGGAACAGTTGTGGAGCACGACGATGGACCCCGAGAAACGAAGCCTCAAGCGGGTGACGATCGAGTCGGCCGCCGAAGCCGACCACGTCTTTTCGACCCTGATGGGCGATGAGGTGGCCCCCCGCCGGGAATTCATTGAGCGAAACGCCAAATATGCAAAAGTAGACGTGTAAGACAAAGCGGGCGAATAGCCCGCTTTTTTTTGGTCAGTTTGGAGAAGGTCCTCCAAAGCAGAAGCCTCCGGGAAACCCCTGATGGTGAAAACCTTCACCCGCAGAAACACGGAATTCTCTGTTTTTAGGGTCGGTTAGAAAAATAACGGATCAGATCGGGCAGACTTTCAATAAACCAATGGATGCTAAAATAAACCAGAATTACTGAAAGAAAACGCCAAGGTATTTTCGATTTTAGCCACATAGTACGGAAGGATTTGTTTTGTTATTTCTTGGGATTACGGTCCTGTAAAAGGATTGTAGAGTTTACTCGTAATCTGCCGGATGTTGTTGGCAATAGTTGAATTATAAAGATGATTTAAAAGGCAATTGCCAGGTGTTATCTCCGGGGTGTGGTGTTGACGTGATCAGCGTATCGGATCAGATCGTTTCTTAGTGCTTAGGATACTAGCCTGCAGGAAAACCGGTTTTTTCTAGAATGTATAAGCCCTGCATTTCGTTTTCAGTCAGGCGATTGCGCAGAAAAAAAGGCTGTCCGGCGTTAAAATGGAATAAAAATAACTTTCCGGGTATTCACATGAAGGTTTAAACGTCACCAGTCTGTGAACGACTTGTTGGTAGAATTCAATTTTAGAACGATTCGTTTTTCTTTTTATTGTAGATCAGATTTGTTGCAGGATGGATCAATAAACTATCTACCAGTTAGACAATATCATTTCAATCTTTCTTTAGTAGAAAGGCAAGTAGGATCTTAATAAAACAGACCGTTTTTTAGATTAGCAGTTAAAAGGAACCAGCGAGCCAGTTCTTTTTTTAATTTACATTATACAATTCTTGTACCAAAAATTCTAAAAAAATCGGAGAAATCATACTATAGATAAATTATTTTTGCATGTGCAATAATCGGGCGGTTGCAATGCCTTTGGGTGTATACCGGGAAATGCTGAGTTCCTGCTGTTTTACTATTTTTTTCGAGTAAATGATCCTTCTGGTACAGATTCTGTTTGTATGAACTGCCAGGGAGGTGCCGTAAACTAAAAAGTAGCGTACGAAGTTGTCATACTATGCGTTAATTGAATACAATAAAGTTCATCCCTACCTATGACCAGCAAAATTTCTTCACAAAAAGATACTATAGAAAGGAAGGGTTCTTTCGGGAATCTTTTCTCGTTTTTCTCGGGCCGTAAAGTAACTTTACCATCTGATTCGGAAGACGGTAAGGCTATGAAAATAAACGAAAAACTGGCGAATGTCATCGACCAGAGTAACTACATCAGCCGTGACCTGAGCTGGCTGAAATTCAACGACCGGGTATTGGATCAGGCCCGCACGCCAGAACGTCACCTGCTCGACCGACTCAAGTTTCTGGCCATTACGGCGTCGAACCTGGACGAATTTTTTACCATTCGCATCGGGAGTCTCTATAACTACCTCGACTACGGAAAAGAGCGCGTCGACTACTCCGGTTTGCGGGAAATTCCCTTCCGAAAAGCCCTGATGACGGCGGCACAGCAGTTCAGCCGCGACCAGCGTGCGGTTTTTGATGAATTGAAAGCGTCATTCAAGGACATCGACTTTCGGTTTGTCGGACTGAATGACCTTACCGACGAGGAGCGGGTGAAAGCGGTCGATTATTTCGACCGGACCATTTATCCCATGCTGACGCCGATGGTTTATGACTATACGCATACGTTTCCGATGTTGCTGGCGAAAGTGTTGATTTTCAGCGTTGTTACCCAGGATCCCAGCCGTCCGGTGAAAGCCGGGGAGGATGACGAAAACCAGCGGTTGTCGTTCGTTCAGATTCCCGCCAATCTGCCCCGTTTCATGCCGTTTGAGCGCAAAGACGAAACGTGTTTTCTGCCGATTGAAGAAATTATCCGTCAGGAAATTAAGAAGTTATACCGAAATGTGGAGATCGACTCGGTTAATCTAATGCGGATAACGCGAAACGGTGATTTTACGCTGGAAGAGAGCGACGACATCGAGAACGACTTTATCGACGAAATCAAGCAGAAAATCAAAAACCGCCGGCTGGGTCGCGTGGTTCGCGTTGAAATCGAACCCAATGCGTCGGAATGGATGGTGAATCTGTTGAAAAAGCGTTGGGAAATTGATGATTACAACCTGTTTGAAAATGCGCAACTGATTGATTACACCAGCCTTTGGCAAGTCGTTCGGCATCCGGAATTTCGTGATGAGCTGCCTGCGCCCCCGGCCCCCGTACCGGCGTTGGGAATGCGCCGGGAGAAAAATACGGACATTTTCGAGCTGATGAAAGAACGGGATATCCTGCTCCATCATCCCTATAACAACTTCGAGCCGGTGATGTCGTTGCTGGAACAGGCCGCCGAAGATCCGAATGTGTTGGCCATCAAGCTCACGATTTATCGCCTGGCCAAACGGTCGCGGATCACGGAAGCCTTGCTGAAAGCCGCCGAAAACGGCAAACACGTTTCGGTTTTGTTTGAAGTAAAAGCCCGTTTCGACGAAGAAAACAACATTCGGGAAGCCCAGCGGCTGCAAAAAGCCGGGTGCTTTGTGATTTACGGGATTAGCAGTTATAAAACGCACACGAAACTGCTGCTGGTGGTTCGGAGTGAAGGTTCGCGTGTGGTGCGGTATGCCCACCTGTCGAGTGGAAACTACAACGAAGAGACATCGAAACTCTATACCGACATTGGCCTGTTGACCACCGACGAGGTATATACGCACGATATTTCCGAATTCTTTAATGTTATTACCGGACATTCGCTGCCCAACGATTACCAGTATTTGATTACCGCCCCGCGCGATATGCGGAAGCAACTGGTCAAGCTCATCCGGGCCGAATCCGAAAACGCCAGAGCGGGGTTACCGAGCGGTATTTGTATCAAAATCAACTCCCTGGAAGATCAGGAAGTGATCGATGAACTCTATAAAGCGTCTCAGGCAGGGGTCCCCATTCGGCTTATCGTACGCGGTATTTGCTGCCTGCGACCCCATCGGCAGGGGCTGAGTGAGAACATTACCGTCCGGTCGATTGTCGGCGACTTTCTGGAACATACGCGTCTGTTTTATTTCCATAACAACGACGATCCGAAGATTTACGGCGGCAGTGCCGATGTCATGGTGCGCAGTTTCGACCGGCGCATCGAATCGTTGTTTTTGTTGGTGGACAAACGGGTAAAACAGCAGGCCATTCACCTGCTGGATTACAATCTGCGGGACAATGTCAACGCCTATGAACTTCACGAAGACGGGGTTTACGTACGATGTTGTGCGGATGAAGAAACGGATCCGCTGTTCAACATTCAGAAGAAGTTTTTTGAGGTGACGCAGAAGGAAGTCATGCAGGCGAAATTATTTGTAAATGAAAAACCGGTCGAGCCAGAGCCACCTCAACCGGAAACACAGCCGGAAGCAGAAGTTCAGACGAGTTAATGCGGTTTACGGTATTCCGTTTACGGTTTACGGTGGCTGATGCACATTTCAAACGCGTCAGCCACCGTAAACCGTAAACGGAATACCGTAAATTAATATCTACAAAATTCCGGAGAGGCTATCTCGAACGCCAGTGTGTTGTGGTCGGGCACAAAACGGTTTTTCTCCAGCGGCCAGCTTGCTCCGCCATCGGTACTAACCCGAATATCATACGGTTTATTGACCTGTAGCTTATAGGACACCGTTCTGGTGCTTTTTCGATCCAGGGTAACCAGGTCGCGCCAATCCCGTTTCCCGGCGTCACTGTATTGCAAACGAATCCGGGCGGGCAATTTGGATTCGTCCAGTTTGGTGGGTGGTGGACACGCAAAATTAAAGCTTACCGTAATAGGGGGTGGAACCGCTAATTTTTGCAAATCCAGTACCTGCGGGGTTCGGTTGCAGGTTTGCTGGGGCGGGGTCTCCAGCACAGGCTGGCCCGGATTTCCAGTACTGTACGCATCGTTGTAAGCAAAGACCTGCAACCGGACTTTGCGGTTCTGTAAAAGATTCGTCAGAACGATGCGGCTGCCGTTGTTCAAGGGCGTATAAAATGAGTTCAGTTCCTGCCGCGTATCGGCATCGACCACCTTGCAGAGGTACTGGATGTCAACCTGATTCAGTTTACTACTAACTGCAAAAATAGGGCCCTCGTCACAAACCGCCTGGGTCCAGCCAGCCACCCACAGAGCCGGATGCGCGATCGAAAGGGTACACTCCGGTTGTCCGGTGGAGGCATTGCGGGTAACCAGCCCCGGTTTTTCCTGCTGCCAGAGCTGAGTGACCCGATCATAGCGATACAAAGGAATTTCGTCGCCCGGCTGTAGAGGTCGGCCCAAGGCGGGGTTGATGGTGGCCGGATTGAGCGTCATGACACAGGAAACCGGTTTCGAAACCTGTTGAACCAGTTGAAATTGGTCATCGTGGAATTCCAGCGAAAAAGCCCCCGCAATCTGGCTGAGTTGCAAAGATCCCAGCTTTTCTCCGCCAGCAGTGGTAACCGACGACATAATCGAACCCGTCGGCAGAAAATCGGCGGGGTTGTTACCCCGGTTTTCGATGTGGAGCAGAGCCGCCGTCAAGGGGCCACTCAAGTTTGTTCCGGTGGCCATCCTGAATTCAGTACCGGGTTCGATCCAAGCCGTTACATTGTCTTTTTTCTGGTTGATAACGGGCGTCTTGATGGCAAAGCCAGCCACAAGCGGTAATTCGATTGCGTCTACCTGCGTTGCCGACAGGTAGGTGGGCGGATCACTTAGTTTTAGCCACTTTGGTGACAGGCTGTGTCGGCCCGTGTCGGCCATTTCAACCGGCTGGACAATGTCCAGATACCCCGCTGATTTAGCGGCAACAACAAAGCTGAGCGGATCGTTTTTCGAATACATGGCCTCGGGTGAAGCCGCCAGAATCAACACGCCATCCGCATTCACTTTGTAATTCGTCGTATTGAGGGTTGTTACAATTTTGTCGGCATCGGCTCCGGCTACCACAAGCTCAATCTCTTTTGGCAATGGGCCTTTCAAACTTCGGAACCGGAGCTCAACGATCCCGTTTTCAATAGGGTCTTTAAATCCAATTCCCACATCATCCAGCGGATTCTGGCAGGCATTGCTGAGAAATAGCAAAGTTGACAGAAAAAAAGGAAGCACTGTCTTTTTCATATATATCTATTAATTATTAAAATTATTCAATTTAAGTAACTGATAGTCAGTAATAATAGAATAACAATTTTACTGTAATTTTGTCTGATAAATAACAAAATAAAAGAAATTGATACCGGGGTGGAGGATGCTGAGCCTCGGGAGAACTACGCTAGTCGGGATCAGGAAATAAACCGTTGTCTGGCGAGAAAACCGGCAAATTCGCATTCGGGACCGGTCATTCCTTCTTATCTTCACAAGTTTTTTGTAAACTACCGTACACGTCAACTAACCAGCGTATTGAATGAGCCGTTTTACCGGACTGATCGGCATCGTATTGATTTTGGGCATCGCCTATGCCATGTCAAATAACCGCAAAGCAATTAACTATCGAACTGTGGGAGTCGGGTTGTTACTCCAGTTTGGATTGGCGGTTTTTATTCTGAAAACGGACATCGGCCAGCAGATTTTCCAGACATTGGGACAGTTTGTCGACCGGCTTTTACAGAAATCCGTCAAGGGCGCTGAATTTGTTTTTTCTCCGTTGGTCAACCGTGAACTGCTCAGCAAAGCGTTCGGTCCCGAAAACGGCTTCATTTTCTTCTTTCAGGTTATTCCGACCATCATTTTCGTAGCGGTTCTGGTCAATATCTTCTACCACCTGGGCATCATGCAGCGGGTGGTGGCGGTGCTGGCGCGGGTGATGAAATGGTTGATGGGCGTCAGTGGTGCCGAAGCTCTGTCCAATGTGTCGAGTACATTTGTCGGACAGGTCGAAGCACAGATCATGATCAAGCCGTATCTGAAAACCATGACGCAATCGGAATTGCTGGCATCGATGACGGGCAGTTTTGCCTGCATTGCGGGGGGCGTCCTGGCGGTGTATATTTCGCTGGGCGTACCGGCACCGTATCTGCTGGCCGCCAGTTTGATGGCCGCTCCGGGTGCGCTGGTGATCAGCAAAATCGTTTTTCCCGAAACCGAAGTCTCGGAAACGGAAGGCATTGTGAAGCTGGAAATCAAAAAAAGCCACGCTAACCTGCTCGATGCCATTGCCTCCGGCGCGGCTGAAGGGTTGAAAGTGGGTTTCAACGTGATTGCGATGCTAATCGGTTTCATCGCTCTGATGGCCTTGCTCGACAGCATTCTGTTCCGGATCGGCTATTACATTTTTGGATTTCCGAACCTGAGCCTCAACTTTCTGCTGGGCCATGTCTTTTCCATCTTTGCCTGGGCCATGGGCGTTCCGTCGAAGGATATTCAGGCTGCGGGCTCGTTGATGGGCACCAAGATGGTGGTGAATGAATTTGTGGCGTATCTTGACCTGGTGAAAATCAAAAGTACGCTCGATCCAAAAACCATTGCCATCACCAGCTTTGCACTCTGCGGTTTTGCCAATTTTTCGTCGATTGCCATTCAGGTGGGCGGTATCGGTGAACTGGCGCCCTCGCGCCGGAGCGATCTGGCCAAACTGGGTTTCAAAGCCCTGATCTGCGGAACGCTGGCGTCGTATATGTCTGCGACCCTCGCCGGATTGCTGCTCTAAAATAAAACCGCTGCAGGACGGCAGGATTTGACTGAAATTCTATAATTTCAGCAAGATTTTCTTGTCCTATTAGTGGCCTTTACCGGCCTTCCTATCCCTTTTGTGATGATTGCCACGAAACTGATCCCCCGCACGGCTTCGGCTCAGGAGCAACCGCTTCTGGTAAAAACAATATTGGGGCAGTCGCTCAAATACGAGCCGCAGCGGGAAATTGTTTACCGCGACCTGTTCCGTATGAATTACGTGGACTTCAACCAGCGGGTTCGTCGCCTGGCCAATTTGCTGACTTCCAGCGGGGTGAAGCCGGGCGATACGGTAGCGGTTTTCGATTGGGATAGTCACCGGTATCTGGAATGTTTTTTTGCCATTCCGTGCCTGGGCGCCATTCTGCACACGATCAACGTGCGGTTGTCTCCCGCGCAGATTCTGTATTGCATGAACCACGCGGAAGACAAGGTAGTGGTGATTCATGAAGACTTCCTGCCTCTGCTTGATGCGATCAAAAGCCAGCTCACGACAGTGGAAACGTTCATTCTGGTGAGCGACAAAGTGTATCAGAATCAGGGGGTTGTGATGCCGGACGGTTTTGTCGGCGAATACGAAAGTCTGCTGAAAACCGCTTCAGACCAGTACGATTTCCCGGATTTTGACGAAAATACCTGGGCTACGACGTTTTATACCACCGGCACCACGGGCAACCCCAAAGGTGTTTATTTTTCGCACCGGCAGTTGTTCATGCACACGATGGGGCTGGTAACGTATATCTGCGGGTATGAAGCCGTCGCGTTTCATTCGACCCATGATGTATACATGCCCATCACGCCCCTGTTTCACGTCCACGCCTGGGGTTTTCCGCTTCTGGCAACGATGCTGTCGGCGCGGCAGGTGTATCCGGGGCGATACGAGCCCGAAATGCTTCTGACATTACTCCTGAAAGAAAAAGTAACCCTCTCGCATTGTGTTCCAACGATTCTGACGATGCTGGTGAATAGCCCGGTTGCCAGACAGGTGGATTTGAGTCGCTGGAAGGTCATCATCGGCGGCTCGGCGCTGACGAAAGGGCTGGCAAAAGCCGCCCTGGAACTGGGCATTCAGGTCTATGCAGGGTATGGATTGTCCGAAACCGCTCCGATTCTGTCGCTCACCTACCTGAATGACACCGAACGTGCGTTGCCCATCGACGAGCAGGTGGAGTTTCGGACGCGGGCCGGTCGCATCGCGCCCTTTATCGACATCCAGTTGCAGGACGATGAGGGACAGCCGGTTCCGCACGACGGCCATTCGCTGGGCGAACTGACAGCGCGGGGCTCCTGGCTTACGCAGGGCTATTACAAGGAAACCGATCGGGGAGAGGAACTCTGGCACAACGGCTGGCTCCACACGGGTGATGTGGCCGCCATTACGCCCGATAACTGGGTGATCATTGCCGATCGCACCAAGGACGTCATCAAGTCCGGTGGGGAGTGGGTTTCGTCGCTGGCCATTGAAAACTGCCTGTCGCAAATCGAAGGCGTGGGCGAGTCGGCGGTGGTCGGGTTCCCGGACGAAAAATGGGGCGAACGCCCGCACGCGCTGGTGGTGCTAAAACCGGAGTATGTAGGCAAAGTAACGTCTGAAACGATCAAAACCGCCTTGCAGGGTCAGATTTCGAGCGGGGACATTAACAAGTGGTATGTGCCGGATCGCATTGTGCTGGTCAGTGAAATTCCGAAAACCAGCGTTGGCAAAATCGATAAGAAGAAAATCCGGGCCGAGATGAAAGGACTGATCTTCTCCTGAAAAGGACGCTTCCGGAGCAAAAAAATCCTGTTCGCTACCGTTCCGTGTTCGGACTCAATGAGTGCATCATTTTTAAAAGCTCATTGACGGTTTTCCAGTTTCGGGTCGTGGCCGTTACCTTGAGCTTGTTTTCAAAAAAGGTATTGCTCAGTTTGGTGTTGCCATAACCGCCCGGGCAATACACGTATAGTTCTTTTCCAGAGAGGAAAAACCGGTCGGTGCCAACGGCCAACTCTTTTAGTTTGTCACGATTCAAAGTGTCGGGCACATCCGCTAGAAACGTGACATGAAGCTTGTCGAGATCGGTGTGGTCTTCCTGTAAAAAAGGATTGTGTGCAACGATGCCGGTCAGCTCGTTCAGCGACCGGATCAAAACCGGCACCTGAAAGCCAAATGTTTCAACAATTTTCTTCTCAATCTGTTTTCTCAGTTGCTCCTCATCGGCAGCGGAATGCGTGAAAACGACGTTACCGCTTTGAACGTACGTTTTGACCTGCTGGCAATTCAATTCCTCGACCAAGTGCTTCAACTCGTTCATTGGGACTCTTTTTTGACCACTGACATTGATGCCACGGAGAATAGCAAGGGCGGTTTTCATACGGCAAGACTCATCAGATGCGAATAGTAAGTACCCGGGAAAAATCAGGAGGCATTTTATGAAAAGTAAGTCAGGATTCAAAAGCCAACGTATACGAGTCGAACTCTTTTCTCGCTTCTGCGTTTATTTTTAAAGAGAATCCTCAAAATCGCAATACAGGCTGTTGCAAAGGGTGAAAACCACGGGTATTAAATTGTAATGATCGGAGAAAAAGCAGTAACTATTTGCAAATTTGGCCGATTTTAAGAATAATAGTTGTATATTTCCGATATATGTGCTTAATTTTGAAACGATTAAGAATACAACATTCAAATGAGTAAACGGAGAAAAAACTTCTTTCTGCACCGGTTATTCTGCTGGCTAATGGCGCTGCACATCATCAACATTAGTGTTGATGTGCCCGAGCACTTTTCGCCCAGGATGCTTCATGGTGCCCAAAAAGAAGACTTATCCGTTAACCGAATTGAAAGCATCGGTGAATTGGTTCTGGAAAATTGGCTGGGCATTATCGATGCCGTTCCGGAGCAGGATGATGCCAAAGAAGAGTCCGACGTTGCCAATATTGAACACGATTATTTCTCTGCCCCTCTTTTCTCTTTTTCCTTAAAGCCCGTTTACTGGCACCTGGCTGCCCGCCCCGTTGGACTAACGTTCATTCGTGTATTCTCGCATGTCCAGGAAATAAACTCCCCGCCACCTCAAGCTTAAGGGGTAGTTCCGCTCAGGTGGAGCGTTTTTCAATCGAGTACGACAACATCCAGTTACATCTTATTGAAATTCAGGTCGGACTTTGTTCAGGGATGAACCATGTCGTGACTTCCCTATACGCTTAACGAGAAATCATATCACCACTATGAAAGGATACATCATTGCCATTGCGCTATCAATCAGTGCTTTTATCAGCGGTTGTAGCAGCCAGGCCGAGGAGAAAACCGAGGTTGAAAAACCGGAACTCCCCATTTTTGAAATTACCCGACAGTCGACCACCCTGCAACGTGAATACGCGGGCAATGTGGAGGCCGTTCGGAACGTGGAAATTCGTGCCCGCGTTGGCGGGTTTCTTGATAAAATACATGTCGACGAAGGGCGGCAGGTGAAAAAAGGACAATTGCTGTTTCAGATCAACCAGGCTGAGTATCAGGCCGAACTGGCCAAGGCAAGAGCCAATCTGAAGAGCGCGATGGCCGAAGCCAAAACCGCTGAGGTAGAGCTGGGGCGTGTTAAGTTGCTGGTCGACAAGAAAGTGATTTCGGCTTCCGAACTGGAACTGTCGAAGTCGAAACTGGATGCCGCCAAAGCTGCCATTGAAGAAGCCCAGTCGGCACAGGAAAACGCTTCGCTGCGCCTGGCTCATGCCAGCATCCGGGCTCCGTTTGACGGGGTGATTAACCGGATTCCGTCCAAAATGGGCAGTTTGATCGAGGAAGGCGCCCTACTGACTACGGTTTCGGACATTCGCGAAGTCTATGCGTATTTTCACGTGTCTGAAAAAGAATACCTGGAATACATCAAAAAAGGGAAACACAGCAGCAGCGGACAGGAAGTAACATTGCTCCTGGCCGACGATACGCCGTATAAGCAGGCCGGTAAAATTGAAACGATGGAAAGCGTGTTTGACGATGGTTCCGGCACGATTGCCTTCCGGGCGCGTTTTCCAAATCCTGACAAAATGCTCAAACACGGGGCTACGGGCAAAATTCGCCTGAAAAATGAGGTAGATAATGCGGTTCTGGTTCCGCAGAAGGCAGTATTTGAAATTCAGGATAAAAACTACGTGTATGTGGTCGATGCGTCCAACAAAGTAAAAATGCGGAGCTTCGTTCCCCAGAGCCGTATCGCCCAGTTTTACCTGGTCAAATCGGGGCTGGAACCTGGTGAGAAGGTCGTCTACGAAGGAATTCAGAACATCCGCGATGGGATGCAAATTGTTCCGCAGGCACTGTCGCCCGAGAGTTTGCTGACACTAAATCCCGCAAAATCCGAGACCCAGGTGGTTACCAACTAACCGGAAAGGCTTCCGATCATTCCATCCCACTCTAGGGTTCAGAGCAACCTCTGGTCGCACCCGCGACCAGAGGGATGCCTGTACTTTAGATTTATCAGCACGAAACTATGTTTGATACCTTCATAAAACGGCCTTTGCTCTCCGCCGTAATCTCGGTTTTGATTACGTTGCTGGGCGTACTGTCGCTGATGAATTTACCGGTTACTCAGTTCCCCGACATTGTTCCGCCGTCTGTTGTCGTAACGGCTAGTTATACGGGTGCCAATGCCGAAGTGAGCACCAAAGCCGTGGCTATGCCGCTGGAACGGGCCATCAACGGTGTGCCGAATATGACCTACATGACCGCCATTTCAGGAAATGACGGCTCGACTCTGATTCAGGTCTTCTTCAAAGTCGGCACCGACCCGGATCTGGCGGCCGTGAACGTTCAAAACCGGGTGACGACCGTTCTGGATGAACTTCCCGAAGAAGTGATCAAGGCCGGGGTAACGACGGAGAAAGAGGTCAATAGCATGTTGTTGTATTTGAACCTGATCAGCACGGATTCAACGGCGGATGAGAAATTCATCTATAACTTCGCCGATATCAACATCTTGGCGGAACTCAAACGCATCGATGGCGTCGGTTTTGTCGATATTCTGGGTGCGCGGGAATATTCCATGCGGGTCTGGCTCAAGCCCGACCGCATGACGGTCTACAACGTTTCCGCCGATGAAGTCATCGCGGCCATTCGGGAACAGAACGTGGAAGCGGCTCCCGGAAAAGCCGGTGAAAGTGCCGACCGTGATGCCCAGGTTTTGCAGTATGTCCTGCGCTATACGGGGAAATTTATCGAACCCGGGCAGTACGAAAACATCGCGATCCGTACCCTGGACGACGGCTCGATTCTCCGGTTGAAAGACGTGTCCGAAGTTGAATTCGGATCGCTGGACTACGGTATCCTGTCCAAAAACGACGGTCGGCCCTCGGCGGCTATCATGTTGAAACAGCGGCCGGGTTCCAACGCGCAGGAAGTTATTGCCAATGTCAAAAAACGCCTGGCCGAACTGAAAGAAACGACTTTCCCGCCGGGCATGACCTACAACTTTGCCTACGACGTGTCGCGCTTTCTGGATGCCTCGATTCACGAGGTCGTCCGCACGCTGTTTGAAGCCTTCATTCTGGTGTTTATCGTTGTTTTCCTGTTCCTCCAGGACTGGCGTTCGACGCTGATTTGCGCCCTGGCGGTTCCGGTGGCGCTGGTCGGTACGTTTGCGTTCATGGATGTGATCGGTTTCTCGGTAAACCTGCTAACCCTCTTTGCTTTGGTTTTGGCGATTGGGATTGTGGTCGATAATGCCATTGTGGTGGTGGAGGCCGTTCACGCCAAAATGACGGAAGAACACCTTTCCCCCCGGGCGGCAACGTTTGCGGCAATGAAAGAAATCAGCGGAGCCATTGTCGCCATTACGCTGGTGATGTCGGCGGTATTTATTCCGGTCGCTTTCCTGTCGGGTCCGGTCGGTATTTTCTACCGGCAGTTTTCGCTAACACTGGCGATTTCCATTGTGATTTCGGGGATCAACGCCGTGACCCTGACACCCGCTTTGTGTGCTTTGTTGCTACGACCCGTTCATGGGGAGCAAAAGGGATTGCTGGGGCGGTTTTTTGCTAAATTCAACCGGGGATATGACTCCCTGGCCGGGAAATACCGGCGCGGTTTGCGTCCGTTTGTGAACCGGGGCGTCGTGACCTGGGGCGTTCTGCTGCTTTTTGTGGCCGCTACCTGGGGAATCAACACCATTCTGCCCGCCGGTTTTATTCCGACCGAAGATCAGGGCATGATTTACGTGAACGTGACCACGCCCGTTGGGGCCACGGTGGAGCGGACGGAAGAAGTCATGGATCTGGTGCAGCAGGCGGCTTCCAAACTCGAATCAGTCGAGAACGTATCGACGCTGGCGGGCTTGAGTCTGATGACCGACGGCGCCGGAGCGTCCTACGGGATGGGTATGATCAACCTCAAAAGCTGGGATGAACGCAAAGAATCGGTTGACGATGTGATTGCCTTGCTGGCTGATAAAACCAAGGATATCAACGATGCCAGCATCCAGTTCTTTTCGCCACCCACAGTCCCCGGTTTTGGGAATTCGAGCGGTTTTGAGATCCGGTTGCAGGACCGTACCCGGAGTGACGATTTGCAGAAGACCAAAAAAGTAACCGATGAGTTTATTGCCGAATTGGAAAAACGACCGGAAATCAGCCGGGTGTTCACCAGTTTCGACCCCAGTTTCCCGCAGTACGTGTTGCACGTCGATCAGGATAAAGCCGCTCAGAAAGGCGTTTCCATCGACAACGCCATGAGTACGCTCCAGACGCTGATGGGAAGCTTTTACGCGTCCAATTTCATCCGCTTCAATCAGATGTATAAGGTGATGGTTCAGGCCGCACCTCAATACCGGGCTAAACCGGAAGATGTACTGAACCTGCGGGTGAAGAACAAACAGGGTGAAATGGTGCCGTATTCCAATTTTATCACGATGGAACGCGTCTACGGGCCGGAGCAGTTGACCCGCTACAACATGTTTACCTCGGCCATGATCAACGGCGAGTCGGCACCCGGCTACAGCAGTGGGGATGCCATCAAGGCGATTCAGGAAGTAGCCAAAGAAAAACTGCCGCGCGGTTTTACGTTCGACTGGTCGGGGATGACGCGCGAAGAAGTGTTGTCGGGCGACCAGGCCATCTGGATTTTTGTGATCTGTCTGGTCTTCGTCTACCTGTTGCTGGTGGCGCAGTACGAAAGTCTGTTTTTGCCGCTGGCGGTTTTGCTATCGCTGCCCGCCGGTATTTTCGGGTCATTTCTCTGTCTGCAACTGGCCGGTTTGCAAAACAACATTTACGCGCAGGTTTCGCTGGTCATGCTCATCGGTTTGCTGGGGAAAAACGCCATTCTGATCGTTGAATTTGCCAACCAGAAACAACAGGAAGGCCTGTCGATTCTGAAAGCCGCAATGGAAGGGGCCATGTCGCGTCTGCGACCGATTCTGATGACCTCCTTCGCGTTCATTGCCGGACTGATTCCTCTCTGCATTGCTTCCGGTGCCGGTGCGCTCGGTAACCGTTCCATCGGGACGGCGGCTGCGGGCGGTATGCTCATCGGAACCCTGTTCGGACTCTTTCTGATTCCGGGGCTGTATGTTGCATTTGCCAAACTCGCCCAACTGCTGCAAGCCAAACCGCCCAAAGACGACGGGCTGGATCAGGTTCCGGTATTAACTCAAACTCACGAAAATGGAACGACCGTTCATTCATAAATCAAGGTATCAAAAATTCGTTTTTTATCTCATTCCGCTTTTTCTATTGAGTAGCTGCCGGGTTTCCGAACCCCTGCAACTGCCGAAAGCCCGGACGCTGCCCACGTCGTTTACCGGAAACACGGACTCGACATCGGTTGGCAACCTGAATTGGAAAGCGTTTTTCTCAGACCCGGATCTGGAAAGTCTGATCGATACGGCTTTGGCCCGAAACCCGGATTTGCAGATTGCTTCGCAGCGCATCGAAATGGCGCGTGCTAATTTTGAGTACAGCCGGGGCGCATTGGTGCCTTCGGTCAATGCCGTAGCAGCCGCCGGATTCGACCGCTTTGGTCGGTATACCCTGAACGGTGTTGGGAATTTTGACACCAACCTGTCGCCCAACATCAAAGGCGATAAGCGCATTCCGGACGTGACGCCGGAGTACTTCCTGGGTTTTCGGAGCAACTGGGAAATTGACCTGTGGGGAAAACTCCGAAACCGCAAACGAGCGGCTTACGTGCGTTTTCTGGCCTCCGAAAAAGGGCGGCATCTGATTGTTACCTCGCTCATTGCCGAGGTTGCCCGCCTGTATTACGGGCTTCTGGCGTTGGACAGCGAACTGGAGATTCTTCGCGAAAACCAGGCGTTGCAACAACGGGCGTCCGAACTGGTGGTAGTTCAGAAAGCCGCCGGACGCGTTACCGAACTCGCCGTTCAGCAATTCAACGCACAATTGCTCAACACCCGGAGCCTGGAAGCGCAGGTGCAACAGCAAATTGTGGAGACCGAAAACCAGTTAAATCAGCTGCTGGGGCGGTTTCCGCAACCCATTGCGCGGACTAAAACCATCAGCAACCAGGAATTGCCAGCCCGGATTTCGGCGGGGATTCCGAGCCAGATGCTGCGTCGCCGACCGGATATTCAGCAGGCCGAACTGGCAATGGAAGCCGCGAACGTCGACGTGGAGGTGGCCCGGGCGGAGTTCTTGCCGTCCCTGACGCTGACGCCCTACGTGGGCCTGAATGCGTTTCGGGCGTCGGTTTTGCTCGACCCGGCTTCGCTCGCACTCGGCGTACTGGGCGGCCTGGCGGCTCCGGTTTTCAACCGTCGGTATCTGAAATCGAACTATTCGCTGTCGGTTGCCCAAAGCCGGGAAGCGTTTTACGGGTACCAGAAAACTGTGCTGACCGGTTTCAGCGAAGTGACTACCAGTTTGCGGGGCATTGAAAATTACCGCAAGGTGGCGGAACTGCAGGCCCAGGAAGTGGCGGTATTGGGTCAGGCGGCCACGATTTCCGACGAATTATTCGCGACGGGCTATGCTTCGTACCTGGAAGTCATCACGGCGCAGCGCAGCGTGCTGGCGGCTGAACTCTCACTGATTAACACCAAACGGGCGCAGTTCTTATCGGTTATCGACCTGTATCGGGCGCTGGGGGGCGGCTGGCAGTAAACTAAATGTTGTTACACAGGGTTTATCAGAGGAAATCAGAGTTATCAATTTAGGACTTTCGCTTTCTGCCCCGTTCCCCTAAAAGGGACTTGGACGCGGCTTAGTCCGGATGCTAAAAGTCTGGCAGCGGCCGACCATCCTTTAGGGGAACGGGGCAGAAAGCGAAAGAGTGATAGAATTATCAGACGTAAGTCCTACAATTTGAACTTTGCGTAACTCTGATTTTCTCTGTGTAACTCTGCGTAATAACCCTTCTCTATTTTGACTCGCATTGGCCTGCTTTCCGACACCCACGGTTTTTTAGACCCGTACCTGTTCACCCATTTCGCGGAATGCGATGAAATCTGGCATGCCGGTGACATTGGCTCGGTGAAGATCATTGACGATTTGCGGGCTTTTAAACCGTTCCGGGGTGTCTTCGGCAACATCGACGACCGGGACGTAACCCACGAGTGTCCCGAACACCAGCGGTTTGATCTGGAGGGCCTTTCCATCTGGATGACGCACATCGGGGGCACACCGCCCCGGTATAATCCTATTGTCCGGCCCGGTTTGATCCAGCATTCACCCGATCTGTTTGTGTGTGGTCACTCCCATATTTTAAAGGTTACCCGCGATCCAAAAATCAATAACCTGCTGTTTATCAACCCCGGAGCTGCCGGGAAACACGGTTTTCATCCGGTTCGAACCGTGTTGCGGTTTACGCTCGACGCGGGTCGGGTCCGGGATATGGAAGTGATAGAATTGGGTAAGCGGTAAAAAAGTTGCCGAAAATTAATACTATATTGGCAACTGGTTTACCTGAATGAGTGGTAGTTGATGAAAATTGCAGTTTGGCATAATCTGCGGAGCGGGGGCGGAAGCCGGGCTTTGCACCAGCATATTAAAGGGCTTGCCCAGCGCGGTCATTCCATTGAAGTGTGGACGTCGTCGGTCGCCGATACGAAGTTTCTGGACGTGGACCGGTATGTGGCCAAGACGCACATCCTGCCGTTGTCGATGGACATCCGCATCCGGGACGAATACCGGGATAAGCTCTGGGCGTTGAAATTTGAGCCGGAAACCCGCATCCGGCGGATGCTTGACTTTTGCAGCCGCTGTGCCGATCAGATCAACGCGGGCGGTTTTGACGTCCTGTTTGCCAATTCCTGCATCAACTTTTCGATGCCTTACATCGGGCGGTTCGTTACTATCCCGAAAGCCCTGTATCTGGGCGAACCCAACCGTACACTCTTTGAATCGTCACCGGAATTGATTTGGGAAGGTCTTCCACCGGCCAACAGAAACTGGAGGAATGCTGACTACCGGAGCCAGTATTGGGACGATATGTTCAAGATTCGTCAGGCACGGGTGCGGGTACGGGAGGAAATTCAGAACTACCGCAGTTACGATAAAGTGCTGGTCAATTCTTATTTCAGCAACGAAAACGTGCTTCGGGCCTACGGTGGCGCGGGTGAAGTCTGTTATCTGGGCATCGACGCCAGCCTGTTTCCTTATCAAAATTTGCCCCGCGAGCCGTTTGTGATGGGCTTGGGGGCGTTTTTTCAGCACAAACGGCCCGATCTGGCCATTGAGTCGCTGGCCTTAATCCCCGAAGCCATTCGTCCGAAACTGATCTGGGTGGGCGATATGGGCGATACAGCGTATGTCGACAAGTTGAAGAACCTGAGCCAGTCGTTGCAGGTGAACTTTGAACCACGCGAGAAAATACCGCATCAGGAACTGGTGCAACTCCTCAATACGGCGTCCTGTCTGTTGTACACGTCGACCCTGGAACCCTTCGGCCTGGCTCCTTTGGAGGCCAATGCCTGTGGTTTGCCGGTGGTAGCCGTTGCGGAAGGAGGAGTTCGGGAAACCGTCATTGGAAATTACAACGGCTTGTTGGTCAATCGGAAACCGGAGGAGATGGCGCGGGCCGTGGAACGGGTGCTGACGGATAGTGGCCTGTCGGATCGCCTTTCGCGCAATGCCCGGCGGATTGTTCAGGAGCAGTGGACGTTTGAAAAGGCCATCGACCGGATCGAGGACGCCCTGTTCAACACGATCGGGAAAGAAAAGGATGTGATTGTGAAGTAGTTGAATTTTTAAGATAGTACTTGGTGCTATTCGCTTATCCCTCTAATTCTGCTATTCATCTCTTTAAATGTCATAATTGTAAGTTGTAGAGATGTAAGAAGTTAATTGTTAGCCCACGGTTAAAACCGTGGGGAAATTACCGAAATAGATTCAGTGTTGAGAACCGTTTTAACGGTTTAAGAGCCTCAAAACCGTTAAAACGGTTTCAATCCTTCAATTCATTTCTTCTTCTGAGCCCACCGTTGAAACGGTGGGCTTGCGGTTATTATAACTAGTTGATTAACAGTATAAAAAAACGGCAAGGCGATCAATCAATCGCCTTGCCGTAACCCAAAATCGCTATCGAAAACCGTTTACAACGGAATCTGCTCAAAAACCACCGCCGGTTTCTCCGCATCCTTAAACGCCTTGCGCGGGCGGATGTTGAGTGTCTGGAACAATTGCCGATCCTGGTCTTCCTCCGGATTCGGCGTGGTCAGCAATTTGTCACCGGCAAAAATGGAGTTGGCACCGGCCAGAAAACACAAGGCCTGCTCTTCGGTGTTCATCCGAACCCGGCCCGCCGATAAACGTACCATCGCCTTGGGCATGATGATCCGGGCGGTGGCAATCATCCGAAGCATTTCCCAAACCGATACGCGGGGTTGATCTTCCAGCGGAGTGCCTTCGACGGGAACCAGCGCATTGACCGGGACGGATTCGGGGTGTTCGGGCAAATTGGCCAGGGTGAGCAGCATCCCGATGCGGTCCTGGTGGCTTTCGCCCATGCCGATGATGCCGCCGGAGCAGACCGAAATACCGGCCTGCCGAACGTTGCCGAGCGTATCCAGCCGGTCGTCGTAGGTACGGGTCGAAATGATGTCGCCGTAGTATTCTTCGCTCGTGTCGAGGTTGTGGTTATAGGCGTACAACCCGGCGGTTTTCAGTTTTTCCGCCTGGGTTTCCGTCAGCATCCCGAGCGTGCAGCACACTTCCATGCCCATCCGGTTGACGCCCTGCACCATTTCCAGCACCTTGTCAAAATCCCGGTTGTCGCGGACTTCGCGCCAGGCGGCTCCCATGCAGAAACGTGTGCTGCCCGACTCCTTCGCCCGGTGCGCGGCCGTCAGCACTTCGTCCACTTCCATGAGTTTGTGAACCTTCACGCTGGTGTGATAGCGCGCGGCCTGGGGGCAGTAGGCACAGTCTTCCGGACAACCCCCGGTTTTGACCGACAGAAGCGTGCAAACCTGCACTTCCTGCGGATCGTGGTGCTGGCGATGAACCGTGGCGGCCCGGTAGATCAGATCAAGAACAGGGGAGTTATAAATATCGGCGATTTCGTCGCGGGTCCAGTCAGTACGAACGTCAGTCATAGCAACAATCTAGAGCTTGTCAGGTAATAAAGCCAAATATAGGGGGTGGAGGAGTTTGGCGCAAACACAAAGCCACTTCAATCCACCGATGTCTACCGGTTTCTGAAACTTACATCCGGGTTGGTTCGGGTTTTAGGGGTGGAATAGGAGCCAACTGCGGAGCCAGTTTGAGCTGTTTTTGCGCCTTTACCACCAGATAAAGCAGGTAACCGACGATGAAAAGCTCGATGCTGTATTCCAGGATATAAACCGGTTTACTGAAAATTTCGCTCACCGTTTGATAATACGGTTGCCCGATTCGCCACCACAGGGACGGATGGACGGCCGCTGCAATGTTGAACACCAGCAGAAAAACCACCGACGTACGGTTCCGAAAGTCGACCATTTGAAACACCAGGGGCAACATAAACAGGTAAGTATAGTTGGCAACGGCATTTTTCTGGACCACCGTCATCAGGCTGAACGTGGCGATGTAGAACAGCGGAAAATACGTTCGGTAATCGTGGTTTCCGCGTAACCGCAGCACCTGCACCCCCACCAGCAGGCAAATGACCAGCCCGGCGTAGTTCCAGACCGACAGTTCGGCATTGATGAAACCGGAGGTAAAAGGATGCAGCAGGGAAGCCCAGTTGGGGGCTTTCAGGTATTTTCCTTCTTCCAGCGGTTGCTCGATGAACAACGAACCGGTTTTAATGTACAGGAAAATCAGAACCGGGATACCCAGCGTGGCCAGACCCGCCATCAACGGAATCAGCCGACGGGTAAGGAGAAAAAATGGCAGAATGATCAGGATAAAAACCGCTTTGGTCGATAGTATGCCCAACGCCAGCAGCAAACCGCAGAGGTACGCATTGCCATCGCGTTGGAGGGCGACAATGGCCAGCAGGGCAAAAATCCAGAGTGCCACGTCTTCCTGCCCGCTCAAAATGGACATCACGAAAGGAACGGGCAACAGCAGGTAAAACAACACCCGAAAAAGCCGTTCCGCGCGCGGCATAACCCCCTCATAGGTTCGGTATGTCAGCCACACGGCCACCAGTTCGATCAGCGTTAAGAACAGCACCAGCGAGCGGGTATTGTCCCAGAAAAGTAGCGGAATTTCCATCCAGAAACCGTAAAAGGGCGAATACGGATTCAGGACATCCCGGTACGGGATTTCCCGCAATTTGGCGGAGATGCCAATGGGATAATAGTAGTTGGCGACATCCGACTGGGGCGAAAAGTCGAAGAAAACATAAATGACCACAAACGGAACCAGCCGCAGCAGAACCCAGAAAATCAACAGCCAGGGCACCTTCTTTTTGGCCAGGAACGATTCAAGAACCGGGCGTTTGAACCACGCAACCAGCAGCACGGCACTCAGCAGGAAAGCGGTTACGGCCTTCGCGTAAACAATAAACATAGTTGACGTTCTATGAAAAAAAAACCGCCTTACGAAACCGACGAACGACCCGTCGACCAGGATTGGGGCGGAAAGGATGGGGTCGTGGTCCGATCCAGTGATTTAAGGTGGTTAAAGGTGCGCCAGACCAACGAAAGCAAAAGCCCCACCTCGATGATCTGAATCAGATAATCGGCGGTATTCACCGGGGAGGCAAAAACGGTTTGCCAGTCGTCATAATTCAGCATCCCGACATAGATTACCCAGATGATGGGTTGAATGACAATCAGGAAGTTGAGCAGGATGAGCTGAAAATGAAACGCTTTATCTTCCAGTCGGGCCACTTCAAACAGTACCACGATCATGTACATGAACAGGTAAAAACCGGGGGCGCTGGGTTGCGCCAGCATGAAGATGCCGAACGTCAGGATGTAGAGCGAGGGGAAAATCTGCCGATAGCCCAGGTGCCGGAACCGGATGGCCACCCACGACGACAGCGCCATGGTGATGAAAAGGCTGATCGTGTTGAGCCGCGTCAGACTCATCTGGTTATACAGGCTGCTCAGAAACGGCCGGGTGATGCTGACGATGTTGGGTGTCATGTGGTAGCCGGAATGTTGCAACGGCATCAGAAACGCATCGCCCATCAGAAGATAGAGGATGACAATGGACGGAACGCCAACGATTGCCAGCCCCAGCACGTACTTGAATTTGTTGTCGACCAGAAAGAAAACCGGCACCAGCAGCACGATGATCATGCTTTTGATGACAATCATCGACAGCCCCCAGATGATCCCGATCCACAGGCTGCTCTGCGTACGATGGGTGTAGAGCAAAGTGATGAGACCTACCCCCCAGAACCAGACGTCTTCTTCGCTGCTCAGGATCATGGCGACAAACGGCATGGGCAACAAAAAATACAAAACCGCCATCAGCAGGGAATCCGGTCGGCTGGCCTGGTAATACCGCCAGGTGGCCCAGACGATGGCGAACTCGATGAGTGCCATGAAGGGAATCAGAATTTTGGCATTGTACCAGAGGTAAAGTGGCAGACTGATGAGGTAGCCAAACAGCGGACCGTGGTAGGAGAGAAAATCCCGGTAGACCATTTTGCCCGCAAAAGCTGCAATGGCTTTCTTGTAGAAGAATTCGGTGTCGCTGCGGGGGGCAAAATCCAGGATCAGATACACGATAATGAACGGGATAACCCGGAAAACGATGAACGAAACCCAGAGCGTCAAAGCGGGCCGTGGGTTCAGGTGGTGGCGGAAAGGAGCGGGAAATCGAATCAGAAGCCAACTGGCCAGAGCGAGAAGTAATGAAACGACGACTTTTACGACTGAAACCGTATCCTCAAAAAATAGCATGTAACGAATGGGTGGTTTTAATTCGGGGGTAAAGTTCGGTATTGTCGCTGTGGCTGCCAAATAAAAAAAATCATACTCGGCCAGGCGTAAAAATTGTTGGCTAAATTGTCAGATTTGGCGACCTTTGCAGTAGAACTACGATCTTGACTTGTGAACACCGCCCAACTGGCTATCCAACCGGTACGATAAAACAAAAACCAGCATCAATGCGGTTACCGGTTTTTTGGCGAATGTTTCGTTCACTAATCTACTGATTACTAGCTGATCCTTTCTATTGAACCGCAGCGTGATGAAGTCTGCCTAAGTGATCTTTTTGTTCACTTCAGGCTTTTTGCGATTCAATTTTTCGGTTTTTCGAGAGACGTTGAGGTGCTTCATAAGGATTGAAAGGAAAGTGCAATCGTTTTTTGATTTAAACGAAAATACAAATTTACATAGTATCAAAACCTAATAGTATGTTTTATCTTGCTCGTTTAACGAATAATAATAGGGGCTATAAAGAACCATCCGGCCCTAATTATAAGTCTGATAATGCCACCTCAAGCCGGACGGCTTTTGAAGCTACCTACGGCTTTGGCATTGAAGAATGGTTCCGAAACGAACGGCATTCGTACGAAGGGTATCAGTATGCCTACATTGAAGGATTGGGGCCGGAGCAGAACCTGGAAATTCCCATTCTGTTATACACCCTTCGTTTTGCCGAAAATGGCAAAGGGTCGGCTAAAAAATTAGTGGTGGGTGTGCTGAGAGAATGGCAGCACATTTCGCAGTGGGAAGCTGAATTGCCGGTCGAAGTGGTGGCCGAATGGTATGAGCAAATGAAAAGCGAACTCGGTGATTTGCTGGAGTCGGTGGCGCCCGAAAAACGCCCGCTTGCGATGAAACAACTGCTGTACCACAGCCAGTATCCCAACAAACCGAAGCCGTTGTTTAACGTCCGGTTTAAACCCGAACAACTGGATTACCGGGTTTCCAAAATCATCGATGCGAGTTCGTTTGGCAAAAACAACTCCTTCGCCATTGAACTGAAAACCGTGGAGAGTTACGACGCCAAAACGCAGAAAATCCTGACGGATTTAGGGTTGGAGTAATTTACCAACATTCCGTTTTTAGTAACGTATAGTCAAATCCGCCTTCCGGTTCTTTCAACACCCATCGCCCTTCTTTTTCAACACGCTCGCCTTCGTGCCACCTAATGGCATCGCCGGTGAGCGTGAAGGTGATTTCGTGCGGTTGCGTCACGCCTTCACCCGAACGCTGCCAGTCGGCCTGGATTTGATTCTTCGTTAACGTTCCCTTCAACAGACCCCGCGCCCGGTCTTTTTCATACGGCAAAATGGCCAGCTCGCCGGTTACGTCGGCGCCCTGAATGACCAGTCGGAGGAGCGTGGTATCGCGCCCCACCACCTGCCGGTAGCAAACGGTATCGATAGACGTAACCGTCGAATCAGCCCGGTTTTCCGTCGTTTCCGACCGCCGGGAACCGTCACCACAGCTACTCAGTATCAAAATCAGGAGTCCTAAAGGCAGGAAATAGCGCATGATTTTTTGGTTTTTCCGGTTAATCGGTTGAGAAGAATCGGAGTCACTAACTACAAATTAACGTTATAGGAGTTTTTGTTTTCACACATTACAAAGGTACTGTGGGTACTTCCAATGCTTGTCACCGAACCAAGTTTATTGAACACAAAATCTTGGTAGTGCTTCATGTCTTTCGCATACACTTTCAATAGAAAGTCGAAATCCCCGGAAATATTGTAGCATTCAACGACTTCTTCCAGTCTAAGAATGTCGCTTACAAACTCATGACCAATCCTTCGATCGTGCTGCTTAAGCTTGATATTACAAAAAACGATTAATCCGTAATGAAGCTTTTCCGCATCGATGATGGCGATGTATTTTTTGATGTACCCATTCGACTCCAATCTTTTCACCCTTTCAAAAACCGGTGTGTGCGACAGGTTTACCTGATCTGCCAATTCCTTAATGGTCACATTCGAATTTTCTCCCAACAGTTTAAGCAACTGAACATCTATGTGATCTGGTTTTTCCACGGAAAAATTTCTTTCTATTGGTGAAAAAGGACTTACTAAAAGTAAAAATGTCTATTAAGTAAACGAATATAGATTATTATTCTAAGTTATATACTTAATAATAGATATTTAATCTTGCTGTCTAAATTTGTCGAGATTTTTAACCCGGTACAGGATTCAATTGCCTTTGACAGCACTTTTCTTTCCGCGTTGATTAAGCCTACACGCTTCCGGGCTTCCATCCGTTCCTGACTTTTACGTATCGTCCTGTTTTTAAGGGCCTGGGTGAGGTGTGTCATGGAAGTTGGTTTTTCGCAGTGTGGGGTTTTAAGCAAAGAATTCTGTACCCTTTTTAACCAACCCACACAAATGCACGCAAACAACCTCGGCTATCCACGAATCGGTAGCCACCGCGAACTCAAAAAGGCCAGTGAGCAGTACTGGGCCGGAAAAATGACGCATGACCAACTGGTTGAAGCCGGGCAGCGCATCCGGCGCGACAACTGGCTGACTCAGCAACAGGCTGGCATTTCGCTCATTCCGTGCAACGATTTCTCGTTTTACGATCACATCCTGGATTGGTCACTGACCGTCGATGCCATTCCGGAACGGTTTTGGCCCCTCGCCGAAAAACCGGAAATCCGCGAACTGGACTTGTATTTTGCGATGGCTCGCGGCTATCAACAGGACGGCCTGGATCTCATCGCCCTGGAAATGACGAAGTGGTTCGATACCAACTACCATTACCTCGTTCCCGAATTCAGCAAAGCGCAGTCGTTTTCGCTGCGTTCCGGGAAAATTTTCACGGATTTTGAGGAAGCTAAAACCGTATTGGGTCGTGTTCCAAAACCGGTTTTGCCGGGGCCGGTAACGTATCTGTTGCTGGGAAAAGAAAAAGAGGACGGTTTTCACCGGCTGGATTTGCTCGAACGACTGCTGCCGGTGTACGAACAGATTCTGAGCCGTTTGGAGGCACAGGGCGCCGAATGGATTCAGTTTGATGAACCGGGTCTGGTGCTGAATGCCGATGAGCAACACCAAACAGCCTACGCCACAGCCTACCGGTTTTTCCGCGAACGGTTTCCGAATCTGAAATTGCTGGTCGCTTCGTATTTCGAATGTTTTGGCGAAAACCTCAGTCTGGCGACGCAATTGCCGGTCGATGCGCTGCACATCGACCTGGTTCGCTGCCCCAATCAACTGGATGATCTGCTGCACACGGATTTTGTGAATCGCAAAACCATTCTGTCGCTGGGCGTAGTGGATGGCCGGAACATCTGGATCAATGACCTGACCCGTTCGCTCAGCCTGATTCGGAAAGCCACTGACGCCCTGGGCCCAAACCGTGTGTGGATAGCGCCTTCGTGTTCCTTGCTGCATACCCCCTGCGATCTGGATGCGGAAACGGAAACCAGCGGTTTAACGCCCGAAATCAAACAATGGCTGGCTTTTGCCAAACAGAAACTGGTCGAAGTGGTCAGGCTGGCAACGATTGTGGCTCAGCCCGACAGCGAACAGGCGCAGACCTGGCTGATTGAAAATGAGACGGTTTTGGCGGTGCGCCGACAATCCACGCTGATCAACCGCCCGGACGTTCAGCAACGGGTGAGCCAATTGACCGACAGTGATACGCACCGGAACGCATCCTTTCACCGGCGCCAAAGCCTCCAGCACGAGCGGTTGAATCTGCCGCTTTTCCCGACAACGACCATTGGCTCGTTTCCGCAAACCGACGACGTGCGCATCAACCGGGCAAAGTTCAAAAAAGGGGAGAAGACGCTGGAGCACTACGAAGATTTTATTCGGGTTGAAACCGAAAAAGCCATCCGCTGGCAGGAAGAAATCGGTCTGGATGTGCTGGTTCACGGCGAATTTGAGCGCAACGACATGGTCGAATACTTCGGCGAGTTGCTCGATGGGTTTGCCTTTAGTCAGAACGGCTGGGTGCAGAGTTACGGTTCGCGCTGCGTCAAACCACCGATCATCTACGGCGACGTTCACCGCCCCGAACCCATGACGGTTCGCTGGGCCGGGTATGCGCAATCGTTGACCAAAAAAACGGTCAAAGGGATGCTGACCGGCCCGGTGACTATTCTGCAATGGTCGTTTGTTCGGGATGATCAGCCGCGCCGGGATACGTGTATGCAGATTGCTTTCGCCATCCGGGATGAAGTGGTCGATCTGGAACGGGCTGGTATTCAGATTATTCAGATCGACGAACCGGCCATTCGAGAAGGGTTGCCGCTGCGTCGCGAAAACTGGGAAACCTATCTGGACTGGGCCGTGAAGGCGTTCCGGGTATCGGCGTCGGGTGTGCGCAACGAAACCCAGATTCACACGCACATGTGTTATTCGGAATTCAACGACATCATTCAGCAAATTGCCGATCTGGACGCCGACGTGATCACGATCGAAACCTCGCGGTCGCAGATGGAATTGCTGGATGCTTTTGTTCAATTCAATTATCCGAACGAAATTGGCCCCGGTGTCTACGACATTCACAGCCCGCGCGTGCCGACCACGGAAGAAATCATTGCGTTGCTTCATAAAGCTGCCGATGTGTTGCCGGTTCGGAATCTGTGGGTCAATCCGGATTGTGGACTGAAAACCCGTCGCTGGCCAGAAACGGAACAGGCACTCAAAAACATGGTGCAGGCCGCCCAAACGGCGCGGAATCTGCTGATTGAGAGGGTGTAACCAAACTTTTTAATGAAAAATATTAAATGATGAATATTAAATATAAAAGTAGGCTGACGCTTTCGAAACACTTTTGCATTTGGCGTTCATCATTTAATATTTTTCATTTCCGTTGTTATAAACCTATGGAGACACAAACGAAAAAGCACGAAACGGTCGGTTGTCCGCGTTGTGGAGCGGCTTTTGAATGCAAGGTGGGGAGCATTACCCTCTGCAAGTGCGTGGCGGTTCAGTTGAGCGACGAGCAGCGGGATTACGTCCGTTCCCGGTTTGTGAATTGTCTGTGTGCCAAATGTTTGCAGGAAGTTCGAACGGAATACAACCAAAAAAAGCATCAGGAAGGACTGATCAAGGAGAAATAAAATGAGCCGAAGAGTTTTATCGCAGAGCTAAGCGGAGTAAAAAAGAGTTTATTAAAGTTTTCTCCGCGTAACTCCTTCTTACTCCGCTTAGCTCTGCGATAAAACTCTTCATTAGTTCCTCGACCCGGCAACCTGTTTTTCTATTTCATTCCAGTTCGGCGGATCGACGCCCAGCAAACTTTTGACGAAAAAATCCCGCCGTTTGCGCTCGCCAAAGTCGCCACCCGCCGTATGGCCCAGACCCGGTAAGGTCACCAGTTCAAAGTTTTTATTGGCTTTGATGAGTGCATTCGCCAGTTGGTAGGTCGAAGCGGGGTCCACGTTGTCGTCCACTTCGCCCACGAGCAGCAACAAATTTCCCTGCAATTTGTGTGCGTTCGTGACGTTGGAACATTCATCGTATTGTGGCCCAATGGGGTAGCCCATCCACTGTTCGTTCCACCACATTTTGTCCATGCGGTTGTCGTGGCAGCCACAGGACGAAACGGCGGCTTTGTAAAATTCGGGATGAAACAGGAGCGCTGCCGTTGCGCTTTGTCCACCCGCCGACGTTCCGAAAATGCCTACTTTGTTCAAATCCAAGTGATTGTATTTTTGAGCAGCCGCTTTCAACCACAGAATCCGATCGGGAAAACCGGCATCTTTCAGATTTTTCCAACACACGTCCTGAAAGGCTTTGGAACGGTTGGAGGTTCCCATGCCGTCGATTTGCACGACGATAAAACCCAGTTCGGCCAGTTCATGCATCGACACATAATTGCTCATGAACGACTTCGGTACGAACGAACCGTGCGGCCCGGCGTAAATATTTTCGATGACCGGGTATTTTTTGTTGGGATCAAAGTTGGTCGGACGAATGATGATGCCCCAGATGTCGGTTTTTCCGTCGCGCCCTTTGGCCGAAAACACTTCCGGTTCTTTCCAGCCCGCTTTTTGCCAGACGCTGATGTCGGCTTTTTCAAGTTCAAGCGCCACGCTGCCATCGGCAGAATTTCGCAAAACCGTCACCGGCGGCAGGTCCACACGGGAATAAGAATCAACAAAATAGCTGAAATCCGGTGAAAACGTAGCCGTGTGGTTGGCGTTTTCGGTTGTCAGGGCCGTCAGGCCGGAACCGTCGAAATTAACTTTGTAGTAGTGAACGAAATACGGGTCCTGGTCGGCGTTCCGGCCGCTGGCGGCAAACAGAATCGTCCGGTTTTTGTCGTCGACATGCACCAGATTCCGAATTACCCATTCCCCTTTGGTAATCTGTTTTTTCACTTTTCCGGTAACGCCATCGATCAGGTACAGGTGGTTCCAGCCGTCGCGCTCCGACGCCCAGACGATCTCCTGCCCGTCGTTGACATCGTGGCGGGCGCGTTTCCCGCTGTAATCGATAAACGTATTGCTGCGTTCTTCAATGAGCGGTTTTACGACGCCGGTGGTGGCATTGACGTCCAGAATCCGGTAAATCTGGTGGCCACGCTGGTTGTATTCAAACGTAAACGCACGGCTGTCTTTGCGCCACTCCAGCCGCGACAGACTGAATTGCTGGTTAAACAGCGCATCATCGACCGAAATCTGCTTTTGGGTTTCGACCCAGAAAAGCTGAGGCCGCCGAACCGGCAGTGCATCGCCCGGTTTCAGATATTCGCGGGTTTCCAGTTTGGGTTGAAGCTGGTCGTCCGGCGACGATCGGACGAAGTGAATCAGGCGTTTGGCGTTCGGGCGAACCTTGTTGGTAACCAGCTTCTTCCCATCGGGTGACCACTGAATGTAACTGGAATAATAGTCGCCTTCCGAGCCATCGTAGCTGAGCTGGGTTTCCTGCTTTGTTTTTTCGGAACGAATGTACAGGTTGTCGTTTTTGATGAAAGCGGTTTGGGAACTGTCGGGCGAAAAAACCGGTTTCCCGTCGCGTTCGCTGCGGCTGTTGCCCCAATAGCCGCGGTCGGCGGGTTCGGCCTGAAATACGCCTTTTTTCCTAAAGGCAAACGCGCCGGTCGACACTTGCCAGGTGGACCCTTCGGCCGCAAATTCGAGTTCTTCATCGTCCTTTCCATAGGTGATGGACGTGAACGGCAAATTGAACGGATCGATTTTTTTACCCGTTGCTTCGGATAATTTTTTCGCCAGTTGTTCCTGGTCGAAGGCGGGTTGGCGCGTCTTTTTCCGGGGATCGACCACCACAAATTCCAGTCCGCGTGCCGTTCGGACCAAATACCAGAGTTTCTGAGCGGGTGTCCAATAGACGTTGTTCGGGGCGTTATAGACTTTATTCCGTAGCGTTTCCTTCAAAGCCACCGACCGTTTATAGTCCTCCAGTTTCCCCTGCGCCCAAACTGAACCTGCAAAACCGTTTGCCAGCCAGCAAAGCAGAAATAGAAACGATGAACGGATGAGCCATCCGGTTGACAGGTGGGTTAGCAGACGTGGAATTTTCATCAGGGAAAAGATTGGAAGTAGCAGCGGGAATTTTCACGAAAATACGAAAAAACAGAACACCCGGCCATTCCGAGCGATTCGGAAGGACCGGGCGTGTTCAGTCAGAACCTCATGACGCGAGCCGGTAACATCAGCGGTTCCCCTGGCGCTTCGTTATCATAGGTAGGTCGAGCCAAAGGCTTCTGTGCCGGATATACGAGTCAGGGGCGAAAATGGTTGCGTTGTAATGAAAAAAAGTTTGGGGTTCTAAAACGGAACCTCCACCGGAACCGGTTGCCAGTTGTGTAAAAACCGCACGGTGAACCGCAGGCCGTTTTTGAACAGAAATTTATCGATGACGTCATTCAGAAAAGCTGCGTCGACGGAGCCGTCGTTCTTGTACCGAAGTGCTTTCTGATCCGGATTGAAGGGCAGGAATTTGTCGGCCTGGGGCAGGTATTTCAGCAACTGACCGCGGAGTTTAGAAAGTTGGAGTACATCGTCAAAACCGTTGATCGGGTTGATCAGTCCGTCGAAATCCGAGCCGACGCAGAGGTGATCCCAGGGCGAAGTGTTTTCGATCCAGTTCAGGGCAGAGTAGCCGACGCGGACGGCATGAACCAGGTGCAGACACAACAGCATACTGTGGCGCTCCTGCTTCGATGGGGCAATTCCCCCAAAAAGCGACTCCGTAGCGCCCGGTAACTTCCCATCCCGAAACATCTTTTCCCATTCCGGACGGGCCATGTATTCTTCTTCAAAAAAGCGATCTCTACGGCTGTCGACCGCCGGGTTGGACGCGCCCAGAATCCGCTGATCGAGACTGATGCCCATCATCCCGTTCGACAGCATGATCTCGACAATCTCTTCATCGAACAGGTTGATGGTCCACGGATTGCCAAAAAGACCCTTGTTGATGAGGTCGTTGGTTCGCCCGATGCGCCGGTTTTCCGGCGCTACTTTACTGATCGGTTGCCCGCCTTCGCTGCCGGTCGTCGATTGAAACCGCTTGTTTTGCAGGTAATCGTCGAGGGTGTAAAATGTAAAACCGGTGTGGGAGGTCATAATTGGCAGTCGCTCCACCTCGGGGTCGATGATGGCCAGTTGCTCCCGATACCGGTAATAATGCAGCCGTGTATACACGCTCATGTGCTTCACATCGATCAGTAGGGGCTTCGTCGGATGGGTCAGCGCCTGTTTGATCACTTTCTTGCCCAGTTCCGTCAGACCCAGTCCGGTTTTCGGCATGAAGTCTTCGCTGGCAAAAGCCAGTTGCGACGTTTTGTTCAATCCCTGCGCAAAACCGCCCAGCGGCTGTTCCGGGATATGGCTCAGGTGACACAGATTGATGCTGATGAAATCGACATCCGACCGGTCCTGCAATTCCTTCAGTTTCAGTTCCGGAAACCGGGAGGGTATCGTTTTCCGGATCGGGACGTCCGACAGGTTGTGCCCCCCTTCGATGGAAAACGAAAAATACCGTTTGTCTCCGGCGGTCAGCTTCGCCGTCACCTCATCCGGGCTCAGGGTGGCCCAGGTGGTGCGGTTCAGGTATTCAATCTGGTACGGCGGCTTGTTGAGTTCGGCTGCGGTAGTGAGATGAAACGCAATCTGTTTCTTAAATTCCTGATAATACGTCGTTTCACCGTTTCGGGTTCGGTTGAAAACCTCCTTGTCGAGCGGCAGTACGCCGGATAAATCAGCCCCGAAAACGTGCAAAACCCGGTTGGCAAACGCGTGCTCGACACTCAGCAGGGCAATGACCCCGAGCCGGAGCGAACTTTGGGAAACCTGAAGCGGGGAGGACTGGCTGTCGAACGGACCACCAAAAATATCGTTCAGAAATTGAGCAAGCCCGGTCGTTTTGACATTCTCGCTGAGTTTAAACTTTCCGCCGTTTTTCGTCACCGTAATCAGGTGTTTGAACAGCAGGTGGAAGTGAAAATCGAATAGGTTTTCCATGGGAGCGTTAGCGGGCTGAATTTTCAAGGATAGCATTCACGAGCTGGAAACGTTGCAAAGCCGTGTCGGCCCCCGTGGGTTCTACCGACTCGAACCGGCTGGGCCGGTTGGCAAACAGGCTGTTTTCCAGTTGCTTCGAAAAAGGGGACAAGGCGTCGTCCTCAAGCGATTCCTGACCGCCCCGTTTGTTTCCGAACAGCCAGCCGTGAAATTTATTCCAGTAGGTTTTCGCCAGTTCGCCGTAGCCCTGGAGCGTGGCAAAAAACGCATGTTCATTCCAGTCGTTGTACGCATCCTTCAGGTCCGCAGCCGGAACCGGGGCGGTTTTGAGGAGCCTTTCAACATCCAGCATGCCGTGTCCAAAGCCTTTTCTCGGCAGGTCGTTCTCCCGCCGGGCCGACGACGCCAGGGCGGTTCTGAAGGCTTCCACGCGTTTCCAGCCCGCGTAGGCCGGGTCGCTGAGCACATCCTGGTAAGCTGCCAGCCAGCAGGCTGCGGCCGCGGCAATGTGGGGTGTGGCGTAGCTCGTGCCGTTGCCGTACGCAAAATCCTCCTGATGACTGGCGTTCCAGATCGGTACATAAATGGCCTGCCCCGGTGCTGTGATGTCCACGGCCGAACCCCGGCTTGACCCCGGCCACTCCCGATCCAGTGGGTTGGAAGCCGCCACGGCAATGGTGCCGGGATAAACCGCCGGGGCCACCACCGCCTGAACTTCGTTACCGGCCGCACAACACCAGATGATGCCTTTTTCGTACGCCTTTTTGGCCATTTTTGCCGTGGCGATGGTCGGCGGCAGGCCCATGCTCATGGTGATGATGTCGAATCCCTGGGTGATGGCCATGTCCAGCGCCGAAGCAAGCTGCTGCTGCCGGTTGATGATGATGACGGTTTCGGCGATCCGGTAGGGAATGAGCTTGAAATTAAAATCCGTCAGCAAACCGCAGTTGCCTTCGTGGGTGATCGGAGTGTTTCTGTTGCCGATCAACAAACTGCCGGTTCGGGTGCCGTGTCCCGGTTGCTTCCCCAAGCCTATGGTTTTGGGGTCAAAGGCCGTGGTGGGGTCGGCGGTGTCCAGAAAATTGAAGTCGTGGTCCAGATCATACCCACCCCGGACTTTCGAATGATCCGTAAAACCGGTATCGAATTGCACGATCTGAATACCGCATTCGCCGGGTGATTTGACGTTTGGCAGCTTTTCCAGTTTGTCGAAATTCGTCGCGAACCAGTTCCACCGGCGGTAATTCAGTTCGGGCTGATTTTTGTAGTATTTGCTTTCGGCATACGTCCTGATAAACTCACTTTCGTTCCATTCCCCCGTTCCGTCATCAAACAAAATATCGGATTCGGTGCCGGTGCCTTTTGAAGGGCCTTGAACCATAAACCCCGTATCGGCATTCATCAGCAGCGGAACGTCGGCTTCAGCATTGATGATACCGGGAATTTTCAGCAAATTCTGCGCTTCTTCATTGACGTTCCCGCTAAACGGAAACTGCACCGCAAACAGCTCGACCTCGCCCTCGACGGCCGAACCGGGCATCGCCAGCGTAATCGTTACGCCCGGCCCATAGATGGCTTTCAGAATGGTTTCGATCTGATTCATGGTATTGGTTTTGTTGGGGGCCGTAATCAGAAACTGGGCGCGCCCGGTTGTGGACGAAGAAAACACGGTATCCATAGCTGATTCTTTTGAAAGGGAAGACGTTGTCGGTGAAAGAATGGGCGGTGTTACAGTTCCTCCTGGGCGGGTGTTGCCGGTTGGCATGGGCTGACTCAGTTGCTGGGCCACAACCTTCGTTTTTTTGAGCAGCGTGTCCCGGATTTTCGCCATGTCGGCGGACAGGGTGCTTTCCTGCAGGGCCTGAATAATCTTGCTGATCTTTATGCCTTCATTCCCAAACCAGTCGATTTCGTCATCAGGCGTATCTGGTGTGGCAATGGTTCCTTTTTTGGTCAGAATCCGGTTTTGATCATCCACTCTCGGCAAACCTGAGTGGTGTAAGGCAATGATTTCGCAGGTACCCAGGCCGACGACCATCGACCCGGAAGAACCGGGAAGCGTATCCGATTCGTAGATCAGGCGGGTGTCGGTTTCGGAGAAAAAGGCGGTGTCTTTCAGCACCACTTTTTTGAAATCGCCTTTGGGATGCTGAATGATGACGCAGGATTCCCCCTTGATGATTTTTCCCAGATTCCCGTCCAGATTCACCGGTGAGTAGTTGGCGAGCGGTTCGCCGGAGGTTCCAAAGGGCTCCAGGCCGATGAAGGTAAAATCCAGGCCGGAATGCGGAATGTTCGCGTTGTAGTCGAGGGTCGAGGTAAGAAAAAACTTAGCAGAATTTAGTTTGAAGCAGGGTGATTTCTTGGGGATCTGGTTGATATCCAACTCGTAATCAAACTGAGCCAGCATATTGACCGCGTCCTGTGGGTTTTCGATAACGTGGTGGTTCGTGATGATGATGTCATCCGCAACCAGAAAACCCGTGCCGATGGGCCGACCGTCTTTGAGCAACCGACAAACCGCCCGGGCAATGCCGGACAGTTTGTCGAGTACGTTTTTGTCCTGGAAATTGACAATGCCGTTGATGCGCTCGATGGCGCCCAGGGCGGAGAGTCCTTCGCGCCGGAGCCGCAGTTGAACCCGACCCAGATCGTTCTCCAGGCTGACCAGCGGGATTTCGCCCTCCCGGACCTTTTCAAGGTTTTTCTCGTCTTCGGCAAACCGGGGTTCGCGGTAACCAAACCGGTCGGCCACCTGCTGAACCACTCTCCAGCGCGCTATCATAAGTCGTAAGGGTTTAGGAAGATCAGACTCCGGGTTCCGGTCAACGCAATGATCGTTGAAAGATAAATTGACCGAAGCGGATCGTCCCTGAACTATTTAGGGAACGGTTGACCGTTCCCTAAAACCTTTACGTGTTGCTTACTGAATTGAAAATGAAGTAATTGTCATGGATGGGTTTCAGGGGGGATCGGCTGCTTCACGGCAATTGGTAGGCCACCACATAATCCCCCAGTTTCGTCCCCAGCTTGCCGTGGCCTCCGGCGGCAATGACCACGTATTGCTTTCCATTGAGCTGGTACGTCATGGGCGTGGCCTGTCCACCGGCGGGCAATGGAACCTCCCATTGCAGGCTGCCGTCGCTGGTTTTAAATGCCCGGAAATGCCCGTCCAGTGATGCGGCTACGAAAACCAGCCCGCCCGCTGTGGCAATGGCCCCGCCAAAGTTGATCGAACCCCATTGTTTCGCTTCCGGAAACTGACGCGGATCGAGCATGAAGCCTAGTGGTACTTCCCATTCCAGCGTACCTTTCTTGAGATTAATAGCCGCCAAGGTTCCCCAGGGCGGAGCGGTTTGCATTGTTAAACCGGTTTCCGCTTTAGCAAACAGATAGCTGCGTTTCATCACGTAGGGCGTGCCGGACTGCATACCGGTTTCGGCCCGCATCAACTCCTGGTCGTTTTTGACCGATTGCGCCAATTGAGCCCTCGGAATTAAGGTGATGACCGCAGCCAGTCGGTTGACATTGGTAATCAGCAAACCGGATTCGGGGTCATAACACATCCCGCTCCAGTTGATCCCGCCCACATTGCCCGGTGCAACGAGCGTGCCTTTGAGCGAAGGGGGCGTAAAAGGACCTTCGTAACGTAGGGCGGCAATCCGGCGTTGGGCGGCTGCCTTGGCGTCAGGTGTCAGGCCCCAGGCTTCCGGTTTTTGCAACCCCAGCAGGGGAAGCGTCGCCGGAAAAGGCTGGGTGGGATGCGCTTCTTCCCCCACTATATCGGACACTGGAACGCGCCGTTCCTCGACCGGCAGCAGCGGAAGGCCGGTTTCGCGGTGCAGGATAAAAACGTGCCCCATCTTCGTGCCGACGGCCACTGCCGGAACCGGTTTTCCGTTCTGGTTATACGAAAACAGCAGCGGCTGGGCCGCATTGTCATAATCCCAGAGGTCGTGGTGAACCGTCTGGTAACTCCACACTACTTTTCCGGTGGAAGCCCGGATGGCGACGATGGAACTGGCGTTGGCGTTTTTGCCCAATCGCTCTCCGCCGTAATAATCCGGGCTGGGCGAGGTGGTAGGAATGAACACCAGATCCCGTTCGGCATCCGCCGAAATGATCGACCAGGCGTTGGCGGCACCGGTTTGGGTAGCATTGGGTCCTTTCCAGGTCTCGAAACCGGGATCGGTTTTGGAACGCGGAATGGGGTCCCAACTCCAGCGTAATTTTCCGGTGAGCGCATCGTAGGCCCGAACGACGCCCCGTTCGTAATTGAACCGCTGGTTATCACCCATCGACGACCCGACAACGATGGTGTTGCCGATAACGGCGGGGGGCGAGGTGACGCTGATGTTGCCGACGCCCTGCCGCAGATCGACGGTTCCGTCTTTTCCGAACGAAGAAACCGGCTTGCCGGTTTTGGCATCCAGCGCAATAAGCCGACCATCCAGTGTGGGAATCAAAATGCGTTTGGCGGCACCGGAAGCGGTTTTATCGTTGGAAGCGGGCCAGACCGAAACGCCCCGCGAGGTGATTTCGGAGAGATCCTGTCGCAAATAGACTTCCGGATCGTACGACCATTTTTGTTGCCCGGTGGCGGCATCGATGGCAAAAACCCGCGACGAGGGGGTGCTGAAAAAGAGCGTTCCGTCGATCATCACCGGAGTGGCTTCAAAAGCCGCTTTTTCGTCGGCGCTCGTGCCTTTGTACTGTTCCAGTTCACCCGTTCGGAACGTCCAGGCCAAGGTTAACTGGTTGACATTGCTGGCATTGATTTGTTTCAGGGGAGAAAACCGCATGCCGCCCGGATCGTTGCCGTAAGCGGGCCATTCGACCGAGCCGCTGGATTGCGGTTGCCCAATGGCGGGGAGGGCTGCGTAAAGAAAAAGAAGCGTTGAAAGGAGGTAGTTCATGGGAATGGTTTCTTCCGAAATAGACGGTTTTATCTGGATGAATAAAGCCAATGCCAGCGCACTGGTCGGAAAATGCGCTGGCTGCCTGGCTGGGACAAAGATGGCCGTCTGCGGGCGCTAAACCGCCATTTTCCGATCGTCAAGAAGTTCACGCCGACCGGGACGAAGTCGCCGTGGCCCGAAATTGTGCCGGTGTCTGCCCCGTCAGCCGCTTAAACGCCGTGTGAAAAGCCGAGGTGGAATTATAGCCCACCCGCTCGGCAATCTCATCGATTTTCAGGTTAGCGGTACCGGAATCCTGTAACAATTGCTGCGCTTCACGCACCCGGTAAGTCGCCAGCAGATCGAAGAAACTTTGCTCCAGCCGGTCGTTCAGCAGTTGCGAAAGATGATGGGGGGACGTTCCGAGTTGTTGGGCCAGTTTGGGCAGGGAAAGATCGCTTTGGAGATACGGTTTTTCGTCCTCCATCAATCGCGTCAGCTTTTGCAAAACCGCTTCTTCCACTTCTTCCGACAGCGCCGATTTCTCGTACTTTTTGCGGGGTGATGGGGCTTCGGGTTCCGGATCGGGTTCTTCAACGAAGAAATTGGACCCTCGCATCACCAGAAAACTGGTGGTATAAATAAGCAGGGTGAGGTAACAGGCCAGAATATAATCGCCCAGATCCTCATAAAATTGGGGTTTAATAAAAACCGCCAGAATGGGGAAAGACAAATTCAGGAGAATCAGGTTTCGAAGTTGGGCCAGTTGGGTCGGTGCGGCCTGAAACAACGAAAGTCCCCGTCGGCGAAACGTTTTGCGAATATCGAGGAAAGAGAAGAAGGCATAGATCGCGCAACTTAACATGGTCATTTCACTGACGTAATCGCGCAGGTTCGTGAAATCTTCCGACAGGTATTCGTCGCTGTCTATATACGCTAGTTCGGGGTGATACGCATGGAGGTATGAGTTGTATTTAAATTCGATGGGTTGGTAGAACCAGGTGATGGAGTTGATGGCCCAAATGACGGCGGGCAGCACGTGCCACAACCAACGCTTCGGCAGCCGTTGGTGGAGCCGGGCGAAAACAAAGAAAAAATACAGCGGGCCGAGCGTAAAATTGACCGGTTCTGAAAAGTCGATCAGCCAGAGCACCTGGAACATGTAATTTGTGTAGCACAGGAAAATTTCGGCAATAATAGCCGACAGACCCAGCATAAACCAGCCGATGCACCGGTTTGAAACCACTCGCCCCCGTTCGCCCGTCAGGAAAAAGATGCCGAGAAAAATTCCCTGGGCCACTCCCAGCAGAATAATCAGAGCAAACCAATCGAGGTGAACCGGCAATGTCTTCATAGGCGATAGCAATGCGTTCGTAAGATACAAAAAAGACGGTGCAGGTGTTTACAATCAAAAAGACCTGCAAGGTTTTAAAAACCTTGCAGGTCTACATCAAACCATACAGACAAGACCTGTCAGGTTTTTAAAACCTGACAGGTCTACGTGATCGTTATTTAACGTCCAGCCCAAACGGCAGACGGGCCTGAATTCCTTCCATCCGTTTCAGCGTCTTGAGGTATTTGACGTAAGGAGCCAGGTCGCCGAGGGTGGCCTTCATGCTTTCCTCGTCGCTGCCGGTGAAAGTTTTGACCAGTTCTTCAATGGCGTTTTTCTTTTCCGGCGTATACCGGACGCGGTAGTCACCCGCTTCCAGTTTAGCGGCTTTGGCGGCCAGTTGAATGGCTCTGTCCAGCCCGCCCAGTTCATCAACCAGCCCGTTGGCTTTCGCCTGAACACCCGACCAAACCCGGCCCGACGCCAGGGCTTTCAGGCTGTCGACCGACAGCTTGCGGCCCTGAGCGGCTTTGCTGGTGAAAATCTCGTAACCCCGGTTGACGCTTTGTTGCAGCACATTCTTTTCGAAAGGCGTCATTTCGCGGGTGAAAGACGGAAAATCGGAGTGTGTATTGGTCACCACCCGGTCGTAGGTGATACCCAATTTATCCTTGAAGAACCCTTCTGTGTTGAACAGCATCCCGAAAATGCCGATGGAACCGGTAATCGTATTGGGTTCGGCCACAATCTGGCGGGCGCCCATCGCCAGGTAATACCCGCCCGAAGCTGCATAATCGGACATCGACGCAATCACCGGTTTGGCTTTGTTGGCCAGCACGATTTCGCGCCACATCACATCCGACGCCAGTGCACTGCCGCCCGGTGAGTTGACCCGAATGACAATGGCTTTCACTTTTTCGTCCAGACGCGCTTTCCGGATTTGCTCGGCCACGCGATCGGAAGCGATGTTTTCGTCGTCTTTTCCGGACACAATTTCACCATCGGTTACAATGACGGCAATGCGGTTTTTGATGTTTCCTTCTTCGACGTATTTCTTGGCATTTTCGTATTTCCCCAGCGAAACGAAGTCGATTTTTTTCTTTTCATCCACTTTCAGGGACTTGCGAATGTCGGCCTCCACCTCGTCGTAATAGGCCACTTTCGTCACCAGTTTGGCTCTCATTGCATCTCCGGCGGTTTGAATAGAGAGGTCGTCGGCCAGTTTCTTCAATTCCGGAACCTGCAAACCCCGGCTTTGGGCGACATTCGCCAGAAAATGATTGTTGAGGGAATTCAGGAAAGACGTGGTTTGTGCTTTGTTGGCTTCACTCATATCCTCCCGAATGAAGGGTTCGACGGCACTTTTGAATTCGCCGACCCGGAAAATTTCCGGTTTGATGCCCAGCTTGTCGAAGGTGCCTTTGAAAAACGTGTATTCGGCATCCAGACCGTTCCACTCCAGGGCGCCGGCCGGATTCAGGTAAATATTGTCGGCTACGGAAGCGATGTAATAGCCTTTTTCGGTCATCACCTCGCCGTAAGCCACAACGAATTTCTTCGATTTTTTAAAGTCAATGAGGGCGTTCCGGATTTCTTCGAGCGATGCCCAGCCCGTTTGGGGGTATTCGGTCTGGACATAAACGCCTTTGATGTTGGGATCCAGTTTGGCGTTGGCCAGCGCCTGTTTCAGGTCGATCAGGCCAATCACATCGCCGGATGAATTGAAGGGGCCAAAACCGCCAAATGGGTTTTCAACGCCGATTTCACGGATCGGGCTATTCAGGTTGAGCTTCAAAACGGAATTTTCCTTCACCGATACTTCATCGCCGGATGCCGCTGAAAAAGCGGACCCGATTGCCAGCACCATCAGGAAGGCCACGAAGGTGAAAAGCAGTATACCGACGACGGTTGCAAAAACGTATTTAAAAAACTGACGCATGTTTTGGGTTGACGACTGACGATTAGTGAATTAGAAACTGGAAAAAAGACAAGCGATGTGAGACTTGCGAGGGTACGTCGTAAGTCACTTCCAATGGTACCATTTCATGTATTTACATCTAAAGCAATAAGTTACATGAAACGGATTGAAATTCACACCGGTTTCATAACAAAAATAAAAAGGAGACGGCTCCCCATCTCCTTACTTTATGTTGAATGTGACTATTTGAGGAAGAGTGGAAAACAGAACGGAAGGGAGGAAAGCCACCCGTCAGCCAGTCCGCTTTTTTTCCCGTTCATTCGTTCCGATTATTTCGCCTGGTTCCGAATCAGCAGCCAGTAGTCTTCTATCGACCGGCGAATGACTTCGTGGGCTTCCTGCCGACCATAGACATTGACGATTTCGCACGTCATTGGCTCGCCGGGTAAGTTTTTGTACGTCAGGAAGTAGTGTTTCAGGCGTTGCACCACACTGTCGGGCAGTTGACTCAGGTCTTCGTAGCCTTTATACATCCCGTCACCTTTCAAGATGGCGATGATTTTGTCGTCGGCTTCACCTTTGTCGAGCAAGCGAAAACCGCCAATGGGGATAGCTTGCAGAATAATGTTTCCGTGGGTAATGGCGTGTTCACTCAGCACGCAGATGTCGATCGGGTCACCATCGCCTTTTTCGATCTCACGACCGGAGCGTTCGCGGGCCAGGGAGGCCACCTGCTCGTCGCAATACGTCATCGGAATGAAGCCGTAGAGCGCCGGAACGATGTTGGAATATTTCTGCGGGCGGTCGATTTTCAGATAGCCCGTTTCTTTGTCAACTTCATACTTCACCGTGTCGGTTGGTACAATTTCAATGAAAGCCGTCACTTGTTCCGGAGCGTTTTCACCGATTGGAATCCCATGCCAGGGATGTGCTTTAAATTGATTGTTCATACTTTTTTATAGTCGAGTAACTAAATGCGGTTGGTTTTATCTTTGTAAATGGCTGGTATGGTTGAAAATGGTTCTATGGTTTTAAATGGTTGGATGGCTGAGGATGGTTTTATGGTTGTAAATGGCTATATTTTGAGGTGGTCGCGGGTGTATTTGATTTGCTGATTGATCAATTTGGGTAGTTGAGACAAGCGGGAATGGATATGGTTGAATTGTTGCTCGTCCACCAGATTTCTACTTTGAGCTTTGCGGATCCAGTCAAGCGATTCTTTAATGGAGCCCGATGAAATAAAGTAAAACCGGATCTTATCATTGCGTCCATGACGGCCATACCCTTCGGCAATGTTGGCAGAAATACTGTCGACGGCTCTGACAAATTGTTTACCAATGGTGTCTTTGGCAAACGGACTCCACTCAAGAACCAATTTCCAAACCTGATTACTTAGATCAAAAGCAATTTTATAGACTTCTAAATCCGTAACATCAATGTATTTCGGTTGATCCGTACCCATCAGCTCTCTTTAACCATTTAGCACTTTTCAGCCATTCAGCCCCCAACCTGATCGGCGATTAAATAATCCCCCGTTTTGTTGGTCGATTGCCGTACCAGCATTTCCCCCAAAAAACCGGCCAAAAATAACTGAACGCCGAGGATAATTGCCACTAAAGCCAGAAAAAACAGCGGATTATCGGTCACATTGCGGTACTTCAGGCGATTGGCAATGTTATATATCTTTTCGCTGATGAGGTAAATCGTAATGATGGTCCCGATAAAAAAGGACAGGGTTCCGAAGCTGCCGAACAGGTGCATCGGCCGACGGCTGAATTTATGCACAAAGGCGATGACGAGCAAGTCCAGAAAACCGTTGATGAACCGGTTGAGCCCGAACTTTGTCGTTCCGTATTTGCGTGCCTGATGCTGCACCACTTTCTCACCAATCTTGTGAAAACCGTTCCATTTGGCCACAATCGGCAGATTTCGGTGCATTTCGCCGTACAGGTTCATCGACTTCACCACCGCCTGGCGGTAGGCTTTGATGCCGGAATTGAAATCATGCAGGTGAACGCCCGACACCCAGCGGGATACGGCATTAAAGAACTTCGTGGGGACGGTTTTGGTCAGCGGGTCGTAGCGTTTCTGTTTCCAGCCCGACACCAGGTCGTAGCCATCGACGGTAATCATGCGGTACAATTCCGGGATTTCGTCGGGGCTGTCCTGTAAATCGGCATCCAGCGTAATGACAACCTGTCCGTTGGTTGCCTGAAAACCGGTTTGGAGCGCGGCTGTTTTGCCATAATTCCGCGTAAACCGGATGCCCCGCACCTGCGGGTTCCGGTCGGCAAGCCGGGCGATGACCTCCCACGATCGGTCGGTGCTGCCGTCGTCGACAAACAGAATTTCGTACGTATATCCCTGCTCCGTCATCACCCGCACAATCCAGTCGTGCAGTTCGGGCAACGACTCTTCTTCGTTGTAAAGCGGGATAACGATGGAAAGTTGGCGTTTGTCAGTCATAAAAATACGGGCTAAACACGGCCGAAATAAAGCGCAGGCAGGAATCATTTCTGCAACTTCGCAAGGCCCGGTGTTCAGGATCGGTTCTCCAAAGGTCGTAAGGATTTTAGAAATTCAGATAAAAAGGTTGCAATAACTGACGGAATGATTCCGTATAGAGCTTTCCATCCGGGTTGAAAATGGACAATTGCTCGCTTTTCGGAGGGCTAAACCGGTTGAAACCAAAACCGGCGACGGTTCTAAAAACCGGTTTTAGGTCATTATGCCGTACTTCGAGTTGTTGATACGGATGCAAACCGGCTTTTTCGGCAATCACGGCCAGTCGTTGCATTTCAAAAGGCGGCAGCAAAACCCAGAATTGTGCCTCCGGTTTCAACAGACGGACGACGCTGGCAATCAATTCTTCAAACGGTAGTTCGTCGTTGTGTAACGCCCGGTTGACGGACTGGTCGGGCGATCGCAGATGGTTGGTATAAAACGGCGGGTTGCACAGAATGCGGTCATATGGCTCGGACGAAAACGTTTGAATCCGGCTCTGAATCACCCGAACCTGATCCGAAAACGGGCTATCGTTCACATTTTCAACGGCTTGTCCGAAAGCTGCCGGATCAACTTCCACCGCATCGATCCGGGCCGTGGGATTCCGTTGAGCCGCCATGAGCGCCAGCAAACCCGTCCCCGTTCCGATGTCCAGCAACCGCCCGCCGGTTCCCAGTTCCGCATACGCCCCCAGCACGCACGAATCCGTGCAAACCTTCATGGCCGCCCGGTTCTGGTGAATGGTGAATTGTTTGAAGCGAAACAAAGGGAGTTAAGAGTTAAAGATTAAAAGTTAGCCAGATCGTTAAAACTCTTCATTCTTAACCGCACGGGCGGCCCCGTCATAACTCTTAACTACTTCCGGCCAAAGTCGGCGGGGTTTTCGCCCCAGTATTCGGTTTCCCATTTCAAGATTTTGTTAAGGAAGTTGTTGGTTTTCAGCCAGTTTTCGGCCCGGTCGATCAGCTCGAACAGGTGGGCATTTCGGGCGGTTTCTTCCAGTTTGGTGTTGGCTTTCTTTTTCAGTACCCAGCTAATAGCCGTCCGGGAATCGGAATAAATGGGCAGATTGCTGTTGCGCTGTTTCAACCATGCCAGGGCGTGAACGATGGCCAGAAATTCGCCGATGTTGTTGGTGCCGTCGGGATGAGGGCCCTGATGGAAGAGGAGTTGCTTCGTGGTGGCATGCACACCCTGGTATTCCATGTCGCCGGTAGCTGTGTTCCAGGCGGCATCGACGGCAATGCTGTCGGCGATGGGCTTGCCAACAAATAGCTTCTGGCTTTTGCCATCGGTTCCCGGCCCTTTGCCCTGCAAATGCAGATGCGGTTTTTCGCCCAGCGCTTTGTCGGCCACCGTGCGGCTTTCAAACGATTTGTACAGAGCGCCGGGAAAATTCTGAATCTGCTCCTGACAGCCTTCCCAGGTATCGTAAACTCCTTTTTGCCGCCCTTTCCAGACGACGTAATATTTGGGCGATTTCGCCATGGTGTATCCGTTCAAGAAAGCCGCAAAGATACAAACTGGAAAGAATGTGTATCCGCGGCATTGGCAAAAACGAAAATCACAACAAAATAACGCCCTGATTGTTAGGTGTAAAGAGGTTGAAATTAAACAATTTGGGGGCCATAGGGTAAAAAAAAATAAGTATTTTGCCACTTCGACGCAACTAAAATTGTCTCCTATTCGTAGGTAACTCAATTTTGCAGATTAATTAACCCACATCGTTCGTAGCTATAAATGATTCTGGTACTTTACGCACTCCTTGGCCTAGCAGCCCTTTACATCATCCTGCTGCTGGTAATTGTATTGAACACCCAAAAAGTTTGCGAGTGTAGTCACTGCCACACGGCCATGCACCTGGAACGAACGAACAGGCCCCTTTACGTTCGCCGGCTTTATGACTACCTTCCGCTCAAGTATTTCCGTTGCCGGCGTTGCCATCGTACGTTTTATTTGAACAAGAACACGCCGGATTCGGAACCGGAAAGCATGAAAGATTCGGCTCCCAAACCGAAAGCCTCCTACACGTAGGGACACAGTGGTGTGGTGGACATCAATCTCCTGATTCCGAGCGGAGTCGCTGTACAGAAAAGTCTAGCTGTGGAGAGTTGGGTTCTCTTCCATCTGCCCCCGGATCAGGCGTAATTTCCGGTTTAAATCCCGGAGTTCACCCTGGTATTTCCGATACGTGGCCGGATCGCTGCTTTTGAGAGTGTCGTTGTGGCTGTAATGCACTAATAGGGCATTCCTGCGGGCGCTCAGCCGCTGGTAAAGTTCGCTGGTAGGGTTCATTGCTCTGTTGTTTTTAGGAATACGATGAAGGATCTGCCGCGCACCCTTCATAAACTATAACGATCGTTTTGCTACATAGTACGTACCGCTTATCAAAAAATACTATCGCTTATCACAAGGAATACAAAATAAATAGCATTTACATTCAAAAAGCCGCCCCATTTGGGGCGGCTTTTTGAAAATCACAAGGAAATCGTGGTACGTTACAATCGCTCGATTTTGGCTCCAATCGCGTTGAGTCGTCCGTCGATGTTTTGATACCCCCGGTCGATTTGCTCGATGTTGTCGATAATGCTTTCGCCTTTGGCCGAAAGAGCGGCAATCAGCAGGGCAACGCCCGCACGTATATCGGGTGACGACATCCGAATGCCTTTCAGTTGCTGCTGGCGATTCAGACCAATGACCGTGGCCCGGTGCGGATCGCACAGAATCATCTGGGCACCCATTTCAATCAGTTTATCCACGAAGAACAACCGGCTTTCAAACATCTTCTGGTGTACGAGCAGCGTGCCTTGGGCCTGAATGGCCGTGACGAGCACAATGCTGAGCAAATCCGGTGTGAAACCGGGCCAGGGCGCGTCAGAAACCGTCATCATGCCGCCATCCAGAAAACTCTCGATCTGGTAGTGCTCCTGCGCCGGAACGAAAATGTCGTCGCCCCGAAATTCCATCTTGATTCCCAGCCGTTTGAAAACGTCGGGAATGATGCCCAATTGCGGAATCTGGCAGTCTTTGATCGTTATTTCCGACTGCGTCATGGCAGCCAGACCGATGAATGATCCAATTTCGATCATGTCGGGCAACATGGTGTGATCGGTTCCGCCCAGTTTGTCGACGCCCTCGATGGTGAGCAGATTGGAAGAAATACCGCTGATTTTGGCGCCCATGCGATTCAGCATCGCGCACAGTTGCTGCAAATACGGTTCACAGGCGGCATTGTAAATCGTCGTGGTGCCTTCGGCCAGCACGGCAGCCATCACCACATTGGCGGTTCCGGTAACGGAGGCTTCGTCCAGCAGCATGTAGGTGCCTTTCAAATGGCTGGCATCGACATGGTACATACCGCTTTCGTCGGAGTCGAAATTGAACTTGGCACCCAGTTTTTCAAAACCCAGAAAGTGCGTATCCAGTCGCCGACGGCCAATTTTGTCGCCACCGGGCCGCGGAATCCGTCCGGTTTTGAAACGGCCCAGCATGGGCCCCAACAGCATGACCGAGCCACGCAGGGCTGACGCTTTTTCGCGGTAGTCGGCCGTGTCCAGAATGGAAATATCGACCTGATCGGCCTGAAAACGGTACGATGACGGAGATAACTGCTTGACCTGAACGCCCAGATCGCCCAAAAGTTCGATCAATTTGTTGACGTCACGGATGTCAGGAATATTATGAATGGTAACCGGCTGATCAGTCAGCAAAACCGCACACAGAATCTGGAGTGCTTCGTTTTTAGCGCCCTGCGGGCTGATTTCGCCTTTCAAATGTTGGTCACCGGCAATTCGGAAAGAAGCCATATGGGGTGTTAAGAATTAAGAGTCAAGAGAAATGAGTTAAGAATGAAGAGTTAAGAGTTAAAAGTTGAGACCAATAAGGAACCGAATGGCAGCCCCGTCTTGACTTTTAATTCTTAACTCTTCATTCTTAACTCTTCCTTCCTGACTCTGTTTAACGTCTTTTGCGGTTATTAGGATTGTTGCCCCCTCTGAACCGGTCGTTCCGGTGTCCGCCATCGCGGTTGTCACGGCCGCCTGCGCCACCATCCCGGTGGCCACGCGATCCCTGGTTGGGGTAGAAATTCGGGTTGTTCTGGCGGTTCCCCGACGTTTCGTTTCGGTTGTAGGCTTGTCCTGAGCCATCGTGACGACCGTGGGAGGGCACTGATCCTTCGTTTCGGCCGTGCGAAGGGCCGCTGGGCGTACGCCGGGGCGGTTGATCCCCCGTCCGTTCGCGTGGAGTGGCATCGACAAAACCGTTGGTTCGGATCGACATGATGTCGGCGTGGAGCTTGCCGTTCGCCATCTCGTCGAGGTTGGTCAGGATCGTCTCGTCTTCCACCGCTTCCTTGTTCCAGGTCGAATAAAACGTCTTCATCAACTTAGCCATGTACGAAACGAAGGCCAGGCGTTCTTCGGAATCTTCCAGCGAAATGGCTTTGGCAATCAGGAGGTTGATATTCTGGCCGTAGTGTTTGTAGCGCAAACCGTGGGTATTATACGGAACGGGCTGCGGCTTCTTCCCCAGGACATCCGCCGTTGGGGGTGGGTAGGGGCTGTCCACATCGAGCTTGAAGCCCGACATGATGTAGAGGTCGTCCCACAATTTATTATAGTAATCCTGATTATCCCGCATGTTGGGATGGATCTGCCGCATCAGTTCTACCAAGATGTGCGCGTAGCGGGTGCGCTTCTCGCGGTCTTCGATAGTCTGTAGATGTTCGACTAATTTTTGGATGTTGCTGCCGTACTCTTTCAATCGATTGGGGCGTCTATGGTATGTTTAGACAAAAGTAACAAAAAAAGTCTTGCACCATCATTAATCCTTTCCAGAGCGTCGACGACCGGAACAAGCATCGAAAAGTTGCTGTTGGGAAAGCATGAAGCAGTGGTACCAGATGTATAAACCGGAACTGGCCGACACCATCCGGCTGAGCATTCCGATTGTGATTGCCCAATTGGGGGTGGTGTTGATGGGCGTCACCGACGATTTGTTCGTCGGGCGGTTGCTGGGCGCCATTCCGCTGGCGGGGGCTGGGTTGTCGGTGTCGCTGTCTTTTCTGGTATCGAGCATTGGCGTGGGCGGTTTGTCGGTGGTGGCTGCGCTGGTGTCGCAGGCTCGCGGGCGCAACGATGCCGCCGAGATCAACCGATTGTTCCGGGCGGGTTTGTGGGTTGCCCTGTGGCTGGGTTTGGCGCTGGGGCTGGTTGGTGTCGGTGTGGCCTACTTTTACGACCAGTTTGGACAGACGCTGGAGGTCACCGAAATTGGCCGGAATTTTCTGCTCATTCTCAGTTTATCGAACATTCCGCTGTTTCTGTTTATTGCCGCCCGGCAGTTGTGCGACGGTCTTTCGTATCCGCGAATTGCCCTGATCATTACCTTGCTGGCGCTGTTTCTGAATGCGTTGCTCAATTATGTTCTGATCAAAGGCGTTGGTCCGTTTCCGGCGCTGGGCGTTCAGGGTTCGGCGCTGGGAACACTGCTTTCACGCAGCTTCATGGCAGCCGCAATCATTCTCTACATCCGGCGAAACAGCCTGTTTCAGTGTTACTTTCTCCCCTCGTTCCAGACGCTGGGGGTGAGCAGGCACATTCGTCAGATTCTGCAACTGGGACTGCCGGGCGGGTTTACGTTTTTCTTCGAAGTAGCGACCTTTTCACTGGCTGCCATGATGGCGGGCTGGCTCGGAACCGACCAACTGGCCGCGCACCAGATTGCCATCAACATGGCTTCGATCACCTACATGATGGCTACCGGCATTTCGGCTGCGGGTTCCATTCGGGTTAGCCGTGCGCTGGGTCGCTCCAACCTGACCGCCGTGCGCCGGGCCGGGGTAGCAGCTTTGTGGCTGGTTTTTGTGTTCATGGGTCTACCGGCGGTGGTTTTCCTGACGGCCAACGACTGGCTGGTGAGCTGGTATATCCGCGACAACCCGGAAGTGGCCGCGATTGCGGCTTCGCTGGTCATCATGGCCGGGTTTTTCCAACTGTCCGACGGCATTCAGGTGGTTGGAATCGGCATGTTGCGTGGGTTGTCGGACGTCAATACACCCACCATCATCAGCCTGTTTGCTTACTGGATCATCGGATTGCCGATGAGTTACGTGCTGGGTTTCTGGTTTAACCTGGGCGCGATCGGTATCTGGATCGGTCTGCTGGCTGGTTTGACGATGGCGGCCATTCTGTTCCCAATCCGGTTTTTTCGGCTGGTTCGGCAGATCAAACCGGATGCGGTTGAAAAAAACGTTTACAATGCTTAACGACACTCAGATGAAACCCCTGTTATCCACCGCCGTTCCACGAACGGAACGTCTGCTGAACGCCCTGACCCTGTTGCTGCTCGTCGGGCAGGTGGTCCTGATCATTGGGTATTATGCCCAATTGCCCGAAACCATTCCCGTCCATTTTGGTCTGGCCGGAAAACCGGATCGCTGGGGTGGTCGCGGGCAACTGTTCATTGTGCCGGGACTTGCTACCTTTATTTTCGTTATATTCTGGTCAATTCGCCAAATTCCGCCAGATTATTACAACATGCCCACTCCGTTAACGCCCGAAAACCGGGAACGGCAAATCCGCAATACACACGAAATGCTGGCTATGTTGGCGTGTGTAGTAATGATCTTTATGTTCTGGTCACTTTGGGACTGGATACGTTCCGTATCCAATGGTGAACTTGTCAGGAGCAAAATAGCACCCCTCATTTTCATAGGGCTATCTATTTTAGGCACGATCATTTATTATGTCCGACGAGCCTATACGCTCAAATAGTAAATTCCTACGCAGCGTCTTTTGTGCTGCGAATCAGGCTGATTCCGGAAAAGAAAAAAATACCGCCCATGATGAGGTAAATCCAGGACGCCCGGGCAACGCCCCCGCTGGTGAGATCCATGCCGCCGTAGATGAGGCCGATTAGTCCGGCCAATGTCAGTATAATTCCGAAAATGCTTTTTACGCTCATTGTCGTTCAAGTGAGTGGTTTGTAGGCTATAAACTATTTTTGGTGAAAATTGTCTGCTGTGGAGATGGGATCTTTTTTCGGGGCTGATGAACTGCGGTCGGCCTTTTGTTTTTTTTCAAGACATTCGTTCCTAATTTCGCCGGTTCCCAGACCGGTTTTCGCCTTTTATGTTTAAAATTCCCGCCCCTACCTTTTCATCGCTCGCACAGTCGTTCGAGGGAGAACTCTACCACGACCAATCTCCCGAACACGAAGCCATGCGCCTGCTCTATGCGACGGACGCGTCGGTGTATCAGGAAAAACCGCTGGCCGTTGCCCTTCCCAAAACGCCGGAAGACATCAAACGGCTGGTGCGGTTTGCCCGCCAAAACCAGACGTCACTGATTCCGAGAGCCGCCGGAACGTCGCTGGCCGGGCAGGTAGTCGGTGGCGGCATCGTAGCCGACTGTTCCAAATATTTTTCGAACGTGCTGGAAATCAATCCCGAAGAAGGCTGGGTTCGGGTTCAGCCGGGTGTGATCCGCGACGATCTGAATGCGGTTTTAAAACCGCACGGTCTGATGTTTGGCCCGGAAACCTCCACTGCCAGCCGGGCGATGGTCGGCGGAATGATCGGCAATAATTCCTGCGGGCTGCACTCAATTGTCTGGGGCAGCACGCGCAATCATTTGCTGGAAGTGAAAGCGATTTTAAGCGATGGTGCCGAAGTGACGTTCCGGAGTTTGAGTCGTGACGAATTTGACGGCAAATGCCGGGGTGTTGGGGTCGTGAGTCCGCTCGAAAAGCGGTTGTATCAACAGGTTCGCGACCTGCTCAGTGGATCACAAAATCAGAAACAGATCCGGGCCGGTTTTCCCAAGCCGACCATCACCCGCCGGAATACGGGCTACGCGCTCGATGAATTACTGCCGTTTTTTGAGCAAAATCCCGACCAGACCTTCAACTTCTGCAAACTCATTGCGGGCTCGGAAGGAACGCTGTGTTTTATTACCGAAGCCAAACTGAACCTGCTGCCGTTGCCGCCGAAAAAAAGTGCATTGGTTTGCGCCCATTTTGTCACCATCCGGCAATCGCTGGAAGCCAATCTGGTGGCGCTGGAACACCGCTGCTCGGCTTCCGAACTGGTCGACGATTACATTCTGCAATTGACCAAAGGCAACATCGAGCAGGCTAAAAACCGGGATTTTGTCGAGGGGGATCCCAAGGCGGTATTGATGGTCGAGTTTTTTGACGATACCATTGAAGCCGTCACTGGGAAAGCCAATCGCCTTATTAATGCCCTAAAGGAGAACGAATTGGGGTATGCGTTCCCGATTTTGTTCGACCAGGAAGCGGTGAAAGCCTGGAACCTGCGGAAGGCCGGGTTGAGCATCATGTACAACATTCCGGGCGATGATAAACCGGCGAACGTTATCGAAGATTGCGCCGTGGATGTCCGCGATCTGCCCGATTACATTGACGAATTGGACCGAATGGCTGCCGAAAAGCACGGCCTGACGCTCGAATATTCGGCCCACGCCGGTGCGGGAGAACTCCATGTGCTGCCGTTGATCAACCTGAAATCGAATGAAGGCCGGTTGCAGTTTCGGGCCTTGCTGGCCGATACGGCAGAACTGGTAAAAAAATACGGCGGTTCGCTGTCGGGCGAACACGGCGACGGACGCTTGCGGGGTGAGTTTATTCCGTACATGATTGGAGACGCTAACTTTCAGTTGGTGCAGGACATCAAGCGGATGTGGGACCCGCAGCGCATTTTTAATCCGGGGAAAATTGTGGATACCCCGCCGATGAACGAATTTTTGCGGTATCAGCCCGATCAGAAACCGGTTCCGATCGACACCATTTTTGATTTTTCGGCGGAAGACGGTATTCTCAATCTGGCGGAAAAGTGCAGTGGGTCAGGGGATTGTCGAAAAACCGCCGTTACGGGAGGAACGATGTGCCCCAGCTACATGGCGACCCGCCGGGAACGGGACACCACCCGGGCGCGGGCCAACATCCTCCGCCAGTTTCTGACCAACTCCAGCAAGGCCAACCAGTTCGATCACGAAGAGATCAAGGAAGTGATGGATCTGTGTTTGTCCTGCAAAGGGTGCAAATCCGAGTGTCCGTCGAGTGTAGACATCAGCCGCATGAAAGCGGAGTTTTTGCAGCATTATTACGACGCCAACGGAACGCCCTTGCGCTCCCGCCTGATTGGTAATTTTACGAAACTGATGTCGTTGGCGAGTGTGGCTCCCTGGGCGTACAACGCGATTTATGACACGCCCGCGCTTCGGCGGATTGCGAACCGGATGGCCGGTTTTCACCCGGATCGAACCATGCCGGAACTGGCGGGAACGACCTTGAAGAACTGGTGGAAAAAGCGGGCAGTTCCGGCGCATAAAAACCGCCAAACCGTCTACCTCTTCTGCGATGAATTTACGAATTACAACGACGTGGAAGTCGGCCAGAAAACCATTCAACTGCTTGAACGACTGGGCTATGACGTGATCATTCCCGACCATCTGGAAAGCGGACGGACGTATCTCTCGAAAGGCCTGGTGCGGGATGCGCAGAAAATTGCCATCGAGAATGTAAACCGGTTGAAGGATCTGATTACTGCTGAAACTCCCCTGATCGGCATCGAACCATCGGCCATTCTGGGATTCCGGGACGAATACGCGGATTTGATGCCGCCGGAATTGAAAGCAGCCGCTCAGCACCTGGCCCAGCATTCGTTGCTGGTGGATGAGTTTATTGCGCAGGAAGTAGACCGCGGTAACATCACAAAAACCGCCTTCACGACCGAAAAACGACTGATCAAGTTGCACGGGCATTGCCACCAGAAAGCCCTGGCGTCGCAGGTGCCGACGAAGAAAATGCTGTCGTTGCCCGAAAATTACGAAGTGCAACTGATTCCTTCCGGTTGCTGCGGGATGGCGGGCTCGTTTGGCTACGAAGAAGAGCATTATACGCTGTCGATGCAGGTGGGCGAACTCGTGTTGTTCCCGACGGTCCGTGAGCAACCTGCGGAGGTGTTGATTGCCGCGCCCGGAACCAGTTGCCGCCATCAGATCAAAGATGGAACGGGACGTCTGGCGAAGCATCCGGCGGAAATCCTGTTCGATGCCCTGAACTAGCAACGGGAATCAGGTCCCTTATTCCACACAATCGTACTGGTAGGTTTGCCGGTAGTTCCGGTCGGCGGGAAAGGTGTCGGCCGGAACCGATAAATGGGAGCGCTGAACGGCCTGGAGCGGGTTGAAATTCACGTCGTACTGGGTCGTAAACTGACTGGATTCCTGCAGGGTAATCAATCCATTGGTGTCCCTGGTTTTTCGGGTAAAGCCTTTGCAGTCATAGCGTTGCAAGTACCGTGCAACGTCTGCTTCGGTGGGGTTGGTCAGAGCCAGCAGGGCCAGCACAATGGCCTGCCCCGAGTCGTAAAAGGGCGAATGATTGTCGGCACTTTGCTCAAACGTCAATTCTTCTTCGGTTCGGGAACCGTCTTTGTACCCATTCTGAACCGATTGCGATACCAGGTCTACGGTATTGCGGGCAATGGTATCGTAGGAGAACTGGAACGTCCGGCTGGCAATGAAGGAATTGGTGGGCAACGTCACCCGCGTCTCAACCAGGCGGACTAAACGGACCGTACGATCAACGGAATCGTAAAAAAGTGAAAACACGGATTGTTCCTTGTTGTTGACCACATACGATGCTTTTTCGACCCGTTCAAGGGCGTTGTAATCGAGACTCAGGACAATCGAACGGTCTTCGGTATAAGCGGATGCAATTTTTCCGCCCACGTAGGCAAACCGGAAGGCGATGGAGCGGTTGGGTGTCTTGCTGGTATACGAAGCGAGCTGGCCATTTTTATAAGCAAAGGTTTGCCGGCCAATTTCCTGCTGGTTGTCATCTTTTTGCTGATACCGAACCACTTCGGTGACCAGACAGACCGTATCGGCAGGGGTGGGGTCGTTGAGCGTACAAGCAACCAGTATCGGAACTATCCCTCCGTAGCTAAACCATTTTTTCATATGTAAGACGCCCAGAACAACAACTGAACCGCCAAAATACGAACTATTTGTCAAAATGTCGTAGTTTCGATAGGCGGGATGCCAAACGATACCATGACCCTGACCCAGCAACGACACCAGCTTCTTGAAAAATTGCGGACCATCGATCAGCCGGAAGCGGCCCGGAAATACTTCGGGTTGCTCAAGGAACTGATCGATATGGTCAATCTGCCCAATGGTGATGCCCGGCTGGCGTTTGTGGTCGACCGGGATCGGAAGGGCATTTCGGCGCACATCAACTTTTTTCTGGCTCTGCGCTTGTTTCGCCCGCGTCAGGGCGAAATCGAATACTGGCTCACGGTGAAGAAAGGCTGCCGGGAACGGATCGAATCGATCGCCGTGGTGGATGTTGTACCGTTGTCGGAGAAGTCGGATTATATTTCCATCGTGATTGGGCAATCGTCGGATCATTTGCTGAACCATCCCGTGCTGCGGAGCTGCTGGGAAGATTGCCTGATGGAGCTGCTGGTGACGACCAAACGCGGTCCGCATACGGCCAGTCATAACCCGTTTATTTACCAGGCTGCTGATGATGAGGCCATTCGGGGTGAGATCATGACGGCCCTGCTTCGGCCTGATCGGTCGACGGATGATTGGGATCGGGTGGCGGAAGAACCGGAAGTGTATGAAAAAACCGTTGCGGCCAGACCTGCTATTCCCCAGAATTTTATTCTTTTCGGCCCACCCGGTACCGGCAAGTCGTACGAAGCCCGGCAACTGAGCCAGGCCTTTGCTGCCGAGTGGGTGACGTTCCATCCATCGTTTGGTTACGAAGAGTTTCTGGAAGGAATCCGTCCCGAAACCCGCAATGGGCAGATCAGTTACAAAGTGGCCAAAGGGGTTTTCTATACGTCCTGCCTGGCCGCTCTCCGGAAAGCCGGGTATGCCACGATGGCCGATTGCCTGAACGATTCGGCCGAAAACCGTCAGCGAAAACTGGCGCAGGCGGATGCGCAGGTGCTGGTTATCGACGAGATCAACCGGGCTAACATTTCCAAAGTTTTTGGGGAACTGATCACCCTGATCGAGCCCGACAAACGGCTGGGAGCCGCCCATGAAGTAGAATTGACGTTGCCCTACTCGCAGGAGCGGTTTGGGGTACCGGCCAACCTGTACATTGTGGCCACCATGAACACTGCCGACCGTTCTATTGCCTTGTTAGACATTGCCTTGCGTCGCCGGTTTCATTTTCGGGAGGTTTTGCCCGACCCATCGCTGCTTTCCGTGGTCGATGGCGTTAACCTGGGCGAAGTATTACGGATGGTGAACGAACGAATTGAATACCTCTACGACCGCGATCACCTGATTGGGCATGCCTATCTGATGAACATTCAGTCACATGCTGACCTGTGCGATGCGTTTAGTGACCGGATTATACCGTTGTTGCAGGAATATTTTTACAATGACTGGCGGAAGATTCAGTTCGTTTTGGGCGATAATCCGGCCTGGGGGAAAGCCCCCGACCAGAAATTGATCTGGGTGAAAAAGCAGTACCGACCCGCGCTAACCAAAGAGATTTTTGGGGAAGAACCGGATGACCTGACCGAAGTGGTCACGTTTGAAATCAATCCGCATCTGCTCCGGCGGAATTATGATCAGGTACCGAAAGAAGCATTTATCTCTATTTATCAAAAATAATGGCGTATTGGTGGACGAAAGTTCACGTTTTTGTGTTACAGTTTTCTGTTCACCACAAAAAAGTAGAATTTAATTCTGCGGGTCCGTCAAAAATTATGAAAGCTCTCGTCCTAACTGAGTACAAACACTTTGAATTACAAGACCTTCCCCGCCCCAGCCCCGGCCCATCCGATGTGCTGGTGAAGGTTCAGGCCGTAGGGATTTGCGGCAGCGACGTCCACGGCATGGACGGTAGCAGTGGTCGGCGGATTCCCCCCATCGTGATGGGGCACGAAGCCGCCGGAATCGTGGTGGAAACCGGCGAAAATGTCAAAAACTGGCACATTGGCGACCGGGTAACCTTCGACTCGACCGTCTATTCCTTAGACGATTGGTACAGCCGGAAAGGCATGTATAACCTCAGTGACGGTCGTGAAGTCCTGGGCGTTTCGACCCCGGATTTTCGTCGGCAGGGGGCTTTTGCGGAATTTATTGTGGTGCCGCAGCACATCCTCTACCAGATTCCCGACAACGTCAGCTATACGCAGGCGGCTTTGGTCGAGCCGGTGGCGGTGGCGTTGCACGCCCTGAGTCTGACGCCCATTCAGGTGAACGATACGGCGGTGGTCGTGGGTTCGGGCATGATTGGCCTCTTCATCATTCAGGCGCTGAAACTGGCGGGGTGTGGTTCCATCATCGCTGTCGATCTGGACGATGATCGCCTGGCGCTGGCGCTGAAACTCGGTGCAACGGTTGGTCTCAATGCCCGTGAGAAAGACATTACGGCAGAGGTTCAGGCCTTGACCCACGGGCGCGGGGCCGATGTTTCGTTTGAAGTCGTCGGCATTGCGCCCTCGGTAAAAACCGCCATCGACTGCGTTCGGAAAGGCGCAACGGTGACGCTGGTGGGGAATCTGTCGAAATCGGTGGAAGTGTCGTTGCAGGCCATCGTGACCCGTCAGTTGCGGTTGCAGGGCTCCTGTGCCATCAACGGCGAATACGAAGCGGCTCTGGCACTGATTTCATCGGGCAAAATCGACGTCGAAGCCATTCTGAGCGCGGAAGTGCCCCTGACCGAAGGAGCCAGTTGGTTCCAGCGGTTGTATGAAAAAGAAAAAGGATTGATCAAGGTGGTGTTGAAGCCATAACCAACCTGCTCCCAAGTCGATAATTTCGATATTCGTTATTCAACTTTCAGAAGTTGTTTGAATTAAGGCCGGAGGCCTGTCCTGTCAATAAGCAACCTACATCAGCTAGTGGAAGCTCCGGAGGAGCGGTCTATAAACATTTTCAGGCCGCTCCTCCGGAGCTTCCACTAGCTGATGTAGGTTGCCTATTGATAGACCGCCCTTCCAGGGCTCTTTCCGATTAACTCAAACTGCTTGTCAGTGTTCGATATTCAAGTCAGGCCAATGAAAGGACTGTGTCTAAGTATTGAATAACGAATATCGAATAACGAACACTGAATAACGAATAATCAGTGAGGATAAACTCTCCCGGTTCAGGGAGTAGCCTCGTATCGAAGCGAATACATCGAAGCGCCTTCGTGCGAGTAATCGATCACCAGATCGGTATCGCTGAGCAGCAGAATGTGAAGTTCGGAGATAGCGACACAACTCATACCGGCACAGTACGGGCCGTTACTTCCGGTTTTAACCACTTTCAGAATGGACTTTTGCCGGATTAATTCCGTTGGAGAGCAACAAAGATTAGCCTGATTTTCGTATTTGACGGTTCCATCGGCCACAAACTCAATCACTTCCGGCGGGGTTAACGTCCGCCAGTCTTTCCCGTTTTTTCCTATTTCCACCGCTTTCCAGCGTTTATAGAGTTTATCGGAGGGCGAAACGTAGGTATCCGACTGGTCGCAAGCCAGAAAAATCATTGCGGTGAACAGAACGGAAAGGGCGGTTTTCATCGGGTGAAAGAGAAAGAATGACAGCGACCGATACGATTAGTGGGCCGGTTTATATTTCATAACATACTGACCAGCCGGGTAGGAGGAGCCAAACACATTTTCCACGATCAATTCGTTAGCAGTTAACGCAACCAGTTTCAACTCCGAGGGGGATGCGCAATCGACGTACTCGCAACCGGGGCCTCCGTATAGTTCGGTAACCTTCAGCGTCTGTTGGTCGCGTTCAACCCGGACGGGCGAACAGCAGGGCGGTTTGGTGTTGTGATACAGAATACCGCCATCGCTGCGAAACTCGATTTGCCACCCATACGAGACTGGTTTCCAAGTTTCCGTACCACTTTTTGTCTCCACCAACTCCCATTTTCGGTAGAGCCAATCGGAAGGGGATGCTTCTTGTTTTGATCGGTCACAGGAAGTGGAAAGGGTTAAAATCAGCGCAAATAAAATCAGTAGTTTCATGACTTTTCTACATTTGTAGACTAGGAGTCATTTGGCAAACCAATCGTTGGATTGCATTCTGATAATTAATTTCATCCTTTTCATGTCCCGAATCCTGAACATCGCCCTGATCGGCCCCGGCAAAGTGGCCCACAACCACGCCCGGGCAGTTTTAGAAACTTCTGACACCAAACTCGTTGCCATCTACGGCCGGAATCATACCAAAGCGGACGAATTCGCCGATCAATATGGCATCACGGCATATTCCGACATTTACGACATGGTCGACCGCGAGAATGTCGACATCTGCATCGTTTGCACCCCGCACCCCGCCCACCGCGTCGTTACCGTAGCGGCTCTGGAAGCCGGAGCGAATGTACTGGTCGAAAAACCGCTGGCGTCGTCGCTGGCCGACTGTGATGCCATGATCAACGCGGCCCGGAACGCCAACCGGCAACTCGCCGTGGTGAGCCAACGGCGGTTTTATGAACCCTGTATGCGGATGCGCCAGGCGATCGACGACGGAAAAATCGGAAAACCGGTGCTGGGCATGGCGCAGTTATTCGGCTGGCGCAGCGAAGAATACTACCGCAGCGACCCTTGGCGCGGTTCGTGGGAACACGAAGGCGGGGGCGTGCTGGTCAATCAGGCTCCTCACCAACTGGATTTGCTGCTGTGGTACATGGGCGAAATGGAGGAAGTCTACGGCGTTTGGGCAAACCTCAACCACCCCGACATTGAAGTTGACGACACAGCCGTGGCCATTGTTCGTTTCAAAAACGGCGGAATTGGCAACGTGATCGTCAGCAATTCGCAAAAACCGGGACTCTACGGAAAAGTGCATATTCACGGCCAGAACGGTGCGTCGATTGGCGTTCAGACCGATGGCGGATCGATGTTCATCGCAGGCATGACGGGCATTCAGGATGCGCCCTACAACGATGTGTGGTCGGTGGTGGGCGAGGAAGATCAGCGGCTGGTCTGGAAAGCGGAGGATGATGCGGTTTTCAACAGTGTCGATTCGTCCAGCCATTATTTTTCGCGACAACTGGCGGATTTTGGTCAGGCCATTCGCGACGGTCGCCGTCCGCTGGTGACGGGCGAAGAAGGCCGCAAAGTGGTCGCTTTGTTCGAGGCCATTTACGAATCGACCCGCACCCGGCAGCCCGTTCGATTGAGTTCCTAAGCGGCATTCAACAAAATCCGATGCGTAACGTTCTGGAAGTAACGCATCGGATTATGAAAAAACTGGCACAACTTGTTTACCTGAGCGGCTTCCTGGTGCTGGCGGATGGCTGCCGAAAACCGCCCTCAGAGGGTTTAAAACCAGCGGAAAACGTCGATATTTCGGCGATGGACGCGGGTAGTAAACGGCGGCAGGGCATCGACTTTACGGCCCAGGGCAACACGCCGACCTGGACACTGGACATCGATTTTACCAAAACCATTCGTTTTCAGACCCAGAACGGGCCGTTGCTCACGGCGGCTGTTCCCAAGTCACAACGCGATCCGCGCAGCAACGGTATCTTGTTCGATGCCCCGCTGATCGCCAGTACAACCGGGTCAAACAGCCGATCTGCCAGCCGTTCGGCAGCGGCCACCCGGCGCGAGGGGCGACTGAAGGTGGTCATTAGTCCGGTGGTGTGCCGGGATACCCGTTCCGGCCAGACCTTCGCATACGGCGTGACGATTGAAGCCAACGGCCAGCGCTACAGCGGTTGCGGAACGTTTCTCAACGGCGCGACCCGGCTGAACAGCCAGTGGGTGCTGGAAACCTACCGCGGGCAGCGGCTCCACGCCGAGCAGTTTGTAAACCGGCAAATTCCGACACTCGACATCAACCTGAAAGAGAACCGGTTGCAGGGATTCACCGGCTGTAATACCCTGAACGGCCAGGTGAAAGCCGATGGCGATAACGTCCGGTTCGAGGCCCTTTCGACGACGCGTCGGGCTTGTCCCTACAACTTCGAAAGCGGTTTTCTGACGGCTTTGCAAAGCGTAACGCTCTACCGCATCAGCAACAACCGCCTGACCTTGCTGGCCGACGGCAAGTATGTGATGTCGTTTCGGAAAACGGTTGAAAAGAAATGAGTAACACGCGGTAAACCAACGCCATGACGCTTTCCATTACCGAATACGGCATCATCCGGCGCATCCGGGATTTTCCGGATCGGCCGAATTCGCTGACGGAACTGTATCTGGCCGATACCACCTTTGAAGCTCTTAAAAACTTCGTGACTGAAAACGAGGCCGATGCGGTGATGACGTTTTTTTTGCAACGGGGTCGGGAGTGCATCCGGGTGAAAAACTACGTCGGTTTGCTCGAAACCAGAGACGGAACCCAGCTTGAGATTTTGCCCAAAACTACCAGCGAAGAACCCGACGCGGCCCGGGCTGCCCTGCTGCGAATGTTGCTTCACCTGCGCAACAGCCCCTTTCGGTCCGTCGAGTCAGTGCGGCTGGGCATCAGCCGACTGCCGTTGTGGGAGGTTTTTATCGCGATGTTTCTGGACGAAGTGACCCCGCTCCTGACGCGGGGCTTGCAGAAGTCGTATGTGTCGCAAACGACGAATCAGCGGTTTTTGAAAGGGAAGCTGGAACTGGCGGAGCAGATCCGGCAAAACCGCTACCACGCCGAGCGTATGGTCTCCACGTTCGACGAGCAAACGACCAATCTCCCCCCCAACCGCCTGCTGAAATCCGCTCTGGAATTTGTGCAGACCCGCGCCCGGACGGTTTTGAACCAGAGCCGCATCCGTCAACTGCTGTTTGCGATGGATGACATCCCGCCGTCGGACCGGATTGCGGAGGATCTGCGGACCATTACAGCGGGTAACCGGCTTTTTATCCACTACCAACCGGCTTTGCGCTGGGCCGAAGCCCTGCTGAGTGGCCGGGCTTTGGGTCTGACGGCTGGTAAACACCTTAATTTGGCGCTCTTGTTTCCGATGGAACGGGTTTTTGAAGACTACGTTGCGGCCGGGTTTAAACGGTATGTCACCACGGGCGACCTCGTTGTACAGGAAGCGTCGCAGCACCTGATCGATAACCACAGCGGACTGCGGAAATTCAAACTGCGACCGGATCTTATCCTGCGCCAGAACGGCGTAACAACGGTTTTGGATACCAAATGGAAACGAATCGATGCCACCAATTCCGCCGGAAACTACGGCATCGACCAGGCCGATCTGTACCAAGTATACGCCTACGGGAAGAAATACGGGGCGTCGGGCCTGGTTCTGATTTACCCGGCCACCATGCTTTTTCAAAAACCGCTCGAGCTTTTCGGTTACGACGAATTCCTGCACCTGCGCGTTGTTCCGTTCGATGTGAATGTGCCGCTGGAGGAAGCGGTTTCGGTGACAATGATGAACTATGAAAGATGAACGATGAATGGAGTTAAAGTGCTTGTTTAAAATTCATCGTTCATCATTCATAATTCATCATTAACTTACGCCCCGAACCCCTAAATCCTCGACTTTCCTAAATGCCACTTCTACTCACCTTTCTGGGCATTCTGGCCCTGGTATTTCTGATCGCTTTTGTCAAGATCGATACGTTCATCTCGTTCGTTCTGGTGTCACTCGCCATTGGGCTGGCGTCGGGAATGGATGTTGCGGCTGTTGGCAAATCCATTCAGACGGGCATCGGCGGAACGCTGGGCGAACTGGTTCTGATTGTCGGATTTGGAGCCATGCTGGGCCGACTGGTCGCCGAAAGCGGAGCCGCCATGCGCATTACCAACGTCCTGATTAAAATATTTGGGGTCAAAAATCTCCGTTGGGGGCTAGCCCTGGCCGGTTTTATCATCGGGATTCCCCTGTTTTACAACGCCGGTTTTATCATCGTTTTTCCGCTCATCGTCACGATCACGGCTTCGTCGGGTTTGCCGATGATGACCGTGGCCGTTCCGATGCTGGCGGCTTTGTCGGTGGCCCACGGCTACCTGCCTCCGCACCCGTCGCCCGCGGCCATTGCCGGGCAGTTGGGCGCCAACATTGGCCGAACCTTGATTTACGGGATCATCGTCTCGATTCCGGCGATTGTGATTGCGGGGCCGATTTTCGGAAAAACCCTGTCGAAATACCAACCCAAAATTGACCGGGACCTCTTCAAAATCCGTGAAATTCCGGACCATGAGCTACCGGGAGCGGGCATCAGTTTTTTTGTTGCGCTGTTACCGGTTTTGCTGCTGACCCTGACCGGCCCGCTCAAGTCGGTGTTGCCCGCCGGTTCGGTGCTGCATCAGGTCGTTACGCTGCTGGCCGAACCGTATATCGGGATGTTGCTGTCGGTGCTGGTGGCGGTGTATACGCTGGGCATTCGGCGGGGGCAGACCATGAAAGTAGTGATGAAAGACCTCGAAGAAGCCATCAAAGCCGCTTCGCCGGTCTTGCTGGTGATTGCCGGAGCCGGGGCGTTGAAGCAGATTTTTATCGACAGCGGAACGAGCAAATACATCGGATTTATGCTTCAGGGCGTGGATATTTCGCCCTTGTTGCTGGGCTGGGGCATTGCCGCCGTCATCCGGGTTTGTGTCGGTTCGGCCACCGTTGCGGGCTTGACAACCGTCGGGATCATTCTGCCGCTGATTCAGGGCAACCCCAACATAAAACCGGAACTGATGGTGCTGGCCATTGGCTCCGGCAGCCTGATGATGTCGCACCTGAACGACGGCGGTTTCTGGCTTTTCAAGGAATATTTTAACCTGAGCATCAAAGAAACGCTGCAAACCTGGACCGTCATGGAAACAATTGTGTCGATTGTGGGGCTGTTGGGCGTTTTAGCATTAAATTTGGTGGTTTAAAGACGGTTTTCAGTTTTAGGTTTAGGGTTTTCGGTGGCTGACGCAAGCTGTCCCCGAATGCGTCAGCCACCGAAAACCGTAAACCCAAAACCAACTAGTTTATATGGAATACACCTCGCACATGTATCTGAACCTCGGGCCTGAACCCGATAAAAACTTAACATTTGGGCCTGAGCCTGACCATCTCGCAGAACCTGCACTTATGACTCCCGACGAAAAATTCGCCCAACTCGGGCTGACCCTGCCGCCCGCGCCGAAGCCGATGGGTGTGTACAAACCGTGTCTGATTGTCGACAAATTCGTCTACGTTTCCGGTCATGGGCCGGTGAAAAACGACGGAAGCCGCATCATCGGCCGCATTGGGGCCGACATGAACATCGACGAAGGCAAATTGGCGGCCCAGCAGGTTGGCCTGACCATTCTGGCAACCCTGAAAGCCAAGTTTGGCACCCTGAACAAAATCAAACGCGTCATCAAAACGCTGGGCATGGTGAATGCAACGGACGACTTTGAGCGGCATCCGTTCGTCATCAATGGCTGTAGTGAGCTTTTTGTGGCGGTTTGGGGAGACGACAACGGCGTCGGCGTTCGCTCGGCCGTGGGCATGGGCACGCTGCCGGAAAATATCCCGGTCGAAATTGAAGTGATGTTCGAACTGGCGGACTAAAACCCTGACAGCGGCCCTAAGGCCCTGTCAGCGGTTTTAGTCCACGGCTCAAAATACGAGTTACTATTTACTAATCCCCGTTCAAACCGCTGACAGGGCCGCCAGGCCGCTGTCAGGGTTTAGGGCTTTTACTACATGGATGAATACCTGGTTCACAACGTTCAGTTGATCGATTCCCCGGCCCTGCTGGTCTATCCCGAACGCATTGCCGACAACATCAAAACCATGCTGGACATGGTGGATGGCGACGCCGACAAGCTGATTCCGCACGTCAAAACGCACAAAATGGCGGAAGTTGCCAAAATGCAAGTCGAAGCGGGCATCACCAAATTCAAGTGTGCCACCATCGCCGAAGCCGAAATGCTGGCGGATACTGGCGCTCGGCACGTCCTGATTTCCTACCAACTGACCGGCCCGAAACTCCACCGGTTTTGCGAACTGGTGCAGGCTTACAACTGGGTCGAATGGGCGTCGCTGGTCGACAACCTGGCGTCGGCGGAGGAACTGGCGAGGGAGTTCGAGAAAACCGTTCATAAACCCGTGATTTACATTGATGTAAACCTTGGCATGAACCGCACGGGCCACGTCGTCGATGACGAACTGGAGGCCTTGTACCGGCAGTTGAAAGCCGATGACCGGCTGGACCTGCGCGGTTTTCATGGCTACGATGGTCACATTCGGGATGCGGACGTGGCACTTCGCCAGATTCATGCCGATGCGGCCATCAAACCGCTGGAAGTGCTGGCCGACAAACTGGAGCAGGAAGGGCAACCGCGCCCGGTGATGATCGTAGGAGGAACGCCGACTTTTTCCAACCATGCCCACCGCCCCAACGTCTGGTGCAGCCCTGGAACCTGCCTGTTGTGGGATTGGGGCTACGGCGCTTTACTGACCGAACAGCACTTTCAATGGGCCGCCCTGCTGCTCACCCGCGTGGTGTCAAAACCGGCTCCCGGTGTGGTGACCACCGATCTGGGACACAAAGCCGTAGCCGCCGAAAATCCGTTGGCAAAACGGGTGAAGTTTCTGAACCTGACGGGCTACGAAATCACCGGACAAAGCGAGGAACACCTCGTTTTGCAGGTTGAAAACTGGGATGCCCTTCAGGTTGGCGATGTGTTGTACGGGGTGCCGTATCACATTTGCCCCACGGTGGCGCTTCACGACGAAGCCCAGGTAATTCTGAATGGCGAAACCACCGGTCGCTGGGCCATTGAAGCCCGCAGACGCCGGATTACGTACTAACACTCTGTAACCAACCCCCTAACCTGACACAAATTGATCATGCGTACGTTCCCTATTCTCCTGCTCACCTTCATGTGGCTGGCCCTAACCCCGTCAAAACCGGTTCGCGTTGTTTTTTTTGGTGATTCCATTACGCAGGCGGGTGTGAAGCCCGGCGGTTACATCACCCGCATTGGCGACATGCTCAAGAAACAGAACCTGTCGAATGAATATGAACTGGTTGGCGCCGGTATTGGCGGAAACAAAATTTACGACCTGTTTCTGCGCATGGATGAGGATGTTCTGGCCAAACAGCCGACGGTTACGTTTGTGTATGTGGGCGTGAATGACGTCTGGCACAAACGCACCTACGGCACCGGCACCGACCCCGATAAGTTCGTGAAGTTTTACGATGCCGTGATCAAGAAACTACAGGCGGCTGGCAGCAAGGTTATTCTCTGCACACCGGCGGTCATTGGCGAAAAAACCGATTATTCCAACGATCAGGATGGGGATTTGCAGCACTATTCCACGCTGATCCGCGAACTGGCCGCCCGGCATAATCTGCCCCTCTGCGATCTGCGGAAGGCTTTTCTGGCGTATAACCTGAAAAACAACCCCACCAATGCCGAAAAAGGCATTCTGACCACCGACCGGGTGCATTTGAACGATACCGGGAATCAGTTGGTGGCCGACGAAATGTACAAACTGATGGTGAGTGCGAAATAAAAATGGTTGGCAAAAAAGGGAAATACATCCTGTTCGGACTCGTGGCTTTGCTGGTGGCCTACATGGTCTATGATGCGGGCTCAGAACCCGGGATCAACGACTTGAAAGGGACCTACCGGGAAGTTGCGATGTACCGGAATGAAAACAATACCGGCCCCATCGTCCGGATTTATGCCGTAACGGTGAAGGACACGCTCTGGGAGGAAATGCGGCAATACGGCGATTTTATGCTGTACACCAAATACGGAACGACCAAAGTCTATTTCTTTCCGGAAAGTCGGCCCGCGCCCACGCAGGTTTTTCCGAAGCGGCCCCATTTTGATAAAAAGTATGAGTCATCCTGCCTGGCGGTGTATGAGAAAGACGCGATGAGCCAGGTAAACTTTCGCAAAATGCCGTTTACTCAGCAAACCGCCGAGGACAAGCACGAACTGATCGTGGGGGCAAAATAATAGAGGGGCGCTACGATGCGTACGGTAACAAAGACCCGGTTGATCGGCAAACGCTGATCAACCGGGTTTGTTTTTTACGATGGTGTGGATATGGTTTCAATGATTTATTCAGATTAGAGAAGATGGGCGTGAGACAGGAGACTACTGAAATTTAAGTCGATACTCTCTTGTCTTACTTCTCTTGTCTATTTCTACACTTCAAACGGCAGGTTGTATTCTTTAATGATGGGTTTTGAGGAGCGGGTTTTGACTTCCACTTTGGCTTTCAGCGGAAAACCCAGCACCAGCGAATTTTTGATGTATTGATCTTCGTGGACCATCCAGGAGTAGCTTTCCAGCAGGTATTCATCGACCCCCGCCTTGTGCGCCTGATAGGCCAGTCGTTCCACAAACAGAGGTTCGTAGTTGATGATGGTTCCCATATAGATGACCTGAATGCCGGGTCGCGACTCGTTGCCCAGTTCCGTACAACCGAGCACGGCGATTTTCAGCGACGAACCGTCTTCGAGGTCTTTAACGGCCCATTCATCGATCACGGTTTTTACATTAGCCATTGTTGCGTTGTTTTGCGTTAAACGATGGCTCAAAAGTAGGGCAGCAGGGTGGGGCATGCTACCCTGATTTAACAACTGGCGGTTTTGGGGCAATAACGGGTAGAAATCGGTAAATCGGGGGGGGGGAAACGAAGAGAGTGAGACTTATGTCTGATCATTCCGTCACAGTGACAAATTGCCCCGTTCCCCTAAAGGGGACTTTAGAATCCGGAGGTTCTGCGTCCAAGTCCCCTTTAGGGGAACGGGGCAAAAAGCGAAATTTCTAGAAGGCTAAACCGATGTATTTTCCGGCAAAAGCACCCGCAACAAGCCCGGCGCAATCTCGGCGGTGATTTCCCGGATGCGGCCCCGGTATTCGCCGTCGATCTGAAAATAGGCTTTCCGTTTGGTGATGATGTGAACAGAGGTGGCCGGGAATATTTCGATGTGTTTGGGATCGAACGGGCGGAAGTGGATGAACATCCGGAAAATGGCCAGCAACGAGAGTTTACGAATGACCACCACCTCAAATTTGCCGTCAGCCACGTCGCCGTCGGGGTTGATCACCGCCCCGGTGCCATACATGCGGGCGTTGGCCAGCACCACCATGAAAGCGGCCCGATGTACCACCTCGTTGCCCGTGTTGATCTGGATGCGCAGGAGTCGTCTCCGCATCAGCACCCGCAATACGCCCCGCGCATACCCGAGTTTGCCCCGCATCTTGCCTTCTTCGAAATACTTGACCAACTGGGCATTCATGCCGATGTCGCTCAGGTGCAGGCAGTGTTCGGTGCCATTGATGCCAATGAGATCGATCGGTTTTTCGACCCCATTGACCACCACCTCCAGGCTTTCCTCCAGGCTCGACGGGATGCCCAGTTCTTTGGCCATGCCGTTGGCCGAGCCCGCCGGGAGAATGCCCATCGGCAGGTTGGCGGTCAGGGCGTGTTCGGCCACGAATTTGATGGTGCCGTCGCCACCCACGGCCACCAATCGGTCGGGTTGGTAGGATTCGATGAGTTTGGGGAGTTCCTTGTCGTCGTTTTTACCATCCAGAAGGAACAGGTTAGCCGAATGCGGTTGATTTTCGAAAAAAGAACGAATGCATGATTCCCAGGTCGATTTGTCCTGTCCGCCGGAAATCGGGTTGATGGCGAACAGAAATTTTAACTTTTTAGCTTCCGGCATGTTCCTGAATTAGTTTGCAGGGATTGGGTGTTGCTTTTCCTTATTTCGATATTCGCTATTCAGTGTTCAACATTCATTGTTCTTTCGTTCTTACTATCGAATAATGAATATTGAATAGCGAATAACGAAAGAGGGAAACTGAACACCAGATTGATCAACTATCTGTAATAAACAAAGAATGAAGGCAAGTGGCGGAATAAAAGATAAAATCTTAACGTGGCTCCGAATTTCGGACAAGCCCGTGGTGAAAGTGTACCGGGGCTACGTCCACCAGCAGAAGGTCGTGGTGTTTGGTCATGTGTTGCGGGTGAGCCCGATGCCCCGCCAGAAATACCGGCAGAACTTCTGGATCAATACCTTTGCGTTGCTGCGGCTTTTTATGATGCGGCCGGTTTCGGGCGCGACTGTCAAAGTGAGCGGGATTGCGGAAGATGTGCGGTTTGTGACCGAAAAAGACGGTTTTTTTCGGCTGGAATGGACACCCGGCGAACCCTTCACGCCCGGCTGGCATCCGGTGAAAGTCGATTTGATTACGGCTAACTTCGGGCCGGAAGACCCGGTTGCAACGGGGCAGGGCGAAGTCTACCGGCCGCATTCGACACAGTTTGGTATTGTTTCTGACATCGATGATACGTTTCTGATTTCGCACTCGTCCAACCTCCGCAAGCGGCTGCACGTTCTGCTGACCGAAAACGCCCACAGCCGCGATCCGTTTGAGGATGTGGTGACGCATTACCAACTGCTGGCGCGCGCCGGAACGGAAGGGAATGCGACAAACCCGTTTTTCTACGTATCGAGCAGTGAATGGAATCTGTACGACTACATTCTGACGTTCTGCGAAAAGAATGACATGCCCAACGGGATTTACCTCCTGAGCCAGATCAAACGGTTTCGCGAAGTGTGGAAAACCGGTCAGAATAAACACGTTACCAAATTTGCCCGGATTGTCCGGATTCTGGAAGCGTTTCCGGAGATGAAATTTGTGCTGCTGGGCGACGATACGCAGGAAGATCCCAACATCTACACGTCCCTCGTGTCCCACTTTCCGCAACAGATTCGCTGTGTGTATCTGCGTCGGGTTAACAAGCAAAATAGCGTTCGAACCCAGGAATTTGTCGATCAGATTGTCGCTGCCGGGGTGCCATGCTGTTATTTCAGCCACAGTTCCGAAGCGATTCGGCATTCGGAAACCGTGGGGTTGGTGGCGAGTCGGGAGATGAAAAAATAGAATTTTCTCAGTCCTTTCCAATGGCTCCTCCTGGTGTTATAATCCGGTTCCGGTTTCCAGGTCGATGATCAGAATCCCCTCATCAACGTCATTAAGTTGTCTGATTAATTCGCCTTTGGTGTTCCAGATGGCTGAGCGACCGGCACTTTCAAAATTGTCACAATAGCCCACGCAGTTGGAAACAAAAACCGTCATGGCGTTAGTTCTGGCGATCGCAGACAGCGTTTCACTGGCTTTTTCCATGCCAGGGGCCGACTTTGCCACGCTGGCCAGGTAGACTGTTGCGCCGTTTTGGAAGGCCTTTCCCGAATGTTCCGGAACCGACAATTCGTAGCAAATGGCGAGAGCTATGTTGGCTTTGTCGCCCAGAAAACACAGGGTGCTCTGCCCGCTGACAAAAAACGGTTCTTCATCCTCGTGTAAGTACTTTTTCGAATACAGATGCCGGGGCTGATGCGGTTGGAAAATGAGCAGACTGATCCAGATGCCCTCCTCGCTTCGGATCGGGACGCCTACGCCAATCGTAATCCGGTGGGCGTCGCTGCGGGTCTGAAAAACATCGAACCGGCTGTCGTCCGGGGTCGTTGCCAGGTCGGCGGCCAGTTCCGGTTCGTAGCCGGTCAGAGATAGCTCAGGAAAAATGAGGAGGTCGGCGCCGTCGGAAACGGCAAGGTCGATGAGGGTTTGGTGGTTGGCAATGTTGTGCGCAATATCACCTTTGACGGGGCGGGTCTGGGCTACTCCAATTTTCATGGCAAGGCTGGGTTTTAGACGGTTCAGCGGGGTTCGGATGAAGCCGTTCGGGCTTCCCATGCCGCCAGTTGTTTTTTGGTGGCCAGCCCCCGCCAACTGAGTTCCAGGATTTCAGCCAGCAATTTCCGGTCGTACGGATGAATCCACATGCAGACATAAGGGTAACCTTTGAAGTGATCCGGCAAATGAAAAATTTCGGGATGGCTGTCGAGGTAAGCATCGCGGATGGCAAAATCGAGCCGGATGGGGATAAATTCACCGGATTCGTGCAATCGGCACATCAGTTTGCCCCGCACTTTGATGGAGGGCGTATTCTCGTGCGAAACGCTTTCTTCGGTACCCGGAAACCGGAGCGCTACCATTCGTACGGGTTCAAAATCCGATGGATTAAAAGGAACGGTTCTGGGTTTCATTTTCAGGGCTGAATGTCAGTAGCCAATCAAAATTACACTGACCGGCAAGGTGAGAAACTAATCGCAAAGACCACTACCTTTACCGATTGACAAGATAACGAAAAACCGTTCCCAAGTAAACATGAAATTCCCCTTTACACTAGCCCTGATTGCCCTAAGTGTTGCCTTCGTCGGCTGTGAAACCAAGCCAGCCACAGTGCCTCTCGTCGGCACCTGGGAACTGATTTCGGCCACCGCCACCGAAAAGGATTCGACGTTTTCGACGTTTAATCCGAAACAGAAAATGATTAAAATTATCAATTCAACCCATTTCGCCTTCCTCAACCACGCCCTGCCGACGGAAAAAGACTCGACAGCTCCGGCGTTCACGGCAGGCGGAGGCAGTTATACCCTGGTGGACAGCGTGTATACCGAAAACCTGGAGTATTTCGTCGACAAAGCGTGGGAGAATCACAAGTTCGAATTTGTGGTCCAACTACACGGGGATACGCTGATTCAGAAAGGCGTTGAAAAACTGGAGAAGCTGGGAATTGACCGGATCATTGTGGAGAAATACCGCCGGGTTACGAAGGAATAGCGTTCGCGGAACCGTCTGCGTCGTCCGGTTTTTGGATACATTTTGCCGGGAAGATGCCAAGAATTTTTATTTCTTTCGCTTTTGCCCCGTTCCCCTAAAGGGGACTTGGACACGGAAGACGCCGGATGCTAAAAGTCCGGCTCCGGCCGCCCGGCCTTTAGGGGAACGGGGCTACAACGAAAGGTTTGAATTTACAAATCGTAGGTGAAGTTAAAGAAGATACCGGTCTGGCCCTGCCGGTTCACGGAGTAACTGATGCGCCCTACGATGTTGTAAAACGTGGCCACGTCCAGCGCAACGCCCCCGCCGTAGAGCCACGAATTCGCCAGACGGCTGTTGTATTCCTGCGCCAGCGTGCTGTTGACATACCCCATATCGCCAAACAGACTGACGTACAACGCCAGTGGAACGGTATTGAACTGCTTCATCGGCATCCATCGGACCTGTTTTCGAACGTTCAGCAACTGGTATTTCAGCGTGTTGCGAACCAGCCCATACCGTTGCCCATCGATCACATACAACTCGTAGCCCCGAACAAAATCCGACAAATACCCCAACCCGCGCAGGTTGGTATACGGCTGACGCTCGGGCCACGAAAGTTTGCCCCGCACGCTGTTGCTGGCGTAGAATTTCGCGCCCAGCGGCCAGTAGCGGGTATAATTCGCCATGATTTCAAACAGCCGCACATTGTCGGACGGCAGAAGCCCATACTGATTGGCGGTCAGGTTGAGGTAATGCCCCCGCAGCGGATACGCCACGGCATCGCGCCGGTCGTGCGTGAAGAGGTAGCTCAGCAGGAAATACCGCTGTTTGGTCTGGCCGTTCAGAAAATAGTCGGGATTCAGCCGGGCAACGGTATCGGCAATCGAATTGCGAACCAGCCGGAGTTCCAGGCGGTGGAAATTGTAGAACTGATTCCGGCGGGTCAGAATGACATTGGTGAAAAACCGGTCGCGCATCAGGTCCTCGCTCCGGAAATACACGAGTTTATCGAGTGCCGAGCGGTAGGCCACTTCCTTGTTGGTCTGGTAGGACGCCCCAAAACTGATGCCGGTTTTTTGCGCCTTGTCGATGTAAGGGAGCGAGTAGACCACCTGCGTTCGGCGCGTAAATCCGAACTCGAAAATCGCGTTGATTTTGTCGGCATTGCCGGTCACGTTTTTGTAGTTCAGCCGTGCTCCGTAAATCGTTCGGCGGAAGCTGCGGCCCCGTTCATACCACCACTCGTTGAAGTTGCGGTCGGCCAGGTCGAAAACTGGGATCACAAAAACATACCAGCGTTCTTTCAGATTAACCTCGATGTCGATTTCGTTCGCACTGACTTCTTTCGCCGTCACATCGACGGTGATAAACAGGTTGGTATTGGTGACTTTTCGCTGGTCCCAGGCCAGTTTTTCGGTCAATTGCGGCCGTTGGATGGTATCACCGGCTTTTACTTCCAGCTCGCGCAGAATGATGCGCTCCCGCGTCCGGTGGTTTCCGTGAATGTGGACCGACCGAACCACCCAATAATCACGCTGCATGGTATCGGCAACGGCGGATGGTTTTGCCGTTGAATCGACCAAAGACAACGTCCAGAAAAGTAAGGATAGTAACATCAAACGTGCGTCATTGACGAAGGCATCTTCAAAAGTACCGCAATAAAAAAATAGGTAAAAACAATCTTCGAATCTTGCAACAAAATCCTTATTATTGTCAGAATCGAGCCACTTTTTGGCTCCTCCGCTAACCTAAACATATCTCTTCTCTTCGTTTTTCTCATGAAAGACAAGCCCCACCTACGTTTCTGGCAAATCTGGAACATGAGTTTTGGATTTCTGGGTATTCAGTACGGCTTCGGTTTACAGCAGGCCAACATGAGTCCCATTTTCCGGTATCTCAACGCCGAAGAATCCGCCATTCCCATCCTCTGGCTGGCGGGTCCCGTCACCGGTTTGCTGGTGCAGCCCATTATCGGCGCGATGAGCGACCGGACATGGTCTAAACGCTGGGGGCGTCGAAAACCGTATTTCCTCGTTGGCGCACTCATCACCAGTTTTGCGCTGATTATGATGCCCAATTCGTCGGCGCTCTGGATGGCCGCCAGCCTGATGTGGCTGCTCGATGCGGGTCTGAACATCACAATGGAGCCGTTTCGGGCGTTTATCGGCGACAAATTAAACAACCAGCAACGGAATCTGGGGTTTGCCGTTCAGAGTTTCTTCGTCGGTTTCGGGCAAACGCTGGCCAATCTGATGCCGTTTATTTTGCCGATTTTCGGCATCGCCGTGGCGGCTACCGGGGCCAACCTGATCCCCGACTTTGTTAAATACTCGTTTTACATCGGTGGTGTTGCGATTCTGGGAGCGGTAATCTGGACGATGTATACGACCACGGAGTATCCGCCCGAGAACATGGAAGAGTTTGAGCGGATGAAAAAAGAGAAGCGCGGGGTTTTTCACGCGTTTGCCGAGGTGCTTGATGCGTTTCGCCACATGCCGGCCACCATGAAGCAGCTCTGGTGGGTGAAATTCTTTACCTGGTACGGTTTGCCGCTGATGTGGCAGTATCTGTCGCTGGCCATTGCCCGCCATGCCTTCGATGCGCCGGATGCGAAGATCAATCCCGAAGGGTTTGCCAAAGGGCTGGAATGGAGCAACTTGTGTTTTGCCCTCTTCAACGTCGGCTGTTTCGGAATCTCGTTTTTGCTGCCGCCAATTGCCAACCGGCTGGGTCGTCGCAGCACCCACGCGGTTTTTCTGACCATCGGCGGGCTGGGTTTCCTGTCCATGCTGTTTTCGCACGACAAATACATCTTCCTGGTCGGCATGACGCTGGTTGGCCTGGCCTGGGGCTCCATCATGTCGATGCCCTACGTCATGCTTTCCACCTCCGTTCCCAAGGAGCGGATGGGCGTTTACATGGGACTGTTCAACGGTTTTATCGTCGTTCCGCAGATTATCAACAACATGACGATTGGCTTTCTGTACGAAACCGTCTTAAACAGCGATCCGCGGAATGCACTGGCACTCTGCGGGGTTTGCCTGATTCTGGCCGCCGGGGCCTGTTTTCTGGTGAAGGAAACCAATCAGGCCGAAGAAGCGGCCTTTCCCATTGGAGCCGGAGGGCATTGATGAAACCAGACAAGAGAGGTGAGACAAGAGAGTAAAGACCAATCCATTCGCAGTTGTCTCACCTCTCTTGTCTGGTGTATCTATTTCAAATCCGCCAGCTTGCCCAGCTCAATGTCTTCGAGGGTGGCTTTGATTTTGCTCATGTCAACGCCGTTGCCTTTGGCCGTTACGATGAACCGGTTGTTGATCAATACCGCGATTTCGCCGTTTTTGCTGCTGTTGTCGTACTTTTCGTAGGCTTTGTAATCGCCAAATTTGGTGGTTTTTTCGTAACCGTTTTCGGTTTCCTTGTCCACTTCGATAATCGACCAGGCGGCCATACCCATCAAGGCACCGGTTCCACCGGCATCGACGATGTTCACTTCGATGGATTGGCTGTCGTCGTCGTTGCGGTATTCACCTTTGGCGGTGGAGATGTTGAAACCGGCCATGCCGTTTTTCTCGCCGGTGGCTTCCTTGCGGGCCAAACCGTCGGCATCGGCGGGGAGCATTTCTTTCAGTTTGCGGAAATCAACGGTTTCGACCGGGCCGTTTTTCTGCATTTCTTCCGCCTGATCAGCCATTTTTTTCAGCGCATCAACGCTTTCGCTGGCCGAAATTGAGGTGCCGTCATCGTCCGATGATTCGGCTTTTTCTTCTTCTTTATTGCCACCGCAGCTCATCAACAGCGTAGCTGCCAGCAAGAAAACGGGTACTGATTGGATCAGTTTCATTCGTAGATTGGATTGGTTAAGTCAAGAGTTTTTACCTCCAACCGGCTGGCACCGGTGGAATTAGAGCAAAGAAAGAAGGATTCCGTTTACAACGTATTCATTATTGAGTCATCGGTAATAATGACGCGACGGCTACCGGTTTTTCGCGGAACTCTGGAGAGTCGCCTGTTTTCGGAAACTCACCACCAGTAAATAAATACCGGCCAGTACGGCAGGAATGCTCAGAATTTGACCCATATTGAGAGCCAGCGTTTTTTCAAACTCGACCTGATCTTCTTTCAGGAATTCGTAGAAAAACCGCAGGCCAAACACCCCAATCAGGAAGATGCCGAGCAAACTGCCCCGGGGTGTATTCTGCTTGTAGCGGTTCCAGAACCAGAACAAAAAGAGGCAGATGAACAGGCACGAAATGGCTTCGTACAATTGCGCCGGGTGGCGGGGAATCTGTAGATACTCCGTGTTGTTAACAAAGACGAATCCCCAGGGAACGTCGGTGGGTCGACCGACAATTTCGGAGTTCATCAGGTTACCGAGCCGGATGAAACAGCCGCCCAGGGCCACGGCAATGACGATGCGGTCGGTCACCCAGAGGAACGTCTGTTGGGTAGCCAGGCTGGATTTCCGGCGGGAGTAGAGCCATAAACCGGTCAGAATCCCGACGGTGGCACCGTGGCTGGCCAGTCCGCGGTAGGGGGGGAGAATCACCTCCAGCGGGTTTTTGAACAGAACTTCGGGTTCGTAGAAAAGAAAATGGCCGATTCGGGCACCGAGAACGGTGGCAATGACCATGTAGAGGGTCAGGGCATCGATGTCGCTGATGGGTTTGCCTTCGCGTTTGAAGATGTAGAGCATGATTTGCTGGCCCAACAGAAAGCCGAGGGCGAACAGGAGACCATACCAGCGAACGGAGAAAGAGCCGATAGAAAATAATTCGGGATTAACATCCCAGATGATGTAGGAGAGCATTCGATTTCGTGACGTGTTAAAGAATAGACCCGCATCGGCGGCTCAGGGTTTGAATCCTGCGGCCCGACGGCTGGTTGAAGAGCCAGGTCGGCGCGGATTGAAAGCAAAGATAGAAAAGATTTAATGAAGGACTTGTTATCAACTATGAAAACCGTCTTGATTGGCTTCGTTCGATTTTACCAGGGGGCTCTCTCGCCCTACCTGCCCAATTCGTGCCGGTATACGCCAACCTGCTCCCAGTACATGATTGAAGCCGTGCAGAAATACGGTGCTTTGAAGGGGGGAGAACTGGGGTTGAAGCGCATTGCACGCTGTCATCCGTGGGGCGGCAGCGGTTATGACCCGGTTCCCTAATGGGGTGAAAACCGGTCACAGGCTGACATTTTGTCGCAAAATGCGGGGTAGCCTGATTATTGATCGGGGTGGCTGGCGACGTTTACCGGCGCAAAAACGACTACTGATTGACAACCATGGAAATAACGGCAGATAACCGATTGAGACGATTGATCGTTGTGGGGGACCGGGTGCTGGTGAAACCCAAAAACCCAAGTGAACGCACCAACAGCGGTTTGTACTTACCACCGACCGTAACGGAAAAAGAACAGGTGCAGAGCGGTTACGTCATCAAAGTGGGACCGGGATACCCGATTCCTTCGCCGTCGGAAGAGGAACCCTGGAAGGAAACCGAAGAAAAAGTGAAATACATGCCACTCCAGGCCCTGGAAGGCGATCTGGCCATTTACCTCCAGCGCAACGCCATTGAACTGGAATACGAAGGCGAAAAATACTGCATCGTTCCGCAGTCGGCCATTCTGTTGCTGGAACGCTCCGAAAACCTCTTCGATTGACAAAGAGTTATGAGGTATAAGCCGGAAGAGCGGCTTTTAAACCTTTTACGCTATGCAAACGGTATGGTTGATGGGACTACTGCTCAGTATGACCCTGTCTGGAGCAATGGAAATGAACGGTTCCCAAAAGAAATCCCTGAAAGCCACGCTGGACGAGAAGCGGAACGACCGGCGCGTTCTGCTGGTGTATGGGACTGATCCGGCGCAACCTGCTTTCCTGCAACAGCAAAAAATCCTGCAAACTGAAAAAGCCGGTCTTGACGATCGCGACCTGGACGTAATCATGCTGACTGCCGCCGAACTGCCGGAAGCGGACCGGCAGTTTCTGACAAAAAATGCGTTTCAGTTAACTTCCTCCGACGTTTTCAAAGGCTGGCTCATCGGCAAAGACGGCGGAGTGAAACATACGTTCAAAAAACCGATCAAACCCGGCGACGTATTCCGGATCATCGACAGCATGCCCATGCGGCAGGCCGAGACCCGGAGGCAATAGGAAGGTGCCGGCCTGGCAATGCCGGAGTGTTACATCAAATTTAGTTGAACCACGACCGACAGGAACTGGTAGCAACCCGCTTTGATTTTAGAAAACTCGTCGGATAAACCGGTAAATTGGCTGGGAATGGCCGTGTAACGGCCAAAACGGGATTCTCCGCAGGGAAGCGACCTGTCTGAAACACAGGAAGAACGGTCGCAGATCAGGTCGGTATGCAGGCGCGTGAACCACACTTTCAGCCGTTTCAGATTCTGCTGGTAATCGAAAGCGCGTTGGCGCAGATTCTGGTGGTTAAATTGCTCCAGGACATCATCCAGGAGGGTCATCAACTGCTCAATTTCCTGTTCGTAACTGGTCAGGGTAAGGGCCCACCGCTTGTTTTCGGAATGACAATTTTCCAGTTGATACGTCTCCAGATCGGCAATTGAATTCTTTAGCGGTTCCATCGTATTCATATTTTCCGTAAAGCTGCCGGTTCGCCCGGACCTTTGCCATGACATTCGTCAGTTTTTGACGTGAGGATTGTTACTTCGGGGCAAAACAGAGATCATCCGGTCAGCTAACGGATCTCATCCCCGGATTGTCTTTTCGCAGCGACTTTTGTGTATCAATTATTCCTTACGACGATGAACACGAAACTCGCTTTCCCAACCCACTCTGTTGCCGATCAGCCTTCTGCGTTAAACTGGCGTACCCGGTATAACCGTGCCCTAAGCGTTCTGGAAACCGGCGATTACCGGTTTACGGTCATGGTTGCCCTACTGATTATCCAGAGTTGCATCATAACCCCGGCTTCGTTGCTGGTTTTTCAATATTTTGATTTCGGTTACAGCGACATTTTCGCGGGGATCGCGGTAGTCAGTTTCTTCGTCGTACTGGTTTCTAATTTGGGACTCCTGTCCGTACGGTTCTGTGTCCAGCTTTTCATTGTTAACGTACTGATCCACCTTGTGATGCTGGCGATCCATTTCCTGCACTAAGCATTTTCTGCTAGGGCTTCATCTATTTCCTGAAAGCGTTATATTTGTTGGAATATAACGCGGATCATAACTTGACAGGATGAAGCCTATTGTAACGTATATGATCGCAGGATTATTCCTGTCGATAGCCCTGCTTCCCCCGGTTTGGGCGCAATCAGCAACCGGGACAGAATCCCGGATTTTGCCACGCAACCCATTCTCCTGGCCGACAGCGTCGATGGCACACCGTTGCCTGCGGGAGTTGGTCCCTATCGCGTCGTTGTTCCGGGTGAGAAGAAACCCGCTCGCTGGGTGCGCGGAGTGAAATCGATCGAGATACGGGTTTCCCACTAAAAAGATACCCCCTGACCATACCGAAGGATCAGGGGGCGTAGAGCTGTTGCCGGTTAAATAAAGGGTTGTGGTTGTGGGGTTTGGATATGTACCGCCGACTTGATCCGGTTTTGGAGTTCCAGATCCAGAATTCGGGCGTACTCCGTCCATTCTTTATCGGCAGCTGTAAAATCGTCCCCTCTTTCTTTTTCCTCCGCTTTGTAATGCTTCTCGGCATCTTTCACATACGAAGCCGCCAGATTGATGGCATAGGAATACATTTTCTGAATTTCATCGAACGAAAGGTCATTTAGATTTTTCATGGGTCTGTGTCTGGTATACGTTCTTAACTACCGGACACCTCGAAATGTTAAGCCAACCTTTGGGGCGATTTCTTTCTTACTTTTGCTCAGACAAGCACTTGTAAAAACCGGTAAAGCGTATGGAGGTTACCCTGTTGGCTTTGGGCCTGAGCCTTATTTTGTTGTGGATCTTCAAACAACGGCGTAAAATCACCCAACGCATTTATTTGTTTGCCGGGCTGATCCTGATTATTGCCTACTGGTTTATCCGTTTCTGGTAAGAAAGGAAAAGAAACCGGGAAGGGCATCGGTAAGCCCTCCCCGGTTTGATCAATGCAATTTGTCGGGACCGATGGGGGCAGGCACGGCATTTTTGACCGGCTTTGTGCTTTTCAGGTATTGAAATACCGCCTGAATGTCTTCTTCCGCCATGTCGGTGTAGTTGAACCAGGGCATGGGAGGCAGCAGCGGTCGGGCCGTGGCAAGCCCTTTGGATTTGCCCTGGGTCAGCGCCGTTTTAAATTGCTGGTAGGTCCAAGTGCCGATTCCGGTGGCGTCGGAGGTAAGGTTTGCCGCAAAACTAACGCCCCAGGGGCCAACGGCCGACGTTCCATCGGGGCCAAACAGCATCCAGCCGTTCTTCAGGGCCTCCGGCACCACCTTGCCAACCGGCCGATCGGCCGGATAGCCGGATAAATGCAGTTCCGGAATGACCTCCGGGCCCTGGGCCCCCATCCGCTTGGGAGAATGACAATCCTGACACCCCAGAATGCCAACCAGGTACTTCCCGCGTTTGATTGTGGCATCATCGGATCGGGAAAAGCTCCTTTTGTTTTTTTCGGGCATTCCGTCATTTCTGGTAAAACCGGCCAAAAGAGACACGCAAAGAAGGGCAATCGGGAATACCGCCAGGTGAAGTTTTTTCATAAAATGTTTGAATGGATAACGATCTGGAAATAGGGACGAACAGAAATCGGTCGAACGGATGATCGCTATTGCATCATCATCAGACCCTCGAGGCTCACCTGGATGTCGTCTCCCACCTGTTTAATGGTGTATTGCATCGGATAATAACCCGCCTTGGCAAACTTGGCCGGCACCGGTACACTCTTGGAAAGGTTGGGTTTGTTCTTCAAAAACTCGTGCGCAACCATCGGTTCGATGAAGGTGACTTTGCCGTCGTAGGAACCGAAAATTAAGGTTTCGGTAAACTTGCCCGTACCGGCCAGTTCGGGGGACGCGGGGTTGGCCCAGTGTACGCCCATTTCCGGCACACCGGCGGGCAGACGGATGTAGGTACTGGGCAGATAACCCGCTGGGGGCAGGTTGTCGAATTTCGCTTTAGCGGCTTCATAAACCGGAATGGCTTTCCGCTCGGCCAGAGGCTGCATGTAGAAGTGCATGTCGAAATGCCCCACGTCGTAGACGCCCGGAGGCTCGTGTCCGGTGTGCAGATAATCGAGCATGATGTGATCGAATGGCGTTTTGCCCACCGCTTCGGTCGGTAGGCTCAGCACCAGTGCTACTCCGCCGTGTGGCAGGTTGTCCAGCGCCCCTTTGGTGAGGGTGAATCCAATGGCAGTAGGTTTGTTGTCGGTGGTAAATTTCACCCAGGAATAGGCTTTGCCATTGCCCAGCGCCTGTTCGGTTCCTTTGTAGGTCGGGGCAACCGCAACCGTATCGTCGTTGTCGTCACAGCCCGTCAGAAAGAGCAGGGCCAGCACTGGAAGTGTAAAAAGTCTTCTCATGATAGAGTGAGCATTTTTTTAGGTTGAGAATGGATAATCCTGCGGTTTAGACCCGGTAGGGTTACGGAACAAATTTGGAGATTTGTGAGGAGCGGGGGTTAGCTCAAAACAGACATTCTTTGTCTCATTTTCGACAAAATAGGTTCCAGAGGGCAGAATGGCCCTCTTTTCGTTTTGTTTTGCAAACGCGAAGGCCTCACTGTAGTGGATCGAACAAGCCTGATTTTTTGATTGGAGAATTGCAGGATATTAGCATTCTAGTGGCTTATGTTACCATTTTGGGCAATATTGGTTACATTGGCACCCGAATTGTTTGAGTATTTCTAAATTTATAAGTAAAATTACTCTAACGTGTAACTTTAAAATTAACTAGCCCTCCGTTTCCCATGTTTGAATCCATTCGCTCATACCTCCGATTGAGACGACTTGCCAAAGCTTTGCATGAATCCCAGGACAATCAGTACACCAATCAAATCGATGCCATGCGGGCCTGTAATCGCTTGTTTCGCGATGGCGGAAAGGAATATTCAGTCGTCAAACATAAAAATGAACCCCTCTTCTGGGTGGTCTCCAAAAAGTCGGCAGAAGCCCTGGTGAAAGAAGGGCACCAGATTTTGAAGCCGTATAAATAACGGAAAAATTACTTACCAATTGGTGCGTTTAATCAAGGAAAACCGGCTGGCTGACCAGACCTACCGTAACTTCTCATTATCAAGGTGCCGGGTGGCATCCCGGCTGGTTTTCTTTTCCATATTTTTTTGAAAAGCCGCCGTCAAGTCAACACCGGTTTGGTTGGCAAGGCAGATCAATACCCACAGGACATCGGCCATTTCGTCGCCGAGGTCTTTGTCCCGGTCGGATTCTTTTTCCGATTGTTCGCCATACCGGCGGGCGATGATCCGGGCCACTTCGCCAACTTCTTCGGTCAGCATAGCCAGGTTGGTAAGTTCGTTAAAGTAGCGGACACCGATGGTTTTAATCCATTCATCGACCGTGTTCTGAGCTTCGCGTAGTGTCATAAGAGGGGTAGGCAATGCCCCGGGAAGTGCCGATCGGTCGTTTTGACGGAAAGCCTGTCCGGGGGAATGCCTGCAAATCTAGACGTTTTTGAGCAAGACGCCCAACGCAAATTTATCCGCAAATAATACCAATTTTTGCAGGAATCGGTTAAGTTTGCTTCTCTTCTGCCTTTACTGGTTAGTTTGCACACGACTGATGAACGCCCACCCCGACACCTCGAACGACCTGATGCGCTGGAATGCTTTCCGGGAGGGAAGTGAGTCGGCTTTTGCGGCTTTGTATTCGGCGCATTACCGGCATCTGATCAACTACGGTCGGCGGTTTGGGGCCGATCAGGCCACCGCCGAAGATGCTATTCATGACGTGTTCATCGACTTGTGGAAGTATCGCCATACGCTGACGCAACCGCAATCCGTTCAATCCTATTTGCTGAAAGCTTTCCGCAACCGGCTGGTGACCCAGCTTGCCGAGCGACAGCGCCGGTTTGCCGAAACCGATGTGGAAGAGCAATTTGGTCTGTTACCAGCCGAACCCTCCGCCGAAGACCGGCTGCTGGAAGACGGACTGAATCAGGAACAGCAGGAGCACATGCAAAGCGCTTTCACGACCTTGTCGCCCCGGCAGCAGGAAATCCTCTATCTGCGGTATTTCACGGATTTGAGTTACGATGACATCTGCGCCGTGATGGGCATTACCTACAACACGGCCCGGACGCAGTTGTACCAGGCCCTGACCGCCCTCCGCAAACGCCTGCAGGCCAACTGGCCGGTTTTACTGTTGCTGCTGGGACTGTTTGTGAATCGATGATTCATTTTTTTTACAAATTTTTCCTCCGTTCATACTACAAAGTCCCCGGTTTCTGCTCTTACGGTTGATTGACCCTTCAACACGGCATGAAACCGCTGGAACATTACGCTACCCTCGAAGCCATTGACCTCGCCCGGGACCCCGACTTTCAGGCGTGGATTCTTGCCCCAACGTCGGAAACGAATCGGTTCTGGGCGTCGATGAAAACCCTCTATCCGCAGCAGCAAAGCACGGTTGAGCAGGCCCGTATGCTGGTGATGGGTCTGGAGCCGACCTGGCAGGAACTGCCCGAAAGCATGGTGCAGGCTTCTTTTCAACGGCTTCGTCAGAAGCAACTTGCGCTGCAACCCGAACCCCGGCGGATGGTTCTAAGAGCGGTTTTTTACCCGTATGCGGCTGCCGTCACCCTGCTGCTGCTGGCGGGTGTAAGCTGGTGGTTGTATAAAGGGACGAATGCACCGATTGCCTACCAAACCGCTTACGGCCAGATTCGGACAGTAACCCTGCCGGATGGTTCGGTGGTGACGCTAAACGCCAATTCAACGCTGCAAATGGCTAGCGACTGGCAGACGGAAGGCCGTCGGGAGGTGCAACTCACAGGCGAGGCTTTTTTCGATGTCAGTAAAAAACCGCTGGGAAAACGCATGCCGTTTGTGGTTCATACCGGTGCTGCCGACGTGGTGGTATTGGGCACGCGCTTCAACGTGAACACCCGCCGGACCCGCACGCAGGTGGTTTTGCAGGAAGGCACGGTAAAGCTGGCGTTGCAGAAACAACCCGACGTGCTGATGCAACCGGGTGATCTGGTGGAAACAACGAGCGGAAAAACTGCCATCCGCCGGGAGCGGGTCGATGCCGATCGTTACGTGGCCTGGCGCGACAATTTGCTGGTGATGGAAGAGGAACGACTCGCCGAAATTATCCAGCAATTGAATGATGAGTACGGACTCAACGTATCGATTACCAACAAGAAGCTGCTCAACGAACGCTTTACAGGATCTGTACCGGCCAACAAGCCGGAGTTGTTGCTGCGGCTGCTCGCCGAAGCTTTTCGCTTGCGAATTGATAAACAGGACAATCAAATCGTTTTATCCAACTACAAAGATGAATAAACCCCTACCAACCCTAATCCGACTGGCGATTTTGGGCCTGTGGTGTCTGACGACCACGGCTGAAGCGCAGATGCTGGCATCGACCACGGTTCCCCGGCAGTCCTCTTCGATGCAGGAGTTTCCCCGGAATGCCCGCACCGGCAACCCAACAGTCCGTTCGCTGAGCGATGTGCTGCGCGACCTGGAAAAGAAATACGGAATCAAGTTTGCGTTTCAACGGAAAACCCTGCGTGACAAGACCGTGAGCCTGCCCTTGCCCGAAACGGCCGACCGGGAAGCGGTTTTGAAAGCCGTTCTGAAACCCAACAACCTTACTTTCCGTAAAGTCGATGACTATTATTACGTGATTGTCGACGCGGACGAGGCCACGAGCCGGTTGGCTCCGTTTGTTGCGCCCCTGGAAAACAGCCAACTGGTACAGTCCCGGCCGGGCGCATTACCCGATGAACGCCTGAACTTTGCCGTTTCATCGGCGCTGGTGATGCGTCAACCGGTGGACGTGCGTGTTCAGGAACGCCGGGTATCGGGTCGCGTAACGGCGGAGGAAAACGCCGACGGTTTGCCGGGCGTTAGCGTGGCGCTGAAAAACACTACCCGCGGAACAACCACGGACGCTTCGGGTAATTTTGCCTTTTCGATTCCGAACGAAGGCGGAACTCTGGTGTTCAGTTTCATCGGGTATCTGACGCAGGAAGTGCCAGTCGGCAGTCAGTCGACGGTTAATGTGGTCTTGAAACAATCCGACCAGACGCTGAGTGAAGTGGTGGTGGTGGGGTATGGAACGCAGCAAAAGCGGGATGTAACCGGCTCCATTGCGTCGATCAGTACCAAAAATATTAAGGATCAGCCGGTTCCAAACATTGTTGAAGGCTTAACGGGCCGGTTACCGGGGGTATTGATTCAGCAGAGCACCGGAGCGCCGGGCAACAGCCCCTCCATCAAAATCCGGGGGTTGGGGTCGATCAGTGCCGGCAATGGGCCGCTGGTCGTTATCGACGGGCAACCGCTGAACTCGGGCGATCTGGCCAACGGCGGTGGGCTCAACCTGTTGAATCCAAACGATATTGATAAAATCGACATCCTGAAGGATGCGTCGGCCACGGCCATTTACGGTTCGCGGGGTGCCAACGGCGTCGTCGTCGTGACCACCAAACGCGGCAAATCGGGTCAGGCGCGGTTGAATTTCGATTATTATACCGGCGTTCAGCAGATTACCAAGAAAATGGACATGCTCAATTCGCAGCAGTTTGCCGAGTTTTCCAAAGAAGCCTTCAATACGGCGTATCTGGAACGGGTAACGGGGGCAAAAATTGAGGACCCAAACAGTGCCCGCCCGGCGGGACAGCGGTATCGGTATCCGCGTGGAGAAATCGGTGGTGTCAATTTTGACAGCCCGGGCAGTTTGCCGACGTACGATTACCAGGATATGATTTTCCAGAATGCCCCCATCAGCAGCTACCAGCTAACGGCTTCGGGCGGCAGCGACAAAGTGCAGTACATGGTATCGGGAAACTACCTGAAACAGGATGGCGTCGTCAAACGTTCGGGAATCGACCGCTACACGGTTCGGACCAACATCGACGCGCAGATTACGTCGTATCTGAAAATGGGGATCAGTCTGAGTCCTTCGTTTTCGGTGGAAGACCGCGTCAATACCGACGGCCACTGGGCCAGCAACGGGGTGATCAATGCCGCGTTGAGTTTGCCGCCTTTCGTTCCGATTTACCAGCCGGGGACGTCGGTTTATAACTCCCAGGCTTTTTATGCCGCTCCCTACGACTGGCCGGGCATCACCAACCCGGTAGCCAATATTTACGAAATCGACAACAAACTCCGCACCACGCGTTTGCTGGGAAATGCCTACGCGGAGGTGAAACTGCCGTTGGGGATTCTGTATCGTGGAACCATCGGTGGCGACGTGCGGCAGGCCCGGCAGAATTACTACCAGACCTCCTCGCTGCCACTAAACCAGTTGCTGCCGCCAACGGCCAATGCCGCCTATTCGGAAACCGTTCAGGAACTGAACTGGGTGACGAACCATACGCTGAATTACCTGAAACAAATCGGCGAAACCCACCGCTTCGACATTCTGGTGGGCCTGGAAAGCCAGAAAAATGATTTCGAACGCAGCCGGATCGACGCCAATAACTTCCCGAACGACCTGGTGCGGACGGTGAATGCCGGAACGATCATCGGGACGAATTCGGGCCGAAACTTCAGCGATCAGTGGTCCCTGGCGTCGTATTTTGGCCGGGCTGCGTATTCGTTCAAAGACCGCTACCTGGTCAACGCGTCCTTCCGGCGCGATGGATCGTCGCGGTTTGGCAGCAAAAGCCGCTGGGGTACGTTTCCTTCCGGTTCGGTGGGCTGGCGGGTGTCGGAAGAGTCGTTCCTGAAAAATAACCGCATCGTTTCGGAATTGAAACTCAAAGCGAGCTATGGGATTTCGGGCAACAACGCCTTCACGAGCAACTACCCGGCCATCGGTTTATTAGGGCCCGACAACTACGTGCTGGGCGGGGCTTTGGCGAACGGTCTGGCCGTCAACTCCATCGGAAACGAAAACCTGACGTGGGAAAAAAGCCGGCAAACTGACGTTGGGCTGGAACTCGGGTTGCTGAGCAACCGCATATTCCTGACGGTGGACTATTACAAACGCATCACGACCGATCTGTTGCTGGCCGTGCAGGTGCCAACGCTGACCGGTTTTTCATCGGCGGTGAAAAACATCGGCAAGGTTGAGAACAAAGGTCTGGAAGTGGCCTTGAACACCCGCAACCTGACCGGAGCGCTCACCTGGACCACGGACCTGAACATTTCGTTTAACCGAAACAAAGTGCTGGCACTCGGACCCACAGGCGACCCCATACGCAGCGGAACGGGCGTTGGTGAGTCGAACATCACCATGATCGGTCAGCCGCTGGGAAGTTTTTATGGCTACAACCAGCTCGGCGTGTTTCGCGACCAGGCCGATCTGGATTCGTATCCTCACTTTGCGGACAGCCGCCCCGGCGACGTGAAATACGAGGATGTGAATAAAGACGGAAAAGTGGATGCCAACGACCGGACGCTGATCGGCAACAACCAGCCGGACTTCATTTACGGGATCACCAACAACTTCAGTTTCAAGGGATTTGATCTGGGTGTTGTCATTCAGGGAATTCAAGGCGCTACCATTCTGAACCTGTCGCGCCGGTTTTACGAAAACCTGGAAGGCAACGCCAACTCGCTGACGACGGTGCTCAACCGCTGGCAGTCGCCGACTCAGCCCGGCGATGGCACCACGCCCCGCGCCAACACCCGCTCAACGGGGAACAACAACGCCATTTCGTCGCGGTGGGTAGAAGATGCCAGTTATTTCCGCATTCGGAACATCACGCTGGGCTACAACATCCCGAAAACGCTGATTCAGCGCGTCAAGATTCAGAGCCTGCGGTTGTATGGCGGGGTGCAAAACGTGCTGACGGTTTCGAAATACCTGGGCTACAATCCGGAAGTGAGTGGGTATGAAGGCCCGCTGACCGGTGGAGTCGATTACGGCAGCTACCCGCTGGCCCGTACGTACACGATTGGCGTAAACATTGGTCTTTAATTCTCAAACTTCCATGAAACGGAAATTCCTATTTGCTATCTTTTTTAGCCTCGCCCTGACGAGTTGTAAGGATGAGTTTTTGGCCTTATCGCCTATTTCTCAGGCCAGTACGGCTACTTTCTACCGAACCGGTTCCGACCTGCTGAATGCCCTGAACGGTGCCTACGGTTCCCTGCAATCCGGGGGTCAGTATGGCCAGTTTTACGTGGTTTCGGAAATACCATCCGACGATACGCGGCCGGTTCTGTCGGGTTCGGTGACGGACCAGGATGAGTTCGATAAATTTTACCAGCGAACCACCAATCCGTTCCTGGCGTCCCGCTGGAGCGATGGTTACCGGGGCATCTACCGTTGCAACGCGATCATCGACCGCAGTGGTGGTGTGACCATGAATGAGGATCAGAAAAAACGGGTTGTCGGCGAAGCCAAATTTTTGCGGGCGCTGATGTATTTCAATCTGGTTCGGGTTTTTGGTGACGTCCCGCTGATTGTGAAAGAAATTATCGATCCGCAGGAAGGATACGAGTACGGCCGGTCGCCGGTGGCAGATGTCTATGCGCAGATTATCAAAGATTTGACGGATGCCGAAGGCGCGCTGGGCGTTAGCTACACCGGTGCCGATGTGGGCCGGGCCACGCGCGGAGCCGCCAAGGCATTGTTGGGAAAAGTGTATCTGACGCAAAAAAAATACGTCGAAGCGGCTGCCAAATTGAAGGAGGTGATCGATGCCGGAACGTATGACTTGCTACCCAGTTATGCCAGCGTTTTTCTGGCATCGGGAAAAAACCACAAAGAGTCCATCTTTGATGTTCAGTATAAAAAAGGAAGCATTGGCGAAGGCAGCGGTTTTGCCAATGCCTACGCGCCGGAAAACTCAGGTAACGCGGTGATTCAGTTTGGCGGGGGCGGCAACAACCAGCCCACGGCCGACCTGATCGCGGCTTATGAGCCCGGCGATCTGCGGAAAGACGTGTCGCTGGCCACCAGTTACGTCAACGCCAGCGGGGTGAAAGTGGATTATAATTTTGTGCGGAAATACCGGGATGCGCCGGTGATCAACGGAGATTCGGAAGACAACTGGCCGGTGTTGCGGTATGCCGACGTGCTGCTGATGTATGCCGAAGCGTTGAATGAAACCGGAAAAACCGCCGAAGCTCTGCCCTTCTTAAACCGCATTCGTACCCGCGCCGGACTGGCCGCCAAAACCGCGGCTGATGCCGGAACACCTGCCGCCATGCGTCTGGCAATCGAGCAGGAAAGGCGGATTGAACTGGCCTTCGAAGGCCACCGCTGGTTCGATCTGGTCCGGACGGGCCGGGCGCTGGATGTGCTGAAAGCGAAGGCCACGGCCATTGGCATCAAAACGAACTTGACCGAGAGCAATCTGGTCTTCGCCATTCCGCAGAGCCAGATCGACATCAACCCCTCGAAGGTGAAACAGAACGCGGGGTATTGATTGGAGGTGAGCAAAGAGAGGTGACAAAATAATACGCTCACCTCTTTTGTTACCTCTCTTTGTGCTAGCCAGTAGATTATTGATCATCAGCGGCTTTGGGTGTTTGAATCATCAGCACCCAAAGCCGCTTTTGTATGCATCGACGCAATTTTTTGAAAACAACCGCCGTGGCCGGTTTGGGCGGACTGACGTTTGGGCAGGCTGCTGGGAAACCGCTGGAGGTTCCGGTTCGGGCCCTGACGAAAGGCCCCGGTTTTCACTGGTTTGGGTATTATGACAAACGCCAATTTGATCCGTCGAATCGCTACGTGTTGGGGATGAAAGTTGGCTTTGAAGGCCGTTCGCCGGTGGGCGATGATGTCATCCAAATTGGCCTGATCGATTTGCAGAAAAACGATTCGTGGACGGAGCTGGGCGAAAGCCGGGCGTGGGGCTGGCAGCAGGGCTGCATGTTGCAGTGGGTGCCGGGTTCGGCGTCGGAAGTAATCTGGAACGATCGCGTGGGCAATCAGTATGTCAGCCACATCGTCGATGTGTTCACCCGCAAAAAACGGACGTTGCCGATGGCGGTGTACGCCCTGAGTCCGGACGGTAACTGGGCCATCGGCACGGAGTTTAGCCGGATTCAGGATTTGCGACCCGGGTACGGGTATGCCGGGATTCGCGATCCGTATTACGATGTCAAGGCGCCGAAGGAAATCGGTTTGTACCGGATGGATTTAAAAACCGGTACGACCAACCTGCTTCTGTCGCTGGCCGACGCGGCTTCCATTCCGCACAACGGCGCATCGGTGGGAGATAATTTTCACTGGTTCAATCATTTACTGGTCAATACGGATGGGTCCCGGCTGACGTTTCTGCACCGCTGGCGGGCCAAACGCGAAGACCGGCAGGTGATGGCCCGGACCAACTTCGTCACCCGCATGTTTACGATGAATCCCGACGGCACCGACCGCTTCATCATCGATCCCTCCGGTTTTACGTCGCACTTCATCTGGCGCGATCCGACCACCATCTGTGCGTTTACAAAACCGGAAGGCCAGCCGCAGTCGTTCTATCTGCTGGGCGATAAAACCGGTAAAGTAGAGCCGATTAAGTCCGACAAGATGCCCGTCAACGGCCACCAGACGTATGTGCCGGGGCGGAACAACGAATGGCTGTTGAACGACAACTACGCCAATGCCAAAAGCCGGGATCAAACACCCTACCTCTATCACCTGCCCACCGACCGGCGGATCGACCTCGGGCATTTCCCGGCCGGGGAGAGCTATGTGGCCGAGTGGCGTTGCGATTTGCACCCCCGCACAAGCAACGACGGCAATTTCGTTTGCATCGACTCCACCCACGGCGGCAACGGCCGGCAATTGTATCTGCTGGATTTGCGGACGGTTTGGAAGGGATAGAAGGGGAAAAGAATGTGAAATAACGCAAACTGTGAGATTACTGACCCCGGAGGGGTCCAATGTTAATAGCACATGCGTATTCTGAGCACTCCCGGCGTGCCGGAGGTACGCTATATAGGCTTAGTTGCGTACCTCCGGCACGCCGGGAGTGCTCAGAACACGCATGTGCTATTAACATTACGTGCCGCTGCCACTTAAACAACTGTTAGACAAGGGCATCATCTAATAGTTGGCGTTCATCATTCTTCATTTATAATTCCCTTCCTTTTCACTCCTCAAACGCCAGTTCCCGCAGCATATCCATCGTTACGTGGTCCAGAACCCGCTGGTGGGTGCTGGCCAGCAGAACCGGGGGCGCAACGCCCGCTTCGTAGGCTTCGCGCCAGCGGAGGACATGAAGGCACCAGCGGTCGCCGGGCTTCAAACCGGGAAACCGCAGTTCGGGTCGGGGGGTGATCAAATCATTGCCCCGGCTGCGGGAAAACTTCAAAAACTGCTGGGTGATGATGGCACAAACCAGGTGGTGCCCCTCATTTTGTTCATCGGTGCGACAAAAACCGTCGCGGAAAAAGCCGGTTACCGGACTGGTGCAACAGCATTCTAAGGGCGTACCGTAAACGTTCGTGGCAGACATGGATTCAGCACAAAAAGTGGACGACCAAGTTAGCGGATAATGGCCTTGATCACAACCGGCTGGTGGTCGGACGGATACCGCTGGTCTTTGGCGTCGGTCAAAACGCCGTATTTTAGCACGTCAATGCCTTTTTTGACGAAAATATAGTCGATGCGGTTTTTCATGGGCGCGTCGAACTTGAAGCTGTTGAACGTGCCTACGGGTCCGTAGGGCGGCTGGGCCGTGGCCTTGTACGAATCGCTCAGGATGGTTTCGATGGCTTTCACCTGCTCGGTTTCGGGCGTCGAGTTCAGGTCGCCCACCAGTACGACTGGTTCGTCTTTCGCGATTTCCTTTATTTTCTGCACCATCAGTTTGCCGGATTCCTGCCGGGCTTTCACGCCCTGGTGATCGAAGTGAACGCTGAAAAAGTAGAACTTCTTCTTCGTGGTTTTATCCCGGAACTGCGCCCACGAACAAATGCGGTTGCAGCAGGTGGCATCCCAGCCTTTGCCGGGTTTGTCGGGCGTTTCGCTCAGCCAGAAATTACCGGATTTCAGAATTTCAAAGCGGTCTTTTTTGTAGAAAATGGCCGAATGTTCCCCCGCTTGTTGTCCATCATCGCGCCCGGCCCCAAAAAAGGCAAATTCGGGCAGTTCAGCAATCCCGTCCAACTGATCCCGCAGGGCTTCCTGGGTGCCAAAAATATCGAATTCGTGGAACCGAATCAGGGCCTTGACCTCTTCCTTCCGGTTGGGCCAGGCGTTGATGCCGTCATTTTTGGTGTTGTAGCGGATGTTGTACGTAGCAATGGTAATCGGCGTGTCTTTCTGGGAAAAACCGTCTTGAATGATTATAAAGGTGCAAAGCAGGAGTAGGATCGTTTGTTTCATGTTTTGAGGATTAGTTTTACAAATGTTTCGCAGAGTTTAGCGGAGCAAATCAGAGTTTATCGGAGAAAAAAAGCAATTTCTTCCTCTGATAAACTCTGATTTACTCCGCTAAACTCTGCGAAATAACTCTTTTTTCTCTATTACCACCCCGGATTCTGGCCGATGGCCGGGTTCAGCAGCCGGTCGTTTTCCGGGATGGGGTAGAGGTAATATTTATCGTTCCACTTCCGCGGAATGTTGCTCAGCCACGTCAGTTCGCCCGAGGTGTCGTTCGACAACCGCTGCGGATTCGGCACGCCATTGACGGTTTCCGCGACGTTGATGTAGGTGACGCCCGCCAGTTGCGTCGCCGGTTTCACTTTGTAGAACACCACGTCGTTTTTGCCGTCTTCGTTCAAATCCATCGGTTTGTCGAGGGCCGGAACATAAAAACCGTTCCAGACCTGCTCCATCAGCTCCCCGCGTTTCCAGCGAATCAGATCCGGGAAACGGAAGCCTTCCAGCGCCAGTTCGATGCCCCGTTCGCGCCGGATTTCCAGCAGCGAGGGGTCCGAGATGCCGGGGAAATAAGTGGCTTGCAGGTACGGATCGGCCACGGTTGGTTTGGCCGTTAAACCGCCCGTAATACCGGCCCGCTTCCGCAACGCACCCACGGTTTTGGTCCAGTCAGCATCCGTAAAGGTACCGAGTTCCGCTTTGGATTCGGCATAATCCAATAAGATTTCCGCGTAGCGCATGATCGAAATCGAATTATCGTTTCGGGTTCCGCCGTCGGCATAGGTGTCGTCAAGCGTCCATTTGATCGGCATATACCCGGTATAGGTGTACGAGAAAACCGGGGGCGCGGGTTCCACCGCTCCGCCATTGACGCGGGTGTAGTTGCCCGACCGGATGGTTTGCGGCAGTCGTTTGTCACGCCCTTTCACTTCCTCCATAAACGTTAGGGTTTTATACCCGGCTTTGCTGGTAAACGGTGTTCCGTCGAGGTTCAGATACGTATTGACAAACGTCCGCGTCAGGCTGACACGCGCGCCATACGTCGCACTGGTCCACCACCAGTTGGCATCGTTAAAAACGCTTAACGCCGGATCGACAACGGCGGATAACATGATTTCATTCGTTACGGGCGTCTTGTTGATGAACAATTGCCGGTACGATTTGTCAGTGCCACCGGCTTCGTTCAGCGAAAAACCGCCGTCGTTCATCACCGCTTCGGAAGCTGCAACCGCTTCCGTCAGCCACTTTTCGGCGGTGCTTTCGAGTTTGTACGACGTCTGGTATTTCCGGAATGTGCCTTCGAACAGACAGATTCGGGATTTATAGCCGTTGGCGACGGATTTGGTAATGAGCGTACGCGAGTTGTCGGAGGTTGTGCGGATATTCTGCGTCGCGTAATTCAAATCGGCCAGCACAGAATCCATCACCATCACGCGCGAATCCCGGCCTTTGTACAAATCCTGATCCGTCACACCCATCGCCTTGTTGATCCAGGGCACATCCCCAAACCGCTTCACTTTGTCGAAGTAAAACAGGGCGCGGAAAAACCGGGCCAGTCCGATGTAATGCCGCCGGACGTCGGCTGGAATGGCGGGATTGGTCGCGTTTTCGATGAAGTAATTGATGTTCCGCAGAGCTGTCCACGACCAGCCGGAACTTTGGCGCGGACCGTAAGCTCCGTCGCGAATCAAGTCCGGCACCTGCGTCCGGGCTGCAAAATCGGCCATTTCGTCGCTCCGGATGATGTCGTTGGCGGTTGGCAGGTTATCGTAAAACGAATTGGCGTATAATTCCAGTCCTCGTTCACTGCTGAAAACGGAGTTTTTAGAGGCCGTAGATTCCGGAATCTGCTCCAGTTCGCTGCATCCGGCGAAAAGCAGACCAGCCAGAAGAAGTCCTATGTGTTGTAATTTCATGGTGTTGCTGGTTGTAAGATTAAAAAGTAACGGACAGGCCCATCGTGAAACTCTTCAGAATCGGGTAGTTGTGCCCGTTTCCACTCGTTCCGCTGGTCAATACCCGGTCCGATTCCGTCGCACTTTCCACGTCCAGATCTTTCGTGCGTTTGTAGAGCGCGGCCCACGTCCAGATGTTTTCGGCCGACACAAACACCCGGGCGCTGCTCATCCCGGCTTTGCTGATGAGCAGTTTCGGCAGGCTGTAGCCCAGTTGAACGTTTTTCAGCCGCAGGTAAGCCAGGCTCTGGAGGTATTTGGTTTGCTCCTGGCGCAGTTCTCCCGCGCCGTTCTGGGCTACGTAACCCCGGGGCCGGGGCAAGTAGGCATTCGGGTTAGCTTCCGACCACATGTTGTCGAGGTGCCAGGTCGGAATCCGGTTGTAGGGGCGGTTGTAGGCTCCCCAGAACGTGCCGGCTTCCGCCCCCGGCCACCAGTCCTGTTTGCCAACGCCCTGAAAGAAAGCCGAGAAGAAGAAATTGTTCCAGTCGGCGTTCAGCATAATCCCGTAGGTGTAGCGGGGTGTCGAGTTGCCGATGATGGTTTTATCACCTGGTTTGTCCACGGTGTTGTCGCCCGGATCGATCACGCCGTCGCCGTTGATGTCCCGGAATTTGATGTCGCCCGGCAGCAACTGGTTGGTGTTGGAAGCTTTGTACAGCGTCTGCTTGGCGGAATTCTTAATGTCGTCGGCAGAGGTGAAAAATCCTTCGGTCGTATAGCCCCAGATTTCGCCCACGGTCTGACCGGCGTAATAATCCGTCAGTCGTCTATTGGGGTTGTTATACTTGTCGATCTTCGCCGTATAATCGGCCATCGTCAGCCGGACTTCGTAGCCGAACGGTTTGCCACCCACATTGGCCTTATCCCGCCAGGCCAGAACCGCTTCCCAGCCTTTGGTGGTCAGGTCGGCGTAATTTCCTTTCGGAACGTCGGTTCCAAAAACCGCAGGCAGCGTCATGCCAACCGTAAACATATCCGTCGTTTTCCGAACGTACGCATCTGCCGTCAGCGTCAGGCGGTTGTTGAGCATACCCAAATCCAGACCCAGATCGGCGGTGGTGGACGTTTCCCAGGTCAGCCCGTCGGGTATGACACTCGGCTGGCCGGTTCGCTGGGGCCGCACGCCGTTTAGAATCCGGCCCGACTGCGAAATGGAGAATTTTTCCTGGAATGAGTATGAATCGATCGTGCCATTGCCCAGCGAACCATAGGAACCTCTGATTTTCAGGTCAGAAATGAACTTCGGCGATACTTTCCAGAAAGGCTCGTTGACCACGCGCCAGCCCGCCGAAACCGAGGGGAAAAAGGCATACCGCTGGCCGGACGGGAACTTGGACGAACCGTCGTAGCGACCATTCACCTCCAGCAGGTAACGGTCTTTGTAGGAATAATTCAGTCGGTAAAAACCGCCGACAATCGCCCATTTTTCCATGCCCCCGGCGGTGGTGATGGCCTGCCCCAGGGCCAGGTTGATGTCCTGCGCATCTTCATAAATCAACCCGTTCCGAACGGCTTCCAGTCGGCGGTAATTCGACGTCTCGTAGTTGTAGCCCACTAGCGCTTTCACGTAGTGATTCTCGTTAATTTTGGGTTCGTATTCGGCGTACAGGTTAGTCGCGGTATAGAGCGTTTCCCGGAAAATATTCTGGAGGTCGTTGGTGTTCGTGCCAACATATTCGATCACACCCGGTTTACGGCTGTACGGCACCGGAACGCGGGTGCGGTATTCGTTATTGTCGGTATTCTGAAACGTGAAGTTCCCGTTCACCCGAAGCTGGTTACCGAAGAAGTTGGTGGCAAAGTCGGCGGTGTTTCGAAAAACGCGCTTGTCCATATCGATGCCGTTTTTGCCGTACCAGAAATCGCCGACCGTATAAGCTGCTGAATACGAAAGCGTTCCGTCCGGATTAAACATCGGCGACATGTTGTGGCCTTCGTCCGAAATGTTCCGCCAGATGCTGCCCCCTTCACCGACGTTCAGCGGGTTGTGGTATTTCATGGACGAAAAATCGGCGTTGTTCGACACTTTCAACCACGGAAACACCTGAACCGATCCTTTGGCGCGTAAGCTGATGATGTTGTAATCATCGGAATTGTAGCGGAACAAACCCTCCTGGTTGTAATACCGCCCGGTTACGTAGAAGTCGGCCTTGCCGCTGCTTCCCGATACCGACAGGTTGTGCTCCGTGGCGCTGTTCTGCTTCTTATACAATTCTTTGTACCAGTCGGTGCTGTGGTAATAAACGTACTCGCCCGTGGCCGGATCGACTTCGGTTCGGGGCAGACTCGGATCGTTGTTGCGCCGTTCGAGTTCTGCCAGATAGGCCTGCGAAAACCGTACGGTTTTGTTGACGTTCTGGGGTGTTTGCGAGTAGTCGTTCCAGGCCGACCAGCTCTCGTTGAACATTTTGGCAAACGTATAACCGTTCGTTACGAAATCCGGAACGCTCGTCGGGCTTTTGATCGAGTGGTTCAGCGAGTAGGTCACGCTGGTGCGGTCTTTGGTCGGGCTTTTGGTCGTAATCAGCACCACACCAAACGCCCCCCGGGCACCGTAAATGGCTGCCGAAGCCGCGTCTTTCAGCACCGAAACGGTAGCGACATCGTTCGGATTAAGCCGACTCGGGTCGCCTTCCACCCCGTCGATCAGCACCAGCGCACTGCCGCCCTGACCAATCGAGGTGGTTCCCCGGATGTTATAGGACGGCGATTGGGTCGGTTTTCCGTCACCCATTTTCAGGTTCAGGTTCGGAATTGTACCCTGCAATCCTTGTGTGAGGTTGGGCAGCGACCGGTTTTCGAGGACTTCGCTCGTCACCTGATCGACGGCCCCGGTGAGGTTCACTTTCTTCTGCGTTCCGTACCCTACCACCACCACTTCATTCAGCGTTTTGGTATCCGGTTTCAGCGAAACGTTCAGGCTGGTGCGGTTGCCCACCGCCACTTCCTGCGACTCGTAGCCCACAAAACTGAACACGAGCACCGCGTCGGTGTTCGGAACAAGCAGTCGATAGGAACCGTCGGCACCAGTCGTGGTTCCTTTGGTCGTTCCTTTCAGTACCACGCTGACGCCCGGTATTCCTTCGCCTTTTTCGCCTTCCGTTACGCGTCCTTCAATGTTGACTTCAGCGGGAGCCGGTTTTTCCACCGCTTTCCGGTCCGACACCGGTCGGGTTTGCCCTCCGTAGGCGAGTGTTGTCTGGCTGTACCCCGAAGCCAGACAACCGGTCAGCAACAGGATCAGAAGACCGGTTTTTCGTATGCGTTTTTTCATAAAATGGATAGATAAAAAATTGGTTAGTTTATTTTCACAACGGTTGAATGGTAGGGTGAAATCAAAGCAACACTGCCCGGCACCTCATCGGGGATCGGGATGAATGCACTGATAATCAGACACCAGAATTGTGTGATTAAAGAAAGACTTTCTTAGATTATTTTACTCTATGAGATCACGTGATTTGATCATAAGATTACCATATGGTCTTCGCATGTACCCGGTGCGGGTCGTCTTTTGTAGGGTTTAGGAGCAGGAACGGTAAACTAAGACGTTAGTTTACGGCCAGAATTGAATTGCAGCGCCTTTTATTCAGATAATTGAGCATTGTTGCTCTTCGGGTTGCCGGTTTCAATTCGGCTGCGAAGTAAGGGGATAATTGAATTTTATGGATGCTGAAGCCAGTTAACAAATTGTGATTTTCACCCTATAAATGGTCAAGAAAAATTCATGGACTTTGTGCCGGATGAACGATGCCGCTTAAATGGTATGGTCTAAAATCCTGTAGGAATACGTCATTTTTATCCCCGGTAAATGAACGCCGGACTTAACAGCTCACTGCTTTAGCTGTGGGTAAAGCGAAAAGCAACCCCCTGCTACAGAACCGTTTTAACGGTTTCATGGTCTGGCAAAACCGTTAAAACGGTTTCGTAATGATTTGATTTCACTTCAATTTGCCCACAGCTAAAGCAGTGGGCTGATAAACACTCAATCCGGCGGTTATTTTGTTTAAATCCATAAACCGGGGGTAGCATCATTGACGGTTTTTCGAGTCGATGACGATGGTCACCGGGCCGTCGTTGACCAGGGCGACTTTCATGTCCGCCCCGAACTCGCCGGTTTCGATCGGTTTTCCCAACTCCGCCGACAGTTGCCGGATCAATTGTTCGTAAAGGGGAATGGCGACTTCGGGCCGGGCGGCATCGATGAAGGAGGGACGGTTGCCTTTTTTGGTGCTGGCGTGAAGCGTAAATTGGCTGATGAGCAGAATCGAACCGTCGACGGTTTTCAGGTCCAGGTTCATTTTGTCGTCGGCATCACTAAAAATCCGCAGGCCGACAATTTTTTTGCTCAGCCAGTCGAGGTCTTCGTGGGTGTCGGCGTGGGTAATGCCCAGCAGAATGAGAAAACCGGTACCGATCCGGCCTTTTATGTGTCCGTCGATGGTAACGGAGGCTTCAGAAACGCGTTGGATGACTGCAATCACAGGGACGAATGGTTTACGGTTTACGGTTTTCCGTTTACGGTGGCTAACGCGTTACACTACGTGCGACAGCAAGCACGCGTCAGCCACCGTAAACGGAAAACCGTAAACCGAATACTTTTAAATACTCAGCACCATACTGGCAATCAAAAAGTAAACGCCGATGCCGATGAGGTCATTGACGGTGGTGATGAACGGACCGGATGCGATGGCGGGATTGATCCCGAACCGGTTGAGCGCAATGGGCGTGATGGTACCCATAAACGATGCCAGCAAAACCACCGCCAACAGGGCCAGCGATACCACCGGAACCAGGCGTGGTTCACCGATCAGCATACAATAAGAACCGGCTAACGATCCGATAATCAGACCGTTGATCAGGGCGACCAGCACCATTTTTGCCAGCCTCTGGCCAACGGTCGCGCTCAGGCCGGACTTCTCCGCCAAGCTCTGGACAATCAGCGATGCGGTTTGAATGCCGACGTTACCACCCGTAGAACCAATAATGGGGATGAAAGCCGCCAGGGCCGCGATTTTGCTCAGTTGAGAATTGAAATTATTGATCACCGTGGCCGCCATCAGGCTCCCGACGGCCCCGGCAATCAGCCACGGCAACCGGGCGCCGACGAGTTTCCAGATCGTATCATCCTCTTCTTCGACGTCCCCCGTAATCCCGGTAATGGCCTGAATATCAAGCTCCGCCTGTTCGGTGATCACGTCCACCACGTCGTCAATCGTAATCTGACCCAACAGCCGCCCCTGCACATTCACCACCGGCACCGCGTCCAGGTCATACCGCTGCATCACTTCGGCCACTTCCTGAACCGGGCGGTAGGTTTCGACAAAAATGACATCTTCTTCGTAAATGTCGGCGATTTTGGCGTTTTTCCGCGCCAGCACAATTTTCTTCAACGAAACCCGCCCTAGTAATTTATCGGCATCGTCGATGACATAGACCGAATAGACATTCTCCACATTCTCAGCCTGTTGCCGGATTTCTTCGATACACTGATTGACCGTCGTGTTGATGTTGACCTTGATCAACTCTTTCTGCATCAAACCGCCGGCCACATCCTCGTCGTAATGAAGTAGATCGAGAATAAACCGGGCCTGTTCGCGGTCACTCAGCAGAGCGATCACTTCTTCGCGGGTCTGGATGGGCTGCTCGTTCAGCAAGTCAACGGCATCATCGGAATCCATCTCATCGACGTAATGCGCCAGTTCTTCCGACGTAAAACTTTGCAGAAATTCCCGGCGATCGATCACTTCCAGGTTCGTCAGAATCTCGGAACCCACTTTTTTATCGAGCAAGGCCAGCAGATACCGCGCCATTTCGGTATCCAGTTCGTAGAGAATTCCGGAGATATCGGCGGGGTGCAATTCTTCCAGTTCCGCCCGCAACGTGGTGTCGTCGTGGGTTTCGATAGCCGTCTGAATGTGCTCTACGTATTCTTTGGTAAGCTCGAAAGTCATGGATGGAAATGATGAATGATGAACGATGGATGATGAATGGAGTGGCTTATGACGCTGCCTGGGCGGTTAATCCAACGTTCATCATTCATCATTCATCATTAGCAAGGTAAGTTGAACAAACTCCGGCACGCCCAGTTGCTCGGCGCGTTTATCCAGTAAAGGATGAGACAACATGGACTCCGGAGGGTTTAACGGTTTCAGGGCATTTCGCAGTGTTTTCCGGCGGTTGTTGAAGCCTTGTTTAACCACCTGAACAAATTTTTTCTCGTCACAGGGCAAGGCGACAACGGTGTTGCGCCGAAGACTAATGACCCCCGACTGCACTTTCGGCGGGGGCGAAAACACACTGGCATCCACCGTAAATTCATACCGGATGTCGTAGTAAGCCTGTAACAAAACGCTCAGAATCCCGTAATCCTTGTTGCCCGGCGGGGAAGCAATGCGTTGAGCCACTTCCTGTTGCAGCATACACACCACTTCCTGTACCTGCTGGCGATGGTCTAGAACCTTGAATAAAATCTGCGACGAAATGTTATACGGGAAGTTCCCGATGATGGCAACGGGCTCCTGAAACAGAACGGATAAATCTTTTTTGAGAAAATCACCGTCCAGAATCCGGCCACGCAACATGGGAAAATGGGCGGTAAGGTAGGCGATGGATTCGTTGTCGATCTCAATGACGTGCGTTGTGAACGGCAGGTCGGGGCCGAGCAGATATTGCGTCAGCACGCCCATGCCGGGGCCGATTTCCAGCACGCTTTTGTAGCCATTGTGGCCGGAAAGCAGCCCTGCGATGCGTTCGGCAATGCTGAGGTCTTTCAGAAAATGTTGCCCCAGGTGTTTTTTAGCACGAACGGCATCACCCCGGAAGGACTGTTCCCGGTCTGACGTGGTTCGCTTTGAAGGTTTTCCGTAAGATCGCACAGGCATGATTTGCTAATTTTGATCTTGCAAAGGTACACCGACCGTTGATGGAACCGTATAAAATTCGTGGCATTTCCTGAGGGAATTGGTTAATTTTACCGCTTTCGGAGTAATACGTCATTTATTCATGCACAGAGGTGTTATTCATTACGATGAGTTGACGGAATGTGGGCTGTTCAAGGATGCAAGTGGTCAGATTCATATTTTTCGCAAGGACGATCCGGTTTACCGGCATGTCTGGACGTATGAAATCGCCGAAAAACAGCCGGTTGGAGCCGCAATACCCATTCTTCAGCCTGATCGCCGGCCATTGGGGCCACCGCTGCCGGTCGAAAAATCGCTGGATGCCTTGCCCCGGGTGAGTTCGGCGGGGTTGCCGTCCGCCCGGGTGGGTTTGCTCAACTGGATCGGGATGGCGTTGTCCGGACTGGCCTTGCTGTTGTTGATCAACATCGGGGGAGAGCCGCGCAAAGACGGCGTGGGCAGCAATCCGAAACTGATCGACTCTATGTGGGCCGTTATGGCGGGGGTGCTGTTGCTAATTGAGCTTATTTATTTCAGTGTGGGCGCGGCTCGCTGGCGCATACGTACGAATTACTGGGGTATCGTCGTTTGTACAGTATTTGCCAGCCTGTTAATGAGGGGGTGCGATCACTACGAAGCCGACAAACTCGCTGACGTTTATACCATTGTGTTGGCGATTTTGTTACTGATTGTTTATTTACTGCCTAAACAAAAAAACGGTTAAAGGTATTTTGCCCCCAGCCCCTGAAGGGGAGCTTTTCTCCCGAAGTTTTTTAGCCTCTTCAGGGGTTTGAGGGCAAAATCCAGATTGAGGACATGGCCGGCCGGGAACCGGTTTCAAACCAGATACCATACGACGTGCACAAACGAATGAATCAATCACCCCTTCGGGCCACCAGCCTGTTTTTTCTGGTACTCCTCCTGTTTTTCCAAAGCTGCGGCCGGAAAGAAAAAAAGACCGAAAAACCGCCCGAAGCCAAACCCGCCGGTATCAGCAACATCCTGTTTTTTATGGAAACCTCGGCCAGTATGGGCGGGTATCTGAAAGGAGAAACGAATTTCAAGGTCGCGGTTTCCGAAGTCGTGACGAAACTGAACCAGATTGCGCCGGTGGAAGTCTGGACCATTGCCGGAAAACCCAAACCGTTTGTAGAAGGCTATAATCAGTTTGTGGTCAATCTGGCGACAACGCCTTTGGCCACCGAGCGGAGTTCGGAATTGCACAAAATTTTCAAAGAGGTAGGAGAGAAGGCGAAAGGAAACACCGTCGCTCTGCTGGTGTCGGATTGCATTCTGTCGTTTCCGGATGCGGAAATCCGGAAAAACCCGGAAATCAACCGGCAAAATGCCGAGAGCGTTCTCAAAAGCCAGATCAACGACCAGTTTGCCAGCCTGAAAAAGCAGGGCATCAGTGCCACGGTTTTGGCCTACAGCTCCGGTTTCAACGGCACCTATTACGACTATCAGAATAACAAACACAAGCTGACGGGCGAATCCCGGCCGTTTTACATCTGGATCATTGGCAAACAGGAACTAGTCGGCGATCTGAATCGGAAGCTGAACGAACTGATGATTACTAAACCCGCCAAGCAACTGGATTTTGGAGCCAGTGGGGCGCTAAAACAGTTCGATCTGTTCTTTTCGCTGAACAAAAAAGGCGAGTGGCGCGCCGAAAAAGCGGGCCTGGCCGAATTGACGGTCAAACCGGCGGCTCCGGCTGAATTTGCGGTGGGCGTCAACCTGAACGGATTACCGAGTTACGCGCAGGCGGAAGATTTCATCCGGAAAAACCTGGTCGTAACGGCCCCCAATGCCACGGTCAAGCTGATCAACGTTCAGAAAAAAGAAAAAGTTGCTACCAATCGACTGAAAGAACGGGAGCTGAAACTACTCAACCAGAACTCCCACGTGCTAACGTTCCGGGTAGAAAATCTGTATGACGAAAAGGCCGATGTTATCCTTAAATTGCCGGTGCGGTTTGATGACTGGTATGCCGCTGGCTGGTCGACCCTGGACGACCGAACGCCCAGCAGCCGGTTTAACAAAACCTTTGCGCTGGTTCACCTGATGAACGGCGTCAAGGAAGCGTACCAATCGTCGAACAACGATTTTCTGGTGCTGAATTTAAAATTAGAGAAGTAAATTCTGCCCCCACCCCCCTGAAGGGGGCTAAAACCTCCGGGTTAGAAGTCCCCTTGAGGGGGGTGGGGGCAATAAAACACAAATACTAACTTTCATCCCCATGTTTGTAACCCTGTATGAACTCTGGCTGGGCCAGAACAATGACCCTATTTACGCCGACGAAATTTTTACGCCCGTTGGTCTTCTTACTCTCTTGTTCTCGCTGGGCCTGGCGGCCTTGTTTTACCTGATTCTGGGACGCTGGAAGTCCATTTTTTACCGGACCTCCCATTGGGTCATCATGCTGGTGATCGCCGGTATTTTCGGATTTGGGTATGCAGTCTGGTTCGCCCTCGACGCCACCGGTGCCGAGGATACCGACAGTTACATGCAGGGATTTGGTGGCGTAAACTTATTGTACGCGCTAATTTACTTTTTCGTTTTTTCGTTACTCCTGAAACGGTTCTCCATTTTTGCGAAGAGAACCCCCTTTTGACCGGGAGTGAGTTGATTTTTCTGATTCAACGGATACAAGTCAGGAATTGTACTTCCATTAAAATCAGTTCAATCACAAAAATCAGCTCAATCCGGGTTCAGACCTTTTTTCTATGAAACTATTTCTTTTTGGTATTGGTGGTACGGGCGCCCGCGTCCTTCGCTCGCTGACCATGTTACTGGCCGCCGGATCTAAAACCCCCGCCGACCTGACCATTATCCCGATTCTGCTCGACATGGACATGCAGAACGGAGACACCGAACGGGCGTTGCGGGAGGTTGAACTCTACCGCGCCATCCGCCGGACGGCGTATAAAGACACCGCAGCCAGTCAGGGCAGCCAGACCGAACGGCGGACGTTTTTTGCCACGCCTTTGCAACCGCTCGGGACGCTTCAGGCCGAAAATGCGCAGGAGAAAATCGGCGATTCGGTGTTGCCCAAACTGACCGATCACGAGGGGACTTTTGAAGAGTTTTTGAGTGTCAGCAGCATGGACGACATCGACCGCGAACTGCTCAAACTGCTCTATGACAACTCGGCCCGGCCCACGAGTGCGGAGTTGAAACTGAATCTGTCGGTGGGTTTCAAAGGAAATCCGAACATCGGCAGTGTGGTGTTCAACGCGCTGGAAGACTCGGCGGTGTATAAATATTTCACCGGTGCCTTCAACGACCAGACCGACCGGATTTTCGTCATCAGCTCCATTTTTGGGGGTACGGGTTCGGCCGGTTTTCCGCAACTGGTCAAGTTGCTGCAACATCCGAGTCAGAAAATCCAGATCCGCAATGCCAAAAAAGGCGCGGTGACGGTGATGCCGTATTTTGCGCTGGAAGAAAACAGCCAGAGTGCCATCGACCAGAACCGGTTTTTGTCCAAAACCAAGGCTGCGCTTTCGTATTACCAGACGCAGGTGAACCTGGATGCGTTGTATTACATCGGCGACCGGCCCGGCAGCAAGCTCTACCCCAACGTGGAAGGCGGTTCGAAGCAGACCAACAACGCCCACGTCGTGGAGATGCTGGCGGCTGCGGCCATTCTGGATTTTGCCAATAAACCCGAAGCCGAGTTCAGCGACGCCAAGCGGTATTTTGAATACGGCCTGAAACGCAACGACCGGACGCTCGATCTGCCCCATTTTCACGACCAGACCTACAACGGCATCCTCGAACCCCTTATCCGGTTTGCCTACGCGACGAAGTTCTTCACCGACTTTGTGCCGACCAACCTGGGCGAAGCGTTTGCCAAAAACCTGGCCCTTTCCCAGAACCTGCGCACCAACACGTTTTATACATCGCTGGAGAATTTCATGACGCACCATTTCAAAAACTGGCTGAACGAAATGGCACAGAACGACCGGGCGTTTTATCCGTTCGACATGCTGAATGATTTCAATGCCATGGTACGCTCGAAGCGGATCGAAACCGGTTTCTTCGACAAAGGTCTCAGTGAAAAATTCCTGCGCGACCAGGCCGGAAAGATCGAAAATACGTTTCAAACGCCTTTCCCAGAACCGGAAAAACGGTTTATGCAATTGCTGATTGAAATTGCGGAGAAAGCCCGCGAAAAACTCGGCCCGCTCAACCGGCAACTGTCGGACGCTGCTGTTTAAAAAAAGTTGTTTCGCAGAGTTGAGCGGAGGAAATCAGAGTTTATCAGAGTATTTCTTGAAAAACTTTTTCTCTGATAAACTCTGATTTCCTCCGCTTAACTCTGCGAAATAACCCCTCTTTGATCTCTCGAACCTCATGCCACATATTCTCAGAATTGATAATGACCCCAACGTCAGCCAGCAGAACCACCAGGATTGGACGGGTTCGCAAACGGGCTTGACGGGCAACCGCATTGAACACATTCCCGACACGCTCTCCGGGGCCGCTGGGGGTGCGGCCGGGGCCGCTGCCAAAGCCGGTACATCGATTCCGTCGCCCTTCGCGCGGCTGTATCTGTTCGATACGGCGTTTCGGATGATTAAAAACAACCAGCTTCCACGCGAACTGTCGCTGTATCACGTGCTGGTTTCGCACGCCCTCGACATGCTTGAACTGTTGTTTCAGGCCGGGAACAGTGCCGATCTGACGTACCGGGTCTGGAACCGCGCCGAGCGGCTGGATGCCCTGCGGAAAAAAGCCAACCCCTCGACCACCGTTCGACACGCGCACCAGATTCTGGCCAAAGCCCTGGAACTGGATTTTCGCAACGAACTGGGGACCCTGCAACAGTTTACGCTGATCTATTACAAAGGTGCGCTGCTGGGTGGAACGTCGCCCTTGTCGCTGGTGTTCACGTCGCCCAACTGGGAGCAGGAACGCCAGAACAAGTTCATCGATCCGCCGAAAAGCACGACGGGCCGGATGCTGTTTCAGAATGAATATGTGCCTTTGCAGGATCGGGACACGGCTTTTGTGACTTACCTGCGACGGCTTTATGATCAGTATAAAGATCTGCTGCCATCGAAAGGCGGTTTTTCCGAATTCCTCTACAAAGCGTTTTTTGACAATACCACCCAACTTCCGGTCGAAGCGAACACGACGCTGGCAAACTTCGAGCCGATTCAGATTGGTGGCGAGGGCAACTCGACCTTGCAGGTACTTCCGGGACTGGCGCTGTATAAGGTACGCGAAAACGACGTGCTGGATGATATTGAAGAAAACAGCGACTTCGTCATGCAGCCCACGGTTTCGTATTACCAGCAGGAAAGCCGCAACGGCGCACCGACCAACGTTCGGAAACCGCTGGCACTGGCGTCGCGGATGGATGTGGCCGGGCGGTATGTGAAAAATACCAACTGGAACCCGCAGACGGTCATCATGCGCTCGCTGCTGAACAACCTCAGCGAAGGCGGTTTGCTGGCTGAACGGTATTTGCCGGGCGTCGACAACGTACGGTATCCGTTCCTGACAACCGACGATTTTTTGGAAGATTTTCTGATTCAGGTACCGTTTAAAATCAACAATAAGCGGTTTTTTACCGGAACCATCGGCGAATGTGAGTTTTTGCTGCCGGTTCGGAAAGAGTATTTTAACTTCTTCCGAATCGACGATCTGCAAAAGCAGTTCGCCTTTTCGGTGGAACACCGGGGAACTGATAAAATCATAACCGCCATCCTTCGCATTCCGATTCGGAACAACCGGACGATTGAATTCCGGAAAGAATACAATTTGGCCCGACCGGAAACCGTGATCGACTTCCGGGCTGGTCTGGCGTTTTTCCCATTCTACCGCGTTACGGTTCCCGATTTGCAGTCCATGAACCAGTATTATGTGATGCTGGCCGATGTGAGCGATCCTAACATTGGTTTTCGGGCGCACAACTCGGTGCATTTCTACGAGTTACCGAATATTATTGCGGGAAAACCGCTCAACGTTCCGGCTCCTGAAGCCCGTTCACCGAAAGTCGATCCCTTGCCAGCCTCGTATTATTACAAAGTTCCACAGGCATTCGACGTCATGGAAATCCGGCTGGAGCGGAGCGGTATTCCGTACCGGGGCCTGGTGTTGCCGCAGTTTACGACCATCTCGGAAAAAGGCTACAAGAACTTTACGTTTGCCATCGACTTCGGAACGTCCAATACGCACATCGCCTACACTGATGCCGCGATGGGCGATGTGGAGCCGAAAGCCCTGACGGTGAGCGACCAGAACACGTCGCTCGACAAAGACGAGCTACAAATGGTGCTGTTCAACAAACCGTATGAAGGCTACGAAGCGCAGACGGTGTACGACAAATACGAAAAACGGGTCAGCTTTGGCGGTCTGGTGCAGCTCGATCAACTGGTTCGGCGGGAGTTTATTCCGGCCATCATCGGCAAGGAATTTGGCTCGCCGTTCGCATTCCCGCTTCGGACCACGGTGTACGAGAAAAGCGGTTTTACCGACAGCGGTAACAATTTGTTTTCCAAAGTTAATCTGGGCTTTAACATCGATCTGGAGGAAGGCAGCACGGGCGTCAATCACTACGTAACGAACCTGAAATGGCTGTTTGAAAACCAGCCGGGCGACACCTTAAACCGCCCCCGGGTTCGGGCCTTTTTCGAAACGTTGTTGCTGTTGATTCGGAATAAAGTGATTCTGAATCAGGGTAATGTGCAGCAGACGAGCATTGTTTGGCTGGCGCCTTCGAGCATGCGGGCCGTCACGGAAGACAATCTGGTGCATGAGTGGGAACAGGCCGCCCGAAATGTTTTTGGCACCACGAGTAACTTCCGGGTCAAACCGGTACCGGAGTCGCTGGCTCCATACTTCTACCTCGTCAAAAACGGCGTCAAATCCTTTGCTGATACCGTCAATGTGGACATCGGTGGCGGAACCGCCGACATCATGCTGTTCATGAAACAGCAGGGCCGGTATCTGAATACGTCGTTCCGGTTTGCCGGTTACGACATCTGGGGGGGCGGTTTGGACGAACAGGGCCATCCATCGCACCGGAAAGACAGCGGTTTTGTCAAAAATTACCTGGCCTACCGCCGAACACTGAATCAAACCCCCGCCCGGGAAGATTCGATTCTCGACACCTTCCTGAACAAACCGGAGCTGACCGCTGAGGATATTGTTAGTTTGCTGTTCAAGTACGACAGTCACTTCAAGTTTACGCAGTCGATTCAGGACGGAAAACCGGCCCTGCGGATCGTACTCTACCTGCACTACAGCTCGATTGTTTATCACCTGGTTCAGTTGCTGGAGTCGCACAACCTGGCGTTGCCGCGCTACCTGACGTTTACGGGCCGGGGTAGTCAGTATCTGGCAATGCTCGGGTCGCGGTCGCGCCTGATTCAGTTTACCAAAATGCTGTTCAAGGCGTATTCCAAACAGTCGGTGCCGCCGGATTTTGAGGTGATTCTGTCCGACAATCCGAAGGAAACGACGGCCAACGGAGCGGTTTTGTACGAAAACGCCGGTGGCGAAAAAGCACAGTATGAAAACCGGGAAACGACCTGTTACTGGGGCAACGAACCCGCAACGGCCGCCGAAGAAGGGCAGGAGCGGGCAAACCCCTTTGCCTTTGAATACCGCCGGACGAAAATTGGGGAAGTCAGCCCGCAGCAGGCGTTTCACCACTCGGTTTTACACAACATGAAGCGGTTTCTGGAACTGACGTTGCACGACCGCGACATCGCCTATTTCCTGAGCGAATACAACATCCAGACGCCCGAACGGTATGTCGATTACCTCGTCGGCGCGGACATTACGCGCGGGGGACGGCTCTACGACAGCTACATGCTGGCGCGGATGGGTTTTGAACAACGGCCGAATGATGCCCTGGGCGAAACCTACTTTTTTCTGCCGCTCAAACACGCGTTGTATGAGCTGTCGAAGTACATTGCCGAATCGTAATACTCAACTAAACTTTCTTTTCAAAGGATGATCTGTCAAACTACCCGCTGGATTTTGTTGCTTGGCGTGTTGCTTCTAAACAGACCGGCTTTTGCCCAAACGGATGCGGAATACCGGCGGAAACTCGATCAGGCGGCTTTTCTAATGACCAAAGCGACGGTGGAGTTTCTGGCGACGGATGCCCAGACCTTTCCGAACGTCAAGTCGAAACAATGTGCCTGTGACTCCTATGAGGGGTTAAAGGAATTCATTGCCCAAAACGACCTCGTCGGGGCGGATAAACTGACCGATGACGCCAAAAAAAGAGCGGCTCAGAACATCGCGCAGATCAACCAGCCCCGCACAGCTCTGGAAGGCGTCAAAGATTTTCTGGTTCAGAAAGTAGCCACCGGAGACCGGATAACCCGGCAGACGCTACCGGGTTATCCGGCTTTTCAAACCACCCTGGACGGCATCATTACCAGCGCTTTAGGCGCGGGGCCTGCCGTTGTAGCTCCCCCGCAGCAAGTTGCTGCTACGGAAGAAAATGCGCCCGTCAATCCGGCGGAAAGTGCTGAAAAAACACCGGTAACCACCCCATCACCCACTCAATCAAACTGGAATGCTATGGATAGTTTTGCGCTTATTTTATCAATACTGAGTCTCGTTGCCGTCGCTTTTCTGGCGTATCTCGTCTTAAAGAACCAGAAGCCGCAGCAATCGGCTCGTGATGTGCAGTTTGACTCTCAATTAGCGAAACTGTCTGACCGCATCAGTAAACTTGAAGTACGCAAAAACCAGACAAATGAAAATTTTCAGTTGAATGCACAATTGGAAGCCCTTGAAAGAGCCGTCCGGTTACTGGAACAAAACCGGGCTGAAAAACCGGCTGCTCCGGCGGTTAAAGTGCCGCTTGAAGTGGTAGCACCGGTTCAGGAAGCGCCAGTTGAGCCGGAAACAGCGCGTCCGTCCAATCGTTTTCGCACCCCGACCTTGCCCTCAAAACCCACGGCTCTCTACGCCCGAACGGCGGATTTGGGTGACGGGTTTAGCGCCGGAGGCTTGTTGGCTACTGCTGAACGCGATACGGTTTTTGACATCAGCCTGCAAGGTGATACGCAGGCTACTTACCAGGTTTCGGAAAATGCGGATGCCCAACGGCTGGCACTGAGCGATCCGTATTCGTACCTCAACGATGCCTGTGAGTACCTGACGCAACCCAATCCGAACAGCCGGATCCGGACGGAGCAAGTAGGGCGATTAACACTTCAGGGCGACAAATGGAAGATTACAGAAAAAGCAAAAATTAGATTTATTTAGTAATTTAATACCCAGCCCGGATTATTTGGTAACAAGATAGTATTTACTTTCACTATTCTGATAGCTGCTTGCCTTGTAACCGGTCTTCGCTACAATGAACAGGGATTTACGGAGATCATGACACTCGAAGAATTACGGGATCGAATTAAAAATGAAGTCGTTCTGTATGAGGGCGAACTGGCTGACTGGCAGTGGCGACAAAAGGGGCTTGTGGCGGAGGCCAATGAACTGGGAATTACGGATTTTACCCGCCTGGTCAATGACATCAGCCGTCAGGTAAACCGTGATTTCGGGAAGATTCTGGATCTGAAAAAGAAGATGGTCACGGTGGCCCTGCAACGCCACAACCAGTTGTCGGAAACGGACATTAACCAGTTTGTCGCCGAAGCCGAACGGGTTCAGTTGTCGCGGGCTTTTGTAACCGAACAGTGGATTCCGGCTATTCTGGAAGCCCTTCCGGCTTCGTCCGCAAGCGAGGAACCCGTTTCGCCGGCCAGCCACGGATCGGGTCCGGTTGTTTCGCAGGCAAACCCGCAAAGTCCGCCTATCCCGGCACCGGTTGTTGAAAAAGTGGAGTCGGTCCGGCGAAAAATCAAGAGTATTCTGGACGATTACGACAAGCATATTCAGGCGCAAAGTCTGAAATTTCTGTTCAAAGCCGTTGATTACGATGAAGCGGCACTGGCCGAAGAAATCCGCTTGTATCTGTCGGAACATTATTACGCATCGGTAAACCCGCCCCGAGGCAATACGCTGAAGGAAAAACTGATTTCGACCGACTGGCGGCACCTGAGCTGGTGGGAGAAGGAGCAATCCAAACCGCAACCGACGGACTATGTAAAAACCCAGACCGGGTATACCACAACGCCTGCTCCGGCGGGGGTGAATCCGGCAAACCGGTTTCCAGCGGGTGGCGGGCCATTACCCGGAAACCCGCAGGCGATTCTGCCACCTCCGGTCGTGCCGCCGGAACCGCCTAAAAAAAGCAGCTTTTCGGATGCCGCTCTGATTGGCCTGGCCATTTTATCGGCTCTGGTGCTGATCTGGGTCGTGTTACGGATGACGAGGGGCGAAGAACCGGAGCCGGAACCGACTCGGAAAAGCTCCAAGAAACAGACGAGCCACCGGCTGGATGCCTACCCCTACCCAAAAGCATTCCTAACGTCTTAAAGACCGCTGACTCCAGATGACTTCACTGGAAGTAGATACCGAATGATCAGAAAAATAAACAGACACGGTGTCAGACGGTTATCCGAAAGAACGTTGAAGCCGATCGCGTAAAAAATTATGAAGATTATATGACTTTTCGTAACTTTTGAGAGTCTTAAATGAATGGGTTTCTTCGTTTACTAACTGAAGCATGAAATGATCGATACCATTCGTCAGAAAATACAAGAGGTTTTTGGCCCTTACGACCGACACGTCCCGGCTCACGTGATCAACCGGCTGTTTGTTGCCATTCCGTCCGATGAAACTACATTGACGCAGGAAATCATAGGGTACCTGCTTGAGCATAATTACGAAGCCCTCGAAACACCCAAAGGTCAATCCCTTCGGGAACAGCTTATTTCGACCGATTGGCGGCAAAAAGAAGCAAAAATATGGTTAGCTGAGCCCCAGCAACCCGTAGCCACGCTATCCGGCGATGTATCGGTTCACCCCATATCCACGCCATTCAGTCAGTCCAATAAAGTATTGATTGCGCTGGTGATCGTTTTTGTGAGCATCCTGCTGTGGCTTTGGAAAGGAAAATTGACCGAAATCGACAGCGGAGCTGGTCGCGATGAGGTAGCTGAACTGGAACAAACCCGGAGCAGTGGGGCAGTCCAGGTTAAAGAGACCATTCGCCAGCCGAATGTGGGCAAAGCCGCAAAGAAAGTCGCGCTGCTGCCGACAGCCGCCGAGTCCGTTGCAAAAAACAGCACTCCACTTCTTTCGCCTACTGAAACCACGCAGGTTCCGGTTGCTGCAGCTTCGGAACCTGCCGAACCGGCAACGGCGGTTCCGACAAAACCGTATGATTCGGTCGATAGCCAGGTCGGGGATTTTGGGCTACGGGCGGCCCGCAAAGGAGGAAAATGGGGCTATGTCGATCAGAAGGATAAGTGGCACATCGACCCGGTGTATGACGACGTGACCCCTTTCCTGAACGGAAAGGCGACGGTTGTTCTGGATGGTCAGCAAATTGTGGTTGACCGGGACGGGGGACGCATTCGGGACGACAATTAACGCGGACCGGCTCCAGCACTCACCGTCAGGTTCCGAAACTGCGTGCCGTCGGTCGTCGAAACAAAGCCAATGCCGTTGCCCTGGTACTGCCGGAACTGGTACGGACTAGTCGGTATTTCCCGCCCGTTGAGGTAAAAATGAATCTGCTCCCCTTTTTTACGAACAGTCAGCGTATTCTTCGTCGTTGAGAGCGGAATGCCCGCCGGTACATAATCCCCCCGCATGTAGATGGTGTAACTCAATCCGTTGATCACGTATTTGACAGACACCTGGTTTTTGTTGTTGATCCGAAAGTGGCAATAATTTAACGAGTCTTTGACCCCGATCAGCAAGCCTGCGTCGGGAATGATGCCGCTGGGGCCAGCCAGATCGACCTGGACCATGAAGGTGTCCAGTTTGTTCAGATTGAGGGCCGTCGGAATGGAGACGTAACTAAAGGCCGAAGTCGGTGAATCATCAGCCTGCTTGTAAATGTGGTAGGCATTCTGGGACATGTCGTACCCGTAAGCTCCCCGTCGACCGATGAGCCAGCGGTTCCGGTTATCCGTGAAAGTTTCCATAAACAACCGGTTGGAAGCGGATGCCGCATTCTTTGCTTTGATTTTCACGTGTACCCACGAACCGGACGCCGAATAGACCCCAACCTGCGCCTGACTTTCTCCGAGCAGACTGAACAGAACTCCCAAAATGAGTGCGAAACGCATCATACTGTAGTCGTTAAAATTTGTAGTGGAACACCGCAACCGGATACCCGGACTGGTAACCCGGTTTCAGGCTGATCTTCGGCTCGACGGTCTTAATGCGCTGCTTCTGGTTGCGTACGCCTTTGATCAATGTGGCCACAATGTCCGTAATCCAGATGGCTCCCGACAAGCGGGTGGCAATCATATACCGGTGGTGGTGGTCGTTAGCACTGTCGTAAAACGGTTGTGCGGCTGTGCGGTTGCGTTGCTGTTCATAGAGCGAATAGTCGTCGCGCGATTTTTTGCGTTCCATAAAACCGTAGAGCATCAGACCGTAGCAAGTGGCCGTCACGCCCAGCCGGTGGCCAATGACGGGTTTGGGCGACTGGACAAAAATGTTGCCAACACCGGGGGCAATCACCGACAGCAAGGCAAATTCGGGGCCGCCAGGCCGGTATTTTTTTTTCGGAAGATCGATGGGACTTTCTGTGACGGACTCAGCCGGTTTTCGCACGGCACCCGGAATCACTTTGACCAACAGAGTTACCCGAATATTTTCATCCAGCTCAAATCCGTTTTCCAGGGCTCTCCAGACGATGCGCCGGTTGGTGCCCGGCGAAACATCCTGCCCCCAATCGCCGGAAATAAACTGCGGAGCGGGGTTCAGGACGCCGTTAATCTGGCTGCGTAAGCGGAAATAGACGGAATCGGCCGGTTGGTTTCCGGTAATGTCGTACAGGATTTCAACCGACGACTCTTCAATGACATTGACGCGGATATTGGTTACAGCTACCTGACTGACAGCGGGTAACGCATTCAGCACCAGAAAGAAAGCAACCCATCGTTTCAGCCAGAGAAGTGCGTATTGCTGATGCATAGCGGAGAAGAAAGCTAATTGGTGACAGTAACCAGGCGCGAAACGGAAAGCTTATCATCGCATTGGTTCGCGAGAACCATCGTAACGTTGTAGGTGCCGGGTTTCTCGTAAAAAACCGTGAACTGATTGCCGGAACGATTGCGCCCATCGCCCAGATCCCAGCCTACCGCTCCAATATCACCCTTCTTATTTTCCAGAAAAAAAGTAACTTCCAGTTTGGCGGCCGTGAAACCGATGGTTCCTTCGGGTTTTTCACATATCGGAAAACTCTTCTGATCCAGGTCAAACGGTTCGCAGGCGGCACAGCACAGGCTGATCAGAACCAGCGCAATAAAGACTTTTATCATGGTCGTTCAATAGGCTTGCGAAACTAATCAAATTAACAGAAATGCTCTTCCAAAATAATGCCATTCCGATAAGCAAACAAACGTTTGTCACATTGCCGGTATTTTTTTGTAAATTTATTCTGTATTGTTGCCGTGTTTCAGGAATGATCGCCCGCCTGGAAATCAGGGTTTGAACCGGGGCCGCAAGTCTGAAATACGCCGAATTCCAAACACCCACACTTTGCTAATGTCCTGGACTGCGAAAACAAAAAATGAGCTGGTCGCCGAGATTCGGCGGCTGAGCAAGGAAGTCGATATACGAAACTCACTGGACGGAAGTTCACAACTGCCGCATGCGTCGGTTTTCGACGTCAGCAAAACGGTTGATCAATTGAATCTCATTGGGTTAACGATCGAGAAAGACGGTACGGTGACATTTTGTAACCAGTATACCCTGCGGATTACGGCCTGGCAACCGACCGATGTCATCGGAAAAAACTTTTTCGAGATTTTTATTCCGGCGGGCGAGCGGGTGCAGATGCAGCGGGATTTCGACGATGCCATTGCGCGCGGGGGCGTGGTGGAGCAGAAAGAAATCAGCCTCCTGGCCAAGAGCGGTGCCGTGCGGAATGTTCAATTGAATTCGTTCATCATCAACAGCATTGCCGATCATACGGCGGTTCCGTCGTATACCTTTATTGGTGAAGACGTCACCAACAAAAAGCGCGTCGCTTCCGCCCTGTCGTATTCCAACTCGCAGTTGCAGGATCTGGTGGATAACACCAGTGACCTGATTCAACTGGTGACGCTCGATGGCAAATTTATGTTTGTCAACCGGGCCTGGCGCGAGGTGCTGGAATACAGTTCCGACGAAATTGCCTCGCTGACGTTGCAGGATGTCCTGCACCCCGATTATGCTGAAAGCACGCTGATGCGGCTGCAACGGGTGCGGGACGGGGAGAAATTTCCGTATTTCGAGACGGTTTTTCAGAGTAAGAAAGGCAAAACTGTCTTTGTGTCGGGCAGCGTCAACTGCCGCTACGATCAGGGAAAACCGACCGCGTACCGGTGTATTCTGCACAACATCACGAGCCGCATCCGCGCGGAGAAAGCCCAGAAACTCTACTACAGCATTGCCAACTGGACGCTCAACGCACCAAATCTGGACGAGTTGTACCAGAATATTCACGATGAACTGAGTAACATCATCGATGCCCGGAATTTTTTTATTGCGCTGTATGACCAGAGCAAAAGCTTTCTGTATTTCCCGTATTACGTCGATGAATATTTTACAGGAATGCGGTTTACGAAGCGGAAGCTGGGCAACGGTCTGACCGAATACGCCATCCGCGCCAACCGCCCGCTGTTTCTCTATGAGCAGGATATTCAGCAACTGGCCGACACGCAGAACCTCTATTTGTACGGGCAAATTCCGAAAGCAATGCTTTGCGTTCCGCTCCGGATTGGCGACCGCATTACGGGGATTATCGGTGTGAAAGCCTATGACAAGGCCGATGCCTACAACATCCGGGATCTGGAATTGCTGGAATTCATTTCGGGACAGGTGGCGCTGGCCATTGCCCGGAAGCAGGACGAAGCCGCCATCAACAAACAAACCGCCCGGCTCAATGCGATTTTCGACAGCAGTTCCCACCTGATCTGGTCGGTGAACAAAAGCTTCCAGTTGACATCCTTCAACCGGAATTACACGCGGCTGATCGAGAACCAGTTGGGCGAAATTCCGCAGTTGAACGTGACGACCGAAAAGCTGGGCTGGCGGATCATCGGGGCCGAAAACCGGCGGTTGCTGGAAGAAAAATACCGGCTGGCGTTTCGGGGACTGCCGCAAACGGTCGAATTGCACTACCAGACTACCAAAAGTGAAGCCTGGCTGGAGGTGCATCTGAATCCGATTTTGCTTTCGGGGGGCGTCATTGAGGAGGTTTCGGGAATTGCCCGCGACATCACCGCCCGGAAACGGACGGAACTGGAGCTGCGCGGCAGTGAAGAAAAATTCCGGGGTATCTTCGTCAACCTCCAGGACATTTATTGCCGCGTCGACCGCGAAGGGCTCGTCACGATGATTAGCCCGTCAGTTCTGAAACGAACCGGGTATACACCCGAAGAAGTGCTGGGTCAGCCGATTACCAACTTCATCGATAAGCAGGATATTCGTCGGGCGCTCGTGCGATTGATTCGGAACAAGAGCCTGCGAAACTTTGAGGCCACGTTACACCGGAAAGATGGTACGATTCGGCAGATTATGCTCAACATGTTGACGCTGAACGACAAGAATGGTCGGGTGGATGAAGTGGCCGCTCTGGCCCGCGACATTACCGAACTGAAGCGCAACGCCCAGGAACTGATGAAGGCCAAAGACGAAGCCGAGCGGTCGCTGAAGGTGAAGGAGCGGTTTTTGGCCAACATGAGCCACGAAATCCGGACGCCGATGAACGGGGTGATTGGCATGATCGACCTGCTCAACGATACGCCCCTGGATCAGGATCAGAAGGATTACGTGCAAACGATCAAAAAATCGTCGGAAACGCTGCTGAACATCCTGAACGATATTCTCGACCTGTCGAAAATCGAAGCCGGGAAGATGGCTTTGCACGAAGCCCCTATTTTGTTCCGGGAAGTTTTCGACAAACTGGTATCACTTTTTGGGCAACAGGCTAGTGTGAAAGGGAACAAACTGAGCTATCATCTGGACGAAAAACTGCCCCGGTTTGTGATTGCCGACCAAACGCGGCTGCTGCAGATTTTGTCCAACCTGACGTCAAACGCCATTAAATTTACAGAGAACGGCGCAGTGACGGTCGAGGCTTCGCTGGTCAGTAAAAAGGGTAAATTTAACCGGATTAAGGTGGAGGTGAAGGATTCGGGCATCGGCATTGCGAAAGATGATCTGGGCCTTCTGTTCAATTCATTCAGCCAGGTCGAAATGTCGTCGCGCAAATCCTTCGGTGGAACGGGCCTCGGTCTGGCTATTTCGAAGGAATTGGCGGCTCTGATGAAAGGAACGATCGGTGTTGAATCGGCGACCGGCAAGGGGAGTAACTTCTGGTTTACGATTGAGCTGAAAGAAACCTTGATCAGCCCCACGAGTCAGAAGTCCGATCAGGCTGAAATCTCGTTGCAAAATGTGTTTAAAGATCATCATCCGTATCTATTGCTGGTCGATGATAATGCCGTAAACCGGAAAGTGGCGACCGAAATCCTGAAAAAATCGGGCTGCCAGGTCGAAACCGCATCGAGTGGACAGGAAGCCATCGACAAAGTGACGGCGGCCATGGCCGAAAACGCCAGCCCGTATGAACTGATTTTTATGGATATTCAGATGCCGGATATGGACGGGGTCGAGACGACGGTGAAACTGCGCAGTCTGTTCGGCACGCAGTTGCCACCGGTGATTGCCATGACAGCGTATTCGATGCGCGAAGACCGGGATCGGTTTCTAAGCCAGGGCCTCGATGACTACATTGCCAAACCGATTCGGGCCCAGAGCTTGATTTCCAAAGTGAAAGAAACGGTAGATGCCCGCAAGGATTTCAGGGAAGCGGCCCAGATGCGCTCCAAACAACTGGAAACCATTCGCGAACCGGAGATGCCGATGGTCGACCCCGAAATTATTGGTCAACTGGAGCAGGTGGGGGGCTGGGATTTGGTGACGTCGATTTACGAGGATTTCGAAATCGAAGCTACCACCCTGGTGCAGGAAGCACTCGAAGCCTATGCCGCAGGCGACATTCCGACGGTAAAAAGCCATCTGCACACACTCAAAGGCAGCGCCGGAACCATTGGTGTGGCCCGCATTGCCCAGGTGGCTCGGGAAGCCGAAGGCAAATTAAAGGTCAGTGACAGCACTACCCTGGCGGATGATCTGCACCTGCTCGATAAAGAATTCAAGCTGTTTTTAAGCGAATATAAAAATACACTGGATAAGTTGGTCGCCGAAAAAGCCGGCTAAATGATAAATTCATGTCTTCTCGTCAACTCATTTCTTCCGGCACATCCTGGGAGCCAGTGGTCGGTTACAGCCGTGCCGTTCGTGTCGGCAATCTAATCGAAATTTCGGGTACCACCGCGATGGACGGCGACCACTTGATTGGTCGCGATAACATTTACGAACAAACCCGGTTTATACTGCAAAAAATCAGCAAGGTGCTGGCGGAGGCTGGTGCAACGCTCAACGACGTCGTACGTACACGGATGTACGTTACCGACATTTCAAAATGGGAAGATGTAGGGCGGGCGCACGGGGAGGTTTTCAAGGACATTCGACCCGCAACTTCGATGGTTGAGGTTAGTGCTTTGATCAATCCTGATTTGTTGGTAGAGATCGAAGTAACGGCTTTTTTAATCCCCGAAAATGATAGGATTCCAAATTGAAAAATCATTTTTCAGAACCCATTCCATCTTAATTGTGAATACTGTATTTTTGCTTCGTTTGCACATAATAATCTCTTAATCAGTGGGTTACCCACCAAAAGGTAAGTACTATTAACCAATGACACCCGAACTAAAACAAACGAGCGAAGAAATTATCTCTACCGAACTGATTATCAAGAAGGCAGTTGAAGTTATTTGTGGGAAATGGCGGCTCATTATCATTCACCTGCTCCGCGAAAAGACCCTGCGATACGGCGAAATCAAACGGGGGGTTCCCGGAATCAGCGAGAAAGTGCTGGTTCATGAATTGAAGCAGCTGGTCGAACTGGGAATGGTCGACAAGCAATCATTTGGTGAAGTTCCGCCCCGGGTGGAATACAGTCTTAACGAAAAAGGGCGTACAGTCTTGCCCGTGATCGATCTCCTCCGCGAAGTAGGTCAGGCTTTTATGTGAATTTCACCCCGGGCGCAGGCACGAGTTGTTTTGGCGTCTGGGGTGGAATGTTTCTCAGAAATAAGCCAGTTTATACCCCAGCGTCAACGTGGCATACCCGATGAAACCGGTAATCCCACTGTCGTTAAACACGCCCCCAACGGGCAAGCCGTAACGGACATCGACTTCAAGCCGTTTCAGGAACGTAACGCCCGCGCCAAATTCAGCCCCAAAATTGAACGTTTTTACCTGTAGAATGCCAGCCTGATCCGGATTGGTCAGATCAACCTGGTCGGATATTTGCGAAATGGCAAAGCTGGGCAAGCTGGCACTGGCTTCAACCTGCCCCGATGCTGTTCGGGCCGCTTCTGCCTTCAAAGTGAACAAAAAAGTAGGGCCACCGTAGAAACGCCATTTGCCTTCATTCCCTTGTTTGCCAATAAACAGGGGAACATTCAACGAAGTGAGAGTGGGTTCGGTGGTGGTGTTCAACCGGGCGTAAAGCGTTCCGGGCCGAATGTTGGGCAGGTTGACGCCAAACTCCTTTGCTGCAGCCACGTCGATGCGGTCGATGGGGGCTTTCTGTTTCAGCACCAGCGAGGAATAACTGATTTCGGCTTGCAGGAAAAACCGGTCCAAGTTTTTTCGCGCCCACACGCTGCCGAAAAAACCGACGCCAATGCCGTTGTTGGAATTTCGGATCCGGGGAAGTTCCAGACCCGGCGACAGCGTTTGGGCCGGAATGACCGTATACCCGTGGGTAAAAGTGCCTCCCCCTCTGATTCCCAACTCCATACCGCCCTGCGCTTGTGCTTCGCTGGCGACCAGAAAGACAAGACAAGCGACCCCAATTAGTTTCATCCCGAATAAAGTCGTTACGGTTTTGGTGCTCCATTGCACCACTCCCTGCCACAAGAACGGAAAACTCTGCCAAGTCGTAAATAGATTTTAAAATAATTTGTCGACTATTGATTACTAACCGATACATTTAGCGTCTAAACTAGGACTGCGGAGCCCGTCGGACCTCCGTCTTCAAACAGTTCCGCCCTGTTCGCAGTTGTTCTATTCAAACCCAATTCATTGTTAATCAAACACACAAAATCCATGGGACTGCTCAGTTTTTTCAAAGGTGTAGGGGAAAAAGTTTTCGGTAAAGAACACGAAGCGCCGGCTGCCGAACCGGCTAAGGCTGCGGAAGTAGAGCCGCTCAAAGCGAGCGCATTGCTCAACCACGTCAAGCAACTCGGGTTGTCGTACAAGAAGTTGACGGTTAAAACCGCCGGCGACACGGTGGTGCTGGAAGGCGAAGTGGCTACCCAGGAAGACGCCGAAAAACTGGCGTTGGCCGTTGGGAACGTCGAAGGCGTTCACCAGGTCGATAACCGCCTGGTGGTGGAAGCCCCGGAGCCCGAAGGTCAGTACCATACGGTCGAGTCGGGCGACACCTTGTCGGCGATTTCCAAGAAAGTCTACGGTGATGCCATGAAATACGGTATTATTTTCGAAGCCAACAAACCGATGCTCAAAAGCCCGGACCTGATTTATCCGGGACAGGTGCTGCGGATTCCGCGGTTGTAGGTAGGGTTTTCTGAGTATAGGGAAAGGCGTCTCCAAGCAGAGACGTCTTTTTTATTTTTATAACCTCTGCAAGCAGGAACTATTATATTTTATTTTAAATTTGCTTGTACATTTAAATTAATATCCACTCACCTAAATTTTAAGATAATGAACTTAATTTTCTCCCTCCGTCCTAGTTTGTTACTGATTTGTTTGCTATTTCTACTTGAATCTTGTACGATTCAGGATCATTTGCAACCGGCAGCAAATCCCTATGAAAATTGTCTTCTCTCTGAAGTTAGGGATGTAGAAATACATAAAATATTACCAAATGAAGACATAAAAATTGGGGATAATTATTTTGACTTTGGGCATAGTAAAGTAATTGACATTGTTGAAATAGACGGTTCTCAATATGCTTTGTCGTCCTCGGGAGAGGATTTTTATGGGTACAAATATGATTTGCAGAACAGATTGATTGAACAGACTCATTCCAACCAATTTGTTAGAGGAAAAGAAATGTATACTTATGAATATACTCCCGGCAAATTAAAAATAAAATTTGTGCATGAAGGTTGGCCCAGCGAAACCAGAGAATTTACTCATACCCTTAATGAATATGGTTTTATTTCCAATAAAGATGTGATCTACAATAGTGAAGGATATATTATTAAAGATAATTACGGATTTAAAAACACAATTTCTGATGGAAATACAGTTAAATCAGAAAGTGGTTCTAGTATTTCAACCGCTGAATTTGATTTGACAAAACTTAATATTCCTAATCCCACTCCTTTTAATGGTAAGGCAGACCGTAATTTAATAACTAAGACTACATCGGTCTATGGGTATAGTATTCCGAATAGCATAGGGGAATACATATATAAATTTGATAATGAAGGTAAAGTAACAAGGAGGATCCGTAAAATATACAATCAAGATAATACGCACATAAATATTAGAGAATACAAATATGATTGTCAGTAATGATTATCTTATTTGAAAAAATATACCGCTTGGTTGAATGACCGGGGTCAACAAAAATGGTTTACAAAATCTTATGGTTGACCCCGACCAGCTTACTCCGCCTTGAAATGCGGATTTTCTATAATGCCGAGCACGTTGCCAAATGGGTCTTTCACACTGGCGACTTTAATGTCACCACCTACTTCTTCAATGCCGGAATGCACGCTGGCGCCGTGGCTCATCAGGTGTTCCCAGGCTTTTTCGATGTTCGGAACGCCCCAGTACGTAATCGTACTGCCGTCCGAGGGTTTGGCCGCCGGATCGAGCCCGAGTTCGTAGCCACCCACGGAAAAACCAATATAGAAGGGTTCGTCAAAATACGGATCAATACCCAGAATGGTTGAGTACCAGTTTTTCGCGTTGAATAAATCAGGTGCCGCGTAAATTATAGTCCGTAGGCCCAGAAAAGCGGATGCCATATAAAACAGATCAGTTGCCCAACTGGCAGGAGCCGGATGGAAATGAAATGGAAAAATAAGAAAAAAGATTAAATACCGTCCATAGAATTTCTTTTCCGGTTTATACCCATTCCGGGAAATGGACAATTCCATCCGTTTCGGGAGCAGGATACCCACTTCCGATCCTCGCCCGGCAAGGTATTTGCTGGACACTTACTGTACTGGTTTAACTGACTTTACCAACCAATTGTTGGGATTCGACCAACATCCTTCATTGATTTTTGGAGGAATCTTGCCAATTTTACAAATAACCATCGAGATGAAAGGTTGCTTTACTAAACAAACGTACCATCGCTACAAAAAACTGACCTGACCCGTTCGTATGTCCAAGAAGAATCAATCCTCGTCGAGTCAAAAACCCCTCATTCGGCCTACACCCAATGGGGGAACCAAGCCCACATCCAGACCGGTAACGGCGGTTACGCGCCCCGCGGCTTCCTTGACTAAACCGGCGTTCCCAACCCTCTCGGAACCACTGGCGCCCCGGTCCATTCAATGGCCCTGGGCTTTGCTGGTGGCAGTCGCCGGATTCGCCCTCTACGCCAACACATTCAACCACGGGCTGGCATTGGACGACATTGCGGCCATTACCCAGAATCTGTTCGTTCAGAAAGGCATCGAAGGCATTCCGGATCTGCTCAAGACCGAGTTCTGGCACTTTAGCAACATATCACTCGGCTATTACCGCCCGCTGGCACTCATCACTTTTGCGCTGGAAAAAGAATATTTCAATGGCGATCCGCACATCAGCCACATGATCAACGGAGGAATCTACGCCCTGACCGGTTTTTTTCTGGTAGTTCTGTTGCAGAAATGGTTGCCGGGCCGCACCGTCCTGACCACCCTGATTGCACTGCTCTTCATGGCACATCCGCTTCATACCGAGGTGGTTGCCAACATCAAAAGCCGGGATGAAATGCTGAGTTTCCTGTTCATTACGCTGGTGATGCTGACCTACTGGAAATACCTGGAAACCCAGCAGAAAGGCTGGATTGTCTTTTCGGCCTTCTGGATGTATCTGACGTATCTTTCAAAAGAATCGTCACTGGTAGGATTGGGGCTGATTGTGATCATGCAGTATACCTTCGCCAAACGGAATTTCTTTCAATCGCTCATCAGCATCTGGCCCTATCTGGTGGTAACGGCCCTGTTTTTCTGGCAGAAAAAGACAATGATCGGAACCCTGAGCGGGAATCCGCCGGTCGACTGGGCCAACTATCCGTATGCGCTCGAAAACACGAAGTTTCTGACCACCTTCAAATTCTTCGCCCAATATGCCCGGCTGCTGATTTTTCCGCTCCATTTGTCGTACGACTACTCGTATAACGTCATTCCCTCCGGCAAACTCAGCGATTGGGAAACCTTGCTGGGGCTGTTTTCTTTTGGCGGATTGGTTTGGCTGGCCTGGAAAGGCTTCTGGCAACGGTCACTCTGGGGTTTCGGCCTGACGTGGATGTTCATCACCATGACTCCCGGTTTGGGCTTCGTGCTGTTCCGGGGCGGTATTCTGGCCGAACGGTTTTTATATTCCCCGATTCTGGGCTTTGTCATTGCCGCCGTTGCCGGCCTGGATCTGTTGCTGGCCAAACGGCTGAACCTGTCGGACAGTGCGCCGGTACTCAAACGCTACGGTGTGTTGATCGGCCTGTGTGTGGTGGTTGGCGGGTTGTTCAGCTTCCGGACGGTGGTTCGGAATGAAGACTGGAAGGACAACTTTACGCTTTTCAACAGCGGCCTGGAATATGCTTCCAACAGTTGCCAGGTCAACCGGCATGTAGCCAATGAGTGGATCAACAAGTGTGCAGAAGAAAAAGACCCGAAGCAAAAACGGTTTTACTTCAACAAAGCCATTTATCACCTGCAACGGTCGACGGAAATTTACCCCGGTTTCGGTGAAGCTTTTTTCTCGATCGCCTATTCGTACCAGAAGCTGATTCCAAACCGGGATTCGGCGGTGTATTTCTACAAACAGGCGATTCGGGCCTCCTCCAATTACGCACCGGCCTACAACAACCTCGGGGTGATTTACCAGAACGAACGTCGCTACCACCTCGCTTCGTATTTCTACAACATGTCGATGATGGTCAACCCGGCCTATCAGGATGGCCGTAACAACTGGGAAGGTCTGAAAAAACAGCTTGGATTGGATGTGAAGATTCTACCCGACAGCCTGAAACATGAAGCCGTGTTGCCTAGTGCTCCCACACCAACGGCGGTTCCTGCCCTACGGTTTCCGGTAAGGTAAAAAGTTTAAGAAGCTGTTTGAATTAAGGCCGGAGACCTGTCCTGTCAATAGTAAATATAGCATCCATCAGTTCGTGGTAGCTCCGGAGGAGCGGCCTGAAGATGTTTTTAGACCGCTCCTCCGGAG
>NZ_VTWS01000020.1 GCF_008727875.1 Larkinella humicola | reverse complement strand
ACTGCAAAGTACCGCATTATTTTAACCTTTGTCAAGACCACCAACCAAAATAAATGTAGAATACTTTCTACAGTGCTGACTATTAGGCGGTAAGAACCGAATTTATTTTTTCCTGAGGCTCCGAAAACCGGATTGAGTGGATGAAATCATGGATTGCTGCGGTCTTATTCTCCTGATTTTGCTCCAGCAAACGGACGAAGGCGCTGCCAATAATGGCACCATTAGCATACTGACTTGCCGTTTGAAAAGTTGAATAATCCTGAATTCCGAAACCAATCAAGCGTGGATTCTTTATTTTCATGGCTTCGATCCGGCTGAAATAGGCTTTCATTTCGTCCGTGATTCCTTTTTGTGAGCCTGTCGTACTGGCCGATGAGACCATATAGATGAACCCATTCGTTAACTGATCAATCTGTCGAATACGGTTTTCAGTTGTCTGGGGCGTTATCAGGAAGATATTTTGCAACCCATACTGATCGAAAATGGCCTTGTATTCCCGTTCGTATACATCAATAGGCAGATCCGGCACAATGATTCCATCGACACCCACCTCGGCACATTTCCGGCAAAATGCTTCCACTCCGAACTGAACAACCGGATTTAGATAGCCCATCAATAGAATTGGCACCTGAACCTTCTGCCGAATTCCCTCAAGTTGCTCGAACAGAACCCGCAGCGACATCCCGTTGTGTAGCGCCTTCTGGTTGCTTTGCTGAATGGTTTCGCCATCGGCGACCGGATCTGAATACGGCATTCCGATCTCGATCAGGTCAACACCGGCTTCCTGCAACGTCTCCAAAATCGGTGCCGTATCGTGCAACTGGGGAAAACCGGCGGTGAAATAAACGTTCAGAATCTGTTCGGACTTCTTTTGAAACAATTCAGTAATGCGGTTCATGGCAGTATTCTTTAGGGAATGGAATGCTTTCCCGCTAGCTTTTACCTGGCGGAAGATTATAGAGTATGTGTGATGGTTATTTTGGAAGACGAGTCGTGTAGGCGGCTAAATCTTTATCGCCACGGCCTGAAAGGCAAATCACGACGGTTTCGTCTGGGCGGGCTTTTAATTTAGGCAAACAAGCTAAGGCGTGTGAGGACTCCAGGGCCGGAATGATGCCTTCCAGACGGCTCAGTTCAAAGGCCGATTCCAGCGCTTCCTCGTCGGTGATGGCGTAAAACCAACCACGGCCGGATGAAAACAAATGAGCGTGTAAGGGTCCAATACCGGGATAATCCAAACCAGCGGAGATCGAGTACGGTTCAACGACCTGACCATCTTCGGTTTGCATCAGAATGGTGCTGCTTCCGTGCAAAATACCGGGTTTTCCCAAGGCAGTCGTCGCAGCCGAATGACCCGACTGAACACCCTGACCGGCGGCCTCGGCGGCAATCAGTTTCACCGACGGTTCGTCTAGGTAATGGTAAAAAGCACCGGCAGCATTACTCCCTCCACCCACGCAGGCAATGACATAATCGGGATTGGCCTGACCAGTTTTTTCCAGCAATTGCTTGCGGGTTTCTTCGGAAATAATGGACTGAAAACGAGCTACCATATCCGGATAGGGATGCGGACCAACGACCGAACCGATCACGTAATGGGTATCGACCGGATTATTGATCCAATGCCGCATGGCTTCATTCGTAGCATCTTTTAGGGTTTGGCTTCCGCTGGTGGCCGGAACGACTGTCGCCCCCAGCATCCGCATCCGGTCGACGTTGGGCTTCTGGCGCTCCATGTCGATGCTACCCATGTAAACAATACACTCCAGACCCATCAAGGCGCAAACCGTCGCCGTGGCAACGCCATGCTGACCTGCACCGGTTTCGGCCACAATCCGTTTTTTACCCAATCGCTGGGCTACCAGAATCTGGCCGACTGTATTGTTCACTTTATGAGCACCCGTATGACACAGGTCTTCGCGCTTCAGGTAAATCGTTGTATTGTAAGCGGCTGACAAACGACGGGCATGAAAAAGCGGGGTTGGACGACCTACATAATCCGTTAGTAAATCCCGCCATTCCTGTTGAAAAGCCGGATCGGAAATAATAGACAAGTAATTTTGGCGTAGTTCTTCTACGTTTGGATAAAGCATTTCCGGAATGAATGCGCCACCGAAGGTGCCGTAGTATCCCCGTTCGTCGACCTGAAAAGCTGATTTTACTTCTGTAGTTTCCATTGTACTCAAAAACAAGTATGCAGTAACTCTAGAACCGCACCGATCACCGGGCAATTTTCGATTACTATCGAATTAATGAAGGCAGAAAAGCCTGGAAGACCGCAAAATGCGGTCTCTGAATGTATAACTATCTCAATAGGCTACGGGTTAAGCGACGGTTTCCTCTTCTTCGATGGGTTTCAGGCCGGTGATGATGGCTTTGACCAGTTCGATGTCTTTCAGACCCGGGCTCATCTCCACTTTGCTGTTGATATCGACGCCATACAGCTTCAGGTGTTTCAGTTTATCCAGAGCGTCAAGACTTTCCGCATCAATACCGCCACTGATAAAAAACGGTTTGTCGTTATCATACCGATTCATCAGGCTCCAGTCGAACGAAATGCCGTTGCCGCCAAACTGATCGCCTTTTGCATCGAACAAAAAGAAATCACAGGACGGTTTGTAATTGTTCAGCATGCTGAAGTTGAACGTTTCATCGACCGAAAAGGCCTTGATGATGCTGACACCCCGGTTCCTCAGATTCCGGCAGAAGTCGGGTGTTTCAGTTCCGTGTAGCTGCACATATTGCAGGTCATACTTTTTCACGCTGCGCAGAATGTAATCCGGGCTGGCGTTGACAAATACACCCACTTTTTTCGTGCTGCGCGGAAATGATTTTAACAGTTCAGCGTCCAGTTCTTCACCAACAAACCGCAGTGATTTGTCGTAAAAAATAAATCCCATAAAATCGGGTGCCAGGGCGAGCAAATCACGGATGTTTTCGGAATCCCGCATTCCACAGACTTTTACTTTCATACGATATAGTGTTTTTGAGGTAATGGATGCAACTGGTTCAATTCATCAAGTAAGTGCTGCAAAGCCTGTGCCGGGTCGGCGGTTTTCATAAATGTTTCGCCGATCAGAAAGCCCTGATAACCGACTTGCTGAAGCGCCAGAATGGATTCGGCCTGCTGCAAACCACTCTCGGAAATTTTGACGAATGAATCGGGAATTAACGTTGAAAGCCGGACGGACGTTGAAAGATCGGTCACAAACGTTTTCAGATTGCGGTTATTGACGCCCACCAGATCGACGGTTTCGGTCAGATGGCTGGCCAATTCCTCCTCGTCGTGGACTTCCAGCAGTACTTCCAGCCCCAAATCGTGGGCAACCTGGCTGTAATTCTGAACTTGTTTGGGGGTGAGGCAAGCGGCAATGAGCAAAATAAAATCCGCACCGATTGCTTTGGCTTCCACAATCTGGTACGGATCGATGATGAAATCTTTCCGGATAATCGGGGTTGAGGGATTGGCCTGTCGCGCCTGGATCAAATCCTCGGACCTACCACCAAAAAATGGTTCATCCGTTAAAACCGACAGACACGCAGCACCGGCCCGGACGTAACCCGCCGTGGTGTCGGCCACCAGAACCTGATCGTTAATAATGCCTTTGGAAGGGGATTTTCGCTTGAATTCGGCAATAATACCCGATGAACCGGGTCGCCGAAGCGCGTCGTGAGCACTTAGCGGCTGCCGGTTAAACTGCGGCCGTTGTTCGAGCTCCCGTTGGGATACGACGGTTTTTTGATAATCTACTTCGGTTCGCTTCCGCTCAATAATCCGTTCAAGTACGTCCATTCTATTCTTTATTCCGGTGGTATTGCACTTTGTAATTTTCTTTACAACCGATTCAATTCTTCTTTAGCCTTAAGCCGCCAGCAATTTTTTAAGGCTGTCCAACGCCCGCTTGCTTTCCAGCGATTCCCGTGCCTGCTGAATGCCTTCCTCAACGGTTTTCGCCCGCTCGGCGGCTACCAGCGCCATAGCAGCATTGGCAATAACCGCATCCGTTTGGGCAGAAGTTGCTTCGTTGTTCAACACATTCATAAAAATACGGGCAGAATCTTCGACGGACTTACCCCCGGCCAATTGTTCCGGCTGCAGTTGGGGCAAGCCAATTTGGTGCGGAGTCAGCACTTGCTCAGCGTGTGCGGTGATCGTTTTAAAGGCGCCGGTCAACGACACTTCATCATAGCCATCCAGAGCGTGTAGGATCATAAACCGCTTAGGCGTTTGCTGATAAAGATACGCATACAATCTGGCTAATTCAAGACTGAACACGCCAACGAGCTGTTTTTTCGGGAAAGCCGGGTTCACCATCGGCCCCAAAACGTTAAAAAATGTCTTTACACCCAATTCTTTCCGAATCGGCCCAACATTTTTCATCGCCGGGTGGAAGAGGGGTGCGTGCAGAAAACAAATGCCGGCGGTTTCGACTTTTTTCCGCAGCACATCATAGTCATTCGTAAACCGGTAGCCCAGAAATTCCATGACTGTTGACGATCCACACATGGACGAAACGCCGTGATTGCCGTGTTTAGTAATCCGCTGCCCGGCACCCGCTACCACAAAAGCCGACAAGGTTGAAATGTTGAAGGTATCCTTGCCATCACCACCGGTTCCGCACAAATCCATGACGTCATATTCCGACAAATCGACAGCCAGACACAGCTCCAGCATGGCATCGCGGAAGCCTTCGAGTTCCTCGACGGTAATACTCCGCATCATGTAAACCGTCAAAAAAGCGGCAATTTGCGAGGTATTGTATTGTCCGGTACTGATTCCGATCAACACCCGCCGGGCTTCTTCTTTGGTTAAGGTCTTGTATTCGAACAGGTGATTCAGTATTTCTTTCATGAGGTTAATAGAAATAGGATGCGTTATTTATCTTTTGATGCAAAGCATTTGGTTGCCATTCTTCTGAAAATGATACGGCACTTCTTCCTGTTCAAACGAAAATCCGTTCTTCCAGTACTCATCCGAAACGGCGTTTACATACGGCGAAAGCTGACCACTTAAATCCAACAACGGAAAAATTCGTACCTCCTTGGCAACACGTAACAATTCGCTAATGGCCTGTTTATGAAACTCTTCTGACAAATGCGTCGTGTACAGAAACAAGAAATGCGAACAAAGCGCCAAATCAAAGGAATGATCCGGGAAGGAAAGTTTGGGTAGTGATTCTGTCCGATAGCGTCCCTGAAGCTTCCCGGTTTCGTAATCGGCCAGGAACAAATTCATTGATTTCATCCGCTGATTCCCCAAATCGTCCGCATCCTGAAAATCCGTCCAATTGTACTGAGACGCATTGGATCGGGTTTGCTCAACCACCGTACCGTACGTTTTCTCAATCCGGGAAGCGATTTCATCCGTTGAAAAAGCATAAACCGGATCAATGGAAACCACAGTGTGCCCCAATTCCGTCATTTCAGCGTTGAAACTGGCCGGGCCGTCACCAACGCCGAGGACGGTTCTGGCCAAATCCGCTTCGGTTAGATTGAACATTCGCCGGTATTCGCCCAGCGAACGGCCCCAGGGAACGACAGAATCCAGAATCATGCGTTCAACCAGTTTTCCAGCATCTGTTTTCCGTGCTGCGTCAACACCGATTCGGGATGAAACTGAACACCCCGCACGTCGAATTCTTTGTGCGCCACGCCCATTACTCGGCCTTCTTCGTCGACCGCCGTCACCGTCAACTCGGCCGGAATGCTTTCGGGAATAACCGTCCAGGAGTGATACCGCCCCACTAGCAATTCAGCAGGTAAGCCGTTGAACAACCGCTCGGAGGTATTTTTCACAAAGGTCCGGTGCGCCACGCCGTGGTAGACATCTGTCATGTTTTCCAGTGTCGCACCAAACGCTTCGCTGATTCCCTGATGGCCGAGGCAAATGCCTAAAATGCTTTTGGTAGGCGCATAGGTGCGAATAATTTCCTGCATAATGCCCGCTTCCGACGGAATTCCGGGACCGGGCGACAACAATATTTTGTCATAAGCATCTACATCTTCCAGCGAAATTTTGTCATTCCGATACACATCAACGGTATGGCCCAGCTCGCGAAGAATGTAAACGAGGTTGTAGGTAAACGAATCGTAGTTATCGATAACCAGCACTTTCATAAAAACCGTTGTTTTAGATTGTTTCAGCCTGTTTCATGGCCGTCCGCAAGGCCATCAATTTGTTATGTACTTCCTGCAATTCACTTTCCGGATTCGATTTGGCAACCACGCCGGCGCCGGCCTGATAATGTAACGTATTGTTCTTGCTGAGGAACGTCCGAATCATAATCGCCTGGTTGAAATCGCCACTAAAATCCATGAACCCAATGCACCCGCCGTAAAACCCACGGCTCGTTTTTTCGTACCGATCAATCAATTGCATCGCCCTATGCTTGGGAGCACCCGACAAGGTTCCGGCCGGAAAGGTTTCGCCCACAATCCGCAACGGTTTTGTATTCTCGTCCAGTTCGCCCACGACTTTCGACACCAGGTGAATGACGTGCGAGTAATATTGCACCTCTTTGAAGGTTTCGACTTTAACGGTTTTGCAATTCCGGCTCAGATCATTCCGCGCCAAGTCGACCAGCATGACGTGCTCAGCGGTTTCCTTCGGATCATTGTGCAGTTTTTGCGCCAGTTCCGCATCCGCTACATCATTACCCGTCCGGCGAAAGGTGCCGGCAATGGGATAAATGATGGCGTTCTGGCCCTTAATGACAATCTGAGCTTCCGGCGACGATCCGAACAATTTATAATTGCCGTAATCAAAATAGAAAAGATAAGGCGACGGATTCAGCGAGCGAAGAGCGCGGTAGACGTTAAATTCATCGCCCCGAAAAGCCGTAGAAAACTTACGGGAAAGCACAATCTGGAACACGTCACCCCGGTGGCAATGGTCGATTCCTTTTTGAATAATTTCCAGGAATTGATCATCCGTAAAATTAGACTGCTCATCCTGCGTAGTTTGGAAGGAATAGGACGGAAAATTGCGGTTTTTAATGAGGGTTTCAATGTAATCAAGGTTATGGGGAGCGGGCTCCTGACCTTCTTCCAAATACGAATGCTCAAAAAGATAGAGTTCGTCTTTAAAATGGTTGATCGCAATCACATACCGAAACGCCTGGTAAACGACCAGCGGCACATCGTTTTCGGCTCCATCCGCTTTCAACGAAATATCTTCAAAAAACTGAACCGCATTGTAGCCAATGTGACCAAAAAGACCATTGGTAATAAACGGAAACGGGAATTTCTGATACTGAAATCCGGCTCTAAAGTCTTCGATTTCCGTCAGCAAGTCATCTTTTGGAGAAATCTCGACGGATTTTGACGTAGCGTTTGGGTAGTCGATCTTTATAGAATTACCATCAAATTCAAATTTTGCAACGGGATCAAAACAGATGTAGGAGTAGCTGTTGTCATTCCCGTGGTAATCTGAGCTTTCGAGCAGAATACTGTTGACAAACTTATCTCTCAGGCGAAGATAGATACTAACAGGGGTCAAGGTGTCGGCTAGCATCTTGCGGTAGGAGCTGGTCACCTTGAAGGCCGGTTTTTGTTCTTTAAAGGGAGCAATCATGATTGAAAAGGAATGGTTAGAAAACAAAAAAAGCCCACTGGTTTGAACAGTGGGCTTTCGAAAGAACCAATAGAATCGGTTTTACAAAGCATGCGCTGACTGTTCAACTTCGATTGAAGAAGAACGCCACCAAAGATTCGACGATATCAATCCAAAACGCATGATGATCAAGTTTTACAAGTCGGGGTGGCGGGATTCGAACCCACGACCTCTACGTCCCGAACGTAGCGCGCTACCGAGCTGCGCTACACCCCGATTGGCAAAGGTAATTATTTTGTAAAAAATCAAAAAGAAAAAAGTATACCCATCTCGGTTTAAGGAGATGGGTACATTGTAATCTGTGGTGGCGGCAACCTACTCTCCCGGAAGTGACTCCAGTACCATCG
>NZ_VTWS01000001.1 GCF_008727875.1 Larkinella humicola | reverse complement strand
CGATGGTACTGGAGTCACTTCCGGGAGAGTAGGTTGCCGCCACCACAGATTACAAAAGCTCCCCGCACCAGCGGGGAGCTTTTTTTATGACCTATGTATCGTTTTTTTAGGCGTCATTTTGATTGCTGGACAAACACATAATAAGCAGGATCACTGGTTAACAAATTGATTCCTGAAATGGGTAATGTCTGCCATTGCGTAGTCGGGTTGAGCTTCTCAATAGGGCCAGCATTATTTAAACACACTTTTAACGGCATATTAAATCCTTGGATACAATTTGTCCAGCGGTATTGGATCTTGTTTTTAATCAATTTATACTCCAACGTGGGAATACGTTTATCGCGCAGGTATTGGTCAAATACCTTCTGTAAATCGATACCGGATTGTTGGATAATGTATTCCTCGATTTGTTTCCCATCAACCGTCTGGTGGTAAAATCGCTGGTTAAGACCCCTCAGAATTCCCCGCCACTTCGTATCATCACCGATAATTTGCCGGATTGTATGCAACATATTTCCGCCCTTATAGTACATATCCCCTGAACCTGAGTGGTTTACATGGTAGGTTCCAACGATGGGTCGGTCATTTCGAATGAGCGCCCGGGTACCCATTACATAGGCCGATCCTGCCTCTTTTCCATAATAAAATTCCGTATAGAGGTTCTCGGAGTAATTGGTAAAACTCTCGTGTACCCACATGTCGGCAACATCCCGGTAAGTAATGTTATTGGCAAACCACTCGTGACCAGATTCGTGGATGATGATGAAATCCCAGAGAAGTCCAAAACCGGTTCCCGACAAATCGCGTCCTAAATACCCGTTCCGAAAACGATTGCCGTACGTCACCGAACTTTGATGCTCCATTCCTAAATACGGTGTTTCGACAAGTTTGTAACCATCTTCGTAAAATGGGTACGGTCCAAACCAATGCTCAAATGCTATCAGCATGGGTTTCGCTTGTTGGAATTGCCGACGGGCCGAATCGGCATGTTCGGGCAGGGCGTAAAAATCCAGGGTCAATCGCCCCTTTTCACCCTGAAGCGTATCCGCCCAGTGCACATAATTGCCAATGTTGACGTTGACACCGTAATTACTGATCGGGTTACTCACAAACCAGTCGAAAGTGCGGCTCCCATCTTCGTGGTCGGTCACCCGGCGCAAACGGCCATTGGAAATATCCTGTAATCCGTTGGGTACGGTGATGCTGATAAGCATGCTGTCGGGTTCGTCGTACATGTGATCTTTGCAGGGCCACCACGCACTGGCACCCAATCCCTGGCAAGCTGTGGCAATAAACCATTGCCCGGTTTTATCCCGTTTCCAGACAAAGCCGCCATCCCAGGGCGCGCGTTTGGCTACCCGCGGTTTTCCGGCATAGTGAACCACCAGCGACTCGGTTTGCCCAATTTCCTGCTTTTTCTGAAGCGTTATAAAGTAGGCATTTCCATCTTGCCTGAAAGCCAATTCCTTCCCTTCCTGAACAATTTTCTGAATTTTAAGGGGACGTTGTAAATCAACTTGCAGCGTCTGGTCGGGTTTTAAAACCCGGTAATAAATGGTTGTGCTGCCACTGATCGCACTGTCCGCCGGATTGATTTTTACCTGAAGATGATAATACGCCAGGTCCCACCAGATCCGTTCCGGGGTAATGGAACCGCGTAAGGTGTCATCGTGTGTAAACGCATATTTTTGGGCTTGAACCGCTAAGGAAAAAAACAGAGCTGCCAGCAGGAGCCCAGTGGATTTAGAGAGTTGATGAATCATGTCGTATTCCATTCGGAGTTAAATCATTTATATCCGCACTCAGTGTGGCCCCGGAGGGCAGTGTTCTAGCAAATACCGGGTGTATAGACTGCGGAGGTGACGGCTGGTGCCTTCGCCTTCCGAAATACTATGCGTCCGGTTTGGATAGGGCATCACCTGAAAGTATTTGTTGTGTTTAATGAGTTCATTGATAAGGACTTCGGCGTTGGAATAATGCACATTGTCGTCACCCGTTCCGTGAATATAAAGGAGATTCCCGCGTAGATTTTTGGCGTAGGTGATGGGTGAACCGGCCACAAAATCTTCCCGGTTTTCCTGGGGTAAGCCCATATACCGCTCCTGGTAGATGTTATCGTAGAACAATTGATTGCCCACAGCCGCCACGGCAATGCCGGTTTTATAGATGTCGGGATACTGAAACAGCAGGTGAAGCGTGGTTGCGCCACCGCCACTCCAACCCCAGACGGCGACCCGGCTGGTATCCAGATAGGCGTGTTGTTCGAATAGTTTTTTAGCCCCCATCGCCTGATCCCGAACGTTGATCCGCCCGATCTGCCGGTAGATGGCTTTACGCCAGGCGGCTCCCTTCAGAGCCGGAGTTCCCCGGTTATCCAGGGCAACGTAGCAATAGCCTGCTTTGGCCATATCGCCGTCAAACTGCGCATTGCTGCCCGCCGAAAAGACGTCGCTGGTCGTGGTGGTTGCCGGTTCGCCATAGACATAAAAAACAACCGGATATTTTTTGGTACTGTCGAAATTTTCGGGTTTTCGCATCCAGCCGTCCAGCGAAATGCCGTCGGCGGTTTGAACTTTGAAAAACTCCACATTCCGGGGTGATTGGGGGCTGGAAGCGGAGCTGGGAGACGCACGAACGACCTGATTGTCGGACAAGCGAATCCAGTTTGTTACCATCGGTGTCTGGTGACTATTGAACGTATGCTGGGCATATCGACCACCGGGGGCGATGTCGTAGGCATGGGTTCCCGGCTCATTGGCGGGCGAAATCCGCTCCGGTTTTCCTTTGCCATCCATCTTCGCACGGTACAAATACCGCTGAGTGGGATTGGTGGGGGAAGCCATGAAATAGATGTATTGGTTTCGCTCGTCGATGTAATTGAGGTTGGCAATGTCATAGGAACCGGGCGTGAGCAACAGTTCTTTTTTGCCGTCGCGACTGATCCGATACAGATGCCGCCAGCCGTCTTTTTCGGAAACCCAAATATACGATTTTCCACCGTCCAGCCACTCCCAACCGGCGGGATTGCCCCGGTTCCAACTCTCCTTCGTATCAATCCAGGTGTCACTGGTTTCGCGGTGAATCGGCGTTACAGAGCCATTGTCGGGTTGCGCTACAAAAAGAATACTCTGGTTTTGTTTTCGGGTTAATTGCTGGATAATCAGCTCGTTCGAGTAGGGAAACCACTCCATTCGGACGAGGTAATGCTGCCGGGGATCGCCCGGAATGGGCAGCCAGCGCGTTGGCCCGCCGGTGGCCGTAACGACTCCGATGCGAACCGGAGAGGGTGACTCCCCGACTTTTGGGTACTCGACCGGAATGACACGGGAGTAAACCGAATCCGTCGTATTGAGCATCAAATAGTCGCGAATCGTGCTGGCGTCGACCTGCCAATAGGCAATTTGCTTGCTGTCCGGGCTCCATCGAAAACCGTCGCGGCAGCCGAACTCCTCTTCGTACGCCCAGTCAAACGTGCCGTTGATGCGTTTGCGGGTGCCGTCGGTGGTCAGTGGGGTGGTTTGTCCAGTCGCCACATCTTCCACGAACAGATTGTTTTTGCTTACATATGCTACCTTGGTTCCGTCAGGCGACAGCTTGGCGTAGAGCAGCGATTGACCCGGCTGGACTTTTCCCACCTGCCGCAATCGATTACTATTCCGATCGAGCAGATAATAATCGCCCCGGGTGTTGTAGCGCCAGACCCGGGCGGTATTGGTGAAAATAAGCACCTGTGAAGAATCGCGGCTGAACGCCAACTGGGCCACTGTCAGCGGTTTCGATGCGCCGGTTGGGGTGAGTTGTACCCTGGAAATCAGGGGGATTGCCTTCCCGGAAACCACGTCGGTTTGCAGAACCGCTTCCGGGGTAACGGTCAGATAGGCGTTTCCGTCGGAAGTCCATCGAACGCCCTGAAACTGCGCCCTTGCAGCTTGAAAACTGGTAAAGAAAAAGAGAATAAGGAGAAGTTTTCTGAAAATCAGTCTCATATTTTTTAGAAAATGGCTTTGATGTATTGGCCCGGCGTCAGGCTCGTAATGAGCTTAAATTGACGGTTAAAATTCGACAAATTCGTGTAGCCACACGAAAAAGCAATCTGGCTGATCGGAAGTTTCGATTCCTGCAACAAACGGCAGGCGTGTTCGATCCGGACTTCATTCAGCAATTGCGAAAACGTTTTTCGGGTATGAAGACGAAAAAACCGGCAAAACGCGCTTTCGGTCAGGTGAGCCTGAGCCGCCACTTCTTCCAGGGTGATAGGCGAAGCGTAGTGGTTTAGAATGTAGGTAAATACATTGTCGAGCCGCTGGTGATCGTCGGGACGGCGGGGTTGTTCGTAGGCCGTCATCGACAGCATTTCCCGTCTCGAATCGGTCGCCATGCAATCCAAAACCGTTAAAAGCGCCATCAGTTGCTCGAAAGGACGAAGGGTGTGCAGTTCTTCCATGCAATGCGTGGTTGAAACCGGCTCGTTAAAACGAATCCGAACGCCATGTCGGGCTTCCTGAAAAAGCTGGCTGAGGTGGTTCAATTCGGGCATACCGAAAAACGGTTCTTTCAGGTGCTCCGGACGAAGATAGACAGAATACGACAAGGCCCGTTGAGCGGTTTTTGCGGAAAAATAAGCCGGATCGTTGCGAAATACATGCGGTAGATTGGCCCCCAAAAGCAATAAATCGTAGGGGCGGAATCGGTCGATGCGGTCGCCGATAACCTGTGTACCCACGCTTTCCTTGATTAACGTCAATTGCAGTTCGGGATGGAAATGAAGCCGGTCGTAAAAATGAGACCCATCATCGACCTGAACCCGAAACGAGCGATCGGCCACGGTGGGGATTCGGAACAGCAGCGGTTTCATTGGAAAGCCGGGAAAAAAAGATGGCAGGAGTGAAAACGGGGGCGCGGTGACGGCTGCTTCTGCGTGGAGAGGAGTGTCGAAAGCATAGCGATTTAAAATGGATTAAGTGATGAATAGAGACGGTGATGCAAAACAAAGTAGCGATAATTTTCGAAATTGATACAGAATTGGTTGGTTAATTTCTAATTGTACCATAAAGTGGAAAAAAAAGTATCAGAATCAATCAATCTCTATGAAGTGAGCCATTCGTTATTTTGCCAAATTTGTTCTATCTGAAGCGTGCAGGTGGCACGTATTCCATTCAAGTCCGATCAATCCCTGATATTATGGCTATCTCCGTACCCTGGAAAGGGGTTTATCCCGCCCTGCTCACGCCTTTTACGGCCGACGACGAACTCGACTTGCCGCTGTTCGCCAGAAACATCCTGGCTCATCTCGATGCCGGTGTTCACGGTTTGATCATCGCCGGTTCACTGGGCGAGGTCAGTACGCTGACCGGCCCCGAGAAGCTTTCTTTGCTCGAAAAGGCGCTGGAAACTACCAATAACCGGGTTCCGGTGATTATGAATGTGGCAGAAGCCTCCACGCGCGAAGCGGTTCGGGGGGCGCGGGAAGCCGAAGCCAACGGAGCCGATGGCCTGATGCTGTTGCCGCCGATGCGGTATTTTGCGGATTCCCGCGAAACCGTTGCGTTTTTCAAAACCATCGCGCAGGAAACTTCGCTGCCGATCATGATTTACAACAATCCGGTCGATTACAAAATCATGACCACTGTGGCCATGTTTGAGGAACTGGCGGTTTTGCCGAACATTCGGGCCGTGAAAGAATCGACGCGCGACCTGACCAACATCGCCCGGATGCGGAATGCCTTTGGCGACCGCTACAGTTTGCTGGGTGGGGTAGACACGCTGGCACTGGAAGCGCTGGTGTCGGGTGCCGATGGCTGGGTGGCCGGTTTGGTCGATGCCTTCCCGCAGGAAACGGTGGCCATTTATGAGCTGGTGAAAGCCGGTCGAATCGACGAAGCGATCCGGATTTACCGGTGGTTTATGCCCCTGCTGGAGCTGGATATTCAGCCGAAACTGGTGCAATACATCAAACTTGCCGCTACGGCCACCGGCATTGGTTCGGAATACGTTCGTGCCCCGCGGCTGACACTGGAGGGAGAAGAACGGGAACGGGTGCTGGGCATTATTGAAGCCGCTCTGGCGATCCGCCCCGAACTGCAAACGGTGTAGTCGTCTCTCCGTATGAGCTATAATTTTTATTGCATCGACGCCCACACCTGCGGGAATCCCGTTCGGGTGGTCACCGGTGGGAGTATTCCGCACCTTGTAGGGGCGACGATGAGTGCAAAACGGCAGCATTTTCTGCGCGATTACGACTGGATTCGGAAGAGTCTGATGTTCGAACCGCGTGGCCACGATATGATGTCAGGCAGCATTCTGTATCCGCCCAGCGACCCCGCCAACGATGTGGGTGTGCTGTTTATCGAAACGTCGGGCTGTTTGCCGATGTGTGGTCACGGCACCATCGGAACCGTGACAGTGGCCATCGAGCAGGGGCTGGTTGTGCCGAAAACACCGGGCGTCCTGAACCTGGAAGTTCCCGCCGGGCTGGTTCGGGCCGAATACCGGCAGGAGGGGCGAAAGGTAAAATCGGTCAAAATTACCAACGTCAAGTCGTATCTGGCGGCCGAAGGGCTGACGGTCGATTGTCCGGATTTGGGAACCCTGACGGTCGATGTCGCGTACGGCGGTAACTTTTACGCCATTGTGGACCCACAGCCCAATTTCGCCGGTTTACAGCATTTCAAGGCAGAACAACTCATTGCCTGGGCGCGGGTGATGCGGGAACGGATGAACGAACAGTATGCGTTTGTGCATCCCGAAAACCCGACCATCAACGGGCTGAGCCACGTTCTGTGGACGGGCGAACCGCTGGCGGCAACATCCACGGCCCGCAATGCGGTTTTCTACGGCGACAAAGCCATCGACCGCTCGCCCTGCGGCACCGGCACGTCGGCCCGGCTGGCGCAGTGGCATGCCAAAGGCTGGCTGAAACCGGATCAGGATTTTGTGCACGAGAGTATTATCGGCTCCATTTTTACGGGCCGAATCGAGCAGGAAACGGAGTTGTCCGGAAAAACCGCCATTGTGCCGAGCATTGAAGGCTGGGCCATTATTCACGGCTTCAATCATATTATTCTGGATGAAGACGATCCTTACGTTCATGGTTTTCAGGTAATATGAGACACATTGGTATTATTGGTGGTGGCATAATCGGCTTATGTTCAGCGTATTATCTGGACAAGGCGGGTTATAAGGTAACGGTTTTCGACCAGAACACGCTGACGGACGGCTGTTCGTTCGGCAATGCCGGGATGATTGTGCCGAGTCACATCATCCCGCTGGCGCAGCCGGGCATGATGGCCAAAGGCATGCGGATGCTGCTGCGGTCGACCAGTCCGTTTTACATCAAACCCCGTCTGAGTGCCGATCTTCTGCGCTGGGGCTGGCTCTTCTACAAACATTCGACGCCCGAACACGTCGAGCGGGCGATTCCGGCGCTGCGTGACATTAGCTTGCTGAGCAAAAAACTGTATCAGGAACTCGCCCGGACCGATGGCCTGTCGTTTGGCTGGAAGGAAGACGGGCTCCTGATGTTGTATAAAACCGCTGCTGCTGAACACGAGATGGCGGAGGAAGCGGAGGTGGCCAACCGCGCCGGCATCGAAGCACTGCAGTTATCGGGCGCGCAGGTTCAGGACCTGGAGCCGGAAGCCCGGGTGGACGTCCGGGGGGCGGTGTATTACCCCGGCGATGCCCATTTGAACCCCGGTCAGTTCATTCGCTCGCTGGTGGCGTATTTAAAAACGAGGGGCGTCACGCTGCTGGAAAACCAATCGGTGAGCGGTTTTGGCCGGTCGGGTTCCCGGATTACTTCCGTCAAAACGGTTACAGCCGAACACCCCGTTGACGAAGTGGTCCTTGCCGCCGGTGCCTGGTCACCGTCTTTGATGCGGTTGCTGGGGATTTCGCTGCCGCTGCAGGGTGGCAAAGGCTACAGTTTCATGCTGCGAAACCAGCGTCCGAACATCCGGGTTCCGGCCATTATGCTGGAAGCCCGCGCCACGGCCACGCCGATGGGCGCGGACCTGCGGTTTGCCGGTACGCTCGAAGTAGCCGGGACTGATTTGTCTGTTAACATGAATCGGGTGCGGGGCATTGTCAATTCCATCCAAAACTACTACCCCGACCTGCCGGCCCAACTGCCGGACGTGTCGAAGGTCTGGAGCGGACTGCGGCCCTGTTCGCCCGACGGATTGCCGTATATTGGCCGGGTGTCGGGCTTTGAAAATCTGACCTTAGCGACCGGACATGGAATGATGGGGGTGAGTCTGGGACCCGCTTCGGGTAAACTGGTGGCCGATTGTCTCGGCAACCGCACACCGGCGATGGAACTGCATCCATTCAATCCGGACCGGTTTCGTTAAAAAAGTGGGGGCAGAAGCAAAAGGGGCATCTGTTTCTGCCCAAATTGGTTCGACACAGAATAAAAAAGGTCAAAATCATAGATAAATAGGTGGGTTTATACCGTTAGTGAATAAATGGTGACAAAGACGGTAAAAAAAAGTAACTTTCACGATCCAATTCACTTGCCGTATTTGAAATAAACCCTCTACTTTTGTGTGTTCGTGATTTTACCGATCCCATACCATGAAAATCAGCCCGCCACAAGTTGGCCGATACTATTACGTCGGAAATGAACCGACGCTGTTTACTGAAAAATTGTTGCGGGAAATCCTGCCGCACCACCGTCCTCAACCCATTCGGTTGACCAAGCAATGGTTGACCTCATTCGGTTTTCGTCCCGATGCCGCCCGTCACTTCTGGTTTTTTCAGGATCTGAAATTAGTCCCTGGTCTCAATTGCTGGCTGTGCGTCAGCAGCCGTCGGTATCTGCACTATGTTCACGAATTGCAGGAATGTTTTGCCGACATCTACCAGACCGAGCTGCCTCTGGAAACGCAGTCGTAGTGAGTACAAACCCCTACGTTTTAGCCGCCCGGTATCTGCTGACCGGACTATACCGAAGAAATTAAATAAATCCTCAATTTTTGTACAAAAATTAGCACGATATTTGCGCGGTGGTTGTCTGACAATTACAGGTTGTCCTGTTTGATTCCCCTCTTTTTTACGGAATGCTTCTGCTTCAAACCGTTGGCGCTGTTTCAGGGATAGCCATGCCTTACCGGAGCAAAATTGACTGCATTGTAGTGGTAAAAAGTGAATAAAAGAGACAGGCCGGTTTTGGAAAACAGAATTAATCAAAAACATATTCGCACTTATTTAGCCATAAGTTACCATTTAGTACACTATTTGTAGGGAGAACTACTTACGTATTCTGTTCTTTCGCTGGTTCAGAATCCGCGTACCCGCCTAACTTTTTACCATCATACACGAATGAAACTGAATCAATCCGTTTTTAAAAACCAGGGGTGGTCGTCCTTGTCGGAAACGCCGGGTTTTGTGGCTGATAATGCCCAGTTAGTTTTGGCATTTGGTGAACGGTTTTTATTGGAAAAATTAAATGTATACGATCAGCTCCGCGAGCGGTACCCGACGGCCGACATCGTGATCAATTCCACGGCTGGCGAAATTTACCTCGATAAAGTTCACGATGAATCGGTTATTGCAACCGCCATTGAGTTTGATAAAACGCGGGTTCGAACGGTGCAGATCGACATTCGTAAACACACGGAAAGTTATCAGGCGGGGGAAAAAATCGCCCGGGAACTGGACGAACCCGATCTGGCGGCTATTTTTCTGATTTCCGATGGAAGCTGGGTGAACGGCAGTGACCTGACCGAAGCACTCAATCAATTGCTGAAACGACACATTCCCATTTCGGGGGGGCTGGCCGGTGATGCCGCCCGGTTTGAACGGACGCTCGTGGGCCTGAACCAAGATCCGGCTGCGGGTAAAATCGTTGGAATCGGGTTTTACGGGACGGAACTCAAAATAGGACATGGATCGATGGGCGGCTGGGATGTTTTCGGGCCGGAACGCGAAGTAACCAAAGCAACCTACAATGTGTTGTACCAGATCGACGGCAAACACGCGCTGGATTTATACAAGGAGTATCTGGGCAAATACGCTGAAAGTCTGCCCTCGGCGGCCCTGCTTTTCCCGCTGTCCATTCGGGCTACGGCCGGGTCGGAGCCGCTGGTGCGCACCATTCTGGCCATCGATGAAGAAGCCAAAAGCATGACGTTTGCGGGCGAGATGCCCGAAAAGGCCCTCGTTCGGTTTATGACAGCAAACTTCGACCGGCTGATCGACGCGTCGGCTGAGGCTGCACACACGTCACTCCATCAGCTCAACTTTGCGCCCGAACTGGCGATCCTGATTAGCTGTGTGGGTCGAAAGCTGGTGTTGGGGCAGCGAACCGACGAGGAAGTTGAAGCTGCCCGCGAAGTGTTCGGAACCGATGCCGTGATGACGGGTTTTTATTCCTACGGGGAAATTTCTCCTTTGCAGTCCAACTCCCGCTGCCAACTACACAACCAAACGATGACCGTGACGGTCTTTTCCGAAAATTGACGCTATGGACACCACGAATTTCCATAAACTGCTGGCCCGACAAATCAATAAGCACCTGACGGAGGAGTGTCTGCAGCATGAACGGTTTCAGCAGTTTGTCAAGGCGGTCAATGAATCGTATCTAAACTTTGACCGCGATAAGGAATTGTTCGAGCATTCGTCATTTCTCAACGAGCGGGAGTATGCCACGATCAACCAGAAGCTCAAGGAGGAAATTAGCCAGCGCCGGCAATCGGAAGAAAAACTGATCGAAGCCATCCAGTCGATGGAAATCCCGGAAGGAGATGAAATGCCGGAATTTGGCCCCGAGAATCTGGTTTCACTGGTCGATTTTCTGCAAAAACAGATTGAACACCGCAAACAAATCGAGCTTGAACTGCGGTCGGCAAAGGAAGTTGCGGAGAATGCCACTCTGGCAAAATCGGAATTTCTGTCCATGATGAGCCACGAAATCCGGACACCACTCAACGGCATTGTCGGCATGACGTACCTGATGAGCCAGGAAGAAGTGCCGCCTGCCCTGGCCGAAAACCTCAAAACGCTGCAATTTTCGATTGAACACCTGCACGCGCTCATCAACGACATCCTGGATTTTAGTAAGATCGAAGCCGGAAAAGTGGAACTTGAAGAAACCAATTTTGACTTTAAACACCTGGTTTCCAATATCAAACGCGCCCACCAGTTCAAAGCCGAGGAAAACGGAACCCGCATCAAACTGATGGTGGATGACGACATTCCGGATTCGCTGATTGGGGATTCGCTGCGGATCGGGCAGGTATTGTCCAACCTGGTTTCCAACGCCATCAAGTTCACCAAAAAAGGCACGATTACCATCGAACTGTCGCTGCTCCAGAAAGACGACGAAGTGGCTTCCATTTATGTTTCGGTGCAGGATACCGGAATCGGGATTGCGCCCGAAAAACAGCAGGCTATTTTTGAGATGTTTACCCAGGCCAATTCGGCCACGACCCGGCAATTTGGCGGAACCGGGCTGGGTCTGGTGATTACCCGGCGATTGCTGGAACTGCACGACAGCAAGATCGAAGTGGAAAGCGAGGAAGGGAAAGGGGCGAAATTTTATTTTACCCTCGATTTGCGCATCAGCTCGGCCGTCAAACAAGCCTACGTTCTTCCCGATGCCATCAACGACCAGACTCTGAAAGGCGTTCGGGTGTTGTTGGTGGAAGATTATCCGGTCAATGTAAAAGTTGCGCTCAAATTCCTGAGCCGCTGGGGCGTTTTGGTGGACGTAGCCGAAAATGGGCAGATTGGGGTCGAAAAATTTCTGGCGGGTTCCTACGACCTCATTCTGATGGACCTTCAGATGCCGGTGATGGATGGGTATACGTCGACGCAGCACATTCGGGAAACCGACGCAAAAATTCCGGTGATTGCCCTAACTGCTTCGGCCACGTATAGCAACCGCGACCGCGCCATTCATGCGGGCATCAACGATTACGTGACCAAACCGTTCAATCCCAACGATTTGTTTCAAAAAATTGCCAAGTATTGCCAGCGGCTTAACTAACAAATACCGGAAAACCGGACCCACCGTAACGCATCCTATTTTGGTAGACATGACCCATTCCGCCGACAAGGGTATTGAGCAACTGGACCGCGCCCGTCTGTTGCAACTATATGAAGACGATACTGAAACCCTGATTTCATCGATCGAAATGTTTCTGGATGAGGTCGTTCCGGCTTTTCAGGTGTTGGAAAACCTGATTGAAAAGCAGGAGTGGACGGGTGTCACCGCAATGACCCACCAGTTGCGGCCCTGGCTGGGCATGGTAGGACTCACCGGTCTGGAACAACAATTGGAGGCTATAGAACGGCTGACAAAGGAAAACCCGCATTATGAAATGATCCAAAATGCCTATCGTAACTTCATCGAAAATCTGGAACATATGCAACCGGTATTGAAAACCGAATTGCAGCAATTGACAAAATAAGAAGGATAATAGAACGACCTGTTCATATGCCGTTATGGATCTGGTTGATATGCAGATACTCAGACTAGGTACTATTAAATTTCGATTAAATTTAGTCTATTCTTTCAAAACAGGGCAATTTCTCTTCGACCAGGCACTTATTTATCAGACAAAATTTAACTGAGTTTTTATTTGTAGTATGGTTTTTGTTACTACTTCGTATTGTTAGTATACGGTGATGAGTACTGATGCTTTTAATGGTTAAATTTGTTAAATTTGAATAACTACCTGTTGCAGACTTATTCTAGTGTGCAGTTACGATTAGTAGACGATTTATGGAAAACCAATACCATGTTCTTGTTGTAGAGGACGATATGTACATTCGTAAAGTACTTCGCCATACATTGAAAGCGGAGTTTGAGGTCACGACGCTGAACAATGGGATTGAAGCGATGGACTGGCTGGAAGCGGGCAACCCGGTCGACATTATCATCACTGACTTGCAGATGCCGTATTTGAGCGGGCAGGATCTGATCCGGACCATTCGGGCCAGTTCGTTGCTGACGCAGGTGCCTATCATCGTGTTGTCGACCTTCACCGATAGTGCGACCAAAATAGCCTGTCTGGAGCAGGGGGCCGATGACTACATGATCAAACCTTTTAACCCGCTGGAAGTCAAGGCAAAGATCAACGCGATCATGCGTCGAAGGGGCAGTCCGCAGCCGACCTCCACGTCTGGAAACAAACCGACTTTCTGATTCTTTTCTAGCCTTCCATTTGTATGCTGACGGTTTTAGCGAACGGAACAACGTTTCGGGTTTTATACGTTGAAGATGACCCTCAGATGGCCGCTGATTTTAGCCAGGCGTTTGGTGAAACGGCATCCATTACGGTAGTGACCAGCCTGGAGCAGGCTCTTTTCTGTCTGGAAGCCGAACCCGGCATCGACCTGGTGGTTTTCAACGACCGGCTGAACAGCACCTCGTTCCTGAATGCCATTCGGGCCAATCCGCGTTCCGGAAAGCTGTCCACCATTCTGCTCACGGGCGATTCTCCCATTGACCTGACGGTCGAACCGTTTCGGGGCCGCGTCATCGATGTCTATCATTATGGCTATTCCGAAGCGGCTTTCCAGACCCGGTTATCGTACCTGGTTCGGAAAAAACAGTATGCCGAAACCGGCGGAAATGCTCACAAGCCCGTTCAGGTTCGGATGCCAATCGGAAAACGGATTTTTGACATCGTTCTGTCGTTTTTCCTGCTTTTGATGATTTCTCCCCTGCTGCTGGTGGTTGCCATCCTGGTGAAACTCGACTCCAAAGGGCCTATTTTCTACGGTTCGAAGCGGGTTGGTATGGGATACAAGGTGTTCAATATGTACAAATTCCGGACCATGCGCACGGATGCCGACCAGATGCTGGCGAGCATGGCGTCCAAAAACATGTACAACGTCGCGAAAGTGGAGGAGGCAACGGATCAGCTCTGCGACACCTGCCAACTGGCCGGAACCGGGTGCCAGCAACCGCTTTTTCTGGACGATAAACAGGTTTGCGAAAAAGTCCATTTCCGCGCTGAAAAAGCCAAGGCCATGTTTTCGAAGTTTAAGGAAGACCCCCGCGTGACACGGCTCGGCAAGGTGCTGCGCAACACGAGCATTGACGAACTGCCGCAGTTTTACAACATTCTCCGGGGGGATATGTCGTTTGTTGGCAACCGGCCGCTGCCGCCCTACGAAGCCGAGAAACTAACGGCTGCGGGCTATGCCCGGCGGTTTGCGGCCCCGGCTGGCCTAACGGGACTCTGGCAGGTGACCAAACGCGGAGGAGCGGCTGTTTCGGACCAGGAACGCATCCAGCTCGATGTGCTTTACGCCAAAAAATACTCGTTCAAAACGGACCTGATGATTGTGATACGAACCCTGAAGGCGGTATGGCAAAAGGAGAACGTGTAGCCAGCGTGCCACTGATTTCGCTGATTACGATCAATTACAACCAGGCCGTGGTGACCTGCGAACTGTTGGAGTCGACCCGGCGGTTGAAATACCCCCGCTTTGAGATCATTGTGGTGGACAATGCGTCCGCTGAAGACCCTACTGAACGCATCCGGCAGGGGAATTACCCGAACGTGAAGGTCGTGGTCAGCCCCGAAAACCTCGGTTTTTCGGGTGGTAACAACCTCGGAATGCAACACGCCAAGGGCGATTATTTCTTTTTCCTCAACAACGACACGGAAGTGACGCCGGACTTGCTCGATCAGTTGCTGGCACCCTTCGAAACCGACCCGACGATTGGCATTACCTGCCCCAAAATCCGGTTTTACGACCATCCGACAATCATTCAGTACGCGGGGTATTATCCGCTAAACCGCTATACCGGCCGCACCTGGTCGATTGGGCTGGGCGAAACCGACCGCGGGCAACACGACCAGTCCGGGCCAACGGCTTTTGCCCACGGAGCCGCCATGATGGTGAGCCGCCGGGCCGTGGAGGAGGGGGGCGCAATGGACGAATCGTTCTTTCTGTATTACGAAGAACTGGATTGGTCGATGCAGATTCAGCGGGCCGGTTTTCAGATCTACTACCAGGCTTCGGCCCTGATTTACCACAAAGAGTCGATTAGCGTGGGAAAAACCAACCCAATAAAAGTGTATTATCATACGCGAAACCGGCTGTTGTTCATGCGCAGAAACGTAAGCGGTTTTCCTCTGTTTTTTTTCTGCATCTACTATTTCAGCTTTGCCCTGACCAAAGCGGCTTTTCTCTACGCCATCAAGCGGCAGAAAAACTACCTTATCGCGCTGAAAAACGCGGTTCTCTGGCACTTCAGCAACAAAATCCACCAACCGGCCAAAGACGTTCTGCCGCGCGTGGTGGCGACTACTTAACAAATCACTATGGAAATTTTTCTGGTTGTCTGCGCAGGACTCGTGGTGTATACGTACGTCGGATACGGTATGCTGGTGTGGCTTTTGGTGAAAATCCGGGGGCGTCGGCCCGCCTTGAAAACCGATGCGGTTTTTGCGCCCGATGTTACGCTGATCGTCCCGGCCTACAACGAACTGTCGTGTTTGCCCGACAAGGTGGCGAACTCCTTTGCGCAGCACTATCCCGCCGATAAGCTTCATTTTCTGTTCGTTACGGAAGGATCAACCGATGGTTCGGCGGACTTCCTGCGCTCGAAATACGGCAACCGGATAGCGATCATGGAAGGCACGGAACGCCGGGGCAAGGTGGCCGCCATGAACCGCGCCATGCTGCAGGTGAAAACCCCACTGGCCATTTTTACGGACGCCAACACCATTCTGAACCCGGAAGCCGTACAGAATCTGGTCCGCCATTTTCGGGACCCGAAGGTGGGAGCGGTGGCCGGTGAAAAGCGGATTCTGACCAACGACAGCGAGTCCGCGGCCGGTTCGGGCGAAGGACTTTACTGGAAATACGAATCGTTCCTGAAACGCCTGGACTCCGATTTGCACACCATCGTCGGTGCGGCCGGTGAGTTGTTTTCGGTACGGACGGCCTTGTATGAGCCGGTTGAAACCGACACCATTCTGGATGATTTCATCATTTCGCTCCGTATTGCCGGTCAGGGATACCGCGTTGCCTACGAGCCGGATGCCTACGCAATGGAACGCCCGTCGTTTTCGATTGTGGATGAGCAGAAACGAAAAGTCCGGATTGCGGCCGGTGGTTTTCAGTCCATTGTCCGGCTGACCTACCTGCTGAATATTTTTCGCTATGGCTGGCTGACGTTCGAGTATGTGTCGCACCGGGCGATGCGCTGGGCCGTGGCGCCCCTGTGTTTGCCCCTGATTTTTCTGGCCAACGCCTGGCTGGCTATTCGGGAGCTGGGGATTGCGCCGTCGGGCCAGTATGGCTGGACGGTTTTGTTCATACTTCAATGTATTTTCTATGCGGCTGCCTGGGTTGGATATCGACTGGAAAAGAAGAATTTACGCTGGAAACTACTCTTCGTTCCGTTTTACTTCACCTTCATGAATGTCTGTGCGCTGGCTGGTTTAGTTCGGTATTTAAAAGGTAACCAATCGGGCACATGGGAGAAGGTTCGACGCGCCGGTGAAGTCGAGCGTACCTACGGGTTGTAGCTTACAAATATTGTTCGTCAATTAGGCATAGTCTCAGCAATGAAAGCCGGTAATCACGATCCGATTACCGGCTTTTTAAAGTATAAAAATTCCAATACGACGCTTTTTACCTCAATTGTTCTTTTAAGTAGATCGTTTAATCGCCATCATTCAGGCGACACTGACTGCGCATTATTACTTACCTTTCGGTTCGTGTTGAGTAACCCGTTCGGTATCCTTCGAACGGGTCTTTAGTCTCCAGAAAAAAAGCCTGAAGCTTCCTCTTCCCTTTTTTCAATTCTCCTCTGGTACGGGTATCCGGTCCGCGTATTTTTTGAGCACCCAAAAAAATCTGAAAAATGTAGAAAATAGTTGAAAGAATTTGCAAAAATAATTTCCCATTTCTGTGATTTTATTTTTAGAATCTAAAGCGATACTGTTCTTGGTATTTAAATCAACTACTTAAAATTTGCAAAAATATTTTCATGTCTGATAATCGTGCAAGCTCTTTTCATGATAAAAATCATTGAACTATAATGCTGATTCTGAGGTATATTTGATTGAAAGTGTTAGATTAAGTAGTAATTTTTCTGTTCTTAATCCACTTCCATTCTGTCAAACTTTATAGTTCATAACACATCCATTTCAGCAAGTAACTATGAAAAAAACTGTACTGACGCTTCTCTGTTTCATCACATCAATTGTACTTTTTGCGCAGACGGAAGAACGCATCCGGTTTGTGTCCGTGACGCCGAGTGAAGAAACGGGCCAGGATTATTCACCCTGGTTAAACGACAACACCGACAGTTTGGTGGCTCAGGCCTGGACGAATAACTTCAAGTGGGTGGATGTGACGCTGAAACTGGAAAAGAAAGCCCTCATCAGCCGACTGTCTTTTTTCGACGCGGAAGGGGTGTTTTCCGACAAACCGGCGTCGATTTATGCCGTGAACGGCACCGAGAAAATTCTGCTTGGTACGTTTGAAGGACCCACCTACATGACCTGGATCGACATGCCACTGGCTCAGGCGGTTTTTGCCGACGCCATTGTGATTCATAAATACAGCAACAACATTCCGCAAAAGATCAAAGCGTTTGGTCGGCCCATCACGGCCTTATCCGCTTTTACGCCCGTTCCGGGCCGGGTGGAAGCCGAGAGCTTTGCGGGAATGAACGGTATTCAAACCGAAAATACGGCGGATGCGGGCGGTGGCCAGAATGTTGGCTGGATCGATGACAACGATTGGATGGACTACCACGTCAAGGTGGCATCCGCCGGGGTATACACCCTTAAATTCCGGATTGCCAACGGATGGGGGAACGGGCAAATTGAACTGAAGACCTTCAATGGCACGGTGTTGACGACGCTCAGCGTTCCGCAAACCGGGGGCTTGCAGGCCTGGCAAACCATTTCGACAACGGCTTATCTGAACGCGGGAGAGCAGATTCTACGGTTGAAAGCGGTGGCGGGCAACTGGAATTTTAACTGGTTTCAGGTCGAGGGCGCACTACCGGTACCCGGCAAAATTGAAGCGGAAACGTTTTCCGGCATGAGTGGTATTCAAACCGAAACGACATCGGACGCGGGTGGTGGGCTGAATGTAGGTCGCATCGACGACAACGACTGGCTGGACTACAACGTCAACGTGGCGTCGGCCGGCCCATACGCCTTTCATTTCCGCGTTGCGAAACAATATGGTGATGGCAAAATTGAAGTGAGAACCGCTGCGGGAACGGTATTGACCACGGTAGACATCCCGTATACCGGCGGCTGGCAAAGTTTTTCGACGGTGAGCGGCACGGCTACTTTGCCCGCCGGAAACCAGATTTTACGCATTTACGCCGTGAAGGGCGACTGGAATTTTAATTGGGTCGATGTGCAGACAACCGCACCCGTGGCGGTGCCGTCGGTGATTACCTTTGCTGCTTTGTCGGACAAAACCGTCGGCGACGCGCCGTTCAATCTAACGGCCAGCAGCAACAACACCGAAACCGCCATTACCTTCGCTTCGTCCAATTCGGCGGTGGTTTCCGTTTCCAATTCAACCGGTTCCTGGAAAGCGACCGTGACCGGCGCGGGGACGGCAACGATTACGGCTTCTCAAACCGGCAATGCGAACTTCATTGCGGCCAGCAACGTGACGAGAACGCTCGTGGTTCAGCCTGCTCCAACGACGCCCCCAACCTCTTCCACCGCCGTTAAAATTCCGATTGAGGCCAAGCGCTGGTACCAGCTCAACAACGTCAATAATGGCCTGGAAGGGTTGTTCGATGGCGTGACGAACGTGGATGTCAACACGGGGTATGGCAAGGTCCTCAGCAACTTCGATGCCTATTATCCGCTGCAACCCGGAGAAACTATGACCATCGAAAGCATCAAGTTTTTTGATGGCTCCGGCATGATGACCGATAATCCGATGACGCTGTCGGTCATTACCGATCAGTGGCAGATCATCCCGATTGCGACCTTTACGGGGCAGGAATACAACGGTTGGGTGGGGCCGTATCCGACCCGGCCAACGACCGGTGACGCCAAATTCAGGCTGGATGTGCCCATCAGCAATGCCCGGTATCTGGTACTGAATGCGTGGTGGGGCTATCCGACCGAAATGGAATTGTATGGCAGCTATACGCCGACCACGGTTCCGGTAACACCGATTCCGCAGAAGTCCATTCAGTTGAAAAGTATGTTCGGTGCCAACGCTTTCGAGTGGGATTTTGAAGATGGACGCAACCCGGACATCATCGACGAGACGAAAATGAAAGCCGTCAAAACCTTCCGGGGCATTCGGCATTACATGGATTGGGAGAAACTGGAAGCCAACGAAGGCAAGTTTACCTACAACCCGACCCACAGCGGAGGCTGGAATTACGACGCCATTTATGAACGCTGCAAAGCCGAAGGCATCGAGGTGCTGGCCTGTCTGAAAACCCTGCCGGGCTGGATGCTGGCGACGTATCCGGAAGATCAGCGGGATTCGGAAAATGTGCCGCTGCGCTTCGGGAGTGATTTCACCAACCCGGCTTCGTACATCGATCAGGCCAAAGTCGCGTTTCAGTACATGGCCCGGTATGGCTCCAACCCGAATGTAAATCCGGCACTGGTCAGTGTGAACAGCACTCCGCGCTGGACCGGCGATCCTGTCAATACGGTGAAAATCGGGTTGGGATTGATCAAGTACATCGAGTGCGACAACGAACGCGACAAATGGTGGAAAGGCCGCAAAGGGTACCAGACCGCCCGCGAATATGCAGCCAACCTGTCGGCTTTCTACGATGGTCACAAAAACACCATGGGACCGGGCGTTGGGGTCAAAAACGCCGATCCGAACGTGAAAGTGGTGATTGGCGGGATGGCTTCGGCCTATGCCGGACCCGACTACCTGCTGGGCATGATCGACTGGTGCAAGCAATACCGGGGCTACAAACCCGATGGTACCGTCAACCTGTGCTGGGATGTGATCAACTACCATTTGTATCCCGACAATTCCAATTCGTCACAAAGCGGGACCTCCTCGCGGGGCGCGGCTCCCGAGATTTCTTCGGCGGTGAGTGTCGTACAGAAATTTGTGGAAGCGGCTCACAAGTACGCGTATGATATGCCGGTTTGGGTCACCGAAACGGGGTATGACGCCAACCAGGGCAGTCCGCTGAAAGCCATTCCGATCGGCGACAAAAACGAATACCAGACCCAGGCCGACTGGATTTTGCGGACGGCGTTGTTCTACGCCCGGTCGGGGGTGGAGCGGGTTTTCTTCTACCAGATGTATGATGATAACTTCCTGAATCCAACGCAGTTTGGTTCCTCCGGTCTGATTAACCAGGACTTTACGCGCAAACCGGCTGCTGACTTTATTTTCCAGGCCAACAAGCTGTTGGGGGAGTATACCTACAAACAGACAATCAGCACCAATCCGATTGTCGACCGGTATGAATACCAAGGCAAATCGGCCTACGTGCTGGTGGTGCCGGATGAAGTGGGCCGGACGGCGTCGTATACATTGAATTTGGGAACGGCGGTTCACGCCAAAGTCTACACGCCCAAAATGGGACGGGACACGGCTGACGTTCAGACGATTCCAACGGTTGCCGGCAAGGTGACGTTAACCGTGACGGAAACCCCGATTTTTGTGATTGCTTCCGATCAGGTGGTGACGTCAGCCACGTCGACCACCGCAACGGCCCGGCTGGGTTCGGCAGAATTGACAGACCAGTCGCTGAACCAATCGGTTCGGGTATATCCCAATCCGTCCGTTGATGTTGTTACAGTCGATGTGGCCAATGAAAACGCCGGACCCGTCGAAATCAACGTGTTCAGCGGCAGCATGGGAACCCTGCACAAGCAGGTGAATGGGGTGAAATCGTCGGGCGGTTATTCGCGCGAAATCAACGTGTCGACCCTGCCGGTGGGGATGTACATTCTCGAAATCAAACAGGGCACCGAGCGGACCTTTCGAAAAGTGTTGAAAGCGAATAAATAGGGCGGTTTTGTGGGGTAACGGGCGGGCTTCAGCCGTTCATTACCTGATCATAACCAGTGTGTTCAGCGGTACCGGAATCACCCGGTACCGCTTCTTTTTGCGCTGCCCGTTTAGTTCCAGCGAATGGTTGCCTTGCGGATGCAGTGGTTGAACTTGTCGAGAATAAATACGTCTCCTTTCTGATTGACGGCTATTCCGAAGATGCCGTGTGAGAACCCGGGGCGGTTTTCGGCATAATCGGTAGATACGGTGTTATGAGAGAGGCTGTACACATACTCATCCGGCGTGACGACATCCAGTGATCCCCCCGTGTCGTCCACGATGAATAACTGCCTGCTGGCCGGGTCATAGTGGGTTCGGTACGGCTGGAAAACGGTTGCCTGACTACGCGGGCAATCCTTGCCATAGCCAGTGCCGAAATTGATGTAGGTGGATACCGTTCCGTCGGGCGTAATTTTTCGCACTCGCCGGTTTCCCCAATCGGGCACATAGACGTTGCCGGCTTCGTCGAGGGTCAGGTCTTCGAAGGTGCAGAATTCGGCCTGTTTCCCCTGGCCGTCGCCGTAGTTGCAAAGGGCTGTATTGACCGGAGCTTTTCCGGCCAGCGTCGTAACGGTGCTGGTGCTTAGGTTCACTTTCCGAACGCAATAATTCAGCGCATCGGCGATGTACAGATTCCCGGTTATGTCCATCGCAATGCCTCTCGGTGAATAGAATTTTGCCGTAGCCAGCGGGCCGTCTTCGTAGCCATTCAGGCCGGAACCACCATTCAGGCGTGTTGCCTTCCCATCGGCACTGATTCGGAAAATGCCGCTGGCAACGCCCTGTGCATCACCACTTTCGATGGCATACAGCGTCACTCCATCTCTAGGATCGACACAGATGTCGGTGATGGAATACAGTCCTTTCGTGAAAGTGGTGACGTTTCCGGCCGGGTCGATCCTGCGAATTACGCTGCCGCCCGTGTAGCTATACCGCTGGTCGATGACGTAGAGATTCTCATTCTTGTCCACCGTCATTTGCGAGGGGTAACTGAACCGGGCTGCTGTACCCTTTCCATCCAGATTGCCGGCTTTCGTATCGCCCCCCACAACGGTGGTGATGGTAACGGAAGGCCGGCGTTTCCCCCCCGACGACGAATGGTTCGGCGCGGGATCATCAGTTTTCGGGGTCGTACAGGCCAAAGCCAGGCCCGTCAGCAGGGTAAAGCTGAAGCGGTAAGTCGTTGATTTCATGGAGCTTGTTGTTTACAAGGATTCGAAGCTCCAAAGTTGCCAATCAATTTCTTACTTCCCAACCGCGGATTCGTTGAAACGAAAAAAGCCGCTGGTGAAGCGGCCGGATGGTTCATTGAAGAGGATAGCGGTCAGGAAAACAGCAGATCGTAATTGTACTTAACCTGGCGATACAGGGCGCGCCCCCAGACGACGAAGAAATTGGTATTCTCGTGTTTCCAGTTGCTGCGGGTAACCGTACTCGGTTCATCGTCGGAGTTCTTCTGTTCGAACATGGCATTAAAATCCGTCAGGAAAACGCCTTTTCCTTTGTTTTTGATAAACGAAAGACACATTCGGTACTCGGTTTTATCAGACTTGATGCCTTCCACATACCGGCCAAATTTATCCAGAAACGAGCTTCGTCGCAGGTGCGGATGGTCGCTGTAGTAGTAGATTTTGGTATAGTTGGTATACCACGGTTTGTAGTGCATGTGGGAAAAACCGTTTTTGAAAGGCGTCAGATACGGATACGGATAGTAGGCGTAGAACCGGACAATGTCCAGCTCCTTGTCCTGATTCATCATCGCCAGGGCGTCCTTGAAATAGGCCGCAAAGGTGGGCTTGGGAATAAAATCCTCCTGAACATACAGTGTATACGGCGTCTTGACGGCTTCCTGTCCCTTGTTAATGTTGTTGGCCAGTCCTTTATTCTGCGGGGTGGTAATGAGCCGAAATGTGTAGTGTTTTTTTAGGTCACGAATGGCCTGTAAATGCTCTTTTTTACTGCCATCGTCGGAAACTACAATGTCATCAAACGAACAGTTTAACGCTTTAAAGGTACGCAATAAACGTTCCAGAGAACCGCTGCGGTTGTAATGCGTGATCAATAGCGTGACGTCTGAAAAGTGCGTTGAGTGGGAATCCATAGGCTCAGTATTTACGGTGGGTAACTCGATTCGGTGTGGAGAAAACGGTTCACTCTTTCAACAGGGCTAATTCGAACGTATTTTTAAGAAGCCGGTATTTTAAATACCACCAGCGGGCGAAAAGCAGGAACGGATTGGTGCTTTCCCGCCAGCTTGCGCGGTAAAATGTACTTGGTTCGCTGGCGGAATTTTTCTGATCGAATACCGTCGTAAATTCGTTAAAAAACAGCCCTTTCCCTTTTTTCTGAATCACGGAAAGACACATCTGGAATTCGGTGACATTGACATCTTTTCCTTCCACATACCGTCCGAATTTTTGCAGGAAATTACTCCGTCTTAAATGGGGGTGATCGCTGTACAGATAAAATTTCAGGTGATTGGCATACCAGGGGCCGGGTTTGTAAACCATGCGTGAAAAGCCTTTGCCATACGGTTCGAGATAGGGGTAGGCAAAGTAGGCGTAAAACCGGACGAGGTCGAGGTCTTTCTCCTGATTCATGATGTCCAGCGCGTCCCTGAAGTGGGTTGCAAACGCGGCTTTTGGCACAAAATCTTCCTGCACATACAGCGTATACGGTGTTTTGACGGCATCCTGCCCCTTGTTGATGTTGTTGCCCAGTCCCCGGTTTTTCGGCGTGGTAACGAGCTGAAAATCGTACCGCTTCGTCAACTCGGTGAGGGCGTTAACGTGTTCCGGCTTGCTGCCGTCGTCCGAAACCACCACACCGTCGAAGGAACAGTTCAGGTCTTGAAAGGCCTTTAATAACCGCTCCAGCGAACCGCTGCGGTTGTAATGAGTGACCAGTAAGGTAACGCCCGGAAAGTGATTTTCCATAGTTTTAAAGTAAGTTGAATCGTTGCGATCAGCGCCTGTAAAAACCGTCTTTCAGCGCAATAGCAGTACCTGACCGGTTTTTATATACGCGCTGGTTTTCTGGTTGGGTTCAACCGACTGATACGTTATTTTCCAGGGATAAACGCCTTCCATACACGGCTTTTCCTGGTACATTCCGTCCCATCGGGGTCCGTTGGTGTCGGTTTTAAAAATGACACTGCCCCACCGGTTAAAAATTTCTAATTCAAACGATACGTTGTCTTCGTGGTAAATAGCCAGGACATCATTAATCCCATCCTGATTGGGCGTAAAGGAATCGGGTACATAAATTTTAGGACCCCGACATTCCGACGCCCGAATCGGTGTAATGCTTAACGCATTGGACACGGTTTTGCAGGACGTATTCAGCTCCGTGATCGCATTCGGAAATTGCGTACACACCAGGCGGTAATACCGTTTGTCGGCGTACGTAACCGGAATCACGTACGTTGAGCCCGTTGCGTTGGGAATCGCTTCCCACCTCACACTATCCCTGCTTTCCTGCCATTGATACACCGGTTTGTCATAACCAGGGCCCAGCGACGAGGTCACCAACTGCGTTGTATTCGCGCAAACAGCCAGGTTTGAACCGGCGTTGCCGCTGTGGCTAATCCGGAGCAGCGGGTGGCAGGGTCGAAACTGAATGTCGTCCAGTGCCAGGTCGTTGCCGCAACCGCCCGGCCCGTTGTTGATCAGCTTCACCACCACCGTGTTGCCATCCGCTGGCATCGTGAACAAAATCGAATAGCGAATCCAGGTGGGCGTCATGGATCGCCCGATGGCACCCGTGTTGATCACCTGAATGCTGCTGCCGTCGGCCCGTTCAATTTTCATGGTGATGTTCGGGTCCAGCGGTACCGGCTCGATCGGATTGCAGCCATTGGCCCGGATAGGATTCATCAAATTCAGAACCCAAACCGAAAATTCGTACGTAATGCCCTGACACAGACCCGGAACCGGCTGACTGTAAAACTCACCGGCTTCATAAGACGCATTCACAATGGCCATCACCCCATTGTTGTCATCCGGCGTATGATCTTCTTCTACCGTGTGCCAGGTCGAACCGTAGCAGTGGGTCGAATTCGCCAGGATGTATTCACCGTCACCTGGACAACGATCGGCTACAAACTGATACGTCGTTTTGCCCGTTTCCAGGGGCGTGACCACGCTGCTGCCAAACGTCTCGTTGATAATGGCCTCCCCTAAAACGCCGTTGCAGGACTGCGCAAAACCGGTCGTTAGCAAACCCATACCCAGGAGCATCAGCAGGATGGTTTTGCGAAATAGCATCTGTCCTGCCGCCGTCCGATCAGTAACCATAAAACGGGATTCGGATCAGGACGGGGTGGTGCCGGACGCCGAAAAGGGCAGTCTCAAATCGCGGAACGCCTGCCGGACACGGGTCGTAAAGGCTTTGGTGAGGCTGCCGTCGGCGATCAGCCGCCGGTCGCTCGTCCAGACCCGCGCATTCGGATCGGTGACCCGAACCGTACGGCCTTTTCCCTGCTGTTGCAACGACAGCGACATCCAGCCGTCTTCACACTTCCCGGAGGGCGGGGGTTTGATCCCGGCGGCCACCAACTCGGCCACCGAGCCTTCGCGGCCGCTATCCAGCGCAAAACCGCCCACCGCCAGGGCGTCGGCCCGGCGAAAAGCAAAGTTGAACCCATAGACATTCATGAACACCTTGTCGCGGTTTCGAATGTTGTTGACGAGCTGCGCCGTTTTTTCGTAGCCCCACAAGGCCAGCCGCGACGATTTCTGACTCGGCAAAAACGAATACAGCCCGTAGGTACAGGCAATGTCCGGATTGTGCAGGGGCGCCGTAATGGCCTCCGCCCAGCCCGAGGGATACAGACAATCCGCATCCGCATTGGCCATGTAGGTTCCCCGGGCTGCTTCCAGACCGGCCTGCCGGGCAAACGCCACACCGGGCCGGCGTTCGATAATGGAACGAACCCCGCACTTGTCGAGCAGTTCCTGCGTACGGTCGGATGAGTTGTTGTTCACCACCAGCAGTTCTGCCGAATGGGAAAGTTTCTGATCGGCCAGCGACGATAGCGTGTGCAATAAGTTAGCCTCTTCGTTGTAAGCCGGAATGACGATGGAAATCTCCGGTTTATCGACGGTGTATTGGGCCAGCCGGGAGCGTAACTCCTTGAGTTGTCCCGAAGTAACACTTTCCGGATAATAAACAAATGAATGTTTAGAAAGCCAGTCTGGTAAAAGTAGATTGCTCACGGGCTTACAGGTTGAAGTTCTGACTTATTGAGCTAACAATTTCATGCGGCACTCGCCATTTTTAACCGTAATCACACCCGACCACGAACGGCTCTTCGACTGGGCATAAAAGCTGTAATTTCCGTCGGTATTCTGGAACGTAACATTACCATCCAACCCGCAGGAGGTGGGGACTCCGGAGCTCTGAACAGTATTGATAACACCCTGCATGGCGTTCGCAACGTAGACTTCAATATCGGAGCCGTCGCCCCGGCCATTGGTGTAGAACATTACACTGCCTGAGGTCGGGATTCCGGTGATCGAAACGCTTTTGGAAACCTCGTCGGTGCTGTTTCCATTCTTGGCAATTAACCGCGCGGAAAAAATGCCGTTGGCTTTAAATTCGATGATCGGATTGGCGTCGGTCGAGGCCTGTCCGTCGCCAAATTCCCATTGGTAACGGTCAGCATTCACGGATTTATTGGTGAACTGGATGCGGCTGGCCGAACCACTAACCGGTGCAAAGTCAAAACCGGCCGTGACGTATTTTACCAAACCGCCAATTTCGATGCTGTTGGAAACCTGGTCTTCTCCGACGTCATTTTTGGCCGTCAGCACAATCGTATAGGTACCGTCGGTTTTGTATTCGATTTCCGGCGCTTCATCCGTCGAAGCACGCCCGTCGCCAAATAGCCACTGATACCGTTTGGCATTGAGCGACTTGTTGGTCAGCTTTATTTTTCCCGGCGATCCGGTTACTTTTTCAACCGAAAAATCAGCAACGGGTTGGGGCGTAATTGTGGGCTGACAACTGATCGCAATGAATACGAGTGGGATCAGATACACAACGGAGTTGATGATAAAATTTGACCTTATTTTCATGAATACTTTCTTTTGACTTCTCTTTCTCTAAACGATTTTTGTTAACTTATTTTTGAAACCACCTTCTTTTTTCCAAACGAAACGGCCTTAATTCCTTTGTTGAAACGCATTTCTATGTGGTGATAGGTCCATTGTGACACGATATAGATCAGGTAATAATTTAAGAAAATCAGATAGACATAGGCCGAAGGAGGGAGCTTGAGCAACCGGATAAAAATCACATTAAACAGACTTAATAACAGCGTATGCGTCATGTAAATAGAATAACTGTATGTTCCAATGTTTTTTAAGACGTTCGATTTTTTTAATAGAGCCGAAAGGAGGCCCCGTTCGAATGAAAAGGTCAAAATGGCAATGAAAAAAATCAGTTCATAAACGAATCCAATTGCTTTTAATTCTTTTCCAAAATAAATCATGGCGGCCAGAACCAGCATTGACAGGATTTCAACTATTGAAAAGAATCCTGATTTTAGGGTAACCAATACCGGATAAAACCGATTGAAAACGTAGTAGCACAACGAACCGGTAAAAAAGCCGATGACTCCTCTTAAAAAACCGTAGTCGAAGCTATAATTGATTTCATACCGACCCGTTATTACGACCAGAATAAAGAGTGCCAGAATCGGCAGTAAACCCAAAAAAAGGTATTTCAGCGCTTGCAACCCGGTTTTGAACAGCACCACCAGCACGGCACCAAAAAGCAGGTAGGAAACCATTTCTGCACTGATCGACCAGCTTGGAATATTCCAGCTCACGTCGTGGACACCCGGCATTTTAACCGAATTCAGCAGGAAGAGGGAGGTGAAAAAGGTAAAGAGACTATTGCTTTCGTTAAATGGCTGATTGATGTGAATATAACTTGAAAAGTAGAGCTTGATATTTTCGATAATGACGAAACAGATCAGTAAAATAAAATGCAATGGATAGATTCGAAGCAAGCGCTTTTTGATAAAGGTTCCGAACTCAGCTCCGGTCGCCATGGTGGGGTAACTATACGTGATGACAAAACCGCTTAATACGAAAAAGAAATCGACAAACATGTCCGAGTTATCAACAAAAGAATTGTTGAGTAAGGGCGTGTCGGCAAAGGGTGATGCATGAAACAGGACCACCATTGAAGCAAAAATGCCCCGGAATATATCGAGAACCTGGAATCGATGTTTCATGAATGGATTCTGGTCGGTTTTACAACGATTGTCGGAATGTTCTGATTTCTGGCAGGGTTACTTTATACCGCAACGTCAGGGTTAAATAAATCAACCCGCCAATGGCAACTTCCGCTATGGTATTGAGCACCCCGGCATAACCGACAAAATATTTATAAGCAAAAATCATCAACACCATCAAGGCACAGAAACTAAGCGGTTTGATGATGTTCGCTAAAAATTCTTTTATAAAATTTCCGATGAGCGAATGAGCGATGTAAAAATTCAGAATTAAACTGATGAAGGTGGTCGTCAGATACGAAAAAGCAATGCCCGTCACGTGCCAGTATTTCCCGAAGAAATAGAGCAACGGCACCTTGATCACCAGGGTAGCCAGGTTTAAGTAGAACAGCAGATTGGGTTTTCCTTTCGTGAAGGCCAGGGTGAACAGCGGATGGGCCAGACAGCCAAAAAAACTTTGAAAAACAAAGATCTTAATCAGTGGAATGGTGTTGTCCCAGCCCGGCCCGTAAAACAGCGGAACAACGCTTTCGGCGGTGATGTATAAACCGGCCAGTAACGGCAGATTCAGGTAACTGATAATATCCAGAATTTTCAAATACGAGTTTTTTAATTCCAGATCATTGCCCTTCATCTTGGCCAAGACCGGATAGGCAACCTGCAAAATAATGGGATTCAGTTTGTTGATGGGAAAAACCGCCAGTTGATACGCGATGGTGTAATAACCCAGGGACGTTACACCCAGCAAACTGCCAACGATAATGTTATCCGCATTCCCCTGGATAAAACCGATTAAACCGTCACCGACATTGAACAACCCAAACCGGAGATGCTCTTTAATGATGCTGAGGTTGAAATAAAGCGAAGGAATAAAATACTTTAAACCGAGGATAATGGACAGGGCTGTTCGGACGACGTGCATGATCAGATACCCAATGATCAGGGACGTTTCGGCAAAACCGTTATAGGCCATGGCGATGGCAATGGACGTACCGGTAAAGGTGCCAATGATTTCAATGATGGCGACCGATTTAAATTGCAGTTCTTTCTGGAGAATGAACAGATAAATCTGGCCTAAATAATTAATAATGAAATAAAAAGATGCCAGTTTAATGACTTTGTCCAGCCTGGGTTCGTGGTAAAACGACACGACGAGCGGGGAGCTGAAATAGACGATCAGGAAGACGGTTCCTCCCAGTAATAAACCCATAAAGTACAGGGTTGAAAGTACTTTGGGGTCGCTTTCCTGCTTGGAAATAATGGAGTTGGAAAAGCCTAGATTGCTGAAAATGAAAAAGAAATTGATGATCAGCGTGCTGACACTGACCACCCCAAAAATAGACGGTTCCAGAATTCGGGCCAGAATGGAAACCTGCAGAAACTGGAACACCGTCGAAATTACGGTGGAAATTGTGATCCATTTCCCGCCACTGATGGCCTGTTGTTTCGTACTCATGTTCCTTTAAAATCGGCTACGATAGTTTTCCGTATTGAAGCGTCCGCTGGTTTTCCAATGAACGGAGGGTGCGCTGTACCTCCAGTGAGTGTTCGGGCTGAACCGGTCTTTGCTGGGCATCGGCCTTGCTGGGGGCGTCGATGTAACTGCCGTCGACCCGGTTCAAAACCGTTACGACCGTGTGAGTGGCAATTTTCAGGTACATCTCCAGCACTTTCCGCTCTGTTCGGGCCCAAATGCTGTTGACGTCCGTCACCAGAATCGAAACCGTGCTTTGGTCGATCAGATAAACCGGGATCGGACTGCTAATGAGCGCCGGTATTTCCAGAATAATCCGGTCGAATTGAGAAGCATCGAATTTGGTTTGTTCGTCGAACAGGTACTCAATTTCCGTGACATTCATCAGGTCCGAGCGCCGGGTGTAGGGAAAAAACGTAACGCCTTCCTGCTCCACTTTCTGCTGCTCGTCGTTCAGGCGCGGATAACAATAGGCAACCTGCTGGCCGGCTTCGGCATACATCCGGCCGAGGCTGTTGGCCACCCAGGTTTTTCCCTGTTTTGAGCGCACACTGAACAGCGTGATCAGGGGCGGATACGGTTTTGTCGCGGTGGTTTTGATGATCTCGAAATTGATCGCATTGCACAACTGCTCGAACATGCTCAGGGCCGTTCGGCCGGCTTTGGAGTCGATCGTGAACTTGCTCACCTTCGGGAAAACAGCGGCAACGGGTCGCCCGATCAGCGACTCGGCCTGCTCCGGCGAACTGATCCGGCGGTCGATCCAGAACCGGATGGCGGTCAACAGCAGGGCAATGAACAAGCCCACGCCGAAGCCGAGCGCAATAAAGAGCCACCGTTTGGATTGCGCATCGTACGGAAAGTTGGGCGCATCCAGCGTAGTCAGCGCGCCATCCACTGAGATGTCCTGGCGGTGTGTAATGGCCTGATTCAGATACTGAACCGAAGTCAGGTAATCTTTTTCTGCCAACGTTAAATCCCGATTCAACTGCCGCAGTTCGGATTCCAGTGGGCTGTATTCATCCGTTTTGGTCTGGTATTCACCCATGCGGGCTTTGTATACCTCAAGCCGGGCCGACGATTCCTCAAAGTCGATGACTTTCTCGAGCCACTCGTTCAGCAGCGTACGTTGCGGAATGGATTCGGGCGTACTTTCAGCCGCCGTGTAGTTGCGGGCGGTTACTTTCAGGGCTTCCGATGCCTGCTCGACCCGGGTTTGCAAACGGGTAACGACGTTTTGCGGCTGTCCATACGCCTGTGCGTTGACCAACTGATTCTGGGCATCAGTCAACTCGGCCTGTTTCGCTTTCAGATCACTGCTGGCGAGCAACATCGGACCCAGTTGTCCCAAACGCTTGTTGAGTGCATCCATGGAAGCCTTGGCGGCTTTGTTGGTCATCAGCTCCTTGTTGTAGTCGCCGGAAAACAGCTCCCGTGAAGCCGCGACGTTTTTCGACTCCTCCTCGAAGTTCAGCAATTTATGCTGGACACTGAAGGCCCTAAGTTTGTTTTCGGCATCATCCAACCGCTTCTTCGACGCTTTCGCTTGTTCTTCGTAGTAACTGACGACCGAGTTCGTTTCGGCGGTTTTCAGAGTCGTATACCGTTTGTTCAGAATGGCAATGGCATAACTCAGGGTTTGCTGCGCTATGGCGGGATCATACGATTCATACTCCAGATCGAGCATGTCGCTGGGGCTACGGCGGGTGGCTTTCAGTTTTTTGCCAATCGTCGAAATCGAACAGTAGGCGTACGATTTCAGCAGGATGTATTGTACGGGATTGTCCGTGGAACTGCGCGAGAGGCTGTCGATCCGGGCGTGCAATGTAGCCTCATCCGCGTTTTTAGTGAGGGAGAGCCGCAAGGGTTCTGGGATGTGCAGACGAAGTTCCTGGAAAGCGGGCAGTGACTGGATTTTTCCGTCCGGCTTGTCGAGCGGCAGGTGTCGGGTCAGCAAATCCACCCCAATCTGACGCAGGGTTTCCTTGGAGTTGAGGGTAGTCAGCAAGTTTTCAAAAGCAGCCGCTGAGTGGTCGATAAAACCGGCCTGCTGATCCGAAAGCAGCGAATAGCCGGACGCCAGCCCCGTGTAGAGCGTTGCCTGGGATTTAAAAACCCGGGGGTCATCTTTCGTAAAAAAATAGACTGAACCCGCCGTCAGAACAGGAATCAGAATAAACCAGAGCGCATGCTGTTTTAATAGACGCAGGAAGACCCGTGGTGTCATTGATGAGAGTGAAGTTATTTACGTTTTAGCTGTTGAATCGGAACACCCACTGTTGCTTCGAGGTAGAAGACGTTTTTCAGGAATTCACCTCGTGCCTGTTCGGCAATGGACTTTGTTTGGGCATAGCCATTGCTAGCCGTGGCCATACTTTTCGGATCGATGCGCCCCTGTTGAGAGTCGGCTTCGGCAATCCGGTAAACCGCAAAAGCCGCCTGTTCGTCCTGAATCCGGATTTTTAACACCCGCTGCGAGGTCATCAAATCCTGATAAATGGTAACCAGGTCTTTTTTTAATTGCAGCTCTGCGATTTCTTTTTTGATTACGGCTGACTGATAATTAGCGCGGGCCTGCCGGATTTTGTGACCTCTGCCAAACAGGTCATACAGACTGATCTGAAGCCCGACGCCCGTCCGGTAGCCATTGGCAATCTGTCCCAGCGCATCGGCCCCGAAGGAGGTATTCGATAGAATGGCCTGGTTTCCAAAGGAATAATTGGTAAAACCGGTTGCCGACTCCAGAATCTGTATTTTAGAAAGTTTGTAATCCGCATTTTGGGTAATGATGGACTCATTTTCCAGCCGGATCAGCGGAGAGCGGGCGAGGGCCAGTTTGTAGATTTCTTCAAAAGGCAGCAGTTGTGTGGACAGGTCCTGGGTAATGTCGAGGTAGAGGGTATCATTCGGTGCCGAAACGGCCTGACCAGCGGGCGTTTGGGTGGTGGGAACCGTCGTTTGACCGAAAAGCAGAGGGTGTATAAATAGACATAAGAAAGGCAATATGATACCCTTTCGATGTGTATTGAATACTAAATTTAATAATCTGGATGTCATCACGAAGGATCGGCCGGTAGAAGGTCGCATGGTATAATTAACAGAATACTGGTAGCAAAAACAGTACCATTCTGTGGTTGCGGGATTTGTATTACATCCGCAAGCATAAAGTAGGGATTTCTGTTAACTAATTGTTTTTCTTTATATTGTAAGGGAATGGTTCTGCGTATACACGCAGAGTGACCCCGGTAATATTTATTTCGAAAATGATTTGAGCCTGTTCCAGTTTAAATTATCAGACAAATATTCAGGCGCGCAAGTCTCCTGAAAATCAAGCATACTATTTGCTCTGTCCTTCCGGGAAAGAGATTGGTGAAGATGTTGTTTATCAGACACAATTAAAGATTATTTGCTTCTGCCCCTAAATCCCCTAGAGTGGAATTTTTGCATCTGGGCAATTCGACGACCAAGCCCCCTTTAGGGGATTTAGGGGCAGAAGCAAATGTCAAAACTAAAGATCATCGAGAAAGTCTAATCAGGTATCCTTCAGAATCATGAATAAGTTGTCTGGCAGAACGAATTTTGTCATCACATCCCGGCAGCCCTGGGAGGAAAAGCAGTTGGGCAGCAACATTCGGGACATGGCCCGAACCTTGTCCGAACACCATTCGGTGCTGTTTGTCAACGAACCGCTGGACTGGTCGGCGCGGCTTTCCAAAAAATCGGGCCGGGCGCAGCGACGCGACGAATTTGTGGCCGAAAACCAGGGCAAACACCTGTTTCAGGCCGAACCGAACCTCTGGGTGTTGTCGCCCCAATCGTTGCTGGGCTCCTTTAACTGGTTGCCCGACACGCCCCTCTACGATTGGGCCAACCGCTACAACGGCACGGTTTTGTCGAACGAAATCAAGCTGGCCGTAAAGGAGTTAGGTTGGAAATCCTTTGTTCTGATCAATGACAACGACATGCTTCAGGGCTTTTACCTGAAGGAATTGCTCAAACCGGCGGTCTATGTCTATTACCTGCGGGACAATTTTTTGGCGGTCGATTTCTGGAAGCGGCACGGCGAACGGCTGGAACCGCTGCTGATGAGTAAGGTCGATCTGGTGGCCAGTAATTCGCTCTACCTCGCCAACCAGGCGGCCCGGTACAACCCGCGTTCGGTGTATGTGGGGCAGGGCTGCGACCTGAAAATGTTCGATCCGGCGGCCATCCACGAAATACCGGCCGACATGGCTGCGATTCCTTATCCCCGCATTGGCTACGCCGGCGCGCTCACCGGTTTGCGGCTGGATGGTGGTCTGATCGAAACCGTAGCTCGCCAACGGCCTGACTGGCAGGTGGTTCTGATTGGCGCCACCGACGACTCGTTCCCCACCGAACGGTTGAAAGCCCTGCCCAATGTGACGTTTCTGGGCTCCAAATCGCCCCATCAGATTCCGGCCTATCTGGCGGCTATGGACGTATTGATCAATCCACAGGTCCTGAACGAAGTGACCATCGGGAATTATCCGCGCAAAATTGACGAATACCTGGCGATGGGAAAACCGGTCGTTGCCGGTAAAACGGAAACGATGGCGTTGTTTGATCAACACGTTTACCTGGCCGAAAACGCAGAGCAATTTGTTGCCCGCATCGCCGACGTTCTGAATGGTAAAATCCTGTCGTCGCCCGACGAACGGATTGCCTTTGCCTGGGAGCATACCTGGGCCAATTCGGTGGGGGCCTTAACCGATGCCATTGATCAACTGCTTGTCTCTCAGCCCCAAACCATCTGATTCGTTTCTGAAAACCGTATGAAAGCGTTCATCGACCGCAACCCCCGGCTAAAACACCTGATCCACTGGCTGTTGATCCCCCGGCATGAGGCCCGGCCCCGGCGGTGGGTGAGCTGGTTCGTGAATCCGTTCATTCACAAACGGCACCGGACGTCGATGATCCGGTCGTCGGTGCGGCTCGATGTGCTGCCTTTCAGCCCCTTCGCGCTGGGTTCGCACAGTGTGATCGAAGCATTCAGTGTGATCAACAACGGTGTGGGACCGGTTTTGATTGGGGATCGGTGTACGGTCGGCATTGGGTCGGTGGTGATCGGGCCGGTGACGATCGGGACGGATGTGATCATTGCCCAGCACGTCGTACTGTCGGGCCTGAACCATTCCTACGAAGACGTGAGCCGGTCGATTCGGGAGCAGCCCGTCGTTACCCGGCCAATTGTGATTGAAGATGAATGCTGGATTGGCGCCAATGCCGTCATTACGGCGGGGGTCACCATCGGTCGGCATTCGGTGGTGGCGGGGGGAAGTGTCGTGACGCGGAACGTTCCGCCGTATTCCGTGGTAGGTGGCAATCCGGCCCGCTTGCTGAAGCAGTATGACCCGGTCGAAAAAACGTGGACAAAACCGGCGGTTCAGGTCTGAATACGTCAGCGTTTCAGCAACGAAGCGTCCAGAATGTCCATGATTTCGGGTTCCGTCGTGCTGTTGAATTTTCGGGCGAAGAGCTTCCCGGAGTTCCGCAGGGCGGTTTCATCCGCCACCGTCAGCGTTTTTGGGCTCGCGTTTCCTTCCGACCAGTCGATGTAGCGCAGGTTCTCGTTGCGCATCGCCGGTTTGAAAGCGGAATTATACAGAATGGTTTGAAAAATCAGTTCGTCGGCCCCCCAGGTCATTTTAAAAAAGCGGACGACCTGCGGATGTTCCCGGAGATACAGCAAAATGTAACGAACCGCGCCTAAAGTAATCGTAAACCATTGAGAACGACCCACAAAGGTTAGGTTTTCCGGCGCTTTCCGGTTGGGTAATACCGCATTCAGCAGCTTTTCGACCGCGTATTTTCCGGTAAAAGAATAATTGATGAGGTGGTATTTTTTCACCCGGGGCAGAGCCTCGTGCCATTCGTAATCCACCGACAAAAACTCCATGAACTGCGTTCCGGCGTTTTCTTTCAAAAAATCATGGATAAAACCGGGCGGTCTGAGCGGATAATCCTGGCCACTCAGCAGATTGATGTAGGCATACGGAATGCCGGAAGCAACGATTTCTTCAAACCCGTTCAGGGTGGCCTGAACAATGCTGTAGGCTCCCCAAAACACCTTTTCCCGTTTTCGGATGAAGAAAACATTCAGGTTTTTCCGCATTTTCAGGAACGGCGTCAGATCGGTTTTTTCGTCAATGTGAATGTAAAAATCCGCATTGGGGTGCTGCAATGACTGAATCAGGCGGCTGAGTTGCTCGGGTTGTCCGTGGGCCAGAATCAAATGGGCCAGTTTCAGGCGGTCGTTCGCTATCATCTACAGATTTAATTTCTTCAGTTCAGAAACCGCATGGGCGCAGGCGCGGGCCGTCAGCGCCATGTAGGTCAGCGACGGATTCTGGCAGGCCGACGAAGTCATGCAACTGCCGTCGGTAATATACACATTTTTGACATCGTGCATCTGGTTGAAGGCATTGAGCACCGACGTTTTGGGGTCGCGGCCCATCCGGGCGGTTCCCATTTCGTGAATGGCAGAACCCGGCGGCTGGTCAAAATAGAATTTTTCCACCTTTTTGAAGCCGGCTTTTTCGAGCATTTCTGCCGCGCTGTTTTTAATGTCAGATCGCATGTTGATCTCGTTTTCGCGGTACTTAAAATTAATTCGCACGAGCGGTAAGCCCCATTGGTCGCGCTCCTCCGGATCAATGGTCACCCGGTTGTCGTCGTAGGGGAGGGTTTCGCCCCAGGCCCCCATCACCACGTTCCAGGGGCCGGGCTTCGCGAGGGTGGCTTTCAGCGATTCGCCAAAACCGCTGGTGCCCCGGTATAACTCTCCCCACTCGGCCCGTTCGCCCCGGCCCTGGTAGCCAAACCCGCGCAGGTAGTCTTTGCTCCGGGTCTCGGGACTAATGTTTCGGAAGCGGGGAACGTAAAAACCGGTGGGTCTCCGACCGCTATAGTATTGATCCTGAAAGCCTTCAAACTCGCCCTGTGCCCCTCCCATCATGAAATGGTCCATCAGATTCCGCCCGACCTGATCACTCGAATTGCCCAGTCCGTTGGGAAACCGGCTCGAAACGGAGTTCAGCAAAATCGAGGCTGTGGCAATCGTTGAGGCATTCAGGAAAATAATCCGGGCAAAATAATCGGTCACTTCGTTCGTGTGGGCGTCGATCACCCGCACGCCGGTCGCCCGGTTTTTGTGTTCGTCATACAGCACTTCGGCGACGATGGAATCCGGCCGTAACGTCAGGTTCCCCGTATGAGCTGCTGCGGGTAATGTGCCCGAATTACTGCTGAAATACCCGCCGAATGGGCAGCCCCGGTTGCATAGGTTCCGGTGTTGGCAGGGGCCACGCCCGTTCCAGCCACGCGTGAGGTTCGCAACCCGGCCAATGGTAAGAATCCGGTCGTTGTAGTGACGGCGAATCTGCTGTTTCAGGTGGGTTTCCACGCAGTTCAGCTCCATGGGGGGCAAGAACTGGCTGTCTGGTAAATGGGGGAGTCCTTCGGCCTGACCGCTGATGCCGATAAATTTCTCGACGTAATCGTACCAGGGTTCAATTTCCCGGTAGCGAATGGGCCAGTCGACGCCAATGCCGTCTTTGGCATTGGCTTCAAAATCCAGTTCGCCGAGCCGGTAGCACTGCCGCGCCCAGGTGAGCGACCGCCCGCCCACCTGGTAACCCCGGATCCAGGAAAACGGTTTTTCCTGGATGTAGGGGTGCTCCTGGTCGTTGACAAAAAAATGTTTGGTGGCTTCGTTATAGACCGGACAACTGCTTTGAACCGGACTCTGCCGCCGGTCCTGCAACACGGTGCTAAGCCGGTACGGGAATTCCCAGGCGTTTTTCTCGGAGGTGGGGTAGTCGGTGATGTGCTCGACGTTCCGGCCCCGTTCCAGCACCAGCGTTTTCAGGCCCTGCTCGCAGAGTTCCTTGGCGGCCCAGCCACCACTGATGCCGGAACCGACGACAATGGCATCGAAAGTATACAATTCTTTTCCGTTGTTTTTAACAGGAATGGGGGTCATGGAAAGGTCGTGGTTAGCGGATGGCCCAGGATTTTTGTCCGGCAAAAAGCGGAATACAACCGGTGTAGTGGCCAGGCGTAAAAACATAGGCCAGCCCTTGGGTTGCGCCGGTCATCGACGTGTAATACCCGACGCAGGTGTATTCTTTCAGGGTGGTAAAAAACGAATTGCCAATCAGTTTCCGCTCCACTTTTCCGGGAATTCCCTCAAACGGTTTTCCGTCTTTTTCGAAATGCCGCATCACCTCGTTTTGCTCCTGCCGGGAGCATCTTATGTACGGTTTTCCAAACCGGCTGATGCTGTAAGGATCGACGGCTTTCAGGCCTTCGATGAAGCGGTTCTGGGAAACTTTCAGCGTGTTTTCCAGCACCATTTTCAGGATGAAATCAGGTACCCCGGCGGCAATGGCGCCCGGCGTATCGGTGGCCGGAATAATCGTTTCAGCCAAAGCCGCCAGGAGTTCTTTCTGGCTGTGGATGAACACCAGATCGGGATTTTTGTACCAGGAAATCCACTTGAAGCCCTTGAAGGCTACACTGCCAGCTCCCAAAAGGGTGATCCCCAGAATGGCTTGGCGACGTTTCATAGAGGTTGAGGAATAAGGATTAAAAGTATAGGTATTCGGTATTCGGTTTTCGGTGGCTGACGCAGGCTACCGGTCGGGTTTGTAACAGCGTTAGCCACCGAAAACCGAAAACCGAAAACCGTAAGCCGCCTAGCTCTTGTCCCACCGATTGCAGGTGGTGAACAGGAGTGCGTTGATGAACAGCATGGAACTGGTGGGGAACTGACCCAGAACCGGGTTGGAATACCCCATGACGGCGATGCCGACAAAAACTGCCACCAGGCCCCGCATCGTGGAGGTGAGCCAGGGGTCTTTCAGGTGCCAGACCCGGTAAACCCCAATCGAAATCAGCGCGATCAGCATCATAATGTACAGAACCATGCCCACCCGGCCGGTTTCGATCCACAGCTCGACATACCAGCTATCCGGCGAAATCTGGGCGGCCCAGTGGTTGGGCGAAAACCGCTGACCTGTATCGAGTGAGGTTCCTATGCCCGCACCGAATGGTAAGTCTTTCAGGTAATTAGCCAGTTTTTGCTGGTTTTTCAACCGCAGCAGAAACGACGGATCTTCCAGCGGATTCAGGGCCGTTCGCATGCGTTGAATCTGGTAATTTCCACTGCCGGCGTTGGTATATTTCAGGACAAAAAGCAGGGGAGCTGCCACGCAGATCCCAATGGCAATTTTGACCAGGTCCCGCTTCATGAAGAGATAAAAACCGTAGCCGGCAATCAGCACAAAAAGGGCGCTGCGCGTTCCCGAAACGGCGTAGCCCCAGAAATAGACCAGGAGCAGGAACAGGTACCCCAGCTTGCGCGGCAACGTTTCGGATTCAAAACTCCAGATAAAGCAGAGGAGCGAAACGGCGGCCATTTCGGCCCCAAACTGCGAGGCATCGGTGTAAAACGAGAAACTGCGCAGGTGACCAAACAGGATGTGCGTCGAAGCGGCTCCCGAGTTGAGCCAGATCATCTCGTTGGTGGTCAGGCCAATGTATTGCTGCTTGAACGCCCAGAGGGCCGCCAGAAAGGACCAGATGAGCCAGGTTCGAAGAATAATCAGGATATCGCCCCGCGTCAGGTCGATGACCAGCATGGTGCAGGTGACAATGAAAAAATGCAGGGAAAAGGAGCGGGCGTGAAAAAACCAGGCGGCCCGGTAGGGCGATTCCGGATTAAAGATTTCCAGCACCGTGTAAAAAAACCAGATTCCGACGAGGTAAAAAGCCGGATGATGCAACCGTTTCCACGACAATCGCCGGTTGTTCACGATCAGACTCAGCACGGTAAGTCCGAGAATGCCGTCGATAATCATCCCGAAGGGGATGCTGACGGGCAGAAAGCGGGCGAGGGCATTGACCAGAAAACTGAGCTGCACATAGACCAGAAAACCGAATTTGGGCTCGGCCAGCACACCTCCCACCAGAAGAAGCCCGAGCGGTAGGATGATAATGACCGCCGATCCGAGAATTCCTAGTCTGGCAATTAGGAAACCGGAAGCTACGGCAATGAGGGTTCCAAGCAGGCTGAATAACCAGAAGTTCTTCTGTATGGTGTACGATAAGGAAGCGGTCTGATTGCCCATTTTTGCGAATTAGAACCCCCGGCAGGGCGCTCACGGTACGGTTATTTGGTGTTGGTCAGGGTCGGTTGGATAGCGTCGGTAGCGCCGGGCGAATTGACAACCGGCTCGGCAATATTGTCGCCACTGACAACTTTGGAATACTTGATTTTAGCCTTGATAAACCGGCGTTCAAACCATTCGTAGGAGGCCGCAGCCAGGAGAATGGTCAGCAGAATGCTGGCACTGTAGAGCAGCCAGTTGTTGCCCGGAAAAACGGGTTGCAGCAGTTTGAAAGCGATTAAAATCGCGATCATGTGGTACATATAGATGCCGAACGAAATCTTGCCGAGGTAATGTAAAACCGGGTGTTCGAGTTTGATGAGTGTCTGTTTATTGGCGGCCAGGTTGAGAATGATCACCGCAAACAGACAGGCATACGTTTCCTGGTGCAGATACGGGATTTCAACTCCCCGAACGATCATGAAAGCCGTCAGCAGGTAAACGGCGGCTTGCAACCAGCGGTTGAACAGCACGCGGAGAATGCCTTCCCGGCGGTAGAAAAGTGCCCAGGCAATCACCCCGCCAATGGCCATGCAATCCACGTTGAAGCTGTTCCAGAATTTTGCTACAAAGCTGATAGCCTGGTGGGTGACGCCACTGGAAGTTAGAAAGAGCAGCCCAAACTTGATCAGCAGGTAGACCACAATCGTGCCTAAGGCCACCCGCAGCGGATGGCCCACCTTTTTCATGAGCAAAGGCCAGAAGGCGTAGAACTGCTCCTCCACCCCAATCGACCAGGTTTGGTTGATGTGGGGTACGGGCGTGGCTACCAGGTTGGGCAGAATAACAATGAACAGGATGACTTTGACCAGGAAACTTCTGTGCAGTAAATCAGAATAAATCGGAATGTCAAAAAACGGGATGTGGGGCAGCACGAACAAGCCTAAAACCACGATCAGGTAATACAGCGGCCAGATTCTGAGCACCCGTCGCAGGTAAAAATGGCGGATTGCAATCGTGCCCGTAACCGCTCTTTCCTGCAAAAGCAGGTAGGTAATTAAAAAACCGCTCAGGACAAAAAACAGCACGACACCCAGCTTCCCGATCAGATCGACGAAGGGCAGGTGCCAGTAGTTATCGACTTTGAAAATAAGCTTGATTTGTTCAATGTGGTGAATGATCACCCAAAGAGCAGCGATGAATCGTAAGCCGTTTAAATTAGGGAAGTAGACTGCTCGCATGGTACCGATTGTGTTCACTGGCTACCATTGAAAAACAGCCATAATCTGTCAGAAGTAGCCTTGAACACCAATCACATATCGTGCCAAGTGTGTCTGGTAATTTGGAGATTCTGCACATTGTAGGTTGCCTAAGGTAGAAATACGGTAACATTCCCGATCTAATGCCGGACAGAGGTTCATTTTCTGTCGGGGCCTTTGCAGGGAGCATGATTATTTTCTCATCTTGCAAAAATAATTACACATTTTTGTTTTTACTTAAAATTAGGTATTCTATATTTGTCCTGCTGTTTGGTAATGTTGGTGGGCAGAAAGAGAATGATACTGTATGTTTTTGATTTAATCATTTAATAGACAGGGTATTATTATCAATTTTTGCTTGTTGAATGCAAAAGCCTTAACGATTGTACTCAAATTTCCATGACCGATATTTGTCATTTAATTGACCAGTAAAGAATGCTAAAATAAGTGTTTTTACTTATTATTTTCTGTAATACCGTACTTTGTCAGTCCTTGAGCTTGTATTCTGATTGAAGAAAAAAAACAACGTGCTATGAAATTCCCGAAAGTAAACCTGTTGATTATAGAGAGTAATCGTTTCCTGGTTCGGATCCTGCTGGAGACACTTGCTGATGAATTTAATGTGATTGTGGCCTCTAATGGGAATGAAGCCATGAATCTGCTCGAAAAAGGCCTTTCTACTGATTTCATTGTCACCGACCTGAAAGTGCCGAAGGTGGACGGTTTGGAATTGATCCAACTCGTTCGGAAGAGTAGCCGCTACCATTCGCTTCCCATTCTGGCCCTGTCGGGTTCTGAAGACAGCAATACCCGCATTCGGTGTCTGGAAAATGGCGCTGATGATTGCATGACAAAACCGTTCAATCCGCTCGAATTGCAGGCCAAAATCCGGGCGATGCTCCGCAGGGTTTCAATTCCCTTTTCGCGACCCGTGGTTGGTGCCGCTCCTTATTATGCCCAGGCCGTGCCCGTACGGGCTTGATAATTATTTCTATTACCAGACATTAATTTCTCTGTCCTACTGATTGAAAGTAGACTCCTGAAAAGTACTCAGCGCAAGGCCAAATGGAAATCTTTGGGTTGAGAACACGCTTAACTGATTAAATGGTATATTATTTGCTGTCAGATCGGCATGAATCTGATGGTTAGAAAGAGGAAGACCGCCGTAGAAAAAACAGCCGTATCCTGGGTGAAGCGAAAATTATCAGACAAATTGACGAGCAGAATTGGTTTGTACAGTGATAATTTTACCGAATCATGGATTTTGTAGGGTATCTGATTTTTCTGCCGGTCGGTCTTTACCTCGGATTTAACATTCTGTATCTTCTTGTTTGTGCCCTGGCAGGCTGGTTTGGCGGAGACGACAGCGAACCCGAGACCAAAACCACGACCCGCACCCGCCGAATTGCCGTTCTGGTACCCGCCTACAAAGAGGATAAAGTCATTCTGGACTCGGTTCAGGCCAATCTTCAACAGACGTATCCCGCTGATTCCTACGACATTTACGTGATTGCCGACTCGTTTCGCGCCGAGACCTTGCAGCAACTTGCCCAATTTCCCGTCAAGGTTCTGGTGGTGAGTTTTGAAGAATCGACGGTTCAGAAATCACTGACAAAAGCCCTTGAACTTCTTCCGGAACAGATCTACGACATAGTGCTCGTTTCTGATGCCGACAACCACATGGCACCCGATTTTCTGCACCGGATCAACCAGGCGTTCGACTGCGGCTGGCGGGCGGTTCAGGGCCACCGGGTGGCTAAAAACACCAATACCAGCGTGGCGGTTTTGGACGCCATGAATGAAGAAGTCAACAACCACCTGTTTCGGGGTGGGCAGCGGGCGCTGGGCTTCTCGGCATCGCTGATTGGGTCAGGCATGGCGTTTGAACCCGAAACGATGAAGCGGGCCATGGGCCAGATTCGCTCGGTCGGGGGCTACGACAAAGAGCTGGAAATGTTGCTGTTGACCGAAGATATTGAGATCGCATACCTGAAACAAGCCCTGATTTACGACGAGAAGGTGCAGAATCTGGAAGTGTTCGAACGCCAGCGTACCCGTTGGATTGCCGCTCAGATTCATTTTGTGAAGCTGTATTTCGGCACCGGCATCCGGCAATTGATGAGGGGAAACTGGCATGCTTTCAACGGGTTGCTGAAGGCGCTGCTTATCCCGCGCGTTTTGTTTCTCGCACTCCTGTTTGTGGGAACACTGGCTGGTTTGGTGATTGGTAATCAGATGGTCTGGGGCTACTTTGGCAGTATGTTGGTAACGCTACTGTTCAGCCTCCTGATCTCGATTCCGGGTTACCTCTGGCAGAAAATCTCGATTCGGGATGTGCTGACTTTCCCGTTGCTGGTCTTTCGCATGATGCGTTCCCTGCTGAAAATCAAAGCTGCCGGGAAGAAATTTCTGCACACGCCCCACGGGGAAACGAGCGTAAAATAGATAAAGAGTTATATCGCGGAGTTGAGCGGAGAAAAAAAGAGTTGAGCAGAGAAAAATAAACTCCGCTCAACTCCGCGATATAACTTAATTCTACAGATTCGTCTTTTTCATCTCTTTCACCGCGTAGTCCACCGCCCGGGCCGTCAGTGCCATGTAGGTCAGCGACGGGTTTTGGGTTGAGGTGGACGTCATCGATGCTCCGTCGGTTACGAACACATTTTTGACGTGGTGCATCTGGTTCCATTTGTTGAGAATCGACGTCTTGGGATCTTTGCCCATGCGAGCCCCGCCCATTTCGTGAATGTCCAGCCCCGGATTGCGTTTGTCGTCACGAACGCGAAGGTTCTTAAAACCGGCTGCGGTGAACATTTCCATCATCTGCTCCTGGTAATCCTTCACCATCTTGTCGTCGTTGTCGTCGTACACAATCGACACTTTCAACTGCGGAATGCCAAACGGATCTTTCAGGTTTTTGTCCAGCGCCACGTAATTGCTCTCTTTCGGAATGGTTTCGCCCATCATGTGCGAACCTACGCTCCAGCCGCCCAGCGTCGGATTGGCCAGATTCGCTTTCAAATCGGCGCCGAAACCGTCCTGATTCGACCGCGAAATCCGGTTGGCTGAAAAACCGGCCGCGTAACCCCGCAGGAAGTCGGTTTCCTGTTTGTGAACGTTCCGGAATCGCGGAATGTAGGGGCTGTTGGGGCGTCGGCCTTCGGTGGTCGATTCCAGATACCCGTCGTATTCACCCGAAATGCCCGCCCGGTAGTTGTGGAAAGCGGCATATTTGCCCAGTAAGCCACTGTCGTTGCCCAGCCCGTTCGGAAACCGGTTCGAGGTCGAGTTCAGCAGCACCAGATTGGTGTTCAAAGCGGCCGCATTGACAAAAATGATCCGGGCATAAAACTCGATCATTTCCTTGGTGGTCGCGTCGATCACGCGTACGCCGGTGGCTTTGCCTTTTTTCTCGTCGTAGATAATCGAATGCACCACCGAATGAGGGCGCAAAGTCAGCTTGCCGGTTTTGGCGGCCCAGGGCAGGGTCGAAGCGTTGCTGCTGAAATACCCGCCAAACGGGCAACCGCGCTCACAAATGGTCCGGTGCTGGCATTGCGCCCGGCCCTGTTGCAGGTGAATCGGTTGCGGTTTGGTGATGTGAGCGGCCCGGCCCATAATGACCGGGCGGTCTTTGTATTTGGCCGCCATCTGCTGGCTAAAGTATTTTTCAACGCAGTTCCACTCGTGTGGAGGCAGAAACTCGCCGTCGGGCAGGGTGGCTAAACCGTCTTTATTTCCGGTAATACCGGCGAATTTTTCAACGTGGCTATACCAGGGCGCAATGTCGGCGTACCGAATCGGCCAGTCGACCGCAAATCCGTCGCGGGCCGGGCCCTGAAAGTCGAAGTCGCTCCAGCGCTGGGTCTGGCGCGCCCACAGCAAGGATTTTCCACCTACCTGATAGCCCCGGATCCAGTCGAACGGTTTTTCCTGCACATACGGGTGTTCCGCATCCTTCACGAAAAAATGCGCCGATCCTTCGTGGAAAGCATAACATTTGCCCACAATCGGATTCTCCTTCCGGATGCCGAGCGGTAACTGGCCCCGGTGTTCCATTTCCCAGGTGTTGAGCATGGTCGTGGGGTAGTCGACCACGTGTTTGACGTCGCGGCCCCGTTCCAGCACCAGGGTACGTAATCCTTTCTCCGTCAACTCTTTCGCAGCCCAACCGCCACTGATCCCTGATCCGATCACGATGGCGTCATACGTGGTTGCTTTTACTGCATCGATTGCAAAATTTGCCATAGGGGTTTGGGCTGCTATTTGTTTTGTTGCGTTTTAGGCGTTGTGTTTTTGGCTACCACCGGCACACAACCGTGGTACCGACCGGGTACCATTTCGTAGTGGGTGATGTTGTTCATGACGTATTCGGAGGTCATGTAGCCCCGGATGGTCATGCCTTTTACCAGCGAAAAGAATCCTTTTTCGTCGGCGTCCGACGACTGGCTCATGGTTTTCAGCACCTCGGCTTTCTGACCGGCCTCGAGCGAGGCAAACGATTTGCTGTAGGTTTTCTGGGCGAGGGCTTCCACGGCCGTCAGTCCTTTGGTCAAACTGTCCTGCGCCGACGGTTCCATGCAATCCGTCACAATTTTCTGAATGAAGGTGTGAACGCCCAGGGCTTTCGCGCCCGGGGTGTCGGTGGCGGGCAGGATGGTTTCCACCACTTCGGCTAAAACCGCATCGGCGCGGGGAGCCAGAAACGACGCTCCGGATGGGAGGTTCGCCGAATTCCAGCCGTTTGCCCAACCCGGCAGACTCACCAGTCCGCCCACGGCCACCGCCAAACTTTTAAGTGCTTTTCGTCTTTCCACGAGGTTATTTTTGGTTTACGGTATTCGGTTTATAGTTTACGGTAATCGGTTTTCCGTCTACGGCGGCTTTCGTTATTCGGTTGTTCGGTATTCATTATTCGCTATTTTCAGGCATTTCCATTCACGGAAAACCGACGGACCGTACTCACACAAAAACCCGGATTCCCGAATAATTCTGCCGGAACTCGCGGGGGGTACAACCGTTTTTTCGACGGAAGATACGGTTGAAATACGACATATTGTTAAAACCGCATTTGTAGGATATTTCGGTGATGGTGTGGGTCGTATCGATCAACAGTCTTGACGCGTGGCCGAGCCGGATTTCGTTCAGGCTGTCGATGAAGGTCTTTCCGGTTCGTTTTTTGATAAACCGGCTGAACGACACTTCCGGCATATTCACGACTTTGGACAAATCGGCCAGCGAAATGTCCTTGTCATAATTCGTCTGCATAAACTCGAACGCTTTCTCGATCCGGCGGCTGTTGAAATGCAGCGGATCGTTGGTAAACGACGCGTTCGAGAGCGTCCGCATGTTCCGCGAAATCGACAGATCGTGTAGAATCGACATCAGTTCCAGCACCGAGTCAAAACCGCTTTTCTGCGCCAGGGCTTCAAGGCGGGGGCGCAACGACTCGATGGTTTCCCGCGAAAACGCAATGCCTTTGGCCGACCGTTCCAGCAGTACCCGGATGAAACTGAGCTGGTTACGCCGAAGCAGTTTTTCATCGAACAAATCGCGGTGAAACTGAATCGTTACCTCATGCACTTCCTGGCTCTGCCCCTGGTGATTGAACCACCCGTGCGGAAGATTGCTGCCCACCAGCACCAGTTCCAGATCCTCGATCACGTCCGTATGATCACCGATGATACGTTTCGTACCGGCGCCATTGGCAATGAAGTTCAGTTCAAACTCCTCGTGCGAATGCAGGGGAAAATCGAAATCCTTCTTGATCCGTGAAAAAAGCGTGTAACAGTCATTCTGGGTCAGGGGCGTAATTTCCCGGTAAATCGCACTCATCGGAATAGCTGGTGACAGGCAAGACAGAAACAAAGATAGGCAAAAAGTACCATAATTTGGGTGAGGATAGTATCAAACCCTTTTACGAATAACTTAGCTATTTATTGGTAATAATTGTATTTTACAGGTTAAATTGACCTAAAACAGGATAATTGGCAGAATTATCATTCAATTTATAATAGCATTTGTTCAAAAGAATGCTAAAAAAGTATTACTCTGTAGTCGGAAAAAGCGTATACTTTTGGAACATTGAACCAATCTCTATTTCATGAAACTTTCAGCACTTGATCTCAGCATCATAGTCGGCTACCTGGTGGCCGTTATTTTGCTGGGATTGGGGTTGAAAAAACGTGCGGCCCAGAATAAGGAGGCATACATGCTGGGCGGCAAAACCCTGCCCTGGTACATGCTCGGATTGTCGAACGCATCCGATATGTTCGACATCTCGGGCACCATGTGGATGGTGGCGCTGGCGTTCGTCTACGGTATGAAGAGCCTTTGGATTCCGTGGCTCTGGCCGGTTTTCAACCAGGTTTTTCTGATGATGTACCTGTCCGTCTGGCTGCGCCGGTCGAACGTGGCCACCGGTGCAGAATGGATCGGAACCCGCTTCGGCTCCGGGCGGGGCGTAACGGCTTCCCACACGGTTGTCGTCGTTTTCGCCCTGTTGAGTTGCCTCGGATTCATGGCCTACGGATTTGTCGGGCTGGGCAAGTTTGTCGAAATATTCATTCCTATTTCCACCGTAGCACCCTATTTACCTTTCACGGTTTCACCGGCTTACGTCGCCCCCTTCTACGGCATCATTTTTACTTCGTTTGCGGTTTTTTACGCCATTCTGGGCGGCATGACCAGCATCGTCATCGGCGATATTCTGAAGTACATCATCATGACCATTGCCGCGTTCGTCATTGCGTCGATCGCGATGGACAATCTGGCGGTCAGTTCGTTGAGCGTACCGCAAGGTTGGTACACGCCCTTTTTTAGCTGGCATCTCGACGATCTGAACTGGACCGGGAGGATTGAAGCGGTAAACGCCAAAATCAAATCCGACGGTTTTTCGCTGTTTGGCATTTTTTTCATGATGATGACCTTCAAAGGCATTCTGGCGAGTCTGGCCGGCCCGGCCCCCAACTACGACATGCAAAAGGTGCTGTCGACCCAATCCCCTCAGGATGCGGCCAAAATGAGCGGTATTGTATCCATCGTGCTGCTGCCGGTTCGCTACACCATGATCATGGGCTTTACGGTTCTGGCCCTGTTGCATTTTGATCAGCTCAACCTGCAGGCCCCCAACGGAGCCATCGATTTTGAGAAAATTCTGCCCGCAGCCATCCTGCACTTCGTTCCGGCGGGGTTGATGGGGCTGTTGCTGGCGGGTTTGCTGGCGGCTTTCATGGGTACATTTGCCGGTACGCTCAATGCCGCGCAGGCCTACATCGTCAATGATATTTACCTGAAATACGTCAATCCGCGCGCATCGAACCGGCGGATTGCCCGGATGAATTACACGTCGGGACTGGCGGTGGCCGGTTTTGGTATTTTGCTGGGCTTGTTTGTCCGGGATGTCAACAGCATCCTGCAGTGGATTGTGTCGGCCTTGTATGGCGGTTATGTGGCTGCGAATGTGCTGAAATGGCACTGGTGGCGGTTTAACGCCAGCGGTTTTTTCTGGGGTATGCTGGCGGGGATCGTTCCGGCGCTGATTTTTCCCGCCCTGTTCAAAGAAACGCTGGAGTTGTATTATTTCCCGCTGCTGTTTGGGTTGTCGCTGGCCGGTTGCGTGGCCGGTTCCCTGCTGACCCCCCCGACGAAATCCGAAACGCTGAAGTCCTTTTACCGAACCGTCCGTCCCTGGGGGTTTTGGCAACCGATTCATGAGCTGGTCGTGGCCGAGGATCCGTCGTTCGAAGCCAACAAAAATTTCAAACTGGATGCGTTCAACGTCGTGGTGGGCGTTGTGGCCCAATGTTGCCTGACGATGCTGCCGATGTATCTGATCGTCAGTATGTACACCGAGTTGTCGGTCACGCTGACGATCCTGGCGGTTTGTGCCGTAATTCTCAAAAAAACGTGGTGGGACAAGCTACCCGTGGAGGATACGAAGCCGGTTTCCGTGGCAGTTTCATCGGTATTCATGCATTAAACGATAGGTAGTTGGTGCATTGACGAATGGTTGTAATTGAGGTGTTATAAAACCCGGCCATTGATCCCGCAGGGATGCAAAACACAGCGTTGGCTTGGCGGTCGCGTACCTTACGGCACGCGGAAAAAACCGGGGTTCGGTCATCTACCGACGCTGCGCTGTTAAGCCCCATTCGGGGCAAGTTATCCCGGAGGGATGCAACAACGCAGCGTCGGTAGAAATCGAGTGAATGTGTCCCATTCGGGGCAAATTATCCCATAGGGATGTAACAGCGCAGCGTCGGTAGAAATCGAGTGGTTAGTTCGGCGCTGGCGTGCCGTAAGGTACGCGACCATTCTGGGCAAATTACCCCGTAAGCAGGCAGCAGCGCAGCGTCGCCGGATCGATCGAAGAATTCATATACTAGAACCAATGAAAATTGCCTTTCAGGAACGATTGGAGACCTTGGAAGAGGGCCATTTTGAATTGATTTCGAGGCCGAACGAGAAACTCAAACCCGGCAACGGACTCTTCGACCGCTACCAGCATCCGGTTCTGACGGCCCGGCACACGCCCTTGTTCTGGCGGTATGACCTGAACCCGGCCACAAACCCGTACCTGATGGAGCGGTTTGGCATCAACGCAACCTTTAACGCCGGAGCCATCCGGCTGGACGGGAGGTATCTGCTGGTGGTGCGGGTCGAAAGCAGCGACCGAAAGTCGTTTTTTGCCGTGGCCGAAAGCCCCAACGGAATCGACAACTTCCGGTTTTGGGACTATCCGATTACGATGCCCGAAACCAACGAGCCGGACATCAACGTGTATGACATGCGGCTGGTGCAGCACGAAGATGGGTGGATGTATGGCCTGTTCTGCACCGAACGCAAAGATCCGGCGGCTCAGAAAGGCGACGAATCCTCGGCATCGGCGCAGTGCGGCATGGCCCGAACGCGGGACCTGAAAACCTGGGAACGGCTGCCTGATCTGGTTTCGCCTTCACCGCAGCAGCGGAATGTGGTGTTGCACCCTGAATTTGTGAACGGAAAATACGCGCTCTACACCCGTCCGCAAGACGGTTTTATCGAAGCCGGAACGGGCGGAGGCATCGGGTTTGGCCTGACCGATTCGATGGAAAATCCGGTGATCGACCGGGAATACATTGTGGATGAGAAACGCTACCACACGGTGTATGAGGTGAAAAACGGGCAGGGACCGGCACCCATCAAAACCGCGAAAGGCTGGTTGCACCTGGCCCACGGCGTTCGGAACACGGCAGCCGGGTTGCGCTACGTCCTGTACCTGTTTATGACGGATTTAGAAGACCTAACGAAGGTGATTTACAAACCGGCGGGGTATTTTATCGCCCCCGAAGGCGAGGAGCGCATTGGCGACGTGTCCAATGTCGTTTTTGCCAACGGCTGGATTCTGGACGACGACGGGACGGTTTTTATCTACTACGCATCGTCGGATACCCGGATGCACGTGGCAACGTCTACCCTCGGGCGTTTGCTCGACTACGTGGTCAATACTCCGGCGGACGGGCTGCGGTCGGCCACTTCGGTCGAGCGACTGAACGACTTGATTACGAAGAACCGGCTCTACCAGACCGGGCGGAAGGAAGCTATGCCAACGGCTAACGGGCAAGCGGCATGAAGGAACGATTAGGTAGTGATTACAATTTGACTATGAGTTTATTAGGATCAATTATAGGTTGGTAGTCCGGACAAAGCCAGTGCCTTGAACTGGCTTTGTTTTCCGATTTGGCGACCAATCAAACCCCAAATGACTTTAAAAACCACGTTCAATTCCACCTCAATTTTTCACCTACTATGAAAAGAAGTCTATGTTTTCTGAGGATTCTGGTCCTCTCCCTTTTGTCCACCCTCAGCTTTGCGCAAACCGTCGAGGTCAAAGGCAAGGTGACGGAGGAGGGCAAAAGCGAAATAAACGGGGTCAATGTGCTCATCAAAGGCACCACCCGCGGAACGATCACCAACGACCGGGGCGAATACAGCATCCAGGTTCAAAAAGGGGCGACCCTCAAATTCAGTTCCATCGGTTTTATACCGAAAGAAGTCGAAGTCGGGAATTCGACCACCATCGATGTGTCGCTGACGCCCGAAGAATCGACGCTGAGTGAGGTGGTGGTGACGGCCCTGGGAATCAAGAAAGAGAAAAAAGCCCTGGGGTATTCCGTTACGGAAGTAAAAGGGGAGGAACTGACCCAGGCCCGAACCGTCAACATGGCAAACTCCCTGCAGGGAAAAGTGGCCGGGTTGAACGTGGCCAACACGGCGACAGGCCCCGGTGGTTCGAGTCGGATTGTCATTCGCGGGAACGGTTCGATTTCCGGCAACAACCAGCCGCTGATCGTGGTCGACGGAACGCCCATCAACAACGACAACCTGGGTTCGGCCGGGATGTGGGGCGGGGGCGACAGCGGAGACGGTATCTCCAGCCTGAACCCCGACGAAGTGGAAACGATCAGCGTATTGAAGGGGGCCACGGCCTCGGCCCTGTACGGTTCCCGCGCTTCCAATGGCGTAATTCTGGTGACGACCAAAGGCGGGAAAGCCAACAAAGGCATCGGCGTTGAACTGAGCAGTAACTACGTAGCGGAGAATCTGTTACTGCCCACCTACAAAGATTACCAGTATGAATACGGCATGGGCAACAACGGCATCAAGCCGACCACCGTGGCTGAAGCCCTGACCTCGAATAGCTGGGGCGCCAAACTGGATGGTTCAAACACCATCAATTTCGACGGAAAATCACGGCCTTATTCCGCCTACAAAAACAACCAGACCGATTTCTATCGCATCGGAAGTACGTTCACCAATTCGGTGGCGCTGACGGGTGCAACCGAGAGCATTACGTACCGGTTGTCGATGAATGACCTCAACAACAAGGCCATCATTCCCAACAGCGGACTGCGCCGGAACAATTTTGCACTGAACGTCAACGCCAATCTGGGGCCGAAACTGTCGATTGTCACGAACGTCAAATACATTCTGGAGAAAACCACCAACCGGCCCCGCCTGTCGGATTCTCCCGGAAGTGCGACGTATGCGATCAACGCCATGCCGACTTCGTTGCCGCTCTCGGCCCTGAAAGAAAGCCAGCTCAATGACGACGGTTCCGAAAAAGTCTGGTCCGACAACATTTACATCCAGAATCCGTATGTGGCGGCCAACAACTGGCGGCAGGAAGATAAAAAAGGCCGGATCATCGGCGTCGTTGAACCCCGCTTTAACTTCACCGACTGGCTCTTTCTGCGCGGTCGGCTGGGTTTCGACAATTTCAACTACCGCAACCTGACCATCACGCCCTACGGTACGCCATTTCAGCCGCGTGGGGGCATGAACGTCGGCAACCGGAATTTCACGGAAACCAACTCTGAGCTGCTGCTGGGCATCAACAAGAAGTTTGGCGACCGGTTTGGGATCAATGCGCTGTTCGGGGGCAACCTGATGAAACAGACTTACCAGAACTCATCGTACGGCGGCAGCAACTTCAACATTCCGTATTTCTACGACATTTCGAACATCGACCCGGCCGCCCGGAGTTCCAGCGAAAACTACATCGAGAAACGAATCAACTCCGTTTACGGTTCGGCGGAATTCTCGTACAATGGTTATCTGTTCGTGACGGCAACAGCCCGGAACGACTGGTTTTCGACCCTGGCCAAAGGCAACAACAGCATCTTGTATCCGTCGGTGGGGGGGAGCTTTGTGGTTTCGGAGGCTTTCAAATTGCCAACCGCCATCAATTACTTGAAAGTGAGAGCATCGTGGGCACAGGCCGGTGGCGACACCGATCCGTATAATCTGTCGCTGTACTACGGGTTGTCGGGTGCACACCTGGGTGCTCCGCTGGCCCAGATCAACGGCGACCGTGTACCGAATTCGAACCTGCAACCGCTGACCTCGACCACTTCGGAAGCCGGTTTGGAAACCCGGCTGTTCAACAACAAACTGGGCGTCGACTTTGCCTTGTATACCCGGAAAACCACCAACGACATTGTGGCGGCTACGATTTCCAACACCTCCGGCTACGGCAGTGCGCTGTTCAACGTGGGCGAGATCGCCAACAAAGGACTCGAATTGTTGCTGACCTACCGATTGGCTTCGGCGAAGGATTTCTCGTGGGATGCGTCATTTAACATGGGGTATAACAAAAGCGAAGTCGTAAGTCTGTATGGCAACCTGACTACGCTGCAGGTGGACGAAAACCGGACGCGGATTGCCTACATTCACCAGGTGGTGGGTCTGCCCTACAGCCAGGTGAAAGGATTTACCTACAAAAAAGACGCGTCGGGCAATGTCGTTTACGACTCGCAGGGCTATCCCTTGCAGGGTAATCTGGTCAACTTCGGCACCGGCGTGGCACCCACCACCCTGGGTTTCACCAACTCGTTCCGGTATAAAGGCATCGGCCTGAGTTTCCTGATCGACGGGAAATTTGGCGGGGTGATTTACTCCGGAACCAACGCCTACGCCAACCGCCGGGGCTTGCTGAAGTCGACGCTGGAAGGCCGCGAAACGGGCATTGTTGGCAAAGGCGTCAACGAAAAAGGCGAACCGAATACCGTGAAAGTACCGGCGCAACAGTATTACGAGCGGCTGTTTAACATTGCCGATCCGTTTGTCTACAGTGCCGACTTCCTGAAACTCCGGCAGGTGATCATCGACTACACGATTCCGACGCGGGTGTTCGGCAAATCGCCGTTCAAAGGGGCGTCCATTTCGCTCGTGGGCCGAAACTTAGCCATTCTGATGAAGAAAACGCCGAACATCGATCCCGAATCGACCTACAACAATTCGAACGCCCAGGGGTTGGAACTGGCCGGTGTGCCGCCAACCCGGACGGTGGGGGTTAACCTGAATCTGAAATTCTAAGTCACGCGCTCATCTTCTAAAAGATACCACCATATGTTACGCAAAATACTGATAGTGACCACGCTTCTGTTTACGTTTGGGGCGTGTACGGAAGATTTTGAAAAGATCAACGTCAACCCCAACACGCCCTCGTCGGTGCCTTTGGACTACCTGTTGTCGGGGGCCACGCTGCACATTCCGGGGTCGGCAGGCGATCCGGGGTATAAATCCTGGCGGGCCAACTTCATCTACGCATCAACCGTCATTCAGCAGATGTCGTCGGTAGAGGTCAATTTTTACCGGGGAACGGTATACACCTACCAGGGTGATTTAAGCGAAGCCTATTTCGTGAATTCGTACCCGAATTCGATCAAAAACCTGGTCAATCTGATTGCACTGGCCAAAGCGGATGCGAAAAACGTGAACATTCTGTCGATGGCCCGGATTCTGCGGGTGGTCGAGATGGCCAACATCACGGACCTGTATGGCGATGTCCCGTACAAAGAAGCGGGTTTAGGATATCTGAACGGCGTTTTTTCGCCAAAATACGATGCGCAGAAGGACATTTACGCCGACTTGCTGAAAGAACTGGAAGAAGCCGGGAAAGCGTTCAGTGCCACGGCCTACATTCCGAAAACCGCCGATTTTGTGTATGCCGGTGATCTGGAAAAATGGAAGCGTGGTGCCAACTCTCTGATGCTGCGGCTGGCCATGCGGATGCAGAAAGTGGATGCGGCCGGGGCTCAGGCCTGGGCCAAGAAAGCCATCGACGGCGGCCTTATGGCCAGCAACGACGATAGTTTTTCGATCAAGTTCTCAAACACGGGGGCCGGCACCAACTCCAACGCCAATTCGTGGAACCTAGGTGCGGGACGCGGCATTGCCAACGGGAATAACATCCAGTGGGCCAGCACGTTCATCGATGCGCTGAAAGCCCGGAAAGACCCGCGTCTGGGGGTGATTTCGGCGCTGAAAAACGGCGACAAGACCCTCGCGAAACAACGCGGAATTCCGCCCGGAACCGATGCGACGACCCTGAAAACACTGCCCGAAACCAGTCTGGATAATTATTCGCGGGTGGCTCCGAACATGTACGCCCTGGAAAATCCGTACTTCATCATGACCCACGCCGAAGCGCGTTTGCTGAAAGCCGAAGCCATTGAGCGAGGGTGGGCTACCGGAACCGCCAAAACCGAGTTTGAAGCCGGTCAAAGCGCGGGTGTCCGGCAACTGGCGTCGTATGGTGGGGTGATTGCGGATGCCGATGTGGCGGCTTACGCGGCTGCCAACCCGTATTCGACCGGGTCGCTGGATGATAAAATGAACGCCATCCACACCGAAATGTGGGTAATCACCGGCTCGGTGCTGAACCACCTCGAGGGCTGGGCGAACTGGCGGAGAACAGGACTCCCCAAACTGACTCCGGTCAATTATCCGGGAAACGAAACCAACGGCCAGATTCCGCGCCGGTTGCGGTATCCGCAGGGGGAACCGGGGATTAACCCGAATATTCAGGAAGCCATTACCCGCCAGGGCCCGGATCTGTTCATGACCCGGATCTGGTGGGACAAGCAATAAGTTTACCAACTAACCTATTTTGAATAGTCAGGAGGCCTCTGGAAACAGAGGCCTCTTTTTCTTTCCAGACAACAGAGGCTAGATTAGAGAGAAAAACCGGAAATGAACGCTCAAATCCGGTTTTGAGAAGATTAGGAGACTGCGGTTTTCGTTATTTGTTTCAAAAACAACACGAATGAAAGTTTTCTACGGCCTTTTACTCTTCCTGTTTTCACAATCGCTGCAAGCCCAGCGCACGTTTTCTTCCGCCGATACCACCGGTTTTGCGGCAATTCTGGAAGCCTTACGACAGAAATACCAGATCCCATCGCTTTCCGTTGGCGTGGTGCATGGAAAAAAGCTGGTCTGGTATAAGGGGTTGGGCTATGCTGACATTGAAAATAAGGTAACACCCACCGAGCATACGGTGTATCATTTGGCATCGGTTACCAAAACCTTCGGGGCCATCATCCTGATGCAACTGGTGGAAGGGGGCAAGGTCAATTTGGATGATCCGGTTACAAAATACGGCATTCAGTTGGGTGCGCGTTGGGGAAACGACGACCGGATTAAACTCAAACACCTGCTGACTCACACGGCCCAGGGAAACTCGTTCAACGGTTTCAAACCGGGCTACAGCTTTGGTTACAACGGCGATTACTACGGCAAACTGGCTCAGCCCATTGAAAAAGAATCGGGAAAAACGTTCGGGCAGTTGGTGGTCGACAACATCATCCGACGGCTGGGGCTTACCCATACCGCGCCCAATCTGGCCGATACGGCTAATTTTGCGTTGACGGGCTTTAATCGGGAAGCGTATGGCAAGCTGGTGGCCAAACCGTATGATCTGCAAAAAGGCCGGATTGTACCCATCGCGTATCCGACCCATTTCGGCCCGGCGGCCGGATTGATGTCGTGTGTCAGCGATCTGGCGGCCTATTCGACGGCCATTGACGAACAAAAACTCTTAAACCCCCTAACCTGGAAACAGGTTTTTACGCCAACGTATTCCCGAAATGGCAAGGTGCTTCCCTACGGCCTGGGATGGTTTGTGCGTGACTATAAAAAGCTGCGGATTCTTTGGCATACCGGCTGGTGGACGGGCAATTCATCGCTGTTCGTCAAGATTCCCGAACGCGATTTGACGTTTATTATTCTGGCTAATTCGCAGGATTTGAGTCGCCCTTTTTACGCCAAATTCGACATTTTCAGAACCAATCCGAAGCTGCAGAGCGACCTGAGAGCCTCCGCATTCGCCAAAGCCTTTCTGGATCAATTTGTCGGAAAACCCTGAAAACCGGTTTGACCATTAAAAATCACAGGCTATTGTGATAAATGTCACTGATTAGGTTCCCGGATAGCCCTTACTTCATCCCAAAAAGTAAGGCTATGAAAAAGAACATTGGTTTTTCGGATAAGGTGGTTCGGTTGCTGATTGCCGCCACGTTAATAGGGCTTTATATTGCGGATGTGGTGACTGGCGTATGGGCCGTGGTGGCCCTGGCAGGAGCCGGAATTATGATTGCCACCAGTTTAATGAATTTTTGCCCGCTCTACGCATTCTTTGGGATAGGCACCAAACGCCGAAAAAAAATGTCTTAAAGAAGACGACCGGCCCGACGTTCGGGTACGGTGAAAGACAGCGAGAGGAATGATCAACGACAGTCAGGTAGTCAATGCAGCGTTTCGGGGAAGTTTTGAACCGGCGCTAATCGAAGAAATAAACCGGATTGGGATTTATCAGGAAGTGGAAGAAGGTGAATATTTGATCCGGCCGGGGAGTTACATCCGCTCGGTGCCGATCATTTTGAGTGGCTCCGTCAAAATTATGCGCCCCGATGCGGTCGGGAACGAGGCTTTGCTCTATTACCTGAGCGGGCTGGATTCCTGTGCCATCTCGATGACGGGTAGTCCCGACAACAAACCCAGCGAAATTACGGCGATTGCCGAAGAAAAAACCCGTCTGATTTTTATTCCGGTCGAGAAAGTCGATGAATGGATTTGCCGGTTTCCGACCTGGAAACAGTTCGTTTTCCGTACCTACCAGCGCCGGTTCGACGACATGATTGCCACCATCGACAGCATTGCGTTCCAGAAACTCGACGAGCGGTTACTGACCTATTTGAAGAAGAAAACCCAGAGTTGCCAGTGTACGGTTTTGCAGGTCACCCACGAAGAAATTGCCCGCGAAATGGCGACGTCGCGGGAGGTGATTTCCCGTCTGCTGAAGCAGTTGGAACGCGTGGGCTACCTCCGGTTGTCGCGGAATAAAATCGAAATTTTGTAGAAAACGGTCGCCCGTGTGACATATATCACGGAACCGCCCGTTTTTCATGGCGTGCTTTGTTGAAAAAAACAGCATGAGTTCGCATGAAATTCTGGGCTTTCTGGCGTCGATTCTGATCGGAATCACGCTGGGCCTCATCGGCGGGGGGGGCAGCATCCTGACCCTGCCGGTGCTGGTGTATCTGCTCGGCATCAACCCGACGGTTTCTACCACCTATTCATTGTTTGTAGTCGGCACCACCTCGCTGGTCGGTGCCGTTCGCTATATGCAGCAGCGGCTGGTCAACTACCGGGCCGCGCTGGCCTTTTCACTGCCTTCGTTTGCTGCCATTTACCTCACCCGCACTTACCTCGTTCCGGCCATACCGGACCCGGTTTTTTCAACCCCGGCCTTTTACCTGAGTAAAAACGTCGCCATCATGGTCGTATTTGCCCTGGTCATGCTGGCGGCTTCCGGCTCGATGATCCGCGACCACCGAATTGAAACGGATACCGCCCAGAACCGGATTAGCCCCAATTTGCTGGCAACAGAAGGGGTTCTGGTTGGTATTCTGACGGGCGTCGTGGGAGCAGGGGGCGGTTTTCTGATCATTCCCTCGCTGGTCTTGCTGGCCCGCTTGCCCATCAAAATGGCCGTCGGGACTTCGCTGCTGATCATTGCCGCCAACTCGTTGATCGGCTTTCTGAGCGGGCTGTCACTTGCCACGATCGACTGGCGGTTCTTGCTGGAGTTTACGGCCCTGTCGATCCTTGGCATTTTGCTCGGAACCTACCTGACCCGGTTTGTTTCCGGCCCGAAACTCAAGAAAGCTTTCGGCTGGTTCGTGCTGGCGATGGGTGTCTACATTATCGTGAAAGAAACTTTTCTCTAATCAGTCCGGCGTGTAACTAAAGTCACGGAACGCCCGTTGCCGCCTTTTTACCTTTGTTATAGGTTGAATCTCAAACGCATCGACCTGAATTTTGTTAAACCAGAATCGAATTGAAAACCATGAAAATTGAACAGATTTATACGGGCTGTCTGGCCCAGGGTGCTTATTACATTGAAAGTGAAGGCCAGGTTGCCATTATCGACCCGTTGCGGGAAGTAAAACCGTATGTGGAACAAGCCTCCAAAGCGGGTTCCACCATCAGATACGTACTGGAAACCCACTTTCACGCCGACTTCGTGTCCGGTCACCTCGACCTGGCCCGCCAAACCGGAGCCACCATCGTTTACGGGCCGCTTGCCAAACCGAATTTCGAAGCGCACATTGCGACCGATGGAGAAGAATTGCAACTCGGTTCCGTCAAAATCCGGGTGCTGCACACGCCCGGCCACACGATGGAATCGACCTGTTATCTGCTACTGGATGAAACCGGGAAGGAAACCGCCCTGTTCAGTGGCGACACCCTGTTCATCGGCGACGTCGGCCGTCCGGATCTGGCCCAGAAAGCAGACCTGACGATGGACGATCTGGCGGGCTATCTCTACGAATCGCTGCGCACCAAAATCATGACGCTGCCGGACGATGTAACCGTCTATCCGGGTCACGGGGCGGGTTCGGCCTGCGGCAAAAACATGAGCAAAGAAACCACCGATACGCTGGGCAATCAGAAGTTGTTCAACTACGCGCTGCGGGCATCGATGTCGAAAGAGGAGTTTATCAAGGAAGTAACCGACGGTTTGCTGGCCCCTCCGCAGTATTTTCCGCAGAACGTTGCGCTCAACAAGCAGGGTTACGAAAGCATCGATACGGTTTTGAAACGGGGAGGACAGGCCCTGAGTCCGGATGCGTTTGAAGCGGCAGCCAACGAAACCGGCGCCCTGATTATCGACACCCGACCGGCGCAGGTTTTCCGTCAGGGTTTCATTCCAAACTCGGTCAACATCGGGCTGGGCGGGCAGTTTGCTCCCTGGGTCGGCACGTTGGTTCCGGATGTAAAACACAATCTGCTACTGGTGTGTGAACCGGGTCAGGAGCAGGAAGCGTTAACGCGACTGGCGCGGGTGGGCTACGACCAGGTGCTGGGCTTTCTGGCGGGCGGTTTCGGCACCTGGGAGGCAAGCGGGAAGGAGAGCGACACCCTGTTGTCGGTTTCAGCGGAGTCGCTGGCAAACCGGATGGCAGAAGGGGAGCTGGAGATCGTCGATGTGCGGAAACCGGGTGAATTTGCCGCCGAACACATCGCCGGGGTTCGCAACATTCCGCTGGAATACCTCAACGATCACATGGCGGAGTTACCCAAAAACAAAACCCTTTTCATCCATTGTGCGGGCGGATACCGATCCATGATGGCAGCATCCATCCTGCGAGCAAGAGGGTATGAAAAGCTGGTGGATGTGACAGGCGGTTTTGACGCCATCAAGAAAACCGGGCTTTTTGAAATTACGGATTATGTGTGTCCCACGACTTTGAAAAAGGCGTAACAAATTTGTAAATTAGCCAGTTGAATAAAAAAATAGAAAATCTATGGAGTTATTAAAGTTAATCCGTCAGCCCTGGCCCTGGTATGTGGCCGGGTCGCTGATCGGACTGACGGTGCCAGCCTTGCTGTTGATTGGCAATAAATCGTTCGGAATTTCGTCGTCGCTGCGGCACATCTGTGCGGCCTGTATACCGGCTAACATTCCATTTTTTAAGTACGACTGGAAACACGAAATCTGGAACCTGGTTTTTGTGGCCGGTATTCTCATCGGCGGTTTTCTGGCGGGACAGTTTCTGGCCAACCCGGAGGCTGTTCAGATTTCACCCCAAACCGTCGCGGATCTGAAAGCGCTGGGTATTCAGGATTTTTCAGGTCTGATGCCCGGTGATATTTTCAATGTCGCCAACCTGTTCACCCTGAAAGGTCTGGTGTTTTTCGTTCTGGGCGGTTTTCTGGTTGGGTTCGGAACGCGCATGGCGGGTGGCTGTACGTCGGGGCATTCCATCATGGGAATTTCCAACCTGCAATGGCCGTCGCTGGTCGCCACCTGCTGTTTTATGGCGGGCGGTTTTGCGATGACGCACCTGATTTTACCCCACCTCATGAAGTTGTTTTAAAAACCGGAGATTCACGAATGGAAAAAATAGAAGTTGAAGAGATGTTGGCGTGCGATGCACCCAACGACATGAAGCGGGAGGAAGGGTTTGTCGGGAACCTGAAATACGGGGTGGTTGGCATTCTGTTCGGCATTGTCTTTGTCAAAGCCGAGATTGTTTCCTGGTTTCGGATTCAGGAGATGTTCCGGCTGCAAAGTTTTCACATGTACGGTGTCATCGGTTCCGCGATTGTGGTCGGGATGCTGTCGGTATGGTTAATCAAGCGGTTCAGAATCAAGACGATTGCGGGGGAAGACGTCGTGTTTCACCCCAAGAAATTCTATTCCGGCCAAATTTACGGGGGCTTGCTGTTCGGCCTGGGTTGGGCCATCACGGGAGCCTGTCCGGGGCCGTTGTTTGCCCAGATCGGCAGCGGTTTTGTGGTCGTTCTGGTGACGCTGCTGAGTGCCATTGCCGGAACCTGGGTTTACGGGTATTTCCGGCCCCGGTTGCCATAGCCCTTCTGCGCTAACAGTCTGGCCGGATCAGTGTCATCTAAAAGATAACACAAACGTAACAACGGTAACTTTCTGGAAACTAAATGCTTTGACAAGCAATTTATTTTTCAGAAACTTGCCGTTTTTTTTTGCATTCTGTTTTTGATTTTTTTTTATCCGAACAGCCCGGAAATTCGGATTTAACTGGTAAAAACCGCGCTGAATAGCAGGGAATCGCTAAAATTTTTCTTTGCATTGCGTATACAGCCAAACGAACGCAGCATTTTCCGGTGAGCATTTTTTTTAGGTAGCAGAATGAGGAATGGGGTGTCGCTAGATATATTAAATTATTTTTAAATATTTGGCGAAAGAATTGGAATTGCGCAGATTCCGAGACCTTTGTCACCATTTAACTTTCTACCTATATGATGATTTTCTACTCTTTTTCTCCTCCCTTTACGATGCACTGGAGGAGGCTTTGCTGTATCCTGCTCGCCCTAACGCTACTGGCGGTCGAAGGGAAAAGTCAGGCTCTGGCAACGGCTAAAACGGCCATCTCTCCAAGTGAACGACCAGGCGCCGATGTCACCATCAGCGGGCGGGTGACGGATGCCACAACGAACGAGGCCCTGGCGGGTTGCAGCGTCGTGCTGAAAGGAACCCAGCGGGGAACCACCACGGATGCCAACGGTGATTACCGGATTGCCGTGCCGGAAGGCAATGCCGTCCTGGTGTTTGGTTTCATCGGTTTTGTTTCGCAGGAAATAGCGGTCGGCAACCAAAGCATGATCAATGTGTCCCTCAAAGCATCCGCATCAGAACTGTCGCAGGTGGTAGTGATCGGCTACGGGAGTGCGGCCAAGAAAGACATGACCGGTTCGGTGAAGTCGATCAAAAGTGCCGATTTTAACAAAGGGATCATCAACTCACCGGAGCAGCTTTTGCAAGGCAAAGTGGCCGGGGTCAATGTAACCTCCGCCAGTGGTGAACCGGGTGGTGCTCAGAATATCACGATCCGGGGGCCGGGTGGGGTTCGGACGGGCAGTACGCCCCTTTTTGTACTGGACGGTATTGCGCTCGACAACTCCAGTACGGGTGGAACCTCCAACCCGCTGAATTTTCTGAACCCGCAGGACATCGAGTCGATCGACGTGTTGAAAGATGCTTCGGCTACTGCTATTTATGGTTCGCGGGGAGCCAACGGCGTGGTGTTGATCACGACCAAGAAAGGCAAATCCGGTTTTTCGACCTTCAATGTATCGTCCAGTCTGGGGATCTCCAACCTGACGCGGGCGTTGCCGGTATATTCGGCCGATGAATACCGGCGGCAGGTTCCGGCCGTAGGCGGGGTGCTGGAAGATTTCAAAGCGTCCACCGACTGGCAGAAGGAAATTACGCAGACCGCCTACACCCAAAACCACAATGTGTCGTTTGGCGGTGGTGCCGAAAAGCTGACCTATTACGGTTCGTTCGGGATTCAGGACCAGGATGGCATTCTGAAAAACAGCGAATTCAAGCGGTATACGGGACGGATCAACGTGTCGCAGAAATTCATGGAAGACCGCCTGAATGTGGACGTCAACTTGAACGCGACCAGTACCTACAGCCGCCGTCCGCCGGTCGAGAGCCTGCTGGGCGGGGCGATTTCTGCCAATCCGACGCTGCCGGCTTACGACGCCAACGGCGAACCCTTCAAATACCAGAGTGGGGTGAACCCGCTGATTCCGCTGAAACTGGAAAAGGACGTAACCACCATCAACCGGGTAATCGGGAATATCTCGCCCTCGTTCAAAATCACGAAAGATCTGGTGTACAAACTCAACCTGGGCGTTGACAACTCCAGTTCGGTGCGGGATTTGCAGTCGTTGCCCAACGCGGTTCCCTTGCAGGACGGTCGGCTGGAAACCATTTACAAAACCAACCGCAACGTGTTGATCGAGAATTACTTCACGTATGCGTTATCGACTACGAAGCACAACCTGACGGCCTTGCTGGGGCATTCCTACCAGAAAATTTTCGTGCAGGAACGCAGCTCAAGCATCAACAAATTTCCGATTTCGCCCATCGAGCCGATCTACAACCCTGGTTTGGGACAGGATCTGACACTGGCGAATAACCGCCCCGGCGGATACGCCCTGGAAAATGAACTTCAATCGTTCTTCTCCCGCGTCAATTACCAGTACAACGACAAATACCTGATGACGGCCACAGTGCGGGCCGATGGCTCATCCAAGTTCGGGTCCAACAACAAATACGGTATTTTTCCGTCGTTCTCGGTGGGCTGGCGGTTGTCGGAAGAAGCGTTCCTGAAATCGGGCCCATTCTCTGATCTGAAACTGCGGGCGGGCTGGGGACAAACCGGTAACCAGGAAATCCCGTCGAAAATCACGCAGGCACTGTTTACCTCGCAGGTATCGGCCACGACGAGTTATCCGCTGGCTCCCACGGGGCCATATCCCGCCGGAACATCGTATTCGCGGCTGGCCAACCCGGACATTCAGTGGGAGGTGTCTTCCCAAACCGACATCGGACTGGATTTCGCCTTGTTCAAAGGCGCGTTGTCGGGTTCGGTCGATTATTTCCGGAAAGTCTCCAACAACATTCTGCTGGAAGTGATCCCGGCTGACCCCGTTCAACCGGCAGGAACATTCTGGACCAATGTGCCGGACATGACCATTACCAACCAGGGCGTCGAACTGGATCTGAATTACCGCTATGCTAACCTGAACGGTTTCCGGTTCGACATCGGCGGGAACGTAACGTTCATCGACAACGAGGTGAAAAACTCGCCCTATACCGTCATTCCGTCCGGGTCAGCTTCCGGTTCCGGTCTGACGTCGGCCACCATCAACGGCTACGTGAATGGCCAGCCCATCGGCACTTTTTTCCTCAAGGAATTTACCGGTTTTGACGACAAAGGCATCAGTACCTTCCGCGATGTGGACGGCGACGGCATCGTGACGGACAAAGACCGGGTGGCCGTGGGAAGCGCCCTGCCCACGAAGCAGTTCAACTTCAACAGCACGGTGGCCTACAAAGGCTTCGATCTGGCGGTGAATTTCAACGGCGTTTCGGGAAACAAACTGTACGACAATACCGCCAACTCCAATTTCTACAAACTGCGGTTGTCCAAGGGGCTGAACACCACGCCCGAAGCCATTCAGTACGCCAACGAGTCGATCAACAACTCGGCACCGGTTTCGTCGCGCTACCTGAAAAACGGGTCGTATTTGCGGCTCAACAACTTGTCGCTGGGCTACAACCTCAGCCCCAAGCTGCTCGGCATCAACCGCTGGGTTTCCGGCATCCGCTTGTCGGCCACGGGCCAGAATCTGTTTGTGATTACCAAGTACGACGGGTATGACCCCGAGGTGAATACGGACCGGACGGTCAACGGGATTTCCTCCTACGGCATCGACTACCTCAGCTACCCGAAAGCCAAAACGTTCGTTTTGGGCCTGAATCTTACTTTTTAATCTCTGAAATCATGATCAAAAAATTCATATTAATCGTCATGCTGGCGGGTGTGTATGTCCTCAATGGCTGTACGAATCTGTCCGAAAATGTGTTGGACGAAGCTTCGGCTTCGGGCCTTTCCGACCGGCAGGCTGCCGATGGAATCATTGCGCCGGTGTATGCCCGGTTACCGGATATTTTCCTGCATACCAACTACTTCGCCCTTCAGGAAATTTCGACGGATGAGGCCATTCTGCCGTATCGGGGCGGTACGGACTGGGGTGATAACGGCATTTATCTGGCGTTGCACCAGCACACGCACACCAGCACCGATCCCAACCTGCGCAACACCTGGAACCTGATTTTGCAGGGCGTTTCGCGGTCCATTACCGCCATCAATACGTTGCCGACACTGAACGATCCGGTTGCCAAGACCTACCTGGCCGAAGCGCGGGGCATGCGGGCGTATTATTCGCTGCTGACGCTGGACATGTTCGGGCTGGTGTTTGTCAAGGACGATCTGGGCGAAAATTCAACCATTCTGCGGGGTGAGCAGGCCGTTGAGTACATCAAAAGCGAACTGCTGGCCGTCGAGCCGAATCTGGAGACGGCCGTTGGCCCCGGTCGGCTGACGAAAGGGGCGGTTTGGGGGCTGCTGGCCCGCTTGTATCTGAATGCGGCAGTCTACCGGGATCGGTATGCAGCTCAGTTCACCTTCAAACCGGAAGACATGGATAAGGTAGTCGAATACACCGACAAGATTATCAATTCGGGACAGTACCAACTGTCGCGGGATTATTTTTCGATTTTCAATTCGGACAACAACACCAACAAGGAGTTGATTTTTGCGGTCGATCAGCGGGCCGACCTGAACGGTCATAACCGCATGGCGTACTTCTCCCTGTCGGGCGATCAGTTTCCGCTACCAGCCTATCCCAACGCCAATGGCACCGACGGACCGGGCATTACGCCCGATTACTACCGGACCTGGGTGAATGCCTATGCGCCGAATGACCCGTCGGTCGATCCGCGGTTTTACAAACAGAACCTGTCGATTTATACCAACCCGGCCGATTCGTGCGTAGCAGAAGCGAATTTTAACATCAACCGGGGAATTTTGCGCGGGCAACAGTACGGTTTGATTCGGCGGAACGGCGTGTTTTTGAAATGCGCGGACGGCAAATACAAGGTCGCCAAGCTTTTCCACGACACCCGGAACCGCCCCACCCAGGCCGTCGATTTCACGGAGCAAATCGACTTCACCGTGGCCGGCAGCAACTACAACACCGGCTACAGGGTCGAGAAATACGAGTTCAGCAAAAAATCGGTCAGTGGTCGGAATTTCGGCGAAGCCGACATCATCATCCTGCGGCTGGCCGACGTGTACATGATGCGGGCGGAAGCCAAACTTCGCAAGAGCGGTGATGCCGCCAGTGCGCTGGCCGATGTCAACCTCGTTCGGGCGGCCCGGACGGCCACCACACCGCCCCCGGCCCTGACTTCCATGACGCTGGATCTGTTGTACCGGGAACGCGGTTTCGAATTCTATTGGGAAATGCTGCGCCGGACGGACATGATCCGGTTTGGCAAGTACGAGGACAAGTGGACGGAAAAGACCAACAGCGATAAGATGAAACGGATTTTTCCGATCCCGCAAACCGCCATCGATGGGGCGTCGAACCTTCCCGGCTATCTGAAGCAGAACGACAGTTACTAAGATCGGTTCTCAAGGTCATTTCAACAAAAAACCGCCCGCTGGAGATCAGCATGGGCGGTTTTTTGTTGATCCGAGTCAAGCGAACGATAAGCTTTGATTCGAGTGGAATTTGGAAGTTGACCTGTCGGCAGCCCGGAAGGGGAGAGGTGGATATAGAAAGTAGTTTTTTACGGCTTGATCAGTTTCAGGGTTTGGGATTGGGTTGGGCTGTAAACCCGCAGCAGCAACAAACCGGGGGCGGTTTTTCCCACCGACAACGTTTGCCGCTCAACAGTGCGGGCTTTTTCCACCTGTTGTTCACGAACCACCAGGCCCCGCCTATCAACCAGTTGCAACCGCAGCGATTGGCCTTCCGCGCCCCGGATTTCGACTTCCGCCGTTTCCGAAACCGGGTTGCCCAACACCGTCACCTGAAGACCGGAAACGGTTTCTGCGGATAGCCGGGCGGGTGATGGACACAACAGCGTTTTTCCCGACCATTTCAGGTCATACGTGGAGCCCAGTACCCGGGCCGAAATGATACGGGCCACCCCATCCTTCAGGACGGAAGGCACTTCAAAGCTATAAGCGTGGGCGCCGTTTCCTTTTCCGGCATCTTTCAGATCCTGTCGGAAAAGGTTGGCCACCGTACTCCCCCAAACGGAAGATCCCGTGTAAAACTCGACCGTTACCGGCGAATTAGGCTTGTTTCGATCCCACACCCAGCCCCGGATCGTGCCGCATTCCACTTTATCGAGAAACCCTTCAAAATTACCCGTCACCGTGGTGGTCGAAGCGGGGTTAACCGTCAGAAGAAGGTTTACTGAGGTATTCAGATCGCCATCGCTGGCCGAGTAGGTCAGGGTGAAGGCGCCTACCTCGGTCGGTGTGCCGCTAATTTGCCGGGTGGCACTGGTAAACGTCAGACCTGCTGGTAGGGTTACCAGTCCGTAGTTGAGTGTGCTGGCTTCGGGATCTGTAAAAGCCGGTAAAACCGTATTGAACGCAACGCCTTGCTGAGCCATCAGGGGCGTCACGGCCGGAGCTACGGGTGGTCTGTTAGCCGGTGGTGTATTGCTCTGACACTGGATGGTTTTGGGGCCACTCTTGAGGGTAAAACTAGCACCCGTGACGCGGGCCGATAGCGAATGCACCTCACCATCTTTCAACTCCCCCGGAATTGCCCAGCGAAAGGCGTGAATCCCGTTGCCTTTGCCTGCATCTTTCAGATCCTGCCGAAATTCGTTGGCCGCGAGTGTGGCTTTCAAGGTGGCCCCATCGTAAATATCGACCGAAACCACCGTATTTGGTTTGTTCTTATCCCAGGCCCAGCCCCGGAAAGAACTGCAATCGGCTCCATACAGAAAACCGTCGAAGGAACCGGTCACCGGCGTCGACGAAGCAATAACCTGAACCGAAATCGAACCGGGGGAGGCTGTACAGAGTCCTTCCACATTGCAACTCGCGGAGTAAAGTAGCGTCCCGACGTCTGAGGTCAATACAGGAATGGTCGCGCCACTGCCGCTGGAGCCGTTGGATACCGTCCAGCTGACGGTTCCTCCTTCACAGCCCGAAACCGTCAGCGTGATGTTAGGCGTGTTTTGGGAAATGGGCTGGGGAACTGAAGAAGGCAGGCTGACCACCGGAGTAGGACTTCCTCCGGCCGAAAAGCGTCGCACCCGGTCGTTGCCTGCGTCGCACACGTACAGATTTCCTGCCGCATCGATGGTGACACTTCTGGGAGAGTATAGCCGATTGGTCTCACTACTCTCTTCTTTGCCACCCACCACCGGGATGCCAGCGGTCAATGAGGTGGAATTCGGGGGAAACATCAGCACCCGGTCTTTGCCCGGCTCAGACCCGAACATACGCCCTGACTCATCGATCCAGATATCAACTACCGCTATTTGGTTGGGTTTATCTCCTTCCCCGTTTCCACCGGCAACGATGATGCCCGGCGTTGCCGAGGTTGAGCCCGCAGGAAATTTCAAGACCCGAAAATTGTCTGGATCCGCAACAAAAAGGGTTCCGTTCGTGTCGACAAAGATCCCTTCGGATACAAACTGGTTTAGTGCGTTTCCCTCTCCGTTCCCCCCGGCGACAATCGTACCCGAAGTAGCCGAAGTAGAATTCGGAGGAAACATGATAACCCGGTTGTTATTGGTACTGGCAACGTACAGATTGCCAGTACCATCCAGGGCTACATCGCATGGATTATGAAGCTGATTCGGTAGATCACCATAGCCATTGCCCCCGGCGACAACTGTCCCCAACGTCTCCGAGGTCGAATTGGGCGGAAACCGGATGACCCGCTGGCTCAATAGATCCGCGACGTAGAGGTTCCCGCTTGCATCCAGCGCGATACCACGGGGGTAACGCATTTGATTGAGCGCTTCCCCTTCTCCATTGCCACCCGCGAAAACGACTCCTTGCGTAGAACCGGGGGCATATTTCAGGATTCGGTGATCATTCCGATCGGAAATATACACGTTACCTGCGGCATCGACTACCACATAGTTGAGATAATCACCCGTGGCCACGGTGACACCGTTGGCGCAGAACTGGGCCATTAGTTTGATCGGAAGCAACCCGATCAAAAGGACCAGGCAAAAGAAGGATTGTGCCATGGATCGCATGGCAGGTCTGAATCGTAAAATGAGTTTCATACGTGGAGTTGGGTGATAGGGTTTCAGAGACGTTGACGAAGAACGTCTAAATCGTAAAATAAGCCCGCAGCCGGGCGGGCCTTCGGTCGCTTAGCGGGTCGCGACTTCATTTCCTTTGGGTGTAAATTTCACCACCGCATTCTTCACCGGGCGGACGGTTTTCAAATACGAATACATCGCGCCCAGATCCTGTTCACTCATGCCGGAATACATGATCCAGGGCATGATGGTGTTGAATTCGGCATGTTCGAGTGTTAGCGGATGCTTGAAATTGGGTTGTGCGGCTGCCTGAAACCGGGCCATGAAAGCCGGTTTTGTCCAGGCCCCGATACCGGTTTCGGCATCCGGGGTCAGATTCGCGGCCCGAACCGTTCCGGCAGGCATCGGAAACGACCGTCCTCCCGCGAAATCCATTCCCGGCAATTTTTGCCCTTTGTCATCGACCGGCGTGTGGCAGTCCCCACAACTGGCCAACGTAACCAGATACTTTCCAAAGGCAACCGAGTCGGCGGGGTCGGGTCGTTTGCCGCCTTCCGTTTTGGTCGGAATGGTATTGATGATCAGGTTCATCGGGAAGTCCGATTCCGGTTCCGGGATCGCATTATTCTCGATGGGTTTGAGCGATCGCACGTAGGCGATGATGGCTTTGATGTCTTCCGGATCGGCCTGCCCGAAGTTGCCGTACGGCATTACCGGAAACAAGGCGCGTCCGTCTTTGGAAACCCCGGCCGTAATGGCGCGGTAAATCTCACCGTCGGTCCAGTTCTGGAGATGCGACGGTGTGATGTTCCGGGCATAATAGAGTCCCGGAAAGCCCATTTCGCGGGTAAACGCTTCTCCGCCCTTGCCTTCGGTACCAGCCACGACCGGGCCGCTGGAGATTTTCCAGTCCCGCTCGGAATGACAGTCGATGCAAACGGCAACGTGGGTGGCCAGGTATTTGCCCCGGGCAATCTGGGCGGAATCGATCTGAACGGTTAGTTCGGGGGCCGGGCCTACATCGGGCAGCGCGAGTTTGACGTAACTGATGCCGCCAACAACCAGAAGAACAAGAACGCCAACGACGATGGCCAGGATGCGTACTACTTTTTTCATGCGATAAAGTGTTGGAATAGAATAGAATGCGTGCCGTTACAGCACATTGGACAGGCTGACCGATAAGCGGCTGATGGACCGGTAATTTGTGAATTCGATACCGGGGGCGACATAGCCCGGTTTAACAGGTTCCAGCCGGACCAGATCCGTGCTGAGGTATTTTTTATTGCTGTCACACAGAATCGTCACCACGCGGGCTTCGGGACCCATTTCCCGTTGCAAGGCGATGGCACCGATCACGTTGGCTCCCGACGAAATACCCACTGCCAGCCCCAGTTGCAAGGCCAGTTTCTGGGCTAAAAGGATCGAATCGCCATCGCTGGCCTGTACGACATGATCCAGTTCGTTCAGTTTCAGAATTTCGGGAATGAACTCATCGAAAAAGCCCTGAATCCGGTGCGATCCCGTTTTATACCCCCTCGACAGGGTTGGTGATTCGGCGGCTTCGAGCGGATGGATACGAATCCCGGGTTTGCGGGATTTAAGAAAACCTCCAACCCCCATAACCGTACCCCCCGTCCCGACGCCAGCCACAAAGGCATCGGGGGTAACGTCCACATTTTGCAGCTGCAACCAGATTTCCCGGCCTGTGGTCAGGCGGTGGGCATCGGCGTTGTACTGATTGGCGAACTGGTGGGGCAAAAAAACGTGCGGGTCGCTGGCGGCCATTTCTTCCCCGCGTTGCAGAGCGCCCATGAAACCACCTTCTTCTTTGGTAACCAACACGACGTCGGCCCCTAGACTCCGAATGATCTCGATGCGTTCCTGGCTAACCCCGGCCGGCATGATGATGGTAACGGGGTGACCCAGTGCCCGGCCTATGGCCGAAAAGGCTATGCCCGTGCAGCCACTGGTGGCTTCCACAATCCGGTCGCCCGGTCGAATTGTTCCTTCCCGATAGGCCTCGTGCAGGATGTGAAGCGCCATGCGGTCTTTCATGCTGCCGGTCAGGTTGTAATGCTCACATTTGACATAGAGCGAACGGGGCTTTCCGTGATCCGTATAGAATAACTCCAGCATGGGCGTGTTGCCGACCAGATTCCAGAGCTGTTCAAATTTTTCCTCAACAGCGGGTGTCAGGGTTGTTTCTGTTGATACTACCATAGGGGTTGATATTTAGTCAGACGAGAGAGTGGAGGTAAACAGGATGCTCAGGCTCTGTTTTTCATACCGAGCAGGTCGTGATACTGCTTTGATAAATTTTGCAGACAACCGGTTATGGGTAAACCGTCAAACGCTTCGGGAGGTAAGTCAATGCGAATGCCATCATCATCCACCAGGTAAGCGGATAAGAGCTGGTTGCCGATGGCGACAAAGCCATTCAATAGTTCCAGAAGTGGTTCAAATTCTGCACTGCAAACACAGGGCGTGTCGGAATCCGCAAGGGAAAAATAAAGGGTCATGGCAGGAGAGGGTCAGGGTAAACGGTCGGTTACAAACCTACAGGATGAACCAGAAACGGGCGATAACGCCTGTTCCAAATACCATAACGCCTGTTCCAAATGCGCCGATAAAGCCGTAAAAGGGGCTAAAAACCGCTAAAACCGGATGGGAAGGATGATTCGCTCAGGACTGGGCGGCAAACGCGCGGGGTGTGACCCGGTAAAGCTCCCGGAAGCATTTGCTGAAATAGGCCGGACTCTCGAAACCCACCTGATAGGCCGTTTGATTGACACTCTGGCCCGACCGCAACAATTCGGCGGCCCGTTTGAGCCGGTAATTGCGCAGCAGATCATTCGCCGACAGATCGGTCAGGGCTTTGACTTTCCGAAACAAGGTGGTTCGGCTCATGCCCAGTTCCATCATCATCTGCTCACTGCCAAAACCGGAATCGCTCAGGTTCGCGTCCAAAAGGGAATACAGTTGCGTCAGAAAAGGATCGTCGGATTCGACGGCGGGTTGGGAGGGGGGCGGGTTCGGATCACTCAAACTTTTCCGTATCCACTCGCGCTGCCGCTGTTTGCTGGCCAGTTGGTTGCGAACCCGGAGTTGAAGTTCGGACACCTGAAAGGGCTTGGTCAGGTAATCATCGGCTCCCAGCGCCAGACCAGCCAGCCGGTTTTCAACGGAGGCTTTGGCCGTCAGCAGAATGACCGGAATGTGACTGGTCCGCAGGTCAGACTTCAACTGACCACACAGGGCAAAACCGTCCATGCCAGGCATCATCACATCCGAAATAAGGAGGTCAGGCATGTGTTCCAGTGCCTGTTCCAGGCCATCATGGCCGTTGACGGCTCGCCGGATGCGGTAGTGTTCCGGCAAACTGTCGGCAATAAACCGGGCTAACTCCTCATTGTCTTCCACGATCAACACACGCGGTTCGACGGATGTGTCGTCGGCACGCCCGTCATCGGCCCCGATGGACTCCGGCAGGGTGCTGTCCGGTGATGCGGTTGGCGGTTCTGCCGGTCGATACGGCAACAGCACCGTAAACGTAGTGCCCTGATTGGGCTGGCTTTCGACGGAAATCTGACCACCCTGCAACTGAACCAATTCCTGAACCAGGGCCAGGCCGATCCCTGTACCGGGCGTTGCCGCCGAATCATTGATCTGGTAGAAGCGGTCAAAAATGTGAGGGAGATGTTCGGCCGGAATGCCAATGCCGGTGTCGGCCACCGTGAGCCTGATCTGACCGGATGCGGTTTCCAACAAAACGCTAATCGAACCGGTTTTGGTGAATTTCAGCGCATTGGCCGTCAGGTTATTGACGATCCGTTCCAGTTTTTCGGCATCGAACCAGTAATCGCCCTCGACCTCCGAACGAAACGTCAGGTTCAGGCCCAGGCCCGCTGCCTGGTCGCTAAAGGGGGGCAACCACTGCCGGATGAATTCGGTAAGATTTCCCCTGGATTCGTGGACGGGCATAACGCTGGCTTCCAGCTTCGATAAATCCAGCAGTTGATTGATCAGCCTCAGGAGTTGATGGGCATTCTGCCCGATGGTTTGTAGTCGTTGGCGGTTTTTAGGTTCCGGATTCTCACTCACCATCTGTTCGGTCGGCCCCAGGATCAGTGTCAACGGTGTCCGAAACTCGTGGGTGATGTTGGTAAAGAAATTGGTTTTGATCGCATTCACCGCCCGAAGCTGGTCGGCTTCTTTCTGCCTGAGTTCGATTGTCTGATTTAATCGCAGCCGATTCAGGTAGAGTTGCAGCAAGCCCCAGGCTACGCCCAAACCGATCAGAAAATACAGACCAAAAGCCCACCAGGTGGCCCAAAAGGGTGGTTCGATCCGAATCGCCAGAACACGAACATGATGGCTCCACCTACCGGATGTGTTCGATGCATTAATCATCAATACGTAATCACCCGATGGCAGATTGGTATAGATGGCTTCGGGCCGGTCTGTTAACTTCCAGTTGGGTTCCAGCCCTTTCAACCGGTACCGATACCGGTTTTTGTTCGGCTGATTGAATTGCAGGGCCGCAAACTGAACCGTCAGGTAGTTCTGGTTATAATCCAGGGTAAGTTGATTCGTGGCCTGAATGGGCAACGTACCCAGAATGGATCGATCATTGGAAGAAGTGGTAGCCGATCCGAAGGCTCCCGGACTATCCGGCTGGATGACCTGGTTGTTGACTTCCAGTTCGGTCAGTTCAACCACAGGTTCAAAGGCATCCTGGCCGATCTGCCGGGGATCAAAACCGGTGAAACCTTCCAGTCCGCCCATCAGGATTTTCCCGTCCGGAAACTGGACATAATGCGACCGGTTAAACTCGTCGGCCATGATGCCGTCATCCCGCGTAAAGGTTTGCGTCGTGAACGTCCGGCGATTCATCCGGCAAAGCCCTTTATTAGTGCCCATCCATAAATACCCGTACCGATCCGGTTTTGCCGAGTAAATCACATTATTGGGCAGGCCGTTGGACTTGGTAAACCGGCGAAATAGCCCCGTTCGTTTATCAAATGAACATAATCCACTGCCAAAGGTGCCCAGCCACAACACATTGGGGTCGTCTGGATCGGACGACAGGCAGTAGAGCGAATTGCTGCTTAACGAGCTTGCATCGCCAGGGCGGTTGACAAACTGCCGGATTTGACCTGTCCGGCGGTCAACCTGATATAACCCATTGGTCTGACTGGCCAGCCAAAGGGCCTGCTCATCGGCCACTACTTCGGTAATTCTGTTGTCAAGCTGAACCGCGATCGGGTATTGGAACCGGGTCCATTGCTCCCTGCTCTCATCAAACCAGAAAGCGGAGGAGCCGTTGATCGCCCAAACGCGACCCTGTGAATCAGTCGTCATCGGACAGGGAATAGAAACCGGTGTTTCCCAGCGAAAGGAAATCGGCAGCGGAAAATGCTCCGTCCGGCCTGTTTTCCGATCCAGCCGGTAGAGGTCCGAAGTACCGACATTAAACCAGAAGCGTCCCAACCGATCGAAGGTCGATCGAAAATTATAGCTGCTCAAACCGTTCAAGGTGGCTAGAGCCGCTGGGGAAACCGGGGGCAGTCCCAGTGAGTCGTTGGTAAGCAGATCCTGATAAAAACTCTGGCGGTAGGGCCGTTTCTGAAAGGGGTTGGGCTGTAGATCGTAGGTACGGATACCTGCGCCAACGGTGCCCACCCATAACACATTGGTTCGATCGATGATCAATGCGCGACACGCATCGTTGGGCTGTTCCCAGCGGGTTATGACCTGGACGCCCTGCTGGTCCGTAAACCGAAATAAAATGTTATTCTGTTGGAAATAAACCGTTCCTTCCTGGTTGATGGCGACGTGCACAACATGTAGCTCGGTTCCCTGAACCGGCAACCGGTAGGAACGCATCTGGCCCGTACGGGGTTGTCGCAGGGTAAGGTAGTGCTGGGAGAAGAGCACAAGCTCTCCGGTTTTTGGCCGGCAACGTACGGCAGCATACCCATTCTCAGGCATCGACTGGGGATTACCCGGCTGGTGCCGCAGGTGCGTAAAACCAAGCGTGCCTTCCTCGAAGCGATCCAAACCGTTTGCTGTAGCCAGCCAGATGGTTCCATCCGCTCCTTCCGACACGTCATACACGGCATCGCTGCTGATCGATGCGGCCTGCAGGGGCTGGTGACGAAACCAGTGGCCCTGTTTCCTGGCAACGTCCCAGCAAATGACGCCCTGCCCATTCCTTAGCCAGAGTCGATCCTTTTGGTCAATGAATAACGTAAATCCCATACCGGGTTTGACCAATCGGCGAAAAGCGGGTTGCCTTGAAAAATTGGTAAAGGTTTCGGTGCGTGGGTCGAAGATATCGATATCCTTGCGCTCGGAAACAACCCAGATGCGTCCGTGCCGGTCCAGTTCGATTTGATCCAGCCCGACAAAGGAAAGGGAGGGCCGCCCGTCGGGGTCGGGTTGAAAGACCTTGAATCGCTGGCCATCGTAGCGGCAGAGTCCATCGCGGGTGGCGGCCCAGATAAAGCCCTGACGATCCTGAACAATCGATGGCACAAAGGCCTGCGGTAATCCCTGCCGGTCCGTAATGAGGCCGGGTTGAGGAAGGCGAAAAGGCTGCGCCCACAGCCAACCGGATGTCGGCAGCAGGCTGAGCCAAAAGAAGGTAAGTCGGACAGGGAACGATCTAAAGAAATGCAAAACGGCTGTCAGGGTCAGGCTTATTTTTCAAAATATAACCATTTATTCATGTACCGATTTGAATGAACAGTAACTTTTATGTAACTATTTTGAATTAGTTATGGCTTTAACTCCTTGAGAAAAAATTATAAATGCAGATTTTCGACTGGTTTAGGCGGAAAGTGGAGGGAAGAACGGGGGATTAAAATTGGTTTAAAGCACAAAAACCGCAAGGTGAAGACATTACCCCTTAAAACGCTAAAGGGGCCGACGGCCCCTTTAGCGTTACGAATGAATCAGTTGACGTGCTGGAGTTAGCGCACGCTCGGCGGACCTAAACCACCATGATATCCTTTTCCTTGGCGGCAAAAATGTCGTCGATTTTGGCGATGTGGCTGTCGGTGAGTTTCTGAACTTTTTCTTCACCTTTCTTCACCTCATCTTCCGAAACGCCTTCCTTGGTCAATTTGCGGATGCCTTCGTTGGTGTCTTTCCGGATGTTGCGGATGTTGACCTTGGCTACCTCGATTTCGGCCTTAACCTTCTTCACCAGATCCCGGCGACGTTCTTCGGTCAGGGCGGGAATGTTCAGCCGGATGTTTTCACCGTCGTTGGTCGGTGACAGGCCGAGGTTACTGTTTCGGATGGCTTTCTCGATTTCGCCGATCATCTTTTTTTCAAACGGCTTGATGGCGATGGTTCGGGCGTCGGGGGTGGTGACGGAAGCGACGTTGTGGATGGGAGAATTCATGCCGTAATACTCCACCTGAAGGCCGTCCAGCATCGAGGGCGACGCTTTGCCCGCCCGAATTTTGGATAATTCGATATTCAAATGTTTCAACGCCTTTTCCATCGTATCCCGGGCGTCCTCGAGATATAGCTCAATCTCTTCCATTGTTTTATAAAAATGATGAATTATGGACGATGAAGGGGCCGCCCGCGCGGTGATGAATGCATCGTTTTGTACATTCCTTGTTCAACGTTCATAATTCATCGTTCATCATTCTATCCGGTAATCAGTGTCCCGATGTCATCTCCTTCGACCAGCCGGATCAGGTTGCCGGCTCCGTTCATGTCGAAAACGATGATGGGGAGGTTGTTTTCTTTGCATAACGTAAAGGCCGTCAGGTCCATCACGTTCAGTTTCTTTTCGTAAACGTCCTGAAACGAAATGGTGGTATACCGGGTGGCGGTTTTGTCCTTGAACGGATCGGCGGTGTAGACACCATCCACTTTGGTTCCTTTCAGCACCACATCTGCTTCCACTTCGATGGCCCGAAGGCTGGCGGTGGTGTCGGTGGTGAAGTAGGGATTGCCCGTTCCGGCACCAAAAATGACGATGCGGCCTTTTTCGAGGTGACGGACGGCCCGGCGACGGACATATGGTTCGCAAACCTGTTCCATCTTGATAGCCGACATCACGCGCGTATACAAACCGTGTTGTTCGAGCGAACTCTGGATGGCCATGGCGTTAATGACGGTGGCCAGCATGCCCATGTAGTCGCCCTGAACGCGGTCCATTCCACTGCGTTCGCCCTGGATTCCCCGGAAAATGTTGCCTCCGCCGATGACGATGGCAACCTGAACGCCCATCTCAACTACTTGCTTGATTTCCAGACTATAGGCTTCCAAAACCGTTGGATCGATGCCGTACCCTTTTTCTCCGCTTAAAGCTTCTCCACTAAGCTTGAGCAGAATGCGTTTATATTTTAGTTGAGTCATGAAGGAAAGTTTGGCGACAAATATAGCAAAAGTTAAGAGTTAAGAGTGATGAGTTAAGAGTTGACTGCCGCATTTATCGGATAACTCTTAACTCATCACTCTTAACTCTTAACTGAATTCGACTAGAACCTGGTTTTTCTCGACGGTTTGACCCCGGCTGATCCGGACGGTTTTGATGGTACCATCGGCAGGGGACTTGATGACGTTTTCCATTTTCATGGCTTCCAGAATCAGGATCGTGTCGCCTTTCCGGACCGTGTCGCCGGGTTGAACGCTGAGGCTCAGAATCAAGCCGGGCATGGGGGCTTTGATGTCGTTGATTTTGGTCAGGCTGGCCGTGCTCATGCCCATTTGTTCCAGGAGCAGGTCGAAGCGGTCTTTCAGGGCGATCTGGTGAATCGACTGGTTGATTTTTATCGTAGCAGTTTTTTCTGTCGGGTTCAGATCGAGTAGTTCCGCCGTATACGAACGATTCTGGTACAGGATGTGGAACATCCGGTCGTTCAGCCGGGCCAGATCCCACGTTAGGGGCTGACCATTCAAAACCGGAAGATCACCGGAAAAATCAATTTCAAACGAGGGCTGATCGTTAACGGAAGCACGAAACATGGGTAGCAGGGTTAAGAAGTAGGGTATCGCTTACTTTTTATTGATCAAATATACACCCAACAGGCAAATTCCCATACCGGCTACCTGCGGCCAGTGAAGCGGTTCGCCGTCGAAAAGACCCCAAAGTACGGCCACTACCGGAATGAGGTACGTCACGGTGGAGGCAAAAACGCCGGAAGTGAGTTGAATAATCCGATTAAAAAGAATGGTGGCAAAGCCGGAACCGACCATACCGAGCGTAAGCAGCATCAACAAAGCAGGCGTTGACCCCGGAGCGGCCACCCGGGTCGGGAAGTCGGTGGTGGCCAGCCCGAGCAGGGCAATGGGACCCACCATCGCGAAGGTCGATGCGGTCGAGAGCAGGGCGGGCAAGTCACTCAGATACCGGGAAACAATGTTGATGTTGAAACCGTAACAAAGCGTGGCCAGGACAATCAGAAACGCATAGCCGTTGAAGGAAAAGGAACCCGTGGCGCTGAAAAAAACCAGAAAGACCGATCCGGCAAATCCCAGCAGAATACCGCCGACCTGAACGAGTTTGGCCCGTCCGCGAAACAGAATGACCCCGATCAAAAACGTAAACAATGGACTGAGGGCATTCAGCGTCCCGGCCAGCGAACTGTTCAGGTGTGCCCCGGCGGTGGCAAACAGAACGGCGGGGATCAGGTAGCCGAGCATCCCCGAACCCAGCAACGGAAGCCAGCGATCACGCGGAAACTTTTTTCCCAACATGATCAGATAGGGCAGAAAAAAGAGAAAAGCCAGAAAAATCCGCCCCGTTCCGACCTGCATTGGCGAGAAAACGCCCAGACTATGTTTAATCAGAATGAAGGAAGTCCCCCAGATCAGAGCCACCAGAATGAGCAACAGCCAGGCCAAAAGCCGGCGATTGGAGGGAGTAGTGGGAGTGGACGCACTGGCAGAAGGGGAACGCTCGGTAAATGGTTTCGTCATACTCTAAAAACCACCGGTCAAGGCTATTTGGTTCTGCTTAATGGTAAAAAGTTTCGCAGGTAAATAATTGAAAACGAAACCATTATGGATTAATTTGGTTTATTTAAAAATACTGCCTGCCGGTATGCCGCAACGCTGTTCAACTATTTCGCGTAGTAGAATGCAACGCTACTTGACTGATTCCTGTCCTGATCTGTAGTGCCCCATCTCTAAAAAGATCGTGAAACCGGTAACATGAAGCTACCAACCTCTCTAGCTCGGATTGGGTATGAAACTGTCGGTTATAATTCTGAATTACAACTCCAGCTGTCACACGCTGGAATGTGTCAATTCCATACAAAGACAAACGCAACTAAATGACTACGAGGTTGTTGTTGTTGATAATGGTTCGCAGGCTGTCGATTTCGATCGGCTGTATTCCCTCACCGGTCAACCGTTTCTGAAAGTGATTCGGAGTCGGGTCAATCTCGGTTTTGCGGGGGGGCTTCAACTGGGTTTGCAGGTGGCCGATCCGTCATCGGCCTACTATTTCTTTCTGAACAACGACTGTTTGCTGCTGGACGATGTCTGCACCCGGTTGTATGCGTTCATGGAAAACAATAAAGCAGTGGGGGTTTGCACGGGGCAGGCTGTCAACCGGACCGATGACCTTGAACCGTCGTTCAATTATTATCCCTCGTTGAGCGGAAACTTGCTGGGCCATGGGTTGATGCGCTGGTTTACTCCGGCGGACTACCTGCCTCGCCGGCAGAAATACCGGGAACCGGTGCCCGTTCCGGTGGTGACAGGCAGTGCGCTCTTTGTGCGGGCTACGGCATTCTGGCAGGTGGGGGGCTTCGATCCGGCGTTTTTTCTGTATTGCGAAGAAGAAGATTTGTGTCGGCGGTTGCGGCAGCGGGAGTGGAAGGCAATGCTGATTCCGGACGTCCGGTTTCGGCACCTGGGGGGCGGAAGTACCCGGCGGAATCTGCTGATTGAAAAAGAATACTACATTTCTCTTTTCTATTATTTCCGTAAAAACGAGAATGTGATCAAACAACTCCTGCTTCAACTTTTCTATACGCTGAAAGTGGGCAGGAAGGCTTTTCGGAGTACGCATTTTGCCCAACTGGCCTGGTTCATTCTGCGGGGAGCCCCTGGTCGCGAGAGCCTTCGGTATCGCCAGGGATTTCCGGTGATGGCCAGCCAAACCACAGATCATCAGCCCACCCCTTCACTGCTATCCCTATGAAAATGCCCGCCAAAGCCCCCCTTTCTGTTGTCATCATTACTCTGAACGCCGAAAGAACATTAAAACAGGCGCTGGAGTCGGTTGTGGAGTGGGTCGATGAAATCATTGTAGTTGATTCGGGCAGCACCGATGCCACCCTAACCATTGCCAGCCAGTACCAATGCCAGGTCACCTACCGCAAGTTCAGCGGTTTTGGACCGCAGAAGCAATACGCGATCGATCAGGCCAAAAATGATTGGGTGCTCGTGCTCGACGCCGATGAAATCGTGACGGAGCAGCTTGCCAGCGAAATGGCCGCCTTGTTTGTCAGCGGAGAACCGGCTCATGCGGGATATACACTGCCCCGTAATCTAATTTTTCTAGGGCGCGTGTTGCGGCACAGCGGACAAAACCGCCAGCCGGTGTTGCGGCTTTTCAACCGGCATTTTGGTCGCATGACACCCGTTCCCGTTCATGAGTCTGTTCAGGTGCAAGGTCCCATTGGTCAGCTTTCAGGGATTCTGATTCACTACAGCTACGGCTCGTTGCACGACTATGTGCTGAAAATGAACCACTATACCACGCTGAGTGCTGAAGAAATGGCCTTGCGGCACAAAAAAGCCAACATCCCGCTTCAGGGGGTGCGATTCCTGTTTACATTTCTGAAAATCTATTTTTTCAAGGGCGGAATGCTCGATGGCTATCCGGGTTTTGTGTGGGCGTTGTTATCGGCGGTTTATCCGGTAATCAAGTACTCAAAATTGCAGGAATTGCACGATACCGACGAAAAGCCCAAAACCAAACCGGTTTTGGCTTTCGACCAGACACCCGGTTTTCGCTAAATAGAAACGCTCGTTAAACCGTTTCGACTTCATATATTTCCGTGATTTCGTCCAGAATACCGGCAATTTCTCCGTAGGTATCCGCCTGCACGAGCCGGAGCCGGAACGGTTTGAAATTCTCTAACCCCTTGAAGTAGTTGGTATAGTGCCGGCGCATTTCGAAAATGCCGGTTTTTTCCCCTTTCCAGCGAATCGAAAAGTCAAGGTGTTGCTTGCAAATGGCCACCCGGTCGGCAAGGGTTGGAGCTGCCAGGTGTTCGCCGGTTCGGAGGAAATGCTTGATTTCATTAAAGATCCAGGGGTAGCCAATGCTGGCCCGCCCAATCATAATCCCGTCGACGCCGTACTGATTTTTGTATGCCAGCGCTTTTTCAGGGCTATCGATGTCGCCGTTGCCGAAAATCGGAATCGTAATGCGGGGGTTTTCTTTCACCCGACCAATGAGCGTCCAGTCGGCGTCGCCCTTGTACATTTGCACCCGGGTCCGACCGTGTACCGTAAGAGCCTGAATACCAATATCCTGCAACCGTTCGGCCACTTCCATGATGTTCCGGGTATTGTCGTCCCAGCCCAGGCGGGTTTTCACCGTGACGGGCAGATGCGTGGCTTTCACGACGGCTTCGGTCATTTTCACCATCTTCGGAATATCCTGCAACAAAGCCGCTCCCGCACCCCGGCACGCTACGTTTTTGACCGGGCAGCCGTAATTGATGTCGATCAGATCCGGGTTGGCGCGGCTTGCAATTTCGGCGCAGGCCCGCATCGTTTCGATATCCGACCCGAACAACTGAATCCCGATGGGGCGTTCGTATTCAAAAATGTCCAGTTTCCGGACGCTTTTGGCTGCGTCGCGAATGAGTCCTTCCGACGAAATGAACTCCGTATACATCAAATCCGCCCCATTGGCCTTGCACACCGCACGGAACGGCGGATCGCTCACATCCTCCATCGGAGCCAGCAGCAGGGGAAAGTCTCCCAGTTCGATTGTGCCAATTTTAACCATATAGCGCTAACAATGCGTTTTCAAAAGATGTTCGCCAACCGGTCATGTTTTCAGACGTGCACCGGTCAGGTTTTCAAAACCTGACCGGTGTGAGCCGATTCTATAAAAAACCGGTGCGGTTTTGAATTCCTGACCAGTTTGGGCGTAAATTTACAGCAATTATGGAAGACTTCCGCCTGACTCCTTCGTCCAATCCCCCCCTGCATCCGTTTCGTAGCCTGTTGGTTCTGCTGGGGTTTGTTTTGCTGGGCATGTCACTGGGCGGTTTACTGGCCGGGGTATTCCTGACTGCCTGGGCATCGGCCAGCGGCAACACCTCCGTGACGGATATTACCGGTATTTTGACGAATCCCGCCGATTATCCGGGGAGCTGGCATTTGCTGATGCTGATTCAGGCCGTGAGCCACCTGTGTTCGTTTCTGCTTCCCTGCGTGTTGTACCTCCGCTGGATCGAACGCAAATCGTGGTCGGAGTTCAATTCCCGGCCTCTGACGGCGGTGCAGTCGGTGGGTTTGGTGGCCCTGCTGACCGTCACTTTCATGCCCTTGAACGGACTGATCATCGAGTGGAATCAAAACATCGATTTTCCAGACAGTCTGGCCGGGCTGGAACAGTGGATGAAACAGAAAGAAGACCAGATTTCCGGCCTGACGACGTTCCTGACCAATTTTAGCTCTCCCCTCGATCTGGTGATTGCATTGGTGGTGATTGCCATCATTCCCGGTATTGGTGAAGAGGTTTTGTTCCGGGGCATGTTGCAGCGAAAACTGGCTCAGTGGACGAGAAATGTGCACGTTGCGATCTGGGTCTCGGCCCTGATTTTCAGTGCGATTCACGTCCAGTTTTACGGGTTTGTCCCGCGAATGTTGCTGGGTGCACTGTTCGGGTATGTCTACGTCTGGTCGGGCAACATCTGGGTTCCTATCCTGGCACATGCGGTAAACAACGGGTTTACGGTATTGATGGTGTGGTTATACCACCGGCAGATGATTTCGGTCGATATTGAAAATACGAATTCGGTTCCTTTGACCGGCGCGTTAATTTCACTACTTTTAACCATAGGTTTTTTAGCTTTTTTTCGAAAAACGAATCAATCGTCGTCCCAACCCTATGTCTGATCAGTGGGAGAAAGTACTGGTGACACCTACCATCTACCGCGCCGAATTGGCAAAAGTGTTGTTAGCCGAGCACGAAATCAATGCCGTTGTTGTCAATAAAAAAGATAGTAACTACCTCCTGGGGAACTGCGAAGTGTATGTGCAGACCGAGGATGCCGCCATCGCTAAAATTTACCTGATTTCGGCGGATCTGGAATATTGAAAAGCGAATGACCAATTATCAACGCAGAGGCAAACCTGTTCGTGATTGGTCATTTATTTTTTGTCATCATTTTTTTTCGCGTAGGAAATCACGGTATAAATGCCCTCTTTGGGTTTACCGGACATTTCAAGGGTCACCACGGTGCGGGCGGTTTCCCAGATGCTCGATCGGCTCAGATGACTCAGCAGAACGGCATCCCCGTAGCGTTCGGGGCGGTCTTTGTAGAGAGGATAGTTCCACGACCAGTAGTCGCCGGAAGGAGGGCCGTAGCGATCCGACAGGGTTTTAACCAGCGTTTGATACTCATCCCAATGTTGTTGGGCGCGGACATGACGGTCGGTGAATATGTAGAGGGCACCGGCGAGCTGATCGTTGACGAAGGCAAATTTCACCGAAGCCGGAAAGTTATAAAACCAGCGCTGACGATACAGAAGGGTGGTATCCGTAATCCGAAAAGGAGCCGTCTGTTCAACGGCCTGAACCTCTTTGCTGCTCATGCCCCAATGGAGGGAGCGAAGGTCATTTTCGGGTTGCGGGTTATTTCCTGTCAATTGAAAAAACAGGCTTAGCAGGACTAGGAGCATACAGGGCAGGGATCGGTGAGTAGAACGCTGGCAAATCCAACTCTAATGATTGAGAAGTGTAAATAAAGTTAAAAATAGACGGAAAGAGAAACCAGGGTAGGAACGAGGTGTTCGTATTTTGTTATTTTCGCCGGATAAACCACCCTGATTTGTAGTTAACTTTCTACATGAAAGAACGTTTAAATCGGATGACGAATCTGCAACAGCGCGTTATTGCTGCGGCTGTCGGCGTCATCATCATCTTATTTGGCATTTGGTATAGTGACTGGACGTTTGCCTTGTTGTTCTGTGCCATTAGTGCGTTGACGCAACTGGAGTTTTATAAATTACTGGGTCTGGATGGCAATCAGCCCCTGACGTATTACGGTACGGCGGTAGGGTGTTTGATTTGTATATTGACGTATCTTATTGAAAAACAGATCGTTGATTACGATAGTTATTTCCTGATCTGTCCGGCGGCATCCATGATTTTTTTGATTAAGCTCTATAAAAAGCGGGATCTAAAACCGTTTACCAACATTGGGTTTACCTTTCTGGGATTGATTTACGTCGCCGTGCCTTTCGCCTTGCTGAATGTGCTGGCCTTGCGGGGTGGCACCTATCATCCGGGTTTGATGCTGGGCTGCCTGGTGCTGTTGTGGGCGAGCGACATCGGGGCGTATTTTGCCGGGACAAAATTCGGTCGACGGAAATTATTTGAACGCGTATCGCCCAAGAAATCGTGGGAAGGAGCGGTTGGCGGAGCCCTGGCGGCTGCGGTTATCGCCTTTTTTCTGACTATTTTTGTCGATGATCTGCGGCCGTGGGAGTGGTACTGTGTCGGCGCCATCATCGTGGTTACGGGAACCTACGGGGATCTGGTCGAGTCGCTGTTCAAGCGCAGCATTGCCATCAAGGATTCCGGTTCGACGATTCCGGGCCACGGCGGTTTTTTAGACCGGTTCGACGGTTTGCTGCTGGCGGCACCGTTTATCATTACTTTTTTGAAACTGTTTGCGTGAAAATGGATGCGGGGCAGCACGGCCAATCCGCGGACATTGATCCCTAAACCTGGACAATACGCCCCTGAGACCGGCGTTTTACAATTAAGACATGAAGACTTCTTTCATACAACTTATTACGATTCTGACCCTTGCGTCGGGATTAATGCTGACTACCAGCCACACCGCGCGGGCGCAGGGGCAGGAAAAACTGATTATGTTTACGGGGATTATTACGGCCGGAAAAACGTCTGAGCCATTGCCGGAAGCCTATATTTCCATTCCACGCGCGGGTCGGGGCGTGTTGTCCAACAGCATTGGGTACTTTGCCATTCCGGTTTTGCCGGGCGACAGCATTGTGTTCAGTTACCTCGGGTTCAAGAAACAGTACCACATCATTCCGCGTCGGCTGGCGGAACAGTCCTATTCGGCGGTGGTGGCGATGCAGGAAGATGTGCAGATGCTGACCGAAGTAAAAGTGTATCCGTATCCAACGGAAGAACTCTTCAAGCAGGCGTTTGTCAACCTGAAACTGCCGGACGAAAAAGAACGGGAAAACATGGCCCGGAACCTCAGCGCCGAATCCATGCAGCGATTGGCAGCTTTGACGCCTATGAGTGCCGCCGGAAATTACCGGTATTACCTGAATCAGCAGTGGTTTGGCCGGGAATCGATAACGGGTCGTTCACAAATGACCACAATTCCTTTTCTGAATCCGTTTGCCTGGGCGAGTTTCATCAAGTCGGTTAAAAACGGCGATTTAAAGAAAAAAGATTTCCGGCAGGAGCTCAACGCCACCCCACCGGAAGGCTTGTCCCGGCAGGATATTCTGAAGAATAATTAAGTTTTCGGTGTACGGTTTTCGCCGGGCTGTCGTTCCTGTGGCTGATGCCTTCCACATTCAATATTTGTTGTTCCATATTTGATATTGAGCATATGGTTTAGCCACCGTAACGAAGGCTCAGCGAAAACCGTATACCGAAAACTACTTCCCTTCGAACGTCAACAACTTTGTGGTTTGTCCGTCAAACCGGGCGTAGGTATTAAGGGTAATCCATTCTCCCAGATTGATATACCGGCTGTTTTCGGTCACTTTCAGGTCCAGCGACAGGTGGCGGTGGCCAAAAATGTAGTAATCATGGTGCTGGATGGCTTCCATTTCCTTGCAATACTGCCAGAGCCACTCCTGTTCATTTCCTCTGAATACATCCGTTTTATGCTGCTCGGCGGCTTTGCGGCTGCGCGACCAGCCATTGCCGAAAAGAACACCGATATCGGGATGAAGCCAGCGGAACAACCACCGGGCCAGTCCATTCTCAAATATTTTTTTGAGCTGCTTATACTTGAAATCGCCAGGCCCCAGGCCATCGCCGTGACCCACCAGGAAATGTTTATCGCCAATCTGGTAGGATTTTGGCAGCCGGTAAACCGGAATCCCCATCTCTTCGGTAAAATAGTCCGCCATCCACATATCGTGATTTCCGGAGAAAAGCTTTATGGTAACACCGGCATCTGACAATTCGGCCAGCTTCCCCTGCAGGCGGGTGAAACCTTTGGGAATCACGTGTTTGTATTCAAACCAGAAGTCAAAGACATCGCCGACCAGAAAAATGGCTTCGGCATCCTTGCTGACCAGGTCAAGCCAGCGAATCACCCGGCGTTCCCGTTCCCGGCTAATGGGGGGCGTAGGCATTCCTAAATGGAAGTCGGAAGCAAAGTAAACGGCTCGGTCCGGCGGGAGCGGTAGGGGTTCAATCGATGGCATGAATATTTTTTCAGGAATACAAAGGTAACACATTGCTTCTTTACCTCCGAAACTCGGATATTGCATTCTCAACGGCGAGACCGTCGATTAACCCACAGTTTGCAGAGATGATATGAAAAATTGGTTTATTGCCTTCATTGGTGTGGTAGGATTCATGGGTGTAGGAGAGGAAGGAAGTCAACGGGTACAGGCTCAGTCGCCCCTGGCGATGGTAGCAGTAACAAAAAATCCACCGGCGGTGGTCGAGAAGTTGGTGTTTGATCGGGTGCTGGTGTATGAACAAACCGATTACAATGGTTCCGTGGTGCGGTATCAGGTTTTATTAAATTCAAAAACCGGTCAGTTCGGTTTCGACCGGAAACTGGCGAATCTGAGTTTTCCGGGGGTGGTAGGTGGCTACACGTTCGTGACGGGCCAGCCCGATGGCAGCTACCGGGTTTACGTGGCCGACAAGTATGAAGGCAAAATTATCATGCGCTACAACGTTGGCAGCGCCTATTATGCCCCCAATCGGGTCGCTGCCTGCCGGAACCGATTCCAGAAGCGCTATCACCCGACCGGTCGCGAAGGAAGTCAATACGGCCTGACTGCGTCCGAATACAAGGCCAGTCTGGGCCGTTCCGACACCGAATGGCTGTGGGTTGCCGAAGTGCCGTTCAATTCGTACCCGTTGTATTTGTTTAACGAGCTGGCGCTGGAAGCCAAACTTCCGGATGCCCACAGCATCAATTTCTCGTCGTCGCTGGCACCCAACGAATTGCTGGTTCAGTCCAAGAAAGAATACTATTCGGAGAAGGTGAACGGAAAACCGGCCACCAGTACCTTGAAACTTATCTTTTTCGGCCCTGCCAACCACTCCTTCGATGTGACGGGGTATAAGTTCAAATAGCATTTACGAAGCTACAAATGACAATCCAGCCATTTCCAGCTTCGGTTGTAAAAATCCAGGCAGGTCGTATGGGGTAGATTCGGGTAGGTTTTGAGCTGTTTTTTCCCTTTCACGCGCTTGAAAAAAGACTGGATTGTGGCTTCGGGACAAGTCGTATCTTTTCCTCCGGCGCTGAGGAATACTGGTTTATGAAACCGGTGCGCCAACTGATAGGGGTCGAAATAATCCAGGGTCGCTAACGTCTGTTCGTTATTTTTGCCGGCTTTATCAAGGAGCGACTTGACGAGTGAACCCTGGAGGGTAGCGGCAAGGCGAAAGTTGCAGAGAAAAGGTACGTGGGCTACCACCACTTTTACTCTGGCGTCTATAGCGCCTACTGCTAACGCTATTCCGCCCCCCTGACTCGTTCCTGCCAGGGCGATCCGGCTGGGGTCAATTTCCGGTCTGGACACGGCAAAGTCAATGGCACGCATGACATCTGCATAGCACCCCTGGTAATACATTCCCTGGGGGTGTTCGGTGTTCAGGGTCAGTTTGTCATCCTGGTTTAGCTTCATGAAGGGGGCCGATTCTCCCTGGCCGCGCGGGAAAACCTGTAAAATGGCATATCCACGCTGGCATTCGCTTAACATAATGCCCTGCTGTGATCCGCCATAGCCGGGTACGGTAACAATAACCGGCCAACGTTTTGTTTTGTCGAGCGATTCGCCTTCGATCGGAAGTGATAACAGGGCTCGTATTCGAACACCGCCCAGGCTTGTCAGCGTTACGGCGAACACCTTATAGGGGAGAGCATCACGCCGGGCTTCTACCAAACTAGTCATTGGTTCGCGTTTCAGTTGCTGTTCCGTCTCCTGCCAGAAGTGGTCAATCTGGTGGGAGAGGGGATCGTCCGTTTTCTGAACTGCCCGGTTTTTGTTCTGGTGAGTGAGCGCTGAACAAGTTAGCATTAAATACAACCATACTGGAAGTGTATAAAGAGGCAGAACTCCTAAGGGCGCAGGCATGGCAGTAAAAAAACGGGTGTTACGCATTCAAAAATAGGAAAGCGATGACTCCGTTTTTAATACGATTTTATCGGTTTTTAGTGTTATTCTTCATTTATTCCTTGATCGGCGCCTGCCTAAACCGGGCTGATATGCAAAAAGCCGACCCAGGGGTCGGCTTTTTGCATATACTAAGTCTTCTGTTGTGGCTCTTACGACAACGCTGGCAGATCCGGCGTGGGCAGGGGTTTGGTTTGTTCCGGTTTGCTTTCCGTTCCAATCACTTCCTCCACCACCTCGCTGTTGTTCTTGTACGCCTGATACGTCGTTTCTTTCTGGAAAGGACGTTTACCCAGAATCCGGACGAGGTCTTTCTGGAAGAGGATTTCTTTCTCCAGCAGTTCTTTCGCTACGGCTTCCAGACCGGCCCGGTTTTCGGCCAGCAACGCTTTGGTCCGAATGTAAGCCTGGTCGATAATCTTGCGAACTTCGTCGTCAATGGCTTCGGCAGTTGCTTCTGAATACGGTTTGTTGAACTGGTATTCGCTCTGTTTTGAATCGTAAAACGAAACGTTACCAATTTTGTCATTCATTCCGTACATGGTCACCATGCTATACGCCAGCTTCGTAATCCGTTCAAGATCACTGAGGGCACCGGTCGAAATTTTACCGAAGACGTTGTCTTCCGCAGCCCGGCCACCGAGCGTCATACACATCTCGTCGATGAGCTGCTCCGTACGGTACAGATACTGTTCGCGGGGCAGATACTGCGCATAACCCAGTGCGGCTACCCCACGCGGAACAATCGTTACCTTCACCAGCGGATCGGCATGTTCGAGAAACCAGCCCGTAACGGCATGACCCGCTTCGTGATAGGCCACAATCTCTTTTTCTTCCGGTGCAATGAGTTTATTTTTCTTCTCAAGTCCCCCGATAACGCGATCCATGGCGTACTGGAAGTCCTGCATATCGACCGATTCCTTGTTTCGGCGGGCGGCAATCAAAGCCGCTTCGTTACAAACATTGGCAATATCAGCCCCCGCAAAACCGGGCGTTTGAGCTGCCAGTTCCCGTGGATCCACATCGGTATTCAGTTTGATCGGTTTTAAGTGGACCTTGAAAATCGCTTCGCGACCCACAATATCCGGTTTATCGATGCTGATGGTACGGTCAAACCGGCCCGGACGCAGCAAAGCCGAGTCTAACACATCAGGACGGTTGGTCGCGGCCAGAATAATGATCCCGGAGTCGGTGGCAAAACCGTCCATCTCAACCAGCAGGGAGTTCAGTGTATTTTCGCGTTCGTCGTTCGCGCCGGGCATGGAACCCCGTCCGCGCGACCGGCCAACCGCGTCAATTTCGTCAATGAAGATGATACAGGGCGCTTTTTCCTTGGCTTGCTTAAACAGGTCACGAACCCGGGCAGCACCGACACCAACGAACATCTCGACAAAGTCGGAACCGGAAAGTGAGAAGAAAGGAACGCCGGCTTCACCTGCTACGGCTTTCGCCAGCAGTGTTTTACCTGTACCCGGAGGGCCTACCAGCAAGGCCCCTTTCGGAATCTTGGCACCGAGTTTGGTAAACTTGGTGGGGTTTTTCAGGTAATCGACGATTTCCTTGATTTCTTCTTTGGCTTCGTCCAGACCCGCCACGTCGTTAAACGTGATCTTCACCCGGTTTTCAGCGTCGAATAAAGCGGCTTTCGATTTTCCGATATTGAAAATCTGACCCCCCGGACCCGCACCCCCCGACATCCGGCCCAGCAGAAAATACATGGCCAGAATCATGACGATAAAGAAACCCCAGGTTTGCAGAAAACCGCTCCAGTCGCTTCGCTGTTCGATCTTGTAATCAATTTTCTCGTTATCAGGGATGCCTTCCTGGATGCGATCCAGGTCTTTTTTAAACGACTCGGCCGACGACACCCGGAAACTGAAGTGGGGACCGGCTTCGGAGTTAAAATACGATTTGTCCTGAAATTGCGTCCGGTATTTTTGTTGCAGAGCCTGTTGCGTCAGGGTAATTTCTACAACCTCATTGTTCACAATGACTACCTTGTCAACTTCCTTATTCTTAACCATTTTTTCAAATCCGCGGATGGTCGTCTCCCGGACGGCGCTGCTGCGGTTGAAAAAGGTTATCCCGAGGATCGCTGCAATCAGGATCGCTACAATCCAGCCCTGGAAGTTTGGCCGACGGGGAGTTCTGGGTGAAAGTGGATTTCTATTATTATCAGGCATTTTTGCAACAGAATTACGGCTAAATACACAAAAAAGGAAACACCATTTGATAATGGATTGTTTCTACTGGGTTTGGGATTCGATAAACGGGGAGTAGCCGGGGTAGATGGTCGTATGAGCGGATAAACACTCGTTCAGTTACCTGCTTCCGGGTAAAGCCGTTTCGATCAGGCAAAGGTTTCTTCCACAAGGTGGATTTCAGCGTCACCCCAAAGTTGCTCGAGGTCATAGAATACCCGGCGTTCTTTTTTGAAAACATGAACGACAACATCCACGTAATCGAGCAGAATCCATTCCCGATTCATTTTGCCTTCCTCATGCCAGGGATTGATTTTACTGGCCTTGAATACTTCTTCTTCAACTGAATCGGCGATGGCATCAATCTGCGTGTCGGATGTCCCGGAGCAGATGACGAAGTAGTCAGAAATGGCATTTTTAACGTCGCGAAGATCCATGACAACAATGTCAACAGCCTTCTTTTCCTGCATTCCCTTCACGACGAGTTTGCACAGTTCTTCGGATGATAAGTCCTTCGGTTTATTTATTCTCATGCTACTGGTTTAAATTGCAAAGACCGAAACCAGCGGGTACGTTTACTAAGAACTAGATTTTGTACCATAATTCGGTATTCATCCAACTAAATGTATTAAAAATTTGTACAAGTTTCGACCCAAAACGCTTTTTATTGGCCAAAAAATTAATTACCTGCCAACTTGTCAGTCTACAAACGACGTTGCAGCCGATCTGATTGCGTCCGAAACCGCGCTGGACGGAGCCGTCGTCATAACTGGTAATCAAACCGCCGGACGAGGACAACGCGGGAATCAGTGGGAAGCCCAACCCAACCAGAACCTGACATTTTCGGTCATTCTTCAGCCCACATTCCTGCAAGCTTCAGAACAGTTCTGGCTGAACATTGCCATTTCGCTGGGAATCAGCGACTGGCTGGCCACGTATGTGGGTGACCGCTTGAAAATCAAGTGGCCCAACGATCTCTACGTTCTACAGCGTAAAATTGGTGGAATATTAATTGAAAATACACTGTATGGCTATACAATTGCTTGGTCGGTAGTTGGAATTGGGTTAAACATCAACCAAACCCGCTTTCAAACGCCAACCGCCACTTCCCTCAGCAATGAAACACCAAATGACCTTGATTTCGTTCTGCCGGAACTATTCCCGTCACTATTGGAGTCGCTCGAGCGCCGTTATCTGGCTTTGCGGGCCGGACAGCGCGATGTATTAAAAACGAACTACCTCCAGCGATTATTCCGCTATCAGGAAGAAAGTGAGTTTAGAGCCGATGGCAAGCATTTCCGCGGTATCATCGTTGGCGTCGAAGAAACCGGTCGGCTGGCCATCCAGGTGGGCGATAAGCTTCGGAGTTTTGCTTTTAAGGAAGTGGAGTTTGTGATTGATGGCGATTGAATATCGAATAAAGACTGTTGAATTTCGAAATCGAATAACGAATCGTGAAGTGCTGGGAGCCGGTTAGGTGGTTTTGCGGGAACCTTTGATGAGGGCCGCGATGCCCAGGATGATAACGGCACCCACAAAAGCGGTCAAAACCCGGTCGAGAACACCACCGGCTCCCGTTGCAAAGGTGCTGCCGAAAATCCAGCCACCGACGAAGGCACCGGCAATGCCTAACAAGATCTCGGTGAATAAGGAAAATGAGAAGCGTTTAAAAAGAAGATCGGCCAGCCAGCCGGCAATGGCTCCAACCAGAATGGTCATCAATAGTCCCATGGCTTTCAAAGCGTTTAGTTTGTAGGCAATAGAACTCAGGCTGAGTCGGTTTGTTTTACAATTTTCTCCGGAACCAGCGGTTATTCCGCCGGTCGGAAACCAATCACCGCAACCATCCGCCCCGTATTGCCCTTTTCGATTCGGTAGGAAAAGAAATCCCGGTTATGCGTGACCGTCGAATAGGGAGAAACGCCAACCTGGCTGGCCGGAATACCGGCGTTGATCAGTTGAGCCACATTGGCAGCTTTCAAGTCGACCAGGTATTTCTGACGTTCACTGTCAAATACTTTGTGGGTTTCGTCAAATTGTTCGGCGACCTCGTTGCCAACCTCGAAGGAATTCTGATCGATGCAGGTGCCGACGTAGGCAAAACACTGAGCGGGTTGAGAGCCAAACTGATCGTTCATAGCCTGAACGGTTTTCTCAACGATTCGGGCCACTGTACCGCGCCAGCCGGCGTGAATAGCCGCCACGGCCTGTTGTCCGGCATCGTAAATCAGGATGGGCGTACAGTCGGCCACCGTAACCGTCAGAAAAAGATGAGGCAGGTTGGTTATCAACGCATCATATCCTGCAAACCGCCCCGCTTGCAGAACGGTCAGAATCCGGTCGCCATGAACCTGGTGCGAAGAAGCCACCTGCTCCGGGTCAATACCGAGACTGGAAAAAAAGCGACGGCGGTTTTCCTCAACATGTTCGGGCAAGTCGGTGGTATTCAAACCAACGTTGAGGGAGGAAAAGGGGAAAGGGCTAATGCCGCCGTGGCGGGTGCTTTCGGCGGCAATAACCGATTGAAAAGGCTGAAATACCGTTGGAATTTGATGAAGTGATTCTAACGCAATCATTCGACGTATTCGGTTATAACAAATTCTGCACTATCGGATTTTGGGTTATGAAAATTTTGAAACAACCCGCTGAATTACCCTCATTTATTCTTGCAAAAAGGCAAAATTCAAAATTTAATTATTTATAACTTGTTGATAATCTGAATGTTATCTATATTTTTTTATCGGTTACCGTTCGATTGTTCATCCAGAAAACAAACCGTTCGTCGGGGTGCATCAACCGCTGGCGTACTATCTGTCGCTCCATACGACTGGGAGCCGCTATATTTGAATCGTCAATCAGACATAAACAACAAATAAGAACAACTTTAAACACACCATGAAAACGTTCATTTCTTCCGTACTCGTCGCGCTGGCCGTAAGCGCATCAACCGTATCTTTTGCAAACTCTGACAACGAAAAAGTGGCCGGCACTTATCAGGTGGGCTTGTACCCCTCCGCTCAAAATGCCAAGGTCAACGTAATGGTTGCCAAAGAAAAAGGATCTTCACTGAACATACAACTGCTGGATGGCAGCGGTGTGGTTCTGGCTACCCAGCAATTGGACAAGAACGAAACGACCACCCGCACCCGGTTTGACCTGAGTCAACTGGAAGACGGAAAATATAAAGTGGTCGTAACGGACGGGACTTCTAAAATTGTGAAAGAAGTTAACCTCCAAACCAAAACACCGGTTCAACCTGAGCGCTCTGTTTCTCTGCGCTGATAATCCGGCATTTCCACACCAAAAAAGAGCCCCAATCGCAGGATGGGGGCTCTTTTTGGTTTATTTGGATTTGCTGTAGGCACTTCGAAAGTATTTCACACTTTCGGCAATTTCGGGGCCGTTGTTTTCCCAGTGGTATTCATATTCGACGGAGATCGGGCCTTTGAACTTTTGGCGTTTGAGTTCCGCAATCACGGCATCCACCTTGCAATCGCCGGTTCCCCAGATCACATCGTGGTATTTGCCATCGGGTGTATCTTTCTTCACGTCTTTGAAGTGCATACCCAGAATGTGGCCCTGCAATTTTTTCAGACAATCGACGGGATCCAGACCCGAACGCACCCAGTGGCCGATGTCGGCGCAGGAACCCACGTATTTGCTCGTGCCAATCACCGCCAGAACCGAGTCGGGATGCCAGTAGTGCGACGGTTTGGGGTGATTATGGAGGGCCACATTGATTTTGTATTCGTCGGCCAACCGACCAATGTACGGCATCTGCTCCACTTTGGGTTCGGTATTGATGTTCTTGATTCCCATATCTTTGGCGAATTCGAACAACGCTTTCCAGTCGGCTTCATTCGGAGCGTTGACAACCCCAAAGGCAACGAGCGTCAACCCCTTGTCTGCCACCAGTTTTTTAACGGCCTGACGCGTAGCCGCGTCCATTTTGTAATCCATTTTGCCTTCGATGCCGCCCCCAATGGTCTGGCCCGGAAAAGCCTCCACATATTTCAAACCGCAGCTATCGATCTTGCGAATGGCTTCGGCAAAGGTGAACAGCCGGAAGGAATACGACTGGGAGCCAAGCTTCCACCCGGCTTTGTCTTCAGGATTGCGTTGAGCAAACGAGGTGAGGGTGCTGAAAGCCAGAAAGCCAGCCACCAGCAGACAATGTTTCATGCGGTTCATTCGATACGGATTTAGTAGATCGGAGCAAAAGTAAAAAAACTATCCAGTTAAATTGCTGAATGGTTTTGATGGTTAAAAAGGTTTTGATGGTTGAAATTTCAGGATGCTTTTAGCCATGAGAACCATCATAACCATTTTTATCCATAGTCAACCATTGAAACCCATTCAACCCATCAAAACGCCCTGAAAAACTTCATCCAGTTTGCTGACGGGTTTGATTTTGATTTTATAACTGTCAAAATCCAGCCCCTTTATGTTGTATTTCGAAATGAAGATCTGTTTGAAACCCAGTTTTTCGGCTTCCGAAATCCGGGATTCAACGCGATGAACGGCGCGAACTTCGCCCCCCAGACCCACTTCGGCCGCAAATGCCACCGACGACGGGATGGAAATATCCTCGTAACTCGAAACGATGGCGGCACAAACCGACAGATCAATCGCCGGATCTTCTACTTTGAGTCCGCCGGCCACATTCAGAAAAACGTCCTGCTGACCCAGCCGAAAACCGCCCCGTTTTTCGAGAACCGCCAGCAGCATCTGCAAACGTTTGTTGTCGAAACCGGTGCTGCTCCGTTGGGGCGTTCCGTAGTTGGCGATGCTCACCAGGGCCTGAATTTCAATCAGTAACGGGCGGTTGCCTTCCACCATCGAACCGATGGCAATGCCGCTGAGGGCTTCGTCGCGTTGCGAAATTAGAATTTCAGAGGGGTTGGTAACCTGCCGCAGACCGGTTCCCTGCATTTCGTAAATGCCCAGTTCGGAGGTGCTGCCAAAGCGGTTTTTGGTCGTGCGCAGAATGCGGTAGGTTGTGTGCCGGTCGCCTTCAAAGGTCAAAACCGTATCCACCATGTGTTCCAGCACTTTGGGGCCAGCCAGCGAGCCGTCTTTGGTGATGTGACCGACCAAAAACACCGGCGTACCGCTTTCCTTGGCGTACTTCATGAATTCGGCGGTACACTCCCGAACCTGCGAAACGCTGCCTGCTCCCGATTCGACCAGTGATGAGTGCATAGTCTGGATGGAGTCGATGATGAGCACTTCCGGCTCAAAGTGTTCGACAGTCCGGAAAATATTCTGCGTCGAGGTTTCGGTCATGATGTAGCAGTCGCTGACCGGAACCGGCAGTCGCTCGGCGCGCATTTTGATCTGCTGTTCGCTTTCTTCGCCCGATACGTATAAGACCCGCGTGTCGTTCAAACCGAGCGCAATCTGCAAAAGCAGGGTCGATTTGCCGATGCCCGGTTCACCGCCAATCAACACCAGCGATCCCGGAACAATACCGCCCCCGAGTACCCGGTTTAGCTCGGCATCGGGCGTCAGCGTCCGTTCCTGTTCTTCGTAGTTAATCGCGTGAATGGCTTTCGGTTTGGCGGCTGTTTTGGTCGCTGCGGACGGTCGCCAGTTGCCTGCCACGGGTTCTTCCTTCGTAATCACCTCTTCCACAAAGGTATTCCACTCACCACAAGCCGGGCAGCGGCCCAGCCATTTGGGAGCCTGAGTGCCACAATTCTGACAGAAAAAAGTTGTTTTTGTTTTTGCCATTAAACCTTTGGTTACAATCGCGCTTCTAAGCAGGGTGCTGTGCCAGAATAGGGGGAAAAGGTCTGTTACGTGTCCTGGGTGAAATTCGCTTCTGCAAAGAACGCGATGCGCTCGTTCAGTAACAATATACTAAAAAAAACTGGTTTGGCATAGCACATTGGCCGTCGTTCTCGTTATTCACTCAAACATCGCTTCAAATGAAAAAAATCCTGTTTTTGGGACTGGTTATGATCCTGCCTTCCCTAACGTTTGCCCAATTCAGTATTGGTATCAAGGGGGGGGTAAACCTGTCCCAGTTCACCATGGGCGACTTTGTGACCACGCGCCTGAATGCCAACGGCACTCCCCAGGTGAATGTCAGCGGTCAGATCATTCGCGATAATTTGAAAGAAAGTTTCAACAGCAAAACCGGCTGGGCTTACGGAATTTATACCCGGTTTGGAAAAAACATTTACATCCAGCCCGAACTCCTGGTTTCGTCAAAAGGCGGCTCATTCGACATTGTTCGCGACATCAACGGTCAGCCGACCACGGAGACGGTTTCAATAAAAACCACCAATTTCGACGTACCGATTTTGCTGGGTTTAAAAGGTGGTCCGATCCGGGTTGTGGCCGGGCCCATCGTATCGTTCCGCATCAGTGATGATCAGAAATTGCGTGATGCTCTGGAGGACTACACCTCGGGCAGTCTGAACAACGCCCTGGCCAAAGCGACGTACGGCTATCAGGTTGGGCTTGGCCTGGATTTGGGACGGTTTGGGATTGATGTCCGCCGGGAAGGAAGCCTGTCCGATGTGGCTTCCGTGAACCTGGGAGGGGATGCTAATTCGGCTCAATTCAGCCAGCGACTCAAATCGTGGCAGGTAACCCTGGCGATGCGGCTGTTCTAGCATCACGTCACATGCCATTCATACTTCAGCGGGACGGTTCTTTTGTGAAAAGAACCGCCCCGCTTTTTTTATGAAACCGGCGGGCGTTACCGTTTGCACAGTTATCGAAACAGAATCAGGCTCTTTCTGCTACCTTGCCCGTCCATTTATCCTCATCTAACAGAGCAATACGAATGAAACGGCTTTTAGTGATCCTGTTCCTGATGCCAGCACTCTCATTTGCCCAGGGGGGCAAGTTCTTCTCGTTTGGGCTGAAAGTGGGTGCCAATTTCTCGCAACTCAACACGCTTGAGTTGAAAACGCCCCGCCTGACTGCTGGCGGTGTTCCGGTTACCTCGGGTGGACAAATTGTCTATGATTTTTTTCGCAACAACGACAGCCGAACCACCGGGATCGTGGGCGGAGCCTATTTTCGTTTGGGTAGAAAGCTGTTTATCCAGCCTGAATTGCTGGTTTCGGCGAAAGGAGGAACGTTTGACCTGATTCAAACCGGCCTGGCGACGCGGTCCATCGATGTAAAATTTACCACCTTCGATGTGCCGGTTCTGATCGGGTTCAAACTGGGACCCCTCCGGCTGAATGCCGGGCCGATGATGTCATTGACCATTTCGGAAGATAAAAACCTGAAAGAAGCGTTTACGCAGTACACCAATCAGCCGATCGACGACACGTTCAAACAGGCGGTGTTTGGCTATCAGGCCGGGGCCGGCTTGAGTCTGGCCGGTTTTCAACTGGACTTGCGGTATGAAGGAAATCTGTCAGATTTGTCCCGGATCGGCATCAAAACGCCTACGGATGACACCCGGTTTACGACGAAATCGACCTTGTGGCAGTTGACGCTGGGCTACGGTTTCTGAATCTTTAGAAATCGCAAAGGGAATAAAAAAACATGCCGTTGTCACGTCCCGAAGGAGCCGACAACGGCTGTTCTGCTCAACTAACCCAAAATAAACCGTATATGTAATGTTGTATGGATGGCAATCAGTTGAATAACGACTGCATGAAACCGTTCAAGCGCTGGCTGATTTCCTTCATCCGGCGCCGGGAGATGGCTACCTCCTGGCCGTCGGTCAACCGAACGATGCGCTCGGTGGCGAAGACGCTGAACTGGACGTAAGCCAGGTTGATGATGGTCGATTTATGAATCCGCAGGAACATCGACTGATCGAGCATGTGCTCGAACGCTTTCAATGTTTTGGAAACCAGATACCGCTTCTTGTCACGCGTTGTGATGAACGTATAATTTCCTTCTCCGTGCAGACTAACGACGTCATCCACCGAGATCATGATATTGCGATTCAGGTAAGGCAGCGCGATGCGGCTCGCGTTACGCTGATACATCCGGGGAAACAATGGTTGCAGTGTCGTAGAGGAAGGATATGCGAGCGATTCCATAGCGATTGACGATTAGAGTTTTGTTTATGTTTTTTGTTGTTACTGACATGACAAAACTAGCTCAAATTGCCGTTCACTAAAAAGGAAGGCTTGACATTTAGCGACTTACCTGATTGGTTAAGTGACTAAATATCAAGCCTTTATCTTGTAAATTGTGCGGTTACATTCCGTATATCCCCTTGACCGATTACGTATTTCTACGTAGTGACGGTTTGCGTATACTACACATAACCTGCGGGAATTTAGCGGTATGAATTACCGTACAATACTCGGTGAGAAATTGCGAATTCGGTCTATAAAGTTTTGAGCCCGGCGCCGGGAGATTTTTACTTGCTGTCCATCGTTCAATTCCAGTTCGCCTTCTTTCTTGACGTAGAAACGGCGGACATAACACAGATTCACGATGCATGATTTATGAACGCGTACAAATGCTTCACCATCCAAAAGATCTTCGTATTCTTTCAAGGTCCGTGATACCAGCATGCGGGTGCCATCTTTCAGGAAAAAATTCGTGTAATTCCCGGAACCTTCCAGACGGACAATTTCTTCGAGTGAGATCGTTCTTTTTCGGTCGTAAAAAGGAATGAGAAGTTTTTGGGCAACGGAGGGGGTGGACTTTTTTTCCACACTTTTGGGGAATTTTGTGGACACTTGGTCGAAAAGATTTTCCTTTAAGATGGATTCCATAATGGATCGAGTAAGATTGTGTAACAAAGAATTTGTATTGATTTTGAGCAGGTTACCTCTGATTGTGCGGTATTTTCGAAGATGTACCTCAGTCGCCTGTTGTCAATACACCGCCCAACAACCGTACCGCGACATGTGATGAACGGTCAAGATCTATTTTTAACGGTGCCCGGAAAATGGTTATCTTTGCCACAACCCCGACAGAATACAAAGCGCATGCTGGATAAAGTCAAAGAAATTTATCAGGAGATTGAAGAGGTTCAAATTCAATCCAAGGATCAGTTGGAACAATTCCGTCTTCGCTACATCGGACGGAAAGGCGTCGTTACGGATCTGTTTGAGAAATTAAAGCAGGTACCGCAGGAAGACCGTCGGGCCGTCGGTCAGGAGTTAAATTCGCTGAAAGATTTTGCCCAGCAGCGGTTTAAAGAGTTCAGTACGTCGCTGGAAAACGGCCAGGCCGACGAGGTAACCGCCCCCGCCGACCTGAGTCTTCCGGTAGTTCCGAATCAGTATGGAGCGCAACATCCGCTCACTATTGTACGTCAGCAAATCATCCGTATTTTTGGCCGGATCGGGTTCAGCGTGGCGGATGGCCCCGAAATCGAAACCGACTGGTATAATTTCGGTGCCCTGAACTTTCCGGATAATCACCCGGCCCGCGACATGCAGGACACGTTTTTTGTGGAAAAAAAGAGCAGTGGTGCCCCCGCCGACTTGTTATTGCGGACGCATACGTCGAATGTGCAGATCCGGTTGATGGAGCATCAGAAATACAATACAACCTTCCAGCCCATCCGCGCCATCATGCCCGGACGGGTCTACCGCAACGAAGCCATTTCGGCGCGGGCGCATTGCATGTTTCACCAGATTGAAGGTTTATACGTTGATAAGAACGTCGGATTCAAGGACCTGAAAGACACGCTCTACCATTTTGTGAAGGAGATGTTTGCCAAAGATGTAAAAATTCGGTTCCGGCCTTCCTATTTTCCGTTTACCGAACCCAGCGCCGAAATCGACATTTCGTGCCAGATCTGCCACGGAAAAGGCTGTAACATTTGCAAACACAGCGGTTGGGTCGAAATCGCCGGGTCCGGAATGGTCGATCCGAACGTTCTGCTGAATTGTGGCATTGATCCGGAGGAATATACCGGGTATGCGTTCGGGATGGGTGTTGAGCGCATTACACAGCTTCGTTACGGGGTAAATGACCTGCGGCTGTACACCGAAAACGACGTGCGGTTTCTCCGCCAGTTTCAGGGTGCCTGATCGGGTGGGAGGATGGCTGTAAAAGAAAAGAGGGAAAAAAGGTTTGACGGTTTCTACCTTCAAATTTCTTTTCTCCTATTTATTACCTCTTTTCTCTTACTTCGATCCTCTCACTTCTTTTTTTTGTCTAAAATGCAGCCCGGATTTTCACTTCCCGCTTCTGGCTCCTTTTTTTTGTCTAACTTTATCCTTCATATTGTATTCGTCAGCCTCGTGTATGCGGATGTGGTCTATGTGTTGATGTGTTAGTTCCCATGCAATATCGTCTTTATGAATTTATTAGTCGAACTGAAAGAAAACCTGACTGATTCGGTTGTTTCCCGGGCGGCCTATTACGTTGATGAGAATCCGGAAAAAACCCGGGTCGCCCTGGAAGGGCTGATTCATACCGTAGTAGCGGGTCTGATGAAACGGACAACGACCGAAATCGGGGTTAATCAATTATATAATGCCATTCAAAAGGGAAAGTTCGACGCCAATCTCGTCGCTACCTTTCCCGAACTCCTCCGAGATCCCGAGCAAATTAACCGGCTGGCCGACCAGGGTAGCAACAGCATCAGCCACCTGCTGCCCGCCATGAAAAGTGCCATTGGGCTGGCTATTTCCGGCTATGCCAACATCAAGAACTCCGCGGCCATTACCTTGCTGGGGCTGGTGACACCCCTGGTGTTGGGAACACTGAATAAACTGGTGGTGGAAAAAAAACTGGATGCTGACAGTTTGGCCGCCCTGCTCGCCGATCAGCGCGACCATCTGATTGAATTGACCCCCGAACGGCTGCTCGACCGGATTGCTGAAGGATTGAATATCCAGCAACTGCTGGCCGTGGGTGTTACGCCCGCCAAACGAACCGGTCTGGCCGAACGCTCCCCTGTTCAGGAGCGGCAGCGGTTTACGCCCGAACCCGAGGAAGAGGGCAATGGCTCGCTCGTGAAATGGGGCGTTGGAGCGTTGGCACTGCTGGCTTTGGCGGGTGCTGCGTATTACATCTGGAACAATACCCAGTCGTATTCATCGGCTAACGAGGAAGAAGCAACCTCCACCGAATTTGTTGACTCGGCCGCCATCGCACCCGTCGATTCGGCCAAAATCCGTCCGGCCCTTACGGCCCGAACCGATTCGGCTGCTTTGACGACTTTGCCCGGCTCCGGAACGGTCACCAGCCCGATCATGACCGCCCTGGCGAATTACCTGACCAATCCGCAGGCACCAGCCGGACGCAGTTTTAAAGTGCCGGCCCTGGATTTCGAACCGGGGACCGATCAGCTAAAACCCGCCGGAATGGCAACCGTGGGCGAATTGTCGACTTTGCTGAAAAACAACCCGGTTGTGCAAATCCGGTTGGTAGGGTATGCCAACGACGCCGTTCCGCCGATGGGCAACAAAGCCCTGTCCGTTACGCGGGTGTTGAACATCAAAAACCAACTGATCAAATCGGGCATCAACTACATTCGAATCGATGCCATTGGCCTCGGAACCGGCATCAGGCCCGGCGACTCCACTGCTATCGGCAAACCGCGCCTGAAGCAAATCGATGTGAAGGTGGTGATCAAATAAGCCGAAAACTTTCCAACATCTCCCGTTTCTGATTGTTAGCAAACAAGAGGCCCATCCCTGACGCTCAAGTGTCAGGGATGGGCCGTGCTACCGTTTAACAGTCAGATCGTATGAAGAACAACTCATTTTTGTGGCGTCTGGGAACCGCCGTTTTGGTGATTGGCAGTATTCTCTACACGGCAACCGCCAACCGACCGGCAACGTCGTCAACGAAACGAAAGGACGAAGAAGAAACTGATCCGGTTTTGCCCGAATACCGTCAGGTGTTCGATGCCAACCCGATTATTCCCGACGGCTGGACGTTTGGCGTCGTCTGGTCGACCATCTACGCCGGAACGGCAGCTTACGCTGTTCATCAAGCTTTTCCTTCCCAGCTACCCAACCGCCGGTATCGGAAAGCCGCTCCCTGGCTGGCCATCAGCTACGTGCTGAATGCGGTTTTCGGGCGGCTATTCTCCGACCCGCGCATGGAAAGCATGATTGGCTCCGATCTGGTTACGAAAGCCAGCTTGCCGGTGGCACTGGCCCTTCACCACCAACTCGAAATTGGAGAAACCAAAGTCAAAAGCCCGGAGAAATACCTTCGTATTCCATTTAGCCTGTATGCGGGCTGGCTCACCACGGCCTCGGTCGTCGGTACCCCGAATCTGTTGTTGAATCTGAAAGTCTGGAAACCGAACCCTGATCGCGATACACCCGTGTTCATTGGCGTGCTGGGAGCCACCACCGGAGTGGCGTATACCGTGGCCCGGCGGCTCAATGATCCCTGGTATATGCTGCCCTTCGTAGCGGGTTTAGCCGGTATTGCCACGAAGCAATACAGAAAAAATAACGCCATTGCGCTATCAGCCGCAGCATTTTCAATGGTTCTTACAGGCGTGCTGGTGAAGTGGTTGCCACGCGGAAAGTTTGAACCCCTGCAACGCAGAATGGAAGACATCGACGTCACGCTGGAGTCGGAAGAACTGTGGCTGGATGACGAAGATCCAAACGAAGAAGCCGAATCGTATTCGTATACGTCGATTTAGCTTGTGGTTTACGGTATTCGGTGGCTGACGCGTACTTCATGCGTCAGCCACCGTAAACCGTAAACTGTAAACCACAAACTAATCTTTCGGCCACTTCTCCAGGGCCGGCACTTTTGAACCAGCGGTTTTAACGGCTTTTTCGGGGATGAGTAAAACCGTCAGGGCGGTTTTTGAACTGGCGGGAACCTGCACTTCGAAACCGACCCGAATGGTGCCGGGGTTGGCCGCATCGTAGTCGTGGGTTGGCTCGGTCGACCAGGTTTTTAGCACCACCTTTGCCGGTTCGCGCACCTCCAGCATCAGTTTTTTCCCGTCTTTGGTCAGTTCGGCTTTATTCTTTCCGATCAGTTTGACGTCGGCTGGAGTCAGCATCGTCCAGCGAACGGTCGTTTCGGCAGCCGGGCTTTCGAGTTCATCCCGAACCACCACGTAGGCTTTGTTGACCAGCGCAACCCCGCGCGTGGCTTTGGTCAGACCACCTTTGTAGAGGTCTTTCAGATCCATCACCGCGTTCATGAACAAGGGCGTTTTGGCGAGCGACGTGATGGGGGCTTTCTCAAAAACGCGCTGCATCTCGTTGTTGACCGTCAGCGTATTGTGTACAAAGTTGTTGTAGCGGAATACCTGCCAGCGTTGCGAGTCCTGGGCCCGGTTCCACAAATCCACGCCTTTCGATTCCAGCGATTCGTAATCCTGCATCCCGAAATCCATGGCCCAGCGCACCCCGTCGGCTTCCATGATGAACGAGCCGACATCCATGTGCGCGTGGCTGTTGGAGGGGCTGCCCCCTTTGACACCAACATAGATCGCTGCGGGGTCGCTCCACGACGTCCGCATCATAGCCACCGGGTTTTTTCCGTTTCCGCTCCACATCAATTCTTTGGGCTCGGCCATGGAAGCAATTCCAATACCGCCACTCCAGAGCATGGTGGCGGGTAACAAACGGTCTCTGACCAGCTTTTTCGGGTCTTCGTTCATCAGGTTATTTCGTTCGACCCACAGCAGCGAAGGATTTTTCAGGCGATTGGCAAACCAGAACATGGCCGGTTCCAGTCCGCCCCCCAACCCTGAATCGGAATAATTATAGGCATCGCCGGATGGCCCCGTCATGTTTTGCAGATAAGCCGCCGTCTTTAGAAAACCGGGTTGAGCGACCAACCCAAAATCTTTGCCGAATGCTTTTTCCAATGCGCTGATCAACATAACGTTAAAGCTCGTTCCGTAGCCCCAGTAGCTGTAGCCTTCGGGATAGGCTCCATCCGGAATGTAGTCGGCCATGGGCAACACCACCGCATCGACCGCCCGGTTGACGATGCTCTTGGCCAGTTCCGGCTGTTCTTCAAAAATAGCGAGCGCACCGTAGACCATACCGGCGTTGCAAACCTGGTTCCAGTTGTTGCTCGATTTGAGCCAGCTATTGTATTTGGGATTCAAGGACGGTTCAATGCCCTTTTTTAAGATCGCGTCTTTGATGCGGGCGCGGGATTGTTCAGACAAACCGTAGTACAGCCAGTCGTAACCAATCGCCACCGCCATCGTCATTTCACCGACATCCAGAAAGTGTGACGGATTCCAGTCGCTGAAAGCCGAAATGGCGAGCAGTTCTTTTTCGGCCCGTCGCAGGTAATTTTCCTGCTGGGTCATCCGCCAGGCGTAGGACAGGTAAAAAATCCGACGGAGCCCTTCCCGCGATTTACCGAGCAACCGCCGACCAATCTGAATCCGTTCGATGGGGGCTTCATTCAGCAGCACGTCGCATTCGGCCAGGATGACGTTGTGCATTTTCTCCCAGGTTTTGTCGGAACCGATGGTTTGTTTGATCGGCTCTTCTTCGCCTTTCAGCAGCAGAATCCGCGGGTGATTGGGCAGGGAAGCCTGCGTCCCGATGTGGTCGTTTTGGGCCATTACCGGGGTGTAGATCAGCAGTAGAATGGCGAAAAGGGCAGTTTTCATGAAGGGATTAGGAATGGTTTCGTTTGCAAAGCCATAAGTCAGTCCCGGGGGGAAGTCTACCCGTCGGCCGTTTACTAATTGAAAGTTCCTTCTACCTGAATTGGTAGTTTTCCAAAGTTTCGTACTTTACGTACAAAGTACATAATCACCGAATCTTAAACCCCGGCGTCTACCGTCCGAAACCTTCATGTAAATGGATCTTTTTAACATTAACCGACGTCGTTTCCTGCAGGGCGCCACGGCGTCGCTCGCTCTTTCTACGCTGGGTGCCTATGGGATGGATGTGCTCCATCAGGGAAAAACCTGGCGCGTTGCCCTGATCGGAACCGGCTGGTACGGCAAAAGCGATCTGTTCCGGTTGATTCAGGTGGCTCCCGTCGAGGTTATTGCGCTTTGCGATGTCGACAAAAACCAACTGGCAGCCGCTGGAAAACTGGTTAGCCAGCGCCAGAAATCGGGCAAAACACCCAAACTGTATGGTGATTACCGGAAACTCCTGTCCGAAAATGAACTGGACATTGTTCTGGTCGGAACGCCGGACCACTGGCATGCCCTGCAAACCATCGATGCTGTGAAATCCGGAGCGCACGTCTATGTGCAAAAACCGATCAGTGTGGATGTCATGGAAGGCGAATCGATGGTGGCAGCCGCCCGGAAATACAAGAAAGTGGTGCAGGTCGGAACGCAGCGTAAAAGTACCCCGCACCTGATCGAAGCCAAAAAGAACATTGTCGATGCGGGGTTGCTCGGCAAAATCTCGCACGTCGACATGTGTTGCCACATTCACATGCGGGCCAACGGCAATCCACCAGTGACGGCAGTTCCTGATTTTCTGGACTATGAAATGTGGACGGGACCGGCTCCCCTGCGCCCCTACGACGGGTTGCCCCACATCCGGTGGTGGCGGACCTTCAAAGAATACGGCAACGGCATCATGGGCGATATGTGCATCCACATGTTCGACACCGTTCGCTGGATGTTGAAACTCGGCTGGCCAACCCGCATCAGTTCGGAAGGCGGAATTTATGTGCAGAAAGAAGGAAAATCTAATATTCCCGACACGCAATCGGCGGTTTTTGAATACCCCGAATTGAACTGCGTCTGGTCGCAACGGAGCTGGGGAACGCCTACAAACCCCGATTATCCGTGGTCATTTACGCTCTATGGCGAAAAAGGCACTTTGTGGGCCAGCACCATGCAGTACGATTTTATCCCACAGGAGAAAGGCGGGCAAAAAATCCACAAAGATGTTATCTACGAAAAAGAGAAATACCCGGAAGATCTAACCGAAGAGCGCATAGAGCTGAATGCCGCTCCGGCCACCCGTCTGCACATGATCGACTTTCTGGCCGCCATCGAAAAAAGTGGCCGTCCGGTTGCCGACATCGAAGAGGGACACATCTCGACCGCGAGTTGTATTCTGGCCAACATTTCCATGCAAACCGGCCGCCCGATCGTCTACGATCCGGTGAAACGGGAGGTGGTTGGCGACCGTGAAGCGACGGGGCTGCTGACGCGTCCGTACCGGAAACCGTGGATTCACCCTGATCCTAAAAAAGTATAGATGGATCGACGAACATTCGTAGGCATAGCAACCGCAACGGTTTGCAGCCTGCCTACCCTGACTACGGCCACGTTGGCCCGTTCCTATGCCGCTGCGCCCGACACCAAACCGTCGTGGCTGCTTGAGGTCATTAAAGCCAATGACCAGCAAATCGCACAAATCCGGGCAAATCGCATCAAGGACCCTGCCAATCCGGCTTTCGGGGGCTTAAAAGATGGGGATGACATTTTTAGCCCGCAGTCAACGGCTGATTTTGTCCGGCGGAATGCCTGCGCCATTTCCTGCCCGGAATCGACGTTTTACCGGTCGAAAGAACTCCTGACCGAAACCGGTCAGGCGGTAAAATATCTGCTGAAAATCCAGCATTCGGATGGAACCATTGACCTGCTCATGACCAACTTTCATTCGACGCCCGATACCGGTTTTATTGTCAAACGGCTTACCACAGCGTATACCTTGTTGAACCGGTCCGGAACGCCGGGGCTGGAGACGGTTTTGCCTGATTTGAAAACTTTTCTGCAACGGGCGGGTGAAGCGTTGACGGTGGGCGGTATTCACACACCGAATCACCGCTGGGTGGTGTCGGCGGCTTTGACCAAGCTGAACACGCTCTGGCCCGATGCCCGCTACGTAAACCGCATCGAGCAATGGCTGGGTGAACACATCGACATGGATGCGGACGGGCAGTATAACGAGCGCAGCACGCTGGTTTATTCGCCCCTGACCGATCGTTTGCTGATCACGATTGCCAAAGGAATGAACAAACCGGAGATTCTGGAATACGTGCGGAGAAACCTGGCGATGACACTTTACTACATTCACCCGAATGGCGAAGTAGTTACTGAAGCATCAAATCGGCAGGACAAAGCGCTGGTCGGCACGATGGAAGGGTATTATTATCCCGCCCGGTATTTGGCCTTGCACGACAAAAACGGCGAAATGGCGGCTTTGTGCCGTCAAATTGAGAAAACCGTACTGCTCAAGGGCGTTCATTTTCTGGATTATTACCTGGAAGATCCCACGTTTTGGAGTGAATTGCCCGCCAGCAAACCGTTGCCCACCAACTACGTAAAAGCTTTTCCGCATTCGGGTCTGGTTCGGGTTCGGCGCGGGAACTGGGACGCTACCATTTTAAAGGCCAGCCCGGTTTTTCTCACCTTTTCGAAAGGGGAGGCCGTGTTGCAGGGGCTCCGGGTATCGGCTTCTTTTTTTGGAAAAGGGCAGTTTCAATCGGAAAATATCGAGAAGCAGGGCGATAGCTGGGTGTTGAGCCAATCGCTGGACGGCCCGTATTATCAGCCGATTGCCAAGGAAAAAATTGATCCGGCCGGCGATTGGGTAAAAATGCCGCATGCCAGCCGTAAGAAAACCGAGGTTCAGCAGTATCAAGCGAAAGTAACCATTCGGGAAACCGGCAATGGGATGGAAGCGGATATTCAGATTACCGGAACCGAAAACGTACCGGTTTCGGTGGAACTGATCTTCCGGGGCGGTGGAACATTTTCGGGGATTGTGAAGCACCCCACCCGACCCAACGCGCACCTGCTGTCGGCCGATTCGGGTTCGTATACCGTTCAGAATGATACGATTACGTTTGGTCCGGGCAAGGCGTTGCACAAGGGCGTGGTGCTGCGGGGCGCTCTGCCACCCATGGAGGCTCCCACGGTTTACCTGACCGGTTTTACACCGTTTCAGCACACGATCAAGCTGTCGTAAAGCAGACAGCCCCCAAATCGTTCGATTTGGGGGCTGATCTCAGCGTAATTCTTCCAGAAACAGATCTTTGTAATGCACCTCCGCTTTGCCACCGCCGTGGATTTGTAAGCCGATCAGCCCTTCCTGCGGGATGGTTTGGTCCGGTTCCGTATAGTCTACCGTTTGTTTTCCGTTCAGGTATAGCCGAATCCGTCGGTTTTCGGCCCGGATTTCGTAGTCATTCCAGTCGTTGGGTTTCAGAATCTTTTTAATCAGCATCGAATCCGGAGCAACCAGCGTTTTATTCCGGCGCGATTCGTCGTACAAACTGGCCCAGTATCCTTTTCCCAGATCGGCCTGATAGCCCGTCATTTCGTAGGCGGGGTTGGTGAGCCGTTTGCTGCGGAACTGCACGCCCGTGTTGATAAAACCGTCCGTTCCGAGCAATTTGAATTTTACCCGCAGAATGAAATTGGCGTACGGGCGCGTGGTGCATAAAAAATCGTTGTGCGGCACGGCTTCGGTCAGGGAGCCACCTACCAGGGCACCGTCCCGGATGCGCCAGGTCTTGAGCGTGTCGCCTTCCCAGCCCCGGAACGTTTTGCCGTCGAAAAGCCGGACGGCTTTCTGGGGAGACCGCGCGATGAACCCCACCAGAAGCGCACAACCGATGAGTGTGGAGATGAGAGAAACTTTCATGGAATCAGCTGCGTATAAAGGTTCAGGAATACGAATGACGGATGTAAAGGAACACCAGACGCGATCAAAGGTAGTTAAAATAGGATTTACCAGCACGAATTGTGTTCTTTGATAAATTGACTTAGTTTGCTGTGTAAGCTGTTTTTTATGGAATACAACCTGGTCAATTCGTCTCAATCCGATGCCGCCGGTGAGGGTGAAATGGGGGCTTTCATCCGCTCTTACGATTGGTCATCCACTTCCCTGGGAGCGATGGATACCTGGCCTGCATCGTTACGGTCGACGCTCCGTCTGGTGCTTCATTCCCGGTTTCCAATGGCGATCTACTGGGCGCCGGATTGGATCTGTTTTTACAATGACGCCTTCCGGGAGATTCTGAACGACCCGAGCGAGATGCCGGGAGCGCTGGGCCAGCGGGCCGAAACCGTTTGGGGCGAAGCCTGGCCACTGATTCGACCACTGATCGAGCAGGCTTTCGCCGGCAGAGCCAACTGGAATCCGGATCAGCGTTTGCCTCTGGTTCGCCCTGAACGCCATCAGGAGGTTTACTGGACAGTCAGTTACAGCCCGTTTTTCGATGAGCAGGGCCAGTCGGTAGGGGTGTTGGTCACCGGCCTGGAAACCACAGAGCAGGTGGCAATTCGGGAACGAATTGAAGCGCTCACCCGCAGCGAGGAACGGTATCACAAAATGGTCGACGAAGTGCAGGATTACGCAATTCTGTTGCTGGATCGGGAGGGCATCATCCTCAACTGGAACAAAGGAGCCCAGCGGATCAAAGGGTATTCCGAGGCCGAGATAATCGGAAAAAGCTTCGTGGTTTTTTACCTGCCGGAAGACCGGGCCAAAAAACTTCCTGAACAGTTGATTGCAGAAGCTTTTCAGGAGGGGCGCGCCCGGCACGAAGGCTGGCGGATTCGGAAAGATGGCAGTATGTTCTGGGGCAGCATCGTTATCACGGCTTTGCACGATGAAAAAGGCGGCATCATCGGTTTTTCCAAGGTGACCCGGGATTTAACCGAGAAAAAACTGGCGGAAGACCAACTGCGGCAATATTCCCGTGAGCTGGAAATCCAGAACAAAGAACTGGAACAGTTTGCTTACATCGCTTCACACGACCTGCAGGAGCCCCTCCGGAAAATTCAGACTTTTTCGGGTTTGTTGAAGGAAAATCTCGACCAGCCGGAAGTGGCCGACCGATACCTGACCAAAATTGAAGCTTCGGCACAACGCATGTCGAAACTCATCAAGGAAGTACTGAATTACTCCCGGCTGGCGATTCTGGAGGAAGAATTTGTGGCGGTGGATCTCAACGAAACCCTGCACCATGTTCTGGTTGATTTTGAACTGCTCATTGACGAGAAAGGCGCGGTGATTCGGGCGGATGACCTGCCGGTGATTGATGGAATTCCGCTCCAGTTGAACCAGCTTTTTTACAACCTTCTGAGCAATGCCCTGAAGTTTTCGCAGCAAACTCCTCACATTCAGATTACGTCAGCCATTCTGACGGCGGCCGACATGAGCGAAGACATCGGATTAAAACCTCTACTAACGTATCTCCAACTCGTTTTTAAAGACAACGGCATCGGTTTTGATGCGCAGTTTTCCCGGCAGATATTCACTATTTTCCAGCGACTGAATACCAGCAAACACTACAGCGGAACCGGCATTGGTCTGGCCTTGTGTAAGAAAATTGTTGACAACCATCAGGGGATTATCTATGCCCGCAGCACACCCAATCAGGGGGCGGCCTTCTATGTTTACCTGCCCGTTTCGCGGAAACCGACCGAAGAACCGGCCTGATCGAGGTCGCCTGTTTTGGGTGAACCCTAATAACCGGGTCTCAATGCGGACATTGATTCAGACCCATTTCTTCTTTGGAGGGGGTAGCGGAGGGAACGCCCCCGGCGGGCACCTGCACTTTAGCGACCCAGGCGATGGCGTTTAGCACCAGTTTTCGAAAATTGTCATCAGCCCACACCCGGTGGTAATGCCCCCCCGTGATTCCAAAACCCCGCCCGCCGTTGGTTCGTTCGCGGCACCAGGCGGTGTGTTGTGGTTGGCCAGCTTCGGCCCGAACCGCCGGGTTGTTCTCGTGTGGGCCGTCTTTCCGTTCCAGCGTCGAAGCGGGTGGCACCGTCGTGAGCAGGGGTGTTACACCCTTCATGTTCGGGCGAAACCGCATGTGATAATACCATTCATCGTTGATCGTAAACGGTTTCACACCCGTCGTAATGGCGTGGTTGGGCAGGGTTTTGAAGTCGGCGGTCCAAACCGGGTTCACCGACCAGAACGTTTCGAAATAGCCCCCGATCCAATCCAGAAAATAGGTACCGGCGGTTCCTTTGGGCACTTCAACGGCGTAGTGAATGCAGGCCAGCCCTACGCCTTTTTTCATCAGCGCATTCACGGTTTCCAGGTGCTTGTTGATTAAGTGGCCTTCTCCACCGTCGCCGTAAATGACAATCGCAGCCGCGTTGGTAAACGCCGACGGATCGGAGGGCCAGCCGTCTGAATAAACCACCGCTTCGACAGTGGGCAGCGTTGCGTTCAGTCGTTGGGCCAGCAGCAGACACCCGGCTTTGTGTTCGTGCTCGCCAGCTCCGTGGCTACAGGCACCGGCAATGAACACCACCCGCTTTTTGGCGGGTGCAGAAACGGTGGCCAGCCTGTTGGACGGATGACGAGAAACTGGGGAGAAAAGCTCGTTTGAAAAGAAAACTGACAAGAGGTTGCCGAGACTGGATGCACCAAAAAATAAAACGACTAAAAAAGCGCGCATAGCATTTTCCGGATGGGTTTGTGGACAAAAGGAATATACGTCATTTCCCTACTGAAAACCCGGTTTGATTGGCACAGATTTAGCAGTCAGGGCGGTTTTTAGGCCTAAAACCGTATACAAACTTTCTTGAACATTGGTCTGGTATTTGCCTGAGAAAGGGAGCGTATGGAATTGTTCCCAACATACGCTTTGTCTTACGCGTTCGTATTCCCATCTTTGTCGAATGAAGAAGTCGGTATTGGTAGTTGAAGACCAATCTTCTCAACGAAAACTCATGGTTGAAGCCCTGCAACGGGCGGGGTATACTACTTATCAGGCTGGAGATATTCAGCAAGCGCTTCTGGTTATCCACCAGCATAAACCGGATGTGGTGGTCGCCGACATGCATTTACCGTCCGGCGATGGGGGCGAAGTGATCCGGGAAGTCCGGAAACTCCCTGGCTCGACCACGTCAGTCGTGGCTGTTTCGATTGATCTGGCGATCTTAAACCAAAATATTACCTCCCTGTTTCCGGCCGATGCTTACCTGTCTAAACCGTTTCATCCCCGGGAACTTCTGAAGATTGTGGAAGAACTGGTGGGAGTTTCACTTTGATTCGCTGGAATCCCAGGTTGATCAATTGCTTCCCTACATCGTCCGAAACCACCCAGTACTGACGCTCGTCGTTGGTGATCACCCAGAGGTTATCTTTCTCAAAACCATTAAGTTGTATCCAGGTCTGGGCTTGTTCTGGATTGTCGAAAATAACAAGAGGGGTATCGATGGCGGTGGGTAAGGCTTGCAAGACGGTAAACAGAGTATCTTCATTCATGGGGTAGGCACGGAAAAATCAGAATGGTGATGAAGGGGTATACGCTATCGGAAAAATTCATAGGACATCCAACCCAGCAGAATCGCTCCAAATCCAAAAGCCAGAGCCGCCAGCAAACGCTGGCGAACTTTATCAGGGGATTTGGAAGAGTTGTGGATGGCAGAGTAGGCGTAATAGCCAGCGATCAAACTGTATAGGAATACTGAAACTCCAATCGGGTAGATGGATTTCATGGGAAAAGAAAACCGTTAAGTGAACGTTGAATAACCAATGGACTAAGCTGACGGGTTAGATTATATCAAAAGACATGCCATTCCGGTTCGCATCCGCTTTCGTACCTTTACGGGATTAACCCCTGACCCGATGACTTTTTTCCGTATTTTCGTTCTGCTGCTGCTTGGCACCCGGACGGTTTTTGCCCAATGGCAACCCGCGCCCTGGCCGGTATTAAAACACTACGACCAACATCACCTCTACAACCTTGCGTTGCCCCTGGGCGGCATTGGCACCGGAACCGTTTCGCTGGGTGGTCGGGGCGAATTGCGCGACTGGGAAATCATGAACAAACCCGCCAAGGGCTTCAGTACCGTTACAGTCGGAAACAATGCCCCTTTTTTTGCCATCAATGTGTTGCCCGCGGGCGGAAAACCGTTGACCAAAGCCCTGATTGGTCCCCTCGATCCGGCCGAATACCTGCACTACGAAGGCCGACCGGTCAATCAGCACGGTTTTCCCCGGTTTTCGGAAGCGTCGTTCGACGCGGCTTACCCCTTTGGGCAGGTTCATTTGTCGGACGCCAAAATGCCGGTGAAGGTGACGGTCAAAGGCTTCAATCCGTTTGTTCCCGGCAATGCCGACGCGAGTGGCATTCCCATTGCCGTGCTGGCCTACGAAGTGACCAACACCAGCAAAGAGCCACTAACGGTGTCGGTTTGTGGTTCGATGCGCAATTTTGTCGGAAAAGACGGCAGTCGATCTCACAAAGACTGGAAAGGCGATGTGGTGCCAACTGGCGCGAAGAAGAATACCAATGTTTACAAAACCGGGGCGGGTTTTCAGGGGATCTACCTGTTTTCAGACAGCGTCAGTCGGCAGGACCCGGCCTGGGGAACCATCGCGCTGACGACCAACAGCCCGGCGGGGGTGAGCTACCGCACTTCGTCGCGTTCGAACGACTGGGAAAATGCCATGCTCGATTTCTGGGATGATTTCAGCGCGGACGGGCAACTGACGGAGAAGACGAAACTGGTGGACGACGATCCGCTGGCGTCGCTGGCGGTGCAGAAAACCATTGCGCCGGGCCAAACCCAGACCTACACGTTCTTCATTACCTGGAATTTTCCGAACCGTCAGGCCTGGTCGTCGTTTTCGTCAAAGGCGGGGCAGGAGGCCATCGGCAATTACTATTCGACGCAGTATGCCGATGCCTGGGAGGTGATGACGAAAACGTTGCCCCATCTGCCGGTTCTGGAACAGAAAACGCTTCAGTTTGTCCAGGCTTTTTTGTCCAGTTCGTACCCCGATGTGATCAAGGAAGCGGCCCTGTTCAATCTGGCTACGCTGCGTTCCCAAACCGTGTTCCGGATTCCGAGCGGGCACATGATGGGCTGGGAAGGGGTTTTTGACGAATTCGGCTCCTGTTTTGGATCGTGTACACACGTCTGGAATTACGAGCAGGCGACGGCTTTTCTGTTCGCCGACCTGTCGCAGTCGATGCGGGATATTGAATTTAATTACGCGACCAATCCGGAAGGCAAAATGAGTTTCCGGGTGATGTTGCCATTGTCGAAAGCCCAGGACTGGAAAAACGTGGCTGCCGACGGTCAAATGGGGACCATTTTGAAGTTTTACCGCGACTGGCAACTGTCGGGAAACCCTGAATTTTTGCGGAAAAACTGGGAGCAGGTCAAAAAGGTGATGAGTTATGCCTGGATTCAGGGCGGTTGGGATGGTAATCAGGATGGGGTGATGGAAGGTCGGCAGCACAACACGATGGACGTGGATTATTTTGGCCCCAATCCGCAGATGGGTTTCTGGTATCTGGGGGCCTTAAAAGCCACCTCCGAAATGGCAACGGCCATGAAAGACCCGGTGCTGGCCCAAAAATGTGCGGATTTGTACCGGAAAGGCAGTGTTTGGATGGACCAGAATCTGTTCAACGGCGAGTATTACGAACACAAAATCACCGACCCGAAAACGTTTGCCTTTCTGAATTGGGAGGGGAACCCGGACGTCCCGGTTCCGGATTACCAGTTGGGAAAAGGCTGTCTGGTCGATCAGTTGGTGGGGCAGATGATGGCGCACATGCTGGGGCTGGGCTATCTGGCTAAACCGGAACATATTCAGAAGTCGTTGCAAAGCATCATGAAATACAATTACCTGGACAACTTTTCCGACCATTTCAACAACATGCGGTCGTACGTTTTGGGTGATGAATCGGGGCTGCTGATGGCCAGTTGGCCCAAAGGCCGACTGAAAGTACCCTTCCCGTATTTTGCCGAATCCATGACCGGGTTTGAGTACACAGCCGCCGTGGGAATGCTGTATGAAGGGCAAACGGACAATGCGTTGAAATGCCTTAAAAGCATCCGCGACCGGTTCGATGGCCGCAAACGCAACCCGTTCAACGAGCCGGAATGCGGTCACCACTACGCCCGGTCGATGACCAGTTGGAATGCGGTTCTGGCCTGGAGCGGTTTTCTGTATTCCGGCGTGACCGAAACGATGACCTTTACCGCCAAACCCGGAACCTATTTCTGGTCGAACGGTTCGGCCTGGGGTACCTGCACGATCCGTTCAGAGGGTACGGGAAACCGGGTGAGCCTGGCGGTGCTGGACGGCAAAATCCGTCTTCGTCAGTTTGCCCTGCAGGGGGGCGGGAAACAGGTTTTCAAGCAAAGCCAGGAAGTAGCGGAAGGCAAACCGCTGGCGTTTACGATCAAGTAATGCGGTGAAGCCCCGTCAGCGGTCGAAGACTTAGACAGCGGCTTCAATACGTAGTCTTGTCAATGTTTTCAACCGTCCAATGCATCACACATATCCGCTGACAGGATCTTCGACCGTTGTCAGCGGCTTCAATACGTAGTCTTGTCAATGTTTTCAACCGTCCAATGCATAAATACATAGCCGCTGTCAGGGTCTTCGACCGCTGACAGGGCTGCGTATACGCAGAATCCCGGGGCCGATCTCTCAGTTTTCATTGTTCATTAGTCATTTATCCCCTAACTTGCCGCCATACGTTACCAATTAAGAAAACTCTTGATTATTGAAACTCGCGCCTACGCCCGTGCCGGGCTGTTAGGCAATCCATCCGACGGTTTTTTTGGCAAAACGATCTCGATTTCCGTACGAAACTTCGGCGCGTCAGTGTCGCTCTATGAGTCACCGGAACTGAACATCGAGCCCCAGGAACAGGACACCAACTCGTTTCGGAGTATTTACCACCTGCGTGACGCCGTTGCCTCGCTGGGCTACCATGGCGGGGTGCCGCTCATCAAAGCGGCTCTCAAGCGGTTTTGTGAATACTGTGATCTGCATGGTCTTCGGCTTCCCAACAAAAACTTCACCATCCGCTACAGCACGTCGATTCCGCGCCAGGTGGGGCTTTCGGGCTCCAGTGCCATCATTGTGGCGACGTTTCGGGCGTTGATGAAATTCTATCAGGTTGAAATCCCGCTGCCGCATTTGCCAACGCTGGTGTTGAAAACCGAATCGGAAGAACTGGGCATCACCGCCGGGCTTCAGGACCGTGTTATTCAGTGTTACGAAGGTTGCGTCTATATGAACTTTGACCGGGAACTGCTGGAAAAAACCGGTCACGGTGACTACGAACCCATCGAACCGCGGTTGTTACCCAAACTGTACATTGCGTATAAAACGTCGCTCGGCAAGCAGTCAGGCCGGATTCACAACGACGTGCGGTCACGTTGGGACAAGGGCGAGGAACTGGTGGTCAAAACGTTACAGGATATCGCCGACGTGGCCCGTCAGGGTCGGGAGGCCATTCTGAACAACGAAACCAGTCAGTTGCACGCCCTCGTGAACGAAAATTTCGACCTGCGCCGACGCATCTATACCATCAGCGATAGTAATCTGGAAATGATTTCGGCCGCTCGGCGGATCGGAGCCTCGGCTTCATTTGCCGGTTCGGGTGGGGCCATTGTCGGTATTTACAAGGACGACGACATGCTCAACCGCCTGTTTGTCGAGATGAAACACCTCAACGCCCGCGTCATAAAACCTTATGTAGTTTAATTTTGAATGATAGAATGCGTGACCGGGTCGCCGGTGCGATAATTGAATAGCTGCGGCCATTTTTTATTCACGCATTTCCTCATTCACTCCTTCAAAATTATGATCAAGAAAGCCGTAATTCCTGCTGCCGGATTGGGAACCCGATTTTTGCCGGCCACTAAAGCACAACCGAAAGAAATGCTGCCGATTATCGACACGCCCACGATTCAGTATGTCGTGCAGGAAGCCGTCGATTCGGGCATTGAAGATATTCTGATCATTACCGGAAAAGGCAAACGCTCCATCGAAGACCATTTCGACCGGAATTACGAGTTGGAAACCCGGCTGGAGGAGAAAGAAGATGAAGCGTTGTTGCTGGAGATGCGCCGGTTGTCGGACATGGCGGATATTCATTTTGTCCGGCAAAAAGAGTTGAACGGCTTGGGTGACGCCATTTATTACGCCCGGCATCACGTTGGCAACGAGCCGTTTGCGGTGTTGCTGGGGGATACGATCATGGATTCGGTGATTCCGGTAACGCAGCAGCTGATCGATACGTATGACCAGTACCGGGGAACGGTCATCGCCGTGGAAGAAGTACCAGCCGACAAGGTAAACCGCTACGGAATTGTAGGCGGCACGGCCCTGAGCGACAGCATCATGGAGCTGAATACGCTGATCGAAAAACCGTCGATCAAAGCCGCCCCGTCGAATCTGGCCATCGCGGGCCGGTACATCCTGACGCCCGACATATTTGCCGCCATCGAGCAAACCGCCAAAGGAAAAAACAACGAAATCCAGTTGACGGATGCGATGTTGTTATTGCTCAAACGCGAAAACATCTACTCGCACCGCATCGAGGGCAAACGCCACGACATTGGCAACAAACTGGATTTTCTGAAAACCACCGTTGAATTTGCGCTGAAACGCAAGGAATTCTCCGCACCGTTTCTGGCCTTCCTGAAAGAAATCGTAGCGGCCCATTCCTGAGTGCCCACAGGCGGTTTGCAGGTACATTACGGCATATTAAAGACCAGCGCGAGTTGCCGATCCAGTTCGGTGCCGTGCAGTCCTTTCCGAAGCACATATCCATTCTTATCGATCAGCAGATTGATGGGAATGGAATTTGTGCCATATTGAGGGCCAATGATGTTTCGGGAGCCTACCCGATCGGTGAGTTGCATCCAGGGCAATTCCGCTTTTTGAAGGGCTTTTCGCCAGGCTTTCGGATTTTTATCGATGGAAATACTGACGATCTGAAGTCCCCGATCTTTGTATTGATCATAAATTTCTTTCAGTCGAACGTGTTCCTGACGGCAATGATCGCACCAGCTTGCCCAGAAATCAACCAAAACCACATTGCCTTTGTAAGAAAGCAGATGAACCGGTTTGTTCTGTTTATCGGACAAAACCAGATCAGGGGCTTGTTGTCCGGATTCAAGTTTGCCTTCAGCTTCCCGGACAGCTTGTGCCTGACTGAATGTGGTGTTGGCAGACAAAAGCGAGAAAATAAGGAAGAGCCGGTTCATAAGGGTCTCAGTTAGAATCCGGTAGTAAGTTCAATAAAATCCTTCAGTAATGCAACTATTTTTGTAGGAGAAATGGCGGTATAGTTTTTAACGCAAAAAACGACAAAATTACCGGTTCATCGGGTATTCGTTGATCCAGTGAAATCCCCGGTTTACCAACAGAAACTGCCGGATGTCCTGTTTTTTCAGCCGGATATAAATGGAATCGATTTGATTGGACCCTGCCAGAATGAGGGAGTTCGTGTCCGGTTGCTGGTAGGTTAGCCGGTATTTGTGAGCCGTGTCGGAACGGGCATATAAGATGGCCTGTAATTTGGCGGTATCCGGCTCGAAGGCATAGTTTCGCAGGGAATCATTCATATACCGAATCGTCAGAGTCGGATAGCTTTTATACCCGCCAACCATTACCTGCCGCCAGCGCGTCGTGTCTGTCAGCATTGGTGCCAGGGTGTCGCCATTCCGTGCAAAGGTTTCGACCTGATACAGACCGTAAAGCGGGTGTTTGGGGGCGTGGTCACCGTATTGCTTTGCGGTGATAAAACCGCCGTAAGTCTGGCCGTACAGCACAAAGCTGATTGCCAGTGTTTTGAAAATAATTCGGCCTATCCGCCAACGGCGGGAGGTTCGGAAAGGCGTCAGATCGAGAGCGGGTGCCGGGCGGTTTAACCAAAGGACATTCATCAGTCGCCGGCCGTCGGTGGTCAGGATAAACAGCGCCATTAAGAGCAGATTCGACGAATACAGCTTCACGGGGACATCAAAACAGAAGTTGATGGCGACAATGTTGCCGATAACCGCTACCAGAATGATGGCTCCCAAAGCCGTCGTTTTTCGGAACAAAAGCAGCGCCCCCCCAATGACCTCCCCTAGACCGGTAAACCAGTTGTAGACCGTCGAATACCCCATGAACGTCCAGGCCAGCCCCATCGGCGACGAGTAGCCGTAGGGCTCCATTAGCCGCGTGATGCCCGGAAACGGGAATTGAGTCTTGAAGACTTTGGCAAAACCGTAGGTGAACATCGTGATGGCCAGATAATACCGCAGCAGCACCAGCAGCCCATACAGCAGCGTATGGTAATTGGGCCGGTTTCGGTCGAGCACCGACCACACCAGGGTAGCGGCAAACGCCAGAACGACCAAACAAAAAAGCTGAACGTAGTTGAACGTCGTATCCCCGCTTCCGTTCGGGAAAACCGTGATTTCATTGGGCAGATGCAAAATCGTTCGGCCTACCCACGGCACCAGCGTATGCCAGACGTCGTTGTAGGAACTGGTCAGGAAGTAGGAGCCGGGCACATTGGAGAGCGGAAACGGAAAGACATAGAGCAGAAAATAGGCAAAGAAAAACCGGAAAACCAGCTTTTGTGCCGGGTTCCACGGCAAAGGATGGGGAATGAACTGGGACATGACAGGTTGTGACGGGGAGGAATCAGCCACAAAATACAAAAACCTCAGGAGGACGCAAACGCCTGACCAGCCCGCCAGACTTCTTCAAACGAGTTGTACAAGGGCGTGGGGGCCAGTCGAATGCAATTCGGTTCGCGCCAGTCGCCGATGATGCCCTGTTCGGTGAGTCGGTTGAAGACGGTTTTTCCGTCGTGGTGGATCAATAACGACAATTGGCAACCGCGTTCGGCCGCGTTGGAGGGGGTAATGATTTGCAAACCCGCCGTTTCACGAAGAACGAATTCCAGAAAACCGGTCAGCAATTCGCTTTTTCGGCGCAACGCGTCCAGACCCGCTTCGGCCGTGATCTGCAAAGCCGCGTGGTGAACTGCCATCGCCAGAACCGTCGGGGTGCTGAGCTGCCAGCCGTCGGCCCCTGGCATCGGTACAAATCCTTTGGTCATTTCAAACCGCCGGGCTTCGTCGTATCCCCACCAGCCGGCCAGCCGGGGCAAGGCAGCCGCGTGGTGTTTTTCATGAACAAAAATACCGGAAACCCCGCCTGGCCCGGAATTGAGGTATTTGTAGGAACACCAGACCGCAAAATCAACCTCCCAATCGTGCAGCCTGAGAGGAATATTCCCAATGGCATGGGCCAGATCAAACCCGATGGGAATGCCGATTTGACGGGCTTTTTGCGCAATAGCCGCCATGTCGAACACCTGTCCGGTGTAATAATGCAACCCACTCATCAGAACGAGTGCCAACGAATCCCGGTGCTGTTCGACGGCATCCAGGATGTCCGCCGTTTGCCAGGTAGGTTCGTTGGTGCGGGGAAAAACTTCAACCAAAGTGTCTGCCGGATTCAGACCGCGCGTTCGGAGGTGCGTTTCGAGTGCGTATTGATCCGACGGGAAATCACCGCCGATGGTCAGAATTTTTGTGCGGTTTCCGGTGGGCTGGTAAAAAGACGTCAGCAGCAGGTGCAGATTGACCGTCAGATTATTCATCGGACACACTTCCGACGGATTGGCTCCAACGATTTGCGCCAGCGGTTCCTTGCAGCGTTGATGAATCGTCAGCCAGGGATTTTCGCCTTCAAACCAGCCTTCCACGCCATGCTGTTGCCAGATCGCTAACTCGTAATCCAGTGCCTGTCGGGCGGTTTTGGGTTGCAGGCCCAGCGAATTGCCACAGAAATAGATCAGCGGTTTTCCGTTGCGTTCGGGAATGTAAAACCGGTCGCGGTAGGAGCGGAGCGGGTCGGCCTGATCGAGTTGCTGGGCAAAGGCCAGGGAATTTTCAAAAAGCATAGCTTTTTTAGTTAAGAATTATGAGTTAAGAGTTATGAGTTGGCTAACGCACGCAACTCATAACTTTTAACTCATAATTCTTAATTGTGCTTCATGCCGCCTTTTTTGCAGCAGGAGGGCAATTTGGCATAACCTTTTTCATCCGCAGTCACCTCATCAGCGTCGTATCCGGATTTCGAGATGTTGGCTTTGATCTTGTTGATGTCGGTTTTCTTCGGATTGTATTTCACCGTGACGACTTTATCCTTCAAGTCCAGATTGGATTCCTTGATGCCTTTTTCGAAAGCCAGGTTGCGTTCGATGCGTTCCTTACACATTTCGCAAATGGCCGAGGTCTTGATTTTGACTTCCTTTTCCTTGTCGTCAGTGGCTTGGGCGGTGATGCCGATAGCCACAAACAGAATCGTCAGGAGGCCAATTAAGTGCTTTTTCATGGTGAAGAGAGTTTACGTTTTTAAAAGGTCAAACAAGTTAATGGTGGTTCATGGATTTGCCCGGCATGGATTTGCCCGGCATCATCATGGGCATTAGCGATGGGGTAATTCGCAAATAAATCTGCCCGGATAACGGATTTTTGCCATAAATCGGTTCCAAATCCCGGTCCGGGAACGAACCCGTCAACTGGGCACCGACGACCAGATCGGTTTGGGCCAACTGCAAGAGACAGTAATTCAGACCGAGTGTTAAGCTGTTGATGTTCACCAGCTTCGTGGCATCGCTCGGGGCCGTGAAAAAATAATCTCTCAGCCCCAGTTCGTCAACGGATTTGGTAATGTTCTCATACCGTCCAAACAAGGCGGTTTTGCCCAGTTGCAGGCTGCTTTCGGCCAAATACGCGTTTTCGTTGACGCCATCGTGGCTGTTCAGCCCCCAAACCAGCGCCGACGAAACGTAGCGACCGGGCTGCCCCAACGGTTTGCTGTGCAAAAGCGATGCCGTTGTCCGAGTAACGTTATGATCGGCCTCCAAGGCTTCCGGACTCTTGATAAATCCCTGCGAAAACTGCAACGCCAAGGTCGGAGACGGGTTTATGGAAAACCGGTACGAATAACTGTCGAAACGCGGGCGGTCGAAGCCATACCGGTTTTCGTTCGGCTCGCGACCCGTAAAATTCGACACTTCCAATTTAGCAATTTTATACCGAAAACCGGCGGTGGCCACCCCAAAGGTAATGTGGGTTGCGTCGGTCCAGTGGTGGCCCAAAGGCGAATCCGGGTTGTTGAACGACGACAGCCGGTGCATAAACGCCGGTGGCCCCAGCGCCGGTTCGCCCGGATACCCGACGTAGCCAAACACATCCGCATGGGGCGACAGCGCGTAGGAATAGCCGACCGAAAGTTCCGAAAACAGATCGTGCTGGTGCTGGCGGTCGATCAGCCGCTGGCCCTTGTAGGTTTCGCCCGACTGAAACAGAAGTGGATACCCGTTGTTGCCCACCGTCAGCGGGTCCAGCGAAATCATGGCTTTGAACGCCAGCAAGCCCCGTTGTCCGAGCTGCCGTTGGGCCATTCCCATGATGTAGTTGGGGGCATCGAACTGCGTTGCGCGGCCCCGTTTGCCCGGATTGTTGAAATTCTGGTTGGTATGCCGCAGGAAAACGCTGTAATGCAGCATCGTCATCCACTGGTTTTCCATCGACTGTGAAGGATGAAACATATACATGTACATCGGCGTCTGGTCGGGGTGCCAGGCTGTTCCGGAGGCATTCCGGTTCATGGGCAGGTTCCGCGAATACAGGTGCGACATCATGGACATGCCCTGCTGCATCTGCATCATGTTGTGCATCACATGACCCATCGCAGCGTGATCCAGGCTGTCCTGCTTCATCATTTTTTTGGCCGGTGGCATTCTGGTTTTCCGGCTGGTGTCAACCGGAAAACCGTCAGCCCAGGCAATTCCCGAAGTACTGATAAAAAAGACAACGAGAACCCATTTTCGTATTGAAATCATAAAGATAAACTTGTCTGTTAAAGTGGGTTTACGCACTCGCCGACATCCGCCGACAATCGTCAGCGCAATGGCGGCAGGCTTCGGCGCAGGCCCGGCAATGGTCATGATCGTGTTTACTGCATTCGTTGGCACAGGCATCGCACACCTCGGCGCAGAGTACCATAAATTGCTTCATGAATTCGGAATCGCGGGCGGTAAGACTCGCGCACATTTTACAAATATCGGCGCAATCGCGGCAAAGCCGGATGCAGTCGCGCATCATCTGAACGTGGTCTTCCTGCAAACAGGCCGTGGCGCAGTGTTCGCAGGCGGCAGCACAATCAAAACAAATCTGAACATGCCCTTCGTGTTGTTGTATCGTTTCCATACCGTAATTAGCTGGTTTATTGATTGATTTAATTAAACTCGGTCTTACGTTACGGTAGGTGGGAGGACAAAGGTAGCGGCTTTGCCTGGACCCGGCTTTACAGAACTATGGCGCGTTTGTGCATCATTTCGGCGGCCCCACTTTGTCGATTTCGGTTCGGTAAGCCAGGCCGGTTCGTTTAAAGTCGCCCGGCGTCAGGCCCACCACCTGTTTGAACTGGTTCGATAGGTGCTGGGTGCTGCTGTAGCCCAGCCGCCAGGCAATCTCACTCAGGGTTAACTCGCCGTAGAGCAAATATTCCTTCACTTTCTCGATTTTCTGAGCGATCACGTATTTTTCAATGGTCATTCCCTCAATGGCCGAGAACAGATGACTGAGGTAGGAGTAGTCGTACCCGATTTTCTGGGTAAGAAAGTCCGACAGGTTCTGATGCTCCGGCCGTTCGCGCCGGTCGTGGTGAACCTCATTGACGATGAGCGTCTTGATCTGTTCGACCACCACGGTTTTCCGGTCTTCCAGCAGTTCAAAATCATTGTCGGCCAGCACCTGCCGGATTTGCTCCATCGAAACGGTAGCGGGTAGTTCGTTCGTTTCCACCTCGCCCAGCTCCACCCGCAGCACCTCGATGCCCAGCTCTTCCAGAATATCCCGAACGACGCGTTTGCACCGTCCGCAAACCATGTGTTTGATGTACAGTTTCATGGTTTAGATTTTAAATTTATACCGAAAACCGCCGTAAATCATCCGCCCCGTGATGGGCCCCCAAACCCGCGCGGCCGCGTCGAAATCCCGGCCATAAGGGTCGCTGGCACCCACAATCGGATTCGCCTGCCGGAAATTGCCGAGGTTTTCGCCCCCCAGATACACATCCCACGTCCGGAACGACTTGGTAATCTGCGCATTGATGTTGTAAAAACCGGGGGCATTTTCGCGGGGCATGTTTTGGTAACTCGTGTGTTCGTAGCCTTCGCGCAAATACGGAATCCGTTTCGGGCCGTTCCATTGCACCGTAAAATCGAACTTCCATTTGTCGAACGGCAGCGCGTATCCCGCATTAAACAGAACCCGGTCGCGGCTCACCATCATGCGCGGCAGCAGGAGACTTTCCCCGAAGGCCATGCCCATCGTCTGGCGAACATCGAAAAGCCGGTAGGCCAGTTTGACCTCCATGCGACGAATGGGCTGGTAGTTCAGTTCGGCCTGAAAACTGTTGGAAAACGAACGTGCTTTCAAACCGGGTGTCGACCGACTCGACAGGTAATAGAAATGGAGTTCGCGCGGGTGCTCCAGATCGGCGATCAACTGATTCTGAAAGTTCGTGCGGTAGTAATCCAGCACGAATGACGCCTTTTTGCCGAACAGATTAAACTCCTGCGTCAGGCTGGTTCCGTAATTCCACGAGATTTCCGGCTGAAGGTTGGCATCGAAATACACGGTTCTGGAACTCACCAGATACCCGTAATTTTCGGCCAGTGCATTCGGTGTCCGGAAGCCCCGCCCCGCCGAGGCCCGCAGGATCAGGTGGTCGGTTAGGTCGTACTTGGCGTGAAACCGGGGCGTAAACTGCGTGCCGAACCGATTGTGGAAGTCCAGCCGCGCACCCGCCACGAGCGTGAGTTTCTCCAGGTACTTGTAGGTGTATTCCCCAAAAACACCCGGAACGGATTCGGTGCGGGTCAAGAGCGTGTCGCGGTATTTTTCGCGGTAATCGTCGAGCAGATAACTCAGCCCGGCCTTGAACGAGTGGTTGGTGTTGTCGATAATCGACTGATAAATCAGGTTGCCATAGAGCGTTTTCTGCTGACCGTTGTAGGGAATAAAACCGAAAAAAGAGTTCTGTTCGTGGTTGACCGCATTCAGGATCAGCCCCAGCCCCCGGTACGGTTTTTCGGGATAAAGCCGGGCGGTTTTTGAAAACACCTCGACCCGTTTGGTGGTGTTCGTAAACTGGTAAGTGGGGCTGCCGCTGCGAGTGGGTGCCACCTGTCCGCCGGTTCGGTCTTCGTAGAGTGACTTGATCCCAAACTGGGTCATAAACCGCTCCGTTCCGTATTTGGCGCGAACAATCCCGTTGTACTGGGTATATAACGGAAGATCCAGAAAGTGATCGCCGTTCTGATCGATCCGGTTTTGCAGTGTGCTGGCGTGTCCCAGAAAACCGATGCTCCATTTTTCCGACAGCGGTTTCGACAGATTCAGGTTGCCCTCGACCCGCCCGAAACTGTTGACGTAGGCGTTGGCAAAAATCCGCTCCCGGGCATCCGGTTTTTGCAATTCGACGTTCATCGCGCCCGACATGCCCTCATACCCGTTGACGACCGAACCGGCTCCTTTGCCAATGTCGATGGACGAAATCCAGGTACCCGGCACATAATTCAGGCCGAACGTAGACGCCAGCCCGCGGATGGTGGGAATGTTTTCAACGTTAGTTTGCACGTAATTTCCACTCAGTCCCAGCATCTGAATCTGTTTGGCGCCGGTGACGGCATCGCTGTAGGACACATTGACGGATGCGTTGGTTTCAAACGATTCGGACAGGTTGCAGCAGGCGGCTTTGGCCAGCGTTCGGGTGGTCAGGATTTCGTTCTGGATGGGCGAAAACCGGTCCGTTTGCGACGATGCCCCCTGAACCGTCACTTCCTGAAGGGTGTTCTGGCTGGTGAGAATAACGGTCAAACTAGTTTGTTCGGATACCGTAACGGTATCGGTTTTAAAACCCACATAGCTGAAAACGAGCCGGTTGAGTGAGTCGGGTTTCGGGATGGTGAAAAAACCGGTATCGGTAGAGGTGGTCGAAACGGATGTGCCCGCCCAGTAGATGGTAACGCCAACCAGCGGCACGGTTTTGGTGTTGACGCGTTCCGAAACCGTGCCGGTCAGGGTTTGCGCGGGAGCGTTGGCAACGCTGAGGAGGGCCAGCCATAGGATGGCCAATCCTGTTGTATAGGGGGAATGTGGACGCATAAAGAGTCGTAGTGTGGTGAAAAAGAAGAGGAACCGATGCTTTTTCCAGCATAGGCTTCATTTTAGCACAAGACGACTTCCTATAGCAAAAAACTCTGAACAAACGAAAGTAAACTGCGCCCGTACTGGAGAGGAGGAGAATCAAAAACCGTCAGCGTCGACGCGGTATCAGCTACGGCCAGACTGGTGAACAACCAGCTCACCAGCGCCGTCACCCCGGCGAGTACCGCATCAGCCATCGATTTGATGAACTTGGCGACGATCTGGGTGATGGACGATGAGAAATCTACGTTCTCATACCGTTGTTCTTCCTGGCAGCAATCCGCTCGTTGGAGAATCGGAGTCTGATACGCCTGATCCGCCGGAGAAACCGCTTTCTGGCGGTGAATCGGGCAGTTCTGGTTCGCGTTTGCAGACTGGCTCATTGCTAACGACACTTTCTTCCCGCGCATCAGGCACGTGTGTTCAATCAAACCAAAACCCGTACTGCTCAGCAGTACGATGCAGGTCATCAGGAGGTTGAACAGTTGGAAGATCGTGCGTTTCATGGCGGATCAAAAGTAGAGGTTGCCAACTATAAAAGCAAGTACATCATTTTGGGAAAGCGTACAGGATTTTGTCTTTAGGCCCCAAACCCCTATTAAACAGATGAGGTGGGACCGTGTGCCCCACCTCATCATAAAGAGAAATAAACGGTATTGGTTCCGGCAGAAAATTAATATCCGGGGTTTTGTTTCAAGGTCGCTGTTCCCTGCAAGTCGATTTGCGTTTGGGGCAACGGCATGTATTCGTTTTTGTTGGGTGTAAACTTGGCACCGCCCAGACCGTTTGACAATTTGGCCCCTTCGTAGGTCAGGTAAGCATTCAGCACGGTAGCGGCAGTTCCCCAGCGTACCAGGTCAAAAAAGCGGTGACCTTCACCCGACAGTTCCAGTTTGCGTTCAAACTGGACGGCGGTGCGGGCAGCAGCTTTATCGGTCCACGGCGTGTCGTAGGTACCAATCACGTAATTGGCGGCTGGTTTGGTAGGCGTCGCAATATCCATCACGAAACCGCTTGGATCAGCAGCCCGTTTCCGGATCATGTTGACGTATTCCCGGGCTTTTTCCAGGCTTCCGACTTCAATTTCACATTCAGCGGCCATCAGCAGGACGTCGGCATAACGGATCAGGACCACATTGATGCCGGTCCATCCTTTGGTCCAGTTCGAAACGTCAGCAATCCGGGCTTCCTGGGCTTTGGTGTAGATGTATTTCTTGGGCGCATAAGGGCCCCCGAAAGCCTGATCACGAATCCAGTCCTGACCGGGGAAAACCTGCCAGTCCAGATAGGCAATACCACGACGACCGACCGAGTGGTCGAGTCGGGGATCGACAGGACCCGCATCGGGCGTAAAGGGCGCCGATGAAGCCAGACCCTGGTCGGTTTTGAGCGCATTGGCGGCAGAATTGTACGAGCCATCCAGCAAAGGAAGGCCTTTGGCGTCGGTCCGGAACGAGTTGGCCAGTTCGAAGCTGGGCTGGAAGAAACCGCAGCAACCTACCGGACCTGCCGGACCAGTGTTGTACGGCCAGTTCAGGTTCAGGTCACCCGAAGCGGCATCGGAACTCCCGGCGTTGGCAACGTTTTGCGTCGAGAAAATGATTTCGTTATTTTTCTCGTTATCGGCGCTGAATACCATCCAGTACTGCGGGAAGAGGGCATATTTGTTACCGGAAGAGGTTTTGCCGCTCGCAATCACAAGATCGAAGAGGGTTTTTGCTTCGGCATATTTCTTCTGGTACAAATACGTTTTAGCCAGATAAGAGGCCGCTGCCCACTTGTTGGCACGCCCGGCTGCGGTCTGCACTTCCGGCAGCACATCGTAAGCGGCTTTGAAATCGGCTTCAATTTTGGGCCAGATGTCCGTATTATTTGCAATTTCCGTAATTCCGGCGGCATAGTCGACGCTTTCATCGACGTAAGGCACCATGTTGAACGTCCGCTTCAACTCGAAATAGTAGTGCGCCCGCAGGAATTTGGCTTCGGCACCGATGCGGGCCTGGTCTGCCGCACTCACCGATGCATCGGCGGTTTTCAATTGACGCAGAACGGAATTCGCCCGGCTAACGCCTTCGTACATCAACTGCCAGCGGGCGTTGAGTTCGCCACTGGCGGCCAGCATTTCGAAACGCTGGAACGGCGTGATGGCGTTGAAGTCACCGGCGTTGGAGCCTTTGTTGGCTTCTCCGCCCATGATACTTCCATACATCCAGTTGGTCGAGCTGGCGGTTTGGCTGAAACCCCGGCCATTCAGCTCGGTGTAGGCACTGATCAGCAACCCTTCCAGGCCATTTTTCGTACTCAACTGGGCACTGGTTAGTGTGCCGGTTGGCTGCACCACTAAAAAGCTATCCTTACAGGCCAGCGTGCTAAACGTTAAAGCGAGCGCCAGCAGGGTTCCTTTTGTGACTATATCTTTCATTTTCTAAAAATTCTTAATCGGTTGGTTCAAATTAGAAAGTAACGCTCAGGCCGGCATTGTAGCTTCGGGTCAGCGGATAGTTTCCGACGTCGATACCGAAGTTCTGGTCAGCCGCTCCACCGACACCGGGATCTAAGCCCTTGTATTTCGTAATGGTGAAGATGTTGTTAGCTGATGCGGAAATCCGGACACGGCCTAATTTGAGTTTGTTCAACAGGGCAGAAGGCAGCGTATATCCCAGAGTGATGTTCTGCATCCGCAGGTAAGAACCGTCTTCCACATAGAAAGAGTTCGGCTGGGTGTTGGTGCTGAAGTTGGAAACATCTTCGAAAATCGGCTGGCTCGTACCCGTGTTTGTCGTTGACCACGAATCTTTTACGCGCTCACTAACCGCAGCTCCGGGGAATGAGGGATAGAAGTCGGTGTACCATTTCGACAGGTTGAAGATTTTGTTGCCCAGTGACGAATACAAATACGTCGCGGCATCGAATCCTTTGTAGTTGATCTGGAAGTTGATCCCCCCGGTAAATTTCGGTACCGGGCTGCCAATGAATGTGCGGTCGGTGTTGTCAATTTTGCCATCTCCGTTGATATCAGCAAAACGGAAGCGACCCACACCGGCACCCGTTTGAGTAGGGGCAGCTTTCACTTCTTCCTGATTCTGGAACAGGCCCACAACCTGGAAACCGTAGAAGGAAGCAATGGATTGGCCGGGTTGGTTCCGGGTAGCAGGCAAGCTCAGGCGATTGGACGCCGGTGAAACGTCGAAATAAGGAACGCCCGGGGCCAATTGCTGAATCCGGTTTTTGAGAACACTACCCGTCAGGTTGATTTCATACGAAACATCGCTGCTGAGTTTTCCGCGGGTGCCGATCAACAGGTCAATCCCTTCGTTCCGCATCCCGGCGATGTTAACCGAAGGAGCCGTAGCCCGAACTCCAACAACGCCAGGGATGGGCACCTGATACAGCAGGTCTTTGGTGTCTTTCCGCCAGATATCGAATACGAGGTCCAGCTTGCCGTTCAGGAAGGTTGCATCGATCCCCACGTTGGTCGTCGTACTGGTTTCCCATTTGGCATTCGGGTTACCGATCCGGCTCCGGAAAAAACCGGGGTTCAGCGTGCTATTGGTAGCAGCAATGTCGTAGGAGTTGGCCACGTTGGTGGCAAACAGGCTATACTGGTTGTTGGGGTCTACGTTGTTGGAGTTCCCCATCTGGCCCCAGCCCCCCCGAATCTTCAGGTCGGTGATGAAGGTGGCATCCTTCATGAAGTTCTCACCGGAAATCCGCCAGGCTGCCGAGAAGGCCGGGAACACCCCGAACCGATTGGCTGCCCCAAACCGCGACGAACCGTCACGACGGATTACTCCCGTCAAAATATACTTGTCGTTGTAGATGTAGTTCAACCGTCCGAATACGGAGTAGAAATTGACCCCGTTCTGGATGTTGCTGTTCACTACCCGACCTACCGAAGAAGTCGTACTCAGCGTTACATAGTTGACATCGGTGCTGAACGGGTTTGATCCGGTACCGCTGATGTTGCGTCCGCGACCGTCGTTCAGGGCTTCGATACCGGCCAGAACATCGACGCTGTGGAGCCCGAATTTTTGTTTGTATTGTGCGGTATTCGTAAACGTCCAGGCCAGGAAGTACCCACCGCCTTCGCTGATGGAAAGGCCGCGACCATTTCCTTCGGCGTTCCAGTACGTATTCTGCGAAGTCGTTTTGTTGTAGAAATTGAAGAACTGGCCGCCCAGGCTGCTGCGCAGGGTCAGGGCCGGGATCGGATCGTATTCCAGGTATACGTTTCCGAACAGACCAACGCCGAAGTTATTGTTGTTTTTGGACCCGTCGCGGCTTGCCACCGGGTTAGCCGGGTTGTTGAACCCTTTGGCCGATGTGCCGGCCCAGCCACCAAACTCGTCGTAAATCGGGATAATGGGAGCCATCCGGAACGCGCTCAGAATTTCGCTTTCTTCCTGTGACAGGTTTTGGCCGGCATTACCACCCACCTGACCGGAGGTATTGGCGTAGGTCAACTGGATATTTTCACCAAACCGCAGGTTTTTGACGATGTCAAACTCGGTGTTGGCCCGCAGGTCATACCGCGCAAAGTTGTTGTGGTTCAGAATACCGTTCTGATTTTGCTGGCCCAGGCTGAAGAAATACCGGCTGCTCTCGGTACCGCCCGAAAAGCCCAGTGTCTGACGCAGAATGGGAGCCGTCCGCGTAATGGCATCATACCAGTCCGTACCGGCTTTGTTAGCCCGGACAACCTGATAAACAGCTCCGGCATCGGTATTGATGTTGTATTTAGGCCGTTCTGCTGCCAGATCAACCGAACCGATCACTCCATAGCGCGTTCCTACCATCAGGTAATCCGGCAAAACGGGCTTGGAGCCGGTACCATACTGGCCATTGGCAATCCCCGTAAAATCATCGGGAAGTCCCAGGGAAGCCTGGCGGTTATGAACCGCGTTCCAGGTCCAGTCGGCTTGTTCCTGCGGATTGAGAATGGCCTGCGATTTACCGGGATCGGTAAAACCGTATAGGCCATCATACGTGACCGTTAGTTTCTGCGCCCGGCGGTTTCCTTTTTTCGTCGTATAAACGATAACCCCGTTGGCGGCCCGTGCGCCGTAAATCGAAGCGGCTGCGGCATCTTTCAGAACCGTCGTGGTTTCAATGTCATCCGGGTTCAGAAAGTTGGTCGTCCCGATGGGTACCCCATCCACGACATACAACGGCTGGTTCCCACCAAAGGCTCCGAAGCCCCGCACCCGAACGGTGTTGTTGGCACCCGGCTGACCACTGGCAATGACCGTAACCCCGGCAACGCGACCCTGCAACTGGGTTTCGACGTTGGCCGAAGGCGTAACCTTTAAGTCGCGGGATTTTACGGTTGAAATAGCCCCGGCATTGTCACGCTTGCTGTCCGTCGTATACCCGGTTACAACGACCTCCGTCAAGGCCGTAACGTCGTCTTCCACCGAAACATCGACGGTCGAACGATTGCCAACCGCTACTTCCTGGGATTTGAAACCGATGGCTGAAATGACCAGCACCGGATTGGCGCCCCGAATGTTCAGGGTGTAATTCCCCTCGGCATCCGAAGAAGTCCCGGTCGTAGTGCCTTTGAGAACGATGTTTGCGCCCGGAACCGGCCCGTCTTTCCCTGTTACTTTTCCGCTAACCCGGCGATCCTGGGCCATGACATTAATGCTCACAAAAAGCAGAAATGCACCCAAAAACGCAGATTGGAACAATCTGTAGAATTGTGCTTTCATGATAGGTTTTGTAATAATTGGTTTTATTTTCGTACTAAATTAAGAGTACTTTAAACATACTTCAAAATTTTATAAAAAATATTATAAATATTCCCGTTGCTACCTGTGATGATAAGTTGGTAATGTTTTGTTGTAGTCTATTGATTGTTAATAATTTAACCTTGGAATAATCCTCCCACGATTCGGGTGATTTTTTTTTGATACGTTTTGATTACTAGCCCACTAGCGGTTTTGTATAGGTGATTTTACGTACTTTGTCCGGTAATGGGAACGTTTTCATCATCGCAAATCCGTTCGAAAAAAAAGGGTTGAGCCTGTAAAATGAATTTAGTACCGATTTCTAACTTTTTTGTACTTTAGTAATTTGGTTTATTATTCTTCAGTCATGTTCCGACAATCGTTTCGTTGTTTAGTACTACTTCTTTTGGGTGGGTCGATCAGCTCGTGTCAGTTATCCAATCAATCGCTCTTTAGTTTGCTGCCCGCTGAGGAAACCGGCATTGCGTTTTCGAATCAAATGACCGAAAGTGACACCCTGAGTATTCTGAATGTCGATTATTTTTACAATGGTGGGGGAGCCGCCATTGGCGATTTCAACAACGATGGATTACAGGACGTCTTCTTTACCGGAAATCTGGTGGCCAACAAACTCTATCTGAACAAAGGAGACTTTAAATTTACGGACATCACCGGGCCGGCCGGGGTGGGTGGAAACGGCAAATGGTGTTCGGGTGTGGCGCTGGTCGATATCAACAACGACGGTCTGATGGATATTTACGTGACCGCAACCATCCGAAAAACCGCCCGCGACCGGGAGAATCTGCTGTATGTAAACCAGGGAGTTGGCGCGAAAGACGGCATCCCGGTTTTTAAGGAAATGGCCCGGGAATACGGAATCAATGACGACAGCTACACGACCAATGCGGCCTTTTTCGATTATGACAACGATGGCGATCTGGATCTGTTTGTGCTGACCAACATGGCGGAACGGTTTCCAAACGCCTATCATCAGAAGCTGGTGGATGGCTCGTCGCCCACAACCGACCGGCTCTATCGCAACGACTTCGACGCCAAACGCGGGCATCCGGTTTTTACGGACGTCTCCAAAGAAGCGGGTATTCAACTGGAAGGCTACGGGCTGGGGTTGAACATCTGTGACATCAACCGCGACGGCTGGAAAGACATTTACATCACCAACGACTTTCTGTCGGAAGACCATTTTTTTATCAACAACCAGAAAGGCGGTTTTGGAAAACCGGCGTTTACGGACCAGGCCGGGACGTTTTTCAAGCACACCAGCCAGACGGCGATGGGTAACGATGTGACCGACCTGAACAACGACGGCTGGATGGACATTGTCGCGCTGGACATGCTGCCGAATGATAATTTCCGCAAGAAAATGTTCATTCCGCCGAACAACTACCAGACCTACCTGAACAACGAAGAATTCAAGTTCTCCTATCAGTATATGCGGAATACCCTGCAACTCAACCAGGGATTTCGGCCCGGCACGCGGGAGCCGGTTTTCAGTGAAATCAGCCTGCTGTCCGGCATTGCCGCCACCGACTGGAGCTGGACACCGATGGTGGTCGACTTCGATCACGACGGCTACCGCGACATCGTGGTAACCAACGGATTTCCCAAAGACGTGACTGACCGGGATTTCATGCAGTATTACGCCGATAATTCGTCGGTGGCCACCCGCGATTACATGCTGGGCCAGATTCCCGTCATCAAAATCAACAACTATGCTTTCAAAAACAGCGGTGCCGACCTGGCTTTTTCAGATGTTACCGGCAACTGGGGGCTGACTACCCCGGCTTTTTCGGGTGGAGCCGCGTACGGCGATCTGGACAATGACGGCGATCTGGACATGGTGATCAACAACATCGATGACCCGGCTTTTGTCTACCGCAACAACCTCGTGGAGCAAAAACCGGAGCAGGCGAATTACCTGCGGGTCAAGTTCAAAGGCAGTGAGCAAAACCGCATGGGCCTGGGCGCTTTTGTGGAATTGCGCTACGGAAAAGGCCAGCAACAGATTTACGAACATACGATTTACCGGGGCTATCTGTCGACGATGGAAAACGCGGCTCATTTTGGGCTGGGAGCCGCCAAAACGATTGACGAGGTGCGCATCACCTGGCCCGCACAAAACGGAAATCCTGGTAAAACCCAGACGTTACGGAACGTAAAAGCCAACCAGGTGCTGATGGTGGATGTGAAAAATGCGACGGAAACCGCCGTGTTGCCGCCCACGGCTCCCGCCGGAAGGCTGTTTCGGGACGTCACCGATTCGCTGAAAATCCAGTTCGTGCATCAGGAACCAGAATACATTGATTATAACCAGCAAAAGTTGTTGCCGCATAAATTGTCCCAATACGGCCCGGCCCTCTCGGCGGGGGATGTCAACGGCGACGGGCTGGACGACCTCTTCATCGGTGGTTCGCGGACCCAGAAAGGATCTTTTCTGCTGCAAACCACTGCCGGGAAATTGGTTCCGCAGGATTTGTTGCCCGGAACAGCGGGGGCCGGAAAACCGGAAGAAGACATGGGAACGTTGCTTTTCGATGCCGACGGCGATGGCGATCTGGACCTGTATGTGGCCAGCGGAGGTTTTGAGGAGGACGCCAACACGGCTTCGTATCAGGACCGGCTTTATGTGAACGACGGAAAAGGTCGGTTTACACTGACACCGCAGGCACTGCCGCAGAACCGGATCAGCAAATCGTGCGTGAAAGCCGCTGATTACGATCGCGATGGCGATCTGGATTTGTTCGTGGGCGGACGGGTTGTTCCTAATCAATACCCCCGACCGGTTTCCAGTTTTATTCTTCGAAACGACTCCAAACCCGGTTTGCCGAAGTTTACGGACGTAACGAAAACCGTGGCTCCGGAACTACAGAACATCGGTCTGGTGTGCGATGCCCTGTGGACCGACACCGACAACGATGGCTGGCCCGACCTGATGCTGGCGGGCGAATGGATGCCGCTGACCATTCTGAAAAACGTTCAGGGGAAAAAACTGAGCACCACGTCAGGTACTCAACCGCTCAATCACGCCATTGCTCAATGGAAAGGCTGGTGGAATTCCCTCGTGGCGGCTGACTTCGACCAGGATGGCGACATGGACTACATCGCCGGAAATTTGGGGTTGAACACGCTGGCGCAGGCCAGCCCGGAAGAACCGTGGCGGGTGTATGCCAAGGATTTTGACAACAACGGTTTTTATGACGCCATTCCAACGGTATTTTTTTCCGATGAGAAGGGCGAGCGTCGGGAGTTTCCGTTCAATGGCCGCGAGGATTTGATCAAGCAAATCATTTCTATGCGGGCGCGGTTTCCACTGCACAAGGATTTTGCCGTAACTTCCATCGACAAAGTCTTCAAGGAAGAAGAACTGAAAGGCGCGATTGTGCTGGAAGCCAATTACATGAAGTCGGCTTATGTGGAAAACAAAGGCGACGGAACGTTCGAATTGCACGCGTTGCCAATTCAGGCGCAAACGGCCCCGCTTTTCGGGATGATCGCCGATGACTTCGATCAGGATGGTTTTCCGGACGTGTTGCTGGTTGGGAATGATTTCAGCAACGAATTGCTCGTCGGGCGTCTCGATGCGTTGAACGGCTTGCTGCTGAAGGGCAATGGGAAAGGCGGTTTTACGGCCCTGAATCCCGGAGCCAGCGGTTTTTACGTTCCCGGAAATGCCAAAGGTCTGGTTCGTTTATCAGGTGCCGGTCGCAACGGAGAACCGGGGAAATCGCTGATCGTGGCGACGCAAAACCGGGGTCCACTGAAAGTTTTCCACGCCGAACAACCCACGCAAACCGTTCCGTTAAAACCGACGGACGTAAGCGCTAACCTGGTGTATGCAGGCGGAAAAAAACAGAAGGTGGAGTTTTATTACGGCCAATCCTTCCTATCACAGTCGGCGCGGGAACTGACCATCGGCAAGGGCTTAAAATCCCTGGAAATCATCGATTCCAGAGGCAACAAGCGACTTGTACAGTTGCAGACGCTGGCAGGGAAGTAAGTTTACGGTATCCGGTTTTCAGTATTCGGTTTACGGTGGCTGACGCCTACATAAGTGCGCGTCAGTCAGCATGCGACAGCTACCGTAAACCGGATACCGGTTTATTCCTCCTGCCCCACCACTTCGCTCAGCGGACGCAGGTTGGACGGGATGCGTTCTTCTTCGATGTAGGGGTAAATGTCCAGGATCTTGGTGGTGTTGACGTCGGTAGTCTCGAACGGAATGAGCATCGAATGCAGACTGATCTCAATTCGTTCGTAAGCCTGCTTGACGTTTTCGGCGTTGACAAGCATCTGATTCACAATACGTTTCTCCCGACCCTTGTCGTCTTCCGTGATGTACACCACCTTGCATTTGTACCAGGTTTCACCGCTTTCTTCAAAGTGAAATAAGTCGGCCAGGCGCATGCGTGTGATGGCGGTGACCGAAAAGTCGGGCGTGTTGGCGGCTGCTTCCTTATACAGCCGGGCTTCGGCATCGGTATACGAAACGGCGTCGATGAGGTACGCTTCGTTAATAGTTTTGGTTTTCCCGGTCGGGTCCTGGAGTTGATAGCGAATTTTTCCCTGATACCAGCTTGGCATAACTCGTTGAATTATAGTTTTTAAGAGGGTTATTTCGCGGAGTTGAGCGGAGAAAGAGGAGTTAAGCAGAGGAATTTTAAAAAGAAACTCCGCTCAACTCCTTTTTTTCTCCGCTTAACTCCGCGAAATAACTCACGTTCAAAAGTACAGAAAAAGGCTATCTTTCGGTAGGTTCGACGGCTCATCCAACTTTTTGGTTGGTTCGTCGGCGGGCGGTTGTGGGGCCACACCGGGCCATCCATCTTTGTCTTAAAAACAAGCATCATTGGAAATGAGTGACTTAACTACCTTTCTGTTGCTGGCGGATGCGCTGCCCGTGGAGCCCGTAAAAAATTATTTACAGCTCACTTTATTATCCGTGGGTCTGCTCGCGCTGGTGACGACGATCTGGTGGCAAACCGATAAAGAATCGTACGAGGAAGTAACTGAAGACTTGCCCATCACGGCCTTCGAAAAACTGGAAATCTGGGGCATGATGAACGTGCTGGTCACCGATGGGCCCACGTATTCGCTGACGGCCCGCGGGTCGCGCCGGGCCATTGCCAACGTCAAAGTGCGGTTGCGCGGCAAATGGCTTAAAATCGGCTCCAGTTTTTTCTTCTGGCACCGCCAGTACGATCTGCTGCTGACCATCACAACGCCTACCCTGAGCAAACTCGATGTGTCGGGGGCCTGTACGGTTCAACTGACCGGTTTCAAGGAATTACACGGGTTGGACATCGACATCACCGGCGCTTCGAACGTGTCGCTGGAAGGGGAGGTGCAAACGCTGAACATCGACATCACCGGCGCATCCCGCCTGACGTTGGTGGGTCGCGGGCATAATCTGACGGCCGACATCACCGGCGCATCGGCACTCCATGCCTTGAAGTACCCGGTCGAAGACGCCACGGTCGAAGTGACGGGAGCCTGCACGGCCCAGATCTTCGCCACGCGGGTGTTGAAAGCCGAAGCGACGGGTGCCAGCAAAGTGGAGTACCAGGGTGAACCCAGCGTGGATTTTGAAAGCGCCGGGGCCAGTTACATCAAAAAAGTATAAATCCGTCGGGCAAGTTGAAGTATCATCATGAGAAACAAAATCAGACTTTGCATCTTACTGAGTTTACTGGTCCTGCTGATTTATACGCTGCTGGTCACGGAAGAAGCGATTCCAATTGAAATCAAACTCACCATCATCACCATCATCATCGGCAGCGGTTTATTCATTTACATGGCTTTATCGTGGTTTATTCCGTACCTGCTCAATCGCTCCGCCGAGCAGTTGTCGCCCCAGAAACTGGTTTCGCTGACCGTCACCTCAAGCGGTATTCTGGCCGCTCTGACGGGATTCATGGCGACATGGGGCATCAGTTTTTTCTGGCATATCAACTTCAGACTGGTAGACTACTGCTCGATCTGCGGTCTTTTTGCCATCATCACCGCCGGAATCACGGCGGTGTACTCGCTGAAATCTTTCGTGCAACGCTGGAAAGCGCTGTTGCTGATGGAAGAAGGCTTGAAACAGGCGGTTTTGAAGGCAGAGTTCGAATCCCTGAAAAACCAAGTGAACCCGCATTTTCTGTTTAATTCGCTCAACATCCTGAGTGCGCTGATTCCCGAAGATACCGGAAAATCGGTGCAGTTTGTCGAGCGGCTCTCAAAGGTGTTCCGCTACAGTTTGCAGCATTCCGAACAGAACACCATTGAACTGGCTACGGAACTCAAAATTGCGGAATCCTATCTGTTCATCAACCAGATGCGGTTTGGCGAGAGCTTTCGCTATTCGGTGGATTTGTCGGACGCCGACCGGAGCAAACAGATCGTGACGCAGGGGCTGTTGACATTGCTGGAAAACGTGGTAAAACACAACGAATGTTCACTGGAAAAACCGCTGTGCATCCGGATTTTTTCCGAGAAAGATTGCCTTGTCGTTGCCAACGTCTTTCAGCTAAAAAGCCGCCTGCGAACCGATTCGACCGGTATTGGCCTGAAAAATCTGCAAAACCGCTACGCCCAGCTAGCCGCCGATCGGCCGGTGGTGATTCAGCAAACCGAGCAGGAGTTTATTGTTAAATTACCATTGTTATAATGGAGTACCCGAATTAAATCGTAAGGTTGGAAATTGCTTACCGGAATGAAAATACTAATTGTGGAAGACGAGCCGCTGGCCGTTAAACGAATGGAAGGGTTGATTCGGGAAGTAGCCCCCGATGCCGAAATTGTGGGAAAAATCGACACCGTGCGGGCGTTTGTCCGCTGGTGGCAAACCAATCACGCGCCGGATTTGCTGTTGATGGATATTCAACTGGCCGACGGGCTGAGTTTCGAGATTTTCCAACAGGTGGAGGTGAAAACACCGGTTATCTTTACAACCGCCTACGACGAATATGCGCTGCGGGCCTTCAAAGTAAACAGCGTTGATTATTTGCTGAAACCCATCGAACAGGAAGAACTGGCCAAAGCGATCCAGAAATTCCGGCACCAGCGGCAATCGGCCGACAGCCAGCCGGGGGCCTCAGAAAACCTCGTGAAAATGCTGGAAGAGTTTGGCATCAAGCCGGTTACTTACAAAAGCCGCTTCCTGATCAAACAGGGCGGGCGGTTCGATGTGGTCGAAACCTCCGATATTCTGTACCTCTACGCCGACGACAAAGTCGTGTTTCTGATCACAAATCAAAACCGTAAATACATTGTCGATGAAACGCTCGACGAACTGGAGGCCAAGCTGGACCCCCGGCATTTCTTCCGGATTAACCGCAAGTACATCACCCATCTGTCGGCCATCGAACGCATCGAACCCTATTTCAACGGACGGCTGCGGATCTGGCTGAAACACCGGCCCTCCGAAGAGGAAGTTTCGGTAAGCCGGGAGCGGGCGGATTCGTTTAAGGGATGGTTGAATACGTAACGAAGACAATTATAAATGTAAAATGATGAATGTTAAATGTAAAAGTTGACGGGACCAATCAATTTTACATTTAATATTCATCATTTTACATTTATAATTCAAAACAAAGCATCTAGGTTTTGTAAAACACCCACTTCACCAACTCCTTGTACGACGGTTTTTTGCCGTACATCAGAATGCCGACGCGGTAGATTCGGGCGGCCAGCCAGGCGGTTCCCAGAAAACCGCCGATCAGCAACGTGACTGACAGCACAATTTCCCAGGCCGGAACGCCGAACGGAATGCGAACCATCATGATGATGGGCGAAGTAAACGGAATCATCGACATCCAGAAGGCCACGGCGCCATCGGGTTCGCGGATGATGAACTGGGCCATGATAAACGACAGAACCAGAGGAATGGTAATCGGAAACATAAACTGCTGAACATCCGTGTCGCTATCGACGGCTGACCCCACGGCCGCAAACAACGCACTGTAAATCAGGTAGCCACCGATGAAATAGATCAGAAAACAGCCAATAATCAGCGGAATGTTCAGGGTGCTGACGGCTTTGAAAATCGCCGTCACCGGGCTGCTTTTTTGTTCTGTTTTGGGTTTGTCAATCGCCGGAGCCTGCGCCACACCGGGCTGCTGGGCCATTTGTTCAACCCGCTTCTGCGGTCCCAGACTTTCCATGCCCAGTACGTTCGACATGACGGATGAAATCCCGAAGGTGAGCAATATCCAGAGCAGAAACTGCGTCAGACCCACCAGCGCAACGCCGGTAATTTTTCCCGCCATCAACTGGAACGGTTTGACCGACGAAATGATCACTTCCACAATGCGGTTGGTTTTTTCTTCCATAACGCCCCGCATCACCTGCACCCCATAAATGAAAATGGCGATGTAAATGATGAACGCGCACAGGTAGCCAATGCCCGTGGCCGCCCCTGAACTGCTGTCCTTTTCGCCTTCGTCGCTCAGGCTGTAGGTGTCCGACGACACGTCCACTTTCGTGCTTTCGAGCACCTTGCGGTCAATACCGGCATCGAGCAACCGGATGTTCTCGATTTCCTGCTCGATGGCTTTTTCAATCCCATTTTTTACCTCCAGGCTGACGTTCTTTTCGGCGTAAATCTTCAGGCTTTTTGGATTTTGCAGGATGTTACCCGGAATGTGAACCAACACGTCGTAGCCACTTTTACCAAAGTCTTTCTTGGCTTGTTCAACCGGCGTTTTAACCGGCTGGAAAACCAGTTCCTTGGTGTTTTTAAAGGTGCTTGCAAACTTGCCGGTTTCGTCGATCACTTCGATTTTTTTCTGGTCGATGTCGCGCATGGCGAAAAAGATCGGGATGAGCCAGATGCAGGAAACCAGCAGGGGCGTCACCAGGGTCATAATCAAAAATGACTTTTTCTTGACCCGGACCAGGTATTCGCGCTTCAGAATGAGGAAAATTATTTTCATGACGGTCAATGAGTGAATGAGCGAATGAGTGAATGATAGAATGGATGAAAGAGTAACTTCGCCACTAGCACTTCATGCGGAGCTTATTTACTCATTCTATCATTCACTCATTCAAAATTAAGTTGTTGGAACTTCGCCGACGGCTTTGATGAAGATGTCGTTCATGGAAGGAATGTTTTCGCCAAAGGCGCGGACGCTCACGTGGTCGATGAGGTTACGAACCAGTTCGTTGACGGCTGCGTCGCGCGGAATCCGGATGTTGGCGCGCAGGTAGCCATCTTCCAGCGTTTTTTTGTCCAAAACCGTGTACGCCGGGTTGAGATCATTCAAAACGCCCTGGTATTCAACGTGGTAGGTATGGGTTTTGAACTGCTCTTTGATGGCTTTCTTGGGGCCATCGAGGACTTTTTTTGAGCGGTGAATCAGCGCAATGTGGTCGCAGAGTTCCTCGACAGATTCCATGCGGTGGGTCGAGAAAATGATGGTGCTGCCTTTTTCGCGCAGTTCCAGAATTTCGTCTTTGATGAGGTTGGCATTGATCGGGTCGAAGCCCGAAAAGGGTTCGTCGAGAATGATCAGATCCGGTTCGTGCAGCACTGTGGCCACAAACTGAATTTTCTGCTGCATTCCTTTCGACAGGTCCTCCACGTTTTTGGTCCACCAGGTCTTGATGTCGAATTTGATGAACCAGGCTTTCAGTTTTTCCATCGCCTGCCGTTCGCTGAGCCCCTTGAGTTGAGCCAGATACAGCAGTTGTTCGCCGACTTTCATCTTCTTGTACAGACCGCGTTCTTCGGGCAGATACCCGATGCGGCTGATGTGTTCGGGACCGAGCGGTTTGCCGTCGAAAAAAACTTCGCCTTCGTCGGGGCCGGTGATCTGGTTGATAATCCGGATGAGGGAGGTTTTACCGGCGCCGTTAGGGCCTAGCAGACCAAAAATCTGCCCCCGCGGAATGTCGATGCTGACGTCGTCTAAAGCCCGGTGCTGTGCGTATTGTTTGACAATGTGGCGGGTTTCAAGAATGTTCATAGATAGGTTAAAAAAAGCCCGGATGCGAAATGAATTCCGGGTACGAAGATAGAAGCCTCCGGCTGGCTTAACCCGGTTTTGGGACAAATGGCCGCAGAATGGGTTTATCGGCCAGTTTTCCGGGTAATTTAATCAAAAAGTAGTAATGCCGACTGAACAGGCGAAAGCATTTGTTCGGTCGGCATTGCGCATTAAAAAGCCGGGGCAGCGGTTTTCAAACGTTGCCCCGGCTTTTTTAAGAATCGATCAGGCTTTGACAACGATGGTTTTGGCCCATTTGTCGCCAAACCGCTTCCGGTCGTCACCGAGCACCATGAAGGCATCGACAATGCCGAAAAGGGGAATCATCAGGGAAACCTGCCGCACGATGGCGGTGCCGTAGTCGCCCAGAATACTCTGGCCCGTATCTTCCTTAATGACTTTGATGTTCATTATTTTTTTGCCGACGCTTTGTCCGCCCAGAAAACCGCCCACTTCCGGCAGGGCATCTTTGGTGAGCTGATAGCCCAGCAGGAAAATCCAGCCGATCATGGCGAGCCGGTAACTGACGAACGTCAGAATGAGAAAAGGAATGTAAGCCACAAAGCCGTCGATCAGGGCGGCAACGAATCGTTGACCGGGGTCGGCTTTGACCTGGGTAGAAGGCGTATTATACACGGGTTGCATAAAAAAGAGGTTAAGGTGTAAGAGATTGAAAAACAGACCTAACGTACGCAATGTCACGGAACAAATCCAAACATCTGCTTAAAATATTGTGCAGCAGCCTATTTGGTGAATTAATCAAAGAAAGTACCCGGGTTTGTTTTGAAATTAAAAATGATGTAAGATACTTGCAGCAAAATAGATTCTACCGTAAAAACCGGCTATGCAGAACAATCGATCTTTACTCCTGATTACCTTGATTCCTTTTACCCTGGCGGCTGTGCTGACCGTTCTGACCGATCTGAACTGGATTGCGCTTCCGACTACGCTGCTGCTGGTGGTACGTTGGCTGGCAATCGTGGGGTTGATTTATTACGGTATTCGCAAGAAATCGCTGACAGCCTGGATTCTGATCTCGATGGTGGTAGGGGCGGAAATCGGCAACGACTTTCCCGAAGCCGCTGTTAATCTGCGGGTTTTGAGTCAGATTTTTCTCCGGCTGATCAAGACGATCATTGCTCCACTGCTGTTCGGTACGCTGGTAGTCGGTATTGCGGGGCATTCCGATCTGAAGCAGGTGGGCCGGATGGGCTGGAAATCGCTGCTCTATTTTGAGGTAGTGACAACCATCGCCCTCTTTATCGGTCTGGCCGCTATCAACATCAGCAAAGCCGGTGTCGGCATTACCCTGCCGGAAGTGGCCGGTGGCGAAAAACTGCCGGATGTCGCCAAACAATCGATTTCAGACGTTATTCTGCATATTTTCCCCGAAAACATCGCCAAATCCATTGCCAATGGCGAAGTCCTCCAGATCGTTGTTTTCAGCGTATTGTTTGCCATTGCGCTCGCCGTTACGAAAGAGCATTACCGTCGGCCGGTGCTGAAATTTGCCGAGAGCCTGTCGGAAGTGATGTTCAAATTCACCTCCATCATCATGTATTTCGCCCCCATCGGGGTGGGTGCGGCCATTGCCTACACCGTCGGACACATGGGGCTGGGCATTCTGGTGAACCTGTTTCAATTGCTGGCAACGCTCTACCTGGCCCTGCTGGCGTTCCTGTTACTGGTGCTGTTTCCGGTGGCGCTGATTGCCAAAGTGCCCATCAAAAAATTCATTCAGGCGCTGGTCGAACCGGTTTCGATTGCCTTTGCCACCACCAGTTCGGAAGCCGCCTTGCCGAAAGCGATGGAAGCCATGACGCGCCTGGGGGTTCCCCGCAAAATCGTCGCCTTCGTAATGCCGACGGGTTACAGCTTTAACCTGGATGGCTCCACGCTTTACCTCTCGCTGGCGTCGGTGTTTGTAGCCCAGGCCGCCGGGGTCGAAATGTCGTTCAGCCAGCAATTGCTGATGGTTTTCACGTTGATGCTGACCAGCAAGGGCGTCGCGGGGGTGCCACGCGCCACGCTCGTCATTCTGCTCGGAACGCTGGCGTCATTCGGTCTGCCGGTGGAGCCGGTGTTTATCATTCTCGGTATCGATGAATTGATGGACATGGCCCGGACATCCGTCAACGTGATCGGAAACTGCCTGGCCACAGTGGTAATTGCCCGCTGGGAAGGGGAGTTTGACGAAAACGGTTCGACCATCGAGGCCGAAGACGAAGCACTGGAAATCGAAGGGAAAGTATAGCGGGAAATGGCAAAAAAAGCTCCTATAGTGCTGAATGTGGCGATTTTATAACAAGTTTTCAGAATTAATAAAGAGGTAACATTGGATATTGGCATGGCGTCATAGTTTTGTAATAAACAACGCTATCCGTATGCTTCATCCACTTTTACGACACTTCATCAAGGACTTTCCAGTCCTCATTTTGTTGCTGTTTGCCGTACAGGCAACCAGCTTCGCCCAGGTTTCCTTCACGGTTGGGAACCTGACCCGAACCGAAAACCTGGATGCCCTACCCGCCAGCGGTTCGCCGGTTTTTACCCAGAACAACACCATTCCCGGTGTATATGGTGAACGAACCGGCACCGGCACTACCATTGTGGCCGGCACCGGAAGTTCCAATGCCGGGGCGATGAACAGCTTCGGAACCGGCGACGACCGGGCTTTGGGCTCTGTCGGTTCCGGTAATGCGGCCGCCGGAAATTTTACGTACGGGTATCGCCTGAAAAATGAAACCGGTACGACGATTACCGCGCTGACCATAAATTACAACGGTGAGCAGTGGCGCAACAGTGCCGCCGTTGATCCACAGGTCGTTCAGTTTTCGTATTTGATTTCGACCTCCGCCGTTGAAACCACCAGTCCGGCGGGCGGGGCGGTTCCGACCAGTTACACCGCCGTGCCGGAATTAAACTTCTCCAACTCGGTTTCGGGCGGCACGGCGGGAGCTATTGACGGCAATGCCAACCGCCAGGCCAAAAGCTTCACGCTTACCGGTTTATCAATCGCACCGGGTAGTGAAATCATGCTGCGGTGGTATGATCCCGACCACACCGGTTCGGATCACGGGCTGGCCATCGACGACCTGAGCATTACGGCGACCATCGAAGGCGGAGGGACGCCAACGCCGGTTCTTTCCGTGAATCCACCCACCTTATCGGGCTTTACCACCTCGGAAGGAACCGCTTCAACCCCCAAATCCTACACGATTTCCGGGACAAACCTGACCGCCGATGTGCTGATCACGGCACCCGCCGGTTTTGAAATCGGTACGGGCAGCACCTACACCTCTTCCTTGACCTTGCCGCTCTCGAACAGCAGTGTGGCCGCCACCCCGATTAACGTTCGGTTGACCGGAGCCGCTCAGGGAACGCCGGGCGGAACCGTTACTAACATCAGCGGTTCGGTGTCGTTCGATGTAACCGTCAGCGGAACGGTGTATGATCCCAATACCATCGCGAGCATTGCCCTGGCACGCAGCCAGCCGGTGAATACGCCAATCTCCGCATTGCCGGGCGGAAAAATTGCGGGCCGGGTGACGGTCAGCAACCAGTTCAACGACGTGGCCTACATTCAGGACCCGACGGGCGGGATTGCGATTTTCAATGCGGCTTTCCGCAGCAGCGTTCAGATTGGCGACTCGGTTCAGATCACGGGCGGAACGATTGGCGCTTTCAACAGCAACAAGCAGGTTTCGGGAGCGGTTACGTTTACCAGCTTCGGTTCACAGGGGCCGCTGGCTCCGAGGGTAGTTACGACCACTCAACTGTCTGATTTTGAAGGTCAACTGGTGACGGTGAATGCCGCCGTTATTCGCCCGAATACGATCGTGGCGTCGCCCAACCCGGTTTTTGTGCTGACTCCGGATGCCAATTTCCGGTTACAGGATGGCAGTGGCACGCAGGAAGTGCGAATCAACCGGGGGACGAACATTCCTGGCAATACCAACCCGCCCAATCCGGCGGCTATCACCGGCGTGGTCGGTCGATTCAATACCCTCACGCAATTGCTGCCGCGCTCGACACACGACATACCGGGTTCCGCGCCTTATGCACCGGCGGGGGGATCAATTGCCCGGAGTCAGACGCTCGACGTAGCGGCCTGGAACATCGAATGGCTGGGAAGCACCGGCAACGGCCCGACGAATGAAGCGCAGCAGGTGACGAATGCCATTTCGGTCCTGAACAGCCTGCAATCGGACATCATTGTTCTGGAAGAAATCTCGTCGGACAATGCCATTGCCAGTTTGCTGGCGGGCCTGCCGGGGTATCAGGGAAATTGTTCTCCCTTTGTTTCCAACAATCCAGGTCACGAAATTCCGGCCAATCAGGCGACACCGACGGGCACCTTACCCGCCAACACACAACGGGTTTGTATCCTGTATAAGTCGGACGTGGCAACGCTGATTTCTCAAAAACCGTTGATGGAAAAAGTGGAGAATCTCACGGGTTATCCGACCGCCGTTGACAATTTCTGGGCATCCGGGCGGTATCCGTATGTGTGGAAGTTCAACGTGACGGTGGCCGGGGTGAGCAAGCAGGTCAACGTGATTGGTCTTCACGCCAAAGCCAACGAAGGCGGGGCCAATGCGCTGGTGGCGTATAACCGTCGGAAATACGATGTCCAGGTGTTGTATGACACCCTGAAAGCACAGTATCCGAACGATCTGCTGATTCTGGCGGGAGACTTCAACGACGACCTCGACCGGACCGTGGCCGATGTCGCCACGACCGAAACGACCTACAAACCGTTTACCGACGATGCCGCCGGTTTTACGGGCGTAACCCAGGTGCTGAGTGACAACGGTTTTCGGACGTACCTGACGGAAGACAACGTGATCGATCACATCATGGTTTCCAATGAGTTAGCACCGGCTTACCTCGCCGGTTCGGCGGGCGTTGGAACACCGTATCTGACAATTCCTGACTATGGCAACACGACCTCCGACCACGTTCCGGTGCTGGCGCGTTTCGATCTGTCGCAGTTGACGCAGGTGAAAGTTCAATACCAGAACGGCGATAACGGAAACGGACAGGCTACCAACAACCAGATCAAACCGTATCTGAAACTGGTCAATGAGGGAACGACGGCTGTGCCGTACGCTGAATTGACGGTTCGATACTGGTTTACGGCGGAAAATTACGCGGGCATCAATACGTTCCTTGACTACGCGCAGTTGGGGAATAACAACGTGAAAATGACCTATGTCCGGCAAGATGCACCCGCCCGGAATGGGGCCAATGGATACGTGGAATACGGTTTTGATCCATCGGCGGGCAGTCTGGCCGTGGGCGGTACGTCCGGGCCGATTCAGACCCGGATTGCGAACAAAGACTGGGCGGATCTGAGCGAAACCGATGATTACTCCTATCGAACCAATACCAGCTACGCGCTCACCGATCGCATAACGGTGTACCGCAACGGCACGCTGGTGTGGGGGGAAGAACCGCCCATCGCTCCGGCTTTAATCAAACTGAAGGTGCTTTCGGAGAACAAAAACAACCGGCCCAACTCCAATTCGATCAGCACCTTTCTGAAAGTCAACAACGAAGGCAATGTGCCGCTGGCGTATGGCGACCTAACGGTGCGCTACTGGTTTACGCCCGAAGGAACCGCCAGTCTGAATTACTTCATCGACTACGCCAAACTCGGTAATGTCAATGTGACGGGCCAATTCGTTCCGGTCGATCCCGTGCGGACGGGTGCCGAAACCTACCTGGAACTGAAGGTGAATCCAGCGGTTGGCACCTTGTATCCACTCAGCAATACGGGGAACATTCAGTACCGGATTTCGAAAGCCAACTGGTCAAATTTCGTGGAAACGGACGATTACTCGTACAAAGCGGCCGCACCTTTCTCCGAAAACGATCGCATCACGGTTTATTACCAGGGCAATCTGGTGTACGGAATTGAGCCAGCAGTTGTGTCCGGAGCGCGGGTATCAGCCGCTGAAACGAGCGAAGGGCTGCACGTTCGCGTGTTGTCCAACCCGGTTTCAGACGTCTTCGAGGTGGAGTTTTCAGCACCGGCAGGCGAGGAGGTTCGTCTTCAACTAACGGATTTACAAGGTCGTACGGTTTTACAGCACGCGATTCCGGCAACGGGCCAGCGGCAACGCCAGACGATGACCGTTCGTCACCAGGCGGCTGGTCTCTACCTGCTTCGCGCCCAGGCCGGACAACAATCCCGCTTGATCAAAATAGTGAAACCCTGACAGCGGCCTCAGGCCATGTCAGCGGTTGAACGGCCGTCATACCAAAAAACTCCTGACAAAGCGACGTGCTGCTGTCAGGAGTTTTCCTTTTTAAGAATCCATCGATCTGGAATTCTATCTTAAACTCAAATTTTCCAACCGCTGACAGGGCCGCTGGCTGCTTGGCGAGCGTGATGAGGATTTGCTGGCCCGGATGCCCTCCAACCGCTGACAGGGCCCTAGGCCGCTGTCAGGGTTGGAAAATACGTTTATAAACCGGTCCCCGATAGGCAAACAAGCCGTAAAAAACCGGGTAAAGCAGAAAATCCGTCAACAACGTGGGCGTTCGGAAGGTGATTTCGTCGGCAATGCGGGTGTGGTTGCCATCCCGGATGATCCGGTGCTTGTGGTGCCAGTAGGAGAGGAAGAAGGGCAGTTTGGTGCCTTTGTCGATAAAATAAATCTCCTGATCGGTTTCCTGTTGCTCAATGATTACACTGATCCAGTCCTGTTTGAAAAGCAGAAAATTGAGCCGCAAATGCACGGTATCCCCTTTCAGACAGCCATCAAACCGAACGACATCGACGGGCGGAAACGGCGGACTAAGCTGGTCGAACAACTGCCGGGTGAAGCCCGCCCACACGCGTCGGTAGTCCTGCTGAACAGAGGTATAAATAGCGATTTTCATAGGTACCCACGGACGGAAGCCCGCGTTTTTTGAGATAGTAAAAAAACAAGGACTCAATCCGTGGGTACTGAAACCTAAAGTTGCTCCAGAATTCGCTCCATCGAAACCGCCTGTCCGATGTGCTGCTTCAGTTCGCTGATGGGCATCCGGATTTGCTCGGTGGTGTCGCGGTGACGAATCGTGACGGTATCGTCTTCCAATGTCTGGTAATCAACGGCGATGCAGAACGGTGTTCCGATCAGATCCTGGCGGGTATAGCGTTTGCCGATGGCGTCGCGTTCTTCGTAAATGACCCGGAAATCGCTGCGCAGGAGCTTGAGAATCTGCGTCGCTTTTTCGGGCAAACCGTCTTTCCGAACAAGCGGGAAGATGGCGGCTTTCACCGGTGCCAGGGCCGGGTGCAGTTTCAGGTACGTCCGGGTTTTCTGGGTTTCGCCTTCGCCAACGACTTCTTCCGTAAACGCATTGCAGAAAACCGCCAGAAACAGGCGGTCGGCGCCGACGGACGTTTCAACTACATACGGAATGTAATTACCGAACGGTTTGCCGTTTTCGTCGAGGTCGTTGTCGAAATACTGCTGCTTTTTCCTGCTCAGTTCCTGGTGGCTTTTCAGATCAAAATCAGTCCGGGAGTGAATGCCTTCCATTTCGCGGAAGCCAAACGGGAACTGGTATTCGATGTCCACCGCAGCGTTGGCGTAGTGGGCCAGCTTCTCGTGAACGTGAAATTTGAGTTTTTCGGCGGGCAAACCGACGGCTTTGTGGAAGTTCAGCCGGGCGGCTTTCCATTTTTCGTACCATTCCATTTCGGTGCCGGGCCGCACGAAAAACTGCATTTCCATTTGCTCGAACTCGCGCATCCGGAACGTAAACTGCCGGGCCACGATCTCGTTCCGAAACGCCTTGCCGATTTGGGCAATCCCAAACGGAATCTTCATCCGACCGGTTTTCTGCACGTTCAGGAAGTTGACAAAAATACCCTGGGCGGTTTCGGGACGGAGGTAAATCAGGCTGGAATCTTCGGCTACGGAGCCCACCTGCGTCGAGAACATCAGGTTAAATTGCCGCACTTCGGTCCAGTTGGCGGTTTTGGAAATCGGATCGACGATGCCTTCGCTGATGATCAGCTCGCGGACGGCGTCGAGGTCGTTTTCACCCAGTAACCGACCCATTTCCATCAGCAGGGCGTGGCCTTTTTCGGGCTGGCCGTTGGCGGCATATTCCTCAGCTTTCAGTTCGAGCAACTGATCGGCGCGGTAGCGTTTTTTGGAATCCTTGTTGTCGATCATCGGGTCGTTGAAGGAGTCCACGTGGCCCGACGCTTTCCACGTCAGTGGGTGCATGAAAATGGACGCATCGATGCCCACGACGTTGTCGTTGAGTTGCGTCATGGCCTTCCACCACACCGATTTGAGGTTATTTTTCAGTTCAACGCCGTTCTGACCGTAGTCATAAACCGCCTGTAACCCGTCGTAAATTTCGCTGGACGGGAACACGAAGCCGTATTCTTTGGCGTGGGAGATAATGTCTTGCAGAGAGGTGGCGGGTGCCTGTTTCGGTTTTGCGTCTTCCATGATGGCGCAAAAATACGGATTTAGACCAGTCGCCTGACAAAAATTTTATACTTTTGAGTAGAACACCAAAACCGTATCCGATAGAAGGGCAGTTGGCGCAGAGACGGTTTCGAAAAATGAACAAACCTTACGACCTTCCTTCATATACATTCAACCGGCTTTTCAGCAACCGAATCTCTTCCTGCATCATTTCTACTTTTCGGAGCAGATGACTGATCGCATCGATTCCGTCGACATTGATGTCCAACTCGTAATACAAGTGGCTGAATTTTTCGATCACCTGCAATTGGTGGAGGGGAATCCACTTCCGGTCGTTTGCTACGACCAGCTCAACTAGTCCGTATTCTTCCAGCGAGAACACAAACGTTTCTTCAATCGCGTAGTTCAGACAGTAGTCTTCAACAAGAATCACATCTTCCGGTTGCATAACACAAGCAATTACAATTGAGAAATTTCCTTGAATAATTCTTTTTGTTTGTCCGTTAAACCGGTCGGAATTTTGACGGAATACGTAACGTATAAATCGCCAAACTGGCCGTCGTGTTTATACACCGGGAAGCCTTTGCCTTTCAGCCGCACTTTCGTTCCGTTCTGCGTTTCGGGACTCACTTTCAGTTTTACTTTGCCGCTCAGCGTCTCGATGGTGAGTTCACCGCCCAAAACCGCCGTATACAAGTCCAGGTCAACGGTCATATACAGGTCATCGTTCAGGCGTTTGAAAACCGGATCGTCGGCGATGACGAACGTAATGTAGAGATCTCCCGCCGGGCCGCCGTTGGCCCCCGGCCCGCCCTGGCCTTTGAGCTTGATAACCTGTCCGTTGGCAATACCGGCCGGAACGGTGATGCGGATGTTTTTTCCGTTCACCGTGAGCGTGTGCTGGTGGGTCTGGTAGGCTTCCCGCAAACTGACGTGCAGCTCGGCGGTATAGTCCTGCCCCCGAAACTGGGCCTGCCGACCGCTGCGGGGCTGTTCGCCAAAAAACGATTCGAAAAACTCGGAGAAATCGCCCCCGGAAAAGGATTCACCGGAAGTCCGCTGCCCACCCGGAGTGCTCCGTTGCTGCGACTGCCGGGCCTGTTCAAACTGCTCGGCATGCTTCCAGTCTTCCCCGTATTGATCGTATTTCTTCCGTTTCTCCGGATCACTCAACACCTCATTGGCTTCGTTGATTTGCTGGAATTTGGTGTTGGCTTCCTTGTCGTTGGGGTTGAGATCCGGATGGTATTTTCGGGCCAGTTTCCGGTAAGCCTTCTTAATCGCTTCCTCCGATGCGCCCTTCTCGATGCCGAGTGTTTTGTAATAATCAATAAATGCCATAGCGGTGTAAACAAACGTACTCCCTGAGAACCATTCTTTGAAAGAATTAGTCGTTGAATGTACGAAGGATCTGTCCTGAAAAGCAATTTCTTTTTTGAAGGATTCCGTTACTTTTCAATTTCCCGCCGTCTAATAAACAGGTTCCGGAAATATCCTCCGTGACACCAAGTCATCCACCCATCCCGGAACCTGTTCATGAAGAGGGCAGTAGCCATACTCCGCGACTATTTTGGAGTATCCCAGCAGGAAGCGCGGGGTATGTTAGCCTTGCTGACACTCACCGGCTTTCTGTTGCTGCTGCCGCTCGCCTACCGCTTGTGGGTTCCCGATTCGATTCCCGACACATCCGCGTCTGATAAACGACAGCTCGACAGTCTGGTGGCTTTGCTGGAAGTTGATAACCGTGAAGTTGATGAACGACGCGAAACGAGGCCGGGGCGCTACGAGCCCGACGTAAAAACCACAAAAGCCGAACGGTTTGCGTTCGACCCCAACACCGTCGATGTCGAAAGCTGGCAACGCTTGGGGGCTCCGCGCTGGCTGGCCGACCGCATCGTTCGCTACCGTTCCAAAGGCGGTCAGTTTCGGAAAAAGGAAGACTTGCTGAAAATTTACGATTTCCCCCCGGAACTCTATGGAGAACTGGAACCATATATCCGGCTGAATGCAGTAAAAGAGAATGAAAAACCGTCGCAGAAATACCGGGAACAGTTTGCCAATAACGACCTGAATGCAGAGAAACCGTACACGCCCCATAAACCGGTGTATGCTGCCGAACGCTACAGCAAACCCGTGGTGCAACCCTTCGACATCAACACCGCCGACACGACCGAACTGAAAAAACTCCGGGGCATTGGCTCCAAACTGGCGGGTAGGATCATAAAATTTCGGGATGCACTGGGCGGTTTTATTTCACCGGAGCAATATGCGGAGGTGTTTGGGTTGGACTCGCTGGCCCTCGAAGAATTAAATAAATACGGTCAGGTTCAAACGCCGGTTAAAAAGCTGGCGATCAATACCGCCACCGCCGAAGAACTGGATCGACACGTTTATCTCTCGAAACGGCAAGCTGAAATCATTGTCAATTACCGCACGCAACACGGGCCGTACACCTCGCCCGAATCCCTCCGCAACATCCGGATTCTCGACGCCAAAACGATTGAAAAACTGACACCATATCTGGCGTTTTGACCAAAACCCGTAAGGTTTTGAAGACCTTACGGGTTCAGTAGCATCAGCAGGAAACCCTTAAAAGTTCGGTTTCAGCAGATACTTCATGTAGAAATCATCGATGGCTTTGACGGCTTCTTCCGGCGTATCGACCAGCGAAATCAGTTTCATATCGCCGGGACTGATGTTGTTTTCTTTCTCCAGCATCGTTTCTTCAATCCAGTCGACCAGCCCCTGCCAGAACGTCCGGCCAACCAGAACGATTGGGAAGCGCGCAATTTTTTTCGTCTGAATCAGCGTCAGCGATTCGAACAGTTCGTCCAGCGTACCAAAACCGCCCGGCAGGGCAATAAATCCCTGGGCGTATTTGACGAACATGACTTTCCGAACAAAGAAGAAGTCGAAATTGATGTTTTTGTCGGGGTCGATGTAGATGTTGCTTTCCTGTTCGAACGGGAGCTGAATGTTCAGACCGACCGATTTCCCGCCTTGCTCGAAGGCACCTTTGTTCCCGGCTTCCATGATCCCGGGGCCACCGCCGGTGATGACTCCGTAGCCGTGCTTCACGAGTTTGGCCGCAATCTCTTCGGCCATCTGGTAATACGGATTGTCCGGTTTGGTCCGCGCCGATCCGAAAATGGACACACACGGCCCAATCTTGGCCAATTTGTCGAAGCCTTCCACGAACTCCGCCATAACTTTGAAAATGACCCAGGAGTCGGCAATTTTTATTTCGTTCCAGTTCCGATCCTGAAAGGCTTCTTTGATCCGTTGCTCGTCGGGGGTGAGCAGTAACTCGTCGCGCTTGTTAAGGTCTTTCTGTATTTGGGAAACGTTCTGAGTTTCTGATCGCTGTACTGTTTTTTCTGCGTCCATGTGCTTCCAGGATTTAGGAGAGGGAAGGCCGTGAATCCAGGTTTGAGAAAGGGCCAGTCGGCAAAACCGGTCTTCATTCCTGAGTCGTTCAAGCGCCTGTTTCTCCGGTGGTGGGTCTCTTCACAAACCAACTGAGCGGAATAACCGGAGTTATTTTTGCCAGCGTTTGTAAAATTTCCAGTGTGAATTGCGTTGATGATGCGTTTTTGATCGCTTACTTTGTCCAAAATTTAGACAGAACCGGGGTTTTAAATCCGGCTGCCATGCCGGTTCGCAGCCTCTCAGCGCAGAACCGGAACATAATAACGTAATATCGTATTTTTAGTTTCATTTGTTCAAGAAAATCCCATGAAACCCTCCATTGCTGTTGGTGCCGATCATGCCGGCTTCGCCTATAAACAGGAAATCGTAGCCTGGCTGGAAAAAGAAGGCTATCCGACGAAAGATTTTGGTACCTACACGGAATCTTCTGCCGATTATCCGGATTTTGCGCATCCCGTGGCGTCGGCGGTTGAAGCCCATCAATTTGACTGGGGAATTCTGGTCTGTGGTAGCGGCAACGGAGTGGCCATTACGGCCAACAAACACCAGGGTATTCGGGCGGCTTTGTGCTGGAAACCCGAACTGGCGGCACTGGCCCGTCAGCATAACAACGCCAACATTCTGTGCTTGCCGGAGCGATACATTTCACCCGAAGACGCCCTGGAATGCGTGAAAGTGTTTCTGAAAACGGAATTTGAAGGCGGGCGTCACCAGACGCGTGTGGGCAAAATCAGTTGCTGATGGCTTCTTCTTTTCGTCGGTAAACCCCTTCCAGATCGGTTTTTTCATACATTGTGGACAGAGAAGGTGCGCGCTGAAAGAGTTTTTTGATGACACTTTCTTTGTCGATGATGTAACCCGGCGGGTCTTTGCGGAAGTGGTCGTAAACGCTGATCACGCTTTCGTAATTGTCCAGATTGCGAAGGTCGTATTTGGCCAGATCCCAGTTGAGATACGGCGTGGCAGCCTGGTTGTTGCGGTAGGCACTGATGTCTTCGCCAATGACCAGAATCCGCTGCTGCTGAATGTGCCGGTCGATGGGCGAGGTTTTGACCTGTAACGCACTGAGTCGACCTAATTCCCAATTCGGAACCAGCCCCAGGGCACCCTGATAGAGAATGAGCAGCGTAAAGACAAAGACGCCCAGAAAAATCAGTTCAGCCATCCACTCCCGGCGGATGCCCTGAAAGTAATAGGAAGCAAAAAAAGCCAGGGCCGGTACGAAACTGATGAACAGCATCGGTGCCAGAAAGGGCATCAGCGCCACCGAAACCACGGCAGTAACCGCCCAGATCATCATAATTTGCTGACACCGTTGCTGGAAGTTGACATACCGGGTCGTTTGGCGGAACAGACTCAACAACCCCAGCGTCCCCATCGCAAAGGGCAGAAACATCGATGCCAGCAAGGTCTGGAAGTCGGTCAGGTCGTATTGCCGGACCCGAAAAACCGACGACAACAGATTGCGGTTCAGGTCGGCGAGGCTGTCGGCCAGGTAATAGTACAGAACCGTCAGCAAAATCGGGAAGGCAAAACCGAAAATCAGCAGCGAATGTTGCCGGAAACTGGCCCCGGTAAACAGCAACAACGCCATCAGCGCCCAGAGAATGAACAGGGCAGAAGGCAGGTAAAACAGGGCGGCCAGACTGATGTAAAAACCGACTTCAAACACTTCATCGGTGGCCCCCCGCCGGTCCATCTGTTTAATAATGGTTCCGAAAGCCAGCAGCAGAAAGGTGGTGGAAAGCAAAACCGGCGACAGGGTGCTGCAATCGAACGACATGTTCAGGAACAGGGCGTAGATTAGGCCGGGAATCCAGTTGCGATCCGGGTAGATATCCCGGGCGTTCATCATCCAGTTAAAATAGAAAACCTGAAAAGCCGCCACCGCCGTCCCGGCAACGTGATAGGCCAGGAGCGACCGCCCGAAGGTGAGGTCCAGCAGCCAGTAGACCAGCGCCGATAGCGGACTAAGGCTGTCCCAGATGTCGCGGTACAGCAGATTGCCGTTGTTCATCTGTTCCCCCACCAGCATCCAGTTCAGTTCCGGAATGAGCAGCGGAGGAGCCGACAGCAGAAACGGCAGGCGAATCAGAACCAGCAAAAGCAGCAGACTGACAATTTGAAGGGTAGCGTTAACCCGAAAAAAACTTAACAAGCGACTAGTTGGTTTACCGTATGGAACCCGAAATTAAACCTTTCAGGTGAAAGAAGTCGAATAAAAGGCGGATATTTGCGGGGTATTGCGTGAATAATGAACACTGAAGAATGAATAGTGAATAACGAAACAGGATTTCTGATTCCTGTTGAGCGGTCCCCTCATTATTCATTAATTTTAAAAGAGTATGGAATCGAAACGACAACAGAAAGTATCGAGGCTGTTGCAGAAAGACCTGAGTGAAATCTTTCAGCGCGATAGCCGACACCTGTTCAACGGGGCCTTTATCACCGTGACGAACGTGCGGGTGTCACCCGATTTTAGCATTGCCCGGGTGTATCTGAGCTTTCTGGTAACACCGAATAAAGAATTGCTGCTGGAATCGATCAAGGAAAAAGGCAAGGCCATTCGCCAGCAACTCGCCGACCGGGTGCGCCACCAGCTTCGGATCATGCCGGAACTGCATTTTTACCTGGACGATACCGCCGAATACGCGGCCAAAATGGACGCGATTTTCGCGAATCTCGACATCCCGCCCGCACCGGAGGAAGAAGACGAAGAGTAACGTTTGGACCACACCATGAACCTCCCCCTCTGGATTGCCCGCCGGTATTTTTTCTCGAAACGCAAGCGTAGTTTCATCAATTTGATTTCGCTGGTATCGATGCTGGGCGTGGGGGTAGGCACGATGGCACTCGTGGTCGTGCTGTCGGTTTTCAACGGCATGGAGGAGTTAAACCGGATGATTTTCAAGACGTTCGAAGCAGACCTGACGGTGGCTCCGGCGCAGGGAAAACGCCTGACGGTTTCGCCCGGTCAGTTGCAGAACATCCGGAAAAGCGGGGAGGTCCTGCTCATCACACAGGTGATTGAAGACAATGCACTGGCGCGGTACCGCGAGGGGCAGACAGTGGTCAAGCTGAAAGGAATCGACAATTCGTATTTGCAACGTCGGCAACTGGACACGGCTTTGGTGGAAGGAAAACTGCGGTTGCAGGAAAATGGCATCAATTACGCGCTGGTTGCCGAAGGCGTACGAAACGCACTGCTGATTTCTCCCGAAGACATCCTGACGCCCCTCGAACTCTGGTATCCACAAAACCGCAAGACTTACACGGTTTTGTCGGCCGATGCCTTTAACCGGGCGGATTTTGCGATTTCGGGCGTATTTTTTATTGAAGATAATTTTAACGATTACGTGTTGGCACCACTCAGTGTGGTTCGGGAACTGGTTGGCTATCAGCCCAATCAGATCTCTTCGCTGGAAGTGCAGGTGAAGCCGGAAACCGATATTGCGTCGTTGAAAAAGACTTTACAACAGCAGTTAGGATCAACAGTGGTGATCAAAGACCGGGATGATCTGAACCCCGATCTGTTTCGGGCCATTCGGGTCGAGAAGTTGTTTGTAACCGTAACGCTGGGTTTTCTGGTGCTGATTGCATCGATCAACATCTTTTTCTCTTTGTCAATGCTGGCCATTGAAAAGAAAGACGATGTGGCCATTCTGTACGCGATGGGGGCGTCGCCTTCGCTGGTTCGGCGGATTTTTCTGTTCGAAGGGTCCATTGTTGCCTGTATTGGCGGTGTGGTGGGCCTGGTGCTCGGGATTGTGTTGTGTTTATTACAGCAGCGGTTTGGCTTCGTATCGATGGGCATCGAGAGTTCGCTCATCGACGCCTACCCGGTGAAACTTCAAGCGAACGACCTGATTCTGACCACCCTGATCGTGATTGTTGTAACCATGGTGGTATCCTGGTTTCCGGCTCAAAAAGCGGCTGCGGTTTCCAAAGCCGTTGACAGCGTGCAGTAAAGGAATGGAAAAGTATTTACTAAAAAACGAATTTCCCCGTTTTGATAAGGCTAAGTGAATGATCTGTATGCTTAAAATTATCCGACACATCGGGTTCGTCCTTCTTATTTTCATCTGCAGCCCGTGGGCACTGGGGCAGAATCGTGCGGGCGATGCCGACAAAAAAAACGCTCCGCTCACGGTCAACGGACCCTATAACGCAACCCGAACACTGCCCCACGATCTGTTACACACCCGGCTCGATCTGAGCTTCGACTGGGTGCGCCAGTGGGTTCATGGCATTGCCCGGTTGCGGTTTAAACCGCATTTTTACCCCCAGAATACGCTGGACGTCGATGCGAAAGGCTTTGAAATCAAAGGCGTTTTTCTGCTCGATACCTTAAAAACCGGTGAAACGGTTTTCGATACGCTCAACTACACCTACAAAGACCGTCAAAAGATTCACGTTCTGCTGCCCCGGACCTACACCCGCGCGGATACCTTCGACATCCAGATCGTTTATACCGCCAAGCCGAACGAACGTCCTCTGGGAGGCAGTGCGGCCATTTCGCAGGATAAAGGACTGTATTTCATCAACCACGACGGCGCTGAACCGAACAAACCCCGCCAGATTTGGACGCAGGGCGAAACCGAAGCCAATTCGTGCTGGTTTCCGACCATCGACACGCCCAATGAGAAAATGACGCAGGAAATCTACCTGACCGTCGAAAATAAATACCGGACGCTTTCCAACGGAAAACTCATTTCGTCAACGGTCAATCAGGACAGTTCGCGCACCGATTACTGGCGACAAACCTTGCCCCATTCGCCGTATCTGGCGATGATTGCCGTGGGCGATTTTGCCTACGTCAGGGATTCGCTGGCGGCAACAACCGAGCGAGGGCCGCTGGAAGTCAGCTATTATGTGGAACCCGCCTACGAGAAAGACGCCCGCGCCATTTTTGGCCGGACGCCCGCAATGGTTGAGTTTTTTGAAAAGAAATTCGGGGTGCCGTACGTTTGGGAGAAATACAGCCAAATTGCCGTGCGTGATTTTGTTACCGGCGCGATGGAAAACACCACGGCGACGGTTCATGGCGAAACCGTTCAGATGGACGGGCGGCAACTGGTGGATGGCAATTCCGACGATGTGATTTCGCACGAACTGTCGCACCATTGGTTCGGAAACCTGGCCACCGCCGAGTCGTGGGCCAACCTGCCGCTGAACGAAGCCTTTGCCACCTACGCCGAATACCTCTGGCGGGAACACAACGAAGGCACGTATTCGGCCGATATGCACGGACTGGATGACCTGAATCAGTACATTGCCGAATCGGAAACCAAGCAGGAACCATTGATCCGGTACCGCTATACCGACCGCGAGCAGATGTTCGACAGCCATTCGTACGCCAAAGGGGGCCGGGTGTTGCACCTGCTCCGCCGGACTATTGGTGACGATGCTTTTTTTGAATCCCTGACGCTGTATCTGAAACGCCACCGGTTCAAAACCGCCGAATTGAGTGACCTGCGCGAAGCTTTTGAAGAGGTGACCGGCGAAGACCTGAACTGGTTTTTTGACCAATGGTTCCTGAAACCGGGACATCCGGTGATCAAGATCGAGAAAGAATACCGGCAGGGGGGCGTGCAGTTGACGGTTATTCAGCAACAGGATTCGACCAAAACCCCGATTTATCGCCTGCCCGTGACAGTGGATCTGTGGGTAAAAGGGCAGAAAAAGAGCTACGATGTGGTCGTCGATAAAGCCAAACAGGTGCTGAATTTTACGGTGGAACAACGCCCGGATTTGATCGTGTTCGACGCGGACCACCGGATTGTCGGAACCGTTGAGCAGGAAAAAAATAAGGCGGAACTGATGTTTCAATTTTATCATACCGACAATTACCGGGACAAATACGAGTCGATTACCCGACTGGAAGACAAAAGTAACCTGATCGATTCGACGGTTCGGCACATGATGATGGACGCCATGCAGGATAAATTCTGGAAAATCCGTCAGGTGGCCGTTGGAAATTTTGCGGAATACGACGGCCAGGAATTTGCGGAAGTGGAGCGGATTGTACAGAGCAAAGCCCGCAACGACGAGCGCTCGCTGGTGCGGCAGGAAGGCATCAACACGCTGGCTTCGTATGCCGATAACGTCAACGACCCGCTGTTCCGGGAAGCACTCAATGATACATCGTATGCCGTCGTGTCGTCGGCGTTGGATTCCTATTTGTTGTCAAAACCGGGTGACGCCAATGAAATTGCGGCCCGTTTTGAGAATGTCCCCAATGGCGATATTGTGACGGCGGTGGCCAATTATTACGCCAATTCGACCGATACCAGCCGCTATACCTGGTTCATCAACAAGATGAACACCATGAAATCGCAGGATCTCTACAACTTTTTGCAGGTCTTCGGAAAATACCTGATCCGGTCGGGAGCCGACACCCAGCGGCAGGCCATTCCGATGCTGGAAGTGATGGCGCGCACGAGTCCGGCGTATTTTGTGCGGTTTGGGGCCTATCAGGTGCTGGGCTTGTTGCAGGACATCGAAGGCGTCAAATCCATGCGGAAAGACATTCGTCTGAGTGAGCGCGACCCAAAATTAAAGGAAATGTATGAGCAGTTTAAGGATTTTTAAAACCGTATCAGTCAACAAAACCCAGAAAAACCCCTATGAAGAAACGTTTTTTTACCTCGATTTTAAGTGCTTTTTTCGGACTAACCATGGCGCTGGCTGCTGGTCCGATTGACGGGAAATGGGCCGGAAAAATAGGCGACGATTACGCATTGACCCTGGACCTGAAAACCGACGGCAACCAACTGACCGGAACCATCGGCAATGCGAATGGTGCCCTACCGATCAAGGAGGGAAAGGTTGATGGAGTCAGTTTTTCGTTCAAAACGGAATACGATGGCAATGTGATTCCTGTCAAAGGGACCGTTGAGGGTGATAAAATGATTCTGTCCGTCAATTACAACGGCAGCGAGGTTCCCGGAACGCTGATGCGTCAGGGCGGCTCCTCCAGCACGGCAACCGCCACTCGGCCGCGGGCAAAACCCGAAGAAACTGAAGTATGGGACCCGGTTCCGAAGGTGATTACGGCGGGCAAAACGCCCCTTGATGCCCCTTCCGACGCGGTAATTCTGTTCGACGGCAAAAACCTGGATCAGTGGGTGACGGTAAAAGACAAATCGCCCGCCAACTGGACGGTTTCCAAAGGCGTTCTGACCGTCAACAAGGCCGCCGGTAACATCGAAACCAAGCGGTCGTTTACGAACTACCAGCTTCACATCGAATGGAAGATTCCCGAGAAAATCTCATTGACCGGCCAGAGTCGGGGCAACAGCGGTATCTTCCTGGCGTCTACCGGCCCCGGCGACGCGGGCTATGAACTTCAGGTGCTGGATTCGTACGAAAACAAAACCTACTCGAACGGGCAGGCGGGAAGCATCTACAAACAGGCGATTCCGCTGGCCAACGCCAGCAAAAAACCGGGCGAATGGCAGGTGTACGACGTGATCTGGAATGCCCCGAAATTCAACGCCGATGGCTCGGTGCAGACCCCGGCCCACGTGACGGTCATTCACAACGGCGTCGTGGTACAGAACAACTACGAACTGAAAGGCGAAACGACCTACATTGGTCAGCCCCAGTACAAAAAATACGAATCGGCACCGATCAAATTGCAGGCTCACGGTGACAAAAGCGAACCGATCAGCTTCCGGAATATCTGGGTGCGGGAGTTGTAGAGGGCTGCATCTGACAACGAATATTTTGAAAAAGGGCGGCTTTGGTCGCTCTTTTTCTTTTAAAAACCGCCCTGTAACCTCCGGTGGTCAATAGTCAGGTTCAACCTAATCAAGCGGCAGGATGGCAGACTTTAAAAACCTGAGCGAAAGCATTGCATACCTTGAAAAGATAAACTTTCAAACTGACTCAAGCGTGCGTCCTGTGTCTATTGATGGCTTGTACAGGTTGCTATACCTATCGAATAAAGAACTGGCAGAAAACAATCTCTTTCTCTATGGATTGAAAATTGAAACGATCAGGGTGTACGTTTTACCGGATTCCGGTTTTTTATCGGGGTTTCATCTCTTTTTTCATACCGATGATTCCCTGTTGAAATCCATCGAAGGGGATATCGGGAAGTATGCTATGGCTGCCGGATGGGGTCTGGATGATGAAGCCGCCAGCGATTTTGATATTTTTTCGTGGAATTACGGCCCGTACGAAATAGACCTTCATACAAGGAAACGTTTTTTTTCTAATGACAAGCCGGGACCGGTTCAGGATATAATTTCGGTCACGACAGCCTCTTATAAATCCCTGCAACAGGTGTACTTGAACGCGATTCGGGATCAGTAGCGACCGGAATCAATCCCCCGGCTCTGTCGTTATGATTTTGATACGGAGACGATATTTCGTTATTTGCGAGGGTCGTTTTCTGCCCATTGTGCAGACCGTTTTCCGGCAACTTACCAATGAATAAACCAGAAAAGAAACTGTTTTTGCTGGATGCACTGGCGTTGATTTACCGCGCCCATTTTGCCTTCAGCAAAGCCCCCCGCATCACCTCCAGGGGCCTGAATACCAGTTGCGTATTCGGATTTACGAACGCCATGCTGGAGATTCTGCAAAAGGAAAAACCGACCCACATCGGCGTTGCGTTCGATAGCAGCAAAAAGACCTTCCGGCACGAGGCTTTTGTGGAATACAAGGCTAACCGTCAGGCCATGCCCGAAGACATCAGCATCGCCATTCCGTACGTGAAAAAGCTGGTGGAAGCCATGAATATTCCGATTCTGATTCTGGATGGCTACGAAGCGGATGACATCATCGGAACGCTCGCCAAACGGGCGTCGAAGGCTGGTTTCGAGGTGTTTATGATGACCCCCGACAAGGATTACGGGCAGCTCGTTGAAGAACATATCCACATTTACCGCCCGGCGTTCATGGGAAAAGGAGCCGAAAAACTGGGCGTGAAAGAAGTACTCGATCGCTGGCAGATTCAGGAAATCAGTCAGGTGACCGACATGCTGGGGCTCATGGGCGATTCGGTCGATAACATTCCGGGGATTCCGGGCGTCGGCGAGAAAACCGCTCAGAAACTCGTGGCCGAATTTGGCAGCGTCGAAAACCTGATTGCCAACGCCGACAAACTGAAAGGCAAGCTGAAAGAGAACGTGGTGCAGTTTGCCCAGCAGGGCCTTCTGTCGAAACATCTGGCGACCATTCACCTCGACGTTCCGCTCGATTTTAACGAAGAAGCCCTGCTCCATACCGAACCTGACAAACCCAAACTGTCGGCCTTGCTGGACGAACTCGAGTTCCGGCAACTGCGTCGGCGGCTGGTGGGCGAGGAGGACTCTGACCCCAGTCCGTTCCCGGTGGCTTCGGCCAAACCGAGTGCCAAAGGACAGATGGGCCTGTTCGATGAAGCGGTTTTGGCCCCCGCAGCAACCCCGGCAGCAAACGCGTCCGGGACGGAGGGATTGCCGTTTACATTCGATAAAAAACCGGGTGTTGGGGCCGACATTTCGGCTTTTGAAAAAGGAGCCCGGCCGCAGGCAATTGCCAATACGGACGATATGCAGGCTGACTGGACGGAAGTGGAACCGGATGACAGACAGCCTGAACCCCGGCGCACGATTGATTCGGTTGTTCACGATTACCGGCTGGTCGACACCCCCGCGCTGCGGAAAAGTCTCGTCTATTATTTGAATCAGCAGGATACCTTGTGTTTCGATTCGGAAACGACCTCAACCGATCCCGTCGAGGCCGATCTGGTGGGTTTGTCGTTTGCGTACCGCAAGGGCGAAGCGTTTTACGTGCCGGTTCCGGCTGATCGGGAAGAAGCCCAGGCCATTGTCGAAGAGTTTCGGTCGGTTTTTGAAAATGCGGAGATCCTCAAGGTTGGCCAGAACCTGAAATACGACATGCTGATGCTGAAAAAATATGGCATCGAAGTGCAGGGCAAGCTGTTCGATACAATGGTGGCGCATTACCTGATCGAACCGGAGCAGCGGCACAACATGGACATGATGGCGATGACGCATCTGAATTACGAACCGGTTTCCATCGAAACGCTGATTGGCAAGAAAGGGCCGAAGCAGTTGTCGATGCGCGATGTCGAAATTCAGAAAGTGGTCGAATACGCCGGAGAAGATGCCGATATAACCCTGCAACTGAAAGATACCTTTTTGCCGCTGCTGGAGAAAAATCAGCTCACCAAACTGTTCTACGAAGTCGAAATGCCGTTGGTTCGCGTCCTTGGCGACATGGAACTCGGGGGCGTGAAAGTGGATATGAACGCCCTGGCCGAGCTTTCGGCAACGCTGGAAACCGACATCCGGCAGGTGCAGGGCGAAATTTATGAACTGGCGGGTGGCCCCTTCAATGTGGGATCGCCCAAACAACTGGGCGAAGTTCTGTTTGACAAACTGAAGCTGGATAGCAAAGCGAAAAAGACCAAAACCGGGCAGTATGCCACCGGCGAGGAGATTCTGACCGATCTGGAAGCCGACCACGAAATTGCCCGCAAGATTCTGGATTACCGCGAGTTGGTCAAATTGAAAAACACCTACGTCGATGCGCTTCCGCTCATGATGAGCAAGCACGACGGCCGGATTCACACCTCCTTCAACCAGGCCGTGGCCGCAACCGGCCGTTTGAGTTCGACCAATCCAAATCTGCAGAACATTCCGATCCGGACACCCCGGGGCCGCGAAATCCGGAAGGCGTTTGTTCCTCACAGCGACGATTTTCTGATCATGTCGGCGGATTATTCGCAAATCGAACTGCGCATCATGGCGGCTTTCAGCGGGGATCAAACCATGCTGGACGCGTTCAACAACGGCATCGATATACACACCCAAACCGCCAGCAAGGTGTTTAAAGTACCGCTGGCGGAGGTCGATTCGGACATGCGCCGGAAGGCTAAAATGGTCAATTTTGGGATCATTTACGGGATTTCAGCGTTCGGGCTTTCCCGCCGGTTGCGAATTCCGCGCCGGGAAGCGGCCGAAATTATTCAGGAGTATTTTGCAGGATTTCCGGCCATCAAGGAATACATGGATGGAGCGATTGAAAAAGCCCGCGAATGCGAATACGCCGAAACGATTCTGGGCCGACGCCGGTATTTGCGCGACATCAATTCCCGGAACATGACCGACCGGAGTTTTGCCGAGCGCAACGCCATCAACGCGCCTATCCAGGGATCGGCGGCCGATATGATCAAGATTGCGATGATCAACATCGACAAATTTATCCGGGAAAACCGGCTGAAGTCGCGCATGATTCTGACGGTTCATGACGAACTGGTCTTCGATGCCCACAAGGATGAACTGGAATTGTTGAAGGAAAACGTCGGGGAACTGATGCGAACGGCGATACCGCTGGCGGTGAAAATGGAAACCGGTATTGGAATTGGCGAAAACTGGCTGGTGGCGCATTGACGCAACCTGCTCCGATGAGAAGATACCACTTCGTTATTCGATGTTCAGTAGTCAATATTTATTTAAATCAACGCCAACGATGAGATGATGCCCTTACCTAACAGGTGTTTAAGTGCCAGCGGCACGTAATGTTAATAGCACATGCGTATTCTGAGCACTTCCGGCGTGCCGGAGGTACGCGATATAGGCTTGGTTGCGTACCTCCGGCACGCCTGGAGCTCTTAAAAACCCATTTGCTATTAACATCGGACCCCTCCGGGGTCAGTAATCTCACGGTTTGCTTTAAAATCAAAAAATGAATATTGAATACCGAACAGCGAAGTGGTTGAATCCGGGTTCATAAAGAATTAATGAGGTTACCGGGACGGATGCCTTCTTTTTTTGTTAGTATTGAATCACTAATCCCTCGAAGCATGAAACATATACTGGTTCCCACTGATTTTACCGGCACCTCCAATTTGGCCCTGGCCTGGGCCAAATTTATTGCCAAACACTATATCAATGAGGGGCATGAAACGACACTCGTGCTGGCACACGTCACGCAGCCCATCATTCCGGACACTACACTGCCGACGGGCGAGGTAGGGGCGGGCATTCTGGCGGCTCAGGAAATGGAAGACGTTGGGGAGTTAAACCTGCAGGAATTGGCTGAACAACTTGAACGGGAGGGATTTAGCACCCGGATTGAAAACCGCTTTGGTTCTATCGACGACGAAATCGTGGAGGTGGCCGATGAATTGCAGCCGGACCTGATTGTGATGGGCCGCAGCCATGTTGATTCGTTTTTTGACTGGCTTGCGGGGAGTTCGGCGGCCGATGTGGCCATGACGGCCCACTGCCCGGTTTTGGTGGTGCCAACGCTGGAACATGGTGAAAACCAGCCGGTTCGCCTGGAGAATATCGTCTATGCAACCCAACTGGAGTTTGACGAAAACCACATTCTGCGGCCTGTCGTTCAGCTTGCCCGAACGTTCCAATCCAAACTGAGGCTCGTAAAAATCAAGGCTCTCAACCAGCCTGATGTGTATGATGATCGCCAGTTTCTGGATCAGATCGAAGCTGAATTTGGCCGGGAGCGGTTTGTGGAAGACACCGTCGATGCCAATAATGTAAAAGAAGGATTGACGAAATACAACAAAACCCACCAGGTCGATTTGCTGATCATGGCTACCCGGGAACGGGATTTTCTAAGCAAATTGCTGAATCCCAGCCTGACTAAACGCATGGTGCTGAGTTCCGATATCCCGGTTTTGGTCTATCACGCGAAAGAAAACTACTAGTGCGCACGCCAATCGGAACGGAGATTCCGTCTGGTTCGCGAGTGCCTGAAAACGATGGGCAGACGCCGGTACAAGCATTCTGAAAAAAAAGTGGGGACCTCGCCGGGTTCCCTCATTTACGTTGGTCAGGAGATCGACTACAAAACCACCATTCGGCGGATTCTCTACAACGAAGCCAGTTACACCGTTGAAACCGTGAAGCGGCTGGATTCCTGTGGGCGACCGACTGACGGTTCACCGTTCGTCTCCTGGCTCAATGTCGATGGCATTCACGAACCCGCCGTGGTGGAGCGCATCGGTCAGCAATACCACTTGCATCCGTTGCTGCTCGAGGACGTCATGAATTCCCAGCAAAAGCCCAAAGTGGAGGAATACGACGGTGCTTACGTGTTTTCGACGCTTAAAATGCTGCATTTCAATTCTGTTACGCAGGAGTTGGAAAATGAACACCTGAGTTTTGTGCTGGGCAAAAATTACCTCATTTCGTTTCAGGAAGAACGAAAAATCGATTTGTTTCAGCCGGTTCTCGACCGCATTGAGGCATCAGCGGGCAAAACCCGGCGCAACGGCCCCGATTACCTGCTCTATGCTTTGATGGATCTGGTGGTCGATCACTATTTTGTGGTGCTGGACAGCATCGGCGAAAAGCTCGAAATTCTGGAAAACAGCATCATTCAGCAGGTAGCCGGGCAGCAAACCCTGACGCGGCTGTATACCCTGAAACGCGAACTGACGTTGATGCGGAAAGTGGTTTGGCCCGTTCGCGAGATGATCAACCGGCTGATTCTGGAAGACAGCGAGCTGATTCGTCCGGCCACTATGCCTTTCCTCCGTGATCTGTACGACCACGTGATTCAAGTGCTCGACAGCATCGATTCCTACCGCGAACTGGCCACCGGTTTGCTGGATGTGTATTTGTCGACGCTCAGCAACCGCATGAATGCCGTCATGAAAACGCTGACGATTTTTTCGGCTATTTTTATGCCGCTGACGTTTATTGTAGGGGTTTATGGAATGAATTTTGACAACATGCCGGAACTCCGCACCCAAAACGGCTACTTTGTCGTCATGGGCATCATGGTCGTTCTGACGGTTTTAATGGTTATTTATTTCCGCCGAAGGCGGTGGTTTTAGTTTTAACATTTTCGGTTTACAGTATTCGGTATTCGGTGCGGTTCCCCGCCGGGACTGATGCGTGCATCAGAATGCGTCAGTCCCGGTGGGGAACCGCACCGAATACCGAATACTGTAAACCGAAAACCGATTTTTTATGACAATTCAGGATTTTGGGATCAATACAGCTGAGGTGTATCCGGTGACGGACAGCCGTCAGGTGTTGTCGCCGACGCAGAACGGGGCGGCAGAACCGGTTTTTTTTGCCATTCAGGGCGAACACCACGACGGGCATCGGTTTATTACGGAATTATACAAAAAAAACGTCCGGCAGTTTGTCGTCGAAACGGCCGCTTTGACGCCCGACCTGCGGCACGAACTGGCGCAGTTGCCCGACGCCCGCATCCATGAGGTGGGCAGCAGCCTGAAAACCTTACAGGAATTTGCCGCCGAACACCGCAGCCGGTTTATGATTCCGGTAGTCGGCATCACGGGGAGCAACGGGAAAACCATCGTTAAAGAATGGCTGGCGCAGGTGCTGTCGCCCGATTTCCGGATCCAGAAAAGTCCGAAAAGCTACAACTCCCAATTGGGGGTTCCGCTTTCGGTGTGGCCGCTGAACGAAAACCATACGCTGGGGATTTTTGAAGCCGGGATTTCGAAACCGGCTGAAATGCAGGCGCTTCAATCCATTATCAACCCCACGATTGGCATTTTTACGAACATCGGTCCGGCTCACGACGAAGGCTTTCGAAGCCAGAAACAGAAAGTGGCCGAAAAACTCCGGCTGTTTCGTAAAGCGGAGACGCTGATTTACCGGAAATCGTATTCTGAAATTGACGAAGAGATTCATTTGTTGCTCAAAGCCGTCAACCCGACCATTCGGTTGATTAGTTGGTCGACGGATCCAACCGCAGCCGTTCCGGTTTCCTATATTCCCCAGACTATCGGCACCCAAATCAGTGTGCGATGGGAGGGACGGGATTACGGGGTTGAGGTGCCGTTTTCCGATCTTGCATCGCTTGAAAATGCAACGCACGTCCTGCTGGCAACACTGGTTTTGGGCGTTATGGACGTGAACCTTCTGCGGGAACGATTTGCCCGATTGCGGCCGGTGTCGATGCGACTGGAATTGAAAGAAGGCATTCACCGCAATCTGCTGATCGACGATACCTACAACAATGATCTCGCCGGTTTATCGATTGCGCTTGATTTTTTGAATCAGCAGGATGCATCCCGCCCAAAAGTGCTGGTTTTGTCGGATCTGCTCGAAACCGGCATGAAACCGGATGAACTCTATCCGGCCATTGCGCGGATGGTGGCCGAAAAAAACATCAGCCAACTGGTTGGCGTTGGGCCGGAAATGGGGCGGTATCAATCAATTTTTACGGTTCCAAACCGGTTTTACCCAACTACCAACGCGCTGTTGCAATCGGGTTACCTGAATGAACTGACGGATTCGGTGATTCTGGTGAAGGGCGCAAGGCGGTTTTCGTTTGAGAGCGTGGTCAGCCGCTTTGTGCAGAAATCGCACCGGACGGTATTGGAAATAAACCTCGACGCCCTCACCCACAACCTGAATTTTTACCGGAGTAAAGTCGGCTCTCAGACCAAAATCATGGTGATGGTGAAGGCCTTTGCCTACGGCAGCGGTAGTGCCGAGGTGGCCAGTCTGCTGCAATACCACCGCGTCGATTACTTGGCCGTGGCCTATGCCGACGAGGGCGTGGGGCTTCGTCAGAATGGAATTACGTTGCCTATTCTGGTGATGAATCCGGCACCGGAGTCGTTTCGGCAACTGCTTGACTATAACCTGGAACCGGAGATTTTCAGCTTTCGGATTCTGGATGAATGGAGGCAGTTTCTGAACGAAGAATGTCCGCAACCGGGTGCTGAAAAACCGGTTGTAAAATACCCGACCATTCATATCAAACTCGATACGGGTATGCACCGACTGGGATTTTTGCCCGGCGAAATCGCCGATTTGGGTGCGGTATTGACGGCCAATCCGGATCTTCGGGTAGCTTCGGTATTCAGTCATCTGGCGGGCTCCGACGACGCGGAACACACGGCTTTTTCGCAGAAACAATACCGGCATCTGATCGAAGGAGCGACGCAACTGGAACAAATGCTGGGGTATCGCCCGTTGCGGCATTTGCTCAACTCGGCGGGCATCGTGCGGTTGCCCGACTACAAACTGGACATGGTTCGGCTCGGAATCGGACTGTATGGCGTTGAAGTTAGCAAACTCGAACCGCAACAGGTCCAGGCGGTGGGCACGTTGAAAACCATCATCAGCCAGATCAAGGACCTCAAAGCCGGAGAAACCGTGGGCTACAGCCGCCGGGGTGTATTGACCCGCGACGCCCGCATTGCCACGCTGGCGGTCGGCTACGCCGATGGCTACGACCGTCGGTTGGGAAACGGGGTCGGACAGGTTTGGGTCCATGGCGTTTTGTGCCCCACCGTGGGCAGTGTCTGCATGGACATGACGATGATCGATATCTCCGAAACGCAGGCAGAGGAAGGAGACGAAGTAATTTTGTTTGGTCAGTCGGTTTCGATTGCGGATCTGGCGGAACGCATCGGGACCATTCCCTACGAAATTCTGACGGGGGTGAGCGAGCGGGTCAAGCGCGTGTTCTACCGGGAATAATAAAAAAGCCCGCCAGTCGGAATCCGACTGACGGGCCTCATCTGTCCCCACAAACCGCTCTCACAGGGTTCTTCCAAGTTGGTAGATCAGTGTCTGCCCAACTTTTTTTCCAGAGTAGAGAAGCTTGACAAGAGAGTAGAGACCAACTCAACTGGCTTACTTTTTCTTTGCTCTCTTGTCTAGCTTCTTTCCTCTCGGAAAATCTATTTCGGTAATTTGGCTCGGGCTGCTTCCAGGGCCTGTTTTTTCACTTCAAGTTCCTTGGCCGAATTGACCTGGTCGTTTTTGTTGGTCTCCGTATCGCGGGTCAACTGCTCCAGTTCGCGGACGTTCTCGTCCATCTTTTTCACCAGATTATCTTTCTCCTTTTTATTGCGATCCAGATCACGAATCAGCTTTTCGCCTTGTTTGACCAGTTTTTCCTGCTTTTTCTGGGCTTCGTTAAACGTATCATCCGCGAGTTTAATGTCGTAATTGATGCGTGTGCGCTCCGCAAACTCTTTCAAAAGGGTTTCTACCTGGTCGTACATCGTGCTGCCGGGTTTTACATAATCGGCGTTGCCTTTGTCGACGGCCAGAAAAACCGTGGCCTTTGCCTTATCGGCGGTCACCTTGCTGGCCACGTTCAGAGGCTCGTTGGAGAGCGCCGGAATGTTAGCGGCTGGCACCTTATAAACGCCACTGCGACCCGTGGTCACTTTGCCATACGATTTCAGCAGCGTCTCCCATTCTTTTTCAACAAATTTTCCTTCGATCGGTAGATTGAGGGAAAGACCCACCAGCGAAATCTGGTCTACTTTTTCAGTAGCCGACGACACGGTTTGGGCCCGAACGGACGGCGAAATCAGCAGAAAACCGATCAGGCCTGAGAAAATCAATACGGGTAAGAACGATTTCAACGAATGTGTTTTCATTAGTGTAACGATGGATAAACTGGTTTTCGTGTAATTAAAATTCGTTTCTTCCTGTCCGACAGGGTGGTGGCAAACAGGTAAACGGCGCCCCCGGCGGTTAAGCTAAGCTTTTTCCGCAGAGTCTCAGTGGATTCCGGAAAATTCCGGACACTCAGGTTGGCTTTTCCGTCTGGTAAAAAAAAGTGAACCGCTTTGCGATCCGGTTTACAATTTTCCAGTATTTCAAAAGACCGGCCGGGAAAGTCTGCAACCAGTCGATCACTCGTATACAAGTGACTGTTGGGTGCCAGTTTGAACAAACCAAACCGCTCGGCAACGATCCGAAAGGCGCCTGCTTTTAATAAAGACGCGTTGGGTTCGTATAAGTAACGCAACGGATCGCTAAATTGAACATCAGCGGTTCGTTCATCGTTTCGGCGGTAAATAAACACCTCGTCCGGTGCCGACGAGCGCAGGTTGACCGCCGTCACCTCAATTTCCGGATTTTCACGGCCTGCCAGAACAAACAGCACTTCCTTGCAGTCGTTGTCGACCGAAACGACATGCACCGCCGATACATCGGGGAGCTGCCGGATCACCAGTTCGATGTCGATCAGGGGTGACGTTTTCAGCAAAACCGCTTTCGTTTTGTGGCGAAAACCGGTTGGGTCAGCAGGGCGGTACCAGTCCAGGATATTGGGTTCGCAATCCTCCAGCCGGACGACCTTGCCGCCTTGCCGATCGCGCCGGGCCGGGTCCAGATACATCCAGTCGGCGGTTTCCGTAAACGCCGTCAAAAAAGCGGCTGCGGTGGTATTCTGGCCCTCTTCATGCGGAAATTCAATGTTGCCCCCCCCCAGTTTCGGCAGGTTATACGCGGCCAGTTCGGCCAGATTAGGCTGTTGTTCGATGTAAATCACCCGGTCGGCCTGCCGGGAAAAGGCGAGTGAATCGACGCCCATGCCGCCGGTTAGATCCAGAAGCAGCCCGGATTTGCCACCGTTTCGGGAAATGATGGAAGCTTTGTAGTCCGCTGTCCGCTCCGAGGAGGCCTGTTCGACCGACAGGGCGGGGGGAAACACCAGTTCCGCATTTTCATACCAGCCCGGCAACTTGGTTCGCGCTTTCTGTCGGGCGATCAACTGATCTGCTACGGCTTTAACCCGAATTCCGTCCGGCGACGAATGACGCAGCACTAACGTATGGGGATCATCGTGCAGGTGTTCCTGCAGAAAAGCCCGTTCGCTGGAATTGAAAAGTAGCATTAATTAAAGAAATAGTGAAAACCGTGAAAAGATTAAAAACAGATTAAAATTTTATTGCGAGTTTTGTGGTTATAGAACTGCTCTTATAGGCATGCAGTATTATTTGCCTGCAAGACAGAACTATGCTACGCTAATTTTTCATCATAATTGAAGATAATATGAAATTCTTTAGACCCCTAAAGACCTTATCGCATTATTCCCTCTCTACGTTTCGCTCGGACTTACCGGCTGGTTTATCGGTTTTTTTAGTGGCATTGCCCCTGTGTCTGGGAATTGCGCTGGCGTCGGGTGCGCCTTTGTTTTCGGGTTTGGTCGCCGGCATGGTCGGTGGTCTGGTCATTGGCTTTCTGTCGGGTTCAGAAGTCAGCGTCAGTGGTCCTGCGGCCGGTTTGGCCGTTATTGTAGCCGACAGCATCGCCGGATTGGGTGCGTTCGAAGTGTTTCTAACGGCGGTGGTTCTGGCCGGTATTGTTCAACTGGGATTAGGCATTCTAAAAGCCGGGAAATTTAGCGGTTATTTTCCGGATAGTGTTATTCGGGGCCTGCTGGTTGCCATTGGACTGGTGATTATTCTGAAACAGATTCCCCACGCCCTGGGTCGGGATAATGATTTTGAGGGTGAGTTTGCGTTTCAACAACTGGCCGACGGTGAAAACACGATTTCCGAAATTTACCGGGCCGTTGAAACAGCCAGTACCGGTGCGGTCATTATCAGCGTTGCTTCCTTTATCCTGCTTTATTTCTGGGGAAAAGGCGCCCAAAAAGGCATCGGTTTTTTCAGGAATTTCCCCGGCGCGTTGGCGGTGGTAGTGCTGGGAGTCGGTCTGAATGAACTGTTTCGGGTTATGATGCCCGAGTGGTATCTGGGAACTTCCAAACACCAGCACATGGTGCAAATTCCGGAAATTGAAGCCGGTAAGAGCGTGTTTTCTATTTTCTATTTTCCGGATTTTGGCGCCCTGACCAATCCCAAGGTTTATGTCACGGCGGTTACGATCGCCATTGTAGCGAGTTTGGAAACGCTTCTGAATCTGGAGGCCGCCGATAAGCTTGACACGGAAAAACGGGTGTCGTCGCCCGATCAGGAAATGGTGGCGCAGGGCATTGGCAACATAGTTTCGGGATTGGTTGGTGGTTTGCCGTTGACATCCGTGATTGTCCGGACTTCGGCTAACGTGTACGGTGGTGGTAAAACCCGGGTTTCGAGCATTGTTCACGGCTTGTTTTTGATGCTGGCGGTTTTTCTGGGAGCCCCGTTCCTGAACCTGATCCCGTTGTCCTGTCTGGCGGCTTTGCTGATCACCGTAGGGTATAAACTGGCCAAACCGGACGTTTTCAAAAAGACGTACCGGGAAGGGATTTATCAGTTTATTCCGTTCATTGTCACGGTATTGGGTATCGTATTTACGGATTTGCTCATAGGCATCGGGATTGGTCTGGTGGTTGGCATCGTGTTTGTTCTGCTGACCAACTTTCAGGCGGCCTTCCGGGTGGTGCGCGATGGAAACCGGGTGCTGATCAAGATCCAGAAAGACATGTATTTTCTGGTGAAACCCCAGTTGAAAGAAACCCTGCGCGAGTTGCAGACGGGTGATGAAGTGTTGGTGGATGGCACGCACGCTTCCTTTATCGACCACGATATTTACAACATCCTGCAGGATTTCAAGGAAACGGCACATACGCTGGACATCAAGTATGAACTGAAAAATGTTTCATTAAAAAAACGTAGCTTACGTACCCATGCAAAGACACGAGAAGTTACTATTAGCGAATAAGGCCTGGGCACTGGACAAACTGGAACTCGATGAGTTCTATTTTGAAGCACTGGCAGCCGACCAAAAGCCTGACTTTCTGTGGATTGGCTGTTCCGACAGCCGGGTTTCTGCCGAAGAAATCACCGGCACCCTTCCGGGCGAGATGTTCGTTCACCGGAACATCGCCAATCAGGTCATTTCGTCGGATCTGAATCTGCTCAGTGTTTTGCAATACGCCGTCGAGGTGCTGAAAGTCCGGCACGTAATTGTCTGTGGTCATTACGAATGTGGCGGGGTAAAAGCAGCCTTGCACAACAGGCGCTATGGCTTGATTGACAACTGGTTGCAAAATATTCAGAACGTGAAGGAGAAATACTTCGATGAACTGAAAAACATGCCCGACGAACCCAGCCGGTTCAATCGCCTGGTCGAACTCAGCACGCGAGAGCAGGTATACAACCTGGGCCACACGGCCATTGTCCAGAATGCCTGGAATCAGAAACAACCGCTCTGGCTGCACGGCTGGGTGTTTGACATTCACAACGGGCAGTTGAAAGAAATCGTCAATTTGTCGCCGGAAGATAAGGCCGACGTTCAGTTCGTTCGTGATCTGGGCGACGAAGACGGTTTGGCGAAAGCCCTGACGACGGATATTCGGCTGTTGAAGTAAATGATGAATTATGGATGATGAACGATGAATTAGCTCCGCAGGCAAACATTCATCGTTCATCATCCATAATTCATCATTCATTTAAAACCCTCACCACCACCGTCGCATAATACAATCCGCCTACGCTCGGCCCGGCCGCGAAAGTGGTATAGGGGTGGTTTAGCAGATTGGTGCCACCAATTTTCAACGACAAACCGGGTTTTGGTAACCCGTAGCGAAGCTGGGCGTCGACGGTATGGATGGCGGGAACCCGGCCGGTTGCCAGTGACGATTGCCAGAGAAACGAACTCTGGTATTTAAAATGCACCGAAAAGCCGAGGTTCTTCCAGAGGGTCGGGTTGCCGATTCCCACGTTGGTGATCCATTTCGGGGTGTTGAACGCTTCTTCCAGTCCATCACCCCGGTCGGTGCGGTCGAGTTGGGCCAACGACGCATTCCCCGACAGGACCCAGTTGCGACCCGCCGAATACCGAACGCCCAGACTCGAACCGGAATTGAAGACCTTCGTTTTGGAGTTGGTCCAGAGCCGGTAGCGGTCCTGTTTGGTGCGGTCGGCCAGGGCATAGGCCAGCGAATCCGGATTGCGGCTTTTGGGAACATTCGCTTCGACCTGGGCGATGAAATTTCGGTACACGTTGTAGTAGAAATCGACATCTACAGACAGGCGGTTTTCGAGGAACAAGCCCTTGTAACCCAACTCCAGGCTGCTGACCTGCTCGGGTTTGAGGTACGTATAGGTATTGGCCCGAATCAAGCCTTTATTCTTTTGAATGGCCTGGTCGGTCGTCAACCCGTTCGTGTTGACGTCGGTGTTGATGGCGGCCTGAAAAGCGTCGATCGATGTCCGGAAATAGGAACGCTCAAAAATGCCCTGCGACATGATCTTCAAGCCTCCGACCCGTTTCACACCCCCCGAATTAACGTTGGAAAACGCTTCGAAGAGCGACGGAAACCGGTAGCCGGTCTGGTAAGACGTCCGGAAATGGTGATGCTCGCCGGGCGAAAAAACCGCCGACACCCGCGGGTTCAGCCGGGCGTCGAAATAGCGGTTTTTGTCGACCCGGACGGAACCGGTCAGTTTCAACCGCTCCTGAAAAAACGACCGCGATGCCTGGAGAAAACCGCCGGTTTTGTAGTAAATCAGGTTCTGTCCCGACTCTTCGGGGTTGATGAAATAGTTGCCATCCGGAAAAACGACGTACTGCCGGTAGTCGAAACCCACCAGCAGGTTGAGGCCGGTTTTTTCGCGGAAACCCGACCAGAGCACTTTCGTTGGTTCGGCCTGACCCTCTGCGTGATACAGCCACGACTGCACCTGCAAAGCTGCCCCGATGTCCCAATTGTTGATTTGGCGAAGCTTGTCAACCTGCGTATTGAACGTGGCCGAACCGGGCTGGGGGCGTCCCTGGTCGGCGGTGGTGCGGGCGGTTTGAAGAGCCTGGGAGGTGGGTTGCCCGGTTTTCGTAGCGGCCAGAAACTGGATGGAAAAGTCGGTAAACCACTGGTTGTCGGATTTGAACGACCGATCGATGTTCTCTGCCATCGAGCGAATGTTGTAGGAGTCGCCGGTCGTTTCGTGCGTTCGGTAGGCGCGGAGGTGGACCGACGGCGATTCAAGCGTCAGGCCGTGCTGGTCGAGCCGGTAATCGTCTAGCCGGAACCGGTTGGTGCGCTGATAAACCGTAGCGAGCGTTGCGGCTTTATACCGGTACGAAACCGTTAACCCGGGATGGATACGCCAGAAAACCGCCACATCGCCCCGCAGATTGTGGAGCCGTAAATCAGCCGTTTCATTTTCGAAATAACCGGTTCGGGAAACGACGTATTTCTTGCCATCGAGCGTCAGCGTCCGGCGGTTGGCCGATTCATCGCCGTAGACGTTGATCCGATCCCGACCGGGGTTTTCGGCACCGACCAATCCCAGCGACGCATTGGCTCCGGGGTTGAGGTCATCCGGATTTCGGGCAATCCAGTCGTAACCACGTTGGTACGTCAGGTTCAGTTTGACCGCCAACCGGGAACCGAGCGTCCGGGCATACCGCAGACTGGTCTCATTGTACAATTTCGCCGAAACAAGCGGATCGTTGACGTGATTCATCCCGGTTTTCTGACTGACACTCAGCCCCTGCGACGTAAAAGGATCTTTGGTAATCAGTTGTGCTAACCCGTTGAGGGCATTCATGCCATACAGTGCCGAAGCCGCTCCCGGCACAATTTCGACCTGCTGGATGTCCAGATCCGAGGGGGCGAGGGCATTAGCGATGGGGGCACCGATGTGCGGGGCCTGGTTGTCCATGCCATCCACGAGCTGCACAAACCGGACGTTGGTTGGATTGGCGAAGCCGCGCGTGTTGTACACTTTGAAGCCCAGACTGGAGGTCAGCAACTGAACACCCTTGAGGTTTTCAATGGCGTCAAAATACGACGGCTGAGCCGACAGCCGGATTTGCCGCGCATCGAGGAGTTCGATGCTGACGGGCGATTTCAGGATGGATTCCGGCACCCGCGAAGCCGTCACCACAATTTCGTTCAGTTGAATTTTTCGGAGCGAATCCCGGCGGGCAATCGTGCTGTCCGGCAGGGTGTTTGCCAGTGCCAGCCGCGTTGACAGCAGAAACAGAACGGAGAGGTATTTCATCGAAAGCGTTATTTTCAGTGAAAGATAACGAGTCGTTATGTTCAAATGAAAATAACGACTCGAAAATTCCTGAAAATTTAGTGTAGACTGCGGTTTCGAGGCAGAACTGCCCGAAAATGAGAAAACAAGGGCTATCAACTCGGAACTTGCCGGATTGAGCCGTACCTTTGACCGATGAAATCCACGCTGGCTCTTTTTCTGGGCATCCTGATGTTGGCGGGCAGTCTATTCCCTCAGACTGACGTGGAGAAAGTGTATAAACTTCCCGGTTTGCTGGCTCATTACCAGTTGCATCGGCAAGCCGCCAAAAACACGTTTGATTTCTGGCAATTTCTTTCCCTCCATTACGCTGCCGGATCGGAACACGCCAAAACACCGCACAAGGGCGTCAAACTGCCCATGTACAATCACCTCTCGTCGGGTTTTGTTTTTGTGTTGACCGAGCCGCAATGGCAACCGATCGAACCCGCGATTTTTACCCCTTTCCCCTCGGTTCGCTTCTCCTACGAAAACCGCTATTCCTTCCAGCGAACCACGCTGCTGTTTCAACCGCCCCGTTTCGGGTAACTCCCGGCATTGATCGTTTGGCGTCTGAGCCCGTGTCATCCGCACGGGGTTAGTCTGCCTGCTATTCATTTTCAACGAGTTATCTGTATTATGCTGCAAAAAATCATTCAGTTCAGCATCCATCAAAAATTGATGGTGGTGCTGGGCGTCGTGGCATTGATTGCCTGGGGTACCTACGCCCTCCGGCAACTGCCCATTGACGCCATTCCCGATATTACCAACAATCAGGTTCAGGTGATCACCCAGGTTCCATCACTGGCGGCTCAGGAAACCGAACAGTTCATCACGTTTCCGCTCGAAACCACCCTGCGAAATGTGCCGGGTGTTACGGAAATTCGGTCGATTTCCCGGTTCGGCTTGTCCGTTATCACGGTGGTTTTTGAAGAATCGACACCGACGTTTCTGGCCCGCCAGTTAGTGGCCGAGCAACTTAAAACCGCCGAAGGAGAACTGACGGAGGGCACTCCTCAACTGGCTCCGGTGACAACGGGTCTGGGCGAAATTTATCAGTACGTGGTCCGACCCAAAGACGGTTTTGAAAACCGCTACACGGCAACCGACCTGCGCACCGTGCAGGACTGGCTCATCAAACGCCAACTGGCGGGCGTGCCGGGCGTGGTGGACATCAGCAGCCTGGGCGGTTATTTGAAAGAATACGAAGTTCGGATCGACCCCGAACGGCTGCGGGGCATGAACACGACGCTGACCGAAGTGGTCGAGGCCCTGACGGCCAACAATGCCAACACGGGCGGTAGTTACATCGAAAAAGGGCCGGAAGCCTTCTTCATCCGGGGCGAAGGCATGGTGAAAAACCCGGATGAAATCAGCCAGATTGTCGTCAAAAATGTTGGCCCAACGCCCATTTTGGTTCGGGATGTCGCGCAGGTGGGCGTGGGTCATGCGGTCCGCTACGGCGCCATGACCCGGAATGGGCGGGGCGAAGTGGTGGGCGGTATTGTGCTGATGCTCAAGGGGGCATCTTCCGAAAAAACCATCGAAGGCGTCAAAATCCGCATGGCCGAGATTCAGAAAAGTTTGCCGCCCGGTTTGATCATCGAACCGTTTCTGGATCGGAAGGTGCTCATCGACAAAGCTATCCATACCGTCAGTAAAAACTTGCTGGAGGGTGGATTGATTGTCATGAGTGTGTTGCTGCTCCTGTTGGGCAACTGGCGGGCGGGGCTGGTGGTGGCCTCCGTCATTCCGCTTTGCCTCTTGTTTGCGCTGGGCATGATGCACGTCTTTGGGGTTTCGGTCAATTTGATGAGCCTGGGAGCCATCGATTTCGGACTGCTGGTTGATGGGGCCGTTATCATTGTCGAAAGCATGATTTTCCAGATCGTACACACCCAGGCGGCCCGTTCGCAGTCGATGAACGACATTTCGCTGGATTCGTCCAGCCGCCTGATGCGCTCCGCCCTGTTTGGTCAATTGATTATTTTGATCGTGTATGTGCCTATTCTGTCGCTGACCGGCATCGAAGGCAAGATGTTCCGCCCCATGGCTCTGACGGTCGGGTTTGCCATTATTGGCGCGATGATTCTGTGTGTCACCTATGTGCCGATGATGGCGGCTACCTTGCTTCGCAAAGACATACGGGAGGAGGGAACGCTGGCCGACCGGCTTATGAAAGCCCTCTACCGGTTGTATAAACCGTTGTTGGTCGGAGCCTTACGCTGGCAAAAAACCGTGCTGTCATTGTCGGCCCTTTTGCTGGTCGGAGCGGTTCTTCTGTTTGGTTCGATGGGGGGCGAATTTATCCCCAACCTCGACGAGGGTGATATTGCCATTAGTCTGACGCTCAAACCGGGTTCGTCGCTGACGCAAACCGTAGAAACCGCCCGGCGCATGGAAACCATTCTTAAAAACGGTTTTCCGGAAGTAAAGGAAGTTATTTCCAAAATCGGAACTGCCGAAATTCCTACCGACCCCATGCCGATCGAAGCCGCCGACGTGATGGTGTTGCTAAAAGAGCCCGGCGAGTGGCCCACGGCGACATCGGGCGGCAGCAACTGGCCATTTTGCTGCAGGAAACTGAGCCGGTGAGCATCGACACGACGGGAGGGTTAAAAGCCGGAATGCCCGGGCCTGCGCCATCGCTCGCTGAAAACCCCTTGCTGGCCTTTCAGCGGCAGCAGGTCGAACTGACCCGTCGGCAGGCCGATCTGGAAAAACAGCGGTTCTGGCCCGACCTGCGTGTGGGTTATCTCTCACAATCCATTGAAAAACAGGCAGGATTCGGTATTTACCAAGTAGGGGTTTCGCTGCCGCTGTTTCTGGCTCCTCTGCGGGGAAGACTGGAAGCGGCCCGACTCCAGAGCCAGGTGGCCGACCGGCAGTTGAGCTACCAGCAACACCGGCTCCGGGGCGAGTTGACGATTCGTGAACAACAATTCCGCCAGTCACGGAACACCCTGGCCTACTACGAAGCGTCGGCGCTACCCCAGGCTGACCTGATTCTGAGAACCGCCGAACAAAGCTACCTGACTGGGGATATCGAATACCTTGAGTTTGTGCAGAGTACGACTCAGGCGTGGCAGATTCGGGAACAGTACCTGAACGCGGTGGCTCAGTATAATCAATCCTTTATCGAACAGGAAGCGCTGGCGGGGTACGTGCCCACGGCTCCCTGACAAAATTCTATACCCCATGAAAATCACATTAAAATCATTTGCTATTCCCATGTTGAGCGTTCTGGCAGCCTGTTCGTCGCCCTCGGCTTCGGATCAGGAAACCCCGCGTGTGGCACCAGATTCGTCGGCCAACACCGTTACCATCAGCGAAGCCCAGTTTCGCGAAACCGGAATCCAACTGGGTGGGCCGGATACACTGACGCTGGGGGAAACCATTCAGGCTACGGGCAAACTCGAAGCGCCACCGGACCAATGGGCGACGGTGAGCGCTCCGATGGGAGGTTTTGTGCGCTCGGCCCGGTTGGTGGAGGGCGATTTTGTTCGTAAAGGGCAATCGCTGGCGGTTTTGGAACATCCGGACTACATCAAACTCCAGCAGGAATACCTGCAAGCCATCGCCCGGAGCCGGTTTGAACGCCAGGAACTGGATCGGCAAACGGAATTAAGCCGTGAAGAAGTAGGTGCCCGGCGAAAGCTCCAGCAATCGACGGCTGAGTTTGAAACGACCAAAGCCCTGCTGGCTTCGCTGGAGGCTCAACTTGCTCAATTGCATATTCCGCTGGAAACGCTGCGCCAGGGGACGATCAGCCGGACGATTCCGTTGCTGGCTCCCATTAGCGGGTATGTCGATAAGGTGAATCTGCGGCTAGGGCAATTTGTGGGGACTACCGATGCGTTGGTCGAAATCGTGAATAAAGACCACCTGTATCTTGAATTGCGGGTTTTCGAGAACGACATCCGGCACATTCACGAGGGCCAACTGGTTCGTTTTGTAGCCTCCCAGCAATCTACCGGCGAGATGCTGGCCAAAGTCTACCGGGTGGGACAAGCGTTTGATGCACACACGAAAACCGTGTTGGTACACGCCAATCTGCTACCCGGACAATCCGGCCGGCTTTTTGCCGGATCGTACGTTCGGGCAACGATTCTGGCCGCACCCCGGCGCGTGGTGGCCCTGCCATCGGATGCGCTGGTGAAAGAAGGGAAACGAACGTTTTTGTATGTCCGGCAGCCCGACAGTCCGGCAGGTAAGTACCGATTTGAACGGGTTGAAATTCAGGCCGGTATTACCCAAAATAACCAGACGGAAGTGACGTTGCCTCCGGTCGTAAACCCGGCGTCGATCGTTCGGCAGGGCGCGTATTTTATCAGTGCCGAACGGGCTAAGCGGGCCAGTTGAGTGCTTTTGGCAGAAGCACTCATTCGGGGAGAAAAACCGGCGGTTGATCATGAACAGATTCATATCGAACCGGTTTAAAAGCGTTAAGAGTGATGAGTTACGAATTAAAAGTAGAACGCGTCAGCCAACGCTTAATTCATCACTCTTAACGTATCATTTTCGCGCAATAGTAGGAAAAAAGCGGTTTTAGTTGCTTTTTTATGCCGCATTCCAAAACCCTACACAGTACATGCGTATCAAACAATCCGCACCCTCCGAAGCAACCGGAGTCTGGCGGGTCATAACGGCCTCCTCGGTCGGCACTCTCATCGAGTGGTATGACTTCTACATTTTCGGCAGTCTGGCTACGATTCTCTCCGCCCAATTTTTTCCGAAAGACAATCCTACTGCCGGTTTTCTATCAACGCTGGCGACTTTTGCCGCCGGTTTCATCGTGCGTCCGTTTGGTGCCCTGGTATTCGGTCGGCTGGGCGATCTGGTGGGTCGAAAATACACCTTTCTGCTGACGCTCGTGCTGATGGGCGGGTCGACGTTTTTGATTGGCTGCGTGCCGGATTACGAAACCATCGGCATGTTGGCACCGGCCCTCGTGTTGCTGCTACGGCTCGTTCAGGGGTTGGCGTTAGGCGGTGAATACGGTGGGGCGGCTACTTACGTGGCCGAGCATTCGCCCGATGGAAAGCGGGGATATTTCACCAGTTTTATCCAGACAACGGCCACGCTCGGGCTGTTCGTTTCGCTGGGAGTCATTCTGCTCACCCGGCAGGCGATGGGCACCGACGCCTTCACGAGCTGGGGCTGGCGGGTGCCGTTTCTGTTGTCATCCATTCTGGTTGGCGTTTCGATTTACATCCGGCTAAAGATGTCGGAATCGCCTATTTTCCAGAAACTGAAAAGTGAAGGAAAAGTCTCGACCAATCCGCTGAAAGAGAGTTTTGGCAAAAAAGCCAACCTGAAAATGGTGTTGCTGGCCTTGTTCGGGGCCACGGCGGGGCAAGGCGTCATCTGGTATACCGGGCAGTTTTACGCCCTGTCGTTCATTCAGAAAGTTTGCAACGTCGAATTTGCGCAATCGAATTACATTATTGCGATTGCGCTGATGGTGGCGACGCCTTTCTTCGTCATTTTTGGCGGTTTGTCCGACCGCATCGGCCGCCGGAACATCATGCTGGCCGGGATGTTGTTGGGCGTGTTGACCTATCGGCCTATTTACCGGGCCATGTACAACCTGGCCGACCTGACACAGAAAACCGAGCAAACCTTCCGGCGAAGCATCGAAACCAAACAGGAACGCATCGGGGATACGAAAGAATTCAAGGCTACGGTTTCGTCAGTTTCTTATTTTGACGATGGCACGGTGTACCGCGAAACTCAGCCCAAAACCGGTGCTGTACCCGGCACAGCGGTGGTGAAAGAAGTGACCTTGGGGGATGAGTCGTTCTGGCTCATGACGGTTCTGGTGTTTATCCAGGTGCTCTACGTGACGATGGTCTACGGCCCCATTGCGGCTTTCCTGGTCGAGCTGTTTCCGACCCGAATCCGGTATACCTCCATGTCGTTGCCCTACCACATTGGAAACGGTGTTTTTGGCGGTTTAACGCCATTTATCGCAACGAGCCTCGTTGAAACCGCGAAAAAAACGCACACGTTGGAAGCGTATTTGCAAGGCTTGTGGTACCCCATCGGAATTGCCGCCGTTTGCTTCGTGATCGGAGCCTTATACATCGACAAAAAACAATACAAAACCGCTGACGACTAACCCCTTCCCACAATGAACGCCATAAAAAAAATACTCGGCCTGATCTGTATGCTGGCCGGAATCGCCCTGATGATCGGGTTACCGTATCAAACCATCCGAAAACTAACCTCCGATACCGCCAGTGCGGAAGACTACGTGTTCTGGCTGGTGATTGTCGTCATTTTTTTTCCCATCACCGCCGGTCTGGCGCTGTTCGGGCGGTATGCCTGGCAGGGCGAATACGATAAAACCTGAGGATGTTTCTGCCTCTAAATCCCCTGAAGGGGACTATTTGCATCCGGATAAGTCCGTGTCCAAGTTCCCTTCAGGGGATTTAGGGGCAAAGTGAAGAGAGTTGACAACGCCAAAAATGTCAGATTGAAAGCAAATAATTGTAGTTTAGCGGCCTGAACTTTAGTATTTCAAGCATATGAATTTTCAAATCCGAACCTTTGACGAGTACCAGGAAGCGTATCGCTACAGCGTCGAGGACCCCGAGGGCTTTTGGGCTGAAATCGCTCAGAATTTTCAGTGGAGAAAGCCGTGGAAAAAAACGCTTCAATGGAATTTTGAAGAACCGAATGTGCAGTGGTTTGTGGGGGGTAAACTCAATATTACCGAAAACTGTCTGGACCGGCATCTGGCCGAGCGCGGAGATCAGCCTGCCATTATCTGGGAGCCCAACGACCCGAACGAAGCGGGCGTTACGCTGACGTACCGGATGCTGCACGACCAGGTATGCCGAATGGCTAACGTATTGAAACGCAACGGCGTTGGCAAAGGCGACCGCGTGTGTATTTATATGCCGATGGTGCCGGAACTGGCGATTGCGGTGCTGGCCTGCGCCCGCATCGGAGCCATTCATTCCGTGGTGTTTGGCGGTTTTTCGGCCCAGTCCATTGCCGACCGGATCAACGATGCGCAGTGCCGTCTGGTCATTACGTCCGATGGAGCCTATCGCGGGAATAAGGAAATTCCGATGAAGGAAACCGTCGACGATGCGTTGGTGCAATGCCCCAGCGTTAAACGGGTCATTGTGCTGACCCGCACCCGCACCCCGGTTTCGATGATCAAGGGCCGGGATGTCTGGATGGAGCAGGAACTGAAGCAGGTCACGGCCGAATGCCCCGCCGAAGAAATGGACGCTGAAGACATGCTTTTCATCCTCTACACATCCGGATCGACGGGCAAACCCAAAGGCGTTGTGCACACCTGCGGGGGCTATATGATCTACACGGCCTATACTTTCCAGAATGTGTTCCAGTATGAACCCGGTCAGGTGCATTTCTGTACGGCAGACATCGGCTGGATTACCGGACATAGTTACATCGTTTACGGTCCGCTGGCCTGTGGGGCCACGTCGCTGCTGTTCGAGGGCGTTCCGACCTGGCCGGACAACGGTCGTTTCTGGGACATTGTCGATAAATACAAGGTCGATATTCTCTATACCGCCCCAACGGCCATTCGCTCGCTGATGAGTTTTGGGCTGGAAAAAGTGGACAATCACGACCTGAGTTCGCTGAAAGTGCTGGGATCGGTAGGCGAACCGATCAACGAAGAAGCCTGGCACTGGTACGACGACCACATTGGTAAAAACCGCTGCCCGATTGTCGATACATGGTGGCAAACCGAAACCGCCGGTATTCTGATTTCGCCCATTGCCGGACTGACGAAAACCAAGCCGACCTATGCCACCCTGCCGCTGCCGGGTGTTCAGCCCCTGCTGGTGGACGAAAACGGGCAGGAAATCGAAGGCAACGGCGTGAGCGGGAATCTGTGCATCAAGTTTCCCTGGCCGGGCATCATCCGCACGACCTACGGGGATCACGAACGGTGCAAGCAAACGTATTTCAGCACCTACAAAGGACTGTATTTCACCGGCGATGGCTGTTTGCGCGACGAAGACGGGTATTACCGGATTACGGGCCGGGTCGATGACGTGCTGAACGTGTCGGGCCACCGCATTGGAACCGCTGAGGTAGAAAATGCCATCAACATGCACACCGGCGTGGTGGAAAGTGCCGTGGTCGGGTATCCGCACGACATCAAAGGACAAGGCATTTACGCGTATGTCATCGCTGAAAGTCAGGTATCACACAGCGATGCGGAACTGATGAAACGGGATATTCTGGCAACGGTGAGCCGCGTAATCGGGCCGATTGCCAAACCCGACAAGATTCAGTTTGTCAGCGGATTACCCAAAACCCGTTCCGGAAAAATCATGCGCCGGATTCTGCGGAAAATTGCTGAAGGCGAAACCGGAAGTCTGGGCGATACCTCGACCTTGCTGGACCCGGCCGTGGTCGATGAAATCAAAGCGGGCGCGCTGATTGGAGTGAAGTAATCATTTTTGCTGCTAAATAACCGGTATTTCGGGAAATGACTCATTTGCCTGGGATACCGGTTATTTATGTATTATGCATATTTAGTGGTTGTATTTTACAAGCTGTTTGAGTTAATCGGAAAGCCCTGGAAGGGCGGTCTGTCAGTAGCAAAGAGGGTTCAGGAGTCGGTAGCTCTGGAGGAGCGATCCATGAATTCGTTCAGGCCGCTCCTCCGGAGCTACCGACTCCTGAACCCTCTTTGCTATTGACAGGACAGGCCTCCGGCTTTCATTCAAGCAACTGCTAAAATTATGAAACTATATGCATGGAACCGCTTATGGACTTCCAACCAATCCGGTCGAATTGGAGTCTCTCTTAAAAAACGGAGAGATGATGAAACGAATACTACTGTTTGTGATGATGGTGGGAGCGGGGTTGGGTGGAATAACCGACGTGCAGGCGTGTAGCTGCATCGATGCCGGCTCTTTTTTGACCATCGCTGAGAAAGCGGCCTGGCAACCCGGTGTGTTGATTGTCCGGGCGGAAGTTCGGGACCACGAGGCACACGGCATGGACGTAAAAATCCTGGAGGTGTTGAACGGGAGTGAAGAAAAATCCGTGGTTCGGGTGTGGGGCGATCCCGGGTTTATGTGCCGACTTTATACGAATGGCTTTAAGAAAGGCGATAGACTCGTCCTCATTCTCAACCGAATCGAAAACGCGTATTATCAGAATGAGCGAAACGGTGATTATGAACTGGGGGGCTGCGGTACCTACGTCGTTCGGGAGGATCAACGGATCAGTGGCCGGATCACGTCGTCTGATAAAGAGATGTCCAAAACGAAATTCTTCAAGGAACTGGAACAGCTCATGGGTAAGCACCAGCCGGATCTGGCAAAGATTTTTCCCGTTCCGACCGACAAGCTGCTGACCATCAATGTTCCCGATCTGCCATATTCAACCCTTTCAGCCCGAATCATCACCCTGGCAGGCCAGCCGCTGCAAACCCGGCAACTGGAAGTGGGAAAGCAGCACCAGATCGACGTTTCGACCCTGGCGAAAGGCGTGTATATCATCCTGTTTAGTACAGGACACCAGTTTTATACCCGCCGGTTTATCAAGCAATAAGTTCGGAAAAGTCCGCAAGAATCGGGTTTCTCCGACGGGGTTTGTGGCCTACTTTTGTTTCATGCAAACGACAACACTCATGTACGAAACAGAAGCCAATCCTACCTACCAGCAGATTGCCCGGTCGATTGAGTTTTTGACCGAGAACTTTCGTCAGCAACCTTCGCTGGCCGAGGTGGCTAACCAGGCTAACCTGAGCGACTACCATTTTCAGCGGTTATTTTCGGATTGGGCGGGCGTGAGTCCCAAGAAATTTCTACAGTATTTAACCCTCGATTTCGCCAAAGAACGGTTGCGGAGTGGGCTCACCCTGGCGGAAGCCGCCGACGAAGCCGGGCTGTCGGGTACGGGGCGGTTGCACGACCTGTTTGTGGTGCTGGAAGGCGTTACGCCCGGTCAGTTCAAACTGGCCGGCGAGGGCCTGACGATCCGGTATGCGGTTTTTGAAAGCCCCTTTGGACCGTATCTGCTGGGAACGATTGGTGATCGAATCTGTCGGCTGGAGTTTCTGGAAGAAGCCGAGCCAACTGACGCCATCAGTATCGCCCACCGATTTGCCACCGACTGGCCTGAAGCCACGGTCATCCCCGATTCCGCGGCTCTTCGCCCTCTGGCTGATGCGATTTTTACCGATGCTGCCCGGAAACCGTTGCGGGTTTTGGTCAAGGCATCGTCGTTTCAACTGAAAGTGTGGGAAGCTCTGCTGCGCATCCCGGAAGGGCAAGTGGTGAGTTATGACCAGATTGCAGCAGCCATCGGCATGCCGACAGCTTCGCGGGCGGTCGGAACGGCCATCGGCTCCAACCCGGTGGGCTACCTGATTCCCTGCCACCGCGTCATCCGAAAAACCGGTTTGTTTGGGAATTACCGCTGGGGAGCCACCCGCAAAACGGCCTTGCTGGGTTGGGAAGCCGCTTATGCAGGGAAATAAACGGTAGACGTTAGCAGTTAGATAAGAGAAAACAATTTCTCATAAAATAGACCGTAGCATGAGAATCGATCAACTGAACTGGGATGATGCGCGCGAATCGCTCCATGCGAACGGTTTTGCGCTCCTCCGCCAGGTGCTTCATCCGGAAGAATGCCAGCCGCTCAGGGCGTTGTACGATGAACCGGGGCATTTTCGGAAAACGGTCGTGATGGAACGGCACGGCTACGGGCAGGGGGAGTACAAATATTTCCAGTATCCGCTTCCTGAACCCATTCAGACGATGCGAACGGCTATTTATGCAGCTATTGCTCCGGTGGCGAATCAATGGGCAAGTTTGTTAAAACTCGGGATTCACTACCCCGAAGAACACGCCGGTTTTCTGGATGAATGCCACCGGAATGAGCAGCGCCGGGCCACTCCGTTGCTGCTGAAATACGGTCCTGGTGGTTATAATGCGATGCATCAGGATTTGTATGGAGATGTCTATTTCCCTTTGCAGGCCGTCGTTTTTTTGAGTGAACCGGCTCAGGATTATACCGGAGGGGAATTTGTCTTGACCGAGCAGGTTCCCCGGGCGCAGTCCAAAGCAACGGTTTTGACTCCAAAGCAGGGCGATGTCCTGCTGTTTACCACGCAATTCCGTCCGAAAAAGGGAACAAGAGGGTATTCCCGGGTCACGATGAGGCACGGCGTCAGCGCGGTTCATTCCGGAAACCGGTATACATTAGGAATCATTTTCCATGATGCGAAATGATCCCATTCTCTGACCAACGGACAAGACCCTGAAAGGGTCATCTCATTAGCCCCGGGTGCAATCCGGGGAATGGAATCGAGACCGCCAACGAACGGACAAGACCCTGAAAGGGTCATATCAATAACGGATTTTATCTATTCAACCCTTTCAGGGTTGTTACTCCGCTACATCTATTCTCCATTCCCCGGATTGCATCCGGGGCTAATGATTGGACCCTTTCAGGGTCTTGTTTGCGGTTAACAATCAAATTTGACCAATGGCAGCGGTTCTTTAATTTGGCCGCCTTGACGAGCATATACCTAAACCGGTTTCGGATGGTTTGGGAAAACCGACTTGACCTGTCTGGAGAATTTCGTAGATTTGAAAAGCGGCTCTGCTTTCTGCTTCCTATGAAACTTCTGGCCTATTCCCGATACGACTGGCTTTTACAAATCATCGTTGTTCCACTGTATATCAGTATTTTGAACTGGTTACTGCTGGGCGACGACTACTGGCGAAACTGGACAACCCTCGGCCTGGCGACTGGTTTAGCCTTTCTGGAGTCATTTACGGCCTGGTATGTCAACAACGGCATTGCCATTCGCATCAACCAGTTGTATCCGGACCCTGAGCAATACGTAGGCCGCGCCTTCCGACGCTTTTTGTTTTGCTCCCTCAGTTCCGGGTTACACGTTGCGGTCCTCTTTTTCGTGTACTGGTTCATCGCGATGCCGGGTTTCGAACCGGAAGTAAGCCGGTTGTTGCTGGGTCTGGTATTTACCACCCTCATCGTGGCGATTGTGGTCATCACTTACGAAAGCATGGATAGTTTCGGACACTGGCAGCAGTCGCGCAAGGAAGTCGATACGCTGAGCAAAGCTCAGCTTCAGGCCCAGCTCGACACCCTGCGGCAGCAGGTCAACCCGCATTTTCTGTTCAATAGCCTCAACTCGCTGACGGCACTCATTAGCGAAAACCCGCAGCAGGCCGAAGTATTTGCCGAAGAACTCAGCTCGGTCTACCGGTATTTGCTCCGCAGCAACGAGAGCGCGCTGACGCCTTTAGCCAATGAATTGGAATTCATTCAATCGTATTACCACTTGCTGAAAACCCGCCACGGCGAAGCCCTGACGCTGGTGACCCGGATTTATCCCGGTACGGAAACGATGCATCTGCCGCCCCTGACGCTGCAACTGCTGATTGAGAATGCCGTCAAACACAACATCATTCTGCCCGAACAGCCACTCACGATTGTGCTCACGACCGATGAACAACAGCACCTGATCGTGAGCAACAACCTCCAGCGCAAAGCCAGTCGGATTCTTTCCAACGGGGTGGGCCTGAGCAACATCCTGACCAAATACCAGATGCTGGGCCAGCCGGTTCCGAGAATAGAAGAAACCGGTCAGGAGTTTCGGGTAACATTGCCGCTGGTCTGACTACCGGCCTCCGGTATCTTATTTCTCCGCCAGTTGCAATTCCGCGTTCTTCTTGGCGATGTCGTTCTGAATTTTCGGTACGGTTTTCAGGAATTCATAAATCGCGCCCACTTCGTTGTCCGACAACATCGGACGCGGGAACATGGGTTGTTTGAGAACCGAACCGTCGGGTCGAACACCGAGTTTTACCACGCGGATGAACTGCTCTTTGGTGTATTTTTTGGCAATTCCCGTTTGCTCGTCGAACGTCAGATTGGCCGTAATAACCGGTTTTCCGCCTTCGCCTTTCATTTCAATTCCACCGCCGTAATAGCCCTTGCTCTTTTCAGGTTGTTCTTTGCTCTGGTCGATTAGGTCGCCGGAGTGGCAGCTATAGCAGTCGCCGATGGCGTCGGCAGTGTACTTGCCCAACGCAACCGGATCCGTGCTGTCGGGCAGCGAAACGAGTGCCGGCGAATAGGCGAGGGGCTTCATAAGGGTATGCGTCAGGAGTTTCGATACAAAACTCAGTTCCGACTCCGGGGCTTCTTCTTTGGTGGCCTGAACCGGGAAGCGGTCGGAGCGCAGCCAGGCCACCACCGATTTCAGGTCTTCGTCGGCCATATTGGGATACTGGGGCATGATGGGAGCGTAGGTGCCGTCGCGCCGGAGGCCGGTTCGCAGGAAGTAGATCAATTCCCCGTCGGTCCAGTTGCCAATGCCTTTTTCCAGGTCCTGGGTGATGTTTTTAGAGTACAGCTTGCCAAAGAGGGCCGGTACTTCCCCCAGGTATTTGCCGGTCAGGCGGTTTTCGTTGTTGGCGTGGCAGGCGAGGCACTGGATCTGGCCGATTACCTCCCCACGGGCTACGCGGGCGGGGGTGCTTTCGACGGTGATTTCCGGGATCGTGGGTGGATCGTAGCTCGGAACGCCCACAACGGCTACATACGTGCAATAACCGGCGATCAGCAAAACAAGGCCACCGAAGCCGTAACCAATGATTTTAAAGACTTTTTTCATGAGAGTGAGTGGATGAACAAAAAGTGGTGTGGATAGGCTTTTTTCAATTTGAACAGCACAAAATTGCCCCACTTACCCTCGCATCCCAATTCTCAACCTGCTGAACCGTAACAACTTCCGGATGAAGTGTCAAAAGAAGCCCATCATACGGGTCGGTCGGGGAGCGGAAAACCGGTGAGAAACCGTGTCGGTCTGGGCATTCCTTCCGATCTTTATTCTTTCCATTCATGGACCTGAAAATACCTTTCCCATGCCACTTGACCATCTCGCCAAAGATGCCATTCTGAAGCAAATTATTGCGTCGACGCCCTTGCCGAAAGTAGCATTTGCGTATGACGAAGACCCGGACAAGAACCCGATTTACCTGGCGTTGCTGGAAAGCATCGTCTCCCAGCAGATTTCTGTCAAAGCGGCCGATTCCATTTTTACCCGGTTTCTGGCTCTGTTCCCCGATGGCTATCCGCACCCGGAACAGTTGGTGGCCAAGTTGCCGGAGGAATTGCGGAGTGCGGGGTTGTCGGGTCAGAAATCCGTCTATCTGCAAAGTGTGGCCGAATTTGCCCTGAAAAACCCCATGTCCAGCGACCACCTCGGGCCACTGACCGACGAAGAAGTGGTGCAATACCTGCTGCCCATCAAGGGCGTGGGCCGCTGGACCGTGGAGATGCTGCTGATGTTCGTGCTGGATCGCCCCGACGTGTTCCCGGTCGATGATCTGGTGATTCGGCAGAAGATGGTAAAAGCCTATGGCCTAACCGAAACCGGCCGGGCACTCTACAAACGCCTGCACGAAATCGCCGAGCCCTGGCGCCCCCACCGCACGCTGGCATCCCGGTATCTGTGGCGATGGAAGGCAGAATAGGAATGATGAGTGATGAATGATGAACGATGAATGTATGCGTCAGCCCGTTCATCACTCATCATTCATCCTTCAGTATTTCGTCACTTCTGGATGGATTTCGATGATTTCGGAGGATAAACCGCCGGCGGGGTCGACGGTCCAGCGTTCGGCGATGACGGTTTTGTTGGTTTGGTCGATGTAGTTGATGTCGATGGCCGGACCGTTGATGGACAGCAGGGCGAAACCGTTAAAGCCGACATCGCGACGACGGATGCGTTCCCGAACGCGCTGGTCGTAGAACAGAAGCTGGCCCAGGTGGCCCTGATCCGGCGGATCGGTTTCGACGGGCATGCCACCATGGCCGACGCAACGCCCCCAGGCTTTAATGCCGTCCGGAAAACCATATTGATTGTAAAAGGAAAGGCGGTGTTCGTGGCCCCAAAACCACAGAACCGGCCGTTCGGCGGCTCCGAAGATGGTTTTGAGTTGGCGGCCCACCACCGGATGATCGTCGCGGAACGAGGAGAAATACGGGTGGTGACTCAGGAAAATGATGCCCCGTTTGTCGTCCGGGTTGCCCAGCTTCACGGTCTCGGTCAGCCACTGAACCTGTTCGTTCCGCAGGTTGCAGTCGGGTTTGAACAGCACTTCCAGCAACGGGCGGTTGGTCGAGTTGTAGCCCGTATCGAGTCCGATGATCCGCCAGTGTTCGTTTTCCAGACAGAAAAAACCGGCTTGCTGGGTAGCAATCTGGCTGCCTTTGCGGATTTTCATGGCCGGCAGCAGGTGTTTGAAATAGGCCGTTCCGTTGGAATACATTTCGTGGTTGCCCGACAGCGCCAGACTGCCGTGTTTGCCAAAATGCCACGACGCGTCGGGGTCCGTAAAATTGGTGGCCACTTCCTGCGGGGTACCAACAAAGTAAATATCACCGAGGTGAAGGGTGTAGTCCGGGTCATGATCGCGAATCAGGTGGCCGATTAAATCCGATTCGGGCGTGTCGGTGGCCCAGTCCGACACCAGCGCCAGCGTTACGGTTTCGGAATAGGTATGCAGCGGATAAATGCCATCGTCGCCGTTGCTGGGGTAAAATTGGTAGGCGGCTTTGGGGCCAAAGCGGCTTTTGAGGTAGTGGTAGGCGAATCCAAACAGATTGGTAGCAAAAAAAGCGGCCACTTTATTGGCCGAACCACCTTCTTTCAATCGTTTTTCGTACAAAGCCACCTGCGTTTTGAGGTGGTTTTCTACATCGCTATGCCCTAAATCGACGTATTGCTCCGGATCTCTTTTTTCTGAACTCATTGGTAAAACGATTGCCTCCAACTCCCTGGCGTGTGATTCGAAAGGACGAACGGCTGGCTCGCTTTCGGGGTTGGGGTGAAATGGATACTCTACAGCTTACAAATCTACAACTTCAAGCCGCATCGCGGCATCGGCGTGGAGAAGAATGTACAAACCGTCGGGGCGGACGGCAATGGCTTTGGGAATTAACTGAAATTTCGGGATGTCGATGCGGGCTTTTCGTCCCACTTTAGCCCGCGAAAAGGCCGTTTCGATTTTGTGGGGAAGCAGGGTGAAATGTTCCTGAAGCGGTATTTTCAGGGTGGCCTGCAAGGTGTCTTTGAGCGTGTCGTGGAGGAGCCAGTCGGCAACCCGGGCCAGGGATTGCTCGGTGTGGATGTCGTAGTCGATGTTCTTCATCATCAGTTCGTTACGAATGGTGTCAAATGCCGGTCGCCCCCGGAAATAGAGGCTTCCCCGGATGGCTCCTCGGATGTCTGTCCGAACGATCAGGGCGTGTTCACCGCCGTAAATATCCGCTTTTTCGATGTCTATCAGGTGATTGATTACGTTGAGTTTTTTACCCCGAATGAAGGTGTTCAGCACCGCCGTTAGTTGCGTGTAGGGAATACGACTCAGCAAATTGATGCGCGACATCATGGGCAGCGAGGCCACTTTCTGCAAACGCGGAAGTTGAGCCGAGGGCGTGTAGACCGGGCGGGGACCAAATTTCGTATCGACGCCCAGTTTGAGCCGCATCGGAATTACAATCGTTTTCGGATTGCCGCGAATCGGCCCGACCAAAACGGCATAGGGGCGGGGAAGGAGCCAGACCTGCTGATACTGCCGGTTGATGAGCAATGGTTTCTGAATATCTTTCCAGACGGTTTGCAGTTCGCGGTCCAGCCGGAGTTCGTTAAAAACCGCGTTGTCGATGGCATTCTCGATGCCGTCTTCCCGTTTGGCGAGAATGCGGTCGGCCAGCCGGGTAACGGGGATGTCTATACCCAGCACCCGAATCCGGGGTTTGGTAATCCAGTGATACGTTTCCAACTCGACACGGGTTTGCACGCGCCAGTTGTCCTGTACCGTCAGCGGGCTGCGAAACCGCACGTCGATGGCGCTATACACCCAGTTGCTGGTGTCTTTTGAGTTGGTCAGCAAATTCATGGGGTTGCTGAGCCAGATTTTCAGGGAGGCACTGAACGTCAGCCGGGTGCCGTCAAAAGCCAGCTTGATGGGCCCGTTTCGTTCGATGCGCAGGTTTAAAGACCGGGATTTGCCGCTCTTGATCTCGGCCTTTTCGACCAGCACCACGCCGAGCGCCTTGTTGATTTTTTCTTCGAGTTCAGAAATTTCAAACAGAATCGGAGCCGTCACGTAGGAACTGTCGGCCGTCAGAGAATCATCGAAATTGCGGGCAGCGGGGGGCTCGGGGTTGACTTTTTTGCAGGAAAAGATACCCGCCATCAACAAAGCGAGGATTACGGTTATGGGAATATAAGAAGGGAATCGGCTTCCCCCGCTTTCGTCACTCGTCATGTTGGGTCGGAATACGTACTACCACTTAGTTAACTGGTAACCGCCCTGATTTGTTAACTGACGTGACTTTTGCGTCGGCACTGCACCCGCATCCCTTGCCACAGCCGGCCTCTTTCCGGAACAGACTCTTCCACGCCCGACGACCGAGGTAGGCCACCGCACTCAGAAAAATCAGACCGATGAGGAGATGTTCAAACACTTTGAGTTAAGAGTTAAGAATTAAAAGTTAAAAATAGGCGGTGTCGCAACTTTAAACTTTTAATTCTTAACTCTTAACTAAACCCAATGGTTCCGGAGGGCAAGCTGGTAGGCGTGTTGGTAGTGGTGTTCGCCGTGCCAGGCATAGTTGGCAAGGGCTTCGGCGAGCGAAAACTGCTTTTTGCTTTCGGGATGGAAATACAGCCGCTGGAGCTGTGCTTCAGTCAGGGCGTTCAAAACCGCTACCCAACGCTGGTGTAAGTTGCTCAGAATGACCAGCGACGGCGCGATGGAAAGCCGGTAGTCGGGGAGGGTCGCCCACGCGTTTTCGTCGTACGGTTTAATGGTCGGAATGGCCTCGGTCAACGCCAGTTTGGTGCGGACGTAGGCATTCATGTGGCTGTCGGCGACGTGGTGAACCACCTGCCGGACGGTCCAGCCACCGGGGCGGTAGGGCGTGTCGAGCCGGCTGTCGCCCCAGCGGCCCACCAGTTCGGTGAGGTTGTGGGGAAAAACCGCAATGGCGGCAATGTGCTCCTGCGATTGATCGAACGAATAAGAATGGCCGAACGTAAACGGGCCAATGGGATAGCGGAGATCGTTGGTGTCGGACATACGTCAGCGTTTTAAAATCCGTTTCAAACCTTTTTTGAGTTGGCGAACCGGCTGCAAAACCGGGTCAAACCGGTGTTTTACTTCCTCCATCAGCTGATGCAGCTTCAGATCGGTACCCTGGTAATACTGGTGAATGCAGCGTTTGCTCAATCCCTGAAAATGGAGGGAATTAAAGATACAGGTTTCTTTCAAAATCCGGTTGTAGCCGACAAACTCTTGGTGTTCCCACCGGACTTTTTTAAGCGAACGCTCGTCCATCTCGAACTCGTTGTCTACCTGGTTGTGCGGAATGCTGACATTAACGTCGAACACCTCCCGCAGCGGCTGGTTCGGCCCCGCCGACGGCTGCAACAGATTGACCACCTGACCCGGATGGTCGGTTTCGTAGAGGTACAGCAAAGCCATATCGGACACGCCACCCGCCAGCCCGTTTTGCTGGTGATACTGCCATTTCTCTTCCAGACGGGCCTGATTGGCCGTGGTCTGGTAGGTTTTCAGAAGATAGGCGCAAAAATCGGCAATGCCTTTGCGGGTCCAGAAGGAGGAGTGGGCCGAGGCTACCCAGCTATACGAACCGATGGACTGGTGGTCGGTCAGGCAATAAGCCGACTGTTGACCCGGTTTTCGGGATGTCCAGGCGGCATAGTGATCCAGGTTTTTATAGAGCATCACATCGGAATCCGCCACGAAAACCTCGTCCAGCTTTCGCTCCTCCATAAACGCCAGCACGTAGAACCAGCGGACAAAACAGAGCCGTTCATACCATTCGGGATTGTAGGACCGGTGAACGTAGCGTTTGGTAAACCAATCGGATTTTTCCGGATTCAGCGATGCAATCGGCACGTGCGTGACAAATGGAAAGCGGTTTTTGTTGTCCTCATCACCCAGTAAATACACCGCCGACGCCGGATTCGCCAGCCGACACTGCCGCAGGCTATACTCCAGATAGGACTGGTAACCGGAATGAACGAAGATGATGGGAATCATGTGGAGTCAACCTAAAGATGTTTACGGTTTACCGTATTCTGTTTACGGTGGCTGACGCATGCTTAATTATACCCAACGTTTAATGCGGTAGCCACCGTAAACTGTAAACCGAATACCGTTTCCTGATTAAAGAATCGGCAGCGCTCCTTCGTTGTTCCAGTATTCCTCGATGACGGCCAGCAATTCGGGCTGCATGGCGCAACCGGCGAGCACGTCGCCCCGGAACAGAAACTCGTCGCCCCCGTTGAAGTCGGTAACGATGCCACCCGCTTCGCGCACCAGCAACACGCCCGCGGCCATGTCCCACGAATTGAGGTTGAATTCGTAATAGGCTTCAAACCGCCCGCAGGCGACGTAGGCCAGGTCGATGGCAGCCGAGCCCATTCGGCGCAGGCCGTGGGTGCGCTTCATGAGCGATGCCAGAATGGCCAGATACCGCTCGATGCGGTCCATGCTGGAATATGGAAAACCGGTGGCAATCATGCTTTCATGCAGTCGGGTTGCGGGCGACACGGCGATGCGCTCATCGACCGCGCCGTTGCGCAGACACCAGGCTCCTCCGCCCGTGAAGGCGTGGTAACACTCGTCGCGGTTGATGTCGTAAACCACCCCCGCAATCGGTGTTTTGCCATCGGCCAGCCCGATGCTGACCGAAAAAACCGGCAGATTGTGGATAAAATTCGCTGTGCCGTCGAGCGGATCGATGATCCAGTTCAGCCCGGTGCGGTCGGCGTTCTGTCCGGTAGTTCCTTCTTCCGTGATAAAACCGGCTTCGGGCAACAGTGTGTGCAGGGCTTCGACAATCTGTTTCTCGGCTTCTTTGTCAACGTACGAAACCAGATTGTTAACGTCTTTGTATTCAATGTGTTCACTGGAAAACGAAAGCCTTTCCTGCCGGATGAATGCCCCGGCCTGCCGGGCAATTTCAGTGATCTGCTGGGTTAAACCCGCCAATTGGATATCAGGACCTGGCATAAGTGGACGGTGCGGTTTGGGTGGATGCCGTGCGGAATTGGTAAAACGCGCGAAACAACAAGGTTAGTAAAAAGAACGTAAACCCGTAGAGGTAATCCTGAAAAAACGCATACAAAAAGAACAGAATCAGGCATACCATCGTCAACAGGAAATAGGTTCGGATTGTTTGTGGATTGCCCCGGCGCGTCACCCAGAAAATCAGCGGCACATGGAGCGGCATTATGAACAGCAACGCGGGGTTCCAGGTCGTGACGCCGTGGTCGGTGCCGAACCACAGAAAAACCAGAAACCAGCCCCAGAAACCGGTGAAGCCAAACAACAGCCGGTCGAGCCAGAAACCGGCTTTTTTGGCCCGTTGCTGACGGCGCGTAACCAGAAAAACCACCACCAGCAGCACCGCAAAGAAGAAATCCGGCGAAAGCAGGTACGTCAGAAAGGCGTTGGTTTCTTCCGCCGTGACGGCCCGGAACAGCATCAGGCTGTTGGCCACCAGTGGCGTTTCCTGTCCGTTGGTGGTGATCAGCCGGGCGTGGTCGACCTCCGTATACACATTGTCGGGCAAATACATGGCCTGCCAGGGCGTAGCCTTGATGTCGGCCGGATACCCGATGCCGAGGTTCATGCCCATCCGCGCCCAGGCCTGGTTGGCAATGTATTCGTTCATCCAGTCGCGGTACGACTTGGTGGAATCGACCACGTTGGCAAACCGCAGGCTGTCGCCACAGGCTTTGACGAGCATGTCGCGCGGGCGGGTGGCGCAATTGTCGTAATAAAACCGGTAGCTGTATTCGCGGTTTTCGGGCAGGGCGTTGGTTTCCAGGAGCTGAAAAAGCCGCTGTTTCTGGGCGTCCGACAGGTTCAGGATTTGCTCCTTGAGCGTGCGGTTTTCCAACTGCGACCCGTAAATCATGTTCGGCATGGGATACACCGACACGTAGTAGGGCAGGGTGCCTTTCAGGAATTTGACGTAAAAATTGTCAGCGTAGGACGCAAAGGTGCCGTAGTTATAGACCCGGTCGACGCCGTACATGGGGTCGCTGATCCACAGGGCGGTATGGCCAAACGACGAATACAATTCGGACCCTGGCGCCACCGTGATCAGGCTGACTTTGGCCTGGGGGGAAAGGGTCTGGGCGGATGAATAATGAATACTGAATAACGAATATAGAATAACGAAAACAGCTTTCAGGAGTCGGTGGCTATTTTCCCTGGACAACAATGACAAGTTCACCTTTTATCGTTTTTTCGGCAAAGTACGTAATTATTTCCTGTAACGAACCGCGAACGGTTTCTTCAAACAGTTTTGTCAGCTCGCGCGATACGCTGGCTTGTCGGTCGGGGCCGAAAACCTCGGCAAACTGGGTCAGCGATTTGACCAGCCGGTGGGGCGATTCGTAGAAAACCATCGTTCGGGTTTCTTCGGCCAACTCTCCGAGCCGGGTCTGGCGGCCTTTTTTGTGGGGCAGAAATCCCTCGAACGTAAACCGGTCGGCGGGCAACCCTGAGTTGACCAGCGCCGGGACAAAGGCCGTGGGGCCAGGCAGGCACTCGACCGGAATCTCGTGTTTGATGCACTCGCGCACGAGCAGAAAACCGGGGTCCGAGATGGCGGGCGTTCCGGCGTCCGACACCAGCGCCAGGGTTTTGCCCGCTTTGAGTTGGGCAATGACGCGCTGCACGGTCTGGTGTTCATTAAAAATATGGTAGCTGTGGAGCGGTTTGCTGATCTGGAGGTGTTTCAGCAGAAAACCCGAGGTGCGCGTGTCTTCCGCCAGAATGGCATCCACCGACTTCAGCACATTCACCGCCCGCAGCGTAATGTCATCCAGATTACCAATGGGGGTGGGGACGAGGTAGAGTTTCATTTTATTGAGTGAATGAGTGATTGAGCGATTGAGCGAAAAGAGTCAGACTAGGCGCGATGACGCAGTCCTTCACTCAATCACTCATTTGCTCAATCACTCAATAAGTTTATCGATTGCTTCCGCCAGTTTGCGGTCTTTCTCCGTAACGGTGTTGCCCGCGTCATGGGTGCTAAGTTGGAACGAGACCTGGTTGTAGGTGTTGGTCCACGTGGGGTGGTGGTCCATTTTTTCGGCGATGAGGGCCACGCGGGTCATAAACGCGAAGGCTTCGCTAAAATCCCGGAACGTGAAGGTTCGGGTAAGTTGGTTGTTTTCTTCCTGCCACATAGCCGTCGACCGGGTGTTCACCCGGATGGTTTGGAAGGCAAGTTAGGGGATCGGAAGGAAAAAATACGGATTTTGGCGGAGGGTATTGGGAAAATAAAAAAACCGTCTTACTTTTGCACCCACAATAAGTGACCCAGAGGGATGGCGGAGTGGTCGATCGCGGCAGTCTTGAAAACTGTTGACTGTAACAGGTCCGGGGGTTCGAATCCCTCTCCCTCTGCAAAAAGCCTCAAAACACGCTGTTTTGGGGCTTTTTCCTTTGCTTGCGTTTATACCATTCCCATTCATCGGCACTCATACCGTCGCCGTTCTGCTCCTGATGCCGGAGTTTTTTTAATACGTTCATCTGGGTTCGTTTTTCATGGTTTTCGCTCGACCTCAACCCCGCTAACGATTCTGGCGAATGTCTTAGAAGTTATTTGAATTAAGGTATGGCCGGAGGCCTGTCCTGTCACTAGTCCACAGCCGATAGCAACTCGTGGTAGCTCCGGAGGAGCGGTCTAAAAACATCTTCAGGCCGCTCCTCCGGAGCTACCACGAGTTGCTATCGGCTATTGGCTAGTGACAGATCGCCCTTCCAGGGCTCTCCCCGGTTAACTTAAACAACTTGTTAAGCTTGGCTAACAAAATCTTATTCTACATTATTTACAAATCACTGGATCGTATTATAATTATTTCATAAGATTTTGTACTATTGGAATCTTAATATACTTTCCCAAACCAATCGATATGAAAACGACCGGTTTTACGGGGTTGCTGCTGATGACACTCGTTTCAGTGGCTTTGGCACAAACTGAAAAAGGACGCTGGCAGGTGGGCGCTCAGGTGGGCAATCTGACGTACCAACGTTACAAAGTGTCTAAGGGCCATATGCTGACGGTGAACCTGACGCCTTCAGTGGGCTATTTTGTCGCTAAAAACCTGCTGGCTGGCGTTTCTATACCCTTTTCAAATACCAGCAATAGCTTTCAGCCTGGCCCTTCGGATTACAACAATCGATCCATCGGCATCGGACCCTTCATCCGCTATTACGTGGGAAACTCGAGCATTAAACCCTTTGCCGCGATTGGCTTTACCTACAACTCCACCGCCACCCACCACGGAAATGTTTTAAATCTGAATAATGTAAATCTGAAAGGGAGTTCTACCAACCTGGTTCCGGCGGTTGGTGCAGCCTGGTTTATCAACCGCAACGTGCTTTTATCCGCCGGATTCGGGTATTCGTTTTACCGTTCCGATAACGAAGGTTTTATGCAAACGTTCAATCCTAACACCATTACGATTGTTCCGATTAAGGAAAAATACCAGAAACTATCGTTCGATGTCGGTTTTGCCTTGCTGTTTGGAAAGTAAACCTGAACGATGGGATGGGAGAAGGAAGGGGGCGTTAGATGGGTAGGCAAAAGGACAAAAGATTGCGCGCGGATGTGCCGCCAATCGCCCGAATTCGGTTTCTTTGTGTATGAGACGACGGCTACCCTTTTGTATTCTATTCTACCTCTTCCTTTCCTGTACGGCGAAAAAGCAGAATGACCAACAAGCGTTGAGCGACATCCCGGTTTCGGGCCTCTCCGGCAAAGAACTGGCGATGGCGCATTGCAGCGGGTGCCATACCTACGTGAGCCCCGACTTGCTGTCGAAAACAAACTGGCGGGATGTGCTGCCCGCCATGGGGCATCGGATGGGCATCTACAGCGGGGGCGTCCGGCCCGACAGTCTGTTTGAACCCGGCCTCAGCGGCACCCTTGTGCGGAATGCCCGGATCTATCCGGAAAAACCGGTTCTGGCGCTGGAGGACTGGCGCAAAATCGAAGCCTATTACCTCGAAAATGCCCCGGACACGATCCAGCCGCCCATCCGCAACAGCAGAATCCGGATGGGACTCCGGCATTTTAAGCTCCGGGAACCGTCCCTGGCGCATCGCCCCGCCCTGACGACGCTGGTCAAGATTTTACCCGACAAGCGCGGCATTGTCTTTAACGATGGCAAAGGAACCCGCAATACGTTGACCTTTCTCACCGCCGACCTGAACGAGAAGTTTAGCCTGGGGCTGGGTGCCACGCCGATTCAGTTTGATGAAAAAGGCAACGATCTGTATATCACGACGGTGGGGAAGGGCATTTTCCCGAACGATGCGCCCGACGGTGCCCTGCTGCGCTGGGTGAAAAATGGCACCGAACCGGGCTATAAACTGGGCAACATCGCCCTTTCCGGTTTGCGCCGACCCGTTTGCATGGCCTACGGCGATTTGAACAAAGACGGTTTTGAAGACGTCGTGGCTTGTGAATTTGGCAACCAGACCGGGCAGTTAGCCTGGTATGTCAGCAATGGGCGCGGGGGCTACGACCGGCGGGTTTTGCGGAACAGACCCGGTGCCATCACAGCCATCATCCGGGATGCCAACCACGACGGGTTGCCGGACATTTATGTGCTCATGGCGCAGGGCGATGAGGGTGTTTTTCTGTATGAAAACCAGGGATCGGGCACGTTCAGGGAGAAGCGGTTACTGACTTTTTTGCCCCTCAACGGGTCGCAGCACATGGAACTGGTCGATTTCAACCAGGACGGTTTTGATGACATCGTGTATGTGAGTGGCGACAATGCCGATAAAACGCCGATCCTGAAGAAGTACCACGGAATTTATATCTTTCTGAATGATGGAAAATCCAACTTCAAACAGGCGTATTTCTACCAGCTGAATGGCGCGTACAAGGCGCTGATCCGGGATTTTGACCGGGACGGTGACCTGGATATGGCCGCCATTTCGTTTTTCCCGGATTATGCCCGCTATCCGGAAGAGAGCTTTGTCTATCTGGAAAACAAGGGCAAGTTAAAGTTTGACGATTACTCGTTTCCCGAAGCCCCGAAAGGACGCTGGGTGGTAATGGATGCCGGCGACATGGATGCCGATGGTGACATCGATCTGGTGCTGGGTTCGTTCGTGTATTTTATCCCACAGGGCGACACCACCGGGCTGGGTAAAAAATGGCTGACCACCGGGCCTTCGGTTGTGGTGCTGGAAAATACGATTCGGTAGGTTGCCCCCAGCCCCCTAAAGAGGGCTAAAATATCCGGATTTCAAAGCTCCCTTTAGGGGGTTGGGGGCAAAACGCAAATCCTTTAGTTGCTTAAAACCGGTACATTGCTCACCTTACTCACTTTCACGATGGAACATTACTACCAGCGGTTTTTCAGTTATGTCGGGGAGATTTTGAGTTTACCCGACGAAGACAAGGCGTCCATTCGCCGAATGTTCCAGCCGGTTTTTGTACCGAGAGACACGATCATCGAACCGGCCGGCCAAGTGCCCCAATACCATAATTTTATCGTTTCGGGGTACATGCGCAACTTTTACGTAGACCGGGACGCCAACGAAATCACGACTGACCTCAACGAGGGCTCCCGGTTTTTTACGTCGTATTTCCATTTTATGAACCGCACGGTTTCCAACGAAAACCTGCACTGCATTACCGATTGCGAACTGCTTCGCATCAGTCGGGATGATGTGGACGTCGGGGCGGAGCGCAGCCGTACGCAGAAAGATTACACGATTCAGATCCTGCAAAAACACCTCGAAGAAGAAAAGAGCCGGATCAACGACATGACCAGCCTGACGGCCGAAGACCGGTATCGGAAATTTCTCCGGCAGAAACCCACCATCATCCAGCACGTGCCGTTGCGGTATGTGGCGTCGTATCTGGGGATTACGCAGCGGCACCTGAGCCGACTCCGGAGCGGTTTGGCTTCCTGACATTCATACCCCAATTAAACCGCTCATCCGAAGAGGACATTTGTCTACCCGGCGAAAAACCGGGTCGTCTTAGGTTTAGGGAAAACTGAACAGCTTTTCCTCTATGACGACACCAACTACCATCTCTTCATCCGGAGAAGCAACCGCTTCGACGGCAACCCGAATGCTGACTTTCGCGGCCACCGCCTGTCTGGTCGTGGCAACAGTGGGGCAGTGGCTTTTCGGGATCTATATCCTTCTGTTTTACGGAAAAACCACTCTGACGGGCGATTTTGCGCGGTGGAACCGGGTTTTGCCACACGGTTATGTCGAAGGCGACTGGAAAGGCAATCTCATCGTTGGCAGTCATGTTCTGCTGGCCGCTGTTCTGGTGATTGGCGGACCGCTTCAACTTATGTCGCCGATTCGTCAGAACTTCCTCCGGTTTCATCGCTGGCTCGGGCGGACCTACGTCACGACGGCCATCCTGGTCAGTTTGGCGGGGCTAATTATGGTCTGGACGCGCGGTACCATCGGCGATTTAACCCAGAAAATCAGCATCAGCCTCCAGGCGATTTACATCATTTCGTTTGCCTTACTCGCCATTCGAGCCGCCAGAGCCCGCCGGTTCGACCAGCACCGGGCCTGGGCGCTGCGGCTGTTCATGGTGACCAATGGCGTCTGGTTTTTCCGGGTGGGGCTGATGGGCTGGTTGCTGATCAACGGCGGCCCGGTCGGTTTTGATCCCAAAACGTTCACCGGCCCTTTTCTCACGGCGCTGGCCGTTTTTACCTATGCCCTTCCGGTTTCATTGCTGGTACTGGAGATGTATTTTCATGCGCAGAAAAAACCGGATAATACCTTCCGTTTCATCACCGCAGCCTTTATTTTTCTGTGTACCGTTATCATGGCCATCGGGATTTTTGGGGCCACGGTGGGGATGTGGCTGCCCCGAATTTGAAGGAAATGTAGACCCTCTGATCCGTGTGATGTGCTTGCAAATTGCCCCCCAGCCCCCTAAAGGGGGAGTTTTCTCGCGCTCCAAGCTCCCCCTTTAGGGGGCTGGGGGGCAAAAGCGGCTTAATTGGAATTCAACTATTGCTTATCCCACCACACCCGGGTTTTGTAAGTATCCGCTCCCTGACGGGCCACGGCGGCATTGTAGTTGGCGGCATTCAAAACCGGTTCGTCGTCCGGGTAGCGCAGTCGACGGGGGTAGGTGCCACCGGTTTCATTGTCGGGGTAGTTGACCGGGGTTAGTTTCGGATAGCCGGAACGCCGGACATTGGCATACGACTCGTAGCCGTTCAGAAAGGTTGCCACCCAATATTCGGAGTTGATCTGCTCGAACGCTTTTTCCTTGTCGGCAACGCCCACAAACGGATTGGCGGTTAAGTAGGCCGTTATATCGGCATCCGGGATCGTGGCCGACCCGTCGTATTGCTGGAGCATTTTCATCGCGCCCGTCACCCCGTTCCGGTAGAACTGGGCGGCATCGCCGGGAATCCAGCCCCGGACGGCGGCTTCCGCCAGCAGCAACTGAACTTCGCCATACGTCAGCAGCATCCGCGGACCGTCGAGCTTGGCAAATACGTCCCGATTGACGCCCGAAAACTGGTGTTCCTGGCCCGGAGCCGTCGGGTTGTAACTGGGATCTTTGGGCAGCGTAATCCGGTCCAGACCGTTGGGCATGCCTTTCTGAACCGCCGGATCGGTGTTTTTGGTCGCCACATTGGTCGGATCGGTGTAGACCGCCACCGTGTATTTCAGCCGGGGATCGTTGTGGCTTTTCATGTAGTCGAAAAACGTCTTGGCAATTTTACCCGGACTTCGGCCCGACACGCTCAAGGTCCAGCTCTGACCGTTGGTCAGCACTTCCTGCGTCCCGGCCTTGTCGGTTCCCTTGATAAACAGGTTGTCGTCGATGGCCGTAAAAACGCCCCCCGCAAACGCTTTTTTGACCCAGGATTCGGCAGCCGCCGGGTCTACTTTGGACATCCGCATGCCGAGACGAAGCATCATGGAATAGCCAAACCGTTTCCATTTGGCAATGTTCCCCGCGTAGACGATGTCGGATGAGGTGTAGAGCGTCTTGCTGGCGTCGAGTTTGGCAGTGGCGTCTTCCAGTTCGCTCAGCATGTGGGCATAAATGTCCTTCTGCGCGTCGTATTTGGGTTTGTAAATCTGCTGGTAATAGCCCTGATTGGCTTCAAAATACGGCAGATCGCCGTACATATCCGTCAGCCGGTGGTAAATCACCGTTTTCCAGATGCGGGCCATGTGGTAGAGGTTGTGGTATTGCGGTTTGTCCTTCGACAACGTAATCACGTCCTCAATCAGTTTGGACGAACCGGCAATGGCGTTGTACGTCCCTTTCCACATGGCTTCGTTATTGCCCTTGTGGTACACGTACTTATCACCCTGAAAATCAAAAATCCCTACGTTGCTCAGCGTCGCCATGTGCTGAACAAACGGTTCGGCATAATTCAGGCTGGTGGTTTCATCGCCCTTGGCGGTATTGTACTGCCCGGTCGTAAACAGATACGCGGGGTTGAACCGGTCGGCAGTAACGGCGTTGGGGTCTTTGTTCAGGTCTTCAAACCCATTGTCACAGGCCGAAAGGAAAAACAGGCAGCCGGTGAAAACTATATAAATGCTCTTTTTCATGTCAATTTAGGATAACCGGTATGAAACTAGAATTTCAAATTCACATTGAACCCGTAGCTCCGGGTTGGCGGCAAAGGCGTGGATTCGATCCCCTGATCGTTCCCGGCGGATAGATTGGTTTCAGGGTCCAGACCGGGGGTGTGTTTCATCAGGATGCTCAGGTTCCGGCCCACCAGCGAGACACTGGCACCCTTGACAAACCCGATTTTTTCGTAGAGGGACTTCGGCAAGGCGTAGGTGAGCGATACATACCGCAGCTTGATAAAACTGGCGTCGTAGATGTAGTCGTCCAGTGCATCCCGTCGCCGAACGATGATGGCCCGATTGTTGACCCGATCCGCCGTCACCAGAACCTTGTTCTCTTCACCACTTTCGGTCACGCCCGGCAGCACGGCACCCGCTGCCCGTCCCAGCAGCGAGTGCGGTGACATACCCCGGTGGTCGAGGCTGTAGTTGGTTTCCGAGTAAATCTTGCCGCCAAATTTGCCATCCACCTGCGCCGACAGCGTGAAGTTTTTGTACGCAAAATTGTTGATGATCCCGGTCGTGTATTTGTTGATCCCGGATCCGAAGGAAACCACATTGGTGGGAACGATCGGCAGTCCGGTGGCATCGATCACATCCCGACCCTGGGCATCCCGTTTGATCGTTCGACCGACAATCTGCGAATATTCCTCGCCCTCGACGTGTTTGATGAACGCTTTCGTGGATGTTGCCAGAATGAGTTCTTTGGACGTGTTCGAGATCTTCAGCACCTTGCTTTTATTATACGCCAGGTTGAATGACACGTCCCACCGGAAGTTGCTGGTCGTGACCGGTTTGGCTGTAACCAGCAATTCAACCCCCCGGTTGCGGATTTCGCCGACGTTGACCGACACCCCCGAATACCCGGTGGTGGAGGAAATACTTTCGACGGCGATGTCGTTGGTGGTCAGCTTGTTGTAAACGGCCAGGTCGAAGCCGAGCTTGTTGTTAAATAACCGCAAATCCAGGCCCACTTCAAACTCGTTGACACTCAGCGGCCGCAGGCTGCTGTTGGGTACGGTAAACTGATTGATGGTTCCGAGCGAGCGACCGTCGTAGTTGTAGGGCAGCAGACCATACGTCAAGTTGAGCAGATAGGGGTCGGTATCACCGCCCACGGCCGCATAGGCAACCCGGAGCTTGCCGAAGCTAATAGCTCTTGGCATGTCAAACGCCTGCGAAAACACGAAACTCACCCCCGCCGACGGGTAAAAGAAGTTGTTCGACTTGGGGTTCAGGGTCGAAAACCAGTCATTGCGGCCCGTGAGGTTGAGATACAGGTAGTTGCGGTAGCTGAGTTCCGCCGTGGCAAAAACCGAGTTGATCTTTTTGTCGTACGTGGCCGTGGTGGTGTTGCGGTTGGCGGTATTGTTGATCACGTGCAACTGGGGAACCACAAAACCGGAACCGACAATCGTCGTTGTATACCGGTGCTGCGCCATCAGGTTGCCGCCCAGATTCACCGACAGGTCGAAATCCTTGTTCAGGCTCCGGTTCAAACCGATCAGCCCTTCAAAGTTTCGCTCCCAGAACGTCTGCTGCGACTGATCGATCTGACCACCCGGCCGGTAGCCCGTTCCTTCGGGAACAATTTTGTTGGTCATAAAACCGTAGTAATCCTGTCCGACTTTTCCCTGAATAAAAAGCCAGTCGAAGAGGTTGTATCGCAGATTCACGGTCGAAATAAACCGGTCTTTGTTGGTCTGGTTTTTAATCCGGTTGAGGGTGTAATACGGGTTGGTCGCGTTCAAATCCGTCCCCAGAACCTTTTCCTTGTAATTCTCATCGTAGCCCGGCGAGAGGGCGCTGGTCGGCATGTTGCTGTTGACATACAGGATCGTTCCGGCACTGTTCCCCGAGTTGCCCGTAAACACGTAGCGGTTGTCGACGCGCTCGTTGATGTAATCGACATTGGCCGCCAGGTTCAGATTTTTGGAAATGTTCTGGTTGAGTCCCAGGCTAATGTTGTTCCGTCGCATGCTGGCATTGGGAATGATACCTTTGTTCCGCATATCGGTGATTCCCAGCCGGAAACTGCCTTTGTCGCCACCGCCCGAAAATGAAATGTTGTTGGTGTTGGTGTGCCCTACGCCGTAAAAGTCCTCCAACACCTGGTCTTTCACGTACGAATAGGGCCGCTTCACGCCATCCAGTTGAATCGTTTCGGAGCCGTCATACAACGCCCCCCAGTGGTTTTGCCCGTGGTTGGCGGCATCCTGCTGGCTGGCCGGTTTTACACCGCCGTAGCCCTGGCCGTACTCTTTTTGTAACTCCCAGAGAAAAAAGGGCACCTCAAAGGTATTGTTGGTATTGAATTCAACGCCCAGCCCTTTGTTGCCCTTGCCCGACTTGGTGGTGATCACAATGGCGCCGTTCTTGGCCCTGGAACCGTACAAAGCCGCAGCCGTAGCGCCTTTCAAAACCGTGATGTCCTCGACGTCGTCGGGGTTGATGCTGGAAATGTTGTCGCCAAAGTCCGGGTTGTCATTTTTCGGTCCTCCGAACTGGGTGTTGTCCATCGGCAGCCCGTTGATGATGTACAAGGGCTGGTTGTTGCCCGAAATCGAGGTATTTCCGCGAATGGTCACACGGCTGGAACCGGCTGGCCCCGTTGCTGCCGGACTGATGTTGACCCCCGCCACCTTGCCGTTCAGCGAATTGGCAAAGTTGGTTTCGCGGGTTTTGGTAAAACTCTCGCCGTCTACCTTCGTAACCGAGTAGCCGAGGGATTTCGTCTCCTTGCGAATCCCGAGGGCGGTCACTACCACTTCGTCCAGTGCCTTGCTTTCGGCCAGTAATCTGATTTCCAAGGTTGTGCGGTTCGCGAGGGGGACTTCCTGCGCGGTATATCCGACGAACGAAAATACAAGCACCGAATTCATCGAAGGCACCTCGATCGAAAAGTTGCCGCCCGCGTCGGTGGTGGTTCCTTTTTGGGTGCCTTTCAGTAAAATGCTGACGCCGGGCAGTGCATCGCCCTTTTCGTCGGTGACCTTTCCTTTAATGAGTTCAACCGGTTTGGGCAGTGACCGGGTCCGCTCGATCATTGCGGTTTTTCGTTCCGGTGTTGCCGGCCGCAAAACCGGCGCCGAATGGGCCGTGGTCGCCACAATGGCCATAGCGGTGAGCAGGGTACACCGCTTGCTGAACCATGCGAAGGGTGTACCAGTGTCTGGTAAAACTAATCCTTTCATGCAATAAATTGGGTTTGGAATAATCAGGAATCGTTACAGGGACGTCATAGAGATGGGATGCGGCTGTTTAACCATTACATATACGCTGGCAGTGCAATAGTGTACTACGATTATTTCTATTTTTAAAAAATAAATTACAAAATGGCTATGCAAGGACTTTTTTAAGGGATACTTACTCTCAAAATCCGTCTATTTCCGGCCCGGAAGGCGGTTCTGGAAAGGTTTGAAAAAAAAGATGGCGAACCGGGAGTACCGATTGCGATAATTTGAAGTATTACTGGTTAGGCCAGGGAACGCTGCCGGGTCGCCGATGCGTCCAATGGCATCGGCGACCCGGCAGCGTTCCCATCCAACTCTAAACCCTGATGATCAATGAAATCGCTTACCTCCTTAACCCGGCGGGAATTTCTGGAAAAAATCACCCCGGCCGCTGTGGCCGTTCTCGCCGGTGCCCAGACGTTTCTGCCCGCAACGACGCAGGCAAAAACCGTAGCCAGCGGATACGGGCGGGACGAAAAAAAGTTCGTTCCGGTGATGATCACCCCGTTCGATTCCAATTCCGCCATTGATTACGACCGGCTTTCCCGGTTGATCGATTTTTACCTGAACGCCGGAGCCAAAGGTTTTTTTGCCAATTGCCTGAGCAGTGAAATGTACTTTCTGACCGATCAGGAGCGGATTGCGCTGACCCGGCATGTGGTGAAGCGGGTCAACGGAAAGGTCCCGGTGGTTTCGACGGGTTCATTCGGGGATACGCTGAACGCAAAAGCCGATTTTGCCCGAAAAATTCACGATACCGGTGTGGATGGGGTCATTCTGATTTCGAGTCATTTTGCGGGGAAAGAAGAAAGCGATGCGGTTTTGACGGAAAATGTTGAAAAGTTTCTTTCGCAAACTGGTTCTATGAAGGTCGGAACGTATGAATGTCCGAATCCCTACAAGCGGCTGCTATCGCCCGGTGTGTTCAAATCGCTGGTTGCCAACAAGCGGATGATCTACCACAAAGACACCTCTGAAGACCTGAAAAACATCGAGACCAAACTGGAAATCGCCCGCGGTTCCCAACTCGAATTTTACAATGCGCATACTGCTACCGCCGTGGCATCGCTGCAAAAAGGAGCGCGGGGTATGTCGCCGATCTCCGGTAATTTTTACCCCGAAATCCATAGCTGGTTGTGCCGGAATGCCAACGATCCCTCAAAAAAGGCGGATCTCGACTGGATTCAGTCCGAAATTACCCGAACCGAACCCATTATCTCGAAATTTTATCCGCTTAGCGCCAAATACTTTTTGAAGAAAAGAGGAGTACCTTTGGAACTGGTCAGCCGGGCGAAGGCCCAGGCAATCCCGGCGGAGCAGCTAAAAATTCTGGATGATACCTACACGACGTTTCTCGGCTGGTGCGACCGGCTGGACATCAAAGGGTAGGGGACGTTACTCAAAAGTTATGATGCGATCCGTTGAGGCTTGTTTGATTTCTCTCGTTTTGTTCCTTTCAACTCCCGTGTCGGCCCGGTTGACCGATCACCCTGCTTTTCAAAGCCATTCACCGCAAAGCCAGCAGGACACGACCGCGAAAGTGATCACGATCCTGGGTTTTGGTGATTCGATTACTCAGGGTGGCGCTGATTTTGTTTCCTACCTTTTTCCGCTTCAGAAAAAACTAGGGAAGGCGGGGTATTCCGTCCAATTTATTGGCCCAAAGGCCAGTACCACCCCGACGGATACGGTTTATAACGCCGGTTACGGGGGCAAAAATGCTGAGTTTCTGGCAGCCAGTGCGGATAGCCTTTACAGCCGGTTTCCTGCGGACATCGTTTTGCTGCACACCGGTCACAACCATTTTGATACTGAAAATCCGGTAGCCGGTATTATTACAGCTCAGAAATCAATCATTGCCCAACTGACCGCCATCAATCCGCGGGTTGTCATCCTGGTGGCGCAGGTTATTTCCAGTGGCAAACTCCCGAAGTACAGCTACATTCCAGCCCTCAACGAGCAAATCGGAGTGATGGTCAAAGAGGTGAACAGCAGGCATGTAATGCTGGTTAATCAGGAGAAAGGCTGGGACTGGCAAACCGATGCAATCGCCGATAAAGTCCACCCGAATGCACAGGGGGCCGAAAAAATAGCCCAGACCTGGTTCGATGCCTTAAAAAGGGTTTTGCCACGGCCTAAAAAAGGATGATTGAAATCAAAAATGAGCACACGAATGGGGCGGATTGATGCAGATAAAAATCTGTTCAATTCACTTCATCGCATCGGCGACCCGGCCGCGTTCCCGTCTTCATTGACCCGGTCGGGCGATTGCCGGGCTGTGGCTACCGATTGTTCAAAGTCGTCAGGAGACAATGACGAAAACTCGTTGACAAACAGGATCGGGCCGGTTTCGCCTTCCGCATATTCCGTACCCATTCGCAGCCATAAATTCCAGTCCGGTGCCTGCATATGGGAAACCGTGCCGACTACTTTTGAGTCTTCCGGGCGTTGGGCGTAGAGGCCGGCATAACTAACCACCAGATTCGGCAGTTGCCGCAAAAACGCATTCTGTACCTCCGTGGGGAGTTGATTGAACGTAAACCGGGCCTCTTCGGCCCAGTGCGTATCGAAAGGAGCTTCCATGATTAGGGGTAATAAAAGGCGGTTTGTGCTTACGGTTTATGGGAGAAACAGGCGTTCAAGATACCCATCTTTTGCATAGGCTTCGATTCCCCGTTGCCTTATCTGAAAAAAAAAGAACGTAACCGTCATCGATACTTTTTTCTAAAACTGGCCGGCGATGTCCCAATCGTTTTACTGAACAACCGGATGAAGTATTTCTCGTCGTCGTAGCCCAACTGAAACGCAATTTCCTTAACGCTGTTGGTGGTATACACCAGGAATCGCTGGGCTTCCCGAAAAATTTCAAGCTGGATGAGGTAGGTTGAGGAAAACCCGGTGACCGCCTTGACGGTATCGTTCAGGTAACTGACGGTTATATTGAGTTTTGACGCATAATCAGCGGTTTTTTTCAGGAGGAGAAAATGGGCTTTCACCAACTGATGAAACCGCCTGGTAATTTCCATGCTCCGGGATGAATAGCTTTGAATGCGTTTGTCTTCCTGCGCTTGAAAAATCAGTACGATTTTGTAAAATAGGGCATTGATCAACGTTTGGAGAAGCCGCTGATGAAAGTTTGCCGGTGATTTCTCGCATTCGGTTGAATAGATCAGATTGAAAAGGGTGCATACCTCTGTTTTTTCGGCCTCGTCCAACTGGAGTAAAATGACTTTCACAAAGGATTGGTCGATCACGCTGCGGGCCTTTTCGTCGATAAAGTGTGCATCAAAAGCCAGTAGCCACCCGGCAGGATCTTTGGCAAAACCGAGTTCGTGAATTTGTCCGGGACGGGTTATTAAAAGGGAGGAAGGCTGGATGTCTATATTCTGGAAATCGACACTAAAATTCAGGCAACCACTTTCCATAAAAAAGAAGCAATAATGGTCGTGGCGGTGGGGAATCCTGACTTTTTCATTGACAAGTTCCAGGGTGGTTTGATCCGAAAGGGATAAAATTCCCATTTCGAACGGATTTTTTTCCAAATGAAAGAGGGGAATATCGTGGGTCGCCATGCTGCTTTTTTATGACCAGAACCCGTGGGCCTGGAATGTCGCCGGTACGTCCGGTATTGCCTTCAGCTTTTTTCGCAAGCTTTTCACCAGGGGCGTATGGCCTGCCAGATATACCGAGGTATACGCGCTCAACTCTTTTGAAAGCGCCCATTGTTCCAGGGTTTCCAGGCTGTTTCCGTGCGGGTTGAAGATAAATTCAAATTCGGGATTATTCGCTATCAGGGTGGACGGTAGCTGGTAAATTTCAGGCAGTATGATCACGACTTCCATCGGAAACCGTTTTCGGTCGGTTAACTGCTTCATCCCTAAAAAATGCCCGATCGCAGTGCCGTCGCCCAGGCACAGGATTCTCCCTTCTTTCGTCGGCACCTGGGCTGCGTGGGCAACGCCTAAGGGGATCTTGTCGCCCTTTTTTAGGCGCTGAACCCAGCGGCTTCCGGCTCCGTCGTGTCCGGCCTGGATATAGAGGGTGCAAATTCTTTCTCCGGCCTTCCAGATGGCCGGGGTATAATCCCGGTATTCAAACTCTGCGACTTTGCATTTCAAGCGTTGGATGGTGGTCCATTTTTCCATTGCCGTGGTGGGAAGGTGAACGTCGACTTCATACAGCGTGGCCGGTTGCCAGGCCCGAATGGCCACGACGTGTGAAGGCGTTGAAAGTTTATCGATTAGCTGCGATACGGCTTTTTTGAGAACATTTGCCATCAATCAGTCATTTGTTTCGGCAAAAGTATCGCAAAATGACAGGGCTTTTGTCCAACAAATGGCCTGAATAGGTGGACGAATGGCGGCAGTTTTGGAATTCGTTCAACCTTTCTTGTTTTGATACACGACCGTCAGGCCGGGCCGGAATCAATCCATGTTTGCTTAATTATTTCTACTCAAAATCAAATTCGGTGACTTCCGGCTCCCTTCAGTCGGGGGGGTACCCTGCGCCGGCGAAATAAAAGGACGAAACAGGGAAACTAGCCGTGCCCCGTTTCGTCCGATTGCTAAGTAAAGAAGACTCCCTGCTCGTTCGGGAGCGGTACCTCTTTACGGACCCTTCCGACAACCTGTTATCAGGCTTCCTCTTTGATCAACGTTTTGACCTGTTCAGCTATTTCCGGCGTAACCGTCAGGCCGTGAACCGTCAAGGCATGTTCAGCCGCCTGTTGCAATACTTCGTCGTCGGTGGTGCCGTTGATAACGCCTTCACAATCGAAGCCAACGTCCCGGCAATGGAGAGTTTTCATGGTTTTATGGAGTTTGGAATGGTTAATACGTAAACAGGCGGTCGCTCTCCGTGGCCAGCCTGATCAGCACGGTGGGCAAGGCAAATTCAGCCGGTTTGTCTTTCAGGTCAGCCGCGGTCATGCCCCGGGCTTTCGCGGAGTTGCCCGACAGGTAAAACCGCCCATTTCCTTTTACAATGGCATCGTAATGTTCACGAAGGTTGCCGGTGCCCAAACCGGTCAATTGGTTGAGAGTTTCATCCTGTAACAACTTTACGCCATCGCCCGCCAGAAAAAGATTGACCGTGTGGCCTTCGTCGAGGGCGGTTTTGGCCACCAGAAAAGCCAGGGCAGCCCGGGTGGGGTCCTGGCTTTGCGTAACGTGAATGAGAAACGTCAGCTTCCGGGCTGGCGTTGTGCCGGAGTTGGATTGTGCTTGCATGCTGGCGATGGATAGAATGAAGGCAATCAGGGTATAGTAGGTTTTCATCCTGTTAGCGGTTGGTTGGTACAAATCTATACCCGTCCACCGCTAAAAAACGGTATCAAAAGATACACAAGCCCTCAATTATTTTAGCTGAATTGAACCTCTGAACAATTTGACTTTGCCCTGCTGTTCAAACCCCTTCAGGATGCGGGAAATAACCACCCGGGTGGTGCCCAGTTCATACGCCAGATTCTGGTGCGAAATGGCAATTTGGGCGGTATTTTCTTTTTTGGCCCGCTCGGTCAGGTAAGAAAGAACCCGTTTGTCGATCGGATCAAACGCGACGCTTTCAAACGATCCCAGCAATTCATCGTAGCGGCTGCGAAAGGTCTGGATCAGGTAGGCGTTCCACGAAGAATATTTCAGTTGCCATTCGTTGACGAGCCGGGTGGGAAAAACGAAAATTTCGGACGGTTTGGTGGCCACCCCGTAGGACGAACTGGTGTGGTTGAAATACGCGGCTGAAAGTGACATCATGCACGTCTGGCCTTCCCGAACGTAGTAGAGCAGAATTTCCCGATCCTCTTTTTGCTGGAAAACCCGGATTTCGCCTTTGATGACGATGGGCAGAAAGTCCAGGTATTGCCCCTCCCGAATCAGGGTATCGTCTTTGTTAACTTTTAGGAATTTTCCGTGGGTCAGCATTTCCTGACGAAGTGCCGACTCCGTGAAAACCAGAGGCAGTTTGGCTAGAATTTCACTTTCTTCCATGCAGATTGGTCGATTAAGAGGACAGATGGGTTCGGACTTTTGTGAAACCGGGAGCGGACTATTCCCAACGGGTTTACGTCAGAAGACCCGGTTACCAAAGATAAGAATCTGCACGACTTTTCGCATCAATTGCAAGGGTCTACTTGAACTTCGCCAGCAAGGTTACGCTGTTGGCCGTCAGGCCAGTGCTGCGGCTGTAGCGACCATAGCGGAGTTCGACGCTCTGCCAGCGGTTGATGCCAAGCAAACCGCCCGGCGGAGCCAGCCGAATGCCCATACCCAGAAACTGGCTGGTAAACCCCGAGATGTCGTAATCACTGGTGTAATACCGCTCGGTGGTGGCGTGTTGGCCGTAGGCGGCAAAATACCGAACCGCCGTCTGTTTGCTGAAGCGATAAAATGGACTGATGGACACGAAGGAGGTCAGCTTGATGGGCGTTTCCAGGTTGACGGTATGCGCCTGCATGCCCCAATTGTCGGCATAATACCGGTAGAACGAACGAATGATTACGCGGTCGCCGAGGAAGTAATGGACGCGAAGGCCGAGAGGCAGTTTCAGGCGTGAACCCGGCAATCGTTCAACGGTTTCGGAACCTTCATTGAAATAAATCCGGTGAAAGGGCGTGCTCAGGAGCCCTTGCTGAAACGAGGGTTCGAGCGTCAAAAAAGCCTGTAGACGTTTGTTGATCACCTGTGAAACGGACGCACTGGCGTTGTAGGAATTACGCGGTTTGTGGTCAACCGGGTCCATGTCACCTTCTGCCCCCGAACCGTAGCCCTCAGGGCGGAGTTCGGCGGGGAGTATTACCGTCCAGGTATCGAAAAAGGCCCCGGCTTTCAGCGTTAGGTCCCGGTTGTTATCGACCGACGACTTGCTGTAACTGACGCTCACACCGTAAGACTTGTAATCATACTCCGTCGAATAAGCAAACGAAATGCCTTTGGTAACCCGCCGGACGTCGTCGCGCATACTCCACGACAGCGACGGATACACGTGCGTGTCACTCCGGGAGGCCGACGAGATCGTCAGTGGGTCGATTTTGTCGGACGAAGCGGAAGTATAGTGATCAATATTCAGGTCGAAAACCAGGCTGTGCCGCCGGTTTTGCCGGTCGGTGGTAGTCAGCACCACGTCGAGCGACTGGGCAAAATCGCGCAGGGATTCTGAACCAATGCCGCCGGTTACGGCCGAATTCTGGCCCGACTGTTCATAGTAGCTCGATACCAGGTTGATTTCTTCCACCTTCAGTTTCCGCTTTTCGTAGGCAGGAGCTTCCTGCGCATACCCGGTCCGCATCAGGCTCAGCAGCAAGCCAACGGACAGACAGATTTTTTTCATAGGGGTGGTTAATTACAGCCGCAGCCTCCTCCGCTTTTTCCGCCATTGGCACCGGCTGCACCTTCGCGGTAGAGGTAAAAATTCTGCTCAAACTTTTCTGATTTTCGTGCTGAGAGTTCCATGTCGGCATCGTTGATGCGGCTTTTCTGGTATTCCTTGACGGAGACGCAGCCCGACAGGCCTGCGCCAAGCAGCGCCAGTGCCAGCCTCGTTGCGGGGATGATTCGTTGGTTTAGCATAGGTAAGTAAAACAAGTCAGAGTGGTTTTCAGAGAGTCGCCGACTTGACCAGCCGGATGTTGGTTGACGTATACACGTGATCGTGGTCATCGATGAGGATGCAAGCCAGGTGTTGCATCTGGTTGATCAGATCGAGCCCGACCCGGACGCCCATCACCATCACGGGCGTAGCCAGGGCATCGGCCAACTCGGCATTGGGGGCGATGATCGTCACGCTTTTAATCCCGGAAACCGGATAGCCGGTTTTCGGATCGATGGTGTGGGAGTAGCGCCGATTGCCGATCATGGCGTATTTTTCGTACGTACCCGAGGTTGCAATAGCCATATTGCTGATGCTCAGGTAAGAAAAGGCCCGTCCGGCGGTTGCGTTTCGGGCCGCGTCCGGGTCGGCAATGCCGATGGTCCAGGGTTCGCCGTTCGGTTGCAGGCCCCAGGTGGTCAGATCGCCGGCGGCATTGACAATGCCGCTTCCGACGCCCAGCGATTGCAGGAGTCGCTTTGCCTGTTCGGCAGCATACCCTTTTCCAATCCCGCCAAAACCGATCCGCATTCCCCGTTCTTTCAGAAACACGGTGGTGTTCTTTTCGTCCAGAACCACGTTGCGGTAATTGATGAGCCGCACCATCTGCCGGGCGGTTTTCGGATCGGGTAGCGCGGTCATGGTTGTGTCAAAGTTCCAGAGTCGTTTGTCGATCGAGCCGTAGGTGATGTCGAACGCGCCCTGGGTCAGGGCCGACAGCCGCAGCGACCGTTGAATGAGTGCAAAGACTTCCGGATCGACCGGAACAGCCCGGATGCCTGCGCCAGCGTTGATCTGATTGGTCTGGCTACCTTCGTCAAAAGTGGTCAACAGCCGTTCGATGCGGCTAATTTCGGCAATGGCCGCATCGATGCAGGCGTTGGCCCAGTCAGCGTCGGGACTCACGACGCTCAATTCGAAGCGATTCCCCATAAGTCGCTGGATTCGCTGGTGAAGAAGTCCGGCGGATTTCATTCGTTCTGCCCGGCGTTTGCCGCCTGAATAGACGCCATGACCGACGATGCTGTCATGGACGGCGAATAGCCATCCCATTCGTTCAATACCCGTCCGCTGGTGTCGAGCAGAACCGTAAAGGGGAATTTTCCCTTCTTGTTGTATTTTTCAGCCAGTGCCTCGTTATGAGCTTCCTGCCGGGCATCCAGTTTGTTTTTGGAAAGACGTGGGAAATCGGCGCGTACCAGCACCAGGTGATCCGTTGCAAATACCTGAAAGGCTTCGGATTCGAAAATGTCTTTTTTTAATTTGATACACGGTCCGCACCAGTCGGAACCCGAAAAATTAAGTAAAATCAGTTTGTGGCTCTTTTCCGCTTCAGCTTTTGCCTGATCCAGGTTGAGCTGCCACTGGGGGGCCGACACGGCGAAGAACGCCAGGACGGATAAAAGGAAGACTTTCATAGGTTTTTAGTTGGATGAATGAAAAAGGGGCGTGTTGGGATTCACGAATTATAAACAACCAGCGTTTTTCCGTCGGTGGCGGTTTTGTAGACGGTGATGCCTTTGCTGCCAAAACTGTTTTTGCCTTTGCCGGTCAAGTCGAAGCGGGCCCCATGCTCGGTGCAGTAAAACTCAGTTTTGTTGAAGATGATTTTTTTCTTGGGTTCATGGCTGCAGGTTTGTGTAACTGCGACATATACCCCTGCGCTGACCTGTGCGACAACAATGCCACTTTGGGCCAGGTAACCCCCGACGGTTTTCAGGGCAGTTGCTGCCGAACTTGTCAGGTCAATTGTTAACAGGCGGCTGGCTATCGTGCTCAGATCGGTACCAGATGTGGTGGTGCTTGTGCCTGGGGTGGTCACCGTACCGCTGCTGGGCGTGGCGGTGGTCGACGAAGCAGGAGTCGTGCTTTGCGGACCCGCCAGGGTCAGGGCATCCACCACCGTGTCCTCTTCGTGGATGCAGGAAGTCATGGCAACCAGCAGGGCCGCCCCGGAAAAGCCTAATGATTTTAAAAATTCAAAGCGCGTCATGGGTTTCGATGGCAGTAGGGTAGCGTTACCTACCCATACGGGATATTTGCCACGATCGTTGCCACGCCGTTCGATTTTTTTTGACCGGAGTTGGGGGCCGGCCTTTGGTTAAGGTCTATACAGGGTTGAATAGCCGATTCTTTTGGCCGAACCGACGGCTCCTGCCCGGTCTTTGGGGATTTAGGGTGAAAAGCGAAAGTGTAAAGGATTATCGGATGTAAGGCCTAAAATCACAGGGTGTAATAATCGTAGGGAAGCAGTTTTGGCGGTATTTCTTTATAATCCGTCATGGTTTTGAGGTTGATCTCAATCGTGCGCGCAATCGACGTCATCGGGGTATCGGTTGGCTGGTTCTCAAACGGGTCCTGGAGTTGAACGGCACTTTTTTCGAGCAGCAGAAAGGCGCAGGAAATCAGCGTCACCAGCGGCACATCCAGGTAATACAGATCCGCTTCGAAACAGAATGGTAAAATGGCGGCAAAAAGATAGATGAACAATTGCAAGTTGAACGTATAAGTACGCGGAAAAGGCGTGTTCTTAATCCGTTCGCAGCGACCCATCGAGTCGGTCAGGGTGTTCAGCGTGGTGCTGATCTGCACCATTTGATAATCCGATAATTGCCCGGTTCGGTAAAGCTGGCCGACGGCTAAACCGTGTTCGAGCATCAGCGCATTGGGTCGGTTGTCGGTTGCCAGAATGGACTCGACGGTGGCCGGGGTCAGAAATTCATGCAACCGCCGTTCAACTTCATGCCCCCGCAGCGAATCGCCCAGCACAAAACACCAGGCGCATTGCCGCTGCACAAAGGCGTGAATGATCATTTGTTGGTTGGGGGTTACGGGCAGAAACATCTGGAGTTGCCGGATCAGACTGCGGCTGTCGTTGACGATGGCGCCCCAGATAATCCGGGCTTCCCACCAGCGGTCGTAAGCCTGATTGGTGCGAAAAGCCAGAAGCAGCGAAATGCAGGTGCCCAGCAAAGTCGGAATCGCAATGGGAATGGTCAAATACCTGAGGTGAAAAAAGTACTTGGCCAAAACGACCACATTGGCAAACAGAAATACCAGCATAGCCTCCCGGCGAATTTTTCGAAACAAAAACGTGAACGGAATTGATTTGTCAAGTAACATGATTCTGGCAGATAAGGAGTACGGTTTTGGTGACTGTGTTTTTTGAATCAGATCGTACAAAAAAAGCCAGACGACGGAAGTCCTCTGGCCCTATGATATCGCTAATGAAACGGTTATTTTTTCAATCAGGCACCTTTCACAGTAACCCCGCTTAGTCGCGATTTACAATTACAAAACCCGCCCCGGAAAAAAATGTTTTTAAGGAGGAAATATTTTTTTCCGGTAAAACGTCACCCATGAATCGACTAGTCACTTTTTGTGATAATTTCAGCAATTCACCTCGTTTCAGATCTGGACGTGGTAACCGGTTTTCTCACCATGAAACACACGAGACGGAATTTTATGAAGTCGCAACTGATGGGCGGACTTGGCGTGCTTTCCACCGCCGGTAGTTTGCCAATGGCGGACGGTTTGCAACCCACCCCCCCGATTTTGTCGGCCGAGACCTTGCGGAAACACTACCAGACCTGCCTCGGCGGGCCCTTTCCAAAAGCCTCACCCTTGCTGCCGCAACTCCGGGAAACGATGCCGAATGACGGCTACCGCATTGAGTCGATCACCTACGAGGTGGAGCCCAACGACCGGGTTCCGGCGCTGTTGTTAATCCCGGAATCGGCGACGGCTCAAAAACCGGCCCCGGCCATTGCCGTCTGGCACCAGCACAATGGCGAATATCACCTGGGCAAATCCGAGCCGGCGGGTCTGGCCGGTAATCCGATGCACCATACCGCCGTGGCGCTAGTGCGCGAGGGCTACGTCGTGTTGTGTCCCGATGCGCTTTGTTTCGAGGAAAGGCAGGACCCAACCGGAAAGCTGAAAAAAGGGGATTATGAACGCTTTGAGTTTCTGCGCCAGGTGGTCCGGGGGCGCAGTATGGCCTGGAAAAATGTGCTGGAAATGCGCCGGGCGGTCGATTACCTCAGTAGCCGTCCGGAAGTACGCGCCAACCGGATTGGCTGTTACGGGCACTCGATGGGATCGACCCACTCCTGGCTGGTGGGGCCGCTCGAAAACCGCCTGAAATGCATCGTCGGGAACTGTTGTTTGCCATCCTATGCCGCCATCGAGCACGAACACCTGCTGCATTGCTTTCCGAATTTCGTGCCGGGCTGGCTTCAGTATGGCGATACACCCGACATCGCGGCCCTCATTGCGCCCCGGGTTCTGCACTTAAACTTTGGAGAAGAAGACTCGGGCTCACCGATTGACTTTGTTCGGAAGGCCATTCCCCGGATTGCACAGGCGTACCAGAAAGCCGGTGCCGCCGGAAACTTCACTTCCTTTATCGAGCCGGGACAGGGCCACGTGCTGTCCGACGCCATGTGGGCAAGAGTCAAAGCGGTTTTTGCCCAACACCTTCAAGGCGGCTGATTGGGTCGAAGGCGTTCCTAATTACTCTGGATGAGGTCGATCGTAAACACCAGAATCGAATTGGCCGGAATTCCGTTCAGGGCCTGTGCGCCATACGCTAAACTGGGGGGTAAATACAGCGTAATGCTGCCACCGGGAGCAATGAGCGGAATGCCTTCCTGCCAGCCCACAATGAGTTGGTTTAAACCAAAGGTGATGTTTTTTGAACTGTCAAAGGTGGTTCCGTTGGTCAGTTTTCCTACATAATTGACGGTCACGGCAGAACACAGCGTTGGTTTGGTTCCGGTGCCGGGGGCTTGGATGCTGTAGTAAAACCCCCGACCGTCGGCCATTGCCGAAATGCCGCTGGAGTCGATGTACTTTTTCAAGGCCGTGATTTCCGCCTGGGGTGCCTGGAGGGTAGGAATGGCTGGGTCGCAGGGCGTCTGTTCGGCCTGTTGACAACTGCCGGCCAGCAAGGCCAAGGCCAGTAACATAAATCCGTATCTTTTCATAGAAAACAAATGGGCCGCAAGCTACAGCATTCGCCGAACATACCCTACAGCCAGCCCCATTTTACTCTTCTCGAATGAGGGAAATTCCCCGCATCAGCGACGTAAAAGCCAGGTAGGTAAACAGAATGACGCTACCGATTTTGGCCACGACGGCCATCCAGCCGTATTCATCGATCACCCGCATGGCCTCCTCGTTGGCATAGACCTGAACCGACATGTAGACAAAGGAGAAGGAGAGAAGAATTAACCCAATACCGGCCGCTTTTTTCATGATCGAAGAAGGTTTTTTGCGTCTCTAAATATAGTCGATTCTCCGGGAATTGCAATCAAAGACAGCCGCCATGACACAGGGGGCGCCATTTTCGGGAAGAAATTCTATTTACAAAAAAAGCGGTCGTTGGATACGGGTTCCGGGAGTTTCTACTATCTTACGGCCGACAAACGTATACTACCCCGGTTAGCTTGCCTACTTATTCTACTCAACCCAATGTGGCTTTACTTTTCGCTTTGCTATTCACAAGGGAAAAACCGTTCCTGCCGACTCTACTCCAATGAGCTGGAACACCTGATGGAAGTTTTAAATTATTTTGCCAGTTCAGGATGTCGGCTTCTTTCGGCGTTTCTGGTCGATAACGAGGGGAAACGGACCGACCTGCCCCTGGCCGCTTTCGACGGTTTACCGCTAACCAGTGGCATGCACGGGCTGGAAAGAGAATATCAACGAGCCTTGATAACCCCTTTTTGTGAATAGAGCAGCATCGTTAAAAGTCTGATTATTAGGTTATGCCAAATGAATTGCCTACCTTCTGGGAAACGATGAAAAAATCGCCGAAGTGGTGAACTGCTATGGAAACATTAGAAATGGGTTTGACAAAATTCAGGTTGTCATTTAAGCCGTCGGAGGCTTCCCCAACGGTCTTGTTCTGGGATGAAAAATTTGCGAGAGACGATGAAGACCGGTTCTTTAAGGTAGTCGATAAAATGGTGAAATACGCGCTCCGAAAAGGCGATGCCAGCCGGAAATTTACGTACGAAAGTGCAGTAGGTAATCTCCGGCTGTATATCAAACTGGTAGACAATGACCGCGTATGGTTTCACAATCTGCTAAAAAAATACCAGGACGAAACCGCGTAGCCGTTTCGTCCCGACTCTATTTCTTCTCTCTTGCCTCAACCCAATTCGTATCCGCTTTCTGAATATAACCAGGCCGGTCCTTGTTCCATTCCGTCCGCACTTTCTGGTTGTAATTAAAATAGAGCTTGTTATCGACGATCGTCCAGGCATCGGGTTGCGTGGGAGCTTTGTAACCCCTCGACATACCGAAGGCACAATACCCGCCGTACTGTGGGGCAAACCGTTCGGGTTCAGCCTGAAAAGCTGCTTTGTTTTTTTCGCTGGCAAAATGCCAGTGGGCGCCCTGCCACGTCCAGGTCAGCGAATCGGCCCCTAAAACGGGTTTCCCTTCGGTAAAATAACCCACCGGGTCATAGCCACCCAGGGCTTTGTCGGAAGTTGAAAAGATAACGGGTTTCTGGGCAAAAACCGTGGAAACAAAGAACAAAAAAACAATGGTTAACCGGACAAAATTGCGTTGCATGATGAATTGGGGTTAGTAGAACAATCGTTAAAAAACTCATTGGTTCGATGCCAGTACCAGGCCCTGAACAATGGCCAAGCCCACACACAGCCAGCCCATAAGGCGGTCGAACCGGTGAAGGTGGGCCACCAGAAAAGTATTCAGACGCTGGCTTACGCCAACAAAAAACCACAAACCGGTCAGGGTTCCCAGCGCAATCCCCAGCACATACACCAGAACCGACGGTGAACCCGCCAGGCTGACCCAGCCTTTCTGGGTGAGCAATACTGTATAAAAAAGCCAGAACGGAAAAGCTGCCACGTTGATGACACTCAGGCCAAGACCCAACCCGAACGCGCGGGTTGCGGTTCGGTCGGCGGGCGTCGGCGGGCGGCTTTGTTTCCGGAGGTAGTAAAGCCCCAGAATCAACAGCAGGAGCAGGGTGAACCCGTCGGTGAGAAATTTAAAAAAGGCATATTGTGAGATCTGTTCCGTGAGCCACACCGCGATGTAGCCATACATGAACTCGATCAGGGTACAGGCCAGAGCAAATTCGAGAGCCGCCCGAAGACCCTGCCGCAACGATACCCGAATGATGGTCAGGTTTAGAACACCCGGCGGCAGAGACCCCAGAAAACTGACCACCCAGCCGACCACAAAATTTCCGGCGAACAGCATCATGACGGTCTGGTAGTTTTGTCCCGTTGAATACGGCGGTAAATGGTTCGGGCTTCCCGGAAAGTCATATACGGCACACCGCGTTGGTGGTTGGACCGGCTGATGGCATACAACACCTGCCAGTGTCGGAGCAACACCCGCCAGGCCGTCCGGATCGAAGAGCCGGGTTGGTAGATGTGCGCCGGTTCGGCACCTGCTCCGTTGAGTTCCAGGATCCGGATGGTTTGCCCCCGCAGAAGATCGTCGATTGAGCGGCAGCGGAGGTCGTAGCGACCGTAGTAAAAACCGTCTACCGATTGACTGATCTGGTCGAAAACCGCCACCAGTTCCGGCGTAATCAGATGATTACCATCCAGAAACTTCGTACCCCGGCAGTGGTTGCCGATGGGCTCCAGCATCGGGGTTTCTCCGGGTTCCGGCACATAGGTTAACCGTTCGCCATACCGTTCCATCAACACCGGCAATTGAAGCCGGGCGCGGGGATTCCGCCGGAGTAATTCCAGCATCGTAGATGTTCCATCACCCACCACCGACAGAAACTCCTTGACCACGATGGAAGAAACCGTTCCGGTCGGCTGGCCTGGCATCCGGTAATAAAACACGCCCAGTTCCAGTGGTTCATCGACGTATTCCTGCACGATTAGGGCTAAATCCGCCGGCGTATCGTTCAGATACGCCGTCAATTCGGCGACGGAATGGAGCTTTTCGACCCGCCAGCCCCGCTCTCCGCGGTCGGGTTTGGCCACGATGGGGAACCAGCAATCGGCTAGCAGCATCTGATCCAGAACAGCATCGATGGTGGGTTGGAGGAAAAACAGGGTTTTCGGTTTGTAATGTGCGTCGATGCGGTTCAGAATGTCCATTTTCGATTCGCCCAGCATCCCGCCCGATTCAATGCCGGGGTTACTGGCCGAAAAGAAAAACCAGGAACGGGCCTTGAGCGCGAGCCAGCCGTAGTAGATGATTACCGGGAAATAGACCACGGAAAAAGGCCAGTATTCCCAGTGCCGGAGCCGAATCAGAAACCGGTCTACCCGCTGGTTGAGCCGGTCGGCCCAGCTCGGAACCGCAGCGGAAACCGGGGGGCGGAGACGTTCAGTGGACGTAAGTAAGTTCATGGGATGGCGTTAGTTGCTGATACAGGAATCGGGACGTTGTCAGGTCTTCGTAGAAAATCTCGGTGTGGTCCGGGCAGTGCCGAACGGTGGTCAGGCTGAGGGTTTGCATCCCGTCTCCCCGGTTCATCAACACCGCATTCTGTGGGTCGTCCCGGCCGGCCTGCTTGTGAAACTGGCGAATGCCAGCCACGGTAAACTGCGTTTGTTGCCGGAGCCACGTCTGAAACCAGACTTCGCGACGGGCAACCACGGTGGACGTGTAGAGCGTCGAAGACGACCAGATGGCGGGTTGAGCCGGGTCAGGCTGGCGGCTGTGGGCGGTTTTTCCATCCCAGCGCACTTCCCAAAGTTGCCCCGGTTGCAGGATGAGCAGCGTAAAGGGTTCGAGGTTTTTAAAATCAAAACCGGCCAGCCATTCGCCCGGAGAGGCATACCGGAACACCTCCAGAACCACCAGTCCCCGGCTGTGGCGGTAGGGCGGATGGGCCGTATGCGCCTGAAAAGCACCGTTCAGCAGGCAAACCGTGGTAGGCGTAAAACCGGGTTCGTGGGCCGTGGCAATCCACGAACCGTGTCCCTGGGGGTCCTGCGGGAAATAAACCGCTTGTCCATTGAGCGTCGATTTGACGGGAAAACGCGCGGAAGGCCGGGCGGTTTTTTCGTCGCGGCTGGCGGTGATCAAATACGCACCCTTTGCCAGGGGAAGGTAAGAAACGGTACACATGGCGCAACTTAATTAACAGATACTATCTGGTAATCAAGCCATATGCCAGTCGTTTAAGGTTTGTGTAATGGTTTGATGATTAAATGGTTAGGTGGCTTTCTGTGGCTAGGGTAGAACAGCGTTGGTTACGGTATTTCAGGAATGTCAGGACATTTCAGGAGGAGTGAAGGGGATCAGGGTCGGGTAATGCCAAGCTTTTTCATCTTCGATTCGAGCGTGGTTGGAATGACATCCAGAATCCGGGCGGCCCCGTGATCTCCGCTGACTTTCCAGTGGGTGGATTCCAGCACGGTGATGATGTGGTTGCGCTCGCATTCTTCCAGCGTCAGGGGCGTTACTTTACGGGCCAGCGGATTCTTGCGGTCGCGCCAGTCGTTGCCCGTCCAGTCGCCGAGTTCGAGTTGTCGGCCGGTCGAACTGATCAATGAGCGTTCAATGATGTTCTCCAGTTCACGGATGTTGCCGGGCCAGTTGTACGCCGTCAGCATATCGATCACGCGGGTCGGAATGACCTCGATCCGGCGGTTTAGATCGGGACCGTGTTTGTCGCAAAAGTGCCGCACCAGCAGCGGAATGTCTTCTTTTCGTTCGCGAAGGGGCAGGCTTTTAACCGGGAACACATTCAGCCGGTAATACAAATCTTCGCGAAAGCGGCCGTTTTCAATTTCGACTTCCAGATCGCGGTTCGTAGCCGCCAGCACCCGAACATTGACGCGCAGGGTTTTGGTGCCGCCGACGCGCTCAAATTCGCCTTCCTGCAACACCCGCAGCAGTTTGGATTGCAGGTCGAGGGGCATTTCACCGATTTCATCCAGAAAAATAGTGCCGTTCTGGGCCAGTTCAAATCGCCCGGTTTTCTGGCTGGTCGCGCCGGTAAAGGCTCCTTTTTCGTGACCGAACAGCTCGCTCTCGATGAGCGTAGGCGGCAAAGCTGCGCAGTTGACCTTCACCAGCGGTTTGTTTTTCCGACTACTGTGTTCGTGAATGGCCCGCGCCAGCAGTTCTTTGCCCGTACCGGATTCGCCCAGAATCAGCACCGTCGTATTGGTGGGGGCCACCTGCTCTATTTTGGTCAATACACGCCGGAAGGGTGCACTTTGGGTTACGATTTCGCTGAAACCACTGGTCTGGCTGATCTCATCGCGGAGGTAAGAATTTTCGGCCTGAAGCTGATCTTTCAGCGTTTCCAGTTCGGCCAGGGCGCGGCTGAGGGCTTCGGTTCGTTCCTGAACCCGCTGTTCGAGCTGTTCATTGAGTTTCTCCAGATCTTGACGCATTTGCCGCAGCGCCAGGTGCGTTTGAACCCGCGCCAGAACTTCGGGCAACTGGAACGGTTTCGTGATGTAATCCACAGCACCCATGTTGAACCCGTTGATTTTGTCGATGGATTCGGTCAGGGCGGTCATAAAAATCACCGGAATGTCGGCGGTTGTGGGGTTGTTTTTGAGCTGTCGGCAGGTCTCGAAACCGTTCAGGCCGGGCATCATCACGTCGAGCAGAATCAGATCGGGCCGGGCGTGACGAACCTGTTCGAGGGCACTTTTTCCGTCGCGCTCGGCCAGCACGCGGTACCCATAATGGGTCAGCGCATCGAATAAAATGCTGATGTTGTGGGGCGTATCGTCAACGACAAGAATACTGGCGGACATAAGATTAGGGATTGGCGAGGAGTTGGGTTAAATAATCCCGGATTTGTCGGGTATCAAACTCCGCGGCCCAGTGGCGTAAGCGATTGGCAAACGGACCGAACGCGGAATCGTGTACTTCAAGGTCGGATAGTTTATCCAGAATGCTTCGAATGTCACCCTGCCGGGCCTTGTCCAGCAAGGCATTCAGGTCGTCATGGCCCGGAATGACCAGTTCAGCGGTGTCAGTCGGCGGGGAGGTTACCGGCTTTCCTGTTTCGGAATTATCAGCCGCGTATCGCCAGTGCAAAGCCAGTTGCTCCCCGATTTTAACCAGGAGACTATCTACATCGACGGGTTTGGCGACAAAATCATCGAAGCCCTCGCTGAGCGAACGCTGCTGGTTCTGTTCGAAAACATTGGCGGAAAACGCAATAATTCGGGTGTGCGCCAGTTCCTTCCGGGCGCTGAGCTGTTGCAGGGCTTCAAAACCGTTGAGGTTGGGCATCACCAGATCCATCAGAATCAGATCCGGTTTCTGGCGGATCGCCAGCTCGATAGCGACCCGTCCGTCGATGGCTTCGAGGACGACGAAACCCAGTGTTTCGAGGAGTGACACCACCACCAGCCGGTTGTCGGCGTTGTCGTCGGCCACCAGCACCCGCCGTTGCAGACCCTCGTAGCCCAGAATCCGGCGTCGATCCGGGTGAGTAGTTTCCGGTGCAGGGCCACGCTGGGCCGCCGACAACGGCAGGCTGACGGTGAACATACTGCCTTTTCCGGGGGTGCTGACAACACTCAATTTGCCGCCCATCAACTCGACCAGTTTATCCGAAATGGCTAAACCGAGTCCGGTGCCTTCGATGAACTGTTTTCCGTCCCGCACCTGGTAGAAAGGTTGGAAAATCTCGGTCAGGCGGTTTTCCGGAATGCCGATCCCCGAATCACTGACCCGGAAAACCACCCGGAACTGGCCGGGGCGGATTTCCTGACTGCCAGCAACCAACTCGACGGTACCTTGTTCCGTAAATTTTACGGCATTGCTCAGAAGATTGTTCAGGATTTGTGTCAGGCGTTTTTCGTCGCCGGAAACCACCGCCGGCAGGGGCGTTTCTACCCGGTAGGTAAACGCCAGCCCTTTCTCTTCGGCCCGGATTCGGAAGAACGCCGACACGTTCGCCAGAAGCGCGGGCAGGGCTACCGCCGATTGCTGAAAGTCGAACCGCCGGGCTTCAATTTTGGCAATATCCAGCACCTCGTTGATCAGCGTCAGCAGGTGTTCGCCACTGGTGCGAATAATGCCCAAACCGCGTTGCTGACCGCTGCTCAGGTTGGTGTCGCGCTGGAGCAGTTGCGTAAAACCCAGAATGCCGTTGAGGGGCGTCCGGAGTTCGTGGCTCATGTTGGCCAGAAATTCACTTTTCGCCCGGTTGGCCGCTTCGGCGGTTTCTTTCGCCATCTGCAAACGTGCCGATTGTGCCACCAGCTCCTCTTTTTGCTGAACCACCTGCGCAGTACGGTCGTCCACCAGGGCTTCGAGTTTCAGTTTTTCCCGCATCAACCGGCGGGTGTAATACTGGACAAAGACCGCTATCAGGAAACAACCGATGAGAATATAAAGCGCGTAGGCCCAGGGTTCGCGGAACCAGGGGCGGGTGATTTCAAACGAAAAGCGGCTTTCCCGGCTCAACTGACCGTAGGAGTCGCGGGCGCGAACCAGGAAGGTATACGGGCCGGGGGGCAGGTTGGTGTAGTCTTTGCGCGTTTCCCGACCCCATTTCGACCAAACCGTATCGTCGGCCATCTGGGCATTTCCGGAGAGTTTGTACTGAAACTCATTTTCATTGTCGCCCACAAAACTGGTGGCGGCAAACTGGAACGACAAAGCCCGGAACCGATAGGGCAACGTCAACCGGCCCTGACCGGCGGGAATGCTACCCCCGGCATACAGCAGGGAATCATTGGCCTGCAACCGGACGGCCCGGATCAAAGCCGGATAATCGGGGGGCATGGTCATCTGGGCGCCGTCGTACCGGAACAGTCCCTCGTCATTGCCCAGCCAGACCAGCCCGTTCTGATCGGGATAGATGGCGTAGCCACCCCGACTGATCGGTTTCAGACTCAGGCTGTCACACTCCCAGGTTCCGGCTGCGCTTCGGCGGAGGGCCACTGAAGGTGTGGCAAACCACAGGTTGCGCTGGTGGTCTTCGGCAAGGGAAGGGGCATCGGAGGAGGATTTGGCGAGAAGGGCACTGAATTTCGGATCGATTGCGAACTGTTTGGTGCGGGCATCAAAACGGTACAGACGGCCACCGGCGGCAAACAGCAATCCGTCGGAGGTCGGGAAAACGTAGCTTCCGGTTGCCGGACGAACCCCGAAATTCGAGTGAAAGAGGGTCTGGATCAGGTCTTTATCGAGTTGAAAGAAACCGTTGTGCCGGGTCCCAACCCAGATGGTTCCATCGGCTGCTTCGGCGAGCGAAACACATTCATCCCGGAGGTTCAGTACCCGGCCTGTCTCCTGCCAGCGGTTGTCTTCACGCCGGTAGAGCCGGAGCCCATTGCCCAGAGCCGCCAGCAGCAGATTCGGTTTCTGGCGGGGCCGGAGGAGGGCATGAACCGTCTGGTTTTCAGTCGGAAGTGTTTCTACAATCCGGTTCTGCCGAATTCGCCAGATGTAGCCTGCCGCACCTGCCAGTAAATCCGTTCCATCGGTTAGTAAAGTTGTAGTGGATGCGTCGGTACCAGATACCATTTCAAAACGGTGGGTCGGGTTGTTCCAGTAAAATACGCCCAAACCGGTTCCGATGTAGAGTACGCCCGCGTGCCTACGAATGGCCCAAACCGTGGAACGGACGTTCAGGCTGCTTTCGAAACGGCTGACAGGCAGGTTGGTTTCCACGCGGTCGAGGCCACTGCCGGTGCCAATCCAGAGCGACTTTTCACGATCCTGAAACAAACTCAGAACCGCATTCCGACGCAGCCCGTTGCTTTCATCGATCCGTTGCAGTTCCTGTCCCTGGTGGTTCAGAATCCGGACCCCGCCCCGGGCGGTTCCAATGATGTACTGGTGCGTGCCCGCTTCGGGATTGGGAATGTAAATGGCCCGGCTGACACGAGCCTGGTGCAGCCAGTCATCAGCCTGCGTCGGAAACGGTGAAACGCTGGCTTTCAATGGGTCATAGCGAAAAAGCCCACCCTGGCATGTAACTACCAGCAACTGATGATCGCCGGGAAACGGCAAAACCGACTCGATGGTTTGGGTGGTCAGCCGCTCGGTTCCGGGGGGCACCTCCAGGGCACCAGATCCGGATCGGGCGGTGTTCAGGCGGAAAAAACCGCCGTTCCGGGTTTGCAAAAATACCGTATTGTTCAATACACTAACGTGCCGGATGCCGGCCGGGATGGGCCAGATGGTCATAGGTTGACCGGGCAGGTAGCGGTATATTTTTTGAGATGTGCTAAAATAAACGCCCATATCTGTACAGAACACCCGGGCTACTTTGGGCAGCGTGCGTTCGGCCGGGGGCAACTGATCGCTGAGGGAAACGTAGCGGTTTACGCCCCTTTGGTCGGTTTTGAGGTAGCCAAAGTTCGTGTCGGTTCCGATGTAAACCGTGCCGGCGGTGTCGGTTGCTACGGCGCGGGCGTTGGTGCCGGTGACGGGTAATCGTGTCCAGGTACTGGCATCGAATTCCAGCAGACCGTGTTGGTTGCCGAAGTACAAAACGCCCCGGTTATCCTGCGCAATGGCCCGGTTTTCGGGGTGAGCCTGGTAGACTTTGGGGGCGTAATGCTGGATAAACGGCACCCCCGCGGGCTGGCTATACGCAGCCCCGGTCAGGACATCCAGGATGATGATCAGCAGAATTACAAACGATTTCATTGACCAAGTTAACCGCAAAATTCATTCCGTTGCCCTTTGCGGCCGTAAATACGCTTCTACTCATTGCATCGGGTTAAAGCAGGCTGATGCCGGTGCCGTAATTCCGGTTCATATTCCCGAAATAGCGTGACTCTCCCGACATATCAAAACCGGCAGTTCGTCCGGGAACTCAGGACAACGTTCTAAAAAACCGCTTTCCGGACTGCTGGCGGTGTTTTCAGGGATCTGGCACCGTAGGGCATGTTATTTGGCTACTGGATAGGGAGTTCACCTGATTGATGACGAATCTTGAAAAACATGAACACCCACCTAATCCGGGCGCGGACCCCGTTTGCCCATCTTCTCATTGGCAGTCTGCTTTGGCTCCTGACGTTTTCGGCGGCACAGGCCCAGCGGGAGGCCATGCTTGCCAAACACGCCAACGTAGACGAAGGGCTGGCCATTCAGGGCTACGACCCGGTAGCCTATTTCACGGCAAAAAAAGCCACAAAAGGCCAGAAAACGATTTCTACCCAGTATCAGGGAGCCACGTATCGGTTTGCGTCGGTTGCCAACCGGGACCGGTTCCTGAAAGCCCCCGAATCGTATGCTCCGGCCTACGGCGGCTGGTGTGCCTACGCTATGGGCGATTCGGGCGAAAAAGTGGAGATCGATCCGGAAACGTTCGAGGTGCGCGACGGTCGGCTGTACCTGTTCTACCACACTTTTTTCAACAATACACTGCCCAAGTGGCAAAAAGACGAGCCAAATCTGCAAAGAAAAGCGGATCAGAACTGGCAAAAACTACTAAGCAACTAACCGACTTTTCCACGCCTGACCTTTCATGAAATTACAGGACACTTCGGCCCGTCTGTTGAGCCAGCTCACGGCGGTGATCGCCCAACTTGAACCCCACGAATACACGCGTCCACTCAATTTGCTGATGGGGAGTTCGGTGGGGAAACACCTGCGGCACATCATCGAATTTTATGCACTTTCGCTGACGGCCTACCACACCGGTTACCTTAATTACGACCGCCGGGTTCGGCAAGAGTCACTGGAAAATAGCCCGGCAGAAGCCGTGGTTGCCATTCAGCAGATGATTGCCCAATTGGCCTGTTGTACGGAAGACCGCCTGCTGGACCTGGAAGCGTCGTATTCGCCGGACGCGATCCCCGATGTGGCCATTCTGACGACTTTTTACCGCGAATTGCTCTACAACATCGAACACGCGATTCACCACAGTGCCATCATTCGCATTGGCCTGGAAGCGGTTTTTCCGCACGTTCAGATACCGGCTCATTTCGGAGTGGCTCACGCTACGGTGGCTCACCAAAAAAGACCGTCTACCGCTCAATCGGAAAAAAACCTGGTGAGTTAACCGTCGGCTACAATCCATTTTATCTCATTCACTCCATCTCTCATTCGCTATGAAACTCTCATCCCTTGTACTCTGGCTGGCCCGGCTTGTGGCCGCTGGTATCATGCTCCAGACGCTGTTTTTCAAATTTACAGCCGCTCCCGAAAGTGTTTATATCTTCTCAACCCTGAACATGGAGCCCGGCGGGCGGATTGCCAGCGGGGGGGCCGAACTCCTCGCGTCGGTTTTGCTGCTGATTCCCCGAACCAGTTGGATGGGGGCGTTGCTGGGCGTCGGCATCATGATTGGAGCTATTGGTGCCCATTTGACGGTTTTAGGCATTGAAATTCAGGGCGATGGCGGGTTGCTGTTTGCCTATGCCCTGGCGGTATTGGTCACCTGTCTGTACGTTTTGGCCGTCAGCTACCGACAGGTGGTAGCCACCATCCGGTATCCGGGGCGCTGGCGGCAGTTTGTGGTTTGGCTGGTGATTTTGGGTGGACTGTCGGGCTGTGCCAAAGACCCGGAACTGACGCCGGTCGGGACGGTTGACAAGCCGGTCAGCACAACCGATAACACCAAACTATTCGACGCAACAGGGCAGCAACTGCTCGTGGAAGGCATGTTTATGAACAATGTCCATACGGTGAAAGGAACGGTGAAAGTGTATGAGAAAGCCGGGAAACGAACGATTCTGTTTGAGAATTTCAGTACGGATGGCGGGCCGGATCTGCGGATTTACCTCGCGGAAGATACCAGCCTGACCAATTTCATCGAAGTACAGAAATTAACCAATACCGGTTCCTTTTTTCTGGAAGCTCCGGCATCCTTCAATCCGTCCCGCCAGCGGACCATCCTGATCTGGTGCAAGGCCTACAGTGTTTTATACGGCCACGCCAAACTACAATAGCCTTTTAACCCGAACCGTTATGAAACGATTCCTTGTCTTTTTTCTCCTGTCATTGCCCGTGGTCGTCCTGGCACAGTCACCCCACAAACCGCTGACCCGAACGATTGATCTGAGTGTTGCGGCCAAACCTGATTTCGGTACGGCGGCACTGACGATCAGCCAATTGCACGGCATCGGGCGTTCGAACCGATTTCGGCTGGGCTACGGATTGCGGCTCACCTCGGCTTTCGGCAGCAGACTCGACTACATCACGGCCCCGGCCCGGCTAACGTCCGGCACCGAAAGCATCGTCGCACTGTTTACCGAGAACATTCTCACCAACCTGGACACGCTCCAGCTAAACCGCACCCGTACTACCTCGCTCAACGCCAGCATTCACATCGAGTTCGCCCTGACGCAGCGGTTTGAGGTCGGCATCAACATCGACGCCATTGGGGTGACGCTGGGTGGGTCGCAAAGTGGGGTTTTCTACGCCAATGACCCGGCGCGGTCGTCGCTGAGTGGAACGGTGCAACCCGCCAGCCCAACCCGGTTTAACATCCTGCTGATCAGCGACAGCGACCGGGGCAGTCTGAACTCGGAAGCGTATGTGCGGTATCGGTTTACGCCGAAAGTGAGTTTGCGGGGTGGTATTGGTTTCCAGTTCGTAGAGTATACCACCGACCGCAAACTGACCTTCGAGAACGACCGGTTTCGCAGTAAAAATGCCATGCCGATGTTGGCGTTAGCCTACCATTTTTAAGATGAAAAACGCCTTTCTAACCCTGATTACGGTCCTGCTGATCGACCTGTGCGCGGTTGCACAAATCAACTGGAAACCCACCAAAGCAACGGTGACGTTCAGCATCCGAAACGCGGGTCTAACCGTCACCGGAACCTTCGGCGGTTTTTCGGGAGACCTGATTTTTGATCCGGCCATGCCCGGAAAAACGCAGCTTTCAGCGAGTGTGGAAACCGGGACCCTCGAAACCGGTATTGGTCTGCGGAACAATCACCTGAAAAAAAAGGAGTATTTCGACGCAGCGACCTACCCCCGGATCAGTTTGCGCTCTACCCGCATTGAGAGGCAGGAAAATGACGCCTACACCGGCACGTTTGAACTGACGATTAAAAACACTACCCGCGCCGTAACGATTCCGCTCACCATTGTCCAGAAAGGCATGACAGCTACATTCTCGGGTCAGTTTACGCTCAACCGGCTGGATTACAAGGTCGGAAAATCCGGTCTGCTGATGGGAAATGAAGTAACCGTTCAGGTGGTGGTGCAGACGCAGCAAGTCACAACTCCGGTGACGAAACGATAAGGTAGTTGTCTGGTCTCTGCCGTCCGGCTGGCCTGAACGGCGTTTCGCTGGAATTTGTTCAGAAAGTTATAAACCAATCTTTGTTATGAAATCCATCAAAATTGTTGCGTTGAGTCTGTTGTTCCTGGTGGGATGTACGCCTGCAAAAACGCAGGATACCAACCCGGCTAAACTACCGGTTCTGAAACCCGGTGAAGCGGTAGCGACCTTTGCCGGCGGCTGTTTCTGGGCGCAGGAAGAAGGCTTTGACCAACTGAAAGGCGTTCGGGAAGTGATTTCGGGTTACGCCGGGGGCTTCGTGAAAAATCCAACGTATGAGCAGGTAGGAACCGACGAAACCGGTCATGCCGAATCGGTTCAGGTCTACTATGATCCGAATGTAATCAGCTACAACGATCTGTTAGAGGCTTTTTTCGCCGGTCATGATCCCACGACCCTCAATCGCCAGGGACCGGATGTCGGTCGCGATTACCGTTCAGTAGCCTTTTACCGCACTCCTGCCGAGAAACAGGCCATTGAAGCCGCTATTCAGCGTACCAATGGCTCCAAACACTACAAAAACCCGGTAGTAACGGAAGTCTTGCCGTTGAAGGAGTTTTATCCGGCGGAGAACTATCACCAGAACTATTGCAGACTGCACCCCAATCAGCCCTATATTCAAAGCGTGTCACTGCCCAAAGTAGAAAAGCTTCGGAAAGCCATGAAGGGAAAGTTGAAGAGTGAAGGGAAGACGAATTCGTAATTGGTTCATAGTTTAGAGTTTGTGATTTATAGTGACAAATACGCGATTTTGTGCGCCAGCCAGTATAAACCACAAACTCTAAACTATAAATTATTGATCATCCGGCTCAATCTCCATCGTCAAATCGTCGATGTCGCCTTCGTAGGCCAGCGAGTTGGAGCGGTTTTCGGCGGTGTTGATGGCAGTGTGGGTGTCGGTATACAGCAGCGTATCCGTGGCTTCGTCGTCGCCTTTGTTGTACGTATCTTCGGAGCCTAGACCCAGATCGGTATACATCGGAGCCGTATCCGCTTCAGTGAGGGGCGGCAGGCCATCCTCATTTTCCATTGATTGCGACTGACGGTAATTGCCGGGTTTAGGGGAATCGGCGGCCGAGTCTCCTTTGGTCTGATTTTCCATGGTTCGTCCATTTTAAGTATGGACGTATAACAAACGAGAACCCCGTTTGTTGGCGAAGACCGGCGTCGGAGCCGTTGCTTACAGGTATCTCAAAAAGTTTTTTCCAGACAGGGCATTGACCAATTGGCTGGCGTAGAGGCCTTTCCGGCGTTGCTTGTCAATAGCCTGAACGCGCGCCCGCATCTTCAGAAAAACGCCGGTGGCCATGTAGAGGAAAAACATCCCGATCAGGATAAACAGCGAAACCGTGTTGGTGATGTCGCGGTGAAAAAGGAAAAACAGAACCGTATTCACCAGCGAAATCGTGCAAAGCACCGCCGTGGCCGCTGCGTGCGTCAGACCGTTGTCGATCATGATGTGGTGCATGTGGTTGCGGTCGGCCGAGAAAGGCGAACGACCGGCCATGATCCGCACCAGAAAAACCCGCAGGGTGTCGAAAATCGGAACGATCAGCACCACGATGGCAATGATCGGCGCGTTGAAAAACGAGGTCGGATCGAACCGGAACGAGTTGTTCAGGTTGATAAACCGGACGGCAAAAAACGAAAGCAGGAAGCCCAGAATGAGCGATCCGGTATTCCCCATGAAAATCTTGCTGGTGTGCGAAAAATTAAACCGCAGAAAACCGACCAGTGCGCCCGACAAGGTGAACGCCAGACACGCCATCGCAAAGTGATTGGTGAGCAGAAACCAGCTTCCGAATGTCAACGCTGCCAGGGTAGAAATGGCCCCCGCCAGGCCGTCGATGCCGTCGATCAGGTTGATGGCGTTGATGATCGTTATGAAAATGAGGCAGGTAATGATGACCGAAAACACATCGTTGATGTGGTACAGACCAAAAATACCATACAGATAGTCGATCCGCAGTTTTCCGAAGAAAATCAGAATCAAAGACGGCAACACCTGGAAGAAAATCTTTTTGTTGGGGTCGATGCCCACCATGTCGTCTTTGATGCCGATGAAAAACAGAATCGACATGCCGACAATGGACAGGTTGGTGCGGTAAATATCGGTCTGGTCGATGGCCGGCCAGAGGAAATAACTAATCAGAATGGCGGCAAAGATGGCAATCCCGCCGAAGGTCGGGGTGGCCGTTTTGTGGGAGCTGCGTGAGCCGGGTTTCTCCATGAGAAACTTCAACTCCGAAATTTTGATGACAACGGGTATGGATACAACGGCTACAAAACAAGCTACCAGAAACGACAGGAGGCACTGGTAAAGTCCCAGTTGGAACAGATCGTCGGTAAGTTTATTTTGGATATAAGAAAGAAGCAATTCCAGATTCATAGGGACAGGTGTGATGATACGTTGGTTATAAAATCACATGGACAGAGCGTAAATGTTACTGTTTTCTATTTTTGGTACAATCAAAACTGACTAAGTGGTATGGTATTTTTATCATGCGGTGCAAAAAACGCTTATTTTTCACAGCTTTGGTAATAGCTGGTCAAGTTTTCTGAGTGGTTTCAGAAAAAGTGTAAAAAAATAAGGTCGCAAACCGTTTAATTTCCACCCCTGACGGTCTTCGCGATTGGCCCGCCAGCGGTGTTTCAGTGTCGCGTTGCTCATGCCGCCCGAACGCATGGTCACCAGCACTTCGGGCAGGTAACTGAGTTTGATTTTGTGTTTGTGGATGTACCGCAGCAGCAGTTCATAATCGGAGGAGCTTTTCAGTTCGAGCGTATACCCGCCTAGTTTTTCATACACCGACCGCCGGATAAAGCAGGTCGGGTGGGGGGGCATCCAACCCCACAGAAAGGCACCCTCTTTGTATTCGCCCACTTTCCAGTAGCGATCAATTTTCTGCGTATTTTCCGCATTGACGTAAATGACGTCGCCGTACACGGCATCACAGTTCGTCTTGTCGAAAAGCTGGACCACTTTTTCGACCACCTGGGGATGGTGGTAAAAATCGTCGGCATTAATAAGACCGATGACGTCGCCCGTGGCCAGCCGGATGCCTTTGTTAATCGCATCGTACAAACCCTTGTCAGGCTCCGAAACGAAGCGGGTGATGCGGGAACCGTAGGAGCGGACTACCTCGGCCGTGTTGTCGGTCGAATTGCCGTCGATGACGATGTATTCAATATCGGGATGGGTCTGGTTCAGCACGGATTCGATGCTGTCGCGAACCGTTCCTGCGCCATTGAACACCACCGTTATGATCGTTACTTTCATTGGATTTCGCGGTTTTTAACCCAGACGGCCGGGTTGCCCTGGTAGATTCCGTAGGCTTCGAGCGGCTGGGTGGCCACCGACCCCACCGCAAGAATGGCGTGGGAGTGGCAGGTAACCCCGGGGCATACGACCGATTTTGCACCGATCCAGACGCCGTTGTCCAGGTGTATGGGTTTAACAAATAAATCGAACGTTCGGCTCCGGTAATTGTGATTCCCGGTTTCGAGCATGGCTCCCTGCGAAATGCAGACGTGGTTGCCGATGGTGACCGGAGCCAGGTTGTCGATCCAGACGCCTTCACCGATCCAGACGTGATCGCCGATGGTGAGAAACCATGGGAACTTGATGTTGACCGCCGGTTTGATGGCCAGACCTACCCCGATTTTGGCTCCAAACAGGGTGAGAATCCACTTTTTGACCCGCACCGGAAGGGGCAGATACGAATTGATGGAGACCGAACTCACCAAAAACCACAGGATGATTTTGAGCCTGGAGCCGGGGTTCCACCAACTGTTGTTGTAAACCGACAGGTCAGTGCTGACCCGGCTGCCGGGCCTGGAGGTCTTTTCCATATTCTGTTCGGAAAAAATCGATAATCGCTTGTTTATCCGTGCCTACCCGGTGATAGACTTCGTACAGTTTGGCATCGACCAGAAACCGGTACCAGAGTCCCTGCAAAAAATGCCACATCAGTCCGGGGCGTCCGTCCAGCACACCCAGCCGCACGATGTACCGGTACAGAAAATACACCACCGGCCGGGTGAACAGCGGCAGCGACGCATACCGCTGCTTCAGATACCGTTTGCGTTGTTCCTGCGTTCCAAAAAACTTCGGTTCAACCCGAATCGACTGGTCAAAGTTAAAGCGAATGTTGAGAATATCGATCACTTCGCGGATGGCGTACAGGTTATGTTTTTGGGTCCACCACGTTAAATTGTTGAGGTTGTGATCCACCAGATCGTGCCCGAACTGGATGGAGCGGCCCGTCGACAGTTTGATGTGTTCATCCATCCAGCTTTCCTCGCAAATGCCCTGTCCGCTGCGCCAGATTCGGAGCAGCCAGATCGGGTAATAATCGCCGTGACGCATCCAGCGGTTCATGAACATCACCCGGCGTTTGACGTAAATACCGCTGACATCATCGGGCAGGGTCGTGAGCCGGGTGTTGATTTCGGTTGCCAGTTCGGGCAAAACGTACTCATCGGCATCCATCCGCATGAGCCAGGTGGTCTGGAACGGGATGTGACGGATGCCGTAATTGAACTGCGTCGCGTAATTCACCCAGGGATTCTGAACGACAACGGCCCCCATCGCCCGGGCAATTTCAACGGTTTGATCGGTTGAAAAGGAGTCGACGATGAAAATCTGTTTGGTAAACGGGAGCAAACTGGCGATGCACCGGCCAATGTGTTTTTCTTCGTTGTGGGTCAGAATGATGACGGAGATCGAACTCATGCGGGATGGGATTCAGAGCGTTGGTGAGAACTGAAAACCAGATTTTGGTATTCCTGAAGCAGTTGATGACCAACTACTTTAATTTCATACTGGCTCCGGACGAGTTTGCGGGCATTACTTCGCAGCGTTTCGGCGTAGTCGGCCTGGTGTAAAACCGCATCCAGATGGTTGGCAATCGATTCCGGGTTTAGATCGGTCAGGCAAGCCGCCTGAATTTGGCCCACCTGGCGACCCAGGCCTACGCGGTCGGAAATCACCGTCGGCACCCCGGCGGCCATGGCTTCCAAAACCGCCATCGACAAACCTTCGGAGTAGGAGGGCAGCACAAAAACATCGGCATCGGACAGGGCCGCCAGCTTGGTTTCACCGGTGAGCATCCCCACCAGCCGGATCTGTTTTTCCAGTCCGTTCTGGCTGATGAAGTGCTGTGCCTGGTGCTGGTAGCCGTCGTCGGAACCCGCCAGCACCAGCACCGCATCCGTATGCTGGCGGCAATAGTTCCGAAACGCTGGTAACAACAAATCCAGTCCCTTTTTGACGTTCAACCGGCTCATAAACAGCACCATTCGCTGGTTGACGTCCAGGTTGAATTCCTTTTTGAACTGGCCTTTGGGTGGTAAAGTGGCAAAATCCGCGACTTCAATGCCATTCGGAATCAGAACGATTCGCGGGTGTTTATAGCCCAGATAGGTTTCCACATCCTGCCGCTCGTCTTCATTCAGAATGTGTATCAGATCGGCCCGGGACATGAATTTCTTTTGGACCAGAAAATCCATCGTTTGTTTTTTCCAGCGACTTTGCCGCAACGCCCAGGCGTCCAGAACGCCGTGAACGGTGATTACTTTCGGTACGGTTTGATCGACCAGAAAAGGAGCGATGCTGCCAAAATGCCACAGACCGTGGCAATGAATGATGTCGTAGTTGGCACTGTGGGCTTTCAGATACCGGTAAAGATCGAGCGAAACTTCCCGGAAAAACCGGCTGATGAACGGCGTTCGCAGACAGGGAATGACCCGGCTGCCTTCCGGGGCCGGATACAGTTTGTCGCCGGGTGACATCGGACTCAGAATATCGACCTGATGGCCTGCCGCCACCGCAACCTGCGTATGGTCGTAAATCATCCGGGCCGGGCCACCGATGGACCAGGTATAAGCACAAATGTGGAGGATTCGCATACGATGGTTCGAAATAACTAAGTACGGGTCACTTTCACAAATCCGGCCAGCATTTCCCGGGCAACGGTTTCCGGGGTAAAACCGGCAATGATGTCGGCCGAAACCCGCCCCATGGCTTTCCGGTCAACTCGTTCGTTCATAAAGTTCAACAGGCATTTCACGAGTTCGTCTGGCCGTTGCGGGTCGAAAACGTAGCCGTTTTGGCCGTTTTTCACCAGATCGGTCGCGCAGCCACAGCGGTCCGACACCACCACCGGCATGCCGCAGGCCATGGCTTCGTTGACCACCAGCCCCCAGGGTTCCGACAAGCTGGGCAACACCAGCACATCGGCCAGCGCCAGCGTTTCGGGAACGCGGTGCCAGGGTTGATTGGGCAATATTTTGACAAATTCCTGTAGATGAAGCCGTTCAATCTGCGCTTGAAGAACCGCTTTCTGGTTGCCGTCGCCGAGCAGCAGCAACCCCCAGTCGGTCGACTCCGCAGCCTGTTGCCGGGCTTGCTGAAAAGCGTCCAGCAAAGCCGTCAGATTTTTTTCGGGAGCCAGGCGACCCACATACACAAAATTGGCCGGTTTTAGACCCAACTCCCGTTGTTTCGCCAGCCGGGTCGGGAAGGCCTGCTCGTAGACTTGCCGCAATTTGGCGTTGTCGACAACGGCGTTGTTTTTCACCAGAATCTGTTCGGGTCGGGCACCCAGTTGCATCAGGTACTGGGCTTGGGGAGTTCCAAAACAGAAAAAACCGTTGGCCATCGAAATGATGCGCTTTTTCAGCCATTCGCGGGGTCCGCTGCGCACGAGGTCGACGGGGGTGGATTCGGTTTGAATAATGACTTTGATGCCGCTGAGTTTGGCAAGTGTCATCAGGATCAACTGGGCGGGGTCGTAATAACCCGTCAGTAACAGCACATCGGGACCGTAGGCGCGCATCCGACTCGCCAGCGCCCTGCTTTTGGCGGAGGTGCTAACCTGCTCGATGTACGTATCAAAAAGCAGTTCGTAGCTGTATTGATCCGGCAGTTGATCCGGTTTCCCCAACAGAGCCCGGGATTGTTCGCTTTGGGCAATCTGCAACACATGCACGGTGCTGCCAAAGGCCGAAGCCAGCCGATGGAGTTCGCTGAAAACCGTTGCTTTGTAGTGTGCCCACAGGATGTTGTGAACAATCAAAATCTTCATAGAGATGGGTTAGAGCCTCAGAGTGCCGGTTTAACCACCGGATGATTAAGCAGATTGGGGGAGTAGAGGTGACTAATTCCCACAAAGCGGATCATCAGACAGAACGGGTGCCAGAACGAGATTTCGTAAGGACGACCGTTCGTAAACAACTGTACGAACAGCATGATATAAAAATACGCCAGGAAGGTCGAAAGGGTGTCAGGGTTGTCGCGGATGGTCTTCAGGCTGTAAAAGAGGGCCGAGAAACAGAAGGCCGTAAATGTTACAAAACCGGGAATGCCGTGGTTGATCAGGGCTTCCATCAGCGGCACATCCAGGTAGGTAGACTTATACCCCTGGCCGACGAGGATAACGTGAATATGGCCTTCCAGGATGTTTTGCAGGTAGACAAAACTGGTAGCCCGGTTGCCCGCCGAGGCATCGAGGGTGGCCGCAAACTGATTCTGGACCTTCATCCCCAGAACCGCATACACGTTCTCCAGATTTCGTTCTATGAAAGCGACAGCATAGCCATAGAGGATAGCAATCAGATCGCCGTTTTTGCGCATGAAATAGGAAATACCCATGAAAGCCACGAAAAACAACAAGAGCGAAGCCGGTCGTGTCAGACCGTGTATGGCCTCTTTGATCTGCCGTGGGCGGATATTGAACATAAAAAACAGGCCGATGATCAGAATCAGGGCCACGATGCTCGAGCGGGTTTGCGTCATGACCAGAATGCCCATGCTGAAAACACAGGAGCCCAGGGCCAGAATCCGGACAATGAAACCCGTTTGGGGGCGGAAGGCCCAAATCCCACAGGCCACGACGCACATCAGGGCATTCCGGGAAAAGACGTGGGGGTTCCCGGATCGATATTCTCCCTCACCATACTGAATTGCAGCCCGTTGGCCGATGTTCCAGGTGGGGTCGGTCATCAGGGCATACACCAGAGCCAGGTTGGAAATCACCGTAAAAGCAATCACAATCGGCACAAAAACCTCGATGATGTCGTTCGGAATGTTAATCAGCAGAAACAAGAACAGGGCTACATAAATGTAATAAATCGTATCCATCGTGCCGTCTCTGAACCACTGGTCGCGGTAAAAAGCCATGTAGAAAATGATCACGGCAAAAAACAGCAGAGCCATGTTCAACAGGTTGGTATTCAGTCGATAGAGTTTTCGCAAGAAGTGGAACGGAATCATCAGTGCGAAGCCCAGCGCCAGAAAAGCCGCTGTAAAAGCCGTACTTCCCGGTGCAATGCGAAGTGTTTCCTTAAAAAAGAAAATCAGGGGATAGCCGTCGATAACCATTAAAATACCGACGACATACCGCATCAGGTGTATTTTTCGCCAAGTAAACAGTTCTTTCAATGACGATAGCATAGTGTATTCGTTTTATACGATTTTAAAAATAGCGCAATGGTCCTGATCTGATCACAAGGACAATTGTATTTTTTTAATATCTATACAAAGATAGAGAAAAGAATAGTCAAGAATGAACAATGGACAATGAATAATGAGCAACGGTGTTTTTGAGTACTTACATTTTGCGGGGAATATCGACCGTTTCAATAAACTGAACGGTTTCGCGCAGCGTCTCAACGGCTTTTTTGCGCCAGCCTTTCACGGGTGGTTTGAAGGACTGAAGACCGTAGGCCGGCACAACTGACCCCAGCCCATTCCGGTCGAATGCGCGCAGGCGGGTTTGGTAGTCGCCCAGCCACTTTTTAATGGTCGGAAAATTCGCAATCCGAACCCGATCCTGCGCCTGAAAATAGCCCTCCTGATCGACTAACCCTTTGTAATTCAGAAAAACAACCGGATTACTTTCTGTCATGGGTCGTTCGTGCAGATTCCATAAGCCAAGGTGCCAGCCGGGGTTTTTCACGATTGTAACGCCTTCGAACAATCCAGGGGTCAGTGCCAGCCAGATCTGGTCGGTATACATGCCTTCGCAGGGGCGGGCAAAGGCCCGTTCCGGCACCCGATGACTCCACCAGTCCAGAAACCGGGCCGCTCCGGCAGACCGTTTCAGACCGAGAAAACCGGAAGCGTATAAACCGATATTCTGAAGGTATTTTTCGTCCGGAAAGGCATTGTCCGTCACCGGTTTGAGGAGATGTGGGGTCAGCACAAGCGTCGCATCGGCATACCGGTTCGACAAGTCCGTCAGCGGTTGGAACAAAACAACAGACGGATCGAGATAGACGAGCCAGTTGCTTTGCGTTTGATTTTTATAGACGTGATTGATAAACAGCGGTTTGCAGGCTGCCACCATTTCGGCAGGAGTGTATTGTTGCGAAAGCTGCGCCAGATCCGGAATCGCCAGCTCGCTGATCAAAACCACCGGATACGGGATTTGAAAACCGGTTGGCAGGTTTGAGGCCTTATCGCAAAGCCCAATGACGAACGAATCGCCGGGATGCTGTTGTTGCACACTTTCGCCCAGAGCGAGGGCCTGCGGCAGTTGTCGGATGGTGCAAACGGTCAGAAATGTCATCATAAGTTGGTTACTCTACTAAATCGCCCAAAGCCGCCAGAAAAGGCGCATACTGATTCGCTTCCTGATCGGCATAGCGGTGGTAATTTCCGGCCACCAGTTCCCGAACGACCGAACCGATCCGGGAAAACCGCCCGTCGGGCATCGTGCTTCGCCGGGCATAATGCGCCAGCCGCCGTTCAAACTGTTCGATTCCCGGTGTTCTAGCCGCGATTCGTTGCGTTACCAGGGTGTATAAATCCTTCAGTTCCTGGTGCTTGCGAATCAACGGGTCGAGTTTCTCCTGATGCGGACGCGAAAACCGGTCTTTGAACCGCACCGGTTTTCCGGCTTCCGGCGGACGGGTACCGACCTGCTGTTTTTCGTGGGTTCGGTACCAGACCAGCGGTTTTTCGTAAAAATCGATCGTGCCTTTGGCGGCTGTCACCAAACCCATCCAGCCGTCATAAATGTAATTAGGCAGGTTTGGAATCGGTAAAAACGACGTCAGCAACCGCCGACGCAGGGCCGAGGTGCAGCCCATCACCCGGTTGCCGTCCAGCAACACTTCCACCGCTTCGCCCCGACGCCACCGCTCGCGGATGGGTTCGGTAAACCGCACGGCATCCCAAAACAGACGGCCGGTATTGTTGAGGCTGGTGTCGGCGATGACGGCATTGCTGAACACCAGATCGACCTTCGGGTGTTGAATCAGGTAGTTGGCGAGCGTTTCGATTTTTTCGGGCAACCACCAGTCGTCCTGATCGCAGATAAAGATCAGCTCTCCATTGCAAAGTGACAGGGCTTTTTCAAAGTTTTTATTGAATCCCAGGCGGGTCGCATTCCGGATGATCTGGACGGGAAAAGGGGCTTTGGCGGCAAATTTTTCCAGGATCGCCCGCGTCTGGTCGGTCGAATCATCGTCGCAGACGACCAGTTCGGTTGGTAACCGGCTCTGTTTCAGGATACTCCCTAGCTGCGTTTCCAGATAGGCTTCGCCGTTGTAGGTGCAAAGTGCCACCGAGATCGTCGGCTGGGTCGGATCAGATGGTGTAGCCATAGGTTGCAAAGATGGGCCGCCAGTAGTCGGTTCCGTGAATGTTCCAGGCGTGGCAACCGAAGGGTAACTGGCCTTTGTTATAGGTTTGAATGGCGCGTTCGGGATAAAATTCGACCGAAAACCGCAGTGCCGTCCGAAAATCCGGAACGCTGATCAGTGGAAAATACCGGTTAATTTCAATACCCCAGAACACATCTTCGTTGTATTGATGCGCGTGAATTTTCTCGTAATCAGCAATTTTCTTCTTGTAAAAGCGAATCCAGCGCAGCAGCGAAGGGATTTTGCGCAGCGAAAAACCGCCATTGCCCACCCCGTTGAGGGAGGTGATTTCGCGCGGGGTAACGCCGTCGTCCTTCTTCAGATCCAGCCAGATGGCGATTTTTTTCTTGATGTTGAACACGGTTTCGTCTTTCCAGTCGGCAAAATCGCGGTCGCGGAGCCAGGGAGCCCCGATGTATTCGTAACCCTTCCGGCACCATTCCGCCAGTTCATCCCGAAACACAAACGCATCCAACTGGTAAATGAGCATGTATTCGAAATCCGTAAAGGCCTGATAGTAATCTTCCGAAAGCATCAGCCGGTTATACGACTGCACGTCCTTGAAAAACGCATCGTCAAACGTCCGCACCTGGAGTTGCGGGTGCGGCTGGGTCAGGTACGACACATCCAGGGAACGGGGGGTTACCAGAATAAGCGGGTGCTGACCCAGCACGCGCAGGCACTGCGTGAGCGAAATTTGTTCATACGCCGTCAGCGACGATTGATAAACCGGAATGACCACACAGGCGACCTGCGGACTTTTACGTAGCTTGTTCATTTTTCGGTTTTCGGTTTACGGTTTACCGTTTTCGGTTGGCTGATGCACATAGTGGAACGCGTCAGCCAACCGAAAACGGTAAACCGTAAACCCGTAAACTAATCACCGGTTTTCGAGCACCGAAATCAAACGATCGATTGGCGATTTCAGGGCTTTTCGGACGCTTTGGTAATACAGCGTTTTTGGTGGCTTGATGTAAAAACAGGGGTAATTCCGGTACGTTTCGTTCTGATTATCAAACAGCCGCTGTCGGTAGAGTTCAAACAACGGCACCACATCGGGGCGTTGCGCAAAGGTAAACCGATTCTGGTATTTGGAGATTTCCTGCGGTTTGTGAATTCCGTAGCCGCTGTAGTGGAAAAACTGCAAATCCGCCGTTTCATTGACCTTCCAGACGCCATTCTGTTCCGAGAAAAACCGCTCGTGGAGATTCCAGTAGGCGGCATTGTAACCGGGATGCTTTTCAATCCAGACCTTGTCGTAATAAATCGGCGCAAAATTCACCCAGTGCTGATCGACGAACAACCCGTTGCAGAGGTCGATGCGACACTCGTTCACCAGCCGTTTTTTCCACCATTGCACAAACCGGTTGGACTCCTCGCTTTTCTGCAACCCAATAAACCCCAGGTTGTAGGTGCCGGTGTTCAGGTGGTTCAACTCGTTGGGAATCAGCCAGTCGGTGATGGGTTGGCAAATGTGTGGGGTCACCACCAGGTTGTATTCGCTCAAATGCTGTTTCAGTCGGGTAAGCGGCTGAAAAACAATGATATCCGGGTCGAAATAGATGACCTCGGTGGCGTCGGAATAGTGTTTGAAAAAGTAGTCGATGTAAAACGGTTTGACGGCGGTATTCAACTCCGTGATGTCGTACCGCTCGCACATGCCCGCAAAATCCTCGATGTCAATCTGGTCGATTTCCAGCATCGGATAGGCAGGAACCAGCTCGGGGGGCAGGTGGGCCTGATCCAGCTTATCGACCAAACCGATCACATACTGCCAGTCGGGATTGGTTTGCCGCAGCGAGTCACCCAGGGTTCGGGCCTGAGCGAGGTAGTTGATCGAACAAATCGTGAAAGCTAGCGTCATGCGTAATATTTCTGCAAGAGGTGTTTTAGGTAGCGTTCGGGCTGAAGATCAGCGCGTTGGTCCTGTAAAACAGCCGCACTTTGGGTGGTATCTATTTCAAAGGGTTGACCTTTATCGATCAGCCGGTAAAGGGCTTTCAAACCGAGTTGCTTTTCGATGGCCTGCACAATGTCCAGCGGTTTGACGCTGTATGGATTGGCCACATTGATCATCTGGTTCCATTCTCCCGGTCCGCGATCGATGTACGCCGTCACAATCCGGTACACATCATCGACATCGATCAGGTTCCGGGTGGCACCCTGCCAGACGTCGAACGGTTCGTGGTTTCGGATGCGGTTGACAAAAAAATTCAGAACCGTATGCGGATTGTCCGTTTTACCCACAACGTTCGAAGCTCTGATAATCAGGTAGTTTTTGCAATTTTCGGCGATGTAGTTTTCCAGAAACAGCTTGTGGGTCACGTACGGAGAACCCTGCTCGGTGGGGTCGGTGACGCTGCACGTACTGAAATAAACAAAGAGCCGCTTTTCAGACGACGCGATGGATTCTTCCACGAGCTTTTGCTCGCGGGCAAACGCCGACGCCCGGTTTTCCTTGGAATTGGAAACCCCGGAGGCAAAAATCAGAACATCATCCCGGTCGTCGAAAGCTGAAAAACGCCGGGCAATCATACCGTTTCCAACGACCATGCTAGGGAGTGTGTTCATTCAACGCGGTTTCAAGAATGGCCAGCAGACGGGGCACCAGCACCCCGGCATCATGATTCATGGCCCGCTGGTAAAAAATCGCCCCAACCCGGCTGCGTTCGTCCGGTGCGTTGGCCAGCCGTCGGATCACATCAGCCAGGGCTGTAACATCGGAATAATCCACCAGACAACCCGTATCTTCCCCGACAAAATCCGGACTGCCGCCCGAATCGCGGAAGCACAAAACCGGGATCCGGTTCAGGCCCGCTTCAAGAATTACCAGCGGATACGGATCTTCGCGCGAGGTTAAGGTAAAGATGTCAAAACAGGCAAAATAGTTCAGGTAATCGCCCCCCGGTTCGATCAGGATCACACGCTCGTTGAGTCGCATCCGTTCCAGATCGTACGTCAACCGGCGGTATTCTTCCCCTTTTTTGGGAACGCCAATCCAGACAAAATAGGTGTCGGGGTGCGTTTTCAGCACCTGCTGCGCCATCAGGACGAACAAATCCACGCCTTTCCGCCATTCAGCATTGCCGCAGCCACCCACCACCACAGCATCGGGCGGGATGCCCAGCCGGGTGCGAATCGCGGGCTGGTCCACGCTTTGCAACGTGTTCAGCAGCGATTCGGTGCGAATGAGTGAATTGAGGACATTGGTTTTTTGGGGGGCCAGTCCGTGATTCTGAATCAGATTCTGCCGAACCGCATCCGAGCCACACAGAAACAAGGTGGCGTGGTCGAGCTGGTAGCGCAGTTCGTTCGGTTGGGTATAAATATGAATCGATGTTTCCAGTTCGTGAACGTAGGAAACAAAGGGCAATCCCAACGGTTGAAGCCGTTGCAATAAACCGCCGTTGGCGATGGTATTTGAAAAGATCAGATCAAACGACTGCGCTTCTAAAACCGGGAGCAGTTCAGCAAAAAGCTCGCTTCTGGGATCGTTATCCTGGTTCGAATTGCCAACCCCCAGCCGCTTGAAAGCCCGGGTAATCAGGCCATTGGGCTGCGGTGGCGCGGGCGGAACAAAACCGGCGTAGACCCTGGTAACCCGTTCGTAGTCGGGCAGGAGCGGTCCGCCATCCCCCAGCAACAAGGCCGTTTCGACTCCCGACTTCTGTAAAAAAGTCAGCAGGTGAAGCAGTAAATATTGTGCGCCGGCCCGGTTGGCATCGTGGCCGATAAAAAGAATCCTGGTCAAGAGAAAAATGATTAATAAACTTTGTGACTCGGAATGGGGCGTTTTTCGGCGGGATTGCCCATGTAAACACCCCAGGCTTCGGTCGATTTGATGACGGCTGCGGCCATGCCCACCAGCGTGCCTTCGGCAATGTGCAGGTAATCGCGAATGGTGCTGTTGACGCCGAAAAAGCTGTAGGAATCCACCACGCAGTGACCTGACAAAACGACGTGCGACGTGAAAAAGACGTGATCCTTGATCTGTCCGTGGTGGCCAATGTGATTGCCGCTCCACAACACGACGTTGTTGCCGATGGTTGTGAAAGGCTGAATCGTATTATCCTCCAGAATAAAGCAGTTTTCGCCGATCGGGTTGTTGAAGAGCGTCGCTTTGGAACTGACGTAGGAAATGCACTCGTACCCTTTTGCCTTGGCTTCGAGGTAAATCTTCTCCCGGTTTTTGTTCATTTTCCGGCCCGTCATGGGCGCGAAAAATTTAAATTCCTGCGGGGGATACACCGTTTCAATCTCTTCAAAAGCGACCACCGGAAGCCCTTTGAACTCGGTTTCTTTCAGGTAATCCCGGTTGAGGGCAAACGCAACCACCTCGTGTTCAGAGTCATGCGTTAAATAAAAATGCGCGAGTTCGGCGGTATCCAATACGCCGAAGATGATCACTTTTGCCATATTTTAATTTTGAATGATAGAATGAGTGAAGATAGAATGTCCGGGGAATCAGGTCGATGAATAGTTTTATTCATCCATTCTATCATTCACTCATTCAAAATTAAATTAACTCAAACTCTTTCAGCATCTCCTGCACCGCCGGTACGTCGTTGAACATCAGCACGTCGGCGATGGAGAGCCAGGGTATAAATTCGTTCTGAAACTGGGGATATTCCACCCGTTTCGACTGAATAAAAAACAGTTCAATGCCCGCGTCGGCAAACCGCTGCCGGTCATAGAGTTCCATGCCCCCGATGGGATTGATGTACCGGGTTGCTTTTTCCTGCAGGCAGATGTCCAAAATCCGTTCCTGCCCCCGAAGTTCGCTGTTGTTGTACTGATCCGACGATGGAACCAGTTCCGTCTGAATGCCGATGTAGTCGTTGAGCAATGGAAAACTTTCACGAACCAGTTCGGCAATCGTTCGAACCTCCAAGTTTACGATTTTTTCCAGCAAGGGGAATACCGTTTTATAAAAAGGTGCTTTCCGATACGACTGACCGAGGGTTTGCAGCAATTTTTGTCGCCATTTCGGATCGTCGCTCAGGTTGATGTCGGCAATCCGCTTATTCTGGCTGGCATCCTTGAGCGGCACCGTGAGCATAAAATCCTTGCCGTTGACCAGAATCCGGTTTCGGTTTACCCAGCCGCGATTGATGAACGCCACGTCGTCGTAAAAAATAAACTTATCGACCTCGTTCATCAGTTGCAAGTATCCGATGTAAGGCAAAATATAGGGCTGCATGATGGCAATGGTCATCTCGGTAAACGGTTTTCAAAAACCGTCTTTTGTGTGGAAACCGGCTTCGAAAGTCCGGCTACTTCAATTTTCGCAAATAATAATCCTCACCCGGTACGATCAGGTGAGTCATGGTGGTGTCGGTTCCCAACCGTACATCGCCCGGTTGCGGTTTGATGACGTTTTTCGAGAAAAAAAGATAATCCGCTTCTTTCGGAATGGGTTGAACCCCTTTTTCGAAGGGATTGATCACAATCAGCCGCCGGGAGAGATTTTTGCCGTACAGGGGGTATTCAAAATCGTCGTTGATGGTTCCCAGGGCAACCGTCGCGTTTTCCGGCACCAGCGTATCGAAGCGTTTGTAGGGAACATAGCTATCGGGCCGGAACATCATCTGCGAATACATCCGTTCGGCACTGAACGCCGACGGGCGACCATAGGCGGGAAGCGGCAAACAGCGCTCATTTAGAAAAACCGTAAACAGGGCGGAAAGACACCCGACGTTAATGACGAAACCCACATACGTTTTGAGAATCACCCGGCCCGGTTTCACGATATTCAGCCAGCGGTTCGTAAAGAGGATGGGTAAAAAGAGCGACCCCAGCAAACCGGTTTCGATAAAATACCGCCCTTTGAAGGGATCATACGGTGCCGAATAGGAGAGGGCCAGAAAGTGCAGCACGAAGGCAACCGCCAGGAAAAAGTGGGCTTTTGAGCGCAGGAGGCCCAGCAACGACAGCGCGACCAGCGGCAGAATCAGGCCGAAACCGATAATACCCCAGTAGGGATTGGCATTGTAAAACTCAAACCGACGGCTGAAAACGAAAGGGAAGATTGAAAAGTCGGTTTCCTCGTCCAGCCGCATTTTGGTGACTTCTTCCAGTTTGACCAGCGGTTTTCGCATGATCACGTTGGCGTCCAGACCCCATTGCGTGTTGCGCAAACCGTCGAGGTTGATGTGATCGTAGCCGTACCGAATGACATTTCGGCTGCCTTGTTCCAGCAAATTCCGCAACGGCCCGGCGCGTTCCACCGACTGGTGTTTCAGGGCGGTCGGTGGCCCAATTGGGTGTCCGAATACTGCGATGTTTTTAAGATACCCCGTTGGCAGCATCCACAAACAAACACCAACGATGAAAGCCGGTACGACGTGTTTGAGTCGCTGAAAAAAGATCGAAGGTGTGGGTGCCCAGAAAACCGTGTAGATCATCAGGACAAACAGCGACGGCAGGAGCAGCGTAAATGTAACTTTGTGGCCGTAGGCAATCCCGAAAGTGATGCCGGCCAGATACAGATACCGCGCATCGCGGGTGGTTTCCGTGCCGGATTCGCGGTAAGCAAACAGGAAATACAGGAAACTCCCCAGATAGGCCGTCAGGACAATATCGGTTTCGGTCGTAACGGCCTGCATCAGAAAATCGGGCAGCAGGGCGTAACACAGGGCGGCAAAAAAACTGGCGGACAGGTTCCGGGCAATGCGTTGGGCAATGCCGAAAACCGCGATAATGGCCATCCAGTAGGACAGATGGTGAATGAGTTTGAAGGCGTTTTCGAAGCGGCCGGTGATCAGAAAAGAATAAATCTGGATCGTACAGACGCTTTTGGGGTAGGTGTCGATGTTCCAGTTCGTACCGCCAAAATGCCGCATACTGCCGCGCTGGATGTATTGCATCACCCGGTTCAGGTGGCCGGTCATGCTGTCCCATTCGTTCGGGGGCGTGAGCAGCACCAGCAACAGGTTGGTGATGGCAATGACGCCCAGGGTTGCCAGCAGAGTCGTGAAAAGAACCTTGAAATAGAGGGACAGTGAGCGGTACCAGTTGCCAAATGTTTCCCGCCTTTCCCGCAACAACGATCCCACCGACCAGCGCGGCTGATTGACGAGCCTTCCAAAAACCAGACGCAAAACCGTTAAGGTCAGAAAAACGGCAAACGCCCAAACCGGCGTAGTGGCTGTCAAATACAGGGCGGAAAGGCAATAACCGGTCAGAATAACGCTACCGGCAAAGAGAATGAAGCAAACCAGCAACCACTCGGTCAGCGATCGTCGGCTGATACCGGCTGCGGTGTTGCCAATGTAAACAACGAACAGGGCAAACGTAAGCAGGTAAAAGAAAGTCATGATGTAATGCTGGCAGTGAATTAGCGTATGAATGAAAAATGTAAAATGATGAATGTAAAATTTAAAAGTGATAACCGGTTCAAGGCTACCGTGTAAACTATTTTTACATTTCTAATTCTTCATTTTACATTTTTCATTCTTTTTTTAAACGTATTTATTCACAATCTCGCAAACCTGATCGATCACTTCTTCTTCCAGATCGGGATACATCGGCAGGCAGAGGGCCCGGAGCGCAATGCTTTCCGAAATGGGGCAGGGTTGGGTGGTTTTCAGGAACGGCAGGGTATTCAGCGAGGGGTAAAAATACCGCCGGGGATTGATCTTTACCTGTTCCAGTGCCGCTTTGATTTCCAGCAATTTGGCCTCAGTTTCCAGAACAATCGGATAATAGGCGTAATTGTAGCCGGTTTCGGGCTGAATCACGGGCCGTTGGATCTTCGAAAGGTTCAACTGCGCATCATAGCGGGCAAACCGCTCTTGGCGGGCTTCGATCAGTTTCGGCACCACGGGCAGGTTGCAAATCCCCATCGCGGCATGAAATTCGGAGTTTTTGCCGTTGATGCCCATGTCGATGTAGTCATCGAAGCGGTGCCCAAAGCTGCGGTACAGATTGAGTTTTTCGGCAATGGCGTCGTCATTGCAGGTAACCAGACCGCCTTCGATGGTGTGGAATACCTTCGTTGCGTGGAAACTACACGTGCTGATGTCGCCGTATGACAGGGCAGACTTACCTTTGTAGGTGGCGCCAAATGAATGTGCTCCATCGTAGATCACCTTCAGATTGTGCTTTTTTGCCAGGGCTTCGATGGCCTCGATCTGGCAGAGATTTCCGTAGACGTGGGTGGCCAGAATAGCCTCCGTGTTTTCGGTGATCAGCGGTTCGATCTTCAGCGGATCGATCGTGAAATCATCTTCCCGAACATCGGCGAAAACCGGCGTGCAGTTTTCCCACAGGATGGCGTGCGTACTGGCACAGTACGAAAATGGGGTGGTAATGATCTCTTTGGTGAGCCCCAATGCCTTGATTGCCATTTGCAAAACGATGGTTCCGTTTCCGCAAAACAGCAGGTGATTGATGTCAAGATACGCCTTCAGCTCTTTTTCCAGTTGCTGGACGAGCGGACCATTGTTGGTCAGGTAGACACGTTCCCAGATTCCCTCAAGATGCTTGACGTATTCTTCGAGGGGAGGCAGGTACGACTTGGTGATGTTAATCATTCAGAATGTTTTCTTCCATCATTTCGGTGTGGAACTTCAGTTGCGGACGCACATAGCCTGGCCATTTGCCATACCATGCCACACCGTCGCGGTAATCGGCAACGTCAAAGATAAGTCCTTCTTCCATATTGTACAGCGGAGTGACGGTATCTTTTACAATCATCATGGAGACGTTATACGTCCCATCGTTCAGAAAGTGACCCGGTACCAGACATTCGCCCGCGATGAGCCCCTTTGAATAGGGTTGGGATTGCGTTCCGACGTTGAAAATACATTCGCCGGTCATGGAGTTCATGTGAAGGCTCAGGTTGAGGTTGGCCTTGTCCATGAAGTTCCAGTATTCGAACCGAACGCGGAAAGGGGTGCGAACGTCGATAAAAATCTGATTGTCAACGTATTCGGGCAGGATTTCGATTTTCTTGATCCGCACCAGATCATTGCCGGGAGCCTCTTCCGGGGTATTCCACTCCCGAATCAGTTTCGTTTTTGAAATTTTGCTCAGATACGACGCGACGACCTGGTTGGTTTCGCCCTGTTCGATCAGTTGCCCGCGTTCGAAGTAGAGCGTCCGGTTGCAGAGCGCCTGCACGGCCGTCATGTTGTGGCTTACGAACAGAATGGTCCGGCCGCTGGCCGAAACATCGCGCATTTTGCCCAGACTTTTTTTCTGAAACTCGGCATCACCGACTGCCAGAACCTCATCGATGATGAGGATTTCGGGATCAAGGTGGGCGGCAATGGCAAATCCCAGCCGGACGTACATCCCCGACGAATACCGCTTGACGGGCGTATCCAGAAATTTCTCGATGCCGCCAAAATCGACGATCGCGTCAAACTGCTTCCGGATTTCTTCCCGGGTCATGCCCAGAATGGCGCCGTTGAGGAAAATATTTTCGCGACCGGTCAGCTCGGGGTGAAAACCGGTGCCGACTTCGAGCAGACTGGCAATGCGGCCCCGGATGTGAATCCGGCCCGTGGTGGGTTCGGTAATTTTGCTGAGAACTTTCAGCAGCGTGGACTTACCGGCCCCGTTGTGACCAACAATCCCGATCCGGTCGCCCTGCTCGACGCTGAAATTAACGTCCTTCAGGGCCCAAAAGTCTTCGTGTTCAATGTGTTCGGTCTCCTCGTGTGGAGACTTCTTGCCATTAAAAACCTTCCGTATCTGGTCGCCCAGGGCATCCTTGATACTGGTGCTGCCCTTGCCCCGTTTATGGTCGATGATGTATCGTTTGCTAATATCTTCTGCTGTAATGACCGCCATAGCTTACTAAGTTGCCCGTTGTAAGTTGTTTGTTTTCAGTTAACTAACGTAAATAAACACATTCTGTTCAAAACGAAACCCAGCAACTTAATTTTAAATATCATCCACAAAGGAGTTTTCCCGTTTCCGGAAAAAATAAATGGAGATGAACAAAAAGATTGTAATAATCACCACTGAATTAATCACACTGGTCGGATTGAAAAAGGCTTTCTCACCCAATAACGACCATTTGAATCCGTCGATAATGCCCACCATCGGGTTCATGTAATAGATCGGGTGCCACCATTCGCCGGCATTTTCTTCTACCAGCCGGCTGCTATACGCAATCGGGCAGGCATAAAAACCGATCTGAACGATGAACGGTATGAGCTGACCAATGTCCCGAAATTTGACGTTGAGCACCGCAAAGATAAGACCAAATGCAAACGATGCCAGCAACGCCAGCAGGATAAAGAACGGCAGAAACAGGATGTGCCAGTCGGGCCAGAACTGGTACCAGATCGTCAGAACCACGAACAGGCCCAGCGCCACCAGAAAGTCGATGAAACTCACGACTGACGAACTGAGCGGCATGATCAGCCGGGGAAAATACACCTTCGTGACCAGGTTCGAGTTGGCCGTGATGCTGGTGCTGATCTGGGTGAACGAATTGGAAAAAAAGGTCCAGATTGTCAATCCGGCCAAAATCATGAGTGGATACGGAATGCCGGGATCGCCCTTCAGTTTCGCCACTTTACTGAAAACGAAGAACATAATCATCATCGTAATCAGCGGACGGATCAGACTCCAGGAGGTACCCAGGATGGTTTGCTTGTAGCGAACCGAAATGTCACGCATGGACAAAATATAGAGCAATTCCCGGTTTTTCCAGAGATCCCGCCAGTAATTCTTTTCCGACCGGCCGGGTTCAATAACCACTTCGTGTGTTTTCACAAACTTGAATAAATGAAGAGTGTAAGTAAGTACCCTCCCTCGTGAACCGTGCGGTCGGTGAGGGAGGGTTCATTGGCAATATTAGCTCTGCATGATGCTGTAGAAGGTCTGTCTCAGGAAGATGAAGATCAGACCCAGAATGAGCCCCATGACAATACCGGCCTGAAAGGCAAACGGTTCGTGAGTTTCCTTGAACAGCGGCAGCGAAACGGGTTCCACAATGGTAAACAGGGGCGCTTCCTTGATCAGACTAAGCTTCAGGTTGTCGACGCTTTGAACCGCTCCGTAGTAAAGTTGTTGCAGAAAAGTCGAGTTGCGGGTCAGTTTCGACTGCTGAAGCTGCCCTTCGGCCACGACAACCTGCTGATTCTGGTCAATGTAGCGGGCCAGGTTCGAATCATTACGTCCCAGTACGCGTCCCAGCGAATCCCGGCGGTTTTCCATCAGCACCAGCATTTCTCGGGTTTTGCGGTTTTGTTTTTCCGTAAAGTCTTCCTGTACGGTTTCCAGCAGAACGTCCAGCCAGGTGGCCGCCAGCATTTCGGCGTGCATCCCTGTTCGGAGGGTGAGGAATGACGATTTCCGATCGAGCTGGGCAATCGAGGTTTCGCCTTTGATGCGGTTGAAAACCCCATCCAGTGCCTTGTTTTCCAGCCGGGTGAAGGTTTTGGGATCTTTTCCCCGGATAAAGCGGAAGTTCCGCAACGTATCGTCGTCTTCCCACTCATCGTCGCGAATCCCGCTCTTGTTGATGTAGTAGTTGACCATCAGGTCTTTGTGGTTGGCGGTTGTGTCCACCTCTTTCAGCAACGACCGGGTGATGATCGGTTTGGAAACCACATAATACATGAAGTTTTCACCCGTAAAGATGTTGGCATCCGGAGCGCCACCACCCAGACCAAACATACCGGCCAGGTTGCCCAGTTCGCCCAAACCTCCCTGGCTTGATCCACCTCCGAGGTTAAACGTAATGTAACCCGTGTAAGTCGGCCGTTTGTCCGTATTGAAGTCAATAATAAAGCCGATTGCTCCGCCGATCACCATAAAGATGGCCAGCAGCTTCCAACTGCGGATTAATTGGTCTTTGAACAGGATGACCCGGTTGACAACTTCCTTGGGCGATACCTGATCGGGAGGCAGTTGATTTTTGTCTGTTTTTTTTGAATCAATGGTTTCCATACGAAGTCAGATTACCAAAGCGATTTATGTCTGAATTAACGAAGCAACCGGAATGCCAACACCGTTGTGATCAATGTCATGATCGAACTGAGCACGCCGGTGGTGTTCGAAATGAGCTGCTGCGGGGTCAATTCGCCCTTGGTTTGCTGCGGAACAATAATTTCGGAACCGGGTTCAACGCGTGGATACACATTGAAGAATGCAAACCGGCGTGTCCGGTCGGCCGACCCGTTGGCATACACGACATAAGCGCGTTTCCGGGCTGAACGGCTGGTGAACCCACCCGCCTGCGAAATGTAATCCTGGAATGTTTGCCCTCTCCGGTATTTCGCCGTTGTGGGCAACAGCACTTCTCCACCAACCCGTACGGTTTCCAGTTGTTTCGGAATTCGCAAAATATCGCCTTCTTCCAGAATCATATCTTCCGCCGAACCCGGATTGCTTAGAATCTTCTGCAGGTTGATGCCGATCAGTTGCTCTGTAACATCGGTGGTCACTTCGGGCTTCACAATCGCCTTCGGCGTGTCATCGGCCAGTTCGGTAATGGTTTGCTGCCGCAACTGTTTTTCAGCCTCACTAAGCTGAATGGTCCGAACCAGCGTGGCGCCCTGGACGTATGCAAACGGCGTAATGCCACCCGCCATTTTGACCAGATCCGAAACACGCTGGTCTTTCGTTACCACCGGATATTCACCCGGCATGACCACTTCCCCTTCCGCATTGACAAACGTCTGGATGCGGTAATTGGGCGACCGGCGCACGATGACCTGATCGTAGGGAAAGAGCGGAAACTGCGTATCGGTTGGTTTCATGCTGAGATCCCGATCGACGTTGAATCGGAAAATTTCCGAAACCTGAGCCGATTTTGAACTCACATCGACGTCTTTTTTCCGACGGACAATTTCAATCTGCGCGGCCGCGGCCGATTCTTTCAAGCCACCCGCCCGCAAAATCAAATCTTCGAGCGTCATGTTGGCCACATACGGCGTAGCCGCAATCGGAGTGATGACTTCACCGGTGATGCTGATTTCGGCAAATTCGGCCATGTCGAAGCGGGAAGGAATAATGACCTGATCTTCCCGTTTCAATTCCACATCCGGCTTCACGCCGTTCATAATATCGACCAAATTTAGGGAGATATTTTCGATCGCCATGTCTTCGCGGGTGCGAACGATTTGAATCCGGCCCGTAAAGGCTTCTCCTTTCAGACCTTCAGCACTGGCAATCAGTTGTTTCAGGGTTTTGTTCTGATCCAGCGAATAAATGCCCGGACGGAAAACCGCTCCCTGAATACCGACCTGATTCTCGTAGCGGACCAACACGCCTTCAACCACGACCTGGTCACCATCTTCCATCGGGAAGGTCGGGAAATCCGATTCCACAACGTCGATCACTTTCAGTTCCCGGTTCGTAAACCGGGTCACTTTGATGCGGGCTTTGTAGGCATTGCTGCTAAAACCACCGGCCAGTTCGAGCAATCGCGCCATGGGTTCGCCGGGCAACATTTCAAAAATGTTGTTGCGTTTGGTCGATCCGTTAATTTCCACGTGCGACTTGAACGTCTGGAAGCGTACGTTATCGTTGTCCTGCAAGCGGATGTCGTTCCGCTGAATTCCGGTCGTCAGGAAGTCATACAAATCGATGGAGGCCACGACCCGGTTGTTGCGGATCACCTGAACGTTCCGGAACGAGCCAATTTCGCTCGGACCACCGGCCTGGTAAATCACGTTCATGGCCGTCGAAAGCGACGATACGGTGTAGGTTCCCGGCCGGACGGCTTCGCCCGTCACCGTTACCCGGATGCTGCGAATGTCACCCAGTGTGACGATCATGTACGTATTGGCCGCTCCATAAGGTCCGCTTTTCAATCCGACGTATATTTTTGCCAGCCGATCCAGAATACGACCTCTGGCCTGTTCGATGGTTAGACCGGAAACATGAACCGGTCCTACGCGCTGGAGGTAGATAAATCCGTCGGGGTTAACTGTGGTCTGGTAAACGGCTTCCGAATAGCCGTAGATGTTGATGTTTAACTGATCATTGGGACCCACTACGTAACCTTTTGGTGTAGCAATGTTGATGTTCGGCTGAAAAACGCTGCCGTTGGCCGGATCGTTAAAAAGCTGATACCCGAATAATTTACGCCGTTGTGCGGCCAGTTCCCGTTCCCGCAGGAGTTCGGCTTCCGTTTTTAGCTGAGTCTCATTCTGGTCGTCCAGAGGTTGCTCGGTGGCATTCTGGCTGCTTCCGTCAGGAGCGGTTTGCTGCCCGTTCTGGTTGGTGCCTGTCGTGCCGTTTTGCCCGGTCGTTCCGCTCTGGCCCCGGGTTCCCTGCTGATTGGTGCCCTGTTGTGTCGTACCCGTTGCGCCGGTTGTTCCACGGGTTCCCTGTTGAGTCGGTACGGTCGTGCCTTGCGTACCGCGGGGGGCGTTACCGGTTTGTCCCGGAAGCTGTCCGGCCGGTGCCTGACCCTGCGTGGGGCGCGGCATACCGGAAGGGAGCGTTGAGGGAGCCGACGTGGGGGCTGAAGGAGCCTGAATGACCTGAGCTGCCGCATTGAAGCCAGTACAGAGCAGCAATACACCTAGAATGGTTTTGCGGAAAAATTGCATCGAAGAGTAGGCGGAAAAATTTGAGCTAAAACAGTGGAAATGTGGATATTTTTGCATATTTTTAAGAAAGTATACGACCGATTTCCGGCGCTCAATCTCATTTGCTTTGGTTTGCTATCGGTAGTAAATCGTGCATTGGCGGTTTTTGACGCACTTTGCGCTACAAAGTAAACGAACTTTTACTACTTTTTAAACATTTTCTTTTTAAAGGTCAAAATTTCATATTTTGCGAACACACGATAAACCACAGACCGCTGATGAATGCGTTAAAAAACGGTTTTTCGGGTGTTTTCTGACGTAAAACCAGTTTAATAGTCATATGGCAGATAGTAATCAGGTTCAGTACACAGAAGACAGTATCCGGTCGCTCGACTGGCGGGAACACATCCGGCTCCGGCCCGGAATGTACATCGGAAAGTTGGGCGATGGGTCAGCCGCGGATGACGGAATCTATGTATTGATCAAGGAAGTAGTAGACAACTGTATTGATGAACACGTGATGGGCAATGGCAAGCTCATCGACATTAAAGTGACCGACCACCGCGTTGAAGTACGGGACTATGGCCGGGGAATCCCCCTCGGAAAGGTGGTCGATGTGGTATCCAAAATCAACACCGGCGGGAAATACGATTCGGGCGCGTTTCAGAAATCGGTGGGGCTGAACGGTGTTGGTACCAAAGCGGTCAATGCCCTGTCCACCCTGTTTCGTGTGCAATCGTACCGGGAAGGAAAAACCGTCTGGGCCGAATTTGAACGCGGTATTCTGGTTCGGCAGGGCGAAGATTCCACCAACCAGCGCAATGGAACCCTGGTCGTTTTCGAACCGGACAACACGGTTTTCAAGAATTTTCATTACATCCCGCAGTTTCTGGAAAATATGATCTGGAACTATTGTTACCTGAACGCCGGGTTAACGATCAGTTTCAACGGCCAGAAATTTATTTCGCAAAACGGACTGCTCGATTTGTTGCGGAATAAAACTGACGAAGATGCCCTGCGGTACCCCATCATTCACCTGAAGGGCTCCGACATTGAGATTGCGCTGACGCACGGCAATCAGTATGGCGAAGAATACTATTCGTTCGTCAACGGGCAGTATACGACCCAGGGCGGAACGCACCTGGCAGCTTTGCGTGAAGCCTTTGTGAAAACCATCCGCGAATACTTCAAGAAGGAATATGACGCGGCTGACATTCGGGCGTCGATCATTTCGGCCATTAGCATCCGGGTGCAGGAACCGGTTTTTGAGTCGCAGACCAAAACCAAACTGGGTTCCATCAACATGGCACCCGACTCCAACAGCACGACGGTTCGTTCGTTTGTGATTGATTTTATCAAAAATCAGTTGGACGATTTCCTGCACATGAACACCGAAACGCGGGAAGCCCTCAAAAAGCGGATCGAGCAGTCGGAGCGGGAACGGAAAGAACTGGCGGGGATTAAAAAACTGGCGAACGACCGGGCGAAGAAAGCCAACCTGCACAACAAGAAGCTGCGCGATTGCCGGAATCACCTTCCCGACATCAAGTCCGACGACCGGTATAACACCACGCTGTTCATCACCGAAGGAGATTCGGCCAGCGGTTCCATTACGAAATCAAGGAATGTACAGAATCAGGCGGTGTTTAGTCTGCGCGGAAAGCCGCTGAACTGTTTCGGGCTGACCAAGAAGGTGGTGTATGAAAACGAAGAGTTCAATTTGCTGCAACACGCCCTCGATATTGAGGACGGCCTGGATACGCTGCGTTACAACCGCATCGTGGTGGCAACCGATGCCGACGTCGATGGCATGCACATCCGGTTGTTGCTGATGACTTTTTTCCTGCAATTTTTTCCGGATTTGGTTCGGAATGGCCACCTTTACATCCTGGAAACGCCGTTGTTCCGTGTTCGGAATCCGAAAAACCACAAAGAGACCCATTACTGTTATTCGGAAACTGAAAAACAGCAGGCCACCGACAAATTGACCAAAGGCGGTAAAAAAGTAGAAATTACACGCTTTAAAGGTTTGGGAGAGATTTCACCGGAAGAATTTGGCCTGTTCATTGGTGACAACATGCGTCTGGAGCCGGTGATTATGGAAAAAGAAACGTCCGTTCCGAAATTGCTCAGCTATTACATGGGAAAAAACACCCCGGATCGCCAGCGTTTCATCATCGACAACCTCCGCATCGAGAAAGATATGGAGGAAGTGGCGCTGGTATTGGAATAAGTTATATGAGTTAGGAATTAAGAGTGAAGAGTTATGAGTGAAGAGTTTCATGCGTCAGCCAACTCTTCACTCATAACTCTTCACTCATAACTTTTTTAAAAGTGACCCTCGAATCCCTCCGTACACAGATCGATTCCATCGACGATCAATTGTTGCATTTGTTAAACCAGCGCATGGAAGTGGTGCGGCAGGTTGGCGAATTAAAGAAATCGAACAAATCCGTTATCTACCGCCCTGAGCGGGAGAAGCAGATTCTGGATCGGTTGCACGAACTGAACAAGGGCCTGATGACCCCGGCAGCTATCGACGCCATTTACCTGGAGATTTTTGCGGTTTCGCGGAATCTGGAAATGCCGGAGCGGGTGGCGTATCTCGGTCCGGAAGGAAGTTTTACCCACCAGGCTGCCGAAAGCCGGTTTGGGGCCATGAGCGATTACATGGCCCTACCCACCATCCGGTCGGTGTTCGAAAGTGTTGAAACGGGCCGCAGCCGGTTTGGCGTGGTGCCCATCGAAAATAACCAGGAAGGCGTGGTCAATGAGACGATTGATTTACTCTTCGAAAAAGACCTGCTGATTGCCGCTGAAGCCCAGATTCCGATTCATTTTACGTTTGCCACCCAAACCGACGTGCTGAGCGAAATCACGCACATTTATTCCAAAGACATTGCGTTCGGTCAGTGCAGCAAGTTTTTGCGGGATTATTTCGAGGGGTTGCCCGCTGAACTGATTCCGGTCGAGTCGACCTCCAAAGCGGCCAAACTGGCGGCCCAGCAACCCCGGGCGGCTGCCATCTGCTCCAACATTGCGTCCAAGTTGTTCGGCGTTCCGGTTTTGTTTGATAATATCGAAGACACCGATTTAAACCGAACCCGGTTTTTAATTCTGGCAAAGGACTTTGAAAACCAGAAGAGCGGTCGCGATAAAACCACCATTGTGGCCCGGCTGCCGAACACGAACAAACCCGGGGTTTTGGCGCAGTTTCTTCAGGAGTTCGATGCCCGTCAGATCAACCTGACCAAAATTGAAAGCCGCCCGCTGCGGGAAGGAGCAACCTTTAAATACTGGTTCCTGATTGAGTTTGAAGGTCACGCCAGCGACCCCGGCGTTCAGGAAATTCTGGAACACCACGGGGCGGATGTCAAATGGCTGGGGAGCTACGTGCGATCGCTGGGGTGATTTGGAAGAATTTTAAATGTGAAATGCCGGATGAAATGCCCCCAACCCCCTAAAGGGGGCTAAACCATCCGGATTTGAAAGCCCCCTTTAGGGGGTTGGGGGCATTTCATCCGGCATTTCACATCTTCAGAATCTCTCTCGTTTGTTCCACATCCAGTTGCATCTGATCCACTAAAGCCGCCAAACCTTCGAACTTCAATTCGGGACGCAGGTACTCGATAAACCGGACGGTCAGGTGCTCACCGTAAATTTCCTGGTTGAAATCAAAAATATACACTTCAATCGTGCGATGCGTGCCGCCGACGGTGGGCCGGGTGCCAATGCTCATTGCCCCCCCGAGTTTTTCGCCTTTGTAAATCACTTCGGCGGCATAAATGCCGTTGGCCGGTACCAGCTTGCTCGGATCGTCGACCTGAATGTTGGCGGTTGGGTAGCCAATGGTGCGACCCAGTTGCTGCCCTTTGACGATGGTTCCGCTCAGGCTGTAGGGACGCCCCAGAAACTTGGTAGCGGTTTTCAGATCACCTTCCAGCAAAGCCGCCCGGATTTTGGAGGAGCTAACCCCCACATCTTCCACATCCTGACGCGGGATTTCTTCAATCTCAAAACCGTAGTGGTGGGCGTGTTGCTGCAAATACTCGAAACTGCCTTCCCGGTTGCGGCCGAAATGGTGATCGTAGCCGATGACCAGTTTTTTCGTTCCGATTTTATCCACCAGGATCTGTTCGATAAATTCCGCTGAGGATAGTTCGGAGAACGAACGGGTGAAAGGAATCACCACCAGATTATCGACGCCCGCAGTCGCCAGCAACTCGGTTTTTTCTTCCAGTGTCGAAAGCAGTTTCAAGCCCTGACTGTCGTTGGAAACCACCGTACGCGGGTGCGGCCAGAACGTCAGCACCACGGTTTCACCGCCTTCGTCGCGACGGGCAATTTCGGTGAGCCGGGTTAAAATTTTCTGGTGGCCTAAATGAACCCCATCGAAGGTACCGCTGGTGACAACGGCGTGGGAGATGGGTTGGAAAGTATCGGTTCCGTGGTAAATCTTCATGAATGTAATGGCTCAGCCGGGCGGTTTTTGCTGATAAATCCGTCGACGGTGTCCGCTTCTTCAATCCGAAACGCACCGATTCGAGTTCGGCGGAGGGCTTTTAAATACGCGCCATTTTGCAAAAACAATCCCAAATCACGCACTAAGCTACGGATGTATGTCCCTTTTGAGCAAATAATCCGGAAATCAATTTCTGGAAACCGGTCGGTATCGACTTCAAAAGTAGAGATAGTCACCGTCCGGGATTTGATCCCACCCTCCACGTTGTCGGCGGTTTCACCCCGTCGGGCTTTTTCATAAAGCCGTTCACCATTGACCCGAACGGCGGAATAAATGGGAGGAATCTGGTCGATAACGCCGGTGAGTTGCTGAACGGCGGTTTGAATGGCTTCGGGCGTGATTCCGGAAACATCGAATTCGGCATCGAAATCCGTTTCCAGATCGACGGAGGGCGTGGTTTTGCCCAGCACCAGCGTGCCGGTATATTCTTTTTCCTGCGCCTGGTAGCTGTCGATTTGCTTGGTCATTTTACCGGTGCAGAGAATCAGCAGGCCCGTTGCCAGCGGATCGAGCGTTCCGGCATGGCCAATTTTCTTGAACTTCCCCGCAAATTTTAGCTTCTTAACGACATCGAACGACGTCCAGGTCAGCGGTTTATCGATGAGAATCAGTTGGCCTTCGTCGGGTTGCTGCATGGATTTAGACAACATCCAGTTTTACGCCGGCTGCCATCAGGCCCAGCAATAACAAGCCGAGTGCAATGCGGTAATATCCGAATACTTTGAAACCGTATTTGGTCAGAAAACCGACAAATCCGCGAATGGCGAGCAGGCCCACAATGAACGCAACAACGTTACCAATCAGCAGAATCTGAATATCGTCGGACTGAATGGTTTTGTAGGTTTTCAGTAATTTATAGCCTGAGGCTGCCGCCATGGTCGGAACGGCCAGGAAGAACGAAAATTCAGCGGCCTGTTTCCGCGTAAGTCCCTGGGTCATCCCGCCAATGATGGTGGCGGCTGAGCGGGAAACGCCTGGGATCATGGCGATGCACTGGAAAAAACCAATTTTGAGGGCTTCGGGAAACGTGACGTCGTAATCCCGCGGAAACTGCTTGAAAATGCGGTCGATGTAAACCAGTAGAATACCGCCCAGCAAAAGGGTAATGGCAACCACGGTTACATTTTCCAGCAGCGAATCGATGAAATCATTCAGCAAAAAACCGATGACGGCGGCTGGCAGAAAGGCCACGAGGAGTTTAAAATAGAAATCGGTCGTTTGTAAAAACCGGCGCCGGTAAAGCACCAGAACCGAAATGATGCAGCCGAACTGAATGTTGACCGTGTATAGCTTGGTAAATTCCGACTTGCTGATGCCGACCAGGGATGAGTAAATAATCATGTGTCCCGTAGAAGAAACCGGCAAAAACTCGGTTAACCCTTCAATAATGGCAAGAATAATCGCGTGGAGGAAACTCATTGATTCGTTGGTCGGCGCAAAATGGCAAAAAATTCAAGAATAAAACCACCCATGACAATCAGGGGCCCGATGGTTAGGCCCAGGGCTCCAAAGCCAAATTCTTCCGTGTCCATGCTCATCACGATGAAGCCCAGGAGAATAATCACCACGCCGATCACCATCAGGGTGTAGTTGGCGCGTCCGAAGGGAAGTTTACTCATGTAATTAAATGGTTTAATGGCTAGATGGTTTAAAAGGATGGCTGCTTAGACCATTCAATGGATTAGTACAAATCGTCCAGCGATAGGCTCAAATACCGGTGAACCGCCTGGAACGTGCTGATTAAGCCGATGATTACACCGAGTACAACGACGGCACCCAGCAAAATGGCAATTTTTTCGGGTTCTTGTAAGGTCGCCAGGCCATCGATGTTGCGGAGAGCTACCTGTAATAAAATGAACAGGAGCGCAGCGGCAACGATGCCACTCATCAGGCCCTGCGTCATGCCGCGCCGAAGAAACGGAAGTTGAATAAACCCGTTGGTCGCTCCGACGAGCTGCATGCTTCGGATCAGCAACCGCTGCGAATACAAGGCCAGCCGGATCGTGTTGTTCATCAGAACGACGATAATGACCAGCATAATCACCGCAAAAACCGACATGATGATGTAGATTTTAGTGATGTTTTTATTGATTTCGTCGACGATGTTTTCCTGGTAAATCACTTCAAAAACACCGTTGACGCTTTCCAGATCGGTTTTCACTTCCTGCAGCCGGGCTTCTTCAAAGTAATCCTCCTGCAATTTGATGCGGTAGCTGTCGCGTAATGGGTTTTCGTTCAGGAAGTTGGTAAAGTTCTCTTTGGTATCGGCCATAAACTCCTTGGCCGCCACGTCTTTGCTCACGAACGTAATTTGGGGTGAGGTCCCATTGAAAAGAACGTACGGTTTTTTAACGATTTCAGCGTGAAGCTTCTCGAGCTTGCCGGCATCCAGATCCTTGTCCAGAAAAACCCGTACTTCGTTGTTTTCACGAATATACCGGACCAATTTCTTGGACTGAAGCACCAGCATTCCACAAAAACCAATCAAAAACAAGGCCGAAGTCAGGCTGAAAAGAATCATCCCGCTCGGATACGCACCCACTTTCTTTTTTGAAGCCATAGAAAACTTCGTCGGGCAGTGTCATCCTGCCATGCCGACGTCGGTTACAAAAATACGGATTTTGCCCGAACACCAACTCATTCTGCTGGATAGAGGAGGGAGATTTAGGAAAAATTAAGAGATAGGGGGCAAAAAGAGGCAATTGGATCCGTTTCCTGTCGGGTCAGTACGGGCAGATGGATTGGATAACGTCTAAAACAAAATGGATTGGATAACGTCTAAAACAAAACCGTTCCCGCTCGTGGGCGTAGAACGATGCCTGACTTTAAAGCAGCAATCGTAAACCCATCAAACCGGGAACGGCCTGGTTATGCTTATTAATCTTAGCGATTTTTCTGTGTACGACCCAGGTTGTTGCGATCGTTGTCAGCTCCACCCATACCCGAATCTCCGTCGCGATTCATGTCACGATTGCCACCCGTTCCGGTGTCTTTCCGGCTGGTTCCCTGATTGCTTTTTGAACCTTGCTGGGTTTTTCCGCCATTACCACCTTCATTATGAGGTGCGTAACTCATTATGAACATTTTCATGACTAACTGTGGTTTTGTTGAACTTATAGAATAAATAATTGCCATAAGGCAATATTTCTGTAACTCTATTTCTCAACAGTCGGTTTGATCAATTTGAGCGAACGGCCCAGAACAAACGCAGTTCACGTTGAAAAAGCCATGGGATAAACCTGATTCGAACGGATTTCAGGCTTCGACCGGGCCAACGTGAACGGGCGTTAGCTGATCGAGTTCGTCGAGCTCGAAAAGCCGGGAGCGAATGAAAAACCGGATGCCAAGCGGAATTTCCAGTGAAAAACTGGCCCCCCGGCCGGGCGTTACGTCGATGGTCAGTTGGGTATGTTTCCAGTACTCGAACTGGTCTTCTGACATGAAAAAGTCACAGCCATGAACCTCGCCAAGCCAGACGTCGGAGGAGCCGATCAGGAAGTCACCTTTGGCAAAACACATCGGTGACGATCCATCACAACACCCTCCGCTCTGGTGGAACATCAATTCGCCATGCTCCCGGCGTAGTTTGTCGATGATGATAGTAGCAGCCGGTGTAATCTCAACGCGGGAAATAGATTGGGTAAGCATTGGTTGGATGGCTAAAAATGGTTGAATGGTTAAAAATGGCTGGATGGTTTAATTGGTTGACAACCATCAATTAACCATTTAAACCATCCAGCCATTTAACCGTCATTGATTAAAAGAACCCCAGTTTATTCTTGCTGTATGAAATCAGCAGGTTTTTCGACTGGCGGTAGTGGTTGAGCATCGAGAGGTGGTTTTCCCGACCGAAACCCGACTTCTTGTATCCACCAAACGACGCGTGTGCCGGGTAGTTGTGGTAACAGTTCACCCACACCCGTCCGGCCTGAATGGCCCGGGGGACCTGATACAGCTCATGCGCGTCGCGGGTCCAGACACCGGCTCCCAAACCGTACAGCGTGTCGTTGGCCATTTCGATGGCTTCATCGACGGTTTTGTATGTCGTGGCCGAAACCACCGGACCGAAGATTTCTTCCTGGAAAATCCGCATTTTGTTGTTGCCCCGGAAAATTGTCGGCTCGATGTAGTACCCGTTTTCCAGGCCATTGTTCAGCCTCGCCGGTCCACCACCGGTCATAATTTCAGCGCCTTCCTGCTTGCCAATGTCGATGTACGACAGGATTTTCTCGTACTGATCGTTGGAAGCCTGTGCGCCCATCATCGTGGTTGTATCGAGCGGATGCCCCAGTTTGATGGCTTTGGTGCGTTCGATTACCCGCTCCATGAAGCGGTCGAAAACGCTTTCATGAACCAGCAGACGCGACGGGCAGGTACAGATTTCGCCCTGATTGAGCGCAAACATGACGGCCCCTTCGATGCACTTGTCAAAAAAGGCATCGTCGGCATCCATGATCGACGGCAAGAAGATGTTCGGCGATTTACCGCCCAGTTCCATCGTAACCGGAATCAGGTTTTCCGACGCATACTGCATAATCAGACGGCCGGTGGTGGTTTCGCCCGTAAAAGCCACTTTGGCGACGCGCTTCGATTGTGCCAGCGGTTTGCCCGCTTCCGGGCCAAAACCGTTGATAATGTTGATGACGCCCGGAGGAACGACGTTTTCGATCAGCTCCATCAATACCAGAATCGAAGTCGGTGTTTGTTCGGCGGGTTTCAACACCACGCAGCAACCGGCCGCCAGAGCGGGGGCAAGTTTCCAGGTGGCCATCAGCAGCGGGAAGTTCCAGGGAATGATCTGGGCTACCACGCCAATCGGCTCTTTGATAATCATCGAAACCGTATCGGCATCGAGTTCTGAAACCGATCCTTCTTCGGCCCGGATGACACCGGCAAAATAGCGGAAGTGATCGACCACCAGGGGCAGATCGGCCGCCATTGTTTCGCGGACGGCTTTCCCGTTTTCGACGGTTTCAACACGTGCCAGGAATTCGAGATTTTTTTCAATGATGTCAGCAATTTTGAGCATAATGTTGCTGCGTTCAGTGGCCGACGTGCGCGACCAGGTCGCAAACGCTTTATGAGCCGCATCCACCGCCAGTTCGACATCGGCGGCTTTGGAACGGGGCATTCTCGAAATCAGGCTATCGTCGATGGGGGAGTTATTCTCAAAATATTCACCGCCAACGGGAGGGACCCATTTCCCGCCAATAAAGTTTTCATACTGATTCTTGAACTGAGGTCGTTCCAGTTGGGTAGCCGGGCGGGTGGCTACGGGTGCTTCTAAGGTTTCCATGGATTAAAGAATACGTTAAACTGCTTTTCGGAATTTGAATTGTGACAAATTTTGCCGAAATCGTACTAAAATTTTTTCGCTATTCTCTCAAAAACTTACGGTATTGTCTCTTTCTCTTTTCCCCATCAACCGATTTGAAAACCGCTTTTTTTGCGTACAGAATACGGTTTTTGGGGGATCCGGAAAATTGATATTGGAATGGTAAACGGAATAGAACCAGTAGCTTATGACATCGGGAAAAAAGTCATTGCAGAATTCGGAAGCGTCGCCGGCCTGGGGTGGTCGACTGGACGCACTGGTGGAAAACAAGCTAACCCTGAGCCACGAGGTGGCGGAACTTCATCTGTACGAAACGTTTCAGCGAGCGCAATTGGTCGAGCTTGAATTTGGTGCGCCGGTGCTGACCAGCATGCTGAGCGGCAAGAAGGTCATGCACATCGACGATCTGAAACCATTCGATTATTTGCCCGGTGAATCACTGGTGTTACCGGCCAACAAGCCGATGAAGATTGACTTTCCGGAAGCGACCGTCCAAACGCCCACCCGCTGCATTGCGCTCACGATTTCGGGCGAGTTTATCCAGCAAACCGTGAATTACCTGAACGAAGAATATCCGCGCAGCGAACCCAGTGAACTCTGGGAGGTGGATACCAACAACTATCACCTGCAGAACAACTTCGAAATCAGTTCATTAATTGATAAAATCATCCGGTTGTACCGGGAAAATAATGTCCTGAAACCGTTCTTTATCCACAATTCGCTGGAAGAACTGATTGTACGGCTGATGCAAACCCAGGCCCGGCGGGTGCTGGTCGATCAGGCGCGGAAGTACATGAGTTCGCACCGGCTGGCGTTTGTCGTGGAATACATTCGCAACAACCTGACGAAGGCGTTGGCGATCGACGAGTTATCGAATCAGGCCTGTTTGTCCAAGTCCCACTTTTTCAGGCTGTTTAAAAACGAACTTGGCATGTCGCCGATTCAATTTATTCTCCAGGAACGCATTCGGCTGGCGAAACAGATTTTGAGCAATCCCGCCAAGTCGATTACGGATGCCTGTTATGAATCGGGATTCAATAGCCTGACGCATTTTAGTAATGCCTTTCGAACCGTTGAGCGCATCAGCCCCCGCCAGTATAAACAGCAACTTGCCTAGGCGGTTTTAGTGATCGTGCCGGCTCATCCAGTCGTCCATCGAAAACTTGCCCGAACCAACGACCAGGAACATAATCATCAGAAACAGAACGACAATCGATAACCAGAGTTCGGAATTGAGAGCCGAGAAACCCTTGCTGATGTTGATGAAAAATACGGCACCCACCAGAATGGGTAACTGAGCCAGCACGGCCAGGCGCGTCAACATCCCGAAGGCGATCAGCAAACCACCCACCAGATGGGCAAAGGCAACGTAGTGAACCAGAATGACCGGCGTCAGGCCGAAGCGGCTTCCGCCAACGAGCGAAGAAAGGTACGTGGTGTCTCCAATAAAACTAACTCCTTTCAGGAACAGGATAATTCCCAGCATAATGCGAAGAGCGTCAATCCAGGCAGGGTGATGCGTATCGCCCCAGTGTTCAACTCGTTGTAACACATTCATGACATCGCTTTTTTGGTATAACTACCCTAAGTTAGTCATTTTTATTAGACAAAAGCAAGGATTTATTGAGCGATTTGAACATTGAGTGAATGCGTGATTGAGTGATAAAGGGTGATCTTCGATCTTTTCACTCAATCGCTCAATCACGCATTCACTCCATGTTAGATAATCTTCGGACACTTCGTGCTGCCTGCCAGCCGGGATCGGCGCGGTTTAGGCATACGTTTGCTGGCCACCCGGGTTGTTTGCGGGGCGACGGTTTTGGAAGGATTCGCGATGATTTCCATCGTCACCAGGTCGTCCAGCGGCCGGTAGTCCGGGGGGATAGGCGTGTCAGTTTGGATCGGAAAATAGTGATCGCCGGGGAATTCGTAGCGTTCAAAGTCGTAATCGTAGAGGTAAATATTGATGTAACCGTCTTTGCTGTATTTTGAACTAATTGAATTGGTTGGCATCAGATTCTGAGCCTGAAGAATATCGGGACGGCGCGCCAGCGAATCTTTAAAATACTCCTTGTAAACCTTATACCGGTTAAACTGGTACACCATGCTGGCCGAATCGATGGTCAGGGCAATGTTCAGGTAATGCAGCCCATATTCCCCTCTTTTGTTGCGGGCATACAGAACGCCGAGGTTGTTGATAGCGCTTTTGTCCAGATGACCCAGGTAACTTTGAACCGCCTTGTCGTAGTCTTCCGTATTCTTGTATACGTTTCCTAAATTATTGAAGTACGTTTTGTGGGTCGAGTCGAGGTCGCGTGATCGCTCGTAATCGCGGATGGATCGGTAATAATACTGTTTGGCGTTGTGAAAATCCCGCTCTTTTTCGTGTTTGAGGGCCAGATACGAGCGGACAATACCCCGGTTATTGTACAGAAATGCCTTGTGATGCCCCCGGTTGATGACGCTGTCGAGCACGGCCTCCGCCTGTTCAATCCGGTCTTTCTCCAGCAAAGAAATCGATAAACCGTTTAAGGCATTCAAACTCTGACGGTTATAGTGCAAAGCCCAGGAAAAGTTGTCGTAGGCTTCCTCCATGTTTCCCGATTTCAGGTACATGTTTCCTTTGTTGGTGAGCATCTTGTCGTTCTGCGGAGACAGGCGAATGGCTTTTTCCAGGTAGGCTAGTGTGTAGCGGAAGCTGTCTTTCTTGCGGTAGACTTCACTGGCACCGGCATAGGCCGCCGGATGGTCTTTGTTCAACCGCATGGCCACGTTGAGGTTGACCAGGGCGGTATCCAGTTGATTGAGTTCCAGGTGCGTAAGGCCACGGCTCAGGAAGCAATCGGCGAGGTCTTTGTCTTTCTGATCGAACAAATCAGGCGATTGCAGAAAATGCTCCATGGCCTCTTCGTGCAGGCCCTGCCGGTGGCTGATAACCCCCAGACCCAGGTGAATGTGCTGATTTTCGGGTGCCAGGGCCAAAGCCGTTTCAAACTCGATGCGGGCCGAGCGGTAATCGCGAATGCTGGCCAAGGCATTGCCCAGACCGGTTCGGGCCTCCACCCATTGCGGGCGAAACTGAACCGCCCGGCGGTATTCGGCCACGGCTTTCGCAAATTCTTTCTGACCATACAAGGCATTCGCCAGACCGAAGCGGGCCGGTGCCTGGTAGGTCCGGTCGTTGGTGAGCAGATAGTCGTTGAATTTTTCGGCAGCTTCTTCGTATTCTTTCAGGCCCAGGAGCGCATTGCCCAGCCGAACCGGCAACATCATGGAGAGTTCCGGCGCTTTCTCCACCGATTCATAGGCATGCAGGGCTTCGCGGAATTTTCCCAGACCCAACAGGGCATCGCCTTTCACCATGCGATACATGGGCTCTCCGGGTCGCATCCGAACCGCATCCGAAGCGGCCCGGCTGGCTTCCTCGAACTGACCGGCGTGGAGGTGGGCAACGGCCCGATTGAAGGCTACTTTGTCGGCTCCCTTTCCGCCGGGGGTGCTTTCAAGCAGGGCCAGGCCCACTTTTACATCACCACTCATGCAGAAAAAGACGCCCTGATTGGCCTGGGCGTGCGCAAAGTTGGGGATCTGCTGCAACAGGCTGCTGGCTTCTTCATACCGTTTCAGGCGGCTCAGGATGATCGCCTGGTTGTAGAGCAGGGTGTCGGAAGGGCGACCCGCCGAAGCGCGTTGCAGAAGCTGGAGCGCTCCGCTGTAATTCTTGTTTCGGGCCAGTTTGATGGCAGTATTGTTGAGCCGGGGAACGGAATCGTTGTCTGATTTTAAGTCAGACGGTATTCTTAACGCATACCCGGTTATCGGTTGAAAAACGACAAAACACAACAACAGAATCACAGGGTACAACAACCGCGGCATCAGAGAAATAGTTAGGACGGGCTGGTGAAGATACAGTTTTTGGTTAAAGGAGCCAAAGAAAGTGAGTTGCCGGTCTGCTTTTGTGAGTATATGGGCGAATAAACTGGGTTGGAAGACGTTTAAGTAAACTAATCAATTAGCTGAATTTCGGGGCAGTTTGAAGCCAGTAACCCCAATTAATACAAATTGAAATTGTGTTTATATGTACGTATTAAATTGTAATCAAAAAGGAAAGACCGGCAGATATACCATCCGCTATTAAACGAAAAAGCCGGTTCAATGCCGGCTTATTCGTTTGCTACAACACTTTGGCATGAACCGGTTCTTTCTGAAGCCGGTGTTGATACAGAAATTCGATCAGATCTGCCACGAGCCCGGTCCAGCCGGTTTGGTGGTTGGCGCCGAGGCCGCTGCCGTTGTCGCCGTGAAAATATTCAAAAAACAGGTGCATGTCCTTGAAATACGGATCATCCTGGTATTTTTTGTAGCCATTGTAAGCCGGTATTTTGCCGGTTTCGTCGCGCCGGAAAATGTTGACCAGACGTTCGGCCACCAGCACCGTCGCTTCCTTGATGCTCATGACCTGACCGGAATTGGTCGGGTACTCGATCTCGAAATCGTCGCCGTAGTAGTTGTAGAACTTCAGCAGGGAGTCGATCAGCAGGTAATTGACCGGGAACCAGATCGGGCCCCGCCAGTTGGAATTACCGCCGAACAGGCTCGTTTCCGATTCGTTCGGAACGTATTTTACGGAGAAAATCTCGCCGTTCAGGTTGAACTCATACGGTTTTTCTCCGTGGTATTTCGACAACGCCCGGATGCCATAATCAGACAAGAACTCGGTTTCATCGAACATCCGTTTGAGCAGCATTTTCATTCGGTGACCCCGAAGCAGCGAAAGCAGGTGGGTAGCGCCCTTGCCCGGTTCGTGCCAGCGCGAAATCATCGATGCCAGATCCGGGCGGTTGGTTAGAACCCACTCGACCCGTCGTTTGAAATCCGGCAGTTTTTCCAGCAAGTCATCATCCAGAATTTCGACGGCAAAGAGCGGAATCAGGCCCACCATCGAGCGGATTTTCAACAGCATACTGGCGTTATCGGGCGTGTGCAGCACATCATAGTAGAACTGATCGTCTTCGTCCCACAGGCTGATGCCCTGTCCGCCCAGGTTTTTCATGGCAGCCGCAATGTGCAGGAAGTGCTCGAAAAACTTGGACGCCATGTCCTGGTACGTCGGCCGGGTCAGCGCAATTTCGCAGGCAATCCGCAGCATGTTCAGCGTATACATGGCCATCCAGCCCGTTCCGTCGGCCTGTTCGATGTGGCCACCCATCGGCAAAGGCTGGCTGCGGTCGAACACCCCAATGTTGTCGAGGCCAAGGAAGCCGCCCCCGAACACGCTGTTGCCGCTGACGTCTTTCCGGTTTACCCACCACGTAAAGTTGAGCAGCAGTTTGTGAAACACGCGTTCCAGAAAGTTGATGTCGCCCTTGCCGTTCATGTCGCGGTCGATCTCGTAGACTTTCCACGTCGCCCAGGCATGAACGGGCGGGTTTACATCACCGAAATTCCACTCATACGCCGGAATTTGCCCGTTGGGGTGCATGTAATACTCCCGCAGGATAACCGCTAGTTGGCGTTTGGCAAAATGCGGATCGAGTCGCGCCAGTGTCAACGTGTGAAAGGCCAGATCCCAGGCGGCAAACCACGGATATTCCCATTTGTCCGGCATCGACAGGATGTTGGCAGTATACATGTGCCGCCAGCCGGAGTTGCGCTGGTAGGCCCGTCCATGAAACGGGGTGGGCATTTTGGGGTCGCCTTTCAGCCACTCGTTCACGTTGTAATAATAGAACTGTTTGTTCCACAACATGCCCGCGTAGGCCTGCCGTTGGATAATTCGCAATTCCGGGTCGGTTACATTGGCTTGCAGTTGATCGTAAAAATCGTCCGCTTCCTGAACCCGTTGGTCAAAAATGGCGTCATAATCAGCAAAAGGCTGGCTTTTGTGGGTATCCTGACTAAACCGCAGCCGAATGGTAACGGACTCGCCGGGCGGAACCGTTCGGACATACCGGGCCGAAGCTTTCGAGCCAATCTGATTCGGATTGACGTATTTTTTATCGCCCGAAATAATGTAATCGTTGACGCCGTCCTTGCAAAACAGCGACTCATTGGGAATACCGTAGAGCCGTTCCGTGTTGGTTTCGTTTTCACAGAACAACAGTTCGTCGGCGTCTTCGCAATACAGTTTATATTTCCCCAGAAGCTTGTGATCGACCGCAATCTGGGTGGTGGCAATGCCGTTCAGAATGGGCTTGTATGCATACTGCTCATAGCCCCAGGACCACGTATTGCGGAACCAGAGCGTGGGCAACATTGTGAGGTTAGCGGCTTTAGTATACCGATTGTGGGCGGTAATTTTGATCAGTATGTCATTTTCGTCGTTTTTGGCGTATTCAATGAAAATGTCGAAGTATTGGTTGGTGTCAAAAATACCGGTATCGACCAGTTCGAATTCGGGTTCCAGGCGGTTTCGCCGACGCGCTTCATCCACCAGCCGGGAATACGGAAATGCCTGCTGAGGGTACTTGTACAGCATTTTCATGTAGGAGTGGGTGGGCGTACTATCCAGGTAGTAGTACATCTCCTTCACATCCTCGCCGTGGTTTCCTTCCGGTCCGGTCAGACCAAAAAGCCGTTCCTTGATGATGCTGTCCGTATGATTCCAGAACGCCAGGGCAAAACAAACGTGGCCTTTGTTGTCGGAAAGCCCACCAATCCCGTCTTCACCCCAGCGATACGCGCGGGAGCGAGCCATGTCGTGCGTAATAAATCCCCAGGCATTGCCGTGGACGCTGTAATCCTCGCGAACCGTGCCCCAGGAGCGTTCTGACAGATAAGGACCCCATTTCTTCCACCCTTTGTTATCGGCGCGGGTATAAATGCGTTCGCGTTCGATGCTGTTTTCCATCTTGAGGTTGTATCCCATTGTGAAGCTTCAAGTACAGTGTTGCGGCAAATTTCCAGGTAAATCAGGTCAACGATGACACTGCCATGAAGTCATTGATCGCCTTAAATTAGTATTCTCATTCAATAATGGTGTCATTGGTAGACCATTATTTTTTAACCCTTTCTCCAAAAAAAACGCATCAACAGGTGATGTTTTATTAATTGCAAGCTAGAGAAAGAGCGGATTGCCAGACAAAAGACGGTGCGGATTTTTGATACATCTACCGAGTCTTTGCATTTTTCGCGCCAACCTCAACCCAATCTGGTAAATGTTCTTTTTCGGTTTCAATGGGTATAAAGCGAGCGGGCGATATCATCAGCTACCGCCCGCTCAAAAAGTTTGGATGATTGGGGTGTCAGTCGGGGTCTTTGGCTGGCGTACTGGTGTTGTTATCCCGCTCGGTTCGGGGATACGGCATAAAGTTGCGGTTGCGTTCGCCGGTCACACTCGGTCCTGAACGGCCAAAGCGACGGCTGTCTTCCAGCCGGAAACCGCTGTAGGCCAACTCGATGGCCCGGTTGCGGTAAATTTCGGTCAGGACATCAGCCGCCTGAACCGGACCCAAATAGGCTGGTAGTGCGGCACCAAGGCCCCAGGCATCGGTGGCTGCCGTTTTCGTCAACACCTTGTTTAGCTCGGCAATGGCCAGAGTCACATTGGTTGGCGAACCGCCGGAACCAATGGAGCGAATCAAGGCTTCGGCCCGGATGAGCAGCATTTCGCCCGGCAGATAAACCGGAAGCGGAGCGTTGTTGGCCGTGGCAAAACCGGTACCCAGGTTCTGCGTTGCGCTGGGCGTTGTCCGAATGTAAAGCGCAATCCGTTTGTCAGCCGGATCAGGCATTAAAACCGTCGGTAAACCCAGTGTTGCATTGGTCGGTTCAATGACGTTCCGGTTGCTGAAGGCGGTTTCAAAAATAGGATTCCGGGTGTTGTCGTCGAACGAGAAAAAAGAGCGTTTCGTCAGATCAACCTTTCCGGCGGCTGCCAGGGCTTTGGTATAATCACCGGCAAACAAACTATACCGCGCGATGAGCGCCTGAAGGGTGTTGGGAATGTCGATGCCCGGAACAATGCCGAGTTTGAATTTGTCAGACAACGGGGTTGAACCCACCAGCGTGGCGGCAGCTTCCAGTTGAGCAATGGCTTCGGCCAGCAACTGGGCGCGGGGAACAAAAGGGGCATTTTCGCCCGCCTTGATGGGAGCCTGCTCGAAAAACTGCGCGAGGGTTCCCAGCGAGAGCGCCTTGAAAATGGCTGCGTAGGCCACAATACCGCTTTTGGTTCCGGCTTCGGCAATTTTATCGGTATTGGCCAGAATGATGTCGGCATTGGAATTGACAATCAGGCAACTGGTCCAGAGCTGGCGTACCACCGAATTCTGATTGGTCACGTTGGCCAAACCCGCTTCGAGCCCAATTTCATCGACGTTCCCTGCATTCAGTACCCGAAATTCCCGGGTGGTTAGTCCCCCGGCGGCAACGGCATTGTAAATCGCGCCCAACCGACCGGCGGTATACCGGGACTGCAGGCCGTTGGCCAGCGCCAGCAGGCCGTCAGGGGAGTTGATCACCTGTTGTTCACTGGCGGCACTGGGGTTCAGGTACTCTTCGCGGCAGGCATTCTGGCTGATCAGGATAATCAGCAGGCAGCATACACTTGTATATTTTTTCAGGATCATGATCGTAAAAAGTTAAAACGATGAAGGGTGATTCCGCATTTTTCTAATGGATTAAAACGTCGCCGAAAGCTGAACCTGGTAGGTACGGGGAATGGGGACGTTGCCGAAATCCAGACCGCGCACCAGATCGGACGTGCCGCCCGCGTTGGTTTCGGGGTCAAAACCGGTGTAGTTGTCCCACGAATAGAGGTTACGACCCACCAGCGAAATGCTGAAATTGCTCATGTTTTTGACCAGTGACGGCAGTTTGTAGCTCAGTGCCAGCTCGCGGAGTTTAACAAACGACCCGTCTTCAATCCGCCAGGCTTCGGTGTTATAGATCGAATAGATGTACCCGCGCGGCAATTCACCTTTCAACTCCTTCTCCGCGTATTCGCCGATTCCGACGCCCTGGCGGGTCCGTTTGTCCGAGTTGTAAACGTCAAAACCCTGCACAGCATCGAGTAAAATCCGCAGCGACAGTTTTTTATACGCCAGACTGCTGGAAAATGAACCCGTCCATTTCGGATTCGGATTCCCGATGACGGCACTCACAGGGGTGCCTTTCGGCTGACCATCCGGGCCGGTATGATCGACCGTGTAATTGACCGACCCCTGGGTTTGAGTGCCGCGTTCAACCTGCGTAAAGCCTTGGGGCGTCAGCAGATACGAACCGTCAGGATTGGTTGCGTACGTGGTTCCGTAAAAAACACCGGCGGGCTGGCCTTTCAACAAATAGATTGAGCCAGCGGCCGTTCCGATGCTAATGACCGGGCTGCCCAGTTCGAGCACTTTGTTGCGGTTGCGGTTGTAAATAAACGTGAAATCCCAAGACCAGTCTTTGGTTTTGATCGGCGTCATGTCCAGCGACAGTTCAACCCCCCGGTTTTCCATCTGTCCGACGTTGTTCACAATGTTGGTACCGCCGTAGGAGGGAGCCAAAACGCGGTTTACAACCAGGTCTGTGATGTCCTGGTAATAGACCGTAGCCGTCAGATTGAGCCGGTTGTTGAGGAACGATAAATCGGCACCACCTTCCACCTCGGACATGCGTTCAGGACGCACGCGCGGATTGGCGAGAATACCGCCCGGAATGATGGTATTTTTTCCGAGAAAAGGCGTTGGTGAGAATTGCCAGAACCGGCTGTAGGAAGCCAACCCCGACAAATTGCCCGATTCGCCGTACGAAGCTCTCAGTTTCAGGCCATTCCAGACGTTGTTGAAGGATACATTTTTCCAGAAATTCAGGTCCGAAACCACGAACGAACCGCTGAATTTGGGATAAATCTGGTTGGTTTCAGTGGGCGAAAATTTTGAGGAACGGTCGCGCCGGACGGCCGCCGTCAGAAAAGCCAGATTCTTGAAACCCAGTGTTACCTGTCCGAAATAGCCGCTCAAATTATACCGGTCGAGGTTGTAAATCGCTCCGACGGTCGTACTGGCCGCGCCACTGACGGTTTCGATGAACGGAGCCAGGTTTTGACCAGCGGCCACTGTGTAGTCGGCCTGGTTGTATTGGTAGTTGAAACCGGCAATCGCGTTCAGCTTGAAATTCTCGTTGAACTGCCGTTCGTACGATACGTTGAAGTCGGAGTTGAGCAAAAGCACCTGGTTGTTGGCCGTGGCCGCATACCCATTCGGATACCGCTCCAGCGGCAAACCGGCCGTCGCTTGGTAAGGGTAAGGCCGGATGTAGTTCTGGCCCACTTGCGAATACGAATCGACACCGAGAATCCAGTCGACGCTTAGTCCTTTTAAGGGTGTGAGGTTCAACTGAAAATCGCCGATGGTGCGGTTGGTGCTCTGGGTCGAACGCATGTCTTCGATGGTCGACAGCGGGTTAACGCGCGACGGTTCCACGGCCAGCAAATTGCCGGCGGCATCGCGTTTGGTGATGTCCCAAATGTTGTTCGTAATGTTCACCGAGTTGATCGGGCTGTAAAACACATTACCGTTGGCCTTTTCGTTCGAAAAACTGTTGCTGTAACTCAAACCGGCGGTCATTTTGGCCCAGTTGGTCAGCCGCTGGTCAAGCCGGGCGCGAAGGTTGTAGCGTTGGAAGTCGGTATTTTTGAGAATGCCCTGGTTGTACAGATACCCAAAGGAAACGTAATACTGCGTGTTTTCACGGCCACCGGATACGGAAATGGAATTGTCGGTTCCCGTACCGGTACGGAATAGTTCATCGAAATAGTCGTAGCGCGTGACGTCTACCAGGTTCGTTGCCAGATTGGCCGCGACGCCATCCCGCACGATCGGGGTGGTCGTGACGCCGGGATTAGCTGCCAGTTGAGCCGCCGATGGGACACCAATGGTGTGGAGCCGTAAATCGGCAAAACCGAACTGCTTGGGATAGGTCGTGATGTACACTTTTTTCCGCAGTTCATTCACGCTGTAACTGGTGGAAAAGCTCACGCGCGGGGCGCCCGTTTGCCCGCGTTTGGTCGTAATGAGCACCACCCCGTTGGCGGCCCGTGACCCGTACTGAGCCGCTGCGGCTGCTCCGTTCAGAACGTTCACCGTGGCAATGTCGGCCGGATTGATATCTGCCAGGCGGTTCTGGCTGGGGTTCGACTGACCAATCTGATTGCCCACGGCCAATTGTGACACATTTGTGCTGGCATTGCTGACAATCACGCCGTCGACTACATAAAGCGGATCGGAGGAGCCGGTCAGGGACTTGATGCCGCGCAAGCGGACGGACATTCCACCCGCCGGATCGCCGGAGTTTTGCGTAATCTGCGCACCGGGAACTTTCCCCTGTAAACTGTTGAGCAGCCCGCCGGAACCGGTTTGCGACAGACTTTCGGCCCGGATGGTGCTGATGGCATTTCCCAGTTCGCGCCGGGAGGTCTCGGTGGTCGAGCCGGTGGCCACCACTTCGTCCAGGTTCATGGCGTCTTCCTTCAGTGACGCATTGGTCGTGATGGTGGGTTGGCTACCCAGTGAAATGGTTTGTTTCACAGGCGTATACCCGATGAAACTGAAATTGAGCGAATACGTCCCGGCAGGCAGCGAAACGCCAAACGTGTAATTCCCATTTTCGTCGGACGCAGAACCGAGTGTGGTTCCGGTAAGTACGACGGTAACGCCGGGCAGACCTTGCCCCGTGGCATCGGTAACGCGACCACTTAGCGTGTAGCGTTGGTTTTGCGCAAAAGCAATGTCTGATAACCACAGCATTGCCAGAATGAGCCCGAAACAATGATAACGGACCGTATCGATCTTTTTCATACAGGTGGGAGAAAGAGGTTAGATTTTGACATAATTTCAACATTCTCCCCAACTTTAACAAAGCCGCCCGATACTATCTTGGATTATAAAAACAAGTCCCTTTCATGATCATACTGTTGCGTTTTCTACATATTCCGGCGGTATTGGCCACCCACTTCATACAAGGCTCGTGACAGTTGTCCCAGTGAGCAAACTTTCGTGGCTTCCATCAGGGCTTCAAAGATATTGCCGTTGGTTAATGCGGTTTGTTGTATTTGTTTCAAAACCGCATTAGCCGCTTCGCGATTCCGTTCCTGAAAGGCTTTCCGGGATTCGATGGCGTAGCGTTTTTCATCGTCGGTCGAGCGGATGACCTCCTGCGGAATGCTGGTGGGCGACCCGTTGGGGTCCAGAAATGTGTTGACGCCAATGATGGGGAGTTTGCCGCTGTGTTTCTGCATTTCATAGACCATCGACTCGTCCTGAATTTTACTGCGCTGGTACATGCGTTCCATCGCACCCAAAACGCCACCGCGCTCGTTCAGACTACGGAATTCATTCAAAACCGCCTGTTCGACCAAATCCGTAAGTTCTTCCATTCCGAAGGAGCCCTGCAAGGGGTTTTCGTGTCGGGAAAGGCCGAACTCCTTGTTGATGATCAACTGAATGGCCATCGCCCGCCGAACACTTTCCTCGGTGGGCGTCGTAATGGCTTCGTCATAGGCGTTGGTGTGCAGGGAATTGCAGTTGTCCGACAACGCGCTCAGGGCCTGCAAGGTAGTGCGGATGTCGTTGAACGCGATTTCCTGTGCGTGCAAACTCCGGCCGGAGGTCTGGATGTGGTATTTCAGCTTTTGCGAACGTTCATTGCCTTTGTATTTGTATTTCATCGCTTTCGCCCAGATTCGCCGGGCCACGCGACCCAGCACGGAGTATTCCGGGTCCATCCCGTTGGAAAAAAAGAACGAGAGGTTGGGGGCAAAATCGTCGATTTTCATGCCCCGGGCGAGGTAATATTCCACAAACGTAAACCCGTTGGAAAGCGTAAAGGCCAACTGCGAGATCGGATTGGCACCCGCTTCGGCAATATGGTAGCCCGAGATGGAGACGGAATAAAAGTTGCGAACCTGCCGGTCGGTGAAATACTGCTGGATGTCGCCCATCATCCGCAGGGCAAATTCCGTCGAAAAAATGCAGGTATTCTGCGCCTGATCTTCTTTCAGAATGTCCGCCTGAACGGTTCCCCGTACCTGCCGCAGCGTATCCGCCTTAATCTTTTCATACACCTCTTTTGGCAGAACCTGATCGCCGGTGGTGCCCAGCAGCATCAATCCCAACCCCGTATTACCGTTTGGTAATTCGCCCTGATAAGCAACTTTACTCCCCAGACCACTGAAGGGGGAGTTTGCTTCGACGGTTTCCATTCCCTCATCAGGGGGCTGGGGGCCGGTTTGGCGCAAATACAACTCGCACTGCTGGTCAATGGCGGCATTCAGAAAAAAACCGAGCAGCATGGGGGCCGGGCCGTTGATGGTCATCGAAACCGAGGTGGCCGGGTCGCAGAGGTTAAAACCGCTGTAGAGCTTTTTGGCGTCGTCCAGGGTGCAGATGTTGACGCCGGAGTTGCCGATTTTGCCATAAATGTCAGGGCGGTAATCCGGGTCTTCGCCGTAAAGAGTGACCGAATCAAACGCGGTGGAAAGCCGTTTGGCGGGCATGCCTTTCGAGACGTAATGAAACCGTCGGTTGGTGCGCTCCGGGCCGCCCTCGCCTGCAAACATCCGCGCGGGATCTTCGCCTTCGCGCTTCAGGGGAAACACCCCGGCGGCATAGGGAAACTCGCCCGGCACATTTTCGGTCAGCAGCCAATGCAGAATATCACCCCAGTCTTCGTAGGTCGGCAAACTGATTTTCGGAATTCGTAAACCGGACAGGGAAGTTGAAAACAGGCTCTGGTGAATCGTTTTGTCCCGAACCTGATACTGGTAGGTATCCGCCCGGTATTTCTGCTTCAGGGCCGGCCAGTCTTCCAGAAGTCGCCGGCAATCGTGGTGAAGGCGGTTTTCTAAGTCGGCATAAAGGGCTTGGAGGTCTGGCGTAACCCTGTCGTCTGAAACCCTGTCAGCGGTCGAAGACCCTGACAGCGGTTGAATTGAATTTGTATCACCCAAACCGCTGTCAGGGTCTTCGACCGCTGACAGGGTTTTCAAGACCCCGTCGATTTGATACATCTTCCGGGCAATAACCACCTGCTCCTTCACAAAGGCATCATACTGGTCACTGGTTTCGACAATTTCGGCCAGGTAGCGAACCCGTTCTGCCGGAATGATGGCCGAGGCTGTCGCCGAGGATTGAGTAAGAAGCACCTGATTCAGAAAATGAGTCCCGGTTTTTTGCTGAACCAGTTGCATCAGTTTCGAGAACAGCGCGTTCATGCCTGCGTCGTTAAACTGGGATGCAATCGTTCCGAATATGGGAAGTTCATCGTCCGGGAGTTCCCAGATCCCGGGATTGGTGACTGCGTGATTTCGGCGGTATTGTTTGCGAACATCCCGCATCGCGTCCAACGACCCCCGTTTGTCGAACTTATTGATGGCGATGACGTCGGCAAAATCAAGCATGTCGATTTTTTCCAGTTGCGTGGCGGCACCGTATTCTGCCGTCATGACGTATAAACTGACGTCCGAATGCTCGGTGATTTCGGTATCTGACTGCCCGATGCCGGAGGTTTCAATGATGATCAGGTCGAAGCGGGCCTGTTGGCAGATCTCGATCGCATCCCGAACGTGTTTACTGAGCGCCAGATTGGCCTGACGGGTCGCCAGAGAGCGCATATACACCCGACCGGCTGCCAGGTCGGGGTGGATGGCATTCATGCGGATGCGGTCGCCCAGCAAGGCACCCCCGGTTTTGCGTTTCGAAGGATCGACGGAAATAATGGCGATGGTTTTGTCGGGATTCGTCAGTAAAAAACGCCGAACGAGTTCATCGACCAGGGACGATTTGCCCGCGCCACCGGTTCCGGTGATCCCCAAAACCGGGATAGAACCGCGGTCGGTTTGTTGAAACGACTGGTCGATTTTTTCGTACGACTCCGGTTCATTTTCCGCCACCGAAATCAATTCTCCGATCAGATTCACATCTTTGGTCTGGGCGAGCGAAGCCAGTTGTCCGTTCAGTTTCGCCAGGTGATCGGCTGTTCCGGTCGGGTGGTCACAGTGTTCCAGCAAGTCGTTGATCATGCCCTGCAACCCCATCGTACGCCCATCATCCGGCGAATAAAGCCGGGTTACGCCATACTGGTGCAGCTCGTCTATTTCGGCGGGTAAAATCGTGCCACCGCCACCGCCAAATACCTTGATATGAGCCGCTTTTCGTTCCCGAAGTAAATCAATCATATACTTAAAGAATTCGACATGTCCACCCTGGTACGACGTAACAGCAATGCCCTGCACATCCTCCTGAATGGCGCAGTCGACAATCTCAGCCACCGACCGGTTGTGGCCCAGGTGAATCACTTCGGCACCGGATGCCTGCATGATCCGGCGCATGATATTGATGGCAGCATCGTGGCCGTCGAACAAAGAAGCTGCCGTAACGATGCGAATGGGGTGCCGGGGCTGGTATGGTTTATTGGTTTGTTGTGATACCATGATCAAATTGCAAATTGTCGTGTAAAAGTAGGCAGAATGGCGGAAAAGCAGTATTATTGATTATCATTAGCAAGTTTAAAAACCGGCATGTCGCCAGCACAAAAGTTCTACCGTTCGATTGGTGTACGCCATCATGAAGTTCGAACAGTCTGGTTATTTTTCTTACATAACTTCTTTCTCGGCATTGGGACGATCCTGGTCTACGTTTCGGCTAACGTCATTTTGCTCGAAAACCACCCCGAAACCAGTCTGCCCATCGCCTACATCGGTTCCGCGATTGCGATGATGATCGTGGGGAAATTGTACGCACATTACGAGCATCTTCTGGCCCTTCGAACGCTGGCCGTCCGGGTTTTGTGGGCGGTTATTATCCTGACGTTCATCATCGATGTGCTGGTTCTGGCGGGGCATTCCGTGTGGTCGTCCATTGCCATCATGGTTGGTTTCCGGATGATCTATCTCCTCACGAATCTGGAGTTCTGGGGTGTTTCGGCGGTGGTGTTCGATGTCCGGCAAAGCAAGCGGTTGTTCAGCGTCATCAGTTCGGGTGATATGCCCGCCAAGGCGATGGGGGCCATTCTGGCTGCCCTGGTTCACGCGCACACCGACATGTTTTTCCTGCTGATTGTGGCTTTCGGTTCCTTTCTGGCGGCCATCTACATCCTGCGGCTTACCTATTATTCCCACGATATTCACGCAACGCACGGTTCTTCGCGCGTTCGGCAACCCAACCAGTCGCTCATAGTCGAGCATTTGTTTGGCAACAGCCGTCTGATCACCTCCATGTGTCTGAGTCTGGTGGCGGTGGCGACGGTTGCCGCCAGCGTGGAATACGCATTTTTCATCAACGTCAAATACAAAATCCATTCAACCACCTCGCTGCTTCAGTACTTGAGTAAAGTCCTGGCGCTGACCTACTTGATCGCCATGGTCGTGAAGGTGATCATCTCAGGACAGGCACTCGACCGACTGGGGATCCGGCGTTCGCTGCAGTTGCTCCCGATCACGGCCTTGATTGGCGTGATCGTTTTCTGGATTGTCTGGGTGCTGGAGGTCAGCGAGCCGACCTGGCTGTTGTACTACTGTGCGCTCTATCTGACGTTCGAGGTTATGCGCCGTTCGCTGTTCGATCCGGTTTTTCTGGTGCTTTTCCAGCCCCTGACGACCCAGCAACGGCTCCATGGTCATACGCTCGTCAAAGGGTATTACGAACCGCTCGGGATGGCCCTGGCCGGGGTCATGATTTACGCGTTTCATGCGTATCCGGAGCTGAACGAGTGGGTGCTGTTTGTCTGGATGGGCATCGGAACGCTGGTGGCTTTCCTGCTGCTCCGTCGAACGTATCAAAACTACCTGAATGAATTAAAGTCGGCTTTGAGTCGGCGGTTTCTGGAAACGAACGAACTGGCCGCGCCCGAAGAAGTGTTGAATCTGGTGTTGACGAACCTGGAAAGCGCGCGGGTTGAGGAGGTTATCAACGCCATAAACTGGCTCAAAACGCACCATCCGGAAAAACTGTCGGACGCATCGGCCACACTGCTTACGCATGCCGAATTGCCGGTTCGCCGGTTTGCGCTGGAATCGTTTATCGATTTGAAATTTCCCGTAGACGCTCCGCTCGTTTCCCGTCTGGCCATTCAGGATCCCGAACCGGCGATCCGGGCGTTGGCCAGTCGGTTATACACAGGATTGCCAAAAGCCGATGCGAAAGCGGTAGCGGATTTGCTGCACCACCCGGAACTAACGACCCGCAAAGGCGCCATTCTGGGGAGTTGGAAAAACCGCCCGCATACCAAGTCAGCTACCGAAAGTTTGGATCAGTTGAGTACATCGAACGATCCATCCGACCGAATGGCGGTTCTGGAGGTCATCCGGGAGCTTCAACTACAACAACGCAGCGACCTGGTTACAACCTCCCTAAAAAGTAGCGATTCTGCCGTCGTGAATGCAGCCATCCGAACGGCGGGGGTCATGCAAAATGCCACTTTGACCCGCCAACTTGTCAACTTGTTATCCGATAAACTCTACTGGCGAACCGCGGCCCGGAGCCTGAGCGACATGCAAACGGCGGCTGTTCCGTTTCTGGAAGAAGCTGTTCTGGCGTCATCCGATACGTTGCTGATTCGCCGGATTGCGTCGGTTTGTGCAAAAATCAAAGTTCCTGAAAGCCATCACGTGTTGACTACCCTCGTCGGCAAACCCGACTTGACGGTTCGGATGGCGGCTCTGCGGGCGTTGAGTCATTTAGAAAGCGTCGCTACCAAATCGGAAATTTACTACCCGGTTTTGCAGGAAGAATTGAAACTGGCGCAACGGTTGCTCCACGGCAGTCTCCATAAAAATGACAAAGAACTGCTGGCTTGTCTCGATTATGAAATCGGATTACTCTTGCAGCGGGTTTTCTTTCTGCTCATGCAACTGTATGACCGTGACGTAATTGCCAGCGTTCGGACGGGAATCGACCATGCCTCGCGTGAACGTCGCGCGAATGCGCTGGAGATGCTCGACAACCTGATTCCCCGGGTGGTGTACCAGTGTTTACAGGCTTTGCTCGACGATGTACCGGTGGCCGAAAAAGTCCGCCTGGTCGATGCCCAACTGGAGCCTTTTCATGCGCAGGAGCCTTTATTAACGTACATTCTGCATCAGGGCGAAACGATGTTTTCGGCCTGGACGATCAGTGTGGCCCTGCGCCGGTGGACTTCCCGCTCGTTGGCAAACACCCGTTTGTTAGGCCAGTATTTACACCATCCCATTCAGCTTCTGAGTGAAAGCGCCGATGGCGTTTTGCAGGTAGTGAAGGAACATCATCCCGAATGGTACCAGCGATTGCTGGCCGATCATCCTACGATAGCTAGTCAACACATGAAATCAACGGAAGCCCACATTTCTGATTTTGAGCGGGTTATTGTTTTGAAGAATACCCGACTATTTGCTGATACGCCCGAAAATATCCTGAGCACGATTGCTCCGATCATGAAAGAAGTCACGTACCAGGATGGTCAGACCATTTTTCAGAAGGGCGAAATCGGGAATTGTATGTTCGTGATTTATTCGGGAACGGTCGATATTTTTGACCGCCAGCAGCGGTTGGCACAATTCGGAAGGGGCGATGTGTTCGGCGAACTGGCCCTGCTCGACACTGAACCGCGATCAGCCTCGGCCATTGTGGCCTCCGATGTGCTGCTGTTCCGCATCGACCACGAAGATTTTTACGACCTGATGGAAGAACGGGAGGAAGTACTGCGGAACATGATGCGAATTCTGTGTCAACGAATCCGGTTGCAAAACGAGAAAATCCAAACCATGTCGGTCATACCGAATAATGGCTGACAATTTCTTTCAGACTGTTCAGCCGTTCCTGCTTGTTGAGCTGTCGTAAAGCTGTTGCGGTTTTGGTCCAGTAGTGGTGGCTTTCCAGAAAACTGACCTGAATTCGGTTCCAGGCGGCTTCGTCGCGAATAAAATTCCGCTCTTTCAATTCTTCAAAAAGCGAGCTGGCAATCGGGTCAAAGTCCGCCCGACCCAGGTAATCCAGATCGGCATCACACAGGATCTCTTCGAACAGATTTTGAGGAGTTTGCGGTATTTTGGTTGCCATGATCATTCCGCAAATCTGCTCGATTTGCTCGGCAGGATACCCAAACTGAGGCAGCGTTTCGCGGGCATAGCGGCACCCTTCAGCCTCGTGGCCCTGGTAGGTGGTGATAAAACCGCAGTCATGGTAGAGCGCGGCTGTTCGCAACAGCGTCAGCGATTCAGTGTCGGTAACATCCTCTGCCTGTGCCAGTTTGGAAACCGCATCAACCACATCCAGGGTATGGTGTAGGCCGTGGTAATAGAGAGTGGGCGAAAGATCGCGCTTTAATTTAGCAAGGATAAACTCCTCAGCTTTCCGCAGATTCATCGAATACAGGCTAATAACGGGTGATTAATCAAACGTACTACAAATAGTTACGGTTGTCAACATCTGTCTGAATATTCATTACAAGTGACTATTAGTAGGCAAACGGTAATATTTTAATTATCTTATTGCGGAGGACCTATTTTAAGTATAAATTGGTTTTTTTCCAATTTATATACTACCCGGTTTCCCTAAACCCAAATTATTGCAAAGCTATGAGTCCAAAGGTAGTTATTCTCGGCGGAGGAGTAGCCGGTATGAGTGCGGCCCATGAATTGATTGAACGGGGATTTGCCGTTGAAGTATATGAAAAGAAACCCGATTACGTAGGCGGTAAGGCCCGCAGCGTGAATGTTCCCGGCAGTGCCAGCGGGGGGCGTCTGCCGCTCCCCGGCGAACATGGTTTCCGGTTTTTCCCCGGATTCTACCGGCACATCACCGACACCATGAAGCGGATTCCCTTTTTAAATCCGAAAACCGGGAAAGCCAACAAGCGGGGGGTGTTTGATAACCTGGTGCAGAGCAATAAAATGATGATGGCCCGGTTCGATCAGGCGCCCATCATCGCCTTGAGCAAATTTCCAACCTCGCTCGCCGATCTGGAAGTGATCTATGATGACATTTTCAAAACCCACACGGGGCTGAAACCGGGTGAGTCGAAGTTGATGGCGCACAAGCTCTGGCAACTCATGACGAGTTGCAAGACCCGCCGGCTTGACGATTATGAAAGCATCGGCTGGTGGGAGTTTACGGAAGCCGACGACCACAGTGATGCCTACAAAGCCCTGTTTGTGAATGGCTTGACCCGAACGCTGGTGGCTGCGAAAGCCCGAAAAGCCAGTACGAAAACCGGGGGCGATATTCTGATTCAACTCGTGTTCGATTTGCTGAATCCGGAAATTCAGGTCGACCGCGTACTCAACGGCCCGACCAATGACGTCTGGCTCAATCCGTGGTATGATTACCTCGTGAAAAGAGGGGTATACTACGAAAAAGGGCAGGAAACCGTTGAATTTCTCTGCGACAAAAAGACCATTACGGGCGTCGTTGTCGAGGATGCGGATGGCAACCGGAAAACCGTTCAGGGCGATTACTACATTTCGGCGATGCCAGTCGAAGCGATGGCTCCGCTCATCAACGAGAACATGTTGTACAAAGATGCCTGTCTGGAAAATATCAGTACGTTGGCCAATAATGTAGACTGGATGAACGGGATTCAGTTTTACTTGTCCGATCAGGTAGACATCATTGACGGCCATATTATCTGCGTCGATACGCCCTGGGCGCTGACTGCGATTTCCCAGCTCCAGTTCTGGGGTGATTTCGAGGTCAGCGGATATGGTGATGGTACGGTTAAAACCGTTTTGTCGGTCGATGTTTCGGACTGGGAAACCCCGGGGATTTTGTACGGCAAATCCGCTCAGCAATGCACTTTCTCCGAAATTAAAGACGAAGTGTGGGCCCAGTTGAAGCGAAGTTTCAACGTCGAGGGGAAGATTCTCCTGCATGATGAGAGTTTAGTGACGTATTACATTGATTCCGATATTGTTGAAAAAAATGGCGTTACCTTCCAGAATACAGAAAAACTGTTGGTGAATTTAACCAACACCTGGGATTTACGCCCCAATTCGTACACCGAAATTCCCAATCTGTTTCTGGCCTCCGATTATGTAAAGACGTTTACAGATCTGGCTTCGATGGAAGGCGCCAACGAAGCCGCCCGCCGGGCCGTCAACAACATCATCAAGCGCTCCGGTTCAAATGCACCGCTGTGTACACTCTGGGATTTGCACGAACCCTTCCTGTTGTTACCCTTCCGGTGGTTCGATAAAATCCGGTATCGGAAAGGATTGAACTGGCATTCCGATGTGCCCAAAACCGTGCAGACGGTGGCTTCGGCAAACGCTTTTTTTCAAAAAATGAAAGTCGTGGTCAAACGACCTTTTCTATGATTTCGCTACCGGTTACCCGACATCACCAACGCATCCGAACCTACTTCATTCTGCTAACGCTGGGCCTGGTACTGGGCATCGGCATTGTCAGCGACCGCTATCGACTGGGTTGGCAGTCGGCGGCCTGGCTGGCCTACGGTACGTACACGGTTCTGGTTGCGTTTGCCTGGCTGTATCACGATGTATTTCTGAAAAAACTACTACTCTTCGGGCTGATTGGTGGAGTCGGTGAGTTACTGGCGGATTGGTGGCTGGTCGATGCAACGGGAACATTGATTTATCCGAATGATGAACCCATGCTCATCCGATCACCGCTGTACATGCCGTTTGCCTGGGCCGTGATTCTGGTTCAGATCGGTTATTTGGGCTGGTTGGTCAGTACCTGGAAGCCGCTGTGGGTGGCGGTTTTGGCCGCAGCCTTGCTGGGTTTGTCGATCATTCCGCTCATGGAACACTGGGCCAAAGACGCAGGATGGTGGTATTACGTTCATTGTCAGATGATTGGAAGTGCGCCGTTATACATCATCGTGGGAGAAGGAGTCATCTGTACGTTGTTGCCGGTTTTTTTCCGGCGAATCAATAACCAGTCGGGCTGGTCTGATGCCACCGGCTTGGGGCTTGCTCAGGGTGCCTGGATCTGGCTGGCCTACGTAATTTGTTATTACTTGTTTCGGTAAACCATGATGAAGCGACTCCAGGAGTACATTTACGGTTTTATTCCCCCCGAAGCTTTTTCCGACGAAATCACCTTACGCCGGTATAAACTGCTGGCATACACCTGTTTTATTACCGGAGTCTTTTCCTTTTATTACTCCCTGGATTCCATCCGGTTTTCGTTTATACCGGGCGTCATCGGCATGTTTGTGTTCGGCATTTTGTATTTCGTTTTGCTGTACCAACTGCGTACCCGGCCTTTTCAGTGGGTAGCCAACGGTTACAGCATCGTTGGGGCTATCACCGTGCACAGCATCATTCTTTTCAGTGGAGGAGCGTATTCACCGGCGCATCCATGGCTTATTTCTTCCCCCATGGTGATTCTATTGGTTGCCGGCCAGCGAAACGCGGTTATTTGTCTCATTTACAACTGCCTGTTTTCGCTCACCTTATGGTTACTGGCCGCCAACGGGAACGTTGTGGAAATGTATTATGATACATCCTGGGAGTTGAGTTTTAGTGCCAGTAGTTTGATTGGGCTGATCATCATTTGCTTCATCATCGTGCTGGTTTTCGAGAATGGCAAGAATACCGCATTAAACCAGCTTCAGGCGAAAAACCAGCAGATTGAAGCGGAAAAGAAACGATCCGACGAGTTGCTGCTGAATATCCTTCCGTCCGAAATTGCCGAGGAGATTATGCAAAATGGCAAATCGACTCCTCATTTTTTTGATTTGGTGACGGTTTTATTCATTGATATTCAGAATTTTACGGCGCATGGTGAAGATATGACGCCTGAAGCCCTGGTGAATCAGATCGACTTTTACTTTCGCTCGTTCGACAACATCATCAGTAAATACCGCATCGAGAAAATCAAAACCATTGGCGATGCGTACCTGTGTGCGGGCGGTTTGCCGGTACCGTACGCCGATAATGCCCGGGAAGTGGTGAAAGCCGCCCTGGAAATTCGCGCTTTCATGGAACAGACTCGGACCGAGCGGGCGGCAACCAATCTGCATTACTTTGATTTTCGGATCGGGATTCATTCCGGCTCCGTGGTGGCCGGGATTGTGGGGCTTAAAAAATTCGCCTACGACATTTGGGGAGATACCGTCAACACGGCTGCCCGCATGGAACAACACGGCGAAGTGGGGAAAGTAAATGTGTCGGGGACGACCTACGAACACATCAAAGATCATTTTCAATGCCGGCACCGGGGCAAAATTGATGCGAAAAACAAGGGAAAGATCGATATGTATTTTGTTGACTAGAAAAACACAACGCCCGGCCAATCTGGTCGGGCTTGTCGTAGTTGTAGTATAGCAAAGAGGTTGTCGTGCAACGCACGACTCATGTTAGTTTTGGGGATTTAGCCGGTCGATCAGCATTTTATTGAACATCCGCTCGGTGTTGTGAAGCTCCTGAAGCTGCTGGGGCGTAATTACGCGTAAAAATTTGGCGTTGTATTCCTTTTCCAAATCAACCAGCTTTTGTTTGAGTTCGACGGATTCGTTCAACTCGCTGATCGCTTCGTTGCCACCGGGCTTGCTCGATTTGCGCAATTGCCGGGAAATATCCCTCCGCCGGTCGCTGTATTCGTTGTAAACGGGCCAGAATTGCGGAGCCTGTTCAGTGGTTAAATTCAAGCGGTTGGTAATGAGCCCGATTTTAGCACTTTCTATTTTCTGACGATCCTGATTCTGCGCTGCTGCTGGCAGAGTCAGCAACAAACCAAAGAACAAAACCAGTAAGCGGGTGAACGATTTCATAGGAATGGTTAAAAATAAACGATCGATCATAATTAAATGGCTGCGGTTCCGTCTTCTTCAATCAATTGTTGGATGGATTCCGGCGAAACGTGCAATTCATGAATCAGCGTCGAATCATTGGGCATATCATGGGTTTTGATCAGGTCTGAATAATCTTCCAGATAGATGTCCTGATCCTGGAGGTATTCCAGTACAGATTCGGTGCTCACTTTGCTCAGCAACTCGGGTTCCAGCGACTCCTGTTTTTCCGGGTACGTAAACCAGATCAAAGCCGCCACAAAACCGGCCCCGGCCAGGGTAGACACGGAGCGTTGCCACGACCAACTGATCGTGAAACGGTGTGACCGGCGGGCGGTTTCGGTCTGTAGCCGGGTCGGGAGCGTATCGAAGTAGCCGTCCGGCGTCGTAAACGGCAGTTGCCGCAGCGGATGTTGCCGGTCTAATTCGTCAAGTCGTATTGGTTTTTTCGGTTCCATTGTCTTAAAGGCACAACGGTTTGACAAGCAAGCCTGTATCTGGTTTAATTCGTATTCAGATAATCTTCAATTTTTTTAACCGCCAGGTGATACGATGCTTTCAGGGCACCCACCGACGTTCCCGTAATTTCGGAAATTTCTTCATATTTCATATCATCGAAATACTTCATGTTGAAGACAAGGCGTTGTTTATCAGGTAATTTTAAGAGCGCCTTTTGCAGTTTCATCTGAATTTCTTCGCCCGAGGGGTCATTTCCGGAGGTCACATAGTCGGAATTGCTTTCCAGCTTTTCCATCAATTCGCCTTCCACATCGCCAATGGGCAGGAAAAACCGACGGCGTTTTTTATTCAGAAAATTCAAACATTCATTCGTAGCAATCCGGTAAATCCAGGTATACAACTGCGAATCGCCCCGGAAGTTTTCCAGTGAATTCCAGACTTTGATAAACGTCTCCTGCACCAGATCATCCGCATCATCGTGGTCGATGACCATCTTCCGGATATGCCAGTAAATTTTCTGCTGGTACTGGCGCACCATCAGATTAAAGGCATAATTCCGGCTTTGCGGATCGCGGTATTTTTGCAGGAGCTCCTCGTCAGTCATACGCTGGTTTAAAGTTTAAGATTTAAAGGTTTCAGGTTTAAAGTGTCTATCGGAATCGCTTTCCGGTTCATCTTTAACCTTAACCCTTTAAACTTTAAACGACTCTTCTTTCAATGGCTCGTTTGGCCGCTTCAACAATTTTCCCGGCGGTCAGGCCGTATTTCTGCATCAATTGATCGGGTGTTCCGCTTTCTCCAAAACTGTCGTGTACGCCAATCATTTCGAGCGGGACGGGATAGTTGCGGGCCAACGCCTGGGCTATGCTGTCGCCCAAACCGCCGTTCAACTGATGTTCTTCGGCCGATACCGCACACCGGGTTTTGCGAACGGAAGCGAGAACGGCCTCTTCATCAAACGGTTTGATGGTGTGAATATTGATAATATCGGCTTCGATCCCTTCTTCGGCCAGGATTTCACCGGCTTTGATGGCTTCCCAAACCAGGTGGCCCGTCGCAAAAATGGAGACATCCGGTCCTTCATTCAGCACAATGGCTTTCCCGATTTCAAATTTCTGGTCGGCGGGCGTGAAGATCGGCACCACCGGGCGGCCAAACCGCAGGTAAACCGGGCCTTCGTAATCGGCGATGGCGATGGTGGCGGCTTTGGTCTGGTTGAAGTCGCAGGGATTGATGACAGTCATGTTCGGCAGCATTTTCATCATGCCAAGGTCTTCCAGAATCTGGTGCGTGGCCCCGTCTTCACCCAGCGTTAAACCGGCGTGGGAAGCACAGATTTTGACGTTCTTGTTCGAATAACAAACCGATTGCCGGATCTGGTCGTAGACCCGACCGGTAGCAAAGTTGGCGAAGGTGGTGGCAAACGGAATTTTTCCGCCGATGGTCAGCCCGGCCGAGACGCCAATCATGTTGGCTTCCGAAATCCCGCACTGCACGTAGCGGTCCGGAAATTCCTTAATAAAACCTTCCAGTTTGAGTGATCCGGCCAAATCGGCGGTCAGGGCAACGACGTTGGGATTGGTGCGGCCCAGTTCAAGAATGCCCGCACCAAAACCGGAGCGGGTGTCTTTTTTTTCGGTATACGTGTATTTTTTCATGGTCTAAGCGATTGCAATTTAGTTAAAAAGTAATTCGCACTGGGGCAATGGGGGTGGCTGGCGGCATTTTCGATGGAGAAGCCATATTTGATCATCCGTCGAGCCAGCATGGGTTTGGTGCCAACACCGCGTTGAGTTTTGGTTTCAAACAAACGCTTCAGGGTAAAGAAGGGATTGGGTTCGGCTTCCGGACTTTCAAATTCAAATGTATTATCAGAAAATAATTTGCGAAGCGTAATCGAATCGCTCAAAAACCAAGACTCGATCTGTCGTACTGATACAAATATGTGTTGTTTTGACTGCTCGGTTATGCGTTGACGAGTCATTGTAATGCATCGATCTTGATCTAGATCGGTCAAAACACAAAGAACTTCAGCTCCATTCCTGAGCAACACATCTCGCACGTCATTTAAGCGATGGGGTAGCAAATTACCACTTCCTGCAACATCAAAAACCGGGTCAATGCAATGAAGGTTATTTTGATTTAGCCATTCTTGAAAACTAGTTGATTCAATAATTTCTTTTTCGGTTTTTCCCTCACAAATAAACCCTACTTTCACCATGGTAGCCCACCTCCAAAAGCATTTGTCAGCAGGGCTTCATCCATGCGCCAATTTTTAAAATCTTCTTTTGAAATCTGTTTAATCCGGGTTGCTCCTTTCTTTTTATCAACGATCACCATTTCTTCTGGACGGAGTCGGGCAATCATGGACTGCGAATGGGTATTCAGCCAAATATGATGCCCACGCTCTTCGCACATAATGCGAAAGAAATCAACTAATTCACCCGCAACTTGTGGGTGCAGGCCGTTTTCAGGCTCTTCGATGCAAAGAAACTGAGGTTTATCGTCGCTTTGGTAAACTGCCGTAAGCATTGCCAGAATATTATAGGTACCGTCAGATATCAGTTCTTTTATGAAGTAGTTTGGAGCAAATTCCTCAAACCAATGAAGTTCATCGCGTTCGTCTATTTCAACAGCTTTGAATTCTGGTATGAACAATTCTAACCACTCGAAGATTTCGTTTTTTAATATATTATCTGAAAGCACTCTTTTCAACACCTTTTCGAGATTATCGGCTGAAAGCGATAAGCGCTGATTGTCATTCAAATTCAACTTTTCTAGCCTTTTATTTCTGACAAATAGCCGTGTAAAAGTGTTGAAAAATTGCTTATACTCTAGATAGTCAGCTGTTGGCTTATGTTGCCTATGGTCATTATTAGTAGGATAATGTGCTGCATAGCTAAAACCAATTCGCGATTCTAGTTCATTGAACGTGCAATTAAAGCCAAAATCGGCAGATCGATTTTGGCGTCTCAAAAGATTTTGAGGGCCTCCAAATAAACTAAGAACCGAATCAAGCTTATCTCGAAGATTCACAAACTCCAAAGCCTCGAAAATATTCGATTTCCCCGACCCGTTGGGGCCGACGAATACCGTGAACGGATTGGGCTCGATGAGCTCAATCCGTTCGATGGATTTGAAATTTTCGATGACCAGGCGTTTGATCTTCATCTTAATAATCTCCCATTCCGGCCGTGATTGGCAACTGGTTTAGGGCGGTCGCTAGTTGTTCGTCATTCGGAGCAACGCCGTGCCATTTGTGGCTTCCCATCATGAAATCGACGCCAAAGCCCATTTCCGTATGCATCAGAATCAGGGTCGGCACTTCCGCATCGGTTTTCGAGTCGTGCAGCGTCTTAACGATGTCATTCATGTCATTGCCCTGCATTTCGGTGACGTTCCAGCCGAAAGCGCGGTATTTGGCACCCAGATCCCGGTTGTTCATGACCAGATTCGTCGGCCCGTCGATCTGCTGCCCGTTGAAGTCGATGATGGCCGTCAGGTTACCAAGTTTGTGGTGGGGCGCAAACGTAGCGGCTTCCCAAACTTGTCCTTCCTGCTGCTCACCGTCGCCCATCAGCACGTAAACGTGTTTGTCGTCGCCGTTCAGCCGTTTGGCAAAAGCTGCCCCGCAGGCTACCGACAAACCCTGACCCAGTGAACCGGAAGCAATCCGGATACCGGGCAGGTGCTCTGCCGTGGCCGGGTGCCCCTGCAAGCGGCTGTCGAGTTTCCGGAACGTCGCCAGCTCGGCAATCGGGAAGTAGCCCGAACGCGCCAGAACGCTGTAAAAAACCGGGGAAATGTGGCCATTCGATAGGAAGAAAACATCTTCGTCGGTGGCATTCATGTCAAAAATAGCCGCACCCTGTTCGTCGCGTTTCAGTCGCATGACGTCGAAATACAGGGCGACTAATAGATCGGTGCAGCCCAGCGAACCACCCGGGTGACCGGAATTGACGGCGTGTACCATCCGGACGATATCGCGCCGGACCTGCGTAGCAACGTGTTGTAATTGTTGGATTTCCATATTCAGACAAAAGAGTTGAGACAAGAGAATAAAGACAATGGAAGTCTTTACTCTCTTGTCTATAATTTCACTTCTATTTTAAGATTTGTTCGGTGTGATTCTCGTTATCGACTTTGGTAATGATGTCTGCAATAACGCCATTTTCATCGATTACGAAGGTGGTTCGGACGATGCCCATGAATTTGCGGCCATACATCGATTTTTCGTGCCAGACGTCATAGGCCGTCACCAGTTTTTGATCGGTATCGGCCAGGAGCGCAAACGGCAGGTTGTGTTTTTTAATAAATTTCTGGTGCGACTTTTCATCATCGACGCTCACGCCAAGCACTTCATACCCCGCTTTCAACAGATACTGGTAGTTGTCGCGGAGGTTGCAGGCTTCGGCCGTACAACCGGGCGTGTCATCTTTTGGATAAAAATACAGAACGACTTTCTTGCCCCGGAAATCCGACAGACGGACGGGGTTGCCATTCTGATCGCGGGTTTCGAAGTCGGGAGCCGCGTCGCCGATTTGGAGAGCCATAGTTTTTAGGTTTACAGTCTTCGGGCTGGCAAGTAACGGCAAAAAATGCACATTGTCTGCGAAAGCCTAATTTTCCTTATCCGACACAGCCGCTGAATCCACCGCCACTGGCCGGGGAGCGGGTGGAAGCTGGGCCGTTACGGTCGTCAAATTACCCGCCCGATCTTTCACTTCCAGCACCAGCGTGCCTTCAAATGGTTTGGTCGGGTCGAGTTTATCAGACCAGATCAACGCTCGTTTATAGTCGTATTGCATCAGAATCCACTCGCCGTTGACCAGTGCCCGGATGGTATCCAGCCCTGATAAATCGTCCTTAACGGTGGCGACAATGGCCGTGTAATCTTTCCTTAAAATCTTCACCACCGGCGGTTTTAAGTCCGTCAACAACTGGAACGTACCAAACTGGCGGGCCTTGAAAATAAACCGGTTCTCTTTCCAGAAACCGCCAACATATGACTTTCGGTTTCCGCTTACGAGATACACCTGGGTTTTTCCGGAATTTTCCAGCGGTTCTGTGGGTAAAAAATTGACCTCAAAAAAATCATTCAGCGGTATGGTTCCCTGATTGATCGATACCCGGTTTCCGCCATGCGAAACCGCCAGATGGAGGGTGTCGTACAAACTCTCGGATGGAAAGGTAACGGTAATCGATGAATCTTTGTAGGCAGCGGATTGTCCCGGAAGAATCCGCTTCTTAAAATTCAGGGGCAGGACGGTTCTGCCAATCTGAACCGAATCAGGCAGATGTTTCTGTAAATCAACAACGTAGTACGCTTCATTGGCACGAATATACTGTACCGGTGCATCCAGTGTGGCACCACTCAGGTACACCTGAGCCGTAGGGGCGGTTGCCGTTGGCAAATTCCGCGCCCGGATGATCAGGGTGTTTTCCTCCACCGAACTGAACAGCGCGGTGGGTAATTTACTCGGGGTTAATTTTGCGATGGGCGAATTCTCTGCCTCAGGATTAACCGTAAACCGCAACGTGGTCGTGTGTTGAGAGCAATCGTATAACGTAATGGTCACCTCGTGGGATTGACCGTCGAACAGCGGAAGTTTACCGCGTGTCTGATTATACCGGTACAAATCCAGCGTGTTGCCATCTGCGATGTAACACCGGTGAAAACGCTGGCCCGTCAACTGCTCGACGCCGTAGTTCATGTGCAGGTTGATCAGCCGGGTTTCCTCGTTCGGGAAGTTGTTCATGTTGTAGGCGAACACTTCCCGGTTATCCAACTGAATTTCGATGCAGGTCAATCCGTTTTTGAAAGGTGAGCCCGAGGTGCGGTCGTGCGCCAGCACTTCCAGGCCCAGCAAACCCGAAGCCGAAATCGGTTGCGTCAGCACCCAATCGCCATTGGGTCGGCGAATAGGAGTGAGGGGCAGTCGACCCGCCTGCCCATTCACGCGGGACGAAGGGGTTAAAGGCTGGAGGGCAATCTGTTCGAAAAAAGGCGGCAGTTCGTCTTCAATTTCCTGAAAACCAAATAACAAGGGATTGAGCAGGTTGTTTTTGTCGTCGCGGATTTCGAAGTGCAGGTGTGGCCCCCCCGATCCACCGGTATTGCCCGACAGGGCAATGATTTCGCCTTTTTTAACCGGAAACTGGTTGGGTTCCGGGCGTAGATCGATCTCAAACGACTGCTTTTTGTATTGCCCGGCCCGTAGAAATTGAGCCAGTGTATCGTTCAGGGTTTTCAAGTGACCGTAAACTGTGGTCAGGCCGTTGGGATGTTTGATGAAGATGACGTTGCCGTATCCACCGGTAAAAACCGCAATCCGTGAAACGTAACCGTCGGCGGCTGCGTAGACCTCCAGCCCTTCGCGCTGAGCCGTCCGGATGTCGATACCGGCGTGAAAGTGATTCGGACGAAGATCGCCCAAACCGCCCGACAGCGAATTGGCTTCGCCCGGCATGATGGGAAACAGAAAATAACCGGGTTGGACGGCCTTTAAAATGTGTTTGTCGCGAATTTGCCCCCAACCGGCTGCGTAAACAAACAGGAAAATGCCGGAAAGGAACCACTGCACCAGCTTACATCTCACTATTTCTACCATAATCCCTCAGCCTTGGCGATTCACTATTTTACATCAAATTCTAACATTTTCCGGTCTTCGATATACGCCGTCAGTTTGTCGCCAATGTGGACGGGTCCAACGCCTTTCGGAGTTCCGGTGAAAAGAATATCGCCCTGAAGTAACATGAAATAGGTTGAAACGAAAGAAATCAGGTAATCGATCTGAAACAACATCATCGACGTATTGCCCGCCTGACGGGTTTCGCCGTTGACGTCGAGTCGAAAATTCAGGTTGTGCAAATCCGGGAAATCCGTTTTGGGAATAAACGTCGACATGGGAGCCGAACCGTTAAAGCCTTTGGCCAGATCCCAGGGCAGCCCTTTGGCTTTCAGTTTCGACTGCAAATCGCGGGCCGTGAAGTCGACACCGATGCCGATTTCATCGTAATACCGATGCGCAAATTTTTGCTCGATGTTTTTTCCCGTCCGGCTGATTCGAACCAGAATTTCAACTTCGTAGTGGACATCGGTAGAAAAATCGGGGTAGAAAAACGGATCACCGGGGCGCAGAATTGCCGTCTCCGGTTTGGTGAAAATCACCGGATCTTCGGGTTGTTCGTTGTTAAGCTCCTTAATGTGTTCGGCGTAATTCCGCCCGACGGCAATGATTTTCATGCGCTTTAAACTTTTTCTGCTGGCACAAATCTAAACAGGAAAGACGGCTCAACCGCAAGCTTCTCAAAAAAAATGAACAAAGTGGGGCCCTGAACAGTCTCTAATAGGTAGTTTTGACGTCTCAATATAAACACTATCATATTCTAACCATGAAAAGAGCGATTATGGCCATGCTACTGCTTGGCCTTGTCATTGCCTGTCAGAAAGTCCCGCTTACGGGCCGGAATCAACTGGTACTAATTCCGAATGCGCAGATGTTACCGCTGAGTTTTACCAACTATAAAGAAGTACTGGACACCAGTAAAGTGGTTCGTTCCGGCGGACAGGAAGATATGATCAAACGGGTGGGTAACCGGATTCAAAAAGCCGTTGAATCGTATATGGCTGCCAATAACCTTAGCGACCGTCTTCAAGGCTTTCAGTGGGAGTTCAATCTGATTGAAAGTCCCCAGGTGAACGCCTGGTGTATGCCGGGCGGAAAAGTAGCTTTCTACACCGGTATTCTGAAGTACACCCAAAATGAAGCCGGTGTTGCTGCCGTTATGGGCCATGAAGTATCACACGCCATTGCCGAACACGGGAATGAGCGCATGAGTGAAGGCTTGCTGGCAAATGGTCTGATGCAGGGCGGGCAGTTGGTGCTGGGGTCGCTATCACAGAACCAGCGGAGCCAAACCAATGCGCTGTTGTTGCAAGCCGTTGGAGCTGGTCTTCCGATTGCGTATCAGGTAGGCCGTGCGCTGCCCCACAGCCGGGCACAGGAATCCGAAGCCGACAAACTGGGGCTGATTTTTATGGCAATGGCGGGCTACAATCCGCAGGAAGCCGTCAGTTTCTGGGGCCGGATGGCCAAAGCCGGGTCGGGTCAAAAACCGCCTGAATTCTTGTCTACCCACCCGTCTGATGAGCGCCGGATTCGTGACCTGGAAAAACAAATGCCCGACGCGATGAAGTATTACAAAAGATAAAGAGTAAGTTCTTTCGCGGAGTTTAGCGGAGAAAAAAAGGAGTTAAGCGAAGAACAAATTTCTCTGCTTAACTCCTTTTTTTCTCCGCTAAACTCCGCGAAAGAACGCTTTTTACTTTTTACTCACCCATATCTTCCAGCACCTGCTTCACCCGTGCCGCTGCATCTTTTAACTGAACGGCTGAGAACACTTTCAGGCCGGATTCGTCGATGATTCGCGCGCCCTCTTCCGCATTTGTACCTTGCAGACGAACGATGATCGGCACTTTAATGTCGCCGATGGCTTTGTAGGCTTCCACAACACCCGTCGCCACCCGGTCGCAACGAACGATACCACCGAAAATATTGATCAGAATTGCTTTGACGTTCGGGTCTTTCAGGATGATCCGGAAACCGGCTTCCACCGTCTTGGCATTGGCTCCTCCCCCCACATCGAGGAAGTTGGCCGGTTCGCCACCCGACAGTTTGATGATATCCATTGTGGCCATCGCCAGACCGGCTCCATTGACCATACAGCCCACGTTACCGTCCAGTTTGACATAGTTCAGGTCATTGGCCGTTGCCTCGACCTCCAGGGGATCTTCTTCCGTAATGTCGCGGAGGTGGATCAGATCGGGGTGGCGATACAGCGCATTGTCGTCCAGATTGACTTTCGCATCGACGGCCAGAATTTTGTTGTCCGACGTTTTCAAAACCGGGTTGATTTCAAACATGGACGAATCCGTTTCCGTATACGCTTTGTAGAGCGACCCGATGAATTTCACCATTTCCTTGAAGGCTTCACCCTGCAAACCCAGCGCGAAAGCAATGTTCCGGATCTGGAAAGGTTGCAAACCGATGGCCGGATCAACCCATTCCTTGAAGATTTTTTCGGGCGTGTGTTCCGCAACTTCCTCAATGTCCATCCCGCCTTCGGTGCTGGCCATGATGACGTTGCAGGCCTTTGCCCGGTCCAGCAGAATACCGATGTAATATTCTTTCGGTTCAGAAGCGCCCGGGTAGTAAACATCCTGTGCAACCAGCACTTTGTTTACTTTTTTTCCTTCAGGGCCGGTCTGGTGCGTAATCAGGACGTTACCGATCAGATTTTTGGAAATATCCCGAACATCGTCGACGGATTTGGCCAACTGAACCCCACGTTGCTCCGAACCCCGGATTTTGCCTTTCCCGCGACCGCCGGCATGAATCTGGGATTTGATTACAACAAACTTGGAACCGGTTTGCGCCATAATCAGCTTGGCGGCTTCAACGGCTTTTTCGGGTGATTCGGCTACGATTCCTTCCTGAACACGGACACCGTAGTTTTTTAATATCTCTTTACCCTGGTACTCGTGAATGTTCATATTGAGCGAAACAAGGAATGGTGAAAAAAAAGCTATTTTCGCGGTAAACTTAACAAATTAATCTGTTATAGTTCTGAGTTTCGGGTCGTGAGTTTCAATTTACATGTGATATGAACTTCGTTGCGCTACACCAGAAACGGTAAATCTGACATCAATCATTCTCTTATGGACCCGCTTCTGAAAGCTGTTAACCTGACTCGTTCCCACGGCGATTTGCCCGTTTTGAAAGGCATTAATTTAAATATTCAGGCCGGCGAGATTGTCTCGATTGTCGGCGCTTCCGGAGCCGGGAAAAGTACGCTTCTCCACATTCTGGGGACGCTCGACCGGCCTGATTCCGGTCAGGTTACGCTAGCCGAAAAGAATGTGTTTAGCCTGAATGAAAAAGAAATGGCCCGGTTTCGGAACGAACGGATCGGGTTTGTGTTCCAGTTTCACAACCTCCTGGCCGAATTTACGGCTCTGGAAAATGTTTGTTTACCCGGTTATATTGCTGGGCATGAGGACAAAAAGGTGCGGGAGCGAGCCGAAGAATTATTAAATATTTTGGGAGTAAGTGACCGCAGGCACCATTTGCCGTCTCAATTATCAGGAGGGGAGCAACAACGGACGGCAGTGGCCCGGGCGCTGATCAACACCCCGGCCATTATTTTTGCCGACGAACCCAGTGGAAACCTCGATTCGCACAATGCCGAGGAACTGCACAAGCTCTTTTTTCGGCTGCGGGATGAGTTGGGACAGACATTCGTGATTGTAACGCACAACGATTTGCTGGCCAATATGGCCGACCGAAGGCTTACAATTCGCGACGGCTCCATAGTGGATGAATAAAAATGAGTATTAGTACTTATTTTGAAGGCTAGTTATCGGTTTTTGCAGGTAGTTTAATGGGTTGATAGTGAGGGTGTAACGAGGGATAAATTGATCATGTAAAATTTTTTTAACCTTTTTGGATTTTATATTATAACTAATAGTATATATTTGCATCGAAAAGAAAAGTTTTTCATAACGTTGAGTAAATCAGAAAGCCATGAGGGAAATCCCGCATGGCTTTTTTGTTTCCGGTAAGTGATTTTACTCACCACCACAGAATTGCATTTTTCTGGCCATTTCGGTGCCCGGCCACGGGAGTCACCGCTTGAATTCTTTTAATCGCTGTAAAATGGCGAAGGTCAATTCGTATTCGCTGGATTGCAGGACGAACATGTCGTCGAAGCGGCAAAAATCCTTAAATTTGGTGAGCTCATCCCCCGACAGATCGGTAGCCCGGCCAGCCACCAGATCGAAACGGTACGATGCCAGTTTGTGCCGACGGTCTTCCTGCATCAACACCAGTGCTTTGCGATCGGATTTGGCGCGTTTGCTGAAGGCTTCGTAGAGGAGCGTAATTACGGAGCCGGAGGCCACCCGGTCCAGCACCTGTTCTCCCGATACCCCACGTTTGGCTTCCGGTTCCGCAAGCAGGATTTCGAGTTCCCGCTTGAGTTCGGCTTCCTGCTTGCCCCGTACGGTCACTTCCGCCAGTTCGATGACGTTATCGGCCAGTTGTCGCTTGATTCGCATCACAGGTTGTTGCGTGGTTCCGTCCCACAGAAAAGCCATCCGTCCGTGGGTAGGGCTGGTAATAATCACCGAATCTCCCGGTTTTACCTGGAGGTAATAATTGCCAATCTGATTGGTGCGTCCGACGGCCAGCGAACGTTTGTTGATGACGCTGGCGTTGGTCACGCCCCGACCGGTTTCCTGGTCCAGTACTTTGCCAATAATGTACTTCGGCGTTTGGGCCAGCGATGCAACTGATATAAAAAGGAAGAAGAATAAAAGTCTCATAATCGACGGCAAGTTCGATATTATCAAAAAGGTAGGCAAAGTAAGAGGGTTATTTAAGAAAAATTAACAGGCGGCTGCGTACAATTTCTTCACAAAGACAATAATTTGTATTTTAGTTGTGTGATACATGTTTTACTTATATTATTACACGCGGAGCCGCTGACGACTCAAGGTTATGAAAAACGACTACTTAAAAGGGCGTGGAGCCCAGTTCAATGCCCCAAACCGCTTTCAGGCCTTGCGGATAGAACCCGACGAGGAACAAAATGTTCCCGACGACGATTTCCCGGAACCGACCGTTCGAACGCAGTTTTTTGAAGAAACTCCCAAACAGATTATTAGCCGCCCCAATAGCCCGGACATCGGCTTTATCGCATCAGTGAATCCGTATATGGGTTGTGAACACGGCTGTATTTACTGCTATGCCCGGAACTCGCACGAGTTTTGGGGCTTTTCGGCGGGGCTTGATTTCGAGAGCAAGATCATGGTCAAAAAAAATGCACCGGTTTTGCTGGAGAAGGAGTTCCTCTCGAAAAATTACGAACCGGAAATCATTCACCTCTCTGGAAATACCGATTGCTACCAGCCCGCCGAGCGCCGGTTTCAATTGACCCGCCGGATTCTGGAACTGTGCCTGATGTACCGAAATCCGGTTAGCATCATTACGAAAAATGCGCTCATCTTGCGGGATATAGACCTGTTGCAGCAGTTGGCAGCTCAAAATCTTGTGATGGTTCTGATCACCATCACAACCCTGGATGATAAACTACGTCAGGCGATGGAACCCCGGACGGTGACGGCCAAACGGCGGTTGCAGGTTGTGGCTGAACTCACGAAAGCCGGTATTCCGGTGGGCGTAATGACGGCGCCGATTATTCCCGGGCTGACGGATCAGGAAATTCCAAAGCTGATCGAAGCGGCTGCCCGACACGGGGCATCGTGTGCGGGATACACCATTGTGCGTCTGAATGGCGCCATTGGGCCGTTGTTTGAAGATTGGATTCGCAAAAATTACCCGGATCGGGCTGACAAAGTGCTGAACCAGATCCGCGAGTGTCACGGCGGACAGTTGAACGATTCGCGGTTTGGGACGCGGATGTCGGGCGAGGGCAAGTTTGCTGAACAGATCCGGCAGTTCCACGAGATTGCCCTCCAGAAATACATGCCCAACCAGGCTTTCCCAAAACTGGATACAACCCGTTTCCTGCGGAAGAGACAGCTTAATCTGTTCAGTTAAAGCGATTTTGCGCCAACTTTCCGTCAGTTTTTGCAAAATAAAAAACCGTCTGCCGGAAGCTTACGTTAGTATGGCAAAACTTTTTAATTAATCAACGTTATGAGTTACATTCAAGCTGGAACCGGTCGCAATGGCGAGCCGGTCAATCTGTTCTATCAGGACTGGGGTACGGGAAATCCCGTCGTGTTGATTCACGGCTGGCCGTTGAGCCACGAGATGTGGGAGTATCAATTAACCGAATTGCCCAAACACGGGTTGCGCTGCATCGCCTACGACCGCCGGGGGTTTGGAAAGTCGTCGAAACCCTGGGATGGATATGATTATGACACGTTAGCTGCTGATTTGAAAGCGGTTCTGGACGAACTGGATTTGACGAATGTGACCCTGGTTGGCTTTTCAATGGGCGGGGGCGAAGTCGTCCGGTATCTGAGCCGGTATGGCTCGGATCGGGTTTCAAAAATTGTGCTGGTAAGTGCGGTAACGCCCTACATGCTGAAAACGGAAGACAATCCGGATGGTGTCGATCAGTCGGTGTTTGACGAAATGCTGGAGAAAATGCAGGCTGATCGGGCCGACTTTTTAGCCTCGTTTGGCAAACAGTTTTACGGCGTCAACATGCTGAACCACCCCGTGAGTGATTCGCATCTGAAGTGGGACCAAACCCTGGCCTTGCTGGGGTCACCCCGGGCGACGATTGAATGCGCAAAGGCGTTTTCGAGTACGGATTTCCGATCAGATCTGGCAGCCGTTACGGTTCCAACGCTCATTATTCACGGTGATGCGGATCAAACCGTACCCTTCGAATCTTCCGGTCAGAAAACGCACGAACTGATTCCACAATCGCAATTGCTGGTGTATGAAGGAGAACCACACGGTTTGTATTTTACGCAAAAAGACGAATTGAATGAAGACCTCCTTTCGTTCATTACGTCAACTACCACAGTGACAGAAACAACGTATTAGTGAAGAGTTAAGAGTTATGAGTGAAGAGTTGACTGACGCGTTTCACTCTTCACTCATAACTCTTAATTGATCTGGTATTCAGCTATTTTTCGGTACAACGTGGTCAGGCCGATGTTGAGAAGCCGGGCGGCTTCGGTTTTGTTACCACTCGTATGGTGGAGAACATGCCGGATGTGGTTTTCTTCGACCTGAGCCAGATCAAAAACCGGTCCGGTGGGCGTAAATTTCCCGGCGTAGAGCAAATCGTAGGGCAGCAGTTCCGGAGTTAATTCCGGTCCATCAGCGAGGATGACCGCCCGCTCGATCACATTTTTTAGCTCCCGAATATTTCCTTTCCAATCATGCTGCCCCAGTTTTTGCTGAAAATCCGGCCGGAGCAGCACATCACGCTTTCCAATTTTTAGGGCACTCTGCCGGGCGAATTGCTTTGCCAAAGCCGGAATGTCGTCGCGTCGGTCGCGAAGCGAAGGCAACTCGATCCGGAATACCGACAGCCGGTAGTACAGATCCAGTCGAAATTGTCCGGCGGTAGCTTCGCGCTCCAGATCACGGTTGGTGGCGGCTATAACGCGCACATCCACTTTTGTCGGTTTGGTATCGCCAACCCGGATAAACTCGTGCATTTCCAGCACCCGGAGTAGTTTGGCCTGCAGGTCGAGGGCCATTTCGCCGATTTCGTCCAGAAAAATAGTCCCCTTGTTGGCCTCCTCGAACAATCCTTTTTTGTCACGGACGGCCCCGGTAAACGCTCCGGCGCGGTGGCCAAAGAGTTCACTTTCCAGAATTTCTTTTCCCAGTGCACTGCAATTGACCGCTACGAACGCACCCGACCGCCGGGGACTGGCCTGATGAATCGCCTGTGCAAACACTTCTTTTCCCGTTCCGGTTTCGCCGGTCAGCAACACGGTCGTATCGGTCACTGCCACTTTTCGGGCCAGGTCAATAGCTTGTTTGATGGGTTTCGATTCGCCGATAATGCTTTCGAAACCGTACCGTTTGCTGACTTTTTCTTCCAGTTGACGAATCCGAAACTGCAACTGGGCTTTTTCGATGGCCCGGCTGACGAGCGGAATGATTCGATCGTTGTCATCCCCTTTCGTAATGTAATCGAACGCACCGTTTTTAATGGCGGTAACACCGTCGGCAATGGTACCGAATGCGGTCAGGACAATGATTTCGGTGGCGGGATACTGTTGCCTGATCTGGGCTGTGAGGTCGATGCCGTTTTTGTCGGGCAATTTTACATCACTGATCACCAGGTGAATGTCTTCCTGTTCCAGCACCCGAAGACCGTTGCGGGCGTTGTTAGCTTCCAGAACATGATACCCTTCAAGGCTGAGGAGTCGGGCCAGGAGTTGGCGAAGCCGGTCTTCGTCGTCGATAATGAGAATAGTGCCTTGCATGGGCGCAAAGATAGCAAAACAAGGCAGTTGGACGTTGTTAGACCGCCCGAACGGTGCGGACATATTCCGACGGGGTCTGGCCGGTAATGCCCTTGAACTGCCGATTGAAGTTGGAGAGTGTGCGATAGCCGCTTTCGTAGCTGACCTGCGTGACACTCAACTTGCCTTCCATCAGAAGTTTACAGGAATGGCCGATCCGGATTTCGGATACAAATTCAGAAAACGTCTTGTTGGCTCGGGCTTTAAAATAACGACAAAAAGCGGGGGGGGTCATCCCCGCCAGATCGGCCACGGAATCCAGACTGATGTCGTCGTGAAAATGCCCCAGCACGTAATTATGCACCTGTTGCATCCGGTCGGTCTCCGACGGTTTCACCGTGTTGGTATACCCCAGGCTGGTAATAAACCGGTAGTCGACGGCGTGGGAGAGTTCGTCGAGCAAGCTGAGCAAGGTCATGACGCGGTTGAAATTAACCGGTTGGCTGGCTAGCTGCTGCAAGGTCTCCTGCACCATTTTCTGGCTCGGTCCGGTCCATTCCAGGCCCCGGCGGGCGTGTTCGAGCAACTGCTGGATCAGGCTCATTTCCGGTTTGTCGAAGAAGTGGTCACCCAGAAAATCCTCCGGGAAATAGACGACAATGCCCCGGGTTATCAGACCGGAATCGCGCTGAAAAAACGCGTGATCGCTCCGCCAGAGATGCGGTAAATTCGGACCGAGAAAAACCAGATCACCCTCCGAAAACGGTTTGATTGAGTCGCCTATAAACCGGGTGCCGGTTCCTTCCACTACCAGAAACAACTGGTAGTGCGGGTGAAAATGCCAGTTGGGGTCGAAGTGTGGTTCAACAAGCTCTTTCACGATGAATGAAGAAGCAACCGGTTCCAGGTCTTTTCGTAGGGCAATTCGCATAAGTTTGCTCTCTTTTGCTGTCTTTCACAAATTTATCAAACTTTTTTAGTTAAAATACAATCGGTATTTGACAAGAAAAGCCGAGAAGAATCGTAAAATGTTCCTTACTTTTGTAGTAATTGATTGAGAATAAATAGGAATAAGCCGGAATCAACGGGTTTGTTCATCCCGAATTTTTGCAATCAGCAACCCAAATTATTTATTAATTTCATCACTTCACGGCTGCAACTCGTTAAAGTTTGGTTGCAGACCGGTTCTAAATCCAAAGAGAGACGGGTCGGAAAATCCGTTCTACCGGTATGAAAATCAATATTGCCATCGTCGGACTGGGCTTCGGAGCCGAGTTCATCCCCATTTACCAGCGTCACCCGCATACGAACATGTATGCCATTTGCCAGCGCAATACGGAAAAACTCAATGAAATTGGTGATGCGTTCGGCATCGAAAAACGCTACAGTAACATCGACGACCTGCTGGCCGATCCCAACGTCGATGCCGTTCACATCAATTCGCCGATTCACAACCACGCTGAACAGACCCTGAAAGCCCTGCGCGCCGGGAAACACGTGGCCTGCACGGTTCCGATGGCAACTTCAGTGGAAGAATGCATGGAAATTGTAAAAACCTGCAACGAAACCGGCAAAAAATACATGATGATGGAAACCGTGGTGTATAGCCGTGAGTTTCTGTTTGTCAAGGAATTATATGAAAAAGGAGAGCTGGGGAAAATCCAGTTTCTGAAAGCCAGCCACCAGCAGGACATGGACGGCTGGCCCGGCTACTGGCCCGGTTTGCCACCCATGCACTACGCTACCCATTGCGTTGGCCCGGTGGCCGGTTTGCTGCAACTGGAGGCCGAATATGTGTCGTGCTTCGGTTCAGGAACGATCCGGGAAGAACTGATTCCGCATTACAACTCCCCGTTTGCGGTTGAATCGGCCCACATTAAGTTCAAAGACAGCGACTTATCGGCTTATGTCTACCGGTCGCTGTTCGATACCGCCCGTCAATACCGCGAAAGTTTTGAAGTCTACGGCTCGCTGAAGTCCTTTGAATGGCCACTGATCGAAGGCGAAGACCCGGTTATTCATACGGCCAAAAAGCCCGAACCCGAAATTCCGGAACGGGTAAAAGTGCCGGATTTTGCGCACTATCTGCCCGCTGAAATTCAGTCGTTCACGACCCAGGGGGTTTACAACGAGGAAGATAACGCCCACTTGTCCTTCATTCAGGGTAGTGGTCACGGCGGTTCACACCCGCACATGGTGCACGAATTTGTGTCGGCCATTGTCGAAGACCGCGACCCGTTCCCCAATGCCGTGCAATCGGCCAACTGGACGAGCGTCGGCATTCTGGCACACGACTCGGCGATGGAAGGCGGCAAGCTGAAGAATCTGCCGGATTATGGGAGTTTATAAAACCACGCGTTAAAACAACCCACTATGAAAAACTTTAATGTATTCCTGACCCTGGGTCTGGTGATTCTGCTAACCGATTGCGCCCGTCGGCAACCGGCCAGCAGTCCACGCGACATGGGCGGACGCCCCGGCGTTTCGACCACGAATCCTGACCAGCCCCGCCGGACGGAAATTCTGTTTCTGGGCGATAACGGCCACCACCGCCCGTCGGAACGCGTGCCGGAACTGATGGCTGCGTTGGGGGATAAAGGCATTAACCTGACCTACACCGATCGGCTGGAAGACATCAATGCCGAAAACCTGGCAAAATACGACGGTTTGCTGATTTACGCCAACTGGGACAGCATTCCGCAGCCCCAGGAAAAGGCGCTGATCGATTTCGTGGCCGGTGGCAAAGGCCTGATTCCGGTTCACTGCGCTTCGTACTGTTTCCGGAATTCGCCGGAATACGTCAAAATGGTGGGGGGGCAATTCTGGCGACACCAGATGGATACCATTCAAACCTTAACCGTTCAGCCCGGCCACCCGGCCATTATGGGCCTGAAACCGTTTAAAGCCTACGACGAAACGTACCTGCACGAAAAACTCCAGGCCGACAACAACGTGCTGGCGGTGCGTGACATCAAGGCCGATCAGGAAAAAGATAAACCGGGTCAGAAAACCGAACCGTATACCTGGACGCGCAATTATGGCAAAGGCCGGGTTTTTTACACGGCCTACGGCCACGACCAACGGACGTGGAATGTCCCCGGTTTTCAGGATTTGATCGAACAGGGCATTCTCTGGGCGGTGGGCGACAAGGTGAAAAAGTTGCACGACGATCTGAAACCGCAAACCTTCCAGTATGTTGAGGCTAATTTGCCAAACTACGAAAAACGCTCGGGACCGCAAATGCGTCAGTTGCCGTTATCGCCCGAAGAGTCGATGAAACACATTCAGGTGCCGGTCGATTTTACGTTGGAACAGTTTGCCCACGAACCCGATGTGATGCACCCGATTGCGATGGCGTGGGATGAGCGCGGACGGCTTTTTGTGTTGATTACCAAGGATTATCCGAACGAACGGAAAGACACGGGAGGAACCGACTACATCCTCATTTGTGAAGATACCAACAAAGACGGCAAGGCGGATAAGTTTACCAAGTTCGCCGATGGCCTGAGTATTCCGACCGGTTTGGCGTTTGTCAACGGTGGAATCATGGTGTCACAGGCACCGCACATGCTGTTTTTGAAAGATACCAACGGCGATGACAAGGCCGACGAGAAAAGGATTGTGTTTACCGGTTTCGGAACGGGTGATACCCACGCCGGGCCTTCCAACCTGCACGTCGGTTTCGACAACTGGGTCTGGGGTTGCATCGGTTATTCCGGTTTTGTGGGAAAAGTGGGCGCCGATAGTCTCAAATTTTCACAAGGATTTTTTCGCTTCAAACCCGATGGCTCAAAGCTTGAATTCGTGACGAGCACCTCCAACAACACCTGGGGAATGGCGTTCAACGAAACCGGCGACGTATTCGGCTCAACGGCCAACAACTCCCACGGCTGGTATATGGCCATTCCGCACCGGTATTTTCCCGGCGGTCTGGGTAGTGGCAGTCGGGGTACCGATACGCACAAGGACATGAAACCGATTACGGAAAAAGTGCGGCAGGTCGATGTGTTTGGAGGCTTTACGGCGGCAGCCGGGCATAATTTCTACACGGCCCGGGCCTTTCCGAAAAGTTACTGGAATAAAGTGGCTTTCGTATCGGAGCCAACCGGTCACATTCTGCACCAGAACATCATGGTGAAAAAAGGGACCGATTTTGACGACAGCGAAGGGCTGGGTTTCAACCTGCTGGCCGGTGCCGATGAGTGGGTCGCCCCGGTTTTTGCCGAGGTAGGTCCCGACGGAGCGGTTTGGGTCGTCGATTGGTACAGCTACATTATTCAACACAACCCCACGCCGAAAGGGGCACAGAATGGACCGGGAAATGCGTACCAGACGGATTTACGCGATTTTACCCACGGTCGGATTTACCGGGTTGCCTACAAAAAAGCCCCGGCCTATACGCCTTTGTCGCTGAGCAAGGATCGTCCGGCGGAATTGGTAGCGGCTTTAAAAAACAACAACATGTTCTGGCGTCAGACAGCACAGCGGTTGCTGGTAGAGCGTGGGCAGAAAGATGTCGTGCCGCAACTGCTGGATCTGGTGAAAGACCAGACGCTGGATGAAATCGGGATTAACCCGTCGGCCATCCACGCCCTGTGGACGTTGCAGGGGTTGGGGGCGCTGGACGGTTCGGATGCCAACGCATTGCAAACCGCCACGGCAGCTTTGAAACACGCCTGTGCCGGGGTTCGTAAAACCGCCGTTCAGGTATTGCCCCGGAACGAAGCATCAGCCAGTGCGTTGCTGCAAGCCAATGCACTGAATGACAAAGAACCACTGGTGGTTTTGAATACATTGCTGGCCTTGTCGGAAATGCCGTTGACGCCTGCGGTAGAAACCGCCGTTCTGACGCGCCTGAACGACGCCAAAGAAGTGAACGACCGCTGGTTGCCGGATGCTTTTGCCTGTGCGTTGACGAGCCACGACGGGAAGCTGATGCAGACGTTTCTGAAACAAATGGTGCAGAACAGCAAGACGGGTTCGAAAGCACCGGAATCGATGATGAGCGGCCACCACGACCACGCGGCCATGACGGCTCAAGCCACCGCGCAGCCTGCTCCGACAATGGCTTCTTCGAGTGATAAACCGGATCTGGTGATCACAAAAGTGCGCACTGAACCGGCTTCTCCGTATGTTCGTGAATCGACCCGCATTTTTGTCGAAGTAACCAACCGGGGCGGTGTCGCCATTCCGGAAGGAACCCCGATTCCGCTGGCGATTCGGATTGAAGGGCAGGGCCGGAAAATGGAGTATGTTAGCCAGAAGCACACGACGGGAATCAAACCCGGCGAAACCGTGGTCATTCAGGAAGGAAACAACGGTCCCTGGAATACCAACTTTACGGTTTCGTTTGAGACGGCCGGAGACTATTCGGTGGTGGCTACCGTGGATGGGAACAACGTTCTGGCCGAAGGAAATGAAAATAACAATGGATTTACGCATAAACTGACCTATCGTCCTCCGCAAAGCATGAGTGCGTTTGTGTTGGAACGGGCGATTCGGAATTATACCTCGGCAGCACCGGCGGACGCGGTTGTTGGGTTGCTCCGGCTGTCACAACAGCTTGACGCTACGGGTAGCACTGCCATTGTGAAAGGAATTTCCGATGGCTGGGGATTCCGGCGGAAGGCAACACTGAATGAGGCTGACAAATCGTTTGTCGCCAGCCTGGTCTCTACGATTCCCAGTGAGAACCGGGAGCGGATGAATCGGGTGTTGCAGGCCTGGGGTGTATCGGCCGAACCTGCGGCCGATCCGAATGTCGAAACCGTTCGCATCAAGCCGATCAAGGAAGCGTTGCAGTTTGACAAAAAAGAATTTACGGTAACGGCCGGCAAACAGGTCGAAATCATTTTCGAGAACACCGACGCCATGCAGCATAACATTGTGGTCGGTAAACCAAAGTCGTTGGAGATCATTGGCGCGGCTGCCGATAAGCTGATTACGGCGAAAGATGGTGCAGAACGGAATTATGTACCGTCTATCCCGCAGGTGGTGGCATCGTCGCCCCTGGTCAATCCTGAGCAAACTTACCGGTTGAAGTTCACGGCTCCGGCCCAACCCGGCGATTATCCATTCGTGTGTACTTTCCCCGGCCACTGGCGGATCATGAACGGAATCATGCGGGTAAAAACCGCTCCGGCTGAGAAAGCGGCTAAATAAAGGGAGTTAAGAGTTAAAAATTAAGAGTTAAAAGTTGGCTGACGCATTGTTCTTGCGTCAGCCAACTTTTAACTCTTAATTTTTAACTCTTAACTCTTTCTGGCTGCGGATGGGCTGAACGGTTGGTTGTGGAATCCGGATGCTGAAGGTGCTTCCCTGACCGGGGGCGCTGCTGACGCTTAATTTCCAGCGGTGGGCTTTTACGATCTTCTGTACGTAGCTTAGTCCAAGTCCGAACCCTTTGACACTGTGGGTGTTGGTACCCGGTGCACGGTAATACGCGTTGAAAATGTGGGGCTGGTGTTCGGGCGCAATCCCAATGCCGTTGTCCTGAACAAAAAGAACGAACTGGCCATTCTCATTGCGGGTGATCAACTGAATGAACGGATTGGCAGGGGTATATTTAACCGCGTTATCGACTAAATTCCCCAGTACATTGGTCAGGTGCAAACGGTCAGCCTGAACGATCGGGTAGTGTGCTTCCAGCTCCAGATGCAGGTAATCACCATGCCGTTCCGCCAGGTGGAACAACAGTTCGTGCATGTCGATGGGAACCTGATTCAGTTTGAAGGCACCCTTATTGTCGGAACGGGCTACCGTCAAAACCGTCTCGACCTGCTGCTGGAGCCGCAGGGTTTCTTCCTGCACCATCCGTACGTATTTCAGCATTCGCTCGGGCTGTTCAATGATTTTGGGAGACGACAACACGTCGGCGGCAATTTTGATTGACGTAATGGGCGTCTGAAGCTCGTGTGTCATGTTGTTGATGAATTCCCGCTGGTCATCCGTCTGGTTTTTCTGCGTGAGCATGCGGTAAAACAGGTACATGAAGAAGCAGGTGAGCAGCAACACGATCAGAGAGGCCAGAATCCAGTTGTCCAGTTGCTGGGTCAGGTATTGAACCTGATTGGGGAAACGGACGACAAAATAATAGGGCGATGACGCAGAGGGCTTATTCTTGCCGGCGGATAGGGCCGGTTGATCGGGTTGCCGGGAGGAGTTTTCATAGATAATCTGTCCGGCATTGTTATCATAGACACCATACTCGAACGTGGTCAGGATCTGGTGAATTTCCAGTTCAGCCCCCAGAAAAAAGTCCAGTTTTTGGGGATCGATCGGCGCATCCAGATTAACCAGATAATATGACGGAGATAAAGTAACGACCTGAACCCCAACGGGCACGCCGGTTTCAGGGCGGGCTACACGCCGGGCCACTTCGCTCAAAGCTTTGGTAACGGTTTGCAGAAACTGCCGTTCGCGCAATTCATACGCCTTCCTGACCCAATAAACCTGCGTCGACACAATGCCAACAATCGACAGGATGGAGAGTGCAATCAGAATACGGGTAGTCAGTCGTGACATGTGTTATGTCAAGTTAGGTGGCTTGATAGACTATACTCCGTTTAGACGAACGAATCTTTTGAAAGTCAGCTATTCAAGGATTTTTTTACGAAAAACTTACACGTGTTAAGAGTCTGGTCTGGCGTTTGAGCAGGTGATGCTCTGTTAATGGAGGTTAACGTAGTAGGATAGAGAGAAACAATAATAGGTATTTATCAGACGTTAGATATAAGGTACTTATTATGCTAATTAATTGAACAATAAGCAATAATTCAAATTTATAACAAGAAAAAGTTCTAATTAACGTATGTTTAAACGTGATTCCATGGCGATACTCATTCAATATTTTTTTGTAAGTATCAGATTGAAAGAGGTTTAGAGAAAAAACAAAAAAAGCGTAGAGCAACCGCTCTACGCAAAAAAAAGTTTACAAGAATAGGGGAAGGATCCTTATTTTCAGGATTCGGATGGGCTGGTTTCGGGTGCCGGTTTTGGGGCAGGTGCTTTTCGGGTTGCTGGTGTCGTACGGGTTGCCGTCGGTTTGGTAGCCGGTGCCGGTTTGGGCTTGGCGGGTGCTTTGGGAGTGGCTGCAGCTTTGGGTGCCGGCGTTTCTTTTTCGGGTGCAGAAACCTTCTCGTGACCGTTGTCAGTCGCCTTTACGGTGTTTTTTTTGAGCTTTTTAGCGACTTTTTTGCCTTTCTGATCGGCTTTTTTCTTCGCCTTTGCCAGTTGCTTTTTCTTCTTTTCTTCTTCTTTCTTAAAGAGCTTGCTGACCCGGTCGGCTAATTTTTCGGCGGCTTTTTCGATGGCTTTCTTTACTTTTTTCGACTGTTCGCCCACCTCAGTCAATTTGGTTTCAATCGAACTTGCAATTTCAGTTGCCAGCGATTTTTTTTTGGTCTTCATATGGGAATGTTGTTAAGGTATACTGCGGTAAATAAAAAAATCTACAAACAACAACGAAAGAAACAGGAAAAACAAAATCAGTGTGTTAAGTTTTTGTTAAGTTTTGTTAGAAAATCCCAGCAAACGATGCCCGCACTGACGGCGATGTTGAGCGAGTGTTTGGTGCCATATTGGGGGATTTCCAGCACCAGGTCGGCTTGCTCAATAATACTCGAATTGACACCGGCAACCTCATTACCAAACACAAATGCAAACTTTTTGTTAGCCAGCGGCTCGAAATCCTGCAAACCGACGCTGCCCTCGGCCTGCTCGATGGCTGCGATGATCCAGCCTTCCTGTTTCAACCCGTCGATTAACCCAACTACATCCTGAACATGCTCCCAATCGACCGATTCGGTGGCGCCGAGGGCCGTCTTGGTGATGTCGCGGTGGGGTGGTGTACCGGTGATGCCGCAAAGGTAGATTTTCTCTGCCCGGAAGGCATCGGCCGTGCGGAACACCGACCCGACGTTGTTGAGGCTCCGGACACTATCTAAAATTAAAACGTACGGGTATTTGTCGGCGGTTTTAAAGTCTTCGACGGTTAGGCGATTGAGTTCGTCGAGACTGACTTTTCTGGGCATCTGAGTGAGTTTAAAATCGAGGTTGTTACCAGGCAGTTGACGACCAAAAGGCTGGTGATAGAGGATGAAGAAATCGGGTGTTCATGGCATGGGTGGATGAGGGACCGAAATTTATGTTCTTTTCCGGAAAGGACAAACAAATGAGTCTTTATCGAGAACAAGCCGGATGAGAAGACCGCCCTCTCCCTAAAATTTCGTATTTTTGTTTAAATTAAGCATCCGGAATTTGTGAAAAGTACCAGCACGAAGCTTGTCAAGAAACCGACCGAAACCCCCCTTAACCGGCAATACAACCAGATTAAAGTCAAATACCCCGGTGCCATCCTGCTTTTTCGCGTGGGGGATTTTTACGAAACTTTCGGCGAAGACGCCATCAAAGCCAGCCGGATTCTGGGCATTACGCTGACCAAACGGAACAACGGCGGAGCCAACGAAGACCTGGCCGGTTTTCCGCACCATTCGCTCGATACCTACCTGCCCAAACTGGTTCGGGCGGGTGAGCGCGTGGCGATCTGCGACCAGCTCGAAGACCCGGCCATGGCGAAAGGAATCGTCAAACGCGGGGTGACGGAACTGGTGACGCCCGGCGTTTCCTTCAACGACAACGTGCTGGATACGCGCCGGAACAACTACCTGGCTGCGGTTCACTTTGCCAAAGGCTCGGGCGCCGATGCCCAGTTTGGCGTGGCGTTTCTGGACATTTCGACCGGGGAATTTCTAACCTCGCAGGGCAATGCGGCTTATGCCGATAAACTCCTGCAAAGTTTTAATCCGTCCGAAATCCTGTTCTGTAAAAAATACCGCAAGGATTTTGTCGAACAGTTTGGCGATAAATTCAATACGTATACACTGGACGATTGGGCGTTTACCTACGACTTTGCCTATCCCTTGCTGACCCAGCATTTCCAGACGTCTTCCCTGAAAGGCTTCGGCGTCGAAGGGCTGACCGACGGCATTGTGGCCGCTGGCGTCATTTTGCATTACCTGAATGAAACCGAGCACAAAGATATCGACCACATTGCCCGGCTGACGCGGCTGGAAGAGGATAAATACGTTTGGCTTGACCGGTTTACGATTCGGAACCTGGAGCTGGTAGCGTCGCAACAGGATGGTGGAATTCCGCTGATTCAGATTCTGGATCAGACCGTTACGCCGATGGGTGCCCGGCTGCTGCGGAAGTGGCTGTTGTTGCCGTTGAAAGACAAACCGCTGATTGAAGAACGGCTCAATACCGTCGAACTCCTCAAAACCGGCCACGGCGATGCCGCACAGGGCGCCGATGGGCCGAGCCTGCGGGAGTCGCTGGAACTCCACCTGAAGCAGATCGGCGATCTGGAACGATTGATTTCCAAAGTGGCCGTTCGGCGGATTTCTCCCCGCGAAATGGTGCAACTGAAACGGTCCTTGTCGCACATTCTGCCCATTAAAGAATTGTTGATCACGGCGCTGGCGCAACAGCCGATGACGTCATCGATAAAAAAATACGCCGATCAACTCAATGCCTGTACGTTTCTGGTCGACAAAATTGAAGCGGAATTGCGCGATGAAGCGCCGGTGCTGAGCAACCAGGGCGGTATGATCAAAAGTGGCGTCAATGCCGACTTGGACGGTTTGCACGCCATTGCCTTTTCCGGGAAAGATTACCTCGTGCAGTTGCAAAACCGGGAGGTGCAGCGCACCGGTATTTCGTCGCTTAAAGTGGCTTATAATAAGGTGTTTGGGTATTATCTGGAAGTGTCGAACGCCCACAAATCCCGGGTTCCGGCGGAGTGGATTCGGAAGCAGACGCTGGTGAATGCCGAACGCTACATTACCCCGGAACTGAAAGAATACGAAGACAAAATTCTGAACGCCGAAGACCAGATTTTCAGCATCGAACAGCGGATGTTCAATGATCTGGTACTGGCGGCAGGCGAATATGTGAATCACATTCAGCAGAACGCCCGGGTGATTTCGGTGCTGGATGTGCTGGCGTCGTTTGCCCGCATTGCCGAGAAAAACCGTTATACCAAACCGACGATCACCAATTCGAAGGTTTTGCAGATCAAAGACGGACGACATCCGGTGATCGAACAGCAACTACCGCCCGGCGAACCGTATGTGCCGAATGACCTCTATCTAGACGACGAAACCCAGCAGATCATCATCATCACTGGTCCCAACATGGCCGGGAAATCGGCGCTCCTGCGCCAAACCGCTCTGATTGTGCTGATGGCGCAGACGGGCAGTTTCGTACCGGCATCGGAAGCGGAAATTGGCATTGTCGACAAGATTTTTACGCGAGTCGGGGCTTCCGACAACCTGTCGCGGGGCGAATCGACGTTTATGGTTGAGATGACCGAAACCGCCAGCATCCTGAACAACCTCAGCGAACGGAGTCTGGTGATCATGGACGAAATCGGGCGGGGAACCAGCACCTACGACGGTGTTTCCATTGCCTGGTCGATTGCCGAATACCTGCACAACCACCCGACCTACCGCGCGAAAACGTTGTTTGCCACCCACTACCACGAACTGAACGAACTGGCGACGGATTTACCCCGCATCAAAAACTTCAACGTGGCCGTCAAGGAAATGGGCAATAAAGTCATTTTCCTGCGGAAGCTGAAGGAGGGCGGGAGCGAGCACAGCTTCGGGATTCACGTGGCGCAGATGGCCGGGATGCCGACGGGCATTGTCAGCCGGGCCGGTGAAATTCTGCAACAATTGGAAAGCCAGCGGGAAGGTTCGGGCGATACCAAACGCGAAGCGTTGCGGGACTTGCCCCGGGCGAGTGACATCACGCTCAAGATTTTCGAAGCCGGTGATCCCAAAGCCGAAGCCATCAAGGAAAAACTGCGTAAGCTGGATATCAATACACTGACGCCGATCGAGGCCCTGCTGAAACTGAACGAGTTGTTGAAGATGATTGAATAAAACCGACCAAGTGTCAGCGGCACGACATGTTTGTAGTTAGAATAGTCACCTTGTGTTTTAAGTGTGCCTTAGGTACCAATCCTGATCGTTACGTACCTAAAGGCACGAGAGAAGAGTTGGCCTAGTGTCGTTGCTACAAACATTTCGTGCCTCTGGCACTTAATTGGTTCATTATCATTTGATAAAATCTAAACCTACACTACTAAAAGTTGTCTCTAATTTACTGCACATGCCGCGACGCCATTTGGTGTTTCGCCAGCATCTTTTTCAGTTCCTCCGACCAGCCCAGGTATTTTTCGCCGTCTTTCGTATCGTAACCATTGTTGATCAGGCCGTCGGCTTCTTCCATCGCCTGATCGGGCCGGTCGAGGAAATAGTTCAAAACCATCAGGTTATAAAAAGCCGAATACCGCATTTTCTGGTTGCGTTTGTCCGAGCCGGGGTATTTGGTTTTCAGCTCCTGAAAATAATCCAGCACCGGTTGCAGGTCGCGGGCGAGCTGGTCGATCGGTTGGGTGGCGGTCATCCGTTTCGACAATTCCTTCACCGCTTTGATGGCTTCCTGCTGAATCGGGTATTCGGGGTGGCTTTTGGAGTCCAGAATCCAGAGAAATTCCCGTGTTTGGGTCGGCACATAGCCGTACCAGCGATTAGCATCCTCATTCACCCGAACAAGTGCATCGGTCACGTATTTCGTAATCAGATCCGTCCGAATCGTTTGCTGGTTTTGCTCGATATACCGGCGCGCATCGGCCAGGTTTTTGTATTCGACGGTGGTAAATGACAATTCAGACGGAAAATAACCGCTGGTCGTGACGCTTTTTTCCGGCCCGGCTTGAGAGGCTGTTTGCAAAAACCGGTTGCTTTGCAACTCCTTTGCTTTCTCTTTTTCCTTCCGGCTCAGCGATTTTTCGTCGGTGCGCGCGCCGAGAACCTTGTAATTGCCGCTGAAACTATACCGAACGATCATGCTGTAATACGTGATTCGGTCGGTAACCTTCCCGTCTTTGTCTTTCTTTTCCTCGATGCGGGTTTTCGTTTCGCTTTTCTCAAACCGCACGTTCCCGAATTCCACCGTAATGCCGACCGCCGGGTTGTTCTCAACCCGTTGAAACCCGGATAAATTGATTTTTTCGTAGATCGCCGATTCCGGATAGGCCGAAGCGACCGAAGGCGAACTCAGGACCCGAACGCCAAACGTGCGGTTATCGGCGGGGGTGTGTTCTTTCGGGAGAATCAGATAACCGGCGTCGAAATAGAAGCGGTCGAGGTCAACCTTTTGGGCCTGAACCTGTGGAACGGCTGTGACAAAAAGCAGGGCTAAGAGCGAGTAAAGCGGTTTCATGTTCCAAAGGTAAGGGTTGCAAAAACTGAAACTTGTGAAGTATTTATCAAACGTACAAGAGTAGGGCTGAAATGATAAAAAAACGGATTGGATTGAAACTTATGCAACCAACATTTGACGCTAAATGCATTTCAATTAACTTCAAACCCGCAAGAGTAGCCCAATTTGAACGCATTCATCAAATCCTGACGTAACCCAATGAATCTCAAAACCCGCATTCAACTCTCTGTAATGATGTTTCTCCTGTTTTCGGTATGGGGAGCCTGGTACGGACAGATGAGCAAGTATCTTTTCACCCAATTGAACGCAACCGGCGATCAGGTCGGCAATGCGTATCTGGCTTTTTCGCTGGCGATGCTGGTGGCGCCGTTTTTTGTCGGCCTTATTGCCGACCGGTATTTTGCCGCCCAGAAAGTGTTGGGCGTTTTAAATCTGGCCGGTGCGGCCATTCTGTTTTTTCTGATTCAGGAGAAAGATCCGGATTCGTTTTTCTGGCAGATTCTAGCCTATTGTATCACGTTTGCCCCGGCCATGTCGCTGACCACCTCCATTGCCATGCAGCACATGAAAAATCCGGAAAAGGAATTTCCGGGCATTCGGGTGTTGGGAACCGTGGCCTGGATCGTCGTTACGAATATTGTGGGATTCCTGGGAATAGGCGATCAGGTAGCCATTTTCCAGATCGCTATGTACACTGCGCTGTTTTTTGGCTTGTTTTCCTTCACACTGCCGCATACGCCCCCCAAAGCTACTGCTAGCGCGTCTATTGGCCAGATTCTGGGCGTCGATGCTTTCAAAATGCTGAAAGACCGGTCTTTTGCCATTTTCTTTCTGTCGTCGGTTCTGATCTGTATTCCACTGTCGTTTTACTACGCGATGGCCAATCCGTCGGTGACCGATGCCTACAAGGCTGCCTTCCCGGGTGCCGATCCGAAAAGTTTTAATGTTGAGAATATCATGTCGCTGGGGCAGGCTTCCGAGTTTTTTTTCATGCTTCTGATTCCCCTGGCGTTCACTCGGCTGGGCGTTAAATACATGTTGGTGGTCGGTTTGGTGGCCTGGATTATTAGATTTCTATTGTTTGGGTACGGCGACGCTGGTTCGGGCGAGTGGATGTTCTACATTGCATTCGTTTTGCACGGTGTCTGCTACGATTTCTTCTTTGTAACCGGCCAGATATACACCGACAACAAAGCCGGAGAGCGCATCAAGTCCTCAGCGCAGGGCCTGATTACGCTGGCGACCTACGGAATCGGAATGGGCATTGGTTCCAAACTGGCAGGAATCGTAGCCGACCAATATACGGTCAATGGCAAAGTAGACTGGACCTCCGTCTGGCTGGTTCCGGCGGGCATTGCTGCGGTGGTGCTGGTGTTGTTCGTTCTGATGTTCAACGACCGGAAGAAAACCGTACCGGCTGAGGATGAACTGGTAACGGGCCCGTTGTAAGCTTCCCGTGTTAAAATTTTCAAAAGGATGCCGCTCCAGCGGTGTCCTTTTTGTGTTTTAGTGGAAATTAACGTTGTTTGAGGTATGGAAAAGTAGCGAATTGTCTTTTACGATGATCTGAACGATCCCTATGAAAAACAGCTAGCCGATGGGTTGAAAGACACTCCGGAGGAACGCTATGTGAAATTTTTCCACATGCAGGCCCGGTTGTGGGCATTGAAGGGATTTCCTAATTGGGAAAGGAAAATAATGATGAAGCCGCACTCATGGATTTAAAAAAGCAATTCTATCTCGTTTCCATATGTCTCCTGATTAGCACTTTCTCTCAAGCTCAGTTTGAGGGTAACGAATGTTTGGACAAGCATTATGCGAAAAGGGAAACGATCAACTGGATGTTGAAAAGCTATCGCGGAATTTAAAACTTTCAAAAGACGGAAACCATTGCCAGTGTTGGGGCGGGTTCAGGCGTTCGGGAAATCATTTATTCGATGATGGCCGATAGTCTAACCATTCATCTTCAGAACATTGACCCGGTTTGCCTTCAGCCCGAAACGCTTTCGTTAACCATCCGGCAGTTGTACCAAATCAGGGGGCAAACCTGTTCGGCGTTTTTTATTCCGGTTCGGGGGAGTGAGCAGGAAACCGGGTTGCCCAGCCGGTTCTTCGACAAAATCATCGTTGAAAACAGCCTCCATGAGTTTACCCGTTCCAATGAAATGCTGACCAGCATTCGGGGTAATTTGAAGAAAGACGGTTATCTATTTATTGGGGAGTTGATCGCCCGTCGAAAAGGCCAGAAGCACCCCGGATGCCGTCGACCGTTATTCACAGAAGAAGCCTTGCTGCAATTAGTGGATTCGGATGGGTTTCGATTCGTCGAAAAAACGGTTTTGGACCCGAACAATCCCTACGACCGGGTCTATCGGTTTGCGTTGAAGTAGAACCCTTTGGTCATTTTTCCACCAGCCTCAGCCATTCTTTGATCGCGGCCTGCAATGCAGCTGCTTTTGCGTCAATATCTTCCTGTGTCGTAAAAAAAACGATCCGTCGGCCGTCTTTATACGTGCCTTCGAGTAATCCGGAGGGGTCTGTAATTTTGGCTCCGCTGGGAAAAACCAGCATGATCTTTCCTTTGTGAAGATTAAAAACCGCCAGTTCCCGTTTGTATTCCTTCGGATCGAACGGCTTCATGTCGCCCGTGTAGTAAAAACTCGGGTGGTTCCACTTGATCCGTTCGCCAATGTCGGGGTCGGTGCTCAAAAAGAGCTGCCGGATGGACTCGACAAGTGGGCCCAGTTTCGGGTCGAGTTTTTGAATATGCTCCATTACCTGTTCCGAATCGGAAAGCTTCGGCGTTCGGGGGGCTGGTTTCTTTTTCGGTTTTGCTTCGGCGAGCTGCCGGTTTTCGGACACTCTGAATTTCACAATATCAGCAATCAGATCCAGCGGCAGGGGTTGGTCGATCGGAAACTGAACCGAACCTTTGGCTCCCTTATACACTGCCAGGCGTTCCTGAAAGGCTTCAATGCCGGATGGAGACGGATAAAAGCCAATGTGGTTTTTGTAGCCCGCAAAATGAACCAGATTACCCTTCAGCGTAAACGTCGGCATGCCATAGTTGATGGTCTCTTCGGCCTCGGGTGCGGCTTTCCGGATGGTTTCCCGAATCTGCTCGAGGAGTTCCCGCGTTTCGGCGGGAAAGTCGGCGATGTAGCGATCGATCGTGGTAGGCTTGTTCATACGCAGTGTTCACTGCACCAAATTTAGGCTAATTCGTGAAAGATACAACGCGCTCTAAAGCCCTTCGTGTTTCAGGGAAGTGGGTAAATCCGTCAGGGTTTTCAGGAAAGCCAGCAACGCGTTTTTTTCGGGTTTACTCAGGTTAATCCGGTCGGTAGGCAGGGTTTGGTTTTCGAGTTCAATGCCGAGTCCGTGACCACCTCCGCCGTCATAAAAATCAATTACTTCGTCCAGGTTCCGGAACGCCCCATTGTGCATATACGGCATCGTGGCCGTAGTGTTGCGAACGGTCGGGGTTTTGAAGGCGTACTTGAGCGAAGGCAATTTGGTCAGGGTATAACGGCCTAAATCGGGATCAATCTGCCGGGATTTGGGGTGAATCGGCACACCGATCACTTCGGATTCGGTTTTTGTGAAACCGGGTGGAATCGTTCCGTTGAAAAGCGGCATGAAATGGCAGATGCCGCATTGGGCTTTGCCCATAAACAGATTGAATCCGTTGATTTCTTCCAGACTCATTGCGGCCTTTTCGCCCCGCATGTAGCGGTCAAAGCGGGCATTCAGCCGTACCAGCGAGCGTTCGTAGGCCGACAGTGCGTTTTGAATCTGCACCGGGCTGATTCGGCCATCGGATTGATGAAATGCCTGCCGAAACCGCTTCACGTAATCGGAACTAACCTGCAATTTTCGGGCGGCAGAGTCGAGCGAACCGTGCATTTCGGTTACATTATGAACCACGTCGAGCGACTGGTTTTCAAGGGTTTGGGAACGCATGTCGTAAAACTGGCTGTTCTGCAAAGCCGCATTGATAATCGTCGGCGTATTTCGCAGCACCAGACCCGAGCCGGCCAGCGTTGTGTTTTTTGGTAAACCGTCGGTAAAGGCTTTGTCGGGCTGGTGACAACTGGCGCAGGAGCGGGTGTTGGTGGCTGACAAGATCGGGTCAGAAAACAGTTTTTCGCCCAGCAGCACCTTGGCATGGTTGGTGCGCATGTCGGCGTTGGGCGCCCAGAAATCGGCGTTGAACGCTCCCGGTTCAAACAAGGTGGCGGCATCGGCCCGCAAGGCGCGAATTTCCGTAAACGGTTGAATACCAATTTTTTTCTGATAAGCGAGCAGTTCCCGGGAAATCGGGTTGGCAAAGGTCAGGATGAAATGCGCCCGATCGAAGGCATCAAAATCGGGATGCGTGTTCAGGTACGTGGCTGCTGCCTGAAGGCGGTTTTTCAGTACATCGGAGGAGTCGGTGGCGGGATAAAACGCCAGGTACGACCGCAAACTAACCAGTGATGATGCCGCTTCAGGCATGGCGGTTCGGCAGAGGGGTGTGTCGAAACCGGCAATGCCCAGCGTCATGATCCGAAAAACCTGCAGCCGTAACGCATCGAAAACGTGGGCGTCAGTGAGTTCTGTGGCGGTCCAGACCGTTCGGATGCGGGCCAGTTGATTCCGCAGATTCCGAATTTGCCGAACCAGCTCCGGCTTTTCGGTGATGGTATCTTCCGCAAAGAGCAATTCTTCAATCACCTGAAAACCGGCCGGTTCGAAGGCTTTGGTTTCTTCCACCTCCACTTCATCCAGAGGGGTTCCGTTGATCAAACGGCTGGTTCCGGGCAGGTAATATTCCGTAAAATTCTCCAGCTTTTTAAACCGTTGTCGGCAATGGATGAAGGTCTGACGGAGGCTATCGACCGGAGCCGACGATTCCGCCAGCGGCAGCAGCCGACCCGCGATAAGCCGTTCCAGGGTATCCAGATCCTGCGTAAAGTGCTGGCGAACCTGGTCTGTGGGCAACTGGACGGGCCGCGATGATTTTTCAATCCAGCCGAATACAAGAAGACTGACCATAACCGCTCCGGCAAATAAACCGACTGTTTTTTTCATACCCGGAAAAGGAGAAATTGAAAAAACAACAACCCGCCTGTCGAATGGCAGGCGGGTTGTTGATGAATGAATCCTTATTTCTGTAAACCTTGCAGAATCACGACCTGACCGCCTTCTTTGTTCGTACTCAGTCCACTACCGTCCGGATTGGCGTAGCTGTCGCTTTGCCAGGTGTGCGGGTGCAGGTTGAGCAGGAAGGTGTTGGGAACACCGGTTAACTTCGAAACGTCATACATCGCTCCGTATTCCCAGGAGCTAAGCTGCTGGTTGTTCGCGGGGTTGAATTTGCTGTTGAATGTTGGGTCCGACCGGCGATGGTTCATTTCCAGAACCGCTTTCAGTTCCTTCGTGGCCATCGAGTATTGCCACACCCGCCCGTCGTGCTTGTTGTCGGCGTAATACGAATCGCCATCTTCCTGAATGTACACGTAGTTCTCCGTAACGCACAGGTTATCCGGGTTCACGATGTTGTTGCCCGGATCGACGCTTCCGTCGGCAATGACCTGAAGGGTGCCTTTCAGCGGATCATTTTCGTTCAGGTTTACTTTGTAGACCCGGCCCCACATGGTTTTGTCCGTTATCGGCGTTTTCTTGTCGGCCTGGCTGACCCCCGTTGCTGTAAAATAAAACTCCCGTCCACGCTCACCACCGCCCCCTTTGCGGTAGTCGACGTCTTCAACCCGGGCAAACTGAACGGCTTTTTTCTCCACTGATTGGGCCGCAATCTGCGCCCCGGTCGAGGCCGCCACGTTATCAACCTCCACAAATTCAATGTCATAAACGGTACCCGGAACCATGTCCGTTTCAACCGGATTCTGGTTCAGTCGGCGCAGAAAATAGAGCTTGCCGTTTTGCAAATCACCCACCGAATTGGACACATAAGCCAGTACCTGGCCGTTTGAATCGTCTTCGCCAATGATGATGACGGTTTTTCCGGGAAAAGCGTCTTTCGGCAGTGGTACGGCATTTTCCATACTGGCTTTTCCCAACGCGGGCAACACCCGGTTTTTATTCTTTTTGTCGGGCGAACCCAGCGGGTCAATGGCATGGACCATCGACTCGGCTCCGCTTTCACCGGCGGTCAGAAACAGCGGGCCGAAACCGTGTTCTTCCGGCGTGGTCATCGTGGCCGAACACAACCGCCACTGACCCCCTTCATAATCGACGATGTATTCGCCTTTGACCGGTTTGAAGGTTTTGTCGAGATACACCCGCGAAACCGACTGGTGGATTTCGTGATTGTTGATCAGGATGAAACCTTCGCCGTTGGGGTTTTTCAATAAACCGGCTCCGTCGGGCTGGGCACCGAAAACAAAGTTGGGTGATTCGTCCAGTTTGTCATCGCTGCTGATGAGCGGGAAAACCGAAAGACTTTCAAAACCGGGAAGTGTTTTGACCAGCGAAGGGTTAACGGACCGGGTTTTCAGTTGAACCGCCGACGTGTCGGGGGTTTGATGGTCTTGCAGGGTACAGCTTGTCACAACCAAACCGGTTGCGAACAGAAGGGGAGAAATTCTCATGGATAAGAAGCTATTGTGACGTAAAATTGATCCTGCAAAGAAGCCAATCGCATTTTACCTCAGTTTTAAGGAAAGATGATGACTGGAAGAAATGAAGATCTGTCGAATTAACACAAAGACAACCGCTTCTAGGGGTGATCATTCCCCGCAACCCGGTATTGAAGATGCCGGACCTGCGACTGAAATTCGGCCAGGTGTTGAGAAAGCAAACGAACCGATGCTTTTCGGTGCAGTAGCTGCCGGAATTGCTGGCATTGATCCAGCAGCAGGGGCTGGATCACCGACGAGTGGGGGGCTAACACGGTTTCGCGGGACGACGACAGGAGGGCAACTTCCTGGGCCTGTTGCCGGAGTTGTTCGGTCAGCGCCAGCAATACGGTTTCCGATTCCCCGCTCATTACCGCCAGCCGGAGCTGGTTTACTGAAGAGTCGAGGGAGGTAATGGATTGGAGATGAAGCTGTTGAAACTCCTGATCGATTCGGTTGGTTGGCATGGGTTCATTCGCCGGAGTGGCCAACCGGGAGAAACGCCAGGCTCCCCATCCGGCCAGACTCATGAGCAGGAACAGCCAGAATGCCTGGTTGAGTCGTCGGAGCAGCAGTTCACGCAGAGATTGAGTCACGCAGCGGGTTTCGGAATGGTTGCGTAAAGATGCAACTCGAAGATGATCCCAGCGTAAAGGAAATGTGACCGGTTTGCGAAGTTTTTAGCTAAAAAAACAGTCCGGAAGAAGTTGCTTCCGGACTGTTTTTTAATTACTGAATGGCTGCTGCGGGTTTTGCTTTTTTCGTTTTCTTGGCCTTGAGCTTCTTTTTCTCTTCTTTTTTTGTCACTTTGATCAGTTTGGCGGCCAGCTTCTTCGCCGATTGCTGAATCATCTTTTTGACCTTCTTCGATTGTTCACCAATTTCGGCCAGTTTTGATTCGACAGAAGTTGAAATATCGGAAGCCAGTGCCTTCTTTTGGGCCTTCATACAACGTGTTGGTTTGATGGTATTCCTGGGAATAAAAAAATCTACAAACAAATACAAAAAAATAGCCGGAAACAAAAGCCCAATGTTAAGTTTCTGTTAAGGTTTCAAGTCTATTTTTCAGAAACCGCCGTGACTGCAACCACCTTAAAAACCGTGTTGGCAGTAAACGTCCGGCCGTAGGCATCTCTGGCACGCACTTCAATGGTGTGTTCGCCAGCGGGCAGATCACCGCCCAGTTTAGCCTTCCACAAATGCGTCGACAGAATGGGCGCAGAAGGTTTCGTTCCGCCCAATGGCTGTTCGGCAGAATCATACCGGTACCGAACGCCGAGCAATCCGGGATCGGCTTCCTCCACGCGGATCATCGGTTTCCAGGCACCCTGTCCGATTCGGTATTCCAGCGAATCGTGCTTGCTGCCCTGGAAGAAGTTGGCATACAGATCATTACGGCCCACCTGACCCTTAGCAATCGCTTTCGGTGCATACAAACCAATCTTGTAGGTTTCGGGCTGTCCCGCAATCCGGTAGTCGAACGAATACTGATTGCCGTTGAAAGTCAGAAACATATAACCCTTGGGTGTTCCGTCGCGCATGGTTGAAACCGGTACGCCCTGCGCGTTGTTTTCGCCGGAATACCAGTCGCCGGAAGTCGTGCCAACGTTGTATTCGTGGTGCGGATTGACCCGGTCCAGCCCGGCCTCCTTGCCGTAAAAGAAGTGCTGCTGAATGTGCGTATGAGCCGAGAGCGACAACGTATGCGGGAAGTCTTTGAGCGCATTGAACAAACGCTGGCGGTCGGCTTTCCGAAACGTTTCTCCAGCGCCCTCGCTGGACAGCGGAATGTGATGGCACAAAACCACCAGATGATCTTTCGGTACGTGTTTCAAGTCGTTTTCGACAAATGCCAGTTGATCGGGGCGCAAACCGCCCTGGTAGCCATTCTGATCGCGCGGATCGGGATAGAGAATGTCATCCAGAACGATGAAATGGACTTTCCCCTGCGTCAATGCGTAGGTATTGGGGCCGTACATGGCTTCGAAACTTTCGTCCGACAGACTATCCGATTTGACATCGTAGTTCATATCGTGATTGCCCATGACCTGAAACCACGGCAGATCGAGTTTGCGAATGACGGTATTGTAGGCACCGAACAAGGCCGGATTGTCGCCCACCAGATCGCCCAGGCTGATGCCAAAGCGGAAATTGCCGGTTTTTCCCTGCAGTTCGGAAACCACCCCCCGGTCGAAATGGGCAATCTGCTCGGGAGTATACGCTTGTGGATCGCCGAAAACCAGAATCTGGTATTGATCCGGTTCGTCCTGTTTGGTGAGCGCGAAATCGACGGATTTGGGCAACGGGCCGGTGGGCGCAACGCCCGGAAATTTCAGTTGCGGGGATCCGTTCGGTTTGTGCCGGTAAAAGAACTGGGGTAAATTCTGCGCGTTGACGGGCAGTTTGTAGCCTGTCGGCTTGATCACAAAAAGAATATGATCCAGCCCGACCGGCAGTTGGTACTGACCCTTGGCATCCGTTAGCACCACCTCGCGGCCATTGGAAACCGGAACCTGCGCCAGCCCTGCTTCGGTGCGGTCTTTTTTGCCGTTCTGGTTGCGGTCTTCAAAAACAAAACCCTGGGCAGTATGTTGGGCCTGAGCCAGCACCGAAAGCGTGAGCAAGGTGCCGGACAGCAGCCCGCGAAGTGATAGAATGGAAAATATCATGTGTGAAGGTAGAGTGATTTAGTGATTCAATGTAATCATTTTGTGGTGAAAATGCTGCCATTCCCAGCCGCAGACAGGGTCTTCGACCGCTGTCTGGGCTTTCGGTTGGAGCTTTCCGGGTTGACCGCCCGGTTTAAAGCCGCCAGAAATAAATAGTACCCACGGCCATACCAGGCCCGGAACTGTTGGCTGGCGTCGGCATCGTAGTGGGGTATAAAAGCAAGCAAACGGCTTAGGTCGAAGGAATTGGAAGCAACGCCAACCCCGGCCCGCTGACCATCCAGCGCATTGCAGGCCTGTTCGAAATGGTTGGGTTGGGGAATCATCAGGACGGGTTTTCCCAGGTAAAAGGCTTCGCAAACGGCCTCAAAACCGGCCGTAGTCACCACGGCTCGGCAGTCCTGCATGGCTTCCAGAAACCGTTGGCTGTGGATGGCGTGGTAGGTGAGGGTTGCGTCGATCCGCTCTTCTGCCGCCTGTGTTCCCGCATGATAACAACGCATGGGCAGATCCGGGTGTTGCTGATGGGCCTTCACCAGTTGGGACACCAAACCGGGATGGGTGGTGTAGGCCAGCAAAAAATCGCCGGATGTCGGATTGCGTTCGGTGGCTTCCCGACGCAGCAGGGGTGGAACCACGCGCACCCGGCTACCGGGTATGTCGGGCTGCTGATCGAAAGATAACGCCAGCAATTCCCGGGCACCCCAGGCCGTGAGCCGGGAGGTGAGTTTGAACAGCAGCCGGTCCAGAAGCTGACCTTTCGGAAATGGAAAACGGGGATGAAAAGCCAGATACTGGTGGGCCACGCAAAGCATCGGAACCGTCGGACGGTAAAAACCGTAGGTCAGTCCGCCCAGCAGTTCATAAAAATTAATGACCAAATCCGGTTTCAGGGTTTCAATCGCATCCCGAATCTGACGCATACTGCGCCGGTAGGTTCGGGCGTTTAAAACCGCTTTTAGCGCCGTTCTGGAAGGTTGCAGGGCATTGGTCCGGGTGTGGTAGACCAGTCCCGGACTTGGCAGGGGTGTGATCGGAGCCGGGAATTGCTCGCTGAAAAAGGAAGGGGTCGGGCGGTTTTGGGTAACACCCACCAGCGCACCAACTACCTCATGACCAGCGGTTTCGACCAACTGAGCAAACGAAAGAGCCTGCGTCAGGTGGCCGCGACCTTCGCCCTGTACCAGAAACAATAATCGCATGAAAGTAATTGTACGGTTTTCGGAAGCGAAGCTACATTGACAGGGTTACATGAATTTTACGGTCCGGTTATCAATGCGTGCGTATCCGGCGGTTTTTTACGGTTTTCTTAACACTTTCTTAACAGGCCGGAGGGGTCGATGCCGCCCGAAACCCCTTACCTTTCCGCGTTCAACTTAGTCTTTTACATCGGTTGCATCCTTCATCACCATCCTTTTCCCGTCAGGATTTCGGGGCCGACTTTGTCTGGGGAGCGGCCACAGCCGCCTATCAGATCGAAGGCGCTCACCAGACCGACGGACGCGGGCCTTCCATCTGGGACACGTTCACGCACGACAAACGCTGGGGGCGGTTGCGGGACCACGGCGACGTGGCCTGCGAGTTTTACCACCGCTACGAAACCGATCTGGCTTTGTTAAAAAGTCTGGGTTTCAAGGCTTTCCGCTTCTCCCTGTCGTGGTCGCGGATCATGCCCGACGGAACGGGCCGCGTCAACGAACGGGGGCTGGCTTTTTACAACCGCCTGATCGACACCTGTCTGGCGATGGGCATTGAACCCTGGGTTACGCTCTACCACTGGGATTTGCCCCACGCACTCGAAGCCAAAGGCGGCTGGACCAACCGCGCGGTCATTCGCTGGTTTTCCGAATTTGTCGATTGCTGCACCAAAGCCTTCGGCCATAAGGTCAAAAACTGGATGGTGCTGAACGAGCCGCTGGTGTTTACGGCGGGCGGTTATTTTGCCGGTATTCACGCGCCGGGTCGGCGGGGGCTATGGAATTTTCTGCCGGCGGTTCACCACGCCGTGATCTGTCAGGGCGAGGGCGGGCGGATCATCCGCCGGAACGTGCCCCACGCCCGAATTGGCACCACGCTTTTCTGCGCCCCGGTCGAACCCCACACGCAGCAGGTGCGGGATGTTCGGGCAGCCGCCCGGATCGACGCGCTGGGCAACCGGCTGTTCATCGAACCGAGTCTGGGGCTGGGCTATCCGGTTCGGGAAGCGCCCTTGCTCAAACAGATCATGACCAAATATGCCAACCTCGGCGACCTGCAACGGGCCACTTTCGATTTCGATTTTATCGGCCTGCAAAACTACTTCCGGCTGGTGGTGCGCCACGACTGGTTGACGCCGTATTTTTGGGCGCGGGAGGTGAAACCCCACCGGCGGCAGGTGACGGAGACCACCGACATGGCGTGGGAGGTGTATCCGAAGGGAATTTATCAGGTGATCCGGCAGTTTTCGGCCTACGAAAAAGTCAACGAAATCATCATCACCGAGAACGGGGCGGCATTTCCGGATCGGTTGGAGAACGGCGTGGTCAACGATCCGCAGCGTTTGGCGTTCTACCAGGCCTACCTTCGGGAAGTGTTGCGCGCCAAACAGGAGGGCTTCAAGGTTGGCGGTTATTTTGCGTGGTCGCTGATGGACAATTTTGAATGGGCCGAAGGTTACCGCCCCCGCTTCGGACTGGTCTACGTCGACTATCCCACCCAGCAGCGAATTGTGAAACAATCGGGACACTGGTTTCGGGATTTTTTGACCCGATAAACGTCAACGCCTGCCATGTGTTGGCGGTTTTTGTTTCAGGCAACAAGTTGTTGTTTTAGTGCAGCTTGTGACCCGATGCGATAGCCGTTTGTGTAAATAAATTCGGATCGTAGTGGAAAATAGAAATTTGGGTAGTAATTTTCCACGTCGTAAAATTTACAATTTAACAGGTCAGGGATTACGCCCTTCAATAAATCTTCAATCATTAATCCAATTTGTTTGTTAGTATAGAAGCCCCTAGTTACTCCCGATCCATCCCGCCTGCCAGATGTCAGGCAGTCTGGTGCGGTCGTACTTCCAAGAACCGGCCTTTGTCTGGCTCGCAGAAAATTTGAGGAACCCGGTCGGCTTGTCAACTGATTTGAATTGATGCAAACACCCGTAAAATTTACCAATACCGGTCGGTCGCAGTTCTTTGCCACCGCTCGTCGCCGAGTTGATGCCTATTTTAAGGAAAACGGTATTTCGCCCAATGCCAACTTCGCCATGTGGTTTAAAACCATCTTTTTCTTAGGCGGTTATGGACTCCTGTATGGCCTGATCATTTCCAACCTGTTCAGCGCCTGGACCATGCTGGGGCTGGCCGTTTTGTTGGGCATTTTTGCCGCATTTATTGGCTTCAATGTATCGCACGACGCGATGCACGGTGCGTTTTCGTCCCGAAACTGGCTCAATAAAATACTAAGCAGTAGTTTTTACTTCATCGGGGCCAATCCGTACGTCTGGAAAATTTCCCATAACATTGTTCATCATACCTACACCAATATTTTTGGACACGACGAAGATATCGACGTGGCACCGGGTCTGATTCGGCTGGAAGACGGCGAACGCTACCGGCCGTGGCAACGCTACCAGCATCTGTATGCCCTGCCGCTGTATTCGCTGACGTCGCTTTCCTGGGTTTTTCGGAAAGATTTTGTGAAATTTTTCCAGAAAAAAATCGGACAGCACGCCAATCCGCGCCATCCCCGGCATGAATACATCACCTTGTTTGCTACCAAAGCGGCCTACTATTTCTGCTTTCTGGTGCTTCCTTACCTGGTTCTGGATCTGGCCTGGTGGCAGGTTGCGCTGGGGTTTGTCGTCATGCATCTGGTGGAGGGGGCCTTGATCGCCATCGTTTTTCAGATGGCGCATTTGGTCGAGGGAACGTCATTTCCGGTTCCGGTCAACGGCATGAGCATTCAGGAAGCCTGGGCGGTTCATCAGTTGCGCACGACCGCTAATTTTGCCCCCCGGAGCAAGACGGCCGCTTTCTTCTGCGGTGGCCTAAACCGCCAGATCGAACACCATCTGTTTCCCAAAGTCTGCCATATTCACTACCCGGCCATCACGGAAATTGTGAAAAAAACCGCCGAAGAATTTGAGTTGCCCTACCTGGAAAATCCCACGTTTTTCTCCGCGCTGCATTCCCACTACCGCATCCTGAAACGACAGGGACGGCAGGAACTGGCCGAAGCGGCTTGATAACTCATATAAGCACCTGTTTAGGATTTAAAATAGGGCAAAAATGAAGGGAATAATAAATGTAAAATGATGAATGCCAAATGTAAAAGCAGCTCTCAATCCAGCACTTTTACATTTAGCATTCATCATTTTACATTTATTATTCTTTGCAATTCCGAACAACTTCTAAGCGAAAAGGCCACTCGCTAGGCGGCCAGGAAACTCAACGTTCTAAAGCAGGTCTTACACATGCCTGATCACCAGGCGGTTTTTCCGGATTCAGGGCGTTTGTATTTGAAAATTGCTCCAGAACGCAAACATTTGGATTCAACACGATCTTGTATTGTCCACTGTTTTTCAGGCTTTTTTAGCCCGACTTTGGCTCATGACCGATCGCCCGGCTGTCAACATTCTCTGGTTTAAGCGTGATTTACGCCTGCGCGATCATGCGCCTTTGCAGGCTGCCCTCAACGTGAGCAACCGGCCGCTGCTGCTGGTATACGTTTTCGAACCCGAAGTCATTGCCGATCCGAATTATGATCTGCGCCACTGGCGGTTTGTGACCGAGTCGCTGGCCGATCTGAACCAGCAGCTTTCGGAACTGGAAAAAACCGGGCCGGTGGCTCCTAAATTCAATCACGAGTGGCTTCCCTTTGTGTTCGACGATGAGTCCGAATCGGTTAAGTCACTGGAACCGGAAGGCCCACCCCACATCTGGATTTTTCACCGGAGCGTGCCGGAGGTATTCAACGCCCTTCATCAGATTTTCGCTATCGACACCCTTTTCTCTTATGAAGAAACGGGGCTGAAAGTGACCTACGACCGCGATAAAGCCGTGGCCCGGTTCTGTCGTCAGGCCGGTATTTCCTGGCGGGAATTTCCGTCCAATGGCGTGATCCGGGGGCTCAAAAATCGGGAAACCTGGGCGGACGACTGGCAACAAACCATGCGGTCGCCCCAGCAACATCCTGACCTCAGCCGCTGGAAACCGGCTGATTTGCCCGACGAGTGGTATCGGGCCCAGCGCGGTCCCGACCTTCCCCCGGCGTGGCAGGAACCCCACCCGCTGTTTCAGCCGGGTGGAGAACGGAATGCCTACCGCTATCTGAACAGTTTTCTGGCAAAGCGAATCTCGCTCTATGCCCGGTCGATCTCCAAACCGCTGGCCAGCCGTCGGGGATGCAGTCGACTGTCGCCCTACCTGGCCTGGGGCTGTCTGAGCATCCGGCAGGTTTTTCAGGCGCAGTTAACGGCCAAAAAGAGCATCGATGGCATGTCGTTTCGCCGGCAATTCGATGCTTTTGCCTCGCGATTGCGCTGGCACTGCCATTTCATTCAGAAATTTGAATCCGAAGACCGGATGGAGTTTCAAAACATCAACCGGGCTTTCGACGGGTTGCAAAAAAATGAGAACCCGGCGCAGTACCGGGCCTGGCGCGACGGCCAAACGGGCTATCCGCTGGTGGATGCCTGCATGCGTTGCCTGAAAGCGACGGGCTACATCAATTTCCGGATGCGGGCCATGTTGATGTCGTTTCTGAGTCATCATCTGTTCCAGCACTGGCAGGAGGGAGCCTGGCACCTGGCCCGGCTCTTCACTGATTTTGAACCGGGTATTCACTACGCGCAGGTGCAGATGCAAACCGGCATGACCGGAACCAATACCGTCCGGATCTACAATCCCGTCAAGCAGTCGCAGGACCACGATCCGGAAGGCGTCTTCATCCGCCAGTGGGTGCCTGAGCTGGTCAATTGTCCGCTTGCCTACCTCCACGAACCGTGGCAGATGCCGCCCCTGGAACAGATTATGTGCCATTTTCAGGTTGGGATCGATTACCCGGCTCCGATTATCGATACCGAAGAGACGGGTCGCCGGGCGCGGTTGCTGCTGTATAAACCGCGTGAAACCGAAACCGGTCAGGCTGAAATCGAGCGGATTCTAACGCGGCACGCAATTCCCATGAAAGCAAATACGCAGCCTTCGTGAGTTGAAAACCGCAGTGCCAGCGCTTTCATCCTAAAACCGCAGGACGTAATACTGGCACAAAAAAGTCTGTCCAAATTCTTCAATGGCTTTCTGATAGGTCGGTTGAAAACCGTTACGCTCATAAAACCGCATGAGCGGGGGCCGGGTGGCGTCGGTCTCCAGTCGAATCTCGTGGATGCCACGCCGGAGACATTCTGCCCGGCAGAAATCCAGAATAGGCCCGAACAGATTTTGCCCCCCAAATTGCCTGCGAATGGCGAGTTTATGAATAAAACCGGCGGTATGGTCAGGCACCTCGCCAAAATATAGCGGATCTTTCCATTGCAGGGTGAACGTGGCCGCCGGAACTACCAGCCCATCACCAGCGTCGACAGACATCACATAACTGTGATCCCGGGTGTAGTCGTCGAACAGGTTATCAGCCGTGAGCGTATCGATTTCCCACAAGGTCTGGCCAGTTTCCACGAGCCACTGACCCACCTCGCGGACAATACTCAAAAAGATCTCAGGTTGGTCGTTTCGAAAGGTATACATCATGGAACTGAAAGCGTTCAACGGTGAAAGATGGGCTGATTTTTGCGTGTTTTAAGGAAGCCAGCACCAAGTAAACAATTTTTTGGCTACCGTAAAAACCGGATTCGCTGTAATGAAAACCGTTCAGATTCGTCTAGGCCGGTATCAAAGCTAGCTTTCGACCTCATGCAAACCATCCAACGTCTTTCCGCCCTCTGCCTGCTCTTTTTAGGCACGCTTTGTTCCGCCCAGCAACGTCCGGGCTACCGCGTCGTCGGCCACATTCGGGGATTGCCCGACCAGACGAAAATGTACCTGATCGACGGCGGAAAACGGCAGATCATCGATTCGGCGGTGGTTCGGCAGGAGCGGTTTGTGTTCGATGGAAGCATGGCAGAGGCCGCTCATACGTATCTGTATGCGGGGAAAGGGAGTGTAAGTTTGAAGCTGGCGGACATTCTGCTCGACAACCGAACCATCGAGGTGGAGGGGACGAAACCGGTTTATGACAGCGTGACGGTCAACGGTTCGGACATCGACCGGCTCTGGAAAGAATGGTGGCGCGAAGATCAGCAGATCGGTTACCAGCGTTTTCGGATCAAACAGGTTCAGGAAGCACTGGTTGCCCAAAAAGATACGGCCCGTGCGGGAATACTGAAGAAAATTATGGACGAAATGACCGACAGCCGAATCGGGCTGTTGAAGTCGTACGTCAGACGCTACCACAGCACCGCCGTGGGGGCGGCACTGCCAACGCTTTGTACGTTGGGGAATTATCTAACCCGGGAAGATTACCTCGAAATGTATCGCACACTGTCGTCCACCTGGCAAAACTCCGGTTTTGGCCGGGAAATATTGGAACAGGCAGCCGTAAAAGGAAAGCGGGTTCCGTAAGTCCGATACCAGGAGAATCAACCCGGAAGGCACAATCCCGCATTGTCAGCTAAACAGAATTGTCAGCGCAATGGCTACGAACGTCAGCACCACCAGCCAGTCGGGTCGTTCGGGCCGGGGCTTTTTCCGGGCCGGTTTCCCGTATTGGTTGTAGTAATTGGCAAAGCGGGTGGATCGGGTTTGAAGAGGGCGTTGAAAAAACAGTTGAGACATCATGACGTAGGGGTTGTTTCACGATTCAAAACTGCCCGCCGAATCTTAAACGCAACTGAATATCTCCTTAGAATTTCCTTAGAAGCCTTTAAAGTTCATACGTAACGGTTTGGTGAAGCACCGGGCCACCTTCCGGTTTGAACGACACCTGCATCAACCCTTTTTTGTTGGATTTTTGATAGGAAGCTTCCTGATCCGAGGTTTTGTACGGAATCGGGTTCGTTTCGAAACCCAGGATCTTTTTTTTCAGTGATCCCTCCCCAAACGAAATCGGTCGGAAGCTGGCTTCGGTCAAGGCCGTATCCACTTCGGTCACGGTAAAAACGGAGTCCTGAGCGGAAATGCCCTGAATTTCAATCAGTAACAGGCCTTCGGCAGTGGTCGGTTTGCCCGCTTCGTCCACCAGCGCAACGGAGACAATCAGGCCATTAGCCCCGTCTTTCCGCACTTCCACTTCTTTCAGTAATTTGGGCGAATTCTCGTTTTTGCAGCCTGCCAGCAACAGCAGAGCCAGGAAGAAACCAGTAATTTTCATGGGGTCAGTTCGTTAAGGGATCATTCCCCTTACTAACTGCTTTCGTTGAAAAACGGCTAAAATTTGACGGTATTTCTACTGGCAGTCGTATTTATATACTTTTTGTTTATTGACAATCGATGGATTTCCGGTTTGCTGCAACAGGAGAGACGTTTCGGTGGGCAAGTCATTGCTGTACTGGTACGTTGCGGTGTAGCCATAGCCAAAATCCTTGTACTGGACCGGATTGTTCACACTGAGGTAGTGGCTTTTGTCGACCAGCGAAGACACCAGCGGAATGAGTTGGAAAGCGGGCTGGTTGAGAAAAGGCGATTTTTTGTCGTCGTACCGGTATTCCGCGTAGAGTCTTTCGGTCTCCTGGTTTTTCGCGTAAAACACCTTGGTCACATTCCCGGCGGCATCGTATTCCATGCGTTTGAAGTAGGTCCGCTGCCCGCTGGGGTCCACCACCGAAATTTTGGTAATGCGGTTTTGCGCATCATACGTCGGCGTTGCCGTTACCGTCCGGGCATTGTCGATGGCGTTGATGGTCGCAATACGGCCACTGGCGTCGTAGGTCACCGTATGCTCTTCCGCTCCAAGGTTCTCGAATTGGGAGATGCCGGCCAGAAACCGGGTTACGCGGCCTGTGGCGTTGTAGGTAAACGAAAACACGTTGAACGACGACTGCCTGATGGCGGCAACGCGTTTGTTGGCGTCGTAGGTAATGGACACCGGTCCGGAGTCAAAATAGAAGTCGGGGACCTCATTGACAAGGCAGGTCTGATTCTGCGGATCCGGCGGATCTTTTTTGTCACCACCACACCCGAGCAGGAAAGCAACCGCGACACAAACGAGCAAAGTAGTTCTGGCTTTCATACGTTGAATGAGTGGAATCGGTTTTGTAAAAATGGGAATTGTACGGGTTATTTCATAGTTCGCTTACTTCGTTTTGACCACTTTGAGTTTTTGCATAAGCTTTTTCCGATTAGCTACCGGAATTTGAATGGGCATCGTATGAGTAGTCATATAGAGATGATTCTGTTCAACCCTTTTGAGGTGATGAAGGTTAATCAATATTGACTGTGATACGCGGTAGAAATTAGAAGCCGGAAAATATTGAGACAAATGACTCAAATTTGTACTAATGCAATAGGGGATATCTTTCCCAATTAAATATACATTGGTATAGGCTCTATCAGCAATTAAGTATAGAACGTCGTCAAGGGCAATTTTCTCATGACCATTTTTTACCGGCAAGAACAGTGATCTGGAGGAATCCGTGGGATCAGTCAGAGTCGACTGGAAAAAATGGTAAGCCAGTTCTACCTGCAATACTAATTCGTTAGCCCGGTAAGGTTTAAGCACATAGGCTGCCGGGAGGGTCGCTTTGGCCTCTTGAAACGTCTGGGGGTCCGAATTCGCTGTCAGGTAGAGAATGGGCATCTGATGATGAACCAGCAATTCTTTCGCAGTCGCAATCCCATCGGCTGTTGAACCTTCCAGTACAATGTCGATGAGGGCTAAATCGGGCGGATTTCGCTTAACGGCAGCTAAAGCCTGTTGAGAATCTCGGGCAATGGCCGTGACTTTGTGACCCGCTTCCTCAAGGGTTTCGCTGAGATCCATTGCGGTTATGGTTTCATCTTCAACGATCAGAATTTTTAATGAGGTAGGCATAGGATAAGAGAGAATACCGGACAAGTATACTCAAGAAACCGTAAACATCATCGTAAATACGGTTCCCGAAGATTGATTTTCGCTGCCGGAGACAAACCGGGACGTTCCATTCAACTGAACGACCTGGGATTGAATCAGGGACATTCCGAACGAAGCTTTTCGGGTATTCGGGAGCCTATCATCCTGAACCAGCACCAGGCGGCTTACCTCCGCATTTTCGATTCCGGGGCCATTATCTTCTACGGTTAGTTCAATTTTGTTTTTGTGGCGGTGGCAGCGGATGGTAAACCGAGGCAAAACCGTATATGGGAAAGCATATTTACAGGCATTCGTGGTGAGTTCATTAATGACCAGTCCCAGGGGAACGGCCTTATCGGCGGTCAGGTAACCGGCATCAATCTCAAATTCCGGTAGAATCTGATCGTACCCGTAGGATCTTAACACGCCCTGCACCAGTTCGCGGACAAATTCATCCAGATCGACTTGAGCCAGCTTGTCGCCGTCGTAGAGCTTCCGGTGCAGGAGTGCCATCGATTCGATCCGCAACCGGCTTTCTTCCACCGCCTTTTTGGCGTTTTTATCCGACAGGCGCTTGGATTGCAGGTTAAGCAGACTCGATATTACCTGTAAGTTATTTTTAACCCGGTGGTTCTGTTCTTTTAACAATTCTTCGTTTCGGTAATTGATGCGTTGGTTTTTCCGGTATAATTTATAAAAAAAGATGCTGGCGATCACGGCTAAAATAGAAAACAGGGTAGTTGCCACAATGAAACGCTGTTGATTCTCAAGCGCCTTGTTTCGTAAATCGATTTCCTGTTTCTGGGCTTTAAGGAGGGCTTCTTTTTTAGCGGTTTCGTATTCGATACTAAGCCGGGATAGAGCACCTTCGCGGTCGGCCCATAGCCGTTTGCCTTCCAGATCTGTCAATTTTCTGTGCTGGTCCAGCGCTTTTTCCCATTGATGGGTTTGCTCGTAATAAGTCAAGAAACAACCGGCAATCATGGCTCGTATTCCGTGTTCATTGAGCCGGCGGGAAGCGTATAAATGATCTGCTTCAGAAATATATTCCCAGGCTAATCTGAGATTGCCAAGCCGTTGATAAACGGTTGAAAGATGAATCAATATTCGAACCTGCCATTCGATATCATTTTTTAATGTAAATAGATTCAACGCTTTGGTCAGATAAGGTATCGATTGCTTCGCCTTGTCTCTTAGTAATAATGCGCCGATGAAGGCATTTGCTTCAGCAATTTTTAGGGTATCCTGAATCAGCGTACTGAGTCGTTCCGACTCTTTATAGCAAAAAAATATACTGTCGTATTCGGCCTTCGTACCCTGACCATTCCAGATGAACTGCCGGATATGACCCAACATACGGTAAGCAATAGCCAACCCTTTTATCGATCCAATCCGTTGGGCTACCTGCCGGGCCGTCAGAGCATAATGCAACGACTCTTGAAAATGCGACTGACGCTGTTCGGTTTCACTCAGCCGGACATACAGTTTTACCAATTCATACGAATCGCCCCGGGGTTCCAGAATCTTTAAGGCTTTCAGAAAATAAGGATGAGCTGACTGATAATTACCCACTTCTTGATATTGCTCACCAAATAAATACCAGCTTTCGGCCAGAAGTAGCGAATCTTTTTCACGCAGAGCTTTTGCTTCTAGTTGCCGGACGTGCTGGATTCGGGCCGGATTGACGCGGAGGCCGGGGTGTTCTTGTGCCTGACTTTCGCTCACTATGCACAGCCAGCCAACCAATAGTAGAAAACACGACGTAAAGCGAAACATTGAGAAGAAATCGGATACTGTGCGGTGTGTAAAGGATACTTCAAGTTAATCAATGTGGAAACTATTGCAATCAGAAGATCAGATTTTGATGAAATTACTCATTTCGGGAGAAGTGCGGTTTGTTTCGGGAGAAAAATGACAGAATTGGGAAGAAAAAATTGGGTATTGGTAAAGAAATTATTGATGATACATTCAATATTAAATATGTTTGATAGTGAAATGTTTTCGGTAAAATTACTCTTAGTATTATTTAGTTATATAATACTGATGCGGTTTTTTTGCAAAAAATGCTTTGTTTAAAGTTGCTTTAAGCGACTAAAACTAGTAATGTTATGGAGCGTAATCACATTTTTTATATATAATATAAAGAAAGTAATGTGCTTTAAATGATATGAGAAAAGTTCTACTTTTTGTGCATCTTTTATTTTCCTTAGCAACTCAAGCACAAGTAGAAATTAGCTTGGAAGGTGAGGGCTTAGATCCTAAACCTAGTATTAGTTACAATAATTTATGCTCTTTAATTGGCGTGGAAGGTAACTCAAACGGTTCGTTCGCTGATCTAAAAGTAGAAATGAAGTTCCCTATTACTGATTTTAAAAGTGCTATTGAGACGGGGGTAGTAAATGTTTTTAGCTTAAAAAACAGCATTAAAAGACCTTTGTCTATAGGAGATTTTTTGCCTGAAATAAGATTCATACCAGACTTAACTTGTTCAACTGATATACTGCATGCTTCTGGATCAGTAGAAGCATATATGGTCAACTTATCTTATTTGATTCCACTTGGTTATGCAAATCCAGGAAAGATTTCCTATGTAGATCCTCTCGAAATTTATTCTCCTAAAGCTACTGTCTTAGAATTACCATTCGAAGCAACTGCTGCTCTTGTTGCAGTTCAAACTTTTTGTAATCCTGCGTTTTCACGGGCATTTGCAGAGGCCAAAATTTCTGTAACTCTCGGTGGACAAACTGCCACCGCGAAAGGAGAGCTGGTTTTGGAAAATGGAAGTTTTTTAGAAATGGAAGACGTGAACCAACAAAAGATTATCAAAATAAGTATTCCTGCAGGAAAAAGTGTACTTAAAATGAAAATTGAAGGGTATCTGTTTGCACAATCGATTGTCCAAGGCATAGACAAAAATAATAGAATAATGTGTGGGTCAAATGCAGGAGCAATTGCTACTCATTCTTTAGTTGTAAAAAACTTTACTGGAGAAAATGGGACTCAATTACCCGAAGGATTGACAATAAAGGGCTTGGTTACAGGAATTGATTACACAGGGTCCAGTACTTTAAAAAACTGCCCGGATTTTTCCAAAGCCAAAGTTGATACTGTGAATTCTCGATGCGGTCTGGCCAACGGCCGGGCCAGCATTTCGATTCCAACCATCCCGAATGCAACCTTTGAATGGAGTAACGGACGAACCGGGCCGTCGGTATCGGGTTTGGCCAAAGGATCGCATTATGTTATTGTTCGTGATCCGTCGGGTTGCGCACAGGCTATATCGTTTGTTATCGACGACAAGTCGCCTGTACCCACTATAGATTTACCTCCCTATGTAGCTATACGAAAGGGTGAAACTGCAACGCTAAATGCTGCCGATACCACACTAACCGGTTTGACTTATAGCTGGTCAAACGGCGCTACCACGCCTTCGATTGAGGTAACGACGCCCGGAACGTATAAACTCACAGTTACGAATGCCGCTAAATGCAGTTCTTCCTATTCGGTTGACGTTTTTGAAAAAACCGGTTACTGGATTTCCGACGGAAATGTGAAGGCCGACGTCGGCAATTTTTACGATGATGGCGGCCCTACCAAAGATTACACGGGTGACCAAAATCGCCTGGTAACAATTTGCCCTGAATCACCCAATAAATTCATCGTTCTCAATTTTACAGAGGTCGATGTGATCAATTACAATAACCAAGACGTGTTACGGGTTTTTGACGGGTTTAGCTTCGATTGCCCGCTCGATATAAACGTAAATCGCCCAGCTTCATTTACCGCTTCGGCTACGTCAAAAGGCTGTCTGACGGTTTTCTTCCGGGCTAATTCCTACGACATTTCAGGGAGAGGCTGGAAGGCAACCATTATGACAACCGACAATCCCCCGCCGGGTTGTTTGCATGAAATCCGAGCGGTTTCCGGAACATTTACCGACAGCGGAGGGGAAAACGGAACTTATGCAAACAATGAATATAAAGTCTATACGATTTGTCCACCCGAACAGGCTGGTGCCCCAAAATACATAACGCTGGATTTCACGACCGTGGATATTGTTTCTACGTCAGTCTCGCTAGATCATTTAGCCGTATATGACGGGATTGGAACATCCTGTATTCTGGAAAGTAATCTGAGAAAACCGCAAACCTTTACGGCTTCTTCAAATTCTGGAGGTTGTTTAACCGTTGTATTTGATTCGGATAATTCGTCAGTTCGTGAAGGCTGGATTGCAGGAATAGGTACGACCGAAACCGCGGTAAAACCGCCTGAGTATTGCAATTGTGGCACCAATCCAACTCCTTCCAATACCTGTGATGAAGCACCCTTAATCAATAATTTGCAGACCTTTTGTGGCGTTTCATCCATTGATTATTCGGCTAGTATAACCGGAAATATGGCGCAAGGATTTTGTGGGATTATCCACAATAATTCATTTTTCAAGTTTCTGGCTCAAGATACAACAATTACATTAGGTTATCAGTCTCGCGGAGGAACACATAAACTCTGTGAAGGGGTTCAGCTTGCGATTCTTCAACCGGATGGTGCATGTGACTTACCTAAAACGAATTGGAAATACCTGAAATGCCAGAATTTTAATGGCCTCTTTACCGCTGGAAAACTTGATGTAAGCGGGCTAGTGAAAGGGCAGGAATACTATCTGATGATTGATGGGTCCTATGGTAGTGAATGTCTGTATTCGCTAACGGCTGAAAAGGGATTTGCTGCCTGCCCCTTAAAAATGAAAAAAGAAGAAATTATCTGCCATCCGGACGGTGGGTATAGTGTCAGGATTCCCATACGAGGATTAGCAAGTAACCAGGTCTATCGGGTTTATGAAAAAAATAATCTCTACAAAGAACTGAAAGAGACGACTTTTATAGACGATGGAAAAACAACTTCCATCCTGTTTGGACCCTATAAACCTGGTCGGGCTTATCATATCATTATTTCCGGTGGCAACGATTTGGATAAATGCTCGCTAAGTGTCAGTGGTAAAGCGGTTTGCCCACTTCCTCCCTGTGGACTTTCATCGACTATTACAGCCGCCTGCTGGGGTGATTCGGATAATATTACGATAACCGGTCAGATTAGCAATGCAACGTTACCGATCTCGATTGTTAGCGATGTTTATCAGACAATTCTTTTTCCCGATAGTCTGAAAAAAGAAAACATAGTAAATGCAGTCATTAAACGGTCTGCTCTAAACCGTGAAACCGCATTTTACATTACAGATATCAATATGTGCCAGACTGAACAGATGGTTAAGATTCCGGTATGTGATGATTGCCCTGACGATATTTTACTCAAACCCAATCCTACAGATAGACAAATTTCTTTTTGGTACCCTTGTGGCAGTTTTGAAATATCGATTTATGATATGACTGGCCGTTTTTTTGGTAATAGATCGGCAGAAACTTCGAATGAAACAAATAGCTATTCTGTAAACATTGGTGACCTTTCAAGTGGAAATTATCTATTGAGATTACAAAGTGAAAAGGCTGTTATAACTAAGAAGTTTACAAAATATTAACACGGAAGCCGGTGCTCTATGGCAGAACATTGGTAGGATAAGTGTCAAAAAGAATTAAAAATTAAACGGTCTTACTGTGATCCAAAAACTACTTTCTGCTTTCCGTACGATTACCTGGCTACTTCTGCTTGGTTTTATACTCATACAGTGTACAAAATCGGAAACTGCCCCACCACCGGATGAATCGCCGAAAGAAGCCCCTCCGTTGAGCGAGGAGGCTAAAAGCCAGACCGGTTTGATCCCGCTGGACAAAGAGGAATACGAAAAAATACCAATCTATGTTTCGAAAACCTACAAAGGAGGGCGTAGAGCCGTCAAAACGCAGGTTGACTTTAGCGCCGAGATGCCTCCGGTTGGCAATCAGGGACAGCAGGGTTCTTGTAACGCCTGGGCCTCGGCCTATGCGGTGAGGAGCTATTTACACCATAAAGAAACGAAAAAACCGTATGTATTCAATGGCAATCGGGATGACGGTGCGGTTTTCAGTCCGGCTTTTGTGTATAACCAGATCAATAAGGGCGAAGATAAAGGTTCTAGTGTTTCGGAGGCTTATATCCTGATGAAGAACAGTGGCGTCTGCACGATGAAAGACATGCCGTATAAAGATGCCTGGCCGAGTTACAAAACGCAGCCCACAGCCAGCCAGAAACAATCCGCGTTAAATTACCGGATTGCGGGTTTTGGTCGGACGCCAATGACGGAAGAAAGTTTGAAGTCTGTTTTATCGGATAACAATGTGGTGCAGGTCACGATCAAAACCGACCCAAACTTCCACCGACCCTCGGAGAAAGTCGGTGGAGAATTTATTTGGAAATCTTTCGATGCTTCGTCTATTCCTGGTTGGAATGGATTACATGCGGTTGTATTGGTTGGTTTCGATGACTCGAAAAATGCTTTTAAAATTATGAATTCCTGGGGGAACAACTGGGCCAATCAAGGCTTTATTTGGATGGACTATGGACTTTTAAATAAGGTGGTACTGGAGGCTTATATCCCATTTACCGGTCCGGTTTTGGAGCAATTGACTCTCTATAAACCCGTGCCGCCTAAAGGTGACCCGCTGGACCATTTCAAAAATATTCGGATTACCGTGAGCGATAAGCAGGGTGTCTTGGCCGATTCTTGTCTCGTTAGCTACCGAACGGGCGAGGTCTTTCAGTTGAAAGATGGCGCTAAATATGCCGATAAAATCGACGGTGTGTTTATGAGTTCCATCTGCCAGGTTTCGGTCATAACACCCGTAACGTTGCAGGGCTGCGCGGTTGGGTGCGGGACAACCCAAACCAGTAAAACGGTGATTGATCAGAAATGGAGCGTTTACCGCAAGGGGAGTTTTGAAACCGGGGCAACGAGTTTTAACGACCAGAGTCAGATTTCGTCGAGCATCTGGGAAAATCTAAAAACCAGCGTAGACATTGATCAGTTGACCTTTGGTAGTTACAACACACCCAATGACACCTACAGCATCGGGACGCTGATTACTTCAAGTTCGTCCTGTAATGCCGACACCTTCGAGACAAAGATTCTTCGGCGATTTGTAACTCAGGATGGGAAAAAAGGTCTGATGCGATTGACGGGTCGGGGAAAAACCGGCACAGGCTGGTGGATTACGTTTGATCTGAAAATTCAGAAATAGAGAGGCTAACCGTATTGCTGAATTAACCAACGGGGCACCCTGAGAGATCAGTTGCCCCGTTTTGTTTTAGATGCGTGTGTCATTATGGCAATTATTTTATCGATTTTTACTAAATCTCCGCCAAATTGTCCGAAAAACCCGGCTGGCCTGCTCTTTGATAAATAGATTACAGCAACGAAAACGCAAACCGGGCAGTAGTTGTTACGCCGGTAAAGCGTTTAACCCACAACCATGAACTTAACAAATTACACCATCAAAGCGCAGGAGGTCATCCAGCAGGCGGCCCAGATTGCGCAGGGAAATCAGCAGCAGTCGGTGGAAACCGGTCACGTGCTGAAAGCGATTATCGACGAAGATCCCAACACAATGGGGTTTCTGTCGAAAAAAACCGGCGTTAATTCCAGCCAACTGACGCTGGCCCTGGACGCCATTGTGAACGGGTATCCGAAAGTGTCGGTAGGCGCGCAGGGAACTCCCAACATATACCTCGGAAACGACCTGAATTCGGCTTTGCAACGAGCGACCAAACTTTTGAAAGAGTTTGACGATGAGTACGTTAGCATCGAGTTGATTCTGTTGGGACTTTCGGGGGGCAAAGACGCCGTGGCGACGCTGTTGAAAGACGTCGGGTTCACTGAAAAAGTACTGAAAGAAGCCATTAAAGAGTTACGCGGAAAAAATAATCCTGTGAAAGATCCCAATGCCGAAGCAAAATACCGCTCCCTGGAGCGGTATAGCAAAAATTTGAATGAACTGGCCGAAAAAGGGAAAATTGACCCCGTGATTGGCCGTGACGAAGAGATTCGCCGGGTGTTGCAAATCCTGAGTCGCCGGACGAAAAACAACCCGATGCTGATCGGTGAACCGGGCGTTGGGAAAACCGCCATTGTCGAAGGGCTGGCCCAACGGATTGTGCAGGGCGACGTTCCCGAAAACCTGAAATCGAAAATTATCGTGTCGCTCGACATGGGTTTGCTCGTGGCGGGTGCGAAATACAAGGGCGAATTTGAAGAACGGCTGAAGGCGGTTATCAAGGAAGTGACGGATTCCGAGGGCGAAATCGTGCTGTTTATCGACGAGATTCACACCCTGATTGGGGCGGGGGCTGGCGGAGGAGATGGCGCGATGGATGCGGCCAACTTGTTGAAACCGGCGTTGGCGCGGGGTGAATTGCACGCCATCGGTGCCACCACGCTGAAAGAATACCAGAAATACATTGAAAAGGATAAAGCCCTTGAGCGCCGGTTCCAGACGGTTCTGGTGGACGAACCGGATGTGAAAGATGCGATTTCAATTTTGCGGGGGATCAAGGAAAAATACGAATTGCACCACGGCGTTCGGATCAAGGACGACGCGGTCATTGCCGCCGTCGAACTTTCAAACCGTTACATTTCCGACCGGTTTTTGCCCGACAAAGCCATTGACCTCATGGACGAAGCGGCTGCGAAAATGCGGCTGGAAATCGACTCGGTGCCGGAAGAACTCGACGAACTGAACCGCCGGATCATGCAGTTGGAAATTGAACGGGAAGCCATTCGCCGGGAGTCCGACCGTGACAAGGAAAGCGTTTTGAACCGGCAAATTGAAGACCTCAACGAACTGCGGAACAGCCTGAAAGCGCGCTGGGAGGTGGAGAAACAGTCGGTGAACGAAGTCCGGACGTTGAAAGAACAACTCGATCAACTGAAGTCGGAAGCCGAGCAGGCCGAACGGTCGGGCGATTACGGCAAGGTGGCCGAGATTCGCTACGGTCGTCTGCCCGAAATGCAAAACCGTCTGGATGAGCTGGTTAAATCGGAAGGCGACGGCCAGAACCTGTTGCAGGAGGAGGTGACCGCCGACGATATTGCGGAGGTGGTGGCCAAATGGACGGGTATTCCGGTGAGCCGGATGATGGAGTCGGAACGGGAAAAACTGCTACACCTGGAAGACGAACTGGCGAAACGCGTAGCGGGGCAGGAAGAAGCCATTCAGGCGGTGGCCGATGCGGTTCGCCGGAGCCGCGCCGGGATGCAGGACCCGAAACGTCCGCTGGGTTCGTTCATCTTCTTGGGAACGACCGGCGTCGGAAAAACCGAGCTGGCGAAGGCCCTGGCCGATTATCTGTTCAACGACGAGAACTCGCTGGTGCGGATCGATATGTCCGAGTTTCAGGAACGCCACGCCGTCAGCCGCCTGATTGGCGCTCCTCCGGGCTACATCGGCTACGATGAAGGCGGTCAGTTGACCGAAGCCGTCCGCCGGAAACCGTACAGCGTTATTCTGCTGGATGAGATCGAAAAAGCGCACCCCGACGTGTTCAACATCCTGTTGCAGGTGCTGGACGACGGCCGGCTGACCGATAGCAAAGGCCGGGTGGCCAGTTTCAAGAACACGATTGTGATCATGACGTCGAACATCGGGAGCCACATCATCCGCGAGCGGTTTGCGCAAATGGAAGACTGGAATCGGGAGCAGATCATTGAAGATACCAAAGACGAAGTTTTTGAGTTGCTGAAACAGACGCTGCGCCCTGAGTTTCTGAACCGGATCGACGAGCTGGTGATGTTCCAGCCGTTGACCAAACGAGAAATCCGCAAGATCGTGGGGCTGCAGTTCAAGCACATTCAGGACCGGCTGGCCGAGCAGGGCATTACCATCGAAGCCGATCAGGAAGTACTTGACAAACTCGCCGAAGAAGGTTTCGACCCGCAGTTTGGCGCCCGTCCGTTGAAACGCGTCATGCAACGGCGCATCCTGAACGCCCTGTCGAAGGAGATTCTGGCGGGCCGGATTCAGAAAAATGCTGTGGTCGGCATGATGATGAACGAAGGCGAAAACGGCAAGGAAGATATTCTGTTTTACAACCTTGATAAAGTGATTCCGGCGTTAGACTAACGCGCTGGTACTGGATTGGAAACGCCCGGCTGATGAAGTCGGGCGTTTTTTGTTTCAGATTGGTTTGGTCGCTACGCAACCATGGATTTCGTGGAGATCGTTCGGTTGCTACAAACATTGGGTCGCTAACGCGACCGGGTACATACTGAGTAGTTCGGTTTTATACAAACATTTCGTCGCTACGCGACTCGTTTTCGGGCGTTTGGATGATCGGTCGCGTTAGCGACCCAATGTTTGTAGTAAGAACCTTGACCCACCCATCGGCTCGTCGTGTAGCGACGAAACCATTTTTTGCTGATGTGTGTGGCTCGGTTGGTTCGTTCGCTACCGGAGACATGTTGAGACGATCGGGTTGCTACAAACATTTCGTCGCTAACGCGACGGGAAAATTACCATCTCATTAATTTTATTCTACCGCTTTGAAAATATACCGCGCGTCGAAAGGTACATTGAACTTTTTCAGGAAGGTGGTAGACTCTTCCAAAAACGTCATCGTACGGTGGTGCTCTTCCTGATTTTTAATGTAACGCACCACACGGTCGATTTGAGATTGCCCGTAGGAAAAAGCACCGTAGCCCGACTGCCACTCGAAACGGCCTTTAATTAAACGCTGATCATTCATCCATTTGGAAGAGTCGCCTTTCAGGTCTTGCAGGAGTGACGAAACCGCCTGATTCGGATTCAGACCCAAAAATACATGAACGTGATCGGGCATTCCATTGATCGCAAGGATTTTATGCCCTGATTCTGGACAATCCCGGTCATATAGCGGTACAAATCTTCTTTCCATTCAACCCGAATCAGGCCATGACGGTGTTTGACCGCAAAAACCGTCTGGATGTAAAGCTGGGTGTAGTTGTTTGGCATGACCATCGATAATAACAGGAATTAGACGGTGCCAGGATGGGTATCGTCACCTTGTATGGATTCTTTTTTTGCATTTTAAACATAAAAAATAAAAATCGATTGGGGGATTTTTGGTACTAACTTGTCTTCACTGTACCAGACCCTTTGACCGATGCCAGCCAACGCGTTTCCATTCCGGCCCTCTCCCGACCCAAATCCCGGCGGTCCACCGCCACTGCTCAGGAGCGATGCTGCGACCCCGGTTCCGGTGAGTGCCGACAGCGAGTTGTTCATCCGCAATGCCTTTGCCGCCGACCCGAAACTCGGCTGTGAACTGCTCTTCCGGCAGTATTTCGCGCCCCTGTGCAGCCACGCCATCCGGTTTGTCTACGACCGGCAGGTGGCCGAAGATGTGGTCGCGGATTTGTTCTATACCTTCTACCAGAAAGAACTTTACAAACAGATCAAGGGATCGTACCGGGCGTATCTCTACCAGGCGGTTCGCAACCGGGCCTACAACAGCCTGCGGTGGGAGCTGAGCCGCCAGGAACCGCTGCCCGACGACCTCGATCAGCCCGATCAGGACGCCATGCAGCCCGACCGGCTCTTGCAACAGGACGAACTGTACCGCGCCCTTGAACAGGCCGTTCAGCAATTATCGCCCCAGCGGCAACGCGTGTTTTTGTTGAGCCGGTTCGAAGGGAAATCCTACAAGGAAATTGCCAGCGAGCTGACGCTTTCCCCCAAAACCGTCGAAAATCACTTGTTACAGGCCATTTCAACGGTTCGGCAATTTCTCCGAAACCAGAAACTGATTAGTTATGGGCTGCTTCTGCTGACGGTTTTCGCGTAGCCTCACCGATATACACCTCATCATGGAACCTACCAAAGAATTGTTGTTTACGTACTTTGCCGGTCAGGCCACGTCGGTCCAGCAGAAAGTGATCGGCGAATGGCTGACGCGCCCGGCCAGCCGGGAAACGTATTTTCAGTGGCTGGACGAATGGGAGCGGAGCTTTCCGCAATATGCCCCCGACTTCGCGCATCACCTCGACCAGTTCCGGCAACGGCTCGACAATCCGGACAAAGCACCGGCCCGGGTGATCCGATCGCTGCCGGAGGAAATCCGCCCGTTCTGGCATCCGGCCCGCTGGCTGATCGCGGCTTCCCTCACGTTCGTGTTGCTGGCTGGCGGCTGGTTGTTTCGGAAACCGCTTTTCTACCAGACCATTACGACCAACGCCTACCAACTCCGTTCGCTGAACCTGCCCGACGGCTCTACGGTGGCACTCAACAGCAACTCGTCTCTGCAATTGCCCCGGATGGGCTACGGCTGGTTTTCCCGGCGGGTGGCCCTGAAAGGCGATGCGGTTTTTGACGTGAAGCACCTTTCCACGCACCAACCCTTTGTCGTTCAGGCAACGGATGGCCTGGAGGTGGAGGTATTAGGAACGGAATTTTCGGTGCGAAGCCGGGCCTCTCACGCCGAAGTGGTGCTGAAGCGGGGGAAAGTGAACCTCCACTACAAAACCGCCAATCAACCGGTGCAAAACCTGCTGATGAAACCCGGCGACTGGGTACGGCTCGATGAAAAAGGAGCCTTGCGCTTACAACAACAAAGGGACACCACCCGCTTTGCCCATTGGCGCTACCGGCTTTTTAGTTTCAACAATACCTCTCTGCGCGAAGTGGTACGCCAGATTCGGGCGGTTTTTGGCGTCAACGCGCAACTCGCCGATCCGGCGCTCGCCCGGCGAACGCTGACGGGTACCATTCGCGCCGGTTCCTCCGACGAACTGGCCGAGGCCCTTGCCGAACTGCTGGATCTGAAACTCAGCCACCGCGACCAGAATCTCATTTTTTCAACCCCTACCGAAATCCCACTTACCCAATGAGAAAATCAATACCGCTTGCACTGGCCACTGGCTGGTTGCTCAGTGTCGGTTACGGCCACGCCGTAGCCCAGACGCTGGCTTTTGTCCGAACGCCCCAGCAAACCGACCACGCCCAATCCGGGAAAACCACGCCCACCCTTGGGGTGAGCCAGCCGCTGAAAAACACCCTGTTGCAATTGAAGGACTATTATGGCGTCGATATTTTATTCGAAGAATCAGTCGTGGCACGTCACCTGAGCCCGGCCGAACCGCTCAACCTCAATGCCCGGCTGGAAACCAATCTCAACCTGTTACTGAAGAAGTACGGGATGCGGTTTAAAAAACTGCGGTCCGGGGCGTATCTGATTTTGCCGCCTAAAAACGAGCGGACAACAATTAGTGTACCCGTTGCCGCCACATCCGCAACCGCCGGAACCGGCCCCGTTTCGCTGGATGGCCTGATGAGTCTGTCGACCATTCAGCCCATTGAAACGACCCGGGCCGATGTCCGGATAACCGGACGGGTCACGAGCGAAACCGGCGAGGGGCTGCCCGGCGTCAGTGTGGTCGTGAAAGGCACTTCACGCGGAACAACGACCGACGTGCAGGGACGTTACCAATTGAGCATTCCCAATGAAGCGACTACCCTGGTTTACAGCTTTGTTGGGTATGTGAGTAAGGAGCAGTTGGTGCAAAACCGCTCCGTGATCGATATTCAACTGGTGCCGGATACCAAATCGCTGAACGAAGTGGTGGTGGTCGGCTACGGTCAGGTGAAAAAGAGCGATCTGACGGGGGCCGTGGCCACGGTTCCGGTCGAAGAAATTCGCAAAGTGGCCGTCACGTCGCTCGATCAGGCGTTGCAGGGCCGGGCGGCAGGTGTCCAGATTACCCAGAACTCGGGTGCGCCGGGCGGCTCGACCAGCATTCGCATCCGGGGTGGCAACTCGATCCAGGGCGACAACGAGCCACTGTATGTCATCGACGGTATTCCCTTCAAAAACGATGGAGCCAACTCTGGCTCAAGTTTCAACGTGCTAAGTACGCTCAATCCCAGCGATATCGAGTCGATTTCGGTGCTGAAAGATGCGTCGTCTACGGCCATTTACGGGTCGCGGGGCGCGAATGGCGTGGTGATTATCACGACAAAGCGGGGAAAGGCCGGAAAATCGACCATCACCTTCGATACCTATTACGGGATTCAGAATGTGCGCCGGAAATACCCGGTTTTGAACGGACGGGAATACGCCCAGTTCGTCAACGACGCCAACACGAACGAAGGCCGCCCGGCGGTGTATACGCCCGCGCAGGTCGATGCATTTGGTGAAGGCACCGACTGGCAGGATGAGATTTTCCGGCAGGCCCCCATTTCCAACTACCAATTATCGATTAGCGGAGGGGATGAAAAAACACAGTATGCCATTGCAGGCGGTTATTTCAAACAAAACGGCGTGATTGTCAACTCCGATTTTGACCGGTACTCGTTCCGGGTCAATCTGGACCGCAAGCTGACCAGTAAAATCAAAATTGGCAACAGCCTGACCGTCAACCGCACCGTTACGAACCAGGCCCGTTCGGACGGCGATTTGGGCAGTGCTGGTCTGGTGACGATGGCCGCGCTCCAGTTTCCGCCCATTCTGCCGGTTCGGAACGCCGACGGTTCCTATCTGCTGACCAATCCGGCCCTGGCTTTCACCGCCGACAACCCGGTGGCGCTGGCCCGCGACAACAAAAACCGCAATACCGCCTACCGCGTTTTTGGTAGTATTTTCGGGGATTACCAGATCATTGATGGCCTGAGCCTGCGCGTATCGCTGGGAATCGACGGTATTTTGCAAAAACAGGATTCGTATCTGCCCCGCTCGGTTTCGAGTGGTCTGGCTCAGGGCGGATCGGCGGCTATCTTTAATTCACAGGCCATTACGTGGCTTAACGAAAACCTGCTGACCTACACCCGTACCTTCAACAACGACCACAACGTAACGGCCCTGATTGGGTATACGCAGCAGGCCAGCCGGACGGAAGCCAACCGGGCGCAGGCACGTAATTTTGTGAACGACAACCTGGGTTCGAGCAACCTGGCCTCCGGTTCGGTGCCCTTGACGCCCGAATCGAGCATCGGCACCTGGGGACTGCAATCCTACCTGGCGCGGCTGAATTACGGCTACAAAGACAAATACCTGCTGACGGCTTCGTTCCGAACCGACGGTTCTTCCCGGTTTGGCGCGAACAACCGATTTGGTTATTTCCCCTCGGCGGCCCTGGCCTGGCGGGTTTCGGAAGAAGCCTTTTTGAAGAACAATGCCGTGATCAGTGATCTGAAACTGCGAATGACGTACGGTACGACCGGTAACCAGGATGGAATTGGCAACTACCCGGCGTATTCGCTGCTGGGTACTCAAAACTACGTATTTGGAAACACGGTTTCGACGGGACTGGGCCCGAACCAGATTGCCAACCCGGATCTGTCGTGGGAAACCACTTCGCAGGCTGATGTAGGGGTGGACGTCGGTTTTCTGAACGACCGGATTACCCTGACCGCCGATGCGTATCTGAAACGGACGAAAGACCTGCTGTTGAATGTGACGGTTCCGAGTACGTCGGGTTTTTCCAGTGCCATAAAAAACCTTGGCAAAGTGGAGAACAAAGGCATCGAACTCAGCATCTCGTCGCGCAATCTGGTGGGAGCCTTCAAGTGGAACACCGACTTTAACTTTGCCCTCAACCGCAACAAAGTGCTTGATATTGGTGGAGCCCCCCAGATTTTCGCCGGGAGTGTCGCCAACATCGGCCAGGGCCTCAACTCCGGGATCATTCGGGTGGGCGAACCGCTGGGGTCGTTCTTTGGCTACGTGACCAACGGCCTGTACCAAACCACGGATGAGCTGACGGCCCTGGCCGATCCGCAGGCCCGAAAACCGGGCGACCGCAAATACCTGGATCTGAACGGCGACAAGAAAATCGATGACAACGACCGGACGATCATTGGCCGGTCGCAACCCAAGTTCATCGGCGGGATCAGCAATACTTTCTCGTATAAAGGGTTGGAACTGACGGCATTCTTTCAGGGGGTTTACGGAAACAGCATCCTGAATGCCAACCGCTACGAACTCGAATACCTGAACGCGACCACCAACCAGAGCCGGGATATGCTGAACCGCTGGACGCCTACGAACACCAATACCGACATCCCACGGGCCTCGACCACCCGGCCTGCCAACCGCGTGTCGACCCGGCAGATTGAAGATGGGTCGTACCTGCGGCTGAAAAACATTCAACTGGCGTACAACTTACCGGCCTCCGTGCTCAAAGGGCTGAAAATTCAGTCGGTACGGGTCTATGCAACGGCGCAGAACTACCTGACCTGGACCAACTATTCGGGGTATGATCCGGAAGTAAACCGGTTTGGTCAGGACAGCCGGAGCCAGGGCTTCGACTATGCCAGCTACCCGGCGGCCAAAACCCTTCTGTTCGGACTTAACGTAGGATTTTAAATAGAATGATGAATGATGGATGATGAACGATGAATTCTTACGTCAGCCATCCATCGTTCATCGTTCATCATCCATCATTTGATTTTCCAGTCATGAAAAAACACCTATTCTTTTTCTGCCTGATCGGCCTGATGACGTCCTGCGAAGTGCTGGACCAGAAGCCCGAATCGAATTTTACGCCCGCGAATTTTTATAAAAACGCCGACGATGCCAAAGCGGCTGTCAGTGCGGTCTATGACCCACTGAACAACGCAAACCTGTATAGTCAGGTGATGTGGATTTTGCAGGATCAGGCTACCGATGATGCCGAGTGGGGCAATGGTCGCTCGACCGCGAACCAGCCGAAAAACGACCTCGACAAATACACATTTACCCCGGCCACCAATACGTTCCAGGCCATCTGGTCGACGGTCTATTCCGCTATCAACCGGTCCAATGCGGTGATTACCCGCTTACCGGCCGTTCCGATGGATGATGCTCTGAAAGCCCGCTACCTGGCCGAAGCGAAGTTTATGCGCGGTTTTTATTACTTCACGCTGGTTCGGCTGTTTGGGGGCGTACCCATCATGACCACCGAAACCACCTCGCTGAATGACCTGAGCGTGGCCCGGGCGTCGGTGGATGAGGTTTATACGCTGATTGTTCAGGATTTTACGGAAGCCGAAACCGTACTGCCCGCGAGCTACACCGGAGCCGATCGGGGCCGGGCCACGAAAGGAGCCGCAACCGCCTATCTGGCGAAAGTGTATCTGACCCGTCAGGACTGGGCAAAGGCAGCGGCCAAGGCGAAAGAGGTGATCGATTCGGGGCAGTACGATTTGTGGGCCAACTTCGCGGATGCCTTTCTGATTGCTAACAAAAACGGCAAAGAAGCCGTCTTCGAAATGCAGGCCCTGAGTGGTGGTTTTGGCGAAGGCAGTTGGATGCAGGGCTACATGCGCCCCAATTTCGACCGCGTCAACGGCGTTGCCGGTTTTGGCGATGACCCCGCTACCGAAAATCTGTACAAAGCCTACCGCGACGATGACAAACGCCGGAATGTTACCCTAAGACTCTATTCGGCCACCAGCACCCCGGCGGCTCCGGCCAGTGTGTTGTTTCCGTGTTACGTCTACAAATACCTGGACCCGGCCGCCACCGGTAACGCGGATGGCGGTAATAATTATCCGATTATTCGCTACCCGGACGTGTTGCTGATGTATGCTGAAGCCTTGAACGAGTTGGGTGCCAACAATGCCGAGGCTTATGCCACCATCAACCGCATTCGCAACCGGGCGGGCTTACCCAATCTGGCCCCGAACCTGACACAGGCCCAGTTTCGGGATAGTGTGTTGCTGGAGCGACGGCTGGAACTGGCTTTTGAAGGCCACCGCTGGTATGATCTGGCCCGGACGAAACGGCTGATTAGTGCCATGAAAGCTCAGAATCCGGCGATTACTGTGGCCGAGCACCATTATCTGTTCCCCATTCCCCAAACGGAACGCGATGTGAACCCCAAGCTGGAGCAGAATCCGGGGTATTGAATTTTCGGTGTACGGTTTTCGGTATACGGTTTTTCGATTTACAGTTGAAAATCATTAGAAGTTGTTTGAATTAAGGCCGGAGGCCTGTCCTGTCACTAGTCAACAGCCGATGTCAACGAGTGACAGACCGCCCTTCCAGGGCCCCCCCCGGTTAACTCAAACAGCTTGTTAGTTAACAATGAATGGGGTATGAAAAACAACGCGTCAGCAACCGAAAACCGAAAACCGAAAACTGAAAACCGTTACATCATGCAACGTCGAACGTTTTTGCAAAGTACCCTGGCCGTTGCCCCTTTTCTGGGCAAGTCCTTGTCTGACAACAGGGAGCCAAAAACCGCAGAACCGGGTCCGGTAGTCATCAATACGGGGGTTGGCGGCAACAATACCGTCGATTTGCTGGCCCGGATCGAAAAAGATTGCCTGGCGCAGCGGCCCGAACTGACCATTCTGATGGCCGGAACCAACGACGTGAACAGCAAAAAGCACGTTCCATTGCCCGTCTATGAGCAAAACATGCGGACGATCTGTTCCAGACTGATTGCAATCCGGAGTCAAATTGTGCTGATGACGATTCTGCCAGTGTATGAACCGTATCTGATGACCCGACACGACCCGGCTTTTTACCAGCCGGAGGGCCATGCTGCCCGAAAAAAGGCCATGAATGACGTCGTTCGGAAAGTAGCTTTGGACAACAACCTGCCTTTGCTGGATATGCACCATATTTTCGAAACCGTAGGGAACATTGGTCTGGAAGCGAGCAGCTTGCTGAAAAACGAAGCCAACAGCAACAAAACCGATGGGATTCATCCTACGCCGGAGGGCTACCGGACGATGGCCGTGGCCCTTTACACGTTTCTGGTGCAGCGTCAATTGGTGAAAAACCGCATCGTCTGTTTCGGTGACAGCATTACCCACGGTGACGGCGATGGTAAAAACTATCCGGCTTATCTTCAAAAACTAGTGGCGGCCTGAGTGCTGTCTTTCCTGAATCACTATGACTTTTTACAACCCGTTCGCTTCTGAATTTTTAAAAAAAGGGTCTGTCACCAGCCTCCTGTTGGGCTTGCTCCTGATGCTGCCCGGTTATCGAACATCCACCCTCAAACCGTACGCTGTGCGGCAGGCCGATGTGATCATTTATGGCGGCACGTCGGCCGCCGTGACGGCCGCCGTGCAGGTTAAAAAGATGGGCAAATCGGTTATCATCGTGTCGCCGGATAAGCACCTGGGCGGTTTGTCGTCGGGGGGGCTGGGCTTTACCGATACGGGCAACAAGGAGGTCATCGGCGGACTTTCCCGCGAGTTCTACCAGCGGCTTTATCAGCACTACCAGAAAGACGCTAACTGGACCTGGCAGAAACGGTCGGAATACGGCAACAAAGGCCAGGGAACGCCCGCGCTCGACGGCACCAACCGAACCATGTGGATCTTTGAACCGCACGCGGCCGAGCAGGTTTTTGAGGATTTTGTCAGGGAAAATAAACTGACGGTGTACCGCAACGAATGGCTGGACCGGTCGGCGAAAGGCGTTCAGAAACAGGCGGGGGCCATCACGTCGTTCAAAACGTTGAGCGGTACGGTTTATCAAGGGAAAGTGTTCATCGATGCCACCTACGAAGGTGATCTGATGGCGGCTGCGGGCGTGAAATACCACGTCGGCCGGGAAGCGAACAGCGTCTACAACGAAACGCACAACGGCGTGCAGGTTGGCGTTTTTCAGCACGGCCACTATTTCAAGAAAAATGTGAGTCCCTACAAGGTTGAAGGCGATCCCAAAAGCGGTTTGCTGCCCGAAATATCGACGGAAGAACCGGGCGCAAACGGCACCGGCGACCACAAAATTCAGGCGTATTGTTTCCGGATGTGCCTGAGCAACCACCCCGAAAACCGCATTCCGTTCCCGAAACCCGCGGGCTACGATCCGAGTCGCTACGAACTTCTGGCCCGCGTGTTTGCCACGGGCTGGCGCGAAACGTTTAATAAATACGACCCCATTCCGAACCGCAAAACCGATACCAACAACCACGGCCCGTTCAGTACCGACTACATCGGAAAAAACTACGATTACCCCGAAGCGACCTACGAACGGCGCAAACAGATCATCCGCGACCATGAACTGTATCAGAAGGGGCTGTTGTATTACATGCAGAACGATCCGAAAATTCCGGCGGATGTTCACCAGGCCATGCAGCAGTGGGGTTTGCCCAAAGATGAATTCAAGGACAACGGAAACTGGCCGCACCAACTCTACATCCGGGAGGCCCGTCGGATGCTGGGCGAATTTGTCATGAAAGAAGTCGACGCCCTGGGCAAAACCGTGGTGCCGAATCCGGTGGGCATGGGTTCCTACGCGCTGGACGCCCACAATTCGCAGCGGTTTGTCAAAAAAGACGGTTTTGTTCAGAACGAAGGCGACATCGGCGTTCATCCGGACAAGCCGTATTCGATTGCCTACGGTTCGATTGTGCCGAAAGAAAACGAGTGCAAAAACCTGCTGGTGCCGGTTTGCGTATCGAGTTCGCACATTGCCTACGGTTCCATCCGGATGGAACCGGTGTTCATGATTCTGGGACAATCAGCCGCCACAGCCGCCGTGCTGGCCATTGATGGAAAGACAACCGTTCAGAAAGTGCCGTATGCGAAACTGAAAGAGGTGCTGCTGAAGGACAAGCAGCGGCTGACGCTGTAGGGAGAAAGAGAATATTAAATATCAAATGATGAATGGTAAATGTAAAAGGAGCCCCAATCCGGCACTTTTACATTTACCATTCATCATTTGATATTTAATATTCTTTACATTAAAAACCAACGTAGCTAAGTGGTTTTACATCAGCACGATACCTTGCTATTTTCTAAATCCTCTTTATCTTTGAAAGACCCGCGAGATTTACCCTGACTCTGTTGCCTATGCCCCCCATACGTCTCCTCTTAACGGATGATCACGAAATTATTTTGGACAGCCTGTCCCTGCTGCTGAGCCGCATCGAAGGAGTGGAAGTGGTGGGCACGCTGAACGACAGCCGGGATGTCATGGGTTTTTTGGGGAATCACGAGGTCGATATCGTGCTGTCGGACATGAACATGCCGCATCTCGACGGGATTAATCTGACGCTGAAAATCCGCCAGCAATTTCCCCACATCAAAGTGCTGATGCTGACGGTTTCGGAAGATGCCGACAGCATTCGGGAAGCGTTTCGGGCCGGTATTTCGGGCTACGTAATGAAAAAAGCCGGGAAAGCCGAACTGGAGAAAGCCGTGAAAACCGTGGCTCGTGGGGAGAAATATTTCTCGGAATCCGTTATGACCCAGTTGGTGGCGCTGCCGGTAAGCGCCGTTCGGCCGCTGGACGAAGCCCCTGCGCCCCTGTCGCCCCTGACCGACCGCGAACTTGAGATCATCCGGCTCGTGGCGCAGGAGCTTTCCACCAACGCCATCGCCGAAAAACTGTTCATCAGCCCCGGAACGGTCGAGACACACCGGCACAACATTCTTCGGAAACTGGCCGTCAAAAATTCAATTGGCATCATCAAATACGCCGTCCGGCACGGCTTGCTGTAACGTCAGGGCCGTTTTAACTGGCCATCGGAATCTGGACATTCACACAGGTGCCACCCGGTTCGGGGCTTGACAGGACGAAGCTACCGCCCAGCCGTTCCAGCCGTGACTGAATATTCCGCATGCCAACTCCGTCCGAAAGCCTGTTCTCATCAATTCCTGCGCCGTCGTCCTGAATGGTCAGTTTCAGAAAACCGTTCTGGCGGTGCAGGGCAATTCCGGCACTGCGGGCGTTGGCGTGTTTGAGAATGTTGTTGACCAGTTCGAGCGAAATGGCGTAGAGTTCGTAGGCGGTTTTTCCCCGTACATCCGCGCCCGAGTCGTCCACTTCCAGCATAAACTGGGTGCGGTTCTGAACGTTCAAGGTATCCGTCAGTTTGATCAAAGCCGCTTGTAACCCCTGTTTTTCGAGGATTTCGGGCATCAGGTTGTGCGAAATCGCCCGGATGTCGTCATACACTTCGCCCATGTGATCCAACAGGCGCGTGTGCTCCCGCTGCTGGCCGTCGTCAAACTGCGACGTGTCCATGGCTTCGAACCGCCACTTCAGGGCCGAAACTTTAGCCGCCACGCTGTCGTGCAATTCGCTGGCCACCCGCTTCCGTTCCATCGTCTGACCGCGGTAGAGCGCGGCTTCGATCTCGGCATTTTTCCGGGAAAGTGCTTCGTTGGTGGCCCGCAGCCGCCGGTTGCTCCAGAACACGTAGCCGAGCGTTCCGGCACTGAGCACCAGCAACGCAATCAGGAAGTTGCGGGACTGGGCCAGTTGATCTTTTTCCAGCGAGGTGATGCGGTTTTGTTGCTGGGCCTGCTGAAGTCGGGTTACCTGCTGTTTTTTCTCAAAATCGTAGGTCATGCTGGCCACCGTCGCTTTCTGGATGGCTTCTTCATTCAGCATCGTATCGGCTTCCGCTTTATACCATTTGAAATAATACAGTGCCTGGGCGGGCTGATTCAGGTGATCGTATGAAACGGCCAGTTGCTGCAGGTATTTGGTGCGTTCGGGTCTCATTTCGCGAATGTCTTTCGTCCACGCCAGCCCGGTTTTGGCATACGGAATCGCCCGCTCATACTGCTTCAGCCCGATGTAAATTTCCCCGAAATTATGCTGGGCATTATGCTCCAGAGCCTCCTCGGTTTTCTCAACGGTTTTTCGGTACGTATCCTGTGAGCGTTGCGAATAGGCGAGGGCTTTGTCATACTGGTGGAGAGCAATGTACATCCGGCCCACCGCGCCGTATGCCCGCGCCAGATTACTGGGCAGGTAAGGATTTTCATACGCTTTCACCTGTTCGAGGTAGAGGGAAAGTGCGGATGCGTAGTGGCCTTTTCGCTCGAAAATTTCCGCTTTTTTGCCTATCAGAAAAGTTTTAACCATGCGGTCGTTCAGCCGGTCGGCAATTTTTTCGCCCTCGGCAAAACAGGCCAGCGCATCGTCATACCGGTTGAGTTTCACGTAAGCCGCGCCCAGATTTGGCAGGGTAGACCGCAGGCTTTTCCAGTCGTTCATGCTTTCCTGAATCCGCCGGGCCCTGAGCCACAGATTAATCGCTTCGACGTACTGTCCTTCCCCCATTTGCATGATCGCCAGTTCGTTGTACGCCTGTGCTTCCCAACGCCGGTCGTGGCCTTCCCGAAACTTCGCCAGGGCCTGCTGCAACAGGGTTCGGGCTTCGGGGAGTTTCGCCATGATGTTGGCATACAACTGCGCCCGCCGGAGAAAGACCTGTCCCTGCAACGACCGGTCATGGATGGCAATTGCCCGGTTTTGTGCGGTATCCAGTTGAGCATGGGCGGTTTTTGTGTCAGACAGGTAATCGGCTTCGATGCGGGCCAGGGCCAGCCGGGCGCGGATTTCGCCCGTCGGGTAGTTCGCTTTTTGGGCCACCCGCATACCCGCACGAAGCGTCTGGATGGCGAGTGAATCATAGCCATTCCACCAGAAGTTGGTGGCCAGTTCGTGTAAGGTCATGACGCGAAAACTATCGGCCTGAGGCTGTTTCAGCCGGTTTTGCAGCGAATCGATCACCGGGTTCTGGGCAAAGGCGAACGTACCGGAAAGTAGCAGGAGCAGGAGGTTGCGCATGGCCTGAAAAGAGAAAGAAGATGCCGAAATTACGGATATAAAACGTTCAATAACAACGGACTACCGCAAAATATAGGTTTTCCTATAGACGCAAAATACAGGTTTCCCGGAGTCGAAAATCAGGGCTTTTCCCGATTTCCTGCTGCCGACCGATTCCCCACCTTTGTATTGTCCAAACGGCAAAAAAAACAAGCCTACAACGTATTAACTCCTGTCACTCATGGCTACTCGAATAGAACGGTTTGTCATCCGTCATCTTACCGGCACCAAAGCCAACCAGGTCGAAGAATTCGACTACAAGAAGTATACCGAACTGACGTTCGGCCGGGGCATCGCCAACGACCTGCTGTTCGATCCCGAACTGGATTCGACGGTTTCCCGCGAACACGGCAAACTCGTGAAAGAAGAAGGTCCGCTGCCGGTTTTCAAGGTGATCGATAACAACTCCCGGAACGGTATTTTCGTCAACAAAACCCGCATTGTCGGCTCGGCGGTTCTGCAACCGGGCGACGAAGTGCAGCTTGGCCAGGGCGGCCCGGTTTTTCAGTTCGACCTCAGTCCCCGCCCCGCCGAATGGATGCAAAGCACGCGGGTGGTCGAGATGCCGACGCCCTACAACCCAACCAGTGAATTCAAAATGCCGGTGCCGGTTTCCGACGCAGAGGAATTTTCCGGTGTGCCGGCCAAAGTGGGCCTGGGCAAACAAACCGTAGAACGGATGATGGTGACCGAACGCAAAAAAACAACGCGCTCGGTGCTGGTGGGAGCCGCCCTGGTGCTGGCCATTCTTTCCGGCATTGCCTTCGCGTTTAAAGACCAGTTTCGAACCAACACCACGGTGGTCGTCAACCGCCCCGTTGTGCTACCGGCTTCCAAACCGGATCATTCCCTGACGACCGAGCAAATTGCCACCGCCAACACCAGCAAAGTGGTTTTTATTGAATTTGGTTACAAACTGATCTACACCCCGACTGGCGACGATATTTACCACCAGTATATGCCGGTCAAACAATGGGACGGCACTACGAAAAATTTTCCGATGTACATTGAAGTCGAACCCGGCCAGATCGAACCGCTGCTGGGGCTGAAAAAAGACGTGGCCGTGGGTGAGCCGATTGCCATGCACGGGGCCAGCGGGTCGGGTTTCGTGGTTTCGCCCCAAGGCCACATTCTGACCAATCGCCACGTGGCTGCCGCCTGGAATTCCTACTACAGTTTCCCGCCCGATGCGTTTCCCGGCCTGTTGCTGGTACAGGGTGCCAAGGGTTGGGAAATCAGCCCGGAGCGGGTGCAGCCGTTCCGCTGGGTGCCGGGTGAAACACGGTTTTTTGGCAAAAAACCGATGTCGGGGAAAGTCATCGAAGGCGTCAATACCTACCTTGATGTCACTTTTAACAAAAATGAGCAGCGTTTTCCGGCCAGTGGCAAACCCATCATTTCGCCGAAACACGATGTGGCCATGATCAAAATTGACCTGGCCGAAACGCTGTCGCCCGTTCAGATGCGTAATGCGGAAAAAGACATTGCCTCGGGCCAGTTGGTCACGGTGATGGGTTATCCCGGTATTTCGCCGGATGTGTTTGTGGGTGAAAATTCGTCGGATTTTGCGAACCGCAACCCGCAGTTTGTCAAGGTGCCGGACGTGACCGTCACCCCCGGCAACGTCGGCAAAATCATCAAAGGCCAGAGCAGCGGTAAGTCGTCCAGTTATTACAGCGAGTTCGGGGATTATTACCAGCTCACGGTGAACGCCACCGGCGCGGGCAACAGCGGAGGGCCGGTTTTCGACCGGGAAGGCAACGTCATCGGCATATTCACCGCCAGTAACACCACGCAGGATGCGACCCGCATCACCTTCGCCGTGCCCATCTCGTATGGCCTGGAACTGATGGGACGTCGGCAGGTGGTCGATTGATTCAAGTCCTGAAAAGATGCTTTAACGAACTGATAGTAAGAGCGTTCATGAAAAAAATCGTCCAGTATCTTTTCGGGAAAAAATTGTCACCCGCCTTGCCGGAAACCGTTGAAGAAAGCGTGTCGGCGGAACGCGGGGGGGAAGAGTCGACCCCGCTGCCCGTCGTTTCCGGCGACCTCAATGCCATCGTCGTTTCGGACATTGGGAATGTCCGGAAAAACAACGAAGACACCGGTTTGTTCGTCCGGCTGGCCGATGAAGGCATCCGCCGGGTTAAAGGGTATCTGTTGCTGGTGGCGGATGGCATGGGCGGGCATCTGGCCGGGGAGATTGCCAGTCAGATGGCCGCCGAGATGGTCAGCCGGGAATATTTTCAATTCCGCGACACCACCGAAAATAGCCTGATGCGTGCTTTTCAGATTGCCAACCGGCAAATTTTTGACGAGTCGCTTCAGCACGAAACCTTCCGGGGTATGGGGACAACCTGCACCGCCGTGGTGGTTCAGAACGAGCAACTGTATTTTGCGCATGTGGGCGACAGCCGGGCGTATCTGTACAAAAATGGCCAGCTCGTTCAGTTAACAGAAGACCATACGTATGTCCAGCAATTGCTGAACATGGGAGAAATCACGGAGGAAAAAGCCGCCCGTCATCCCGAGCGTAACGTCCTGACGCAGGCTATGGGGACCAAAGCCGACATTCGGGTGGACCTGGGCCGTTGCGTGCTGCCGTTCGATACCGGTGACCGGCTGCTGCTGTGTTCCGACGGTCTGTACGAATACTGCCGGGAAGACGATTTGCTACGGCTGCTGGCTCAGGACACCTTGCCCCGGGTCGCTTCCGAGCTCGTTCAACTGGCCAAAAACCGGGGTGGTCACGACAACATCACCGTGGTTCTGGCCGAGCGAACCGTCGCCGGAACGCTTCCCGCCCCGCGCGAAACCCGCGAAATTGACGTACCCTTTACGCGTGACAGCGAACGTCTTCATGAATAACCAGAAGCCCACCCTACAAGGCCGTCTCATCCAGCACTACCGCATCGAATCGCTCCTGGGCGAAGGCGGTATGGGGACGGTTTATCAGGCAACCGATACGCTGCTGCAACGACTGGTTGCGGTGAAAATGCTCCACCCGCACCTCGTTTCGCAGACGTCTTTCATGGAGCGGTTTCGGAACGAAGCCCTGATCCTGGCCCGGCTGAACCACCCCAACATTGCGGTTGTCTACAATTTTTTGCAGGATAATGCCGACTATTTCATGGCCATGGAGTACGTCGAAGGCGATAGTCTGGAAGCGTTGATTCGAAAAGCCGGGGCTTTGTCACCCGCCATTGCTGCGGAGGTGGTCAGACAGGGGCTTGAAGGCATGGCACACGCCCACCGGAAGGGGATTCTGCACCGCGACATCAAACCGGCCAACCTGATGCTGACGCCGGAAGGCACCATCAAACTCATGGATTTTGGCATTGCCCGCGTCAGTGGGGAGCAGCGACTGACCCAGGCCAACCGCCTTGTGGGAACGCTTGAATACATGGCACCGGAACTCATTGAAGGACAGGAGCCTTCGCCCGCTTCGGATCTGTATGCCATGGGCGTTTTGCTGTACGAACTGCTGTCGGGGAAACTGCCTTTTGCCAGCCGGACGGATTACGAACTGATGCAGGCCATTGTGCGGGAAAAACCGATTCCGTTGCGAAAACTGGATGGCCAGATTCCGAAAGAACTGGAAGCGGTGGTGCAAAAAGTCCTGGATAAAAATCCGGCCAAACGGTTTGCCGACGCCAAAGCCTTTCAAAAAGCCCTGCAACCGTTTTATGCCTCGGCCCCCGTTCTGGATCCCGCCCACATCATGCCTCCGCTGCCGGTTACGGATGTGGTGGATATGCAGCCCAATCGAAAGCTGGCGGGGGCAAAAAAGTCAGAATCCCACTTTTCAGGACGGTTTTTAGTCCAACATACGCCGGACTGGTTTCGTACGAACTGGGAATTCCTGCTGGCGGGAACCCTCACGCTGGTCGCGGTGCTGTTTCTGGGGATGCTGCTACTGGATCGCAACCCGCTGCCCAATCCCACGACAAAAATCGGTGGGGGCAAGAAACCGTCGGTACAGATTAAGCCCGTTGTTTCGTCCGTAACCTCGCCGACGCTGGTTTATGCGGATTCCCGCGAAAACCGGGTGACGGTTCCAGAACCAACGCCCGATCCGGTTGAAAACAAACCCAAAACGAGCCTGCCGAAAAAACCGGGTGCGATAAAACCCAAAACCGTGCCGCCCAAATCGGTTGAGGAAACACCGGTGACACCGCCCAAAGCAGAACCCGTTGCGCCGACGACTACCGAGCCCATGCCGGAACCGGTGAAACGACCGGTGACCCGCAAGTCGGTTGCCATCAGGCGTTTGCCGGTGAAGCTGGCGTTGAGCAACGATCTGTCGTCGTCCCGCGCTCAGGAGGGAGAGACGGTTCGGTTTCGGGTCATCGACGCGGTGGTGAGTGAGGGCGAAGTGGTGATTCTGGCGGGTGCGACGGCTTTTGGGGAAGTGACCCGGATCAGGCAGGCGGGTAACGATCTATTCCGGAAAAAGGATTTGCTCGAATTTCGGATCTATGCCGTTGAAGCCACCAACGGCCAACGGCTTGCGCTGCGGTCGGCCACCATCAGTGAAGAAGTCAAAGGGAAACCAGTGGTTTTCCCGGCCGGCCAAACCTTCGAAGTCCGCACCGGCGACACGGTTCTTACCTTTTAATCCAGTCCCTACCTAATCGATTTCTCGTACCTAAACGCGTCTTTCAACCATGCGACTTTCCTCAATATTCTTGTTGTTTTTGCTGGCTGGTTTCGTCGAATCGGCGCCCGCTTTCGCGCAAACCATTCGGCAAAAGTCGACGACCGAAGGGCTTAACCTGAGTTTACAAGGCCACATGCTCGGCTGGTCGTCGGACTATTTTCAGTTTCTGGACGAAAATTCCGGCAACGGCATCGGTTTTGGTGGTCGTGTCGGGTTTGGTCTGACGCAGCGGTTTGAAGTATTTGCGCAGTATGACCGGACGAAAATGAACCTGAAAAAAATTGACGCCGAGTCTTTTCAATTCACGAACCTGACGGGTGGGGTTCGCTTTCATTTTTCAGCCACCACCCACGCCCTGCGCCCTTTTGCGGAGATTGGGTATGTTCACCGGGCCGGGAAAGTCGATCAGGTGATCAACAACAATGCCTACGACAACATTCTGTTCAAAGGGGGAGCCGCCCACATCGGCGCGGGTCTTCATTACTTTCTGTCGTTGCCTGTGGCTCTGACCCTGAACGGTTCTTTTCAGGCGGGTGGTAAATCGGCCATCGATCTGAACGGCGAACGGACGACGGACAAAGCCGATGTCAGCACCTTTCGGATTTCAGCGGGGATTGTGCTGTATTTGAGTGAATTGTGAAGTTCGAAACCCTGACAGCGACGGGCCACCGATGTGGTCGAAGACCCTGTCAGGGTTTCGAATCGTTCCGTTAGGACAATGCTTCCGCGAAGGTTTCTTTCGCTTTGGCGACCACTTCTTTGGCCGTGCTGACGGCATCTTTGATGCTGTTCAATCCGCTGAGCAGGCTGTCTTTCACATCGTCGTATACGTCGTCGGCACCGGATTTGATTTTACCCGCTTTGTAGCGATACCGGACTTTGTCGTATTCGCTGCTATTGGCATATACGAGGGCAATGGCCGCTCCGGCCAGCACCACAGCCGCCAGACCGATTCCCCACGTCAAAGCCGCTTTGTTGTCTTTTTCGTCGGTTTTGGGTTCCGCTTTCGGTTGCATGGTCTTCCGCATCATCCCAGCCAGGGTTTCCTGCGGAGCCACGTATGACACCACTTCGTAGGCTTTGTTGACCAAGCCGCCTGGTACGACTTTCGACGCTCCTTTCATCAATGCGTGATATGCATCTTTGGCAACCGTGGCCGGATTGTCCAGATTCTCAGTTGCTTTCGTGTTCGCGGCACCGGCTTTGTTGAAGAAGTCGGTATCGGTGGCGTTGGGAAGCAAAGCCGTCACACTGACGTTGGTGTCCTTCAATTCGTTGATCAGCGACTGTGTAAAATTATAAATATAGGCCTTCGTGGCGGCATATACCGCCATCAGCGGCATGGGGGTTATCGATACCAGCGACGCCAGGTTCAGGATTTTTCCCTCATTCCGCTCCACCATCTCTTTCAGAAAGAGCTTGGTCATCTGCGTGGTGGTCAGGACGTTCAGGTGAATCAGCGATTTTTCCCGTTCCCAGTCGGTTTCGGTGGCAAAAAGCCCGTAGAGGCCGACACCGGCGTCATTGACCAGGACATCGACCGATAGATTTTTCGCTTTGACCTGATTATAGACATCCTGAGCGGCATCTTCTTCCGAAAGGTCTTTCGTAATGACCGCCGTTTCAACCCCGTATTCGTCCCAAAACCGTCCGCCGAGTTCGTTCAGAACATCGGTGCTGCGGGCAACAAGTATCAGGTTGTAACCATCTTTTGCAAACAGTTTTGCCAGTTCCTGGCCGATTCCGCTGGAGGCTCCCGTTATCAGTGCTGTTTTGCTTGCCTTTGTCGTCATGATGTGCGTTGGTTGATTCGTTTCAATCTAACTGCCTGGACGGTCAGATGGTTGGAAATATTTTAGGCTTCGTTCAAAAAATCGCTCAGGGCGTTCAAAAACCGCTCCGGTTCCTGGATGTGGGGAATGTGCCCGACGCCTTCCAGTTCGACCAGTTTACCCGCTTTCATTTTTTTGACGGTCTGTTTTCCCAAAGCAGGATATACCCCATGTTTTGCCTGGTCGTCTTTGGACAGCAGGTTTTTTCCCACAACCGTCCGATCAGCCTGTCCGATAATGAGCAGCGTTGGCGGGTTCAAACGTTCAAATTCGTAGCAAACCGGTTGTTCATAAATCATCAGATAGGTGAGGGCATTGGTCCAGGCAATGGCGTTGAAATCGGGCGATTTCAGGTCGCTGGCCTGCACCCGAACGAGGTCGTCATAGGCTGGTTTCCAGACTGGATAATAGCTTTTCTGGTACTGCCGGTACGATTCGGGCGTGGCTGATTTTTCTTTCTGAAACTGTTGTTCAATGGTTTGATACGGTACAAATGTTTTGTAATCCTCCAGACCGATGGGGTTTTCCAACACCAGTTTTTCCACGGTTTCGGGATACATCAACGCAAAACGAGTTCCCAACATGCCACCCATCGAGTGCGCCAGAACCGTCACTTTCGGGATGCCCAGCGTGTCGAGCAGCTGTTTCGTATTGGCGGCCAGTCGGTGAAAACTGTAGTGAATGTCGGGGTGCGACGACTTTCCCCAACCGATCTGATCGGGCACAATGGCCCGGTAGCCCTTGGTAGTCAGCCATTGAATGACGGTTTTCCAGTAATACCCATTGAAGTTTTTTCCGTGCAGAAGAACGACGGTTTTGCCGTTGGGCCGGCTCGGTTTTACGTCCATGTAGGCCATGCGAACCGGTTTCGACTCCAGCGAGAGCGCCAAATAGCGCACCGGATGTGGATAGTCAACCCCGGACGATTGGGCGGAAACGGGCTGGATGGGTACACCCAAGAGGACGAAAAACAGGAATGTCAGGCAGGAGTGGGGCATAGTCTGAATACGGTTTCGTTATACCTACCAACTCCAGTCCGAATCGGATGGTTTTCAATCCATCTGTTTGGCAACGTCGACCGCCGGTCTTTACCGGGCCTGGGGCGGGTAGATTGGGCTGAATTTTTTCTTCATTCGTCGATAATAACATCCTAAATCCTCCTGAAATGAAACCGACACGAATGATTTCATGCTTTCTGTTTGGCGGGCTGTTGCTTACATTTACGACGGCCTGGGTTTTTACCTCTACCGAAAAAAACAGCCATTTCCTGGTGAAACCCGCGCCGAAAGCGCAGCGGTATCTGTATGTCGTAACGCCGGGTGTGCGGAATTACCTGGGCTACGGCGGACACGGGATTCAGGTTTTCGACATTGATAACCACCACCGGTTTGTGAAATTTATCCCGACGAAGGGTTTTCAGAAGAACGGAAAACCATCGAATGTGAAGGGCGTGGATGTTAGCCTGGCTACCAACTGCTTGTACATCAGCACGCTGGAAGCGTTGCAATGCCTAGACCTGACGACCGAAAAAGTGTTGTGGGAAAAAGAATACGAAGGCGGTGTCGACCGGATTTCGATTTCGCCGGACGGAAAAACGATTTACATGCCTTCGCTGGAAAAAGAATTCTGGACGGTGGTGGATGCCAAAACCGGCGACGTCATCACCAAAATTGTGACCAATTCGGGTTCGCACAATACCATTTATGGACCGGATGGGAATTTTGTGTACCTGGCCGGGTTGAAATCGACAATGTTGAACGTAGCTGACGCAAAAACGCACACGGTCACCAAAAAAGTCGGGCCGTTTGGGGCCGACATTCGTCCGTTTACCATCAACGGTTCGCAGTCTCTGGTATACGTAAACGTCAACGGGTTGCTGGGCTTCGAGGTGGGCGATCTGGTGAGCGGCCGGTTTCTGCACCGCGTGGTGGTGGAGGGCTTCAACATCGGCGAGGTAAAACGCCACGGCTGTCCAAGCCACGGGATTGGGATGACACCCGATGAAAAGGAGATCTGGCTGTGCGACGGTGCCAACAACCGGCTGCACGTTTTTGACAATACCGTGATGCCGCCGGTTCAGAAAACCTCTATTCTGGTGCGTGACATGCCGGGCTGGATTACGTTCAGTGTGGACGGAAAATACGCCTATCCGTCTACCGGGGATGTCATTGAGGTGAAAACACGTAAAATTATCACCAGCCTGGAGGATTCGAATTACAACTGGGTGCAGAGCGAGAAGATGGTTGAAATCCATTTCAGTGGTGGAAAAGCCGTGGCCGCGGGCGATCAGTTTGGCATTGGTCAGCAGAAAAAGGCACCCAAAAAAGCCTGAAAAACGCCGACTCGGAAGGTCCTCCGAAATCTCATCCGGTTTATTGACCATTCGCCCCGGTATTTTTGCCGCCAAAGTACTATGCATAGCAAGGTACCTTATGAAAAACTACCTTTGAATCATCAAAACGGCCGATCCAGGCAGTAAACAACACAAAACACGAACATCCTTAAACAACAAATCTTATGAAAACGCTATTCGCTTCCACTTTACTGGCTTTGACTTTTGCCGTTTCAACCACGTTTGCTGCTGACAACCACGAAAAAGTTAAACCAAAATCAACGTTTCAATCGGCCGTTTATCCCATGATCAACAGCATGAAGGTGAGTGTAAACGTTCAGAAAGAAACCGACAGTAAAATCAATATTCGGCTTATCAACAGCGAAGGCCGGACGCTGGCTACCAAACGATTGGGCGAGGGCCACGAGATCACGACCATCCGGTTTGATTTGTATCAACTGGAAGACGGGGTCTACAAAGTGGAAATCTCCGATGGCGCCAACACGGAGGTTAAAACCGTAAAACTGCAAACCAAAACACCCGTGGTTGAATCGCAGCGTCTGGTAAGCATGAACTAATCACTCAGCATTCGAATTATTAAACAGGAAACCCGGCCCAAAAAACCGGGTTTCCTGTTTTTTTTGTAATTTAAATTGTCTGATAAATTGAATGGTTTAGACGGCTAGGGTTTCGCTTATTCTTTCGGACAGACACGGATTATCTGAAAAGACCGACGGAATTCTTACCTTTACGGGGTAGTCCACGGCATAATTGTTGCTTCATTAAGTTTACAATAGCACTAATTTGGTAACATACTGGTAGGTCATCAGCCAATGCCGGAGACCCAGTGTGCTTAACGCCGGGAAACCGCCGTTGGAATTTGTTTCGTTGTCGATTAATTGATTCGTGGAAGCCTGATTCACATCAACAGAAAGCTTTATTTACCGGAAGCCCTTAACGAAGAAACAGGTACCGTCCGTTTATCTTTGTCAACCCGTATATGTCCCCAATAGAGCACCTCGAACGCCAACTGGCTCTTGAAAGAGAAGTCCGCAGGCAGACGGAGGCTATTCTGGAAGAAAAAAACCATCAGCTTTCCAAGGCTCATGAGCAGCTTCTTCTTTACAAAGAACTGAAAACAAGTGAACGACACTACCGCCACGTGGTGGAGTCGGTGCCGGATATTATTTTCAAAACGTCGATCGACGGTTATTTTACATTCGTCAATTCCGTTGTCGAACACTGTCTGGGGTATACCAAAGACGAAATTATCGGGTTGAGTTTCATGACACTGGTGGTGCCGTCGTGGCGGGCGTCTGTGGCGGAATTTTACCAGAAGATGTTACTGAACAAGCAGCCGAGTTCCTACACGGAGTTTCCGGTGCTGGCCAAAGACGGCCGTACGGTCTGGATTGGTCAGACGTTGCGGGTGGTGGGTGGAGAAAACGACCTGCCCGAACTGGTGGCCGTAGCCCGTGACATTACCGATCGCATCATCAACGAAGATGAATTCCGGACAACGCAGGCCCGGCTGACCTCGCTCATCACCAACCTGCAAACCGGGGTGCTGGTTGAAGATGAAAACCGTACGGTTATTGTTGTCAATCAGCTATACTGTGATCTGTTTGGGATTTCCAGGCCACTTGCCGACCTAATCGGGACCGGTTATCAGCAGTGGGCCATTCCGAACGACGCGTTGTTTGCCACCCCGGATTTGTTCCGGCAACAGATGGAAGACGCTGTCCGCCAGCAGCATACTGTGGCTAATGCGTCCGTTAGCCTGCTGGATGGGCGCGTTCTGGACTGGAGTTATATCCCTATTTTTCAGGAGGGACACTATCGGGGCCACCTCTGGCAATTTACCGACATCACGGAAAAATACCGCTATGATGAACGGATTCGCCGGAGTGAAGAGAAATACCGGGGGATCATGAACCGGATGGAACTCGGTTTGCTCGAAGTCGACGCCAATCAGGTGATCCGGCAAGCGTATGATCGGTTTTGCCAGATGGTGGGGTATACGGAAGACGAACTGATCGGGCAGCGGGCCGACGAATTGCTGGTGCCAAAGGAGTTTTCGGAATTTCTGGGCAAACAGCAGAAGTTCCGTGGGGAAGGCGGTGCCAATTCGTATGAAATGCAACTGATCCGGAAAGACGGCGAACGCATTTGGGTCATCATCAGTGGGGCGCCCATCATCGACGAGCGCGGGAACGTGATCGGATCGATGGGCATTCATTATGACATTACGCAACGGAAACAACTCGAGCAGGAACTGGCTCAGGCCAAGCAGGTTGCCGAAGATGCCCGGCATACCGAGAAGCAGTTTCTGGCCAATATGAGCCACGAAATCCGCACCCCCCTCAATGCCATTCTGGGGTTTTCCAACCTGCTGGAATCGACGGCCCTGAATCTGGAGCAAAAGGAATTTGTGGATTACATCCGAACGGCCGGTAAAAATCTGCTGACGATCGTCAACGATATTCTTGATATTTCAAAAATCGAAGCGGGGATGTTGCCGCTGGAAAGCATTCCGTTCAGCATCAGTTCGCTGGTCGATTCGATCCGGACGATGCTCGATGCTTCGGCAACGGATAAAAATCTGCGGCTGACGGTTACGGCGGAGCCCGATTTACCGGCGGTCGTTCTGGGCGATCCTACCCGGCTGACGCAAATCCTGCTGAATCTGCTCAGCAATGCCATCAAGTTTACCAGACAGGGCGGGGTTGCCGTCCGGATTGAAAAGAAGGAGAAAACACCGGAGAGTGTCCGCGTTCGGTTTACGGTAGAAGACACGGGAATCGGGATGGAAGAGGCCATTCTGCCGCATATTTTTGAACGGTTCCGGCAAGCCAGTGATTTTACGACACGGTATTACGGCGGTACGGGGCTGGGCCTGAACATTGTCAAGTCGCTGACCGAAATGCAGGGCGGCTGGATCAAGGTGGAAAGCAAAACGGGGGAAGGCTCTACGTTTACGGTGGAAATTCCGTATAAAATAGCGCCCCATCAGCCCGAACACGAGGCCGATCTGACCCTGGCGCCATCCGGGCCTGGGGGCCGCGAGGTGACCATTCTGGTGGTAGAAGACAACGTGATGAACCAGCGACTGGCCCTTCAGGTGCTCAACCGGCTGGGCTACCGGGCGCAGGTAGCCGAAAATGGTCAGGAAGCCCTCTCTGTTCTTCAGAAAGAAGAGGTCGATCTGGTATTAATGGACATTCAGATGCCGGTGATGGACGGGTATACCACCACCACCCAGATCCGAACGACGCTCAAAAGCCAGGTGCCGATTATCGCCATGACCGCCCACGCGCTGGCCAACGAACGGGAACAGTGTTTGCAGGCCGGCATGAATGATTTTATACCCAAACCGTTCCAAATCGAAGAGTTACAACGAATTATGCGTAAATACCTGCCGGTCGCGCCGGCCAAAGTTCAAACCGAAAAAGTGTATATGACGCCGAAACCCAGTTTCTCGGTGGAACCGCTCCTGGAAGCCGTCGGGCATGACATGGATTTTGCGGTTGAAATGATGACGTTGTTTCTGAACCAGACGCCAGTGGAGATTCAACAATTGCAACAGTCGCTGGAAGAAGGCGATCTGCTCGCTATTAAGCGGCTGATTCACACTCAAAAAGCCGTCATTCAGACCTTTGGTCTGAACGAGGCCGCCCGACTCATCACGGCCACGGAAGCCCTGATTGCCGACAAAAAGGCCCTGTCTGAAATCACCCCGCTGATCCGGCAGTATTTGCTGGTACTGGAATCGGAACTGCCGGTGATCCAGGCGGTTCTGGAGGCTAATTCGGGGGAGCGGGCGAGTGGGGGGTAGCGGACTTTTTTCGATTCACCGGTTCATCTGTTGCAGACTCCGACGCTCAGGCGTCGATTCGTTTGAGTTTGATGTTTTCGACCGGACGAATCACCAGCGGTACTTTCTCGATTTTGACGGAACTGCTGTCGAGGCCAAACCAGCGGTCCTCGGCGGTCGTAAACCGTTTGATGAAAAAATACAGGTTCATGATCAGTCGCTCCATCCAGGGCAGGTCGTTCTCGAAGGAGAGAAATTTCTCCAGCACCACAAACCGAAAATCACCAATGACATGCTGACGACTGAGGGATTCGTAGCGGCTGGTGATGTCCACTTCCTTGTTTTTAACCAGATCTTCAATCACCTTCCGGAAAAACAGGTTAATCCGCTGCTCCACCCGAAACCCCAGCCGGAACGTGATTTTATACACATCGTCGGTCGCAATCGTATTGACCTTGTACTCCATCGTATACGGGTCATCCGTCGTGTCCACGTGGACAAACCAGAAGATATCGGCCCGTTTGGGGCGCTTCTGAAAGATGGAATAAATGACCTTGGATTCAATTTCGGACTGGCGGGCGGCATTGCTCATAAACACCAGGTGCGTGGCATATTTCGGAATGCTGATATCCCGGCTCAGTTCGATGAGCGGTTTCAGGTAATGGTCGATTCGGACGTATTCCGTCAACCGGAGTTTGATGTAAAATGCCCGGAGCCAGGTATACATTACCACCGCAATGGCGGAGCCAATGAAGAGCGACACCCAGCCGCCGTGGGGAAACTTGATGAGATTGGCGACCAGAAAGGCGCCTTCCAGCAGGACATAGACGACCAGAAACAGCACGACGCCCCAGGCTTTATACCGGTGGCTGTATAAATAATACGTCATCAGGATGGTGGTCATCAGCATCGTCAGGGTGATGGCCAATCCGTAGGCAGCCTCCATGTTGGCCGATTCCCGAAAATAAAGCACAACCCCAACGCAACCGAGCCACAGCAAGAGGTTGATGCTGGGCACATAGAGCTGCCCTTTTTTGACGGATGGATAGCGCAGAATCACCTTAGGCCACAGGTTTAACCGGATCGCTTCACTGATCAGGGTGAACGAGCCGGTAATCAGGGCTTGGCTGGCAATAACCGTTGCGGCTGTCGCAATGCCAATGCCGGCGAAGAGAAACCAGTCGGGCATGAGCGCATAGAAAGGTTTGTGATTTCCCAGCGCCTGGCCTTCCATCGTCAGGAGCCAGGCACCCTGGCCGAAATAATTCAACAGCAGGCACGACTTTACAAAGATCCAGCTAATGCGGATGTTGCCCCGTCCGCAGTGGCCCAGATCGGAATACAAGGCTTCCGCACCGGTCGTGCAGAGAAAAACCGAGCCCAGGAGCCAGAACCCACCCGGATACTCCGCCAGCAGCCACCAGGCATAATACGGATTGACGGCACTCAAAATACCGGGTGAATCCGCGATGTGGATCAACCCCAGGGTTCCCAGCATGATGAACCAAAGCAGCATGACGGGGCCAAAGGCGGTTCCGACGACGCTGGTGCCCAGGGCCTGAATCAAAAACAGAACCGTCAGAATACCAATGACGATGGGAACCGTGGGAATGTCTGGATACAGAAGCTCCAGTCCCTCGACGGCGGATGAAACCGAAACCGGCGGGGTAATGATGCCATCCGCCAGCAGCGCACTGCCGCCAATGACGGCGGGAATGGTGAGCCATTTGGCGTGCCTGCGCACCAGCGCGTAGAGGGCAAAAATGCCGCCCTCGCCCTTGTTGTCGGCCCGCAGGATCAGGATGACGTATTTAACGGTGGTTTGCAGAGTTAGCGTCCAGAAGATGCAGGAAATAGCTCCCCGAACAACATCCGACCGGATCGGCTGGGAGGGACCCAGAATGGCCGAGAGAACATACAGAGGAGACGTACCAATGTCGCCGAAAATAATACCCATGGCTACCAGCAAACCGGCGGCCGTTACTTTATCCAACTGTTGCTTGTGTTCCATGAAAGACCCCGAATCTGCCAATGCGCCGGAAAGAATGAGGTAGTTGAAAATGATCCAATCCAAATGTGTGCCATACCTGTAGTTATTTTATATGTCCCTGACAGGCAGTCTACTAAGAAATGGGGTCCTGATTTGCTCTCCGTTGACCTTTTCATTTTGGTGTGGTCGTTTTTCATTTTGGAAAAGAACCACCCACCAGTACCCGCACGTATGCACTCGCGTCCTTCTGGTATTGTCTTTCGAACACAACGGGTTGAACGGAGTTTTAATCGTATTCAAACCCATTCAAACGATGATCACCCATATCTATCAATCCAGTATTCACGAAAACTGGTATCTGGTTCTTCCAGTCGAAAAAGAGGACGACTTTTCCGGGGTTCCGGCTGACGTACTTGCCCAATTCGGTGATCCCATAAAAATTGAATCGCCTGATGTGGGTCCAGGGGCGCTGGGGATCGATCTTTTTCAGGTCAGAAGTGATTTTGACACCCAGTCTTATCATCTGGCGAAAGTCGTGGACCCCGAAGCGACTTGAGCCAAGTCATTTGCGGAGTCCGTACCGGTAATCCGGTTTGCCGCCGTACTTTCGCAAAAAGACAAACGCATGAGGACCGAGAAATTTACCGTCGCCGACATTAAGCCCATTGCCAAAACGGTGCGGACGGCTTTTGACAAGGCCCTGAATGAATGGGGGCACCCTCTGGACGAATCCGATGATTCGGAGTACGTATTGTTTTGCAAACCCACCACGCGGGCGGTTCATTTCGATCTGACTTTTGCCAAAGGAAACTCGGAGGTCGCGCGCCGGATGCACCAGTATTGTGAGCTGAACCGGCTCGAAGTGATCGGCTATTTTTCCCAATTCGAACTCCGTGAAATGGACAGTGTGGATATTGCCGATAAAATTATCGACCATCTGTATTAGGACTTACGTGTGATTGAATTATCAGACGTAAGTCCTATCTATGAAGACTGACGGGTTCTTTTTTAGAGCCGGAGCGGTTCCTGGGCTGGTAAACCCGCGTATATTTGCCAAAATAACCCTCCCCTATGCCCGACTATACCGCTCGAAAAATTACGGAAACCCTGGAAATCAATGGTGATCTGACCAAACCGGCCTGGCAGTCGGCCACCTGGAGCCCCCGCTTTGTGGACATGGTGACCGCCGGTCCGGGGCTCTACGATACGCGAACCGCCCTGTGCTGGAATGACCACTTTCTCTACATCGCCTTCGTGGCCGAAGAACCTTATCTGGAAGCCCATCTGACGGAACGGGATTCGATTATTTTTCAGGAGAACGACCTGGAAGTGCTCATCGACGGGGGCGATTGTTACTACGAACTGGAGGTCAATGCCCGCAACACCGTGTATGAAGTGTTTTTTATCTGGCGCGATGCCTACGCGAAAGGGAGCCGGTTTGATGTGCCGCTTTTCGATGTCCATCATCCGCAGGCCATGACGTTTGGCGGCAACTTCGACCGCGCCGATGCTACATTCTGGTACGGAAATCACCCGCGCGGCCTCCGTTGGGCATTTCTGAACTACGATCTGCCTGGTTTGCAAACCGCCGTCCGCCTTGACGGCAGCCTGAACGATAATCGGGACATTGACCGGGGCTGGACTTTGGAGATTGCCATTCCGTGGCAGAGCCTGACGTGGCTGGCCAACGGCCGCTCCCTGCCTCCCCAAAACGGCGACCGCTGGCGGATGTTTCTGGGCCGTTTTCAGAAAGTGCCGGTTTCCGGTTCGCAGGTGCATCAGGCCATGGTGCTCACTCCACACGGCGTCTATGATACCCACCAGCCCGAATGCTGGAGCGAGGTTGAGTTTCAGGACTGAAGCCAAACTCACGCTGGCAAACAATGTCACGCCAAAGCAGTTTACCCGGTAGAAATCCTATCCAGTAAACACTTTTTATGGCAGTAATTGGCGAATTCATCCGCAAAGCGATTGATGTATACGGTTTTATCACGTCGGAACCCGACCCGGCCAAGGCACAGCTCGCCGTTTTGCAGGGGCTGCTGGAAAAGGCAAAGCTGACCGCTTTTGGTAAGAAATACAACTTCAGTAAAATCCTCCAAAGTGACGATGTGATCGGCGCCTTCCAGCGGGAAGTGCCTGTGCATGATTACGATAAACTCTATAACGACTGGTGGCATTATCTGCTGGAAGGGCATCAGAATGTGACCTGGCCGGGAGGTCAGGACTATTTTGCCCTGAGCAGCGGTACCACCAGCAACAGCAAGTCCATTCCGGTGACAGACGACATGCTGGATGCCATCCGGAAGTCGGGCATGCAGCAGGTGATGAGCCTGAAAAACTTCGACCTTCCCGCCGATTTCTTCGAGAAACAGATCATGATGCTGGGAAGCAGCGTAAGCCTGATTGAAAAGGACGATCACCGGGAGGGAGAAATCAGCGGCATCAGCGCTTCCAACATACCAACCTGGTTCAGAGCGTTTTATAAACCGGGGGCTGAAATTGCGTCGATTACTGACTGGGACGAAAAAGTGCGCCGGATTGCCGAGGAAGCGCCCACCTGGGATATCGGCAGCCTGAGCGGCATTCCGTCCTGGGTCGAAATGATGCTGAAAGAGGTGATTTCGCACAACAAACTGAACACGATTCACGACATCTGGCCCAATCTGCAGGTCTATACAACAGGCGGAGTGGCTTTTGAACCCTACCGAAAGAGTTTCGAAAAGCTGCTGGCAAAACCGTTGATTTACATCGACACCTACCTCACCTCGGAAGGCTATCTGGCAACCCAGAAAAGACCGGATACGTCCTCACTGGCCCTGATTCTGGACAATGGCATTTTCTTCGAGTTTGTGCCGTTTTCGGACGGGAACCTGGACGACGATGGCCGGGTGAAACCGGATGCTGAAATCCTGACGCTCGAACAGGCACAGGAAAATACCGACTATGTATTGTTGATTTCGACGGTTTCGGGAACCTGGCGCTACATGATTGGTGATACGGTGATGATAACGGACAAAGAACGATCCGAAATCAAAATTACCGGACGCACGAAGCACTTCCTGAATGTGGTGGGTGAGCAATTGTCGGTTTTTCAAATGAACCAGGCGATGCAGAATTTGCAGGGACAATATGATCTGGAAATCAAGGAATTTGTGGTGGCAGCCGTTCGGAAAGACGGGGAGTACATCAACAAATGGTATGTTGGCTCCAATCGGACGGTTGATAATCAGGCCTTTGCAATTTCGCTGGACCAGGAATTGTGTGAAGCCAACAAAAATTACAAAGTAGCCCGGAGCAAGTCGCTGAAAGGGGTGGAAGCGGAGGTGATTCCGGTCGAGCAATTCTACCGCTGGAGCGAGGACTACAAAAAGCTGGGGGGGCAGACCAAAATTCCCCGGGTGATGAAGGAAGAGGACTTTCTGGACTTTGAACAGTACATCAAGGGCCTGTCATAGGGCCTTTTTCTGCTCGTCCAGCTTCTGCTCTTCCAGTTTTTTTACCTGATCAACAATCTCTTCCGGCGAAACATACAGGCGGGCAATCTTGTCCTTGTAGGCCTGCGGCAGCTCCGCGTGATTCAGGATAAACTGTTTGGTTTCAATCAGATAATGCCCGAGTCCGTGGCTTACCGCGTAGGCGTCGGCAATCCGTTCGACTTTCTTGACGTACGCGGGCGAGAGAACATACGACAGGCCAAAACCCACCAGGCCGAGGTTGCTGCGGTTTTCGTAGTCCATGATATGACCAAGCTCGTGGCCAATCCAGCCGATCAGAATGGCATCGGGAATCTGGTGAATCGGAATGGCGGTGTGCGTCAGTTGGAACATGGCGCTGATGTTGATCCGATACGAGCGGTTTTTTCGCTGGTTTAGCAGGGTCCGGAAAACCGGTTGAGCCTGCATGACCGACGACTTGATGCGTTGCTTAAAGACAAACCGGATGGCGGTATTTTTCAGTTCGGGATAAAACGATAAGGCAATCAGAACGTTTTTCTCGATCACTGCAGGGATGATTTTGCGGGCTCCGAATTCGGCGAGCGCGGGTGTGATTTCACGGTTCTGACGACTGATTTTGGAAGGGAGCATAAGCTGGTAAACGAAGGCCCACGGAAGCATGGCTACCAGAATAACCCATTTACGAACGATTGGTTTTCGGAAACGCGGTAGCTACTTTACCGATTTATGAAAGCCAGTTTGAACAGGAGAAGGGCCTGGAATGGGAAAGAAATGAAAAAATACATCTATGGGAGACCATACAATCGAAATCTGACCCGTTTATTTGTTAAAAAGCCATTCTGTTAACTTATTCGGTATTCTTTTTTTGCCTCTGCGCTGCTTTATTGTTTATGAATTCTACTGGTAAGAATAAACCGGCACCTTCTCCACAGTTTCCGGCTGGAGAAAGTGAGATGGGGAACCGCATCCGTTCGTTTGACTGGTCTGAAACGGTGTTGGGGCCGATTGAACGCTGGTCGCCCAGTCTGCGGGCCACGTTGAACCTGATTCTGTCGTCCCGGTACCCGATGTTATTGTTCTGGGGTGACGAACTGCTTTTTTTTTACAATGATGCCTTTCGCCCCAGCTTTGGAGCGGTTGGGAAACACCCCGGCGCCCTGGGCCGGAAAGGCGAAACCGTGTGGCCGGAGAGCTGGTCCATTCTCAAACCCCTGATCGATCAGGTTCGGGTGACGGGCGAAGCGACCTGGAACGAAGACCAGCTCATTCCGCTTTTTCGCAACAACCGGCTGGACGCTGTTTACTGGACACTGAGTTGCAGCCCTGCCTACGACGATAACGGACAGATCAGCGGGGTACTGGTTGTTTGCTCTGAAAGAACGGTTTCTGTAAACGGGCAGAAAAAAGGAGAAGACGGTGAGAATTATTTCCGCCAGCTTATCGAAACCATGCCGGCCATTCTCTGGATTACCGAACCCGACGGCTACTGTTCCTATCTGAACAAGCAGTGGTATGACCACACCGGCCAGTCGGACCAGGAAGCGGAAGGATTCGGCTGGCTCAACATGACCCACCCCGACGACCAGGAAGAAGCCGGAAGGCTATTTATCGAAGCCAACGAAAAGCAGGTGGCTTTCACGGCCTTGTATCGCTTGCGCAATACAAGCGGGGACTATCGCTGGGCCATCGACAGCGGTAGCCCCCGGTTTAATGCAGACGGACGGTATGAAGGCATGATTGGAACGGTGGTGGACGTGCACGATCAGAAGCTGGCCGAAGAATCCTTGCGGGAAAGCGACGCCCGGTTCCGAACGCTAATTGCGGAGGCCCCGGTGGCGATGGCGGTGTATGCGGGCCGGAATTTTGTCGTCGAAATGGCCAACGATGCCATGATCCACGTCTGGGGAAAAACTCCCGCCGTCATTGGGATGGAATTGGCAAAGGCTTTGCCGGAACTGGAAGGACAGCCGTTCATCGGCCTGCTGGAAGACGTCTACACGACCGGCGTACCCTACCAATCGGATGAACAGCAGGCCGATCTGGTGGTGGAGGGTCGTTTGCAGAGCTTCTGGTTCACGTTTACCTACCAGCCGCTGACCAACGAGCAGGGCCAGGTGTATGCCATCCTGAATGTGGCGCTGGACGTTACTGCACAACGGAGCGCCCGCCAGAAAATTGAAGAAGCCGAAAGTGCGTTGCGGGATGCCATTGAACTGGCCGAACTCAGCACTTGGAGCATGGAGGTGGAAACCGGCCTGTTCACCTATTCAAACCGGTTTATGCACTGGCTGGGCTTTGCGGAAAATACCAAAACCATGGATGATGCCTACAATCCGTTGCCGGATGAGTATCGCCAGTCGGTGGCCGATGCCATCGATGCCGTCATCCAGCCTGGTTCGTCCGGTCTCTACGACAACGAGCATCCGATCATCAACCGGCTGACGGGGCAGGTACGGATCATTCACGCGCAGGCCCGGCTCATTTACGATGCACAGGGAAAACCGCTCAGGCTGGTTGGTACGGCGCAGGATATTACGGAACAGCGGAAAGTACAGATTGCCCTGGAACATCAGGTGCAGGAGCGAACGGAAGAACTGGAGGCAACCAACGAAGAACTGGCGTCGACGAATGAAGAACTGGCCGCGACCATTGAGGAACTGGCGACCACCAACGAAGAGCTTTCCGAATCCAACCAGCTTCTGATTCGTTCCAATGAAAACCTGGAACAGTTCGCCTACATTGCCAGCCACGACCTGCAGGAACCCTTGCGGAAGGTGCAGCAATTTGGTGACCTGCTGAAAAACCAGTACTCCTTACAGTTGGGCGACGGCATCACCTACCTGGAGCGTATGCAACTGGCGGCCGGCCGGATGTCGGCCCTCATCAAAGATTTGCTGACGTTTTCACGCATTTCCACGCAACAGGATACCGTTGAGCCGGTTTCCCTGGCGGTTGTGGTCAAAACCGTTCTGAACGACCTGGATCTGGTGATTCACGAATCGAAAGCCGTGGTGACGGTCGATCCGCTGCCGACGGTTCCGGGCGATTCGTCACAGCTCGAACAGCTCTTTCAAAACCTGCTCAGTAATGCCCTCAAATTTCGCCGGAAAGGCACGAGCGGAGTTCTGGTGACCCCCGAGATTCGGGTGACGGCCCGAATCGTTAGCAGCATTGCGTTGCCGACGACCGTAAAACCGGCCCGGGCTGCCGGGTCCTACCACTGCATCGAGGTAGTGGACAACGGGATCGGTTTCGACCAGAAGTATGTGGACCGTATTTTTCAGGTGTTTCAGCGGTTGCATGGCAAGGCCGAATTTGCCGGAACCGGCATCGGTTTAGCGATCTGCGAGAAAGTTGCCTCCAACCACGGCGGAGCGATCACGGCCACGAGCCAATCCGGTCAGGGAGCCACATTCAGCGTCTATTTGCCCGTGGCAGAATCCCTGCGGAAAGAGCGGGGGAATTTGCTTTGATCTGTAGGACTCAGCAAAAGAAACCCGTTGACCGATCAGGCTGCTAATTCGTCGTAAAGGGGTACTTCATAATACTCAGCAGCGGTTTTCCGGTTGAGTCGGCAAAAGAACGGAAATACGCCGAGTCGGAAAGGTCGATCATATCGGGCCGAATGCTGAGCATCGGATGATCGATGACAAACGGTTTTTCGAGCCACAACTCGCCGTTGTTTGCCATCAGCATTCCGTTGGCGGCATTGGCCACAAAACGACTCCCGTCGCCATTGCTGGCGATCTGGAAAGACCAGGTGCCATCGGGTTGAATGATGAAAATTTCTTCGGGGTCGGCATTGGGACCATACACGGTTTGGTAGCGAAGGCGGGAGGGTCGGAACACCAGAGGTTTGGGCGCTTCGCCGTATACCACCCGTTCGATGCGTCCCGGTTTGCCGATGGTCGGGGTGCTGAAATGCGTCAGGGTCGAATCGATGTCGTTCCATTTGGCTTCAAAACAGGCAATAAACTGGTCGAATTCGGCCCGGCTGAAGACTTTGGGTGACACATAAACCGTCCAGGGCGTCTGGTCGGGGCTGGAAAGCTCCAGGTCGTAGTTGCGGATGATCCAGTTCGGATACTGCTCCGGCAACAACGGGAAGCCGGCATTGTAGTCGGACACGGTTTTTCCGTCGAATACCAGCACCGCCTGGTGGTTACGCTCGCCGATGCTCCGCACGGTGGTGTGGTCGATCAATTGCAGCGTGTGGCCATCGTAGGTGCTGACCACCAGTGCATGATCTTCCGGCTGGCATCCGCAAAAGAGATACGAGATCGCTACAAGAAGGGGGAAAACAACAGGTTTCATAACATCAGTCAGTGCAGTATGGCGTGGTCCTAAAAATAGACGGACGCCCGGCCCTATGCCAGCCTCAATGAATACCTGGTCGTTTTGAGTAAATACTTGACAGAAAGGGCTTTGTTTTCAGGTTTATATTGGTGAACTTGTTGCAAGTTACTTTTTAGTTTACTCTGGCTACAATGGCCCGGCTCCGGCTGGCCGGACCGGGGTAGCCGTCCATGCCTGATCGCTCTGTCGTACCCTTTATTTTTTTTGCCGTGTCTCTTCTTGATCCGTATGCAAGTCCATTGACGGCCGATCAGGTGGCCCATTTATTGAGACGGGCTACCTTTGGTCCGACGGCGAGTCAGGTGAAAAGCCTGACCGGGAAAACGGCTGCCCAGCTCGTGACCATGTTGCTGGCCGATCAGCCCCAGCCCGCCCCACCGCTTGATCTGACAACCGGCAAGACGTTTCATGACCAGCCTTTTGATACGGTCAACGCGGGAAAGTTTACGGTTTATCTCAAGAACTGGTGGGCCAATCTGATGCTCAATCAGCCGCTGTCACTGCTCGAAAAAACCACGCTGTTCTGGTCCAATCATTTCGTAACCCGCGATTCAACGGTCAACGACTACCGGTTTATGTACCGGTATACGGCCTTGCTGCGGCAATACGGGCTGGGTAATTTCAAGGCTTTTGCGGTGGCTGTCACGCAGGACCCGGCCATGTTGCGGTTTTTAAACGGGAATCAGAATGTGGCCGGAACCGCCAACGAAAACTACGCCCGCGAGCTTCAGGAACTGTTTGTTACGGGCCGGAATGGCGGCTATTTGGAAGACGACGTTCGGGCGGCCGCCAAAGTGCTTACGGGCTGGGCCGACAGCGGGTATCGCGATGCCACCAAAGCCGAAATCAGCACGGTCTTTCGGGCAAACCGGCACGATACGACCGACAAAACGTTCTCGGCAGCCTACCAGAACACGGTCATTAAAGGTCGTTCAGGGGCCAGTGCGGGGGCCGACGAGCTGAATGAGTTGCTGGATATGCTGCTGCGCCATGCCGAAACGCCCCGCTTTATTTGCCGGAAACTGTATCGCTGGTTTGTCAATGCAGACATTCCGGCCAAGGTCGAAACGGGTTTTATTCAACCGTTGGCCGAGGTATTCCGGAAAAGCAATTTCGAGCTGAAACCGGTGCTGGCTGCGCTCTTCCAGAGCCAGCATTTTTTCGACGAAGCCCTGCGCGGGGCGGTGATTAAATCGCCGGTAGACCTGGTGGTTGGCACGTTTCGGTTCTGGGGGGTGCAGGCCCCGGATCAAAATCTGACGGCCTATTTCCAGATCGGGAATTACCTCTACGCCCGCGTGAAAGAACAGCAACAGGATTTGCTGAATCCGCCTACGGTTTTCGGCTGGACAGCCTACTACCAAACCGGTTACTACCAGCAATGGATTAATTCGACTACGCTGGGCCTGCGCGGATTATTTGGGGATGCCCTGACAACCAATGCCCTGAAATTGAACTCAAAACCGGTAATCGATGTGCTGGCTTACGTCAAAACCCTGTCTGACCCCAGCGATCCCGCCAAACTGGTGAACGACCTGACCGGGCAATTGCTGGCATTGGCCCTCACCCAGCCGCAGAAAGACTTTCTGATTGACACCATCCTGCTCAACTCCATTCCGCGGTATGAGTGGACCGGTGAGTGGAATGACTATATCAAATCGCCGAATGATACGGCCAAAAGGCAGGCCGTACAAATCAAATTAACCGCCTTCCTGCAATACGTTTTCCGCATGGCCGAGTATCAGGTTTTTTAAAACAAAGGTGAAAGAGCGAAAGTCTGAAAGTTTACGAATCAGCATTCACTCTTTCGCTCTTTCACTCATTCCGTATGAAGCGTCGTAATTTCTTACAACAGGCGGTGTCGTCGCTGGTTCTGCCGGTTCTGATCGATGGGTATGGAGCCAAAGCATTTGCGCGCCCTTCGTCGTTTGTGCAGTCGCTGCTCAGCCTGGCCGAGCAGAGCGACCGGGTGCTGGTGATCATCCAGTTGCAGGGTGGAAACGATGGGTTGAATACGGTTATTCCACTCGATCAGTTGAGTACGTACTCGTCCGCGGGGTTTCGGGGAAACATTGCCATTCCCGGGGCCAAAGCCTTGAAATTAAAGTACTATCCCGAAACCGGCCTACACCCGGCGATGACCGGAATGCAGCAACTTTTCAACGAAAGCAGGCTGAGCATCGTGCAGGGGGTCTCGTATCCGTCCCCCAATTTTTCCCACTTTCGGGCGAGTGATATCTGGATGACGGGCGTGGATGCAGACAAAACTGCCACTTCCGGCTGGACCGGGCGGTATCTGGACAACCGGTTTCCCGGTTTTCCGGAAAAGTACCCGAGCGATAAGATGCCGGACCCGCCGGCCATTCAGATAGGGTACGTGACGGCGACCACCCTGCTTGGGTCCACCAACTCGATGGCAATTGTGCTCCAGAACCCGGATAGTTTCGCCCGGCTGGTTGGCGACACGCCCAAAGATCCGTTGTCTGCCCTTCCGGGCTATGCCGGGCAGCAGATCGACTACATCCGTCAGCAACAGGCCAGCTCGGTCAGTTACGCGGGGCAGATTAAGACGGCGGCCGGCAAAGGGAAAAATCTGGCGGTATATCCCGAAAAGAATGCGTTGGGCGATCAGCTCAAAATCATCGCCCGGCTCATCAGCGGTGGTCTGCAAACCAAAGTGTATTACGTGACACTGGGCGGTTTCGACAACCATGCCAACCAGGTGGTGTCCAGCGATACGACCACCGGGACGCACGCCAACCTGCTTAAAACACTTTCCGACGCGATTTTGGCGTTCCAGAACGACCTGACCCAACTGAAAGTTGATGAGCGGGTGGTGGGCATGACGTTTTCAGAATTTGGGAGAAGGGCCAAATCGAACGGGAGTTTCGGCACCGATCACGGCACCTCGGCACCCATGTTCGTCTTCGGCAGTGCCGTCAAAACCCCGATGGTGGGCAAAAACCCGAACCTGAGCGATCTGGATGCCAACAATCTGAAGATGCAGACCGACTTTCGGCAGGTCTATGCGGCCATTCTGACGGACTGGTTTGGCACCGACGCCGGTACCGAAACCGCCACCTTGTTCCGGGATTTTCCGGTGGTGCCGGTGTTTCGGCAGACGGTTACGGCCACGGCTCCGGTGCTTTCGGAAGCACGCGTGTACCCCAATCCGGCATCGACGGAAGTGATTCTGGAATCGGACTGGCTCGAACAGGGCGTCAAAACCGTGCAGATGACGGACCTGCAGGGACGACTATTTTCCCTTCGATCTTCCCGACCCACGCCAACATCCATTCACATGGTCGTCAGCCATTTGCCAACCGGAAATTACCTGCTTCGGGTTGAAACCGTTCGGGGTATAGTCACCAGGCAGGTGCTGGTGACGCATTGAGTAAACCGGATGTATGGAACCGGTTTTCGGATTGAAAAACCGCCAGTACTCAGAGTAAAAATACGCATCATTTCGACGCAGAAACAACCGGTTTGCGCGTGGCAAACTCTACTCGAGTAATTCCTGAAAAGAGGCCATCTGAAAAATTGCGTCATCATTTTCCGGCTTTCTCAGGTTATCAGACAGAAATGGTAAAATAGTACCAGTCTGTAGCAAATTGGTATGATCATATTGACTAGTTATTTATGACCAGGTGGGACAAATTGTTTTCAGAACTCCGGACTTTCTACAGAAAACAAAGGCATGCCAATGAGGAAATAGAAAAGGGTTGTCTCGCGGAGTCGAGCAGAGTGAAAGGAGTTAAGCGGAGTTTTTCTCTGCGGAACTCTGATTTTCTCTGCGTACCTCTGCGATACAACCCTTTTTGTATCCTGTCCTGAGACAACTTACATCGTCTCCCCGTTGAACTGAATGTCACTCAATGTAAACAGTGGCTTACTTCCAGCGTTCGGATTGACAAAAACAAAATAAAGCTTGTGCTGGCCGGAAACCGGAGTTTTGAAGCCAATGTTCACCGGCTCCGATTTTTCACTTTTGACATCACCACTTCCCAACAACGTTCCGGTGGGGGAATCGAGACGGATTTCGAGCGTGCCGCCCGCCATGTATTTCGACGAGGCAGAACCCATTACCGTCAGGCTGCGGATGGCTGTTAAATCAATGTCATCCAGAAAAAAATACCCGTTCGATTTGACACCGGAGGCAATTTCATTGCCGGAAGGCAGCTTGAACTTTGTCACATCTTTCCCGCCATCATAGGCAGCCGCTTTCACCCTGGCACTGCGCAGCGCGACCGTCGAGCTACCCGTCAGGGGGCCAATTACGGCACCGCCCTTGTCGGTATAGCTGGCAGAGAACAGATACGAACCGTCTTTTTCTTTCGCTTGTGCGGTATAAGTCCCTTTTAGCGGTTTTTTATCGACCTGCTGTTTATCGCCCAGCGACATGATGAAGCTAACCATTTCTTTCGCTTCGTCTTCTTTTACCTGCGGGTGGGCGCTCATGGCCTGTTCGCCCCAGACACCGCCACCGCCTTCGATCACTTTCTTCGCCAGTCTGTTGACAATTTCCGTCCGGCGTTCTTTGGCGTATTTTTTGGCCACTTCCTGGTAAGCCGGTCCAATGGATTTTTTGTCGATGCTGTGGCAGGCTTTGCAGTCGCTGAGTTCGATGAGCCGTTTGCCGGTTGCAAAACCGACGTTGGCCTGGTGGCCCTGCGCCAGCAGTGTCTTGTCGAATCCTTCGAGGTAGTTGATGGTCATCGTGACGTCTTCCGGACTGATTTTGCCGGTCGTCAGACTACCGTCTTCCTTGTCAGCCACTTTGACTTCGTATTCTACCGGTTTGTTGTCGAAATAAAAGGTTTTGTTGCCTTTCACGGCCACTTCCACTTTCGGAACCTCGTTGCCAACCCGGATTTCCAGTTTCTTGGTTGCAACATTTCCAGCGGCATCGGTAATTTTCAACGTCGGCGTATACACACCCGGTTTAGCATACGTGAAGGTGGGAGCGGCCTGGGTGCTTTTCGGCAGGCCCTGTCCGAAAGTCCACTCGTATTTGATCGCATCGCCGTCGTAGTCCAGTGATCCTTTGGCGTTGAATTGAACGGCCAGGGGCGCAGCTCCAACGGTTTTGCTGGCGTTGGCAACCACGAGCGGTTTGCGGTTTCCGGCGTTGTAGGTGATGTGCGATAACCGCGCGTCGTCGTTTTGAGCAAACCAGTTCTGGCCATATTCCAGGACATACAACGAACCGTCTTTGTGGAACTGCATGTCGATCGGGTGGCTGAATTTCGTGTTCGGCATGAACGTTTCCATCTTCACGAAATCGCCGTCTTTGGTCATCGTTACCGGGTGAATCCAGTCGCGAATCCAGTCGTAGGCAAAAAACTTGCCGTCGTAATGACGCGGGAATTTCACCGGCGTTTCCGGATAATCGTCGTAATAATACACCGGGCCGCCCATCGCGTTCCGGCCACCTTTGCCGACAATCGGGCCAAATTCGGGCGAGTCGGCATACGGATAATAAATAAACGCCTTCTGGGCCGGGGGCAACTCGCTGAGTCCCTTGATCAATTTCGACGGATTGACCGGTTTGGCCGGGTCAAACGACGGGCCGGAAGTGCTGTCGGCAAAATTGTAGTGACGATACGCCTTGTTGTCGGCAACGAACAGGGGCCAGCCGTAATACCCGGCTTTGCGGGCCTGGTTCACTTCGTCGTGACCGCGCGGGCCGTATTTTTCGATGTTGTTGGCGGCATCCGGGCCTACTTCACCCCAATACAGAAAACCGGTGCGTTGATCCACCGAGATGCGATACGGGTTCCGGTTGCCCATCACGTAGATTTCGGGCCGGGTGTTGGGCGTGCCTTTCGGGAAGAGGTTGCCTTCCGGGATGTCGTACGTGCCGTTGTCGAGTGGTTTGATGCGCAGGATTTTTCCGCGCAGATCCATTGTGTTGCTCGACGTCACCAAGGCGTTGAAACTCTCGCGGCCGGGCCGGTCGTCGGACGGACTGAAGCCCCGCGACTCGAATGGGTTGGTATCGTCGCCGGTCGACAGGTAGAGGTTGCCCGACTTATCCCAGGCTACCGAACCGCCGGTGTGGCAGCATTCGTTGTTGCGTTTGACCGGAACGCGAAGAATGACCTGCTCGCTTTCCATTTTCAGCTCGTTCTTCTCGGCATCGAATTTAAAGCGCGAAAGGTGCTGGGCCGTATCGGCTTTCCATTTTTCGACGGTTGGCGAATAATAGAGATACAGCCACTGGTTCTCCTTGAATTTCGGGTCGATGTTCATGCCCATCAAACCGTATTCCTGTTTGGTATACACCGGCAGATTGGCCACCAGCTTGGTGACTTTTGTTTTCGGATCATACACTTTCAGCGCACCTTTCCGTTCGGTAAACAGCACTTTGCCGTTGTCGAGTACAACCAGTTCGGTGGGCTCGTCCAGTTTCTCGGCCAGTACTTCCTTGTTGAAGCGGTTTTCTTCCGGGAAGGGCAGCGTTTTGGCTTTCGTGTAATCCAGTTTTGGTGCAACGGCATACTGAATACCGCCCAGCAAATGCTTGAGGTAAACGGGATTGGTGAAAGTTTCGTCGGGGTGGCCGAAGTTGGTGTAAAACACCTTGCCGCCGTCGTATTCGTGGAACCACGACATGGGATGATTATCGCCCATTTTGCCCTCTTTGTAGGTTTTCTCGTCGATTTTCACGAGAACCGTCACGTCGGGATTGACATTCTTGAAATCATAAAACTCATCTTTGATCTTCCAGCGATCGGGAAAACCGAACATCGAAACGTGGTCTTTGCTGACGACGTAAGCTTCGCCTTCCTGCACGTTCGGATTTCCGGGGTGGCTGGCAAAATACCCACCCACCAGCTTGCCATACCACGGCCAGTCGTATTCCGTATCGGCAGCCGCGTGAATCCCGACGAAGCCGCCACCGGCCTGAATGTAGCGTTCGAAAGCCGCTTGTTGCATGTCGTCCAGCACGTTACCCGTAGTGCTCAGGAAGACCACGGCATTGTAGCGTTTGAGGTTCGCTTCGGTAAATTTGGCGGCATTCTCGGTGGTATCGACGGCGAAACCATTTTCCTTGCCCAGTTTCATAATGGCTTGCTGGCCGGCTGGGATGGACGTGTGCCGGAAACCGGCGGTTTTGGAGAATACTAATAAACGTTTCTGGGGGGCCTGCGCCTGCGTCCATACGGCCGACAGGGTCAGACAGCCCGCCAGCATCCACGACAGGAATGCCCGAAAGCGCAACGAGGATTGGGGGTTGTCAGAATACATAGAGGTTAGTTAAAAAATACTACGTGGTCCAGAAACCGGCTTATAAAGATTCGGGTTTCAAATAGACTTTTACAAAGCTTCAAAAGTACAAAAAAAAACGGTCTGCGACCCACGCCTGTGCCGTATCTTTGCGGGATATCAATTCAAATTTCTGGATGGAATTTACGAACCTTTTAACGCATATCGTGGCCGACGATTCACTGCACGCCCGCTGGCTCAACACGTTGTCGATGATGGAAAATACCGGGGCCCGCAAGATTTCGGCGGCTGAACCCAAAACCACCGTCGATTTGCTGATGCTCAAACACGCGGCTGAGGAAGCCCGGCACGCATATTACCTGAAAAAACAGATTCAGAAAGTGGCCGAAACCGACTGCCCGACCTACGAACCGGCCTATCTGCTGGCTCCGAACGACAGCCACGCGTACCTCAACCGGCTCGATGTGCAGGTTTGCCGGTATTTGAAAGACACGCTGGGATTTGCGGGGGCGGAACTGAAATACGCGGCTTACCTGCTGGTGACCTACGCCATTGAGGTGCGGGCCGACGAACTGTATCCGGTCTACCAGGACGTGCTGACCGAGTCGGGCAGCAAGGTGAACGTCCGGTCGATCATTGTGGAAGAGGAGGGACACCTGGCCGAGATGCTGCGGCAGATGGAAACGTTTTTCGGCGACTGGCAGGGCCACGCCGAGCGGGCGGTGGCGATTGAAACCGGGTTGTATACGGCCTGGCTGACCAGCCTGATGGCGACGGAAAAAATCATTGCAGGAAAGGAAAACTAATTTCCGTACCTTTGTGTTATTCTTAGCACACGTTTCTGGGGACGACCGGAATTGACAGCTTGTTGACGCTGCGTGTAAGCATGCCGGGAGTTGAGGGCATTTCCTGTATAACAAACCTTCACACAATAACTGGCGAATATAACTACGCCATGGCTGCTTAATCCGGAGGATTAGCAAATGCCATTGTCCCACCGACCCTACGTGCTGCTGGGTTGGACTCTGGGGCATCGACTCGCAGCGCTGGTTCCGGTAATGGTGTTGACTACGGAGCGAGACAAAAATACCTAAGGATGAGGTACGGCGTGATGCGGGCCTGACCGATTCCCGACAATCCCAATCGCATCTAAGCATGTAGAAAGCACGACGGTTTCCTTGTCTGGACCAGGGTTCGACTCCCTGCGTCTCCACAAAATGCCGCTCCTGGCCTCAGGAGCGGCATTTTTTTTATGGTACGGTGAGTTTTATCCATTCTTTAAAGCGGAGAATGATCCAGTTCATTCCATTGTTTCGTTCAAATTGCTGAAAAAATATAATGTCACTTAAAGAAGCGATTCATGCAAATGTACAATCAAGTGTTCGCAGAAAATTCGGTTTATGAAAACGGAAATTTTCATGGTTGAAAAGAAAAAACGCTGGGGTATTCTTAAACCGTTAAATAAAGATCAATAGGTAGAGGATATTCCATTTTGTAGCTTTCAGAATAGTCCAATAAAAAAGCTACCAATCATGAAAATATATCCCTTTACCAAGTGCGTTTTCGTTCTTATGCTGACCCTGAATGCATCCAGCCTTCGTGCACAAAGTGCAAAGGACTCGATCGCAATTCAAAGCATCATTCAGCAGGAAGATCAGGCATGGAATCAGGGAGACGCTCCGGCTTATTCCCAGCCATTTTCCCTCGAGGGTACTTTTACCAACATTGGTGGTATGTTCTTCAAAGGGCATAAAGCATTTCTGGATCAGCACGACGTGATTTTTAAAAGCTTTTTTAAAAATACCGTTCTGAAACAAAAAATCGTTTCCCTGAAATTTATCCGCTCCGATGTCGCAATCCTGGAAACTTTGTGTCAGGTCTCAGGATTTGCAAAAGAGGGACTTCCAGCCAGAATTCAGCTTGACGCCAAGGGAGCACTCAATACCCGTTTATTGCAGGTATTAGCCAAAGAGACAGGTAGTTGGAAAATTGTTTCCTATCACAACGTCGATGTAAAGCCGGGCACCCCCATCCCGGAATAAAGGGTATAAATCTGAAAGACAGATGGGAGGTTTAAAAGCTATGTATGCTTAATGGTAGGATGGACAGCAACTACCGCAATCGCATCAATCTCAATTAACAATCCTTCCAGAGCTAATGCTTGCACACCCAGCCACGTACTAGCCGGAAGCTTTTCAAATGGGAATGCACTTTGAAATGCCTCACTGACCACACCGGCATCGGCCGAGCGGTAGTCTTTTACATAAATATTGATTTTTACTACGTCCATTGTGGTTGCTCCCACTGAGGCAAGAGCTACCTGCAGATTCTTAAAAGCTTGTGTAGCCTGACATTTAAGGTCGCCTTCTCCAATCAGTTTATTTTCTCGGTCTACCGAAACCTGACCGGAAAGATAAATGGTTTGCATTTCCTCACTCTTCACCACGACTACCTGTGAAAAGGCCTTTTCCCAATTGGGGAGTTGTGGGGGATTGTAATAGTGCTTTTCCATTGATAATCGTGTTATATTTTCATTTTTTCCAGCTTATCAACCTACAGAAGCTTTTAAACTGATACGAAAAAGTAAATCTGGTCTTTAAAGTATCTGTTGATCGTTTAAAATGATTCACAGAAAGCAGGGTTTGTCGCCAATAAACACCGGATATCTACATCGGAATAGTGAAACCGAAGTTTCCAGGTAAAAAGTTAAGATGCGTTTTTCTGTCCAGTCGAGTATCTTTTCGTTACATTAGAGTATGAATGCAAGGGACCTGACAAGTCTCTGGCTGACAAGATTCATCACTTTTCACAACGATTTGTTTACGACTTCACCGGAAAATTAATAGATGGCCTGGCTTGACAGCAAGTGTCTAGGGGGTAAAAAAAATCCGGAAAAACGCCCCACCACAACCCCATGAAATACCTGTATTTATTCGCGGCCATCGTTGCTGAAGTGGTGGCAACCAGTGCCCTGAATGCGTCCCAGCAATTCACGAAACTGGTGCCCAGCCTGATTACCATCGCAGGCTATCTGATCTCGTTTTACTTGTTAAGTTTAGCCCTGCGGTCGTTGCCGATTGGCGTGGCGTATGCCGTTTGGTCCGGTGTTGGAATTGTCCTGACCGCCCTGGTGGGCATTTTTCTATTTAAACAGGTTCCGGATACGCCTGCTATTATTGGTATGATCCTCATCATTGCGGGCGTTCTGGTAATGAATCTTTTTTCCAAAGTAAATGACTATTGATCAGAGTCCGCTGCTGCACGTTCAATAAAATCGCTGACTTTCAGCAATTTTTAGATTAATGGCGGCTTTTTTTATACGGTTTAAAGACAAATGCCGTTGATCGATACCGGAAATACGTTTTCGGGTTAGTAGAATACTGTTATCTTCACCATGCGTAGCGACCGGTCGGAAGGATGCCGGGAACGGTTTGTTACCCCGCGAATATTACTGGTTTTTGTGTATGAATACGTTCTGGTTGCTGCGCTCGGTCTACGGTTGTTGGTTCTTCTTTCTGTCAATTCATGTTTCGGCTCAGGGGCTCAGTCCGCAGGAACTGGAACAGAAGGTGTTTCAACTGAATAATACGCTCAACTACAAAGAATCACAGGCTTTGCTGCTGCCTCTCTTGCAGGATCCTACCCAAAGCCCTGAATACAAGTATCATGCGGCTTTACTTTTGTCGTATACGTACAAGCGTGTGTTCGATTATCAATCAGCACTGAAGTTCCTGACCGTTGCCCTCGGGTTTGCCCGGGAAACCCCGAACCGAAATCAGTATGAGGCAAACATCATCGCTGAGCAAGCCTTTGTCTATTTTGATGTGCATAATTACACGAAGGCCGACAGCCTGATCAAGCGGTTGACGGTTTCAGGCTTTCGTTTCATCAATCCTGAAAACAAAGCCATTCTGGTCATGCAGCAGGGCTACCTGTTTTTTCTAAACCGGCAGTTTTCCAAAGCAGATGACGCGTATGATCGGGCCATTGCCTGGATGCAGATCTCCAACCCGTGTAATCTGCCCATGATTTACGTGAAGAAAGTCCAGCTTTACGATGCGATGAACCGGGAAGAGCGTATGATGGAAGCGCTGCGGAAATCGACCGGGTATGCCGATTCCTGCCGGATCATTAAGTACCATCTGTATGCGTATGAGGAACTACTGAAAATTTTCGAGAAGCGAAATGATGCGTCCAAGATTGTGGAGATTAAAGCAAAAATCGATAGTCTCAACCAAATTTATGCCCGGGAAGAGAACATCAGTTTGCTGCACGATCAGAAGGAAAGTATCCTGTTGAAAACGAAAGAGCAGGAGTTATTGCAGCAGAAAACCAGCCGGGACCAGCTGACCCTCGTTCTTTCCGGATTGACCCTGATCGCCTTGCTTTTGCTGAGTGGCTTGCTTTTTTACCGTCAGCGGCAGAACCGTCTCGAGGCTGAATTTTTACAAATGAAAGCCGAGATGGATGCTTACATCACCCTCAACGGGAAAGTACAGGCCGACAATACAACCAATCCGGGGGCCAGTACGGGTCTCCTTTCAGAACGGCAGCGGGAGGTTTTTCAATGCATGACGGAGGGTTTGTCCAACAAAGCAATTGCGGATAAACTGTGCATTTCCGAGAACACGGTTAAATACCACATCAAGAATATTTACCAGGTACTTGAAATTAAGGACAGGAAGGATCTGCTGGTCTACATCCGGAAGTGAGCGTTCCAGCACCGGTTTTCTGGGCCGAATTCATGGATTGGCCCTATCAGAGCAGGTAGTTTTTATAAACGGTCTGTAAACTACCCGTTTGGGTAGGCGTTGACAAACGGCAGTTGCTTATTTTCGACCAGCTTTGGCACTGCGGTTTCAAATTTTCACGTATTGACGGATTCCGACAGCCATTGCTCACTTTTCTCCATTCTCTCCCAACTCTAAAAAAGCATATGGAAACGTTTGGGCAATTGCAATTCAATCAACAATTAGAGTTTGTCTTTCGATTTGGTAAATACCAGGCGACTCGCCAGACACCGGCAGGAATCGTCAAGTTGGTAAGACTGCCGGGCTTTTTCGTTGAGGCCCAGTACAAACCGGACAATGAAACCATTGAAAGGCTGGTCCCTCTAAAGAATGAATTGAACCTATCGGTAAAATACCCATCCCTGGCGAAAATCAGTTGGAACTAGTGGCGATAGATGGGAAACGCAGCCGGAGGCCAACTGCCGCCTGGCCTCCGGCTGAACAACCTTAAAACGAAACCGGCACCGTCACCAGCGTGGTGTCCCAACCGATAGACAGGATAGCGGTTTTAGCGTCTTTTTTTGTTAGCTGGATTGAAAAATTTTCTAGAACCGTATCCAGCTTTTGCACCGGTACGGTTACGCGGGCCACGTCCAGGGCTTCGTTGTAGCTGTAAGCGCCCCACTGGTCCAGGTCGGAGCTGAGGATGAGGGTCCATTCTTTTTCGGTCGGAATGGCCAGCAGTGCGTAATTGCCCGCTTTTATTTTTTTGTCACCAAACGTCGCATCCTGGTAAAATTTGATTTCCGGGGCTTCGTTGGCTCCCACCCGCCAGACCTTTCCATACGGCGCCAGTTTGGTTCCGAAAATTTCACGGCCGTTTTTCGCCGGGCGGCTGTAGGTAATTCGCACCATCGCCTTGTCGGTGCCGATTTTGGCCGGGGCGAACTTGCGGTCGTGGGCATAGTCGTCCGGGTAGTAGGCCATATCCATTGGCGATTTGTCGAGGCCACGGAACGTTTGGGCATTTGCTCCGGCCATCGCCAGAAAAAGGAGTCCGAAAAATAAACCGGTTTTTTTCATTGATTTTTGTGAGGTAAATAGGAGAAGGCTAAAACTACGCGCTATCCTTCGTCAAACCAACGCCAGGGCCCCATCAATCCGAAAAATTGGAGTTTCGCCAAAGCGGGAAGCCACAACAAGCTCCGTACGGTCGAGGTGGGGCAGAAACAGATCGCGGGCCAGTTCCGGGCAGTTGTTGTCTTTTGAGAGGTGCGACAACAGGACGTGGCTCATAAAAGCCGGTTTGTGTTGCCTGAACAGGGTCAGGGCCTGCTGGTTGGACAAATGGCCTTTGCCACCCCGAATGCGCTGTTTCAGAAAATACGGATACCGCCCCCGATCCAGCATGTCTTCGTCGTAGTTGGCTTCCAGAAAAGCCGCGTGACATTGGCTGAAGTGGTGAATCAGGTGTTCGCAGGGCATGCCGATGTCCGTAAAGATCCCAACCTTTGTGTCCTGAAAATCGACCGTAAAGCTGTGGGGGTCAGCAGCATCGTGGTGTTTCGGGAAAGCCGTGATGCGGAGGTCTCCAATCTGTACCGGTTCGTTGCCGCATAATGGGTTGACAGGAACCCCCTCCAATGAAAGACGGCTATTGTGCAGGGTTTTCGGGGTAATGTATACCGGCAGTTTATACTTCCGCGCCAGTTGGGAAAGGCCGCTGATGTGATCCGAATGTTCGTGGGAAATGAAAATAGCTTTCACCGTCCGGAGCGACAACCCCAGCCGCTGAAACCGGGTTTCGATCTGGCGGCAGGAAAGCCCGACATCGATCAGGACGGCTTCCTGCTCGTTGCCGATGTAATAACAATTTCCGTTGCTGCCCGAATTGAGGGAGGAGATAAACAATGGCATAGACTCGTAAAGTTATCAAAAAATACGCACGGATTGATAACGAAAGCCACCGTTGGGTGATAAATACATGAGCCAGCGCGAAAGCACCGGAGCCGGAACCAAACGATTGTCGAAAGCCATGTTAACCGCCAAAACCAACTTCAACCACGCCAAATTGCCCCGCCTGGGGGCTGTTGTGAGCCTGCCGGTGTCGCAGTTGTTTTCACCAAAACGGAAATTCATTGTGACGGCTTATCCGCTTTGTGACAATGAAACCGGCATTCACACCTGCTACCTGCGGGCGCTGGACAATGGGCAGGAGGTTCGGGTTTCGGGATTTTACTGCCATCTCGTTGCGTGAGCGGGCAGAATGGCGTCAGAATGCTGCGAGGTGGCTAACAGCTCGTTGATGCGAAGCTTCGAACCCGGTCAACAAGAGCAGGTATTTTTCCTGCATCAGTTCATAGTGTCTCAGTCCGGCACCGGCGCCCTTTCGTTGGGCCGCCTTAATCAGGGCCTTTTGATTGCCAATCAGGTTTCGGCAAACGCGTTCAATCTGCTTTTCGTAATACTGAATGAGTTGCCGATCCCACTCCTGCAAGGGAGTGATGACCGGTTTTTTCGAATAATTCCCCCGATTAGCTAAGATTTCCTCCCATTCCATCTGGAGATTTTGCAGGTGCGGACTGAATAATTGCCCATCAAATCCATCAACCGGAAGTTTCAGCAGGGTAGCACCATCGCTCACGGAAGCTTCCAGCAGGGTGAGGCCACTAGCGACAAAATTAGATAAAAGATCAAAGGCGGTTTCGTAATCATTGGGGAAGCAAATTAAATTCCGCCATTCAATTTCCGCCCGAATCCCATGTATGATAAGTACCATTTTACAACTGTGGATTAGTGACGGGTTCTTTTAAATACCTAATAAAGCTATCGGTTTGTGGGATAAGTCACAAATAATGGCCAATATAAATACCGGTTGATCATCCGGTAGCAGTTGATTTGGGCAAGTTGCGGGAGCGAATCAATCGCAGGAACGGCCTTCAAAAACAAATCCCGGCCAAAAAGGCCGGGATGTTCCACTTACCAATCTCTATTAATTACAAGTAGTACAGGTGTACTCCTTCATCTATAAGAGGGGGATAAAGTGCTTTTATCACCTTTTTTTGGAAAGTTTTTTTTGCTTTTTTTTGTAATAGTCAGATAGTCAAGGAATAACAATGTGTACGAAAGACATAATAAATCCGCATTTCGGCAGGTATACAACGGATTTATTCTGGTAAAACCGCCCGGTCGGACTCCGCTTTGACCACCGTGACGGTCGCCGATCGGGCGGCTGGCATCACAGGCCCGTCCTGAATGTCGCGAACAGGTAGCGCGGCCCGTGGTCCGATGGCTTGCGGGAGAATTCTGTTTGACGAGCCGATTTTGTGGTACGTGCTGTCAAAATAGTCGAACCGGACTTCAATCTGATGATACGAATACAACTCCGAGGTGTTGGTCATCGTAAACCCGTGAACGTTTGTGGGGCTTCCCGGCGGGTTTGCTACATCGCTTTTTTTCCAGATTACCCGGTCGATCAGCAGGTCGCGGTAGGCGTCCGCCTGGTCGTGATCCGTATTTTTTTTCGATTGGCAGGCGAAGGCGGTGAGCAATAACAGACAATGGAGCGGTTTCATAGCTTCTGGTTTTGGAGGACGCGGGTTTTCGGAATGGCTCATTTTGCCCCAAAACTACAAAGCCCGGCTGCAAGTGCAACCGGGCTTTGTCAGGATTATCTATCGCATTGTGAGATGAACTCGATCAAAGATATACGGATAAATTTTAAAAAGGACTATGCAAAGCAAGGTCGGAATGGCAATTTTAAGTAACTAGGGGCCTAAAGGACTGACAGACACGACTGGTGATGGCCCTGTTTTTGGCCTTCCAACGAAAATTATTTGTGAACAAAACGCTTGAATAACGTGGTTTAAGACAGTATGCGCTATAATCTGACCGAATTGATTGCCCGGGGTGAAGGCACCCGACTCGAATTTAAATCGACCATTCATACGGCCTACCGCATTGCCCGAACACTCACCGCCTTCTCCAACACGTCGGGGGGGCTGCTGCTCATCGGCGTATCGGACGACGGGCGGGTGTCAGGTGTCGAGTCGGAATTGTACGAAATGCAGAAAATCGAGAAAGCCACCGATCTGCTGATTGACCCGGCCATTTCGGTTAGTTACGAAGTGATCCACCAACTGGGTCGGCAGGTCATTCTGATCGAAGTGGCGGAGAGCGACGAAAAACCGCATTATGCCATCGACGAAAAAGGGAAACGAACCATTTATGTACGGGCGAAAGACAAATCCGTGCCAACCAACAAGCTGATTCTGACCAATCTCGTGACGCCCGACGGCCCGTTGCTGCAATCGTCCAACGTCCGCAATTTGATCCAGGTACTCCGGAAAACCGACTTCATTACGGCCAAGCAATACGCCCAACTGGTCAATATTTCCGAATACCGGGCCAGCAAACTGCTCCACCAGTTAACCGGACAAGGCTTGCTGTTGATGGTCGATAAACCCCGCCCCGTGCGGTTTTCGCTGAAAATCAGTGAGTAAGTGCTCCGGTCGTCCAGCCCGAGAGCTTTTTAGACAACATTTCAATGGAGGAAGACCATAGGCGGAATGAAAATCGCCCGGACTAATATCCGCGGGTCCGTGTATCTTTACGGGCGAAAAAACCGCATCATTCCCGAATGGCTGTCGATAAACAAAGCATCACTGATTTTTTTACGGGCTTACAGGACCGGATTTGCCAGGCACTCGAAACCGCCGACGGCTCCGGCCGGTTTCACGAAGACCGCTGGGAACGTGCCGAAGGGGGCGGAGGTCGCACCCGGATCATCCAGAACGGCAATGTGATTGAAAAAGGAGGAGTTCTGTTCTCTGCCGTCCACGGCCCGGCATCCGACGCGGTGCTGAAACAGATGAAAACGACCGAACCGGCTGATTTTTACGCCACCGGCGTTTCCATCGTCATCCATCCGCACAGTCCAATGGTGCCGATTATCCACATGAATGTGCGGTATTTTGAACTCAGTACGGGCGCGTGCTGGTTTGGGGGCGGCATCGACCTGACACCTCATTACGTCGACGCCGACGATGCCCGCTGGTTTCATCAGTACCTGAAAACCGCCTGCGACCGGCACAATCCCGACTATTATTCCCAATACAAAAGCTGGGCTGACGACTATTTTTTCATCCGCCACCGGGCCGAAACGCGCGGTATTGGCGGTGTTTTCTTCGATTACCTCCGCCCGGCCGACGACGATCATAAGGCGGCTTTGTTTGCCTTTGTGCAGGAAATCGGCAATTCCTTTGCACCGATTTACACCCATTTCATGCAGAAAAACCGGGCATTGCCATTTGGCGAAAACGAGAAAAAATGGCAGATGCTGCGCCGGGGGCGGTATGTGGAATTCAATCTGGTCTGGGACCGGGGCACGAAATTCGGGCTGGAAACCAACGGCCGCACCGAGTCCATTTTGATGAGCATGCCCCCGCAAGCCAACTGGGTATACGATTACCAGCCTGAACCCGGAAGCCGCGAAGCCGAAACGCTGGGTTTGCTAAAAAAAAGGATTGACTGGGTATAGAAAAGGCGCGGCAGAAACCGGCATTACCTTTCGATGCGCACCCCCCGACCGGTTTCTAGAATCTCCAGATTCCAGCCTTTGGTGAGATCGGTTTTCAAAAAACCGTTTTCAATCGCCAGTGGACTTTCGATGTTGTTGTGGTAGAGCTGCCCGGTTCCGAGGCCCTGCGGAATGGGGTTTTTGAACTGCGCGGTGTATTGCGCAATGGCGTTCAGGCCAATGTTGGATTCGAGGGCGGAGGTGATCCACCAGCCGATGCCAAGCCGGTTGGCAATTTCAATCCATTGGGTGCAGTGAATAAAACCGCCCAATAGTGTGGGCTTCAGGATAATATAGTGCGGCTGGATCTTTTTCAGCAACCGCATTTTTTCCACATATTCCATGTGACCGATCAATTCCTCATCGAGCGCAATCGGGATGGGCGACTGGCGGCAGAGTTCGGCCATCAGATCCGGTTGCCCTGGCCGGATGGGTTGTTCGATGGAATGAATGTCGAAAACGGCCAACTGGTTGAGTTTGTCCAGCACATCGTCGGGGCTAAAAGCGCCGTTGGCGTCCACCCGCAGCGTAATCTGGTCGGCACTGAAGCGGGAGCGAATGGAGTCGAGCAGGTCACATTCCTGCCGGAAATCAATGGCACCGATCTTTAATTTGATGGTCGTGAAGCCCGCTTCCAGTTTTTCTTCAATCTGCCGGCGCATAAATTCCGGTTTCCCCATCCACACCAGGCCGTTGATGGGCAGGGTTCTGGCGCCTTTGGCAAACTCGGAGTCGAAAACCGTCCGCTGTCCGCCGTTGATGTAATCGTGCATGGCGGTTTCAAAACCAAACTGGATCGACGGCAGTCGGTCGCTGATGAGTTGCAGCACAATCGGGACATTCCAGTGAAAAAGCTGAAGGTCCAACTGGTTGAAAAGCTCGCAGGTATGACGCAGTTGATCGACAAAATCAGGACGGTCGTCAATGCTCAGCCCGCGGAGCGGAGCGCACTCGCCCCAACCAACCACAGACGGTTCTTCATCGTCGCGAATGCGGACAAAATAGCTGTCTTTTTGCGTTAGCGTGCCTCGTGACGTTCCGGCCTCGAACGTAAAATGCAATGTGTATTTCAGGAAGTCGGCCTTGAGACTCATAGTGACAGATAAGGAACGGCATTCATCATTAAAAGTAGTAATTTTGGGTGTTACTGAATAGGCTTGTTAATAAATTATTACGTAAAACTTAGTGTCCAACCGATTCCTGAATCCCCTCAACTGGCTGTATGGCGGTATTACTGACATTCGTAATGCGCTGTATGACAGGCGTATTATTCCCATATTAAGGCCACCAATCTATACCATTAGTGTAGGAAACATAACGGTGGGAGGAACCGGCAAAACGCCACACGTCGATTATTTGGTTCGTTTGCTGAAACCGTTTGGGCCGCTGGCTACGCTGAGCCGGGGGTATGGCCGCCGGACCAAAGGTTTTCGTCTGGCAACAGATGCCGACACCGCCGACACCATCGGAGACGAGCCGCTGTTGCTGTATCGGAAACACGGACACAGCCAACGGGACGATCAAGCCCGGGTCATGATCAGTGTGGGTGAAAAACGCGCTGAAGCGATTCCGGAATTATTGAAAATAAATCCTGATTTACAGGTGATTATTCTGGACGATGCGTTTCAGCACCGCCCCGTTCAGGCGCACCTGAACCTGTTGCTGACGGATTACAACCGGCCCTTTTACGACGACCAGCCGTTTCCGGGCGGACGCCTGCGCGAACGGCGACACGGTGCCCGCCGGGCGGATGGGATTCTGGTAACCAAATGTCCCGACGGATTGAGCCGGGCCGAACAACAGGCGATTCAGGAGCGAATCCGGGCGTATGGCCGGTCCGACGTTCCGGTTTTTTTTACGGGATTCCGGTACGGTGATCCGATTAATTTTGCAACCCCATCAATCCGAAAGCGCCTGAAAAGCGTAGTTTTGGTATCGGGCATTGCCCGGCCCGAATCATTGGAAACGTACGTCAAAAGCCATTATTCACTGGTTCGTCATTGGCGGTTTGCCGATCATTACCGCTACACTCCGGCCGATCTGAAACGAATTCAGGACGAATTGCCGGTTGGCGCAACGGTTTTGACGACCGAGAAGGACTTTGTCAAACTGGCTCCTTTGCTGGCCCAAACCGGGGCCAATGCCTCGTCGTTTGCGTATCTGCCGATCGACGTGACCTTTCTGAAAGGCGAAGAATTGTTCCGGGAAATGATTCAGAAAAGCCAGCCGCAACGGGTTTGAACGGACGCGAAGGGCTGTTAAAAAAAGCTAATTACCGCAAAAAGTAATCACCGCGAATCAATAAATTGGCGGAATCCCAGTTCAGACCATATGACCCGACTTTTTTTACTGCGTATAAGTATCCTGCTGTTATGGTTTACCTCACCGGCCTGGGCGCAGTTGCCCACCCGCCTTCCAAACTTCCCGCAGGGTGGAAACCGGACAGGCGGGCAGCCTACGACGACCGGAGGGCCGGGTGCAACCGCCGGAGGGGCCATACTCGACGACTCCACCAAACTCATTTATGGGCCCAAAACGACCCGCTTTTTTTTGGAAAGCGACGTCCTGAATAACCGCAAAGCCCTGATAACCATCGACACCACGCTGGAAGGGATTCACCAGACCAACTATGTCAATCGGTATAACAACCTCTACACGGATTTGGGAAATCTGGGGACGGCCCTGCGGTCGGTTTTTTACCAGACACCCGCCATTGGTTCCCAAACGGGTCTGAGTGCCTACGGGTTGTACGGGTATCAAACCCAGAACATCCGGTATTTCGACACGCGATCGCCTTACACGAACATGTATCTGGTGCTGGGGGGGCGCGGGCAAAACATCGTGAATTTCGATTTTACGCAAAACGTCAGTGAACGCTGGAACCTTGGATTCAATCTTCAGCGCATGACGTCGGATGTGCAATTTGGAGGAACCACCTCCAGTTCGTCCGGCACGCAGCGCCTGGCCGAAAACTGGAATTTTGTCATCCATTCCAACTACCGGTCCAAGAACGACAAGTACACCTTGCTGGCGCATTACAACAACCTCAACCACCGCTCACTCGATCAGGGCGGAGTGGTTGAACCCGGCTCCAGCACCGCCACCGTTGCCAATCCCAACCTTGAACTAAAACCGGTTTTGTCGACGGCCAACTCCCGCGAAATCCGCAACGACCTCCATCTGTATCACCAGTATGTTCTGGATACGGCTTTTCAACTTTATAATATCGTTGATTTTCGTGCCCAAAGCTACCGGTTTACCGACACGGACATCTCCACCGGACTTACGTTGGCGGACTCCCTGAATCCGGCCCGAAAACCGTTTTATCCCCGCTATTATTTCGACAGCCTGGAAACGCGGCAAACCACACTATTTCGGCTGTTTGAGAATCAGATTGGCATAAAAGGCCAGTTTTCGGCCCGTGGTTCGGCTTTCAACTACCGCGCCTGGCTCCGAAACCGCTATTACGGCTTGGAAAACCGGTTCAACATCGGGCGGCTCGTGCCCGATTCGAGCTACAAAAGCAGCCGGCTCGAAACGTTTGTGGGCGGTTGGCTGGGCTACTATTTCCCGGACAGCCTGACGCGGGTGACCGCCGAAGTGGAGTATTTGTTAGGCCGCGACTTCCGGCTTCAGGGTCGTCTGGAAAGCCGTCTGTTGACGGCGGGCTATGAAAGCGTCTTTGCCTCGCCGACGCTCCTCCAAAACCGGTATACGAGCAACATTTACCAATGGGATCATGAAGGAAGGTTAGCAACCCGGTTTGATTTGCGCGGTACCCAACACGCCTACGGGCAGTTGAATCTGAAGCTGGGAAAGCTGATTTTGAGCCCCGGAATGGACTATTATTTGCTGACGAATTATATTTATTTCGACACGGCCGCGGTTCCGCAACAGCTTTCGAGTGCGTTCAGCATTTTGCAGACGAGTTTGGGCTGGCAGTTTCGGGCCGGCAAGTTTACGATGGCGGGGCAGGGTTATTACACGCTGGTTTCGAATGATGACGTGCTGCGCATACCGACCTTTCTGGCAAATGCCCGGTTTGAATATAACTTTTTGTTATTCAAGAAATTGTATGTGCTGGCTGGAATTCAGTTTCATTACAAATCCGCCTATTACGCCGACCAGTATATGCCACTCACCCAGCAGTATCATTTGCAGAACGAGACCAAACTGGGCGATTACCTCATGGCCGAACCGTATGCCAACTTGCGAATCAACCGGGTTCGGCTTTTTCTAAAACTGGCGCATGCCAACCAGGGCCTGCTCGACCAGACGTATTACAGTGCGCCGTATTTCCGGACGATCAACCGGTCTTTTTCCTTTGGTGTTCATTGGTTATTATTCGACTAAGTCCTGACTATGAAAGTACTACACATCCTCAACGGCGATGCAACCGCCGAAGCCTTTGCCGAATCGAACATTCTGGGAAATGCCGACCAGACCGACCGCATGGTCTGGCGGGAAGCGATGTCGGAGGGGCCGGTCAGTGCGGATGTTCAATCCGTTCACGAACTTTGGCGCATCCGCCGGGCGTGGCACAACGTGACGGATGACGCGCCTTCTGAGTACGATCAGCGGGTGGTGCAGGCGTTTGAAAAACTGGCCGTTCCGACCGACTACGACGAAATCTACCTCTGGTTCGAGCACGATTTGTTCTGCCAGATCAACCTGGTTTTTTTGCTGGCCCAACTGGCGCAGCAACCACTGGGAACCACTAAAATCAAGCAGGTTTCGGTCGATTCCTTCCCGGGGGAGCCGTTTTTTAAAGGCATGGGCCAACTGAACGGAGCCCAGTTGGCAACCCTGTTTTTACAGGCCGATGCGTTGACGCGTCACGATCTGGAGGTGGCCGGGGCGGTTTGGAATGCTTACGCCAGCCCGGAACCGCTGGCGATTCAGCAACTTCTGGAGACGGATTTTGGCCGGTTGCGGTTTTTGCGAAACGCCCTGATTCTGCATTTGCAGCGTTTTCCGTTTACCGAAAACAACCTGAATCTGATTGAACATATGCTGACGGCGACGCTGATGGAAGGGCCGATGCCGGAAGCCAGCCTGATCGGGCGGTTTTTACAGCAGGACCGCGACTATGGGATCACGGACCTGAGCGTGGGGGAAACCATCCGGCAACTGAACGGAAAACTGTGGGAATACACCGAAGCGGGTGTCAGCCTCACCGAAGCTGGTGCTGATGTCATTGCCGGACGCCGGGTCCTCAACCCGGTGGAACGCTGGCTGGGCGGTTATTATCAAACGCCGGATTCACCGTATCGGTGGGACCGGGAACTCGAAAAACTGATCGAGCTGTGATGACGACTTTAGGCCTGGAACTCCCTACCGATCCGCGCTGGGTCGATATTGCCCGAATGAACCTCGGCGATATCCTGATCGACCACGCCTTTTGCGAACAGAAAGCCGCATCGTCGTGCATCTCCCTGATCGTTCAGTTTCCCGAACATGAAAAGCTGGTGGAGGTGCTGACGCCCGTCGTGGCCGAAGAATGGGGGCATTTTCAGCGGGTTCTGAAAGAACTTCGCAAACGAAATATTCCGCTGGGTAAACCGCGTAAGGATGAGTATGTCAATCAGTTGCTGCTGGTTCTGCGAAAACCCGGCGACCGCAACGAACAGTTGATGGAAAAGCTGCTGTTGAATGCCCTCATCGAAGCCCGCAGCGCCGAACGCTTCAAGCTGTTGTCGGAAAACCTGACGGACGAATACCTGCAAAAATTCTACCGCGAACTGATGATTTCGGAAGCCGGACATTACCGGAATTTTATTGAACTGGCCGAAGAATACAATCCGAAAGAAAAGGTCCGGAAACGCTGGAAAGAACTGCTGGAAACCGAAGCGGCCATTATGAAAACGCTGGAAGTGCGGGCCGACCGGTTTCATTGAATTAACGGAGCAAAACGAACGTTCTTAGAAAAAATCGTCTATCGAAGCTGTTTAGGATTCTGGCTTGGACCTGACGAATGGGATGCTTCGGTTGGGGAGGAAAATAAATGTGAATTTGAAATCCTAAACAATGTCATCGTAATAAACGGATTATTTTTACCCCGGAGGGGTTTACTGTTAATAGCCCAAGCCGCTAAGTCTCGTCTCCTTAGCCCCGGAGGGGCGTAATAAGCTAATCTAAAATCGAAGGACACCCCTCCGGGGTAAATTTCTTCAGTCTACTTATATAATTAACCCGAATGTCATTCCTACGTCAAGTGGCCCAACACATCTTCCGCAACCATCAAACGCGGATGGACGACGTGTGGGTGATTGTGCCGACACGCCGGGCGGTTTCCACCTTTCAGCAACACCTTAGTCAGCAATCCGACACGCCGTTTTTGTCACCCCACGTGCTGGCCGTCGACGACTTCATCATGCAGAGTGCGGGCGTTCTGCAAATCGACCCGGTCAGTCTGTTGTTCGAACTGTTCGAAGTCTTCAAAGAGATTGACGATACGCTGGAATTTGGACGGTTTCTGAACTGGGCGAGCATTCTGCTCACCGATTTCGACCGCATCGATCAGTATATGATTTCGCCCTCCGAGCTATTCAGCTACATGACGGCGGCCAAAGCACTCGAACGCTGGCGGCTCGATTTGCCCGATGGCCGGGGGGGAGCCAAACTCGAAACCGTCGGAACGCAGCGGTATTTTAAGCTCTTCGAAAACCTGCAAACCGCCTACGAGGCTCTGCACGAGCGGCTTTTGTCGAAAGGCTGGGCGTACCGGGGCATGGCCTACCGGTTGCTGGCCAATCAGGTGGAAGACCTGGTGCGCGACAATCCGGCGTATGAAAAACTGTATTTCGTGGGATTCAACGCCCTGAGTCGTTCGGAAGAGCAGATTGTAAAAACGCTCCTGAAGGCGCAGAAAGCCGAAATGCTGTGGGATACCGACGCGTATTACATGCAGTCGAAGCGGCAGGAAGCCGGGAAGATGCTGCGGAACTACAAACGGGACGGCTGGAGTGGCCCCTGGACCTGGGAAGGAAATGGACTCACCGAAACGCCCAAACACATTCAGGTCATCGGCGTTCCGAATGCCAGCATGCAGGCCAAAGTCGCCAGCCAGATTTACCGGCAGCATGCCGATTCTGAAACCGATGCCGGCACCACGGCCTTGATTCTGGGCGACGAAACCTTGTTGTTACCGGTTTTGTATTCGATGGGTGGCTCAGTGACGGATCTGAACGTGACGATGGGGCTTTCGTTGCAGAATTCGCACCTGTTTACGCTGGTCGATGCCCTTTTTGAAATGCAGCGCACCGTGGCAGCTTTTCAAAAGAAAGACGGTAGCGGCACGATCTATATTCCCAAATTCAACCACCGGCACGTTGTCAAAGTTCTCAATCACCCGTTTATCCGGCAGTATGAATTGACGGGTTTGAAATCGTCGTCGGGGTTGCCAAACCGGGTCGTTCAGAAAGCCATCAACACCATCACGACGGACAATCTGGTGTATCTGGACGAAAAGCAGTTGCTGGCGATGGGCGAAAACAGCCCGTTGTTTCAGGTGTTGTTCCGCCGTTGGCCGGACGATAAACCGCTGGTGGTCATTCACCAGTTTTATGCTTTGATCGAGGTGCTGCGGGAGGTCTACACCGAACAGCAGGACGCCATTGAAACCGAATATCTGTATTTATTTCAGAATCTGCTTCGCCAGTTGGAAACGACGCTCGAACGCGAACAGCGGAATGAACTGGTGACGATCAAGAGCCTGAAGCAGTTTCTGTATGAACTGATCCGGCAAACCAGCATCCCGTTTGAAAGCGAAGGGGGCAGTGCTTTGCAGGTGATGGGGATGCTCGAAACCCGGGCGCTGGATTTCGAGCACCTGATTATTTTGTCGGTGAACGAGGGAATCCTGCCCCAGTCGCGGAAATTGAATTCCCTGATTCCGTTCGATGCCTGTGTGGAAGTCGGTTTGCCGACCTACCAGGATCAGGAATCGGTGATGTCGTATCACTTCTACCGGTTGTTGCAGCGGGCCAGAAAAGTCTCGCTGCTCTATGTTACTTCGGCCGATGCGTACGGGACCAGCAAAGGCGAGAAAAGCCGGTTTATCCGCCAGATCGAACACGAATTGGTTCCGGCTTCCGGGGGTAATGTAACCATCAGCTATCCTACTGTACGATTTGGCAAGGCGGCCGATCAAAAATTGGCTTTGTTACCCTACGATACGCTCGAAATTCCGAAGAGTGATGCAATTCTGGCGAAACTGCGGGAGGATCTGATGGGGAAATTCAGTTCGGCCAAAAATCGGGTGTTTGGTGGAATGTACCCCACCTCGCTGAATAATTTCATGAGTTGTTCGCTCAAGTATTATTTCAGCCGGGTAATCAGCATGCAGGAAGACGATGAGGTGAGCGATGAAATGGATGCCGCTGAATTCGGGCAGTGGATTCACAACACGCTGGAAGCCCTTGATCAGGAATACCGCATGGTGGGAGCGGAGGTGACGACCGAACGGGTTGTCGAAAAATTGAAGCTGAAATACGAAGAAGCGTTTGTAAACCGGGTGACCGAATCGGGCATGAATCGCCTGCTCTACAAGGTGGCGGAAGACCTGATGGTACGGTTTAATGCCCTGCAGATGGAGCGCTACGGGAAGAATCTGGAAGTGTTGCAAACGGAAGAAGAATGGGATACCGAGCTGGAGGTCGAAACCGCCATCGGTCCCTTACGCATCCGGATTGCCGGGAAAATTGACCGGGTCGAGCGGCTTCGCCAACCCGACGGTACGGTGCTGATTCGGGTGGCCGATTACAAAACCGGGAAAATCGAAGCCCGGGATGCCGACGTCAAAACGATGGAACTCCTGCTGACCGACGCCCAGAAAGACAAGGCCCGGCAGTTGTGGTTATACCAGTATCTGGTGTACAAAAAGATGCTGCAAAACAAGGGATTGCAGTTTGGCAGCGAATGGATCGACGGTACGAACACCCGGGTGGTAGCCGGTTTTTATTCGTTCCGCAACATGGAAGGCGGTTTCATGGAGAACAAACTGCATCTGGGCACGCCCGAAGAATTCGTGGTTGAAACGGAAGTGCACCTCCGTAAACTCATCGCGGATTTGTTCGACCCCGGCCAGCCGTTCCAGAAAACCAGCGACAAAAAGATTTGCGAATGGTGTGAGTATCGGAAATTGTGTGGCCGGTAGTTGAACTATAAAATGATGAATGTGAAAGGGTGCGGCTAACTACAAACGGGTCATCAAGTAGGCGTCGAGCACAGGCGTATGGTCTAGCCTAGGAGTGGCCGTCGAGCATAGGCGTCTGCCCCAGCACAGGCTTGACCGAGGGTTGCACCTCCGGTTATCCATACTTAACCCTCCAAGGGTTGTAAACGATAGGGAGCTTACTGGTAACACCGAAGGTGTTAAGTATGGATAACCGGGGGTTGCACCCCCGGTCCGGCAACGATATAGTATCCGGCTCTGGCACAATCACCCTCTCTTTTTATGAAAGATGGCCGGTTTTTCCTTGGAGGTTTCATTGAGCAGAATCGCTTCCTGCAGCAATTCCCGAATCAGGTCTTCGTTTATGGAGTCAGCCTGCACAATTAGTGACTTGACCGTTCGGCGGCCCCGGCCTTCAAGCGCGCCCTGTTCATTGGCTAATTCGTAGCCTCTCAGGAAACAAAGATCGATGGCGACCTCCGGTGTTCGGAGCGGATTGAGGTAACACAAATGGCCTTTATGGAAATAAAAGGGTACTCCCCAGCTAATTTTTTCCTGAACTTTAGGGGATGCTTCCAGGATTAATCGACGTATTTGGTCTAATAAGCGATGAATTTCGGGTGTTTGTCGATTAATGTATTCTTCAACTGTCATGGCTTGTTGTAATGGAGTAATTTCGGTGCTAAGTTAGCTGAAAAATCAGATTCCGACAGTAGGCACACGGTTTGATACAACTTTCTCAATGGGCGCAATACCGCGTCCGATTCAACTTACGATCTCTGTGAAAAGGTGGATTGCTATTATTTTGGTGGTGCTGGTTTTGGGCGGCATCATCTATTACAACAAGTTTTATAAAAAGCAACCGGGCGAATCGGCCGGTGGCGGTCGGGGAGGGGCTCCTTCCGGGCAGGGTGGCGGCCGCGCGGGCGGTGGTGGCCCCACGGCGGTCAATGTTTTTGTGGTTACTTCCCAGAATCTGAAAGATGAAGTAGTGGCTACGGGTTCCCTGCTGGCTTCTGAGCAGGTGGATATCTACCCCGAAATCTCGGGAAGAATTGTTCAATTAAACATTCAGGAGGGACGGGCCGTTAAGCAGGGTACATTGCTGGTGAAACTGTACGACGGTGATTTACAAGCTCAATTGTTGAAGCTAAGGTCGCTTGAAGAAAATAACCGGCGCATTGAAGAACGCAACAAACAACTGCTGCAACGGGGCGGTATTAGCCAACAGGAATACGACATCATTGTGACGAACCTGAAAGGAACGCTGGCCGACATCGAGGTGACGAAAGCCGCGCTTCGCCGAACCGAAATCCAGGCACCTTTTTCCGGAACCATTGGTTTACGGAATGTGAGTTTAGGGGCTGTAGTGAGTCCGAATACACTGATTGCCAGGTTGCAACAGACCAATTCCATGAAGCTCGATTTTTCGGTTCCCGAGAAATACAGTCCGTCCGTTAAAGTGGGCAGTGTGATCTCGTTTCAGGTCGACGGTCTGGACAAAACGTTTAACGGATCGGTGTATGCCATCGAGCCGGGCGTTGAAGAAGCCACCCGGAACCTGCGCATTCGGGCGCGGGTAGCCAACAATACGTCCAGCCTGCGTCCCGGAACGTTCGCCAAGGTGAGTCTGGTAATCAATAATTCCCAGGCACTCGTGGTTCCAACCCAGTCGGTGATTCCGCAAACGCGCGGCAGCCAGGTGGTGGTGATCGAAAACGGGAAAGCGGTTTTTAAAGATGTGAAGATCGGATTACGGAACGCCAGCGTGGTCGAAATAACGCAGGGCTTACAGAAGGGGGATACGGTGGCAACCACCGGTTTGATTTTCCTGCGTCCTGAAGCCCCGGTGAAAGTGGCTAAAATTGATCGGTTAACGGGTCAAAAGCAGCCGGAGCAAGGGTCAGCAGCGGGTAATAGTGCGAGTATGAATTAACGAACTACACCAATGAGTCTACCTTCATTAAGCCTTCGGCGACCGGTTTTCGCCATGGTTATGTCGATTGTCATCATCCTTTTCGGTGTCATTGGCTTTACATTTTTGGGCGTTCGGGAATATCCGGCTATTGATCCGCCGATTATTTCGGTCCGGACCAGTTACGTCGGTGCCAATCCGGAAATTATCGAGTCACAGATTACGGAGCCGATTGAAAAATCGCTCAACAGCATCGAAGGCATTCGGACCATTTCATCAAACAGCGCACTCGGCAGCAGCAACATCACCATCGAGTTTGAACTGGGAGCCGACCTGGAACGGGCCGCCAACGACGTCCGGGATAAAGTGGCCCAGGCCCAGCGGCAGCTTCCGCAGGACATCGATGCCCCCCCGGTTGTGAGCAAGGCCGATGCCAACTCCGACCCGATTATTTTCATGCCGATTCAGAGTACGACGCGCAATCCAATGCAATTGTCGGACTACGCCGAGAACGTGTTGCAGGAGCGTCTGCAAACGATTCCGGGTGTGAGTCAGGTGATGATCTACGGGTTGAAACGGCCCGCGATGCGGCTCTGGATCGATCCCAGCAAGCTATCCGCGTATCGGTTAACCTCTCAGGATATTCAGGATGCGCTCACCCGCCAGAATGTGGAACTACCGGGCGGAAAAATTTACGGAAACAACACGGAATTGACCGTTAAAGCCGCCGGTCGGTTGGCGACCGAAGAGGATTTTAACAACCTCATTCTTCGCCAGACCGCCAACCAGATCGTTCGTTTTAAAGACGTTGGCTACGCGGTGTTGGGGCCGGAAAATGAAGAATCAGCGGCCAAACAAAACAATGCTTCGGGTGCTATTCTGGTTATGATTCCGCAACCGGGCGCCAACTATGTGGCCATTGCCGATGAATTTAACAAGCGGTTGAACGATATCAAACGGGAACTGCCGCCGGACATCAAGATTCTGAACGGGATCGACCGGACGGTTTTTATCCGGAAGTCCATTGAAGAAGTGGGCGAAACCATTCTGCTGGCTTTTATACTGGTCGTCATTGTCATCTATCTTTTCTTCCGCGACTGGCTCATTTCCATTCGCCCGCTGATCGATATTCCGGTATCGCTCATTGGTGCCTTTTTTGTGATGTATATTTCCGGGTTCAGTATCAACGTACTAACGCTGCTCGGCATCGTTCTGGCCACGGGTCTGGTGGTGGATGACGGGATTGTGGTGACGGAGAATATTTTCAAGAAAATAGAAGGCGGCATGGAGTTGAAACGGGCGGCCAAAGAAGGCTCGGAAGAGATTTTCTTTGCCGTAATCTCGACCTCGGCTACGCTGGCCATTGTGTTTCTGCCGGTGATTTTCCTTCAGGGTTTTACGGGTCGCCTTTTCCGGGAATTTGGGGTCGTCGTGGCCAGTTCCGTGTTGATCTCGGCCTTCGTTTCGTTGACCCTGACTCCCGTTCTCAGTGTGAAGCTGGTGAGCAAAGACCACGGAAAAGGATCGTGGTTCTACCAGAAAACCGAGCCTTTCTACCAGTGGCTGGATCAGTCGTACCGCTCTTCGCTAACCGGTTTTATGGGGCGTCGCCGGTGGGCATTTGGGTTGATTGCGGTTTGTATCGCGCTGATTTTTGGTATTGGATCGACCTTGAAATCCGAGTTGGCTCCCCTGGAAGACCGGGGACGGGTACGGATTCCCATTACCGCGCCGGAAGGAACCAGTTACGAAGCCATGAGCCGGATTACGGACCGCGTCAACCAGTTTGTGCTGGATTCGATTCCGGAAATCAACTTTACGTTCAGCGTTATTGCGCCTGGAATGTCGGGTTCCGGAGCCGTCAATTCGGGTTTTGTGGCCCTCAACCTGATCGATTCCAAAGACCGCAAACGTTCGCAACAGGATATAACCGACTTTCTAAGCAAAAACCTAAAACGATTCAGTGAAGCGCGGATGAATGCCACCCAGGAACAGACCATTCAGGTGGGCCGTGGTGGTGGCGGGGGCGGAGGGGGTCTGCCGGTTCAGTTTGTGATTCAGAACCTGAATTTCGAGAAACTGCAGCAAAACCTGCCGAAATTCATGGATGAAGTTCAGAAGGATCCTACGTTTCAGGGTTTTGATGTAGACTTAAAATTTAATAAACCCGAATTGAACCTGACCATTGACCGGGAAAAAGCAACCAGCCTGGGTGTATCGGTTCAGGATGTGGCCCAAACCCTTCAACTGGCCCTCAGCAACCGGCGTCTGGCCTACTTCCTGATGAATGGCAAGCAGTACCAGGTAATTGGTCAGGTGGCCCGGGATGACCGCGACGAACCGGTCGATCTGGCGTCATTCTACGTCCGCAACAACGTAGGAAATCTCGTGCAGTTGGATAACCTGGTGAAATTTGCCGAAGTATCCAGTCCACCGCAGGTTTACCACTACAACCGGTTTAAATCGGCGACGGTTTCGGCAGGTCTGGCTCCGGGCAAAACCATTGGCGATGGCGTAGAAGCTATGCAGGCCATTGCCGCCCGCACGCTTGATGACACGTTCCAGACCGCCCTTTCCGGGTCATCCCGTGATTATGCCGAAGGATCGTCGAATACCATGTTTGCTTTTTTGCTGGCTCTCGTCTTGATTTATTTGATTCTGGCGGCTCAGTTTGAGAGCTTCACCGATCCGTTCATCATCATGTTGACGGTTCCCCTGGCGATTGCCGGTGCGGTGGTGTCGCTGTGGATGTTCAACCAGACGCTCAATATTTTCTCCCAGATCGGGATCATCATGCTCGTGGGGTTGGTGACGAAAAACGGAATTTTGATCGTGGAATTCGCGAATGAAAAGCGAAAAGAGGGCATGAATAAAGTCGAAGCGGCCATAGAAGCCTCGGCTCTGCGCCTTCGTCCCATTCTGATGACCAGTCTCGTCACGGCCTTTGGGGCTTTGCCCATTGCCATGGGATTGGGTGCGGCCGCCAAAAGCCGGATTCCGTTGGGGGTTGTTATTGTGGGGGGTATTATGTTTTCACTGGCTCTGACCCTCTTCGTTATTCCCGCTATGTACTCGTTCATGTCACGGTTTAAAGCCGTCGATAATTCGGCGTACGAGGATCATCCTCAGCCCCTCCAACCTTTGCCGGAGCCTGAAAAACCGGTCAAACGCAAAAGCGAGGAGTTACACGAAGAAGAAGTTTGATAGTAAAAAAACCGGCTCATCGCCGGTTTTTTCGTTTGTAGTGAATCCATTCAAACCTGTGGTGCTCTTACCAGACCCGTGCCTACATCGGTGGGATCAAAACCGGGTTTCAGGCCGGTTTCCGTACCCGAACCGATCAGCCGGGCCGTCAGCGTTAAGGGGGTCAGAAAACCGGTTTTCATGATTTTCTCCGCCCACAAAGCGGCCACACCCGCCACGTGGGGCGTTGCCATGCTGGTACCGCTCATCTGAACAAAACCGCCACCGGGTTTGGCCGACAGAATTTTAACCCCCGGCCCGGAAACATTGGCACCCGTATTAGAGAACGTCGCCACCGTCAGCCCCTGCGTGCTTTCGCCCAGCGCTGCAACGGAAATGATGCCGTCCGACACGGCGGGCGGGCTCACTGAAATCTCAAAATCCGGATTCACATTCCGCTGGCTTTCGTTGCCGGCGGCCGCAATGATGACCGTGGCCTGCGAAAACGAACCCTGTATTTTAATCAAAGCGGCCAGCCGTTCGAAGAGCTGGACATTGGCCCGGTAACCTTCCAGCGCGTAGGAGGTGGCCAGTTCGGTGGGATATCCCTCGTCGATCAGTTGCTTCACAAAACCGGGAAAGTCCATCCCCAGCGACATGGAGATGACATTGGCCCCATTCTGCCCCGCCCACTGAATGGCGCTCACGATTTGTTCGCTGGAACCCCCGCCGTTTTCGCCCAGAACCTTGCCGATGAGGGCTTTCTGAACACCGGGGGCCACACCGATCCGGAGGTTGTCACTAATGCGGCCAAAAATCGTTCCGGCGCAATGGGTGCCGTGTCCGTTCTGGTCGCCGTTGCCTTCACCCGTAAAATCCTGCTCAATGATCTGGACGCCCGCAAAAGCCGGGTGTGCGGCATCGATGCCCGTATCCAGCACGGCCACAATGACCCCTTCGCCCGTGAAAGGCGACGTGTCGGCACCCACGGCTTTGACACCCCAGGCCGTAGTCTGGGCCGATGGCGTGGCTACATTTTTTTGGCTAACGGGCTTGATCAGCTTCATAGGAATGGCCGGAGCCATCGCCAGAATGTCGGACCGACGGGTGAGAGCCGACACCTGCCTTCGGTCGATGTCTTCAACTTCGATGGAAAGGCCGGCGGCAACCGCTTCGGCAGAGCGGGGCAACGAGAGTGCGCCCAGAAAGGGATCGCGGGTGGCGGTTTGGGTGGTTCGGAGAATAATGTGTTTCTGTTTCATGGGGTAAGGATATAGTTAGAACGGGAGACTGAACCAAATGTAGAAACAGAACGGGTTCGCCAACAGCGTAGTATTACCTGATTTATTCACCGGGACGATTGATAGAAAACCGGGCATAAACCGGAAAGCCCCGGCTGGATTGCTATTGCAATTTTCAGCCGGGGCCTGGTTCGTTTATTAACGTGAAACCAGTAAAACCGCTTGTTTCAGGCAGCCTGTTTATTCTTTACTCCGAGCGAAGGGCTTTGACCGGATTCATCAACGCGGCTTTAATGGACTGAAAACCGACGGTCATAAACGCAATCAAAAAGGTGCCAACGATGGCAGAGATAAAGATTCCGACGCCCAGATCGACGCGGAAGATGAAGTTTTTCAACCAGGCCGTCATTGCGTAATAGGCCACCGGAGCCGCTACAATGAAAGCAATCAGAATCAGACGCGAAAACTCTTTGGCAAAGATCCAGAGAATCTGGCCCATGCTGCTGCCCAGCACTTTTCGAATCCCGATCTCCTTGGTTTTTTGAGCAGCCATAAACGACACCAAACCGTAGAGACCCAGACAGCCGATGAAAATGGCGATGGCCGCAAAAGTCTGAATCAGCTTGAGCATCAGGTCTTCGGTTGCGTAGAAATTGGCAATGTGTTCCTCCAGAAACTGATAGTCGTAAACCTGATCCGGGTGCCGGTCGCTCCACGTTTTTTCCAGAGCAGCCAGCGTGGGTTGCACAGTGGCGCTATTGATTTTCAGGGCGTAACTCGCGTACAAATCCGGAGCTGTCGTGATGCACACCGCGTTGATGTCTTCGTGGAAAGACCGGTCATGAAAATCGGCGATCACCCCCACAATCGTCCCTTTGGTGTTGCCATCGTTTAAACTCAGGGCTTTCCCAATCACTTCGTCGGATGCTTTCAGACCCAGCTTGCGGGCAAACATTTCATTGACAATAAATTCCTTCGCCGTGTCGGACGGAAACAGGTTGCGACCCGCCACGATTTTTAGTCCAAACATCGGGATATACTGCTCATCGGCGGCTTTGACGCTCACACTAAAGGCTTCATCCTCAGCCCGGTTGTCGTATTTGGGCGAAGTGTTCCAGACGTTGTAGTTCGAAGCCGGAGCCGACTGACAAACCGATACGGTTTGAACGCCCGGAATTTGGGAAAACTGGCTTTTCAGGGTTTTCATCGTCAGCACGTCCGATTCCGTCGCCACCGGTAGCATTACCACGGCGTCTTTGTTGAACCCCAGATCGGATTGCGTCGAATACCGCATCTGGTTGGTGATCACAATCATGCCAATGATCAGCACTTGCGAAATCGCAAATTGCCCCACGATCAGCGTACGCCGGGTATTGAAACCGCCGATGTTTTGTTGTGAAAGCTTTCCTTTGAGCGCCATAACCGGCTGAAAACCGGCCAGAATCAGTCCGGGGTATGATCCGGCAAAGAACGTAACGACCAGGGTCAGGAGGGGTAAAAACAGCATAAACGGCCAGTCGGAAATGGCGTTGACAGCGATTTGTACCTTGAACCAGTCGTTGATGAAAGGCAGGAGTAACGCGGACGCAAGGCAGGCCAATCCAACGGCTACGGTCGTGATCAAACCGGTTTCGGCGATAAACTGCCAGAAAAGTTGCCCGCGGAAACTCCCCAGTACTTTTCGAACGCCCACTTCTTTGGAGCGCTTTAGTGCCTGTGCCGTGGCCAAATTGATGAAATTTACGCAGGCGGTGATGATCAGAAACAGGCCAATACAGCCTAAAACCCACAAATTGGTTTTGGTGATAACCCCGCCATACCGGGCGTTAAAGTGAATATCGGTCAGCGGTTGCAGCTTGTAATGGTGGACGTTTTTGTTGGTCGGGCGGTATTTCTTCACGTAAGCAGGCAAAACCTTCTCTACTTTATCGGGCGAAACCCCGGGCCGGAGCCGGACAAAACACTGCATGGCACTGTTAATGCCGCCCCAGGCATCGTCGCTGGCCAGCCAGTCGTTGTACTGTTTCAGCGTGTTGTACGATGCGTAGATTTCGGTTTTTCGGTCGGTAGTGATGGGTAAATCTTTCAAAACTCCCGTGACCCTGAAATCAACCTTGTTATCCAGCCGAAACAGTTTGTTCATCGGATCGACCTCGCCAAAGAGCTTTCGGGCCATTTTCTCCGTCACAATGGCGGTATTGGGGTCACGCAAGACCGTACTCCGATCCCCTTTCAGCAGCGGATAATTGAAAATGTCGAAGAAATCGGGTTCCGTGAAGGCCACGCCCTCGCTCTCCTTAAATTTGCGGATTTCCGAACCTTCTTTAACCGTTAGCACCACATCCTCGGCGGTGGCAATGCGGGCTACTTTTTCGCCGAAGGTATAGTCGTTACGGAAAACTTTGCCGAGGGGGCTGGGAACGTTGGCGCGGTAGCTGATCGTTTCGCGGTGCTGCTCGGTCACGAAGCGGTAAATCCGGTCGGAATTGGCGTGAAACGTGTCGAAACTCAGGTGGTATTTCACCAGCATGAAAATCAGAATGCCGCAGGTCATTCCGAGGGCCAGCCCGGAGACATTGATCACCGTGTAGCTTTTATTACGAACCAGGTTTCGAAAAGCAATTTTGAAATAGTTACGGATCATCGTGGTATTTGTTGGTTTGGAGTATGCTTCGGGTTTTCGCTTTAAAAAGAACGGGTTCAGGTAATTCAAAACCGCCCAGACGAACGCCCGTCGGGCGTTTGCCAAACCGGCATCCTCCGTCTGCTTGTAAAACACTTCATGCAGATCGCCCTGCACATCCTCCAGCAGATGAGGTGCCACGAAGCGTTCCAGCAGCCAGTCGGCCCAGCGGGGCGGATGCGGTCCTGCATTTGGGTCTTGTGTTTCGGTGTTTCTCATCGGTTTGAAATATCGAATATTGAATAAAAAATATTGAATGATGAAGGGAGGCCACACTTCGATATTCTCTATTCAATATTCAGTGTTCGATATTCATTTTTATTTACCCGCCAATCAATTGAAATTTCCCCGGTGGAATGGCCTGCCAGAGTCGACTGCGGACTTCCTGAATGTCGTTTAAGGCCCGAACTCCGGCATTGGTCAGCGCGAAAAACCGCTTGCGTCGCCCACCCCGTTCGGCGGTAGCACCCCCCATCAGCGAGGAAAGAAATCCTTTCTCTTCAAGGCGGTATAAGGTGGCATGGACGGCACTCATCGTGATCGTTCGCCCGGTTTGTTGCTGGACATCCTCCCAGATTGTAACGCCGTAGGCTTCGGCCGGACAGGCTGCCACCACCAGCAGGACAATTTCTTCAAACTCGCCCAGAAAGGATCTTCGCATGGTCTTACTCCGTTCGTACGATTAGTTGTAATTTTGCAAAACAAATAGGATGCCAGAAAGAAAAAGTGCCTTTGGAAGTGATTTGGATGGTGTTGAAGAAGTGGCTCTGTACGATTTCGGACAGAATTTGTCCAGGTGCGGACAGGCAATGGATGTGGTTTGACGTTACAACCGTTGGAGAAACGCGGCCATTTTTTCGCGCAGGGCCGTATCCGGCTGACGTCCGTGTCCGGCCAGCATGTTGTCGGCAGCGTGCCGGGGGTTGCTGGTGCCGGGAATGACGCAGGTAACGGCGGGGTTTGAAACAATAAATTTCAGAAAAAACTGCGCCCAACTGCTGATCTCGTTTTCGGTCGCCCAGGCTGGTAGTTCCTTCCCTTTTACGAGCGAAAATAACCGCCCTTCGGCAAACGGCTGGTTGATGATTGTTGCTACGCCCTTGTCCCGGGCGACGGGCAACAGCTTTTTTTCGGCATTGCGGGACAGAATCGAGTAGTTGAACTGCACAAAGTCGATGGGGACTTTGGTGATGATTTCCGCCAGTTCATCGTGCATCGAATCGGTGTAATGCGTTATACCGATGTAGCGGATTTTGCCGGACGCTTTCCAGGCTTTGAGCGTCTCCAGGTGCGTTTTCCAGTCGACCAGGTTGTGAATCTGCATCAGATCCACCGACGACCGTTTCATTTTCTGCATCGACTCGTCCATCTGCCGAATGCCCGCTTCCCGACCCCGCGTCCAGACTTTGGTAGCGTAAAAAAACTGGTTTTGAATCCCGGATTCCGCCGTGAGTTTGCCCACCACTTCTTCCGAACGTCCGTACATCGGCGACGAATCGATTAGCTTGCCACCGGCTTGGTGAACGGCTTTCAAAGCCTGCAGCAACGGTTCCTGTTCCGTCGTTCCGGAAACATCGAACGTCTGCCAGGTGCCAATGCCCACGACGGGCAGTTTTTCGTTGCTGGAAGGAATCAGTCGGCTGAGCATGGAAGGAGGAACAGGGGCTGAAAAACCGGATAAACCGCCCGTTGCCAGCGTTGCGGCCGTAGCCCCAAGCAGTCGCAGGGCGTCTCGCCGGGTGTTTCGTTGGTTTTGATCCATCGGTTTCATTCATTATTGACAAACATACCCGCCATCCGCACTCACCAGACTGCCCGTCATGAAGGAATTGTCGTCCGACAACAGGAATGCGACCACCGCGGCAATCTCTTCCGGTTTACCAATTCGGCCCAGCGGCTGGATGGTGTTCAGTGATTCGTAAACCTCCGATTCACCAACGGAATTGACGGCGGAAAAATGGGTTACCGCTTTATGGAGCAAGGGCGTATCGATGGTTCCGGGACAAATGCAGTTAACCCGGATGTTGAACGGGGCATAATCGATGGCCGTGCTTTTGGTGAGTTGCCCGATTGCACCCTTGGTCAGGCCATACACCGAACTGCTGGCTTTGCCGGTAAAGGTCTGATCGGAACCCATCAGCACGATGCTTCCCTTCCGCTGCGCTTTCATGTAGGGGAGAACTTCCCGGACGGTATGAAACGTGCCTTTGATGTTGATCTCGATCAGGTTGTCCAGCTCCTCGTCGGACGTTTGTTCCATTGTAGCGAAAAGGTGGATGCCGGCGTTGGCAAAGAGCATGTCGATCCGGTTTTCTTTCGCCATAACAGCCGCCAAACCGTCTTTGATTTCTTGTTTGTTTCGGACATCACACGGGATAAATTCACCCGGTATGTCGTCGTCTGTAGGTTTTTGGATGTCGAGATTATAGACAATACCACCTTCACGCGTAAGGTGTTCTCGGGTCGCTTTGCCAATGCCGGTGGTGGCGCCGGTAATGACCACTACTTTGTCTTTGAATTTCATGGTACGATGTTGGAGACTCGTAAAACCGATCGATACCGACTGCCCCGGAAACAAGCGCCGGGGCAGTCGGTTCGCAAACGTAGTGCTATCAATCGAAGAATGCTATTGGAATTATCCCAATGATGATCGCATTTATACCAATCAAGAACAAAAGAGTGAAATTACCTCAGATCAGCGAGTTGCACTGATCCGCCAGATCCGGTTGCCGGCATCATCGGCTACGAGCAGCGAACCGTCGGGTAAAACCGACAAACCAACCGGACGACCAAACACGTCCTTGTCGTTGGCAATAAAACCAGTCAGAAAATCCTCCGGTTTTCCACTCGGTTTTCCGTTCTGAAAGGGAACAAAAAGGACTTTGTAGCCCGAAAAAGCCGACCGGTTCCAGGAACCGTGCTGACCCACAAAAGCGCCGTTGCGGTATTTCTCCGGGAAAGCGGTTTTGTCATAAAACGCCAGCCCCAGCGATGCCGTGTGCGAGCCTACGGCCACATCGGGAACGATCGCTTTCTTGACCAGATCGGGCCGTTCGCCTTTCCGGCGCGGGTCTTCGTTCTGACCAAAATAGGAGTAAGGCCAGCCGTAGAATGCGCCTTCTTTAACGCTGGTAATGTAGTCGGGCACGAGTTCATCACCCAGTTCGTCGCGTTCGTTCACGGCCGTCCACAGCGTGTTCGTACCGGGCGCCCAGTCCATGCCCACCGGATTCCGCAGTCCGCTGGCGTAAATCCGCTCACCCGACCCATCGGGGTTGATTTCCAGAATGGCCGCCCGTTTCACTTCATGCTCCATGCCGTTTTCGCCCACATTGCTGCCCGATCCCACCGAAACGTAGATTTTGGAACCGTCGGCATTGGCAAGCAGGTTGCGCGTCCAGTGGTTGTTGTAACCCCCGGCGGGCAGCGGCAGAATCGGCGTTCCTTTGGCGGTTATTTTGGTCTGGCCCGGCTGATACGGAAATTTGAGAACGCCGTCGGTATTGGCGACATACAGCGTGTTGCCGATCAGCACAACCCCAAACGGTTGATTCAGGTCCTCCAGAAAGGTTTCGCGAATTTCCGGTTTACCGTCTTTATTGGCGTCGCGAAGGAGCGTAATGCGGTTGGCACTTTCACCAACGGCACCGGCTTTCGCTTGTCCACTGACGGCGGCCACCACCTTCTTCACCACGCCTTTCTTTTCGGTTTGGGATTCGACTACCAGCACGTCGCCGTTGGGCAACACGTAAGTCCGGCGCGGGTTTTTCAGGTCGCGGGCGTATTCGGTGACCACAAAACCGTCAGGGGCCTTGGGCATCTGGCCGTCTTTCCAGCCGATCACGTTGCTGAAATGCTTGGATGATTCGGAAGGTTCCGGCAAATCAGGTGCCTGGGCAGTTTCGGTTTCTTCCGTTGCCGTAGCAGTGGTTTCGTCGCTCTCCGTCTTTTTGCTTTGGCCGCACGACAGCAGCAGACCGGTCAGCAGTAAGGTGTGTGTAAAAAGAATAATTCGGTTGTTCATCGTTGAGAAGAATTAGCAAGTAATCCTGTATCAACCGACTGATCAACGGCTTTGTTTGGGTTATTTATCGTGATTTATTCGGGCATAAACCACCTCACCGGGCTTGAAGTTCGGTCGCCGGTTGACGGGCCGGTTTAGGACTGGTTTGCAAAAAACGGTTGATGCTGGCCTGCCACTTCGCGTTTTCGACGGTGCAAAACGACTGGTGGGCCGACTTCTCGAAAACCACCAACTGTTTCCGGCGAGTACCTAAATTCTCAAAAATGGCGTCGGTCTCGTGTCGAAGCACCCGGGGGTCTTTCGCGCCCCAGTTGAGCAAAACCGGCATCGTGAGCTGTTTGGCCGACTCCGAGGGCCGGTAGCCAAACACCCACATGCTGCGCTGCATGCCGCCCCACAATGCCAGCAATTCTGACACCGGATGGGCTGGCAGGTGCATCGACCGAAGGCGACCCTGAATGGCGTCATAGAGTGAGGCAAACGGACATTCCAGAATGACCCGCGTCGGTTTCAATCCGTGTTCGGGAATGGCTTTCAGAATCGTAGCGGCTCCCATCGACACGCCCCAGAGGATGATGTTTTTCTCATTTCCCTTTGCCACAAAATCATAAGCGGCTTTCAAATCGTTGGTTTCGCGAAAACCGATGGTGCAAATGTTGCCCCCGGAATTGCCGTGCGCCCGGAAGTCGAACGAGAGGGTGTTGTAGCCCAGGGCGTGAAAATAGTCCGCTTCGCACAGGATTTTCGATTTGTTCGACGCATGGCCGTGGCACAGAATCACCGTGCCTTTGGCCTGTTCTGCCGGAATGTACCAGCCTTCCAGTTTCTGACCGTATTCGTTGGTGAGCCGAATGGTTTCGTAGGGGATTTTTGGGGTATCGCTGACGACCGATTTCTTCAGTTTCAGGCCAAAAAAAGCCGCCTGGATGAGTTCGCTGGTCGAGTAGTCCTCCGCTTTTCGTGCCGGTGTTTGGTCTGGGTTGTCGTAAAAATACGTAAAGCGGGAAGCATGAAAAGCCGAAACGATATTCAGCAGAATAAACAGGACGAGCAAAACCAGCCCGATTCGGCGCAGCATCAGCATGAGTTACCAGATTAAAGAAGCAGGAAGAACGCGTAAAACCGTCCCTCATTTGGACTGGCAAACATACCGATTTTTACAAACACTTTGTCACGAATAGGCCACCGGTTTTACAAACCCGTCTGGCCGAAAAGGAGCAGGCCAATAACCAGACAGCCGGGGTCAGCGGCCGAAGTTTTTTTACCCTTCGCGGTGTGACAAGTGGCACATCGCTCCGTCATATAGTAACCGAATCTGTCAACATGCTAACACTAAAGTATACAGAAAGCCATGAAAGTCTTACCTATTTTAACTGCCCTCCTCTTTATTGCGATTATGATCAACCTGTATTCGGGCATTGCGGATGGCTTCAGCACCAACCGCCAGGCCCTGATCGCGGGCGGTTTAACGGTTCCGGCGGTAGCGGTGCTGTTTGTATTGATCGTAAAAGCGAAGCAGGCGGAGTAGGGGATGGGTATCATTCTGCGTCATGGTCACTGAGTAGATCAGCACCTAAAAATCCTTATCGGCATACTTATTCCCTAATGCTATGCCGCTTCTGCTTCAACGTCGTGCTATGTTAAAAGGGTTGCTGGCGACCAGTCTGGCTGGTTCGGCGGCTGAAACCAGGGCGGTTTCGCAGGCACCGGCCGATGCTGCTCCCTATAGCATCCATATTTTCTCGAAACTCCTTCATTTCCTGGATTATACCGAACTGGCGACGGTTGCGTCCGATCTCGGTTTTGACGGCGTCGACCTGACGGTTCGGCCCGATGGACACGTTGAACCGGCCCGGGTGCAAACCGATTTGCCGAAAGCAGTCGACATCCTGAAAAAGCGGAACCTGAACGTGTCTACGATTACGACTGCCATTACCAAAGTTGATGAGACGGCCCGAACGGTGCTGGAAACCGCCAGCAAGCAGGGCATCCGGTATTACCGCACGGGTTGGCTGGCGTATCCAACCGACCAACCCATTCAGGCGGTGTTGACGAACTACCAAAAGCAACTTGGCGAACTGGCAAAGCTAAACCAGCAACTGAATCTGGCAGGAGCGTATCAAAACCACGCCGGAACCAACTTCGGTTCGGCCACCTGGGATCTGGCCACGGTTCTCAATGAAATCAATAGCCCCCATATGGGCAGTCAGTATGACATTCGGCATGCAACGGTAGAGGGCGGGACGTCCTGGTCAACGGGCGCACGGATGATTGCCCCACACATCCGGTTTATCGCCATCAAGGACGTGATCTGGGAGAAAAAGGAAGGAAAATGGAAAGCGGAAAGTGTACGGCTGGGACAGGGTATGGTCGATTTTCCGGCTTATTTTGCCCTACTGAAGAAACTGAACGTCCGCGTTCCGATTTCGCTGCACCTGGAGTACCCGCTGGGCGGTGCCGATCAGGGCAAACGCGCCATCACAATTCCCCGCGAGAAAATCTATCAGGCTATGCAGACGGATTTACAGACGCTGCGGGGCATGCTGAAATCGGCGGGATTGGGGTGAAAGGGAATGCTAAATAATAAAGGATGAATGTAAAATGTTAAAGTGATTGCAACTCCGGCATTTTTATATTTAATATTCATCATTTGATATTTATCATTCCCTCTTTTAAAGTTTTTTAGCTCAGCGCATTGCGGCAAAAGTCCATGCATTTTTTCACTTCGGCGACGGCATTGGAGCCTTCCGGAATTTTATACTCCAGTTCGACCGTGGCCGGGAATGTATATTTCTGCTCGCGCATCAGTTTCAAAACCGGCAGCAAGGGCGTATCACCCTGACCCCAGGGCAAATTACCTTTTCCATTCGCCGGTAGTTGGCGGTCTTTAATGTGCATACTGGAAATCCGGGTGTGTTTCTGCCGGATTAAGCCCAGCGGGTCGGGCTGACCGGCGGCCAGGTAGTGACCCAGATCGAAGTTCATGGCATTGCCCGGTGATTGGGCGAGCGCGGTGTCCCAAAACGTGGGCGTTTGCTGCTCGTGGCCGTGGTAGCCAACCCGTAAACCGTGTTTCTCGGCCATTTGCCCCAGTTTAAGCGTATGCGCATCGTTGGCCGGGTGTTCGAGCGTAACCTGATTGGCCCCCAGTGCTTTGGCCGCCCGCATGCCATAGTCGATGTCAGCGTCGGTGTTCTGCATGCCGAATGCGTCGGGCTTGAATCCGTAGATGGTAACACCGGCCGCGTTGTACATCTTGCGGACCTGCTCAAACTTGCTCATCGGAACCGAGAGCCGCCATTTGGCCACTTCCGCCCGGTACGCTTTCATTTTAGCATCTGCATCCGCCAGCGTTTTCTGTTCGTCATCGGTGAGGGTCTGGTTTTCGCGCCGTTTCCGCATCAATGGGAAAATCGTCCGCATATCGACCGTATTTTTGGGAGCGCCCGCAAATGACTCGGCCGGCCCACCCATCAACTCGATGGCGCTGATGCCACTATCCAGAACGTATTGCAGGGTGGCTTCGGCACTTTGGTCGGGCATATCCCGGTACGAATACGTAATGACCCCGACCTGTACGCCATTGATCAGGGAGTTGGGTTTGTTTAGATTGCGGATCAGGGCCGGTGCGCCAAACAGTTTTGGAGGAGCAAGCAGGGCACTGGAAACCAAAGCGGCTGTGGCACCCAGAAACTGACGGCGAGTGGGTTGGTTTTCCATCGTTTTAAGTCGGTAGATTTGATTGAATGGCGAAATGGTCACGTTACTAAATAGTCAAAGTAATACTTTTTCAGGTGAATGTACAAGAGAAATAGACGAGTGAGCCGGAAACACCGACCAATAAACCGGCAGAACCGACAGGCTGGACTTTAAAGTCACTGAGATGCGGGAGCCGTCGGGCAGGGAGGCCGCATTAGAATACCCTTAGAATTTGGATTTCAAGAACCGTCCGGGCAGGTTGTGTTGTTTAGTCAGTATTTGTCCTGATTTCGAAGTCGTATGAAAACTATTCTGATCGTTGAAGATGACCGCCGGATTGCCCAAAACATCAGCCGGGGTCTGATGGAAGAGGGATACCAGACCGAGGTGGCTTACGAAGGGTACAACGGGCGAGATCTGGCGTTGCGGCAACCGTTCGATCTGATCATTCTGGATATTAACCTGCCGGGACTGAACGGATACGAAATCTGCCGGAATGTCCGGGCCGAAAAACCGCATCTGCCGATCATCATGCTCACAGCCCTGGGCGAAATTGAAGATAAAGTGGAAGGACTGGAACGCGGAGCCGACGATTACCTGGTAAAACCCTTCGATTTCAGGGAGTTGAATGCCCGGGTGGCAACCTGTTTCCGGCGGGCGGATTTGATCGATAAAAGTGTCGCCGATGAGGTGTTGCGCATCGCGAATCTGGAAATCAATCTATCCACGAAACAAGTCAAACGCGGCAACACCCCCATCGACTTAACCGCCCGGGAGTTTGCTCTGCTCGAATACCTCGTCCGCAACCGGGGCCGGGTCGTTTCCAAAATGGATCTGGCCGAAAAAGTCTGGAGTCTCAACTTTGATCCCGGTACGAATGTCGTGGAGGTGTATATCAATTACTTACGCAAAAAAATGGATCGGGATTTTGAGCCGAAACTGATTCACACCCGCGCCGGTATGGGTTACGTTTTAAAAGTGGAGTAAGCAGATGAAGATCAGAAACCGGATCGCGCTTCAGTTTTCGCTCATCGTTGCCACCATTTTGCTGGCCTTTTCGGTCATTATTTACGTAACCACCGCCACCTACAGCCGCGATGATTTCTATGACCGCCTGAAAAGCAAGGCACTCACCACCGCCCGGTTTTTGATTCAGGTTAACGAAGTGGATCACAATCTGCTCAAAATCATCGACCGGAATACGCTCACGGCCCTGTATGACGAAAAAGTGCTGGTGTTCGATGAACGAAACCGCCTGATCTATTCCAGCGTCGACGACCACATCATTCATTACCAGCGGGGACTGCTGGATGAGGTTCGGCAGTTGAAAGAAGTTGAAACCTGGAGCGATGACAACCAACTGGCCGGGATTTTATACGAAGAAGGCGGGCGAAAGCTGGTGGTGCTCGCGTCGGCCAATGACCGCGTTGGGCAGAACAAACAGAAAAACCTCCGGTTCACGTTGATCTGGGGTTTGTTGGGCGGTATTAGTCTGACCATCGGCTTGGGCATTTTCTTCGCCGGGCAATCGCTGCGGCCCATCGACGAGATCAACACCCAGGTTTCGACCATTACCGCCCGGAACCTCCGGCAACGGCTCGATGAGGGTGACCGCCAAGACGAAATCGATCAGTTGGCGGTCAACTTCAACGCCGTGCTGGGGCGGCTCGAGCAGGCTTTCGAGCAACAGCGCAGCTTCGTTTCCCACGCATCTCACGAACTCCGGACGCCCCTGGCGGCCCTCAAATCCGAAATTCAGCTGGGCCTCCTCCGCCGGTTGAATGCCGACGAATACGAAACCATTTTGACCAATTTACTCTCGGACGCCGATCGGCTTATCGGGCTGACCAACAGCCTGTTATTTCTGGCCCGAACGCTCGAAAACATCAGCCAGATGCCGTTGGCCCCGGTGCAGATGGAGGAAGTCGTGCTGCTGGCCCGGGATGAGCTGCTGAGTGCCAAACCCCAGTATCGCATAGAATTCGATTACGACAACCTGCCCGAATCGGAAACCGAAACAACCGTATCGGGGAATGAAGAGTTGCTGAAACGGGTTTTGCTGAACCTAATGGACAATGCCTGTAAATATTCCGCCAATCATACCGCCCATGTCCGGCTCGGTACGGATGCCCGTTTGTGTTGGGTAAGTGTTCGCGACGAAGGAATCGGCTTATCGCCGGAGGAAACCGAACTGATCTTTGAACCGTTTTATCGGTCGGCCAATGCTGCTGGCTATGAGGGGTTTGGCATCGGGCTCTCCATTTGTCAACGGATTCTGGAACTGCATCAGGGGCGAATTCAGGTGGAAAGCCGCCTGAATGAAGGCAGCCAGTTCACTATCCGGATCGCCCATCTTTGAGCCTCTAATTTTTTTTTAACGGCTCTTTAACATTTTTCTAATTCGCTTTTAACAGCCTTCTAACTTCTTTGGGTGAACCTTGCATCAGCATTGTGCGAACCCAATTGAATGCGATTTTTAGCTGTTATTAGTAGTATCTGCCTGCTGTCGCTAACCGGCCGGGCGCAGGATACGTTGCGGCTCAGCCGACGGCAGGCCGACAGTCTGTTTCTAAAAAATAATCTGTTGCTGCTGGCAGGCCGGTTTCGGATCGAAGCCGGACAGGCGGACATTATTCAGGCCAGTTTGTACGACAATCCGACGGCTTCGGTGGAGGTGAGCGCCTACAATACGGAGCGGAGCCGGGTGCTGGACGTGGGTCGGCAGGGGCAGAAAATCATTTCGGTGCAGCAGCTTCTGTATACCGCCGGGAAACGGAACAAACGGATTTCGCTGGCTCAGGAAGCGGCCCGGCTGAACAACTACGAATTTGCCGATCTGCTTCGCTCACTTCGGTTTGAACTCCGAAGCCGGTTTTTCGACCTCTACTTTCAGCAGGAAACCCTCGCGCGCTACGACCGTCAAATTACCACCTTACAGGGAACCGTTGCGGCTTTTGAGCAGCAATTTGATAAAAATAACGTGTCGTTGCGCGAGCTGCTCCGGCTGAAGGCCCTGCTATTTCAACTGAACAACGACCGGCTGGAAATCCGGCTTCGCCAGACCGAAAACCAGCAGTTTTTACGAACCTTACTTTCAGTCGATCAGCCCATTCTTCCATTGGTCAACGAAGCCCAACTCCAGCAATACCGCTTCCCCAATCAGCCGGTCGACTCGCTGCGAAACCGGGCACTGCGGAACCGGCCGGATGTGCTTGCCAACCAGTCGCTGACCCGGCAATCGGAACTGAATTACACCTTGCAAAAAGCACTGGCGGTGCCAGACCTGCGGGTCGGCGGAACGTATGATCAGGCGGGAAGTTACATTCCGAATTACCTCGGCGTTTCGGTGGCGATGGATTTACCGTTTCTGAACCGCAACCAGGGCGCCATCAAAGCCGCCCGGAGCCAGATCGACTACCAGAAACAGATTCAGAACCAGAAAGCCGTGCAGGTGAACAACGAAGTGCTGGCGGCCTTGCAAAAAGTCCAGGAAGTCGAGCGAACGGTGCAATCCGTCGAGTCGCGGTTTTCGGAACAATTTGAGCTGTTGAACCAGGGTCTGTTTGCCAATTTTCAGAAACGTAACATCTCCCTGCTGGAGTTTATCGACCTCATCGAGACCTACAACGAAAGCACCAAGGAACTCAACCGGCTCAAAGCGGACCGCATCAGTGCGTATGAAGAACTGAATTACGTCGTAGGGGAGGAGCTTTTTAACTAAAAACAGGATGAAAAAACTCGTTAGCGGTCTATTGCTGGGAACACTGGGGCTGGCGACGGCCTGCCATCAGAAAGTGGAAGAAAACGAAGCAAAGGCGTTTATGATGTCGGATACGATGATGAATCGCATTCATCTGGACACGGTTTTGAACCAGCCGGTCCGGAGCGAGCTGACGTTGGTGGGCAAGGTGGCCGCCGACGAAAACAAGGTGATCAAGGTGTTTCCGCTGGTCGGGGGGGTGGTGGAAGAGGTGGATGTGGAATTGGGCGACTTCGTAAAAAAAGGGGAGCAACTGGCCGTGATCCGGTCGGGTGAGGTGGCTGATTTTGAGCGGCAAATGATTCAGGCACAGTCGGATCTGCTGCTGGCGCAGAAAAATCTGAGCGTGGCGGAAGACCTGTTCGAGAGCAAACTAAACTCACAGCGTGAAGTAGTTTCGGCGAAGAAAGACGTGGAAAGTGCACAGGCCGAACTCAGCCGGGTCAAGGAAATTTTTCGGATTTACGGCCTGGGTAAAACACCAACCTACGTGGTTCGGGCACCGATCGATGGGTTTGTGATCGAGAAAAACGTCAACCGGGACATGCAACTGCGCTCCGACAACGCCGACAACCTGTTCACGGTGGGCCAGATCAGCGACGTCTGGGTGCTGGCCAACGTCAACGAAAGCGACATTGGCCGGGTGAAAGCCGGGATGTCGGCCAACGTGCAAACGCTGAGTTATCCCGATCTGCAATTTCATGGAAAAGTTGATAAGATTTTCAGCGTGCTCGACCCCGGAACCAAGGCCATGACGATCCGCATCCGGCTTAAAAACGAAACCATGAAACTCAAACCGGAGATGCACGCGACGGTGGCCCTGCGGTTCGACGACGGCGCAAACATGGCAACGGTGCCTTCCACCGCGGTTATTTTCGACAATTCGAAATACTACGTCATGGTGTTCCGTAGCCGCTCCGACATCGAAACCCGGGAGGTTAACGTCCACAAATTTCTGGGCGACATTGCCTACATCAGCTCCGGTCTCAAAACAGGAGAAAAGGTCATCTCGAAGAATCAGCTACTGGTTTACGACGCGCTTAACGATTGAGTGAATGAGTGACGGGGCCGCCCGCGCGGTGAGCGAATAAAATCGCAATACTCTGCCTGCCGATAGCATATTTCCCCTATTTATTTAGTCACTTACTCACTCATTCGCTCAATCACTCATTGAGAATATGAACAGGTTCATTCGGAATATCGTCGGCTTTTCGCTCAAAAACCGGTTTTTTATTTTTTTTATGACCACCGGGCTCATCATCGCCGGTGTGGTGAGCTATCTGAATACACCGCTCGAAGCGTTTCCCGACGTTACCAACACCCAGATTATCGTCGTGACAGAATGGAACGGGCGGAGTGCCGAAGAAGTGGAGCGGTTTGTAACGGTGCCCATCGAGGTAGCGATGAACTCGGTGCAGAAAAAAACCAACGTCCGGTCCATCACGATGTTCGGATTGTCGGTCATCAAAATCATATTTGAAGACGATGTCGAAGACTTTTTTGCCCGGCAACAGGTCAACAATCAGCTTCGCACCGTGACGCTACCCGAAACCGTCGAGCCGGATGTGCAGCCGCCGTATGGCCCAACGGGTGAAATTTTCCGGTTTACGCTGGAAAGCAAAACCCGCGACAGCCGGGAGCTGCTGACGTTGCACAACTGGGTGATCGATCGTCAATTGCGCAGTGTACCCGGTGTGGCCGACGTCGTAGCGTTTGGCGGGCAGGAGAAAATCTACGAAATCCGGGTCAATCCCACGCAACTGACCAAATACGACCTGACGCCCCTGGAAGTGTACCAGGCCATCACCCGCAGCAACATCAACGTCGGGGGCGATGTCATCGAGCGAAACGGTCAAGCCTATGTGGTTCGGGGCGTCGGCCTGCTGACGTCGGTTCCCGATATCGAAAACATCATCATTGAAGAACTGAACGGCAACCCGGTTCTGGTGAAAAACGTGGCCGAAGTGGCCGAGTCGAGCTTGCCACGCGTGGGGCAGGTGGGTCTGAACGACAACGACGACGTGGTGGAAGGCATTGTGGTGATGCGGAAAGGCGAAAATCCCAGCGAGATTCTGACGCGGGTGAAGGATAAAATCGAGGAGCTGAACACCCGGATTCTGCCGTCGGACACGAAAATGGTGACCTTTTACGACCGCGACAACCTCATCGCGTTCTGTACCCGCACGGTGATGCACAACCTGACTGAAGGCATCATTCTGGTGACGGTCATCGTCTTTGTGTTCATGGCCGACTGGCGTACCACCGTCATCGTGTCCATCATTATTCCGCTGGCGTTGCTGTTTGCGTTTATGTGTCTCCGTTTGCGGGGCATGTCGGCCAATTTGCTGTCGATGGGCGCGGTCGATTTCGGAATCATCATCGACGGGGCCGTGGTGATGGTCGAGGGAATCTTCGTGACGCTCGACCATCTGGCGCACAAAAAAGGCATGGCGACCTTCAATCGGATGACCAAACTCGGGCTGATCAAAAAAACCGGTGGAGAGTTGGGCAAAGCGGTTTTCTTCTCCAAACTGATCATTATTACGGCGCTGTTGCCCATTTTTTCGTTCCAGAAAGTGGAGGGCAAAATGTTCTCTCCGCTGGCCTGGACGCTCGGTTTTGCCTTGCTGGGGGCCTTGTTGTTTACGCTGACGCTGGTGCCGGTTTTGTGTTCCATGCTGTTGCGGAAAAACGTTCGGGAGAAGAACAATTTCATCGTCCGGTTTTTTACCAACACCGTTACCGCCGGTTTTGAATGGTGTTATGCCCGGAAACGACTGAGTTTTCTGTTGGCTACGGCTTGCCTGGGCCTGACGTTTTTCTCTGCCACCTTGCTGGGAACGGAGTTTTTGCCGCAGCTCAACGAGGGCGCGTTGTGGGTGGAAGCCAAATTGCCGATGAGTTCGTCGCTGAGTGAAACCACCAAAATGGTGCGTGTTCTGCGAAAAAAGCTGATGGAATTTCCGGAGGTCAACGGGGTATTGTCGCAAACCGGACGCTCCAACGACGGAACTGATCCGTCCGGTTTCTATTATGTTCAGATGCAGGTGAACCTGAAACCGAAAGACGACTGGCCGGATCGCCGGACCGGGCGCAAGCTTTCCACCGATGACCTGATCGAAGAAATGGATTCGAAACTTAAACAGTTTCAGGGAATTAACTACAACTATTCCCAGCCGATCATCGACAACGTGGCCGAAGCCGTGGCCGGAATGAACGCGTCGAATGCCGTCAAGATTTTTGGAGAGGATCTGACGACGCTCAACGGACTGGCGGATGAGGTGATCGAAGCGATTCAAAATGTGCCGGGTATCAAGGACGTCGGTATTCTGCGGAACATCGGCCAGCCCGAAATCAGCGTGCTGTTTCATGACCACAAAATGGCCCTCTATGGGGTTTCAACGGCTGATGCCCAGGCGGTGATCGAGATGGCGATTGGTGGAAAAACCGCTTCGATTCTGTATGAGGGGGAGCGCCGGTTCGACATCCGGCTGCGCTACGCCGAGCAGTACCGGAAAACCGAAGACGACATCATGCGGCTGATGGTGCCAACGATGCACGGGAGTAAAATACCGCTCAGCGAGATTGCAACCCTGCGCAAAACCACCGGCCCGGCGTTCATCTACCGCGATCTGAACAAGCGGTTTATTGGCGTCAAATTCTCCGTCCGGGAGCGCGATCTGGGAAGTACCATTGCCGAAGCCCAGCGCAAAGTCAACCAGAAGCTGAAAAAATTGCCGAAAGGCTACTCGGTCAACTGGACGGGCGAATTTGAAAACCAGGTGCGGGCCACCCAGCGGCTAGGACAGGTGGTTCCGCTGAGTCTGGCGGCCATTTTTGTCATTCTTTTCATCACGTTCGGCAATCCGAAAGATGCCGGTCTGGTGTTGCTGAATGTGCCGTTTGCGTTGATGGGCGGCATTCTGGCGCTACACGCAACAGGCATCAATTTCGGTATTTCGGCGGGAGTGGGGTTCATTGCGCTGTTTGGAATTTGTGTGCAAAACGGCGTGATTCTGGTATCGGTTTTCAACCAGAACCGGGCCGACCGACTCCCGCTCGACGAGGCCATTCGGCAGGGCATCCAGAGCCGGATTCGTCCGGTGGTCATGACGGCCTTGATGGCGGCCATTGGGTTGCTGCCGGCCGCTGTTTCGACCGGGATCGGCTCCGAAACCCAGAAACCGCTTGCGGTGGTCGTCATTGGCGGTCTGATGACGGCTACGGTGTTAACGCTGCTGATTTTTCCGATTTTGTACCGGTTTTTCTATCGCAAGGCCGAAACCCATCCGAAACCCTGGCGACGTGAACCGGAGCTTTTGGAAGGCTCGAATTAACATTTTTCTAAGACGGCTCTAAGCGTTTTCTAATGTAGCCGCATCAATTTTGTGTTGAGATCAAAGAGGTGAGACACGAGAGGAAAGACCTGAAATTATGCGCTGTTCAATCAGTCTTTATTCTCTGATCACACCTCTTTGATCTCCTTGCAATAGAAGGTTTTTGGCGAGTAACATTGCTAATTTCAGGTGATTCCGATAGCCGGTTCTTCTCTGGGGACCGGCTATTTCTTTTGCCAGAAAATTCTAATTTTTTTTTAATCGGGCTCTAAGCGGGTTTTAAGATGCGTATCTCATCTTTGTAGAAATACTTAACCCTTACTTGATATGTCCTGGTTTGAATATAGTCAGTGTGTACTGAATAAAGTTGATTTCGACCGGCGGCTTTTCCGAAAAGAATTGCGGAAACTTTTACGGTGGCTCTCTCCGCCGGAGCGTATACAATTACTGCAGTGGTGTCGCCAGCAGGTTCTTCGAAAAAGGCGAGTGCTTACGTAGACGAAAGAGGTGAGACAAGAGAGGAAAGAAACGAAATCTACGATACTCTAAATGTCTTTCTTCTCTAGTCTCACCTCTCTTGTCAGATTTTGTGTGTTTTCTTTAGCGTTTTAGGTAGAAAGGGAGTAGCCGATCCAATGATTGGGTCGGCTATCTTGTTGAGAATGAGTTCGGAAAGCGGTCAACTCTAAAATCAAATTCATTATGCTGTTAAAACACCGTCTTGTTTTTATTGTCGATGATGACGACGATGACCGGTTTATGCTGTGGCAAGCCTTCCAGAAACACCATCCCGGTTGTTTGCTCTATACGTTTACCAACGGGCAGGAATTGCTGGATCACCTGACGGACTATGCCGACCGGCCGGATCTGATCATTCTGGATCTGAATATGCCCGTGATGGACGGTTTTGCAACGCTGAAACGGCTGAAACTGAGTAGCCAACTTCGTACAATACCAACCGTAATTCTGGGTTCTTCCTTCGAAACCATCGATAACCTGCGGGCCAATGAGGCCTCCAATGGAACCGTCCTCGTCAAACCTACGCGTTACAGCGAACTGGTTCAGTTGACAAATCAGTTGTGTCCGGTCTGATTTTTGCCGGATAGTCAGTCACTAAAACGGAAGTTTGCCCAGATCGACGTTACCGCCGGTCAGAATGATGCCCACTTTTTGCCCGGCAAACCAGTCTTTGTGTTTCAGCAAAGCCGCCAGCGGAACGGCGCAGGAGGGTTCGATAATGATCTTCATCCGTTCCCAAACCAGCCGCATGGCCGCAATAATCTCCGCATCCGAAACCGTCAGAATGTCCGAAACGTGCTGCCGGATGTAGCCCAGGGTGCGCTCACTCAGGCTGGTCATCAGGCCGTCGGCGATGGTTTTGATGTAAGGTGCTTTTTCAACCCGGCCACTTTGGAATGACAGCACGGCGTCGGCGGCGCCTTCCGGTTCTCCGGCAATCACCTTCGTTTGCGGACTGAGGTAGTGCGTAGCCAGGGCCGTTCCGCTCAATAGCCCACCACCCCCGACCGGTGCCATGATGACATCGAAAAACGAATCGTAATCGGCATCTTCAATCAATTCTTTGGTAGCAGTAGCTTGTCCGGCAATCACCCGGTCGTCGTCGAATGGGTGGATCAAAACCGCCCCGGTCCGTTCCATCACTTCCAGTACACCGGCTTCGCGGGCTTCGAGCGTTGGCTCGCATTCGATAATTTCCGCACCGTAGTCCCGCACAGCCTCTTTCTTGACTTGCGGAGCCGTCCGGGGCATCACAATGTAAGCCTTTGTGCCAACCTGCCGCGCGGCAAAGGCCACGGCTTGTGCGTGGTTGCCCGACGAATGCGTGGTGACAGGGCCAAGTGTGCGACCGTAATACCGTTCCTGTTCCGACAGTTGCAGAATGGCATTCAAACCACCCCGCGCCTTGAACGCACCGATTTTCTGAAAGTTTTCCGGTTTGAAATAAATGGAAGCGCCACTAATTGTATTGATGGTCCGGTTGGTGAGAATAGGCGTGCGGTGGATGTGTGACCGGATGCGGTCGTGAGCCGCCTGGATGGTTTCGAGGGTAATCATGAGGGGACGTTACGGGTTAAAAAATCGACAAGACAGACTTGACAAGAGAATAAAGACCAGCGGGTAAAGATATTGTGATTTCATTGCCTAACCGCCTTCTTCTGTCTTTATTCTCTAGTCTTTTCTCTCCTATCTAGAACTCAATTGACCGATTCATCGGCGATTGGAGTGGAATACCCGGCGCTACGGAGAATCAAACTTTTTACCATTTCGGAATGGGAATTGGTGATCAAATGGCCGGATTCGGGCAGAAAGATGTATTCCGCCGGTTTTCCGGCCAGCACTTTTTTGGCATAATCCAGATTCGACGGATCGACCAGCCAGTCTTTTCCGCCCTGCATCAACGTAACCGGCACCTGCAGTTTCGACCACAGGGGTTCAAGTTGGCGCAATTCGGCCACGTGGGTGTATTTTTCGGCAGTAGCCAGGTTGATATGACGGTCCATAAACAACTTGACGGGGGCCATTTTCCCCCATTTCGAAAACCAGAAGAATTTCTCTTTTTCCGGGTCAAGGGGCGAGGAAATCAGGAAAAGGTGTTTCACCCGGCCGGGATACATGATGGCCAGACGGGCAGCCACCGGCGCGCCATACGAACGACCCAGCACAACCGCCGGTTTCCCGGAATGATTCAGATTGAGGGCGTGAGCGATCCACTGCGCCTGTTTGGCAATGGACGTAACGGCTTTTCGCCCCTTCCGCGATTTTCCGTAACCTGGCCGGTCGACGGAGAGAATGTGAAACCGCTTGTGCAAGGTGCTGTCGTCGATCATCCGCAAATAACCGTACCACGAACCCGGCGCGCCGTGAATCAGCAGGAGGGGAGGTAGTGTATCCGGGCCAATGCTGGCGACGAATAGTTTCAGGCTGTCATTCTCAATCGTGAAAAAAGTGGGTTTGACGGCCCGGTTGGCAAAATGTTTCTGAATTTCCCGGTCGCTCATCCGCCACTTCCGGAAAAAACAACCGGAGAGACTTGTGATCAACAAAAGAAGAAGCAGGCTGTTGAGTACTTTCATCAATCTTAAAACAAACTCAGTTGTCCGTTGGCAACCTGCTCATGTTCCAGCAACCATTTTTTTCGTCCCAGACCGCCCGCATACCCCGTCAGGTCGCCGTTGGAGCCGATGATGCGGTGACAGGGAACAATGATCCAGATCGGGTTTTTTCCGTTGGCTGCGGCCACCGCCCGAATGGCTTTTTCGTCGCCCAGACGCCGGGTTAATTCCATATACGACATGGTTTTTCCGTATGGCACCTCCGCCAGCATCTGCCAGACCGACCGTTGAAAGGGCGTGCCCTGCGGACGAAGCGGGAGATCGAACGACCGTCGGCGGTTCAGAAAATATTCCTCCAGTTGACGCGCACACTTGTAGAGTACGGCCGGCACAAAGGCCGAATCTTCGACCGGTTCGTTACTGCACCGAACACTGGCAATACCGTCTTCGTTGCCGCAGATGACAGCCAGTCCAACCGGCGTGTGGATCGTTGTCGTATACATGGTGCTCATTGGGAGTTCGTGGTACTAATCTACAGAAAATACGACAAAGAAAGACAGACCCCGGGCGGAATCTGTCCATGCTATATCGAAAGTCAGTTGAAAAGCGATTGCTTATTTGGTAACAAACCGCTTGATCGTTCCGCTGCTGTGGTCGAGGATGTATAATTCCTGTTTGGCGTCTTCCCCGAAAGCCGAAACCGGGCCGCCCTCACTGGTGAGGAGTTGATTGCCGGTTTTTTGGTCGCCCTGAAAACTCAAGGCCCACACCTTGCCGGTGGCAAAGTCCGCGTAAATGTATTTTCCTTTCAGGTCAGGAAGGCTGCTGCCCCGGTAAACGGCTCCTCCCGTCACCGAAACACCTTCACTGCGGGCGTACTGGTGGATGGGTTCGATCAGTTGCCCCTGGTTGCAGTCGTTGGCAGGATTGTAACAATCCTGACCTTCTTTCAGACGCCAGCCGTAATTACCGCCTTTCTTGATGATATCGATTTCTTCCAGTTTGTTTTGTCCAACGTCGCCCGCCCAAAGCTGACCGGTTTCGGCGTCAAAACTAAAGCGCCAGGGATTGCGCAGGCCATAGGCATAAATTTCGGGAAGCGCGTTGGCATTGCCCACAAACGGGTTGTCGGCCGGGATCCCGTAATTCCCTTTGTCGGTTTTATTGACGTCGATCCGCAGGATTTTGCCCAGCATCGTTTTCAGGTTTTGTCCGTTGTTCTGCGGGTCGCCACCGCTGCCGCCATCGCCCGCGGCAATGTACAGAAAACCGTCCGGCCCGAAAGCCACTTTACCGCCGTTGTGGTTGGCATACGGTTGTTCATATTTCAGCAGGATGGTTTCGGTGGCCGGATCGACCCGGTTCGACCCGGCCGTGGCTTTAAACCGGGAAATGACGGTTTCGCGCGGGCTATTTTTGGTATAATTGACGAAAAAATAACCGTTTTGCTTAAAGTCCGGGTGAAAAGCCAGCCCCAAAAGGCCCATTTCTCCGCCCGAAGCTACTTTGCTGACGATGTCCAAATAGGTATCGGCAGTTTTTGTAGCTGCGTTGTTTTCGAACACCCGAATCCGTCCCTCCTGTTCGAGCACAAAAACACGATTCGTTTCGTCGTCTGCGTGTGTAAACTCCACAGGCTGTTTAAAAGTCAGACCAGGAAAAGCATTTTCGAGTTGAAGCGAAGCGGGAGCAAGTGTTCCCGGCGTCTCGGTGGCCTCCGCATCGGCCTCGCCTGGCTTACAAGCCAGCGACACCAGGAAGGCGAAAATCACCGTAACTGTGAGTGAGCTTGCCAGAGTAACCGCCGTTTTTTTGAGGTATGACATGGAAGTATTGATGAAGTTCTTTAGTTTAGTCATAGCAAGATCGTATCCAAAGGGGTAAGACGAACTTTTTGGCAGCGTTTTTGTTTCTTTTTCAACGTGTTAGCTGACTATTTGTTGCCAATGTTCGTTTTACACTCAAGTAATGCCTGTTGTAGTCTTTCCTCAAAATGGGGCGGTTGATACACAGTTAGTTATAAGACAGATTGCCCTTCGAAAGAAGGCTTTTTTTTGCTTAAAAGGTTTAGTACTCTATCGAATTGATTCTATCCGTAGACTTTATTGAACGACCACTCCATGACTCCTGCCGAACAGCAACATTTCTTTGAACGGATGGCGACTCAAAACGCCAGTTTTCGATACCGCCTGCCTTCCAAACCCGACGTGGGCCGGTTTATTGACAATTTGATTCGTTTCCTATTTCCCATTACCCAGGATTGCCGGCCTTTTGTGGTCAGCACCGCCGACACCTACCGGGAGTTGAATCGCCAGCTCACTTGTTTGTTAAAACCGCTGGATGAGCATTTGTCAGCAGACAAAGACCGGACTTGTGAACAATTTTTTGACCAGTTACCAAGTACCTATGATGAGTTGTTACTCGATGCGCAGGCAATCTCGGCCTTCGACCCGGCGGCTGCGGGCGTAGAGGAAGTGATTGCGATTTATCCCGGTTTTTACGCCATTGCGGTGTACCGCATTGCCCACGTGTTGACGGAACTGCAAGTGCCGCTCCTGCCCCGGATGATGACCGAATACGCCCACGGCCATACCGGCATCGACATTCACCCCAACGCTGAAATCGGCTCTTCCTTTTTTGTTGACCACGGCACCGGCGTCGTCATCGGAGAAACGGCCATTATCGGCAGCAATGTGAAAATTTACCAGGGTGTTACGCTGGGTGCCACCAATGTGGCCAAGTCGATGGCGTCGCGAAAACGGCATCCGACCATTGAAGACAATGTGATCATTTATGCCAACGCGACGATCCTCGGCGGTCGGACGGTGGTGGGCCATGATTCAACCATCGGCGGTAACGTCTGGCTGACCCAGAGCGTTGAACCCTATTCCCTGGTGTATCACACCAGCCAGATCGAAGTTCGCTCGCTGGCGTCGGAGTCGTGATAAAAAACCATACATTTTAAATTAAAAACGAAAACCGCGGGTGATTTTTGGGTGCGCCGGGGTATGAATGGCTATAGGAAATTTGCCATGGACTGCATTTGTGATGATAGCCTGATTGAATCGCTTCGTGCCGGAGAAACGTCGGCATACGAATGGATTTATAAAAAACAGTACCCCGCCATTGCCCGGTTCGTTCTGCGCAACCACGGCAACGAAGGGGATGCCGAAGATCTTTTCCAGGAATCCGTTCTGGTGCTCTACCAAAAAATAACCGCTCCCGATTTTCGGCTTACTTCCACCCTGAAAACGTTTTTGTTTGCCATTGCGAAAAATGGCTGGTTGAAAAAACTGCGGGATGAAAAGCTGGTCTCTATAAGTGACGACCAGTTGGTTGCTCTACAGGATTCCTACGATTTTGCCTCCCCAGAGCCTTCGCCCGAAGACGTTCAGCACGAGCGACTCAATGCCTGGATGGCGCGCATTACCGGTCATTGTCAGCGGGTTATCCAGTCGATTTACTTCTCCCACGAACCGATGGATCACCTCATGGTGACCATGGGCTGGAAAAACCGCCATACCGCTGTCAATCAGAAATACAAGTGCATCCAGCAGTTGAGAAGGGCGTCGGAAAACGGATGAAATTTTAAGTACGCGGGTGATTTTGGGGGACTTGCCGGAATCAATAGGTAAATCAACAATCAAAATCCATGACTACTGAACACACAAAGGCGGTGTATGCAACCGATCAGAACTGGGACGAATTGCTGGCCAAACCGGGGGTGCTGCTGGTGGATTTTAGCGCCGAATGGTGCCCGCCCTGCCGCAGACTGGAACCCCTCATTCATGAATTAGCTGCCGACTTTGCCGGGTCGGCCACGGTGGCGACTGTGGATGTGGAAATGCACCCCGTGGTGACCGCCCGCTACAAAGTCCGAAACATGCCGACCATCCTGGTTTTTAAAGATGGCGAATTGGTGAACCGCCAGATCGGTTTCACATCAAAACCAGTGCTGACCACAATGCTTTTGGAGCAAATGCAGGAAACGCCCGTTGTGAAGTAGCTGGAATATAAAATGTTAAATGCTAAATGTAAAAGGTGCTATTAATTACCACTTTTGCATTTAGCATTCATCATTTATAATTTTACATTAAAATTATAAATCATTGATATTCGGTATTTTAAACTATTACACTTCCAGTACCAGAAGAATGGCATCGGCAGAGAGCGCTTCGAACTCTACAGCATCCAGATTCCACAACGCCAGTCCGTCGCGGGGATGGAGCAGCCGGTCCTGAACTTCAAAAGCGCCTTCGATGACGAAAACAAACGCCCGTTTCTGGGCATTCCGCAGGGTATAACCGCCTTCGTGCCGACCCTCATATTTTCCGATAAAACCCAGACTGTTGCGATCCAGGGAGTAGAATACAGGCACAAGCTGGTTGCGGTACTGGAGATCAAAGGTCGTCAGCGGAAAACGTTCGGAGCTTTCAGAACCTACTGGGTCGGTATTCATACCAAGCAGCAGGTAGTTAACGGCTTCCGTTTCGAACGGGTTACTAATGTGGTATTCCTGATCCGGCAATACCGTGAAATGAAAGACCTCACCGGCTCCCATAAAAACACTTTCTCCGAGACCATCCACCAGTTCAATACCGCCAATTACCGGAATGAGCATCACTTCAGTCGGTGCTGAAACCGCCAGCGTATGGCTTTTGCCTGGCAGCAGGGTATCGTCGTTGAAAACCGTCAAAGCGCCAAAAGGCTGTCGGCTTTCGTGCCGATAGGACCCGAAATTGAAGGTGTGAAAACTCCGGTAATCAGCGGACTGCGTGCAGCCCCGCTGATCGGAGAGGTAAATTCGGGCTTCCGTTTCGGTAAGCATACCGTTTGATCGTTCGGTTGATGAGAAACTATGCCAGTACGACAATCGCCCAGGTTAGTTCATAACCCGCTGACGTACTCCCGGTTACAACTGACATATTGGTGGTCGTGCCATCGCTGAAGATGTTGTCACGGGCATTGGTCGTATCGGCTTGTCCATGACTGGCATAAACCCCCTGAGCATACACCACCTTGCTGATGTCTTCCGGAAAAGCAATTTGGGATATTTTCAACGATTTACCACTTGCATCATACACGTGGACGTGGATGTGTGGAGCGCGACCGCTGTACCAGCCGGGGTAAATGCTGGTAAAGGTCACCAGGCCATTGGCATCGGACGTCTGGCGTCCCCGCAGAAAGTGGACGCTCTGGTAATTGGTCGACTGCATTTGCGTACCACCGTATTCGGAGTAATTACCGGCCGCGTCGCAGTGCCAGATGTCCACCAAAGCCCCCGTCAACCCGGCGCAACTGTTGTTTTTGTTCTGAACGGTAATCTTGATGGTCAGCTTGGTTCCCTGCCGGTCGGAGGTGATGTTGTTCGTTACCAGACTGGTGGGCGTCTTGGTGGGGAAAGGACCTTCCGTTTCGTTGGAGGTTTCGGTACAGGTTCCGGTGGTCGTTCCGGTCGTGGTGCCTGTTCCGGTGGTTGTGGTGGGTTCCACGGCGTCGTCGGTTGAACAGGCGCCAACCATGGGCATAATCGCGGCCATACCCAATGCGGAAAAAGTCCTTTTCAAAAATTCTTTGCGTTCCATGCTGCTGGGGCTATAGATGGTAAGTTGTGGTTGGTTTCTTTGTATCTATATCGCTGAAAGACCCTGTTTCGTTGCGTTGGACCGGCAATTATAGGTAAACCGGGTAAATTTGTCGGTGAATGCGACCGGAAATTGGGATTGACCACCCGGAATTTCCACTGACAAACCGCAAAGCATTGTATTAAAACCGGGAATTCCCTACTTTGAGCGCAGCCAATCGTGCGATGCCTGACCCAATCCGTCTCCTAAACCCATGAAAAATAGATTTCTTCCCCTGGTATGCAGTCTTCTCGTGTTTGCCGGTCTGGCCGCTCATGCCCAGCAGAAACCCAACATTGTGCTGATTTATGCGGATGATTTGGGTTATGGCGATCTAAGTTGCTACGGCGCAACGAAAGTCAAAACGCCGAACATCGACCGGGTTGCCACCGAAGGGTTGCGGTTTACCAATGCCCACGCCACTTCGGCCACCTGCACGCCCTCGCGGTATTCACTCCTGACCGGCCAATATGCCTGGCGAAAAACCGGGACGGGGATTGCCCCCGGTGACGCGGCCCTGTTGATTCCGACCAACCGCGTCACCTTGCCCGGGATGTTGCAGCGGGCGGGTTACCAGACGGGCGTGGTCGGCAAGTGGCACCTGGGCCTGGGACCCAAGGGAGGACCGGATTGGAACGGGGACATCAAACCGGGACCGCTGGAAATCGGTTTCAACTACTCGTTTTTGCTGCCCGCAACGGGCGACCGTGTTCCCTGCGTGTACGTAGAAAACCACCGCATTGTCGGACTGAACCCCAGCGATCCGGTTCAGGTGAGTTACAAAGATCCGATTGGAACCGAACCTACCGGCAAAGCAAATCCGGAACTGCTCAAGATGATGTATTCGCACGGCCACGACCAGACGATCATCAACGGTGTTAGTCGGATTGGGTACATGAGCGGGGGCAAATCGGCGCGGTGGGTCGATGAAGAAATGGCCGATGTGTTGACCGGTAAAGTCAATCAGTTTATTGAAACGAATCAGAAAAAATCGTTTTTTGTCTATTTTTCGACGCACGACATTCATGTTCCCCGGATGCCGCACTCCCGGTTTGTGGGCAAGAGCGGTATGGGGCCACGGGGCGACGCCATTCTGCAACTGGATTATTGTGTGGGGGAAGTTATGAAAACCCTGGACCGACTGGGCCTGAAAGACCAGACGATGGTGATTATCAGCAGCGATAACGGCCCGGTGGTAGACGATGGCTACCAGGATGAGGCCGTGGCGAAACTGGGCGGACATACCCCGGCGGGTCCGTTGCGCGGGGGGAAATACAGCGCATTTGATGCCGGAACGCGGGTGCCGTTCATCGTTCGCTGGCCGGGAAAGGTGACTGTGGGAACCTCCGATGCGCTGTTGAGCCAGGTCGATTTGCTGGCTTCGCTGGCGGTTTTAACGGGCCAGAAAGTGGGCGCGGGGGAAGCCACCGACAGTTTCAATACCCTCAATGCCTTGCTTGGGAAAGACCCGAAAGGCCGCGATTACGTCATCGAACACGCGTTGAACAACACTCTTTCCATCATAAAAGGAAACTGGAAATACATCGAACCGGGCCAGGGACCGGCGGTGCAGAAAAACACCAACACCGAATTGGGGAACAATCCTCAACCCCAACTGTATAACTTGAAGACGGACCTGGGGGAGACGAAAAACGTCGCAGGACAGAACCCGCATGTCGTCGCCGAACTGACATCTTTGCTCAAGACGGTGAAGGAAGGGAAATGAAACTAGGGGTAGACTTTGCCGTCTTTGATCACCATTTCGATGGCGAATAGGGCGGTTGGGAAATCCTTTTCCAGATCGCCCTTGAAAACCGCCAGGTCAGCTTTCATCCCTTTCTTTAACGTGCCGGTTTGCCCGGAAAGACCTAATGCTCTGGCGGCATTCAAGGTGGCAAACTGGAGCACCGTCGGAACGGGGATACCGGCTTCAGCGTACGAAAGCAGCACATCGACCGAGCCTTTTCCGCGCTCAATACCGGGGATGTCGTTGTAATAATCAGAACCCGAGACGATCGGGACGCCCTTTTTAACGGCCCGGTTGAGCCGGTCATGAAACCCTTTCAATGCGCCGTTCAGATAATCTTCGCCCTCTTTGCCCTTCATCCCGACGGCCGCTACCCGCAGTTTGCCCTGCTCGCGGGAGACGTCGGTGGGCACCAGATAGGTTCCGCGTTTTGCCATGATCGACAACGTGCTGTCCGACAGGGAATACCCGTGTTCGATGCCATCCACCCCCGCCAAAACCGCATCCCGCGCTGATTCGTCGTAGGTGGCGTGGGCGGTAACGGGAATTTTCTGTTGGTGGGCGGTTTCCACAATGGCCTTTATTTCGTCGGGAGCCAGCACCCGGTTGTCGGTGTTCATGCAGACTTTGATCACGTCTACTCCACGCCGGATGTGCTCCAGAACGGCGGCTCGGGCATCTTCGGCTCCTTTGATTACGCGGTATTCCTGATTGATCAGGAAACTGTCGGCGGGAAACAAACGTCCAAACTGACCACCCGGCGGACTCAGAATCGGACCGGAAACTACCATGTGCGGCCCCGGATTTTCTTCATGCCGGAGTTCTTCCTTCAGCCTGACATCCAGGAATTGCCCGGAATTGCCGACATCCCGCACGGTGGTTACCCCGGCCAGCAAATTCGATTTGGCAAAGCCCAATGCCTGTTTCATTCGCTCATCGGCCGGAACTTTCGATGCGACTTCCAGACCATCTTTCGTGATCTTCTGATTGATCAACAGGTGCGTGTGGGCATCGATTAGACCGGGGGTGACCGTGCTGTTCCGAAGATCAATCAACCGGGCCTTTTTCGGTTTTTTCAAGCCACTGCCCACCGCCACAATCCGATCCCCTTCAATGATCAAATCCTGATTGACCAGAAAAACGTTTTTTTCGGAATCGTATAATTTACCGGCTTTGATGAAAAGGAACTGCTTTGTTTTTTGAGCCTGCGAGGTAGTAAAAAAGAAAAGGAATAAGAAGGAAAATAGGCAGCGCATGCAGGTTTCGGGTGGGTCGGTTAGGAAAAATAAAAGCGAACGATGACCATCAGCCCGGCCGAAACGGCGGGATAGTCATCGTTCATTGTCAGGTGGTTATGGTTAATCTAGCGCAGCCCACGGACAAACCGGCGAATCGAGTCGCGGTAGACCTGCTCGGACTGTTCCAAAGGCTGGCGATCCCGTAGCATCATGGCCAGGGTGATCATGCCGTGCGACAACGACCACCACTCGAAATACAATTTCTGAATGCTCTCTTTCGATTTGGGAATGAAAGAGAAGATAATTTCCCGAATAATATTGCTGATATCCTCCATTTCGATGGAATCGCAAACAGGAATGGTGCAATAGGCACCGTTCAAATTATACATGACCTGGTAAATCTCGGGCTGATCCAGGGAAAACTGCCACTGGGCCACCGACATTTCAAACAGGCGTTTTTCCGGGTCACGGTATACTTTTTTTATGCGGTCGTACTCCAGTCGTAGATGACGGAATCCTTCGTTTCGGATTTCGTCGAGCAGAATATCCTTGCTGTCAAAATATTCATAGACAATCGGTGCACTGTAGTCAATGGCATCGGCAATCTTGCGGATCGACACCGCTTGCCAACCTTCACGGCGAGCGATGTCTTTAGCGGTCAAAACAATTCCGGCGCGGGTTTGCTCCCGGCTGCGTTGCTTGCGCTCAAGTGTCTCCATTCGGTTTACTTCAGGTTAACAGTGTTAAATCGGCGTTAAACTACGCATTACTCCGCAAATGATCTAACACTGGCTCAATTATTCTTCCAAATATTCAATTTTTGCAATAAATTGTCTAGCATATCGTTTCCCGATCTACTATTTCCTGCAAAAAATACGCCTTCACTCGGCTTCTTCACTTTTCGAGGCAACCAACAGCAACCGTTCGTCGCCCAGCAGAAAATCAGAACCATCCAGATTACCAAGCAGTTCGGTGATCGTTAGCCCGGCTTTCTGAAATAGACGATGCAATTCGGCAACAGTATAAATGTAATGCCGGGACTGGCGGTATTCTTTCTGCCCGTCCCGGAGATAGGTCAGGTGGGAGGTAATACAACCCTCGCGGGCGTCGTATTCATTCTCCATCAGGAAGGTGATCTCGCCAATTTGCATCCAGTTTCGTTCCTCAAAATCGGGCAAAACCGACTCGGCAATCATGGCGGTATCGGCTACAAACCGCCCACCCGCTGGCAATAGTGCTGCTATTTTTTGCAGAAAAACCAGCATTTGGTCGTGCGGAAAAAAGCTAAAACTGTTGCCCAGACAGTAGGCCGCTTCAAAACTGCCCTCGATTGGAAGCGTCATGAAATCGCCGGCGATGGCTTCAACGGTCAGTTTTTCCCGATTCGCATCTTTTCGCAATTCGCCGATGGATTCAGTTGAAATATCAACGCCCGTGACGGAATAGCCCATCCGGGCGAGTTCGAGCGCGTGACGGCCGTGCCCACAGAAAATATCGAGTACACGCCCACCGGGTTGCACGTCCAGCGTATCGTGCAAAAAATCGCATTCCAGTTCGGTCTGCTCGTCGGTTTGACCGGCTTTCCAGGCTTCCTGAACCAATCCGTAGAAAAAATTCTCGTACCACATGAGGGAGTTAAAAGTTATGAGTTAAAAATTAAAAGTTAAAGGTTAAGATAGACGGGATTGGCTAAGGCCTATGATACATACGGGTTGTAACGATTTTCTAATCAATCTTCACTCATCACTTCTAATTCTTAACTCATAACTCCTACTTTTTAATTCTTTTATCGTAATTCGCGAAGAATAATTCTTAAATCTCCATGCAAACCTATTGGGGTATCGACCTGGGCGGTACCAAAATTGAAGGAGTCGTGCTGTCGGCACCCTCCCCCGACGCCGTTGTGATTCGGAAACGCATCGACACGGAAGCGGATAAAGGCTATCAACACATTGTTACTCAGATCGCCAGCCTTGTAAATCTATTAAAAGCCGAAACCGGTTATCAACCCGACCACATCGGGATCGGAACACCCGGAACCTTCGACCCTGCCCGGCACGTCATGAAAGGCTGCAACACCACCTGCCTGAACGGCATGCCGCTGCCCCAGGAACTGGAGAAAGTGCTGGGCATTCCGGTGAGCATTGCCAACGACGCCAATTGTTTTGCCCTCGCGGAAGCCACGCTGGGCGCGGTGCCGGAAGTCGTGCCGGACTACCGGGCGGTTTTTGGCGTCATCATGGGAACAGGCGTTGGTGGCGGAGTGGTTTTTCGCGGAAAAGACGGCCAGCCTTTTGTTCAGAACGGTTTGCAGGGCATCGGGGGCGAATGGGGCCACATTACGCTGGAAGAAAATGGCTACCCGTGTTACTGCGGCAAACGCGGCTGCAACGAGCAGGTTTTCTCCGGCCCGGCTCTGCAACGGTTTTACAGCGACATCAGTGGTGAAAAGCGGAACCTGAAAGAGATCGTCAGCCGTCACCTGGCCGGTACCGATCCCCATGCGTCGCAAACCATCGACCGGCTTCTGGAAAACTTCGGAAAAGCGATTTCGGTCATTATCAACGTACTGGATCCCGACGCCATTGTGCTGGGCGGGGGCGTTGGCAACATCGATTTGCTGTATACCGAAGGCGTCGAACGCGCCAAAAAATACGTCTTCAACGAAGGCCGTCTCAGCACCCATTTCCTGAAACCCAAACTGGGCGACAGCGCGGGCGTTTTCGGCGCAGCGATGCTGTAGTTAAGAGGTATGAGTTAAGAATGAAGAGTTTGCAGCCCAAGCGGTTAGCTGATCAACCCTTCATTCATAACTCATACCTCTTAACTACTTTTGCTTGGCTGCTCCGCCGGCGGGTTGTCCACCGCCATCACCGCCGTCTTTTACGTCGTCGTTGTTGACGGATTTTTTCCGGCGCTGGGGTTGGTCGAAACTCATTTTTCCGATCCGGTAGCTGAACGTCAACCGAACACCCCGGTTGTAGAAGTAGTTGATGTTGCTCTGCTGGAAAGTCGGTGAACTAAGTTCCGTCCGCATTTTGAACGGATTGGTCAGGAAGTTTTCACCCGCCAGACCCAAACTGCCTTTCGTCTGGCCCTTGTCGTCTTTGATGTCCTTCTTGATGCCCAGACTGTAGAAAGCAAAACCGGTCTGGTAGCCCTGCAACTGCACACTCCGGCCCTGTACGAAGCCAAACCCCTGCACACCCCAGCCTTTTTTCAGGCTCAAGCTCGTAAACATACGGCCCGTTACCACAACCCCGGAATTGCTCGCGTTGAGCGATGGCGTAGGGCTGTTGTTGGTGATGTACGAATAATAGGCATCGGCACCGCCCCCAATCTGCCATTTCGAAAACAGGCTGATGTTCCCGAACACGTTGGCTCCGTAGTTCTCCTTGTGGCCGATATTCTGGTACGTCGTCGTAATCACGCCGTCCGGGCTCGTGGTCCGAACGTTCTCGATGGAATTGTCCGTCCGGCGGGCGAAAAACGAAAAGTTCAGGTAGGTTTTCTTGATGTATGCACTGGTGCTCAGCTCGATATTGTCGGTCAGTTCCGGTTCCAGATACGGGTTCCCGAAGGTAATGTTCTGCGGATTGGCCGCATTGATGTTCGGGTTCAGGAACTGAATACCGGGACGTTGTAACCGCCGGTTGTAGGCAAGCTTAACAGTTTTTCCCCCTTTGAGTGATTTCGAGATGTTGATGCTCGGCACCAGATTGCCGTAACTTGGAATGTCGATGGATTGCCCCGGGATTTCGGAGCGGAAATTCGCATTGATCATCGTGTATTCATACCGCGCACCGGCCTTGATCGTATACTTCGATTTCGACGTGTAGGTGTACGAAAAATAGGTAGCAGCTACATTCTGGTCATAATCCAGACCGTTGTTGGGACGGGTAGGATTTTGGGTGTATTCACCGGTCGGGCCGGTCGAGATAAAGTATTTATAGTCGCTGTCCACTTGCCGGAAGATGCCTTTCCCCCCAAATTCCACCAACTGATTGGCTTTGACGGGGGTTTGGTAGTCGATCTGAATCGTGGATTCCTGGTTGTAGCTCAGGTTATCGTTCCGGTCGCGGCCCGTGATGTCCGACGAACTGCCGAAGAGATCGGCTTCGTAATCGTTGGTGCGGTTGTTGCGGCTGAACTGGGTCAGAATGCTGAATTCCTGCTGCGGTTTCTTGAAGGTTTTCGTATAATCGACATTCAAATCGACGGTTCCCGACAGGTTTTTGATGTCGACATCGCGCCGGGAAGTTTGTCCGGGAATGATGCCGCCCGGAAAGAAAACCGTAGCCAGATTCTGCGACGTTTTGCCGTTTTGGGCACCATAACGCAACGATGCCGTAATGCTCTGATTCTTCGCAATGTCGTAGTCGAAACCGAGCTGGTAGTTGCCAAAAATAAACTGGTTTTTCGTGTCGGCAATCTGGCGGGTTTCGGTCGTGACGCCATCGAAAAAGCTGCGTTGGGTGTTTTCAAAACCGCCTTTGATGTTGTAGTTGGCGCGGCCAAAACCGCCCAGCGAAAAGCCCATTTTTCCGGCCCGGTAATTCCCGTTCAAACCCAGGTTGGAGCCCCGGTTTCCGACGCCCGCGTCCATGTTCAGGGTTAGTCCCTGCAAGGTGTTTTTCTTCGTAATGATGTTGATGATACCGGCCGACCCTTCCGCGTCGTATTTGGCCGACGGCGACGTAATGACTTCCACCGACTTGATCATATCCGCCGGAATCTGCTTGAGCGCATCGGCCACGCTGGCGGCCACAATTGTCGACGGTTTGTTGTTGATCAAAACCCGGACGTTGCTGCTCCCGCGCAAAGTCACGTTGCCATCCAGATCGACCGACAGCATCGGCACTTTCCGCATCACTTCCGACGCGTCACCGCCCTTGTTGGTGATGTCTTTTTCGGCGTTATAAACCAGCCGGTCTACTTTTTCCTCCACAATCTGCGTTTGGCCGACTACGTTCACTTCCTGCAAAGTCTTTACGTCCGGTGCCAGTGCGACATTCCCGACGTTGATGTCTGACCCGCGTTCGATTTTCAGCTTACCGGTTTCCTTGTTTTTATAGCCCAGAAACGACACCTGCAGCCGGTAGTCGCCCGGCACGAGTTTTGTAAGCGCAAATTTACCTTTCTCATCGCTGGTAGTACCATCGATGGGCTTTCCAGTTTGCATGCTTAACAGGGCAATGGTGGCAAATTCGACCGGTTTGTTCGTCGTGGAATCGATCAGGACGCCGGAAATTTTACCGTTGCCGCGCGGGGCGTCGGGATTTACCGTTCCGGGAATCACCGGAGCCGGACGGGCACCCCCCTGCGGATTGCCAGCGGGAGGCTGGGCAAAGGATAGAGTGGAGCATAAAATAATACCAAAAAGTATAAACTTTTTCATAATTCTGGGAATGTAGTCTGTTGGAAGCGGAAATAGCGGGGTCAAATAGAATTATACAAAGATATTGCTAACTTCAATCCATAAGACAACCGGGTTGACCGTTGTTCGACTGAAAATGTGGAACGGTAAAATCAAGCCCGCGGATGGTACGGAAAATGGATGAATGGATCGCATGTGATTTTGAATAAATCACGCTCAAAAGTACGGCAAAGCAGAGGGTTTCAGGCCGGATATTCGATGAATGGCCGTTTTTTGGGGATAAACACTGCGTATTTTGGTGTAGGGTATACGGGCGAATCCAGCGTCTGGGTTGGACGGATTCTTAACCGGACGAGTGGGAAGGGAATCCGTTAAGAGATGGCTTTCAGTTGATCCAGTTCCTGAATATTTTCTTTCAATTCAGTACCCAGATGGTCCTCAAAGCTGTTGAAAATCCACCGTGCTGTTGCATACATCAACAGAATCAGGGCCGCTTGTCCGCCGAGGATCAGAACGGTTTTCATTGTTCCGTAGGTTTCAAATTTCCGGGCCACCATCGATACGCCAAACAGAAAACCGGCCATCATGCACAAGAGCCAGACTCGGGCTAACGCTGCCTGGGTTTTTACGTGCCATTGCAAAACCGTTGTCAGGCTATCATACAGATTCTGCTGGCTGAGCGATACCCGGCTGAGGTGGCGGTAATTTTTTACAACGACGGTGATGGCAAAGAGGGCTAAACCGATGTACAGCACCGAAGGAATGTAGAAATACCAACTTGTGTAGTCGAAGGCGTTACCAACAATGGCGGCTGCGAAGAAGATCACGACGGCAGTCATAAGGAGACCGGCACCCGTCAGGTTCCGCTCCATTTTTGCCAGGGTACTTTTCGAGCGGTCCTTGATCATCATAAACACCACGCGTTCGCTTAATTTCTGGCTAGCCAGTATTTTTTCGTCGTAGGCTTTCCAGTTTGATTTGAGTTCCTCTAAGTTCATAGTCTTGGTAATTAACGGGTTGTTGATTTGATGAGTTTTTCGAGTTTGGTTTTGATGCGGTTTAATTTGACGCCCACATTGGATTTGGAAATGCCCAAAATCGTGGCCATTTCGTCGTAACTTCTGTCATCCAGGTAGAGCGAAATGACGGCTTTTTCGACGGGAGAAAGCTGTTCGATGGACGCGTAAAGCAGGCTGATTTCTTCTTCGGCAATGTCTTCCTTAAAATCAGGAATCTGAAAATCCAGATCAGAGAACGAAACGGGTTGCGGTTTTCCAGACTTCTTCCGGAAATTTGAAATGGCGGTGTTCAGCGAAATCCGGTACATCCAGGTCGACACCGCCGACTCGTTTTTGAAAGTTGGATAGGCTTTCCAGAGCTGGAGTACGATCTCCTGAAAAAGGTCATTCCGGTCGTCCCGATCTCTGCAGTACAGCGAACAGACCTTGTAGAGAATACCGGGGTACCGGTTCAACAGGCTGACAAATTCCTTTTCCATCGGGATTGCATCGTTAGGCTTTCACGGTATTAGTCGCGGGAAGATGAGGTTTATTACAGTGGTAGCGAAAAAAGAAGAAAATAAACTAAAAAGAGCGGTTGCCGTTAACACAACACATACTGGATTCCGTTTAGCCCGAAGGGCTTGAGGCTGGATAACCCCGGATGCAGTCCGGGGCAGGCCGTCTACTCCCGGTTTCACACCTCATGAAAAACGAGCGAAAGAAATTTGATTACGATTTGAACTACAAGGAATTGAACCTGCGCGAGCGCCCGGAGTTGTACCGCGTCGGAGTTGGCGAACAGGGCGTTTTGCTCGTAGAACCGTACAAATCGGAAATTCTGCCGCATTGGCGGTTCAAAACCCCGGAAATTGCCCGCGAGTCGTCGGAGAAAATTTACGCGCTGTTTCTGGACTACAAAAAAAATGGTGATTTTGTGGGCATGGACATGGCCCGGAAATTCCTGCAAATGGGCGTGACGCGCTCCCGGCGCTATGCCAACCACCGAACCGGCCAGAAATACGACGGCCCGGTTCCTGACGATAAAAAAGGCCGCAGCGGAAGCCACGGCCGTGATCAGTTACCCCTTGATGTCGATCCAGTCAAAGCCGAAAGTGCCGCCATCTTCCGCGAAAAATACCTTCAGGCCCGCGAAGACCCGGACTACCAGCGAATGCGGAAGGAGTGGCAAAAGAAATATGGGTAATCAAAAATTAAAAGTTAAAAATTAAAAGTAGCTGGACGATGCATAAACGGAACGGGTTGCCCTATTTTTAACTCTTAATTTTTAACTTTTAATTCATTCATTTCCCTTGCGCTTCGACGACCGCGATGGCAACCATGTTGACGATTTCGCGTTCGGAACTGCCCAATTGCAGGACGTGTACCGGTTTGCGAAGGCCGAGCAGAATGGGGCCGATGGCATCGAAACCGGCGGACTCCGTCATGAGGTTGTAGGCAATGTTCGATGCCGACAGGTTCGGGAAAATCAGCGTGTTGGCGCCTTCTTCCACCAGTTTGCTGAACGGATGATTGAGTTTGAGCAGATCGGTATTGAACGCTAAGTGGGCCTGAATCTCCCCATCGACAATCATGTCCGGGTGTTTGCGTTGCAGAATTTCAACGGCCTGGTTCATTTTCTGGGCATCGTCGCCTTTCGCGCTACCGAAGTTGGAATACGAAACCAGGGCAATCCGGGGTTTGATGTTAAACCGTTCGACGGCTTTGGCCGTTAGTTCTGTAATTTCAACCACTTCTTCGACTGTCGGATTGAAGTTAACCGTTGTGTCGGAGAAAAACAGCGGACCGCGTTTGGTGAGCAGAATGTACATTCCGGCCACTTTTTTCACGCCGACTTCTTTTCCAATCACCTGCAAAGCCGGGCGGATCGTGTCGGGGTAGTTGCGCGTCAGACCGGAAATCACAGCATCGGCTTCACCTGCTTCCACCATCATCACCCCGAAATAATTCCGGTAATACATCTGTTTTTTCGCTTCTGTCGCGTTGCTGCCTTTGCGTTTGCGTTTTTCGTAATACAGCTCGCTGAACTTCTGAATCAGCTCGTCCTGCTCCGGAGCGCGCGGGTCCAGAATCGGGACATTGGCTAAATCGAGGTTGTTTTCGGTAATCAAGGCCCGAATCCGATCGACTTCACCCAGCAGGATGGGGAAGGCAATGCCTTCATCGCGAACCTGTTGAGCGGCTTTCAGTACTTTCAGGTTTTCCGCATCGGCAAAAACCACCCGCTTGGGGTCCGACTTCGCCTTGTTGAGAATGACCCGTGAAATCTGGTTGTCCTGACCCAAACGACGCGCCAGTTGCTGTTCGTAGGCATCCCAGTCGGTAATCGGGTGTTTGGCCACACCTGAATCCATCGCAGCCTGGGCCACGGCGGGGGCCACGGTGGTTAGCAGACGCGGATCGACCGGTTTGGGAATGATGTATTTCCGGCCAAACATCAGGTTGGATTCGCCATAGGCGAGGTTGACCAGATCAGGAACGGATTTTTTCGCCAGATCGGCCAGGGCGTGAACGGCGGCCAGTTTCATCGCTTCATTGATTTCCGTGGCCCGAACGTCGAGCGCCCCGCGGAAAATGAACGGGAAGCCCAGCACGTTGTTGACCTGGTTGGGATAATCGGAACGACCGGTCGCCATGATAATATCAGGACGGGCTTCTACTGCTTCGGGATAGGAAATTTCGGGCGTCGGGTTGGCCATCGCGAACACAATCGCGTCTTTGGCCATCGACCTTACCATATCCTGCGTAACGACGTTGCCTTTCGACAACCCGATGAACACGTCAGCACCCTTCATAGCCTCCTGAAGCGTGTACAGATCGCGGGTGGTTACAAACTGGCTTTTGCGTTCGTCGAGGTCGGCGCGATCCGCCCGAATGACACCCTTGCTGTCGCACATGACGAAATTTTCGATTTTCGCCCCCAGTGCGATGTATAGTTTCGAGCAGGAAATAGCCGAGGCTCCGGCCCCGTTCACCACGATTTTAACCTCATCGATCTTTTTGCCGATGATTTCCAATGCGTTCAGGAGGGCGGCCGCCGAGATGATGGCCGTTCCGTGCTGGTCGTCGTGCATCACCGGAATGTTCAGCTCTTTTTTGAGCCGCTCTTCAATCTCGAAACATTCCGGAGCTTTGATATCTTCCAGGTTGACGCCCCCGAATGTGGGTTCCAGGATTTTAACGGTGCGGACAAACTCGTCCACATTTTTAGTATTCAGCTCAATGTCAAAGACATCGATGTCGGCGTAAATCTTGAACAGCAGCCCTTTGCCTTCCATGACGGGTTTGCCGGCTTCCGGGCCAATGTCGCCCAGACCCAAAACCGCACTTCCGTTGCTGATTACGGCCACCAGATTGCCTTTGGCGGTGTATTTATAGACGTCTTCGACGTTTTCGGCGATGGCCAGACAGGGTTCTGCTACGCCCGGGGAGTAGGCCAGGGAAAGGTCACGTTGTGTACTGTACTCTTTGGTTGGAATGACTTCAATTTTGCCCGGACGGCCCTTGGCGTGGTATTCGAGGGCATCTTCCCGGCGGATTTTCTTCTCCATAAACAATAAGGTCAAGTGTGATAGATGGTAGTCGGAAGCGTTGTTGGGGCGCTAAGGTAAGAATAAAACTAAAAAAATGACCCGCTGTATTGGCGGGTCATCGGATATACAGAGAAGGTAGTAAAGTTACGTCAAATCGGATCGGAGAATTTAGAGTTGGACTTTAGAAACCGGGGGCTGGGGCAGCGTGTTCTTGACAAACGTCTGACCATTCAAGTCACCATGTTCCTGCATCATCATCATCTGGACTGGGTTAATTCTCGGCAGCACCTGTTCATATTGAAACCTCCAGAACGACATTGCGGTAATCAGGAGTGAAAGTACCGAAAGCTGAATGATCTGCCAGCGTGATAATTTCAAAGTAGGCCATTTACGGGTTTGGGTTAATTGATTCATTGGCGATAGGGTAAGGTTTAGGGAAAATACGTCGTGTTACGGTCAATACCTTATTTATCGGTTCTTTTTATAGTTGATTCAAAAATAAAAACAATTAATAAATAATGCCAATTTTTCTCTAAAAATTACTAAAAAAAACTTCCAGCCCGTCGGCGAATCAAGGCTGGAAGTTTTTCACTATCAATGTAGGATTTTTTTCGTCCCGCTGCAAATTAGGCGTGGCTCTTTTTACGACTGCGCATCCAGAACCAAAGCAAGGTAAACGCAACGATCAAAATGATCGGAAACGTGGTCATTTTGACCAGCGTGGCTTGCCCGGCGGCCAGTTCCAGGGCATCGCCCGACAGACCGGCTGCTGATTTTTCGGCCCGTTCAGCATCGATCCAGCCTCCGATGATGGTTTGGAAAATGGAAGTCGACAACATCCCGACGCCCCCAACGATGGACATGCCGAGCGCTCCGCTCAACGGAATGTTTTCGGCGACAAAGCCAATCATGGTGGGCCAGAAATAACAGACGCCAATGGCGAAGAAGACTGCCGCAATGTAGGCCGACGTTCCGGTTTGGGTGCTGAACAGGTAGATACCGATCGTGGCAAAAACCGCAGAACCTAACAAGACGCCGGTTTGGTCGAATTTATGAACGATGGGACCCGCAAAAAACCGGCCAATGGCCATCAAACCCGTCACCAGAGCCAGAATCAACATCGGGCTGGCACCGCTTTTGGCCATGATCAAACCGACCCATTGCTGTGGACCAAATTCGGTGATGGCGGTCAAAGCCATGCAGCAGAAGATAAAGATGTACAGGGGCGTCAACATGGCCGCGAAATTTTTGCCGAGTGACGTAACGCCTTCGACGCGGGGTTGCGGGAAAGTTTGGCCGAAATACAGGAATGCGTAAATAACCGTCGGGATCATGATGACCCAGATTTGCGCCTGCCAGGGTTGGCCCGCATCCGTCATGAATTTGGAGATCAAGCTACCCAACACGATTCCGCCCGGAAACCACATGTGGAACCGACTCAGCATTTTGTTCATTTTAGAACCGGTATACATGTCCGCGATCATGGGGTTACAGGCGGCTTCCGTACAACCGTTCCCGAATCCAATGAAGAAGGTAGAGACCAGCAAACCGATGTAGCCGCCGGAATAAATGGTGAGCAGAATCCCCAGGGTGTGGGCAATCACAGCCACCATCATAATAATTTTGGGACCAACGGAGTGGTAAACCAGACCCCCGATGATCATCGAAATGGGGAAGCCAAAAAAGAACATGGAATTGATCACACCGAGTTGGGTGGCTGTCAACCCGAACTCCGTTCCTAACTGGGGCAGAATCCCGGCCCGGATGCTGAAGGAAAAGGCCGTGGTGATAAGCGCAAAGCAACTGGCATTGAAAAGTCGGCTCTGGTTGACAGGCATTGTCGCCGTGAGTGTCGCCATAAGTGTATTGTAGGGGTTTAGTTGAAAAATTTGTGGTTAAAGCTAAGTTTTATTGAATGGAAATATACAAAATTTCCGAAAAATAAGTAAACCTGCTAATTTCCCGGCCAAATTCTTCTGATTTTATATTTTTAGATTTTTAACCGGGGAGTAGTAGGAACTGATTTTCTGAATCTTCCCCGTTTAGAGACCCAAAATATCCGGTCAGAATCAACCAAACTAACCAAACCTTCAGTTCAACAAGAGTATGGCGCACAGAAAAATTCGGATGGGCATGATTGGCGGAAGCCTGGAAGCTTTCATTGGGGCCGTCCACCGCCGGGCCGCTGTTTTCGACGGCGAAATCGAACTGGTCTGCGGGGCATTTAGCTCCAATCCGGAAAAATCAAAAGCCACTGGCTACGCTCTTTACCTGCCCGACGAACGTGTATACGGCAGTTTTGAGGAAATGATTTTGAAAGAAAAGGAATTGCCGGAAGGCGAACGGATGGACTTTGTGTCGATCGTGACCCCAAACCATATGCACTTTCCGCCCGCAAAACTGGCTCTTGAAAACGGTTTTCACGTGGTTTGCGATAAACCGATGACGCTCAACCTGGCAGAAGCCCGGGAACTGGCTCAGATTGTGAAAGAAACCGGCAAACTGTTTTGCCTGACGCACAATTACACCGGCTATCCGATGGTGAAAGAAGCGCGCGAGATGGTGCGGAGCGGCAAACTGGGCAAACTCCGCAAAGTCGTGGTGGAATACCCCCAGGGCTGGCTTTCGAAGCTGGAAGAAGCGACCTCCTACAAACAGGCTATCTGGCGGACCGACCCGGCCCAGTCGGGCGCGGCTGGTTGTATGGGCGACATCGGTACGCACGCGGAGAACCTGGCGGAATACATTACCGGTCTGAAAATCACTGAATTGTGTGCCGACCTGACGATCTTCGTAGAGGGTCGGAAGCTGGACGACGACGGTAACGTACTGCTGCGGTTTGAAGACGGTGTCAAAGGCGTTTTGCACGCCAGCCAGATTGCCAACGGCGAAGAAAATGCGCTAAACATCCGGATTTATGGCGAACTCGGTGGCCTGGAATGGCGACAGATGGAGCCTAACACACTGATTTACAAAACGCAGGAAGGGCAACGGGTTTTCCGCCCGGCTGTTGGCGAGTTGTCGGCAGCTGCGAAAGCGCACATCCGGGTTCCGTCCGGCCACCCCGAGGGCTTTTTCGAAGCGTTTGCCAATCTGTACCGCAATTTTGCCGTCACACTCCGGAGCGTGATGGAAGGCAAGGAACCCGACCCAATCTACGCCGATTTCCCCTCCGCCGAAGACGGCATCCGTGGGCTGGCCTTCATCGAAACCGTGCTCCAATCGAACCTGTCCAATGAAAAGTGGACGAAATTTGTGGAATAAAAGGTTGTTTCGCGGAGTTGAGCGGAGGAAAGGAGAGTTAAGCGGAGTTTTTTCTTTCACATTTTACTCTGCTTAACTCTCCTTTCCTCCGCTCAACTCCGCGAAACAACCTCCCTTTCTTAAACCAAAAAACGTACTTTATATCTCAAAAATGGAAAAAATTAAAGTTGGTGTAGTTGGTACGGGCTTCATTGGTCCGGCTCACATTGAAGCCCTGCGTCGGCTTCCGAACGTCGAAGTAGCCGCGCTTTGCGAAGTCACCGCCGAACTGGCCAAACAGAAAGCTGACGCGCTGGGGATTGCCCGTTCCTACACCTTTGACGAATTGCTGAAACAGGACGACATCCAGTGTATTCACATCTGTACGCCCAACTTCCTGCACTATTCGCAATCGAAAGCCGCCCTGGAAGCAGGGAAACACGTGGTTTGCGAAAAACCGCTGGCCAAAGATTTGAAAGAAGCTGAGGAACTGGTGGAACTGGCGGCTAAAACTGGCCTGGTGAATGCCGTTCACTTCAACTTGCGGTATTATCCGCTGGCCCGTCAGATGCGGGTGATGCGGGAAAAAGGTGATCTGGGCGAGGTGTATTCGATCATAGGGTCGTATTTGCAGGACTGGCTGTTTTACGAAACGGATTACAACTGGCGGCTCGAACCCGATAAGTCGGGCGACTCGCGGGCCATTGCCGACATCGGCTCCCACCTGATGGACATTCTGGAATACATCACCGGACTGAAAACCGTGGCCGTGCTGGCCGATTTCAATACCATTCACAAAACCCGGAAGAAACCGCTCAAAGCCGTGGAAACGTATTCGGGGAAGATGCTGCAACCGGAAGATTACGCCGATGTCCCCATCAATACCGAAGACCACGCCAACGTGTTGCTGCGGTTCGATAACGGTAACAAGGGGGTTATTACGGTTTCGCAGGTCTCGGCGGGTCGCAAAAACCAGATGAAACTGGAGATTGCTGGTTCGAAAAAAACGTTTGCCTGGAACTCCGAAGCGCCGAACGAAATGTGGATCGGAAACCGCGACGGCTACAACGAAAGCCTGATGCGCGACCCGTCGCTGATGTATTCCGAAGCACGCTCGGTGATTTCGTTCCCCGGCGGTCACAACGAAGGTTTTCCCGACACCTCGAAGCAGATGTTCAAGGAAGTCTACGAAGCCGTTGCGGCTGGCAAACAGCCTGAAAACCCAACCTACCCCACCTTCGCCGATGGCTACCGCGAACTGCTGATCTGCGAGAAGATTCTGGAATCGAACAAGAAACAGGCGTGGGTAACCATTGAGTGAATGTGCGAATGAGTGATTGAGTGAAAAACCGTCCCGCCAGAACATGGAGCCGATTCGGATTGATAAAGGCGAATTTGCAGATAGTGTAGAAAAACGCCTGAAGGGATTCATGTTACGATGTGTTCAGGTTTTTCGCTCATTGCCTAATTCGTTTGAAGCACAACATTTTGGGAAACAACTTCTACGAAGTTCATCTTCGTCAGCCGCCAATTATCGGGCGGTGCGAAGAGCCCGAAGTCAAAATGAGTTTTTCGCTAAAATCAGCATTGTTGTTGAAGAATTAGACGAATCGCTCTTTTGGCTTGAAACTTTAATTGATACCGAAATTGTAACAGAAATCCGGTTAAGTGATTTGCTAAGTGAAGGAGTTCAACTAGTGAAGATGCTTTCCAAATCCAGGAACAGTGTCAAAAAATAACGAATATTCTTCGCTCAATCACTCAATCACTAACTCACTCAATTATCATGAAAACCATCAAAGGACCCGCCGTCTTTCTGGCGCAGTTTCTGGGTGATGCCGCCCCGTTTAATTCACTGGATTCCATTGCTCAGTACATGGCGGATCTGGGTTACAAAGGCATCCAGCTACCGACCTGGGACCCCCGGGTGATTGACTTGAAAAAAGCCGCCGAAAGCACCACCTATTGCGATGAGCTGAAGGGCAAACTGAACGACATCGGCGTGGAAATTACCGAACTGTCCACCCACTTGCAGGGGCAACTGGTGGCCGTTCATCCGGCCTATGCATCGATGTTCGACGGTTTTGGTCCGGCCGAACTGGCGGGCAAACCGAAAGAACAGCAGGCGTGGGCGGTGCAGCAACTGAAGTGGGCGGCCAAAGCCAGCCAGAACCTCGGTCTGACCTCGCACGTGACCTTTTCGGGCGCACTGCTGTGGCCGTACATGTATCCGTGGCCGCAACGTCCGCAGGGTCTGGTAACCACGGCTTTTCAGGAATTGGGAAACCGCTGGAAGCCCATTCTGGATGCGTTCGATGAGTCCGGCGTGAACGTTGGCTACGAATTGCACCCCGGTGAAGACCTGCACGACGGCGTGACGTTCGAGACGTTTCTTGACTATGTCGATGGTCACCCGCGCGCCGGGATCAACTATGACCCGAGCCACTTTTTGCTGCAGCAACTGGATTACCTGCAATTCATCGACTTCTACCACGACCGGATTTTTGCCTTCCACGTCAAGGATGCCGAGTTCAATCCGACGGGGAAACAGGGCGTTTACAGCGGCTACCAGGGCTGGGTTGAACGCGCCGGACGGTTCCGCTCGCTGGGCGACGGGCAGGTCGACTTCTCCGGGATTTTCAGCAAGCTGTCGCAATATGACTACGACGGCTGGGCGGTTCTGGAGTGGGAGTGTGCCATCAAGCACCCTGAGCAGGGCGCGGCTGAAGGCGCACCGTTTATCGAAAGTCACATCATCCGCGTCACCGAACGGGCCTTCGACGACTTCGCCGGAACGGGCGCTGACGAGGAATTTAACAAGAAATTACTGGGCTTGTAAAGTCTGGTTTGAAACCGCTCCGAAACCTGTAAGGTCTTTTTTGACCTTGCAGGTTTTTTTTATCGTCATCTCAGAATGGCGGTTAATGGCCCTGCCGGAACGAAACGGATGCGAAGTTTTCAAAACCGGACCCGGCTTTTGGCAGTTTAAAGGACAGGAATCACCGTTTGTCATAAACCGAACGGATTGATCCGCCACCACACTACTTTTCGGTGGAAATCGTACTTTAAACGCTCAAAAACAATGGCAGGTCAAGGATCGGGCGGCAACGTGCTGGCTGCTCTCTGTAGTTTCTTCATTCCCGGTTTAGGTCAGTTGCTGCAAGGGCGGTTGCTGATGGCAATCATTCAGTTTGTGCTGGCCGGTGTCCTCTGGTTTTTTCTGCTCGGCTGGCTGATTCACTTGTGGTCGATTATTGATGCGGCCCGGTTTAAGGGGAGTTGAGGGCTTGCAGTTATCGCATTGAGTTGATGGTTTTTCGGATTTCACTCACAATACCGGAATAGACCTCATCTTTATCTGAACTGGAAGAAATCCAGGGCAATCGGCTTTGGTGATCCCGTTGTCCGCCCTGAAAACGCATCATGTCAAAGTCAGTTGTATCACAGGGACGGGTAAAAATGGGGATGACAACAATACCGTCTTTTTGTTCCAGCCGTTTTCGCAGAATCCCCAGTTCCTGTTCCCAGATGTAATCGGAGTGTAGAAAATCCGCACTGATCATAAGTAGAGCAATATCGGCTAATTCAAGTTGCTCTTTAATTTTATCATTCCATTCTTCACCCGCTTTTATTTCCCGATCATACCACGTTTCGATCCGTCCGGAACGTTTGAGCATGGCCATGTGTACATCCAGTTCCTTGCGGTATACTTCGTCTTTGTGCGAATAGGAAAAGAAAATCCGGAGTTTCCGGTTGTCGTCTTTTGAAAGCAGATTGATAGCCATAAAATTTAGCGGGATTCGTTTTCTGGTTTCGACGCAGGTACCGAAGTAGTTTTTCGCTTCGATATTCTGCATGGTTTCGACCACATCGATGAAGTAAGGCCGGTTGGTCGAAAGATACACGACGGTTTTCAGGTCTTTCGCGTCCCGGTTTCTGCGGGTCAGATGGGATAGAAACTGTTTTTCGTCCAGTTCTTCGGCTTCCAGTCCGGTTTTTCGTTTCATGCCCGGTTTTTTCGGTGTTTCGGCTTCGGGCTGGGACGGTTGGAAATCAAAAACAAAATAATCGAATATTTCCCGAGCAACTTCACTGCGGCCTTTGCCGTCTTCGATGTGTACCATCAACTGCCGGAGTTCATCCAGGTAATAGACCAACACCTGCAACGTATCCTGTTGCCGCTGTTCGGGTGTTTTACCGGGGTGCTGCCGGTTGGTCTCATATCCAAACAATAAACCGTATTTCCAGTAGCCGGTGTTGTCTTTGGCGTATTTTCCGTAAGCGGCAATGAACTGAAAAATCCGGCCTTCGTGAATGAAATCCGGAAACTGGAGACTGAACGTAAACGGCAATAATTCGAGCAAAACCTGCTTGAAACTATGTTTGTATTCGGGTAGAAACTGTGGGATGATGTAATACTGATTCGTTGGGTCGTCGTGTTCATCCCGGTGGGGTTGCTCAAAAATCAGCCGGAATTCGTCCATCAACGCAAAAAAGACATCGGTTTTTTCTTTCCGGTGTACCTTCTGGATTTCTTTTCGGCTGATTTTTCCGGTTTGCTGTTGCGGATAGGATTTGTCACGAACCAACTGAAAAATCCATTCAGATAACCGGGGCGGGTTCGCAAAAACATAGTTCTTTAACAGCGGACGGTCTCTGAAATACAGAATTGTTCCGGTAAATTCTAGGAAGTTGAGCAGCCCCTCGAATGCCGGTTCGTCAAAATTAGCTGCGTATTTTTTCTGGAAGGCAGTTTTTTCCTGGTAAATGGCATCCAACGGTTCTGTTTCCAATCGCTCCGCGACGTTCACCCATTTTTCGGAAATCTCGCCAAATGAGTCGGCGTGCAACCGCATCCGGTGGTGCAGTTCGTTCAAAAAATACGTTTCGCGGGCACCCGGCTTTGGGAGTTGCCGGACATCGATGGCAAACACATCCGACCAGCCAAGCCCGTACCGTTGCAGCCGCTCACTGGCGGGATAAGCCACCTCGTCGGGCTGACCGTCGCCGGGATTTTTTTGACTGTATTGTTCGCTTTTCGTTACCCAGCAGTTTTGCAGCAGCAGGAGTGGCGACTCCGGCGCAAAGGCCCGGGCCGTACCGAGCCAGTAACCGTAGTCGGAGGGCTGTACGTGACCGTTACGCCAGACCACCAGGTAAAAGTCGGAGCGACGTAGGAATAGGTAATGGAAACCGTGGTGGTAGGATTGCCCGCCAAAATCCCAGACTTTGGCCCGGTAGTCGCTGGCGGGTATCGCATACGCCAACTGATTTGTTCCGTGGGTTGGCAGGTCATCCTCATTAAAGGTCTGGTCTTTCAGAAAATTCAGCAACTGCGTTTTCCCGATCCGGCCCGTGCCCAGGATATTGACCTTTAAACGCCGGTTTTTAACCAGTGTATCGGTTTGTTTACTTCGCAGGTAACCAATAATTCCTTTTACGTCCGAAAAATCACTCAATGAAATGCCTTGAATCGGGTTGTCATCCAGGTTCAGTATTTCCATTCTTTCCAACTGCTTCGGACTTAAGCCTTTGATTTCACTGATCTGATTCGAGTCGAGGGACAATACCGTCAGGTTAGTGAGTGTATCGAGGCCTTTGATTTCACTGATCTGATTCGAGGAGAGGGACAATACCGTCAGGTTGGTAAGTGTATCGAGGCCTTTGATTTCACTGATCTGATTTGAGGAGAGGTACAATCGAGTCAGGTTGGTGAGTGTATCAAGGCCTTTGATTTCATTGATTTGATTCGAGTAGAGGTACAATTCCGTCAGTTTGATGAGTGTATCGAAGCCTTTGATTTCACTGATCTGATTCGAATAGATGTACAATTCCGTCAGGTTGGTGAGTGTATCGAAGCCTTTAATTTCACTGATCTGATTCGAGTCGAGGGACAATTCCGTCAGGTTGGTGAGTGTATCGAGGCCTTTAATTTCACTGATCTGATTCGAGGAGAGGGACATTTCCGTCAGGTTAGTGAGTGTATCGAGGCCTTTGATTTCACTGATCTGATTCGAGGAGATGGACAATCGAGTCAGGTTGGTGAGTGTATCGAGGCCTTTGATTTCACTGATCTGATTCGAGTCGAGGGACAATACCGTCAACCAGTTCAAATCGGAAACTTCTGCCGGAATTTCCTTTAACTTCAGTAAACTTAGATTCAGGCGGGTTGCCCGATTCTGTTTGCATTTATTAATGCGTTGTAGAGCTTCGGGCGGAGTCATAAAAAGGAGAGACCGTAAACGTTATAAGCCAATCCCTTCTTCCCTTAACAACTCAGCCAGATTCAACACACAATTATCTAAAACCGGTGCATTAACATCCCAATTGTGGGTAATCCAGTCGCCAGTGCGATTGGCAATGAACATCTTTTGGGGCTGGGTGGTAATCCAGATTACGCGTTCAACACCAAAGTCGAGAAGCCGCTCGGTTTTTGCGTAAATGTAGCTCTGTTCACGGGCCGAAAAATTCTCCAGATCAATCTGTACATCAACTTCAATGGCAACTTTAGGCGGTACATCGAAATATTTATTTGTCAGAATGAGCCCTTCTTTTTCAAAAATGGCTACATCATTCGAAAAATTACTCCCATGATCGACATGAAGGCCGGATTCATTTGAAACGACTAAATATCTTTTTCGATTGATCGTACGACCTATAAACATGACAATAGCAGTCACAATGGCCGCTTGCAACGAACTGCTTCCCATAATCTCGGCGGCTGTTTTCTTGCCTGACAAAACTTCCTTGTAGCCTTTGTAATACAGAGGCTTTCCGTTGAGTGTTTCGTAAACCAGATAGGAGGGAACGCGTTTTCGGCGTTTGGGCTCCTCAAAGACAATGGGTATTGCCATGCGCTTATTCATCCAATGAAATCAATACTACGTATTTTAATCGGCACTTTCAAGCCAGATGGGCTCTACCGCCGACCTAAATACACATTGAGCGACATCTGAACACTGGATTGAAACCAGCCCGCATCGGTGAGTTTGCCCACCTTCCCGACGCCTTCAAGCGCCAACCGCCGGGAAAGCGTCATTTCCAGACCCAGCCCCGCATTCAATTTGGCGCTGGAATACCGCGTTGGCGAACCGGGGGTTTCGAAGTCAATGTCCCAATCCCAGCCCTGGAACCGACCGTAGGATACGCCACCCAGTGCAAAACCGCTCAGGAGTGAGCCATTCCAGAGGTAATACCGGGCAAATAAACCGCCTTCCAGACGGGTCGATAAAAAATTGTGCAGTTCTCCCTCAGCCCCAATCCACCACCGGTTGGCGGCAAAATAACCGACTTTGGCGGTAGTGCCCAAAACCGTAATGCCTGCGCCGGTTAGCCAACTTCCATTGCCGTGTTGAGCAATGACATCCGCTTTCCATTCCGGTTTTTTTGCGCCGACAAATTCCTGAAGTAGCTGCGCCTGGCAGCTAAAGCTAAAAAGACACCCTGCCAATAGAAAGAAAAGATGTTTCATGATTGTTCTGTGAGGAATATAAACCTACTTATTCCCGTTCCTATTTCCAAGAACTCGTTATATTTGCCAGACCATAACGATCGTTCATGCGCCACGGGTTGATCCTGTTTCTTATTGCATTCACGCTTCCGGCTGCTGCCCAGAAAATTCGGGTGGCGGTGGCAGCCAACGCGCAGTTTGTCATGGAAAAACTGAAAGCCGGTTTTGAAAAGAAAACCGGTCTGGCCGTCGAATCCATCGTCAACTCGTCGGGAAAGCTCACGGCCCAGATTCAGAATGGCGCACCGTTCGACGTCTTTCTGTCGGCCGATCTTCACTATCCCGAGCTGGTTTTTCGGGCCGGACTGGCGCAGGCGAAACCGAAAACGTATGCCTATGGCTTGCTGGTGCTGTGGACGCGGGCCGACATCGATCCCGCCCAAGGGCTGGCCGTCCTGGCCGACAAACGGATTACGAAGATTGCCATTGCCAACCCCAAAACCGCTCCCTATGGCTCCGTGGCCGTAAACACGCTAACCCAGCAAAATCTGTTGACAGGCTTACAACCCAAAATTGTCTACGGCGAAAGCATTTCACAGGTCAACCAATACCTGGTTTCGGGCGCGGTCGATGCGGGGTTCACGGCAAAATCGGTCGTGTTGGAACCCTCCTTGCAGGGCAAAGTCCGCTGGGCCGATGTGGAAGGAGCCGAACCCATTGCGCAGGGCGTAGTTTTACTCAAGAAGGCCACCGCCGGTTCGCAGAAATTCTATGACTATTTATTTTCGACGGAAGCACGGGCTATTTTCCAGCAATACGGTTACCAACTGCCATCCCGCCCATGACCGATTTCGACTGGCAACCCCTGCTGCTTACGTTTCGACTGGCCACCACCACGACGCTTTTGTTGCTGCTGGTCGGGATTCCGCTGGCGGGTTGGCTGGCATTCACCCGCTTCCGGTTCAAACCGGTGATCGAAGCTGTCATCAGTTTACCGCTCGTTCTGCCGCCGTCGGTCCTTGGTTTTTACTTCTTGCTCGCTTTTAGTCCAACCGGTTTTCTGGGCGAACAATTGCTTGCCTGGTTCGACCTGCGGTTGTTGTTTACGTTTGAAGGGCTGGTGGTGGCGTCCATTTTTTACAGTTTGCCGTTTATGGTTCACCCTGTACAGGCCGGTTTGGAAAATCTGCCGGCGTCGTTGCGGGAAGCGTCGTATACGCTTGGGAAATCCCGCCGGGAAACCTTCTTCCGTGTCTTGCTTCCCAACATCAAACCGTCGCTGCTGACTGGCCTGGTGCTTTCCTTCGCGCACACCATCGGTGAATTTGGCCTGGTGCTGATGATCGGTGGCAATCTGCCCGGGCAAACCCGCGTGGCCTCCGTGGCGATTTACGATGAAGTCGAGTTGCTGCACTACGGAGCGGCCAATGCCTACGCCTTGTTGCTGCTGGTCATCTCCTTCGGTATTTTGCTGACGGTTTACGCGATTAACAAAAGATGGGTGATATTCTGATGCCGATGCTCCATCTCCGGGCCCGGATGAATTTGTTGTTTGCCAGCGGCCCGGCCCCGCTCGAGGTCGATTTTAAGCTGACAGCCGGAAGCCTGACCGGTCTGTGTGGCCCTTCGGGTTCGGGAAAAACGACCCTCCTCCGGATTCTGGCAGGCCTGACGGTGCCGGATAGCGGCATGATGCGGGTAGGTGACCGGATTTGGCTCGATACGGCACAAAAGATTCAGGTGCCAACGCAACAGCGGAAAGTCGGCATGGTGTTTCAGGATGCTGCGCTCTTTCCCAACATGACTGTCCGACAAAACGTCGAGTTTGCAGCCGAAAGCCGTCGGGATTCGTTGGTCGATGAGTTATTGGCACTGGTTGATTTAGAAAATCTGGCCGACCGGAAACCGGCCACGCTGTCGGGTGGACAGCGGCAGCGGGTGGCCTTGATCCGGGCATTGGCGCGTCGGCCCGAAGTATTGTTACTGGATGAACCCTTCTCGGCCCTTGATTACGAAACCCGGGAGCAATTGCTTGGTGAACTGGTTCGACTGCACCGGCAATTCGGAACGACAACGGTCCTGGTCAGCCATCACCAGGAAGAAATTCAACGGGTCGCCGACAACATTCTGGAATTGAAACAGGGAAAGGTAACGAATTTTGGAAGTCCTTATACCGCAGAAAAAGAATCGCTCAATCCTGTAACGGGTATCGTAAACGAAGTGAATGTCCGGGAGACCACAACGCAACTTCAGATTCGGCTAACGAGCCCCATTATCACAGTGAATGTGCCTTCAGATACAAAGGAATGGCATATTGGTGAAGCCATTGCCGTATCCATCGATCCCCAAACGCTGACCCGAAAGGCCGACTGAGAAAAGTTGAAGAGTCCTGAAAAGAAAAATCCCCGAAATGTACGGGGATCTTTGCTACCATTTTTCTCTGTCCTACCTACCTTACCCCGCTAAGGGTAAGGCTCAAAAAAAGATCAGTATAACCATTCCATGCAGCCGTCTTGGCGAACCAAAAACGAGAAGAAGGAACCTCTATACCGGACTTTCCGGTTGATCACTTATTTGCAAGCGAAATTTTATATATCATTGAATCCTAAAATCTGTCAACAATTTACAGGATTGCTTACAACCCGAAATTGAATGAATGACATACGACGGATATGGATGAATTATCGAAACCAAGAACACCGCAAACATCAGTGTTGTCACTAGCTCGAAAAGAGCAGTATGCAGAGAGATTCTTTAAATTCATACACGTTGAGCATTCAATCAATGCCTAAAAGTACTGGTTATGTCTGATAAATGCAAGACAAATCTAGTTTATAATGCGTAAAATAGCTCCGTTTAATACCTTTTTAATGATCATTTCTTTATCCAACGGGACCGTCTGATCCGGTTATAGTGTATATATAAGTCTGATTATTCATTTTCCAAGAATTCATTTATGACGCTACAAACGATCGAAACCGGTTTTTTTAAATTAGATGGTGGGGCGATGTTCGGGGTTGTGCCGAAATCACTCTGGAACAAGTCCAACCCGGCCGACGACCGTAACCTTTGCACCTGGGCGATGCGCTGTTTGCTGGTGGAAGAAGGCAATCGGCTGCTGCTGGTCGACACAGGCCTGGGCGACAAGCAGGATGCCCGGTTTTTCAGTCACTATGAGCCGCATGGGGAAGCGTCCCTGCTGAAATCCATTCGGCAGGCGGGGTATTCTGAAAAAGACATTACGGATGTGTTGCTGACTCACCTCCACTTCGATCACGTGGGTGGAGCGGTTTCCCGGTTCTCCGACCGGCTCGTTCCTACTTTTCCATCCGCCGTCTACTGGAGTCACAGCGCGCACTGGAACTGGGCTACGAACCCGAATCCACGCGAAAAAGCGTCTTTTCTAAAGGAGAATATCGAACCGTTGCAGCAGAGCGGGCAGTTGCACTTTGTCGATCAGGGCGGTTTTTCCTTCCCAAATGTCGAGCTGGTGCAGGTCGATGGTCATACGGAAAAAATGACGTTGCCGGTTTTTCAGATCGGCAACCGGAAAGTGGCTTATGTTGCCGACCTGATTCCGTCGTCGGCCCACGTCCCCTTGCCCTGGATCATGAGTTATGACGTCCGCCCGCTGTTGACGATGGAAGAAAAAACGCGTTTGCTAAAGCAGGCGGCCGAAGAAAACTGGATTTTGGTGTTCGAACACGATCCGGTTGTTGAAGCCGCCACCGTCGAAGCCACTGAGAAAGGCATCCGAATCCGGGAGAAAGGAGAGTTGGCCGCGTTATTGGAATGAACCGGAACGAGATTTTATATGTAACATCCCGTAGCAAAACCAGCATACGCTTCGTTACCTGAAAGAGGAAGTTCAGTTTGGTTTTCCGCAATTTTTCGAATTTGAACGTCATTAATACGTCTACTAATTCTTTATTCTTTCGCTTTTGCCCCGTTCCCCTAAAGAACGGGCAAAAGTGAAGTCATCGTCGTAAAAAAATGAAAATTGGCTTGGTGCTTTCCGGAGGAGGGGCGCGGGGAATTGCGCACCTGGGGGTTTTAAAGGGCTTACAGGAAGAAGGGTTTGTGTTCGATCAGATTGCGGGAACGAGTGCGGGGGCCATTGCCGGTGCTTTATTCGCCAATGGCTATACGCCCGACGAAATCCTGAAAATTATCGAGACAACGCCCTTTTATCGCCACGTTCGACCCGCGTTTACCCGGCTGGGGCTGTTGCGGCTCGACAAAGCGGAGGAATTATACCGGAAATATCTACCGCATGATAGCTTTGAAAGTCTGCATATCCCGATGCATGTGGTGGCGACGGACCTGACCGAAGGCGTTCTGACGGTTTTCAATACCGGCGAACTCGTCCGACCCATTCTGGCTTCCTGCTGTTTGCCCGGTATTTTCGAGCCTTACCTGATCAACAAACGCCAATACGTCGACGGGGCGGTTTTGAACAACATGCCCGTTGAAGTGATCGAAGACAAAGTCGATTTCATCGTCGGGATTCATTGCAACCCGTTCGCAACCCAGAAACCGATTACATCCGTCAAAGGCGTTTTGGAGCGCAGTCTCATTCTAGCCGTCCGCAGCAAAACCCGGGAGCGGCTGGCCAAATGCCACTTGCTGATCGAACCGCCCGAATTGAGCCGCTACGATGTTTTTGACTGGCGTCGCGCCCGGGATCTTTTCCGGATTGGCTATCAATACACCCAGACGATCAAACCCCAGTTGATCAGGACGCTGGAGTCGGCATTCATTTCAGATACGATCTCGCCCAATTCAAACAATAAAACCCCCGGTTGAGCCAATTGAGTCTGGGAAGACGCATCGGGAAGTCGTAGTTTTCATCAGAAAACAGCTTTCCATGCCCCGTAATGTTGAAACGTGTTCTGATTGTTGCGCTTCTTTTTGCTTCCGGTAGCCTGACGGCTCAGCCTCCACAATTCGGTGGGGTGACGGGTCTGGTACACGATTCGGGGGGCAGTCCGCTGGAGTTGGTGACCTTGCTGTTGCTGAAAGCGACCGACTCGACCCTGGTGAAAGGGACGGTGAGTAATCAGCAGGGCGTGTATGAATTTGAGACCATTCCTGCCGGGACTTATCTGGTGGCGACCTCACTGGTAGGGTTTCAGAAAACCTATTCCCGTGTCTTTACAGTAGGCGAGAACCAGTGGAACAGCCAACTGCCGTCGTTGGTGGTTCGTGAAGAAACCCGGCAATTGTCTCAGGTGACGGTGAAAGCTCAAAAACCGTTCATCGAGCAGCAACTTGACAAAACGGTTCTCAACGTTGAGAACAGCCTTGTGGCCACGGGTGGAACCGCCCTCGAAGTGCTGGAAAAAGCGCCCGGCGTGGTGGTGGATGGGCAGTCGGACCGAATTAGTCTGAAAGGCCGTGACCAGACGCTGGTGATGATCGACGGCAAGCCTACCTATCTGTCGGCGGCCCAGGTGATGGATTTGCTCCGGAACACGCCCAGCAATACCATCGAAGCCATTGAACTCATCCCGAATCCGCCCGCCCGCTACGATGCAGCCGGCAATGCCGGTATCATCAACATCCGTCTGAAACGCAACCGGTCGGCCCAACGGCTCAACGGCAATCTGACTGCCGGATTGGGTCAGGGTCGGTTTTTGAAATACAATACGGGTCTGACACTCAATGCCCGAACGGGCCCATGGAGTTGGTTTGGTACCTACGCATTCGATCAGCGCGACTACTGGTCGGTGGCCAACATCGACCGGCGGCTGGCACCGGATGGCGAGCCACTATTGATCCGGCAGGAAACCTACCGACCCATTCAAAACACCAGCCACTCGTTTCGGTTTGGTGCTGATTTTGCGCCCAACCGCCATTCGACCATCGGTTTGCTGCTGAACGGCATGAACGTTGGCAACCGCTCGCAGGGTGGAACCACCAGTGTGCTGTACAAAGCCGGCGTTCTGACCTCTACCGAGGAAACCGGGAACGACAACCAACGCACCATCGACCGGCTGGCGGCCAACCTGAATTACCGCCATCGGTTCGACACCACGAGCCGGGGTGGCAAGGGACGCGAATTGCGGCTGGATGTCGATTATTCCGATGCCTCGTTTCGGCCGCTGGAACAGTTTGAAAACCGCTACCTGAACCCGCAGGGCGTCGAAACCGGTCCCCGGGATTTTCAGCGACTCCATACCGTATCGAAAGCTCTGATCCAAGCCGCCAAAGCCGATTATGTGCATCCCATCGACCGGCGGACCACCGTGGAAGGCGGCTGGAAAAGCAGTTTTGTGACGCTCAAAAATGATTTGCAGTTTGAGACCAAACGCGCGGAGGCAGGACAAACCATACCCTGGCAGCTCGACACCAGCCGCACAAACCAATTTGAATACCGCGAAACGATTCACGCCGGGTATCTGACGGGCCGCCGAAACTGGGCGAACTGGACGCTGCAAGTGGGTCTTCGGCTGGAACAGACCCGAACCGAAGCCTATTCCGTAACGGCCCATCCTACCGTAAAGCGGTCGTATCTGAACCTGTTTCCGAATGTATCGCTGACCCGCCAGGTGGGCAAAAACCACCAGTTCCAGTATACCTTCAGCCGCCGGATCGACCGGCCGGATTACCAGTTTCTGAACCCCTTCATCCGGATTTATAGTCCGTATATGTACCAGCAGGGCAACCCGTACCTGAAACCTCAATATACCGACGCTTTCCAGCTCGGTTATAGCTACAAGGACGAAACGACGGTGAGTGTGAGTTATGCAAAGACCCGGGACGTCATAGCCGACATCAACGAACAGAATGATATCACCGGCGTCACGCGGGTTACGCTCGTTAATCTGGCGAAACAGAGGGTTTTGGGGCTGAATCTGAGTTCGCCTGTGCGATTTGCCCGTTGGTGGTCGGCCCGCAATACCGCTAATCTGTCGTACAGTTCCTACCAATCCGGGGTGGGCGGAACACCACTGAACACGACCTGGACGTCGGCCAATCTGACCAGCCACCATACGTTCGTTTTTCCGCAGGGCCTGTCGGCTGAACTGGCGGCTTCTTATAATTCGCCGTACGTCTACAGCCAGAACAAAATGCGGGCATATGGTCAGGTGAGCGTCGGCTTTCAGAAAAGTTTGTGGCAGAAAAAAGCCGTTCTGCGTTTCAACTGGGGCGATCTGTTTCAGACGCAGCGCTATCGGGGAACGCTGCAGTTCCAGCAAATGGATTTCCGCTTTGCATCCTACGCCGAAACCCGCGTCGCCCGCCTGACGTTCACCTACCATTTTGGAAACCGGGAATTAAAAGGAGCCGGGAACCGCCGGACGGTTTCTGAGGAGGAACAACGCCGGATGAATTAACCCGTACCTATACGAATCCCAATGACAAACTTCATCAATAAACTTTTGCAGCAGGCCAGCATCCCGATTACCAGCCGCCAGTTCTGGCGTTATTCGCTGGTTTTCTGGGGTGTTCTGGCCATCTTCTCGTACATCCAGAGCACGCTGGTTTGGATGTTGGGCAGTAAATCGAAAATGTACATCGCCGAATCGGTTGAATGGTTCATTACGTATCTGATGTGGCTCGGGTTCACGCCCTTGATTCTGAAAGCCGCACAGCGTTTCCCGATCCGGCTGCTGGAACGCAAAGGAGCCTGGATCAAGTCGGTGGCCATTCACGTGCTCATTGCCTCCGGTTTTTCGTTGCTGGTTTCCAGTGTTGCGTATCTGCTTGTTTCGCCCTTGTATGCCTACGAAATCGGGAAGCCGATTGGTCCCGAAAATATTCCCTTCTGGTTTTTCTGGTCGTATTCACTGCGTGTTACCAACTACCTGCTGGTTGTCGTCGGGTACAGCATTATTTCCTACACCCATCGCTACCAGGCATTGAAAGAACAGAATCTAACGTATGAATTGAACAATGAGCAACTGAAGACACAACTGGCGGGTGCCCAGCTTCAGGCGCTCAAGATGCAGTTAAATCCCCATTTTCTGTTTAATACGCACCACGCCATTGTGAGTCTGATGCTGCAAAACGACACGCGGAAGGCCATCGACATGGTTACTACCCTGAGCGATCTGCTGCGGGGCGTGCTGGCGCATCAGGAGTCCAATTTTCTGACGCTTCGACAGGAACTCACGCTGACCCAGCAGTATCTGGCGATTCAGCAAATCCGGTTTCAGGATCGGCTCCGGATCGAATATGACATTGACCCGGCCACCGAAAACTGCCCGGTTCCGCAGTTACTGCTGCAGCCGCTGGTCGAGAATGCCGTGACACACGGTATTTCGGGGCTGACCACCGACGCCCTGATTCGCATCAGCACCCGTAGGTACCCCGGCGAAATCCAGATTTCGATTTTTGACAACGGGCTGGGCCATCGCCGGAAGGGGCGGGCGGGGGGCGGTCTCGGCCTGAACAACACCCGCCTGCGCCTGCGTCAGGCCTACGGTGATGCGGCTCATTTTACCATCGAACAACCGCAGGGTGGCAGCACCATCGTGACGCTTTTATTTCCCAGCGAACCCAATTTGCTCCCCAACTCTACGCATGAAAACCTATCGCTCGCTCATCATTGACGATGAAATGCTGGCCCGGAGTGTCATTCGCACCTTTTTGCGGGCCGATCCGTCGGTTACGGTTCTGGGCGAAGCAGGCAACGGCACCGAAGCCGTCATCAAAATTCTTCAACACCGCCCCGATCTGATTTTTCTGGATATTCAAATGCCCGAACTCGACGGGTTTGAGGTGCTGAAAGAAATCTGGCCCCACCACCAGCCGTTTGTGGTGTTTACTACCGCCTACGATCAGTATGCTTTGCGGGCTTTTGAGGTCAACGCCATTGATTATCTGCTGAAACCGTTCAATGAAGTGCGCTTTCACCAGGCGTTGGGGCGGGTGCAGGAGCGGCTTTCGCAACGGACCCAGCCCCGAATCGAAGCCCTGGTGAGTCAGTTGATGAGCGAACAGGCTGCGCAACCCAGCGGGGCTTATCTGCGCCGGATTCTGGTGAAAGAAACCGGCCGGATGTATCTGGTGAAGGCCGACGACATTAGTTACCTGGACGCCGACGGCAATTACATTACCCTGCACACGGCCCAGGAGCGCCATACAATTTACGACAGTTTGACGAGCCTGGAGACGCGGCTTGATCCGACCGATTTTGTGCGAATCAACCGCTCCTACATCGTCAACCTCAATTACATCGCGGAGGTCGAAACCTATTTCAACGGGGAGTACATCGTCAAACTAAAAACCGGTCAGCAACTGAAGTGGACGCGAAATTACCGCGACAACCTGAAAGCGTTTTACTCCAAATCGGCCTGATGCAACGGCGCTCAGGCTACTCAAACTTCCTGATTTGCCTCCGAATAGCCGAAATAACCCTGATTGCCGCCAGCCAAAATTGAGAAACCATTGAATGCCGATGGTTGAGGATCGGGTGTTATCACTGACTGACAAACTGGTTACAACGAGAAGGGTATTCTACCTGGTAACCGCTTTTTAATATAACTTAATAAGACATTTGATTTATTTAATAGGATTAAAACTGAAGCCCATAAGAAGGTTCTGATGGTGGGAATCACCCATTTGAAAATTTGTCCAGCGCAAACACCAAACCGTTACCCTGCCGTAGTAGGGGGGGTAAGAAAATTGAAGCGTGTTAATACTTATTTGGTTATCAATGAATTATCGGGTTGTTTCTGAGTAGAAGAAGCTTTCCGGCTTTTTAATGATTTTATAAACAGTATGCAGGCATACATTTTTTTTGATCATAAGGTTCTCCATATCCCCCGAATTGCATTAAATTGCGTTAGAGTTATTTCCCCTTTTTCGGGTGATTGCTTTTTTTAATTCTTATTTTTTTCAACAAACCAAACCTATTTGTATGAGAAGATCATTACTGCTAAGCTGTCTGCTAATCACCCTGGTGTGGGCCTCGGCTATAGCGCAGGATCGGCAGGTGACGGGAAAAGTCACCTCCTCCGAGGACGGATCGGCCTTGCCGGGTGTTTCCATTCAGTTGAAGGGAACTTCGCGGGGAACCCAGACCGATGCCAATGGCAATTATGCACTCAGCGTACCGACATCGGGGGGCTCGCTGGTATTCAGTTTCATCGGAACGACGACGCAGGAGGTGGCTATTGGCAACCGCAGCACCATCGATGTGAAACTGGTGAACGACACCCGCGCCCTGAGTGAAGTGGTTGTGGTGGGCTACGGTACACAACAGCGCCGTGACCTGATTGGATCGCAACTGACCGTGAAGGGCGACGATATTGCCAAGCTTCCGGTGCAAACCTTCGAAACGGCCTTACAAGGCCGGACACCAGGGGTTCAGATTACGCAAGGAAGTGGCAAACTTGGTTCAGCGTTGCAAATCCGGGTTCGAGGTGCCGCTTCGATCTCCGCCGGAAACGAACCCCTGTATGTTCTGGACGGCATTCCCATCACCTCGCAGGATGTCAATACGACCGACACCGAACTGTTCAGCCCGCTGGCCGACATCGATCCGAACGACATCGAATCCATTGAGATTCTGAAAGATGCCTCAGCCTCGGCAATCTATGGATCACGCGCGAGCAACGGCGTCGTGCTGATTACGACCAAACGCGGAAAAGCCGGCCGGACCAACATCCAGATTGGCTATTATACCGGAATCACGAACGCTACCCGCAAACGGGAGTTTTTGAACTCGGCCGAATACAAGGAACTATTTACGGAGTCGCTCACCAACGCGGGTATTGATCCCAACGATCCGAGCGACGGTTTTCCGGGCTACGGGATTGACCCCAACTCCGGCATCGACAGCGACTGGGCGGGGGCGGCTTTCCGGCAGGGAGCCGTCAATCAGGCCAACTTCGGCATCAACGGCGGGAACGATAAAACCCGGTTTAGCCTGAGCGGAGCGACCAACAAACAGGTTGGTTTCATCATCGGCAACAACTTTCGCCGGAACAACATGCGGTTGAACCTCGACCACACGGTGAGCAAGAAACTGAGCGTAGGAGCCAGCATCGCCTTCTCGACCATCGTGAACAAGAAAGTGTCGGGCGATAACGCCTTCTCCAACCCGATTCAGTTGAACGCCCTGCCGCCCCTCCAGGCGATTTACAAACCCAGCGATCCGACAGGCTATAATCGTTCGACGCTGTACTATAACAACCTGGTGGAGCTCGACAACGCTTCCAATTACGCCCGCACCTTCCGTACGTTTGGAAATATCTTCGGCCAGTACCAGCTTCTGCCGGGTCTGACTTTTCGGAGCGAGTACGGTTTTGATGTCCTGAATTTGCAGGAAGAAATCTACCAGGGACGGGTGACGGAAGACGGTGCCCCGACTGGCTACGGCTACCAGGCCATGACGCGGGTGAACAACTGGACCACAAACAATACGCTCAGTTACCTGAAAAACATCGGTACCGATCATACGATCGATATTTTGGCCGGGATGACCTACCAGGAGCAGAATGTGCAGGTGGTGTCGGCTACGGGTCGGAACTTCCCGAACGACAAATTTCAGGAACTCGCCAGTGCCAGTCAGAAAACGGATGCCAGCTCGACCGAAACCGGTTTTAGCATTCTTTCGTATCTGGCCCGCGCCAACTACAAATTTAAAGACCGCTATCTGGTGGGCTTTACGGGCCGGATCGACGGCTCGTCACGCTTTGGAGCCGACAACCGCTACGGTTTTTTTCCATCGGCTTCCATCGGCTGGATTTTGAACGATGAGCCGTTTATCAAAAATGCCCTTCCCATCCTGAGCCTGCTGAAACTGCGCGCCAGCTACGGCTTGACCGGGAATTCGGAAATCGGCAACTTCGATTCACGCGGGTTGTACGGAACCATCAACTACGCCGACCAAGTCGGTATTCGTCCTTCGCAGGTGGCCAATGCCGCTTTACGCTGGGAAAAATCGACGCAGTTTGACCTGGGTCTGGAGTTTGGTTTCCGCAACAACCGGATCAACGGCCAGATTGATTTTTACAACAAAATCACTGACGATTTGCTGTTGAACGTGCCACAACCCGCCATCAACGGCTTTTCAACCATTGCCCGCAACATCGGCAGCATGCGCAACCGGGGTCTTGAATTCAGCATTACCTCGCAAAACCTGGTTGGCGCTTTCCGTTGGTCGACCAACTTCAACATCTCGTTCAACCGCAATAAGGTGACGCGACTGGATGTGTCGCCCATCCGGGCCAATTCCCGCTTCCTGAGCTACGTGACGGTGGGGCAGCCGCTGGGTGTTTTTTACGGTAAAAAATACCTGGGTGTCGATCCGGCCAACGGCGATGCGCTGTATCAGGGAGCAGACGGGCAACCCACGAACAACTACGCTTCGGCGCCGGAATTGTTTGTGGGCGATCCCAACCCTGATTTTACGGGCGGCTTGAACAATAGCTTCTCCTACAAAGGGTTCGACCTGAGTGTTCTGCTTCAGTTTGTTTCCGGCAACGACCTCTTCAACGTAGCGGGTATTTACCAATCGGTGAATGGTGATTATTTTGATAACCAGACCAAGGACCAGATGAATCGCTGGCAGAAACCGGGTGATGTGACGGATGTTCCACGCGCTGAATTCGGCGCGGCCAACGGAACCAGTATTTCATCCCGCTGGGTGCAGGATGGTTCGTTTCTGCGGGTGAAAACCGCTTCACTGGGCTACAATCTGCCCAGTTCACTCCTGAAAAAAGCCTTCATTCAAACCGCCCGGATTTACGTTTCGGGACTGAACCTGTTTACGTTTACGAAGTATACCGGCTATGACCCGGAGGTAAACACGCAGTACATCAACTCGACGAACCAGACGGCCAACATTGCGTTAGGGCATGATTTCTACACCCCTCCGCAGGCGAAAACCTTTACGTTTGGTGTAAATCTTGGCTTTTAATCGAAAACAGAACATGAAAAAAATAATCATATCCTTAAGTCTGGCCATGGTAATGGGCATCTCTGCCTGTGACAACAAGCTGGACCTTGAGCCCCGCCAGTCGGTCGATGCGGCCACGGCTTTGTCGTCGGCGCAGGACATTGAAAGTGCGTTGATTGGGACCTATGGCGTTCTGACCGGAACCGGTGGTGGGCTGGCTGATGGCGAATTGTATGGAACCAACCTGAACCTGGTTCCTGAACTGCTAGCTTCTGATAATTCGGTGTCCTGGCGCGGAACGTTTGCGAGCTATCGGGAAGTGACCAACCGGCAGATGCTGGCCACCAACGCCGAAGCGCAACGCACCTGGATTACAGCCTATCAGGTTATCAACGTGGCCAACAACATCCTGGAGTCGCTGGACAAAGTGACGGATGCCGATCAGAAAACCGCCTTTGAGGGTGAAGCACGGTTCCTGCGGGGGATCATGTATTTTGAGCTGGTTCGCCTGTACGCACTGCCCTGGGGAGCAACGGCGGCTAATGATCAACTGGGGGTTCCGTTGGTGTTACGGGGCACGACGGGTCAGGAACAGGCGGCCGAAACCCGGGCGCGGAATACCGTGGCGCAGGTGTACACGCAGGTGCTGGATGACCTGACCAAGGCATCGACCCTGATGCCGGAAGACAATGGGTTGCGGGCGTCCAAATTTGCGGCACTGGCGTTTCTGTCGCGGGTATATCTGCAACAGTCTGACTATGCCAAAGCCCTGACCGCGGCTAATCAGGTGATCCAATCCGGAAATTACCAACTGAATGCCAACGTCACGGCCGTATTCCGCAACCGCAATACAGCCGAAAGTATTTTCGAGATTCAGGAAAATACCCAGAACAACCCCGGAACGAGTAACGATGGGTTAACGACTCTGTACGCCAGCATTCCATCGGGAGGCTCGGCCATTGGACGGGGTGATGTCCAGGTACTGAACAGCTTTGTGGAGTCGTATGATGCGACGGATGCGCGTCGGACGGATTTGTATTACATCGGTGTGAAAGGTGCCGGAACCCGGTATTACACCGGAAAATGGGCGGATTTTTATGCCAACATTCCGGTGATTCGTCTGGCGGAAATGCTGCTGACCCGCGCTGAGTGTAACCTGCGGCTTTCGACCACCACGGGAGCAACGCCTGCCGCCGACCTGAATGCGGTTCGCGAACGGGCTGGTGTGGCTCCGATTGCTGCGCCGACACTGGCCCAGGTGTTGAAAGAACGTCAGCAGGAACTGGCCTTCGAAGGCTTGCGTATTCACGATATCAAGCGCACGAAAGGCAAAACCGGTGACCTCAACTGGAACGATCCGAAGCTGGTGATGCCCATTCCGAAACGGGAAATTGATGCCAATAGCCTGCTGGTTCAGAATCCGGGGTATTGAGGAGTTATAAAAATGATGAATATCAGATGTAGGATATTCGCTTTTTGCCCCTACATCCCCTAAAGGGGACTTTCAGCATCCGGATGTTGCCGCGTCCAGTTCCCTTTAGGGGATGCAGGGGCAAAAAGCGAATGTCTTATTAATGTAAAAGTGGGGATGTCCCATGAATACTTTTATATTGATTATTGATCATTTGATAGTCGTCATTTTGAAATACTCTATTTAAAAATGCCGTACCTGGTGGGTACGGCATTTTTATTTGGCAGAAGTACAACGTTGCACTAAAAAAAAGCGTCATGGTAGATGTTACATATTTTTTTATTTGGTATACATTGATTAGCCGTAGTTCAGCGTTTAATAGTTTGAAAAATCAGTATATTGACCCTTCAAAGGGGGAAAGAAGTAACCTATTCTGGCCCATGAGATTCGTTTTAACACCCCGTATTTGTAGATGAGAAAACGTTATACTTTTTTAAGTTGTTGGTGCTTATTCATTATTCTGTCGGGAAACCTGGCCTTTGGGCAGACTCGCCGGGTAACGGGGCGTGTAACCGCAACACAGGACGGCTCGACACTGCCCGGCGTGAACGTTGTGGTGAAAGGAACCACCATAGGGGTCAGCACCGACGCCGATGGGAATTACAGCATCAACGTCCCCGATGACAAAAACATCCTGACGTTTTCGTCCATCGCCCTGGTTTCACAGGACGTTCCTGTCAACAAACGTTCGGTCATCAATCTCCAGATGGCCGAAGCCGTCAACGAACTGGCACAGGTGGTGGTTACCGGGTATAATTCGGTGCAAAAGAAAGACATCACCGGTTCGATGGTTTCCGTAACCGCCGAAAAATTCAAGGAAATTCCCGTCACCAGTTTCGACCAGGCGCTACAAGGCCAGGCGGCAGGGGTTTTGGTCACCCAGTCGTCGGGAACACCGGGCGGGGGGATCACCGTCCGCGTTCGGGGCAGTACCTCCATCACGGCCAGCAATCGTCCGTTGTTCATTGTCGATGGCGTGCCGGTTGAAGACGGTTTGCTGTCGTCGCGGGATTTTGGGGGCCAAAACGACAACGCGTTCTCGCTCCTCAACCCCAACGACATCGAGTCGATCCAGGTATTGAAAGATGCCTCCGCCAAAGCCATTTACGGGTCGCGGGCCGCCAATGGGGTGGTTTTGGTGACCACCAAAAAGGGGAAAGCCAACCAGAAAACGACCTTTACCGCCGACGTGCAGCGCGGGGTGACTGAAATTGTCCGTCGTCCTGATCTGCTCAATTCCAGCGAGTTGCTCGATCTGCAACGGGAAGCGGTGACCAATGCCGGGCAGGACCCTGATAAACTGGGGTTGATTAAAGGCGTTACCGACGGCATCAATACGGATTGGGTCGATGCAGTTTTGCGGAGAGGTCTCTACCAGCAATACCAGCTTTCGGCATCGGGCGGCACCGACAAAACCCATTTTTACATCAGTGGGAATTACCGCGATGAAGAAGGCATTCAATTAAACAACCGCCTGACCCGGATGTCGGGCAAGTTCAGTTTCGATCACAAAGCCAATTCGGCGCTGTCATTCGGTACGGACATTTCCTTGTCACGAACGCTAAACAAGCGGGTGAAAGGAGACAACTTTCTGGATGGGGTGTATTCAGGCGCGGTCAAATCGCTCCCGTTTCATTCGCCGTATAACGAACAGGGCAAACTGTACGGCCCCAACGATCCGAATTACGCCGGTTTTCCAAACTTCAATCCGGTCGCCCAGGCGGTGTTGCCCCGGTTCGATACCTACACGGTGAAAATGCTGGGCGGTCTTTGGGCCGAATACGAACTGCTTCAGAATCTCCGGTTTCGATCCAAGGTGAGCATCGACTATAACCAGGTGACGGAAGACCAGTTCGAGTCGTCGCAAACCGCCATTGGCGGCTATCTGGAAAGCGTGGGCGGGCGCGGTTACGGCGTTTTTAGTTCTGGAACCTACACGACGTTTATCAATACCAACACGCTGACGTACAATGTGCTGTTGAATGAAAAGAATCGGTTTAACTTCCTGGCCGGATTTGAAATTCTGCAACGCCAGGAACGCTCCGGGAACGTGCAGGGGCGGTTATTTCCGAGCGATGACTTTACGTACATTACCTCGGCGGGAATTGTTGATAACGGAAGTTCCGGTTTGCTGAAAAGCGGGTTGATTTCCACCTTCGGTGAAGTGCGTTACGATTATGATGACCGGTATCTGGCAACGCTGACGGCCCGCTACGATGGCTCATCCCGCTTTGGTCGGGATCGTCAATACGGGTTGTTTCCCTCGGCATCTGTAGGCTGGCGGATTTCTCAGGAGAAATTCATGGAATCGTTCCGGTTTCTGAACGACCTGAAATTCCGGGCCAGCTACGGTTTTACGGGGAATGAGCGGATCGGGGACTACCAGTTTCTGGGGACCTGGGCTTCGGTGACCTACAGCGGAGCGACGGGCTTAGGCCCGGCTGCGCTGGCCAACCCGACCCTGCAGTGGGAGCGCACGCGGGAAGCCAACCTAGGTCTGGATGCGTCGTTCTACAACGGGCGACTGACCTTCAGTTTCGATATGTATGATAACCTGACCGATCGACTGCTGTTTGCCCAGCCCATTCCGTCTACGACCGGCTTTGGAACCTTGCAGGGGAACATCGGCAAGATATCGAACCGGGGAATTGAGCTGATGATTTCAACGGTCAACTTCGATCGGGGCGGTTTTAAATGGAATACCGACCTGAATTTGTCGCGGAACATCAACAAGGTAGTCGAGCTTGCCAACGACGGCCCGCTTTTTCGAGGGTACGACGCCAATGGAGTCGGGAGTACAAACGTCGTTTTGCAGGGACAACCGCTGGGTTCGTTCTGGGGACTCAAGTTCCTGGGGGTTGATCCGGCGACGGGCGATGCGATTTACGATGACATCAACGGCGATGGCCGGATCAACAGCGAGGACGGCCAGGTGATTGGCAATGCCCAACCCAAGCTTTTCGGCGGTCTGACCAACCGGTTCTCGTTCAAAGGCTTCGATCTGAACGTCTTTTTTCAGGGATCGTATGGCAACAAGATGCTGAACTTTACCAGTGTCACGTCCATCAACACCGGGGCAGATTTGCAGAGCAACCAGTCGCGGAAAGCCCTGGAACGCTGGCAAAAACCGGGTGACATCACGAGCGTCCCGCGGTATGTGTACCAGAATACGTACAACAACTACCACAGCAGCCGGTTTCTGGAAGACGGCTCCTACCTGCGGCTGAAAAACGTTTCGCTGGGGTATAACCTCCCCAAAAAATACGTCGAGCGGTTCCGGATTGTGTCAACCGCCCGCATTTTTGCCTCGGCTACCAACCTCTGGACGCTCACCCGGTATTCGGGTCCCGATCCGGAAGTCAGCACGCTGGACGGTTCGACCACCGCTCAGGGCATCGACTTTTTCACCATTCCTCAATACAAAACCATGATGGTGGGAATCACCTTAAACCTATGATCCGACTCATTCGCTATACGGCCATTCTGGCCACGGTTTGGCTGGCTTCCTGTACGACCGTACTGGAACCTAAACCGGTCGATCTGCTGGTCGATAACCTGGTTTTGAACGAACCGAACGATGTAGAACCGGCGCGAATCGGCGCCTACAGTGCGCTGCGGGGTATGGCGGCCACGAACATGATGGCGGGGGATTTTACGGCCGATTACATCCGTCACAACGGCACTTTCACCGATTACCGTGAGCTGGGTACCAAACAAATTACGTCTTCGAACGGCGCACCGGCTTCCCTGTGGAGCAACCTGTACCGGACGATCTATGTTGCCAACTTTGTGCTGGAAAGACTGCCCGCCATCAGTGGCGTGTCGGCAGCCACCAGGAAGCAGGTGCTGGCTGAGATGCGGTTTTTGCGCGGCTACGCCAACTTTATCGGGGCTAACACCTTTGGCGATATTCCCAAAGTAACCACCACCGACCAGGGCACCAACCGCAACATTCCGAGGACGCCAAAAGCTGATATTCTGGCGTCCGTGCTGGAAGATTTCAGAGCTGCCGAGGCCGATCTGGCCACCATCGAGGCCGGTTCGACGGCCACCGTGGTGAACGGAACGTATGCCAACAAAATAACCGCTCAGGCCATGCTCGCCCGGTATTATCTCTACCAGAAAAACTGGACCCAGGCGGAGGTGTATGCGACCCGTGTGATCGACTCGAAGGTGTATGTTCTGGAGACGAACTTTGTAGATATTGTCAGCAAGGACTTTACGAAAGAGTCTATTCTGGAAGTCGGCTACGGGCTGTCCGACGACCCCGGGACCAGTGCTTTTGGGTTGACCAATCTATTTGTAGGACGCCGGGAAGTCATCCCATCGGATCAGGTGGTGGTGTCTTTGCTGTCGACCGAGTCGGGGACGCGCCGGGCGACGGTTTCGTTTGATTCCCAAAATTTGCAGGGCGACGACAACGGCTGGACGGTTCAGAAATACGGCACGGCAGACAACGATAACAACAACATCGTGCTGATCCGGCTGGCGGAAATGTACCTCATTCGGGCTGAAGCCCGGGCGCAGCAAAACAAACTGACCGGAACCGCCGGGGCCGTTGCCGACCTGAACGTGCTGCGGGTCCGGGCGAAAGCCCCGAATGTGTCGGCCGCCAATCAGGCCGAAGTGATTTCGGCGATTGAGCGGGAGCGGGTGTATGAACTGGCTTTTGAAGGCCACCGTTGGTTCGACCTCATTCGCACGGGCCGCCTGCAGGCGGTCATGACGGCGTTTTCGCCCAACTGGAAAGCGACTTACGACCGCTGGCCAATTCCGAATGGTGAAATTCAGCGCAATCCGGCGTTGAAGGACGCACAGAATCCGGGGTACTGATTCCAAGGGAGGAATATGTTTTCGCATATTGCCCCTAAATCCCCTAAAGGGGACTTGGACACGGCTTAATCCGGATGCATAAAGTCCCCTTTAGGGGATTTAGGGGTAATAGGTGAAAGTCCTAAGAATTATCAATATTAAAAGTTAATCGAACTGCTGGTGTGGTTTGAATTCTGATGAAAATGAGACACTATAAATACCTATTGACTTGCATTATTGCGCTGGCAACGGGATGGCTGGTGGTGGCCTGTGAGGAACAGGATATCGACCGCACGTTTGAAGGGCCGTATTTTGTGCGGTTTACCGATTCATCGCTGACCTACAAGGAAAGTTACAGCAAAACCATCGGTATAAAGGTGCACAACGCAGGACCGCAGTTGGATGAGGCCATCAAAATCAATTACGTCATCAGCGGAACTGCCCGCGAAGGCAAGGACTACGCCATCGAAGGCACCAAAGGAACGGTGACAATTCCCGCCAAACAGAGTTTTGGTACGATTAATCTGAAGCTGATCAACAACGCCAACAACATTCTGGAATCCCAGACGGTGGTGTTGACCCTGACCGACGTGCAACCCTCGTCACTGCGGGTAGGGTTTGGCAAAGAAGGACTGCTAGGGAAAAGCATTACGTTCACCATCGAGGATGATTGCTTGTTCAGTGGTACCTATTCGGGTGTCCGGCAAAATGGCGCGTATGTGAACATCCTGCAATTGCCAACCACCACCGCCACGTTGTCGAACATTGCGATTTCCAGCTTGGACTGCAAAACCTACACCATTGGTAACTGGAACATTGGAATGGCTGATTTTTTTGGATTTAACGCCATCAAACCCACCTTCACCTTTGTGGATAACGGAGATAATTCTCTAACGATTCCCGTTCAGTCCAACGCAGATCTGGGCGGTGATACGTTGTCGGGTACGGGTTCGTGGAATCCGCAAAACCGGCAAATTTCCCTGAACCTGCGCTGGAGAGCGACTTTCACGACACCATCCGGCAAAGACTCGGTGGGGACGATCACTTTCCCGCTTACGTATACGCCACAATAATGAACCGTATGAAAACCGCTATCCGATTTCTGGTTTTGTCGGCAGGCCTGATGGGGCTTTTTGCCGGGTGTTCCGAAAAGCTGGAACCGAAACCCATAACCTACAGCCAGTTGCTCACCGGAACTGAAAAGAAAATCTGGCGGCTGGTGTCCTTCGAAGTAGTCGATGAGGGCAAAAAGTCGGGGGTAGTACCGATTCAGAATGCGCTTGATCCCTGTCGGAGTGACGACCGCTACGTTTTCTATGCCGACGAGTCCCACAAACTTGAATACCTCAACGGCACCACCAAATGCAGCACGACGGAAGCCGATACGCTTTTTGAAGATAGCTGGACGATGATTAATTCCAATGCCACCCTGGAATTTGTTATTCCGGTTTTCAGTGGCAGCATTTTGCCGTTTACCATTAAGAATCTAACGGAAACATCCATGACGGTAGAGATCTATTACGACAAAATCTATGTCGAACCGATTGACGCCAGCTACCGGTTTACGTTCAACTCGACCACAAAATAAAGGAGATAACGGTAGTGAAGTTTGGCGCAAACCGCTGGATCGACCACCGACCTAACTGGATTGCTTTTTATGCTTAAACGTATACTTTTTTCGGGTGCCCTACTCGTTTGCGGATTCTACTCCGGATCGGCTCAGCAAATCCCGGCCTGGCAGCAACTGGCCAGCCAACCGGCGCGGGAGCAATGTGCTACCATGCAGATGGACAGTGCTTTACGGGCTAAATACCCCGAAATGGGTAGCCGGGCGGCTTTTGAAAAGACGCTCCAGGAGCGCATTGAACAGATCAAGAAACTGGAACGGACGGGTCGGCTGGCCGATGTGGTACTGACTATTCCGGTGGTGGTTCACGTCGTACACGCGGGCGAAGCCGTCGGAACCGGTCGTAACATCAGCGAAGCGCAGGTAAAAGCCCAGTTGGAAACGCTCAATGAAGACTTTCGCCGGAAACCGGGCACGCGGGGGTTTAATGACAACCCCAACGGGGCCGACATCGAAATCGAATTTTGCCTGGCTGCCATCAACCCCACTGGAGGAACCATTACAGAACGGGGGATCGACCGGATAAACGGGGCGTCCAATTTTGGTAAATCGACCTGGAGCAAAGCCGACATCGACGGCGTTCTGAAACCGAATACATTCTGGGATCCCGAAAAATACTTCAACATCTGGGTCGTTGATTTTGCGGCCTCCGACGACCGTCTGCTGGGATACGCGCAGTTTCCGAGCCAGTCGACCCTGCCGGGTTTGTCGCCCAATTCGGGGGCAGGCAGCACCGATGGCGTAGTAATCCGGTATCAGTCGTTTGGCAATGCCGAGAAAGGAAACTTTCCGGTGATGCAGGCTCCGTACAACCTGGGTCGGACGCTGACCCACGAAGTGGGCCACTGGCTGGGCTTGATTCACATCTGGGGAGATGCCAACTGCGGGAATGACTTTGTGGACGACACGCCGACACAGGCATCCGAAAGCCGGGGCTGTCAGAAAGGGCGCGTGAGTTGCGGAGGCACCAACATGGTCGAAAATTACATGGATTATTCCGACGACGCCTGTTTCAACATCTTCACGCGCGGCCAGAAAACCCGCATGCGGGCGGTGATGGAAGTGGCCCTTCGTCGGGCCAACCTCGTGAATGCCAACGTCTGCGGTACATCCGTCGTGGCGCGTCCGACGGCTAATTTCCGGGCCGAAAACCTCCGGGTTCTGTTGGGTGGTCAGGTGCGTTTCACCGATCTGTCGACCAACTTCCCCACGAGCTGGACGTGGACGTTCGAAGGCGGAACTCCTTCGAGTTCGACGGAGCAAAATCCGGTGGTGACCTATAACCAGCCGGGTAAATTCCGCGTGACTCTGGTGGCTTCCAATGCCGCTGGGTCGTCGGCTCCGTTTGTCAGAGAGCAATACATTGAAGTCTTGAACGTCGGCCTGTGTGCCGATCAGACGAACTTCAGCGGTACCCGAACCGTGTTGCGTCAGCCGGGCGGAACCGGGTATGTCGCCGGCCAAAACAGTCGTAAAACAAAAGCGGTTTCCGAGTTTTTTGATAATTCACTGAGTTACAATAACATGCACGGTGCCTCACTCCGGTTTGGGGTTGCGAAAGCCGCCAAAGGTGCTGAGACGGAATCCATCGTAACCGTAACCGTCTGGAATGCCCGGGGCTTCCAGAACGGACCCGGTGCGGTACTGGAAACGAAGGAAGTACCACTCCGAACTATCCTGGAGGATGTGGCCAACAACCGCGCCACCAGCATAGTCTTCGACCGGAACGTTCCGCTCAGCGGTTTGCCGTTCCACATCGGAATCGAGCTTACCTACGTGGCCGGTGATACGGTGGCGCTGACGACAACCCGCGATGGCGAATCGCTGTTGGGAACTTCCTGGGAGCAGAATGCCAACGGCGAGTGGGAGCGGTACCGGGTCCGTCAGGGGCTCAACGTCGCCCACGAAATCACGGCCCGGGTCGGCATGAAACCGTCCGTTCAGTTGACGGCCTCCAAACAGTTTGTTCTACCGGGCGAGCCGGTGACGCTCAACGCCCGCGGAGCCAGTATTTTCAGTTGGGCGGGTCAGAATCTGAGCAGTACGCTGGGTGGACAGGTCATTGCCCGGCCCACACAGACGACCTCGTATACCGTGACGGGCTCCGGTCTGGATCTGTGCAATGCGACGGCGACGGCCCGGATTTACGTTCAGCCCGGCACGATCACCGGCGTACCAACTGCGCTGCCGGATGAGGCCTTGACGGTTTCTCCCAACCCCAGCGACGGTTTAACGGCGGTTTCCTTCCGGAACACGTCCCGGGGCATCCTGACGCTGTCGGTCCGGAATGTGGCCGGGGTGGAGGTGCTGAAGCAGCAGTACCAGAAAACCGACGACGGTTTTGAAAAGACGCTCGACCTTCGAACGATGCCAAGCGGTTTGTACAACATTGAAATCAGGGTTGGGGAGCAGGTGGTGCGGAAGAAGGTAGTGAAGTATTAGAAGTAAATGCACCCTGTCAGCGGTCGAAGACCCTGACAGGGTAGTTGATCGAAATTACATTAGCTGATCGATAGGTAATAATCGCCATCGGCTTTCCACTTCCCGTTGACTTTCCGGGCAAACACAACGCCGTAGCGATGCACGGAATACCCCCACATGTCGTAGAGGAAGCAGGCCAATTGTTTATCCTGTGAAAAAGCTACATGAGAGACGCTTAGTGTGCCTAACTTCCGGTAGGGGAAACCAAGGATTTTTTCATCTGATAGCGCATGTAACTCCAGCCAGGAAGGGGTTGCAAAGGCATAGATACTGTAAGTGTCAGACGCCGGGAAGCCTTGCCAATTCCGCCACACGACATCATCAGGTCCCCCTTGCGGTAATTGATCGACGGGTATGGAATCCAGATGGGGTGGGAAGTCAGGATTCCAGAAATCCAGCAAGTTGCGTAAAACCGCCCGATAGGCCGTATCAACCCCGTTGAACCGATTGTCCCAGTCCGCTTCCATTCGCGCCACCCGTTCATTAAAATGAGCGGGTGGCGGCATGAAAATCCCCGACATAAAACCCACCCAAACCGGTTCTCCTTCCAGGCCCTGACTCATGACTCCCCGGTAAGGAGAGTCCCAAGTGGGTTTAGGTTCGTCGGGGTTCAGATAGCGCAGACTCTGGTTGATCACGGCGATTTCTTCTTTGACCGTCGTGGAATCCCGCAGGGGTGGTTGAGTGGAATTCTGCTTTTCATCAGTTCTACAACTTGCTAACAGTAGCACAAAAACAATTTTATAAAAAGGTATTTGTATATTCATAAGAGGTGATGGATCGTGTTTATTTCTTCCGATACCGATCAGTAAAGTGGGTAGTAGACCATTCCATCCGGCATTTGAACTGTTATTTTCCATCAAATAAAGCACTGCATTTAGTCGGTTTTTGTTATTCTAAAACGGCATCGTTGCTACTACCTTTTTCTCAACCAATTTGCCTTTTCTGAAGGTAAACCTTTCAATAGGTGGTTCGTAAATAAAGGAACAAGGTATTTTGACTTCCTTCGGACCAGGCTTTTTATATTCTTCCAGATACGTTACATTATCACAGAGCCGGTAGCCAATCTTACTTTTCAATTCGCCGAACCAGCTCAATGTATCAGAAATCAATTTCTCGGAACCATCATAAATGATAAAAGGGTGGCCTTCAACGAATTCATAGCTGGCAGGCAACTGTTTTTCTAACTCACTCAATAGGGCTATTGATGTTAAATAAATGACCACTCCAGAAGTATCAGATCGGATAATCAAAGCTGAAACCGGAGTCCAACCGCCATTTTTGAGCTTTTTCATCTCCTTCAAATGACTTTGTAGGATTGGTTTGAAGTCCGCATACTTTCTCAGCCCTTGAAGTGTTGATTGGGCTTTGGTGCCGAGACTGATGCCGAATAAAATCAGCAAGGTAAAAAAGAAGCATTGCACAGTGGTTGATCAAGTACCTGAACTACCGTTAAAATTTCCCAAAAAACCGTTTGGTTATCTGCCATTTACCATCCGATTTTCGTACAGTATAATCAGCGGTTTGGCCGGTGCCGCGAAATAACAAACAAATAGCAACTTGTTGATCTGGAAGTACTTTAAATTGAAAGGCTTCTCCGCAAAAGCGAGCTGGAATAGGGTAAAAAGTTGGATTGTGGAGGGTTGAATCATAGCTGACGATTGGGACCTGCTTATCTTTAAAAGCAATCTTATAATTAGGCAATACAAACTCGTTACTAATTATTTTCAGATTCTTTCCCGGAAACGATTCAAGAAAGATTGCATTTAGGATACTGTCTGCCAATGTTGTTTCGATAATTGCAATAGTGTCTTTTTGAGAAAGATTCATCTCTTTAGTGCGCTCCTTTTCCTGGCAAGAATACCAGGAAAAGGCGAAGCAAATCAGTAAAAAATTCTTAAAAAAACCAACATTCAATTCAGGCGACGGTAAAAACCGCGAATCGGAGCAGCATCTTGCTTCGTAAAAGTGGATCATCGTAGATATTTTGTGGTATGTGCAAGCAATTATTAGACAACAAACCACATCCATCCAAGCATTTACCAAGAAATATTTTTATGTTTTGTTATATAAAATATTGGTAACATTATAATTTGTTTACGAGAAAATAGCTTTGGGAACAACAGGTTTTCATTCGAAGTGAAAGAGGGCACTTAAGGTGTACTGAAAGCGGGTTCTGGTTTAAAATCGAAAAAAGGCTGATCGACTATCTCTGAATAGCCGGTCAGCCTCTTTTCAAATAAAAAAAAGTTTGTAAAACGCTTTCCGCCCCTAATCCCCTAAAGGGGACTTTTGCATCCGGAGGGTTCGCGTCCAAGTCCCCTTTAGGGGATTTAGGGGCGGAAAGTGCAAAAGAAAAATATATGATGTACTTTTTCTGAACGCTCTATTCCCCCGCCAACCAACTCAATACGTCAGCTTCGCCAGGTAATCAAAGTCATATTTGGCGCTTTCCATGGCGGTTTTGGGGTATTCTTCCTGCTCGACAAAGAAATATTTCATCCCGGATTTGTCGCTGTTTTTCAACATCTTCACAATATCGATCTGCCCTTTGCCAAATTCGGTGCTTTCCTTTTTTACCTTGTCCATGTCTTTGAGGTGCCAGAGCGGAAAACGACCCGGATACTTGGCAAAATATTTCAAGGGGTCGTTGCCGGTCAGGATGGCCCAGCCCAGGTCCATTTCCAGTTTGACCAGATTGGGGTCGCTTTTCTCGACCAGTATATCGTACAGCGGTTTGCCGCCTTTCTTTTCAAATTCGTAATCGTGGTTGTGGTAGGCGAACACCAGACCGGCTTTCTGGCAATCCTCGGCGGACTTGGAAAACGTGTCGGCACAACGCTGGTAATTGGCAACGGTTTGCCCCTCCGACGGCAGCGACGAACACACCAGGTAGCTTTGCCCAGCTTCGGCGGCCATGTCGACCGACTTTTTCCAGTCCTTGTCAATGTGGACGTGACCGCTGCGGACGTTCATGCCGAGGTCGTGGGCCATTTTTTTGATTTCCTTTGGCTTCAACCCGTAGTAATTCCCTTTGTCGCTGCGGGCCGATTCCAGTTCTTTGTAGCCAATTTTTGCCAGTTGCTTCAGCGTGCCTACGGCGTCGGCCAGCATTTCCTTCCGGACAGTATACAATTGAATACCCACATTTTTGACTTTGGCGGCTTCCGCAAAAGGGGAATACAGCAAGGCCCCAGCGGCCAGGCTACCGGTTGTTTTTAGAAAATCGCGTCGTGTTGTCATCGGTTTTATAGAATACAGCTTGATCAACTGGACAAAGGAGCGGAGCCGTAAAGTCTACTAGCTGTGCCCCATTCTCCTGTAACCTACCACTTCTTAAACACAAAAAAGACTGCCAGGACAATCAGCGCGAAGCCGACGATGTAATTCCACTTGATTTCTTCCTTGAGATACAAAACCGCAAAGGCGACGAACACCAGCAAACTGACGACTTCCTGAATCGTTTTGAGCTCGAAGGCCGAGAATTGATAGGAGCCGATGCGGTTGGCCGGTACCGCAAAACAGTACTCCACCAGCGCAATCAGCCAGCTAATGAGAATCACTTTCCACAAAGCCTCGCCTTTGTAACGGAGGTGCCAGTACCAGGCGGTGGTCATGAACAGGTTGGAAACAACCAATAAAACTACAGTACGCATGATTGTATTTCTAGAGCGTTGAAGGCGATTTTGAACGTTCAGGATCGTTTATCCGCAAAACCGCTGCAAATCTCCGGGAACTCTCGGTGGAAACCATAAACCACCCGGCTTTTTTTGAGTTAAAGAGAGCGTGAAGCCCAACTTTGATTTATCACTGGTTCTCAGCCGCATTGAGGACGCCATCCGGCCGTATCCGAAAGCCGCTATGTTCGATCTGTTCGAGCGGGGGTATAACTCGGTGTTTGAACAACTGATCGCGTGTATCATCTCCATCCGCACGCTGGACGAAACCACCATTTCGGTTTCCCTGCGGCTGTTTGCCGTCGCCCGAACGCCCGACCAACTCCTGAAACTCAACCCGGCTGAACTCGCCACACTCCTGAACGGGACGCAGTACCCCGAACAGAAAGCGTACACCATGTTGGGCATTGCCCGGCGGGCACTGGATGAGTTTAACGGCCAGATTCCCGCCGATTTTGAAACCCTGATTTCACTCAAAGGCGTTGGGCCGAAATGCGCCAATCTGACGCTGGGCGTCGCCACCGGACAGGCCGCCATCAGCGTCGATATCCACGTTCACCGGGTCACCAACCGCTGGGGTTTGGTCCGAACCCGGCAGCCAGAGGAGACTTTGAAAGCTCTGGAGGAAAAAGTGCCCGTTGACCAGTGGATCGACATCAACCGGCTGCTGATGCCGTTTGGCAAGCACATCTGCACCGGCCCACTGCCGCATTGCCCAACGTGCCCGGTGCTGGAATGGTGTGAGCAGGTGGGGGTTCGGAAACAATAATTACCGCTACCGGGTGGGCAATGCCGAAACCGGATTTACCTTTGCAGCTTCAACCAAAACCGGTTTTCGGCTTCCGTCGTTTACACGTTCCCTGTTTGGGTTACATGAATCGTAAACGATAAACCGTAAACCGTATCCCCGCGTATGGCTTTAAAAACAGTTGTTAAGATCAGTAATGTAACCAATTTGAGTGATGCCCGGTACTGCGCCGGTATGGGTGTCGATTTGCTGGGGTTTTCCATGGACGAAAACGCGGAACAGTACGTGGCCCCGGTTACGTTCAAGGAAATTCGTTCGTGGGTGGCCGGGGTACACATCGTCGGGGAGACGGCTTCGATCGGTGTCATGGAAATTGAACGGTTGCTGGAAGTCTACCAGCCTGACGTCCTCCAGATTGAAGAAGCGGCCCTGTTGCCGTATCTGTCGACCTTCGATTGCCGGATCATCCTGAAAGCCGACCTGTCACTGCTGACGCTCGATCAACTGGAAGCCTTCTTTTTATCCGTTCAATCCGATCAGGTGGATTACTTTCTCCTCGAAAGCAAAGGCGCCGTAAACCTGGATGAGGAGTTGAAAGCAACGCTCAAACCGCTGGCGGCCCGGTACCCGGTTTTGCTCGGCATCGGATTTGCGCCGGACTCCATCGAAAACGTGCTGACCGACCTGCCAATTCAGGGCATTGCGCTCACGGGGGGCGACGAAGACCGCCCCGGTTCGCGCGAATTTGGTGAACTGATGGATATTCTGGAGGCTCTGGAGACCGACGACTGAATTATTAGGTTAAACCCGGTAGTATGTATTACCTATTATCAGTCCTGGCGTACTTTCATCCCAATCGGCGTCCATTCTTCCTTTCTTCCTTTTAAGCTACTGAAAACCGCGATACGTTTACAGCGTATTTTAACTAATACGCTCATGACTAAACGCTTAGAACGTCTTCGCGACGAAGCTATGTTAGGCGGGGTAGCCGCCGGACTGGCCCAGTATTTCAACATCGACCGGACCTTGATCCGGGTTCTCTTCGTGGCTGGCTTTTTCCTGCCCCACGTCCCGTCCCTGATAATTTATGTTATCTTGTGGATTGTATTACCGGAACGGGTTTCCGGCTATTACGCGTCGTTTAAAACAGAACCTTTAACTAATCAGTACACCACTATGAATACGAATGAACGCAATGGCAACCTCGTAGGAGGGTCAATTCTGGTCGGAATCGGCTTTCTGTTTCTGCTCGATCGCTGGTTCGATATCAACTTCGGCGATATGTGGCCGTTGATCCTGATCGGAATCGGTGCCTGGCTGATTGTCAAGGATCGGAACAAAAATAACGGCTCGCACAACGACGGCCCGCCGTCCAGCGACCGCTACACCAGCGGCTCAGATCCGTACGCCGATCCGTATGCTTCCAACAACCCGCCACAACAACCGCTCTGATCCAACATGAAGCGAACAGGATTATTCTGGGGCATCGCCCTGATCACGCTCGGCGTGGTGTTTCTGGCTCATAATTACGGCTGGTTCTACATTGACTGGAGTTTCTTCTCGCGGTTCTGGCCGGTGCTGATTATTCTGGCCGGGTTGAATCTGATCTTTGCGAAGTCGAACTCGGCAGCTGCGCTGGTAACCACCGTTCTGCTGGCGGTTTCGGTCCCGCTGGCCATCGTGGGCATGTTTCACGGAAACCGCTGGGACGGTAACGACCACTACGAATACCGGTACAACAACGATGATGACGATGATGATTCCGATCACAATCGCACTGATGATGACGACAACGACGACGGTGATCGCACTGATGGCCGGCCCAAGGTGCAAACCAGCCACATTGCCGAACCGATGGATTCCCTTATTCAGCAGGCTTCGCTGAAATTTGAAAGCGGAGCGGGGCGGTTTTACATCGGCGCACCATCCGACAGCCTGGTCGAGGCTGACACCAAAATGAGCGTCAGCAAATACAGCATGTCGGTCAACCGCAGCGACGAATCGCGCTCGGCAGAAATCGAACTGAAACTGGACGACGATGAAATCAAGCTGAAATCCGGCGAACTGGTCAATCTGGTGGATTTGCGACTGAATCCGAAACCCACCTGGACGTTCGACTTTGGGATTGGCGCCGGACAGGCCGACTTTGACCTGAGTGCCTACGCCGTGCGGTCGGTTAAACTGGGAGCCGGTGCCGCCGACATTGAAATAAAACTGGGGGATCGCGCTCCCCAATCTGACGTACGGATCGAGTCAGGCGTTACGTCGGTGACCCTGAAGATCCCGAAAACCGCCGGTTGTCAGGTCGAAACACAAGGGGCTTTGACCGTTAAAAAGCTCGACGGGTTTGTCGAAATCGGTGGGGGAGTCTACCAGACGCCGGGTTATGCCGGAACGGCGAAAAAGATAAACATTCACTACGAAGGTGGCGTATCGCGCTTCGAAGTCGAACGGTATTAATACGGGAAGCACGAGTTAACTCGTTATCATCCCGCAATTCATTGGGTCGTTGGGTAAAAGTCATCACTTTTACCCAACGACCTTTTCTATTGTCCAAACCTTACATTTGGATTGGTGGTGAGAGGTGATTTTAATACGAGTCTTCAGTGAGTAGTTATAACTAGTATTAAAGTAATGCCGGATTTAAAACCTGTAACGGATAATTGCCATGAAAACTTTTTACTGACGATGAAATAAAGGGTTTAAGGCTAATTAATGTCTGATAATTGACCTAGTTAAATTGTACTATCACATTTACGTATATACTAATCGTTGAATGTGTAAAATATTTATGCAGCCGTTTGATAAATAGTATTTTTAATTCCTTGTATCTATTAAAATAATAGTATAAAATCGTTAAATAATTACTTTTTTAAATGATTATGGATAAAAAAACAATGTGTATATACAAATAAATACTTATAATATTCTATGTTTGTAAAGGCTGTAGCCAGCGCGTGCGTACTTGTATAGGCATTGAGTATCATTAAGTAGGATCAGGGAAGCGGTAAAAGGACTACCGGTTTTCCTGGATTGAATGGGTGTGCAAGCAAATTATGCTTGAAGAAAATGAGATGTAATGGATTTTATAGAATAAATTTCCAAACTATTGTTTCATGAAACCCACATTTACGCTTCGAAGGCTGTTGCCTGGTTATTTGATTTGCCTGTTTTTGTTGTGCATTTTAAACGGACATGCACAGCCCATCACAATTGCATCAGAAGATTACAAGGTTGACGCTGGTCTGAAATTAATTGTCTGTAACCGCATCCCGGTTATTCCCGCTTCTCCGCAGACCCTGACGCTGGTTTTCGACAAAAATTATACCTATTCCGCAACGGGAGAAGCCTTTCAGGTTGGGAAAGAATACACCCTCGGCAGCAGTGCCGGGAACTATAAACTCTTTTTTACAAACTTCCCCATCATTGCATTCAACACCAACGGGGTGGCCATCAGTGAAGATGATAACCGCACCAAAGGCACGGTTTCGATTGCCAATCCGGGTGGATTGCCCTTTTCGTCCAGCATGGGCGTTCGGGTCAGAGGCAACACATCGCGGCTAAATCCCAAAAAGTCCTACAACATGGAACTGTGGAAGGATCCCGCTGGAAACGAAGAACTCGAGACGTCGCTGTTTGGCATGCGGGAAGACAGCAAATGGCTTTTTCTGGCCATGTACAACGAGCCCCTGCGCGTCAACAATGTGGCCTCGTGGGCGATTTGGCTGAAAATGCATCAACTTTATTATGCCGCTCAGGAGGCCGGTGCGCTTCCTGGCATCAGAACGCGGTACTGCGATGTATTTATCAACCATTCTTACAACGGCGTTTACGTCATTACGGAAGATCTCGACCGCAAACAACTCAAACTGAAAAAGACAAGAGACACGGGTGAAATTCGGGGAGAACTTTATAAATCCGGGGCTAAAACCGATGCAACCTGGTTTACAAGCGTCTTCAATAAAAACAACTTATCACCTTTCGATAACCATTCCGCCACCTGGTCAGGCTACGAGATGGATTACCCCAAGACCCCCTTTTGGAATAGTTTGTTTGGCATTGCAACGTTTATTAACAAATCGACCGATGCGGACTTTAAAAGCCAGGTAGCCGGGAAATTTAAACTTGACAATCTGATCGACAATTTCCTGTTTTTAAATGCGGTGGGGGCGTCGGACGATAATTTTGGCAATAACCAGTTCATTGCCCGCTACAAAGAAAACGAGTCCTACATCTTTTTGCCCTGGGATTTCGATATAACCCTGGGAAACTATTACGGTTCGGTGGATCCGGTTGGCGAAAACGTGCGGTTCAATGGCTTTTATTACCGTCTGTTAACGCTGAATCCAAACGGGTTTAAAAGCCGTATGAAGAAGCGATGGCTGGCCTTGCGGCAGGGAGACCTGACCAATGCCAATTACAAAAAATACCTGACCGACAATACCACGCTGCTAACCCATGAAGGAGCCTACAAACGCGAAGAATTACGCTGGCCCGCTTCGTTGCGCCTGTCGGAACAAACGGCCATTCTGAACTGGATTGACAAACGGCTGACGGTTTTGGACCAGTATTTTGCCGAGTTTCCGGATCAGGATCCTTCCGCCGTGGACGTTACCCTGCTCAATTTTACGGGACAGGTTTCCGGAGGAGAAAAAGCGCTGCAATGGACGACCAGTTCCGAAAAAGACGCCAGCCGCTTTGAAGTCGAATTCAGTGCCGATGGGCTGACGTTTGGCAAGGTGGGGGAGGTGGCGGCATCGGGTACTAGTGCCCTTGAAAAAGCCTATTCGTTTATTCACCCGGATGCGTCCGCCGTGGCGTATTACCGCCTGAAAATTTTTAATACGTACGGACTTTTTAAATACAGTGACCCGCTGCTGATCGGCGCCTGCCCCAGTCCGCCTGCCGTGCCGACGCTGAGCGCCAGCGCAACAGCGATCAATGCCGGACAGAGCACGGTGTTGACAGCCGCCGGGTGCGCCCATACGGTGTTGTGGAACACCGGGCAAAGCGGGAATCAGGTGACGGTAAGCCCGGCCACCACCACCGCCTACCAGGCCCGGTGTCGGCAAAGCGCAGGGTGTGAGAGTGCCTTTTCCAACGCTTTAACCGTCAAGGTCAACCCCGTGACAGCCTACGATGGGTATCTGAGCACGGCCAGTTGCACGGTCATTTCGGGCTGGGCCTGGGATGGCAAAAAGCCCAATGCGCCGATGGTGGTGGAAATTCTGGAAGGGCAGACTGTGATTGCCTTTACGGTGGCCGATATTTACCGGTCAGAACTGAAAACCGCCGGGAAAGGAAACGGATTACACGCCTATGCGTTTGAACCGCCTAAAATCCTGTACGATAACAAACCGCATGTTCTGTCGGCCCGGATACAGGGCAGCACGTTCGCACTCAAGCAGGGCCCCAAAACCGTCACCTGTCCGCTGACCAACTATGCTCCGCTCGCGCCCACCATCGCCCCCTTGTCGGCCACGATCAATACGGGTTTCGCGTGGACGTTGCCCATGTTCTTCGATGCCGACTATGGTGCGGTCTACTACAGCCTGAGCGGTTTGCCCGGGGGCTTGTCGTTCGATCCGATTTCACGGGATATTACCGGAATGCCCACAGCATCCGGAACGTTCAACCTGACCTATTCGGCTTCGGATGGCATTGCCACAACGCCGGTTTTGATTTCACTCGTGGTCAGTACGACCGGTAGTGTGCCGGATCCTGTTAACCAGCAACCGCAGCCCCCGACGATATCACCCCTGTCGGCCACGGTCAATGCGGCTTATACGATCACCTTGGCGCCCTTTACGGACACCGACCCGCTGACGTACGCGCTGAACGGCTTGCCCAACGGGTTGGGATTCACGCCCGGAACCCGGGTTATTACGGGAACGCCAACGGTAAGTGGCCCGTTCAGTCTGACTTATACCGCGACGGATAACCAGTCGGCCAGTGCTTCTCTGCTTATTTTGCTGACGGTTAGTCCGGCGGTTTCCGTACCCCCATCGACGACGGTGACCGGAAATTTTGAAGGCTATCTTGACAAGGTAGAGTGTGGCAGCATACGGGGGTGGGTTTGGGATCGCAACAAGCCCAACACGGCTCTGATGGTGGAGTTTTTTGCCAATGACAACCCGATCGGTACGGCCAAAGCCGATATTTTCCGGCAGGATCTGAAAGACTCCGGCAAAGGGAACGGGGCCCATGCTTACAGCTTCCCTACACCTACCAGCGTCAAAACGGGAGCTTCCTTCCAGATTAGTGCCAAGGTGCAGAACAGCAGTTTTGTGTTGAAATGGTCGCCGAAATCCCTGAATTGTCCGGTGGGAAGCCGCCTGAGTGTGGTGGAGGATTCGGGAGCTGAATCGGGTAATTTGCTAACGGTCTGGCCGAATCCGTCGGACGGTCACTTTGAGATTCGCTATACCCTGGAAGCCGGAAAACCGGGTGAACTGTCGGTGGTCGATGCCGCTGGCCGGGGCTGGTACCGCAAGTCCGTCGAAGGGGTTGGTCCCCAGCGGCAAAAGGTCTCACTGACCGGTGCACAGGGTGTTTTCTTTGTTCAGTTGCGCCAGGGGACGACGCTGCAAACCAAAAAGATGGTCATTGGGAAATAGTCGCTTTTGCCCCGTTCCTCTAAACGGGACTTTTAGCATCCGGAGGATTCCGAGTCCAAGTCTCCTTCAGGGGAACGGGGCAAAAGCGATAACTTACTTTTTGAACACCAACGCCTTGATCGGTTGGATTCGCGTGGCCACCAGCGTGGGAAGCCACATCACGAGCGCAATGAGGGTGATGGTGGCCAGGTTTACCAGAGCGATCACCGAAAAATTCCAGGCAATCGGCACCGTGTCCATGTAGTAGTTTTTGGGGTCGAGCGGAATCACTTTGAAATAATACTGAAGCGCGCAGATGCCGATGCCCAGCAGGTTGCCAATGACCAGACCTTTGATGACCATATTCAACCCCACGTAGAAAAAGACCCGCCGAATCAGGGAATTCTGACTGCCGAAAGCTTTCAACAGACCGATCATGGGCGTGCGTTCCATCATCAGCACCAGCAGAATGGCGACCATGTTGAACCCGGCTACGAAGAGGATCAACACCAGAAAAATGCTGGTATTCTGATCGAGCAGCATCATCCAGTCGAACAGCGGTTTGTAGGTATCCGTTACGCGCATCGGGCGCATGTCGGGCGAAGCCGCATCGCGAACCCGCCGGTAGGTCTCATCGATGTGTTTGAAATCGTTGACGAAAATCTCGTACCCGCCTACCGAATCCGCTCCCCAGTCGTTGAGTTGCTGGATCAGTCGCAAGTCGCCGACGATCATCACATTATCGCCTTCCTCCAGACCCGTGTCGTAAATGCCCGTCACCTGCAGCTTGCGGGGCCGCAGGGTATTTCCGATAAAATACATGATCACATCCTTGCCGACGCCGAGTTGAAGGCGGTCCGAAATCCGCTTGCTAATCAGGATCTGGCAGGAATAATTCGGATTACACTGTGCGCTGTCGTTGAAAAACCGGGGCAATCGGCCGGCCACCAGCGAGCTTTGAAACAAACTCCAGTCGTATTCCCGGCCAACGCCCTTCAAAACCGCCCCCGAAAGCTCGTCGGCGGTTTTCAGCATGCCGGCTTTCGTGGCCACGGCCTGAATGTGGCGGATGCCGTCGATGGTTTTTGCCTGCTGGAAGAGGGGTGTCTTGAGTGCCAGGGGCGTTTCTTCGTACGAATTGTTCAGGGAAAATTTCGAGACGGTAATGTGCGAACCGAACACAAAAATCTTCTGCTGAATCCCGTACTTGTAGCCAAACAAAACCGCAAAAGCCACAATGATGCTGGCCAGTCCGATGGCAATGCTGGCAATACCAACTTTGGTAACGGTCGCTGAAAAACTCGTTGTGGGCGTATGGCGAATGCGCCGGGCAATAAAAAACGGAACGTTCAAGCGAAAAGATTTTAAGGATCAGGACCCGTTTCGGCAAATGGACTCATCTATTAACCGAAAAACGGCGAACCTGGAGACGGTTTTCTATAAAATACCACATAAATGTAACAGATACCGGCGGGACAACCTAATTCACCGGGTGTGGAATTTGGATCATACCGTATACAGTCTGTAACCGCAATAAAAGTACATGAAACAAGCCAATAATAGGCCATACAAGCCCCAAAAAGGCCATCGGGCGGGGAAATTATTACAGTATTGTTACAGTAATTCTGTAACTTGTTTTCCAGCAACAAACCCTGTATGAACACCCATTTTAACGTCGAATTGACCGACGATCCCTACAAAGACGGGCTGCACCGGATCATGATCCGGATTCACCAGAAAGGGCAGCTACCGGGCCGGATCATGACCACCCTGGCCCTGCTCCGCAAGCACTGGAACGAGAAAAAAACCTACGGGGCGTGGGTGCGCAAAAGCCATCCCGAATCCGCCGTGCTCAACAGCAAAATCGAAACGGAGCTGAACCGGGTCAAAGCCCAGTTCGAAGCGTGGCGGGTGGATTCTCCCGGACTTACGCCCAAGCAGGCCGTCGACCGGTTCCGCAAACCGCAGAGTGATCAGTTTTTTAAACTGGCGGACGAGGTGATCCGGCAGTTGAAAGCATCCGATGAGCTGGCTATCAGCACGGTCCTGATGTACCAGAGCCGTATTCATACCTTTCGGCAGTGGGCGGGGGAGGAGTTGCCCGTCAGCCGCTTGACATCGGATCTGGTACGGAAGTACCAGGAGTACCTCAAAAAGAAAACGATCCAGGCGGGCACCGTCAACGATCACCTGTTGTGCCTGCAAGCCGTCTTCACCCGTGCGATGGCGCTGCTGCACATGACCCGTAAAAAAGCCCTGGCCTTGTCCCCGTTCATGGAAGTGGAGAGCCTGACGGTGGACGAACGCAGTGGCCGCACCAAATTGGTAGGCGGGAAGCTGGAACGGGTGAAGAACCTGGAAGCGCCCCGGATCATCAACTACGGGCGACCGGTCTCGATCCAGCCCGAACAGGGGCTGCTGGCCTGGATGACGGCGTACACGCTGGCGGGGATGCGCCGGTCGGATCTGCTGCTGATGCGGTACAACTGGTTTGAGACGGACGAAACGGGGCGGGCCACCTGGATCCGGTACACGATGCACAAGACCGGCCGGACGGTATCGTTTCAGGTGTCGGAGGTTTCCTGGAGCTTGCTTCGGGTATGGTGGAAAGCGCAGGCCCGCCCGACCGATTACGTACTGCCGTATCTGAAAAACGATGCCGAATACGCCCGGTACCCCACGCGGGCGGCTCTGCGGAAAGCACCCGAAGAGGTACGGTCGGCGTTAAAGAACCGCATTGGCCACATCGGTACGCAGCTCAATCGGGCCATCCGGACGTACACAAAAGCGGCCGGGATTACCGAAGACGTGACCATGCACACGGCCCGGCACAGTTTCGGGGTGTTGGCGGTGCGGAAAATGCGGGAAGGCAAACCCATCAATTTGCTGGACCTCCAGCACTGGTTCGGTCACAGTTCCATTCTGACTACCCAGCGGTACGCCGTCGAGGTGGACCGGGAGATTCAGGGGGAAGCGATGGTGTCGATCTGGGAGGATGCGGTAAAGGAGGTAAAACAGGTGGAGTAAGGTTACTTGGGAACCGGAAAATGCGTGCTATACTTAACTACTTCGATTTGACTTTGACAAAATAATTATTCAATCTAATAAATTATTTTAACTCAACCCTAATAAGCTGATATTAGATTAATAGAAGTCATTATAATATTCACTCCTAGGGCTCATTGTTAAGAAACAGGAGCGTCGGAAAATTGGTAAACCTAAATTATCAATTTGCTAGATCTCATATTTCTCAAATACAGTTTTATACTAACTATCCAAAAGTTATAACTTTGAACTATCGGCCAAAATTTACTTACTAAATATCGCAACTGGCAAAACATAGAGGAACAAGGTAATGGATTAATAAAGTTTGTGAATTTGTATCCAATTGAACTGAGTATTCTGAAAATGAGCCATATATATAAATAAATGGTAAATTAACAAAAAAAACCTTTGAAAAGTTATATTTTTTTTGTATCTTAATATACGTAAACGACAAAAAATCGAGCCATGAATAAGATTGATTTCGTTGTTCAATCTATAAAAGGTGAAAATAGATCATTTAATCAAGACCATATTGAAGTTTTTAAGATTAACAACTTTCATTTATTTATGGTTTTTGATGGAGTAAGTTCAATGTCTAACAGTTATAGATTTATAAGAAATTTTATTGAATCGTTCAAATCAGAACTCAATAAATTTGATGAATATGAGTTGAATTTTCATGAACTTTTACATGAAGCTCATAATAAAGTTTTAGAGGAAAATATTGAAGGAATGAGTACACTGTCCTTATTATTATTATCTGAAAGTAATAAGATTGCAAAGTACTTAAATATTGGTGATTCTAGAATCTATATATATAATAATCAATTCATTGAAAAAATTACTGTTGATGATAACCTTTTGAATAAAAAAAATATATTAACAAGGTCTTTAGGAATGCAGGATTTATGTTTGGATGATTTTTGTTTATCTAATATTGAACCAGATATGAATTATCTAATTTGCACAGATGGCTTTTATAATTTGATGGAGAAATATTTAAAGAAATACTTTCTAGCTATCAATTATAAAAATTTACGTAATATTGCTAGAAGAATACATAGTATTCAAAATGGAAAAAATATTGATGATTCATCATTTATTTTGATTAAAAATGTATTTTAAAGCAGAAAAAGAATTAGTGCATGTATTAAAACAAACTTTGAAAAGTCGTTTTAATACTGGAAGGTTTGAAATATTTCAAGAAGTTTCTTTAGGATATGGTATAGCTGATTTAGTTATAAGTTTTTGTGACAACAAATCAAATGTAATTAATAACTATTTACCCACTTCAAGATTGGATATTATAGATATTTCTATTTTTAATGTTTTAAATAAAATAGATTTTATTAAAGTTGATGATCTTGTTAATATAACTAAAATTAACAGAAAAGAAATTGTAATTTCTGTAGATAAATTAAATCAATTAGGTTATATAAAATTAGAAGATGGTACTATTATTAAACAAAAAGAATATGAATTTCCATTTTACTGCAACTTTGCTGTGGAAGCAAAGTTGAAAAATTGGAAGAATGCTTTGAAACAAGCATATAGATATAGATGGTTTGCTGAGTATTCTTATGTTGTTTTGGACAATCATTTCTCAAAAATGGCGATTTGTAATATAGAATTATTTGTTAAATATAATATTGGTTTAGCAACTATATCTCCGAATGGTATAATAAAAGTTTATCATAATCCCACAAGAAAAAAACCATTTGATGTTAGAATGAAAATGCTTTTTTCAGAATATTTTTTAAATAATTATGAGTTAAATAAATAAGTTTTCCATACATTAAGGTGATAGTTACTACTCTCGTTGTTTAAATAAACCCCATTTATTTCAAAATATCTATACAAATGAATTGCTCTTTCAATTAGTCCTAACACATAGATCTTTCTCTGTTCATAATCCTCAATACTTGCAATTTCTTTTAATAGTTTTGAAATAGAAAGTAAATAATTTTTGTTTACATCTGGTTTATGGATGTTCCATTTATAATCTTCATGTAGTATTATATCTGAGAATATATTCCTTTCATTTTTAATTAGGTCAAGGTGTCCAGTTTCTCTAATAGGTGCAATGTCATCAGCACGGATCATGTTTAATAGTTTTTCTGAAAAATAATATCCTTTAGATGCACCTCCTGATTCATTTTCAGTAAATCTTTTAATATTGAAATTTCTTAAATTTTCATAGTTTCCAATTGTAATATAGTCAATATCAGTTTGTGTTAAAAAAATAATTGCGTCCCAATTTGAATAAGCATAAATTGTTTCAAATTGTTGTTGCTTCAAGGTTTTAAATACTTTTGATAGGTTCCTGAGCACCTTAATATCAGTAGTTACTTTTCGTTTCTCTTCCGGCTTGTTCTCAGAAACTATAAAATATCCATCAAATTTAATTTTCATATCAGTACAAGCAACGAGAATTTCTTCAACTTTATCTTTATCAATGATAACGTGGTTTGCGAAAGGTAAAGTCATGTAAAATTTTTCGCCATTTTTCGGCAAAGTTGAAATATACCTATTTATAGAATTTATAGTATATATAATGCTCCTTACATCCTCATTTTCATAATAATGAGGTATAATAATTTTCTTATAACCATTTTCGATCTGGTAAGATATAGCGTTTTTTACGCAATTGTCAAAATATATATTTGTTACTTCAGATGATTCACAGTTTGCTGGGTGGAAAGGTATTTCGCTTAGCTTACCTTTTAAAATGCTTCCGCTTGCCTTTTTGCCATAAAATTGCAAATCTATCAAAAAACTTGAATCTAATTTTTTAAATAATTTTTTGTCCTTGTAACCTAAACCATGATTAAACGCAGAGATTAAAAAATTATCGCCTACTTGCTGCTCCAGGTAAGTTTCAATACTCCAGTTGGAATTGTGACCTAGTATATGCGTTATTTTCATCTGATAAGTAAGTTTAATACTATTTCAACATTTCTCGGTCTTTCCGAAGGATTATTCTTTAGAACAGCATTGCAAAATCTTTCAATTATTGAACTGTCCAATTTTACAAGGGGTATTGGTTTTTGATATATCTTATCAATTTCAATTTTGTTATTCCCAAAAGGAAGGCTGTTTGTGTATAAATAATATGCTATCAAACCTAAATTAAAAAAGTCAGTGCGATAAGAAATTAGATTTTTTTTGCCCTGATATTGTTCTGGAGTAGCATATAAGTATGACAATGGCTGTCCGCCGGTTGCTGTTATTGAATCAGAGTTCAAATCCCTCGCAATCCCAAAGTCCAAAACTACCGGATCCCCATTTGGTTTAATCCTTATGTTCTGAGGTTTTAAATCTCTATGTACAAAGTTGGCAGTCCAAATCGGATCTAAAATTAATACGATTTCTTTGATAAGTTTTATTATTTTCTCTTCGTTATTATTAAATGTTGAAGAAATATCTGATAAATCATTTCCCTCAATATATTCCTCGAAGATTATTAGATTTTTTCCGAATTTATCTATTTCTTTTATCTTTGGTATTCCATAACTAGTATTGTACTTTTTGTAAATTTCTAATTCTCTATCTAATCGTTCATCCGCATTCTCTACAACTTTCAAAGCAAATACTTCTGTACCTACATTTACAATAAACACTTTCTTTTGACCTCCATGATTTGCGTTCTTATAAGATGAAATTTTATATTTACTTATAAACTCTGGAGTTAGATCAAAGTAATTCATACGTGATGTTATTCAAATTTGAATTTATGTTATTCATTTAATAAAATTATCTATTTAATAAATCTGCAATTTTATTAAATTTATAGTAAAGGTCGTCGAATGTAGAAAAAATTCTATTATTTGATTCGTTAAATTCTACAGTTAAATATTCTCTCTTCTCAACTGTTATTTCACTTTGTCTTCCATAAATTAGGTGATATTTTGGTTTAAATAAGTCTTGAAATTTATTTTTTAAATATAACGTGTTATTAGTTATGTATCTATCCCACTCTAATAATTGACCTTTAGCCTGGGTAAAGTCAGATGTGAATTGGAAATTTTTATTGCCCATTGTAAAAATTTTCTTTGAGGGTTTTTCTATTTCCACAAATATCCATTGCAGGCCATTTAAATGTCTTAAAGCAAAAGCATAGTCTGGCTTATAGATACCACCAAGATTTGGTTTTACTAACATAGTTTCGTATTCAAGGTAAATGAATTCTGGGTGTTGATTTAAGAATAATTGGACCTCTTCTTCTTTATGTGCAGTTTCTAAGAGTATTAAATATGTATTTAATAAATTTTTTGCATTATATTTACATTCTATATTTAGAATTTCAAATGCTTTGTTTATGTGATTTATTGCTAATTCTTTCGAGTTCCATGTTGAATTAAAGTACTCTATTCCTACAATTAATATTTTACTATACAATGGGTAAAATACGCCAGTAGTTTCATCTTCTATATTTATGTCAATTAAACAATTGCTAATATTTTCATTAATATTTATTTTCGTTCCTGGGGAAAGTTTGGTTGCTTTAGTGATTATTTCGTAGAATGTAAAAAAATCAGATTGATTGTTATTCCATATTTCAATTGATTTACTATTTACATATTCGTAAAAATTATACTTAATTTCGGAAGTAAACCCATTTATAAATCCAATTATATATGCATCTGAACAAATAAAAATGTTGCAACTACCTAAAGCAAGGATTGGAGCTCTTATGCCATATAGGCTAGAACTCTTCTCTTTAGGCATTTCTAATAATGTGTTATTTATTTCACTTTGATATGAGTCTAATTGCTTTGTAATTGTTTCTTTTGAGTAAGTCATTTACACGTATATTAATTTTAAAAACTATGTTTAGGTTTTATTGTTTTTTATTGTAAATCATAAACATCATGGAACTCCATAAAAAGAATAACTGTCTTCTATAAGTCTTACCTTACTTTAAAGATATATAATTGAAAAACTACTTATTAAGCGCGTATATTTCAATTAGCCGTCTGGTTCCAATAACCCTTCACCAGAAACAGGTGTAAAATATCTTCTTTATCCACTTCCCAATCCGGGTAGGTTTTGTTCTGGGACACCAGCACCACCTTTTTAGGATCGGCATGGGGAAAAATGTACTTCAGTACCCGGTACCCATCCAGGACGACCAGGTAGATCTGCCCGAAGTCTATATACTTCTTATTCTTAATGTAATAAATAAAGGCGGTTGCCCCTGGGTAGATCCGGTCGTACATGCTATCACCTTTCACCCGGCAGGACACACAGCCCGAAAATTCCGGGGCATAGACATAACCGCTCGGAATTTCTTCAATGTCCATGAACAGCTCGAATTTTCCCGCCGTGATCTCGACTTCGTAGAAGGGAACATACAGACGTTTACGGTTATCCGGTAGGCGTTGGAAGTACTCAGTGGGATCCCATAAATTCCTGAATCCATCACTTGATTTTTCAGAATTGTCAGACTCTTTTGTTTGAGTTATTTTACTTGGATCAGCTAAGTATTTTTCCAAATCTGCACCTTCCTTTAAGACTTCAAAAGGTACCAATAAGGATTTACTCATTTTTGATAAAGACTTATCAGAAATAACTCTTGAACCGCTAAGCATATTTGAGATGTTTTGCTCTCCAATACCAGTCAGCTCTGCAAGCCGTCTGTTGCTTATTCCCCTATTTTCAAGAATCTTCTTTACGACTTCTCTGCTATCCACTTGAAATATAGATTGTTGTAAAAAATTAATCATTTTTGATAAACTAATTTGAGTAATGTCTTGAAAATGTTACTCAAAAATGATTAACTTTGGCTAACGATTTGAACGAACGGTCTACTGACCGGATAAATGAACGAAAAACCATGATACTGAGCAAGCAAGACGCGGATTTAATTCGTGAACGGTTGCTGAAGACCAAGGCGGGGATTAAAGGGGCTGCGGCCTGCGCCGGAATTTCAGAGCGGGTGGCACTCAAAACGTTAGCCAGCGAGAATGTGGACGAAGCAACAATTCTGCTTTTCCGCTTCGGGGTGGACATGATCGAAGAGGCCGAACAAAAACGGGCCGCCTGGTTCAACAGCCTCCAACCCGTAACCGCCTGACCCTATGCTGATCGCCATTGACGAAGGGAAGGCCGACCGGCTGCTGGCCCTGCTTGAACGGTTCGGCGACAACATCGACCACCTGTCGGCCCTGAACGACCGCTTGAAACGGCTGGAAGAGCTGGAAAAGCACCGGCCCCTGAACCGGGACGAAATCCTGAAATACTTCAACCGCAAGGAGGAACAGGTGCTGACCTACCGGCGACGGGGCTGTCCGATCAAGCGGATTACCAAAACGGAGTGGTTCGCCTGGAAACACGAGCTGGACGCCTGGCTCGACGGAAAGCATGTCAATCGCCACACGACGGGCTAAAAAGACAAAACCCGCTCAGTACCGGGCGGGCTTGTGCAGCATTTCAATTAAAAATCATATAAAACTATGGAAAGCAACGAAGTTAAGCAAGCCGCAACTACCGGCGAGACGATGGGTAATGCCTTCACCGACGCACTGGAAGCTCTTTGCGCGCAGCACGGGATCAAACAGTTTGTGTTTGGCGGTATCGACCAGGGCAGCGAAGCGCAGCCGGATCAGGACGAACAAACGCACTTTACCGGGATGCTGAACGGGTCCTCCGCGTTTTGCCTGCAAGCCATTCCCTGCCTGATCAGCCGCCTTTCGACGGCGCAGAAAGGTGTGATTGCCATGGCCATTATTCAATCGATCGGAGTCGTATCCAAACCGTCTGCCCACCATGCCACAGCCTGACAAATCCACCTTGCCCGCCAGCTGGCAGTGCGTGGTCGATGCGCTGTCCACTGCGGACCACCGGGGGTTCTCCGATCTGGAAGCGACGCTCCAGCGGCAGGGCCACTCATTCGCCCCCATCGCCAATCTGATGGTGCTGGCCGGGGTGATCCGGCCCGATGGCTGTCAGGTGGCCGAAAACCTGTACCAGCCCTCCGAATGCTGGCGCTACGAAGACTGCTACGCGCTGGCCGGCCGCTGGTGGAAAGCCTACCGGGGTCTGTGCAGCTACGAGCGGTACCTGCTCGATACGGGCCTGCACCTGAACCCTGCGGAGCTGCTGGCGAAACTGCCCCCATCTTACGCGCACCGGTCATGAAAAAGCGAGACCGCAAGGGCGGACCACCCTTCGACGAAGACCCCGCTACGGGGCAGTACACCGACGGCACCCGGGAACTCTGGGCGATGATCCTGCTGCTAGCAACCCTATTTTTTAACCTGTTTTTCGCATGAGCCACAACGCCACCCTGATCAACGACGCCAACGACCTGGCCGACGAGGCCCGGTTCGCCATTCACATCACCGTTCAGCCGCCTTTCCGCAACCTGCCGGAAAGCGAGGTTCGGGAACTTCGAACGAAGCTCAAAGCCACGGTCGAGACCTGGCTGACCAATTTTTGCCACCGGCACCCCCTCCATGCCAAACCCGTTTCGTCCCATGAAAAATAACGCTTTTCGTACCCAGCCCCCGGTGAGCCGGTATCAGCCCGAACCGGCCAAGGTGCACGCCACCCCGCGAACCCCGCCCCGGCGCGTTAAAATGGGCTTCTGGGCCCGCATCAAAAAACGCGACCACATCGCGTCCGCGTTGGCCCTGGCGGGCGTAACCTATCTGCTGTGCCGGTTTGCACTCGGTGTCGTGGTCAGCAAACGAATCGCGGAACTGACCGCCCTGGGTACCGTGGCCGCCGTGTTGATGCTGGTCTCGGCGCTGCTGCTGACGATCGATTCCGGCCGGGATAACCACCGGATGCACTAGACTTTTTTCACCCCTTTTCAATCACAACCATGACGAAGACAACCACCTCGGCGGAAACGCCGATCGGGGAAGGACTGTCCCTATCCCAACCCCTCGACCCGGCCCTGAGCCGGTCCACCCCGGCCGCTTTGCAGGCCATCGACCTGACCCAGCCGCTGCCGGATCTGGATAACGCGACTTTGATTCCGCTGGATCTGGCCTCAGAATATTGGTCACCCGAACGTCCGGGAGAAGAAAAGCGGGTCTTTTTTGTCAAACTCGCCACGTCGCTCGTCAAACCGGCCGACGATTCAGATGAACTGATTCAGTTGGAATGCGCCTATTTTCTCGAAAAAGTAAATGGGGAGGTGCGCCAGATCCGCAACGGCAGTAAGCGGCTGGTCGGAACGCTAGCCGATGCGGTCGATCAGGGTTTTGTCACACAGGGTACGCCCATGCTTTTGACCTATATGGGGAAAAAGCGCAATCGGACGAATAGCTTTTCGGCGGATGTATTCTCGGTGAAACCATTACGGGTTAATGTTGGAGCCTGATGGAAGAGATCTGGGAAAATATTGCCGGGTATGAAGGCTATTACCAGGTAAGCACCATGGGTAGGGTCCGGTCATTAGACCGGACCATCAACCGACGGAGTGGATTGCCAACCCAGCAGAAAGGGGAGATCAGTAAGTTTTTCAAGCGGACGTATCTGTATGTGGGCCTGAGTAAAAACGGGAAACGCAAGTTCCGTGATATTCATCGCCTGGTTGCCGAGACCTTCATTCTCAATCCACTTAACAAGCCGATGGTGAATCACATCAACGGCAACAAGCTCGATAACCGGCTCGAAAACCTCGAATGGGCAACCGCTTCCGAAAACCAGGTCCATTCCAACCGAATCGGTTTGGCGAACCAGAAAGGCTCCAGAAATCCCAGCGCGAAGCTTGATTTAGCCCAGGCTCTTGAAATTCGACGGCTAACCAAAAGCATGTCCCGAAGTGAAATCGCAAAGCGGTTTAACATATCACCTCGCAACGTCAGATCAATCGAACTAAGAGAAACCTGGAACTATGAACCTGCATGATATTGACTTAGAAGGGGCGGAGCTGGGCGATGAACTCAACCACCTGGCGTTTGACCCGGCGGACTACTGTGATCTCAACACGGTGGTCCGCACGCTCCGCACCCGCCGGAAGATCGCCGGGGTTAACCTGCCCGATCTGGCCGTTAATGGGGAGGTGATCCGCGATTCATTCGGCCGGTACCTGGCCACGAAACACCTCTCCAGCTCGGTGCTGAAGGAGGTCTACAAAACGCCCCTGCATTTCTACTGCGCCATGAACGAGCCTGCCGCCAAACGGCAGTCGAAAGCCTTCGACCTGGGGACATTCTGTCACCTGGCGTTTCTGGAACCTGACCGGTTCCGCAAAGTGGTGGTGGAACCCAAAGCCTTGGGTTCTACCACGGAAGGCGTCGACAAGTTGCTGCGGTTCTGGGAGAAGAAGCTCGAAAACGAACGGGTAGGGGATGGCCGCTCGCTGGTCAACTACTGCCGTCGGCTGGTGACCAACCGGAAACTGAGCCTGGCGAAGATCGACGGCAAACGGCAGCTGCTACAGCTGTACCGGGAACGTTCGGGATTTGCGATCGTCGATCACCACACGGCGGAAGTCATCAAGCTCATCAAGCGCCACTACTACGCCTACGGCGGGGGGCTGCTGCCCGACCTGTTGGCCGGATCGATCCCGGAATGCTCGTTTTACGGCCACGACCCCGCCACCGGGTTGCCGGTGAAAATCCGCCCGGACGGCATCGTACTGGAAGAAAACGCGGGGGCCAACCTGATCATCAGCTTCAAGACCACCTCGGCCGACAGCATCGGCAAGTTTGCCTACGATGCCGCCAAATACAAATACCACCTGGCGGAAGGCATGTACCTGGAAGTGGCATCGCAGGTGACCGGTCGAAAGTTTACCGGCGTGGTGACGGTGATGCTGCAAACCGTCCCGCCCTACCTGCCCGCCGTGTTTTGGTGGGATGCCGAGCACCTGGCCAACGGCAAATACCAGTACCACCAGGCGTTGCAGACCGTGAAGGCGTGTCACGAGTCGGGTTTGTACCCGGGTTTCGATGCCTTTGCCGAGTCGCCCGACGATCGGGGACTGATTCCGCTGAGCCTGCCGGAGTGGGTGCTAAGGGAAACACAACCGATCGGGATATGAACGAATACCCGCTGCCATATCACCAACGGATCTGTCCCAACGCCCTTTAAAATATTCGGTGCGGCTTTACCACGAGCCGGGAGGGTGGCCGCCCCCCGTAAAGTCCAACCATAAGGAATCCCCGGGCAGCCGCAAACGATGCCATGTCCAAGTACCTGGGATTCTGGAGTGTGCGGTATTTGAACATTAGCACATGGTCGGGAAAGGCTGACAGCCGGAAAGACGGCAATTTTTCAACCTTTATTCACTCGTCATCATGTCCGATTTACGCGAAACCATTACCTACCGGCACTACTACACGCCGGAAGAACATTCCGAGAAAAGCCAGCAGCTGGCGACGGTGAACATCCAGAAAGTGGAACTGGAAGACGAAAAGAAAGCCATCACCTCGGAGTACAAAGCCAAGATCGATGCCCACCAGTCGCAGTTGAACCTGCTGTCCCGCCAGGTACACGACCGGTTCGAAACCCGGACGATTCTGGCCGTCAAACGGAAAAATTTCACCGACCGGATCTGGGAATACATCAACCCGGACAGCGGGGAAATCATCAAAACCGAGCCGCTGACGGGCCGGGATCTGCAATACGACGTGCCGCTGAGCGACGAGGAGCTGCCGGGGGCTACCAGCCAGGACGATAGCCCGATTGAAGGGGAGGACCTGGAAAACGGCGTAGAGCCGGACGCTACCGAATACCTTCCCGCCCTGCTGCCGGGTCAGCCGGAGGATCCGCCGAAGCTGCTCGGGACCGGCGAGGAGCGGGACGATGCGGGAACGGGAACGGCGGACCTTCCCGGCCCGAAAAAGCGGAGACCGAAACCGAAAAAGCCGTAACCCATGCAGTCGAAAAAAGGCAGTTTTACCGAGGCCCTGGTCAGTACGCTGGTGGGTTATGTCGTCTCCCTCGTCTGCGCGCCGGTGATCTTCTGGGTGTGTGGCGTAGCGATCAAACCCACGCAGCTGGGCTCGGTAACCGCCCTGTTTACCGTCGTGTCGGTGCTGCGAGGGTACCTGATCCGGCGGTATTTCAATGGCCGAATTGTGAAAAAAAATCCACCCAAATCGTAGCCCTGCCACCGGTACCACCGGGGCAGGCTGCATCGCCCAACATGAACCGATTACTCTGCGGGGATGCCCTGCGCATCGTGCCGACCTTCGACGAAGCATCGCTGGATGCCGTCATCACCGACCCACCCTATTCGAGTGGCGGTACGTTTCGCGGGGACCGCATGCAAACCACCACCAAAAAATACCAGCTTACCGGGACGAGCAAGACGTACTCCGATTTTTCGGGGGACAACCGCGACGGCCGCAGCTGGGCGTTCTGGTCGACGCTGTGGATGAGCGACTGTTTCCGCGTCCTGAAAACCGGTTGCCCGATCGTGGTTTTCTCCGACTGGCGGATGCTGCCGCTCTGCACAGATGCCCTGCAAGCCGCCGGATTTGTCTGGCGGGGCATTGCCGTCTGGGACAAAACCGAAGCCGCCCGGCCCGACAAAGGCCGGTTCCGCGCCCAGGCGGAATACCTGGTCTGGGGCAGCAAAGGCCCCATGGCCGTCGACCGGCTCGACGGGGCCGAAACCCGGTGTTTGCCGGGTGTTTTTCGCGCGATCGTCCGGCAGGACGATAAGTTTCACCTGACCGGCAAGCCTACCAACCTGATGCGGCAGGTCGTCAAGATCTGCGCGCCGGGCGGGACCATCCTCGATCCTTTCATGGGATCGGGCAGCACCGGCAAAGCGGCCCAGCTGGAAGGGTACCCCTTCGTGGGCATCGACCTGAGCCAGCACAATGTCGACATCGCCCAGGCCCGCATCAACGGGAAAACGCTTCCCTCGAGTACCCCCACGCTTTTTACGTCTGACCCATCACCCACTGGTTATGAAATTTGATTATTCCGCTTCCATTACCCATTTCTGGGAAGAGGCTCCCGATCAACCCGGCTATAAATACGTGTATGCAGCGGTGTTCTGCGCCATCATCCAGCAGATCAAAGAGGGCGGCAACCGCTCCATCAACATCAATTTTAACCGCGTCAATGCTCTGTTAAAAATTCCCCAGGACACGTACCTGGATTCGCTGAAATGGCTCAACGAAGCCGGGTTCTGGCAGTATTTTCCGGGTAAAAACCGCTTCCGGGAGGCTACCGTTTACATTCCGGTTCCCGAGTGTATAGAACCCGGAATTCCGGGTTCTAATGGGGGTGCTATGGGGGGCGCTACCGGGGGTTCTATGGGGGGTGCTAAGGAGGGTTCTAATGGGGGTGCTACGGGGGGTGCTACGGATTTTTCACCCCCCCACACCCCCCCTTTAGAAGTAAAAAATATTTTACCTACCAACCCACCTGTTTCTGAGCCGGTGGGTGGGTCGGTGGGTGAATCGATTTCCCATTTTGAAAAACAGGGGAGGGGCTACAGCATTCCGACCAACATTGACCTGACCGAAGACGAACAGCAGGACCTGGTGGCGGCCTTCGGAAAAAGCAAGCTGACGCGGGCGCTGCTGCTGGTCTCGTCGTTCAAACGCAAAAAAGGCGGTTCGCTGGCCACCTCGGATTTTACCAATGTCGTGGAGTGGGCGGCTCAGGCGGTCGACCGGCAGGATGCCGAAGCCGAGCAGTGGCTGAAAGAGCCGGTTGGGGGGCGGCAGCTCGTTCACCCGGCCACCCTGACGGAATCGGGTCGTCCGCCGGTAACGGGTGCCCCCAAAGCTCTTTACGCCCTGATGAATTCATGATGAGCACGCCACGCCCCAACCCGGCCCTGACGAGCCTGAACGCGGTTCCGGTTCAGGATGCCCAACTGGAAGCCTCCATCTTGGGGGCGATTTTGACCGAACCCGCGTACTACCCCACGGCGGCCCGGTACCTCAAATCGGCGGAGGTGTTTTACCAGGCCGAACACCAGGACGTTTGGCGGGCCATGGAACGGCTGGCCGAGCGCAGCGTCCTGCCGGGACTGATGGACGTCACGCTGGCGCTGCGGGAACAGAGATCCCGGATCTCGCCCGCCTTTCTGCTCGATCTGACGGCCGGTCCCGGGCTGCACCTGAATTTCGAGCAGCGCTGTGTGAGCGTGTTCGATCTGCACCACCGGCGCAAACTCTACCAGGCGTCAATTGGACTGGCACGGGATGCCTTCGATCTGTCCGTCGACAGCCGGGAAGCGGGCAGTAAGTTCCGCCGTCGGCTGGAGGAAATGGAGCTGGCCCTGCCGGATAAGAAGATCCGGACGCTGACGGAAAGCGCCAAAGAGATTCTGCGGGAAATGGAATCGGAAAAGCCCCCGTTCATTCGCAGCGGGATTCGGGCGTATGACGACGTGATCGGGGGGTACGAAAACGGCTGTTTTTACATCATTGCCGCCCGGCCCTCGATGGGCAAAAGTGCGTTTGTCTGCCAGAACCTCGACGGCATTGCCGTTCAGCAGAACATTCCCGCCGGATTGCTTTTGCTGGAAGGCAACGACAAAGCCATGCTCCGCCGGATGTGTACCCGGTACGGGGGCTTCAGTGTCGATGACATCAAACAGAAACGCATCACGCCCGAGCAACTGGAGAACGCCCTGGCCCGGGTGCATACCGCCCCCGTCTTCATCGACGATACGCCCTGTACGCTCGACCGGATGGAATCGCGGATCATCCGGATGGTGCTCCAGGGGGCCAAAATTGTTTTCGTCGATTACCTGCAAAAGATCCGGGATCACCGGCCCAAAGTGCAGCCGACCGATACGGTTTCGGCCATCAGCGGAGGACTGAAGGATCTGGCCAAAACCCTCAACATTCCCATCGTGGCGCTCTCGCAGCTCAACCGGGGCAGCGAATCCCGGTCCGGCTGGGACAAACGCCCGGTCATGGCCGATCTGCGGCAATCGGGCGAACTGGAACAGGATGCCGACATGATCGCCTTTCTGTTCCGGCCCGAATACTACGGCCTGAAAGAATACCCGGAAGTCGGGTTCTCAACGGCCAACCTGACGGAAGTGCTGATTGCCAAAAACCGGGAGAGTGCCATCCGCACCGGCGACGATGCCGTGGTCCTTTACCACCGGCTGGCGCAGTCGGCCTACTACAGCAGCAAAGGCGAATTCGAGCAATCCGCGTATTCCATGCACCTTCAATCCCCTTTTTAACCATGAACAAACACCACGAAAACGTAAGCTGGGCCCGTACGTACCGCCCGTCCCTGGGCCAAAAGCTGGGTTTCTGGGTCGGCCTGGTGCTCTACCCGGTGATCTGTCTGTACCGGCTGCTCAAACGACAGCTGCGATGATCACCATCATCACCATTCCGCAGGCGCTGCCGAGCCTCAATGCGATCCGGAAAATGCACAAGGGCGATTACAAAAAGCTGCGGGATATGCTTCAGCAGTATGCTCGGATGACGACCCGGTACCGGCACCCGGGCCGGATCACGATCGAGTATTACCGGTACAGCCCGGGGGTGCTCGATTTCGATAATCTGGCCGGATCGGGAAAGATTTTACTGGATGCCTGCCGGTTTGCCGGACTCATCATTGACGACCGGCCCGGTATCCTGCTCCGGCCGCATTACGAAAACATCAAAATCAAACGGGGTGAACAGCCCCAATCCGTACTGAAAATCATTGATCTGGATTGAAATGAAACCAACACTCATCGAAGTCATCGAAGAACTGGAATACGAACTCCGCAAAAAGCAGGAGGTATTTCCGGCCTGGGTACGCATGGCGAAAATGACCCAGAAGAAAGCTGATCACCGGATTGCCTGCCAGCAGGAAGCCATTCGGCGCATGAAGGAATTGCAGGCCAAAGGAGAACAGACTCACCTTTTTGTATCATGAGCAAGGGCACCCCACTCACCTGCATCGACAAAACGATCATGTCGGTTTCGTTCGACCAGAACGAAATCCTGCAAAACATCGTGACGCTGCATTGTCCGGCCGGAATCGACTGCGATGCCCCGGACGGATACGGCGGCTTTTACCAGACTATTCCCCGGCCCCGGTACTGCTTCGACATCGCGCCGAAAAAACCGGAAGCGGTGCCGTGAAGGGCGGAGGCATCAAGGCTCGCCCCGTGATCGAAACCACTACCGGGAAGCGGTACCCGTCGGTGGGGGGCGGCTGTGCAAGCACCGGGTGTTCGTCGACTCGGCTGATGGCGGTTCTGAGTGGAAGCCAGGTGTCGACGAATGAGTTGGTGTTTTAATACGAGGAGTAGTCCAACAATGCCGGGCAATCAACTGGCGTTTTCGGTACCTTGATTGGTTGACCGGGTTTTTGATCTGAATTGAGATTCAGGAAGTTAAAATAAATCACATTTCTTAACTCCACGTTTTATGGGCTTCGACCGCAGGCTAATAATAGTTAGTTTTTCCGGGGGCAAATCGCCGGCTATGATGTGCGACCTGCTTAAGACGTTGCCGGAATATTGGAATCGAAAGAAACCCTAGGTATAAATAACTTACTGTCTAATTTCAAAACATCTTCAATTCTTATCTGTTGATTTTTCATAAAACACTTTAATTAGGCTGTATTAGCAGTTTTATATATGATCCTTTATCATATAACAAGTGCGCAGCAATAAAATTTTTCAAGTTTTATGAACCAGTCTATCCCCTCATCCAAGGCAACTCGAACGACCCATTTTTATATCCTTCTGGTGACCCAGTTAATTTTAGGGATTGGAGGGATTCAGGGCGGATGGCGTTTAATCGCGGACCCTACAGGCGGCTCCCTGGGGATCCCTACGGAGATTTTAAGAAGTTTGCCAACTGCCAATTTTTTCCTGCCAGGAGTGTTTATTCTGCTGATGTTCGGCATAGCGCCAATGTTTCTGGCTTATGCGCTCTGGACAAAATTGCCCTTGCCATCAGCCGAAGCAGTGGTCAAAGATTACCCCTGGGCCTGGGCGGCTTCAGTGGGGTTAAGTATCTTATTGCTTATGTGGACCGGTATTTTATTTTGCCTGTTGGGCTACCGCATTTACTATCAATTGATCGATGGGCTGATGGGGTTGGTCCAGTTGAATTTGCTGTTGATGCCTTCCGTGCGAAAGTCCATGAGTCGATAGGAGTACCGCTTGTATTAAAATACTGCGTAAATTATGTATTGCCGTTGTTCTGAGTTGGAATCTGAACAGCTTTAGTGACCTTAACCAGTGTTCCTACATTTAAAGCGATAAACCGTCGTTTGGCATCGTGTCGATTGAGAGCGGCCAGATGCATGTCCCGGATTTCCTCCCCTTTCAAGTAAGTGATTTTGTAATTCTTCGTCAGCACGGCTTTTAACTAGAAAATGGTTCCTGGGCTATTTGACGATCAATTAAGGTGCCAGTTTAACGATGTGATAAAAAAAGTCGATGGTACAAAATGGATGTGTAGTTCAACAAACCTCCGAAAAAAAGAAGGGGGCGTGACACAATTGTCAGGTACTCGATAAAACTTTGTCAAAGTTTATCAATTCATAAGCTGAAATGCCAAAATAGTGACAAACAGGTTCAGTATAACCATACCTAGAAGCCAATAATACTTATTGCGTTGAAGGCCGGGTAATCCACGACAAAAAATAAGAATAATAGCAATCAAGAGGACATTGAGAATAATGCTGAGATGGTACATCTTTTGAAAATAGAGACCAACCGAATGAAGGTCGTATTCAAAGTACAGTAGGGCAAAAGAAGTGCCAAGATTTTAAGTCTAACAAACCTCCGAAAAGTGAAAGTCGAATTACTAAGGGACAGACTGAGCTATGAACAGGAAATGGTTGACTGGCTCAATAACTGGCATCCTGCTAATCGCGAGGATTTGCTGGAAATCCTGAAGCGTGAACTTGATGAAAAACGAACTGCGGGCGGTGACAGGCTCATAAATTTCGAATTCCACAAAAACGGAAATGTGGTTTTATTAAATAATTCCTATTGATCTGCGGGGCCATTCTGTCGCCTGATCGTAGATGACACTAAATCAATTAATTAAACCTCCAATTCAATCCGTTGCATATGGAATGAATAAACGCTCATACATCGTTGATTTAGGTTAGGCTAAGCCCGCATATAAGGCTTTCAGGTATGATTTATGACTTTCCAGAAAGGCTTGCAGCGATTCGGGTTGGATGCCGTAGCCAGCAGCCTCTTGTGGGTCAATTCTATAACCTTCCACGTTCTGCCAGATGTAGGGTTCGATTCCCCAGTTAAACAAGCCGCTTGAGACTGCTTCCTCCTCGGTGAGACTGGTGGCTTCAAAACGTTTGCCGATCACGGCGGACAGCGCTTCGGCCACCTCGGCCATCGTGAGTTTATCCCCCACCAGTGACAGTTCTTTGTGGTTGAATTTCGCCGGGTGGGTAAAGGCTTCGGTAGCAAAGCGGCCAATATCCTGCCCCGTTAACCAATCAACTTTGGTGTCGGATGCGATGGGCGTGTTCAGCTTGCCTTGGGCCATCATAGGGAACATGACGGCATCCCGGGGGGGGAGCAGATTCTCCATTAAATACGGAGGCTTCAGAATGGTCCAGTACGGGAAGCCCGCGGCTTTAACGGCCTCGATAGCAGCGGTTTTTTCTTGCCAATATAATGGCTCCCAGCGGCCTTTGTCCCAGTCTACAAAGTGTTCTTGCTCCCCGGCCCGCGCCACCGAGGTATGCACAAACTGCTGCACGCCAGCAGCCTTGGCGGCCAAAACCAAATTGTTAGCATGCCGCGTTTCTTCCCCCTTATTACCGGGGTGGCTACCCATTTGTACGGAGAAGACCCCGGTCGCCCCTTGTGCCGCCTTGGTCAACCCTGCCAAGTCGTCGAACGTAGCCTCGACCACCTCGACCTGTTTGGCCGCTAAGGCTTGGGAGGCTTTACTGTTCTTATCGCGCACTATCGCTCTGATGGCGAAATTACCTTTCGCTATTAAGGCCGTAACGACGGCCCCACCCTGGAGGCCAGCGGCACCCGCTACCAGAATGACTGATTTCTGAATCTGATTCATGTTCGTCGGTTAAATTTCCGTAAATTTACACCGTACTGGTTTACAAAAGATGCCAGTTACCTAAAGGATGCCAGATATACAACCGGACAAAGCCACCGTTGCGCAGCAAATACGCCACCTTCAGGATACCCTGTACGTAGTCAACGGGAAGTGGAAGCTCCCCATCCTGGTAGCTGTTCACCAAGGCAACAGCCGCTTCCGCGACATCCAGCGGAGCGTGCAGGGTATCACCACCAAAGTCCTATCCACGGAACTCAAGGCCCTGGAACAGAACAAGCTGGTGGTGCGGAAGGTGTATGACACTTCGCCCCCCACCGTGGAGTACACGACTTCTTCGTATTGCGATACCTTGCAGACTATGATTTTGGAAATGATTGCCTGGGGTAAAAACCACCATGACCGGATTCGGGAAGAGTAAGGGTGTTATCAGTCTATTAAAACCTCCGATTTATGAGGGATTTAATTGTGGCGCAAACAGGCTTCACACTCAGCGAGAGTTTCAAATGGAACGACCCCTCCGCAACCACCCCACACAAAAGATTTACATACCTTTTCTGATGGATCATAATAATATCTGGTAAAGGCCGCAAAGCATGGTCCACTTTCCGGTTTGAGCTCGCATCGGGGTGATTTTATACTATCCTTCTCACAACCAATAAGAGAGATAGCAATTAGTACGAAGGCAGTTATTGGTTTCATGAAGTTACTAAGCTAAGAGTCTTTGTCCATTAAGAGTCTTTTCAAGTAACCAGGGTTGTAAATGGAAAAGAAAAAATGAATTCTAACAAACGTCTAATTTCAATACATCTTCAATTATTATCTATTGACCTTTTATAAAACACTTTAATTAGGCTGTATTAGCAGTTTTATATATGATCGTTTGTTGAGAATAGTTCTTAAAAAAGTGCATCCTAATAAGGCCCGATCGACCGAAATACAAAAAGACACCGGTTAATTCATTACTCGTAGCCTGGTAAGAAAACGCTAAACGTGGCTCCCTGACCAGACTGACTTGAGGCTGTAATAGCCCCCCCATGATTGGTCACCACCTTCTCACAAATCGCCAGCCCGATGCCAGTGCCGGCAAACTTGCTTTTGCCATGCAAGCGCTGAAAGACCTGGAAAATGCGATCCAGATATTTCTCCTCAAAACCAATCCCGTTGTCCACTACGTCAATCCGATAATAGCCGCTGACCGGTCGGTGGGGCGTAAACCCCTTTGGTAAATCACTTGCTAACACCCAACTCGACAGGATCTGAATCCTTGGATCAACGCCGGGCTTAACAAACTTAAGGGCATTACTCAACAGGTTCTGGAACAACTGGCCTAGCTGGGCGGCATCACCTGGTAACATAGGCAACGGCCCCACTTGAATCTGAGCTTCTGTTTGCTGAATCGTCCAGTCTAATGTATTGAGCACGGTGGCAACAATGGTTTGGAGAGAGACGGGAGCACTTTGGTCGCGAAGGGTGGAAATTCGGGAGTAATTCAGCAGGTCCCGAATCAACGTCGACATCCGAGAGGCCGATATTTGCATCCGCTCCAGATACATCAGTGCCTCACCAGCGGGGTCTGTTAAATACGTTTTTAAGAGATCACCAAACTGCTGAATCTTGCGTAGAGGCTCTTGCAAATCGTGGCTGGCAATGAAGGCAAAGGTTTGTAGGTTGGCATTCGAGCGAACCAACAAGCCATTGGCTTCGGCTAAGGCCTGGTTATTGATCGCCAATTCGTGGTTAGCCGCCGCCAGCTCCTCCGTGCGCTGTTGCACCTGACTTTCCAAATTTGCCAACAACTGCCGAAGCTGCTCCTCACTTTGGCCCAGGGCGGTCTCGGTGCGGGACCGTTCCAAGACCGTCCAGGTACGTTCCGCCGTTTCCTGGATCAATTCAACCTCCGACAAAGTCCAGGAGCGAGCCTGGATACTAAGTATCGTCAGCGTGGCAACCCATTGCTGTTTCTTAACCAGAGGAACGGTGATATAGGCTCCAATCTGAGCGGCTTGCAGTTCCGCTCGTTCGGCCAGTGTATGGACGGGATCCATGGCCACATCGGCAACTACCTGCACCTGACCCCCTCGGTCGGAATCAAGTGATTTTACGCCCAAGGTCATTGAGCGAAAGGTATCCATCCGGAGTGGTTGATGGCTGCCATGGACCGCGTGAATGATCACTTCCTGCCCGGTCATTGGTATAAACTGAATCTGGGTATTGCCAAGGTATTGCTCCAGCAACCGGACGGACGTCGTTTGGATCTCAATCGGATCCGCTAAGGCCTGCAGCGCATCACTCAGGGCGAGTAAAAATGCCTGTTTCTCCTGGTTTTGGCGTAGCGCTGTCGTCAGCTCATATTCAGCTGTCATATCCAGATTTGTCCCCATCAGTTCCACGGGGCTTCCCTTCGGGTCGGTTACCACATGGAAACGGGAGCGAATATGGCGGACGCTTTGGTCCGGATGGATGACCCGATAGCTCAGGCCGAAGGGTAGGCCCCGGGCGATACCCGCCATCACCTCGGCTTCCGTGTGGGCCAAATCGTCGGGATGAATGCTGGACATCTGTGCCTGGGCTACGTTGGCTAGATGTCCCGGAGCCAGACCGATTAGCTCCGCTCCCCGTGCATCCAGATACCCCTCATTGGTCAGCAGGTTCCAACTCCAGGTGCCCAGTTGGGCAATATCCAGGGCCAACTGTAGGCTGACTTTGCTTTGTTGCTGGGATTCTTGGGCCTGTCGACGGGCGGTGATGTCGTCATAATGGACCACAAACTGGTCATTGCCATAAAAAAAGGCCGTCATTTCAAACCAGCGGTCCAATCCAGGCATGAACCGCTCAAAGCGAATAGTTTGTCCGCTATCGATGAGCTGCTGGTAGGTGTCGAACCACGCTGGGTCAAGAGCGGGGAATACGTCCCGAGCTGTTTTGCCAACGGCCTCTTGAGGAGGGACACCGGTGAGTTTTTCAAATGCCGGGTTCAGCTCCAGGAATCGGCAATCGATCATTTTACCGGTTTGATTCTTAATGGTTTGGCAAAGGGCAAAGCCGGTGTTTATCGCTTCGAAGAGTCGGCGGTATTTTTGGTCTGACCAGTCCGGGCCTTGGGAGTTCTCTACCGCCTGGTGGCTTAGAGGTGAATCTGTAGGCTGAGCTAGATGCTGTTTGCTCATGGTAATCGGAAAAGAGCCTTTGATAGCCATCTTTTATGGAAGCCAAAGTTAGGCTTAATTTTCTATTTACCAGAACCAGTTAAGTTTTGGTCGTTGAGGGGGAGTAGGTTGGATTACCATGTCAAATATGCCTGTTTCCACGAGACAATAGACTAACCAGCTATGTGGCCTTCTTGGGCTAAATTCATCAGTCTCACATTGCCATCTCTCGAATCCATCGCAACGGCGCACCGTGTTCCATTTTTTAGTACAACAGATGAGTTTGTGACTTACCCGCCCCCTCTACGGTAGGTAGCCACCAGAACCAACAATGATGCCCTGTTATTTTGCAGGCGACTCAATGTGCCGGGTCCGGTGCTTAGTAACGAGTCAAAGTCGTGATCGGGCAAATTACTTTCGATTATTTTGTACTGGCAAGTAGACGCTGAAGGTAGCCCCTTTACCGAGCTTACTCGTAGCGGTAATAACTCCGCCGTGATTAACAGCCACCTTTGCGCAGATAGCTAAACCAATGCCGGTTCCGGTAAATTTACTCCTGCTATGTAAACGCTGAAAAAGCAGGAAGATGCGATTCAGATACTTTTCATCAAAACCGATTCCGTTATCCATCACATCAATGCGGTAGTACTGATAAGCCTGTTTAATGGGCTTAATCAAAGGGGGTAAGTCCGAATGCCGTACGATGCTTGAATGGATACTAATTTGAGGAATTACCTCCTCACGACGAAATTTGAGCGCATTGCTGAGTAGGTTCTGAAATAATTGCCCGAGTTGCAACGCATCACCCGAAATTTCTGGCATAGGATCCGTGTTGACCACCGCTCCAGCTTCCTTAATGACCAGTTCAAGATCGATCAGTACAGCATTGACAATCTCATTGAGGCTCACCATTTCAATCGTATCCCGCTGATTGGAAACACGTGAGAAGGTCAAAAGATCCTGAATGAGGGTCGACATTCGACGGGTCGCTTGCTGCATGCGGTCTAGATAATCAATACCATCTCCCAACTGATTTTTGTGCTGATCCCTCAGCAAATCTCCGAATTGTTGAACCTTCCGTAGCGGTTCCTGTAAATCATGGGAGGCTACATAGGCAAATTGCTGTAAGCTATCATTGGAACGTTTCAATTCGTCGATCTTGCTTTCGAGCTGGAGTTGTAGCAGCCTTAGGCGGGTAAAATCAGTAAAATGAATGACAACCTCATCATTCAACTTGGCCGTACTCATGAAGTTATATAAGTCCAGTCCGTCTTTATTGTAATGAATCTCAAACGTGAGCGGCTTGCCTGTTGTAAAAGTAATAACCGGGTTGGTGAAACTCTCGGTTTCAAAATAGCCGGGAAATACCTCACTCACCCGTTTCCCCTGCAATTGCTCGGGGGTAGTATTAGCATAGGTTGCATAAGCCTGGTTGGTTAAATTAAAGCGAAAGTCGATGATCTGACCATGCTCAATAATTGGTTCAAGAACTTGCAAGGGCTCCTTAAATTCATTGATGATGGCTTGAAGATACTGGTTGGCATGGGTAAGCTCCACCAACTGCACGGATTGAGTAACGTCCTCAATCGTGTGAATGACACCAATTAGCTCATTATCGGAGGTAAGGATAGGCTTATTGACCGGTCGCCAGGTACGCCACTCCAGTTCACCAGTCCCAACATTAGGCCACCTGTGCCGTTGATCGGCCATCTGATGGGATTTTCTGGTCAGTAATACCTTGTACATCGAGTGGAGGAAATGTTCGGAAACCCCCTTGTTCTGTTCGTCATGGAAGAACACATCGAAAACGGCAAAACCCACCAGGACTTCCCGATGTAGGCCGAAAGCCGCCAGGAAATCGTCGGTTACGGCGGCAATCGTAAATCTTGGCGCATCGGGTAACAATACCAGATGCTTGCCAGGCATGGCATTGATCAATAGTGAATAGAAGGCCAAGCTATCAGGGCTAGTGACTGGTGTGTGCATTCTTCAGGCTCTTTCAAGTATCGGGATTTAATGAACAAACCTGGCTGATTTACGCCAACACGAAACTACGGATCAGCTAGGTCGAAGCATGTGCCACAAGATAGATATTTTGTGGCACATGCTTCGACCAGGTAATTTAGAATTAGCTGGTTTTAATCAAGCAATTCTATGATCTGCTCAACAGCCCTAATTCACTCTGCTAAGTTGGCTATTATAGCCGGGATACCTTTAAAAAGCTCCGATTCCAGTGAACTACCGGCATTCACAACCATTCCAACGGAGATTTGCTTCTCTTACCCAATTGTATTACCTGAATAGCTCTTGTTTACCTGTCATCGTTTCGAGGTTCGACCATTTAAAGTAATCTCTTGGTCACCAATTAAGATACAAAAACTCGGACTGCACCGCCACCTTATCTGCCTGCCCTTCAATCACCCGCTCGACCGCATTCGGCACATTGGCCAGCAGATCATACCCGGTTAATCGCTCAATCTCATCAACGCTCACCCGGTAATCACTCCAGGGCTTTTCGCCGTCGGCATTGGTATTCGGGATGAATACGGCAATAACCCGCGTCTGGGCGGTGATCCGGTTTACATCATCACTACCTACCGGTAAGACGACAATCACTTTCCAGAGGGCAGAGGGAACGGTGACTTTGCCGCCCGCGATCGTTTCGGCCTCCCCGTTGTCCCCAATGCCGCCTTTCCCGTATGTCCCCGCCATGATGTAGGCTTCGTTTCCGTCGGCGATGAGCTTCCGGGTATAGCCTTCCAGCAGGTTCCAGCTTTCACGGTTATGGCGGGGAGCCTGGGGAATGATGTTCGTCATGAAAAACGTGGTGCGGTTTTCCTCTGCTGTTGAGTCTCGGTCATCCGACGGGCAGAGGTGGCCACGGTCAAAGCCGCTGAGCGTATAATCATCATGCCGTACCTGATACCATTCGGTTGGCAAAGTCTGATCCGGAATGAAGATACCTGCGTACCGTTTTGCTGATCCCTTCCAGGCGGAAGAAAGATGCCAGGAACACCAGTTGGCAATCCCAGTGCTGCGGTTGTAGCTGAGGGTGTAAGCGGGCCGATCGATGAGGTAATTGTTTTCCTGGGTGCCTGCGTTACTGGGATTGCCCAAAGCAAGATTCGCCTCTCGGGTGGGTATAGAGGTATCCGGACCCGGCTGGTCGGCCTTCTTGCAGGAAACGGGAGCCAGAAGTAAGAAAACGGCAGAGAGGAGGTAAACGGCGATGCGGTTCATGGGGCGATAGCAAATTTTTATTGATTACTCCCTCTATTGATGACCCTTACCTTGACTGGACGCTCCTTCGGTCCATTCGGGTTTAGGCATTTTATCCACCGCTTGCTGAATCTTCAGTGTCGTTTCTTCGTCAATGGGTTTTCATACCACCATGCCTGTTTCAGGGTCGGTCACAAAATGCATTTTCGATGGATCAATTGTTGAATCAGTCGTATGAAGTTAGTCCATGAAAATCCCCTGCATCTTTTCGAAGTCCATTGCAATCGGTCCTTCGCCGGTGTCCATATCGTTGGGCAATTTTATTACGAATGTACATAAAAGATCTTCAATCCAGTTCATCTGTAATCGGCTCAAATTGTCAAAGTTCAACGGTGAACGGATCCAACCATACAGCTTTATTTACCGCCAGGACGCAGGCATGTAGGGCCATGGCAACGGGTGTTAGCGTTTGATGGGCGCAATAGCCATTCTTAAAGCGACCTTCTCATATATTTATCCGATTTACAAGGTCTCCGGGATCATTTATCTTTGCCTATCAGCAACCGACCACCTACTGAAGGAAGCCAGACCAGGAGCACCACCCCAACGTCCGGTGCTTGCCACTTTAATTCAGCAGGAAGCTTGAAGGGAGTTCCAACCTTGATCGTTATACAACAATTCAAACCCTTATAACCATGATTACGATTCGAATTATGCTAAAAACCCCGCGCAAAAAGAAGGCGGGTACGGATGCCGACGTCCAAGCTTCCATCACCTCCACAATGGGGGGCATGGATTGGACGGTACTTGATCGTAAAAATGTCGATGATCGGGAACAAGGGAGTTTCGACTACTATACCTTTACGCTTCCCCAGGATATAGGCATCATTCAAGAGTTAAAGCTGCGGGTGAAAAAGGCAAATGAAAATGGTCCCGAATGGCTTTTGGAAGCCGCCTATGTTCATATCGTGAACCAGACGAATCTGTATAAATTCTTCTATAATCAGTGGATCGTCCCTACGTCCTACACAGACTGGGTCATTGTTAAGATGACGAATCCCAAAATCCTGAATGTCCATAATACCGAGTTTGGACAACCCAGACCTCTGGGACTGTAGTAAAAATCTATTCAGTATCTGGAGTGGAGTACCCGAGATTTGACGCGTAGGCAGTTGTGGAAAACCTATCACTTGGTTCGAAAAGGAATTGTGGCACTGTAAATAAATCTGGTAGGAATCAACATATTGGCCGACCTGTATTGCCATTCCCTTAGATGGAAATTCATTTATGCGTTCGGTTCAGAAACAGGCTTGAGCAGCGTTTCAATCTTCATTAATAACTCCGTCATGGCAAAGGGCTTTATTAAAAAAGCATCCGGAGTTGCCTGGGCTACCCCCTCCCTGGCAATAGGCCATTCGGCTCCTGAAATCAGAATGACGGGTAACTTGTAGGGTAAGGCCTTTATACTTTCCAAAACTTCAATGCCACTCATCCGGGGCATCAAAAGATCAACCAGGACCAGATCGGGCCGCTGCTGCGGATTCTTAAGCCAATTTAATGCCTGCTGCCCGTCATTGGCTATCATTACATCATAACCCGCCCTGGTTAATCCGATGGTCATCAACTGGCGGTAGGCCGCATTATCGTCAACAACTAGTATTTTTTGTTTCCCGGTCATCTTTCTCTGTCGGCTTCACGTTGACAATCTGGGCGGTACAAGAAATTTAAAAGGTTACCTTCCTACTTTAGAACTCGCTCCCAGAGTAATTGTTCCTGCTATCTGCACTCCCTACTGGAGACCGGAAAAGTCCAGGCCTGGTTACTCTGCACTTAAAAACGGGAACCAGGTAACGCCAAAGAGCCAGGGGATGGCAGTTGGATTCATGCCAACAAAGATGGAGCCGGTTTACCTAAAAAGTTCATTCGAATCCAGCGCCAGCCCCGGCAAGGCCTGCACCCATAGCTGCCCTGCACGGTCTTGTTCAGCTACGGGTTGATACAACCCATCCGGGTTCAGAACATACCGAACGATCTGCCGGGTATCCGGGGAAACGATCCAGTACTCCCGGACGCCAAAATACTGGTACAGGTGGTATTTCGCACCTTGATCCGTTTCATCTGTTCGGGCGTCGGTTACCTCCAAAATCCAGTCCGGTACCCCGTGCCAGCCGCGCTCGTCCAGGTAGTTCGGCGATTCCCTCCGGATCACGTATACATCGGGAAGCACCAGGTTGAAACTATCTTCGGGCTCTTCATACCCCAGGATCAGCGGCAAGGGCAAAGACCATATTTCGTACGCCGGATCAGGCCATTTCTGGGTTACCTGCATTCCGATGCGACCCACCACCTGCTGGTGAGCGGGTGATTTGCCGGGGGTGCTGAAAATCGTACACTGGCCGCCAATAATCTCGACCCATTCTCCAAACTCCCAGGTCAGGTAGTCTGAATACGAATAGTGATTGTTCGGGTCCAGTTGCGAGAGCGTGGTGATCGTTGCCATGGTTAGGGGATACAGGAGGTTGGATTGCTTTCTTCCGTTGTCCGGGTTTCAGTGCGGTTGATCGATCCCAATCGCTGCATATTCTCATCGACCAACTCACTAAAGATGTGCAAATAATTTCGTTCCAGGGTCCTCAGGTGCTGAATCCCCAAAATCTTTTGAACCGCTTCGGTTCGGTAGCCTCGGAGCAGGAACAACGCACCCGCCGTCTTCCGACATATCTTGGTCGTTAACCGAAAGGGCAGGTCCATCATCTTCTGGATGGTCTCCAGGTTGCGGTTCACCCGCTGAATCGTCACGGTAGGCAATTCAGGAGCCTGCTCCAGCAAGGCCTTGGCTTCGGGCAGCAGGGGAATATGGGACACGCCCCAATCCGGTTTAGCCTGGTGGACGGACTGGAACTTCTGCCTTCGGATGACAATCTTCTGTCCGAAGGGTAGGTTCACCAGGTGTTCCGCCGGATTCCGAACCAGTTGCACGGCATCTTTGAAATCCAATCCGGTATAACAACTCAGCAAGGCCCAATTCCGCACGGTGTTCAATTGCTCGGGTAATACCAGCTCCGCTAAGTGTTGAACTTGCTGAGGGGTCAAACAGTACACCGTTTTGGCGGGCTCCGCCGTTAGATGCAACTCGCTGAGTTTGTTGCAAGTAATCAGTTCCTGCTCGACGCTATATTGCAATATCTCCCGAATCTGGCCGATGTACCGGGAAGCCGAATCGATGGACAAGGGGCGTTGCCGGAGCCAGGAATAGTACGTTTTTGCCCAACCAATGGAAACCCCGTCCAGCGATAAGTGCTGCATCTGATTCGTATTCAAATACGTGGTCAGGAGGTGATAACCCCGGTTCCACTTGTAGAGCGTACTGGGGGAATTGCGTTCCGGAAGAGGGGCCTGGTGTAATTTCGTCAGGTACTCTTCATACACAGGCAGCAACCGGACCGAGATTCGTTCTCCCGAGAGCCAGTACCGTTGAATCAAAGCGGGTGACATCCCCTGATTTGATCGTTGTAAATCCAGCAGGATGCTGAGGTGATCCGCCCGAATGTCTGAAAGACACCGGTTCACTACGCGGGCTTCCCGGGTGGGCCCCTCAGCCTGCTGGCGAGTAGAGTTCCAAAGCGATCGCAAAAGGTAGATACCTGACCCGTACGGTGGCAAGTCCTGATCATCGACGCGCAGTAGGCATTGCAGTTCGTCAAAAGCCAGATGCGTATGCGGGGGAAAATCAAACGTCAGCTTCAGGCTCACCCGCTGGCGGGAGGAGCAGGGTGGTAATCGGGACGGTGGGGGCATGGGGTTCGATTAAAATCAGCGCGAATATATTTCAATCATATGAGTAAACCGGCGATTCATTGGTAGGTTTGCCGCATGGATTCGTTGACACTAACCACTTCTTTACCGCTGTGCAGGCGGGTTGCCCTTTCGTTACGCTTCGATTTTGCCCCACAATCCCCTCCGGGTCTGGCTGAATTACAGTGCCATCTGACCGTAAATGAGACTACGGTGGAAGCCTATGGTTCGGGAGTATTCACCCTTCCAGCCTTGTGGAATGCCAACACTCAATGCTCCGAAGGGGACTCAGCCGAAGCGCGCATCGTTAGTCAATTGCTCTCGGATATTCGGGCGGGCCACCTCTCGATTTTTCAGGCGTTGATTCGCGCCGACCTACCGGTAAATGCCCAGCGCGTACAACACCATTGGAACAGCGGGGAACCCATTGCGCCCCGGTTGATCCACGTTTATGATGAATACCTGACCACGTTACTAGCCATGCCCGAGCCCGAGCGCCGGGCCGTGGGTACCCTCTACAAATGGCAACTCAGTTACCGCTATCTCAAAACGTATCTGGAATCCACCGGCCAGACCGAATTACCCCTAAATCGGGTTACCATCGGGTGGGCGAAAGACTATTACCAGTGGCTGCGGGCTCGTCCACTGGCCATCAACTATTCGACGGAACTGATCGGCAACGTGCGCGAAATTCTCCAGTTTGCCCTGGAAAACGAATTGATCCTCGAAAATAAGTTGAGTACTTTGAAGCTGACCTGGCAGGCGAGCAAAGCAATCCACTGTTTGTCGTTGGTTCAACTCCAGACGCTGGAGCAACTTGACTTACCCAAGCCGCTGGATCTGGCCCGTTGGTGGGCCCTTTTTTGCTGTTATACGGGGCTGGATTACCCCGATGCCATTGCGGTGGCGAAAAATCCGGAAGCTCATTTGGTTCGTTTGCGGCAGGGAGACAAAATTGTCTGGAAGCGCTTGAAAGTGAAACAGGTGCATCAGTCGTATCCCGAGTGGGCCATCTGCCACATTCCCCTGCTGGAAGAGACCCGGCGGTTGCTACCCCGAATGCAGTCCTTAAGGGCCCCCTCGTTTACCGGCCTGAATGAGAATCTAAAGAAGATCGAAGGTCGGCTGGCTTTACCGTTTCGGTTCACCACGAAAGTGTGCCGTAAAACGGCGGGTGCGTTGTTTATTCACCGGGGGTACCGGATGGAAGCGGTGCAGAAGATTCTAGGGCTGAAGGATTTCAGGACATTCCAGCGGCATTACCTGACCACCTGGCAGGAGGTGGTCGATGACAACATGGAGCGGGTGCAGGGCTGGGAATCAGGGTCAGGAGATTTCCTAAGGTAATCATGTCAGGTCCACCAATTTCAGGAACTGGTAAATTCGCTCCCCGAGTTGAAACTGGTTGAGAGAGCTGATTTCGTATTGGGAAAAGTAACCCGCCACGATAAGCTTGCCGTGTCGGCAATACTGCTGCTCGGCCGGAGAGAAAGCATCCCCCTGATCCCAGTTAAGATCAAACGCAACCACTCCCGATGTCAGATGATAAAACAACGTATACGCCCTTAGGTCGAGAGTTGTGATCGGCTGAGTTCCGGTTTGATTCATCGCCCGCTCGAAGGCCACTGAAACAGTTCGGGCTATGGAAATACATTCAGACTGAAGATCCAGTATGTCTTTTCGGGCCATCATGAAATACGGATAGCGGGTTCAATAGAAGCTATCAACCGGAGCTGTAAGATATTTAGATTTTCCATACCGAGTATGTTGGATAACAAAATTCTGGAGCCGTTTAGCTGGAGTTTAAGGAAATCTTTACCGGAATAATAAGCAAACTGGAAGTTAGGAATTTCGATGCTTATTTTCTTTGCTTATGCCGGGATTTGTTACGCCTTTCCTGTATAAACTAAATTGTCGGCAGCATCAAAATTTTAGCCACTTAGGTAAAACAGGATGTAGAAAAACTTTCCAGATTGTACATTCTACGAGTGAAATGTCCCAAATCTGACGATAGATGTCCCGAATCTGACAGTCTGTTAGTTTTTAAATTAGCAGTTTTAGGTCGGCAAATTGTACCTTATGAATTTAGCCTCAATGTGGTCAATAAGGTCAATTAAATAGTCACGCTATCTCGGTTATCTTACTTAAATCGTCAATATCATGCAAGCAAAACGTTTTCTGGTATGGGCTATTTGTCTCTTTTTGGCGAGCCAGTTTTCAGGTTGTGGTGATCATCTTCCGCCCGGAGAACCACCCGCCCGGTTTCGTGTTAAATCCTTAACCCAGGTGGTGCCAGAGGTTGCGGGGCGGATCAGCGTCATGGCCAGTTTGAGCACGGTCAGCGCCTTTTCCTATGATGACAAAGGTCGATTGAGTTTGATTGTGGCTTATCAGCTACCCGATAGTTCAGTCGCACCCGTTGAGAACACTACTTTCCATTATGATGACCAGAATCGACTTACGCAGGTTGAGCATTCGGTGGTCCGGCGGGGATCAGGATCAGAATCCTACACGCTTACCTATAATGGCGCGGGTCAATTGACAAAGCTCGAGAACTCGCCGTCAACATTTAGTATCGTACCCCAGTACAACTCCGATAACAAAATTTCAAGTTATTGGAGAAGTATCGACGTGGGCGGCCTTTCTTCTAACGGTGGAGGTGAATTTACCTTTACAGGAAATAATTTAACGTCTACCACTGACGCATTTTCAGTTAGTCGTACCGGGGGAGGGCCTTTAGTCGTTTACAGCCGATCGATTAACTCTACGTATACCTTCGATGATCAGACCAATCCATTTTACGGCGTTTTTATTATTCCTGCTCCGGGCGTATTTCGTCCGTTTGCTAATTCCCCTTCCGCTTTTGATCCCTATTACACCTTCTACGGCGGTATTGACAATTATTATAATTTAAGTCAGAATAACGTATTAACGGTCGTGAGTTCCAATGGAACGACTACTTCGTATAACTATGCCTACAATGGGTCAAACCTGCCAATCACCAGAACGACAACGATCAATGGGAAGGTGACCGAAATCTTACAATACGAGTATGAGTCGTAATGGCCAGGAGAGAATGGAAAGCTAAACGGCAATAGTGGCCGGAGCATGCTCATTGTTGTCTTCCCGGCTGCTGAGAGCTATACGTTTTTGGGTTTGTGTTAGTGTATGAACTAACACAAACCCAACCCGGCGGGCTTTTTCTTTATCGCATTCCCAGACTGGCGATCACCACCTGGTCCATGTGCCAACCTCTCCCATTAAACCCCAAATCACCCAACTGGTACGTTTTCCATCGGCTTCAATGCGTTATTGCGGGCCTTCAAATCTTTCTGAGTACTCACATGTACCGGACCATAAACTGGGTTGGTCCGTTGGTGGAATAGCATCTGGCTGAGCGAAGCCAAGCACGGAGTAAAGGTGCCGTGTTTTCGTATGACTGAACCAGCACAATTACTAACAGGTGCTGGCCTTGTTGCTGGAAATGCCCGATGGAGACAAGGAAAATGAAAAATACCGGCAGATCCGGGCGATCCTGGAACAGGCGGTGAAATAAAAAAAACGACCCGGTCAGCTGATCGGGTCGTTTCCGATGTACCCTAACCTTTTTTAAGCGGCCTGGTTTAGCTTTGGCAAAGCGCTGGTAAAAGCCTGAAAAGCCGTAGGATCCCGGGCAATTGTCAGGTAAACTTTCTCAGTCCGCAGGGCGGCCTGGATGCGGAGAAACCAGGCCGTGAACGCGGCCCGTGAATCCAGCACCTTGTTGGCTCCAAAGAACAGCCCCGGCAGCAGACAGCCTTCCGTGTCGGCCGCCACGTTGCCCGGGTGAATCCGAATGCCTTCATAACCCGGCACGGCCAGCAGCAGCGGCAAGAGTTTCCGGAACCGGTTGCTGTACGAAATAGCTACTTCATACCGGCCGGCCGGAATGGCCGTTCTGCCTTTCACTTTGCGGGCGGTGATCTGGGCCAGGTTCATCGTCTGTTCCAGCCCCCGGTCCTGATCTTCCAGAAAATGCCCCACGAACTGGCCATCGATAAGAACATCCGAAATCGTCGAATCGACGGTAAAGCGTTTTCGTAGTGCAGTGATTTCCATCTTACAATTTGGTTTGGGTACGGTGGGCAAAGCGGCTACCGGCTACGAACATGACCAGGCTCACCCAGGATAGGAGCAGTAAGGCTCCCAAAACGAACGCGGCCGTTCGCCAGTTTTCATTCACGCCAACGATGAGCTGAGGAGGGCAGGGGATCTGCACCCGAACCTCCTTGACGATCGAATCACAATCCGCCCGGGCGGTCGTTTCGGTGGGCGTGCGGATGACCGTCACCGTTGCCCGGCCCTGCCGCTCGATTACCTTAACATGCGTGGTGTCGGTGGTCAGTCGAACCACCGCAGAGTCCCGGGGAATCATCACCGTTTCGACTTGGGTCACGTAGGTCGTGTCGACCAGTGTTTCGGCTTTGCGCAGGATTTTCTTTTGCGTCAGGCAGCCCGGCAAGGTGACTGCCAGACAGAGGATCAGGACGTATTTCATACGGCTTTCCGGTTTGAAGAGCGTGGGTTTTTCGTACCGTGAATTTCCTGCTTAAGCTCCTTGAGCTGTTCCCCCAGGCGAATAAACCACTCCTGCATTTTATCCCGTATCTGGTGGATGTCCTGCCGGAACAGGGCTTCGTTTTTTTCGGCCTCGGCTTCGATCCGGGCGATGCGTTCAGCCTGCGTGCGTTGTTCAGCTCTCAAATCGTCCAAATCCTTGTTCCGACCAAATACGCGGTCGAACACGGCTTTTAATAGCCAGGATCCGGCGGCTGAGATCAGGCCAACTACTAGGGTTAGGTTATTCTGGTCCACGAGCACCTCCTTTCCGGTGATCCTTGGCCGCCAATCCGCCGATACCGGCAGTTACCAGGGCGACCGAAAGGGTGGTTTTGAGGGTGACATCCATTTCGTCCTGAAGAGCGACGAAGAGGCCCAGGGCCAGCAGCAACAGCCCGACGGCGGTCGTTTTGGTCTCCCGGTACGCATTTTGCAGGAATCGTTTCATCGGTTGCGTTACGGTTAAAAGCACGATCGGTTCAGGCCGATCAATAGACCTTTTCCAGAATGAACTGGCTGATGTTGATGCGCCGGGGGTTGTTACCGGCACTCTTTTTAATGAACAGCCCCCCAGCGTGGGGGCCGGAAGGGTACGATATGCCACCCACCCCGTTGGTGTAGCTTCCCACGACATCGCTATTGTCCAAGGCCCAGGGCCATTCCTCGATATCGTACCAGAGTCCACCGGTTTCGGCCTTCATCCGAAACGTGACCATATTGCCATCCCACTCGACGCGCAGGCGGTACGTGGTGGCCGCCACCTGGGTGCCCGACCCCAATTCCGTCCCCTGGGTGGATGACGACTGCACCGAACGCGCCCGAAAGGAAGACGACTGAATGGTCCAGCCGACGTAGTTGCCCGCATTGGCGGTGTTGTTGAGAAAGCCAAAAACGGCCTGATACGTATCTGTTCCGTCGCTGAAGGTCGGCACATCGATGACGGCTTCGATGGCGTATTTGTCGGTGGAGTTGAGATTAAACAGACTGTTCGATGTGCCGAGAAAGGTGTAGCCCGTGGTCGTTGTCCCGGTTGAAATCCCGTAGGTCCCGATGGGAGTGCCGGACGTAAACACGGCACCGGCCCCGCTTCCCGACGAAATCAGACTCAGCAACCCATTCCCGGCACCGAGGAAATTAGCCGAATAGATCACCCGGCCGTGAGAAGACCGTTTCGCAGAGCCTCCACCACCACTGGGGAGCGTCGCCCAGGTACCATCCCCGCGCAAATACGTTGTATTACCCGGGGTACCGGTCGCGGCAATCTCCGAAACCGGATGCGTGTGGGTCGTGGGAATTCGGGCGTCAGCCAACCGGCTGTCATCCCCTCGTACCACGCCGGTCGAACTGTTGACGCCCGTGGCCACCACCGGTAGCCGGGCCAGCGGCACGGTGCCGGAGGTGAGATCCGCTCCGGAATGCGTGTGGGTGGTCGGAGGCCGGGCGTCTGACATCCGGGCGTCATCCGACCGAACGAGCCTGGTTGAGCTGCTCTCTCCACTGGCGGCAACCGGCAGCCGCCCAACTGGGACCGTGCCCGACGTGATATCTTCACCGGCCAGCAGTATGGCCCCGGTTTTTCCAGCGACTGAACTCACGGCGGCTGTGGGGGACAATACCTCTTTCCAGTCCGCTACCGTGGTGGGGCTGTCGGTCGACAGCACGAAGGTTTTGTTGAGGTCGGTGCGGATGGCGATATCCCCGCGCTCCGCCACCAGCGATAGCATGGCCGCCTGACTGTTGGCGGTAAACACATCGCTGATCACCACCTCGGATAATTGCGAAAGGGGAACCTTTCCTCCAACCAGATCGGCTTTCATCGCCAGCGTGCCGACCAGGCTGGTTATTTTGCTTTGCGGCAGTTCCGGAATCCGGCCAACGGCCAGCGTTCCACTGGAAATCTTCGATGCCGAAATCGACGCTGAGGTGTCCAGCTTCACCCGGACGGAATCCCAGCGGGCTTGTAACGTACTATCGACATCGATGCGGGAAAGCCCAATGCCGTATTCGGCGCGCCATTCTGAATTTAATTCATGAGGATCTGTCTGGGCGGTGGCCAGCAGAGGCCAGAGCAAACAGAGAAACAAAAGCAATTTTTTCATGGGGGTTACGACAGGGGTTTTTGTTTGGTTACGAGTTCTAAAAGCCGGTTGACGCCATTGAGGTAGATGTAAACTTTACCGTTGGTGGTATCGCCGTAAAAGCGAATGCCGGTGGCCAGGGCGGCTTCGGCCTGCGTTTCGGCCAGTGAGCCGACCGCCATCACCCCGCCCGACTGGAGGGCAACCACCTGACTCTCCAGCGCCACCAGCCGCTGTTCAGCCGCCGACGCTCCGATGGCGGTTTCGACAAAGGGATTGCCGCCGTTCCAGTTGAACCGGATCGTCTCGGCGACGGCCGCACCCGGGGCGAAGTTGGAAGTCGTCGACGCAGCCGTTTTGATGTCCAGAAAAAGCAGCGGAAAGATCCCGGCCGCATCGTTGCGGAACATGATCACGACGTTGGAGCCGGGGACGCTGGCGGCCGTGGGCGTTGGATAGTCCACCAGCAGGGCGTGGCTCTGGGGCCGGGATAAATGATCGGGATCGTTCCAGATTTCCTGGAGGGGCGTTTCGTTGATTCCGGTTAATTTGGCAAACCGGATGTCCCAGTTTTCGGGGATCTGAAACGGGTTGGCCCCGTCGTACCATTCAATTGGTACGATAAACCGGGCGAAGCTGTAGCGAAAAACCAGCTGGGTCGGCGCGTAGGGAGCTGAAATAAGGTCTGCCATGGATCAAGCGGCCAGCGGCCAGGGGCTGTTGACTTGGATGATGTGGGTAAACGGGCCGGTGTAATTATTCAGCGATTTGGCACTGCCCGTATCCCGGTACTCCTCGCTGCTGTAGGTGAGCGTTTTGGTGTTGTAGATCGTGACGAAATCCGAGCCGATGAGTCCGGCCGGGGCAACCGTCCGGTCGTTCTTGATGAGCCGTAGCGGGTAATAGAAAAACCGGATGTTGCCAAATACGCCCAGATAGCCGTTGCCATTGAGCATCTTCACCATCTTGTCGCGGGCAATTTCCCGGTCGGTGTACACGCCCGGCGAGGTATACCCGCCCGTTGCCCACATCCCGTTTTCCCGGCGGAGAGAGCCGTCCGCATCGCCCGTAAACCGGTTTTTCAAACCGCGCCCGACGTCGGCTTTCTGCTCCCAGTTGTCGCCATAGGTAGGGTTTTCCTTCACCATATCGGCCGTGCTGGCAATGGTCTGCACTTCCGTGGTGCCGTTGATCACCGCCTGATTGCCATAAAAGCTCCCGCACTCGAAAGCGACCGGTATGTTGGGATTGGTCTGGCGGCAGTACCACTCGAACATTTTCTGATCCTGCTCGACCCGGCGGCTGCGAAACTCATACCAGGCCTGGCGAATACCAGTACCCTTGAAGGTGCTCCAGAAGGATTCCCAGCTCGACCGGCTCGGCGTTGGAAACACGAGCTGCGCATCGGTCAGCGACTGATTGCCCAGCAGGTTGCGGACCCCGGCCAGCGTCCCGCCCCCCAGCGTATACAGCCAGGCTTTGAAGGCGTCCCGTTCGCTTTGCTCATTGCCGCCAAACTTGGCATCTTCCAGCGAATCCACCCGGGAGTTATAGCCCCCTTCGCCGGTATGGGTTCGACCCTGGGCCAAAAACCAGATCGGTGCGATGGCTTCCAGTTCCTGAATGGCCGGAATGACCATCTCGTCGTACAGGATGCGCTTGGGTGTTACGCCAGCCTGCCAGTTCGTCGTATCGCCAGTGTTGCGCCATGCCAGAAAACCATCATTCTGGCTCATGGACGGGGTGTAGTAGTACTGCTCCGTTCCCCCGTTGTTGGTATAGATTTCCGAGGTAGAATCGTTCACACTGCTGGGCATGGCGTGCCCTTTGTCGAACATCATCCCCATGTGAATGGCGCACTTCTTCCCCTTGACGACCGTAATCCAGTGGTAGACGTTCTTGAAAGCCGCCCAGGCAGCCGGGTTTTTGATGTCCTGGTAGTAGACGCTGAGTTTCGCGCCGGTTAACAGGCCCTCATCGAAGCCGACCCCCAGTTCGTCTTTCAGGTCGAGCATTTCCCCCGCGTAGGAAACGTGGTGCTTGACGGCGTAGACTTCCCGAATCGGCGCCAGGCGGGCACTCACGCCCGGCACCAGCGGCCCCAGTGATTGAATGCCCGCGAGGAATCCGTTAGCCAGCTTTCCGCTGCCGGTCGCATTCAGGTGTGTGCCGTCGGACAAATCCGTTGCCCGGTTGAGGGAACTGGCCGCGCCGACGTACTGCAGCACCCGGCCATTGGCCGCCCGGCCCGCTACAACGGTCGGAACGATGTCGTTGTACGTATTGACGCGCGCGTTGAAGGTGTCGTCTGATCGGGGTGGGATGTTCGAGACAATCAGTTTGACGTTCGATTTGGTCGCGTAGATCGTATCGATCAAATTCCCCAGTTCCCCCGCAGCATTGGACAGGTTGTAGGCCCCATTGTTGACGTTGTTGGTTCCGATCATCAGCACAATGATGTCCGGGTTGGCGGCATTGATCCAGCCCGCCACGCCATCGCGAATCTGGGCGATGGTATACCCCACGTGGCCTTCGTGCCGGGGATCATCAACCGTACCGGAACCTAAACTCCCCACCAGCGAGGAAACGATACCGGCATTGTCCAGCCCCGCTTTCAGGTTTTTTCGCATTACATTGTCCACCATTAGCGAATCCCCCAGCAGCATGATTTTGGCCCCGACGATCGGCGTGGGGGTTGTTCCGCCCCCGGTTCCCCCGCTGGCTGCGGAGATCGTGAAGGCCGTGCCGCCGTTGGGCGTGTTGGAGGAAGGGGGCGTAAAGGTGATGGTCTGGACCGGACCCAGTGTGTTTTTCTCCCGGATAAAGATGCGGTGGGGAATCTGATTCACCCCGGTTCCTCCGGTAGCCTCCCAGCGTCGGTGAATGCTCGTCCCGGCCAGGTTGACATCGACCGTGTTGGATACCAGGTCATACCAGACTTCCGACTGCCAGGAACCGGAGCCAGGACCGGAGCCAAAGTTTGAGCCGTTTTCGTCGGCACCCGATTCGGCTTCCAGCCAGATCTGCAGGGCTTTGCCAGCGGTCTGCGGCTCGAAGAAGGTCGAAAAGGATTTGTTGTTGACGTCGTAATTGAACCGCCCTAATTTTACCAGCAACTCCACGGTATAAATAGCGTGCCACTGGCCATCCTGGGGAGGAGCTCCGGCGGGTATGATGACATTCAGGACCTGATCCGTCCCGGTTTTTTGAAACTGGAGGGTTCGTTGTGCGGTGCTGGTGGGCAATGGGTCTTCCAACTGGTAGCCTTTGGCACCCGCCAGCAGGTTAGTCATCCCTGAGTTGTAAATGGCGTTTTTCCAGGAAGTTTCCGTGCTGAATTTGTACCGAACACCCGTTAGGTCCGTTACTTGTGCCCGGACATCCAGATACCCCTCACCGCCATCGGCCCAGTCCACCTGCAGGAAGTAATTCGAGACAGCCTGAGCGGCTACGGTGAACACCCCGGATTGCACAATCGATGTGCCAACGATCCGGACATCGTACCGATAGGACCCCGCCGGGGCGACGGTGCTGTAGGCCCGTTGGTAGCTGCTGTTACCGGAAACGAGCGGAGCGGAGCCGTAACTGGTCAGATTCCAGCCACCCCCCGACGTTTGCACAATGGCGACTTCCACGCCGTTGGGAGCATTGAAGACCACGGCGTTCACGATGGGCTTGCCATTGCTGTCGATGGTATGGGAAATCGACGAAATCGACGGATTGGGGGTTCCCGAGTCGCTTTTCTCGTAAATCGTCCGCGTATTGATGTTTTCAGAAGGGATGTTGACCGCCCGGCTGATGATGGGACCGCCTTCCACTTCCTGAAACTGAATTTCGTAATCGCCCGGCTGAACGCCGGAAAATCCCTCCGGTGAAGCGGCATTCAGCACTTTGTTGGTACCGTCGTCACTGTAGGAACCGTTTGCCATCACCTTCCAGCCACTGCCCCCGTAGACCGTCCCGGAAGCCCCCAGCAAGTTGACGCGCATGGGCCCCGAATCGACCACATTGGCCGTAATGACCAGACGCCGTTGCGGCTGGATGTAATCGTAATGAATTTTTGCAAACAGCAACGTATTGAGCGTACCGACCCGCTGCACTTTCAGCTTGAAGGTAGCCGTGGTCGAGGAGCCGTGTTCGTCCGTGGCCGTCAGTTGCAGCGGATACTCGAAAACGGTGGACAGGGAACCGCCCTCCCAGGGCAGCGCCGATACCAGAATGTGGCCACCCGACCACGCCATCCACGAAGGCAGGGCAAAACCGCCCTGGAGCGTCAGCACTTTTGTCACCGCGTCGCCATCGACGTCTGTTACCGACGGATTCAGGTCGTAATCCAGGGATTGCCCTTCCGTGCGAACGATGTCGGTAATGGTGCTGATGACCGGCGGGTGATTTATCACGGGGTAATCACCGAAGTCCTGCCATTCATTGAGCCTCAGCTGACCGGTATCGGACCTTTGCACCAGAATGGTACTGGCCTGAAAATCCTCCAGGTCGATTTTGATCGGTGAGGTCGCATCCACCGGAATCTGCCAGAAGCGTATCCCTGCCTTGTTAAAGTTTTGCTGGAACGACCCGGCGCTGATGCTGAGGTTTTCCCCGGCGATGACGAAGGCTCCCTGAAAATCGGCTGGATTGGCCGTATGGATGTAGCTAACGCGGTGGCGGGCTTTCTGCCCGTCCGTTTCCAGTCCGGCAAATCCGATGCAGGGTTGCAGTTCCGAGTCGGTGGCGAACGAATCGCCCAGGTTCAGGTTATTGATATTTTCCTGATTGCTGCCGGAGGATACCTGCGCGGTCTTGCCGGTAAACAGATTCACCTGACCCGGAAATACGACGCCGGGTTGGGTACCGGTCGCCAGCGTAAAGTCTTCCTGAATGGCCCCCGAACCCACTTTCAGCTCGGCCCGAACGGTATAGTCCCCATCGACGGCCCCCTGAAACGTAAATTCGTAGGTGCGATCGGCTACTTTGACCATGTCAAAAAATGACGCATCGGTAAAGCCGGATCCAGCCAGTCCCTGTTTGATCCGGATGCCCTCCGGGCCGCCTTCGCCTTTCAGCGTCCATTTCAGACTGGTACCCGTGCGCTGGCCTGCCAGTTCTTCCAGGTAGCGGGAAATCGAAGCGGATTGGACCGTAAAACCGACCGTGATGGCTTTGCGAATTCCGGCCGCGCTGATCCCCGTCACGGTTACGACGTAGTTACCGCTGGTGGTGGGCGTCCCGTAAATCCGGCGAGTCGCGTTGTTGAAGACGAGTCCGGCCGGAAGGTCTTTCACCTCGTATTCGTTGGCATTGCTCCAGGCGACGAGCTCATAGATGTAGGCGGTTCCGACCGTCAGGGTCTGGGTCAGAATCCCGCCCGTCGGTGGGGTCGGCACGGCCGAGCCACCGGTCCATCCGGCGAGCAGATCGGGTGGGATTCGGTAGGATTTACGGATTCCGCCTTCATTGCGGGAGATAATAACCTCGTCACCCTCCATAAACGCAGTTACCGCCGGAAAATCGAGCAGTTTCGATTTCTTCTGTTTCTGAATTCGTTTCCGGGGAATGCCATCCGTAATGACCAGCTTTTCGGTCAGTACAAAATCGACCTCGGTGGTTACCTCTTCAAATTCGGGAGCTTCGAAGCCGAAGGCGTCGATTACCTCACCGGTTCTGCGTCCGTTTTTTGCTGCCACATCAAGTGTTACTTTTCCATTGGTTAATCCAAACGTGTAGGTTCCGTTGATCCGGTATTCGTCGGCGGTACCCCGGCCCGTCACCGCGTATACCGGGTAGGTCTGGCCGGAAACAAACGGCTGCCCGTTGTAGTCGTCAAAAACGGGCGACTCCTGCCAGGTGGCATTGTCCAGGGAGTATTCCCAGATGATGCCGTTGACGACATCCGAAACCGGGTTTTCAATTACAATCTGGTTCTCGTTCATCTATTTAATCTTTAAGCCGAAGGCGTTCAACAGGCGGGTAGTCGGTTGGATGTACTTGAGGATGCCCGCATCTTTGACTTTCAGGACGAGTTGTTCGGGCGCACCGGGCGGCAAAACAGCGTGCCCCTGCCCATCCGTCATGCCGACGCGAATGCCGGGTAGGAGCGGGCTACCCAACAGCTGATTGGCAATGCGTTTGTCAATGAGGGCCTTTAGAAGCTCGTTACCCGCTTTGCTTTTTCCGGGACCGGCACTAGCCAGGTTATCCTCGTTGTCATCCATGGGGATCAGGACACCGTCCTGGGTTTCCCAATACCCCATCACATCAATCGCTCCGGCCACCTGACCGGGGATTTCTACCGCCCGAACCCGGGCGATTTGCGAAAAGTCGCCGATGGAGTGGGATAGAATCAGCATCCGGATGGGCTGATTGGAAGCATCCCGGATTTCCGGAAATACCAGCACGTCCAGGGGGCGGATGGGCTCCACACAAAAAAGATCCCCTTCAAAGCCGCGCCGAATGGCTCCCGTCAGGGCCAACCGTTCGTAGGCGAGAATCTGCGCCAGCGGTTTCGACTCATGGAAGGTGCTGGGACGGGTTTGCCATTTGCTGGTCGCGACGCTGCTTTCAACCCGGCGCATCGCCCCGGTGCGAAACCGGTAGTAGGTATTTTTGATGGCCACCGGCGGAAAGCCTGCGGCTGTCAGGTACTCTCTTTTGGCACTGCGCTGATCGGCCAGGGTCAGAGTGGTTTCGTCAACCGAGCGGACGGGGTCCGTGGTTTGCAACGCAGCGATGTAGCGTTCCCCTTTCAGCGGCTCTTTGCTGGAATCCCGGCGGGAGAGTCGCACATCCCTGATTTCGATCTGAGGAGACGGCGTAGCCAGCTGGCCGTCGAGCCGACGGCCGCGAAAGAAAGCGATTTGCAATTTGTACGCTCCTGAATCGGGTACCTCGGGCATTTCAATCTCCACGTTGATTCCCCGGGTGGGTTTGGCCTTCTGGATTTTGTCACCATCCGGATAAAAATTGTCGTGGGTATAGTAGTAGGAGAATCGGCCCCGGTCTTTCCAGGTCCCGTCGTTTTGCAGATAAAAAGTGGTTTTGGCGGTTGTTGCCGATATCTGCAACTTCACGCCCCGCGTATTGCGGTTGATGTAGGTCAGTGACAGTTTCCACAAATCGGCTTCCAGGGTGGTTCCGTTCCGGCTGGGTACTTCGATATAGGGCGACGCAATGTTGATAAGATCAATTTTGGTTTCGTTTGTGTCGGAGTAGCCATCGATCTGCAAGGCGTACGGATTATCAACCGTTCCCTCACCGATCCGCCGGGCCTGAATGCCCGGTTGCCGGGGGGTGAAGCCGGTTGGAAGCAGGCCCGTTACGTCCGAAAAATCACCGTTGGGCATTTCGTTCCGGTCATCTCCGTACGCGACGGCAACCTCCGCCCGGTGGTAAATGGGCTCGAAAAACAGGGATCCACCCTGCAACGGCAACCCATCCGCGTCTTTGTCAATTCGGCGGTCGATCCGCTCGGTGATGAGCCACTGGCCGACGGGCGGAGTTCCGCTGAGCAAACTGCCGTTATCCCGCCACTGGATGTATTCCGGATTGAAACCAATGGGCGCGTTGGTGATCGGGTGGGAAAACTGCCCCCAGCGGCTGATCCGAAACGCGCCGTCCTGCTGGCAGAGCCGGGCACCCATCGATTGCAAAATGGTTTTCAGGGCATCGTAACACGATTTGCCCTGAAAAAGCTGCTCATCGTGTTTGAGATAGACCAGGGGCGAAAACGGAGCTGCCGGAGCTACGCCCGGTGTTGGCAACTGATTGGCTTCTTCGGCAAGCGGCAAGCTGGTATAAATCGGTAGATCATACCCCACGTGCGCCAGACAATGTTGCAGCGCTTCGTTGGTATTACCGATGCCCCGCCGGATGGCTTTCGTCGGGTAGCTGCTGTAGGGAATATTTTTCAGGGATGCCAGCCCGCACGATGCTGTAATTTGAACGACGTACGGGGCCTGGGTGTAGGGCTCTTTTACATCCCAGGCGGAAACCCAGCCGGTAAACAGGTTCTTGTCATACGACAGACCGCTGTTAACCGACTCGTCGATGGTGATCCAGAAATCCCGCTCCGAATTGGAGTAGACAGCTTCCAGCGCAAAGTGATCATCGACCACCAACTGGATTTGGGCTTTCCGGCCCACAATAGCACCGAATAACTCTTCCCCGTCGGATACGGATTCAATCGTTACCACCGATTCCGCCGTCAGGATGTGATCCTCCGGCCGGTGCATCTCGAACGGGTTGCCATCGTAACCCTTCTGGTACAGGTGGATCCGGCGAAGATTTCCCGGCCGATAGGTGCCCGCGACCGGGTCCAGGATATCAACCGGATAATAATCTGCCCAGAAACGAAGGTTATAGCCCGTCATCTTATCCGAAATTGATTTTGCTTTTTTCAGCCCGGCGTAAAACCGTAAGGAGTTCCGAGCCTTGCGCCCTGAATTCACCCTCCACCAGAATGCGCTGGGTATAGGCCGCTGGTGTCAGGTTGTTGTAGGGGCGGCTCGGTAAATTTTTCCGGAGCCGATCGTCGATGGTTTGGGAAATCAAAGGACTCAGCATACTCTTGAGCGTCCGGAGCGGACTGATGACTTCGGGGTTGCCGGTACGGGCGGAGGGGTATTCACCCACCAACCCCAATGTCGCCCCCCGGACGATGCCCCCGTTGGCAAAGGCTTTGGCACCACCGCTGGATGCGAGTGCATTGACCGCCGAGGCACCGGCGATCATGATGCCTCCGGTAATAATTTTCTTCACCCCGGTTGCCGCCGTCAGCGGATCGAGTAAAAGCAGTGAACCGACTTTGATCAGGCCCGCACCAATCTTTTTGACGTATTCCGCCAGCATGCCGACGATTCCCTTCAGCAGATTGCCAAACGCATCGCCTTTGCTGGCTATGGATTCGCCCAGGGCTTCAAACAGACCGACGGCTACCGTTTCCTTGATGGAGGCAAAGCCTTCTTTGAATACCCCGACCACGTTGGTGAAAGACTCGGCAATCCGGGCGGTTTCGTCGGTGGTCAGGATGCCGTTTTTCAACGCTTCCTTAACCTGGTCGAGTCCCAGCGAACTCAGGACTTCAGTAGTATTTTTCCCCAACCCGCTGTCGTTGACCAGACCATTCATGGCCTTTTGGAAATCGGCCATAGCGGAAAATTTCCGGATGGCGGAATCGATGTTGGTATCGCCCCCCTCGGCGGCTTTCTGGTCCTGCGCTTTCTGGAACGCGTCTTTGACAGCCCCTTGCAGGTTGGAGACCACCGTGGCGATGTTTTCCTGAGCGGACAGGGCGTGCCGGGTCATCGACAGTTTCCAGCCGTTGGTGACCGTTTTCCAATACGCATCGGACTGCCTCCCGATTTTGTCTGGTGTTTCGAACAGCCGGTCCTCCTGCTTCATCCCCAGCCAGCCCTTCAGTTCCTCCCGGTGCGCACGCAGGAAAGCGGGTGGTTCGATGCCCCGGTATTGGTCCTGAAACTGCTTGATCCGGCGCTCGACGTCATCGAGTTCTTTCTCCAGTTCAGTCTTTTCCCCCTTTCCGGGTTTGGGAGTGCGGGCGAAATCCTGAACGGTGGGCGCAAGGGGTGCAGTACCGGCAATCGGGTCCGGTGGGGCCATCCCGCTGGTGGCCTGGGCTTCCTTTTTGGCCCCGGCCACCGCTACTTTCATGGTATCGGCTGCCGATGTAATGTCGTTCAAACCGGCCCGGATGGATGCTCCGAAATCCCTGGCCCCGAATTGCTCTACAAACGCGGCAAACAGTTCACCGACATAAGCGATCGATTTGGACGTTAGGCCAATGATGCCGTTCCAGATGCTGACGGTGATGTTCTGCAACCCTTCCATCAGCTTGCTCCAGTCGAGCGTTAGGATGCCCGTCAACACTTTGAAAATGCCGGTCAAAACGCCCCCGGCGACGTTGAAAATCTCGGTCAGCGTACCGAACAGAAATTTTGCCTGGGGAATCAGAAACCCTTTGAAGGTATTCCAGGCGGTCATCATGAGGGCGACCCCGGCTTTGAATACGCCGGTGACCAGATCAAAGGCGGAGGAAACCAGTCCCGTAAACGTCGACCAGACGCCCGAATCGGTAAAGGTTTTCTGGGCGGCTTCCCAGTAGACCTTCAGTTTGTCCCAGTTGGCCATGATAAACATGGCAGCTCCGGCAACGGCCGTCACCGTCAGCGCAACGGGACCACCCAGAGCGGCAAAGCCAATTTTTACAACGGGGAGCAGTCTGATCAATGAGCCGATGGCGAGGGTCAGCGGCCCCAGGGCCGTAGCCAGTCCGGTGACGAGAAAAATGGCTTTCTGAACCGAATCGGGCAGGGCTTTAAATTTGCCCGCCCAGTCGCCCAGCACATCGCCCAGGCCGCTTAGCTTGTCAGTCAGACCGAACAGCCGATCGGCGGAAGCACCGATTTCGTAAGACCCGATTTTGAGACCGTCGGTAAAGTTCTCCCAGGCAACCTGCGGCCCGACAATCGCGCGGGGTAATTTGGAAAGACCGGTGACGACCTTGGTCGTGAACTCATCAGCACTGATGCCCAGCTTTTGCAGGCTCTGTGTGTCAGTGGTTCCGAACACATCTTTCATGATCTGCCGAATCTGCGGCATGCGCTCGGCAATCTGGTTGATTTCTTCGGCCTGAATCGAACCTTTGGATTTGATCTGCTGGAAGGCCAGCGAGACTCCCTGTAGTTCGGCCTTGCCTTTGCCCGCCAGGGTCAAAGCGTTGCCAAATTCCATCACCGCCGATTTGGCCAGATTCGCATCGTATTGAACCGCCCGAAGACCCACCACGGACCCGGCCGCTTCTTCCAGACCCAGACCCGGCGCTTTGGCAATTTTCTGGATGTCCTGTAACGTAATGCCGTAGGCTTCCCCGGCATTCTTGAGCTGGGTGATGCTGGCGTAGTTCCTGGCGATCATACCCAACCCAATGGCCAGCGGCCCGGTGAGACCGACCGTCAGACTCCGCCCAACCGATTGGAAATCGTCCGCTAATCTGCCCAGTCCTTTGCTGAACACCGCCCGCTGCCGATCCTGCGCCTTGTAAAAAGACGCCAGATCATTGTTCATGGAAGCGACCGAATTGCGCACCGCGCCCGAAACGCCTTTCATGGCGTTCAGAAAATCGGTGGTGATCGCTCCCAGTCGGATGTTGACAGCTCCGGCTCCAGTAGCAGACATGATCAAGTAGTTACGGTAGTACGGTTGAAACGGCGGTCGAGTTTTTCCGACAGCTTCCTGGGCAGTTCGACGGCCCCTTTGTCCTTTTTCGAGGGTTTCCACCGTTTCCTCGGCGGCTCCTCATCGGACAGCAGGTAGAAGTCGCTGCGCTTGGCCGGGCCTTTGGTAAAATCCCGGTTCGCGCTCGTGTTGTAGAGTGTGGCCAGCAGTTCACCCTGAAAGTGTTTGCGCTCATCGTCCTTCAGAATGTAATGCGCTTTCATCAGTTCGAAATCCGCGGGCCGCAGCTCCCAGAATTCATCGGGTTTGAGACCCAGCACCCGGATCGCCAGCTCGTATTCGGCCCTTAGGGCTTCTTTGCGGCTTAGGACTTTTTGGCGCTGGCGGGGACGGGTTTGGCGCTTTCCACGCTTTTGGCGATGGCGCTGTACTTTTGGATCGCCAGCCCGATAAACCCCATGGCTTCCGTACCCAATTGGAAGACCTCGCCCACATCGTCGGGTGACATCGTAAAGAGGAAGTCATCCATCTGATCCAGCGAGAAACCTTCCGGAAGAGGGTTGTTTCCGGCGACCAGGGCGGCAAACAGCAGGACGGGGATTTGCTCGAACCCGTTGAGTTTATCAAATTCTTCCATGTCCACGGATTGAGCCAGGACGGCCATCGTGCGGAAGGTGAAGGCAAACGTTACCGGAGTTCCGTTTGCCATTTTGGTGATCTTGGATTGCAGAAACATTGAAGTGGTGGTTAGGTGGGAATCAGCGTGGTGTACTTCAGGGGTTACGCATCCACGGTATCAACCGTGATTGGCTCGGAGCCTTCCAGCGTCAGGGAGTATTTGGACGCTTCGCCCTGGTTTCCGTTCAGCTCAAATTCGGTAATGAATGCTTTGCCGAGCCAGATGGGATCCCCTTCGAACTCCGTTCCGAACTGGATTTCGATGATGGTTTTGCCAGCATGCCATTCGTAGGCCTTTTTCACCGAGATGTTCAGGGCCTCAGCCGCCGGGTTGAAGATCCGGTTGAAACCACCCGTCGAAATAGTCCACGAAGCCGCTTTGCCACTGGGCTTCTTGCCCGAAAAAGCACGGCAATTGACCTCGAAAGATTCAATCGACGATTTGAAGCTAAAGGAGTCCATACACCCCCATTTGATGAAGGTTGAGCCTACCTTGGCGTAGAGGTATATCTCGTCACCTGCTACGTTTTCATCGGTTCTTGCTGCCATGTTTATACAGAATTACGGTGTTAAAATTTGACCCAGAATGTTCCAGCGTAGTGATTTGCCATGCAGTTTCAGCGTGTCGTCATACCCGGCCTGTCCTTCAGTGCCGGTAAAAAACCGGACGGAAATTCCGGCCGCTACACCCCGGTAATTGTCCAGTGATTTGCGCACGGCCCGAAGCGTCAGAATCATTTTGTCGAAATCAGGGCTGATGACGCCGATCTCGATGGTACCGCTGAATGACCCCCGGGCGTCGCGGCAATTCAGGGGGGTAACCTCCTCGGTATCGTACCAGGCGGCTGTCGTCGACTGGCCCTGCGGAACCAGGTTTGGAAACACGTTCTCGCCGATCTGGGCCGTGACGCCCGGATCGTTGGTCAGAATGTGGTAGATCGCATCTCCAATCATCGGCTGCTGTACGGGCGGCTGGCCAGAAAAGCCTCGGCCCGTTTGATGAGCACTCCGCCCAGTTGTTTGACTACCCCGGAAAAAGTCCGATCGTAGGTTCGTTTGATGAAATCATTTCCCCGAGTGTTGATCTGTCCGGCTTTCCCACCGCCCGAAACGGGCCGGGTGATAAAGTGCGTTCGCCAGCCTACTTTGCCCGATTTCATGCTGACCCCAACGTACGCGACTGGACCTGTGTCGAGATAAAGCACCTTGATGCGCAGGTCGCGCCGGGTTGCTCCGCCCCGTCGGTACTCATTGGAACGGGACGATTTGCCGTACCGAAGGGAGATCCGTTCGCGTCCGTAATTGCCGATCGGAGCCTCCTGCCGGGCTACGCGAAGCATGGGCTTGACCGCTTCCCGCAGCGCCCCACCGACTACGCCTTTCGGGTAAATGGCGGAGGCTCGTTCCAACCGAATGACCAGCTGGTGGGCCTGGCTGAAATCCGCTTTGACCCGGAACATTTAATCGTGCCTTCGGCATTTAATCGCTAGCAGGTGGTTTCGTCCTACCGGCGCGATGTGCTGGATGTCGAAGGTGTCACCGTCGGATACCAGTCGCCATTTCACCGTAATGTCCGATCGGTACCGGATCGTAAACGTGACCAGACTAACGGCCGTTAGCCGTTTGCTGCCTTCGACCTTCTCATCCGCTCCGCCGGTCTCGTCCGTTCGGGCGGCCCAGATGGCGGGCAGGTCTTCGAACGTATCGATCACCTGCCCGGAGCCGGACTTGGTTTCAGTCGGTCGCTGCGGAATGACCTGCCGGTCCATCTTGCCCGCCTGAAATCGTTTCTCTGCCATCAGAAGTGCATGAGTTTGTAGGGTTTCAGCAGATTCTCAACGGCTGAGGGTGCAGCTCGTTTGGAATCGGCCCGATTGTCATACCAGTCGGCCACGCAGAGCCTAATCACGACCGGCATGACCGGGGGTAGGGGCGTTGGCCCTGCCTTGAACCGGATCTCCACGCGATCGACGTTTTGCAGGACAAAAAGCGACTCATGGAAGTGAAGGGCGTTGTCGAACAGCTCAAAATCAAACCCTTCGACCAGTTCCGTTATTTCCGTTTCGCCCTTCACCTGGTACTCCACCCGGGTGATTTCGGTGACATACAGGCTGTCAAAACACCCGTTTTCAAAGCCGCGAAGCGTCACAACGAATTCCCGGTTGAAAATCGGCTGACAGCAAAAGTCTTCGATCCAACCCATCGCGGCCTGAATCAAAACCGGCACATCCGGATCATCATCGGCCACTTTCACCCACGAACACGCGTCTTCCAGCGACACCACGGTGGGAAGTGCAGCAGCAGGATCAGCGGGTTCGTGGGTGAAGGTGGTCATGATGGCTTCTTAGGGTTTCTTTCCAGATGCCCCTTTCCCCGTGGCGACTGTCTGGCTGGGATTGGCACGGGTTGAGGTATCGATTGGATCAGGTTCTGAATCGACAGTGTCCTGTGCGGTCTGGGCATCCGGGACGGATGCACTGGCGTTTTCGGCCGTACCGGATACCGCTGCCGTCGCCGTTTCAGCTTCGTTTTGCTGCTCGATCGCCAAACCGTGCCTGACCAGATCCGCCCCCACGATGGGGTCTACGTTGTCGACTTCCTGCCCTTGCGCGTAGGAGAATCCCAGACCTGAGCAGGAAGTCAATAGTTTGATTTTCATGGCGGATGTCGGTTAGGCGGCCGCGTGTTGCAGAAACTTGACGGCTCCCGCGTTGAGCAGCCGGGCATCCGTCCGCATAAAGCCGACGTAGGCCGTCTGGTTGTACTCCGCAAAACGCTCCGTCAACCGGGTGATCAGCGGCTGGGCTACATTCCGGATGATGTAGCGGCTGAAGTCGCCAAAGCCGACCGTTTTGGCCGAAGCCGCGATGTCAGCCAGATCATCATTGACGATGTACTGGTACCCCCAGATGGTATCCGGTGAACCTTTGGTGATGTCACCCATTTGCCAGATGTAGCGCCCCTGGCTGTCTTTCAGCTTGCGGACGGCTGCCAGCGTCAGGTCGTTGAGCGTGTATTTGGCGTTACGCCGGTAGGCCCGATTGACCGAGTGGAGAAGATCCAGCAGGTTATCGGCGGTAATGACGGTTGCGGCTACTCCCGTATTGAAGACGCCCGCGCTGGTCACAACTCCTTCGGGCTGGTTTACGCCCGTTCCCTTGGTGTAGTGCTCGTTCTGAATGCGGCCAAAGCGAATCCCCATCGCTTCGGTGATGAGCGCGCCCAGGTCAAAATCGGAGTCCTGAACCAGCGCGTTATCGACCTTGATCACATCCGAAGTGTAGGTGTAGGCACCGAACGTTTTGTTGCCAAAACCCAGGTCCGTCGAACCGGGCGTAGCGTCGGATCCGGCCGTCAGAATGCGGCCTTTTACGCCGGTGTCATCGACGGTGGGCCAGTCGACTGTAGCCCCGGTACCGGTGCCCCAGATGCGGCCCAGTTCCAGCATGCCGCCATAGGCTTTCAGGGCCACTTCCAGTTCCCGGCTGAATTCGCGTGGAACCAGATATCCCCCGGCAGCTCCGGAAGCGGCACTTTGGGCGCGCGAGTTGGCACCACTTTCAACGGCTTTCTGGAATTCACCCAGGGCCCGTTTTTCGGCTTCGTCCAGATCCGCAAACCCGTATCGTAAAAACGCATCGAAGGCCTGTGCATGGGCGGTCTCGGCCTGACTTTCAGACGCCTGATTGCGTTTTTCTGCTTCGACTTTTTCAGTGGCTTCCGCTACCGCCCGTTTGTCTGCCTCTTCCCGTTGCAGGAAGCGGATTTGGCGATCGAGGTCCTGAATGTCGGCATCGTGCAGGTCAAACGCCGTTCGCTCTTCAGCGGTAAACGACCGGGTGTTTTCGGTTTCGGCCTTGTCGATGAGGGCGCGTTGTTCGGCAACAATCCGACCCTTGCGCTCCTGAAGGGTTTTTAGTTTATCGGGCATAGTGATAAAGAATTTTGGTGGGCTCGGTTTTTGGCTTTGTACCAGGCCAGCTCATCACCCACGGAGCGCTGGTCGGTAGGGGTTGTATTGGGGTCGATGGGTACGCGGTTTAGATCTGATTCGTCGGTCGATTCGGGAGCAGTCTCCTCTGTTTCGGTTTCCGTCCCGGGAGTGGTTTCTGTCGACCGGGTTTCGGCTTCTTCCCAGGCTTCATAAGAGCGTTGGGCGGCATCAACCGAAACGGACGTTTGCAGGAACGCGGCCCGGGTGACCAGACTCAGATCAAGCAGGGCCTTGAACTTTTCGACAAAGCGGTATAGAACGCCATTGATCCGCTGCCAGCGGTCTTTCGCCGTCGTGTATTTGAAGGAATTGCCCCGGATGTCGCCCCGGCGCACCCATTCTGCGCAGTCGATGCCGATCGAGTTGTGCGGTTTAAGAATCCTGAATTTGACGCCTTCGGGCGTTGTTTCGAACCGGAGCGTTCCCGAATAGTTGGCCCCCAGCAATCGGTTTTCATCGTGATTGAACACCGCCAGCACTTCCGATACATCGCACCCGTCCATGGCAGTCGGTTCGATGACCTCGATGAACGGGCCTTTGTCTTTGTGCAGCAGTAGCCGGGAGGGCTTATTAAACGGGATACCCAACCCCACGAATTCAATGCCCCCGCCTTCCTCCACGGACCGGGTTTCAATGCCGATGTCGGTTACGTAAATCCGCTGTTCGATTAAATCCATGTTATTCGGTGGGCGGTTTTGGGGTGGAGGTGTCGGATTTCGGAGCGTTCCGGTGCGAATCGCCGGTGACTTTCGAAAAGCCGAGCTGGATGTAATAGTCATCCATGCCCGGATTGGTCGACGGGTTTTCGTTTTCCTTCCGCTTGATTTCGTTGGGAGTCAGGGAGCCGGAAGCAAAGCGGGCCTGGTAGAGCGTAGCGCGGGCCGCTGAGTCACCCCGGAGCAGGAAATCGAAATCGAAAACGATCTCCTTGATTTCCTTCTCGTCTTCGGCAATGAGTTTCATTTCGAACTCCTGCCGTATCCGTTCGGTCCAGGGTAAAATCGTATCAGTAACAAACTCTTTCGACTGGTGCTCGATGTTGTTGTTGGTGGCTTTATCGAGCTTGCCCAGTTTGTGCTGGGGCGTCCCGTAAATCCGGGCAATGTCCTCCACCTGAAAGCTGCGCGTTTCGATAAACTGCGCATCGTCGGGCGGAATCGAAATCCGGTTGTACTTCATGCCCGCTTCCAGCAGCAGCGGTTTGTGGGAATTGGCCAGGCCGCCGTACCGCTCGGCAAACTGGGTACGCAGCCGATCGACTACTTTTTGATCTTTCAGCACCTGATCCGTCTCCAGCGCTCCGGACATGTTACCGCCCTGACCAAAAAACCGCGCGCCGTATTCCTCAGCTGCTTTGGCCAGGCCAATGCTTTCGCGAAACAGAGCGATCGGGCTTTTGCCGATCACGCCGTCACTGCCCAGGCATTTGATGTGGATGATGTCCCGTTTTTCAACGAGTTCGCCGAAAACGAAATAGTAGAGGTACCGATTCCGGCCAGTATTCTGATACAAAGGGGTGCATTCGCCCTTTGTCAAAAACCGCAGGCCCAGCGGCTCCATGTACGGCCCCCGGATGATTTGGGCGTACCCATTTCCGTTCAGCAGGCAGGACGCCACCAGGGCAAACATGAACTCGTACCAGGTCATGAACTCATCCGGGGAACGAAAGAATAGTTGCTGGAGCAGATCCGTCCGGTCGATGTCACGACCGTTTTTGGTTTCCTTGTAAACCGCTTTGGGCAGCATGGCCACCGTATTCGCTATCAGATTGACGGCCCGGTAAACGGCGGAAACCTTCAGGGCGGTGTCGGAGGTGACGTTAACGCCTGCCAGCGCGTTGGGCTTGCCGCCCCCGGAAAGGTGGAGGTCATCCCAACTGGTCATGCCCGAGAGGGGAACGGCCGGATTTTCGAGGGAACGATGATGGGAGCTCGAAACGGGAAAAGCCGACCCCGTGGAAGAGTCGGCATTTGTTGTCTGTTCGGAAGAAAATAGTCCTTTGAAACTATTCCAGAGGTTCACATCGTCTGTACGCCTTTAAAGTGGGTGCGTAGCCGATGTAAAATTGCCGGGAATCAGAAGGGCAAAACAGTGACAGTTGTCACCTATTTTATTTTAAAACTAGAGCAAAACAAGATAGGAGAGGAATGTTGACCTTAAGCAGAATGTATTAAATTATGGTAAGTATTTGCTCTTAACCAGTACTTATTACGTTTAAGATCACTTCTGGATTATTGCGATGGCACTTTCGAAAAGAAGGTTTTTAGATTTCGGTAATCAAATACCTTGGTCAACGTAAAATTGAATAAAGGCATTTGTCCTCTTCTTAAATAAACCTCAGCTCCCAGTGAAACTCCTGGACTTTCTACTAGCGTTGCGTCAACATGGCAACGGAAATACAAGTTTCGAGATTGGTCGTATCTTGTTATTTCAGTGGCATTTCTCCTAACGGATGAGATAGGGAAATTGTAAACATTTAACCCTAGTTGAATAAAAGTTTTTAGATTAACTGAGTTGCCTGAATGGATATACATGAATCCTGTATAAATATTGTAGTTCCAGGATTGTATTTGAGTCTGAACTAGTAACGGAGTAAAAGTATAGAGACTATCTCTTCTCGAAGGAATAGTAATAGTATCAGATTGAATGTTGTGATTAGTAAACTTTAGGGTTCTTTTTTGAAAATCAATATAAATTCCAGTCATAATATAGAAATTGTATTTATTTGAAGGGTGGTTCATTCTCAAATTTTGCAAACCACTAATGCTAAACCCGATATTTTCCGTTACAGACTCTCGGAATGAATTATACTGGCCTTTCGCAATTGTGATACTGTCAGTTTGTCCTCTTTTGAAAACTCGATCTGTAAAAGCTAGGCGGTATAGGGAGTCTCTTGAGCTAAAAAAACGATTCTTTTCAAAGGTTATGTACAGTTGTTGGTTCTTAGGTTGAGTATTATTGAGAGGAATTAAAAATGAAGTTCTGAAATAGAGGTCTTTTGCCTTGATTCCATCAAGAAGATCGAAATTAGTTCCTACAAAAAACCAGTACTCATTGTCTGCATTATCCAATTCAGGGCGCGGTTTGATATAAATTTCAGCCTCGGTTTCTCCATTTTTTTTAAGTGCCAAGTCTTTATTGGCTGCGTCTAAAGCCGTAAGCTTCAATACTAGTCGTCTATCATTTTTAGTATCACGAGTAAAGGAGACCTTAAATTCAGCAATTTGTTCCTTTGTATCGTCTTTTATTACATAGGTTGGGTCGTTGGAAATCATAATACCTGTAACATCCGATTTTGCAGGGTCAACTGAAAAAATAACCTTTGATCCCTTTTTTCCAGGTTGTTTGGGAATCTTGACTTTGGCAGTATAGCTTGACACCTCTGAACCAGAAGCTATTGTGTCTTTAACAATTTCAAATGAAACGGCTAAAGTATCGGCCGCAAAACAGTTTGTTACCTGTAATAAACTGACAACCAGGAGTAGGTAAAATGATTTCATAATTTATAGGAATTAGACTGAGTTTATGGTGCGTACAAGTTTGGTCTGTAATGATAATGAAATGACGAATGGCATGTCAGAAAATTCAGCCGCTCCCAGCTGTTCCAGGCAGGAAAATAGCCTATGGATTTAATGGTTATCGGAAATGAATTATATGATTCCAAAAAAGTAGAATTTGCATTAGACAGACAATGGGGAATTTCCCGTATTTTTTTCAGATCTTTTATCTTCTTTAATTTAGAAGGCTTTTGTATACTGATTTAAGCTTGGTTCACTCTGATTTAAACAGAGTCTATTACTCTATCAGACCAATTTGTAGTCGTTCAGTAAATGATTGTAGGAAGCTGATGTAATTGCAAAAAATAATGCAAAATATGAAGTTGATAAAGACCTAAGTAAGGGTTCGAGTTTAATCTGAGAGTTCTCGGGCTATATTAAAATAAAAAAGCCCGTTAAATTAACGGGCTTTAGTAAAAGGGGAAACTATATTTAAGCAGCTACCCGCAGTGTCTTTGGGGGTTGCAGCTTTTGAATATGCTCTTCTTTCAGTACGATCACATCACGTTGTGGCTTGCCGCTGTTGATCGAATCAACCAGCGCATCCAATAGCCGGGTAGCCCATTCGGGGATGTATTTGCCGTCCACTTCTACAAATACCCGTGGAAAACTATATAGAGCACGGCCAAGGCCGAATTGCACAGCTGCCCGCTTCATTGCATCTGAAATGCCTCCTTTCAAGGGCTCTACATTCGTGCGGCTAGCTCCGTCAGTTTTGCTTACCTTTTCACCTGTTGGCAAAGTGACCGTAATAGTACAGAGGAACCCGCCGTCCACTTCTTTAATCTCATTGCCCCAGTTGGTCCAGCCAAATTGATCATCGAAACGCTCCATGACACAGCGGTTGGTGATGTAGGGGACAACGATCAACTTCGCGGGTTTACCGTTCTTAGCTTCGATCTGTTGTTGTACCCGCCATTCGATTTCGTCGGGTCGCAAGGGCGCTGTTAATTTGCTTATTTCCATACCTGAGTTGTTTATAATAAAACAAAAAACAACTCAAAATCGATCAAATATTCAACTGTTTTTGGAATAAGTACCTATAAATTTTCAGAGAGAATTAACGCCCCAAACGATGGGCATCATACCGCTTGTAAACCCGTTCAAAAGTCGAATAGCCATTTTCATACCGGCGGCTGCCGTATATGGCTATATGCATTCGCTCCGTCTCTTCGTACGCCAGTTCATTGCCTAAAACCGTCCGGTTTTCGCAAAATTTCTCATAAAACCCTTTGGGATCGGCTAGTTTTCTCAAATCTTCAGTTAATAGGGCCATTTTTTGGGTAGTTACGGTGTCAGTTGAAAAATCAAAGTTCAATAAAACCTCGCTTGTCATAGATTGAGGAATCCTCCAGGGTGTCGCTCATCCAGGAACCCAGTGCCATGATCCCGGCCACAATTCCATCGACTTTTTCAGGAGCGCGCTTTGGGTCTTTCGTAATTTTGATGTTTCCATTCGTATCGGTGATGGGGACCGAATTGCGCATCATCCAGGTTGCAATCGGATTATGACCGTGATCGAGCCTTTTTTGAAGAACCAAATCCCGAAAGTTCTTGGTCGGGGTGGTAAAATGAGCCATGGTCTGCGGAAAATCGATGCTCGAAATACCCTGTTCATTCAGGGCGATCGCCGTGCTATTGCAATTGTAACGGTCATACATCAGTTGCCGGATGTCGACTATTTCACTCAGGCTGATAATATCCTTTTCGATTTCGCGGGGATCAATGACGTTGCCTTCCAGAAGCCGGATGTGCCCGTCTTTTTCCCAATCCCGCAGCGCATGGAGACCGTTGGAAATGCGTTGTTGTTTCTTGGCTTCCGGTATCCAGAATCGCCATAGCATGCGGTATTTACCCGGTACCCGGATCGGGCTCCGAACGTAAATGGCCTTGTCGTCATCGATATCGCATTCATGCACCTGCCAGTCTTCGGGCGGGAAAAACAACGCCAAAGCGCAAAAGTCGTTCGTCTGGGCCATGTCGAGGCCACCCCAGCACTGCATACCGTATACCTCCTCCTCCTTCCATTTCGTGCCCGATTTGATCCAGATGGTTTCGGCCACAAAGGAAGTAGGAGCGTCACACCACCAGTTGAGATTCTTGGTTTTGAAGGCGACCACCGACTCTTCGCCGTTGTTGATTTTATCGTCCCGTTCCCGGATTAGCGTCACCAGATCCAGCACCCCGCCTTCGCAAAGCATCGGGTTGGACTTTTGCCATGTCTCAGGTTTGTCGAATTCGTCTTCCGAGTCCTGGGTATAGATCACCACAAACAAATCATCGTTGATCAACGAACCTTCCAGCGTCGGAATAGCCACTTTCCGTTCGTAGATCGCACAAGGCCAATCTTTGTGAAACCCCCGGGTGGTAATGATCGATAGCACCGAGTTTTTCTTTTTGATCAATCCGGAAGACAGCACTTCCGTCATTTTGTCGTTTTCAAACTCGTGGTATTCGTCAAGAACGGCATAGGTGGGGCGGCTCCCGTCGGCTGTGCTGGGGTTCGAGGTCAAAAAGCGGAATTTCGAGCTGTTTTCGGGGCAATAAATCTGTTCGGCACTCGCCGACATGACATCCTGCAACTCGGGTGAATTGGTCAGCATCGCTTTGACGTCACCAAAACAGATTTTGGCCTGCTCTTCCTTGTTGGCCGACACGTAGGCTTCGGCTTTGTAGGGTCCATCGATGGCCAAATGGTAGAGAATTTGAAGCGCTTCCATTGGCGTTTTACCATTGCCCCGGGCGCAACTCTTGTACTTTTTACGAAAGCGTCGGGTTCCATCCCGTCGCTGCCAGCCATAAAAAGCGTAGAGTTCCCATTGCTGGAAGGGAAACAGCACGATCGGCGTATCTGGCTCCAGATTGACTAGTTCGCCGAAATCGAGAATGGCCTGGGCGGCTTCGGGATCGAAATACAGACCGCGTTTGGCTCCTTCCCGCAAATCCTTCCGGTGCCGCCTGATGGCCAGCTTCAGCAACCGGCCGGCAACGATCTTTCCGGACAATACGTCTTCTTCGTACTGCCAGACAATAGGGTTATAGTTCTTGGGCGCTTTGGCCATCGTTACGGTTGGGATCGGGGTCGGATGGGTTACCGGTTCCCGCGTTTACTTTTTAATTTTTCCAGTCTGGACTGGGGCTTTTCTATTTTTCCGGCCTTGATCCGGCTCCGGGCCGAGGGCGTAAACCCGAATTGACCCGCTAGCCGTACCGCACTGTCGTAGGAAGACTTTCGAAGGGCGGTGTACGGATTCGCCTGAACCCTGGAGGGATTTCCCACCTCATCTTTGAAGACGATAACCGACCCTTTGGCTTTTACGATAGCGTCATATTCCCAGTAATTGGCGATTTCATTGCAGTAAATCGCCACCAGGGACAAGTCGGTACTGGCCAGATTGCCGACCGAATGAAGCCAGCGGCAGACGGTATACCATTCCTTTACGGCCAATTCCTCCAAACCGTCCGGGGGATCGGGAATGTCGCCCAACAGTTCCGGCTCCACTTCATCGTGGATGGCCCGGTCCTTCCGGTAGGTGCCTTCCAGAACCTTAACAGCGGTGGGTTTGGGTGGTCGAGCCATCGATTAGAACGGAACGTCTTTGTTTGCCCCTACGCCTTTGGGAACCTGTGTTTTGTAGCGGAAGGGTTGCCGCGCTTTTGCTGCGGATCCTTTTCCTTTTCCGGCTTTACCTGATTTTCCTGATGGGGATGAACCTGATGCCATAGCGTTTTGCCCCGAAGGGACTTGTTTATCGTTTTGAACGTGTCAATGATGCGGTCGTGAATCCGGATGTCGATTTTGTTGATCATCTCGTTTTCTTCAATGGTAATGTGTTCAATGCAGGAAGAGGAGCGGAGGTTTGCCGAGCCACGGATACCGATGTGCAATCCCTCATCGGTCGTAAAAACACACAGTTTGCAGTGGGAACCCGCTACGGCCAGTTGGAACCGGTTTTCGATATCGAGTTGCTGGTAGAGATAGGGAATGAGGTTGTTCCGTTCGTGGGAAAAGAAGTAGTCGGAAATAACCAGGTCCAGGGTATCGACGAACTCGCCCTGCAACAGATTCCGCAGACTGTCCACGTTATTCTCACTCATGCCCAGGGTTGAAATGATCATTCGGTCGGTATGCCAGTTGTTGACCACCATCAGCGCTTCGATGAAATCGCCGAAGTGGAATGAACCGTTGATGTAGGCGTAGTACCGACTGTTCTTTTTGATCTTCAAATCCAGCGCCAGCCGTTCCGCGTTCTCGTAGCACAACCCGTACTCCGGAATTTCCGGGGTCACTGGCGGTTTGATCAGGTGCGACTCGGTGGCCGGAATCAGCTCGTCGTACCGTTTGAGCCGCTTGGCTGCCTTGGGCGTCGCCTGGATCTCGCAGGTGAAATCGGTATCCGGCGTGAAGTCATCCAGCGAAAAAAAGTCAAGATTCAAGGCCTCATTACTGGCATCAGACCGCATGGTAAAAAGCTGTTTTTTTTTAATTGTCAGACACAATAAAATGACCAGTAACGCTCTGATCAGTAACCTGTTAAATTTGCACACCGTCCCAACACGTCCGGGAGTTTTGACACCGATTTTTTTTGGGGCTGGATTCGGTCGCAGGCAAGACGCTTTTAGGGATTTGACCCACCCCTCCCCAGGGCCCGTGTCATTGCTGCGATGAACAGTTCGGGGCGGGCTTTTCCTGCATGATCAACATCAAACCACTTCCTTTCAGGATTGCTCCAGATCCAGCGGGTTCGACAATGTGTTGCTGGATGGCTTCGACCAGGTTGCGCAGCACATTCACCGCCGTATCGTGGTGGCCCTGCTTCTCATAGCGTTCGTAATCATTGACCAGGTCATGAAACAGGAGGGCCATGGGTAAGGGGGTAAACGGGCCGTTCCCCTCTAACCATTCCACAATGGGGGTATTGTCCGTAGAAACTTGGGAATTCCAACCTTCGTCGGTTCGGGTATAAGCGCCAATCTTGCCTTCAGCATCTTTGGTATAGACCAGTTTGCCCACTTCGGGTAAACGCTTTTCGATTTTTATCCAATTCATTTTGATACAGTGGTTACGGTTGCTCGGTAAACGCTTTCTCTCTGGCCCGGCAACACAATCCCACCGTCAGCAGGATGCCGGTAATCAGTCCGGAACAGAATAAGACGGTAGCGACTAGGAGCATCGTTCGGGTTTATCGGTGGGTGGTAGGGGTATAGTAACATTCCATCGGAGTAGGAAAGCGGTAGGCATAGAGGACTGTGGGCGGGCGGCATGACGGACCGAAAACATGGGTTCATTTCTCTTTTCCGGATTTCGCATTGTGGCAGGAATTGCAGAGCGTTTGCCAGTTCTCCGGATCCCAGGGATCACCGCCCTGATTGATGGGTTGAATGTGGTCGGTAACGCCCGTTTTCTTTCCCGGGCTACAATCGGTAAGAATCCCTTTTTTCAGGCATTCCACACAAAGCGGGTGTTTGGAGCGGTGCATCCGGGAACATTTCGTCCAGCGCGACAATCCATAGATGTCCCGGTTGGTGCGGGAGCGGCCCTGTTGCGGTTGTCGGGGAGTCGGATCCCGGCGAAACGGTCGGGGCAGGATTCTACGAATGGCCATCGGCAACGTGATGGTACTGATCGAACTGACGGCGGACTAAGGCGATCCGACGGCGTGAGACCGTCAATGACTGGCCACCCGGCGACGCACTCCCTTTGATAATGCATCTCGCACTTCCGGCCTGCGCATTGGCGGGCCATCGGATTCTGGCCACAAAAAAAGGATTGACCGCCGTCTTTCGATGGATGCGAATAAAATGAGAAAAAGGCGTTTTGGCCAGCGCTCTTTTCAACGTCCGGCAAACGACCTTTTCTTTTCCATCAGCGTAATGAATACGGGTGTAGTTGCCCCAGCCGGACAGGTGGGTAACCAGCGTAGACTCCATAGAACGTTACAGTGGATATTTGAAGCAATTATAACAAAAAGTTATAACAAAATAAATAATATAGTATGAAAAGTTATAGATAGGTAGTAGAATTTGGGTACAGGTCTCCTGGTGTTCCGCAGTTGGGTAGGTTGGCAGTAAGAGGAGGGGATGTCAAGTGAACAACGACCGGCGTTCGGTTTGCAGTCGCTTTGGAGTAGGAGGGGTGTAGGGAGCTTCTTTAAAAACTATACCGTACGGATCACCCGTCAAGCGGTCCGGGTAAAGCGATGCGGTCACTAAGCCTTGCAGACCTGAACGGGTGGCAGACCAATTCGGGGAAGGAACTACCCGTGCAGCAGCCTGATCAGGAAAACAAACGAGACCAGGGCGGTCAGCGCAATCGGAACAACGATAAACCCTTCGGGCAACCGGCTCAGGAGTTTTTGTATGGTTTTCATGGTCAAAGAAAGAGGAATTCAAAGATTAAAAATCCATCCGAATTCCACTGCGATTCAAGCGCACTTTTTTGAACCGACATGTCTGTGAGGTAATCAACCCGGTCTGGGAGGCCGGGTTTTTGTTTTTTTTCCGCTCCCGTAAAAACTTCGTATGGCATTGAAAATATGCCATTACCTTTGTGAAAAGACCCTTCCGGGGAATATTATTTCAGAAATATTACAGTACTGTTTTCTGAAATTATGTCCAACGCCTTGTTTATCAGTTGACTAGTAGGATATGCGCCTATTGGTAACAGATTTGCAGTATAAATGATCAGACGAACCATGACTTCATCCGTTAAATTACTCTTCATCGCCTGTTTGGCCGGTTTTCTGGGAACGTCGGTGGGCTGCACCGCCCAATCCGGCAAGAAGCCGACCACCGTTGCAACGGCGGAACCCATCCGCACCGGAGCCGAACAAATGAACCTCTACCTACCGTCGTTGCTCGGCAAACGGGTAGGGCTGATCGTCAACCATACCTCCGTCATTGGCAAAACGCACCTCGTCGATAGCCTCCTGGCAAAAGGCGTTACCATTAAAACCATTTTTGCGCCCGAACACGGTTTTCGTGGACAGGCGACCGACGGCGAACACGTTGCCAACGGCCGCGATCCGCGCAGTGGTGTTCCCATCATCTCCTTATACGGTGCCAACCGCAAACCGACACCCGCCCAGCTCGACTCGCTGGACGTGCTCCTTTTCGATATTCAGGATGTCGGAACGCGGTTTTATACCTACATCAGCACGATGCACTACGCGATGGAAGCCTGTGCCGAAAACAAAAAATCGTTCATCGTGCTGGACCGCCCGAACCCGAATGGCAGCTATGTCGAAGGCCCCATTCTTGATCCCCGGTTTCGGTCGTTTGTGGGTATGCACCCCGTTCCCATTCTCCACGGTCTGACGGTGGGCGAACTGGCCCGGATGATTAACGGAGAAAAATGGCTGAAACGGCCGGATACGGCCTCGGTCGATCTGCTGTGTCCGCTGACGGTGGTTCCCGTAAAAAACTACACCCACCAGCTTCCGTATACGTTGCCGGTGGCTCCTTCGCCGAACCTGCCGAATCAGCAAGCCATTCTGCTGTATCCGACGCTCTGCCTGTTTGAAGGGACGGTCGTCAGTGTGGGGCGCGGAACCGATAAGCAGTTTCAGGTCATTGGTAGTCCTAAAAACCCGAAGTTCGGGTCCTATCAGTTTACCCCCGTCGACAAACCGGGTGCCATGAACCCGCCCCAGGAAGGCCAGCTTTGCTACGGGATGGATTTGTCGGGGATCGATGCGACCCGGCAGGGGTTAACCCTCAAATACCTGATCGACTTCTACAAAAAAGCCGTCGATAAGGACAAGTTTTTCCTGGCAACGAATTACATCCACAAGCTGTATGGCAACGACCAGTTGCCCCTGCAACTTAAAATGGGGTTGTCAGAAGACGCCATCCGGAAAACCTGGGAACCGGGTTTGAGTCAGTACAAGGAAATGCGGAAAAAGTACTTACTCTATCCGTAGGGAATTACCAGATTCAGCCGCTTCTGTGTGATGTTACCAAATAATAAATTAAGTGACATTTTGATCGTAACCAATTGACTGACATAGAGATAATTTAAAACTTACGCACGTAACTTGTAAACGTGTGTCCATGAAAAAATACTCTATTGTCTACTCTTGGTTAATACTCATTTTTTCTCCTTATTTTTCAATTGCCCAAATCGGTATCGTCTGGCAGAAGTGGCCCGCAGCCTTGCAACTGTATCCCCGTGATCATCAGAATAAAGCGGAGGTTCCGATTGCCGGAAAGTTGCAGTCCTTAAGCTACTCCCACGCATCGGTCTGGGTTTTTAAAAACAACGCCAAATGGAAATACCTGCGGACGGCGGTTTCTAAAAACGGCGGTGAATCCCGGTTTCAGTTTACGCCGACGATTGAAGCGGGTTTGCATCAGTATAAATTCGAGGTTTATGCCGTTGCGGGATCTGATTCGGTGTTGGTCGACACCCGCGACAACATCGTTTGTGGCGATGTGATTCTGTGCATGGGCCAGTCGAATCTCACCGGTTTTTACCCCAACAACTACAGTTACCGCAACAATTTCGTCCGGGCGTTCGGAAATAGCGCGGGCGCGGTACCCGACACTGTCTGGCGAGTATCCAATGTTCAGGAAGGCCAGGTGGGGCTGATTGCGACCGAAATCCAGCGACTTATTCTGGAAAAACACGGCATGCCAACCTGCCTGATCAACGGGTCGGTGGGTGGCACCTCGATCAAAAGCCACATCGCCCGCAACGCGGCCAACCCGGCCGACCCGAAAACCTTATATGGACGATTGCTCTACTGGGCCCAAAAGGCGGGCGTTGCCAACAAGGTGAAAGCGTTTATCTGGCGGCAGGGCGAAAACGAAGCCGGGGGCGGTTCGGCCATTGGCTACGAGCAGGACCTTCAGACTTTGTTTGGCTATTGGCAAACGGATTACCCGAACGTTGGGAAATTCTACGTGGTTCAGAATAACCTGCTATCCGATTCCAACAAAGGCGCTTCCCAATTGCGGGATTTTCAGCGAAGAACGCCCCAGCTCTTTCCGCGCACGGAAGCCATTGCCACAGTGGGATTACCGGCCTACGGCGGGGTTCACTACGGACCGGAAGGCCAGTACCAGTTTGCCAGTGAAGTCTTTCGCCTGATTGCCCGCGATGTGTATAATTCGTCGGATCTCAACGGCATTACGTCGCCGTCCATTCGAAAAGCGTATTACAAAACCGCCGAGAAGAAAGAGGTCGTCCTGGAGTTTGAAGCCGGGCAAAACATGGTATGGAAGCAGGACACGGTCGTAAACGGCGTTACGCAGGACATCCGGGATTTTATCTATTTTGATTACGCCAACGTTCAGCAGGAACGCGTGATTGAAAGTGGAACGGCGGAAGCAAACCGGATTACGCTGAAGCTCACCAAACCGATTTCGGCCACGGGCATCACCTACCTTCCGAATCATTTTAAAACGCCGTTTGGGGGGCCTTTCCTGAAAAACAGCCGGGGAATGCGCGCCTTCACCTTCCACAAAGTAACGATCGAGGCTTCTGCGGGAACCACCCCGCCGGTGGATAATCCACCCCCGACCGACCCGGTAGTGGTAACGCCACCCCCAACCCAGACCGCAGTCGCTACCAATCCGCCGGGAACCAACTACGGCGGGAGCCTGGATGGGGTCAGTTGTGACAACATCTGGGGGTGGGTCTACAACAAAGACTACCCCAATGCGCCGATTACAGTGGAGTTTCTGGTCAATACGACCGTCGTCGGTACGGTTATGGCTGCTCATTTCCGGCAGGATCTGAAGAACGCGAACAAGGGCAACGGCGAGCACGGTTTTAATTTTCTACCTCCTGCCAGCCTCAAAACCGGACAAAATCAGGCTATCAAGGCTCGGGTAGTGGGGACAAATTATTTCCTGCCGGGTGGCCCCAAAAACCTCACCTGCGCCAGTACGGGTACTCCCCCGCCCAATCCGCCGGTTGACAATCCGCCCCCGCCCAATCCGCCGGTGGTGACGCCACCGCCGACGCAGACGGTTGCGACCACCAATCCACCGGGGTCCAATTACGGCGGGAATCTGGATGGGGCCCGGTGCGACAACATCTGGGGGTGGGTTTTTCATAAGGATTACCCCAATGCACCGATCACGGTGGAGTTTCTGGCCAATAATGTCGTCGTCGGTACGATGACAGCCACTACTTTCCGGCAGGATCTCAAGAATGCTAAGAAGGGCAACGGCGAACACGGTTTTGATTTTTCACCACCCAATAGCCTTTTAAATGGACAAAGCCAAGCGATCAAAGTTCGGGTAGTGGGGACAAATTATTTCCTGCCGGGTGGCCCCAAAACTATGACCTGCACGAACTCCGCGCGTTTGAGTGTCGAAACCGTTGACGAATCGCTGGCGGTTTTGGTGTATCCGAATCCATCGGCGGGGCGGCTGCACATCCGGCTGTTCGTTCCGGAAAAACAGGTGGCGACCTTGCGGATGACCGATTTGTCGGGCCATCTCGTCTGGCAACAGGCGGTAACCGGGACTGGAAACTACCACGAAGAAGTCGCCGACGTGCCGGAAACGGTGGTTCAGACGGTGTTGGTTTCTGCGCAGGTGGGGAGCCGGAAAGTCGTGAAAAAGGTCTTGCTAAACCGGTAAAGCGGGCAAGGGCCGCAACGGTTTTCGGGCGGTTGCGGCCCTTGCCTAATGCACAAAATGCGGGATTCAAACGTTAAAGTTGTCAGTTTCCCAAAAACACCCTAATTTTGGTTTTTAGAAACGTATCATGACAACCGAACAAATACTGATTCTCGATTTCGGTTCGCAATACACCCAACTCATCGCCCGCCGGGTGCGCGAACTCAACGTTTACTGCGAAATCCATCCCTACAATCACCTTCCAACGATCAGCCCTGATGTTAAGGGTGTTATCCTGTCCGGTAGCCCGTGTTCTGTTCGGGACGCCGACGCGCCCATGGTTCATCTGGCCGCTTTTCGGCACAAATTGCCTATTCTGGGCGTCTGTTACGGTGCCCAACTCATGGCGCATACGAGCGGGGGAGAGGTCAAACCGTCGACCATCCGGGAATACGGCCGGGCCAAACTGAGCACGCTGAATACCGAAAATCCGCTATTGAAAGGGCTGGAAGTGAACACCCAGGTATGGATGTCGCACGCCGATACCATCACCTCCGTACCGGATAGCTTCGAGATCATTGCCTCGACCGAAACCGTTCGGGTGGCGGCTTTCCAGATTCAGAATGAACCGACCTACGGCATTCAGTTTCACCCGGAAGTGACGCACTCGACACAGGGAAAAACCGTCCTGAAAAATTTCGTTGTCGATATCTGCGGCTGTTCGCAGGACTGGACCGCCGAGTCGTTCGTGGAATCGACCATTGCTGAACTCAAAGCAAAAATTGGCAACGACAAAGTGGTGATGGCCCTCTCAGGGGGCGTCGATTCGTCGGTGGCGGCCACGCTCGTGCACCGCGCCATTGGTCAGAATCTGTTCTGTATTTTTGTCGACAACGGTTTGTTGCGGAAAGACGAATTTGAGCAGGTTCTGGACTCCTACCGCCATTTGGGTCTCAATATCAAGGGCGTCGATTCCAAAGACCAGTTTTATTCGGCCCTCGCCGGTCTGACCGATCCCGAAGCCAAACGCAAAGCCATTGGCCGGACCTTCATCGAGGTATTCGACCAGGAATCACATCTGATCGAAGATGTGGACTGGCTGGGTCAGGGTACGATTTACCCTGATGTGATCGAGTCGGTATCGGTCAAAGGGCCGTCGGCTACCATCAAATCGCACCACAACGTTGGTGGTTTGCCCGCGTTCATGAAGCTGAAAATTGTAGAACCGCTGAACACGCTGTTTAAAGACGAAGTTCGGACGGTTGGGAAGGCGCTGGGATTACCCGATGCCATTCTGAAACGCCACCCGTTCCCCGGCCCCGGTTTGGCCATTCGAATTCTGGGCGATATCACCCCGGAAAAAGTGCATATTTTGCAGGAAGTGGATGCGCTTTACATCAACGGCTTGAAGAAATACGGTCTCTATGACCAGGTTTGGCAGGCGGGTGCTATTCTGTTGCCAATACAGTCCGTCGGCGTAATGGGGGATGAGCGAACCTACGAACGCGTGGTTGCCCTCCGCGCCGTCACGAGCGTCGATGGCATGACGGCCGACTGGGCGCACCTGCCCTACGAGTTCCTGGCCGACATTTCCAACGAAATCATCAACCGCGTCAAAGGCGTCAACCGCGTCGTCTACGACATTTCTTCCAAACCCCCGGCCACCATCGAGTGGGAGTAGGTAGTTAAGAGTTAAGAGTTAAGAGTTAAAAATTAAAAGTAGGTTGGCTGGAGTTCGAATGCGTCAGCCCATTTTTAACTTTTAACTTTTAACTCTTAACTTTTAATCCTCACTCGAAACGCCGTCTTCTTCTTCGTATAAGGTTGTCTGTTCCAGATCCGGGTCGGGACTGGGGAGGTTTCCGGACGGACTGATGTCCGGTTCCAGTTCTTCGCCTGCATTCGGGTTGTTGCGCGACATGGTTGAGGCCACGCCCTGATTTTCGTCTTCGGCCGGATTGTAGTTTTCCATACGGTTTCTGGTTTACGTGCCACTGCGGGTGACTTTCCCGCCGAGAGCATAGTTATCGTCCTGATGATGGTCGTGTTCGCCGGTCGGGTCGCCATCTTCATCGACCGGTTCATCGTAGAGGTCGGTTTCTTCCTCGATTTCGTTCAATTCATCTTCATCACCATCTTCGATGGAAGCACCGCTTTGGTTGGTGAAAAGATGGGGGTTGATGCGGGCCAGCCGCGAGCTCATGAGTTCCATACTTTCCGTCTCCGTTTTCGTATATAACCTGGCGAATTGCGAAAGGTTTTATTCGTATCTTACTGGCCTGAACCCCGTACTCCGTGAAAAACCGTCTCGCAATGCTTCTGCTGGCTTTGCCGCTGATGTCGCTGGCACAATCCTCCCGCGAACCGCTGTTTACCTCATTCGACGGCACGAAAATCCATTATGAAGTAGCCGGTGAGGGAAAACCGGTGGTGCTCGTACACGGTTTTATGGGCAGCGGAATTTCCTGGCAGAAAGCCGTGCTGCGACAATCGCTGCTCGATGCCGGGTATAAAGTCGTTCAATTGGATTTACGGGGCAACGGCCTGTCCGACAAACCGCATACCGTCGAAGCCTACCGAAACGACGCCGAAGCCAGAGACATCATGAGTCTTATGAATTTCCTGAAACTGAAAAACTACGATGCGATTGGTTATTCGCGCGGTTCCATCATTACGGCGCGGTTGCTGGTGCTGGATAAAAACCTTCGTTCGGCGGTTTTGGGCGGCATGGGCGCGGATTTCACCGATCCGAACTGGGCGCGTCGTATGTCCTTTGCCGAACTGTTCAGCGGAAAAGCGCATTTACATCCCGAGTTTCAGGGCGCCCTAAATGCTGCTAAAACCAGAGGATTGGATACATTAGCCCTTGGTTTTCAGCAGCAAACGCAGCCTTCGACCAGTCCGGCGGAATTGAGCAAGGTCAAAATTCCGGTCCTGATCATTTCCGGGGATCAGGACGAAGACAATGGCCGGGCGGGTGATCTGGCGAAACTACTGCCTAATTCGACTTTGAAAACCGTACCGGGCAATCACGGCAATACGTCCGGTTCGGAAGGCTTCGCGTTCGTGGTGCTGGCGTTTTTGAAGAAGAACTGATTTACAATGTTTTATCTAGAGGTGCCGTATGCGAAGAATAAAGGATCAAACCGGGTCTCATTGTCGGAAAAGCATGCGATTAACGGTTTTGCTCCCGGCATTCTGGCTCCTCTTCAGCAGCCCGGTTGCCTGTACCCAAGCTACGGAAAATCTCAGGATTCCGGGCCTGCGCCAGCCCGTCGAAATCCTCCGCGACCGTTGGGGCGTCGCCCATATTTATGCCCAAAATGAGCACGATCTGTTTTTTGCCCAGGGCTACAATGCCGCCAGTGACCGGCTGTTTCAGCTTGAAATCTGGCGTCGGCAGGCCACCGGAACCGTCGCCGAACTACTCGGAGCGAAGGAGATCAAACGGGATCAGGGGACGCGCTTGTTCCGGTTTCGGGGTAATCTGGAACAGGAACTCAAACACTATCACCCCCACGGTCCGCAGATCGTGGGCGCTTTCGTCGAGGGAATCAATGCCTACATCCGGGCGATTAATCAGACACCGGAGAAACTGCCGGTCGAGTTCAGATTGCTGAAAACGCAACCCGGTTTCTGGACGCCGGAGGTGGTCATCAGCCGTCATCAGGGTTTGCTCGAAAACGTGCGGACGGAACTGGATTTCGGGCGACTGGTGCATTTGCTGGGGCCGGACAAAGTCCGGGAATTGTCCTGGTTTCACCCCACAACCAAAGCCGGAGAACCCGATTTAACCCTCCACGTCAACGGTGCGGAACTGTTTCAGCCCATTCTGGAATTGTATGAAGCGTTTCGATTGCCGATCCGGTTTACGGACCAGGATACCGGTTTGGGCGCGACGGAGGAAGAGGCTTTACGGACTCCAGAAAAGAACCGGTCTTTGGATGAAAAACCGCGCGATGGTTCCAACAACTGGGTCGTCAGCGGTCAACGGTCGGCGAGCGGTTTTCCGATGCTGGCGAACGACCCGCACCGGGCACAGGCGGTTCCGTCGCTGCGGTACTGGGTTCACCTGCACGCGCCGGGTTGGAATGTAGTTGGCGCAGGGGAGCCCGCGCTGCCGGGTGTTTCGGTTGGTCATAACGAATCTGGCGCCTGGGGACTGACCATTTTTGAAACCGATGTAGAAGATTTGTATGTCTACGAAGCCAATCCGGAAAGCCCCAATCAATACAAATACAAAGGCGCTTGGGAAACCGTGCGGGTGATTTTCGATACGATTGCCGTCAAAGATCAAAAACCGGTCGTCGTGCCCTTAAAGTATACACGGCATGGCCCGGTGGTGTTTGAGGATGCGAAAAACCATAAACTGTATGCCGTTCGGGCGGCCTGGCTCGAAACGGGCTGTGCGCCCTATCTGGCGAGTTTGCGGATGAACCAGTCGAAAAACTGGACCGAATTTCGGCAGGCCTGCACCTATAGCCGGGTTCCCGGCGAAAACATGGTTTGGGCTGGGCGGCATTCCGCTGGGCAGCCATCCGCCATTCCAAAAGGAGCCATTGGCTGGCAGGCCACCGGCATTTCGCCCATTCGCCCATCTAAAACCTGGACGGGACTTGTACCCGTGCCGGGCGACGGGCGGTTCGAGTGGGGCGGGTTTCTACCCATCCAGCAACTGCCCGGCAAGGTGAACCCGCCCGAAGGATTTGTTGTAACCGCCAATAACAATCTGATCCCCAAAAGTTTCCCGCACCGGGACGCGGTCGGGTGGGAGTGGGCGTCAGCGGTGCGGGCGGATCGGATTACGGAGTTGATCCAGGCCAAACCGAAGCATTCGCTGGCCGATTTCAAAACCTTGCAGTCGGATTATCTGTCGATGACCGCCCGGAAACTGGTGCCGTTGCTGGAAAGTCTGAAAGCCGATGACGAACCCGTCGAATGGGCGCGGCAGCAGTTGCTGACCTGGGATTACATTCTGGAACCCGGCTCTATTCCGGCGGCTGTTTATGTCGCCTGGGAAACGCAATTGCGCGGGGCGGTTTACGAATTGGCTGTACCGGAAATAGCCTGGAAATACATGCCTTCCATTGCAACGGAGAAGCTGGTGCAGTGGCTCCGGTCTGATCAGCCAGGCCCATTGAAAAATAATGACCGGAATGAAGTGGTACTCGCCTGCCTCGAAAACGCGATTGCCGATCTGACCAAGCGGCTGGGGCACGACCGCACCCACTGGTGGTATGGGCAAACCGGGAATAAGCACAGTTACCTGCGGCACCCGTTGTCGAATCTCATGGCCCCGCAACAGGCGTCCGAATACGGTATTGGTCCGGCTCCGCGCGGTGGGTATGCCGAGACCGTCAACAGCACGGGCCACCAGATGAATCAGGAATACGGCGCATCGTTTCGAATTCTGGTCGATACGCAGGATTGGGACAAAACGCTGGGCATCAATAGCCCCGGCCAGTCGGGCAACCCAGACAGTCCGCATTACCGCGATCTGTTTCCGATCTGGGCTAGAGACGACTATTTCCCGGTTTATTTCTCTTCTGAAAAAGTAAAGTCCGTAACCGAAAAGCGAACGGTTCTGAAGCCATAGGCTATTGAAGTTTCTTCAACAAACCGCCCGGTACGTTCACGGTTGCCAAACTGTCGGTTTGCAACGCGAGCGTCCCAAAAACATCCCGTTCGGCTTTGAACACCGAACTGTCGCGGGAGGTGATGAGGGCGGTGCCAACCCGATTGGTCGGTTTGGTGTGCAGTTCGCTGCCTTTCTGGTCGAGTACCGTCAGGTTTCCGATGTTGCTATTGGTCAGTAATACACCGGCATTTTCCTGCAAAATCGTCAATTTATCGACATTCAACTGGTTTACATTGCAACTTACTTTCGACGTAATGAGCGTTTGCAACGTGGGCGTCAGAAAAACCGCTACAGGAATGGCATCAAAATGCTGATTGGCCCGGGATTGCCAGGGGGCAGTGGCCGGTTTGTAAGTTACCAGCATCGTATCGCCCTGCGAACGGAAGGTAAACAGCTCTTTCGTTTTTTCTTCAAGGCGAATTTCGGTTGTTTTTCCGCTTTGGACGCTGATCAGTCCCGTGTTGTTGCCTTCCAGTTTCATTACCCGGAACGGTTTCAATTCCATGGATGAAAGGCCATAGAACGGGTCGTCGAAGTCGATTTTATCGTATTCTTTTTTCAGGGCTACGTTCGCACCGATCAACGTCAGCAGACCGATGGTAAAAAGAGCGATGAGGAGTTTATTGCTTGTTTTCATAGCGGTTTTAAACAACTTTATTCGGGTTGAATTCACTTTCGATGAATGCTTTATACCGCTCCTCAATCTCTTCCAGGCTAATGTTTAGCAGGTAAAGGTTGCGGAAAAAGTAGGGTATTTCAGTTTCCAGAAATTGTTCTTTTCGATAGGACTTGATGCGTTCTGCCGCGTCGTCGGCGGCAAAAAAACCAATGCCCCGTTTGTTGTAAAGTATGGCTTTCTGCTGCAGGAAATCGTAGGTCCGCATCACCGTATTGGGGTTGACTTCCAGTTCGGAACCCAGATCCCGGACGGAAGGAATGCGGTCGCCGGGTGGCCATTGGGCCAGGAGAATTCTCTCACAAACGTAGTCGGCGATTTGGAGGTAAATGGCTTTTTTATCCTGAAAATCCATATTAGAGTTCTTTCTCTTTGAAACGTACGTAGGCAATGAACCACAGGAAAGGAATGATCAAGGTCAACAGTGTATTGATCAGTACCCGGGACTGACCCGTCAATTCGACCCTGTACCACCGGCGGTTTTGTATAAAACTCACTTCCTGAAACAGCGTAAGACCGTAGTGTTCGCGGGGCGGAAACAACTGCCGGATGATGAATTCGTTCAGAAACAAGGCGGTTATAAAATACAGCACAAACGCGATAACGGCAGTTTTGACGAAAGGCACTTTGGAAAAATAAATTGATCCAATCAGAAAAAAAGAAGGCGTAATAAGGGTAAGATAACGCAATTCCGGATCCAGGTAGTCGCCGGTTAAATCGAGCAATTCATACCGGGGACTTCCTGCGGGCAGACGCGCGTTGATGATTGAAAATGTAACGCCTTCAACGGTGTAAAAAACGCCCAGGAAAACCGGAACGAACAACAGCAGCATCAAGAAAACCGCTAAATATTTTTCAAGTTGGGAAGCAGGTATGGTTAAAAAAGGAATGCCGCGAACGGGCGTGCTGACCATCCGGAAAGCTTCACTGGCAAACCAGGCACCGGCTCCGCAAAAAATAAAACCAAAAAATATGCCGTGTTTCCGGTAAATCGATTCGTGGAAAACGGAAAGCCGGGTGGTATCCGGCAACAGCATGAGTAACCAGACGCCGACCAGAACCCCGATTCCCAGTAAATAGCTTTTGAGGTGTTCGGACAGATGCAGTTTCACAACCAGGCCGAAACGGTAAAAATTGAAAGTTTGGTTCATGGGTCAGAAAAGCGAGGTGAGACAGGAGACGAAAGACAGCAGGGGGGCGGGAAGGCCCGAAAGGAGCGCAGCCAGCAGGATTTGGAGGATGGGGATGAAGCGCATAGCGGTTATTGGAAAAGATTTTTAATGCCCGCCCGGTTGGTGACGACGGCGTTGAAAAGCCGTTCCAGATCGACTTTGCTGTCTTCCTGTTCCGTGTTTTCCAACACCACCGAATACCCGCGTAATGACGGTTCGGCGTATAACACCCGGTGGGTTTCGGTGACGCTGCTTAGCGAACTGAACAACAGCCGGTCGCCGATGTCGGCCAGGGAATGATTCAGCAGGATTTCGTTTTCGTCGATGATGATGATGCCGTCGATGAGGTGATCCAGATCCCGGACCTGGTGGGTCGAAATGAGCATCAGCCGGTCGGGAGCAAGCGCCGAAGAGACAATTTTCCGAAACTGGCTTTTCGACGGAATATCGAGGCCGTTCGTCGGTTCGTCCATGATCAGAACGCGGGTGTTGGTGGCCAGCCCAAAGCTGATAATGACTTTCTTTTTCTGACCATACGACATCGCCGTGAGCTTCTGATCCGGCGGCACGTCGAACTCCGAGAGGTATTTCCGAAACTGGCCTTCATCGAATTTCGGATAAAATGGCCCCATCGTGTCGATGTAGCGGTTGAGCGAAACCGACGGCAGGTAAATTTCTTCCGGAATGAAATACAGTTCCTGGAAAAACGCCGGTTCCCGTTTGCGGGGCGTAAACCCGGCCACGTCGACGCTGCCCGCCGTGGGGTAGAGCAGGCCCCCCATCAGCCGAAGCAGACTCGATTTGCCCGCGCCGTTTTTGCCCAGCAACCCGTAAATGCTGCCCGGCTGCAGCGACAGATTCAAGTCCTGAAACAGCAGTTTTTTGGGCGTATAGCCAAAGGTCAGGTTTTTGAGTTCGATCATTGTTTTAGTGTACTAAGTATCTAATACACTGCAAAACAGTAAAATTGTATTTACAATGTCAAGCAGGAGTGAAAATATTATTCATTATCGCACAGATTCGACCGGTCGAACGGGGCATTCATCTATGAAATTGGGGCATTCGGCGATTAAAAGGTGATGACTATTTAAAACGGGTCTAACTTGGACGCTTTAAAGCGTCATGCGCTTTAGATAGTTTGTAATAATTGGTTTTATTTTGCACAGTCCCCGGTATTCACCGGGGATTTGTCTTTTTTAATCGATTAAGGACGCGTTTTTTTCGGTACTGAATCAACGATAAGCCGCAGCCCATGTATTTCCAAAGCCGCTCCGAATTTTCACTTTTCCCAGAATTGACGCCGGATTCTTCCCCCAAATAGGCCGATTCAACCGCCGGTTTTCGTCACTCAACCTCTTTTATTTTCCAGAGCCGGTTGCCGGGTGCAACTTTGTTTCAAGCAAACGAAATCAATCCCATTTAAATCGCCGAAGAATCGGTCCACAATCATGAAAAAAACAATCCTGTTGATGCTGGGTCTGGTAGCCGGAACCGCATCGTTCGCCCAAACGTCTCCTTCATCGCCCGTGGCCCAATCGCCCGAAAGCATTTTCCTGACGGCCACCGATCAGAAAATCAAGCTGTTCATTGAACCCAAAACCGCAGCGGCCACCATCCTGATGCGCGATCAGAACGGCCATGTGCTGTATCGCAAAACCGTGGATTTGCAGAATGGTTTGCGTCAAAACTTCGACATCTCGGGACTGGCGAGCGGAGCCTACAGCCTGAGTATCGTGACGGGTAAAACGACCGTTGAAAAACCTTTTGCCATTCAGGAAAAAACCATCGAAAAATACATCACCTTTGGTTCCTGATCTTACTTCGAATGAAGGCACCTGGTTCTGACCCACTTACGATCTGGCAGAAGGGACAACTCGCCCTGAGCATTTTCGTCATCTACTGGCCGATTCGTCTCTACATGAACATCGATCAGATCAGTGGGTCATTCCTGGTGAGCTCACTTCCTTTCTGGGCACTCGAAATACCGCTGACGATCTTCTTCTTCTTCTGTTGGGTTCTGGTCACTGACTGGCTTCAACAACGGGTGTTGCACTGGTTTGGCTCCCGGGCGCTGGTGGAAATGAAGCTTCCCGTTCAGGTTGGTATTCTGCTCGTTGCCAGTGCGCTGGCGGTAGTGTTCAATGGCGGTTTTAATCAAATTCGGGCGGAGATGGCGGATTCGCTCAACCTGCGGTTTCCGCCAGCCGGCCACCGCCCGACCGTCGAGCAATGGCTCCACAACGGTGGGAGCGGAAACCGGAACCAGCGGCAAAAGATGAACAATGGCATTACCGTCATGGCGATGTTGTCGGCGTTCTACCTGGCGGCCAACCGTCGCTCCGGCGCCCGGATGCTCGAACTGGAAATTCAGACCGAACGGCTGGAGAAAGAATCGGCACAGGCTCAGTTTATGGCCCTCAAAAATCAGGTAAATCCCCATTTCCTCTTCAATAGCCTCAGCATTTTGTCGTCGCTGGTCGAAGTGGATGCGAAGCTTTCGGTACAGTTTATCAACCGCCTTTCCAAAGCCTACCGGTATATTCTGGAGCAGCGTGACAACGAGCGGACCCGTTTACGAACCGAACTGGATTTCATCGACGCCTATACCTTTTTACTCAAAATCCGCTTTGATGAGAAGCTTCAGATGGCAATAACCGTTTCGGAAACTGATGCTAACCGGTATGCCATTGCGCCCCTGACTCTGCAATTGCTGATCGAGAACGCGGTGAAACACAACCAGATGTCGGCGCAAAAACCGCTGCTGGTGTCGATTTATACGGAAGGCGATTATTTGATCGTCGCCAATCCCTTGCAGCTTCGTCCGCAGAACGATACCTCGACGGGCGTGGGTCTTCAGAATATCATGAACCGGTATGCCTTGCTGACCGACCGGCCGGTTTGGGTGGGTGAGCAGGACGATCAGTTTGTCGTTAAAATTCCCTTGTTACCATGAACGTGCTGATTATCGAAGACGAAAAGCGGACCGCTCAGCGGCTGGAAAATTTGCTGCACACCTACGACCCGACGATTCAGGTGCTGGCCCAGATCCCTTCGGTTGCCGAAACCGTTCGCTGGTTCGAGACCCATCCGATGGCGGATCTTGACCTGGTTTTTATGGACATTCACCTGGAAGATGATCTGGGATTTCGCATCATCGAGCAGGTGAAATTCACCACGCCGATTGTCTTTACGACGGCCTATGATGAATACACGCTCCAGGCCTTCAAGGCCAACAGCATCGATTACCTGCTTAAACCCATCGATTTCGACGAACTGGTGGCTGCCATCGAAAAATACAAATCGTTCCGGTGGGCGTTTTCCGAACCGGCTCCGCCCTTGCCCGACTTTTCGGCGGTGCTGAACCTGCTGGGACAGGCCCGCCCGACGGCCTACAAAGAGCGGTTTATGATTACGGTGGGTACGAAAATCCGGAGCATCGAAACCGCCACCGTTGCCTACTTCTTTTTTGAAGCCAAAGCCACGTTTCTAACCACCCGCGACGGCCAGAATTTCGCGCTCGAATACAGCCTCGACAAGCTGGTGAGCCTGCTGGACCCCCGGCAGTTTTTTCGGGTAAACCGTTCCTTTCTGGTCAGTTTAGCCGCCATTCGTACCATTCATGCATTTTCCGGGGGCAAATTGAAACTGGAACTGGAGCCGAAAGCACGGCAGGAGGTGTTTGTCAGTGGCGACCGGGTTACGGATTTTAAAGCGTGGCTGGGGCGCTGAAAAAGGGCTTGCTTTCCCATTTCCGGTAGCGGATGTAGCCCCAGATGTCTTTGAAAAATTCCGGGTACAAGGTCGTGCCTACGCTGTAGTAGGTGCCGTTGTAATGCTGGCTGACGTTGGTTTGGAAAACCGAGTAGCGATAACCCACCTGGGCACTCAGACCAATCCAGCGCGACGCCTTCCATTGCCCGTAAACTCCAATTTGGACGGGCATAAAAAAGTCCCAACGGGCATTGCCCCGTAAGGTATCCGTCTGGGTGTCTTGGCGAATGATCGATGCTTTTCCTGCGCCAATCTCGACGGGAATGCTGAACAACCAACGGCGGTTATTGATCGGATTGCCCCAGAACATCAGACTGCCGTAGGCCATATCGGTTTTGGTGTAATACTCGATGTTCAGTCGTTTGGCAGCATTGCGGTGCCAGTTGATCAGTCGCAGATAGGAATTGTAAGACAACCAATAGTAGCCAACCGTCACCTGATGGCGTTTCTCGCCAAACACGATCCCGGTGTTGACGCCCCAGACATTGACCGGTTGCCGGTTGACAAACGAATTCCGAAAATCAAGGTTGAGCGTCCACCGAACCGGATACCGGGTTGATTTGACCACAGAATCCACAGGCGCCTGGATCGCAACGCTTTGGGCGAAACCGACCGTTCCTCTCCACCAAAATAGTCCGCACAGAATCAAAAATGCTTTCATGTCGTCAAGACAAAACCCGCCAAAGTTGGCGGGTCTGTACCGATTCTCTTAAAACATTGCCAAAATATTTTTAAACGGGCGCCAGGGTTTTTGGCCGATAGAACACATAAAAGACGAGTGGAAAGATGAAAAGTGTCAAAAACGTGGCGGTTATCAGACCACCGATGACCACAATCGCCAGCGGTTTGGAGGTTTCGGAACCGATGCCGGTGGAGATGGCCGCCGGGATCAATCCGATGGCCGCCATCATGGCCGTCATCACCACCGGGCGCACCCGCGAGATGACCCCCAGCTTGATCGAGTCGTTGAGACTGAGTCGATTGTGCAGGTTTTTCTTGAAAACCGAGATCAGAATCACCCCGTTCTGAATACAGATTCCGAACAGCGCAATGAAGCCTATTCCGGCCGAAATGCTGAAATTGACGTGGGTGATGAGCAAAGCCGCAATGCCGCCGATGATGGCAAAGGGCACGTTGAACAACACCAGCCCGGCATCTTTGACGTTGCCAAACAGCACAAAGAGAATGAAGAAAATGCCGAGCAAACTGAGCGGAACGACTTGGGTCAGCCGGGCGGTGGCCCGTTGCTGGTTTTCAAAATCCCCCGCCCATTTAATCGAGTAGCCCTGCGGCAGTTTAACGTTGGTCGACACTTTCTGCTGCGCTTCGGCCACGGCGCTGCCCATGTCGCGGCCCCGAACCGAAAACTTCACCGCGCCGTAGCGTTGGTTGCCTTCGCGGTAGATCAGGATCGGGCCGGTCTGGGTGTAAATTTTGGCGATTTCCTTGATCGGAATCTGCGAACCGTTGTTGGTCGGCACCATCAGATTGCCAATTTCAGCTTCGTTGGAGCGGAACGGCTGGTCGTAGCGAATCCGGAGGTCAAACTTCCGTTCACCCTCGTAAATCTGCGTCGCGGCCTTGCCACCAATGGCCATTTCGACCACGGTTTGGGCGTTGGCTTTATCGACGCCGTAAAGTGCTAGCTTCTGTTCGTCCAGCTCGATCCGCAATTCCGGCTGTCCAATATTGCGGATCACGCCGAGGTCGGTAATGCCGTTGACGGTGGCCAGTTGCTTCTGGATTTCGTTGGATTTATGTTCCAATGTGTACAAATCCGGGCCGTAGACTTTGACCGCAATCGAACCTTTGACGCCCGAAACCGCTTCGGCCACGTTGTCCATAATCGGCTGCGAAAACCCGAAATCGACGCCCGGAAAAACCGCCAGCTTTTTCTGCATCTGACTGATTAACTGGGCTTTTGAAATACCGCTTTTCCATTCTTCTTTCGGGAAAATGCTGACCAGAAATTCGATGTTGTAGAACCCCGTTGGGTCGGTGCCGTCGTTGGGTCGGCCGGTTTGCGAAATGACGCCTTTCACTTCCGGAAACTGCTCGAAAACGTGCCGCATTTGCGTGGTCAGTTTGACGGATTCGGGCAATGAAATGCTCATCGGCATACTGGCCCGGACGTAAATCGAGCCTTCATCCAGTTCCGGCAGAAACTCCGTTCCGAGCAATTTGAAACCCGACAAACCCACTACCACGAGACCCAGCGCGAACAACAGGCTCAGTTTTTTGTGGGCAAACGTAAAGCCAAAGGTTTTGGTCGCGTATTTCGTGATGACATTGACCACCGGGTTGTGTTTTTCCCGAACATCTTTTTTCAGTAAAAAACTCGCCAGAACCGGAACCAGCGTCAGGGTGAAAATCAACGCACCCAACAAGGCAAAACCGAGTGTCCAGGCCAGCGGGGAGAACATTTTGCCTTCCACTTTCTGAAACGAAAAGATGGGAATCAGGCAGGTGATGATGATCAGTTTGGAGAAGAAAATCGCCTTGCCCATTTCCGTTCCGGTTTTGCGCAACACGCTGAGTTTAGCCAGTTTATTGAATTTTGGCATGCCGTTGTGCAACGCCATTTCGTCCAGCGTGACAAAGATTCCCTCCACCATCACCACCGCGCCGTCGACAATAATGCCGAAGTCGATGGCCCCCATCGAGAGCAGGTTGGCCGACATGCCTTTCAGCCGCAAACAGATGAACGCGAAGAGCAACGCCAGCGGAATGACGATGGAGACAATGATCGTGGTTCGCCAGTCGGCCATGAACAGGAACACAATCACCGTCACGAAAACGAGTCCTTCAATCAGGTTATGCGTCACCGTGTGCGTCGCAAAATGAATCAGGGTTTCGCGGTTATAGAACGTGTCGATTTGAACGTCTGCCGGCAAGATGCTGGTATTCAGTTCGTTAATTTTCGCTTTGACGTTTTCAATCACCTCGCTGGGGTTTTCGCCCTTGCGCATCACGACGATGCATTCCACGACATCGTTCTGGTTGTCGCGTCCGGCTTGCCCCAATCGCGGTAGTGCTGATTCCGAAACCTGGGCCACGTTGCGCACCATGATCGGTGTTCCGTTGGCATTTTTGATGATCACGTTGCCAATGTCCTGGCTGTTTTTCAGCAACCCGATGCCGCGAACGACGTAGGCTTCTGAATTTTTCTCGATCACATCACCGCCGACATTGACGTTGGAATTGGCGACGGCCTGGTACAATTGCAGGGGTGTAATGCCGTAATCGAGCAACCGGCGCGGATCGACCGAGATTTCGTAGGTTTTTGCTTCGCCCCCGAAACTGACCACATCGGCCACGCCCGGCACGCTTTTGAGCTGACGTTCCACTACCCAGTCCTGCATGGTTTTCAGTTCGCGGCTGGTGCGGGTGCTGCTTTTGAGGGTATAGCGGAAAATCTCGCCGGTTGGGCCGTAGGGCGGTTGCACATCCGGTTTGACGCCATCAGGAATGTCGATGCTGCCCAACAGATTGTTGACCTGCTGACGGGCAAAGGCATCGTCGACACCGTCTTCAAACATGATTTTGACGACGGATAAACCAAACAGCGTGGTCGAGCGGATGTCGGTTTTTTTCTGAACCGAATTCAATCCAATCTCAATCGGAATCGTCACAAACTTCTCAATTTCTTCCGCACTCCGGCCCGGCCATTGCGTGATGATGGTAATCTGGGTGTCGGTAACGTCCGGGAAAGCTTCAATGGGCGTGTTCTGGTAGCTGACAAAACCCGCAACAACCGCCAATGCCGTCAGGAAGAAGATAAAAAACCGGTTCTTCAGCGAGAACGAGATGATATTTTTGATGAACTTGTTCATGTTGTTCAATGAGTGATTTGTGATTGAGCGAATGAGTGAATAAGCTTCGCTGTGATGAGGTCATGAGTAAAACCGCACACCAGCAGCTCACTCAATCGCTCAATCACAAATCACTCAATTAGTTTCCTAAGGCATTGTAAATCAGCAGTTGATTTTGTTTCACGACCCGGTCGCCGGGCTTTAGGCCGCTGTTGAGGTAGGTGATATCGCCGATGGTTTTGAAGATGTCAATTTCGCGCACCACCGGCTGATTCCGGGAGTTGACGGCCACGACGAAATTGCGGCTTTTATCGAACACAATGGCTTTGGCCGGGATGCCAACCCGTTGTTCGTGACCCGCATACTCAACGCGCACATTGGCGAACATTTCCGGTTTCAGCGTAAAATCTGCATTCAGTAATGTCACCCGTACCTTCATGGTTTTGCTCTCTGGATCGAGTACGCTGAAGATTTTATCGATTTTTCCTTTGAAAACCCGGTCGGGGTAAGAGAGTGTCGTGATGGTGGCGTTGAAACCTTCTTTCACGTTGGCCAGATCCGATTCGTAGACGTTGGCCAGCACCCAGACCTGGTCGAGGTTCGAAATCGTGAACAGATTTTCGGGATCATCCGAGCGGAGTTCCATTCCCTGAGCCGCATTTTTTTCAACCACAAAACCGTCAACCGGGGCTTTTACAACATAAATGGAACCCGAACCGCCAAGAATGCTTTTGCGCTCCGCCACCCGATTGACTTCACCCTGAGCGGCTTGCATCTGTTCGCGGGCAGCAATGAGGTCTTTCTGGGCCGTCAAACCGGCTTTCGACATGTCTTCCGTTACCTGAAGGTTTTTCCGGGCGACGGCCAGTTGGCCTTTCGCCGAAATCGCCTGTTGGGCGAGGTCTGCCATGTCGCCGGAACGGATGATGGCCAGTACCTGACCGCGTTTCACGTAATCGCCGAGGTCGGTTTTGACCTCTTCAATGTGCCCGCCCACCAGCGGAAACACTTTCACCACCTTGTCCTGGTTGAAGGTGATTTTGCCGGTCAGGTTCAGTTCGTTGTTGACGGGCAGCAGCCGGGCCGTATCCAGTTTGGCAGTGGCTAATAGGTTGACTTTCTGTGTTGTTGCTTCGTCGGCGTTGTCTTCGGGATTGGCTGAGGACTGGCATCCGGCCAACCCGATCATAAGAAGAAAGGCCGTTAAATACCAAGCCGGATGGGTTGACAATTTCAATGTTTTTAAGAGATGATTCGTGTTCATGATCGTACGGTTTAAAACCGTTGCTTATTTCGTGAATAGGGTAGTGCCGACGGCAAAATTGAGTTCTTCCAGACTTTGCATGCGGTCGTTTTGCAGTTGGTTGTATTGAATCTGGCTGGACTTGAAGGAGTCGAAGAAGTCCAGAAATTCGACCACGTCGATGTTTTGTTTCCGGTAATTGGTCGTGACGCCTTCGATCAGTCGGCTAAAGTCGCCGTTGAATTTCTGGTCGAATGTGCGGTACACCTGATCGGTTTGCTGCACTTTTTTAAACGCCCGTTGCACATCGCTTTCGACCTGAACTGTGTAGGCATCCGTGGCCTGCTGGCTGCTCTGCGTCCGGATGGCAGCGGCTTTGATGTTGCCCTGATTTTTGTTGAAAACCGGCAGATTGATGCCAACGCCGATCCCCACGTAGTTTGGAATGTAGCCCGCATTGCGATCATAAGTGGCCTGCACCGACAAATCCGGAACCGCTATGGCCTTCTGCAACGCCAGATTCTGCTTTTCCTGAATGGCCTGGTCCCGGAACGCTTTCAAATCGTAGCGGTTTTCTTCAGCGGTTTTAATCAGCTCATTCAGATTGAGTTGACCGACGGCAGGCTGAACGGCCTCCGTATTTTCCAGCACGGGTTTTAGGGTGAGTGAAGGGCTGGCATTCAGTAAGACAGCCAGATCGGCCTGGTCGTCGGTCAATTTCCGGAGCAGTTGCTGGCGCTCGGAGGTTAGATTGAACAGGTAGGCTTTCAACCGGGTCAGGTCTTTCAGCGGCACATTGCCTTTGTCGTATTGCTGCTGAAACAAGCTGACGGTTTGCCGGAGCGTGCCGGTTTCCTGTTCGTACACCTGGAGCGCCTGCTGCGTATAATACAGGTCGTAAAACGTGGTTCGTAACTGGTAGTTGAGCGTCCGCAGCAAGTCGTAAAACCGGTCGTTGGCCAGCTCGGTATTGGTGCGGGCAATCGCGAGTTGTTTGTTCCGTTTGCCAGCCAGCAGCAGCAATTGCTGCAATTGAACGACCTGTTCCGAATTCCGCTGCCGCAGCGGCATCACCTCCTTCGTTTGGGCGTTGTACGGCATTTGTTCAACGTAGAGGCTCGGATTGTTCCAGAGTTTCGCCTGAAACTCGTAGGCCTGGTTTTCATGGATGCCCAGTTTGGTCGCCATCAGTTGCAAATTGTTCTGACGGAACTGTGCTTCGGCCTGGGCGAGCGTCAGTCGCAGGGTATCGCTTTGTGCAAACGAAACCGTTGGACAACTGACCAAGCACCCAAACACGAAAAGAAGAATCCTTTTCATGATGAATGGTATGTGTGTTTTAAGAGCGTACTGCGCCGGATGGCGGTAAAGAATTGGGAGGCACTGGGGCAAAATCAGCCCGGAGATTTTAAACCGAAGGAATGCGTAACGAGCAGAATAACAGGTAATACGGCTGGGATAACCCTGCCCGTTTGGTAACCGGAAGCCGCAAAATGGGTTGGAGCAGCACCAGCGCCATCAGCAAACCCGGCAAAGCAACCGGAAGCGACGGCAGAAAATCGGAATTGACGCGCAGCGAAGTTTGCTCGTCTTCGTCCTGAACCAGAAAAACGGCTGAGTCGGGAATCGGATGGCTTTTGTGGGCATCCCGGAGAACGGAGGTCTGGACGTTTGGCGCTGCGGTAAAAACCGTTTCGGCTACCGCCGGGTAGACCCGGAATAGTACCGCCCAAATCAGGCTGACCGTTAGCGTTATGTGGTGGATAAGACCCATTGTCTGGCTTTGCTTGCGACAAACTAAGCCCGACGGGATTTAAAGCGAATGAAATTTTTGTTAAAAGGGCGTTAAAAATACCCTGTTAGCGGTCGAAGACTCTGACAGCGGTATTTTTAACGCCCTTTTACGTCTTTTTGAATAGGCGGTTTTAGGTAAAATGCCGCTTTTAGAGGTTTTAGGGTATTTTAATTCGGATTTAACTTGCCTCCATTCACCGTTATCACTCGCGAAACGCGATCGACAACGGTGAATTTTAAAATGCGGATTGTATTTTGCCCTGGCGGGGCATACTGTCAATAGTTAAATTATGCCGTCAATAGAAAAAGCTCCGGCGGAGCGTCCTGAAAATAAAGGACGCTCCGCCGGAGCTTTGGAATTTTCCAGCGTTGTTGTTCTATTGACAGAAAACTCCGCCGGAGTTATTAAACGAATCGGTTACCGGAACTTCAGCGTCGTTCCGATCCGGAAACCGAGTTTCTGGTACTGCCAATCCTGCCACTGCGAAATCACCTCCACCCGGAAAAAGGGAAAAATGCCCGGAATCAGGCCGTCGAGGGCGTAGCCGACTTCGGTGTAATTTTTGGAATGGGGGGTGCCGAGGTAGTGGACAAACAGGTTTTCTTTCAAACCCGTCAACCGAACGAGCGTTAGTTGGGTAATCAGGAATTTGCGGTATTCCATCAGCACGTGGCCTTCCACAAACCGCTTTCCGGTGCTGTACTGATAATACGGTAACATCCGGAAAATGGACGTCGGATCGCCCTGTTGCAGGAAAAATTCGTTGCCCTGGAAATGCTTGAAATCCGGGAAAAACACGGCTTTGTCGTTCAGAAAACCACCCGCCGACACATTATAACTCAGGCGACTCCGAATACCGGTTTCGAACGAATGGCTCAGACCGGCTTGGACAAAATCATAATCCACATCACTAACTTCGGTATTGCCGGAATTGAATGGAATCCCTTTTCGGTAGTTCAGCGTCAGTTCGGGGCTGTTGTTGCGACTCGCCACGCGCCGACCGTTCCGAATCCGGTAGCGGGTAGCCGCCAGTTTTCCCGAAACCGCCAGATTGAGCGTCAGCGCCTGATTCACCGGAAAAGCCGCCGAGCCCAGTTCGGCGTTGTTCGGCCGGTTGGGGCTGTAACTGAACTGATTCCAGTCGATCCAGGGTTTCAGATTTTCCTTGTAATTCGCCAGTTCCGTTCGTTCGGCGTATTCCAGACTCCCGGAAACCGTGATCCGGTTCTCGAACGGACGGGCCGAAATGCCCAGACGCAGGAAATCACGCTGGTAAAACTTGGCGTAATTTTTTTCGAATAACAGGGAGGTTATCGAGTTGAGGAACGGACTAATGGGTTCATTGGGATTAAACTGGTTTACCCAGCGTCCGCCCATGAGGCCTATGCTGGTGTTTTTGTAGTTGTAGCTAAGTCCGCCTGTTCCCACCAACCGCTTCATGCCAAACTCGTAGCGCCCCGCCCCGCCAATCGTCAGGTCGGGCGTCGGTTTGTTCACTACCCGTCGGCGGGTGGAGTCGCGTTGCGGAGTTCGGAGGAAATACCGCAGTCGTAGTCCCATATCAAAGGTGTAACCTTCCACGGTGTTGTAATAAATTTTCTGGAGCGGGCTGTCCCAGGTCAGCGCCGTCCGTTTGCTGAAATTCCAGGTGTTGCCCGAAATCAACTGGCCGGGTTTGAAGGTTTTGCTCGACCGGTTTTTCTTCGTTGAATCCCGAACGGCTTTGGTGCTGTCTTTCTGCACTTCAATTTTCCGAACAATTTTCAGGCTATCCCGCTTAACGTAACTGATCCGTTCGGCCGAGGTCAGCGGAACCGTCCGCAGGGAATCCCAGAACGCGTTGCTGCGTTTACCGGCCAGTGAGTCGACGACCGTGGAGTCGTTGCGGGAAACTTCCACTTCTTCCTTGCGTTCTTTCTTGGCCTGGTATTCCTGTTTTTCGTATTCTTTCAGCAATTTTTTGAAATCTTTGGTCGAATATTCCTTCTGTTTGGCAATCTTATCCTCCAGTTTTTGCCCTTTTATGTCCTTGTTGGAGAGTGAAACCGCCGGTTTTTCAAACTTCTCGTCCACAATTTTAACATCCTCCACAAACGCCGGATTGACTTTCAGGCTATTGAATGTCTGGCTGATAATGAATTGAGCGTTGCCGGCTGCCCCCATGATCTTGCCGTCCAGGTTATACCGCTGATTGACCGGTAGCCAGACGTTTTGCACCGGGCTGTAAACCTGCCGAATTTTGATGTCGAAGCCCAGCGGATTGCGGGTTTCCAACTGCAAACTGTGAATGGCCCACGTGTTTTCGATGATGAAAATATACCCCCGAAAAACGCCTTCGCCATAGGCCCGCGGGTTGACCTGAATCTTGCTGACGTCGATACCGCGCTCGCTGAATGTGCCCTGGTATTCAAATTTGTAGTAGGCAAATGCTTTCGGCGACAGGGGCGAAACCGCGTTATTGACCTCCGGGCGGTAGAAACTCGTCAGGAAATAATCGCTCACCGAAATGTTGTCGCCCATCGAATTGCGGGTCGCCATCAGGCGGTAACGGTAGGTATTGGGCTGTTTGAACGTCACTTCCGACACCGATTCGTATAGCATCGGAACGCCGATTTTAAAACCTTCTTTTTCGGCTTCCTTCAACTGTTTCCGGTACATGAACTGCATCGGCAGATCCGTAATCGTGAAGGTCGTTTTGGTATAGGCTTTGGCCGTGTAACTCATTACCTGCAATTCGTGGTAACGGGCTTTGGCAATGGCCCGGCGCATGATGCTGTAGGCCGGGTCTTCCTTGCCCTCGCGGGCCTGCACTTCCTGCAGGCGAAAGGCCTGTTCCTCCATGGTCACGTCGACAGTTTGCCAGTCGCTGCCGATTTCAACGGATTTTTCCTGCGCCTGAAAGCCTAAGTACTGGAAAACTACGCTGTATTTGCCCGGTTTTAGCGGTACTTCATACCGGCCTTCCGAATTGGTAATGGCCCCGCTCGACGTCCCCTTGACCACGATAGCCGCGTAGGGAAGCACCTCGCCTTTAGTCGTTTTGATCGTCCCCCGGATGCCCTGAGCCGGAACCAGTTTTATAAAATAAAGGATGAAAAGAATCGTAAGCGTGTATTTCATAAGTATACGGTAAGCAAACGGAGTGGAAAATAACCATTCTGCCCCACGGAGGCAACCTCTTTGTAACGGTTTTTTCGGCAGACAGCGGTATATGTAGCGATCTATTTTCCTGCAAGATGCCGAAATATAGCCTACCGTTGCTCACCAGAGCGGAAAATCCGTATTTTTAACGAATAATAACATTTCACTTCATCCATGCACCACCGTCTCCTTTCGCTGTTTTTAGTCCTTTTTTCGGCCTGCGGTTTAGCCGCCCAACCGCTTTCCCCTTCCACCATCCTGAACGAGCGAGAACGCGCGCGCGTGATCGATGAAATCCTGGAAGATCGCTTCAACAACCTGCTGCCTCAGTTGATGCGCCGGGAGGGCATCGATATGTGGGTGATTATTTCGCGGGAATACAACGAAGACCCGGTTTTGAAAACCATGTTGCCCAGCACGTGGCTGTCGGCCCGGCGCCGGACGATCATGGTTTTTTTCGATCAGGGGGGTGATAAAGGCGTGGAAAAACTGGCCATTGCCCGCTATGATGTCGGCAATCTGCTCAAAGGGGCCTGGGACATCGACGTCCGGCCCAACCAGTGGGATGCACTCGTGAAAATTATTCAGGACCGCAAGCCGAAGAAAATCGGGCTAAACTTCTCCAAAAACTACGCTCATGCCGACGGCCTGACCTTTACGGAACACGGTGAGTTTCTGGAAAAATTACCGGCTGACGACCAGAAAAAGCTGGTGTCGGCGGAGAAGCTGTCGGTTGGCTGGCTGGAAACGCGGACGGAGAAGGAAATGGCCATTTACCCGCTTATCTGCCGGTTGTCGCACCAGATTATTCAGGAAGGCTTTTCAGAGCAGGTCATACAGCCCGGCGTCACCACGACCGAGGATGTGGTGTGGTGGTTTCGCCAGCGGATTACCGAACTGGGCCTGGAAACCTGGTTTCATCCGACGGTGGATGTGCAGGGGAGTGGGGCGCCCAAAGACTTCGATCACCTCAAAACCTTCTCCAAACGCCCCGCCGGTCAGGTGATCATGCCGGGCGATCTGCTGCACGTCGATTTTGGCATTACGTACCTGCGGCTCAATACGGATCAGCAGCAACATGCCTACATTTTGCGCCCCGGCGAGACCGAGGTACCGGAAGTGTTGCGCAAGGCCTTTCAGCAGGGAAATCGATTGCAGGACATCCTGACGGAACGGTACAAGGCCGGAAAAACCGGGAATCAATTGCTACTGGAAGCCCTCGAACAGGCAAAGAAGGAAGGCATTCGGGGGACAATTTATACGCATCCCATTGGTGTTCATGGTCATGCGGCTGGCCCGACCATCGGGATGTGGGATCAGCAGAGTGGGGTTCCCGGCTCGGGCGATTATCCACTGTATGCCAATACCGCCTATTCCATTGAACTGAATGCGGCTGTCGATGTGCCGGAGTGGAAGAAAACCGTGCGGATCATGCTGGAAGAAGACGGTTTTTTCGACGGACAGAATTTTCGGTATATCGACGGTAGGCAGATCGAGATTTTTACCATTCCCCGCAAATTATCGTATGTCAAATAAGGCTATTGGCCGTGAGCAGGATTTTTGTTTTAAAGTGATCTTTTGAAGGGTTAATTTGATTTAAATGCAGTATGTTTTTTTGCATTACCAGACTGTTAATTCTTTAACTACATTCGTAATCATTCATTACGAATGCACAGGATTGAATGATAGAATACAAGATTCATTCTTGCGCAGGCAAGAATAAATAAAGATTTGACCGTGGTTAATCAGTGCCGATTTTAACGAATTTTTTTCGACAGCCCAGGCATCGGTAGGTACGGGTGGGAACATAAAAAAGAAGGCTTTTCACCAGAATGGAGCGGGGAACACGCTCTGCCGCCGACTGATCCCGACCGCAATGGGGGCATTCTTTCGTTGTCGTAAATCTACGGGAGATGGACATGACGTTCAGCGTCATGGATAAAAAAGATAAAGTTTTCATGGCACGTTTCGTAATGTATCCCTCAAGATACAGAATACGGTGCTATTGAGACTACCTGACCCCGCAGATAAACCGTAAAATCTTGATTAGTTTTTAGAAATTCCTCATTCCGTTCAATGTTGGTGAAAATAACTAGTTAAAAGTACTTAACGTGTTAAACTATTTGCTGTTATTTACACCGATATGTACTAACCTTCAGGTTAATAGGGGTAACTATCAGACGCATTAGTTTTTGGAAAAGAAGGCATAAAAAAAGAGTTACCAGTCTTTCGACTCATAACTCTTAATTCGTAATTCTAACTTCCTTATGCCAGTCGGTTGATGCAGTTCAGGTCTTCGAAAGCCACTTTCAAACGGCTCACCAGACTTTCTTCGCCCTTGCGCAACCAGACGCGCGGATCGTAGTATTTTTTGTTCGGAGAATCGGCACCTGCCGGGTTTCCAAGCTGACCCTGCAAATAAGCCTTGTTGGCTTCGTAGTAGTTTTTAACCCCTTCCCAGGTAGCCCACTGAATGTCGGTATCGATGTTCATCTTGATGGCACCGTAGCGGATGGCTTCCCGGATTTCTTCCCGGCTTGAACCCGATCCGCCGTGGAAAACGAAGTTGACGGGCAGCGGGCCGGTACTGAATTTTTCCTGAATATAATCCTGCGAATTTTTCAGAATGATCGGCGACAGCTTTACATTGCCCGGTTTGTAAACACCGTGAACGTTTCCGAAAGCTGCGGCAATGGTGAAATTCGGAGAAATCTTCGACAGTTCTTCGTAGGCATATGCTACTTCCGAAGGCTGGGTATACAGTTTCGAATCATCGACGTCCGAGTTATCGACGCCGTCTTCTTCACCTCCCGTTACGCCCAATTCAATTTCAAGCGTCATGCCGATTTTGGCCATCCGTTCGAAATACTTGGCGCAGATTTCGATGTTCTCTTCGATTGGTTCTTCCGACAAATCGAGCATGTGTGAGCTGTACAACGGTTTTCCGGTCTGGTCGAAATGCTTCTCGCCCGCTTCCAGCAGTCCGTCGATCCAGGGCAGCAATTTCTTGGCGCAGTGGTCGGTATGCAGAATGACGGGGACACCGTATAATTCCGCGATGTTATGAATGTGCAGGGCTCCGGAAATCGAACCGGCAATGGCCGCTTGCTGATTGGTGTTCGACAGGGTCTTTCCCGCGTAGAAAATACCACCACCGTTCGAGAACTGGATGATAACCGGCGAGTTGACGGCTTTTGCGGTTTCCAGCACAGCATTGACGGAGTTGGTCCCGACAACATTGACCGCCGGAAGCGCATAGTCATTTTCGTTGGCATGACGGAAAATTTCGGTGACGCCTTCGCCCGTTATCACACCGGGCTTAAATCGGCTGGCTACTTCGCTCATAGTCAATAGGAATAAAATAGATTGCGTAAAGAAAAAATAGACTGATTTCGAGATGGTTAACTCATAGCGAATTCAGACTGCAAAGTACGATTTATTTTCTGAAAAGTAGTTTCGCGGAGTTGAGCGGAGGTAAGCAGAGTCGAGCGGAGTAGTTTTTTTCTCTGCTTATCTCTCTTTTACTCCGCTCAACTCCGCGAAACAACCGTATCTTCTTTACCTTTGAAAACGCCCTTTGCCTAACTCATGCAGCTCTCAAAAATTACCGTACTTCTTCTTGCTCTCAGCAGCAATTTTACCCTTTCTGCTCAAACCGACAGCATTTCCTGTTCCTGCCAACAGCTTGCCAGACAGACGTTTCCGGGAGCCACCATCACGATGGCCGAGTGTGTAGCCGCCGGAACGTTCAAAATGCCGGGCAGTGGCGTGGCCGTTCCCGATTTGCCCGCTTTCTGCCGGGTGGCTGCCACGCTGAAACCTACGCCCGAGTCGACTATCCGCATCGAGGTGTGGCTTCCCCAAACCGGGTGGAATGGCCGGTTTCTGGGAACCGGTACGGGCGGAGGAGCTGGCAGTATCGCCTACGGTGCCCTGGTGAATGGCCTGAAGCGCGGTTTTGCGACCACCAACACCGACATGGGAACCTCCCCAAATGCGAATGAAGCCGTGGGGCACCCCGAACGCTGGGCGGATTTTGGTCACCGGGCCACGCACGAGATGACTAAAACCGCCAAAGCCATCACCCAGGCCCACTATAAAAAGCCGATCCAGCGTGCCTACTTCGCGGGTTGCTCGACCGGAGGGCAGCAGGCACTCATGGAAGCACAGCGGTATCCGGACGATTATGACGGTATTTTAGCGGGTGCACCCGCCAACAACCGTACCCATTTGCACACCGGTTTTGTCTGGAATTACAAGGTGACCAATCAGTTAGCGGGAAGTGCGTTTCTGCCGAAAGAGAAGATTGCGCTCATCACCCAGGCGGTGGTGAAAGCCTGTGCCGGGAAGGATGGCGGAGCGCCCGGCGATAATTTTCTGACCGACCCCCGGGCGTGCCGGTTTGATCCCGAAACGCTTCCCAAATGCCCGGAGGGTACCGACAATGGCACCTGCCTGACCAGCACGCAACTGACCGCCCTGAAACAAGTATACGCCGGACCAACAAACCCCCGAACGGGTGAGCGAATCTATACACCCCTGCCACTCGGGAGCGAAAACTCGTCGGCCGGACTGGAATACCAGCAGAATCCGAAACAGGCACCGGGTTCGCTTTTTTATCAATACAAATGGGTATTTGGCCCGAATTTCGATTACAAAGTATTTGATTTTGACCGCGATCAGGACCGGATGGATTCGGTGTTGGCCCCCATTCTGAACGCCAACAATCCCGATTTGTCGTCCCTGAAAAAACGCGGAGGCAAGATTTTGATGTATGCCGGAACCGCTGATCCGCTCGTTCCGTATCAGGATGCCGTCACCTACTACGAGCGGGTGGTGGAAGCGCAGGGGGGCGCAAAGCAGACCACTGACTTTTTTCGGTTTTTTTTGATACCCGGTATGGCACACTGCGGGGGAGGGCCGGGCCTGAACGACTGCGGGCAAAGTCTGGCGCTGACGGTTCCGCAGGACCGGGAGCATGACATTTTGACGGCCCTGATGAACTGGGTGGAGCAGGGAAAGGCTCCGGATGAATTGATCGCTGCGGCTTATACCGGTGGCGTCGCCAGCAACGGCGTCCGGTTTCAACGCCCGATTTACCCGTATCCCAAACTGCCCACCTACAAGCGGGGTGACCCAAACGCTCCAGCCAGTTACCGGGGCGTCGCCTACCCCAAACGAGCGGTTCTGAGCCCGGCAAAGAAATACTTGAGGTAGCTAAGTTGTTTCACAGAGTTAATCAGAGGAAATCAGGGTTAAACGGAGTTATTAATTTTCTCTGATTAACCCTGATTTCCTCTGATTAACTCTGTGAAACAACCCTCATTTCCGGTAATCCAGCGCCGGTTTCCGGTCGCCTAGCAAGGCTTCGTATTTGAAAGCTGCGCCACCCCGGGCTTTTTCCCAGTCGGTGTGGGCTTTTTGAATCAGGGTTGGATCTTTGAAGAGGTCGATGGCGGTGAGCGACAGCGATTTAGCCGCAACAATCATGCCTTTGACGCCAATGCTTGTGCCGCTTGATGCCACCGCCTGCCAGCTATGAGCGGCCGTTCCGGGAACCCAGGTGGCTGCCGATAGACCGACCGTCGGAACCACCCAGCTCACGTCGCCCACGTCCGTCGACGCGCTGCTGAGAAGGTCGTTATTCGAGAAGGGTGAAACCGCTGCGGCTTCTCCCGGTTTCCGAATAGAGCCAAATGAGGCCCCGAACGATTCGCCCAGCTTCTCGGCAAATTTGGTTTCCTCCGGCGTGTAGGTGACGCCCCCCACCAGACTGAGGTTTTTGTGCATCTGTTTCGCCAGGGTTTCTACAGGCAACAGATTGTAGACACCACCGATGATTTCGTATTCCATTTTGGTTTCCGTACCCATACCGGCTCCTTCGGCGGCTTTCACCATGCGCTTCCAGACGTCCTGCAAAATCGTCCGGTTTTTATGCCGGACATAATAATAGACTTCCGCAAAATCCGGCACGACATTCGGGGCTTCACCGCCTTTGGTAATGACGTAATGCACCCGCGTATCCGACGGAATGTGTTCGCGCATCATGTTGATCATGTAGTTCATCGATTCCACACCGTCGAGGGCCGACCGCCCGCGATCGGGCGACGCGGCTGCGTGGGCCGCAATGCCCCGGAAGCGGAATTTGGCGGTGATGTTGGCGAGCGAGGTCGATGGGTCCGCTCCGTTGCGGTCGGCGGGGTGCCAGTGTAAAACCACGTCTACATCGCTGAACAGGCCGTCCCGCACCATGTAGACTTTCCCCGAACCGCCTTCTTCCGCCGGGGTTCCGTAGAGCCGGATGGTGCCGCCTTTGCCGGACTTCTGCAACCAGTTTTTCACCGCAATCGCCGATGCGACCGAACCGGGTCCGAACAGATTGTGTCCGCAGGCGTGTCCGGCTTTTTTGGTGTCGAGCGGTTTTCGGTCCGGCGTGGCATCCTGCGTAATCCCCGGCAGGGCGTCGTATTCCGCCAGAATACCGATGACCGGTTTGCCACTTCCGAAGGTGGCGACAAAAGCCGTCGGAATACCGGCAACGCCCGATTTTACCGAAAAACCTTCTTTGGTCAGTTCTTCCTGCAACAAGGCCGAGCTTTTCTGTTCCTGGTATCCCACCTCGGCCCAGTCCCAAATCTGTTTGGAAAGTGTGCCGTAGTGGGCCGATTTGCTGTCCAGTCCCGCCAGAACTTCCTGTTGCTCTTTGGTCAGGGTCGATTGGGCGAGCAGGGCCGTAGGAAGCCAACCCAGTCCGAAGACCAGCAGCCGGAAAAGCGGTTTTTTTTGCATGACAAGTCAGTTAAGATGGTTTTGTAGGCGTCATGCCGGTCGTAACCGGCACGACGCTACCGTTTCGCTGATGAAGATATTGTTTTATTTTAAAGGTTGGTACAACGCTTTCTTGTTATCCACGCGAATCACCAGGCGGCAATCGCCAACCTGCCCCCGGGTTTCGTCACAAATCCCGTCGTGGAACGCGTCGAAACGACGGCCATCGTTGGTCTGAACCACAAATTTCAACTGAAACGTATCGTTCAGCACCAGACTCGTTGGCGACACCCCAACGGCCGCAGCGGCTTCGCTGGCTTTGATGGAAACCGTCGCCGGGAAGGTCGAAAAGGTCTTCCACAACTTGTCGGTGGCTACCAGACGGCTGGGCAGTGGCCCCAGCGAACCGCTCGGATACAGACAGCCGACACCGTTGCCACAGGAGGTCATGGATGCCGCCAGTGTAATTTTGGGGCTGTTCAGGCCGATCCAGACTTCAATGGCTTTGACGCCGACGCCCTGACCAAAATCCTCGCCACTCAACTGAAACTCAAAATCCGTGGTCGCCAGATTCGTGACGTCAAAATACGCTTTGGCGGCATTGACCTTCGCCACCGCTACCGCTCCGGCGGGAGCCAGCGGAATGGGATCTTTGGTCTGGCAGGCGTCTGAAATGACCAGCGCGGTTAAGAACAAGGTTATATAAACAAGTGATTTCATATGGTTCTGACGGTTTTTGATACCGTGTTTTAAGTTAGTTATCGTTTACGGTTTTCGGTCTACCGTTTACGGTGGCTGACGCCTGCACAATAAAACGCGTCAGCAAGTAGGCGTCAGCCACCGTAAACAGTATACCGAAAACCCGTAAACCGTTTACAAATCCCAGAAAACCGGGGTTACAAAATTGTTCTGGGCCGGGGCCGCCGTGTTGGTGTTCAATTCACGCTGTGAATACGTAAACCGCAACGGGAACGGATTCAGGGGCGAAATCGGGGCCATCAGTGTCGGGATGCCGGTTCGGCGGTAGTCGTTGTACGATTCGATGCCGTTGCCGAATAGCGAAATATACTTCTCTGTCATCACCACCGACAGTTTTCCGGCTGCCGGAGCCGCATCGAATTTCGCCAGCCGATCAGTCACGAAGTTAGTAATGGTCGTGGCCGATAGCTGCGTGCCGGAGTTACCCGGAGCCTGCACAAAGCTGTTGATGCTGTTGAGATTCAGTGTCATTCCGTTTCTGAAATACTCTTTGGCATCCCCCGTTGTGCCGAGGGTCAGCGCGGCTTCGGCCAGAATAAAGTTGACCATCGAAGCGGTAACGATCGGAAAAATACCGGCACCGGTGCCGTCAGCCGTGGTTACCACCCGGAAATTGGCCGGGGAATTGACGCCCGCATTGGTCAGAAAAACGTTGGTAGCCGGTAAATTGCTGATGGGATTGTTGTCATATAAACCGCCATACGGATAAAGCCCGAACGTGGCCCGAACGGCGTTGTCGGCGGGAGCGCCGGTGGGATCTCCCGTAAAGCGACCGCCGTACCCATTGCTGGTCCGGGTGAAATTGACCCCGGCATTGTTGGTCTGGCGATACACATAATAGCGTAGCCGCGGATCATCGGCATTGTACAGACGCTCCATGAAGCCCTGATCCATCCAGAAATCCTTCGTGGCGCGGTAGTCGCTGATGTGAATCGGGTGGCGGTTTTGGGGGGTCTCGGTCGCGCCAAACTTGAAGGTAAAATCCTGCGCATTCGTCAGAATCAACTGTCCACCGGCAATCAGGGCGTTGATTTCCTGCTTCACCCGCGCCTGTTCGCTCGGAACGAGCCGAATCTGATTCAGGAGTTTCAGTTTTAAACTGTTGGCCGCCCGAATCCAGCCCAGCCGATCACCCCGGTAGAATAGGTCCGCATTGCCCGGCGATACATACGGTGTCTTGTTCAGATCCGCCACTGCTTCGTCGATCAGCTTGAAAACGGCCGCGTAAATATCGGCTCCTTTGTCAAATTTCGGGCTGAGGTTGCCGTCACCCTGCGACGCTTCCGAGAACGGCACATCACCCCAGAGATCGACCAGCACACTGTAGACATACGCTTTTTCGAGTTTGGCGATCCCAACATAGCTCCACTGGTTTTTGGCGGTGCCTTCCCGGATGATGATTTCCAGGTCGTTCAGGGCTTCCGAGTAAATACCGTTCCAGGGCGTTTGGAAAGTCGAACCGGTCAGTTCGAAGCGACTGGGACCGTTTTGGGTGGCGTGTTGCATGATGACCGTCGCAATGCGGTTGGTGGCTCCCCCGCCGATGTGGACGCCAATGGAAACCTGCGTGGCCGGAAGAAGCAGATCCAGCACCGGTTGCGCCGGGGTGTTCGGATCGACGTTAATGTTCAGAAAGTCATTGCAACTGCTGAACGTGAGCGCGAAAAAGGCTCCGAGAAACAGTTTAAATATCGTCTTCATAAATAAGTTTCGGTAAATGTTGGAGAGAAAACCGCATCAGAACGTAAACCGCAGGTTGACGCCGTATCGTTTGGTGGTTGGAACCGCCACCAGTTCGAAGCCCTGGGCATTGCCCGCACCCAACGAATTTACTTCCGGATCGAAGTTCATGTACTTGGGAAAGTTGGGAGCTTTGTACCACAGGTTGCGGCCGCTGAGCGAAATCGTTGCCGATCCGAAGGGGGTTTTCGCCAGCCACAGCGCCGGAATCTGGTAGGCGAGGGACACTTCGCGCAGGCGGAAAACCGTCGCATCGAAAACCCGGAACTCGTCGGCGGTTCCCTGACTGCCACTGAAAGCACCCGTACCGAAGTAGTATTCGTTGACCGAAATCGGGATGTTGTTGGGTTGTTTCTTACCGTCGGCCGTCAAAATGGGCAGTTTGGTGTTCGGATCGCCCAATACGCCCACCGGCACCAGCACCTTGTTGCGGTCTTCGTTGTCGCGCGTGATGCCCCGGCTCAACATTTCAGCCACCGAAATCGACAGCAGATCTCCCCCCTGTTTCCAGTCAAACAACGCACCGAGCGTGATGCCTTTGAAGGTGAATGTATTGGTAATTCCCATCGTGAACTTCGGGTTCGGATTGCCGACCGGTCCCTGGCGGTCCGCCAGAATGGCCTTGCCGGTGGCCGGGTTGATCAGCAGATTGCCTTCGTCGTCGCGCAGGTAATAACTGCCCCGAATCAAACCGTAGGGCTGGCCCACGATGTGCATACTGCCGATCGTGTTGGTCGCATTGGCCTGACTGTAATAGAGTTCGGTTGCGCCACCCAGATCCAGCACCAGGTTTCGGTTTCGGGTGAAAGCCGTGTAGATGTTCCATTTGAACCCGTTGGACAACTGGATCGGCGTGATGTCCAGACCAAGTTCAATGCCTTCGTTGCGCACTTTCCCGAGGTTCACCACCCGCGTCAGATAACCGGATGAAGGGGCCACATCGACCGTGAAAATCTGGGACGTACTGATCTTGCGGTAATACGTCAGGTCGATTCCGATGCGGTCTTTCAGAAAACGCAATTCGGTACCGGCTTCAAATTCGCGGATAAACTCCGGTTTCAGCGTGGCACTGCCCAGCCGGTTGCTGTAGGTCATCGCGTTGACGCCGTTGAACGGGGCCAGAATGTCGACCGGGCCGGGGTGGGTGAACGATGGGTTGATGTTGTAAACCGTTTGGGTCTGGTACGGACTGGCTTCGTTGCCAACCACGGCATACCCCAGGCGAATTTTACCGAATGACAAAATCGCCGGGTTGGTTTTGAACAGCTCCGTGAAAACAAAGGAACCGTTGACGCCCGGATAGAAGTAGCTGCGGTTTCCTTTCGGGAGGGTCGAGGAGATGTCGTTCCGGGCGACCACGTTCAGGAAGGCGAAGTTGCGGTATGACAACTGGAAATCCCCGAAAAACGCCATAAACCGTTGTTTGATCAGGTTTCCGCCGAACGTCTGCTGAATCCGGGTGTTGTCGAGGTCGTTGATGCCCGGCACGATAATCCCGTCGCCAAACACGAGCTGGCGGTCGGTCAGTCGCTGGTTGACGTTGTTGCCGATGATGGCCCGCAAGCTGAAATCCGGCCCGAAATCCCGGGTTGCCGTGATGAGCAGGTTGCCATCGAGTTCCTGGCGGTAGATGTTGTCGTCAGTGACGTTTCCGTTCGGATAAATCTCACCATTCTTCCCGTTCACGCTCCGGCGACGGTCGGTGTAGGCATTGAACCCCGCCGTATACTGGACGTTCAGCCACGAAAACGGATCGAATCCAAGGGTGAATTTTCCGTAATACCGGTCGACCTTGCTCGTAAACGGACTGTTTTTGACCGACCAGTACGGGTTATCGATCCCGACCCGGTCATACACACTGCCGCCGGTCAGCGGGTTGGTGTTCGGGTAGTTGGTCAGGTCGTAGCTGTTGGGCGTCCACGGCAGAATTTCGATGGCCGAGGGGCCGTTCCCGATGCTGGACGTAAGCTGCGGGGAGCGCTGGTCGATGTTTACGTACGTCAGTGACCCGTTGAGGTAGAAGCCGTTGTCCAACTGCGCATTGCCGCCGATGTTGAAACTGGTCCGGTTGATTTTATTCTCGGGAACAATCCCTTTGTTGGCCGTCCGCGAAAAACCGGCGGTCAGGCTGGCTTTTTCGTTGCCCCCCGAAACACTGAAAGCGTTTTCGTAGACAAAGCCGTTTTCGTAGAAATTCTCAAAGTTCTGCTGACCAAACGGTTCGTATTTGACCTTTTTGTTCGCCAGCTCCGGGAAAACCGTTGGAAGACGAACGCCGATGGGGTGGAGGATGGAGTCGATCTGGGAATACGGCGCTCCCCAGGTACCAAATACGCCATAGCGCGTATCCCACTCGGTTCCCTGACCATACGTTGTCTGGTATTCCGGTGCTTTGGCGAGTTTCTCGTACGAATACGAAGTGTTGTACGTGATCTCCAGGCCCTTTTTTGACTTCTTGCGGTTGTTTTTAGTCGTCACGATGATGGCCCCATTGGCCGCCCGCGAACCGTAGAGGGCTGCCGCAGCTGCCCCTTTCAAAACCGTCATCGACTCGATGTTGTTGGGATCGAGGTCAAAGGCGCGGTTGGTGAAACTCGCCCCGCCCTGCTGACCGCCATCGGTCAGAAACGAAGAGTTGTCGAACGGCACTCCATCGACAACGAACAGGGGCTGGTTGTTGTTGGAAAGCGACGAGTTTCCGCGAATCGTGATGTTGGTTGAACCACCGGCGGCCCCGCCCGATCCCTGTACGTTGACCCCGGCCACTTTTCCTGAGAGGGACCGAAGCGGGTCCGGTTCCGAAATCTGGGCAATTTTGCTGCTGTTGATGGTGCTCACCGAGTAGCCCAGGGCTTTCTTTTCCCGGGTAATCCCAACGGCGGTAACGACGACTTCGGTCAACTGCTTGGTGTCCGTTGGCAGCGAAACGTCGATGGTGGTTTGGGAACCGATGGTCACTTCCTGGGTCTGGAAGCCGATGGAGGAGAAAACGAGTGTGGTGGCACCCGCCGGGACGTTAATCTGGTACTCGCCCTGTGCGCCGGTCACCGTTCCAATTTGCTGGTTTCCTTTTACCGACACCGTCACGCCTGGCAAAACCGTGCGTTCTTCGGCAGTAATGACCTTACCACGAATGGCTTTCTGCTGAGCGTGGCTCAGGAAGGCACAGAGTAGCAGGAAAAATGTGAGTTGTACACATTTTGTCATAGAATTTAATAGAGTAAGTGAAAAATAGGTTAGGTACAGTTCTGGACTGATTATTTCAAAATAAACACAATATTTGGAATAACTGGTCTTAAATAGAACAATTTTTTTTAAAAATTCTATATTTTAATATAAAATCATCAAATATTTAAACCTGTTTTGTGAAATTTGTTGAAATTATATTTGAGGATGGTATGGGCTATTGTATTTGAATTGTACAAAAAAATAGCTGGGACTACAGGGTAACCGTTAGTAGTAATTTGCCGTGACCTCTATACGTTGTATGCGTCTCTATGTGGAAAATCAATATCTTCACAGTCCATCAAGTGCAGAATTTGTGGAAAATCAGTTGAAGATTTTACTGGAAACCTTTCCCCGTTCGGGGCAGGTAGAGTGGCTGGGGATTCGGCCGCAGAAACACGGCGCCATCGAAGTGGTTCGTGAAGTCGAAGTTTCGGAGAAAAAGGGATTGCTGGGCGATCACTACAGCGGGCGGAGCGGCAACCGGCATGTGACACTGATTCAGGCCGAACACCTGCCGGTGGTGGCCGCCCTGACCGGGCGTGAATCGCTCGACCCGGCTTTGCTGCGGAGAAATCTGGTGATCGGCGGGCTGAACCTGCTGGCGTTGAAAGACCATCAGATTCAGATCGGCGATGCGGTTATTCTGGAAATTACCGGACAATGTCACCCCTGTTCACGCATGGAAACCAACCTGGGGCCGGGCGGTTACAACGCCATGCGCGGCCACGGCGGGCTCACGGCACGAGTTGTCCGGGGTGGTAGTATTCATTTGAATGATCCGGTTACGGTCTTAAAAACCGATCAAACCGGGACCGAGCGGCTGACCAATTCCTGAAACCGGTCTGGTGTCAGTTCCGTGAAGTCACGGATTACTTCGTTGGCTCCCATTCGCAGCAGTTCTTCGACCGAGTCCGTGGTGGCCAGTCCGATCACATAAGCGCCCGCAGCTTTGGCCGCCCGGATGCCCGTGGTTGAATCTTCAAAAATAATGCTCTCGTGGGGTTCGACGCCCAGCAGTTGCATCGCTTTCTGGTAGATTTCCGGATCCGGTTTCGGTCGGCTGACCTTGCTTTCGTCGAGTAAAACCGTAAACCACGAACGCAGAGCGAGCGCATCCATCACAAAATCAAGGTTTTCGAGCGGGGCTGACGTACCAACGGCTGTCAGGATGCCGGCATTCCGCAGCGATTGGAGGAAGTCGATCAAACCGGCCACTGGTGCAATGTCGGGCTGATACAATTCCCGAAACAAAGCTTCCTTTTCGGCGGCCAACTGCCGGGATTCGGCATCCGACAACGTGCGATCGGTGAAGAGGTGCGTCAGAATCTGGCTGTTGTGTTTGCCCGAAACGTACTGAACAAAATCCGCATCGGACAGCGGTTTTCCGTAGCGTTCAAAATACTGGCGCCAGGCCAGGCGGTGGTGGGGATTGGTGTCGACAATGACACCATCCATGTCAAAAATGGCAGCTTTCATGAAAGGATCTTGAGTGAATATAGAGCGGTGAAACCGTGTTTTGAGTGATTGATCAGACGTTTACTTTTCGGGATATGAAAGCAGAAAGCACCAGCACGACGACGACCAGACCCAGTCCGTAGGCCAGCCCGTAGGCTTCGGCCACAAAACCGATGACGGGCGGTCCGGCCAGAAAACCGATGAAACTGAAGGTCGCAAAAGTGGCTAGACCGGTGGCTGCCGGAATGCCCGGAACGCGCATCGAAGCCGTATACAATATGGGCGCAATCAGCGAACAACCCGCGCCCAGCAGGGTAAATCCCGCCAGCACCACCAGCGGAACCGGAACCAGAATGGCCAGCAACAGCCCCGAAGCCGCCACCAGACTACCCACACTCAGGATGCGTTTGGCTCCGAAACGCGGAATGATGGCGTCGCCCATGAACCGGCCAATCGTCATCGCCAGTGAAAAACAGCCAAAACCCAGCGCGGCAATTTGGCTGGAGGCACCGGTTGATTCGTGGAGGTAAACGGCACTCCAGTCGAGGGCCGCCCCTTCGCCCATGGCAACGGCCAGACCAATAAAAATCATGAGCAACAGCAGCATATTCGGTTTCACGAAAGCCGCCGACGATTCGGTGGGTGGTTGCGCCGGGATCGTCGCCAGGATGGGACGCAGCGCAACCGTCAGCAGGAGCAGCGCGATGGTGACGGCGAGCATGTGGATGGAGGGCGAAACGTGAATGGCAATCAGAATGCCGGCCAGCAGCGAACCAACCATACCGCCGAGGCTCCACATACCGTGGCAGGAAGACATGATCAGAATCTTTTGTTCCCGTTCGACATCGGCTGCGCAGGTGTTCATCGCCACATTCAGCAAGGCCGCACTCAGCCCCACCAGAAACAAACCAAAGGCCATCAGGGCTACGTTGGGGGCGTTAATGGGGATCAAGGTGCTGAAACACAGCACGAGCGCACTCAGGAAACAGGTTCGGGCGGCCCCCAGCCGGGCAATGATCCAGCCCGTTAGTGGGTTCATGAGCAGCAGCCCGACCGGCATGGCAAACAGAACCATGCCCAGACCGGCGTCGGTCAGGTGCAGTTTTTCTTTGACGTAAGGGATATGCGCCACCCAGCCGCCCAGTGACAGGCTTTCCGTGGTGAAAACGAGTCCGACAGCCCGCGCCTGCGGATTGGTAAAAAATGTTTGGAGGCTTCGAAGGAGGCTTGGTGTGGTTGACGGTTTCTCGTCGAGCGTGATGTTCATTGGATTCTGATTCATTCCGGTTACAAAAGTAAGGCGGTTTTTTTACTTCTATTTTCGTTTAATTACCTTATTTTGGTGCTGGATTGATTTATTATCTCAATATCATGTTTCCAAAATGTTAACAGTGCATCTATTCGATCCTAAACAATGAAACCGCAGTTTGAAAAAATAGAACCGGAATTCGGGAGTTCGTTCCGGCTGATGCACCACACCCAGCCGGACAGTTGCTGGGTTTACTGGCATTATCACCCCGAATACGAGATCGTGTACATTCCGCGCGGCAATGGCAAACGCCACATTGGTCACCACGTCTCTACCTATTCTGATGGTGAACTGGTGTTTCTGGGGCCGAATCTGCCGCACCTGAATTTCAGCCACGGAATCGTCGGGGAGTTTGAGGAAATTGTGGTGCAGATGCGCGAAGATTTTCTGGGGAAGGATTTTCTGCAAAAACCGGAAATGGAGGCCATTCGGCGGTTGTTCGAGCGGGCACACCAGGGCATGTCATTTTACGGGCAAACCAAGCAGCATGTGGGGCAGCAGGTCGCGTCGCTGGTGACGCTGCCACCCTTTGAACGGATGCTGGCGTTGCTGACGATTTTTCAGCAACTGGCGGTTTCGACCGATTACCAGATCCTGAACGCCGAGAGCATCAGCCTCGATCTGAACGGCCGGGAGCAGGAGCGGATCAACCGCATTTATGGATTTGTGGAAACCAACTATGTTCAACCCATTGACATTCAGGATGTCGCTTCGTTGGCCAACATGACGGTGCCGGCTTTTTGCCGGTATTTCAGGAAAATGACCCAAATGACGTTCACGGATTTCGTCAACGAGTTCCGCATCACTCAGGCCCGCAAGCTCCTGACCGGCGACCGTAGCATCGGCGAGGTCTGTTACGAAAGCGGTTTTAACAACCTCTCGCACTTCAACAAAGTTTTCAAACAGCGAACGGGGCAGACGCCGGGGCTGTATCGCAAGAGCCTGGCATTGTGAGTAGAACGAACCTTTCCGGATGACCACTCGCTAAGACGCCGGGCCGGATGCGTGATTTTTGTCGTATACTTGCCCCGGTATGACCATTCACCAAACGATAAAAGTAGCCGTCGATGCCGTGGTTTTCGGGTATCGAAACCAGGCCCTGCACCTTCTGTTGATTCAGCGAAAGCTGGAACCGTATCGGGGAGGCTGGGCGTTGCCGGGCGGTTTTGTGTTGGAGGACGAGAGCCTGGAAGCCGCCGTTCACCGCGAGTTGAGCGAAGAAACCAATGTTACCATTAATTACTTGGAACAACTTTATACCTTCGGTCAGCCCAATCGCGATCCCCGTTTCCGGACGGTTGCCGTTGCCTATTATGCCCTCGTGAAGCCGGAAGCCTTTGCCATTGCCGCTTCGACGGATGCTGACGATGTCCGCTGGTTCGACGTTCGGGACCTGCCCGATCTGGCGTTTGACCATGCCGAAATCATTCAACACGGCTTGCAACGTCTGCGCGGTAAATTGAGGTATGAACCCGTTGGATTTGAGTTGCTCAGCGAGAAATTTCTGTTCTCGGACTTCGAAAAACTCTACGCAACGATTCTCGACAAACCCATCGACCGGCGCAATTTCCGGAAAAAGGTGTTGAGCTTCGGGCTGTTGACAGAACTGGACGAAAAACGATCCGATGGGAAAGGTCGTCCGGCGAATCTGTTTCAATTTAATGAAAATCAGTACTTTAAGATGAAAGAGTGCGGTTTTTACTTCGAGCTTTGAACGAACGGTTTACCGTTTGCTCAACAGTTGGCAAATAAAAACCGCAAAATGTAGTTACTATGTAGTTTGTTTTGTTGATTTGCGTAAAAAATACGCAAAATGATTTATCTACACCTTTCTCCCGGTTTTGAGCCCTACGGTCCGTCCGTGCCGTTCAAGGCGTTCACTTTCAATGGGGGAGAACCACACCTGAAATTAAGCGGGCCTTTGCCCGAAACCAGCGTACTGATCACGACCCGCCTGAACACGTTTCAGGATGTGGGCCTGCTTCTGGTGGCAACGGATGCCCTGCGCCGGGCCGGTGCCGAACGCATCAGCCTCTTTGTTCCGTATTTCCCCGGAGCCCGCCAGGACCGGGTTATGGTGCCGGGCGAACCGCTGACGGTTAAAATCTACGCCGATCTACTGAACGCCCAGCAGTATCACCAGATTACGGTTTTTGATCCCCATTCTGACGTAACGCCCGCTTTACTTAATAAGGTTCAAGTGGTTGATAATCATCGGTTTGTCGAGCAATGTCTCGCGCAGGTTGGGGATTGTAAACTGATTGCTCCGGATGGGGGTGCGTTAAAGAAAATCTATAAACTCTCCGAAGCCCTGGGCGGTATGGAGGTGGTGGAATGCAGCAAACGGCGGGATGTCAAAACCGGCGATTTGTCGGGCTTTCTTGTATCGGGGCCGGATCTGCAAGGCGCGTCCTGTGTGATTGTGGATGACATCTGCGACGGCGGGGGCACGTTCGTGGGCCTGGCCGATGAACTCAAAAAACACGGGGCCGGTGATTTGTACCTGATGGTCAGCCACGGGATTTTCAGCCGGGGCCTTGAGCCGCTGGCGACCTCGTTCAAACGGGTTTTTACGACGGATTCCATTCGCGAAATCACCCATCCTCTTCTGAATCAAGTCTCATTTTCCAGCTTTTTACCACACCTTTCCAACCAATGACGACCCTCAATCTTTCCGACGGTTACAAAGTAGACCACCGTCGTCAATACCCCACCGGAACTGAACTGGTCTATTCGAACTGGACCCCTCGCAAAAGCCGCCTTGATCAGGTCGATCGCGTAGTTTTCTTTGGCTTACAGTACTTTATCAAAAAATACCTGATCGAGGATTACAACCGGAATTTCTTCGCCCGCCCGAAAGAAACCGTCGTGGCCGAATACAAACGCCGGATCGAAAGCTACCTGGGGCCGGGTGCGATTACCTACGATCACATTGAAAAGTTACATGATCTGGGCTATTTGCCGCTCGAAATCAAAGCCGTTCCGGAAGGAACGCGGGTGCCGATGCGGATGCCGATGTTTACCTTCAAAAACACCCGCCCCGAGGAATTCTGGCTGACGAATTTTCTGGAAACAATCCTGTCATGCATCCTGTGGTTGCCCTGCACCAGTGCGACAACGGCCTTCGAATACCGGAAAATCCTGGACGGCTATGCCGAAAAAACAGGTGGTGATCCGGCGTTTGTCCCCTGGCAGGGCCACGATTTCAGTTTTCGCGGTATGGGCGGTCTCGAAGCGGCTTTGTTGAGTGGAGCGGCTCATTTACTGAGCTTTACAGGAACGGACACCATTCCCGCCCTGGATTTTCTGGAACAGTATTATGGTGCCAACTCCGACACCGAACTTATCGGCGGGAGCGTTCCGGCGACGGAACATTCGGTGATGTGTATGGGGATGCAGGATGGCGAAATTGAAACTTTCCGGCGGCTCATTCAGGATGTGTACCCGAAAGGCGTGGTCAGCATCGTGTCCGATACCTGGGATTTCTGGCAGGTCATTACCGGGTATTTGCCCCAGCTAAAACCGCTCATTCTGGCCCGCGACGGCAAGGTGGTGATTCGCCCCGACAGTGGAGACCCGATCAAAATCATCTGCGGTGATCCGGATGCCCGCGAAGGAACCCCGGAATACAAAGGAGCCATCGAATGTCTGTGGGAGGTTTTTGGCGGAACCGTTACGGATAAAGGCTTCAAGGTGCTGGACTCTCACATCGGGTTGATTTACGGCGACAGCATCAACCTCGAACGCTGCCAGGCCATTTGTGAAGGCCTATACCAGAAAGGGTTTGCCTCCACGAACGTGGTGCTGGGCATCGGAAGTTACACCTACCAGTATGTGACGCGCGACACCTTCGGGTTTGCCGTGAAAGCCACGTATGGTGAAGTGAACGGCGAAGGACGCGCGATTTTCAAAGATCCCAAAACCGATGACGGAACGAAGAAAAGCGCGAAAGGGCTGATTCGTTTGGTGAGTGACGAAACCGGTACGACCGTGATGGAAGACCAGGTGAGTTGGGAAAAAGAAGGAACGGGGTTGCTGGAGACCGTCTTCAAAGATGGCCAGTTGCTGAAAGAACAGACCTTGCGCGAAATCCGGGCCAGGCTGGTAACCCAGTAAGGAACCGTGCTAAAAGGAGCGGGTGTTCGTCCGGGCGACGGAGGCCCGCTCTTTCGTTTTCTTACAATTTTGGGCGGGGAAGAAAGGTGAAATTTGTCCGATCAAACCAACACAACCATGACACAATCCACCTCCCCTTCGATTCTTATTACGGGTGCCACCGGCACGATTGGTTCCGAACTCGCCACTCAACTTTCCGCCAAAGGCATCCCATTCCGCGCCCTGGTGCGTTCTCTGGAAAATGCCAAAACGCTGGCGCAACTCGACGGTGCCGAACTGGTGGTCGGCGACTTGAACGATCCCGAAAGCCTGGTTCGCGCATTGGACGGTATCGAACGGGTTTTTCTGCTCACCAACTCTTCGGAACAGGCGGAAACACTGCAAATGAACTTCGTTGCAGTGGCGCAACAAACTGGTGTAAAGCATCTTGTAAAACTTTCCCAGTTTGCCGCCGACCTTCATTCGCCCGTCCGGTTTTTGCGATACCATGCCGCCGTCGAGCAAAAAATCCGTGAATCCGGGCTGGCGTTCACCTTTCTCCGACCGAATCTGTTCATGCAGGCCCTGCTGGGTTTTCGTGATTCCATCGTGAACCAGGGGAAATTCTTTGCCACGGCAGGAGATGCCCGAATTAGCCTCGTTGACATCCGAGACATTGCCGCCGTGGTCGTCAAAGCCTTAACCATGCCGGGCCACGAAGGCAAAACGTACGATCTGACCGGCCCCGAAGCGTTGACGCATCAGCAGATGGCGGCTCACTTTTCCGACGTCCTCGACCGACCGGTTCTTTACATCGATGTGCCGCCCGCCCATTTGCGGCAGGCGTTGCTCTCCGTGGGTTTTCCCGAATGGCAGGCCGACGGGTTGATTGAAGACTACGCCCATTATTCCCGCGGGGAAGCTTCGGCGGTTTCTTCGGCCATTCAGGAGGTGACGGGTAAGCCGCCCCGCGATTTCAAAAGTTTTGTGCGTGATTACACGGCGGTTTTTTCCTGATAGAGCCTACGGCAACGCAAAGGCGACGTAACTATCGCCCTTTTTCGTCCCCAGCTTGGTGCCGCCACAGGCGATGACGATGTATTGTTTGCCGTTCACTTCGTACGTGCTGGGCGTCGCATACCCAGCCGCCGGGAGTTCGGTTTGCCACAAAACCGCCCCGGTTTTTTTGTCGATGACCCGGAACATGCCGTCTTTGCTGGCGGCAATGAACAGCAAACCGCTGGCCGTAACGACGGGGCCACCGTAGCTCTCGGCCCCGGTTTGTGGAATGCCTTTGGCGGTCAATTCTTTCAATTCGCCGAACGGTTTTTGCCAGAGGTGTTCACCCGTGTTGAGGTCGATGGCGGTCAGCGTTCCCCAGGGCGGGCGGATGGCGGGGTAGCCATTGCTGTCGAGAAATTTGGTGTAGCCATTGAATTTATAGGGGACATACGGTTCCTTTTTGCCGGGTTTCGCGGAGGTTGCTTCTACCTTTTCATCACCGAACAGGAAGGCCGTCAGTGCCTGTTTTTCGGATTCGGAAAACCGCGTAAAACCAGGCATCATGCCTTTGCCGGAGGTGATGAGTTTACTGACAAACTCCCGGTCCCGGCGTTGCCCGATGTTGACCAGCGACGGATAACCACTGGTCGGATTGCCTTTGCGGTCCGGCCGGTGGCAAACCGCACAGTTGAGCGTATACAGCTTCTCGCCCGGACTCAGGTGGGCCAGTTCTTCGTCTTTCGGCGTATCGCGCAGACTCAGCACCCAGGCCATTTCATTGGCATTCACGTACATAATGCCGTCCGGATCGACGGCGGCACCGCCCCATTCGCCCCCGCCGTCCAGCCCCGGATAAACGAGCGCCGGGGTTTTGCCGAGTGGTTGGTACGGGCCGACTTTGGAACGTCGGTAGGTTGCCAGCAACGAATCCCGGTTTTCGGCGAGTGGGCTTAAATCCGCTTCGGAAATGGTCTGCCGGGAAAAAGGTGCCGGTTTGGTTGGAACGGGCTGCGTCGGCCAGGTGTATTCATCGGGCAAGGATGATTTCGGATAGGGCGTTTCCTTGATCGGGAAGAGCGGTTTTCCGGTTACGCGGTCAAAAACAAAAACGTGTCCGGTTTTGGTGATCTGCGCGACGGCATCGACGGTTTTGCCCTGACTTTTAACGGTAATCAGATTGGGCGGAGCGGGCAGGTCGCGGTCCCAGATGTCGTGGTGAACAAACTGGTAATGCCAGATGCGTTTCCCGGTTTTGGCGTCCAGGGCCAGCAGGCAATTGGCAAACAGGTTCTGGCCTTTGCGGTTGCCGCCGTAAAAGTCGAAAGCCGCCGAGCCGGTCGGAACATACACAATGCCGCGCTGGCGATCGATGGCCATGCCTGACCAGTTGTTGGCTCCGCCGATGTTGGTATTTTTATAGGCGTCCTTCGGCCAGGTTTCGTAGCCGAATTCGCCGGGGTTCGGAATCGTCCGGAAAACCCAGGCGATTTTTCCGGTTTTCACATTAAAAGCCTGAATGTAGCCCAGGGCTGCATCCGAGCCTTCGGAGAGCCGCAACGGCATAATGATGACGTCGCCAAAGATCGTTCCGGGTGTATTGGAGATGACAAACTTATCGGCAGCGGTGGGACCAAGTCCGGCTTTCAGGCTGGCTTTCCCATCCGTACCAAAGCTGGGAATCAGAACGCCCGTTCGGGCATCGACGGCGCAGAGGTTGGAGCCGGAAGCGAAGAGAATGCGCTTGTCGTCGTTGTTACTCCAGTAGGTGACACCCCGGGTGGTGTTGACTCCGCCCTTGTTGGCTTCTTTATACCGCCACTTTTCCTGTCCCGTTGCCGCATCGAGCGCAAACACCTGACAGGAAGCCGTGATGCCGTATAACGTTCCGTCGACAATGATGGCGTTACACTGCACCTGCCCCGAATCTTTGGAATGATATTCCCACGCAATTTGTAACTTACCGACGTTGGAAGCGTTAATCTGGTCGAGTGGCGAGTAATGGTTCCGGTCGGGACCGCCGAGGTATTCGGGCCATTCGCGGGAGGAAGCGGGTGGTTGGAGGGCGTTGGAGAAGAACCGGGCCGCGGTCAACGAAGCCGCCAGCACAACAGCCGCAGGGAATAAAAAACGTTTCATTCGGTTTAGGAAAGCACGATTCGTGCTATTGATTTTTTAGGATGACAAAAAAGCCACCAGTTACCCGTAAAACGGTTCGGAAATATACAACTTCATCGACACTCCTGACGCTAATTCATGAATAATTCGCCCATTACCACTTCCATCTTCGATTTGTTTAAAGTCGGCCCCGGCCCGTCGAGTTCGCACACGATTGGTCCGATGAAGGCGGCTTATGATTTTCTGGAGCGGTTGCGGCACCTTCCCGAGGCCACTGGAGAATCCGCGGATTCGATTCATGTTCATCTATATGGGTCACTGAGTGCAACCGGCAAAGGCCACGGCACCGACCGCGCGATTGTGGCCGGTTTGCTGGGCTGGCAACCCGAATCGACCGACCCGGTGGCCTTGATGGCGATGTTGAAAGAGCCAGCGGTGACGTATCCGGTGGTGGTGGGAAACCGGACGTTTGACCTGGGTGCGGAACACATCCATTTTGAGCGCAAAAAGTACGAGTCGCCATTTGCCAATACCGTCGTATTCAAGCTGGTGGCGAATGGAAACGGGCTTTATGAGGAGGAATATTACTCCATCGGGGGCGGTTTTATTCTCCGGAAAGGCGAAGAAGCCGTCGATCAATCTGCCATCCAGTTGCCGTATAAGTATCAGACGATGAAGGAATTGAAAACCCGTTTGGCGGACCATCAACTGACGCTGGAGCAACTGATGCTGGCGAACGAAACCGCCGTAACGGGCCGTTCGACCAAAGAGATCAACCTGCGGATCGACCATCTTCTGGACTTCATGCACAAGGCCGTCCGGCGGGGCCTGCGGCATACCGGCACCTTGCCGGGTTCAATCAAACTGCGACGGAAAGCACCGGTTTTGTTTCAGCAGGCGCGGGGTTTGGCACAGTCGTCGGATAGTTTTCTGATCTTTTTGAACTCGTATTGCCTGGCGGCTTCGGAAGAAAACGCGGCTGGCGGCATTGTCGTGACTGCCCCGACGTCCGGCGCATCGGGCGTGATTCCGGGATTGACCTATCTGGCCAAACACCATTTTCATTATAGCAAGGAAACCCTCCGGGCGGGCATGTGGGCCGCAGCCGCTGTCGGTTTTCTGGTGAAACACAACGCCAGTATTTCGGGGGCCGAAATGGGTTGCATGGGCGAAATTGGCACGGCGTCGGCGATGGGAGCGGCTTTTCTGACCCAATGCGCCGGGCATTCCATTGAAGCCATCGAAGCGGCCGCCGAAATCGGCATCGAGCACCACCTCGGCATGACCTGCGACCCGATTGGCGGGTACGTCCAGATTCCGTGCATCGAGCGCAACGCGATGGGCGCGGTCAAAGCTTACAATGCCTTTTTGCTGGCCACCGCCGGAACGCCCGCCAACCAGAAAATCTCGCTGGATGCCGTCATCAAAGTCATGAAAGCCACCGGACGCGACATGTCCACCAAATACAAGGAAACCTCAGAAGCCGGCCTGGCACTCAGCGCCACCGAATGCTAACCCAAACCCCCCGAAGCCTGAAAGGCTTTCATCACTAGCCCCGGCGGTAGGCCGGGGGAGGCATGGTCATGAGTAGGATCGGAATTCGGGGAGGGGTTGTTGTGTGTGATGCGAGATTCCGTCCCTCCGCGATTCCCGGGCATACCGCCCCGGTTCCCCGGTATATGATCCCGATTCCCCCGGGATATCGCCCCGGTTTCCCCCGGCATATCGCCCCGGTTCCCCCGGCGTATTCCCCCGATTACCCCCGTCGTATTCCCCCGGCCCCCCCGGCCTACCGCCGGGGCTAGTGATTAAAGCCTTTCAGGCTTCTGGGGGGGGCGAAGTTGGATTCTGCTCCTCAAACAACCGGTTCGGACCTCCAAAAACCGTACTCTGCAATTTTCTTTTTACATTACCAGCCTTATGATGGACCTTCGCGGTGCATGAATCCGAAAACGGCTTACCGGTTAACCTCCCGCCAGATTGCTCAACTCGCTTTGAGCGTGCTGGTGATCTATTACCCCATTTTGTTGTACGTCAACCTGCCGGAACGAAACTGGCCGTTTCTGGTGCAATCCCTGCCGTTTCTATTGGGGCAGGGTGTGGTGACGTTTGCGATCTACTACGTCTGGATTTACATCACGGAAATCATTCTGGATCGGACGTCCATCCGCTTTGGCGAGGAGTTTCTGGTCGATTTCAAGTTGCCGATGCAGGTGCTGGCATTGTTGCTGGCCATTACCGCCGGGCTGGTGTTGAATCTGGCGGGTGATCAGGCCCGGCACCAACTGGTCCGGTACATTCCGCGACCGGAAGTGGGCAGCCACCGGCCGGCTTCAAAGCGGCAATCAACAGACGAACCGCCCAACCGGCCACACCGCTGGGAGTTTTTCGAGCGATCTAACAACGGTTTGTCCATCGTGATCATGCTGTCGATCTTCTATTTGTCGGCCAATCGCCGGGCCAACCGACGGCTAAAAGACATTCAGATTCGCGCGGAGCGGCTGGAGAAAGAAGCGGTTTTGACCCAGTTTGCGGCTTTGAAAAACCAGATCAGCCCGCACTTTCTGTTCAACAGCCTGAGCATTCTTTCGTCGCTGGTTCATGTCGATGCCGATTTGTCGGAGCAGTTTATCGACCAGCTTTCGCGGGCCTACCGGTATATTCTGGAGCAAAAAGACAACGACAAAGTACGGCTGAAAACCGAACTGGATTTCATTCGATCCTACACTTTTTTGCTCAAAATCCGCTTTGAAGACAGTTTCGACGTCCTGATCGACATTCCTGAAAAGACCGTCGATCAGTATTGCATCGCGCCATTGACCTTGCAACTGCTGGTCGAAAATGCGGTGAAACACAACCGGATGACGCCCGAAATGCCGCAGCAGGTTTGGATCAAAACCGAGGGCGAGTACCTCGTGGTTTCGAACCGGATTCAGCCGCGCGAGCAACTGGAACACTCGACGGGGGTGGGCTTACAGAACATCATCAACCGCTACGCGCTCCTGACCGACCAACCCGTGTGGGTGGGTGAGCAGGACGGCGCCTTCGTGGTTAAAATTCCGCTTATCGCATGAAGGTAGTTATTCTGGAAGACGAAAGACTGACGGCCCAGCGGCTGGAAAGCCTGCTGCATCGCTACGATCCCGAAATCAGGGTGCTGGCTACATTGCCATCGGTCGAAAAAGCTGTGGCCTGGTTTAGTCAACCCCAGCCGGAAAAACCGGATCTGGTGTTTATGGACATCCATTTGCAGGACGGTCTGGCGTTTCGGGTCATCGAGCAGGTGAAGCTTACGACGCCGATTATCTTCACGACGGCTTTCGATGAGTATGTGATTCAGGCCTTTAAGGTCAATAGCATCGATTATCTGCTGAAACCACTGAGTTACGACGAACTGGTTGCCGCCATTACCAAGTATAAAAAACTGAAGGAGCAGTTCGCACAACCTTCGTCGGCACCACCGGCTACTCCGATGGTAGCACCGGATATGGACGCCCTGGTTCGGATGCTGGGGGCATTCAAGGAAACAACCTACAAAGACCGCTTCATGATTACTGTCGGATCGAAAATCCGGAGTGTGGAAACGAGCGAAATTGCGTATTTTTTTCTCGACGAACGCATGGCATTTCTGGTAACCAAAGACGGTGCAACCCTGCCCGTCGATTACAGCCTGGACAAGTTAACGACGCTGCTCAACCCCAAACAATTCTTTCGGATCAGTCGGCAATTTCTGGTGACCTTGCCCGCCATTCACACGATTCACACCTATTCGGCCGGAAAGTGGCGGCTCGACCTGCAACCCAAATCCCGGCTGGAAGCATTCGTCAGCGGAGACCGGATTGCAGATTTAAAAGAATGGCTGGGGAAATAGACGGATTTTCGAATTAGATTTAGTCGGCATTCTGCACCGAAAACCGCCGATTCAGCGCCCGAAAATCCCGGTTTTGCAACATTCTTTTTCGTAAGGAGTTCCCGAAGGCAACCTTTGCAACCTGCTACGACAACGCAGGTCTATCATGAAAACCAAAGGATTTACGTCATCCATTCGCCCGGCCCTCCTCGCCGTTTTTCTCTTCACCAGTCTCTCGGCTGCCATAGCCCAGTTTGGCCCTCCCGGGGGCGGTCCTCCGGGTGGTAGCTTCGGCGGTCAGGACGACAAGAAGAAGAAAGAATTTAACGGTGTCGCCGAGGATGCGCCCAAGGGCAATGGTAAAATATCCGGTATCCTGATTGACTCGACCTCCGGCAAACCGGTCGAGTTCGCCACCATCGCGCTGATCAATCCCACCACCAACAAGCCCATCGACGGAACGACTTCGGACGAAAAAGGGAAGTTCTCGCTAACCAAACTCGCTCCCGGTCAATACCGCCTTCAGTACTCTTTCATTGGCTACAAAAATACGGATTCCAAAACGATCACCATCGCCAAAGGCACGGAGTTAAATGTGGGAAATGTGCAACTTCAGCCCGATGTTCGCCAGTTGAACGAAGTGGTCATTACCGGACAGGCTCCCATGATTGAAGAGAAAGTGGACCGGCTGGTATACAATGCCGACAAAGACGTCACGACCAAAGGCGGTGACGCCACCGATGTGCTGAAACGGGTTCCAATGCTGTCGGTGGATCTGGACGGTAACGTGAGTCTGCGGGGTAGCCAGAATATCCGGGTGCTGATCAACAACAAACCGTCGACCATCGTTGCCAGCAGCGTTGCCGATGCGCTGAAGCAATTACCCGCCGACATGATCAAATCCGTGGAGGTGATCACCAGCCCGTCGGCCAAGTACGATGCCGAGGGAGCCGCCGGGATCATCAACATTGTGACCAAGAAGAATACGCTGCACGGTTTGACGCTGAACGTCGACGCCGGAGCCGGAATTCGCGGTTCGAATCTGGGATTGAACGGGTCGTATCGGCAGGGAAAACTGGGCATTAGCCTGGGCGGTTTTGGCCGGGCCTTCTACAACCGGGCGTCGTCGAGCCTCGATCAAACAACGCTGATCGGTGGCGTTCCGATGCGAACCAGCCAGCAGGCTACGGCTTTCGATAAACCGCTTTTCGGACAATATACGCTGGGTTTAGACTACGATCTGGCTAAAAACCAGTCTTTGACGGCGAATATTCGCTACGGTACCCGCAATTTCGTTCAGGAACAGAACCAGTTGACCAGCACGTATTTCGGGGATTCGTTGCAGGGCAAAACCAACCGCGATGTCGACCGGAAAGATTTATCGAACTCGGTGGATATCAACCTGGATTACATCCGCACGTTCAAACCGCAGCAGGAGTGGAGCATTTCGACGCAATACAGCCGCACCGGTCTGGTGAATAATTTTTATGCCGACTTGCTCAATAATGGCGGAGAATTGACGGCCCGTCAACGGAACCTGAATAACAACACCAACCAGGAAATCACCCTCCAAACCGACTACCAAACGCCGATTCAGAAGAATCAGTTGCTTGAATTTGGTGCGAAAGTGATTATGCGTCAGGTCGATAGCCGCTATCAGTATCAGGTGGGCGGCACCACCGGCGACTTGGTTTTTGACCCGACCAACCCATCCGGTTCACTCAATTATTCACAAAACATCGGAGCCGGTTACGTGTCGTACACCTACGTGACGCCTACAAAATATACCTTCAAAGTCGGGACACGCTACGAACACACCGGCATCACGGCCACCAGCAACGAAACGACGCCCCTGGCCATTCCGAGTTACAGCAACCTGGTGCCGAGCATCAACGTATCAAAGAGTTTGAAGGGGGGAGCAACGGTCAAAGCCGCCTACAACCGCCGGATTCAGCGGCCCGGTTTGCAGCAGTTGAACCCGAACCCCAACGCGGCCAATCCGCAGAACATCAGCGTCGGAAATCCAACTCTGCGGCCGGAATTGACGGACAACGTGGAACTGAGCATCAGCTCGACCATCAAGAAATCATACCTGAATGCCGCCCTGTTCGGACGTCTGACCAACAACGCCCTGACGCAAATCCGGCTGCCATCGGATACGCTGGCGGGGAGCATCATCACGACGTTTCAGAACATTGGGGTGCAGCGGACTTTCGGAGCCAACCTGTTTTTCAACACCAATCTGACGTCTAAATGGAGCATCAACGGTGGACTGGACGGTTATTTTGTCTACATGCAGGGGATGACGGCCGGAGTCGACGGACGCTCGCAGCAGATTAGTAATCAGGGCTTAAGCATCGGTGGCCGGCTGATGTCGCAGTGGACGCTCAACAAAGGCTGGGGCGTTCAGGGGTTTGGGTTCTACCGCAGTCCACAGCCGCAGTTGCAGGGAACGATGGGCGGGATGTACATGTATTCGCTGGGCGTGAAAAAGGATTTTGCCAACAAGCGCGGCAGCATTGGGCTGGCGGCTGAAAACTTTCTGGGGAATGGGGTAACCATGCGTACAACGCTCGACTCGCCCCTGCTTTCCCAGACCAGTGTCATGAATCTGTACAACCAGAATGTGAAGGTAACGTTCTCCTACCGCATCGGAAAAATGACGTTTGAAGAGAAAAAGAAGAAGAGCAAGTCGGTCAATAACGACGATGTAAAGGGCGAAATGAATTAATTTTCTGAATAAAAGTGCATTTGGACTCACTTGCTGAACAGGCGGGTGAGTCCATTATTATGTACAGGGTTTCCATAATTCTGTACGAAAAGCGGGAAATGAATCGCCGATCTTTGTAATGTAAAAAATTGACCACGCTGGTTTTCAGGTTATTGATGGAAGACCGCTTTTTGATCCTGCTGAGGATGACTTGTTTACCAAATTTAACGAATCTACCCATGAAATCACTAAAAATAGGGATGGCAATTATGCTATTGCTAGCGTCATTTCTGTCGCAGGCAGCCATCAAAAATGCCGTAACCGAACAGGTAAAAATCCCGGGTGACTGCTCCCAGTGCAAAGAGGGCATTGAAGCGGCCGCTTTTCAGAAAAACACCTCAGAAGCAAGCTGGGATGTAAGTACGAAAGTGGCCTCCATTACCTATGATCCGAAGAAGACGTCGGTGGATGCCATCCTGAAAAAAATGGCCCTGGCGGGCTACGACAATCAACAGTATTTGGCACCTGACGATGCTTTTGCCAAACTGCCGGACTGTTGCCGGACTGCCCGGGCTGGTAAAAAAGACGCACTGGTTGCCAAAAATGCACCTGCTCATCAACCGGAGTCGGTACCGGTCTCTCCAGTCGAAACGGCTGGTTCTGATCCTTTGAAACCGGTTCTGGCAGCGTATTTCTCGGTGAAAGACGCCCTGGTCAATTCGGACGGAAAGGCCGCTTCAACCCAGGCTGCCGTTCTGGTGAAGGCTATCAAAGCGGTGAAAATGGGGCAGTTGAGTGCGGAGCAACACACCGTCTGGATGAAGGTGATGAACGACCTCGGTCTGGACGCGGAACACATCGAGGAAACCAAAGAGGTAGGTCACCAGAGAGACCATTTTACCTCGCTTTCCGAAAATATGTACAAACTCATTAAGGCCGGAAAACCGTCGGAAACGGTTTATTACCAGCATTGCCCCATGTTTAATGACGGAAAAGGGGCCAACTGGCTGAGCAAAATCCCGGCAGTCAAAAATCCCTATTACGGCGCACAGATGCTGAGCTGTGGTAAAACGACCGAAACCATCAAATAAAATCCGGGCTGTTCCAATTCCATCATACTGCTGCGAATGAGCGACGACACGTGGAATTGGAACGCCCTTTTCTTTCCTCCTTTACAGAAAACACACGATGGATTTTGGTAAAAGTCTGGCTGAAAGGCTGCTTCTCGCTTTCAGCCTGTTTCTGCTTGCCTTTCGCCCGGCACCGGCTCAAAAAGTAGTGCGGTACGACCTGTACGTGAAGGATACAACCGTCAATTTTACCGGGAAACTCAAAAGGGCCATTGCCGTGAACGGGCAAATCCCGATGCCGACGCTCACCTTCACCGAGGGTGACACGGCCGAAATTTACGTGCACAACGAGTTGAATGAAGAGACGTCCCTGCACTGGCACGGGCTGTTTTTGCCCAACCGGTACGACGGTGTTCCCAATCTGACCCAAATGCCGATCAAGCCCTACACGACTCATTTGTACCGGTTTCCCATTATTCAGAGCGGCACCCACTGGTACCACAGCCATACCGGTTTGCAGGAACAACTTGGTATGTATGGTTCCCTGATTCTTCATAAGAAAAAAGAGCCGGTTATTCCCACGGTTCCGGTCATGCTGAGTGAGTGGACGGATATGAACCCCAAAAATATTCACCGGCTGCTGCACAATGCCAGTGATTGGTTTGCCATCAAAAAGGGAACGACACAAAGCTATTCGGAAGCGATCAGGCAGGGCTATTTGAAGACAAAAGTCGTCAACGAGTGGAAGCGGATGAACGCCATGGACGTCAGCGATGTCTATTATTCCCAATTTTTGATTAATGGAAAAAACGAAAGCCAGCTGTCGCAATTCAAAGCCGGTGACCGGGTGCGTTTGCGGATTTCGAACGGGGGAGCCTCCACGTATTTCTGGCTTACCTATGCGGGGGGGAAAATGACGGTGGTAGCCAACGATGGCAACGAGGTGGAGCCCGTGGAAGTCGACCGGTTGATTATTGCCGTTTCCGAAACCTACGACGTCATCGTTACCATTCCGGCGGGAAATGCCGACGCCCGCCCAACGGCCTATGAATTCCTGGTGACTTCCGAAGACCGGACCCGCTCGGCTTCGTTGTACCTCGGTGAGGGCGTGAAACAACTCGCATCGCCCCTGCCGAAATTACACTATTTCGAGGGGATGAAGATGATGAATGGCATGATGAAAATGAACGGTAATCTGGATGATAGGGGTATGAACATGAGCCTCAACCAGATGGATATGAACGTGGTCATGTATCCGGAAATTACCGGGCCTGTCAACGGGAAAACGACACTAATGGGTGGGATTAGCCCGGAAAATGAACATGCCCATCAGAACCGGTACAACAGCAATGCGTTGTCGGCGATTACCACCCTGAATTATGCCATGCTCAAATCGCCGGTTAAAACGTCACTCCCTAAAAATGCACCGACAAAAGAGCTGCGGTTTGTGCTGACGGGAAACATGAACCGGTACGTCTGGAGTCTGGATAACCGGGTGGTGTCTGAAACGGACAAAATCCTGATTCAGAAAGGGGAAACGGTTCGGATGGTGATTTACAACAATTCCATGATGCGCCACCCGATGCACCTGCATGGCCATGATTTCAGAGTGCTTAATGGGCAGGGGGAACAGGCTCCGCTGAAAAACGTCATCGACATCATGCCGATGGAAACCGACACCCTCGAATTTGCCGCCACCGAAAGTGGTGACTGGTTTTTCCATTGTCATATTCTCTACCACATGATGAGCGGAATGGGCCGGGTTTTTTCCTACGAAAATTCTCCTCCCAATCCGGAAATTCCCAACCCGAAACGAGCCCGGCGCAAGTTATTTGCCGACGACCGGGCGTTTCATTTCATGGCCGAAAACGATTTTGCCACCAACGGAAACGATGGGCAGGCGATGCTGCAAAATACCCGCTGGAGTGTTGGCACCGAATGGCGACTGGGCTATAACGACCATCATGGCTATGAAACCGAAACCCACATCGGACGCTATCTGGGCAAAATGCAGTGGTTGATGCCCTTCATCGGTTTCGACTGGCGGTATCGAAAAATGGGGATGGACGAAGTCGAGCGCAATCTGTTCGGCCAGCAAAATACCAAAGACAAACGAGCGGTTTTCAGTGCCGGGATTAACTACACCCTGCCGATGCTGGTGGTAGCCCAGGCTGAGGTTTTCACCGACGGCAATGTCCGCTTGCAACTGGAACGGATGGATATTCCGGTTTCCAAACGCCTGCGAATGAGTCTGATGGCAAACACCGATAAAGAATATATGGCCGGATTTCGGTATATTCTCACGAAAAACAGTGGCGTATCAGCCCATTACGACAGCGATATGGGATTTGGCGTAGGATTCACTCTGAATTATTGACCGCGGGCAGGGCTTTCATAAACCGTAAGAAGATGGAACATCATCACGAGCATCATCACGACATACAAGAGGAAACGGTTTTGCATGCACATTCCGCCAAACCCACGGACGACCATGCCGGTCATGACAAACACGCTGGTCACCACACCGGCGATTTCCTGAAGCGTTTTTGGTTATGTCTGGTCGTTACCGTTCCCGTCCTTTTGTTGTCGCCCATGATCCAGCACTGGGCAGGATTCCACTGGCGCTTTCCCGGAGATACGTATGTGCTCATGGTCCTGAGCAGCTTCCTGTATTTTTATGGCGGATGGCCTTTTCTGACGGGCTTGGTCGGGGAGCTCAAAAACAAAAACCTGGGGATGATGACGCTGGTGGCCGTAGCGATAACGACGGCTTACGGATACAGTGTGGCGGTGGTTTTTGGCCTGGAAGGCATGGATTTCTTTTGGGAGCTGGCTACCCTGATCGACATCATGTTGCTTGGGCACTTGCTGGAAATGAAATCCCAGATGGCGGCTTCACGCGCGCTGGAATCCCTGGTGGCATTGTTGCCTTCAATCGTCCATGTGGAGCGAGGTAATCAGGTAATAGACATTGCCTTGAAAGAACTGCGCAACGGCGATGTGTTGCTGGTAAAACCGGGGGAAAAGATCCCGGCCGATGGGCTGATTCTGGAAGGGACTTCATATGTGAATGAAAGTATGCTGACCGGTGAAAGTGTTCCGGTGCAGAAACAGAAAGCGGATAAGGTCATCGGCGGGGGAATCAATACGGATGGGGTTCTGAAAATCCAGGTTACCGGTGCCGGTGATGATACGTATTTACAAAAAGTAATTAAAATGGTCAGGAATGCGCAGGGAGCCAAATCGACTACCCAGAATCTGGCCGACACGGTAGCGAAGTGGCTTACGTTGATTTCCATCAGTGTCGGCATTCTGACGTTTGTCGTTTGGTACACGGGTGGTCAAAGTCTGGCCTTTGCGCTGGAACGCATGGTAACGGTGATGGTAACCTCCTGCCCACATGCATTGGGTGTTGCGATTCCGCTGGTTATCGCGGTTTCAACCACCCTTTCGGCCACACACGGGCTCCTGATTCGAAACCGCACGGCGTTTGAAAATGCCCGGAATCTTACCACGATCATCTTCGATAAAACCGGGACATTGACCAAAGGGTCTCATGAAGTTCAAGCGATCATCGTGCAAGACAAACTGTTTTCGGAGGACCAGATCCTTCAATTTGCCGCAGCGATCCAGCAAAACTCCGAACACCACATCGCGCACGGGGTGATCCGAAAACTGAAAGAAAAGAAGCTGGGCCTATGGCCCTCAACCGATTTTACTTACCTGCCGGGTGTCGGGGTGACGGGAATTGTGAACAAAAAAAAGGTAATGGCGGTCGGCCCCAATTATTTTAAACAGGAAAACCAGCCCGTCCCCACCATTCCCGATCAGGTCGATCAGGCGACTGATACTGTCAATTTTATTTTAATTGACGGAAAGCTCGCCGGTCTGATCACGTTGGCCGATAGTCTCCGGGAAAATGCGGCCGCATCCGTGGCGGCCTTAAAAAAAATGAATATCAAAACCTTCTTGTTGACGGGTGACAACGAGAAAATTGCGGAAGCCATCAGTAAAAAGCTACAGATGGACGGGTATCTAGCGAATGTTTTACCGCATGAAAAGCAGGACAAAGTCAGGGCATTTCAGGAGAATGGAGAGGTGGTTGCCATGACCGGCGACGGGGTGAATGATGCGCCGGCACTGGCACAGGCCGATGTGGGCATTGCCATTGGCTCCGGTACGGATGTAGCCGCCGAAACCGCCGATATTATTCTGGTCAACAGCGATCCGATGGATGTGGTGCAGATGATCACTTTTGGGCGGGCAACGTACCGGAAGATGGTGCAAAACATGGCCTGGGCCGTTGGCTATAACGTAATAGCTATTCCTTTAGCCGCAGGTGTTCTGTATCCAAGGTTTATGCTTAGCCCGGCGATGGGAGCCATTCTGATGAGTGCATCTACCATTGTTGTTGCCATTAATGCCAAGCTGTTGCGAGTACAATAGGCACTAAAGGGCTGTCGCTGGGGCTGGACAGAAAGAGAAATTCATTCCAAAGGTGATCTTATCCCGATTTGCCAAAACAAAAACCAAGGGGAGTGGTGTTAATTGGGTACACACCTTTTTCAACCATCGATGGCCACCATTTATACTCCCAAACAACAGCGTGTTCTCTTAATTATCAGTCTGGTTGTTATTGCCGGTTTTATCTTGATTGGACTGCGTCAATACACCATTGCCCTGCTCGGTTCCGGAATTATCTACGTCATTTTTCGCCCCTGGTTCACCAATCTGGTTCACAAGCGGAAATGGAACCGCTTGCTGGTCACCATTTTACTCATTCTCTTTTCGGTTGTAGTGATTATCATGCCGTTTCTGGCACTAAGCCTGTTGCTCATCAACCGGATTCAGTATTACAGCCAGCACACCGATCAAATTCTGCAATTGATCGAAAAACTGGAAAAAGCCACCGGTATCCAACTGACCGATCAAGCCAACATCAAGAACCTGGTGAAGCAGAGCGCCGGTTTTGCCAGCCAGCAGTTTCCTTCCATTCTGAGTGGTACCCTGGACGTCATTATTTCGCTGGGTTTGCTCTACGTCGGCTTGTACTTCATTTTCATGGAAGAAGAAAAATTTCTGAAGGGGCTGCGTAAATACCTGCCTTTTGAAGATGACACACTCAACGAGTTGGGTGAGGATTTGAAAAACATGGTGAATGCCAACATCCTGGGGCAGGCACTGGTTTCCCTGGTTCAGTCGATTCTGACCGGTTTGACCCTCTGGATTTTTGGGGTGCCCGATGCGGTTTTCTGGGGTACAGTCGCTTTTTTCTTCGCCTTTATTCCGATTCTCGGAACGCCCATTGTCTGGGGACCCGCCGGTATTCTGATGATTTCACAGGGCAATACCGGTGACGGAATCGGCATTTTGGTGGTTGGTGCGGTGGTGATCATCAACGTCGACAACCTGCTCCGGGTTATGCTGGCCAAGCGCATGGGCGATGTTCACCCGTTCGTAACCTTAACTGGTATCGTGCTGGGCGTACCGATCTTCGGCATTTTAGGTCTGGTCATTGGACCGCTCTTGCTGGCCTATTTCATGGTGCTGTTCAAGGTTTTTGAACGCCAAAACGGCAAGTTGCGCCTGGAAGCCGCCAGAGAAGAAAAGGTACTGGAGAAAAAAGCGGAGCGGACAGTACAATAAGTTTTACTAGAAATCATAAATGAAAAATGATGAATGTAAAATGTTAAAGGATTGGCCGGACCAGCACTTTAACATTTTACATTCATCATTTTTCATTTATGATTCATAGGTTTCGAACAAATTGAAATGCTAATCCGGCCGGGTTTTCAGCCTTTTAGGTAATGCAACTCCACGAGTCCCCGCTCATAGGTTTTGGTTTCCACCAACTGCCAGGGATGCGGTTTTTCCGTCGACTGGAACATCGGAATGCCTTTTCCCAGAATAATCGGATGGACAAAAACCTGAAGCTCATCGATCAGCCCGGCTTCGAGTAAGATAGCGTTGATCTGTCCTCCGCCCACCAGAAAAATGTCTCTCCCGGCCTGCTGTTTCAATGCCTGAACAAATGCTACCACATCACTTGCGATAAATTGCGCGTAAGCTGCTTCGGGTCGATTTGAGTTTCGGGTAAAGACGTAATTCGTCTGGGACTTATACGGAAAATCACCAAAGGTTTCGATTAATTTGTACGTTTCATACCCCATTAGTGTCGTATCGACGGTTTCCATAAACGCGTCGTATCCGAATTCTCCCTCGGTAAACAACCAATCGATTTCGCCGTTCGGTCCGGCAATGTAACGGTCTAAACTCGTCGCGATGTACAGTTTTACTTTTCTCATTGTATTTGTTTTTTGAGGCAAAAGTACGCGGCAGCGGTACCGGAGAATTGTATAAAAATTACCCGCGATTCGGTGAGGCCCGGATGTAACAGGGTGATGCGGGGTCGATGGCACCCGCCAGAACATGGTCGCGGTAATCGCCCGGAGTAAGATTCGTCAGGGATTTAAAGAGGTGATTCAGGTGGGCTTGGTCGAAAAAACCGTGCTGATGGGCGAGTTCCGTGAGCGACTGATGCGGTTTTTGAGCTAAATCGCTCGCGAGATCGTTGAGCAGTCGCAGGTGCAAAAACCGCCCGGGTGAGATGCCGATGTGCTTTTTAAACGCCAGCGTGAGCGATTTCGGGCTGATTCGGAGGTCTTGGGCCACTGCTTTGATGATTCCGTCGTGCCAGCGGCTTCGTTGCAGATAATCGACCGCATAAACCAAATAAGCCGGAATGTCTTTGTCAGTCAGGCGTTTGACCAGAAACCGTTCGAGCAGGTCCAGCTTCTCACCGGCGGTTGGTGTGTCCTGCATCCGTCCGTTGAGTTCATCCATCGACTGGCGAAAAACCGTACTTCCCGAAACGATTTGATTGGTTAGTTCCGACGCAGGAATTCCCGTCAGCGATTGCAAGGCCCAGGGTTTCAAAAAAACGCCGAAGGTTTCGTGCTTGCCCGACGTTACGGTTCGCTGCGGGCGCGTATACAAACCGCTGATCCAGTTTTCCGCGTCTTCAACAATCAGCGTGTCGTTTGAATCGCTGACCGAGAAGTGATCCGAAAAATTGAACATCAACTCGTACTGCAAAACCGGCAGGCAAATGTCCTGTTGATCGATGTAATCCGCCGAAATGTGCCAGAGCTTGTGAACGAACAAACGGAGGGATTCGGGCGGTTCCTGGACAATGACGTTCATACGGATTATGGCGGTTCTTTTCCGGTCAACGCTAGCAGTTTTCGGTAAGTTTCTTCAGAAGGAATTGGGTATAAACTGACTCCTGAAAATAATAGAACAACATGAACAATGAGAGTATTGACCCCGGAGGGGGCAAATGTCAATAGCAAATGGGTATCTGAGTAGGCCAAGCGTGCCGGAGGTACGCGATATAGGCGTTAGTTGCGTACCGATCGGTACGCCTGGAACGCTTAAAATGCCGATTTGCTAGTAACATTACGTGCCGCTGGCACTTAAACAACTGGTCGGCAAGGAAATTATCACATAGTTCGCGTTAAAATAAAAAAGTAACGCCGGGAGCGTTACTTTTTACAATTTGCTACGTCTAAGTGGACCGAATTTTAATAGATGGAAAATAGCGCGGCAATTTTCCATATCCCGTTATTTTCCTATTGAACCAAACCAAACTGCCATTTCGGTGGCACCCCGGTTGTTCCAGGCATAATACGGAATCAACGTAACCGGTTTTGCCCCTGCCGATTTCAAGACCGTTACGCCACCCAGCAACTCTTTTCGAAATTCTGGCGTAAAAGACTGATTACTAGAAGTAGTAATGCCAAGTGCCTGCCCGTTGTTGTCTACTCCTTCGGCACAGTACACAATCGGCCCCCGCTCGATGGCCATTTTCCCTTTGGTGGCTTTTACTTTCTCATTTGCCACCACTTCACGAACCGGCATATCCAGCGTCAGCGTCAGCACATCACCGGTTTTCCAGGTTCTGTACAATTTCAGATAACCCTTTTCAACCGTAACCGGCGTCACTTTTCCATTGATGGTCAATTTAATCGAAGGTGCGTTTTGCGTCACATACCGGTACAGATCCCCCGGCATCGGCTGGTTGGTAGCCCAGCCCGGAACACGAATCAGAAGCGGAAATGCTACGGCTTTTTTGGGCGAAACCGTCATTTTGATGGCACCATCCCACGGATAATTCGATTGCTGCCGAATAGTGACCGGCGTTTCGTTCATCGTTACCTCCGTCTGGCTATCGGCAAAGAGGTTGATAAACAGCTCGTTGTTGCGAAGCGCGTAGATGTAACCCGGCAGCGACGGCAAAAACCGGGCGACGTTGCTTGGGCAGCAGTTGATGCCAAACCAGGGCGAGCGCCGGGCCGGTTCGCCGTTGCTAAAGTCTTTTTTGCCGTTTGATGACATCGGATTGACGTAAAAAAAGGAATTGCCTTCAATCGAAACGCCACCCAGAAAACCGTTGTACAACACCCGCTCGAAAACGTCCATGTATTTGGATTCGCCGGTCAACAGAAACAGGCGGTGGTTCCAGAGCAGATTGGCTGTGGCCGCGCAGGTTTCGGCATAAGCCGCGTCGTTGGGCAACACATACGGTTCGTCAAAAGCTTCGCCGTTTTCACGCGCACCGACGCCCCCTGTGATGTACTGCTTGCGGGTCGTGGCATCCTCCCAAATCTTCATGACCGCATCCAGAATCGGCTGGTCGTGCTGAATGGCTGCCAGATCGGTCATGGCCGCATATAAGTATTGTGCCCGAACGGCGTGCCCAGCGGCTTCGGTTTGCTGGACAACCGGTTTCAGGTCCTGAAAATACGTTGGGCCCAGGTTGTGCGCATCCTGGTACAACGACCGCTTATCGCCCCTGCCGCGCATGTCGACAAAGAATCGGGCCAGATCGAGGTAACTTTTTTCACCGGTTAAGCGGTACAGTTTAACAAGGGCGATTTCCGTCTCTTCGTGGCCCGGCACCACAATCATCTGCCCCGGTTTTGGTCCAATGGTTTTAACGAGGTGGTTGGCATTTTTGATGGCCACATCCAGCAGCGTACGTTTGCCGGTGGCCTGAAAATGGGCTATGGCGGCTTCGTAGAGGTGCCCCACATTATACAGTTCGTGACTGCCATTTTCGAACGCATACCGGCTGGGTCCGGCAATCCAGTCTTTCAAACCGGTGCTGTCTTTGAAAATGGTTCGGATGGTATAAATATACCCGTCCGGTTCCTGAGCAGCCGCAAAAAGCGTAATCAGGCTGTCGAGGTAGCGGTCGAGTTTGGGATCATACTTGTTCTGGAGCGTATAAGCGGCTCCTTCCACGACCTTATACACGTCGGATTCATCGAATCGAATGCCATTGAACGTTCCCTTTTTCAGACCACCGGCCACGGCGAAATTGTCGAGTTTGCCGGTTTCTTCAATTTTATGGAATGCGTGCGGGATGGTTACGTTGCGGGCCGCTTCCAGCCGGTTGTACCAGAAACCGGGCTGAATTTTGACCTTGGAAAGCGGAACGGCGGTGATCGGATACTCCTGCGCAAAAACGACTTGCGTGGCTAAAAAAAACGATAAAAACCAAAACGAATAGTTCATAGGTTGAGCTGATTAATTCAATTTAATAACCGTGCCATCCTGAATGGACACCAGCCAGCCTTCCACCGTGGAATGGCCCATTTGATGGTAGAGTTTCATAAAAGACCGCATTTTGGCCTGATCGTTTTCATCGGACTCTTCGGTCAAATAATTGACCAATACCACTTTGTCCGGAAATTGAACCACCCGATTGGGGCCGTTTCGTTGCGGTTTTCCGTTCAAACCGGTGTTGACCAGAATCCGGCGGTTGTTATCAGCCCGGTTTGCCGACGCGAAAAGCGGACTGATATCGGGATGGTTCAACACGGTTTGCAAAGCCGACCACATCGTATCCTGCTCCGACGCCCGCAAAATCCCCTCGGCCACCATCCGCCGAATGGCGCGTTCCGAGTCCTCCGGTTTCTGAATCAGGGACAGGGCCGTACAAACTTTTTGCCACCACGCCCGGCTTTTTTCAAAGGCCGACGTGTCGATCGTCCGCTCGATGCGCCGGAGCCGAAGCGGTTGGTTTCCTTCCCGGTTTCCAACGGTAACCGCGAAAGCGTCACTTAGGGTTAACGAATGTTTGGTCGGTTGGGTTACAAAATCAGACAGCGGGTAGCTCATTTTTCCCTCTTCCCAACAGGGATTGCCCCGAAGATCAGTGAGATAGGTATACAACCAGAAGTCGATGCCGTTGGCATTTTTAAAGCCGCCGTCTTTGGCCGTTGGCGAAAAATCCTGCTTGGCCGCGATGATGTACAGCCGGTCGGTGGGGCGAGTGAAGGCCACATAGACCAGGTTCATGCACTCGACAAACGTCCGGTACAGTTCGTCCTGGTACTGATCTGCCAGGGGTGTTTCGTCCAGGTCTTTTTTGATGGTGATCGATGCGGTTTGCAGCCGCCGGATTTCCTGGTGACCCAGACCCGGAATGGCCAGTTCATCCACCTCACCCAATGGCCATAGATCGGCCCACATTGTCTCGTTGTTGCGCGGTTTATACGACCAGTCGGCATACGGAATGATGACGACGGGGTATTCCAGCCCTTTCGATTTGTGGATCGTCTGGATCGTGACGGCATTCTGGTCGGCTGGGGTGCTGACCGACACTTTCTCCTGGGCGGTTTCCCAGTATTTCAGAAAATCCGTCAGGTGACTGCTGTACCGGCTGCTGTAGGTTAGCACCTCGTCCATGAACCGGAACAGATAGGCACTATCCCGCTCATTTTCGTACAGATCAAAGTAGTCGGCCAGTTTTTCGCACAGTTCATAGATGCTGAGCTGTTGCAAAGCCGTCGGATCGAGCTTGGCCTTGTCAATTTTTGAAACCAGGCCGAAAATATCTTCCTCATCTTCCGCCTTGGCCATCTTGTCCATGTATTCCATCCAGGCAGCATCGGGAAGGTTGGGGTTGATGAGCCGGTGGTACAGAAACAGCATGTCGTAGCGCACCATCCGGTTTTCGGGCTGGTGCAGCAATTGCAGCAGCGAAACCAGAAACCGCACCCGTTCCGACGATTGCAGCGTCAGCGAATCTTCTGAGGTGAGTGGAATGTCGTTGGCTTCCAGATAGTCGGCAATGCGCCGGGCGTTTTTCTTAAACCGGCACAAAACCGCCACATCGCCGTACTGATAGCCATCGGCCACGGCTTTCTGAATCAGTTGCAGCGTGCGCTCCACCATTCGGGCGTTGAAATCCGGCTCATCCCCGTCGGCGTTTTTAGCCGCAAACCGATCCGGTTTTTCGATGAAATCAAGCTGAACGTGCCCCTGCACCCCGGCTTTGGCCGATGCCTGCCGGAATTGCTCATCGAACACCTCCGTTACTTTTTGGAAATCCGTATTGGCGTAGAAATCCGCCATGAACCGAAAAAAGCCGTTGTTGAATTCCACGATGGATTCTGCACTGCGCCAATTGGTGGCCAGCCGGTCGGGTTGGAGGTGGTGTTGCAAACCGGATAGCCGCTCGACCGTCATGTCACTGGTTTCGTGCGCCGACAAAAGTGAATCCAGTTTGCCGCTGTGCAGGGCGACGATCTGGTCCATGTCGCCCCCGCGAAACCGGTAGATGGCCTGCTTGGCATCGCCCACAGCAAGGTTAAACCGTTGATAGGCTAAGTTGTTGTCTATTAGAGGTAACAGGTTGACAAACTGAAGTTTTGATGTATCCTGAAACTCGTCAATCAGAATATGGTGAAATTTTTCGCCGAGCCGTTCGTAGATGAAGGGAACCGGTTCTTCGGTTACCACTTTCACAATCAGGCGGTTAAATTCCGAGATATGGATCCGGTTTTGCTCGCGTAACAAATCGTCACATTCCTGTTTGATTTGCTTTAGCAAGGCCACTTTCTGCAAATGCTGTTCGATGGCTCCGAATGTCCGGTAGCGCAGAAGACTGTCCTGCCGAAGCTGTTCGATTTGCCGAATGTATTCCCGCAGTTGCTCTTTAATGGCCTCAATCTGAAGTTGTTCGGGGGTCAGATTCTTCTTGCCCGAATGCCAGACGTCGTCGTCGATGGCTTTCCGCACATACGAGTTGGGATCTTCCGGAAAAGAAAAGAGCGAAATTCGCTTCTTGAAATACGCTCCGACGCCTTTGTCGCCGTAGTAAAAGGCCTTTTCGGGAATACCGGCATCCTGAATGAGTTGGTATCCTTGCTGAGCCAATTGCTCGATCATCGTCTCAATTTCCCGGTTTTTCTCGCGCAGGTTGCGCCGAATGGTCCGGAAATTTTCGGGATTCAGTTCCTTGAGTTTCTGCACGAACTCGTAGTTCCGGTCGCCCAACTGGCCTTTGGAGAAATCGGCGAGCGTACCGGCGAGGCTATACCAGCTTTTTCCGTCGGACGCATTATCGAGGTAAAATTCTTCCAGGGCTTCCGACAAATAGGGGTGATCTTCCTGTCCCACTTTTTCCAGCAGCCGGTCGATGGCCGTTTGCAAAACCGCATCGGTATCCATTTCCACCTCAAAACTGTACGGTAATTCCAGATCGTCGGTGAAAGCCGTTACCACGCGCTGCACGAAGCTGTCGATGGTCAGAACAGAGAAGGAAGAGTAGTCGTGGAGAATGGAATGGAACGTCAGCCTGGCCCGATTTTGCAGTTCAGCAGGTTCAAGCTGTAACTCGCTGGCTAATTCCGAAAGCTGGGAGTTCAGGTCACCGGAAGTGATTTTCCGGAGCTGCTCCAGAATCCGGTCCTTCATATCCCGTGCTGCCGCGTTGGTGAAGGTCACCGCCAGAATGTTCTTAAACTGGTGGGATTCAAAGCCTTTGCCGGATTGGGAACGGTCCCCCAAGGCCAGTTTGAGGTATTCTTTGGTCAGTGTATAGGTCTTCCCCGATCCAGCCGATGAACTGAAAATTTTGAACATAGAGGAAAGGTAAGCAGGTTAATGTTGTAACGCGGAGTTAAGCGGAGAAAAAGAGAGTTGAGCAGAGTTATTGTTCCCTCCGCTCAACTCTCTTTTTCTTCGCTTAACCGCCGGGCGGCCCCGTCCGCGAAATAACCTATAAATTCAGGCGTATCCCCAGTCCGGATTGCAGACCCATGAAAAACGGAGCGGGAATTACTTCAACATAAGCCCCGGTTTCCAGAAAAACGGAGAAGGGTTTGTTGGGCAGGAAATACTCCAGACCCGCCACGCCCGAACCGCCAATCGAAATCGTGTTGTCGTAGGCATTCACGAGGCTGAACTGATCGGGATAATACCGTCGGCTGTTCAACTGCCCCCCAAAGCCGAAGTAATAATGCAGGGTTTCCGACTTGCCAATGCCGCCGTGCCAGAGGTAATGTCCCTGAACCGTAAAACCGACATTCTTGTACATCCCTTTGCGGTAACTGCGCCGGTTGCCATAAATGCCGCCGTAGGTGCCGACATTCAGATCGAAGGCATGATTTTCACCGAAATACTTCCGGATATTGACACCGGCCGGTTCGCCGATGCGGAAACCGATGGCCCAGTTGTTGGTTTGCGCTTCGGCCCGCTGGCTGATTGCCAAGCCAACCAACAATACAATCAGCAGAGAAAAATTTCTTTTCATACGATTCATTGATACTTAAACGGTTGTAGTCAAGCGGTTTGCGAACGTTTTCAGCATGGCCAGCACCTGTTCGTTTTCCGAAGGTGTTCCAACGGTGATGCGCAGACAGCCTTCGCACAGTTTAACCCGATGCCGGTCGCGAACAATAATTTGCTGGTCGATGAGGTAGTCGAAAACCGCTCTGGGATCGTCAAATTTCACTAAAATGAAGTTGGCGTCTGAAGGATAAACGTGACGAACCAGCGGTAAATTGAGCAGTTTCGTAATTAATTCTTCCCGCTGGGCCAAAATTTGAGCCACCATCGCATCTTTGGTTGGTACCTGATTGAGGGCTTTCAGTAACAAATGCTGCGTTGGGCCGCTGACGTTATACGGCGGTTTTATTTTATTCAGCACCTCGATCAGGGCTTCGGAAGCGAAGCACATGCCCGACCGCAAAGCCGCCAGACCCCAGGCTTTCGAGAAGGTTTGCAGAACCACCAGATTGGGGTACTGATCCAGCAAAGCCGTAAACGATTCGGTATCCGCAAAGTCGATGTACGCTTCGTCAACCACCACCAATCCATTGAAATGGGTGAGCAGCGTAAAGATTGCTTCCCGGTCGATGAGATTCCCGGTCGGGTTGTTGGGCGAACAGACGAACAGCAATTTTGTGTGAGGCAGGATGGCCGCCAAAACCGCCAGGACATCGATCTGAAAATCAGTCGTTAGCGGTACTTTGATCAATTGGACGTCGTTGATGGCTGCACTGACTTCATACATCCCATAGGTGGGCGGCAGAATCAGGATGGAATCCGAACCCGGTGTGCAGGTCGCCCGCACCAGCAGATCGATCGGTTCGTCGGAACCGTTGCCGATGAAAATCTGCGTGGGCCGAACGCCCTTGATGGGTGCCAGTTTGGCCTTAATCGCCAGTTGGTGCGGGTCCGGGTAGCGGTTATAGTGTTCTTCCGAAGCCGACCCGTCGAGTGTCGACCCAGCGATCGTCGACCCGTCGAGAGTCGATCCGAATGCGTTTTCGTTGGCGTCCAGAAAAATTCCTTCTTTTCCGGTGTATTCGTCGCGGGCGGAGGAGTAGGGCGTCAGCGTAATGATGTGGGGGCGGAGGATGGTATTGAGGTCAAACATAAAATCAAAAAAATACTTACGTAATCGATTGTAAGGAAATTACCTGTAGACCCGATATGTCTTCGAAGTCGGCGGTATTATTCGTTAAAACGGGTAAATTATACACCAAAGCCGTCGCAGCAATGATGGAATCGGCCAGAGAGCGTTTGCGCTGTTGCCGTAAACGGATGGCTTCGGTGATGATGGCGTCTGTTATAGGAAAAATTGATGCTGCATCCAGTAGACGTTCCAGTTCAATCCTATCGGTTGGCTTGAGTCTGTGGTATCCTAAAACCTCCAGTGTAGAAATTAACGAAACATAACTTGTGTTTTGCCTTTCCTTTAAATAAGCCCGTAAGGTGTCAAAACCAGGATTGGCAAAGTAGATCAGAATATTGCTATCCAGTATCATTCCTTGCGACCATCAAGTTCCCGATCCCAACTTCGGATTTCGCGCTGCCATTCTGATGGGTCACCCATGGAGGTTATTCCGCCTTTTGCCGCAATTTGTTCTGCGATTTCAACAAAAGATAATTTAGAATCACCCGGCTGTGGCTGCATTTTGTTTACTACCCGTGCATTCAATTTGGGTAAAAGTGCGAGAAGTAATTCTTTATCCTCAGGAGTTGCTATCTCAATTGTTAATTGTTCCATCACCACATCTTTTTAGCAAGATAACAAAATTAGGGCGAATTAGATCATTCCAGACTCGCCAGCCGCAGACTCACCGCGCGCTTGTGGGCCAGTAACGATTCAGCTTCGGCCATGGCCTCAATCGTGGGTCCGAGGTTGCGAATGCCTTCCGATGAAATGTGCTGAACCGTAATTTTCTTGACGAAACTATCGAGCGAAACCCCGCTGTAGGCGCGGGCAAAACCGTTGGTCGGCAGGGTGTGGTTCGTGCCGGACGCGTAATCACCCGCGGATTCGGGGGTGAAGTTACCCAGAAAAATCGACCCGGCATTGGTAATCCGTTCGGCCACGGCTTCGGCGTTTTCAATGCTCAGAATCAAGTGCTCAGCGGCATAATCGTTCAGCAGATCGATGGCGTCCTGCTGGGTTTCAACCAGAATGGCTTTGCTGTTTTCGATGGCTTTGGCGGCCAGGTCGCGCCGGGGCAGTCGTTCCAGTTGCGTCGTTAACGCCAAATTGACCGTCGTTACCATTTTTTTACTCGTAGAGACCAGTAACACCTGGCTGTCGGCACCGTGTTCGGCCTGCGACAGCAGATCGGCGGCCACGAAAGCCGGAACGGCGGTGTCGTCGGCATAAACCGCTACTTCCGATGGCCCCGCGGGCATGTCGATGGCCATGCCTTCTTTCGCAACCAGCATTTTCGCTGCCGTCACGTATTGGTTTCCCGGTCCAAAAATCTTGTACACTTTCGGAATCGAGGCTGTTCCATAGGCCATCGCGGCAATGGCCTGCGCCCCGCCAATCCGGAAGAGTTGGGTTACGCCCACCAGTTGAGCGGCATACAGAATCGCCGGGTGATCGCTGGGTGTACAAAGAATAATCTCCTTACAGCCCGCCAGTTGGGCCGGAATTCCCAGCATCAATACCGTGCTGAACAAGGGAGCGGTTCCGCCCGGAATGTACAGCCCGACCTTCTCGATGCCCACACTCCGACGCCAGCAGGTGACGCCCGGCATGGTTTCGATCTTTTCGACCGGTTGCCGCTGTGCTTCGTGAAACGTCCTGATATTCTGGTAGGCCTGTTGAATGGCGGTTTTCAGTTCCTCGGAAAGCTGGCTTTCGGCGGCTGCGAGGTCGCCGGGCTGGAAGGGCAAACCGGTGTAGGCGATTTTGTCAAATTTCAGCGACAGTTCCGCCAGCGCCTGATCACCCTGCGTCCGAACTTGTTCCAGAATGGGGGCAACCGCTTTTTCAATCGTTTCGGTAGACTGCACCGGCCGGGCCAGCAGCGCGGGCCAGTCGGTGCGAGGAGGAAAAGAAAGGATTTTCATGAGGAGACAGGAGAGGATAGACAAGAGAATAAAGACAAAAAGCAAACGCAGAAACGTCTTTTCTCTCTTGTCTATCCTCTCTTGTCTACCAATCAATAAATCATTTTTTCGATGGGAATCACCAGAATGCCCTGCGCCCCGGCGGAACGGATGGCTTCGATGTTTTCCCAGAAATCGTTTTCGTTGATGACCGAATGCACCGAACTCCAGCCTTCGGTCGCCAGGGGCGTCACCGTGGGGCTTTTCATGCCCGGCAACAGCGATTTGATCTGATCCAGGGCCGCATTCGGCGCGTTCAACACAATGTATTTGTTGTTCTTGGCAGCCTGAACGGCTTTGATCCGGAACAGCAGTTTGTCCAGCAGACTCTGCTTTTCAGTCTCCAGCGTGGAGCGGGCAATCAGGATGGCTTCGGAGCGGAAAATAACCTCCACTTCTTTCAATCCGTTGCTCAACAGCGTACTTCCGGAACTGACAATGTCGCAGATGGCTTCGGCCAGACCAATGCCCGGCGCAATTTCAACGGAACCGCTGATGACATGAATATCCGCCGAAATGTTCTGATCGCGCAGGTAATTTCCCAGAATGAGGGGATACGAAGTCGCGATGTTTTTACCGCTCAAATCCTGAATGCCGTTCCACTCGTTTCCGCGGGGAATGGCGAGCGACAGGCGGCATTTGGAAAAACCGAGCCGATGAACGGTGTCGATGTTGCGGGCTGATTCGACGGCCACGTTTTCACCGACGATGCCCAGATCAGCTACGCCGTCTTCGACGTAACCCGGAATATCATCGTCGCGCAGGAAAAGAAATTCGGCGGGGAAATTCGATGAAACGGATTTCAACTTGCCGGTGCCGTAGTCGAAGCGGATGCCACACTCTTTGAACAACTGGTACGAATCCTCGCTCAGCCGCCCGGACTTTTGTAATGCAATACGAAGGATAGAAGACACTTTGAATCGGGTCTGGATTTGAAAGCGCAAAGGTACGAAAAAAACGCACCGCATAGCCGCCATTACCACAAGATCGGCGGATTTGCCGAAAGCGGTTTCCCGGAGCGGACGTTGGCCCGGAATCAGCTAAAATAGCTTTCGGCTTTGTACACTTTGTTCTGAACGGTGGCGGAAGTGACCGTATAGCTGAATCCTTTCTGTACCGAAAATGCTCCCACCTCGCCCCGACGGTTCAGGGCGATGAAACCGACCTGAAAGTCTTTCGCCTTCACAGGGTCGCGTTTGATGATTCGTTCGACCGCCCGCCGACAGGCTTCTTTGGGGTTCATTCCCTGGCGCATGAACTCAACGACCAGGTGCGAACCACACATCCGGATCACTTCTTCGCCCTGACCCGAGCAGGTAACGGCACCCACTTCATTATCGACATACAAGCCCGCGCCGATAATCGGCGAATCGCCGACGCGCCCCCGCATTTTGAAGCCCATGCCGCTGGTTGTACACATCCCCGACAGGTTTCCGGCCGCATCGAGGGCCACGGTTCCCATGGTGTCGTGATTGGGCGTTCCGTCCTCTAGTTTGTTGGGTGCGAAAGCCTTTTTACTTTTGGAAGGAGACGGTTTTTGGTTTTCGACGTTGATGATGGGTTTGTACTCGGATTTTTCGAGCCATTTCCGGTAAGTCTTGTCGGCATCGGCGGATAAGGTGCCGGGTTCGAGCGCAAAACCGTTGGCCACCGCAAATTGCTGTGCGCCTTCGCCAACCAGCATGACGTGGGGCGTCGTGTCCATTACTTTCCGGGCAACCGAAACCGGGTGTTTGATTCGTTCCAGAAACGCCACGGAACCGCAGTTGAACCGGTCATCCATGATGCAGGAGTCGAGGGTAACGCGACCATCGCGGTCGGGATTGCCACCCAGTCCGACGCAGCAATTGATGTCGTTTTCAATCGCAATACCGGCCTGCTCCACAGCGTCGATGGCTTTGCCGCCACGTTGCAGCACCGGCCAGGCTCCGCCATTGGCAATGGTGCCACTGTCCCAGGTAGAAACCACCAGGGGCTGGCCCGCGATTCGACTACCCGTTAAACCCGGCAGGCTCTTCAGGCTGAAATGAGACAGTGGAAATAAAGCTCCCAAACGGAGAAACGAACGCCGGCTTTTCATACTAAAATGAAGAAATGTCAATGAAGGTGAAACTGGGCTGCAAGTTAACAGCAAAGTAGTTTCAAAAAACCGACGGCCCGTCCTTTACAGTGAATTGTAGTACGCAAATACGTCCATCAAGGCCGTTCGGGTTTTTAAATCCGGTTTTTTCTCCTTCAAATACACATTGATGGTGTCTTCCTTGTCTTGCATGATACTCAACAATCCTTTGCGGCCTGGGGTGAATTTGGTGAGCGTTTTGCCATCGCTGGTATACCAGATGGCCTCTTTGATCAATTCGGTATCCTTCGATCCGGTGCTTAAGGCGACGTTGTAGGTAGGTTTCTTGACGTAAATCTGGTGGCGAATCAGGAGTTTGAGCTTTCCGTCGCTCACCTGTTCAAAAAAACCGCGAACGTCTGCCGGGGCACCGGCTTCGGTTGCATTGATGAAGGTCGTCGTCTGTCCCTTTTGTTCTATGGTAAACTGTTTCACGCGTTCGCCACTGACGGCTTTCACGGTTCGGTTGTCCATCAGAAATTCGAGGTCGTTGGCCGTGATGTTGTAGCGAACGGGGACGTTAACCAGTTCCTGAATCGGTTGAACGCCCGGTTTGGCAATATTCTGGTAAAACAAAACCGTCGTTTTGGCAAAGGTGGTGTCCAGATAGGGGTAACCCAGGATTTTTCCTTCCGGCCCCGCCATCGTGTAAATAGGGGTGATGTCGTAATTAGACGCACGGAAATAAGCCCCCTGATTCAGCAGGTCGCGGGTCACGTTGGGAATCTGAGCCAGAGCACTGGAAAAGATGCCCATTACCAGGAACGCCGGCAAAAGGAGGGCGCGTTTCAGGGAAAACGTAGTATTCATAAAAGTCTTGCCGATGTGGTTAGGGTCGCAATATGAACAGTAAATCGGGGCCTTTCAAGACTTTTTACCGAAACGTACATTCTCAATCAATCACCGAATGAAAAATACCATAGTCGCTCTGTTATTTCTGGTTAGCCTGGGGCCGGTTTTCGCCCAGAAGAAGCTATTTCCGCAGGCCCCCGGTATGGTGTCGTATACGTATCGACACAGTTTTCAGAAAAACGTGGCGGCCACGCTCGATACGATCAAGGCGCTGGGAATCACCGATATGGAGTTCTCGAATCTGTTTGGTAAAACAGCCGCCGAACTGCACAAACTTCTCGATGAGCGCGGCATGAAGTGTTCGTCGTTTGGCGTGGGGTATCCCGATGCGCTCAACAAAACGCAGGAAGTGGGCCAGAATGCCAAAACCCTCGGTGCGAAGTTTGTCCGTGTGGCCTGGATTCCGCACGAAGGCCCGTTTACGCTCGACATGGCCAAGAAAACCGTCGCCGATTTCAACCAGATTGGCAAGAAACTGAAAGACGACTTCGGGATCATGTTCTGTTACCACAACCACGGATTTGAGTTTCAGCAACACGAGAACGGAACCCTGTTCGATTACATCGTGCAGCAAACCGACCCGAAGTATGTGGGCTTCGAAATGGACATTCTGTGGACGGTTTTTCCGGGCCATGACCCCGTTGCTCTGTTGAACAAATACGGCAAACGGTTCAAGCTGATGCACCTGAAAGACCTGCGCAAAGGAATTGTCGGCAACCTGTCGGGCGGCACGCCGGTGGAAAACGACGTGGCCCTGGGAACGGGACAAATCGACCTGCCGGCCGTTCTGAAAGCTGCCAAAAAAGCGGGTGTCGAACACTATTACATTGAAGATGAGAGCCCCAGCATTGCCACCCAGGTGCCGCAGAGTATCGCCTACCTGAAAAGTCTGTAAGGCTGCTGAAGCAGTATTGGTTCGATCGGCAAGGGTTACACCCCGCGTAACCGTTGCCGAAACCGGGCGGGCGTAACGCCCTGCTTCTTTCGAAACGCCTGGACAAAATAGGAAATGTTCTCAAAACCAGACTGTTCGCTGATGAACGTAATGCTTTCGTCGGTTCGGGTCAGGAGGTCACAGGCGTAGCGGATGCGCAGATCGGTGACAAACTGCGTAAGGGTTTGCCCCATTTGCGATTTGAAATACCGGCAGAACGCGGCCGGATTCATGTTGGCTAATTCGGCGATTTCCACCAGCGAAACGGGCGCTTCGACCTGTTGCATGAGGTGGCCGATCACCCGGCTGAGCCGCTCGCTTTGCCGCGTGACCTGCTGATTGGGAACGTAGCCCGGAGCGATGGGCAGCACGGCTTCGGAGTGGGCAATCTGGTCGAGAATGTGCAGCAGGGCGGTCAGTTGCGTCAGCCCTTCGTTCTCCAGCAAGGCCACGAGCTGGCGGGCCACGTCTGTCCGAAGCGGTTCCAGCAGTTTCAGACCGATGCCGGCCCGGTTGAGGAGCCGTTGAATCGGTTTGGTTTCGGGGAGTTCCCAGAAGGGTTCGCCCGCAAACTGGGGCGCAAACCGGGCGACAATGGCTTCGGCCGAAGCCGGATTTTCCGCTTCCGGATGCACCACATCATTCTTCCAGTAGTGCGGCAGGTTAGACCCCAGCAACACAATTTCACCGCCGGAAAACCGCTCGATGGTGTGTCCGATAAACCGCATACCGGTACTGTTTACGACGAAGTTTAATTCGATTTCCGGGTGAAAATGCCACGGATTGGTAAAAAACGGCAGCCGCTCGTGCCGTAAGTCGAACGAGCGGTGGGGTTGTTGCGGAACCAGGAGACGATCGGGGCGCATCGGCTGATGAATGAGGTACGATTTGCAGTTTTAATCAGAACAAGGGATAAGATGCAAATTTTGTGATAGTATTTGCAAATTTGCTGTCAAAAAAATGAAATTAAATAGCAGAATTTTGCTGCTATGAATGGAATCGCCCTAAAACTCATTACGGTTGGTATCAGCCTGTCATCGCTGGCCCTCGCACAACCAGCCAATACCCTCAGCCCGGCCGAGAAGAAAGCCGGTTGGCAATTGCTCTTCGACGGCAAAACCACCACCGGCTGGCGGGGGGCTTACGCCGACCGGTTTCCTGCCAAAGGCTGGGTTGTGAAAGACGGTGAGCTGCGCGGGGAACTCCAGGATGGTGCCGAATCCGGCGACGCCGGAGACATTGTCACCCTGAAAAAATACCGCCATTTCGAGCTGGTGTTCGAGTGGAAACTGGGCAAAGGCGGCAACAGCGGGGTGAAGTATTTCATCGAGGAACGACTGCCCAAGCCCGCCATTGGCTCACAGGCGGGGTACGAATACCAGCTTATCGACGATGCCGACTATATTTATAACGGTAAAAAGCTGCCCCAGGATTTGAAAACCGCATCCATCTACGATGTGGTGGCCGCGACCAAACCGGACGTGAAAATGGATGTCTGGCACCGGTCGCGCATTGTCGTCAACTCCAATCAGATCGAACACTGGCTCGATGGTGTGAAAGTCCTGACCACCAACCGAACCTCCGATGCGTTCCGGCAGGGGGTGACCGATAGCAAATTTAACAGCTATGCGGGTTTCGCCGACATTCCGGAAGGCCACATTCTGCTCCAGGATCACGGCCACAGTGTCGCGTTTCGGACCATCAAAATCAAACCCTTGCCATGAACCGACGTCATTTTCTGAAAAATAGTGCCGTTGCGGCCAGTGCCGTGTCAGCGGTGGGTATTCCAACCATCGTACCGGCTTCGGTGTTTGGCAAAAACGCCCCTTCCAACCGCATTGCGGTAGGCCTGATCGGAACCGGTCGCCAGGGCTACGGACAGAACCTCCAGGGTTCCGATCTCAAAACCATCGGGGCGCGGATTCCGGGCCTGCTCGATGTGGCCGACGCGCAGGTGGTGGCGGTTTGTGACGTGGATAGCTGGCGGATGGGCAAAGCCAAAACGGCCATTGAAAGCCATTACGCCCAAAAAACCGCCAGCGGGACCTACAAAGGCTGTTCGACCCACCGTGATTTTCGGGAGATCATTGCCCGTAAGGACATCGACGCGGTGATGATTTCGACGCCCGACTACTGGCACGTGCCGATGGGGATTCTGGCGGCCAAAGCCAAAAAACACATCAGTTGCGAAAAACCGCTCAGCATGAGTGTGCATCAGGGCCGATCGCTGGTCGATGCGTTGAAAAAATACGGTGTCGTGAACCGTACTGATAGCGAATTTCGGTCGGTTCGCCCCCAGAATCAGGCGGTTGAACTGGTTCGGAACGGGCGCATCGGCAAGCTCCGGAAAATCGAAATCTCGTTTCCGTCGGACCCCGACCCCGTTCCGGCGCAGGCCGATATGCCCGTCCCGAAAGAACTGGATTATGAATTGTGGCTGGGACCGATGCCCTTCGTGCCGTACACCGACATGCGGGTACACACACCCTTCGATCTTCAGAAACGACCGAACTGGATGCGCGTCGATACTTACGCACAGGGAATGATTGCCAACTGGGGGGCGCATTATTTCGATGTGGCGCAATGGGCCAACAACAGCGAATATTCGGGGCCGGTGGAAGTGGAGGGGAAGGGCGAATTTCCGAAGAGCCTCTGGAATTCGATGATCAACTTCACCGTGACGTACCGCTATGCCAACGGCGTTGAAATGACCTGTGTGCAAAGCCCGACGAGCAAACCGTCCATCAAATACATCGGGTCAGAAGGCTGGATTCTGGTCGATAATTATCCCGGTGTCATCAGCAGCAGCAATCCCGCTTTACTAACATCGAAGCCGACCGGGAGTGAACTGGATTTGTCGAAAACGCTCTGGGACAAGGTGGATTTTGTGGATGCCGTCAAAACCGGTCGCAAAACCCTGGAACCGATTGAAGTGGGTCACCGCACGATTTCGATTTCGCAAATTGGCCTGATTGCCTGTCAGATCGGCGAAAAACTGACCTGGAATCCGGAGAAGGAGTTGTTTGTCGGAAACAATGCCGCCAATGCGCTACTGGCGGCTCCGCTGGCGCGGAAAGAGTGGGCGATGTAAACTCATCAGAAGGAACTTATGAAAAAACTGGCGTTTTTTTTCGCTGCGGTATTGCTGAGCGGTTTTGTGCTGGCGCAGAAGGGTTCGAAAATTCAGAATTCTTTCTTTGTGTTGCACAACGCCATCCGGGGCGATTCAACCTATAAAACCTTCGATCAGCAGGTGGCTTTCATCAAGAGTCTGGGCTACGACGGCGTCGAAATCAACCTCCTGGATTCATTCGAAGGCATGAAAGCCGCGCTGGACAAACACCACTTTACCGGCTCGTATTTCTACATCAAAATCAACCTCGATTCGCCGACGCTGGACCCGCGCATCGAACCGTATATCCGGGCGTTGAAAGGCTCCAAAACAATTCTGGCCCCGTTTATTGTCAGTGACAGCAAGCGGTTTACGTCGCCATCCGCTACCGCAGACTCCATCGTGGTCAGTCAACTGCGGCAGATGGGTGAGTGGGCCAAAGCGGCCAACTTGCAGGTGGCGGTTTATCCGCACGTCAGCTTTTATGTCGAAAAAATCGACCACGCACTGCGGCTGGTTCAGCAGATCGACCGGCCCAACGTCGGGCTGACGTTCAACCTCTGCCACTGGCTGGCCACGACGCCCAAAGCCAGTCGGAGCGACTGGAAAGGCTTGCTGACGACCCTGAAACCGCACCTGAAAATGATCACCATCAGCGGAGCAAACGATGTGGATGCCGCCGGCATGGACAACGGCCCAACGGGCGTCTGGAATCAGTACATTCTGCCGCTGGGAACGGGTAGTTTCGATACCTACGAACTGGTTCGGTATGCGGTTCAGGAACTGGGTTTTCGCGGACCGATCGGTGTGCAGTGTTACGCCATGAAAGGCGACAAACCCACCAACCTGCGGAATACGATGGCGGCCTGGCAGCAGTTTCAATCCCGTATGGCCCGGCGCTGAAACCGTCTCCGATTTTTAGTCTTTTCTCTCTTTTCTCATCTCTATCATCACCCATACAACCATGCCTTTTACCAGCGAACACCTCCAGACTTACCAGCGCGACGGCTACGTGGTCGTACGAAATCTGTTTACCGAAGCCGAAGTGGAACGGCTTTACAGCCTGGCCGTGGGCGATACGGTGTTGAGTACCAAGACCTACGACCGCGTCGATGCCTCGGGCATGAAAACCAAACTGGCGTTGTGGTATGCGCTCGATGAGAGTTTATACAGCAAGTTTGCCCGGTCGGCACGGATTGTGGAAGGCGTGGAGCAGATTCTGGGCGGGCGGGCGGCCCATTACCACTCCAAACTGATGCAGAAAGAACCGCGAACCGGCGGGGCGTGGGAGTGGCACCAGGATTATGGTTACTGGTATAAAAACAACGGATTTCTGTTTCCCGACATGCTCTCCGTGCTGACGGCACTGACACCCGCGACGAAGGAAAACGGCTGCTTGCAGATGATCAAAGGCTCGCACAAAATGGGCCGGGTCGAACACGGTTTTTCCGGTGAGCAGGTAGGCGCAGACATGGAAAAAGTGAACGAAGCGTTGAAAATCATGCCGCTGGAATACCTGGAAATGGAGCCCGGCGACACGGCGTTTTTTCACTGCAACACGCTGCACGCGTCAGCGGCCAACTTGTCCGACAAACCCCGCTGGTCGATCATCACGGCGTATAACCTCGCGAGTAACAAACCGTATAAGGACGTTCACGAAAGCAGCTACATACCCATCGAGTCTTTCGACGGCGATCTGCTGGCCGAAACCGAAGCCGGTATTTCGGAAACGGCGGATTTTTTGGTGAAAAGATAGGTAATTATTTCATCGCTTTCGCCCCTAAATCCCCTGAAGGGGACTTTCAGCATCCAGATTAAGCTGCGTCCAAGTCCCCTTCAGGGGATTTAGGGGCGAAAGTGGCTACTCTAACGTCTCTTGTCTAAAAAAATGACCCTCCAATTTTTTGCCCCTGCCTGGGGAAATACACTGCCCTTCGATCAGTTTTGCCGGAACGTGAAAGCCGCGGGATACGCCGGTGTCGAAATGGCGCTGCCATTCGAAACCGGCGAGAAAAACGCCATTCTCGATAGTCTGGCGAAACACGGTTTGGCCTTGATCGGGCAATACTGGCAATCGTTGGAATCCGATCTGGACACGCACGCGGCCAATTACGAAAAGTACCTGCGCCACCTGATCGACGCCCGGCCGGTATTCATCAATTGCCAGACGGGGAAAGACTTTTTTGCCTTCGAACAGAACCGTCGGCTCTTTGAACTCGCCGACCGGATTACGGCGGAAACCGGTGTTCGGATCACGCACGAAACCCACCGGGGAAAAGCCCTGTTTGCGGCTCACATTGCCCGGGATTACCTGCAAAAACTCCCTGACATCCGGCTTGCCCTCGACATTTCCCACTGGTGCAACGTCCACGAATCGCTGCTCGAAAACCAGGAGGACGCCGTTAAACTCGCCATTCGGCATACTGACCACATTCACAGCCGGGTGGGGCATCCCGAAGGGCCGCAGGTCAACGACCCCCGCGCCCCGGAATGGGCCGATGCGTTGCAGGCACACCTGAACTGGTGGGATCAGGTTGTGGGCATACACCGCGAAAACCAAACCGTCCTGACCGTCACCACCGAGTTTGGCCCCGCGCCATATTTGCCCACGCTGCCGTATACCCAAATGCCGGTCGTGAATCAGTGGGAAGTCAATGTGTTCATGATGAATTTGTTGAAAGAGCGGTATTGAAAAGCGATGCCAATCACATTGATCGGTCGGTGGCATTTCTCCGTTTTATACCTACCTTTGCAGCCCATTATGCGACGTCTGAATGCAGGTAATTGAGGTTGGCCAAAACGCAACATACCAGAAGGAGTTTATCCGGTTTCCGGTGCGCTTATACCGCAACGACCCCAAGTGGATCCGGCCGCTGGACACGGATGTCGAGGAAGTTTTTGATCCGGCCCGCAACAAGCGGTTCGAAAACGGCGAATGTGTCCGGTATGTGTTGCTGAACGACCAGCAGGAAACCATCGGGCGGGTCGCGGCATTCGTAGACCGGGACATTGCGAATCTTGATAATGACCAACCAACGGGCGGACTGGGTTTCTTCGAGTGCATCGACAACCGGGCGGCCGCGTTTTTGCTCTTCGACACGGCCCGGACCTGGCTCCAAAACCGGGGGATGGAAGCGATGGACGGCCCCATCAACTTCGGCGACCGCGACCGCTGGTGGGGTTTGCTGGTCGATGGCTTCGACCGGGAGCCGAATTACTGCATGCCTTACACCAAACCGTATTACATTGCTTTCTTCGAGGAGTACGGTTTTCAGGATTACTTCAAACAGTTTACGTTCGGGATTCCCACTACCTGGTCCAAGCTGACCGGGATGTCGCAGGCCGTGAAAGACCGCGCCCGGCGTATTTACGAAAACCCCGACTACAGCTTTCGAACGATTGACAAGCAGCAACTGCCCGCAGCGGCTGAGCAATTCCGGCACATCTACAACGCGGCCTGGGGTGGCCACAGTGGCGTCAAGGAAATGACGGCGGCTCAGGCCCAAATGCTGATGCAGAAACTGAAACCGGTCATCGACGAGAACATCATTTACTTTGCTTACTACGGCGATGAACCCGTCGCCTTTTTCGTTTGCCTGCCCGAACTCAACCAGGTGTTCAAGCACGTCAACGGCAAGCTCGATCTGATCGGCAAGCTGAAGTTTTTGTGGCACATGATCCGGAAAACCAACCGGAAAGCGTTCGGGGTCGTTTTTGGCGTTGCGCCCGCCCACCAGGGCAAAGGACTCGAAGCGGCCATCGCCCTCCGCATGCCCCACGAAGCCGATCACAATCCGGCCTTTCAATATACTGAGCTGGAAATGAACTGGGTAGGCGATTTCAACCCCATCATGGTGCGGTTTGTCAGCCAGCTCGGCTCGACCATTGTCAAAACCCATGTGACGTATCGCTACCTGTTCGATCGAACCAAACCGTTTAAACGGTGCCCGGTGATTGGTAGGAAAAAAGAAAAAAGCTGAGGGATAAGTAACCTTCGCAAATCGCCCCTAAATCCCCTAATTGATTGAAACATAAAAACCACCGAATTGCTATTTCGGCTTATAGCCCACTGCTTTAGCTGTGGGTAAAGCGACAAGTACCCCCCCACTACCAGAACCGTTTTAACGGTTTCATCGTCCGGTAAACCGTTAAAACGGTTTCGGAATGATTCGGTTTCGTTTCAATTTACCCACAGCTAAAGCAGTGGGCTGATAAACATTCATTTCGGCGGGTATTTTGTTTCAATCAATTAGGGGATTTAGGGGCGATTTGTAAACACATTAGATGATCATCAGGGTATTGCTTTTCTTCGTTTTTTTTAAAGGTGGTTTTCTGAATCCGGTTTTGTCCCTAAAGCTTCCTGTTTTCATCATAAGTCGTTTGTTTTCTGAGTAAAAAAGTTGATTCTGGAAGGAAATTGCGGGGATTTAGTTTGATTTGATAGGTCGATGACGTTACTCCTTTCGTAGATTTGTAACATTGACTTCCTTTCTCATCACCTAACTAATTCCCCTCATGAGGAAAATTTTCCTGACTGGTATACTGACCTGGGGCCTTGCCCAGATCGGCTGGTCGCAGGTTACCTTTCCCCGGAATGGCGTCTACGACGAACGACCGGGGCTTTATGCCTTCACCAACGCTACCCTGATTGTCGATTCAAAAACCACCCTTGAAGGGGCCACCTTACTCATCCGCAACGGGCGCATCGAAGCCGTTGGAAAAACCGTCAGCATTCCGGCGGGAACCGTGGTGGCCGATTTGAAAGGGAAACGCATTTATCCGGCCCTGGTCGACATCGACTCGGACTACGGGATGCCCGAACTCCGGCGAACTCCGCCAGCCGGTGGCCGGGGTGTGCCGCAATACGACTCCAACAAAAAAGGAGCTTTCAACTGGAACCAGGCCATTCAGCCCGAAACCGACGCCGGAACAATTTTCAAAGCTAATGTCGCTCAGGCCAATGAACTTCGGAAACTGGGCTTCGGGGCGGTGGTAACGCACCCGCACGACGGCATTGCCCGGGGTAATTCGGTGCTGGTAACGCTCGCCGATGACCGGGAAAACAACGTCGTGATCCGCGACCGGGTTTCGGGCCATTATTCATTTAGCAAAGGCACCTCGACCCAAACCTACCCGAACTCGCCGATGGGTGCGGTGGCGCTGTTGCGACAAACGTATTACGACGCCGACTGGTACAAGAAAGCCGGGAAAACGACCGAGTCCAACCTGTCACTCGACGCCTTCAACCAGTTGCAAACCGTCCCCTCTGTTTTTGAAGTACCCGACAAACTGGGTGTTCTGCGGGCTGATAAGATCGGTGAAGAATTTGGAATTCAGTATATTATCAAAAGTGCCGGGGACGAATACCAGCGAATTGAAGAAGTGAAAGCCACGGGAGCCTCGCTGATTGTTCCGCTGAACTTTCCGCAAGCCTACGACGTAGAGGACGTCTGGGATGCCGATAACGTGACGCTGGCCGAACTGAAACACTGGGAAATGGCCCCGGCCAATCCGGCGATGCTGGCGAAAGCCGGGGTGCCGTTTGCGCTGACGACGGCCAACCTCAAGAACAAAACCGACTTCTGGGCGAACCTCCGCAAAGCCATCGACTACGGCCTCACCGAGCAACAGGCACTGGCGGCACTGACGACGACGCCCGCCCAACTCCTGAAAATAGACAATGAAGTCGGTAGCCTGAAACCGGGTTTGCTGGCGAACTTCATCATCACGTCCGACAACCTGTTCAGCGCCGATAATGTGGTTCTGGAAAACTGGATTCGGGGAAAGCAGTATGTGTATACGGATAAAAATGCGGCTGATTTGCGCGGAACCTACAACCTGACCATCGGCGACCGCAGCAACCTGAAGCTGAACATTACCGGAAAACCGGGAAAACCGGACTATGCCGTGATGGCCGATACTGTGAAACTGACGCCGAAAGTGGCCCTGACGAACGACCTGATTTCGTTGCAACTTCAACTTGATAAGAAACAACCGGGAACCACCCGCTTAACCGGCTACCGCGACGGTACGACGCTGAAAGGCGAAGGCGAAATGCCGGATGGCAAGCTTGTAAAATGGACGGCGGTTTTGGCGCAACCGTTCTCTTCAACGGCCATTGCTAAAGCGGATACCGCGAAGAAAACCGCCCCGCAGTTCGGGAAGTTGCTGTATCCATTTATTGGTATGGGGAACCTCGAAAAACCCAAAGCGCAGACCCTGCTGATCCGGAATGCGACGGTATGGACCAACGAGAAAGACGGCGTGATGCCCAATGCGGATGTGCTGGTGCAGAACGGAAAAATTGCGCAGGTGGGCAAAAGTCTGGCAGCACCGGCGGGTGCGCAGGTGATCGACGGAACGGGCAAACACCTGACCAACGGCATCATCGACGAACACTCGCACATCGCGCTCTATTCCATCAACGAAGGCGGACAGACGAGTTCGGCGGAGGTGCGGATGAGCGACGTCATCAACTCGGAAGACATCAACATTTACCGCCAACTGGCCGGGGGCGTCACGACCTCGCAACTGCTCCACGGTTCGGCCAACTCCATCGGCGGGCAGTCGGCGATTGTGAAACTGAAATGGGGCGAAGCTCCGCAGGAAATGCTCGTGAAAGGAGCCGACGGTTTTATCAAATTTGCCCTCGGCGAAAACGTCAAACAGGCCAACTGGGGCGATGGTGTCCGGATTCGGTTTCCGCAAACCCGGATGGGGGTGGAGCAGGTCTACTTCGATCATTTCACCCGCGCCCGCGAGTATGACAGCGCCTGGAAAGCGTATAACTCGATGAACGCCAAGGAGAAAGCCAAAGCCGTGCCGCCCCGCCGGGATGTGGAACTGGATGCGCTGGCCGAAATCCTGAACAAGAAGCGGTTTATCACCTGCCACAGCTACGTGCAATCCGAAATCAACATGCTGATGAAAGTGGCGGATTCGCTGGGCTTCAAAGTCAACACGTTTACACACATTCTGGAAGGCTACAAAGTGGCCGACAAGATGGCGAAACACGGTGTCGGCGGCTCGACGTTTTCCGACTGGTGGGCCTACAAAATGGAGGTGAAAGACGCCATTCCGTACAATGCCGCCCTGATGGCACGGGCGGGTGTGCTGGTTTCGATCAACTCGGATGATGCCGAAATGGCGCGCCGACTGAATCAGGAAGCCGCCAAAGCGGTTGAATACGGCGCGATGTCGGAGGAAGATGCCTGGAAAATGGTGACCCTCAATCCGGCGAAACTCCTGCACCTCGACAGCAAGCTGGGCAGCATCCGGGCCGGTAAAGACGCCGACCTGGTGCTCTGGAACAACAATCCGCTGGCGATTTATGCCCGGCCCGAAAAAACCATCATCGATGGCACGGTTTATTTCGACCTGCAGGACGAAGACCGCAAGCGCGATGACCTGCAAAAAGAACGCGCCCGGCTGATTCAGAAGATGTTATCGGCTAAAACCGGTGGTGCCTCGACCCAACGGCCCACCTTCCGCCGTCAGCGGATGTGGCACTGCGAAGACGTGGAAGGCGTCATGGCGGAAGGGGAGGAACGGGAAGCAGAAAAATAACTGTCCCAGAACCCCTGCATTTGCCCCTAAATCCCCTAAAGGGGACTTGGACGCAGCATCTTCCGGACGCGTAAAGTCCCCTTTAGGGGATTTAGGGGCAAATGCAGGGGAATGGGGCAAAATGCAAACTATAAAATCATGAAAAAATTAACACTCTCCATACTCCTGCTGGCATCGCTCAGCGGTTTTGCCCAGAATCCGGCTCCGGCGGGGCCACAGACGCGGGCCATTGCCCTGACGGGCGCGACGATTCACGTTGGCAACGGGCAGGTAATCAATAACGGGGTGATTCTTTTCGATAAAGGAATCATCACCGCCGTCGGCGACGGCAACACGCCCACCAACGGTGCGGAAGTGATCAATGTGGCCGGAAAACACGTCTATCCGAGCATCATTTCGCCCGCTTCGACGGTGGGGTTGCAGGAAATCAGCGCGGTTCGGGCCACGGTCGATTTTCAGGAAACCGGTTACATCAACCCGAACATCCGGTCTTTGATTGCCTACAACACCGATTCGGAGGTGATTCCGACCATCCGGAACAACGGCCTGCTGCTAACGCAGGTGATGCCGATGGGCGGGGTCATTTCGGGGAGCTCGTCCGTGGTGCAGTCAGACGCCTGGAACTGGGAAGATGCCGTGCTGAAAGCCGACGACGGCATCTGGCTAACTTGGCCGGGGTATTTCGCCCGCAGCTTCGATTTTGAGGATTTTTCGGTCAGTTTAAAAAAGAGCGAACAGCGGCAGGAAAGCATCAACGCCCTGAAAGCGACGTTTTCCGATGCGGTGGCCTATGCCGCCCTGAAAAATCCGGCTCCGAAAAACCTCAAATTTGAGTCGATGAAGGGCCTGTTCGACGGCACGAAAAACCTGTACATCCGCGCCGATTACGGCAAGGACATCATCGAAGCCATCAAATTTGCGAAGCAGATGGGCATTCGGAAACCGGTGATTGTGGGCGGAGAAGACGCCGGTCGGGTGATCGATTTTCTGAAAGAGAACAACGTCGCCGTGATTCTGGGGCCGATGCACCGCCTGCCCAACCTCCAGGACGAAGACGTGTATTTGCCGTATAAACTGCCGGGAATGCTCCAGAAAGCCGGTATTGCGGTGAGTTTGAGCTACGACGGAGCCTACTGGCGGACGCGAAACCTGCCGTTTCAGGCCGGAACAGCCGCCGGTTTCGGGGGCATCGACAAAGAGGACGCGCTGAAAATGATCACCTCCACGACCGCCAAAATCATGGGCATCGACAACGTGGTGGGCACGCTCGAAAAAGGCAAACACGCGACGCTGGTTGTCTCGAAAGGTGATTTGCTCGACATGCGCACCAACGTCATCGAACACGCGTATATCCAGGGCCGTCACATCAATCTGGATGATAAACACAAGCGGTTGTACCACATGTACCGCGAGAAGTATGGACAGCCGGATTTAGGGAAATAACTGGAATTTTTTGTAGAATTGGGGAGTTCAACCGTCAGGAGGTTGGGCTCCCTTTTTATTAAAGGCAGGTTCGCGTGCAGCATGGCCGATGGAAGTCAGCAATCCCATTGATTGTTTTGTCATATTAGCCGTTTCAACCATTTACTATCTTAAAGTATAGGACTTTCGCTTTTGCCCCTAAATCCCCTAAAGGGGACTTATAGGATCCGGATTAAGCCGCGTCCAAGTCCCCTTTAGGGGATTTAGGGGCAAAAGCGAAAGTTTGATAGAATTATCAGACGTAAGTCTTAAAGTAAACTCTAAAAAAACGCAAATCAGTATGTCTTTTCAAGCCTACATAGACAACATCAAAGCCAAGACCGGAAAAACACCGGCGGACTTTAAAAAATTAGCGGAAGAAAAAGAATTTATCATTGATGGAAAACTTAATCCAAAAGTAAAAGCGACAGAAATAACAAACTGGCTGAAAGAGGATTTTGCATTGGGACACGGCCACGCCATGGCCATTTATGCGACCTTCAAAGGAAAAACGGAATGAAGCGGTTCGCAACGCTGGTTGTATTCCTATTCTTTTGCGCTTCCGGAACTGCACAGAAAATGCCTGCCAACCTCCTGGATAGCATTACGATTGCAGCGAACAATGGCACCTATCCCAACCTGGAAGGCGTTACCATAACCAAAGGTGGCAAGCTTGTTTTTGAAACCTATCTTCATGGGTTACGGAAGGGTGATCTGCACGATACGCGTTCTGCTTTGAAGTCCGTGACGGCGCTCTTGATGGGCATTGCGATCGACAAAGGGTTCATTAAAAATGTACATCAAAACGTATATTCTTTTTTTCCGAAGTATAAGCCCTACGGAAACTGGGCTAGTTTAAAAGACAGCATGACCATTGAACATTTGCTGGAAATGAAATCCGGTTTTGACTGCGAAGAATGGGATGGAAGCAAGGATTGTGAAGACGACATGGAAAATACGCAGGATTGGATCAGGTTTTGCCTGGACCTGCCCTTAAAAAATAAACCGGGAACACATTGGGATTATACGTCGATCAATGCCATGCTATTGGGCGGCATCCTTGCGCATGCTTCCCATAGGTCGGTTTCGGAGTTTGCCGATCAGTATCTCTTCAAACCGTTGGGAATTACCCAGTACCGGTGGACAAAAGATCCGCTTGGTCACGAAACGACGGCGGGTTCTTTTTACATTTCTCCGGGCGATATGAACAAAATTGGGCAGGTGGTTTTAAATGACGGCGTTTATAACAACCGAAGGATTGTTTCCGGCGAATGGGTTAAAACCATGACAGAAAGTCGTATAAAAATTGAAGACTTTTCAAACGTGCGGATTTCCAGAAATAAAACCGCTATTCCGCAACCTACTTATTATGGGTATGCCTGGTATACGGAAGAAATAAAGACGGATCAATGGAAGCACACGGTTGTTTTTGCTTCCGGGAATGGCGGGCAGTATATTATGGTGATCAGAGATCTGGATTTGGTGGTAACCTTTACGGGCAATAGCTACAATTCTGCCAAATCAAAACTGCCTTTTGATATCCTGATCAAATACATTTTACCCTATTTTGCTAAGAAATAGCTCGGCTACCGGCAAACGGTTTTGCGCAAGTGAGGGGATATAAGAACAAAGAGTATTTGCCCGCTAGTATTCTTACTTCCTATGGATGTTACTGACCAAGAAATTAAAGCTGAAGAAGTATTTATTGATCTGTGAATAGGTTTTTAATATTTAGTTATTTGTGATTAATAAGGTAATCTACAAACAAACCAAATTCGATTGAACTTTAGTACTAAAAATTCGCGCCATCGGCAACCTCCAAACCGTTGGCGGTTAGCTTAAAACAAAACGATCTTACGAAATCAATCCTGCACACTATGACAGATAATAAAAGATCTCTTGAACAACAAAAAGAAGAATTTAAACAAAAGAAACTTTTAGCCTCTCCAATTGCGGGCTTAATTGCTTGGTTGACAGTAGCTGTTTCAGGACTTTTTTTCCCTGACCTGATAACTGTGTGGGTTTTATTTATTGCAACTGGCTCGATAGTTTATTTAGCGATGGGTATTTCAAAATTTACAGGTGAAGATTATCTTGACAAAACCAAACCTACAAATACTTTTGATAGACTATTTTTTTATACTGTAGCTCAATCTGTTTTAGTATATTCAATAGCAATACCATTTTTCATGCTCGATTATACATCCCTTCCGCTGTCTGTTGGTATCTTGACCGGTTTAATGTGGATACCTTTGAGTTGGATAATTGACCATTGGATTGGTCTGTTTCATACATTGACAAGAACAATCTCAATTTTAGTTCTTTGGTATCTGTTTCCATCGGAAAGATTTGTTTATATTCCTATGGCAATAGTAATCGTATATGCAATTTCAATTCTCATTTTGCAAAAAAGAAAGACGACTTGAAAAAGCCGAACTGAAAACAACGAGGAAGCAAACCAATGAAGAAACATGCCGTCTTACTCTGCATTGGCATTTCGGTGATTTTAATCATCACCGCAACCATGCTCTATCCCGGAGGTTCCTTGTTTGATAAAAATTCGGTCGGATTTGACTGGACTAAAAACTTCATCAGCAATCTCTTTGCGGCAAAAGCAATCAACGGTTCAGACAATCCATCCCGAATCTGGGCCATTCTTGGCGTGGCATTCCACTCGGTTGGGTCTGGGATTTTCTTTCTCCATATGTCAAAAAAGATGACGAATCGCCATGCGGCTACGGTTTTAAAATCCGTAGGGATTGCCAGCATCGCACTTGATGTCCTGATCGTCACTTCCTTGCACGACGTGATGGTGATGGTATCGAGTACGTTGTCGTTGCTGGGTCTTTTTTATTGTACGGTTTTTATTCTGAAGTCAAAACTTCACGTCTTAAAATTCGCCTGTGTCATCTGCCTGTTGATTTTTTACTATACCCTCTACTTGTATGGTTCCGGCGATTGGGGATTATTGGCCATCATGCAGAAGGTATCGTTCATCGGTTCAACGCTGCTGGTGTTAGGAATGGAGTATTTTACCAAAAAGGAAGACTTCATTCAACGTAAACCGGATGGGCAAACCATACCGACGACGAACCGGTAACGCCCTTTCAGCTACAACATTGCGACTTTTGGCTACAGCGGTTTTCTGATCCCTGCTGAACTTTGCAGCAACAAACGATCAGAACGATGAACTTACAGAACAACACCATTTTAGTGACCGGCGGAACCAGCGGTTTCGGCATCGAATTTGCCGCCAGATTGCTTGCGCTGGGCAACACCGTCATTATCACCGGCCGGAACGCGGAAAAATTGCAGGAAACGAAACACCAACTGCCAGCCGTCCACACCATCCAGAGCGATGTGAGCAATGCCGACGACATCATCAGGCTATACAATCAGGTAACCCGGCAATTTCCCGACCTGAATATCATCATCAACAATGCCGGTGAAATGCGGAAAATCAGTCTGCACCAGCCACATGAACTGACCGAAATCACCCGCGAAATTGAAATCAACCTGATGGGACCGATCCGAATGGTGCAACAATTTCTGCCCCACCTGAAAAAACAGAAAAACGCGGCCATTGTGAATGTCACCTCGGGTATTGCGCTGTCGCCTTTTCCGATTTCACCCATTTACAGCGGCAGTAAATCGGGGTTGCGGGCGTATACACAGGCTTTACGGGTGCAACTCAAAAACACGGACATTCAGGTAATCGAATTGGTGGCGCCGGGAAGTTCCACACCCTTGAATGATAAATTCAGGAATGAAGACGGATTTAGTGCCAGTGCCTTGATGGCTCCCGAAAAAATTGTGGATGCCGCCCTCAAAGGCATGGAAAATGATAAAGACGAAATCTATCCGGGACTGGCGAAAGTCATGCGGGTGATGAGCCGAATTGCACCCCGCTTTTTGATCGCTCAAGCCGGGAAAATGGGCGCTTCGACGATGTACGGGAAATAATTTTTCTTATGTAGGACTTTTGCTTTTGCCCCTAAATCCCCTAAAGGGGACTTGGACGCGGCAATATCCGGATGCGTAAAGTCCCCTTTAGGGGATTTAGGGGCAAAAGCAAAAGTCCTCTGTTTAAATTAATAAAATGAAAATCATCAGCCTAATTCTTCTTCTGGTATCCGCTTTTCTGGGTATCAAACACGGTTGGGACGCCTTCCAGCCCGGCAACGCCGAACAGGCAAAAATGATGGCAACCCTGGGTATTTCCCAAGCCGTTTTACCCTATTTTGGCGTGGCTTCCATTGCAGCGGGTTTGCTATTGCTGTTCCCACAGACCTTTTTCGCGGCCAATTTGCTCAACGCCTTTTCCATTGTTCTGATCATGGCATTGGCGTTGCGGGCAGGGGATTATAAAATGGCCTTGCTGGAAATTCCGTTTCTGGCCATTCCCCTGCTGTTGATTTGGCTGAAATATCCGTTTAAATTTTAAAAACCACTTTTGCACGATGTTGAAGACAACGCCACGCCGAATAAAAACCATACCAGAAGGGCATCGCTTAACGGGACTTGAAAAACCGCATCATCCGCTGATCAGTGTGGTGGATGTGTCTCAATTTAAAAGTCATTCTGATATTCAGGCGGTTATTTTTGACTTCTATGTTGTATCGCTGAAGCGGGGCTGCGACAACCTGTTGTACGGGCAGCAGAAATACGATTTTGACGAAGGCCTGATGGCGTTTATGGCACCCGGACAGATTCTGCGGGGTGAAGAAAACGGTCGTCCACCCAACCTCCAGGGATGGATGCTGTTTATCCATCCCGACTTTTTATGGAATACGTCCCTGGCTAAAAAAATAAAGAAGTACGACTATTTTGGGTATGCTACCAACGAAGCGTTGTTTCTTTCCGATCGGGAAGAAACGCTGATGAATGGAATCATCGACAACATTAAACAGGAGTACAACGCACCGATCGATAAATTTAGCCAGGATGTCATCATTGCCCAGTTGGAGCTTCTGTTTACATATGCCGAGCGGTTTTATGAACGTCAGTTCATCACCCGTAAAATGACCAACAGCCGGATTTTAACCCGATTGGAAGACGTATTGGATGACTATTTTAACCAGCAAGAATTACTCTCGAAAGGGTTGCCCACCGTGCAATATGTTGCGGATCGTCTTAACATTTCCAGCAAATATTTAGGCAGTTTGCTGAAACAACTAACCGGGCTAACGACCCAGCAGCACATCCACGAAAAACTGATCGGGAAAGCCAAAGAAAAACTCTCCACGACTGAATTGTCGGTCAGTGAAATCGCTTATGAATTGGGGTTCGAACATTCGCAGTCGTTCAGCAAATTATTCAAGACAAAAACGAAGCAAAGCCCGTTGGAATTCAGGGCTTCGTTTAATTGATTGACAAAAGCCCGGCTAACTTTGACAGAAATATCCCTTATTTTTGGCCAAAAATAACGCAGTTATGACATTTATCGGATGGTTAACCCTGTTTCTCTCCCTGTCGGGAGCGTTGCCACAACCTGAAAAAAAAGCTACCTCCGACGGTTTTGGGATCGACCAACCCCTCAACATCAGGAAAGATCAAAAGGTCTGGATGCTAACGTACTTCCGGCAGCGGTATCCGACCCGGATTGAGATCGATGCGCAGGGAAAAACCGTGGAGGTGCCGCTGGAAAACCCGATGCTGATCAACAAACTGCACATTGCCTTGTCGACCGATGGGCGGCACTGGACGCCGTTGAACGACAACAATCCGGTCTGGGAGCAACCCATGCGCGACCCGTACGTTCGGCGGGGGCCAAACGGGATTTGGCGCGTTTTGACAACCGGAGGGGGCGGCAAAGACCGGGAGAAAGTGGGGCCAAGTTGTCAATATGCCACCTCGAAGGACCTGATTCACTGGCAGGTGGAAGGGCCGTTGCCGTTGATGAAGGACGTGCGGAATGCATCCGGCGCGTTGGCCCGCAACATCTGGGCACCCGAATGGTTTTATGACGCCAAAACCGGGGAGTATGTCCTGTTCTGGTCGTCGTCTTACCAGGATGCGGGCTGGAAAGAGAGTCGTCTCTGGTATTGCCGGACGCGGGACTGGAAGACCTTCACCCCGGCCAAAGTCCTGTTTGAGCCGCCCTATTCCGTGATCGACGGCACCTTGCTGGAACACCAAGGCACCTACTATCTTTATCACAAAGAAGAAGAATTTGGGGCCAAAACCGGTGAGCGCAGGGCGATTCGAGTGGCCACCTCGAAGAACCTGGAAGGGCCTTATATCGTGGTGGAAGGCCCGATGAACAAAGGACAAATCGTTCCGGTCATCACCGAAGGCCCCACCGTCATGGAAGATCCCCGTAAACCCGGCTGGTTGTTGCTCTACGATTATTGCATGACAAACCGCTTTGGGGCTTCGTCCTCGCCGGATTTGATTCACTGGACGGTGGAAGAGGACGTCAGTTTTCCGTCGGAAGCGCGGCATGGCTGTGTTTCGCTCGTAACAGCCGCGGAAGCCGAGACCTTGCGGAAGGCGTATGCCGGTAAAAACTAGGGGCAAAAGCGAAAGGCCTGTGAAACCTAAAACGGATTTGTTGATACATGAGGGAACTCCGGGAATGGGGTTCCTTTTTTTGTTGGCAAAATTACCTTTTGTTTGTCCGAAGGAAACCAACCCAAACTTCGTCTAGTTACCAGATCGTGGTAATTTTACAAACCATCAACAACTAATTTATACGAGCAACATGCGGACAAGTATCTTGACCATCGCTTTCCTTTTCATGCTAATCAATCTGTTTGGACAGGCAAAACCCGAAAAACTTAAGATGGCGCACCTGACGGGAGACTTTTATATTTACACAACCTACAACACCTACCAAAACTCTCAGGTACCGGCAAACGGAATGTACCTGGTCACGAAAGAGGGTGTTGTTCTGTTTGATACGCCCTGGGACACCACGCAATTTCAACCCTTGCTCGATAGCATAAAAATAAAGCACAACCAAAACGTGATCATGTGTTTTGCAACGCATTGGCACAGCGACAAAACGGCTGGACTCGAATACTACCGGCAGCAGGGCATAAAAACCTATACGACGGTTCTTACCGATGAATTAAGTAAAAAGAACGGTAAAAAAAGGGCCGAATTTTTAATGACCAAGGATACGGTTTTTCAGGTCGGCCCCTATGCTTTTGAAACGTATTACCCCGGACCGGCCCACACCGAAGACAATATTGTCATCTGGTTTAAAAACGAAAAAATTCTCTACGGTGGCTGCTTAATCAAAGGGGTTGATGCGGATAATTTGGGCTATTTAGACGATGGAAGTGTCACCGAATATGCGACTACGCTGGAAAAGGTTCAGAAAAAATACAGAAATCCAAAATACATTATCATCGCTCATAGCGATTGGAACAACCTGAATTCATTGAAGCATTCTCTGAAGATGGCCAAAGAACTTGAAAAGAAAAACCACCGTTAACATCGGTTTGGTAATCGCAGTGCACGCCGTTCCCAAATCAACAGACCAATCAAACGACGATGTCAATAACGAAAGAAGCGGAACTCATCGGAATGCAGAAAGCCAGTGAAGCAGTTGCTTACACCTTGAAAGCAATGCGAAACTATGCGCAACCCGGTATGACCACCAAACAACTGGACGACTATGGTGCAACCATCCTGGCGGATTTTGGAGCCAAATCCGCCCCTTATTTAACCTATCAATTTCCCGGTTGGACCTGCATTAGTGTGAACCACGCCTTTTGCCACGGTCTTCCGTCCGACAACACCATTCTGAAAGAGGGCGATCTAGTGAATATTGATGTTTCCGCTGAACTGAACGGTTTTTGGTCGGACAACGGCGGCTCCTTTGTGTTGGGCGAAGATGTCAACCAACACCAGAAGCTGATCGACGCTTCGAAGCAGATTTTGCAGAAAGCCATCTACACGATCAAAGGTGGGGTTCGCGTTGCCGACATCGGGCATCTGATCGAAACGGAAGCCAAAAAACGGGGGTACAAAGTCATCAAAAATTTGACGGGACACGGCATCGGAAGAAGCCTGCACGAAGAACCCCGCGAAATAGCCAATTACCGGGATCGCTCGAATCCAACCCGGTTTAAGAAAAATTCGGTCGTTGCCATTGAAACGTTCATTTCAACGACTTCTACCTATGCCGAAACCCAGCAGGACGGCTGGACGATGGTTGGAAACAAGGGCGGTTTTATGGCCCAACACGAGCATACCATTGTGGTTACGGACGGCAAACCACTGGTGCTGACTGAAATGAATGACATTTGGTAGAAAAGCGCAAACTCGTCTTTTTGCCCCTAAATTTCCTACAGGGGACTTGGACGCGGCTTAATCTGGATGTTAAAAGTCCCCTTTAGGGCAGGGCTGTTAAGTTCTGGAAATTAGGATCGTATCGATCCGCTTTTCGCCCCCAACCCCCTAAAGGGGGCTTCGAAATCCGGATGTTTTAGCCCCCTTTAGGGGGTTGGGGGCGAAAAGCGGAAGAACTTAACAACCCTGCCCTTTAGGGGATTTAGGGGCAAAAGCGAAAGTGTAAAGAATTATCAAACGTAAGTCCTACAAACGGACATCTTTTAACAAACCGGCCTTTTAAACAAAGTATATTCGGACGTTTAAACAAAGTCGCTCAGAACCGCCCTGCCTAATTTTGTCCCAACAAAAACAATTAACGGTTTTAAATCATGGGACAAACAAATAATCAGGGCGCGTTGCAGCAGCCGATCGGTTCAGGATTCAACGCTAGCACCACGACCAGCGACGTCATCAAAGGCATTGACCTGACCGGCAAAATCGCCATCGTAACCGGGGGGAACACCGGCATCGGTCTGGAAACCACCAAAACACTGGCAGCCGCCGGAGCCACAGTCATCGTTCCGGCGCGGGACACCGAAAAAGCAAAGAGAAATCTGGCCGGCATTCCCCGCGTCGAACTGGAAACGATGGACTTGATGACTCCGGCCTCCATCGACGCCTTTGCCGAAAAATTCCGGGCATCGGGTCGGCCGCTTCATCTGCTGATCAACAATGCGGGCATCATGTGGGTGCCGCTGCGCCGGGATAGCCGGGGTATCGAATCGCAACTGGCAACCAATTATCTGGCACAATTTCAGCTCACGGCCCGGCTATGGCCCGCCCTCAAAAAAGCCAATGGCGCCCGCGTGATCAACGTGTCCTCGCACGGGCATCAATTCGCGCCCTTCGATTTCAATGACCCCAATTTTCTGAACCGGGACTACGAAACGCTGCAAGCCTACGGGCAATCGAAAACCGCCAGCAATTTATTCGCCCTTGAACTCGACAACCGGGCCAGCGCCTTCCACGTTCGGGCGTATTCGTTGCACCCCGGTTCCATCGGCGGCACGGAATTAGGCCGGGAAGCTCCCCTGGTACTGTTTCAGCAAATGGGATTTCTGGATGCCGATGGGAATATGCTGCCGGAAGTAGCTGCTTCCCTCAAAACCATTCCCCAGGGCGCAGCCACGACGGTTTGGTGTGCTACCAGTCCCTTGCTCGATGCGGTCGGCGGGGTATACTGCGAAAATGTTGAGGTTGCCGGGCTGGCTTCCGACACCGAAATGTCAACGGGCGTGAAACGGTATTCAGTCGATGAAGCCGACGCAAAACGCCTGTGGACCTGGAGCGAGGAAATGAGCGGAATCACCTTCGAGATCAACTAATCAGATTAAAAATCGTACAATGAAAACGTTAACAGATAAAGTTGCCGTCATCACGGGCGGCAACAGCGGGATCGGGTATGCCACCGCAAAAACACTCCTTGGAAAAGGGGCCAACGTCATTATCACCGGTAGACGAAGAGAAGCGGTTGAACAGGCGGCAGCAGCCTTACAGGTGACCGGTTTACTGGCTGATCAATCCAGTTTAGCCGACATTGACCAGCTGGTAGCGGATGTGGCCGAACAATGTGGTAAAATCGATATTTTGCTTATCAATGCAGGCATCACCAAGTTTGCGCCTATTGAACAGATGACTGAAACGATGTTCGACGAAATCATGAATGTAAATTTCAAGGGGGCCTATTTTACGCTGAGTAAATTTATTCCTGTTCTGAATGACAACGCGTCCGTGGTGTTGTTATCGTCCACATCGGCCACCATTTCTCCGCCAAGTGCATCGGTCTATGCGGCAAGTAAAGCAGCCATCAATGCAGTTGCCAAAATTGCCGCGCTCGAACTAGCACCCCGCAAAATCCGGGTCAATACCGTCAGTCCGGGACCGATCGCTACCGAGATCATGCATAAAATTGGTCTGGACGATCAGCTGGAAAAGCAACTGGTCAACAGTATCCCGCTGTCAAGATTAGGCAAAGCTGAAGAGGTAGCGGATTTGATTGCGTATTTATCCAGTGATGAATCCGCCTATATCACCGGTTCAAATTTTCTGATCGACGGTGGGCAATCCGTATAGCCAGAAGCGTTTTTCATTGTATCGATTTTTCTAGTATTCAATTATCTCGTTGACAACCGATTCGTTCGCTGCCCCATTGGGGGCTCCACAGCGGAGCGTCGCCGGGCCGCCGGAGCGGTAGATAATACGATCATTCCGTACCGGGCGTGCCGCCAGGCACGCTGGAAAAACGGGTCATTCTTTTCTACCGCTCCGGCGGCCCGGCGACGCTCCGCTGTTTATTCAATACGGGAATGGATCGCTTCTGTAATTTAATTAAAGCAAAAAAACCATGGACTATCAGGCCAAATACATCACCGACGACATCAAACTTTCCTGGTACGAGGATCGGTTTTTCAAATCGGACATTTTGTTCGACCACCACATGCTGATCTGGTTTATTTCGGGGGAAACCAAAATTGTGCAGGCCGATGCCACCTACTTTTTTAAGAAAGGCGATATTTTTTTAATTCCCAGAAATCAACTGGCAACGATCATCAATTATCCGAAAGACGGCCAGCCGCATAAAACCGTCGTCATGCATTTGACGACCACCAGATTGAGGGATTTTTACGCCAACCGGCCGGTGAAACCCAATGCTTCGGAATCGCAGAAAATCTATGGGTTCAACAACCACCCGTTGCTGGAAAGTTGTCTGGCTTCCCTGGTGCCGTATTTCGACATGACGGATCTTCCCGAAACGATTGCCTCGTTGAAAATCACCGAAGCCATCCACATTCTCCGGGCGATCGACCCGGGAATCGATTCCGTATTGGCCAATTTCGAAGAACCCGGTAAAATCGATCTGGTCAGCTACATGGAAAAGAATTTTATGTTCAATTTGCCGCTGGAAAAATTCGGCTACCTGACGGGCCGCAGCCTGACCACCTTCAAACGGGATTTTGGCAAAGCGTTCAACGTCACACCGCAGCGGTGGCTTACCCAAAAGCGGCTGGAACTGGCACACTACCAGTTTATCGAAAAAAAGAAGAAACCGATCGATGTCTGCTACGAAGTGGGGTTCGAAAACCTGTCGCACTTTTCGTATGCCTTTAAAAAGCATTTTGGGTATGCGCCGACCACCTTGCTGGGGCAAAAGTGACCATAATTAAACTTAAAAACGATGAACAGGCCCAATGGCCCAATGGCGTCCATGTGATTGTCGTGCGGAAAGGATTTTTATAGCAGCGCGGATTCAACGGATCGGGCAGATCAAAACGGATATTCTCCGTGTAAATCCGTTCAATCCGCGTTGCTATCCCAATCGAAAGGCAAATTCTAGTAAGAAAAAGTCATACTGTAAAATGAAAGCAACCAACAAAACGCTGGCAGACTTCCAGCAAGACCGGGAAAAACTTTTCGATAAAGCACTGGAAGACATCGATTTGCTGTCAGCAGATGAGCGAATTTGGTTTACGATTGAGTCGCTGATCGGGGCGGTAGATAACGGTGGGTTAATCAGCCACTACTACAATTCCGACGCCGACTATAATCAGGAGACCATTCAGGATCTGCACACACTCGGTTTTCCGGATATCGCCGATCTTTTAGTACAAGTCAACACCTTATTTCAAGGCGGACAACCACCGAAAGACATTGAAGAACGAAACGAGGTGATCAACCATTGGCCCGAGGGCAAATATGATGACTTATTGGATCGACTCGATCAATTGTTTTACGAGAAAGAAAAAGCGTTGGAAAACCGACTGCTTCTGCACATCGAAACAAAGCTGAGTGTAAGTGGACTGAAAACGCGGGAAAACTGATCCCGATCCCCTCAAAGATTCTGACCGCCCGACACTTCGATTCGCTGGGCATTGATCCACCGGGCTTCTTCCGTACAGAGGAAGGCCACAACCCCGCCGATGTCGTCCGGAAGTCCAACCCGGCCCAGGGCGGTTAAACCGGCAATGTGCTGATTGACCTGCGGGTTGTCGCGCGTTACGCCACCGCCGAAATCGGTTTCGATGGCTCCCGGTGCTACGGTGTTGACGGCAATGCCGCGTGCGCCCAACTCTTTTGCCAGGTAGCGCGTCAGCACCTCGACGGCCCCTTTCATGGACGCATAGGCCGAATAACCGGGCAGGCTGAACCGGGCCAGCCCCGTTGACAGGTTGATAATGCGACCTCCGTCCTGGATCAGGGGCAACGCTTTTTGGGTCAGAAAATAGACGCCTTTCAGGTGGATGTTCATCAATTGATCGAAGGCTTCTTCCGTCGTTTCGGCAAACGAGCCGTAGAGTCCAATACCGGCATTATTGATTAAAAAATCGAAGTGATCCGTTTTGAACGTGTCTTGCAAAACCGCCGATAAGTCGGTGAAAAAACCGTCGAAACTTTTGACGTCGCCCGTATTGAGTTGAAGAGCGGCCGCCTTCCGACCGGTTTGTTCAATTTCGGCTACCACCGCCAGGGCTTCTGCTTTTTTGCTGTTGTACGTCAGAATGACGTCGATTCCCTGTTGAGCCAGACGCAGGACCATATTTTTACCCAATCCCCGGCTTCCGCCCGTGACCAGGGCTATTTTACGTTGTGATTCCATGGTTGTTTTTTGTTTCAATTGCCTGAAACAAAAGTAGCGGGCCAACGTCGGGTACGGTTTGCAAGCATCAATCCATCCTTTGCAAAATTCAAATCAGGCGGTTCAGGACCGGAAGGCGATGGGAGTGAAGGCGGTCTGTTTTTTGAAAAAATTAGAGAAGTGAGCCACTTCCTCGAATCCCAGCGAATAGGCAATTTCGGAAATGTTCCAGTCGGTTTGCTTCAATAGGATCTTGGCTTCCTGAACGATCCGGCTGCTGATGAGGTCGGTGGTGGTTTTGCCGGTACTTTCTTTCAGCACTTTGTTCAGGTGATTGACGTGAACCGCCAGCCGTTCTGCGTAATCCCTGGCCGTGCGCAGGCTGAGTTTCTGGTGCGGAGATTCGATCGGAAACTGCCGTTCCAGGAGTTCGATGAACAGAGACGACACCCGGGCCGAGGCCGTGTGCGACGGATAGAGGGCGGTTTCGGGTTGCAACTTTTGTCCGTAATGAATTAGTTCGAGGACGTAATTTCGCAGCAGGTCGTATTTGAAGGCATAATTGGAGGCCAGTTCCTTGTCCATCTTGCGGAAGATATACGCGATGTCTTCCGACGCTTCGTCGGTAAGCTGAAAGATGGGATAACCGCCGGGTTGAAAGATCGGGAGATCGTCCAACACCACCCCGCTTTTGGTCTGAACCAGAAAATCGGCCGTGAAAATGCAGAAGTGACCTGCCTGGTTTTCGTCCTGCGGAACCCAGTGATACGGTATTTTTGGGGTGGCAAAGAGCAGAGCATTCTTCTCGATATGAATTACTTTATCCGCGTATTCGGCTCGGTTACGCCCGCTGATGTGGCTGATTTTGTAATACGCTCGCCGGTTGTAGGGCATCACCGGTTTTACTTTGAGCTGAGCCGCGACCTCGTCGATTTTGAAAACATTGAAATGACCGATCTCTTTGCTGATTCCTTCCGGGATCAACGAAGCGGTTTCCTTGTAAAATTCTTCCAGTGTCGTGGTTTCCATGTTCCTGCTCGTTTGCGAAATTCAAATGTACGAAAGTTGGCGGGGATTTTATTTGCCCCAACCGGTTGGTTTTGCCGGGCGTTATTTTGGATAAAAGGCTTGCCATCCGTGGAGTAACTTTGTCAAATTCAAACAGAATGGAGTAGATTTGGCAATCGCTCCGGTAGCGACCTTCCTCCTTCAGTTTAACCGCTTCCCAACAAGCTCATGAACACACGATTTACCACTCGAATCCTGGCATTTGTTCTCACGGTTTTCATGGTTCCGTACGCCTTTGCCCAGAAAAAGGCGGAGAAAATAGAGGAACTCATGCGCCAGTACGTCGAAAACCGGCAGTTCAACGGAACGGTGCTGGTGGCCGAAAACGGCAAGGTAATTATGAAGAAAGGCTACGGCCTGGCTAACATGGAGTGGAACATTCCCAACACGCCCGACACCAAATTTCGGCTGGGATCGGTCACCAAGCAATTCACGGCTTTTCTCATCATGCAACTGGTCGATCAGGGGAAATTGAAAGTCAGTGAGAAAATCACGACCTACCTGCCCGATTATCCCAAAGCGACCGGCGATAAAATAACCGTTCACCACCTACTCACTCACACGTCGGGCATTCCGAACTATACCAATTTTCCCCGGTTTTTTGAAACGATGAGCCGCGACCCGTACGCGCCAGAAGCGTTTGTGAAGAAGTTCTCCGATCTGCCGCTGGATTTTGAACCCGGTTCCAAATTTTCCTACAGCAATTCCGGCTATTTTCTGCTGGGCGTTCTCATTGAAAAAGTAACCGGCAAACCGTACGCGACGGTTTTGCAGGAGGGTATTCTCACCCCGGCGAAACTGAAGGATACGGGCTATGATTTGCCCGGTCCGATTCTGCCCAAACGGGCGGCAGCCTACGAAAAACGGGGGGGCGGTTATGTCAATGCGCCCTACCTGGACATGACAATTCCGTATGCCGCCGGTTCGCTCTATTCGACCGTGGAAGATCTGTATCGCTGGGATCAGCTTTTGTATACGGACAAATTGCTGTCAGCAGCTTCAAAAAAGGCTCTTTTTACGCCCGCGCTGGCGCATTATGCCTATGGGTGGGGCGTGGGTAACGCGAAGATCGGGCAGCGGAAAGACAGCGTTCTGATCGTTTCCCACGGCGGAGGCATCAACGGGTTCAATACCCAGTTCACCCGGCTTCCCAATGACAAACACACGGTTATTTTGCTGAACAATACCGGCGGAACGGTTTTGGGTGCCATACAGGCCAATATTCTGAACATCCTGTACGACCAGCCCTATGAGAAACCGAAAAAATCCATTGCGACGGCCCTCCGGCAAACCCTTGCGACGGCATCGCTGGAAAAAGCCCTCCAGCAATTTGCGCAGCTAAAAACGGACAAAGCGTATTCCCTGAACGAGGACGAAATGAACGAATTGGGCTACGATTTAATGCGGGAAGGCAAAATGAAGGAAGCCCTGGCGGTTTTTAATCTCAATGTGGAAGCCTATCCCCAGTCGTTTAATGTGTATGATAGCCGGGGTGAGGCATACCTGAAAAACGGCGATAAAGAACTGGCCATCAAGGATTATACGAAGTCGGTGGAACTGAATCCGCGCAACACCAATGGCCTTGAAGTCCTGAAAACGCTGGGCGAAAAGGTAGCAGGTCCGAAGGATGCGACGGTGTCGGCCGAAATCCTTGAAAAATACGTCGGTAAATACGAGCTGGCGCCGACTTTCAGCATTACCGTGACCCGGACGGACACGCAACTGTTTGCGCAGGCCACCGGTCAGGACCGCTTTGAGCTTTTTCCGGAATCGGAAACCAAGTTTTACCTCAAAGTGGTTCCGGCGCAGGTGACGTTCGTGAAGGACGACAAAGGGCAGGTGACTCAACTGGTGCTTCACCAGAACGGACGCGACATTCCGGGCAAGCGGATTCCTTAAATGATTGTTTAGAGATGTAACCGTATTCTATGATTCGCATATTCCAACAGGATGAAGCCGCAGTTCGGAAGGTTCGGGATATTGACTCGTTTTCCGATACCGAGCGCACCCTCTGGGTTGATTTACAGAACCCGACGCGCGAAGAAACCAAGAGCGTAGAAGATAAATTTGACGTTAATTTCCAGACGCAGCAGGAGCAGTCCGAGATCGAAAGCAGTTCGCGCTACATCGAGGAAGACGATTTCCTGATTGCGAACTCCAACTTCATGGTTCCCGACAAGGAACAGATGTATGTGACGGTGCCGGTCAGTTTCATGCTGAAAGACGAGACGTTGTTTACGTACCGGAACGCCGATCTGAAATCGTTTGCCGATACCGTCAAGCGGATCAAGTCGCGCCGGTCGATGTTCAACGACGGGGCGCAGATTCTGATCACGATTTTCGAATCCCGGATCGATTACGACGCCGATTTGATCGAGGTGGTGTCGCTGGAAATCAAATCCATCAACCGCCAACTGGATCTGGAAGCCAACCTGGATCGTGAAATGCTTCTGAAAATCAACGATTATCAGGAGCTAACGATGTCAATTCGGGAAAACGTGGTCGATAAACAGCGCGTGATTACTTCTATGATTCGCAGCGACGGCTGGTTTACGGACGAGGAACAGCAGCGGCTTCGAACGCTCATCAAAGACATCAACTCCCTGATCGACCACACGAATTTCATCTTCGAACGGCTGGAGTTTTTGCAAAATACGTACCTCGGTTTGATCGACCTGGAGCAAAACCGGATCGTCAAAATCTTTACCGTCGTGTCGCTGGTTTTTCTGCCACCGACCTTGCTGGCGAGCATCTGGGGAATGAACTTTACCAACATGCCGGAACTGAGCTGGAAGTTGGGCTATCCGATCGCGCTGGGTTCCATCGTCCTGTCGTCGCTGGTAACTTTATTGATTTTCAGACGAAAAAACTGGCTTTAAATCATCCAGAGCGAATAAATAGTCAGGAATACGTTACTTTTCGGGGTTCCCTGCTTCTTAACTGTAGGAACTAAAACTACAACTGCATGGAACCCACCCAATCGTCCTTTCAAATCGTTCTCGGCCAGATCGTCGCGTTTGCTACACTGTACGGTTTCAAAATTCTGTTAGCCATTGTTATTCTGGTTGTCGGCCTGTGGCTGGTCAATCAAGTGGTAAAAATGCTTTCCACTGTAATGAACAAACGGCAGGTCGACCGGGATGTTCAGCCTTTTCTGTTGTCGCTGGTGGGTGCTATTTTGAAGGTGCTGGTGTTGCTGAGTGTGGCCAGTACGCTGGGCGTCGAAACGACCTCGTTTGTTGCCATCATCGGTGCCGCCGGTTTGGCGGTGGGTCTGGCGCTACAGGGGAGTTTGGCCAATTTTGCCGGTGGCGTGCTGATTCTGACGTTCAAACCGTTCCGGGTGGGCGATCTGATTACGGCTCAAGGCTTTACGGGTAATGTGGAAGCCATTCACATTTTCAACACCATTCTGGTAACGCTCGACAACCGCACAATCATTCTGCCCAACGGAGCACTGTCAACGTCACCGGTAACCAACATTTCCGGCAGAGGAACGATCCGGGTCGACATGGTTTTTGCCGCCGGGAATTCCAATGCCGTCGATGCGGTCAAGGCGTCGATCAAACGCGTGGTGGATGCCTGTCCGACTGGATTGAAAAACCGGGAACACGACATTCTGGTGACCAAACTAACCGAGCTGGCGTTTCATTTCGACGTCCGGGTCTGGTGCAACAGTGCCGACTATTGGGACACCTACTATTTTGTTCACGAGGGCATCGCGCGCCAGTTTGGTAAAGACGGCATCAAAGGGCCGGAACCGAGTGTTACGGTGATTGGCGATTTTAGCTCAGTCGGCAAGCTGAAATAACGCACATTAGGCGTTTTTGGTCGCGTAGCGGACGGATGTTTGTAGAAAAAGCAACTACTAATGCACCCGCGTGCCTCTGAGTAGGCAAGTTAGGAGTCACGTACCCAGAGGCACGTGCGAAGGGTTAGTTGAGCTACTTTTTCTACAAACATCCCATGCCGATGGCACAGCATCAATCGATCAATTCCAAAATTTTAATAAATCAACCTGCTCAAAACCGGCCAGTGGTCGGAAATGAAAACCTGATCTTTTAAAATGGGCAGGTAATCATGGCGTTGCACCGCAACGTCCGGCCCGACAAAGATGAAGTCGATCACCGGGCCGCGCTGGTCGGTTTTGAAGTTGTTGAAGGTACTGGTGCCGCCGGTATGCGGGTTTTCCGACAGGCTTTCCGAGTTGGTGAGTTTGAATGTCGGGTCACTCGTCAAAGTCTTGATGGAAGGCGACGCGTCGGGCGTGTTAAAATCGCCGGTCAGAATCACCGGGAGATCGTTGCTCAATTCTTTGATCTTGCCAATGAGCAGTTTTGCACTGTTCTGGCGGGCGGTTTCGCTGATGTGGTCGAAGTGCGTATTGATCACAAAGACTTGACTTTCGTTGCGTTTGTCCTGAAAAACCGCATAGGTGGCGATCCTGGGAAAAGCGGCCTCCCAGGATTTACTGCCCGGCACCCCGGGTGTTTCGGAGAGCCAGAACGTGCCCTGTTTCAGTACCTCAAATTTCTGCTTGTTGTAGAAAATCGGCGAAAATTCGCCCTGGGTTTTCCCGTCGTCCCGACCCACGCCAATCCAGGCGTACGCTGGCAATTGATCCTGTAAATCAGCGATCTGCCCGGCGAGTGCTTCCTGCAAACCGGCAAAATCGACCTGATAAGCGGTGAACACATTGGCGGCTATTTCTTTCCGGTTCGGCCAGGCATTTAACCCGTCCTGTGGCGTGTTGTACCGAATATTAAACGACAACACATTCAGCGGAAACCGGGAAACTGTCTGGGCTGAAACACCTGACAGCATACAGAATAAAAGGGCAGCTACTAATCCCAATTTCATAAGGGCGCGGATTTAGTTTGTTTGCGACGAAGTACGCCGTCGATAACCGGAAAACCAATCAAACCGGCTAATATTTCGAGAATGGGCAAGGTGGTGCCAGCGCCTTCCTTGGGCCGGAGCCTAACAAATAACTGTATTCTTCAACATTTAACCGCTTCCGTCGCTTAGCCTGGTACGTTATGAACCACGCACTATGCAAACGACCCTATCCCCCGGCTCTGTAGCGAGCCGGGCACCTTCGCTGCCGGAAAAACACGCCGTCAAGCTCACCATTAATGGCGCCGTTCACCACCTGGAATTGGCACCGTGGACGACGTTGCTCGATGCCCTCCGTGAATACGTCAACCTAACCGGTACGAAAAAAGGCTGCGATCATGGCCAGTGCGGAGCCTGCACGGTGCTGGTCGATGGCAAACGGATCAACTCCTGCCTGACGCTGGCCGTTATGAAGGATGGTTCGGACGTCACCACCATAGAAGGACTTGCCGGAGAAAACGGCCTGCATCCGTTGCAAACCGCCTTTATCGAACACGATGCTTACCAATGTGGTTACTGTACGCCCGGTCAAATCTGTTCGGCGGTTGGACTGATGCAGGAAGGCCGTGCGAAAACCGCCGACGACATTCGGGAATTGATGAGTGGTAACATCTGCCGCTGTGGAGCCTATCCCCACATTGTCGATGCCATTCAGGAAGTGATGCAACTTGACCCCAACGCCTGACGCTATGAATAGTTTTTCGTATGCCCGACCCAGCGACATCAGCATGGCCGTAGGCGAACTGGCAACCCATGAGGGAGCCAAATTTATTGCAGGAGGAACCAACCTGCTCGATTTGATGAAGGAGAACGTCGAACGGCCCAACCGGTTGGTAGACATTAACCGGCTGACACTGAACACCATTGACGACACCGAAGACGGTGGCCTTCGACTTGGTGCGTTGGTGACGAATGCCGATACGGCGTATCATCCGGCTGTCGAAAGCCGGTATCCGCTGCTGTCGCGGGCCATTTTGGCGGGAGCATCGGCGCAGTTGCGCAACATGGCAACCAACGGTGGTAACCTCTTCCAGCGGACCCGCTGCTATTACTTTTATGATCTGGCAACGCCCTGCAACAAGCGTGAACCGGGGTCAGGCTGTGGGGCAGTTCATGGCTACAACCGGATTCACGCCATTCTGGGCACGAGTGATCAGCAGCCTGAAACGACCTGCATTGCCACCCATCCATCGGATCTCTGCGTGGCCCTTTCGGCCCTTGACGCCGTTGTTCGGGTGACGGGACCGAATGGGGATCGAACCATTCCGTTTGCGGATTTTCACCGTTTGCCCGGTGATGAACCCTGGCTTGACCATACCGTTCAGCCGGGTGAGTTGGTAACGGCCATCGATCTGCCCGCCAAAGGATTTTCGGACTATAATACCTATATCAAAATTCGTGACCGGCAATCCTACGCCTTCGCACTGGTATCGGTTGCGGTGGGTCTGGAGATTGAAAATAACCGCATCACCGACGCCCGGATTGCGCTCGGCGGGGTGGCGCACAAACCCTGGCGCAAGCCCGAGATAGAAGCGATGCTGGTTGGGCAAAATCTGTCTGAGGCAGATTTTCAATCGGTGGCAGAAGCCCTTCTGGCCGGTGCCAAAGGGTATGGACACAACACGTTTAAAATTGAACTGGCCAAACGCGCCATTGTGCGGGCGCTGAAACAGGCCGCTAACCTTGAACCCGCATCATGACCAAATACATCGGAAAATCCATCAATCGTGTCGACGGTGTAGCCAAAGTCACGGGAAAAGCAAAGTATGCCGCTGAGTACAAAGCTGCGGATCTGGCGCATGGCTGGGTAATTTCCAGTTCCATTTCCAAAGGGAAAATCACCCGCATCGACGCAGAAGCCGCACTTCAACTGCCGGGGGTTATTCAGGTGTTTTCGCACGAAAACCGCCCCGGTCTGGCCTGGTTCGATATGAGCTACAAAGACCAGGATGCGCCACCCGGTTCACCGTTCCGGCCGCTGCGAGATGCGACGGTGAAATACAGCGGCCAGCCGGTGGCTTTGGTCGTGGCTGAAAGCCTGGAACTGGCCCGGTACGCGGCTTCGCTGATCCGGATTGAGTACGAAGAGGAGGAACACGAAACGGCGCTGGAGCACAACCTGCACCGGGCGCGGGAACCGAAATCGGGCGTTGCCAGTTTGCTCAAACCGCCACCGCCCAAACCACGCGGTGATTTCGAAAAGGCTTTCCAGCGGGCAGCGGTGCAGGTTTCGGGAACGTATGTCCACTCTGCCGAGCATCACAACCCGATGGAGATGTTTGCTACGACGGTGGTGTACGAAAAAAACGACAAGCTGACGATTTACGATAAAACGCAGGGGGCACCCAACAGCCAATTGTATGTTTCGCAGGTATTTGGCATTCCCTTTAAGGACGTCCGGGTTATTTCGCCCTTCGTCGGGGGCGGTTTTGGTGCCGGTCTGCGTCCGCAATACCAGTTATTCTTAGCGGTTTTAGCCGCCCGTGAACTCAAACGATCGGTTCGGGTTTCGCTCACGCGCCAGCAGATGTTTACGTTTGGACACCGCCCGGCTACGGTTCAGAACGTGTCGCTCGGCGCTTCGGCGGATGGAAAGCTTGAGGCCATTCGGCACGATGCCGTGGGAGAAACCTCTCAATTTGAGGATTACACCGAAATTGTCGTGAACTGGGCGGGCATGTTGTATCCGGCTCAGAATGTGACGTTGACCTATAATCTGGTGCCTCTGGATGTCTACACCCCGATCGACATGCGCGCGCCGGGTGGGGTAACCGGCCTGTCGGCTCTGGAATGTGCCATCGACGAACTGGCGCATCAAGTGGGCCTGGACCCTGTGGAATTTCGATTGAAAAACTACACGGAACGGGACATGAACGAAGACCTGCCGTATTCGAGCAAGGAGTTACGGGAGTGTTTCCGGCAGGGTGCCGAGCGGTTTGGCTGGGCAAACCGAACCCCCGAACCGCGCTCCATGCGGAACGGACACACGCTGGTCGGCTGGGGCATGGCAACCGGTATTTGGGAGTCGATGCACATGCCCGCGCGGGCCGAAGCCGTGCTGACGGTCAATGGAAAACTCCGGGTCAGCAGCGCCACTGCCGACATCGGAACCGGCACGTATACGATCATGACCCAGATTGCCGCCGACACCCTCGGCATGCCCATCGAAGACGTCATTTTTCGACTGGGGGACACGGATATGCCCCTGGCACCCATTCAGGGCGGTTCCTGGACGGCAGCCACGGTAGGTTCCGCCGTGAAAGTGGCTTGCGAGGATTTGGGGAAAAAGCTCTTCAAAATGGCTCAAAAAATGCCGCATTCGCCATTTGCTGATGTGAAACTGGAGGAGATTGTTTTTGAGAATGCCCACATCCGACTCAAAAAGGATTCGTCTGTAGCGGTTTCGCTGCTGGACATCGTCGGAACGAATGGCGGGCGGGCCGTGAGTGAAACATCGACGTCGGTGCCGAATATGCTGGAGCAACGCAAATACGCCCGGGCGGTTCATTCGGCGGTTTTTGTGGAAGTGGAGGTCGATGAAGATTTCGGAACGGTTCGGGTAACGCGGGCGGTGACTGCCGTAGCGGGCGGACAAATCCTGAATCCGAAAACCGCCCGGAGCCAGATCATCGGCGGCATGGTGTGGGGCATCAGCAAAGGACTGGAGGAGGAAAGCGTGATGGACCACCAGTTTGGTCGGTTTATGAACCATTCGCTGGCCGAATACCATGTTCCGGTCAATGCTGATATTCAGGGTCTTGATGTGATATTTGTGGAAGAAACCGACACCATTGTGAATCCGCTGGGGGTAAAAGGATTGGGCGAAATCGGGATTGTCGGCATGCCGGCGGCTATTGCCAATGCGGTTTTTCACGCCACCGGAAAACGGATTCGGAGTTTGCCCATTACGCTGGATAAACTGTTATAAAGTAGATTAAACCTTTGACTCTTTCGTTTATCAAAGGAGCAGTTCTACTTTTAACGTCCGACGGGCCATGAAAACACGACGAATCATACCGGTTTTTGGGTTGATGCTATTCTTTTTAATCGCGCTGGCGATGCCTCAAAAAACGATGGCACAACCCGGCGTCGATATGCCAGTGGAGTCCTTTTACGACGAATTGGCTCCTTATGGACAATGGACCCGAAACCCGACCTACGGTCAGGTCTGGATGCCGGATGTGCCGGGTGATTTTCAACCCTATGCGACCAACGGACATTGGGCGGTAACGGAATATGGTAACACCTGGGTGTCGGATTACGACTGGGGCTGGGCACCTTTTCACTACGGACGCTGGTTGTTTGATGACTATTACGGACGCTGGGTCTGGGTTCCGGACAGTGAATGGGGACCGGCCTGGGTGAGCTGGCGTTCCGGTGGTGGCTACTACGGCTGGGCTCCGCTCGGACCGGGGATGAGCATTAATGTGAACATCAATCTTCCGTTCAACTACTGGACGTTTGTTCCGCAGATGTACATTACCAGTCCGCGCGTTTACAGTTATTGCATTCCCAGAACCCGGATCGTCAATGTCTATCATAACACGACCATTATCAACAACGTATACCGGTACAACAACCGGTCGTATGGCTACGGCCCGCGTCGGGATGAGATGGAACGCTACACCCGCCGGAGTGTACCGGTATACCGGGCCAATGACATTGCGAGTCGTGGTGCCTACGGTGCCCGGGGTGGAAACGGGAATCCCAATCGGGGTGATAGCCGGGGTGGTTACAACGGAAATGGAAATTACAACGGCAATAACCGGGGTGAGGTAGCCGGAAACTACCCGAACTCAAACCGTTCGAACCGCTATGACAATGGCCGTAATAGAGCCAATCGGGGTGACAATTCGATGAACCGCAACGATGGTTTCAATAACCGGCCCGATTTGGATAATACCAACCGCCCGGACTATTCAAACCGCCCGAATAGTGGAAATGATAATCGGCCAGACTATAACAGCCGCCCGAATACCGGTTCTTCTGAAGGCGTTGCTCGTCCGGATCGCAGCACCTGGGATCGCACCAGTCCGGGTCGGGTAGAAAGTCCCTCCGAAAACCGTACGAACCGCAGCTTCGATCCTGGCGCAGGCTCTCCGTCGGTCGAGCGTCGGGCCGAAAGCCGGAGTTATCCCCAGCCGGATCAGTCCAGCCAACGCTCCCGTTGGTCGGGTGGTGGCGGAGCAGGTGAAAACACTCCGCAACGGGTAGAACGGCCTCAGGGCCAGGGAGGCCAGTTTCAGCAACGGTCTGCCGACCGGCCACCCCGTCAGTATCAGGAGCGTCAAAATTCTTCCAATCGGGGTGAGGGCGGTGGCGGCCGTCGAGGTCCGCAGTAAAATTAAAAACGCTTACGAAGCGGTCACGAACGGTCTAACGCACGGTTCGTGACCGCTTTTTTATTGTACATCCTGTCGCGATAGAATTGTATAATCTACGTAAAACGTGCCAAATGGGATCAGGCAGGCGACTAATACCTTCCAGGTTGTTTCCTGAAATTTCCATTTCTGCTCGATTCCGAAACTCAGGGTATTCAGGATGAAAAGCAGGAATAATAAACCGTGTACCGGCCCCATGGTTTTTACCAGCGTGGGATCCCCTTTGGCGTATTTTAAAGGAACCGCGATACCGATTAAGACGAGGAGAGAGAGGCCTTCTAAAAAGCCGATCAGCCGCAGACGACCGATTTTGGTAGTCAGAAATTTCATGATTAAAAAGAGCGGAAGTAAGGCCGGCTGGCCAGTGGTGAAAAAGGCCAGGGAATGGCCGACAGCAGAATCAATAGGGCCAGGAAGAACCAGATCGTCAGGGTTTTAAATTTCCCCCGATCGGAATTCATGCGTTTCGAAGCCGATGAACCAATTGTGATCAAAACGATCGCTACAGTCATTAAGATGACATGGATCAGTCCGAAAAAGAGCAGGTCGAATTGCTTGCGGGCTTCGTCGTAGTGGAGCCGGAAATACTGAATCAACGGGCTGTTAAAATAGAGGACGTAGCCGATCAGGAGCTGAATATGGCAAATGGTGGCGGTAATGTGGCGGGTGGCGTTATCGGTTCGGGTAAACGACCGCTTGCCAAACCAGCCCCGGAACCCCCGATAAATACCGTACAAAACACTCAGTAGAACCAGCCATCGGAAGGCAGAGTGAACACTTAAAAGAAAGGAATACATTGATCGATTGCATCTATTGATGATGCAAAGGTCGGTTTTTGGGAGAATGGGGGTTAGGATGGATAAGGAGAGTTTCAGGACTTTTCAATCATTCTGCGGAACTCGGTTGGCGTTTGTCCTTCAAAATTTTTAAACAGGCGGGTGAAATAGGAAGGATCGTCCAAACCGACTTGAGTAGCAACTTCATTGATGGACAAACCAGTTTGGCACAACAGCACTTTGGCTTCGAGCATAATGGCTTCGTCGATCCATTTGGTAGGAGATTTCCCGGAAACGGTCCGAACGGTTTTATTCAGATGATTGGGGGTAATATTGAGCAGGGCGGCATACTCGGACACGCGCTGTTTCGTCCGGAACAGTGAGAATACCAACTCCCGAAACCGGTTCGTCAGGGTCACTGCCGCGATGGGATCAGGGGGTGAAACGGACTGGTAAACCCGGTTTACTTCACACAGTAACGCGAATAAATAGGACTGCAGAAGGCCTGGGTTTTGAAGGCCGTTCTGGGAGTAATCAATCAGAAGTCGTTCGTACAGGGACTGAATAAACTGAGCGGATTGCGCGTCCGGTTTGATGAGTGGATGGCCCCAGATCTTTAAAAAATCAAATTCTTTTAACAGGTTGTTTTTTAGCCATTTCCCCACCAGAAAATCGCTGTGAAAACCGCACAGATAGCCTTTGTTAACGTCATTTTCCTGAAACGAGAAAACCTGGCCCGCGGGTACAATCAGTAATTCATGGCAGTGAATGGTGTACAATTCACTCCCGATTTTCATGCTTGCCGCGCCTTCGGTGAGGTATAAACAGGAATAAATCGTCGATCGGGAAGTCGGAACCGGTCGGTTGACATGGCGATACATTTCTTCTACCCGTACGATAAAAAACTTGCTGCGATCCTCTTTTAAAATCGCATTTAATTTCTCCGAGGGCATGAACTTCGCCGTAAATTCGGGGGCATCGTATAATTTTATTTCGCTCATGATTCCTGGGAATAGAACGGCAATCCGATAAAAATAAAAACCGTACTGAAATACGGTACGGCTTTATTAAACTGCAAAATTTGGTAGTAAAATTATTTCGTTTTCAGTCGGTCGATCATCATAATGGCACGATCCACGCGGATCTGGACGTTTTTGGCTCCGTCGATGTAATACATGATGCTGCGTTGCTTGCCGGGCGTGAGGGCCTGAAAATGCCGGTTTCCCTCTTCGTCGATCGCCAGCAACTCCTGAAGTTCTTCCGGCATTTTTCGGCCATATTCACTTTCATCTTTCCAGATTACCGCCTTCACCGTGTCACCCAACCGCACTTTGAGCTGCTGGCGGATGGGCGTTCCGATGCTGATCATAAATGACCCGTCGCCTTTGGGCCGGAGGGCACAGTGAAATTCAACGGTGCTGTTGAGCAGGCACATGACGCGTACTGCCGACTTTTGCGTAAACTGCTGCACCACCTCGTCCGGAACACCAATGTAATGCGCTCCGATTGCGTTTGTAAATCGCTCGATCACTGCGTCAAACCGGACGGCATCGTTGGGTGCTGCCATGATCTGACTAATTTAAAGAACCGGTTCGGTCTCCTTTAGCCCCAACACTTCACTCGTCCAGGCCCGGGTCTGGTGCGCCAGTTCCGCATTGGTCGCCAGCGATTGTCCGTATGACGGAATCATCTGCTTCAATTTGGTTTGCCAGGCTTCCGTACGAAGTTGGGTGGGGAAACACCGGTTCAGCAGATCGAGCATAATGGATACGGAGGTTGAAGCACCAGGCGATGCCCCCAAAAGAGCCGCAATGGAACCATCGGCCGCACAAACGACTTCCGTGCCGAACTCCAGAATACCGCCTTCTTCGGGGTCTTTCTTGATGACCTGAACCCGCTGGCCGGCAGTTTCCAGATCCCAGTCTTCCATTTTGGCCGCCGGGAAATAGTCTTTCAGGGCCGCCAGCCGGTCTTCCGGTGATTGCCGCACCTGATCGATGAGGTATTTCGTGAGCGGAATGTTATGAATGCCGGCCGCCATCATGGGCAGCAGGTTGTTGGCTTTAATGGACAACGGTAAGTCCATAAACGAGCCATTTTTGAGAAATTTTGTTGAAAAACCGGCGTAGGGGCCAAATAGCAGGGCTTTTTTGCCGTCGATCATCCGCGTATCGAGGTGCGGAACCGACATCGGGGGAGAGCCGACAGCCGCTTTGCCGTAGACTTTCGCTTCGTGCTGTTCAACGATCTCCGGGTTGTTGCAGACCAGCCACTGGCCGCTCACCGGAAAACCGCCAAAGCCTTTGCCTTCGGGGATGTCGGCCTTTTCGAGCAGGGGTAGAGAGCCACCACCCGCGCCGATGAAAATAAACCGGGTGCGCAGTTCCCGTTTCTTGCGTGTCGACCAGTTTTTTACGGTGATTTTCCAGGTGCCGTCTTTCTCCTGTTCCAGGTCGCGAACGTCGTGGGCGAGCCGGATGGTAACGCCGTCCATTTTCCGGAGGTGCTCGAAGAGCGCACGGGTCAGGGCACCAAAATTGACGTCGGTTCCAATGTCCATGCGGGTAGCAGCCACTTTTTGATCCGGTTCCCGTTCATTCATCACCAGCGGCATCCACTGCTTCAATTGTGCCGGGTCTTCGGAATAGAGCATTCCTTTGAAGAGGTGGTGATTATCCAGCGCGTCGTGCCGCTTTTTCAGATAGTCGACGTTCTTTTCCCCCCAAACGAAGCTCATATGGGGAATTTCGTTGATAAATGTTTCGGGCGAGGGCGTAATGTTTTGCTGAACCAGATAGGCCCAGAATTCTTTGGAAACCTCGAACGACTCGGCAATTTTAACGGCTTTGGAAATATCAACCGATCCGTCTTCTTTTTCCGGAGTATAGTTTAATTCGCAAAAGGCGGAGTGGCCGGTTCCGGCGTTGTTCCAGGCATCCGAACTTTCGGCGGCCAGCACATCCAGCCGTTCAAACACTTCGATGGTCAGCGTTGGGTCCAGCTCCTTGAGTAACATGCCGAGCGTGGCACTCATGATTCCGGCTCCGATCAACACAACGTCCGGGTCTTTCTGTATAAATCGACTACTTTGTGGCATAATCAGTAAAACGCGTGGTCTATTCTATAAAACTATATTTATTGCGATGTAATTCACTGTTTTTTAGTAACTTCTTTGGAATGTATGTTGTTTTTTCAGGCAATTTTCCGGGTGCATTTGACCAGTACAATTTATGCCGGTATTTATTCAATCGGGGCTAATCGGGCGTAATAAACCGAATCGAGAAAGCGACCGTTGAAGAATTTATTTTCTTTGAAATGCCCCTCTTTCCGAAAACCGCTTCGCTCCAGAACGTTGGCAGAAGCGGTATTGTCCGGGTCGACAATGGCTTCGATGGAATGGAGTTGTAGTGCCCGAAAACCGTAGTCAACCACCGCCAGCAGGGCTTCCTGCATCAGTCCACTGCCGTGGTAGTCCGAATGCAGCAAATAGCCGACTTCGGCCCGGTAGTTTTCTTTCTGAAAGCGAACGAAACCAATGGTTCCGATCACTTGGGGTTCATTTTTTAGCGCGATTCCCCACGTAATGCTTTCACCGGCCCGAATCAGTTCGTCAAATCCCCGGATCAACAAAACCGCATCGTCCATGGATTTCGCCAGGGGGCGGGGAATAAACCGCATCAGGGTTTCATGAGAACGAAGGGCAAACAAATCATTCGCATCGCTTTCGACCAATTGCCGGATTCGCAGTCGGTCGGTAGAAAGGATGGGGAAAGGATCGAAATTTACGGTTAGCATGAATCAAGATGTGGTTTCCTTCACTTACTGTTCGATATTCGTTATTCAATACTTATTATTCGATATTTATTGATTTTACCTTTACAACATCGAACAATGAATATTGAATAACGAATATTGAAGTTTTTAACCATCAGGCAATCAACGGCGTATCCAATTCCGCCAGCGACTCCAGAATTTCTTCCTGCGTCACTTCATGTTCCACCAGCTTGCCCGACAGATACTGCTCGTACGCACTCATGTCGAAGTGGCCGTGGCCGCAGAGGTTGAACAAAATCGTTTTGGCGGTTCCTTCTTCTTTGGCCCGTTGCGCTTCCCGAATGGCCGTCGCAATGGCGTGGGTGGCTTCCGGTGCCGGAATGATGCCCTCGGTTTTGGCGAATTTGATCCCCGCTTCGAAACACTCCAACTGCTTGAGTGCCTGCGCTTCGATCAGCCCGTCCTTGAGCAACTGGCTCACGATGGCCCCCGCGCCGTGGTACCGCAAACCGCCCGCGTGAATTGGGGCCGGAATGAAATTGTGACCAAGCGTATACATCGGCAGGAGGGGCGTCATGCCCACCGTATCGCCCAGGTCGTAGCGGAACACCCCGCGCGTCAGCTTGGGACACGAAGCCGGTTCGGCGGCAATGCAGCGGATTTTTTTGCCTTCTTCCAGATTATACCGCAGAAATGGAAACGTGATTCCGGCAAAGTTGGAACCGCCCCCAAACGGAGCGACAATAACATCCGGGAAATCACCAGCCTGCTCCAGTTGCTTGATGGCTTCGAGACCTATGACCGTTTGGTGCATCAGCACGTGGTTGAGCACCGAGCCGAGGGCGTATTTGGTGTTTTCGTCCTGAAACGCCAGTTCGACGGCTTCCGAAATTGCTATGCCCAGGCTGCCCGGCGAATGGGGGTCGCCCGCCAGGATTTTCTTGCCGGCTTCGGTGCGGTTCGAGGGGGAGGGATATACCGTGGCGCCCCAGGTGTTCATCATGATTTTGCGGTACGGTTTGCCGTCGTAACTCGCCCGAACCATGTAGACTTCACACTCGATACCGAACAGTTGACAGGCAAAACTCAGTGCGCTACCCCACTGACCCGCGCCGGTTTCGGTCGTAATGCGCTTAACGCCAGCCTGTTTGTTGTAATAGGCCTGCGGAACCGCCGTGTTGGGTTTGTGCGATCCGGCGGGGCTGCCCCCTTCGTATTTGTAGTAAATTTTGGCGGGTGTGTCCAGCAATTTTTCCAGACCATAAGCCCGGAACATGGGCGTGGGACGCCAGATTTTATAGATTTCGCGGACTTCATCGGGAATATCGACCCATTTGTCAGTCGTGACTTCCTGCTTGATCAATTCCATCGGAAACAACGGCGCCAGCATATCAGGACCAATAGGTTCTTTCGTGCCGGGATGTAGGGGAGGCAGCGGCTTGTTGGGCATGTCGGCCACGATGTTGTACCATTTTTCGGGAATTTCGGCTTCGCTCAGGATAAATTTTTTCTGTGCCATGCGTTTACGGGGTCTGGAAAATAATGAACCCCTAACTTAGCAATTTACCCGATGTATTGCGATGACGATTCGACAAATAATACCAGAGGAGACGTATGCCCTGCGTCATGCGGTGCTGTGGCCCGACAAACCGCTTGACTATGTAATGCTGGAAGAAGATGCTGACGGACGTCATTTTGGAGCCTTTCAGGAGGACGAACTGGTAGCCGTGATTTCTTTATTTGAAGAAAGTGGGGTCGCCCGTTTCCGGAAGTTTGCCACCCGCCCCGATTGCCAGCGGCAGGGCGTTGGTACACACCTATTGAATCGGGTCATTGATGAAGCCCGCAAGCTGGGTGTCCACATGCTCTGGTGCGATGCCCGGCTTTCGGCGGCCGATTTTTACCGGCGGTTTGGCATGCAGCCGGAAGGAGAAGTGTTTCACAAAGGGGAAATACCGTATTCGAAATACGTGTTACCATTGAACGTTTCGCCCCCGACCCCCTAAAGGGGCTTTGCCTCCTCGGGTGTTAAAAGTCCCCTTTAGGGGGTTGGGGGCGAAACACTACTTGAAACTATTCACCATGCTGTTGTGCAACGTACGGGGACTCCAGTAACCGCTGGCGATGATCCGGCGGACGGACAGCAATGGATTTTCGTCGTCGCGTTTCTTTTCGGCGAGCTGATAGGCACCCAGATAACCCCGTTTTTTCAGTTCAACGGTGGCTTCGTGGTTCCAGAGACCGAACGGATAGGCAAAATGCTTGACCGGTTTTCCGGTGATGGCTTCCAGTTTTTTGGTCGGTTCTTCAATCTGCGTCACCCAGTCCTGGTCCTGGTATTTTTTGACGTTGTGGTGATCCCAGGTATGACAGCCGATGGTATGCCCCCGGTCGGCCAGGTCCTTGATCTGCTGTTTGTCCATGTAGGGCTGGTAGCCGCGTCGTCCGATGGCCACCGTCATGATGAAAAAAGCGGCTTTGTAGTTGTGCTTCTCCAGAATGGGAACGGCGGTTTCGTATTGGTCCAGGTCCCCATCGTCGAACGTAATCATGACCGGTTTGCTGGGCAGCGGGGCTCCGGTGGTCAGGTACGCATACAACTGATCCGGCAGAATGGCGTGGTAGCCGCTGTCGGCCAGCATTTTGATCTGGGCTTCAAAGACCGAGGTGGGGCAGATGTAATCTTTTGCACTTTTCGAATCCTTGGCGCGCCATTCCCGAATTTGGTGGTAGCACAGAATCGGCACCTGTTTGCGGCTCAGGATGGTAGCGGCATCGGCGATCTTGCCAGCCGGAATCGTTGCCGGGTCGAGTGTGGTTCCGGGTTCTGTTGTGGTCGATGAAACCGGGATGGCGGTTGCTACCGTGGCGCTATCACTATTAGTATCAGTGGTTTGCGAGGTTTCTTTTGTTTGAGAGCAGGAAACCAGGGTAACGGCAGTCAATAGCGAAATGGCAAGGGGTACTAGGGCACTCTTTGTAATACTCATCTTCTTCCGGGCGACACAATTGGATGGTGAAATGGAGTTGGTCCGGGGAAATATACGCAAAAGGTTTTGTTGGTAACTCCGGAAGTTATTCAAAGTGCCGACTATTTTTTTGGCAAAAGCGTTTCGCTCTGACTATGAGACAGATTGTTCCGCTTCTTTTTTGAGACGGCTTTCCAGCCAGAACGTGCCGAAAGGAACCAGAGACGCAATAAAGGCCACGACCACGCGGATGAACGACCAGCGACGGTCGAAAGCAACGGCAAACAGAGCGATGAGGTAGGCGATAAACAGAACGCCGTGTGCCCAGCCAACGTACTTAACGGCCAGCGGCCAACCCGCCCAGTATTTTAACGGCATGGCAATTCCCAGCAGAACGAGAAAGGAAATACCTTCCAGAATACCAATGAAACGGAAACGACCAAGTGGGGTTTTGAGGGAAAGGGACATATATTTCAATAATCAGAAAACGGAACCAGTCAGGTGTTTTGCAAACATACGACAGCATTTTTGAATACCCTCGCAAATCAAAAGGTTAGCCACTGCATTTGGTATCCTCCTTTCTCCTGGTCGTTTGGATGTCGCGCGCGTTCCTGTTAAAGTTTGTTAAGTCAACCCGGCTTTGTTTGATACCTTCAGCAACCGTCTCACCTTTGAAGACAAAACCGGAAGTGAAGAATGATACCTTGGATGTTATTAAGCCGTTCCGTACTGAGTGTGAGTTTAGCCGGTTTGCTTGGCTGTAGTCAGTTAACCACTGATGCGCCCGCTACGTATACGTACCGACTCCCTGATCAGTTGGAGGATGGGTGGTCGGTTGCTTCACTACAGAGCCAGCAAATAAATCCAAAACCGATTGAGCAATTAACGGATATGATCACGACTGAGCAGTACCGGAATATTCATAGCCTGTTGATTATCAAAAACGGCAAGCTGGTATACGAAAACTATTTCGGTGGCTACACGCAAACCGTTCCCGAAAACATCTACTCGGCAACAAAGAGTATTGCTTCTGCGCTGGTCGGAATTGCAGTAGACAAACGGTTTATCAAAAGTGTGGATGAGAAAGTGGTCGATTATTTCCCACAGGATTCTTTCCCCAATCTGACGCTGGCCAAAAAACAGATGACCATCCGCGATTTGCTGACCATGCGCTCCGGACTGGAATGCAATGACGACGATCCGCAATCGCCGGGGAGCGAGGGAAAGATGTATCAGTCTCCGGATTGGATTCGCTACACGCTGGGCCTTCCGATGGCAACTAATTCCGGTACAACCTCAGCCTATTGCACCGGGGGTGTGGCTATTCTGGGCGGTATTATTCAGCAGGCAAGTGGAAAAACCGTGGATGAGTTTGCCCAACAGTATTTATGGGGACCGTTGATGATCAAACCCGTCCGCTGGGATCGAATGCCAACCGGTCAGGTCAATACCAGCGGCAGGTTATTCATTCGGCCCCGCGACATGGCCAAGATTGGTCAATTGTTTCTGAACAAAGGGCAGTGGAAGGGCCAGCAACTGATTTCGGCGGATTGGATAAATAAATCGACCCGCAACCAGGTTCTGTTGCGCGGTCAGGAGTACGGTTATTTATGGTGGCGAAGATCGTTTACCGTGGATGAAAAGAGCTATCCGGCTTACTATGCCTCGGGCAATGGCGGTCATTACATTGTCGTGATTCCGGGCGAGAATCTTGTGATGGTCTCAACCGCTGGAAACCTGAATTCCGGACTCACGGCCCAGATCTTTGGTATGATTCGCTTCGGTATTCTTCCCGCATTATGATGAAAGCGTCGCTAAAAGCACTGCTTTGTGCTGTAGCCATGACCGGTTTTTTCCGCGTTGAAGCGCAGCAGAACCGGTTTTTGGGGATTAGTGCTGGCGTTGCTCCCCTGCAAATCAAGGATCAGTTTCATTCGCCTTACACGTACCGGGGAACGGGCCTGAATCTTCAGGCTACCTTTGGGCAGGAACGAACAAAGACGCAATGGCAACTGGATGCCGGTTACACGCAGGCCAATCCCCAGTCCGTGGTTTCCAGAAAAGCCTCCACCCGGCTCTTCGATCTGATCCTGAATTACCATTGGCGGCTTTTTCCGGCCAGCCAACCTGAAAACCGCCTTCAGTATTTTGGTGGTGTTGGACTTCGGCTTTTTGGAAACGCTACGAATTATTCACCCGATAGTGAAGTTGCTACGGTTCAGGCTACGGCTGCGATTTCGCTGGGAGCCTCGGCCAGGGTTTCGTATCGGCTTAATCCGGTTCATCGGCTACAGATTCAGGCTTTTGCTTCGGTAGTCAGCGTGGTTTATCGGCCCGACTACGACTACAACGGCAAAGAACACCTGGCGGCAAGCTGGTTAGGCAAAAGTCCAATCCTGGCTTTGGAGGCCAGTTATCAGTACCGATTCAGTAAAAAGTATCAGGCGACCTGTCGTTACCAGATGAACTATTTCAGGTACGATCAACCCCGGTCGGTTCTTTGGTTAGGGCAAAGTGTTTCGATGGGGATTCAACGATCGTTTTAACGAAGTGGAGCAGAAAAACCGACTCGTTCCCGGAAAAGTTACCTTGGATGGTTGGTTTTCCACTTTTCGTATTTCCCTTTTAAGAGCGTGACGGCGTTCGTGCCACCCCGTTTTTGACCGAAAAACTGTAATTCCATATACAGTTTACTGGGTTTGTCGGTTGGCCGGGCTACCATCATAAAAGCACTGGTTGCCCGCTGTTCGCCACAGCGTTTGTCTCCTCCGGCAATAGAACCGGCTTCGAGTGCCAGCATCAGGATGTCATCGATGCGAAGTCCCGCTTTTTGTCCTTTCAAAACCGTTTCCAGAATGATTTTCAATTCATCCTTATTCGTAAGCGTATTCCCCTGAACTGAAACGCCCCGGGAAATTAAAGAGCCATGGTAAGTGTGGGTTGCAGTACCGGTATACGTTTTGGAATCATTCAGATAGTTGAGACTGACGACCGCGTATTGCTGCTCTTCCGGATCGAATTCAGGATCCCGAAGTGCCTTGATGATTTGATCGGGCGAGGCATTGGCTTCCAGCATTTCCAACCCTTTTTTCCGGGCGTCGTTATTACTCATGGCCTGGACAATGACGGCTCCCTTTCCCGGAATAATTCGCCCGATTCCGTAGCAATTGTAGGAACACGAAGCCCCGGCAATGCCAATTTCGCCGGTTTTTGTATCTACCAAAATGATCGACCAGGTGGCAAATGAAGAAAAAGAGACGAAAAGAAGGATCAGGAAAGTGCCGGTGAATTTCATCGTGATTAGTTTCTGATCAGAGATGCACGAAAGGATGTTTCAGTTGCCTGCGGTTTTAAAAATGAGTTTTCGGATAGGAACACGGATGTAGCGGATTGTACAGATTTGCGCAGATGAAAATCCGTTTTGATCCCTTCAATCCGTTTCATCCGCGTTCCAATCCGAAAGCTTAAAACAAAAAAGGCAAGCCGAAGCCTGCCTTTTGTATGAATAGTCGAAAGCAGGATTATCCCACACTTCCTTCCAAACTGATTTCCAGTAATTTCTGAGCTTCCACCGCAAATTCCATCGGCAACTGGTTCAGCACTTCTTTGGCGTATCCATTGATGATTAGCGCCACGGCCTGTTCGGTTGGAATACCGCGTTGGTTGCAGTAAAACAGTTGATCTTCGCCAATTTTGGATGTCGTCGCTTCGTGTTCGACGGTCGCCGTCTGGTTGTTCACCTCGATATACGGGAACGTATGCGCTCCGCAGCGGTCGCCCAAGAGGAGGGAGTCGCACTGGGAGTGGTTCCGGGCATTTTCAGCGCGTTTGAACACCTGCACCAGACCCCGGTACGAGTTCTGACTTTTTCCCGCCGAAATCCCTTTCGACACAATCCGGCTTTTGGTGTTCTTGCCGACGTGAATCATTTTGGTTCCAGTGTCGGCCTGCTGGTAGTTGTTGGTCACCGCTACCGAATAAAACTCACCGATCGAATAATCACCTTTCAGGATCACCGACGGGTATTTCCAGGTGATGGCCGAACCGGTTTCTACCTGGGTCCAGGAGATTTTCGAGTGAGCGCCTTCACAAATACCGCGTTTAGTCACGAAGTTGTAAATACCGCCTTTCCCTTCCTTGTCGCCCGGATACCAGTTCTGAACCGTCGAGTATTTGATCTGGGCTTCCTTAGCCGCAACCAGCTCAACGACAGCCGCGTGCAACTGATTTTCGTCGCGCATCGGGGCCGTACAACCTTCCAGATAACTCACGTAAGAGCCTTCGTCGGCCACGATCAGCGTCCGTTCGAACTGCCCGGTTCCGGCCGCGTTGATCCGGAAATAGGTTGAAAGTTCCATCGGGCAACGAACGCCTTTAGGGATGTAGCAGAACGAACCGTCGGAAAAAACCGCCGAGTTGAGGGCGGCAAAGTAATTGTCTCTCGGCGGAACCACCGAGCCTAAATATTTCTTGACCAGTTCGGGGTATTCCTGCACCGCTTCGGTCATCGAACAGAAAATGATGCCGAGTTCTTTTAGTTTCACCTTGAATGTAGTGGCAATGGAAACCGAGTCGATCACGGCATCGACCGCAACGCCCGACAGCCGTTCCTGTTCCTGCAACGAAATGCCCAACCGCTCGAAGGTCGCGCGCAGTTCGGGGTCGATTTCGTCCAGGCTATTGATGGTTTTTTTCTGCTTCGGGGCCGAGTAGTATTTAAGTCCCTGATAATCGATTGCGGGATATTTGAGGTTAGGCCAGTGGGGTTCAGACAGCGTTACCCAATGCCGATATGCTTTCAACCGCCATTCCAGCATCCATTCCGGTTCATTCTTCTTGGCAGAGATAAACCGAACGATGTCTTCGCTCAGGCCAATCGGTGCCTCATCCGCTTCAATCAGCGTTTCGAAACCGTACTTGTATTCGGAATTGGTAATACTCTCTAAAATTTCAACGTCTTTGCTCATGATGGGTTGCGGGCTAATACACGCAAAAGTCTACAGGATAACACAACGGACCGGGGGTCTGTTCCATTCTGGTTAGGCAAATATCGGAAAGTTTCCCTTTATTTGGTAAAACCGATTAAACTAAGCCTGTTTATTCTCTATGCAATCTGACAAACCGGTTGACCCCGGAAAACCGATCAACATCGAACTGCTGCTTGGCTTGTCAGCCACTTTTTTGAGTGTTGCCGCTTTAATTGTTTCTATTTTTCAGACACGCATTGCCCGGGAGCAACAGCAGGCTTCTGTTTGGCCCTACATTCAGGTTACCAGCATTCACCTTGACAACAATTTCGAACTGCTTCTGAAAAACAACGGCGTCGGCCCGGCATTAATCAAAAAAGTTGAATTCCGTTACCACGGGAAAAGCGAGTTCTCTCATACGAAATTGCTGAATCACATGGTAAATACAGAGACAATCCAGGATTCGGTCAGGAAGGCCGGCCGCTTCTGGAATGCCGTTGTGCCGGGCGACGTTATTAAGGCCGGTGATCAAATCGAGATCTATAAAACGGCTAACAGCAGCTACCTGGCTGATTTTTTGGGACAGGTCACCAGCGATTCAACGTTTCAGTTTCAGATTACCTATTCTGATGTCTATGGAAATTGCTGGCTTCTTGATCGAGGGAAAGTAACCCGACTGGGCGATTGTCCGGAATGAGCCTTTATTCTTTGTCGGCAGGTACATTAACGCCGAACGGAATGGGTCGGGAAATCCGTTCTTCCAGCGAAATAAACGTCTCGGTTCGTTGTATGCCGCTTACTTTCTGGATTTTGTCGTGTAACACTTCGCGCAGATGCTGGGTGTCCCGGCAGACAATCTTGGCAAAAATGCTGTAAATGCCGGTCGTATAATGAATGTTGACAACTTCGGGAATTTTCAATAACTCAGTAGCAACATCTTCGTAAAGGGAGCTTTTGTCCAGATAGATGCCTAGAAAACCGCTGATGTCCCAGCCTAATTTGGTGTGATCGATGACCAGTTGGGAGCCGCGAACGATGCCCATCTGCTCCATTTTTTTCATCCGGACGTGAACGGTACCACCCGAAACAAAAATCCGTTTACCGATTTCCGTGTAGGCCATGTTGGCATCTTCCATCAATAACGTGAGGATCTTGAGATCGACATTGTCAATCTCTAAATTTTTTTCCATTTGAACCGTAAAATTTTTAATATCATCAACAAAATAAGTGATATTTTGAGAAAACAGAAATTTTTCTAATTTTTTTCTAAAGAATTTGTAAACTTCAACGGTTTTGCATTAACTTTGTATTGTTCAATCGGTCAGAAAGGTCATGCGGCCGGTTAGACAGCGTTCTTTTTACCTTGTAGGATGTCGAAATTGGCAGACGTGCCCTCCTGTCTCGGGGGTGGTGAGTTCGGGATAAACGCAGCATAATGCCGCTTGCAAAAGCGACTGGGGTTGACCACCAGAAGTTGTACTGTAGCTAACCGCACCGTGGGTGGTTCGAGTCCCCCTCCTACAGCTTATGGCCTGATTTTAATCAGCCGCAACATAATTAAGGCTTCGGCAGCTCAATTTGGTTTCTGTAGCTGCATTCCGATTGGTTTTTAGTTTGTTGATGAAGTGTAATCTTAACACGCCGGCTCAGGTTGAGGCCGGCGTTGTTTGTTATAGCTCAGATGTCAGACCCTATTACCCTCGGCGCCCTTTTCCTGATTTTAGCAGCGGTTCTGACCACCGCCGACAGTGCGCGTCCGTTCTGGCAGAAGTTCTACCACTACGTTCCCGCTACGCTTCTTTGTTACTTTATTCCTTCTTTATTAAACACCTTTGGCCTGGTCGATGCCGACAACACCGAATTATACCCCGTGGTGTCGCGCATCCTGCTACCGGCTTCTCTGGTTCTGTTCACACTGAGTGTCGATTTTAAAGCTTTTCGGCGGCTGGGTCGCAAATCCATTCTGATGTTTGCGGCTTCGGCCATCAGCATCATGCTCGGCGGTCCGCTGGCGGTTGGGGTTATCGCCCAGGTTGCGCCGGAATTGGTGGGTGGACAGGGGCCGGAGGCTGTCTGGCGCGGACTGGCCACGCTGGCCGGTACCTGGATTGGTGGCGGAGCCAATCAAACCGCTTTGAAAGAAGTGTTTCAGCCAAGCAGCAATCTGTTTTCCGCCATTGTTACCGTTGATGTATTTGTATCCAATCTCTGGTTGGGGGCGTTGCTGTACGGCGCAGCCCATTCCGTTGCCATCGATCGCTGGCTGGGTGCCGACGCCAGCGCCGTAGAGGAAGTGAAGCAACGGATTCAGAGTCAGGTCAATGCCATTCGGAGAATTCCCACCGCCACCGATCTGATCGTGATTTTGGCGGTCGGTTTTGGCGCTACGGCAGTCGCTCACGCGCTGGCCGACCAGATTGCGCCCTATATTGACCGGAATTCCCCACTCTTGAGTCAATTCAGCCTGAATGCGCCGTTTTTCTGGATTGTCGGTCTGGCCACGGCCATCGGCATTGGGCTTTCTTTCACCAAAGCCCGGAATCTGGAAGGCGCGGGTGCGTCAAAAGTGGCCACGGTTTTTCTGTACCTGATGATCGCTACCATTGGCCTGAAAATGAACATTCTGGCCATTGCCGATCACCCCGGTTTGATTCTGGTTGGTGTGGTCTGGATGCTTTTTCATGTGCTGCTGATGATCGGTTTCAGTCGGTTGATCCGTGCTCCGTATTTCTTTCTGGCGGTAGGCAGTCAGGCCTGCATTGGTGGCCCGGCCACGGCCCCCATCATTGCGGCCGCTTTCCACCCGGTTCTGGCGCCGGTGGGGGTGTTGATGGCGATTTTAGGCTATGCCGTTGGAACCTACATGGGCTATCTTTGCGGGATCCTGATGCAATTGGCATCACCCTAACCCTGCCAGCGCCGGGCTGTCGATACAGTCAAAGACCCTGACAGGGTCAAGTACCAGTCAACATTCATCACCCTGTCAGGGTCTGCGACCGCTGACAGGGTGACGAGAATCTGCGGTTTTTTAAGTATTTTTGCATTTACACCGAGACAGACAACCGTTTTCACAGCGTGAAGCACATTCGTAATTTTTGCATTATTGCCCACATCGACCACGGCAAAAGCACGCTGGCCGACCGATTACTCGAGTTTACAAAAACCATTGGAGAGCGCGACATGCAGGCCCAGTTTCTGGACGACATGGATCTGGAGCGCGAGCGTGGGATTACCATCAAGAGCCACGCCATCCAGATGGATTACCTCTATAAAGGTGAAAAATACACGCTGAACCTGATCGATACGCCGGGTCACGTGGATTTTTCCTACGAAGTTTCCCGGTCCATTGCCGCCTGTGAAGGCGCTTTGTTGCTGGTGGATGCCGCGCAGGGAACTGAAGCCCAAACCATTTCGAATCTCTACCTGGCGATGAATAACAACTTGGTTATCATTCCGGTACTGAATAAAATTGACCTGCCCGGTGCCATGCCGGAGGAGGTAAAAGACGAAATGGTGGATCTGATTGGCTGTGAACGCGAAGACATCATCCCGGCCAGTGGCAAGGAAGGCATCGGAATTGAAGCCATACTGAATGCCATCGTCGAGCGCGTACCACCACCGAGTGGAGACCCCGAAGGTGAACTCCAGGCCCTGATTTTTGACTCCCAGTTCAACTCCTACCGGGGCATCGAAGTTATTTTCCGGGTTAAAAATGGCCGCATTCGCAAGGGTGATAAGGTCAAGTTTATGGCCACCGGGAAAGAATATTTTGCCGACGAAATCGGAACGCTGAAATTGAGTCAGGTACCCAAAGAGGTCATCGAGTGTGGCGACGTAGGGTATCTGATTTCGGGGATTAAAGTGGCCAAAGAGGTAAAAGTAGGGGATACCATCACCCGTTTCGCTGCCCCGGCAGCCGCGCCTATCCAAGGCTTTGAAGAAGTCAAGCCGATGGTTTTTGCCGGTATTTATCCCGTCGATACCAGTGAGTATGAAGAACTTCGCGAAGCGATGGAAAAACTCCAGCTCAACGATGCGTCGCTGGTTTGGGAACCGGAAACCTCGGCAGCCCTCGGTTTTGGATTCCGTTGTGGTTTTCTGGGTATGCTGCACATGGAAATTGTGCAGGAGCGTCTGGAGCGCGAATTCGATATGACCGTGATTACCACCGTGCCGTCCGTGCGGTTTGAAGTGATTACGACAAAAGGAGAAACGCTTCAGGTCAGCGCCCCGGCCGAAATGCCCGATCCAAGCAGCATCGACTGGATTGAAGAACCGTTTATCAAAGCACAAATCATTACCAAAGCGGAATACGTTGGCGCGATTATTGGTTTGTGTATGGACAAACGCAGTCTGTTCAAAAATCAGGTGTATCTGACCGCCGACCGCGTCGAACTCCAGTTTGAAATGCCACTGGCGGAAGTGGTTTTTGACTTTTTTGATAAGCTAAAGACCATTTCACGCGGCTACGCTTCGCTTGATTATGAGTTCCTGGGCAACCGGGAGTCGACGATGGTGAAGCTCGACATCATGCTGAATGGCGAAGGGGTCGATGCGCTTTCGGCCATCGTTCACCGCGACAAAGCGTATGAATGGGGCAAGAAACTTTGCGAAAAATTGCGGGAATTACTGCCCCGTCAGCAGTTCGAAATTGCGATTCAGGCGGCTATCGGCCAGAAAATCATTGCCCGCGAAACCGTAAAAGCCCTGCGGAAAGACGTTTTGGCGAAATGTTACGGGGGTGACATCAGCCGGAAACGGAAGCTGTTGGAAAAACAGAAAAAAGGAAAGAAACGGATGCGCCAGGTCGGAAACGTCGAAATTCCGCAGGAAGCGTTTATGGCGGTTTTGAAAATAAATTAACCGGTTTACGGTTTTCCGTTTACGGTGGCTGACACAAGCCTATCTCTCTCTCGTCAGCCACCGTAAACGGAAAACCGTAAACCAATTTGCAAAATCACGATGCGTTGTTGTACAATACTTGTTTGGCTAATCATGGTTTCGGTTTCGGTTAGCCGGGCACAATCCGGGGCCAAACTGATGAAGAGCCATACGACGGACTTCGTGATCAAAGCGTTTGACGAACAGACGAAAGTTGAGGTTCCGGCTGCTTACCAGGTGCAGGCGGTTCTTTCGAAGAAGAAATTCAGTGGACGAAGCCAACCGGGTCGGGCGTTTGCTTTTACGCTGGGGCGGAGTGATACGGTGGTGATTAATACAACCGCAAAAGGGTATTATGCGATGGAGGAAGTGCTGTTTGTGCCTTGTGACACCTGCGCGAATTATGAACACCTCGCGTTGATGGAGAAAATCGTAACGGGAAAAACCGGCAAACCCGACAGCGTTTTCCGGGATTTAAAAGTCAACGACAAAATCCGGCTCGACAACGTCTATTTCGACCAGAGCAGTTACATCCTGCGGAAGGAATCGTATCCGCAATTGGACATGCTGCTGAATACGCTGAAAAGTTACCCGAAACTGGTCATCGAAATTGCGGGACATACCGACAACGTGGGCGACCGCCGACTGAACCAGTCTCTTTCCGAAAACCGGGCGCGGGTTATCACCAACTACCTCATTCAGCGGGGAATTCCCGAAAACCGCCTTCAATACCAGGGCTACGGTGACAACCGCCCGGCCGCTCCCAATGACAATGAAGCCAATAAGAAGCTAAACCGGCGGGTTGAATTTACGGTTTTGAAATTATAAGCTTTGCCACCGCAGTCAGGGTCTGCGACCACAACGGTGGCCCGGCGCTGACAGGGTGAGGCATTTTTTTAGAAAAAATACGTTATCAGGGTAGAAACCAACTGACTGCTGACTGTACTGATGCGCTACTTTGTTCGTGAAGATTCGATTGTTCGAAAAATCTGGGGAGATGCCGATGTAATCCTGCTCATTTTTGCGGGTGGAGCTGCTGAATTTGCCCTCAACCGGGCGGTCGACTGGCTGTTTTATACCGGAAAACTGCCCGCTGATCCGATTGGCCGGTTATTTTCAACGGTTAAATATGCCCAGGAAATTGTGTTCATGCCGAATGAAAGAGCTGTGGCGGCCATCAACCGGATGCGGGCGATTCACGGGGGCGTCGAAAAAAGCCGGGGCTACCAAATTCCGGACTGGGCCTACCGCGACGTCCTGTATATGCTGATCGACTATTCCGAACGGGCTTTTCAACTCCTGCACCGCCCGCTGACCAACCCGGAACGCGAGGAACTGTTCGATACCTTTCTCCGCGTGGGCGAGGGCATGGGCGTTCCGGAAATTCCACAAAATTATGCCGACTGGCAACTTGACCGGCAGCTTCATCTGGACCGGGATCTGGCGCATAGCCCGTTTACGGATAAACTTTTTGAACGGTATCGGGAGGAGTTGGGCAACTGGCGGTACGGCCTGTTGTTGCAGGCACAATCGTTGCTGGTTCCCAAACCGGTTCATGAACGACTCCCCTTACCGGATCGGCCGGTCCTGGCTTCGATGCTGTGGCTTTACAAGGTTCTGGAACGACTGCAGTTGCGGTCGGTCACCCAACGGATTTTGCTGCCCCCGGCCTATCTGAAGCAGGTGCGGGAGCTGGATCGGGAAAAGGTGCCGGTGTAATTACTTTTTTCGAAAATACATCGTTTCCGTCGCTTTGGCTTCTTCGCCCTCCGGAGAGATGTTATACGCGGTGATCACGATTTGATCGGGATTGATCCCTTCAATTTCGGTTCGCCAGCCCCATTGCTGCCCTTCGGCACCGTAGCCCCCCAAAACGTTGACAGTTGAACCGGTTTTTTCGGCCTGGGAGAACATGATTGCCGTTCCCATGTGGAAGCTATCGACCCAGGCGCTCTGAAATTTCCCGCTGCCAAGGTCATATCCGTATATCGCAATGCCTTCGAACGGTTCGCCACTCAAACTGCCCTGGTATTCGTGGAGTATAAACCGTCCGTCCAGAACCGGTCGAATGGTGCCCTGCATGGATGACTCGTCCGCCAGTTGATCGGCTTCAAACCAGGTTTTGGTCATGCCTTCCCATTCGCCGGTTAATAAACCAAGCTGGTGATGAACACCGGTTTCTTTCGACGTTTCGAATTTTTCCTTACTCATGATTTTGAAGGGTTTATGGTTTTCGGTTTTCAGTTTACGGTGGCTGACGCAAGAAGACGAATCCGTCATCCACCGTAAACTGAAAACCGAAAACCGTCAAATTATTTCGGCCAGTCTGTCTCGATCCCCTGACTTCTCACCTGCTTCTGAAACTCTTCCAGCAGCGGTTTTTGCGCCCGGACCGCGCGGGGAATCACGTTTTTACGGTGCGAGAAAGCAACCAGTTGGCCGACAGCTTCGCCAATGCTCCATTCCACCGGATGCAGCCGGTAGCAACCGTTGGTGATGTGCGTCGTCCCGATGTTTTTATTGGCCGGTAGCAGGTTTTCCATCCGTTGGGGAAGTAGGGCACCCAAGGGAATTTGAAACGGCAGCGAACCAAAATCGATGTAATTGTTGCCCCGGCTACTGGGGTGTAAATCGATGTGGTAATAGCCGGTGCCTACGCTGTCGTAAAATTCTGCCGCCGTGTTGCCGGTTTTTTGTCCGGTAATCAACGCCCGGTTGGCCGCGCCGACGTGTTCTTCCAACACGGTGAAAACCGCTTTGATCCGGCGCGATTCCCGGACGTACGGATATTTCGCCATGCCGTCTTCCGTGCCCATGATGTCGGGACGAAGCCGCAAACCGGGCCATCCCTGACCACCGTCGGGCCGGGGCGCTTCGGTCTGGAGCCAGTAGAAAAGCGAAAGGCTAAGCTGCTTGCCACCATCAACGTGCTTTTTGAATTCCTTCTCGCTGACGCCCACCAGATTACCCAGAAAATAATCGTTCTGCGGCCAGTTGACCACCGTGATATCACTGAGATAAGTACCCGATTTGAAATTGTTTTTGTTGATCAGCCGACGGTAATTCCACAGATTCAGCGCCGAGCCGGTTGCAATGCCTTCCGGGTGAAAACCCAGCTTTTTCGGTTCCAGCGTCGAGGGGTTCGAGTAGGAGAGGTCCAGCAATTTGCCCGACCAGGCGGGCGTTAGTTTCGGAACCAGCTTCTGCCAGAAAGCGTAGTCTTTGGGTTTTTCGATCCGATGTTCCGTTTTCTTTTGATTGATCTCGGGAACATAATCCATCGCAAAACAAACCGTAAAGGACTGCTGGTTATTCGGGTCGGCTTTTTCGGGCGCATGTAATTCGCCGGTTTCTTTTTTCGACTCCGTACCGGTAACAAATTCGGTGCCGGTCAGCGGCAGCAAATCACCCAGTTCCGTGGCGTCGACGAAATACGGAGCCGTCAGCACCACTTCTTTTCCGCTGCGGTAACTAAGCGCTTTCAAGGCCCGAACCCGGTCGCCGGACGTGTCAGCCCCCGTGATTTTGTGTTCCAGCAACACGATCAACTGCTGGGAGCTCTGGTAGGGTGCCAGCATGTCCTGCAAAACCGCCACGGCCACCCGGGGTTCGTGACACAGCCGCGAAACTGCTCCATCGCCCGGGTTGAGGTGTTTGCGGTTTCTGGCTTCGTCGGTCAGCGGGTAATTCCGGATGTAATAGTCACGAACGGCGGTGCGGAAGGTCCGGTAAAGCTGCGTGGCCCCGTGGGTTTCGATCCACTGATGCTCATCGGGTGGCACGCCCTGCTGCGAAATCTGGCCGCCAATCCAATCGGTTTCTTCCGTCAGAATAACCCGTAAATGGTTTCGAAGAGCTGCCAAAGCGGCCGCACAGCCGCCTAATCCGCCACCGGCTACAACTACATCGGCCGAAAATTCGTTACTACGTTTAGCCGGTGCAGACCAGCCTGCTGGCGTCTGGACCGGAGTTGAAGGGGAAAAAGAAGATGAAGTGGCAGCCGCAAGACCGCCAACGGCAACCGTTTCAATGAAATTCCTGCGATTCATAGGGAGGATAACCGGAAAAGTCGGGATGAACCATTATTTGGCGGCAATTTGCAAATCAAAGTGGATAAGTGGAAACTTCGCCTTAGATTAACCAACTTTCCCCGCTTTCTTCTAATTTTGAACACTCGAAGCAGAACTACTGATATACTTGCACAAAACCGCATATGGCAGAATTAATCCGAATGCCCAAGATGAGCGACACCATGACCGAAGGTGTCATCGCTGAATGGCATAAGAAAGTAGGCGACACCGTCAAGTCGGGCGACGTGCTGGCCGAGGTCGAAACCGATAAGGCGACGATGGATCTGGAGGCTTACGACGAAGGGACGTTGTTATACATTGGCGTTGAAAAAGGCCAGTCCGTACCAATCGATGGCATTCTGGCCGTGGTAGGAAAAGCCGGTGAAGATTTCAAGGGCTTGCTGGATGGTAATGGCTCCTCGAACGGTTCTGCGGAACCGAAGCCTGAAGCTCCCGCCGAAAAACCCGCACCCGCGCCCGCTTCCAACGGAACGCAACAACCGGCTGCCAAAGCCCCGGCACCTGCGGCTCCGGCCGCCAACATCAATGCATCGATCATCCGGATGCCGAAGATGAGCGATACGATGACCGAAGGGACCATTGTGGCCTGGCATAAAAAAGAAGGTGATACCGTGAAATCGGGCGATGTGCTGGCCGAAGTCGAAACCGACAAGGCAACGATGGATCTGGAAGCCTACGAGGAAGGAACCCTGTTGTACATTGGTGCGAAGGAAGGAACGGCAGTGGCCGTCGATGATGTAATTGCGGTCGTTGGCGAAAAAGGTGCCGATTTTCAGGCCCTGCTGCAAGGTGGTGGACAACCCGCTGCGGCTGCTCCGGAACCGGAAGCTCCCAAAGCCGAAACCCAACCGGCGGCTGCTCCTGCCGAAGCATTGACCGGCAACGGACACGATAGCCGGGTACTGGCTTCTCCGCTGGCCAAGACCATTGCCAAAGAAAAAGGCGTTGATCTGGCACAGGTGCAGGGTTCTGGTCCCGACGGACGCATTGTCAAACGCGACGTTGAAACCTTCCAGCCTGCCGCTCAACCGGCATCGGCACCGCCAGCTCCGGCCCCAGCCGCCAAACCGGCTGCTCCCGCTCCCGTTGCGCAAACTGCCCCAGCCGCTCAGGAAGGCGGTTACGAAGACATTCCGTTGAGCCAAATGCGGAAAACCATTGCCCGCCGGTTGTCGGAAAGCCTGTTTTCCGCTCCGCATTTCTACCTGACCATGGAAATCAACATGGACAAGGCGATGGATCTGCGCGGCAAAGTCAACGAGGTGAGCGCGGTGAAAGTGTCGTTCAACGATTTTGTGTTGAAAGCTGCAGCCCTGGCGCTGAAAAAACACCCGGCGGTGAACTCCTCGTGGTTAGGCGACAAAATCCGGCGGTATTCGTACGTCAACATTGGCGTTGCAGTGGCCGTCGATGAAGGGTTGCTGGTACCGGTGATTCGCAACGCGGATCAGAAAACGCTGTCGACCATTGCCGCTGAGGTGAAAGACCTGGCCGGCAAGGCAAAAGATAAGAAACTCCAGCCGAAAGACTGGGAAGGCAGCACATTCTCGATTTCCAACCTGGGAATGTTCGGCATCGACGAATTTACGGCCATCATCAACCCGCCCGATTCCTGTATTCTGGCGATTGGCTCGATCAAACAAACCGTCAAATTTGAAGGAGAAGTGGCCAAGCCCACCAATGTCATGAAAGTGACCCTGTCGTGTGACCACCGTTCTGTCGATGGCGCAACGGGCGCGTCGTTCCTTCAGACGTTCAAAGGCCTGCTGGAAAATCCGTTCGGGATGCTGGTGTAAAATGGGTTTATGGTTTACAGTTTACGGTTTATGGTTTAGGCATCCTTTCCCGACTAGACTCCATAAACTGTAAACCATAAGCCATAAACTGAAAAAATCGAATGCAAAAAATACACGCTACAACCGTCATTGGCATTCTGCACAATGGCGAGATTGCGCTCGGAGCCGACGGCCAGGCCACGATGGGCAATACCATTGCCAAAAGTAACGTTCGAAAAGTACGCAGCCTGATGAACGGCAAGGTGCTGGCCGGTTTTGCCGGCTCCACCGCCGATGCCTTTACGTTGATCGAACGATTTGAAGAAAAACTCAATGCCTACGGTGGCAACCTGAAACGGGCGGCCATCGAACTGGCCAAGGACTGGCGAACCGACCGGTATTTGCGGAAATTGGAAGCCATGCTGATCGTGGCATCCAAAGACGACCTGCTGGTTATTTCCGGAACCGGCGATGTGCTGGAACCGGATAACCAGATTGCCGCCATTGGCTCCGGCAGCATGTATGCCCAGTCGGCCGCCATCGCCTTGAAAAAGCACGCATCCCAATTGACGGCGGAAGAAATGGTTCGGGAAAGCCTGCACATTGCGGCTGATATTTGCATTTACACCAACCACAATCTGGTGGTTGAAACGATTCGGTAACTACCTGGTTTAGGTTTACGGGGTATGGTTTACGGTTTACGGTTGGCTGACGCACTCAAAAAAGGCTTGCGTCCACCAGCCGCAGACCGTAACTCGTAGACCGTAAACTGAAAACCGTAAACCGTTAACAGACTAACTGTTTATGAAAGGTTTACGCGCTGTTCTGCCCAAAGCCGTGAGGAAACGAATTACCTTCGGTTTCGGTACGGCCTTGCTGCTGATTGCATTGGGGTTCGGTCTCACCTTGTACAGTTACAACCAGTACCGGAAAGCCAGCGACCGGATTGAACACAGCCAGCAGGTTACCAACCGGCTGGGGCGAATACTGTCGCTCATTACGGACGTCGAAACCGGTGAGAGAGGGTATCTGGCTTCTTCCGGGGATGGAATTTACCTCGAAGCATTTGAAGAGGCTGTGCCTCAGTTTACGCCGGAACTAAACGAAATTCGCATACTCGTCGCAGACAATCCGCAGCAACTCCGGAATGTCGATTCATTATCGATCCGAATCAACACCAAAATAGCCACGGCGTATCAGCAGGTCGATGCCGTTAAAAAAAGATTGCCGATTTCCATTGCGCGGACGTATATGCTATTGGGCAAATCCCGCATGGATCGGGTTCGTCAGTTGCTGAAAACCATGAATGAAATCGAGCAGGCCCGGTTTGAAACCTACTCTGAAGCCGCCGAAAATTCATTTCGCAACACGCTGATTATTATTTTTACGTTATCGCTTCTAACGTTCGTAACCCTCATTGTATCGTATAACCTGCTTGAAAATGAGCTGAATACCCGGCAGAAAACGGAAGATCAACTGCGGGCTTACGAGGATGAGCTGCAGGATAAAATTCAGTTGCTGGAAATCTCGAACGAAGAACTGGAACGGTTTGCCTTTGTGGCTTCACACGATATGCAGGAACCGTTGCGGAAAATTCAGTCGTTTGGCTATTTGCTGCGTGACCGGCACGAAGATGGGTTGACGCCGGACGGGGTGATGTATCTGAACAAGATTCTGCAATCGGCGGAGCGGATGTCGAAAATGATCAAGGACCTGCTCAATTTCTCCCGGATCTCCAGCAAAAAAGAACCGTTTCGGACGGTGCGGCTGGCCGATGTAGTGCAGGGTGTTCTGTCGGATCAGGAACTGAAAATAAAAGCTGCGGAGGCCACCTTTCACATCGATAAACTGGCGGTGATCGAAGCCGTGCAGAGTCAGATGGACCACCTTTTTTCGAACCTGATTTCGAATGCGCTGAAGTTTACGCAACCTGATAAACCGCCGGTCATTACGATCCAGGGAACCGAAGTGGATGGTGAACTATACCCCGAACTGATCCCCGGCAAAAAATATTATCAAATCACGGTTGCCGACAATGGAATCGGGTTTAACGAAAAATACATCGATCATATTTTTAAAATTTTCCAGCGCCTGCACGGAAAAAGCACCTACGAAGGAACCGGAATCGGGCTGGCCATTTGCAAGCGCATCGTTACCAATCACAAGGGCCTGATTACAGCCCGAAGCCAGCCCGGTGTGGGCACGACCTTTATTATTCTATTACCCGAAAAGCAGACGCAGTCTATTCATGACAATGCAACAACCCACGAAACCAGTACATATCCTGTTGGCTGATGACGACGAAGACGACCGTTTTTTAACGCAGGAAGCCTTTCGCCAGCAGTTTCCGGTGACCGAAATGACTATTGTGGAAGATGGGGAAGAGCTGATGGAATTTTTGCGTCGGTCGGGCCGGTATGCGTTGTCAAATCATTCGTTGCCGGAGTTGATTTTGCTGGATTTGAACATGCCGCGGAAAGATGGCCGCGAGGCTTTGCAGGAAATCAAATCGGACCGTGAACTCCGGCATATTCCTGTTGTGATTCTGACCACTTCCGACGCTGGTGTCGACATCGACAATTCCTACCTGTGGGGGGCCAACAGCTTCATTACCAAGCCGTCTTCTTTTAAAACGCTGATGGACATTACGCAGACGATCGGTGACTACTGGTTCACTGTTGTCAAAGTGAGCGGACGGAATTAAAAAAAGGGGTTATTCATTGACTTTCAGGGTGGTCAACTGGGCCATGATCTGCTCCAGGTACCCCATGACGCCCTTCAGAGAACCGGGATTGTATTTGTTCACCAGAATGGTAAAACTCAGGAGTTCACCGTCGGCGGAGGTGGCATACCCGGCATAGGCCCGTACTCCCTCGATCGTTCCGCTCTTGGCCCGTACGTTCCCGACGGCCGACGTGCCGCGTGCCAGGCTTTTGACCGTTCCCGATTCGCCCACCACCGGAATGCTGTCGTAGAACGGAAGAAAACTTTTTTCCTTCGACATGGCTGCCAGAATCCCGGAAAGGTTAGCCGCCGTAAGTGCCCCAACCGGCGACAACCCGCTGCCGTCTTTGGGTCGAAAACCGCTCAGGTCGACGCCCTTGCTCTGCCAGAACCGGGTCAGTTGCTGAACCGCCTGTTCCGTGTTTACGGGGGTTTTCGCCAGCGCGTTGCCCGCCAGAATCAGCAGCGATTCCGCGTACAGATTGATGCTCTGGTGGTTGGTGAGTCGGGCAATTTCGGAGAGCGGTACCGACGTATGGAGGTGCAAGGGGTGGCGCTTGGCTACGGGGGTGATCGGTGGCGTTCCGGCTGCGACCGGCGCTCCAATTCGGCCGGGGCCGATGGATTGAGGCAGGCTATTGACGAAAATACCGGCTCGGGTCAACTGATCATGCAGGGAGAAAGCCGTAAAAAAAGCCGGATCGGGCAGGGAGCCTTTCACGCCAAACTCGTTGACCCCCGTCGGCACAGTACCCTCCAGAAAAACCTGGGATGAAGGCGGAGCGTTGTAGATAATCACTTCGTCGCCCGAGCCTGCGGGGCCGGTCCGAACGTTGTTCTGAAGCTGGAGAAAAGGGGTAGCGGGTTCCGTACGCAGAAGTCCGGCGGGTTGTCCCACGGTTTTGGCGGGTTTAAAAACCGCCCGGTACAAGTTCTCGTTGAAGTTCAGACCGGAGAGGCCAGCCCCATAGTAGTTACCGATGTCGCCCCACACCCAGGTGTTGGGTACGGGAAGCGACTGAATAACCGTGGCGTCGCCAATGACTGAACCCCGGATTTGTTTGATGCCAGCCCCTTGCACCATTTCCCGCCAGGTACGGAGAAGGGTGGGGGCATCCGCAAATTCGGCGAAGCGGTTGCTGCCCAGCGTTGGGTCGCCGGAACCCCGGATGTAGAGATTTCCGGTCAGAATGCTATCCCGAATTGTGCCGTCATTTTCCAAAACCGTCCGAAACGTGTAATTGTCGCCGAGAACGGCCAGTGCCGTTGCCGTTGTAACCAGTTTCAGTGTGGAGGCTGAAGGAAGACTAAGATGGGCGTTTACATCGAGCAATGCCACACCATCGCGGACGCGTCGCACCGAAACGGCGGCTGTTCCATTGCGGACAAACGAACTGGTTTGCAGTTGATTGACGGTTGTTTGCAACCGTTGTAATGCCAGCGAATCCGATGTCGGATGGGCCTGACAAAACGAAATGATACCAAAAAAATAACCTGAAAGTAACGTAAGATACCGGGGCATGGAAGTAAGAGTAGGAATCGAACGATCGGTTGTCGGAATGAATTGGAAAAAAAAGACCGGTTTCCATCCCTGTCATCCGTTCAGTCGGTGTGCCGGTTAGGGATAGTTTATGAAAGCGGATTTCAGTAATATTGCAAAAATAGCCAGAATTTATAGCCCTTTTCTGTTGTTCTACCGAAATAAAACTAGTTGTAGCTTCCTTTGAAACTGCACGATCGTGAGAATCAGTAGCAAAGGCATTAATCGAATCGAATGAAGTTAACATTTTGGGGGGCGGCTCGACAGGTAACCGGTAGCATGTTCCTCCTGGAGACAGAGGATCAGTACCGAATATTGATTGATTGCGGGGCTGACATGGATAAAAAAGCCGCCTTGAACGGCAACAGCCCGGAGGATGATGAATCTCCGAAATCGGCGGCTGGTTTTTTTCCGTTTGAAGCTTCCTCGATCAACGTCGTTCTGCTGACCCACGCCCACATCGACCACAGCGGTAATCTTCCCAATTTGTACCGGGAAGGGTACGAAGGCCAGATTTTGTGTACAGATCCTACGTATTCATTGACCAACCTCCTGCTCCAGGACGCAGCCTCGCTCAACCACCGGCGGCTCAACGAAATGGGGAAAAGCAAAAAACAGAAGGTCCGGAAAAAAATGGCGAGCCTGCAGAAGGATTTATTTCTGGAAAAGCAGGTTCGGGAATCCATGGACAACGTGGTTCCGATTCAGTATAACCGGAAGTTTCGGCTCGGCGACAGCGTTGATGTGACGTTTGTTCCGGCTGGACACTTGCTCGGAGCGGCTCATATTGTCATCAACGTTTACGAAAACGGCGAGAAAAAAAGCATTTGCTTTTCGGGCGATATCGGTCGTAAAAACTACCCCCTGCTGGGCGATCCGGAGCCGATTCCGCAGGTCGATTACCTGATTTGCGAGTCGACCTACGGCAACCGGCTGCACCTCAACACCGAAACCCCGGAAGCCATGTTGGCCGATGTCATCCAGCGGACCTGCATCGACATTCCGGGCCGGCTGATCATCCCGTCGTTTTCGGTGGGCCGGACGCAGGCGCTGCTCTATACGCTCAACCGCCTGTATACCGAGCAGGGTTTTCCGCCCATTAAAGTCTTTTCCGACAGTCCGTTGGCGCTGGAAAGCACGAAAGTGTACCAGAAAAACCTGCGGCTGCTGAACAAGGAAGCGAAGGACTACCAGGAAGAAAATGCCTCGTTGTTCGATTTTGTCAATTTCGAATACTTGGAAAGCTCGAAAGCCAGTCGCGAAGTCTCGAACTACAACCAGCCCTGCATCATCATTTCGTCGTCGGGCATGGTTCAGGGCGGGCGCGTGGAACAACACGTAGCGGCTAACATCAGCAATCCGTATTGCACCATCCTGATCATTGGGTATTGTGCCGAAGGAACCCTCGGCTGGCGGTTGCTGAACGGACAACCGACTATTTCGATCAAGGACAAGGAGGAGCCGGTTTTGGCGAAAGTCGAACGGACCGACGTGTTCAGTGGTCACGGCGACCGTGACGATCTGGTGCGGTTTGTCAAACACCAGTCGCCCGAAAAGCTGAAAAAAGTATTTCTGGTTCACGGCGAATTCACCAGCATGTCGGCTTTTCAGCAGACCCTGGCGGACGAAGGATATTCCAATGTGGAGATTCCAACGAAAGGCCAGACCTATGAGTTATAACCGCGGAAGGTTGCTGAACCGGATTTTCCGCTAACTTTGCCAATCGAAAAAGTTGCCCCGTCCGTTTCCGGTTTGCTTCGAATCACGTGCAACCGGATGACGACACCTTAAATGGGCAGCAGACAACCAATTCTTGAATGAGGACGTATTTGGACTTCGAAAAACCTATAGCCGATTTAGAAGTACGACTGGTCGAAATGAAGAAACTGGCCGAAACCAGTAACGTGGACGTTACTGGCGCTGTGGCATCGCTGGAAATCAGTATTGAAAAGCTCCGCAAGGAGATTTTTGAGAACCTTACCCGCTGGCAGCGCGTCCAACTTTCCCGCCACCCCGACCGGCCCTACACGCTCGATTATATTTCCCTGATGGGCGAGCAGTTTGTTGAACTGCATGGTGATCGAACCGTCCGGGATGACCCTGCGATGGTCGGCGGTTTTGTCGAAATGGATGGCCAGACGGTCATGCTGATCGGTCAGCAGAAAGGACGAAACACCAAGCAGCGCCAGCAGCGCAACTTTGGCATGGCCAACCCGGAAGGCTACCGCAAAGCCCTTCGGCTGATGAAACTGGCCGAAAAATTCAATAAACCCATCGTTACGATGATCGACACGCCGGGTGCATATCCGGGGCTGGAGGCTGAAGAACGGGGGCAGGGCGAAGCCATTGCGCGCAACCTCAAGGAAATGTTCATGCTTCAGGTGCCAGTGATCTGCATCGTCATCGGCGAAGGAGCTTCGGGCGGTGCGCTCGGGATCGGCATTGGCGACCGGGTTCTGATGCTTGAAAATACCTGGTATTCGGTGATTTCGCCCGAAAACTGCTCGACCATTCTCTGGCGTAGCTGGGATTACAAGGAGCAGGCGGCCGAAGCCATGAAGCTGTCGGCGCGGGATATGGAAAAAAACAAACTCGTGGATGGCATCATCGAGGAGCCGGAAGGAGGAGCCCACACCGACCACGCCGAAATGGCCCGACGAATCAAAAAAACCATTCTGGAGAAAATCGAAGAACTCAACCAGTTTACGCCCGAAGAACGCATCGATCAGCGCATCGAGAAATTCTGCTCGATGGGGGTTGTGGTCGAATAATTGTATAGTCTATGGCAGGTGTCTTAAAACCGGGTATTAAAAATATCATTTTCGACCTCGGCGACGTCATTATTCCCATCGATCTGCGCGCACCCATCCGAAATTTCGCTTCGCTTTCGGGCATGAGTGAAGAGGCTGTGGAAGCACTGTGGAAGGAACACGGCCTGACGATGCACTACGAAACCGGGTTGATCGACGATGCCGGTTTTCGGCAGCACGTCCGCGACCTGCTCAAAAATGACAGTTGGGCCGACGAGGTGATCGATACCGCCTGGAACACGGTTTTGCTCGATTTGCCCATTGAGCGGGTCGATCGCATTCGGGAACTGCACGGAAAATACCGGCTTTTTCTGTTGAGCAACACCAGCTCCATTCACATTCAGGGCGTTAACAAGATCTTCATGGAGTTGGGGCAACCGTCGCTGGAAGAACTTTTTGAGCGGGTTTATTACTCCTACGAAGTGAAAATGGCCAAGCCCTCGCCCGAAATTTACCGGCATGTGCTGACCACCTCCGGGCTGGTTGCCGAAGAAACCCTGTTTTTAGACGACAATCCGCACAACATTCGCTCGGCGGCTGAGTTAGGTATCCATGCTGTGCAGGTGCAACCGCCCCTGTCGATTCTTGATTATCTTCGCGATGAATCCACAAACGAGGACGTACCTCATTCAAGCTAGCCTTTTTGTTCTTACCCTGATTTCAACGACCGCGGCTGGTGCGGAATGGATGTATGGTCGTTTTTTTCTGGATCTGGAACATGGTATTGGCTGGCCGGAGTTCTGGGACGGTCTTCACTATTCAATCCCGTTTCTGGCCATTCTGACGGTTCACGAATTCGGACACTTTTTTATGGCCCGCTACCACCATGTTCGGGTCACCTTGCCCTACTACATTCCGATGTGGTTCGGTTTCGGGCAAACTCTTGGTACCTTGGGGGCTTTTATCCGGATTCAGGATTTCATCAACAGCCGCAAGAAATTCTTCGATATTGGCATTGCCGGGCCGTTGGCCGGATTTGTGCTCGCGCTCATCGTTCTCTGGTACGGTTTTACGCATTTGCCACCACCGGAATACATTTTTTCGATTCATCCCGACTACCAGAAATACGGATTGGCTTTTGGTCAACACGTCTACAAAAATCTGCCGCCCGAGAGTGCGATTCAGTTGGGGGATAACCTCTTGTTCTGGTTTTTCAAAACCTACGTTGCCGACCCGGCCCGTTTGCCCCATCCCTACGAGATGGTCCATTACCCGTATTTGATGGCGGGTTATTTTGCCCTGTTTTTTACATCACTTAACCTGATTCCGATTGGTCAACTGGATGGTGGTCACGTGTTGTACAGCCTGATAGGCCGCCGGGCGTTTCGGATGATTGCCCCGGTTTTGCTGGTGGGCTTTGCGTTTTATGCCGGTTTGGGATTTTTCAAACCGACTGATTTTGTCGTGGCCGATGACCGGAAATTTATGAATGAACTGGGCTACCTCGGTTTGTATATTTTCGGCCTGTTTCTCAGTTTTCAGAGCATCAACGAAAATCGGATGACGACGCTGCTGCTAGCCTTGAGTGTGGTAACCGGGCAGTTTCTGGTGTCCTACTTTTTCCCCACCGCCGAAGGCTACCCCGGTTTTCTGTTGTTTATTCTGATCCTGGGGCGTTTCCTGGGCGTGTACCACCCCGAAACGGAAGACGATCAACCGTTGGGAACCGGGCGGATTGTGCTGGGCTGGCTGGCGTTGCTCATTTTCGTCCTGTGTTTTAGCCCCAAACCGTTTGTTTTTTCTTAAAATTGTCGTCCTCAACATGGACGGTTTCACAGGATATGTTTAGCGCTTTGGCCAGGTGGCTCTATAAAGTAGCCGGGTGGAAACTTCTCGGCGTGGTTCCGGATCTTCCCAAAGCAATTTGGGTTCTGGCTCCGCACAATACCAACTGGGATTTTCCGGTGGGTGTGGGAGCGAGGGCGACAACGCGCGTCTGGATTCAATACCTGGCTAAAAAAGAATTGTTTACGTGGTATGCCGGCTGGTTTTTCCGGCTTCTGGGTGGCAAACCTGTCAACCGGAGCCGGACCAACAACCTGGTGGATGCGATTGTGGATGTTTTCATTCAAAACGAGTACCTGCACATCTGCATTCCCCCCGAAGGCACCCGCAGCGATGTGGAGCGGCTCAAAACCGGGTTTTACTACATTGCGCTGAAAGCGGATGTTCCCATCATCCTGACCGGAATCGACTATCCCCGGAAAGCCGTTATTCTGAGCGAACCCCTTTACATGACCGGCGATTACCAGAAAGACATGCGCCCGGTGTATGAGTTTTTTAGCCAGATTCAGGGTAAGAAAAAAGAATGGCTGAAGCGGTACGAACAGACCGGTTTAATCTCGTAAGTACTTCACCATCAGTTCCCCTGCGCGATCCGATGCGCCTGGTCCACCCACTTTCTCCCGCAATTCCGCGTAATCAGCCCGTTGTCGCTCGTGATCCGATCCGCCGGGGAGAATTTTCGACAGCTCGTCAACCAGCCGTTCCGTGGTCAGCTCATACTGCTTCAACTCCTTGACGGCTTCCCGACCCAGAATGAGGTTGACTAGCGAAATAAAGGGCACGGCAATGAGCCGACTGGCGACCTGAAAGGTCACCCACGACATTTTGTAACAAACCACTTCGGGCACATTCAGCAGGGCGGTTTCCAGCGTGGCCGTTCCAGAAGTAACCAATGCGGCCTCCGCAACGGCCAGCAAATCGTAGGCGGCATCGGTGATCACGGGTATATCCGGCGCGTTTTTCAGCAAGGTTTCGTAGAGGGATTTCGGCAGGTTGCTGACGCCGGAAACCACAAACTGGTGGTTGGGGAAGTGCCGGACGGTTTCCAGCATGGCGGGCAGCAGCAGCGACACTTCCTGGTGGCGGCTGCCGGGCAGAAGGGCAATGATTGGTTTGTCGCCCAACTGGTTTTTTTTCCGAAAAACCGGGTCGGGCCGGAAGGCGGCAATGGCGTCCATCAACGGGTTGCCGACGTAATCGACCGGGTAGGCGTATTGCTGGTAAAACGCCACTTCAAACGGAAAAATGACAAAAAGCCGGTCGACCACCGCCTTGATTTTCAAGGCTCGTTTCTGGTTCCAGGCCCATACTTTGGGCGAGATGTAATAGAAAACCGGAATTCCGTGTTTTTTGGCAAAACCCGCCATTCGAAGGTTAAAACCGGCGTAGTCGATCAGAATCAGAACGTTGGGGCGGGTTTCAAGCAGGTCCCGCTGGCAATCGCGCAGGTTCTTCCGGATGGTTCCCAGGTTTTGAACCACTTCGAGAAAGCCCATGAACGCCATCGAGCGATAGTGCCGCACCAGCGTGGCTCCGGCTTCTTCCATTTGCTCACCACCCCAGGCTCGAAAGCGGGCGTGCGGGTCGTGGTGATGAATGGCTTTGATCAGATTGCCGCCGTGGAGGTCACCGGAGCGCTCTCCGGCAATGAGGTAGTAGGTCATCGGCTATTCCCCATAATAATCCACGTAGTTTTTCGGGGTCTCGTATAAGCGGATCCGGTGGAGCCGGGCTTCGGTAATTCGACCCAGTGCACGATCCAGAATTTTCCAGATTTCGACGATAAAGATCTCACAGCTAGCCATTTTCCCCTGCATAAAATCGACGTCGAGGTTGAGGTTTTTGTGATCGACTTTGTCGATAATTTCGGTTTTCACCAGATCGCCCAGCACCTTCAGGTCGATCACGAAGCCTGTGTCGGGATTGGGCTCTCCTTTGACGGTCACAATTAACTCAAAGTTATGACCATGTCCGTTCACATTGGCGCACGGACCGAAAACTTCTTTATTTTTCTCCTCAGACCAGGCCGGGTTGAATAACCGGTGGGCTGCGTTGAAATGCTCTTTTCTGCTAATATATACCATTATTCACCATCGCCGGGGCGATTCGTCGTTTTGGGCAGCCTTTCCACCACCACTTGATTTGACAGCAAAATTACGGCCTTCGGAGCGTTAATAAAAATCCAAAATTTAGATCGCCTTCGCTTCCGTATTTGTGATCATATCGGGGCCGTTTATCGGGCATCCATGAAAATGAGTATTGGAATAATTCTATTTTTTCATCAAAACGTGGATTGGTTGGTGTAGTGATTTATCCTAACTTTACACCCTATTTAAGATGTTAACACGTAATTTTAATCTAACCTAAAACAATCGTTGCTCAATTTCTACGGAGTATGATCATTGTTACGGGCGCTACAGGCTTTATCGGAAGCTGTCTGATTTCAAGACTGAATCAGGAAAATTTCAATGCTATCATTGCCGTGGATGATTTTTCACGGGAAGACAAGCTGGCCAATCTGGAAGGAAAACGCATTCTTGAACGGGTCGACCGGGAAGAGTTTTTTGACTGGCTGGACAACAATTACCACGAAATTGAATTTTTATTCCACATCGGCGCCCGAACCGACACGACGGAATTTGACCGGAGTATTTTCGAACACCTCAATGTCGAGTACTCAAAAAAAATCTGGCAAAAATGCATCGAGTATCAGATTCCGCTGGTCTACGCATCCTCGGCGGCTACTTACGGCCTGGGCGAATTGGGATACGATGACAACGAATCCCTCATTCCGCAATTAAAACCGCTCAATCCCTACGGCGACTCCAAAAACGAGTTCGATATCTGGGTTTTGGAACAGGAAAAACACCCGTTTTTCTGGGCTGGTTTGAAGTTTTTCAACGTCTACGGGCCGAACGAATACCACAAAAGCCGCATGGCTTCCGTCATCTACCACGCCTTTTGTCAGATACAGCAAAAAGGTTCGATGAAATTGTTTCGGTCGCATCACCCGAATTTTGCGGATGGTGAACAGATGCGCGATTTCATTTATGTGAAGGATGTGGTGGAGGTCTGCATGTTTTTGATGCACCACCGCCGGAACTCCGGCATCTACAACCTCGGCAGCGGCAAAGCCCGAACCTTTCTGGATTTGGCCAACAATACCTTTCAGGCCATGGGCGTGACACCCCAAATCGAGTTCATCGACACGCCCGAAGACATCCGTGATAAGTATCAGTATTATACGCAGGCCACGATGAGCAAACTGCGCTCCATCGGGTATTCCCAACCGTTTCGATCGCTGGAAGCCGGGATTGAGGATTATGTGAAAAATTACCTGATGCCGGGAAGCCATCTGTAAGGTTTACACGGTTGGAAAACCGTGTAAACTGTTCACTGCCAGATAATTTCGACCACTTCCTTCTTTAAATCCACCGTTGTCCGTTTTTCGTCGTGATTCCGGCGCAGCAGAATCGCGCCGTTCTGAACCCGCATGGACTCCTGTTGCAGAACGCGGGTATCGTCTTTTTTGTGAAAAACCGACACCGACACGTCGGCATAGTCGGGCAACGGCAGTGAATACGTTTTGCCCGTCACTTTGATGGATTTTGCCGAAGCGGCCAACGTCTGCCCTTTGGCCATCGCCAGCGCGCGCGAAGCCTGCGGGACGCCATAGCCGATGTAATTGTTTCCGTAAGGATAGAGGTGCGACGATTTTTCGATAATGGCAATCAGTTCTTTGTTGGTCAGCTTTGGATTGGCCTGCATCAGACAGGCGGCAAAACCGGTGATGACCGGTGCCGATAGCGAGGTGCCGTACAGCGAAAAACAGGAAACGTTCGGTTTCAGATAGGGGAGGAATTCCGGACCAATGCTGCTGTAGCCAATGCGGTTCCAGACCTTGTTGTTGGTGGCTCCCACGGCCAGCACGCCCTGCGCGTCGGCTGGCGTGGAAATGATGCGCCAGGAGCGGTCGTCACCTTCGTTACCGGCGGACACGATGACCAGGATGCCTTTCTTGTCGGCGGCCAGTTGGGCGGCTTTGCTGATCAGGCTCGTATGGCCGTCCATCTGGTTGGGCTGGTAGTTTTCTTTGGGATTCGTAAATCCTTTGGCATACCCCAGCGAGGTGTTGATGATGCGCACGCCCAGGCTGTCCATCCACTCCATCGCGGCAATCCAGTTGTCTTCTTCGCCCCGAAATTCGCGGGCTCCGTGGTCGGTGCGGGCAAGGTAGAAGGTGGCGTCGGTAGCTAAACCGTACTGAATATTTTCATTGGGATCGTGGCCCGAAATGGCGGCCATCACTTCCGTGCCGTGAAAGTCGGAGAGGGTTTCGAGTGAACCGAAAAAGGCGTTGCGGGGGCGACTGGTATTCACGTAGTCGCGAACTTCCCGGATTCCGTTTCGCTGAAAAATGTGTTTCAAGGCACTGGCCGAATCCGCTCCGAAATACCCCGCATCGATGACGCCAATGGTCACATTCTTCGCGGTCATCCCGGCGCGACCAAACACCTCCGCCTGAATTTGCGACATCACCGGTGCCATCAACACTTTTGTGATGTCATGGTCGATGCTGTTGATGACAAGGTGCTGATCGATGGGCAAAAGGTCCTTCACGAACGACAAGGCCTTTACCTGTTGCGCCTGCCCGGCGGTCAGTTCGGCCGACACCGCGTTAAGCCAGCGCGAACGGAAGAGCGGACGAACGCCCTGGAGGGAGAGAGCCTGCAAGTAGGCCGGATTGAGCGGCAGGTCCGTTTCGTCGACGGGGAGCCCCATCGACTGGCGATTGGAAAGGGTCAGAGGAGAGAGAGACGGTTTTTCAGCAGAAGGCTTGTCCTTCAGGGTGATCCAGTACTTGGATTGGGCGTGTGTGATACCGACCCCGAAGAGTGTGATCCCAAAAAGAAGCAAAACTATTTTTTTCATTGAAACGAAAGCATCAATTTTAGGCATTAAAGTACAAAATGATATTGATATTACCGAATTGAGCCATTTGAAACCTTACCCCGCATGAAGTATACACCCATCAGCAACGAATTGTTTATCCGAAACCGCCGGCGATTGGCGGAAGTCCTGAAACCCAAATCCGTGGTGGTTCTGAACGCCAACGACATCCTGCCAACCAATGCCGACGGTACGATGGGGTTCCGGCAGAATAATGACCTCTTCTACCTATCCGGCGTCGACCAGGAAGAAACCGTTCTGGTGTTGTTTCCCGATCATCCGGACGAGAAGTTTCGCGAAGTGCTGTTTCTGCGTGAAACCAGCGAACTGATCGAAATCTGGGAAGGCCATAAGCTGACCAAGGAAGAAGCGGAGCAAACCTCGGGCATTTCCCGGAAGTCGGTTTTCTGGACGCATGAATTCGACCGCGTGTTCATCCAGATGGTTTTTGAGGCTGAACACATTTATCTGAACACCAACGAACACACTCGCAACTCGTCGGAAGTGGAAAGCCGGGAAGCCCGGGGCATCCGCCAGTTTCAGGAAAAATACCCGCTTCACCGATACGAACGACTGGCGCCGTTGATGCATTTTCTCCGGGCGATCAAACAGCCGGAGGAAGTAGCGCTGCTCAGCGAAGCAATCCGGATTACGGAAGCCGGTTTTCGGCGGTTGTTGCCGTTTATTAAACCCGGTGTGTGGGAGTACGAAATTGAAGCCGAACTTCTGCACGAATTTGTCCGGCAACGGTCGCAGGGGTTTGCTTATACGCCAATCATTGCATCCGGGGCCAGTGCCTGCGTGCTGCATTACATCGAGAACAACCGCCCGTGTAAAGACGGAGAAATCATCCTGCTGGACGTGGCCGCTGAATATGCCAATTACAACGCCGACCTGACGCGCAGCCTGCCGGTGAACGGGCGGTTTACAGATCGGCAGAAAGCCGTTTACCAGGCGGTGTTGCACGTGATGAAGGAAGCGAAAAAACTGCTGGTGCCGGGCAATGTCTGGGATGAGTACCACAAGGAAGTCGGCCGCATCATGGAGTCGCAACTGATTGGGCTGGGCCTGCTCGACCGGCAGGAGGTGGCGAAACAGGACCCGGACAATCCGTTGTACCGCCAGTATTTCATGCACGGAACTTCCCATTTTCTAGGGTTGGATGTGCATGATGTGGGAAACAAATACCGCAAATTCGAAGCCGGGATGGTTTTTACCTGCGAACCGGGTATCTATATACGCAAGGAGGGTTTGGGTATCCGACTGGAGAACAATATCCTGATTACGGAAACCGGTAACATCGACCTGATGGATTCGATCCCAATCGAGGTTGAAGAAATTGAGGAGTTAATGCATCAGAGACCCTGACCTTTGCAATCTGACAGCGCCTGGGTCATCAGCCGTACGACGGCCCGGGGCTGTCAGGGAGTGAGGGTATCGCAAATTCGGTGAATGGCGTGTTCGATTCGCTTCCAGCCTTCGTCCGATTGCAGATCAAGGGTCATAAACTGATTCTGATTGGGAGCAATGAGCAGGAGCATGGTGATACCCGAAACCAGTATGGCAGTTACGGCACTCTGGTCTTCTTTGTCGTTGGTAAAAAACTGGTCGAGAACCTTCTGAAAAGACTCGTTGCGGGCCATTGCCAACTGCTGACTCAGGTAAGAACCCGGATTGCTGATTTCCCATTTGAGCATTTCCTGTGCGGGCATCCGCACTTTCAACTCGCGCAGCAGCCCAACCAGGTAATTGATCCGGTACTGTTTTTTAACGCTGGGATCGGTTTCCGGGTGTTTTTCCAGAAACTGCTGGTTGTAGTCGGTCAGGAAATGGCCTTCGTGCAGAAACCGTTCCATCAGGCCTTCCCAGCCCCCAAAATACCGATAAATGAGCACTTTGTTGACTCCCGCTCTTTCGGCTACCGCATTGATTCCAACCCGGTTGACGCCCCGTTCAGAAATCACTTCTCCTACAGCCTGAAGTATGCGCGCCATAGTCTGTGTGCGACTCCTTTTCCGAACTTCTATCATTCCACTAGGCTTAAACGTCCGGGGGCAATCAGGCCCCATTTCGGTTTGGTTATAAAGCTAAACTTGATTTTGTATCGGAAGCAAAGGTAGGTGTTTTCGACTAAACGGTTTTGGTTTTTGAGAATTGTCAGACAAAAAAATGGGAAAAGCTAGAAAACGGTAACCCGATCAAATTTGTATAATTCGAACTAACGCTCCGGAAAAAGGGCTAGTTGATTGACCAAATCCCGGATGGCTTCGCGGAGTTGAAACCGGGTTAACGTAACATCCATCAGGAGGGGAAAATCGGGGTAAGGATGCCAGGATGGCGTTAGGGTGCCGTCTAACTGAATCTGCAACCGGTACTGTTCGTTGGGCAGGGAAGAGGCTTCGACGTTCAGGCCCGGTTCCGAAAACGAGACCGTTACGTGATTGATGGCTCGGCTCCAGAGCAGTTTAAGACCATTGATCAACCGCTTGATTTCGTAGGTTTGCAGCGGTGCCGATTGCGTATAGGATTCTTTCTGCCATTCGGTAGACAGTTCGCAAAGCAGGCTGTTGCGTTCCCGCCAATTGGTTCCTTTCACACCGTAGCCTTTGATCGATAGTTCAAATGAACCCGTAGAGCTCTTCAGTTTCATCGCGTTGGGGAGGGTTTTGTTGCAAAAATAGACTTTTGCCTATCTACCAAATATACTATACCGGACGGTGGTGTCCAAATCAAAAACCGGAATCTTTTTTAATGACCCCGTTCAATCTTTTTCCGGAATTTCTGTCAACAACGCGGCCGGGCTGGCTATCTTTGCGCGAATTTGTTCAACCCTGTTTGTTGGTTCCTGCCGGTAGTATCAGACTGATGAAAATCCGCAGAACGTAACAAATCCTAAACAGTTATACGAAATCAAATGGCTAAAGTGCTGATTATTGGTGCCGGAGGGGTCGGGAGTGTCGTGGCGCACAAATGTGCGTTGAATGCGGACGTCTTCACAGACATTATGCTGGCCAGCCGGACACTTTCCAAATGCGATAAAATTGCCGCCGAAATTCGGGAAATGCACGGCGTGGAAATCAAAACGGCGAAGGTCGATGCTGATGTTGTGGCCGAAATGGTCAAGCTGATCAAGCAGTTTCAGCCGTATCTGGTCATCAATGTGGCATTGCCTTACCAGGATTTGCCCATCATGGATGCCTGTCTGGAAACCCGGACGCATTACATGGACACCGCCAACTATGAGCCGAAGGATGTCGCCAAATTTGAATATAGCTGGCAGTGGGCCTATCAGGAGCGGTTTAAGGAAGCCGGTATTATGGCGCTGCTGGGCTGTGGCTTCGATCCGGGCGCCACGCAGGTGTTTACGGCCTACGCGGCCAAACACCACTTCGACGAGATGCACTACCTGGACATCGTCGACTGCAATGCGGGCAACCACGGCAAGGCGTTTGCCACCAATTTCAATCCCGAAATCAACATCCGGGAGATTACGCAGCCTGGTCGGTATTGGGAAAACGGCGAATGGGTCGAAATCGAAGCCATGTCGATTCATAAACCGATCGTTTACCCCGAAATCGGCCCGAAAGAGTCGTACGTACTCTACCATGAAGAACTCGAGTCACTCGTTAAAAACTTCCCGACGCTGAAACGCGCCCGGTTCTGGATGACGTTCGGACAGGCCTACATTACCCACCTGCAGGTGCTGGAAAACGTGGGCATGACCAGCATCAAGCCGATCCCGTTTCAGGGAATCGATATTGTACCGTTGGAATTTCTGAAAGCCGTGTTGCCAGCTCCCGACTCCCTGGGTGAAAACTACACGGGCCAGACCTCCATTGGTTGCCAGATCAAAGGCATCAAAGACGGCCAGGAAAAAACGTATTTTATCTGGAATAACTGCGACCACGCCGAGACCTACAAGGAGGTCCGCGGGCAGGCGGTGAGCTACACCACCGGTGTTCCGGCCATGATCGGTGCCATGCTGATGCTGAAAGGCGTCTGGATGCAACCCGGCGTCTGGAACTGCGAAGAGCTCGACCCCGACCCCTTCATCGAACAAATGAACAAGCAGGGCCTGCCGGTGCAGGATCAAATCAATCAGCCGCTGAGCGTGGAGAACGAATGATGGATTATGAATGATGAACGATGAATGTTTTGCGTTAGCCAATTCATCGTTCATCATTCATAACTCATCATTCATTTAATTCCTCAGCCATCCCCCCCGAAAACCGGCTCGTAACAAGCCCCGCCGGATGATGGGGTTGCGCATCATGAGGTTCCAAATCAGGTTGGTGCGGTAATTTTCGGTCATCAGCAGAATCGGGCCGCTGTCGATGCCCAGGTAGTCTTTGTCGAACCACTGGCCGGGGTAAGAAAGGTTGTAGGCGTCCTTGAAACCGTAGGGGCCGTAAATCTTTTTTCCATAGCGGTATTTCATCAACTGGAGCGCCCGGATGCTTTCTTCCGGCGTAAACGGCATCGACCCACCGGCCGCCGTGGGCGCAATCGTCCCGTCATCGACGATCTGGATGGCGGAAGCACCCCGGGCGCGGTAGGAGAAAAACTGTCGTCCGTTGATTAGCGTATCTTTCGGGCCGTCGCTGGCGGTCAGGCCCCAGAGGTCGGTTTCATAGCCGGTAAATCCTCCGGGATTTTCGATGCAATAAGCGCGGTTGGCGAGCGTGGCCCGGCGGCTGTTCTCAAAATAATCAATTCCCCGCTGACGCAGATAAGCGTCTTGAATACTGCGGAAATCAATCCAAATATGCGAATATTGATGGCCGAACAGCGGTTCAAAGTTGAGGTGGGCATAGTCCTGGAATTCTTTCCATTCGTAGGTTGAGGTCCACTCCGTCCAGGCCTCAGGGCCAATCGGATAGGTCGGTGACGCTAAGGCCAGCACATACAGGATCATCGCTTCATTGTAGCCTTTCCAGTCTGATTTAATAAAACCGCTTTCGGGATGCCAGCCCATCGACACCAGCGGTTTCCGGGCTTGCATCCAGGTCCAGTCGACCCGGCGAAAAATCCGGTCGACCAGCATCCGGATTTCCTTCTCTACGGCATTATTTTGATCGAAATACGTCTGACTGCTTAGCATCCCGGCCAGCAGCAAGGCTGTGTCGATGGTCGACAACTCCACCTGTTTGAAACGCAATCCGGTTTTCAGATCCAGAAAATGGTAGAAAAAACCGTGGTAGCCGGTAGCGGTTTTTTCGTCGGCCGATTGGGGGGCGTAATTAAAAAAGCGCAGGGTTCGAAGTGTTCGTTCGGCGGCCTCCTGGCGGCTCACATACCCCCGCTCGACACCCACCAGGTAGGCCGTTAACCCAAAGCCGGTGGCGGCAATGCTTGCAAACGAAGGCGTCGGATACCGGTCGGGAATCAGCCCGTTCGGATTATTGCCCAATTCCCAGAAATAGTGAAACGTTTCCCGTTGCAGCGAATCCAGAAACCGCTTCGAGGTGGCTACACCCCGAGGCTGAGCCAGCGCAAGTGTTGAACCGAAGTACAGCAACAGAAATAGGGACAACACAATGAAATGTGCAGGGGAACTACACCGGTTTCGGTATCCTTCGACTTTCATGGCACGGGAATCAGCGGTATGGAAAGGTAAGATAAGGGAAAGAAAACAAAAAAGATTACCCTTAACTTGTATATATAGTTTTCTTATATATATTTGTGTTAGTCACTAACATTGCTTTGGCTATGACACCCGAACAGCTAAACGTCGCGACGCTCGACGACATCGTGTTTGAAAACCGCAACAAATTGTATGGCGCCTACGATTTGCGCCAGGTCTATCAGCGCAGTGCCAACCGGGCGCTGTGGTTGGGAATTGCCTTATTTTGGGCCGCTTTGGCCACACCGACGCTCTATAACCGGCTAAAACCGGCCGAGACCCCGGATCAGTTTATGAATGAAGTCACGCTGGAAGACATCAGAACCTTACCGCAGGAGGAACCGCCGATTGTCATTCCGCCGAAAGTAGAGATACCGGTTCAATTGCCTACGGTGCGAAATCTGCCCCCGGAGGTGGTGACTGAAGCGCCCGATGATGTAACGGTGCCGACGGTGGAGGACCTGGAAGACAAGGTGTCGAGTGATAAAACCCAGGAGGGGGACCCCAACGCGCTGGATGTCATCGAGGCCCCCACGGAAACCGCAGGCCCGGCTCCGGTCGAAAAATCGATTGAAGTGGAACGTAAACCGGATGAAGTATTTTTGAAAGTGGAGCAGGATCCCCAGTTTCCGGGCGGCATGCGAAAAATGGCTGAATTCCTGGAAAAAAACCTGCGGTATCCACCGGCCGCTTCCCGGGCAAGCATTTCCGGAAAAGTGTATCTCCAATTTGTGGTGAACACGGATGGGAGCATTGTCGATGTGAACGTTGTTAAAGGAATCGGATTTGGTTGTGATGAAGAAGCCCTGCGGGTCGTGAAGAAGATGCCGCCCTGGCAACCCGGCAAGCAATCGGGTCGGCCGGTGCGGGTTCGGTTTACGTTACCCGTGGTGTTTGCCCTGGAATAACGCATCCACACTTTGGACAGCATGCCCGCCGGTTCGCAACCGACGGGCATTTTTTATGCTGAACAAAACCGACGTTTTCGCTATTTTTGTGATTAAAAACCGCCTTCATGTGGCGTCACCATCCCTGATGATCGACTACTCCCAAATTCCCTCGCCCTGTTTTGTACTGGAAGAGGCCAAGCTCCGCACCAATTTAAAGCTGATCGATAGTGTGCAGCAACAAGCTGGGGTTCAGATCATTCTGGCTCTCAAAGGCTTCTCGATGTACAGTGCTTTCCCGCTGGTGAAGCAATACCTGTCGGGTGCCACGGCCAGCTCACTCAACGAAATCAAGCTGGTCAACGAATACCTGGGTGTGCAGGCGCACACCTATATCCCGGCCATCCGCGACGACGAATTTGACGAAGTTCTCGAACGGAGCAGTCATCTCACGTTCAATTCGCTGAGCCAGTGGGAGCGGTTTAAAAACCGGGCGATCGGGTCGGGCGTTTCCTGCGGGATTCGCGTCAATCCGCAGTATTCGGAGGTCGCCACGGATATGTACAATCCCTGTGTGCCGGGCTCACGGCTGGGCGTGACGCGGAATCTGATCGGTGACCGGTTACCGGACGGGATGGAGGGGATTCATTTTCATACGCTCTGCGAAAACGACTCCTACACGCTCGAACGCACCCTCGAAGCATTGGAAAGCCGCTTTAGTGACCTGCTCCACCAGGCGCGTTGGGTCAACATGGGCGGAGGACACCTCATGACGCGCGAAGGTTATAATACCGAACACCTGATCGGGTTGCTGAAAGCGTTCCGGGAAAAATACCAGGTCGAGGTCATTCTGGAACCGGGTTCGGCCATTGGCTGGCAGACCGGGGTGCTGGTTTCGTCGGTACTGGATGTGGTTGACAGCCAGGGTATTCAGGTGGCCATTCTCGACACTTCCTTTGCCGCCCACATGCCCGACACGCTCGAAATGCCGTATAAACCCCGGATTCTGAATTCATACCACGAACCGGTTTCGGGGAAACCAACCTATCGCCTGGGCGGTATGACCTGTCTGGCGGGGGACTTCATGGGTGATTACAGTTTCGATAAACCGCTTCAGATCGGGGATAAAATCGTTTTCGATGACATGATTCACTACACGATGGTGAAAACGAGCACGTTCAACGGCGTCAATCTGCCTTCTATCGGCATCTGGCAGGAAGATGGAACCTTTCGGCTGGTGAAAACCTACGGGTATGAAAGCTTTAAGGACCGGTTAAGTTGAGGTAAATACTCTGAAAGGTGAAACCGCTTAGGCCCTTTAGTAAGTAATTTAAATAATACCGTAAATATGCCGGTTGTCAGACAAGTCTATTGTTGTATTAGGTATGATTATGAGTGTAATATGTCGTATATTTTCGGCATAATTAAACTCATATGAACATCCTGAAAAACCTGACCGCTTCCGTATTTGTTTTTATCGTATTTCTTTTCGCCGGGTGTTCGGTTGACGATCACCTGCAACCGGTGACCATCAACATCGGCGGACTTTCGTCGCTGACCGGAAACTGGTCATCCCTCGGAATCACTACCCAGGCCGCGATGGAAATTGCTGAGGAAGACATCAACCTTTATTTTGCGGGGAAAGGCAGTGGCTTCCGGCTTAGCATCACGGACTACGACACCCAACTCGAAGCCGAAAAAGCCGCTGGTTTTTTTACCGCAGCGGCTGGTTCCGGCACCCGGTTTTTCATCGGGCCACAGTCCAGTGCCGAGCTGGCGGCCCTGTTGCCCCTTACCAGTTCCTACAACAGCCTCGTGATTAGCCAGGGCAGTACGGCGGGGAGTCTGGCCATTGCCGACGACCCGGTTTTCCGGTTTTGCCCGGCCGACAAAATTGAAGGAGCTGCCATTGCCAAAACCATCTATGGGCAGGGCATTCGCGGACTGGTGACGATTGCCCGCGATGATGCCGGAAACAAAGGATTGCAAACATCAACCGGCACTTCGTTTACCACGCTGGGCGGGGTGGTTCAGCCATTGACGCCCTACGGCACGTCCATCAGCGATTTTACCGCGGAAATTGCCGCGATTAAAGCACAGATTAGTGCATTCACTACCACCTACGGTGCTGACAAAGTCGGCGTTTATCTGGCTTCCTTCGATGAATGTGTCGCCCTGTTCAAACAGGCGGCATCGGACCCCGTTCTGAGTTCCGTGCGCTGGTATGGTGGGGACGGTGTGGCCCTGAGTGCCGCCTTGATTGGCGACCCGGATGCTGCTGCTTTTGCGATCAGCACGCAGTTTTTTACGCCAACGTTTGGCCTTCCCGACGCTTACAAGGTCACCTGGGAGCCACTGATTGCCCGGATAAAAACCAAAACCGGTATCGACGCCGATGCATTCGGCATTGCGGTGTACGATGCGATGTGGGTTATTGCCAAAACCATCGAAGCCAGCAATGGCGTTCCGTCCGATCTTAATACCCTCGAAAGCCAGTTTGTAACGCAGGCCAATGCCTATGTGGGGGCAACCGGCCCAACGAAACTCGACACGTTTGGCGACCGGGCCAATGGCTCGTTTGATTACTTCGGAATTGAAAAAACAGGCAGTGTTTATCAGTGGAAATTGGTTGGGAAATCGAATTGAAAGGACTTATTTTAAATACATTATTCCGGATTCTATTTCTTAATAATACGGTCCAGTTGTTCCGATAATCGTTGAAAACCGGTCAATCCTTCGTCTTTAAAAACGATTTTGCCGGATGAATCGATCACGACGAAAGAGGGATAGGCCGTAATACCGAACTGTTTGCTAAGGGTTGGATTCGTTTGCGGATCGTAGAGTTGCAACGAAGTAATTTCGCGCTTTTTAATGAAAGCTTCTACCTTGCCGGGATCCTTGTCGTAACAGACGCCGATCATGGCTACTTTTTGCTCATCAACCGTCGCGTGCATTTTCTTAATGGATTCTAAAATCTGTAGACAGGGAGCGCACCAGGTGCCCCGAAAATCCAGTACAATGTATTTTCCTTTCAGGGTTTTCGAACTGACGGAGTCTTTTGAAAGCATGTCTCTCCGGGAAAAAGGATGGGCCATGTAACCCACCTTGCTTCCGTAAGTATCTTCCTGTGAGGTGATTGTTTGCAGGAAAATGGAGTCTGCCAGTGGCGATACTTTCTCAAACAGAAACTTCTTCAAACCAACAAGTACAATATCGCCTTCGACGTATTTATTAAACTCGTTGGTGTTGGCTTTCACACTGCGGGGATCGACGTTTGGCGGAACGACCACCAAAAAAGTTGATTTTTTTGTATAATCAAAAACGGTTTTTGAAAACAGCATCAGTGAATACGTTGCCGTATCGACTTTGATCGTTGCCTGTTTGTATTCGTTGGGACGGATAAAAAAGTGTACTTTATTTTCGGTAGAATCGCCATGATCAATCTGGAGTTTAGGCGGTTTGATAATCGAATAATCAAATAGGATTGATCTGCTTTTGTACTGGCCTGCCGCTGCATTAATTTTTAGGCTTTTATAATTTCCCCGGGCGGGGCTCGTCAGGGTGTCTGGAAAATACACAATTTCATCATCCGATAAATCGCTATTGAAATTTTGATCGATCACAACGTAGTCTTTGTTGCTGATTGTTTTTCCGATCAAAACGGCAACGTCTTTCTCCAATGCTTTTAATTTAAAACTTCTTGACAAGGTGGAATACTTTGATGGAATAGCGGGAAGCTTAACCTTCAGCTTATTTTTAACCGGATGGATGTAGGAAAACGAATAGGCGGTTGAATCATAAACCGCTTTGAGTGCCAGGGGCACAGCCAGGCGTTGAGAGAACAGGGCTGACGAGCCGCTTAAAATCAGGAAAATGCAACCAAATAGGACCCAATGTTTCATAGGGAATGCAGAGTTAGGGGTTTGACTTAATCGTAAAATGACGTAAATCAACTAATCTGTACGTTATGAAACTACTGTAATAGTTTTGTGTTTTCTGATTTTACTCTCCCATACCCATCAATATTCATTTTGGTAATGCAAACGCCACAATCGAACCGGCCGGATTTTCCTTGCTTCCGCCAACCGAGAGTGCGACAAATTGCCGGTTGCTACTGAAATACGTACAGGCGGTTGCGTTGGCAACACCCGGGAGCGAGGTCTCCCAAACCAGTTTGCCCGTTGATTTATCAAAGGCTTTCAGTTTCTGATCCCGGGTGCCGCTGATAAAAACCAGCCCTCCGGCGGTGACGATGGGACCAGCGGAGCCTTCCAGACCGGTTTCGGCCGCACCTTTTTCCTGTAGTTCCGGATGATTTCCCAGCGGAATCTGCCAGACGTAATCGCCGGTGGTCAGGTTGATCGCGTTGAGTGTTCCCCAGGGCGGTTTGATGGCCGGATGTCCGTTTGGATCCCGGAAATGACCGTAGGCCGTCAGATTCAGGTATTTATCGGCACCCGCGAGGGTCTGACCGGTTTCCATTTTGGTGGCTTTTCCCGAATTCTTTTCCCGTTCGAACAGGAAAGCAAGAATACCCTGTTCCTTCCCTTTGACCACGCTGGCAAAGGCCGGCATTTTGCCGCCACCCTGTTTAATTTTGGCCAGCGCAGCCTCGCGGGTCATTCGGTTTCGGAGGCCGATCAGCGATGGATAATTGGGTTCGTCGCCATTTTTGTCCTTGCCGTGGCAGCTCACGCAATACGTCATGTAGAGCGTTTTGCCTTGGGCAAAAACCGTCTGGTCTTTGGCTTCTTTTTCAAGATCGACTTTTTGCATCGACTGAATTTCCGGCGAATCGTTCGACTTGACGTACAACACGCTCGTGGCCGGATCATAGGCCGCGCCACCCCATTCGGCACCGCCCCGGGTTCCGGGCAGCATCAAGGTGCCTTTCAGGTCCGGTGGGGTGAAGAGCCCTTCGTAGCGCATCGACCGGAATTTCTTAACGATGGAGTCATGCCCTGCTGTCGAATACCGGGTCAAATCCGCTTCCGTCATGTGTTGTCGGGCAAACGGTTTGGGCTTCAGCGGAAAAGGTTGCGTGGCCCAGGCTTCCTCGCCGGGGAGGTGAGAAACCGGTACGGTTCGTTCTTCAATCGGGAATAAGGGCTCCCCCGTTTCGCGGTTGAAGACGAACACAAAACCGTGTTTCGTCACCTGAGCCACGGCGTCTATCTTTCGGGGCCGACCGTCGGGGCCAACGCGTTCCACCGTAACCAAATTGGGCGGAGCGGGCAGGTCATAATCCCACAAATCGTGGTGGACGGTTTGGAAATGCCAGCGGTAGTTGCCGGTTTTGGCATCGAGGGCTACCACACTGTTGCCGTACAGATTTTTGCCTTTGCGGTCGGCGCCGTAAAAATCGTAGGAAGGGGAGCCCAGGGCCAGAAACACCATGCCGCGCCGGGTGTCCACGCTCATTCCCGCCCAGTCGTTGACGCCACCAGCGTATTGATACGCTTCTTTGGGCCAGGTTTCGTAGCCGGGTTCGCCGGGCAGCGGAATGGTGTGAAATGTCCATTCGAGTTTTCCGTTCCGGATGTTGTAGGCCCGGATGTAGCCTGGTTGCGCCCCGTACAGCTCCGACACTTCAGCACCCATGATCAGCAAATCCTGGTAGACGATTCCGGGCGATGTCGGGATGACCGAAATGGTTTCGGGAGCATCGCGCAACCCAACATTCATGCTCACCTGCCCGTTTTTTCCGAAGCCGGGAACCGGTTTCCCCGTGCGGGCATCCAATGCAAACAGCACATCGCCACCCGTTACCAGAATCCGTTTGTCGGCGCCATTTTCCCAATACGTAACGCCCCGGCTGACGCCCCCGCCCACTCCGCCATCGAACGGATCGAACGACCATTTTTGCTCGCCGGTGGCGGCATCGACGGCATAAACCCGGTGCCGGGCCGACGTGGCGTATAAAACACCGTCGATGATGATGGGGTTGCACTCACTGCTTCCGGGACGCGCACCCGCCTGGGCGTCGTTCGGGTGAAACGTCCAGGCGAGTTGCAACTGGCTGACGTTGTTAACCGTAATCTGATTCAATTCGGAATAGCTGGTGCTTTCGGCGTCGGCTTTGTAGAGGCTCCAGGTACGGTTTTTATTGTCATCCGACTGATAACCCGCCAGGAACAGGAAGGCCGGCAAGGCAAGAAAAAAGCCCAGTTTCAGACCGAGCCGGTTTTTTAAAAAGAGAGCGAGGTGGCGCATGGGAGGCTGCGATGAGTGACGGCTGTGTTCCGTACCCATAAACAAAATAGCGCCTGATTTTACTCGTGCGTTCCGGTATGGAGTCGGTTCCGGACTAAAAAACCGGTTGGTTAAGGGGAACATCGTCCGGCAAAACCTCCGCCGTAAACCCGAAATCCTGCACCAGCGAAATTACGAAACCCGGTTCGACCAGACCGGTTGACGAGTGGATGCGCAGAATCCTGTCGCAGTCTTCCAGGTCAAAATTGGCGGTGTAGTGCGTAAACGTTTGGTGGATGAGATCCAGAAGCCGGTTGGCGTGACGCGTATCCCACACATTGGTTTTAAAAACTTCGACCATAACACCTGCGGATGGATTCATACCGGAGAGAACAATAATCCTGCCGAATGCCTACCGGGCTGATTCAGGCTGGTAACAAAGAACCACAATGCCGACGCTGCTGACGGTGGTCTTCACCAGTTTCAGCGTCATGCGGTCGGTCATTTCCTGCCAGACCGGAAGACCGGTTTTCAGGGCGACGGGGTTGATAAAAAGATGGTATTCATCAATCAGGTTGTGTTGAATAAAAGCCGAAACGATGCGGGCTCCCCCGTAAATAATCAAGTCTTTGCCCGTCTGTTCTTTCAATTCGGCCACTTCTTCGGCGGGGCTTTTTTGGGTCAATCTGGCGTTTTTCCACTCAACCGTTGAAAGCGTCGTTGAAAAAACCACTTTATCGATCTCGTTCATCTGGTGCGCAAAGGCCAGATCATCCGGATTGGCGTCGGGGTTGGTGGCGGCATTCGGCCAGTAATTCGCCATACCCTCGTAGGTGACGCGTCCTATTAGCATCGTGTCGGCAGAGTTGGCGAGATCGGCGGCATACTGATTCAGGACCGCATCCCAGTTCCAGACCATCCAGTCCTGTTCGCCCGCTGGGCCGGCCACGAAGCCATCGAGAGTCATTTGCATTTGTAATTTCACCTTTCTCATGATTCAGTCGGTCGTAATCATCCGTGGAACAGAACCCGGTTTGAAGCCGGGCTCTGTTGGTTTTAAAAAAGAGGAAGGTTGTTGTTCCTGTTCGTTGCCTGGTCAGGCGGCTGGTTTTTCATCGAAACTGATCATCCACTGGATGCCGAAAGGATCGGTCAGCATGCCAAAATAAGAGCCCCAGAATTCTTTTTTCATCGGCATCACGGCTACACCACCCGCCGAAAGTTTTCCGTACAGGCGGTCGGCTTCTTCTTTGTTGTCGACATTGATCGAAAGATGGAAATTACTCCCCGGGGTGACGGTATGACCCATCGATTCGAGGGCATCAGTAGCCATCAGGAGCGTTCCGGACCCAATCGGCAAGGCAATGTGCATGATTTTTTCGGCCTCTGTGGCCGAGAGTTTGGCGCCTTCGGGTGTGTCTTTGAAACGTTGGAGCGCGATAAATTCACCCCCAAAAACCGACTTGTAGAACGTAAACGCTTCTTCGGTGTTGCCATTAAAATTCAGATACGGATTGAAAGTTGCCATGGTTGGAGTGGTTAGAGTCAGGCGGTTTTTTCCGCCTTGCGTATAGGACAAACGTACGGGAATGAGTTGACACCGGCAGGGGGCAAACGCGGCAATAAAAGGGGTTGATTACGACAATCCCTTTCTTTATTTTTGACGCATGAAGCATATATCGATTTTAGTCCCCAAAGGGGCTATTTTAGGTAGCCTGGAGGGCACCCGCCAGTTGTTTACGCAGGTCAATCAGTTTTTTGCCGCCAAGGGCCAACCGCCCTTGTTTCGGGTGCAACTGGTCGGTCTGACGAAAGAAACGCCCCTGAGTGGCGGTGCTTTTACGGCCCATGCGGATGCGGTTCTGGCCGACGTGCAAAAGACGGATTTGATCGTCATTCCTGCGCTGGATGGGGATCTGCGGCTGGCGATTGAAAAAAACCGCGCGTTTATTCCCTGGATCACCGACCAGTACCGGGGCGGTTCAGAAGTGGCCAGCCTGTGTCTGGGCGCTTTTTTGCTGGCATCGACCGGTTTGCTCAAAGGCCGCCAATGTGCCACACACTGGCTGGCGACCAATGACTTCCGGCAGTTGTTTCCCGACGTGAATCTGGTGACCGAGCGGATCATCACCGACGAGATGGGCATCTATTCGAGCGGGGGCGCGTTTTCGTACCTGAACTTGATTTTGTACCTCATCGAAAAATACGCGGGTCGCGACATTGCGGTGCTGTCGGCCAAAGTCTTTGCCATTGAAATCGACCGGGAAACCCAGTCGCCGTTCACGATTTTTCAGGGTCAGAAAGAACACGAAGACGAGCCGGTGAAGAAAGCCCAGGAGTTTATCGAAAAGAATTTTCAGGACAAAATAACGATCGATCAACTGGCCGACATGCACGCCCTGGGTCGACGGAATCTGGAACGGCGGTTCAAGAAAGCCACGTCCAATACCGTTGCCGAATACATCCAGCGGGTGAAAATCGAAGCGGCCAAGAAAAACCTGGAAATCAGCCAGAAGAACATCAATGAGATCATGTACGACGTGGGCTATTCCGACACCAAAGCCTTCCGGACGATCTTCAAAAAAATCACCGGTTTGTCGCCCATCGAATACCGCAACAAATACAACAAAGTTGCCGCCGTAGCCTGAGCACACCACGGGCTGACCCTCAACTGATTACTACCGGTCCGTAACTTTTTCCACGCTCATACCCACCTTTTCTCCGTAACTTTCCCTACCTTTACATCCCGTAACAACCACATTTCGTTTTCAGACATGGCTCCATCCGGTCAGAAAACCGCTAAGTACATATTCGTTACGGGCGGTGTAACTTCTTCGTTGGGCAAGGGCATTATTGCCTCTTCGCTTGCAAAATTGCTTCAGTCTCGCGGCCTGTCGGTCACGATTCAAAAGTTTGATCCTTATATCAATATTGACCCCGGTACGCTCAATCCATACGAGCACGGCGAATGCTACGTCACCGACGACGGCGCGGAAACCGATCTCGATCTGGGCCACTACGAACGGTTTCTGAACATTCGTACGTCACGCGCCAACAACATCACCACGGGCCGAATCTACAACAACGTCATCACCCGCGAACGCAAGGGCGATTTCCTCGGACGGACGGTACAGGTTGTGCCGCACATTACCGACGAAATCAAACGCAACATCCGGCTGCTGGGCGAAACCGGTGAGTACGACATCATCATTACCGAAATTGGTGGGTGTGTGGGCGACATCGAATCGCTGCCATTTGTGGAGGCTGTCCGGCAGTTGAAGTTTGAACTGGGCGAAAAAGATACGCTCGTCATTCACCTGACGCTGATTCCGTACCTGGCGTCGGCGGGTGAGCTGAAGACCAAACCGACCCAGCACTCCGTTCGGATGCTGCTCGAAAACGGCGTTCAGCCCGACATCATCGTGTGCCGCACCGAACACCCGCTTCCGCCCGACATTCGCCGGAAAATTGCGCTGTTCTGTAATGTGCAGGTGAATTCGGTCATTGAAGCCATCGACGCCGAAACGATTTATGACGTTCCGCTGCTGATGCGGAAAGAAAAACTCGACCAGCGGGCGTTGTACATGCTCGATCTATACAACGATCAGGACGCCGATCTCGATAGCTGGAAGGAGTTTCTGGGCCACCTCAAAAATCCGACGGATTCGGTTACGATCGGGTTGGTCGGCAAGTACGTTGAGCTTCGGGATGCCTACAAATCCATCGCCGAGTCGTTTATCCACGCCGGAGCCAAGAACGAGTGCAAGGTCAATGTCGAATGGATTCAGTCCGAAACCCTGGGCGATTTTGACCAGGTATCGGAACGGCTTCGGGACCTCGACGGCATTCTGGTTGCGCCCGGTTTTGGCGAACGCGGCATCGAAGGAAAGATCAACGCCATCCGCTTTGCCCGTGAAAATGGAATACCGTTTCTGGGCATTTGCCTCGGAATGCAGTGTGCCTGCATCGAGTTTGCGCGCAACGTGCTGGGCTGGTCCGACGCCCATTCGTCGGAAATGAACCCAAATGCATCGCACCGGGTTATCGACATGATGGAGAGCCAGAAAAAGGTGACCAACAAGGGCGGTACGATGCGGCTTGGTGCGTATCCCTGCAAAATCAAAAAAGATTCGCTGGCGTTCCAGATTTACGGAAAGTCGCAGATCAGCGAACGGCACCGCCACCGGTACGAATTTAACAATGAATTTATCAACCAGTTTGAGAAAGCCGGGCTGGTGCCAACCGGAATCAATCCGGAAACCGGGCTGGTCGAAATTGTGGAGCTGAAAAACCATCCGTGGTTCGTTGGTGTGCAATTTCACCCCGAGTTGAGAAGCACCGTGATGGACCCGCATCCGTTGTTCGTACATTTCGTGCGGGCGTCGATGGGACACTCTCAGGAGAAACGCCTGGTCGATACCACGGCGAATGTTGGTTAAGCCTTTGCTTCTCCGTACTTTTGCGGACTAATTATTACGTTTAAAGTTTAAGGTTTAACGTTTGAAGTGCTCGTTAGCCACGTTAAACCTTAAACTTTAAACTTTAAACCAAAAAAATGGATCGTAATCAAATTATTGGTATTGTATTGATTCTGGGGATGTTGCTGGGGTACCAGTTGTTAATGCCAAAGCCCGCTCCGGAAACAAAGCCCCAACAGCAAACCGCCACCACTGCCCCCACGCCGGAAGCCGCCAAACAGGCGGAACAACCCCTCGACTCGGCAGCCTCCCGAATGATGTACGGCGATTTTGCAGCCGCGGCAACGGGCCAGAGCCAGGATATCGTCGTCGAAAACCCTGATATCCGGGTTACCTTTAGCACCCAGGGAGGACGCGTCAAAGAAGTCCTTCTGAAAAATTACAAAACGTACGACCAGAAACCGCTCGTGCTGCTGAATGAAGAAAGCAGCGCAATGGTGCTGGAACTGCCTACTAACCGGGGGAAAGTTAACATCGAAAAATTGTATTTCGAAACGGCCACGCCACCCCAGACCACCGTTCAGGGAAACGCTCAAACCGTAACGTTCAAACTCGCCCTGTCACCCACCGAATCCGTTGAACAAACGTATACCATTCCCGCAAAAGGATTCGTGGTTGATTACGACCTGAAGCTGAACGGCCTGGATAAGCTATTGACGAACAACGATATCCGGTTCCTGTGGCAGGATAAAATGCGGCAGTTTGAAAACGATATGGCCGAAAACCGGAAGTCGGCTACCATCAATTACCTGTCGGCCGACGAAAATTTCGATGGTCTGTCGGAAGGAGCGGCCAATCAGGAAGCGACGCTGGAAGAGCCGGTGCAGTGGTTTACCATCAAGCACAAATACTTTCTGGCCGGGTTTATTTCGGAGAGCAGCCCCTTCAAAAAGCCGGTTTTCAAAACGATTGTGAACGAAGCGGATTCCAGTACGGTCAAAACCGCCATTGCCGACGTGCTGATTCCCATTGCCGATGTGAAAGCGGGCAAAGGCAATTACCGCTTCTATTTTGGCCCGAACGATTACCAGTTGCTCGACGAAGTGGCACCGGAATTTGACCGGAACGTCTACCTGGGGTATGCCATTCTGAAACCAGTGAACAAGTACTTTTTTGTGCCGGTGTTTAGTTTTCTGGAGAAATTCATTTCCAACTACGGTTTGCTGATCATCGCCCTTGTTGTTTTCGTGAAACTGCTGCTTACGCCTTTGACGTATCGTTCATACGTTAGTATGGCAAAAATGCGGGTTTTAGGCCCCGAAGTGAATGCGATTCGTGAGAAGGTGGGCGACGACATGGCCAAGCAACAGCAGGAAACCATGAAACTGTATCAGCAGGTGGGCGTGAGTCCGCTGAGTGGCTGTATTCCGGTTCTGGCCACGATGCCGGTTTTGATGGCGTTGTTCTTCCTGTTTCCAAACCTGATCGAACTGCGGCAAAAAGGGTTTCTGTGGTCGAATGATTTGTCGACCTACGATTCGTTCATCAAATTCCCGTTCACGATTCCTTTCCTGGGCTCACACCTGAGTCTGTTTACGATCTTCATGACGGCGTCGAGTTTGGCCTACGCGTATTATAATAACCAGATGACGCCCGCCCAGCCCAACAGCCCGATCAACATGAAAGCGATGAGCTACGTGTTTCCGCTGATGTTCATGTTTGTTCTGAACTCGTTTCCGGCCGGTCTGACGTTTTATTACTTTGTGTCGAACGTCGTGACGATTGCCCAGCAATTGCTGATTCGCAAGTTTGTCGACGAAGACAAGATCAAGGCAGTGCTGGAGGAAAACCGGAAGAAGTTTGCGAAGGGCGATGTCAAGAAATCGAAGTTCCAGGATTTGCTGCAACGCTCGCTTCAACAGGCTGAGGAAGCTAAAAAACAAGCTGAAGAGGCTAAAAAACGACCGAAAAAATAAAAAAGATGGCTCACTAATCTGTCTTCTTTCTAACAAAACCAACACGTCTGTGTTGGTTTTGTTAGTTTTGTGCCACGCTTCTTAATCCAGCCCCATGAATAGGTCTTTTGCTTTCCATACCGGTTTCAGGTCATTTAGCCTCTGTGTCCTAATCTGGACGACCGCATTGGCGGCTATGGCCCAAACCGATAACGCTGAACGGCGCTACCAGTATGCGGTACGCTTCTTTCAGCAGAAAGACTACGTGAAAGCCAAGGCTGAACTCAAGCCGCTGACCGAGATCCGAACCAGTGGCATAGCACCCTACGCACACTATTACCACGCGCTGGCCGATTTTAATCTGAAGCGGTTTTCGGAAAGCCGGTTGATGTTGAAGCAGCTGATCGACCGGTTTCCGGATTGGAAAAAAATGGACGATGCCTATTACCTGCTGGGGGCGGCTTTTTTTGAAAACGGGCAATACGAAGAAGGCATCGAAAACCTGGGCCGCATCGGCGACCCAGCCCTCAAACCGGACGTCAGCAAACTGCAAACCTATTATTTCAGCCAGATCAACGATTTGAACCGGTTGAAACTGATGCAGAAAGAATTTCCGAACAACCGCGAACTGGCACTGGCGCTGATCGATCAGATCCAGCGAACATCGACAGCCCCGGCCGACCTCGAACTGTCGGACCGGCTGACCAACCGGTTTGGCGTACCGGGCATTGCGCGGCCCGTAATGACGGAAGCGTCATCCAATACGGCGACCGTTGCCAGACCGGAGAAAAACCGCAACAAAGGGTATTACAACGTGGCCGTGCTGTTTCCGTTTCGGCTGAACGACATCAACCCGGACGACCGCGCCCGCTCGAATCAGTACGCGCTGGATTTGTACAACGGCATGCGGCTGGCGAAAACGAAATTGCAGTCGGAAGGTATTACGGTGAATCTGTTTGCCTACGACGTCGATAATGATGGCACCAAAATGACGACGCTGGTCAACAATCCGGGATTCATTCAAAACGATTTGCTGATCGGCCCACTTTATGCCGAACCCAACCGGATTGCCACGGAATTCGCCAATCAAAACAACGTATTGCTCGTAAATCCCATTTCAACGAGTAGCGAACTGGTCGTCAATCAACCCCTGGCTTTTCTGGCTACCCCGTCGCTGAACCAGCAGGCGGTGAAAACCGTCGCGTTTGCCCGAACCTTGTCGATGGTGAAAAAAGCGGCTATTTATTACGGGAACACCCGGAAGGATTCCACGTTGGCGACTCTATACCAGAACGAACTGAAACGAATCGGCTACGCGGTGCAGGATTTTCGGAAAGTGAGCAGCAGCGATCTGGAAGCGATCCGGCTGTCGGAAACGAACAAACCCGGCCATATTTTTCTGGTGAGCAGCGACGAAAACACGGGGGCAAAATTGCTCCGGCTACTCGCGCAACGGCAGGTGGAAGTTCCGGTGATTGCCACTTCGTCGGCCTTCAATTTTGACAAAGATCCTCTATCGATTTTTTCAAAAAACGATTTGTACCTGGTGTATCCCGAATTCGTTGATCCGGAGCGCCCCGGTTCGGACGAATTTGAGGAACTGTACCTGGATCAGCGTAACCTGATTCCGTCGACCTACGCGTACCAGGGGTATGATATGCTGCTGTTTTTTGGCCGGATGCTGGCCCGAACCCGCGGACAGATTACAAACCGGTCGCAACTCAAAGCCGCCCCCGAAGAAGGCTACCTGCTTTCCGGCTACGATTACACCGCCAGCAACGATAACCAGGTCGTGCCCATCGTAAAATACGACGGAACACGGTTTACACTCATAAAATAATTGTGAATGAGCGAATGAGCGAATGAGTGAATAGAAAAGCGCGATCTTTGATCCTATTCACTCATTCACTCATTCACTCATTCGCTCATTAAAAGATGAAAACGAGCGAGCAACTCTTCGAGAAAGCAAAAACATTGATTCCGGGCGGGGTGAATTCTCCGGTTCGGGCCTTTCGGGCCGTAGGTGGAAACCCGGTTTTTATTAAATCCGCAAAAGGACCTTACCTTTTTGATGAAGATGGTAACCGGTACATCGAACTGATCAATTCCTGGGGTCCGATGGTGCTGGGCCACGCGTTTGAGCCGGTGGAAGAAGCCGTTCGGGAAGCGATTCAGCACTCGTTTTCATTCGGCGCACCCACCCGCAAGGAAGTGGAAATGGCCGAATTGATCACCGACATGGTGCCGTCGGTCGAGATGGTGCGGATGGTCAACTCCGGCACCGAAGCCACGATGGCGGCTATTCGGGTGGCACGTGGGTTTACCGGGCGCGACAAACTGATCAAATTTGAAGGCTGTTACCACGGCCACGCGGATTCCTTTCTGATTGCGGCCGGTAGTGGCGCCATTACGATGGGTACGCCCGACAGTCCCGGTGTTACCAAGGCCACCGCTTTGGATACGCTGACGGCTCCGTTCAACGATCTCTACGCCGTTGAACGATTGATTGACGCCAACGCCAATCAGATTGCGGCCATCATCCTGGAACCCGTTGTGGGCAACATGGGCTGCGTGTTACCCGAACCCGGTTTTCTGCAGGGCTTGCGGGATTTATGCGATAAAAATGATATTCTGCTGATTTTTGACGAGGTCATGACCGGTTTCCGGCTGGCCAAAGGGGGGGCTCAGGAACGGTTTGGCATCCGGCCCGATCTCACCACGATGGGTAAAATCATCGGGGGCGGAATGCCGGTGGGGGCCTATGGCGGACGGCGCGACATCATGAGCATCGTTTCACCCGCCGGGCCGGTGTACCAGGCCGGAACCTTGTCCGGGAATCCGATTGCTATGTCGGCCGGGCTGGCGATGTTGCGGCATTTGAACAATCATCCGGAAGTCTACACGCGGCTGGAGGAACTGGGAACCAGACTCACCGACGGCATTCGCGCCAGCATGGTTAAACTGGGACTGGATTTTACGATCAATCACCTCGGCTCGATGTACACCCTGTTCATGACGGAGCGGCCGGTTTCTAATTTCGTCGATGCCAAAACCAGCGATTTGCCATTGTTTGGGCGGTATTTCCAGGCCATGCTGAAGCGGGGTGTCTATTTAGCTCCGTCGCAATTCGAGAGTTTGTTCCTCTCGGTTGCGCTGACGGACGAGTTAATCGATCAGGTGATCTGGGCGAACGAAGAGGCATTGAAGGAAGTCATCTAATCCCGTTCGATGCGTTTTTCCGTCATCATTCCCGTTTACAATCGCCCGGACGAACTGCGCGAACTGCTCGAAAGCCTGAGCCGGCAAACCCGTGTTCCCGACGAAATCGTGGTGGTGGAAGACGGTTCCGTAACCCGGGCCGACGCGGTGGTCGAGTCGTTCAAAAACCGCCTGACGATCCACTATTTTTTCAAACCCAACGGCGGTCAGGGGTTTGCCCGCAATTCCGGTTTTGAACGGGCAACGGGCGACTATTTCGTGATTTTCGATTCCGACGCGCTGGTACCTCCGCATTATTTTGCCGCCGTCGAACAGCGGTTGCAAACCGACTGGCTGGATGCGTACGGCGGCCCCGACGCAGCGCATCCCAGTTTTACGCCCATTCAAAAGGCGATCAGTTATTCGATGACCTCGCCGTTTACGACCGGTGGCATTCGAGGCAGCAAGAAGAACCTTGGCGGCAAGTTTCATCCGCGCAGTTTCAACATGGGTTTTTCGCGGCAGGTCTACGAGAAAATCGGCGGGTATAAAATAAGCCGGATGGGGGAGGACATCGAATTTGCCATCCGGATTATTGAGAATGACTTCAAAACCGGCCTGCTCCCGGATGCGTTTATTTACCACAAACGCCGGACGAATTTCGGCCAGTTTTACCGCCAACTCCGGTTTTTTGGCCGCGCCCGCATCAACATTGCCCGGTTTTTTCCGTCAGAACTCCGGCTGGTGCACACCTTTCCCGCGTTGTTTACGCTCTTCGTCTTCTCGGTGCCGGTTTGGTATTTCTTCCACCCGGTTCTGTTTGGTCTGGCGGTTTCGGTGTTGCTTCTGTTCTCCGTTCTGATTTTTGTAGACGCCGTCCGAAAAGAGAAGAGCCTGGAAGTGGGTTTTTTAAGCATTGGAGCGGCTTTCGTGCAGCTCATCGGCTACGGCGTCGGTTTTTTGAGCGAAGGCTGGAAACGACTTCGTGAACCCAAAGGCCACCAGGAAACCGGTGCCAATATGGAATATCCGTCGTAATCCATCCGAAAACCTTTTCCGAGGGGCCTTATCCGGTCGAAAGCGAACGACTTACTTTTTGCAGAGATAAATCACCTCCCCGGCGGGCAGCGAAAACCGTTTAACTTCTTCTTTCGGGAGCTCAAACACGAAGCGATCTTCCACGACGGTGAAACCGCCTTTGGCCAGCCGTTGGGCGTAGTCGCGGCCAAAAAGCCGGACGTGGTCGCTTTGCCAGAAAAGCCGTTCCCGCTCTTTCGGGTCGGTAATGGTGGCGTCTTCAAAGGTGGTTTCGCGGTTGTAGTCGATCGGCGACTGGATGATGGCCCAGCCGCCCGGTTTTAGTACGCGATACAGCTCACTGCTGGCTTTAGCATCATCTTCGACGTGTTCCATGACGTGGTTACAAAAGGCAACATCAAAGGTATTGTCGGGAAATGGAATCTGGTGGATGTCCATTTTTATTTTCGCCAGGGGCGATTCGATGTCGGCGGTGATGTAATCCAGATTCGGCAGTTTCTCGAACCGGTCAATAAAACAATGTTCGGGGGCTACGTGCAGGACTTTCAGCGGATCGCGGTAGAAATTGGTTTTTCGCTGCAGGTAGAGGTTCATCAGCCGGTGACGCTCCAGGGCTAAGCAGTTCGGACACAGAGCGTTCGGGCGCGGGATGTTCCGGCCGTAGGGCATAAACTCCCGGAAATGGTTGCTGCAAACCGTACACTCGACGTTATTGCCCCGGTAGAAAACCATCATCACCTTCATGGCATAATGGCTGACCCGCTGCAAAACCGGGCGCGGTACGGTTTTTAAAATAAAGCTGATGAGATGTTTCATACCACGGAAAAACACCGCCGGAACACGGGTCGCTATCGCTGATCCCCCACCGGCGATGGGGCCGAATACGCAATAATTAACAGATTTCCCGATAAAATGAGATTTAGTCTGTTAAATTAGTGCTTTGATCACTTGTAGTTTTACTTACGATGGCCGTTGCTCCCTCTAAACCTCCCGGTCGGCGTCTCATCAAGCGGATGAGTACACGCACCAAATGGCTTTTGCTGGCTCCCTTCAGTCTGATTCTGATTGGTTATGGCTTGTGCGTTTTTAGCGAAGCCGCCAACCTGAAACATACCGGTGAGCCCTTCAGCCGGTGGTTTTTGCTGGGAACCTACAGTCTGGTGGTCATCAACGCCGGGCTTTCCCTGTTTGGTCAGGCCATTATTTTCCGGATGCAGATCGAAAACCGCCGGACCATCCGCCGGTACCTGAAAAAGATGCTGCGGGAACGGCTTAAAAAAGAAAACCCCGTCCGTCGAGCGTGACGAGGCAATCGAATGACCCTGCGTTTTCAGGAAACAAGACAATACCGTTTACTGAAAGCTATTTTTCACTTACGCTGCGGCCTGGCTTTTCTTTTCGGCAAAAGACGCCTTGATGGCTTCTACATCAACGTTTTTCACATCCGGGCGACGCAATAGTTGTTTAATACGCGCAATTTTGTTGTTAGCCCGGGCTTTATTTTTTTGGTCTTTGCGTTTCAGTGCTGTTACTCCCATGATTGTATGTAATTAGTCCGTTTAATCCAAATTGTCCGCAAAATTAGCGGAAATAACTCAGAAAATCAATTTTTTATTGGTAGTTATCTGACCCGATGACGGGGGAGGAGCAGGTTCCTGCAAACAGCCTGCTGAAAACTCCGCCCGGCTTGCTATTTTTGCATCATGCAAAAACCGAGTTTACCCCGCGGCACGCGCGATTTTGGGCCGGAACAGATGAGCAAACGGCTTTTTCTGCTGGAAACCATCCGGCAAACGTTCCGGCGATACGGCTTTCAGCCCATTGAAACCCCCACCCTTGAAAACCTGTCGGTTCTGATGGGGAAATACGGCGAAGAAGGCGATCAGTTGCTGTTTAAAGTGCTCAATTCCGGCGACTTCGCCAAGGATTTGACCGAAACCGACTGGCAGGAAAATGCCCGCAAATTAACCCTGAAAATTTCGGAAAAGGGCCTTCGGTACGACCTGACGGTTCCGTTTGCCCGTTACGTGGTGATGAACCGCCACGCGCTGACGATGCCGTTCAAGCGGTACCAGATTCAGCCGGTCTGGCGCGCTGACCGTCCCCAGAAAGGGCGCTATCGGGAGTTTGTACAGTGTGATGCCGATGTGGTCGGAACGGATTCGTTGCTGTGCGAAGCCGAAATCGTTCTGATGTTGCACGAAAGCCTGCGAAATCTGGGTATTCAGGATTTTACCATTAAAATCAATAACCGCAAGATTCTGACGGGCATTGCCGAGGTGGTGGGTGCCGCCGGGCAGGAGGGACTGCTCGCCATTGCCATCGATAAACTGGACAAAATCGGAAAGGAAAAAGTGGTTGAAGAATTGAAACAACGCGGTTTCTCCGATGAATCGATTGCTAAATTAGAGCCAATGTTTCAGTTTCCGGAGCAGGCTCAGGCGGCTTTCGCACAACTAAAAAGCTGGCTGTCTTCTTCGGAGGTGGGACTGAAAGGCGTTGCAGAGCTCGAAGAAGTCTGGCAGTTGGTCGCCCAATACGGGTTGAACGATGCCCGGATGCAACTGGATGTGACACTGGCGCGGGGCTTATCGTATTACACCGGTGCCATTTTTGAAGTGAAAGCGAATGGGGTACAGATTGGAAGCATCAGCGGGGGCGGCCGTTACGACAACCTCACCGGCGCATTCGGGATGCCCGGTTTATCGGGCGTTGGCATTTCACTGGGCGTCGACCGGATTTACGATGTAATGGAAGAACTGAATCTATTTCCGGAAACCGGGTTGCAATCGACGCAGGTGCTGGTGGTTCACCTCGATACTGAAGGGCGTTCGCTTGGCTTGCCGCTGCTGAGCCAGTTGCGGGCGCTGAACATCCCGGCAGAAGCGTATCCCGATACCGCTAAAGTGAAAAAGCAACTGGAGTATGCGAATGCAAAACACATTCCCTATGTCGTTTTGATTGGCTCTGAAGAACTGCAAACCGGGCTACTGGGGCTGAAAAATATGGTGACGGGGCAGCAGGAGAAGCTGACGACCAGCGAGATTGTGTCGCGTTTGAAGGGCGAGCTATGAGCAAGTAACTAAATCGTAGAATTAAACTAAACCGCTGACAGGGCCTTTGGCCGCTGTCAGGGATATAAAAACGGCGTCCCGACTCAAAGTTGGGACGCCGTTTGCATGGAGGACAGTTTGCGAATTAAAACTTGAAGCCGAGATTGACTCCCACTGCCCGGCGCTGCGAATTGTTGAATCCGCTGATGGCATCGGAGAAGCCGTGGTGATATACAAGGTCGATCAGGACCGGGCCCATGTCGAAGCCCAGATTGACCAGACCCAGAAAGGTTCCGCTTTTGATCTCATTTTCATCCACATTGACAGTGTTGCTGCTGCTCAACCGATTGGCATATTCAGCACCAACAGCCAGCCGAACGGCAGAAATGCCACGATCCGATTGCGCCAGTTTTATGCCGACGTAAGCCGGAATCTGCAACCATTTGGTGTTGATACGGCCCGAAATGTCCTTTATCGAAGCGCCATCGCCCGGTGTGAAGTAGTTCGAGCTGGAAGCAAAATACTCTACGCCCAACTGACCGTAAATCCGGCCGCCACCGCGAACGAAACCACCGATCTGATAACCCAGACGGCCCGCAGGATTGTCGCCATCTACGTCTTCACCCCGGTACCGGGTGGAGTTGGCACCCACATAAATACCGCCAGTGAAAGCTTTATACGGTCTGTCCGCTTTTACACGGCTTTGACGGCTGCCATAGTCAGCGCTGGTCGTCGTTGAGGAATACGAGCTGGTCGTGGCTGGAGTCGACGAATACGTCGAGTTGTTGATTGGTGTGCTAACGGTGTCCGTTGGCGCGACCATGGTTGCGGAGGTTCTGGTGGTGTCTGACGAAGTGTTGTTCTGAGCATAAGCGCTCCACGTTCCCAAAAGGCACACCGCAAGCAGAATACTGTTGCGTTTCATACTGATAAGGTTGTTGAAATTGTAAAAAAAAAGGTGCATGCAGCGCATACACCTTATTAACAACGATCATCTTGGATTGTTTAAAGTTGTCGCCATTCTTTATAAGAATTGATCAGGCCATTGGTCGAACTGTCGTGCGACGAAACCGGCCGGTTGTCGGCCAGTTCGGGCAGGATGCGATTGGCCAGTTGTTTGCCCAGTTCGACGCCCCACTGATCAAAACTGAAGATATTCCAGATGATGCCCTGGGTAAAGATTTTGTGTTCATACATCGCAATCAGACTGCCGAGTGTCCGGGGTGTGATTTTCTTCACCAGAATCGAATTGGTGGGCCGGTTTCCCGAAAACACCTTGAAGGGCATCAGTAAAGCCACTTCCTCTTCCTTTTTTCCGGCTTTCACCAGTTCACCCACCACCTCTTCCCCGGATTTGCCGTTCATCAGGGCTTCGGTTTGGGCGAAGAAGTTGGACAGCAGCATGTTGTGGTGTTCGCCCAGTGGACGCTGGCTGATGGCCGGAGCAATGAAATCGCAGGGAATCAGCTTGGTACCCTGGTGAATCAGTTGGTAGAACGCGTGTTGCCCGTTCGTGCCGGGCTCTCCCCAGATCACCGGCCCGGTCTGGTAGGCCGTTGGCTCGCCGTTGCGGTCGACGGATTTGCCGTTGCTTTCCATGTCGCCCTGCTGGAAATAAGCCGCAAACCGGTGCATGTATTGGTCGTAGGGCAGAATGGCGTGTGACTCGGCTCCGAAAAAGTTGTTGTACCAGATGCCCAGCAAGGCCAGCGTCACCGGGATGTTTTCTTCGATGGGCGTATTCTTGAAATGCAGATCCATCGCATGGCCCCCTTCAAGCAGTTCGGCAAAGTGGTCGAACCCGATGTAGCAGGCAATTGACAGACCGATGGCCGACCAAAGGGAGTAACGCCCACCGACCCAGTCCCAGAACCCGAACATGTTTTGAGGATCGATGCCGAATTTTTCGACCTCGGTTTTATTGGTTGAAATGGCTACGAAATGTTTCGCCACCGCCGATTCGTCACTGGCGTGACTCAGGAACCAGTCGCGGGCCGAATGCGCATTGGCCATCGTTTCCTGCGTCGTGAAAGTTTTTGACGCAATCATGAACAGCGTGGTTTCCGGATCGAGTTTTTGCAGGGTTTCATAGATGTGAACGCCATCGACATTCGACACAAAATAGACCTGCAACTGCGGTTTTCCGTTTTTCTGAACGGCATACGGTTTCAGGGCTTCCGTGACCATCACCGGCCCCAGATCTGAACCGCCAATGCCGATGTTGACCAGTTGCGTGATTGGTTTGCCGGTATACCCTTTCCAGTCGCCCGAGCTAATGCGATGCGAGAAAGCCTCCATTTTGTCCAGAACCGCATTGACATCCGGCATCACATCGTTTCCATCGACCAGCACCGGCGTGTTGGAACGATTCCGCAGGGCGACGTGCAACACAGAACGGTTTTCAGTAACATTGATCGGGTCGCCGGAAAACATCTTTTCGATGGCTTCGTACAAACCCGCTTGTCCCGCCAGTTGACGCAGCAGTTGCAGGGTTTCGGCGGTAATCCGGTTTTTGGAAAAATCGACCAGAATGTCTTCAAACCGCAGCGAGAAATCAGTAAATCGATGGGGGTTCTGAGCAAATAAATCCCGCAGGTGCTGTTCTTTTAGTTGCTCGAAATGATTCTGGAGTTCCTGATAGGCAGGGAGTTGAAGAAATGAATGGGTCGGTAACATGGTAAATGGGTTCAAAGAGAAATTTCGTTCAATCGGTCCGGTTCGCAGACAAATACGTTAAAATCGACTTTCCCGCGAATGCCATCCACGGAGCCTTTTTCATTGTGTTGCCAAATGTACAACCGCTCCGCTTTAAAATGCCGGGGATGGTCGGAAGAATAATCGGCAATCCAGAGCGGATAGTCGTCAAAATTACCGGCAATGTAGAGCAAATAAAAGTGACGGTTGACATAAATAATCGGTTTGGTGCCGTAATGGACTTCCACCAGCCGCAGCCAGACCCGAATGTCGGCAATGAGCTGATCCGCCGGAACGGTTCCTTTGGCATTCCGTTCAAAGTCGAGCACGGGGGCAAAGTCGCCGGGTTTGAGCGTTACGGTTTTGATAAAATTCTGAGCCTGTTTTACGGGATCGCGCTTCGGGTGAAAGAAGTGATAGGCACCCCGTTTCAGGCCTGCTTTCCGGGCTTCCTGCCAGTTGTGTTTGAAGCGCCGGTCGACCAGGGATGCGCCTTCGGTAGCTTTGACAAAGACAAATTGCAGCCCAATGCCCCGGGCCTGTGCCTGCGAAACCCGCTTCCAGTTGATACGGTTGTTGTGGTGAGAGACATCAATACCGTGAATCGTATACTTCAGCGGCATTCGGATTCCGTAACCGTTTACAAACTCCCACTGCAACTCGTTGACTTTCTTCAGCGAACGGTTCCACCACAGCCCAACCAGAACCAACGAAAGCACCAGAAACGGCCAGACCAATACTTTTCTCTTCCTATAGATAAATAGAACGATCCGGCTCATACTGAGCAAAAATAAGTAGAAAAAGGGGGCGGGAGTCGGTTTCGGGGAGAAACGTTTTGGGTAAGCCGGTTGGATAAAAAATAAATTTCGAATAATAAATGATGAATGTTAAATGTAAAAGTGATGAACAATGAGATCCTTTTATATTTAACATTCATCATTTATTATTCGAAATTTAAGGCAATTACGCTTTATTTTTACTTATTCGGCTGCGGAGTCGTCCGAAGGTACGGTTTGACAATGGTAACCCCTTTCGGGAATTTCTTGATGGCATCTTCCGTGCTAACCGCCGGAACCACGATTACATCCTGACCTTCCGTCCAGTCGGCGGGTGTGGCCACCTGGTAGTTCGCGGTTAATTGCAGCGAATCGATGACCCGCAGAATCTCCGTGAAGTTCCGGCCCGTTGAAGCGGGATAGGTCAGCGTCAGTTTAATTTTTTTGTCAGGACCGATGATGAACACCGACCGAACCGTCGATTTTTCGCTGGCGTTCGGGTGAATCATGTCATATAATTCGGCCACCTGTCGGTCTTTATCGGCAATCATCGGAAAATTAACCGTCGTGTGCTGGGTTTCGTTGATGTCTTTCACCCATTCGGTGTGCGACTCGAGCGGGTCAACACTGACCGCAATCACCTTCACGCCACGCTTCGCAAACTCGTCAGTCAGTTGGGCGGTTCGGCCCAATTCGGTCGTACATACCGGCGTGAAGTCGGCGGGGTGAGAAAAAATCATGCCCCAGGAATTTCCCAGCCATTCGTGAAAATTGATTGTACCCTCGGTGGTCTCTGCCGTAAAATCCGGGGCAATGTCACCTAATCGGAGTGCCATAATAAAAAGAGGTTTAAAGACTACTATAGTAGTACTATAGTGTTGGTTACACAAATGTAAAACAGTTTATCAGAATTGCGCATCTCTGGGCGATAAAGACTGCAACCTGATAACATTACCTTTGCATAAAATGGTTTTTTAAATCAGTTTTTCTTCGACGGCCATTTTCACCAGCTCGGCAGCATTCTTCACCTGAAGGCGACGCATCATGTTGGCGCGGTGGTTGTCGACGGTTCGGACCGAAAGCTGGAGTTTTTCGGCAATTTCACGGCTGCTCATGCCATCGACCAAAAACTGCAGGATTTCTTTCTCCTTCTTTGAAAGCTTGGATCGCCGGATTTTGCTGCTACGTTCCGTCTTTTTCAATTGGTGCATGTAGCCGTTCAAAATAATAGTGGCTACGGGCGAACTGAAATATTTTTCCCCACTGGCAATGGTTCGCAGTGCTTTCATCATCTCATCGCTCGATGAGTCTTTCAGAATGTAACCAAAGGCCCCGGCTTCCACCGAGCGAAGAATGTAATCTTCGTTGTTGTGCATCGATAACATCAGGGTCTTGATGTTTTTGTACAGACGAGAAATGATCTGTGTCGTCTGAATGCCCGACATCCCCGGCAGTGAAATGTCCATCAAAACCACATCGGGTTGCTGGGTTTTCAGTTTTTCAAGAGCTTCTTCCCCATCGCCGGCTTCGTCGACAATTAAAAATTCATCGTTTTGTTCCAGCAGAGAGCGTATTCCGTTTCGGACGATAGAGTGGTCATCAACCAGCATCAACTTGAGTGTACTCATATTCCTGGTGTGCGAGTTTAAAAGGTATACTGACTTGTACTTTTGTGCCTTTGTCGGGCGCCGATGATATTTTAAATTTTCCGTTGATCAGGGCCGCCCGTTCATTCATGTTGTGAATGCCCTGCGAAGGCCGCTTGCTGTCTTCTTTCCGACTGCGGTGGATCCGGAACCCTTTGCCGTCGTCGTTGACAATCAGGTGCAAATAATTGTCTTTTTCGAACAGATCGATCGTGATCTGGTGCGGGTCGGCGTGGCGAAGGGCATTGCTGACGGCCTCCTGCGCAATGCGGTAGACACCAATCTCAACGCTCTTATCTAAACGTGTATTTGACAGATTAGTATGAAAAATAATATCGATGGTACTGTCTTTGTCGTGCGTATCGGCCAGCATTTTCACGGCCGGAACCAGCCCGAAGTCGCTTAAAACCGTCGGCATCAGGTTGTTCGACACGTTTCGAGTCTCCTGAATGGTCTGCGAAATCAGGTTTTTCAGAACCGTTAAATTTTTGGTTCCTTTGGTCTCGCCACTCAGACTTTTCTCAAAACTTTCGACCTGCAGCTTGATGGCCGTCAGCATTTGTCCGATGCCATCGTGCAACTCGCGCGAGAGCCGTTTGCGCTCTTCTTCCTGGCCGGCCACGAGGTAGGAAGTCCTCAATTTCTGCTCGTCCATCTGTTGCTGGTATTGCTGACGGGTGGCGTCGAAGAGTTGCTGGCGGGTTTCTTTCAGGGCGCGGTTCAGGGAGAGAAGTTTGCGGTTGGTTGTGGCGGTTCGGGTTTCGGCTTCGACCAACTGGCCAATAATGCCTTCAAATTTATTTACGGCGGGTCGCAGAATGAACCAGCCCGCAAACACCAGGGCCAGCAGGATAAAGAGGTAAATGACAAAACCGATGAGTCGGGTATCCTCTACATTCGCCAGCGTTTCGCGGGTATATTGCTGAACGACCTCGTCCATTTTTTCTAAAAAGGGTTTTTCGTTCGCCAGCAAAGCGGTTAAATCGGCTTCGGAAATGAATTTTCCGGGGTCAGTAGCACGATCGGCCTGGAGGATGAGTTGCTGCATACTGTCCCGAAAACCCGCGTAATAGGGTTTCAGGGATTGGTACCGAATCTTAATACTGTCACTGTTCTGAAGCAATACCGGATACCCCGGTACGGTGCCCTGTTCAATGTGCAGTTGATTCGTCTGAAACTGCGCGAACAGTTTCTTGATCTCGGTCAGCGTACGCGCGAAATTGGGTAACTCAGAAGGGCGGGTAAGTTGGAGAACCTGACTGACAAGTCGCTGGCTCTGATGGCGTTGCGCGGAAGCCATTCGGATGACCATTACCCGTTCGGATTCGCGCCGGGTTTGAAACTGGCTCACAATTTCGGCAACCGTTAACAGCACGGCAATGAACACCAGTGTTGTTAAGAACAGGCGGTTAAAATGGCGGGCCGAAGGCTGAGAGGTCTGGGGTATAACGTTAACTACTTCCGACACGGTTTTATGAGGCAACCACGTTGATTAAGGTAAAGGTAACAAAATTTGTGATAATTGCAGGATGGAGGTGGTAACTTATGACTTTCGCGCTTAAAAACCCGAACCAAACCCCACCCAGTGTTGTTTTTAAACCAGAAAACGACGTAGATTTGTAATTATCTGAACGCGACCTCATCATGAAAAAAAATGTCTGCTTCATCGCTCTTTTAGGACTGCTGACCCTGGCAGCGTTTACCCCCGCCAAAGTGGTGAGTAACCGTTCGGTGGCAACCGTCGCAGAACCCGTAAAGCTGTCGTGGGAAACGCTGCGCGATGTGACTTTCAAGAAAAAATGGTATCCCGAAGAATCTGTTTACATGCTGTATCCCACCTTCGGGGCCGGGATTCAGAAACTGAGCGGCAAACCGGTCGAGTTGACCGGGTACGTATTACCGGTTGATTACGAGTCCAATCTGTATGTTCTTTCGGCTTTTCCATACAGCGCGTGTTTCTTCTGCGGAGGAGCAGGCCCGGAATCGGTGGTATCCCTGAAATTCAAGAAAAACGGCCTCAAGTTCAAAACCGACGAGCGCCGGACCTTCCGGGGAACCCTCAAACTGAACGCTGATAATATCTACGAACTGAACTACATCATCGCCGACGCCGAAATGGTGGAGCAATGATAGAAACGGTTCAAAATCAGTACGCCATGCCATTGCGTGGCGTTTTTTTTGAAATCTGTCAAAAGCTTCATTGTTTTTTCTACAAAATTTCTCATCTTTGCACCACGAAAAAAAGGGGGTATAGCTCAGTTGGCTAGAGCGCTACAATGGCATTGTAGAGGCCGTCGGTTCGAATCCGACTATCTCCACCAAAATTCGTTAAAAGCCCCAGACTGGTCGAGTCTGGGGCTTTTTTTTAATATTTAATGAATAATGATGAACGCTACATGTAAAAGTACCGGATGGGTAACTCGTTTTACATTCGACATTCATCATTGCTCATGTAACATTCTCTCCCTTTCTTTTCCCGGCAGAAAATTTTTTTTCGTATCCTTGGGTGATACCGGCACGTTATTCTGATTAACCACTAAAAAGCGTATGAATTCAACCCAAACTCTGCCCAGAGAAGTCGCCCTGATTGCTGACCGGGAACGAACGATGGAACGAATCTATGCCCAAACCTATCCGATGGTGCGCCATTACATCCGGGAACAGGGTGGTAGTGAAGAGGATGCCAAGGATATTTTCCACGAGGCCATGATTGTGTTTTACGAGAAAACCGCTCTGGAACAACTAACGTTAACGTGTTCGGTCAGTACATATCTGATGGGAATCTGTAAAAACCTCTGGCGGCAGCAGGTGGAAAAACAGCGACGAAAAACGGCTTGGAATGAAACCCAGACCGACCTCGTTTGGGAGGAGCCGGAAGACGAAAACGAACTGCCGGCACTCAAGCTGATGGGCTTTGTGGAGCAGTTGGGCGAAACCTGTCAATCCATTCTGGTTAGCTTCTACTATTTCGGTCAGCGGCTGGAGCAAATTGCCACACAACACGGTTATCGGTCGGTTCGCTCCGCGACCGTGCAGAAATTCAAATGCCTGGAACGACTGCGCAAAGCCGTCAGCCACCTGTCGATTGGTCACTTTAAATCCTGATGGCGATGCGTCCCGAATTAGAAGAAGTTCAACTGCTGGAAGCCTATCTGCGCGGAACCCTGTCTGAAGAGCAACAGATGGACGTCTCCGTCCGGCTGCTCTGGAACCCGGACTGGCAACAGAAACTGGCGGCCCAGAAACTGGCCTATCAAGCCATTCACCTGGCCGGACGCCAGCAGTTGCGTCGCGAATTAGACGCGATTTACGTCCGTCTGTTCGGCTAAAACCGGCATACCAACCTCGTTTTATAGATTCTTCAACTGGCTTTTACCGAGCCGGGGGCATTGTCGTGCCTGATAAAAGCATTTTTCATCCCAACCATTTCCTTATTATGTATTATCCCGAACTTAGCCAACGTGAGTTCCGTAACTTCGCCGTACACGGACAAAACCTGAACGGTCTGACGGTCGATCGCTACCTGCACCAGGTGGAGAACATGACCCGTTCGGTCATTGAAGAGCGGCCCATGAATTTCCGTGAGGTCGATGTATTTTCCCGCCTGATGGCCGACCGGATCGTTTTTCTCGGTTCGGCAGTCGACGACAATATTGCGAACATCATCATTGCCCAGTTGCTGTTTCTGGAATCAGCCGATGCCAAAAAGGATATCTTGCTGTATATTAACAGCCCCGGCGGTTCGGTCTATGCCGGGTTGGGAATCTACGACACCATGCAATACGTCCGGCCCGACGTCGCGACGATCTGCACCAGCGTGGCCTTGTCGTTTGGGGCGGTTTTGCTATGCGCCGGGGCACCGGGCAAACGGTCGGCTTTGCCACATGCCCGCGTCATGATCCACCAGCCGCACGGCGGAGCGCAGGGCCAGTCTGTCGATATTGAGATAACGGCGCGGCAAATTGTCATTTTGCGCAATGAGCTCTACGAAATCATGGCCCGGCACAGCGGTCGTTCGGCGGAAGAAATTGAGCGGAACGCCGACCGCGATTACTGGATGAAAGCCACAGAAGCCAAGGAATTCGGCTTCATCGATGAAGTGCTGCAGCGGTAATTCATCGAATTCGATGCCGCTTTACCTGATTTTTGTGGCGCAGAACAGGAGGTTAAAAGCCGGGAATAACCATCTTTGTGACACTGCATCACAAACCAGGGAGAAACCGCCTGTCTCCGTAAACGTTTACCAGCCGCAGCGATGCGGCTTTTTTATGGACTTACTAGAAATTTTTGACGCCAGCAACCAACCGCTGGGCTACACCAAACCCAAAAAAGAAGCACACCGAGACGGCGACTGGCACCGCACCTCTGAAATCGTGGTGTTGAATGATCGTGACGAAGTGTTGCTGAGCCTTCGTCACCCGGACAAAGCGGTTTTGCCCAATTTCTGGGACGTCTGCGTCGGTGGACACGTTGATCCGGGCGAGAGTTATGAGCAGTGTGCGACACGCGAAGTGGAGGAAGAAATTGGCGTGCGGCCCAAAACCGGCGAATTGCAGTTTCTGGGCATGGTGGCTGTGGAGGTAATCGACCCGGCTGCTTCGCTGATCGACCGGGAACACGCGGCTGTGTATGTCTTTCGCACCCGCCGGACGCTCGATCAGTTCGTCATGCAATCGGATGAAGTGGCGGATTTGCGGTTTATGCCAATTGCGGTCGTCCTGGAAGAATTTCGCACGGGTAACAATTCGCTTCGGTATACGCCACCGCAGCACACCTATCTACGAACCCTGGAAATGGCGGCCGCTTTTATTTGCCCCCCAACCCCCTAAAGGGGGCCTTAAGACCGTCAAAACTCTCCCCATAGGGGGGGCGAAAAGTGGAAGCACTTAACGGACCCTGCTCTTCTGGGAAACGGACCTAAAATGGTCGAACGGCTTTTACAAACCGGCCTTTGAAATAACTCGAATACAAATTGTCTTCCCGAACACCCCGCGACGAAGACGCGTGAATAAACATGATGTTGGATGCCCCGCGAACTTCGGTAACAATTCCGGTGTGCGAAACATACCCGGATTTTCCATCATCCGGCACGAAAAATACGAGGTCGCCCGGCTGAATCTGCGGCACTTCCACTTCATACCCCACTTCAGACTGTTGCCAGGAAACCCGTGGCATTTGCAGACCGACGGTGTTAAATGAAGCAAAAATCAGCCCCGAGCAGTCCATGCCTTCCGAGGTCTGACCGCCCGTTCGATACGGGGTTCCGGTATAGGTTCGGGCAATTTTCACCACCTGCGGCACATACCCTTTCTGATAGGTTTGCGTATCGACGGTTTTCAGCGGTTTGCCAACCGGTTTGCGATTGGCCGCCACCGGTCTCCGCTGGGCGGGCGGGGTGTAATGCGAAGTTTTGAAAAAAGAACAGGACGACAGCGTCAACACCAGAAGAGCAGTAGGCCATAAGGGGCGTAATAAAGTCTTCATTCGTAGCGATTTAAGGTGTATCGTTTAAGGTCTGGCAGAGCGGCCATGGCAATATGCCGTGGCCATCACCCGAAACAGATATAAGCTATTAAAATTTCATCGTTAAGGCAATACGCTTGCGCTGCAAATCAACTTCCAGCACCTTCACCTGCACTTTCTGGTGAACACTGACGACCTGACGCGGATCGGAAACAAACTGATTGGCTAACTGCGAAATGTGAACCAGTCCGTCCTGTTTGACGCCGATATCGACAAAGGCACCGAAGGCTGTCACGTTCGTCACCACGCCCGGAAGCAGCATGCCCTCCCGCAGATCTTCCGGTTTTCGGACCCGCTCGTCATACTCGAAAACGGCCAGCGTTTCCCGCGGATCACGGCCCGGTTTTTCCAGTTCGGCCAGAATATCGCGGAGGGTTGGCAGCCCCACTGTTTCGGTAACGTACAATTCGGGCTTTATCTGCTTTTGAAGGTCCGTTTTTTTAACTAAATCGGTTACTGTGCATTTCAGATCGCGGGCCATGCGTTCCACCACAGCGTAGCTTTCCGGGTGAACGGCGCTGTTGTCGAGCGGATTTTTAGCCTGGTCGATGCGGAGAAAACCGGCACATTGCTCGTAGGCTTTCGCACCCAGCCGGGCCACTTTCTTCAACTGATCCCGGGATTGGAACGGGCCGTTCTGCGCCCGGTATTCAACGATGTTCTGCGCCAGTTGCGGCCCCAAACCCGAAACATACCGCAACAAATGACTGCTGGCGGTATTGAGCGAAACGCCCACCTGGTTCACGCAGCTTTCCACCACCCGATCCAGGCTGCTTTTCAGGTCATTCTGATCGACATCGTGCTGGTATTGCCCCACGCCAATCGATTTGGGATCAATTTTAACGAGTTCGGCCAGCGGGTCCATCAACCGGCGACCGATGGAAATGGCACCCCGCACGGTTACATCCTGATTCGGAAATTCCTGCCGCGCCACTTCCGATGCGGAATAAATCGACGCGCCCTGTTCGCTCACCATGAACAACGGGATGGTTTTGCCGAAATTCAGGCTTCGGACAAAGTCCTCGGTTTCGCGCCCGGCGGTTCCGTTGCCAATCGTAATGGCTTCAATCTGGTGCTGCGCGACCAGTTTTAATAAGGTCTGTTGCGCCTGTTCGCGACGGCTGTCGGGGTAAATAACATCGTTGGTCAGCAGATTTCCCTGTGCGTCCAGACAAACCACTTTGCAGCCGGTTCGAAAACCGGGGTCGATGGCCAGCACCCGCTTCTGCCCGAGTGGGGGCGACAGGAGCAGTTGGCGCAGGTTATCCGCAAATATTTTGATGGCTTCCTGATCGGCTTTTTGCTTCGACGCGTTTTCAAATTCGGTCTCAATCGACGGTTTGATGAGTCGTTTGTAGCTGTCTTTGATGGCCATCGCAACCTGATCGATGCTTTCGGACGAGCCGTGTCGCAAAAACTGCCGGTCCAGCCGTTCGAGGGCGGTTTGTTCATCCGGCGAAATACTGACTGCCAAAATTCCTTCCGCTTCTCCGCGCCGGATGGCCAGCAAACGATGGGAGGGAACCCGGCGGAGCGGTTCGGCAAAGTCGAAATAATCCCTGTATTTGATCCCGGCGGTTTCCTTGTCTTTTTTGACAACGGCCCGGAGAATAGCCTCCCGTTCAAACAGATTCCGGATGCGTTGCCGGGCATCGGCGTCCTCATTGATCCATTCCGCCATGATGTCGCGGGCGCCCTGCAAGGCGTCCTGAACGGAGGCCACCTGTTCGTTCAGGAACGATGCCGCTTTTCGTTCCACGGTATTTTCGCGCTGACTGAAAATGAATTTGGCCAGCGGTTCTAGTCCTTTTTCAATGGCGATGGTGGCGCGGGTTTTTCGCTTGGGTTTATAGGGTAAATACAAATCTTCCAGTTCGGTGACTGTACCGGTCGATTCGATTTTCTGGCGGAGTTCTGCCGTCAATTTGCCCTGATCGGCAATGGATTTCAGGATGGTTTCCCGCCGTTTGTCGAGTTCGACCAGTTTTTGGTAGGTATCTTTGATGGCCCCAATCTGCACTTCGTCCAGTTGCCCCGTGGCTTCTTTCCGGTAGCGAGCAATGAACGGTACGGTAGCACCATCGTCGAGCAACTGAACGGTTTGGGCAACCTGCCGGGCGTTCAGATTGAGCAGGGAAGCAATGCGCGACGTCAGGTTGCTGGGGTCGGTGGATGGGCTCATGGAGTCGATTTACTGAATGAAGCCGCAAAAAAAGCACGAAAGGATGGTTTGTCAACAAAAAAGAATTAGAATTCCCGCTACGGTTTGGTAATCCGTTCTGATTCAGTGGGCAAAAAAAAACATGCCACCAGGCATGTTTTCTTCTTGAAACTCAAACGGCTCTATCTTTCGATTATACCAGTTCTACGTTTACAGCGTTCAGACCCTTTTTGCCACGTTCAACTTCAAATTTTACTTTGTCGTTTTCGCGGATCTGGTCGACAAGGCCCGTCGAGTGAACAAAAATGTCCTCGCCTGGTGCATCCGGCTTAATGAAACCGTATCCTTTGGTTTCATTAAAAAATTTTACTACTCCTGTTTGCATTGAATTGTGATTGAAAGAATTTGTATAAAGGACTATTTTTTTATATTTCTTTCCAAATTTTTATAACATTTTTTTGTGGACAAAGGCCACTTATTTAGGCAGGAACGGTCTATTCAGCTACGTTTTGAATCGGAGGACCCCTAAATAAGCAAAGAATATCCGGTTTGCTCCAACACCCTTTTGCCTTTAAATCCGACAGTCCAGACAGCTTTCGTAGTCCTCGTGACCGGGCGCGTACACCCCGTTGACATTCACCAGTCGATTCACCGGAATTGACTCACCGGACGCCAGCATGACGGAGTCGCCCCCGGGTTTAGCCTTCAATTCAGTCATAATAGACGTAACCGAAATCAGTTCATTCAGGTCGGTGGTGTAGAATATCTTGACATATTTCCGCAATGCAATCAGCGAACGGAGCATGTCCATATAGGGTTCTGTGTACGTTGTCATGGGCTGCAAACCAGAGTTATACCCAGATAACAAAATTTGATTGAAACTGGCTCCGGACTTGTGAATTATTTCATATCGTATTTCCGTTCTAAGTATGACTATTGTGAGATTTTTGATTGCCGGTTTTTACGTTTTTTAATCCGGTTTTAATATAAACACATCATACTATGCCACTTTTAAGGTTCGCTTAATCTGGTTTACATCTTTTTTTAATGCCGTTATGCTTTCTTTGTGACTATAAATTATCCTATCCTCATGAAATACGATCCTTTCTTTTTTATCTCCTGTATTATGGGGGATGAATTGTATAAATTGAATTCTGCCAAGAACGAACAGCTCGACTACCGGGCGCTTGAGGAACGTTTCAAGCAAGTTTGGAACCAACCGATCGATGATTTTTACCTAAGCGGTTTGCCACCCGTGATCCGCCGAAATGCGAGACGTCCGTTTATCTACTAGTGCCCGATTCCGTTTTCCCCGTAAACTTGTGAAAGACGACTCCAACCTCCGGTGAGAAGGCTGTGCAGAGGGAGGTTGGAGGTTTGGTCAGGCTGCCTGAAATTGCTGAATGCAAAGGTGCTGGAGCAGCATTATGGTTTTCCCATCGACAATTTCACCTTCGGCGATCATCTGCAGGGCCTTCGACAGTGGCATTTCCAGCACGTCGATCTCTTCTTCATCAATGCCGCCCCCGGTTCGCTTTTCGGTGGAGTCGGAATAATCTGCCGTGAAAAAATATAGCTTCTCCGTGACCGATCCCGGACTCATATAGGCTTCAAAAACTTTCCGGATGTTGGTCACGACAAAACCGGTTTCTTCTTCTGTTTCACGTCGAATCGCGTCTTCCGGGTTGTCGTTGTCCAGCAAACCGGCACAGGACTCGATCAATAAACCGCTTGCATTGCCATTGACGTAGGTCGGCATTCGGAACTGACGGGTCAGAATGACAGTATTTTTTTCCGGATTGTGAAGCAGAATCGTTGCGCCGTTGCCCCGGTCGTAGGCTTCCCGGGACTGTGTTTCCCAAATCCCATTTTTGCGCTGATACTTAAACGTCACTTTCCGTAAGGTGTACCAGTTATCCGATAACACTTCCTGCCTGATGAGCTGAACCCGAGAATTATTCATTAGTATTGGTTGTTTTTGATTGAATTTGATTATTTTTGAACAAATTAAAAACGCAGTGATGAATTTTCCAACCCGGAAGCGGCTTATTTTACAAACGGTCGAAGAGAAAGGCTCTGTCGAGGTGAAAGAGCTTGCTGAGCTCCTGCAAACCTCGGAAATTACTGTTCGCCGGGATTTGAGTATCCTGGCAACCGACGGACTGATTTACCGTACACATGGTGGCGCTATGAAAGTGGGCCTTGCCACCAATCCGGTGCAGTTTGTGCACAAAACCGCCGTTAATTCGGAAAACAAAGATCATATTTGCCGGCTGGCAGCCCAGGAGATCAACGAAGGAGAGGTGGTGTTTATGGATTGTGGGAGTACGGTTTTCCGTCTTTGTCAGTTTATCCGAAACAAACGCATTCAGGTGATTACGAATTCATTACCAGTGGTCAACGAGCTGATGCAGTCGGAAGTGACGGTGAATCTGGTGGGAGGAGAAGTGGATCCGAAGCGGCAGGCTGTTCACGGATTGATTGCCCATGAACACGTGGCCCGCTACCACGCCCACAAGGCGTTTCTGGGTGTCGACGGAATTTCGACGCAGCACGGACTGTCGGCTCATAGCGAAACCGAGGGTGGGATGACGCTCGCCATGGCTGCCCAGGCCGAAACCGTGTACCTGTTGTGTGATTCGACGAAACTGGAAAAAGACAAATACGTGCAGTTTGCTCCGCTGAGCCTGGTTCAGGTGCTCGTAACAGACTCCAATGCCCGCCCGGACGTGCTGGAATCGTACCGCGAACAAGGTGTTCGGGTGTTGAATTAATTCAGAGATGTATTGCCATTCGAGCGCTTTCGGCTCGATAAATCCTCGTAATTACCCGTCAGAATCGCAGCCTGGTGCAGCAACTCCACGGCCTGAATCTCATCATACAGTATATCGAGTTTGCGCTCGATTCGTCCGATTTCGGCAACGGCATTCTGATACGCAAAGAAATCGTCCTCCTCGCTCCGGTTTTGCATGGACTCGGCCAGGAGGTATTTACCAGCCTGGAGCACGCCCCACGACGCCCGTAATTCGTGTAAAATCGGGCTGTATTTGGTCACTTTCAGAACTCGCATTCTCAACAGCGGTTTTCGCACGCAAAGATATACAAATTTAGAAGCCGACCATTACGATGGTGCTTAGTTTACGGTTTTATGGTTTTCGGTATACGGTTTTCTGTTTACGGTTTTTGGTTTACAGTTTACGGTGGCTGGCGCATTCATCCTGTTCGTGCGTCAGTCACCGAAAACCGAAAACCGTATACCGAAAACCGTATACCTTATTTACATCAATTCAAAGTCAACACATTTCCCCGCTTCGACGGTGAACGTTTCGGAGAAACTCTGGCCGTTGGCGGCCCGGAATTCGAGTTCGTGTTCACCCGCTTTCACGGTGGTTACGGGCGAGCCCGTCGCATCGCAGGAAGGAGCGGACGCCGTTACTTTACTCAGCGTACCCACTTTTGTGCCGTCGACGAAACAATCCACCTTGACGGTTTCGATGGCTTTGTTGGATGACCAGAAAATTACCCGGCCCGAATCCGGTTCAACTTCCGTTTCTTTTTTACAGGAAACCGTGACGCTCAGCAAAAGCACAGCACACAGGGATTGCAGACAAAACCGGGTTAAATAACGGTTTAAGATGGTAGGAAAGAAGCTCATAGCAGTAGTTGTTGTTGTCGTTTGTTGGGACAAAGGTGTTTACGTTCGTTGCGATTCGAAAACAAATTTTATCTGAACTGGTGAATTAAATAGGTGAAACGGTAAATAACTAATGTCAACAATCCGGGATAGATCAGGTTAAAAAATCAAACAAAATCAAACGTGGGGTATGGAAAGGCAGACACTCGAAAATCTGACAACCCGTGAAGAACGGAGTCCGTATGACGTCGCAGAAGACGTAAGAGGGATAAAAAACGGCTTTGTCAACATCTATTTTATCGGAGAATCGCAGCCCGGTGGGAAATGGGTTCTGATTGACACCGGAACACCATCCGGTGCCGACCAGATTCTGAAAAAAGCCCGGGAATGGTTTGGCGACGACAATCCGCCCCGGGCCATTGTGCTGACGCACGGGCATTTCGACCACGCCGGATCGCTGGAGGCCTTGTTGAAAGCCTGGGGAACGGTGCCGGTTTATGCCCATCCCCTGGAATTGCCGTTTTTACAGGGGAAGTCGCATTATCCACCGCCAGACCCATCGGTTGGGGGCGGGGCAATGGCCTATATGTCGTGGATGTTTCCGACGGCACCCTTCAATTTTGGAGATCGGATTCGGCCGGTTCCGGCGGATGGTCTGATTCCGGAATTACCCGATTGGAAGGTCATTCACACGCCCGGCCACTCGCCCGGCCATGTTTCGTTGTTCCGGGAGAGCGACCGGAGTCTGGTGGCGGGTGACGCATTTACCAATACCGACCAGAACTCGGCTTTTGCGGTAATGACCCAGAAGCAGGAGCTTCACGGCCCCCCGGCTTATTTCACGATTGACTGGGAAGCCGCCAAACGCTCGATTCAGGAACTGGCGGCTTTGAATCCGACGTCTGCCGGTACCGGACACGGAAAAGCGATTCAGGGCATTCAACTCCCGCAGCTTCTGGAAGACTTAGTTCTCCATTTTGAAAGCCGGGAAGTACCGAAAGGAGGTCGGTATGTGAAGCAACCGGTGCATTCGAACGAGGAAGGCATTGTGGATATGCCAGCCCCGATTTCGTACCATGTTACCCGCATCCTCAGTATTGGCGTCATCGTCGGTACGGTGATGCTGCTTTTGGGAAGCAAGCGGAAGAAATAAACCGCAGCACTGGTTCTGAAGGCGCAAAAGCCCTGAAAGCCCCGACGGCCGCTGATCCAATCAGGGCTTTCGGGGTTTTTTCCGGTAAATGATCCTTTAAAAATTAAACACCACGGCTCGGAATGGCGTTTTAGGGGTACGTATAATCGAACTCACGTATGGAACGCCGAAATATCATCATTTTAATAGGAAGTGCCGTCATTGTCGTCCTGGTTGCCTGGTTTTCGCTCAGGCACTTTGGTTTATTAAACAAGAACGATGTTCCGGCAGAGGGCTGGGATCGTTCTCAGGCCGAAGTGGTGATGAGGCAGTTGTGCCGGGCTGCGGATTCGGTCGGGATCGACACCAACCGCTATTCATTCCTTGAATCCGATACAAAAAAGGAGTTTGGCGAGAAATTCACCGGCTTGCTACTGGAACTGCGCTACGGACTAAAACCGTCCAGGATTACGTATAACAAGATCCCGGAAAAGATTGATACCGTCTGGGCAATTGCCATGCTGAAAAAAGACGAAGGAAAATCGGCTTTGGATTCGCTGCGGAAAACACCGGTTTTTGGGCATTATACCACGCTCGTTAGCGCCTATACCAAATTAAGGAAAAATGCGCCCTCCGACACCGGAAAATACATCCGGCAAACGCTGAATTTTTACCGCTATCTGAATCGCTTCGATTTTGATCGGTTTCTGGTTGTTAATGTTCCCGCAGCCGAATTGAACATCTACGACCGGAGCGGTAAATGCCTGTTGCCAATGGATGTCATTGCGGGAAAGAAGGATACCAAAACGCCATTTTTTACGACCTACCTTACCGACATCATCACGTATCCCTACTGGAATGTACCCCGTGGAATCGGTCTGAAGGAAATTCTGCCAAAGGTGCAGCAAAACGCGGATTATCTGGAAAACCAGAACATGGAAGTGCTGGATGAAAAGGAACAGGTGGTCGATCCGTCCGAGATTGCCTGGGAAGATATGTCCGCCGAGAATTTTCCGTACCGGTTTCGACAAGCTTCCGGGTGCAACAACTCCCTGGGTTTGATCAAGTTCAACCTGACGGGGCCGGGAGCTATTTACCTCCACGATACGAACGCCCGTGACCTGTTTGACCAAACCAGCGACCGCTGGCGGAGCCACGGCTGTATGCGGGTGCAGAAACCGGTTGAACTGGCTAACTACCTGATGGGGACGCCGGTGCTGGACGAGGGATTCATGAACCGCTGCATGGTCGATCAAAAACCGCAAACGTTGACGCTGCCCAAACCGTTCCCGGTTTTTGTGGTCTACAACCGGGTCGATGTCGATGAAAAAGGACATTTGCGTTATTACAAAGATGTGTACGATCTGGACGGTCGACCAATGTAATTACAGCAGAAACGTTGATTTTTGCAGATAATCCGGGCTGGGCGAATAGACAAACAGGCACGAGCCGCCTTTGATGGCTTGAATGATGTCTTTGCTGACCGCGTTGGCAATGGCCGGGCAACCCTGACTGCGGCCCAGCCGACCGGTTTTGCGAATAAAATCTTCGCAGACATAATCCGCTCCGTGCATAACGATCGCGCGGCTGAAGGCGTTATCATTAAAACCCTGTTCCAATCCTTTCAGTTGGAGCGACAAACCGTGTTTGCCCTGGTAGGTATTGAGGGTTTGGTAGAATCCCAGGCTCGACTGGAAAGACGAAAACGTATTTGAAAACGAAGCCGCCATTAGTTCGCCCGAGTTCCGGCCGTGGGCAACGTAGGTCTGAAACAGTAATTTCTGTTGATCGAGATCGATGACATACAACCGCTTCTTGGTCGACGGCTGGCTCAGGTCAACGATACTCAGAATGGATTTCGCAAACGTGCTTTTCTGTAAACCACGAAGGGCATAGTCGAACACTTCCTTTTGAAGCCCCATGCGTTCCAGATTCAGCTCGTCGTATACCCCCGCCCAAAGGCTGGTTTTGTCAACCGCGGAGTGGGCGTTGGCTCTAACCGTGGTGCCAACACTGGCGAGGCTAAGCGGGAGAATGGCAAGGAGAATCAGCAGCGCTTTTTTCATAAAACGTTGGTTAACTGGTTAGTATGTAAAAAGGGATGTAGGTAATTAACGCCAACAAGGTCATAATAATTCGATAGTTTCATGAATTTCTGCCTCAAGCTTCAGAATTACCTTTTCATCTTAGTCCTTATGCTCTGGGGGTCAGCGACTTTGGCGTTGCCGGTTGTTTCCATTCTAAAGTACAAAAAAAACGGCGAAACTGAGTATACACCGGCGGCAGTCCGGGCGATCGCCGATTTAAAAAGGCAGGGTGGAGGCACGTTGACCTACCCCGCCGGGCAGTTCGTGCAGGGGCCGGTCGAAATCACCGGATCGGGAATCAGCATTCAGGGAGCCGGTATAGGCCGGACGTTTCTGATCCGAAACTCCCAGCGCGGCTATGCGTTATGGGCCAACCGGAAGCAGCGGGTTCTTATTCGGGATCTGTCCATTGACTGCGACAAGAGCCCGATTGAGGGCGGCATATACTTCGGCGGTTGTACGGCCAGCGGGGCCGACCGGGTTTCCGTTCAAAATGCCGATGCCAGCACGTTTGTCGTTGAAAATCAACTGTTCAATGCCGGAGATGAAAAAGCGGTGTCGGATCGCAATGTTTTTCGGAACTGCCGGGCTAGTGGTCAAAAACGGTATCACGAAGTTGGTGGAAAATCCCCTTTTATTGCCGGGGGCTATGCCCGGAATACGCGTTTTGAATCCTGCACTGTTACCGACTGCGTGGGCGATGCCTTCGACAGTGACAATGCGCCCGGTACTGTGTTTGTGCGTTGTGTGGCCCGAAACACCAAAGGAATCAGCCCCTATGCCGGTTTCTGGTCGGAAGGTGAGCAAACGGATTCGGACCACCGCGTGATGTGGAGCAATTGCAAAGCGATCGGCTACCGGGTTGGGTTTGGCGTTTCGGAGCGCGTAAAAGCCACTATTCAAAACGGAGAGGCCGAAAATTGCGTGAATGCCGTAAAAGGGTTACATTACCAATACCGCATTGTGATCACCAACTTTACGGCCCGGAATTGTGGCAAAGGGCTGGAAGCGACCGACACCGACGGCGTTTTGACGTTCAGTGGCCCGGTTACCCTGACCAAAGTACGCACCCTGAATACCGTCGCCCGAAATTCGTTTTCCAATTACGGCGGAGGAACTTCCACCAACGAGGAAACCATTATCGGTCCCGGTTGCGAGTTTGACCGGGATGCCTACATCAGTTACGAAAATTCCGGTTCGCGCCGGATTACGGTCGATGGTGCCACCTTCCGGGGCGGCAATATTCGGTACTACAACGGCCAGTTGACCGAGTTGCTGGTCAAAAACAGCCAGTTTATTAACGGCGGTATTGTGGGGGCTCGAATCAAACAGAGCCGGATTACAGCCGGTAGTCGGTTCACTACGACCGACAGTACCAAAACGGCCATTCAATTGAGTCTGGATTCGTATAATACCACGATCGATAACGCAACCTTTGAAGGGTACAACCGGGTGTCGAACAACGCAAAAATGGGAACCGGCGTTCGGCAAACGAACCGTCGGCAACCCCGATAAGCCTGTAATCAACGAATAACTATGTCACCTTACGAAGACGCCGTTGTGCGTGAATTACAGGTCTGGCGACAGAAAATGATGCGCAGACCGTCGGCCGTCAACCGGCTTTCGAAGAACCTGCAGACGCGGATGAACCGGTTCATTCCCGAAAAAGTGCATCAGGCCATTACGGCAACCATCAAGCAAATGACGCGGGCGGTGTTGTTCGGCGCGGAGTTTCTGACCCGGCAGCCGGTGCTGGAACCGCTGTCGCTGGAAGAACGGGAGGAACGGGTTCGGGACCGCATTGCGTTCTACAAAACCGCCGGAGCAGCAGAGGGGGGCGTCACCGGCGCGGGCGGCATTCTGCTGGGGCTCGCCGATTTTCCGTTGTTGCTGGCCCTGAAAATGAAGCTGTTGTTTGAAATTGCGGCCATTTACGGGTATCCGGTCAACGAATACAAGGAGCGGCTTTACATCATGCACATCTTTCAACTGGCGTTTTCGAGTCAGGAGCGTCGGCAGCTCGTTTATCAACAGATGCTCAACTGGCAGGCCAAAAGCCAGCAACTTCCCGACGACATCAACCAGTTCGACTGGCGGACCTTTCAGCAGGAATACCGGGATTATATCGACCTGGTCAAAATGGCCCAGTTGGTTCCCGGTATCGGAGCCGCTGTCGGTCTGGTCGCTAACTATCGTCTGCTGGATTCGCTTGGCAAAACCGCCATGAACGCTTACCGGATGCGGTGGGCGGAAAGGAGGGTGCTGGAGAGTGGTTTGTAGTTTATGGTTTACGGTTTTCAGTTTACGGTGGCTGACGCATGCTGGCTCAATGAGTTGAACGCGTCAGCGAGCATGCGTCAGCCACCGTAAACCGTAAACTGAAAACCGTACACTTATTTTATTTCCTTGCCGGATTGATCATTATATGCGCCCGGTGGGTGCCGGGGTCCATGATCCAGGGCATGCCGGGTGCTTCGGCTTTCAGGGGCAGGCCGGTGCTTTCGGAGGTAGCATACGGAATGTAGACGACCGACCGGAGGTAACCATTTTTCACTTCGCCCGTTGCCGCATTGTAGCTGGAGTCAGGGGCCGAATATACGAAGAGAGAAGAGGGTTGCTTGGGCATTTTCCACTTGCCGGCTTTTTCTTCTTCCTCCCGAATTTTCATGATTTCAGCCGGAGACTTGCCTTCTTTTTTTAATTCCCGGCCGCGGGCCATGAAGGGTTCCAGACCCTGGTGGTAGCAGGAGACGTTGAGTCCTTTCTGCGTCGGATCATCCGCCAGGCAGACGTAATCGTTTGTCCCTTTTCGCAACACAATCATCTCATTTTTACCTGAATAGCCCAAGACCGTTGCGCCGTCACGTTTGTCGGAGGGAGCGGCCAGTACGGCAGTTTTGATTTGCAGATCGGGCGTCGGGGCAGTCGTCTGGGCCAGGGCATTGAACGCACAAAAGCCCGAAAGTAGAAAGAAGGTAAATTTTTTCATGGGATTAAAAAGAGAGGGTTTGTCTGCCTTAAATCGATCGATCACCGGCAGTATTCCAAATTTATGAAAAAATACCGGTGATCGATAGACTATTTACGACGGGTTGGATCAGTGATGGTGTCCGCCCGGTCCGTGTACGTGTTTGTGCGTCACCTCTTCCGCCGTAGCATCCCGAACGTCGATGATTTCGACATCGAAGTTTAGTTCCTGACCGGCAAGCGGGTGGTTGGCATCGATCATCACCTGATCGTCGTTCACTTCCGTAACCGTTACCACCTGGCCCTGATTGGTCTGGAACTGCATCCCGATCTGCACCGGCTGTCCGCCAAAGGCGCTGATGGGAACCGCCTGAATCATTTGCGGATCAGGAACACCGTAGCCATCTTCGGCAGGCACCTTGATCTGAAATTTGTCGCCGACGGATTTTCCGGCCAGTCCGTTTTCCATACCCGGAATGAGGTTTCCCTCGCCGTGGAGATAATATAATGGATCCCGTCCTTCGCTGGAGTCGAGAATATTGCCGTCGTTGTCGCGCAACGTGTAGTGTATGCCGGCAACTTTGTGTTTGGAAATTTGCATGTTTAAAATATTGAATAGAAAAACAAAGGTGATATAGTTTGCGAAAGGATGCAACTAATTGCCCGATTCTACGCTAAGATTACGGATGTAAGATGACCCAAAATGAAATATTCAGCAGCCATGCCCCGTTAACCCAACTATATTCAGACAACAAAACGAAGGCTGAATGTGTTAAAAGTTGTTACTGAATTCTCAACGTTTTGTTTACCAAACCAACTTTATCATGCAAAAGAAAGCAGTTTTCGCAGTGGCACTGGCACTAGGCTTGCTGGTCGGTACCAACAAGGCCGTGGTTGCTCAGACGGTTCAGGACACTACTTCGCGCCCCGCAACACAATCGAATCCGCTGGGAAGCAGCACGTCGGTTTCGACCCAAAGCAGTGCCAACGCTTACGGGCCGATGGGTGCAGGTCGGGAATCGCGGGGTGGCATGGCTCCCGGTGGCTCAACCGGTCGCGATCTGGCCATCAGTGCGGCCAAATCGGCCGATCATACGGTTTTATTCCGAGCCATGCGGCTCTCCGGATTGTCGGAGCAGGCTGCGGGAAAAGGGCCTTATACGGTTTTTGCGCCCACCAACGAAGCGTTTGATAAACTGCCGGCCGGAACACTCGACGGTTTATTGCAGCCAGCCTCCAAATCAAAGCTGGTGAAGCTGTTGTCGTATCACGTCGTCAAAGGAAATTACACCTCCGATCAGTTGCAGGACGGACAGAAACTGAAAACCGTTACGGGCGGAACGCTGACCGTCGGCAAGCAAGGTGATGCCATCACCATCACGGATGGACAAGGCAATGCCGCCACCATCAACCGCGCAGATCTGGAAGCGACGAACGGGGTTATTCACTCGGTGGATGCAGTGCTGATGCCCGCTGAAAAAGGGAAATAGGGGAAGTTTAGAATTTAGAACTTACGTCTGATAATTATGATGTACCCGCCTTTTGCCCCTAAATCCCCTAAAGGGGACTTTACGCATCCGGATTAATCCGCGTCCAAGTCCCCTTTAGGGGATTTAGGGGCAAAAGGCGAAAGTCCTAGAATTTTTAATGTAAAATGAAGAATGGAAAATGCTAAATGTAAAAGTGAGTCGCTGCAGGCGAAAACTTTTACATTTACCATTTACCATTCTTCATTTACATTTATTACTACCTTTCCGGCAAAAGAAAATTCCTCCTTCTGTCTTTGCCATGCTTTTTCTGTTCCTGAGCATTTTGCTTTCGGTTGTTCTGCTGCTTAATTTCCGGATGTTTCCCCGTTACAGGGTCAATACCGTTCAGGCAATCGTCTTCAACTACCCGGTGTGTTTCCTGACCGGTTTTCTGCTGCTGCCCCGCGACCAGCCTTTCGCCATTGATTTCTCCCAAACCTGGACGTGGCTCGCTCTGGGGCTGGGCGTTGGGTTCATCATTACGTTCATCCTGTCGGGTCTGTCGACGCAGCGTATGGGCATTACAGCCACGTCGCTGGCCAATAACATGTCGCTGGTGATTCCGGTCTGTTTCAGTCTGTTCGTCTTTCAAACCGGCGGAAAAACCTTCGATGCGCTGAATTATATGGGTTTGATTCTGGCCGTGGTGGCCGTCGGATTGAGTACGTACAAGAAGCAGGAAGGCCAAACCGTGAAAGCCCTGGGCTGGAATAAGCTCCTGCCGCTGGCGGTTTTTGTAATGTATGGAGCCACCAACACGATGATCAACTACATGAACATCCGGTATATTCCATCGACTGATCAAACGTTGCAGGTAACGTTGACGATGGTACTGGGGGCCATAGCTGCTGGTCTGGTGATGCTGGCAAGCCGGTTGATTCAGGGTAAAGAGAAGATTGAACGCCAGACGCTGGTGGGAGCCATCACCCTGGGCATTCCGAATTTCCTGAGTTTTTACACCCTGCTGCTGGCGCTTTCTGAATTTGGCGGCAACGGAGCCTTCGTCTATCCGCTCTACAACATTGGTGTCATTCTGGTGGCGGCTTTGTCGGCTCTGCTCTTTTTCAAAGAAAAGCTGCTGTTGGTCAACCGAATCGGGCTGGCACTCGCCATTCTCGCCATCGGTTTAATTTCCTGGCAGGAACTGGCTCAACTGGCGATAGGAGTGAAGAATTAAGAGTGAAGAGTTAAGAGTTGGCTGACGCGAACTGTCTTCACTCTTAATTCTTCACTCTGCACTGCAAACTCTTCACCCAATATTTCTGTTACTCCGAAAAACCTTCCAACTGTTTTCTTTGTGAATACCGAAACCAAGAGTGGTCAGATTTTTGACTGGATTACCCTGCGACGGCTTTATGCCTTCGTAAAACCGTACCAGCTCCAATTTTACGGGCTTATTCTGATTATTCTGTTGAGTGCGGTGCTGGCTCCCGTTGGTCCGTTGCTGATTCGCTACACCATCGACTCCAAAATTGCCACCGGCGATTATCCGGGCCTGACCAAAATGCTGATTTTGATGATCGTAATTCTGGTTTTGCAAGGCATTATTCAGTTTTTCAATACCTATCTCTCCGGCTGGCTGGGGCAAAACGTGATTCGGGATATCCGGGTTCAGCTCTACCAGAAAGTCCTGAAACTCCGTCTGAAATTTTTCGACAACACGCCCATCGGCCGACTCGTGACGCGCACCATTTCGGATGTTGAAACGCTCTCCGACGTCTTCAGCGAAGGCATGGCCGCCATTGTGGGCGACATTCTGCAACTGGTGCTGATCATCGCCGTCATGTTTTATACCGACTGGCGGCTTTCGGCCATCAGTTTGTCGATGATTCCGCTGATGTTATTGAGTACGTACGTCTTCAAGGAAAAAATCAAAGTATCGTTCAATGAAGTGCGGACCGCCGTAGCCAACCTCAGTTCGTTTGTGCAGGAACACATCACGGGCATGAACATCGTGCAGATTTTTGGCAGCGAAAAGATCGAAGAGGAGAAGTTCCGGCAGATCAACGACGAACACCGGAAAGCCAACATCCGGTCGATCTGGTACTATTCCGTTTATTATCCGGTAGCCGATATTCTGTCGGCAGCCGCCACGGGTCTTGTGGTCTGGTATGGTGCCAAAGCGATTCTGAACCAGGAAGTTACCTACGGAACGGTGACGGCTTTCATCATGTTCATCAACCTGTTTTTCCGCCCCATCCGGATGCTCGCCGACCGGTTCAATACCCTGCAAATGGGAATTGTAAGCACCGACCGGATTTTGAAACTGCTGGATAGCGATGATTTTACACCCAACACCGGTACGTATGCGCCCGCAACCTGGCGGGGTGAGGTGGAGTTTAAAAACGTCTGGTTTGCCTACAACGACGATAACTACGTCCTGAAAGACATCAACTTTACTGTGAAAGAAGGCGAAACCGTTGCGTTTGTCGGTGCCACGGGAGCCGGGAAGTCGTCCATTATCAATTTATTAAGCCGGTTTTACGACATCAATCAGGGGGAGATCAAAATCGACGGTGTCGAGGTACACGAGTATAGACTGGAAGCGTTGCGCCAGAGCATTGGCGTTGTTTTGCAGGATGTCTTTCTGTTTTCGGATACCATTGAAAACAACATTACCCTCGGCAATAAATCCATCAGCCGGGAGCGCATTGTTGAAGCGGCCAAACTGGTGGGCGTGCATGAGTTCATCGAGCGATTGCCGGGCGGTTATGAGTACAACGTGATGGAGCGCGGTTCGACGCTTTCGGTGGGTCAGCGACAGTTGATTTCCTTCGTTCGCGCGATGGTTCACGATCCCCGCATCATGGTGTTAGACGAGGCTACGTCGTCGGTCGATACCGAAACGGAAGGGCTGATTCAGGATGCCATTGGAAAACTAATGAAAGGGCGCACGGCCATCGTGATTGCCCACCGGCTCTCGACCATCCGTGAAGCCAACAAAATTATTGTTGTCGACAAAGGCAACATCGTAGAACAGGGAACCCACGAAGAATTGTTGCAGCAGGAAGGCACCTACGCGAACCTGTACCGGATGCAGTATAAGGAGATGGTTTAGTTTAAATGATGAATGATGAACGATGAATTAATCCATTCATCGTTCATCATTCATCACTCATCATTCTTTTCTATTCGGTTCCGCGCCCGCCAGGGCGTAGGCGATTTTTTCGTTTAGATTTTCATCGTTGGACGGATCGTCGTCCATGCCCGACGGAATGCGCCCGGTTGGGTTCGGGCTGGGTTGTAAATCCGTTTCTTCTTCACTGGGCGTGGGCCCGGTTTGATCGATTACTTCTTCATCGGCCCGTGGATCAGTGTCCATTTCTGACGGAACATCCTCCAGGGGCATGTCATTCCTGACCGGATGTAGGTTCGGATTTTGTGATGGTGTCATAGTCCTGAGTTGATGGTATCTCTCTATAACCACCGCTTCGCCGGGGTTGTTTTTAGATTGGGCCAACAAAAAAGGTCAACCCGGAAGGAGTTGACCTGAAATCTTAGCGGAAAGGCTGGGCGCGTTGGGTTGTATCGGGCGGATCGACCTGCTCTGGAGCCGAGGGTTCAATGAACAGCGAATCGGCAGGAATGTCAACATCCGTAGAGTCCGATTCATCCTCTTCGTCATCATCGTTTCCACCGGGGCAATTCAGATAATCCTTCGTTATTTTAACCGTCGGTTTATCAAAAGGACCCTGATAAAGCTTCAGCGCCTTGTCCTGATATACTTTCTCCAAAAAACGTCCCACCAGCGGCAAGGCGGTTTTGGCGCCTTCACCCATGTCTGTCGACCGGAAGTGGATGCTGCGATCATCGCCACCCACCCAGGCCCCCACTACCAGATCACGGGTGACCCCCATGAACCAGCCATCGGAGTTGTTGGAGGTGGTGCCGGTTTTTCCCCCCACCTGGTTCCGGTTTTTGAACAAATCGTACGACCACAAATTTTGCGACGTGCCGCCCGATTCTTCCAAACCACCTTTCAGCATGTGGAGCATCAGAAAAGCCGACTCTTCGCGAATAGCCTGTTTCTTCTCGGGTACAAATTCTTCAATGACTTTGCCATTGCGGTCTTCAATTCGCGTCACCAGCAACGGTTCAGTGTGTACGCCGTTGTTTGCAAAGGTGCAATAAGCCGCTACCATTTCATACAGCGACACGTCCGAAGAACCCAGACCCACCGAAGGAACAGCCGCCAATTGGCTTTTAATACCGAGCCGGTGGGCGTATTCCACCACCCGCTGGGGCGTTGCAACGTCATTGGTCAACTGGGCTGTCACCGAGTTGATGGAGCGGGCCATGGCCCGTCGCAGGGTCATATTGGAGTAGGAGAATGATCCGGCTGAGTTTTTTGGTGCCCAGAAATCTTCTTCGCCTTTTTCGTTGATGTATTCCTTCCGGAACGGTTCATCGCGACGACGGTCGCAGGGGCCTAAATTGATCGTTGAATCGTCGATCACCGTGGCATAAACAAACGGTTTGAAGGTCGAGCCAGGCTGGCGTTTGCCCTGTTTGACGTGATCGAACTGGAAAAAATTGTAGTCGAGGCCACCCACCCACGTCCGGATAAAACCGGTATGCGGGTCCATCGCCACCAGACCGGCCTGCAAAAACCGCTTGTAGTAGGCGATGGAATCCATGGGCGACATGTACTTCTTCTTCGGTCCGTTCCAAGAGAAGACCGTCATGCTGTCTTTTTTCTCCTTCATGTAATACTGAATGGAATCCGGCTGATTCGGAAATTTCAGTTGGAGGGCCTTATACCGCTCCGTCCGCTGGGCGACTTTGTCCAGAAAGTCCGGAATTTCCTTACCATCTTCATCCGTCCAGGGGTTTCGACCCGACCAGTGGTTGTCGAACGTTCGTTGCAGCAGCTTCATTTTTTCCGCAACGGCTTCTTCGGCCAGGGCCTGCATCCGGGAGTCAACGGTGGTATAAATGCGCAAACCATCGGTATACAGATCATAGCCGTTTTCTTCACCCCACTTTTTAACGACCTCGACTACTGCATTTTTAAAATAATTGGCCGGTCCCGAATACGGATTGTCGGGGCTGTAGCGCGTTACGAGGGGTAATTCACACAGTGAATCGGCTTGTGCTTTGGTGAGGTACTTGTATTTTTCCATTTGCCGGATCACCACATTCCGGCGGTTGCGCGACTTCTCGAAGTTTCGTTTGATCAGCGGATTATACGTCGTCGTCGCTTTCTGCAAGCCCACGAGAACGGCGGATTCCTGCACGTTTAACGTCTCCGGTGATTTGCTGAAGTACGTCCGGGCCGCCGTTTTGATCCCGTAGGCATTGCTGCCGAAATCGACGGTATTGAAATACATGGTCAGGATCTGTTCCTTCGAAAAATTCCGCTCCAGTTTGATGGCCATCAGCCATTCCTTGGTTTTCAGAATAACCGTTTTCACCAGCGGAACATTATACAGCAATCCCCGCGACTGCCGCCGTCGGGTTTTAAACAGGTTTTTGGCAAGCTGTTGGGTTATCGTACTCCCCCCGCCGGAGTTGTTACCGGTTAACACGCCATAGACAGCCCGGCCCAGGCTTCGGGTGTCGATGCCTGAATGCTCATAAAACCGTACGTCTTCAGTGGCAATCAGGGCGTGAATGAGGGAGGGCGATAAGTCTTCGTATTTGATGGGTGTCCGGTTTTCAGTAAAAAACCGGCCGATCATGACTTTATCGTAGGAGTAAATTTCGGAAGACTGGGAAACCTTGGGATTTTTTAAATCCTCGACACTCGGCATTTCACCGCTGAGGTAAAGGAAATTGGTTTCTATTGATAGGATGTACAACAGAACCAGCAAAAAGCTGAAAATAAGCGTTTTGGTGGTTTGGTAAAAGATGCGGAAAGCGAGTGATCGGGTGTCGAAGCGGGCGTTGATCCAGTTTCGGTAGCGTTGTCGAAGGCCCCGGTAATGACCGGTTGCTGAATCGACACGCTCTTTTCCAAGTAGACCAGACATCATGCGGTAAACCAGTCGTCTAAAGCCGTTGCTTATGAGACCGAAAAAGCCGGTGATGCCTTGCCAAAGGGTACGAAGCTGCCCCCAGAATTTACTCATGCCTGGTATTTTGACGGTTAAAATTGAAGAACGGAGCCGTTTGCTGTCGCACCGCCGAAGGGGTGCGCCTGATGTCCGTTTGGTTTCAAAAAAGTAAAATTAATTCGATAGGCAAAAAGACGGATTGAGAAATCCGTCTCTTAAAGCAAATATAACGGAAATTTAGACGATATAATATGAAAAAAGCCAGCCCGTTCGTCGGGTTGGCTCAAAACCAAGGGGTTAGCACCCGCTTATTTCTTTTCAAATTCCAATGCTACGCCGTTCATGCAATACCGCAGACCGGTTGGCTTGGGTCCATCCTCAAAAACGTGTCCCAAATGCCCGCCACAGACGCCACATTCGACTTCCGTACGGACCATGCCGTGGGTGCGATCCACCTTTTCAACCACGTTCTCTTTCGACAATGATTTATAAAAACTCGGCCAGCCCGTTCCCGATTCAAACTTGGTATCGGAGCTGAACAGGGGCGTTTTGCAGCCCGCACATTTGAATACGCCTTTTTCATGGTTATCGACCAGCGGACTCGTAAAAGGCCGCTCGGTCCCTTGCTGACGCAGGACGTAAAATTGCTGGGGTGTCAGGATTTTCTTCCACTCCGCTTCCGTTTTAACCACTTTGCGGGGTGTGGCATCGTCGATGCGTGGCGTTAACGAAATGGATGCGACGGAGCCCGTGAGCACCAGCCCACACAAAACTCCAAGAAAAAGGTTGCGGTTCATACCTGATTAACGCAAGAAATGGGAGGATAGTTTACGAGTTAAAAAAGCCACAGCGCAGTTGTGCGTGTGGCTTTTTCTAGTCTTTTAGTTGCCTTCAGTTACATTGGCATCAAAACCGTATCGATGGAGTGAATCACGCCGTTCGACTGGTATACATCCGAAATCGCAACGGTGGCGGTTCCCCCTTTGGCATCAGTCAGAACCAGATTTTTTCCACTCATTTTGGCGGTCAGGTTGCCACCGGCCACGGTTTTCAAGGTAGCGGTTCCGTTACCGGCCTTAATGAGCTTTCCAATTTCCTTGGCGTCCAGACGACCTGCAACCACGTGGTAGGTCAAAATGCCGGTCAGGGTGGCTTTGTTTTCGGGTTTCACCAGCGTTTCAACGGTGCCGGCTGGTAATTTGCCAAAAGCATCGTTGGTGGGAGCAAAAACCGTGAAAGGACCGGCTCCCTGTAACGTTTCGACCAGGCCCGCAGCTTTCACGGCGGCAACCAGGGTGGTGTGGTCTTTCGAGTTGACGGCATTTTCAATGATGTTCTTGTTGGGATACATCATGGCGCCACCGACTTCTTTCGGCTTTTGAGCGTAAGAAACCGTGACGAATGCGCAAAGAATAGCGGCAATAATCCCTGTTTTGATGAAGGCTTTCATGATTGAAATACGAATTAAATGAAGATGGGAAAATAAAAGAACCGGGTTTTTCCCGACTCTCAGCAATACCTACGCCATCCCCTTCTATTTGGATTTTTAATTGGTGAAAAAAAAGCCTGTAAATCATAAAAAAGGCCCTGGGAGCGTTTCCAGAGCCTTTTTTTAGTAGAAATAAACGTATAAAAACTATATATATTTTTGGTCGAATCGACGTATAAACATCCCTTGAAAAACGTATAACCCTGGTTGAAAATAGAATTATAAATAGTAAATGATAAATGGTAAATATAAAAGTTTTTGCAAAACCGCCACTTTTACATTTACCATTTATTATTTATAACTCTTTTTTCAGATAGGGAGCGATCAAGAGGTCACATTTCCGACCACCACCATCGCGGAAAGCGTGGGAGTGGGGCTACCGCCCCGGCGTTCGAGCGTGATGGCAAAAGCATCGGCTTTCAGAAATTTTTTAGCCTGCTGCACCACCCGGGTGTTGTCGCCCACATCGAAGACACCGGCATCGACCGGTTTTCCGTCGACAATGGCCCAAAGCTGGTATTGCTGGGTTTCGGGCGGACGAACCAACGAATCAATTTCGAGATTAACCTGGCCCGTGCTGACATTCCAGTAGATGGTTGCGAGGTTGGCAGTAGTGCTATCGGTGGGATTCAGCCGGATGACCCGCGTGCCTGGTTCTTTCAGGATGGCCAGCGTCTGGTCGCTCTGCGACTGTTGTGCCCGCAGAACCCGTACCTCTTCGGTCAAGGCTTCATTCGAATTACGGAGCGAACTGAGCGTTTGCTGGCTTCCCTGCAATTGAGAGTACAGGAAGTAGGCAAAAAACAAGACTACCAGACCGAGGGAAGCGGCTACCAGCCAGGTAACGCGAAAGGTAGGTCTTGAATCGAATGCGTCTTCTCTGGAATTTAATGAACGAATGGGGGTTTCAGTACTTTCTTCGCTGGTGAGTGGGAGCGTTGGGGAAACTTCCTCAACCACTTCGACTTCCGGAGGGCCAAATTCCAGTTCTTTCAGAAGCCACTCTTTAATGTCGGTAGGCGGATCACGGCGGAGGGTCTGGGCATACTGTTCCACCGCAGCCGACAGCGTGTCGAGCTCCTGGCGGATCTCAGGGTAAATGCTCGACAGACATTCGACCTCCCGCTTTTCCTGCGGGCTGACGGTGCCGAGCACATACTCTTCCAGTATTCCGGACTCTATGTATTCTTTCGTGTTCATGTGCCGAATAACTTCTTCAATTCCTGTAAAGCAGACCGTACCCGCGTTTTGACCGTTCCAAGCGGCAAATTCAATTTTTCCGCCACTTCTTCGTGGGTATATCCATAGAAGTAGACAAGGTCAATAACCATTCGTCGATCCGGATTTAACTGATTCACCTTGTCGGGTAAATCAAGTGTCTCTACAGCGGGCTGATAGGCTTGCTGATGCTGATCAACAATATCTACGATATCGGTGCTGGTTTGGATTGACTGACCTGAATGGCGGGTGCGGATGGCGTCGATTGCTGTATTTCGGGCAATGTTCAGTAACCACGTAAAAAGACGGCCTTTCTGGGAATCGTAAGAGGGAATGTTCCGCCAGATCTTCACAAAAGAATCCTGTAAAACGTCGCGGGCGGCTTCTTCATCACGAACGACCTTCAGGATTACGCCGTACAAAGCCGGCGAATACTGGTCGTAGAGCAAGTGAAATGCCTGTTCCTCTCGCTGCTGGAGTTTTTTTACCAGTACGTCTTCCGTAAATGGGAGGTTTGAACGCTTCAAGGTAATGGAGTAATTCAGTAACCAAAAGGGTCGGTGTCAAAAATACGAATAAAATGATGCGGGCAAACATATGAATGCGTATTTAGTCCTGAATTACAAAAAAAAAGCCATTTCCTTCGTCCAGAAATAGCATTTTTTTACGAAAACAGGAATACATGTATCCGGAGGCTAATCAACTGGTTTTTTCGTTTTCACGGTTTTGGTCGTTTTCTTCCGCACTGTCGTGCTTTTAGTTGCCATGGCATCCTCCGATCGCCGGGCATTCCGGCTTGATTGGGTTCCCTTAACGAGTTTGCTTTTCAGGGAATCCTGTTTAGCCGTCGGTTCACCCTGCGGGAACGATTGAGCCGCCTGTCCTGGCGCGTGGGCGTTGGGTGAAGGCGTCTGGGCTTGTCCGTGACTGGCAATCCAGAGCAGGGCAGCCGTAAAGAGAGCTATTTTTTTCATCGTCGTATCGATCAGCGTTGAGTAAGGACTTAACCCGAATCCCGGCGAATTGTTCGATGGATTCTCGCTGAACGCATGATTTCGGATTCTCTTATTTTCAGAAAAAGTAGATTCCGAACCGGATTGAGATCGGGTACCGTTGCCAAACATGGCGTAAAATCGTTTATATTTGCACCTCAAAATTGGCAGACACCCCTGCGTATGCAGCTCGATCAAAACCGTTATCAAGTTCAGGGCATCGACGTTCTGGAGATGGCCGAATCGTTTGGCCTTCCCTTGTATGTGTATGATGCCGACAAAATTATTGAAAGAATAGGCACGCTTCAGGCCGCTTTTCAGGGCGTCAATCTGAAGATTAAATATGCCGCTAAAGCACTGACCAACGTGTCGATTCTAAAGTTGATGCGCAGCCGGGGAATCGATGTGGAAGTGGTTTCGGTGAATGAAATCCGGATGGCGCTGCTGGCCGGTTTTGATCCCGAACAGATCATGTATACCCCGAGTGGCGTTTCCTTTGCCGAAATTCAGGAAGCGCTCGCGCTGGGTGTTCGGCTAAATGTCGATAGCCTGCCCTTGCTGGAATTTATGGGGCAGCAGTACGGCAGCCGCAAACCGGTCGGCATCCGGATCAATCCCCACATTGCGGAAGGGGGCAACATCAAAATTCAGACCGGTCACGCCGATTCCAAGTTTGGCATTTCGATGGAACAACGGAGCCAGATTCGCGCTCTGGTCGAGCAATACGCCATTCCGGTGGTGGGACTGCACATTCATACCGGTTCGGATTTTAAAAATGCCGATGCGTTTCTTAAAGGGGCGGAGGTGCTTTTTGAGCTGGCCAACGACTACCCCAATCTGCAGTTCCTCGATTTTGGCAGCGGTTTTAAGGTGGCCTACAAAGAAGGAGATCACAGCACGGACGTGGTGGATCTGGGCCGGAAAGTGACGGCGGCTTTTCAGAAATTCTGTCAGCAGTACGGGCGGGAAATCGAACTGTGTTTTGAGCCCGGTAAGTTTTTGGTGAGTGAAAGCGGTGTGCTGCTGGTAAACGTCAACGTCGTGAAAGAGAACCCTAACCGGACGTTTGTGGGCGTCGATTCGGGATTGAATCACCTGATCCGGCCGATGATGTACGATGCTTACCACGAAATTATCAATGTTTCGAATCCGACAGGCGAAAAACAGACGTACAGCATCGTGGGATACATTTGCGAAACTGATACGCTGGGTTGGGATCGCTCGCTGAACGAGGTGCGCCCCGGCGATGTGCTGGCCCTGAAAAATGCGGGAGCCTACGGTTTTAGCATGAGTTCCAACTACAACTCGCGGGTCAGGCCCGCCGAAGTGCTGGTGTACGACGGAAAACCGCACCTGATTCGCCGGCGCGAAACCTTCGAAGACCTGGTACGGAATCAGATAGAAGTGGATTTTGAAGAAGAAATAACCATTAAAAATAATTAAGAGTTAAGAGTTAAGAGTTAAGAGTTAATGCGTCAGCCAACTCTTAACTCTTAACTCTTAGCTCATCACTCTTTACGATGGGACGCGCATACGAATACCGGAAAGCCAGAAAATTCAAGCGGTGGGGGATGATGGCCAAAACCTTCACCAAAATTGGGAAAGACATTGCCCTCGCCGTGAAAAGTGGTGGCCCTGATCCGACAACGAACGGACGACTACGGGCCATCATCCAGAATGCCCGGGCCGCCAACATGCCGAAAGAGAACGTCGATCGGGCGATCAAACGGGCGGTTTCGAAAGAACAGGAAGATTATAAAGAAATCACCTACGAAGGCTACGGCCCACACGGCATCGCCATCGTGGTAGAAACCGCTACGGACAACATCAACCGGACGGTGGCCAACCTGCGGAGTTACTTCAGCAAATGCGGGGGTGCCCTCGGAACTTCCGGGATGCTCGACTTTATGTTCGACCGGAAATCCGTCTTCCGCATTCCGGCCGGTACCATCGATCTGGATGAACTGGAACTGGAAATGATCGACTTTGGCGCAGACGAAATTTCACTGGACGAAGAAGCTGAGCAGATTGTGATCTACGGCGAATTCACGGCTTTCGGGGCAATACAGAAGCACCTGGAAGAAAAGGGATATGAACTCAAACAAGCGGAATTCGAACGCATTCCAAACGATACCAAGGAACTGACCGAGGAAGAATCCGCCGATCTGGAAAAACTGCTGGAAAAGATCGAAGAAGATGAAGATGTACTGAACGTCTTCCACAACATGCGGTAATCAAAACGTGCTGCGGTAAGCGACTCCCCAACCGCTTACCGCAACTTATCCAGTAATTGCGTTCGGGTGGGGCGCTCGCTGACCACCTCATAGTCCAACCCTTCCAAATCCAGGGCATCCACAAAATGCCGGTAGTTTGTCCCGTCCACTTCGAACAAACAGAGATTTTCATACGGTTCGTTAAAAAGCTCAACCTCCGTCGAAACCGCTTTCTGTTGCAGCAACTGGTATTGCGGGTTGGATAAATCGTTCTTCCGAATGGTGAAATACCACATAAAGTTTGTGTAGATGAAAGAGGGTTGACGATTGACGGTTGACCATGGAATCGTCCATGGTCAACCGTCAATCGTCAACCCTCAATCCGCCATTAATTTGCCCCTGATTCGCGCAACAGTTCAACCCAGCCTTTGACAATTTCGGCGGGGGCGGCACAATTCAGTCGCTTGTATTTGACGGTCACCTGATACAGATAAACGCCACCCGGCACGTCTTTTCCCTGGTTGTTCTTGCCGTTCCAGCGGAGGGAGAGGTCGTTGCTCTGGTAGACTTTGACCCCCCAGCGGTTGACCACCGTCAATTCCGCCGACTCGACAAACCGGGGGCATTGGGCGGGCTGAAAAACGTCATTTTTGCCGTCGCCATTGGGCGTAAACACATTTGGCATCATCAGATACGGGCAATTGTCCTTGCAAACCCGGTTGGAAGCCGCGCTTTCCCGACCACTCCGACTTACCGCCCGAACTTCGTAACAGCCCGCAAACGAGGTCAGATTCTGATGGCGATACGTGAGTTGAGGGGCACTGACGGAGTCGATCAGGACGAGATCCTGGCCTTCACACGGGCTGTAGTAAATGCGGTATTTCACAATGTTGCGGTCGCAATCGCCCGTGGTCGGGTTTTGCCATGTTAGGGTATTGGCAAATGTCGTCTGATTACAGAACGCTTCCGGCGTTAACGTGGAACAATTGAGAGTATCAACGGCCAGTCGGGGGGGGCACGGTCGGGTGGTGTCGATCGGCGACGCACAAATGCCCTGCGAGAAATTGTTCAGCAGAATCGTTGTGAGCGGGGCGGCATATTGCCCGACGGTTTCGACCCGGTAGCAATAGCTGCTATCCACCGACATGGTGACCGGTTGAACGCCATCGCCCGCGAACGTATCGGCTCCCTGGTCGAGGTAGGCATACGTATTGGCCGTTGTGACGGGGACGACTGCCACCAGGTTGAATGGGCCGTTTGGGCCGGTTTTGCTGCGATACACCCGGTGTTGTTTGTTGTCATTACTCCAGGGTACATTGGCCTGCCAGTTGAGCTGGACGCGTCTGACGCCGGGAGTCGCCGTGAGCCGGACCGAACTGGCGTTATCGGTCACATCGAGCCGTTGCAACTGACCCGAACCGGGATCGGTGAAGTAAAATTCAATGCGATACCGGTAGGCGTTGGCTACGGTATTGATGCCACGATCGGTATAAACCGTATCCGCAACCGTGGGTTGCAGTGTGGTGCTAATGGCCGCAATCTGGGTAAAGTTGGTGCCGGTAAGGCCGTCAGCCCGGAACAGGCGGTATTGGAACGGGCCGGTGCCGTCGTTGGGATTGATGCCGGGAGGGCGGGTCCAGCGGACGGTGATGACGCCCCGGGTGTCGAACGTACTGTCGACGGTGACGTGGGTAATCAGCGGCACCTGCTGGGGTAAATTCACACAAACCTGATCGGAAACCACGCTTTGTCCGTAGGTTGGTGATGGCAGCATGACCACAATCCGGTAGCTGTATTGTACTCCCCGTTTCAGGCCCTGATTGTTGTTATTATCGGTATACGTAGTTTGGCTAATGGGAACTTTACCAACTTCTACATAACCGGTCGAGGGAGCCAAACCCGGATTGATACACGGGTCTAAAGCGACATTCTCACAGCCTTCCTTGCGGTAGATGACCATTTGTGTGCCGGAGGGCAGGGAAGAAACCCCGCAGGCATAGGCGGCCCAATTGAGTATGATGGCTCGTCCGGCAGCATCGGCGGCTGGCCGGGCAGTGAGCCCCTGCGGTTTGGGCGCATAGATCTTGATCCGGAACGATTCGAGGGTGGCCAACTGGGTTTGCCCGCTTCCCCGGGGTAAATCGACCACCCGGAAGATGACATCGTACGGTTCGGCCCGGACGTGGGCGCAGTTGGTCTGCCAGCGGAAGGTGCCGGAAGCCGGGGTATTCTGGGCCGTTGTCGGAGAGAATGTGGCAAAAGCCGGGGCGATGATGTTAATCCGGGTTTGACCATCGGGAGCCAGATATGGCCGACCATCGGGGCCCACATTGAACGGCCCGCCATACCCGGACAATTCTACCCGGTTTCCGTCGGGATCGGTGGCCGTGATCGTTTGTTGGATCAGGGTTCCGGCTTCCACGCAAATGTCGGCGGGAACCACAATCGCTGGTCGTTTATTGGGCGATGCGGTAACGATAATCTGCATATCACGGATAATTTCCCCGATTTTGACACCGTCGCGCCATTCTTCCACAATGAAAGCAATGTTGTACTGGCCGATTTCGGCGGGAGCATCCCAGCAAACGTCGCCGGTGATGGCATTGACTGTGAGGGTCGCCGGTCCCGTGCCGGCCTCGTTTATTCGATTGACGCCAATCAACGTAGGATCTGAATAGCCGGCTACCGACCGTAACGTACAGTTGCCTTGTTCGTCGGCAATTTTGCCGGACGGTACATACAGGCGGTACGCCAGACTATCGCCATCGGCATCGAAAGCCGCCGGATTGTGGCACCATTTCTGTCCCACCCGGGCCGAATCCAACGGTGGATTCAGCAAAACCGGGGTGCTGTTCAAACCAAGGGCGGCATTGACCACGATGGTGGTCTGGAGCTGAAAACTGGTTTGAATGGAGGTTGGGATGTTGCGGACGTTTTCGTTCCGGTTGGTAATCGTACAGGTAATCCGGTAGATGCCGGGTCCCGGATAGGTATACGTAGCGACGTACGTGTTGGCCGTCGTGGCCCGGTTGATGACGATCCGACTAGCCCGTTTCACCGCTACGGCCTGTCCAATCCCAAAACAGAAATAAGACGGGTCCTGCTGGTCACTGGCCGTTCGTCCCCCGATTTCGTCGTGGTAGGTGGTCATCGTAACTTCATACGTCAGGGAGGTACTGGAAATACGGCGGGTGGTAATTTCGCCGGCCCGTAAGTGCGTGGCCTGCGTTTCAGAGATTGCCAGGATGCCCAGCAACAAGACCCACAAAAACGTGAGGAAATATGTTTTCATAACCAATTAATTTCTATACCTACAAGAACGTACAATTGCATGGGTTGTGTATACGGTTTTCGGCCACCGGGGACAATTATAGCAATAAAGTTTGGGAGTTGACGGATTCGATGGAATCGCTGTCACCTTAAATCCCCTGAAGGGCACCTGAACACCACCACGAAGGAAGGCTAAAGTCTCCTTCAAGCGATTGAAGGGCATTTAAATTTTATAAAATCCCTTTCGGTTCAGGAGGGTTTTCCAGAAAAAACGCAGGAAAATACCAACGTGCCGGGCAAATTCCCGCTGGTTTTCCAACTCCGAAAAAGGGTGACGCAACTTGAGGAGGTTAACGCTGATTTTCCAGCCAAAAATCACGGGGATTAGGGTTAAGTAGTGCAGAATCAAGAGCAGGTAAGCACCTACGCCGTATTGTTTCCGCACCCAGAGCAGGTTGGAAACGTGCATTTGCGGTTTGAATCGGTTGATGTGCGTCACCTTCCGTTCCTGATAATCGGTGCTGCTGCCGTATTCGAGGTGAATGTAGAAAGCATCGCGGAGGAGCAGCATTTTGCCCTGTTTGCCCAGCCGGTAACACCATTCCACGTCTTCGGCATACATGAAAAAGTTGTCATCCAGCATCCCGGCTTTCTGAATCGTTTCCCGGCGGGTCATGATAAACGAGCCGATGAGCCAGTCCACCTCGTTGGGATCCGTATAGTGGTTGTCGGGCAGCAGACGGTGTAGCAATTTTTTGAAAAAACCGGAACCGGGGACAATGTAAAAATACCGGCGCAGTTGGGAAAAACCGTCATAGGCTTCGGTATGAACCTGGCCGTCGCGCGTGATCTGCATGGGGCCAACGGCAGCCACTTCCGGGCGGTTGTCGAGCAGGTCGGCACAGCGTTTCAGCACGTTGTCGATCAACAGCGTATCCGAATTCAGCAGCAGCACCAGGCGACCGGCCGACTCGGTAATACCCCGGTTGTTGGCGCGGGAGAAACCGGCGTTGTACCCCATTTCAATCCAGCGGGTGTTGGGAAAAGCATTCAAAACAACCGCCCGACCGGAAGGGTCCGGATCATTGTTGACGACCAGAACCTCGTAGGTGAGTCCGGAAGTGTGTTTTTCAACCGAATGAAGGCAATCGACAATGAGATGCGGGGTTTTGTAATTAACCAGAATGATAGAGAGAGCGGGCGTCGTAGGTGCTTGCATACAGCATGCAAAGGTAAGAGTTATGCGGTAAGAGTGATGAGTTAGCTGACGTAATTGTCCGTAAACCCCGCATTCTTACCGTACAACGCTTACCGGTTTATACGGGTCTAATACAACACCCACGTATCCTTTCCACCCCCGCCCTGCGACGAGTTGACCACCAGCGAACCTTTGCGCAGGGCCACACGGGTCAGTCCGCCGGGAATCACATTGATGCCGTCTCCGTAGAGGATGTAGGGTCGGAAATCGACGTGGCGGCCTTCCGTGTGGTCGCCGACGATGGTCGGAACGCGGGAAAGCGAAATCGTCGGCTGGGCAATGTAGTTGCGGGGGTTTTCCTTGATCTTTTTCCGGAACAGTTTGTGGTCGGCTTTCGTCGCTTTCGGTCCTATCAACATGCCGTAGCCACCGGCCTCGTTGGCTTCTTTCACCACCAGTTGTTCGATGTTTTCCATGACGTATTTGCAATCTTCCTCCTCCCGGCAAATGTAGGTTTTCACATTCGGAATGATGGCTTCTTCGCCCAGGTAGTATTTGATGATGCGTGGCACATACGCGTAAATCACCTTGTCATCAGCCACGCCCGTGCCGGGTGCATTGGCCAGCGCCACCCGTCCTTTCTTGTACACTTCGAAGATGCCCGGTATGCCAATCAGCGATTCCGGATTGAAAACGTGCGGGTCCAGGAACGTATCGTCGATCCGGCGGTAAATCACATCCACCGTCTGGAAACCCTTGGTGGTGCGCATCTTGACGTAACCGCCCGAAACGACCAGATCGCGGGAGTCGACCAGTTCAACGCCCATTTGCTGAGCCAGGTACGAATGCTCGAAATACGCGGAATTATAAATACCGGGGGTGAGCACCACCACCGTAGGATCGGGCCGGTCGGCAATGTGTTGCAGCAATTGCAGCAGGCGGGTCGGATAATCGGAAACCGGCCGAACGCCCGTGCGGGCCAGCACTTCGGGAAACGTCTGCTTCGACAACTCGCGGTTTTCGAGCATGTACGACACGCCCGACGGACAGCGCAGATTATCCTCCAGCACCATAAACTCCCCGTCTTCGCCCCGAATCAGGTCGGTTCCGGTAATGTGGCACCAGATGTCTTTCGGCGGTTTGAGGCCCATGCAGGCCGGGAGAAAACACTTACTCGACTCAATCAGGTCGCGCGGCACCACGTTGTCGTTCAGAATGTGCTGATCGTTGTAAACGTCATGGATGAACATGTTAATTGCCTGAATGCGCTGAATCAACCCGCGTTCCACCCGGTTCCATTCTTCCGACGGAATCACGCGCGGAATGATGTCGATGGGCATGATCCGTTCGGTTCCTTCGCCTTCCGAATAGACGTTGAAAGTAATCCCCATCGACATCAGCGCCCGTTCGGCGGCATGCTGACGGGAAATGACATCTTCACGACTCAACTGCTCCACCCGCTGTTTAAACTGTTCGTAGCCGGAGCGAACCTGGCCGTCGGCCGTAAACATTTCATCAAAAAAATTATCCGTCTGATAGTCAGTAAATGAGAAAGAATTCCCCTGGGCTTGCGACTGTGTTTGGTTTCCTTGTGACTGCGATTGAAATTGCATAGGTGGGCTGGTGATTTTGGCGAATAAACCCTTAAAATTGCAATAATATACAAAATTATATATGGTTGGCGTTGGAAGGAGATAGTTTATTATTTATTTCGGTGAATCGATTTTGGATTTACCGTTCAGTAACTGTCTCTTCATTTCCGTAAACATCCTGTATCTTTAAAGGCTCAACAACGCATAAAAAGTTTGAATCATGTCTATTACTAGTTGAATGAGAGAGAGATACGGTCGACTACTCGCAACGTTGGCAATTCTGGGAATTTCGGTTCCGGGCAGTAGCCAATACCTGATGGGAATAGCCAACAGCAATTACGGCGGAACCCAATCCATCTATCGCCATCCGTCGGAGGCTGCCGATTCCCGATACCGGTTTTACCTGAATCTGGCCTCCGTCGATCTGTATGCTTCCACAAACCAGGTGCGCTGGGTAGCCCCTTTTTCGGTGGTGGGCTACGTAACCGGGCAAATTCCGACTCAGTACCGGAGTGAACGCGGGAAGAGCCTGGGCCGAACCGGATACCTCAAAGAGCAGTTGAATGGCCGCGATAAACGGTTGTCGGTTGGGGGCGAAATTCGGGGGCCATCGGCGCTCATCACCCTGAACGACCGGTTTGGCATTGCCCTGTCGACGCGGGCCAGAACGGCCGTCACCTACCGGAACACCTCGGAGGCCACTGCCCGGCTGATGTTATACGGTACGCAGATTGTGGAGCTTCAGCGGGTACTAAACGAAAACCAGCACGGCATGGCCAACATCAACGGCTATGGCGAACTGGCCGCTACGTTCGGAGCGGTTATTTTCGACAACGACGACCAGTTTCTGAAAGCGGGGGTGACCGTCAAACGGGAAGTAGGATTTTACAATGCCCACGTTCGGGTCGACGACGGTACGCACCAGATTGTTCGGGATCCCAATCTTTCCGGTTTTCAGGCCCTGCGCATCCGCAAGTTCGATGGCGTCTATGGCTACACCAGCGAGCTTGCCTTTCAGCGGGCGGGTTTTTCGCCAGGCTGGCTTTTCGGGAAACAATCCGCCGGTGGGGGCTGGGGTTTCGACCTCGGAATGACCTACGAATACCGTCCTAACTTCCGCCGGTATACGTACCGGGAAAAGGGGGAAATCCGTCGGGATCCGACCAAAAATAAATACCTCTACCGCATCTCGGCTTCCCTGGTCGACCTGGGGGGCATCCGGTTTAAAAACCCGGAAATGGTCAATCTGTACCAGGTGTCGGTAACCAACAAACTGATCACCAATACCACGTTCCAGGGCATCAAATCGCCCGATGCCATCAACGAGCGGATTGTGAATACGCTGATGCTTCCGCTGATGGAAAAGACGACCTCATACCGCTCCGGATTGCCAACTGCCCTGAATGTCAGTGCCGATTATCAGGTGAAAAACAACCTCTACGTCGGTCTTTTGTGGACGCAGAGTCTGGTGCCCTCCAACGCCGTCGCGCTCATCACGCCGTCGATGGTTGCCGTGGTTCCGCGCTGGGAGAGCCGCTGGGCCGAGGTGTCAATGCCGGTGGCTTTGCAGGACAATTATTCGATGCCCACGATTGGTCTGGCGCTGCGGGCGGGCCCCGTATTTGCCGGCACCGATCACCTGGGCGGACTGGCCAACATCGGCAACCCGCGGGGAGCGAATTTTTATGCCGGGGCCACCATTCCGCTCTTTCGCCGGGGACCCAAAAATCCGACCGATTGTTACTTTCCCCCGCAGGAGGGGGGCTACTGGAAACGCTTCGGCAGAAAGCGCTAACCCGTTACTTTCGGAGCAAATAGCGGTAAAAAAACGACTCCCGTTTGCCGACATACTGAAGGGCATAATCAGTGTCGGCATCGATGGCTTCGTGCGGTTTCATCCGGCTCATATCGGCTTCCCCGAAATTGGTAGTAGCGTTAGCCATTGAACGGTTGATGGGTTGCGGAACGTGAATCGACCAGACTTTGTAAGCCAGAACCCGCAGCGGCACATACAGCCCGATCATGACCCAGGTCGCCAAGACCCAACCGGCCACGGTTCGTTTTGACGACCGGTACCAGTGCATGAATCCGTTGGCAAGACCCAGGTAGTAAACGAATTGCGCCGGAATCATCGTGCGGTTTTGGAAGTCGTTCCAGCGACCCATGTAGATTAGACTGAGTAGTTGAATGGTGAGGACGGCTGTGAAAGCCACTTTTACCCAAACCGTGTTTTCGTTCGTTTGCCGGTTATACCTGCGGAACAGGAAGATGCCCACCCAGTATTGTAATCCCCAGAACAAAACGTACAAAAGCACATCGGCGGGTTGGTCGAAAGCTTCGACCAGAAAACCGGCGTATGGGATCGGCTCATGGGCCTGGTAAAAGAAGCCAAGAAGCACGCCCATTGCCAGACAATTGCCCAGAAAAACCGGTTGCCACCAGGCCGAAATCGTAAACACGTTGCGTTGCGTAAACAGCAGCCACACACCCAGACCAATGCTAACAAATGGCGACCACAACAGAGTGGCCGCAACGACAAAAGCCAGCGCGACGGGCGAGGCATTCCGGCGTTGCCAATAAACGATCAGACCCACGGCAATCCAGCCGCCGAGGGCATGTTGCGGAACCGCCTGTAGCTGCATGACGAGGGGAGCGGGGTCGAGACTCTGCGCCCAGTTGTGGTTGCTGAACGCCAGCCGGGGTGTTTCGTAGCGGGTGTAGCCCGGAATCTGGTTGGTAAAAACAGCAGTGAGCCAGCGGGCAGCATCCCAGTTAAAATCAATGAATAACGACCAGACCAGCCGAAAAGCCACCTCGACGCCGGACAGAAACGGCAATCCCACGGCAATCCAGGTCCTGAACGGTTTGCTCAACCGGGCCGCCCAGCTAAACGCCAGGAGTACGCCCAGCCAGCCCCACAGGAAAGAAATCCATTCCGCCGATTGAAACGACAGATGAGCGAATTTGGCAATCGCTGCGGTGGGCAGGTAATAGGCGAGGTAGTAACACAAAAACGGATCGTGGAGACGCGGATTCTGGTACAAAACCGGCCACGGGCGGGTGATGAGGTCGTGGAAAAGCAGATTGTGTTTGTCGTAATCGCCATACTGCGGCACGAAGGCTCCGATACCGCTCACCAACGTCCACAACAAGGCACCCACTGCCAGAATCAGCCACTCGGTTCGGGAAAAAGGTGCCGGTGCTTCGGCTGGAGGAACCGGTTGGCGGACAAATTGCCATACGCCTAGTGCAAGCAGAACCGATAAGGGAAGGGCGATCAGGGGAATAATCCAGAAGAGTAAAAACAGGCAAACCGGAATATAGAGATAACCGAGTGAAACAAGCGTTAATCGATCGGTTTTCATCGCGGAAGCTGGGCCTGTGGAAAGATGGGTGTGATGTTGTATGAACAAAAGTAAAAAAGGCCGGGCGGATTTTTGGCGTTTTGATTACATTGGCTCAAATGAAAATCGCCATGCAACAAACTACGGCTCCGGCATTTCCTCAGACATTCGATGAATTCCTGACGTGGGAACCCGTCGATGGGTATAAATATGAATGGAAAGAGGGGGAAATGATCCGATTCTCTGGTTTATCGAAAACACAATATTTTGTATACAATGTCCTGAATAAACTTTTTTAAGAAAGAGATTATTACAAAACCGGAATTCTCATCACAATACCTGACGTCATGCTTACTGCTCTCCAAATGCGTCGGCCTGATATTGCTTATTTTACAAAAGAACAAATACAACGCGGTCGGCAAGGCGAAGATGTAATCCCGGCTTTTGTCGTCGAGGTGCTGTCTGAAACAGACCAGGCGTATCGAATTGAAGAAAAAATTGCCGAATACTTCAAAGCAGGTGTGCAGGTGGTCTGGAACATCTTTCCGGAATCTGAGGTCGTCTACGTCTACACATCCCGCAAAGACGTCCCCATTTGCCTGGAAAGTGATGTCTATTCAGCCGCCCCGGTATTACCCGATTTTTCGATCCGTGTGAATGAATTGTTTGCTCTCACCCCGGCGTAAACGGGAAAACCGCCATCCCCACGAGTTGTACTGAGAATGGCGGTTTGTATAACGCTGTCGAACTTACAAAATAAACTGGCTCAAATCCCGGTTTTTCACCAGCTCGTTCAGTTTATCCGAAACCATTTCTTTCGTAATGACTACTTTAGAACCGGCGCCAATGACGTCCGGAATGTCGAACATGAAATCGTTCAGCAAATGGCTCATGACGGTTTGGAGACGGCGGGCACCGATGTTTTCGACTTCGGAATTGACCTGAAACGCGATCCGGGCAATTTCGCGCAGCGAATCTTCGTCGAAGGTCAGCTCGACCTGCTCCGATTCCATCATGGCGACGTATTGCTTCGTCAACGCATTTTTCGGAGCCTTCAGAATCTGGAAAAAATCATCCTCCGACAAACTTTGCAACTCCACCCGAATCGGGAAACGCCCCTGTAACTCCGGAATCAGGTCCGACGGTTTTGAAACGTGAAATGCCCCGGCGGCCACGAATAGGATGTGGTCGGTGTTGATGCTGCCGTATTTGGTATTGACGGTTGTTCCTTCCACAATCGGCAGCATGTCGCGCTGTACGCCCTCGCGGCTCACGTCCGGTCCGCCCGAACCGCTGCCCCGGCTGGTGGCAATTTTGTCGATTTCGTCGATGAAAATGATCCCGGTATTTTCGGCTTTGCGGATGGCTTCGTCCTTCACTTCGTCCATGTCGATGAGCTTGGCGGCTTCTTCCTCCAGCATGATTTTCTTGGCTTCGGCAATGGTTACCTTGCGTTTTTTGCCGCGCCGGGGCATCATGCCCCCAATCATTTCCTGGATGTTCATCATCGACAGTTCATCCACCGTACCGCCGATCATGCCGATGTTGGGGGCCGCATTTTGCTGTACGTCGATCTCGATTTTCCGCTCGTCCATCTCACCTTTGCGGATTTTTTCGCGGAACCGTTCACGCGTCCGCTCGTTCAGTTCAGCGTCCGTGTCGGGAACGTCATTTTTATCACTCGGCTCGTCCAGCATAAAACCGGACGGTTGTTTGATGGGCGGAATCAGAATGTCGAGGATCATGTCTTCGACAATTTGCAGCGCACGGGTTTTCACCTGTTCTTTTTTGGCGGCTTTCACCATGCTGACCGACTGCTCGACCAGGTCGCGCACCATGCTCTCGACATCGCGGCCCACGTAACCCACTTCGGTAAATTTCGAGGCTTCAACTTTGGTAAACGGCGCATCGGCAATTTTGGCCAGCCGACGGGCAATCTCGGTTTTGCCAACGCCCGTGGCCCCAATCATCAGGATATTATTGGGTGTAATTTCCTGCTGCATTTCGGGCGTGCTGTTCATGCGTCGCCAGCGGTTGCGGAGGGCAATGGAAACATACCGTTTCGCATCGTGCTGACCAATGATGTATTGATCCAGTTCCGCAACAATCTGCCGGGGGGTTAAATCTTTCAGTTCCTGTGTCGTCATTCGTAAGGTAGTTGCATGATGCAGAGGGCATGGGGTACGGGGTAAAGGATGTCGATTGTTCATTGCCCTTTGCCCGGTATCCCATGCCCTCTGTTCTTGCAAAGAAACGTAGGAAACTGCAATTTGTACCGGGATTTGGTCATTTTTTTGCCATTATTCGATTTAAGTTAATCGAAAACGACAAATGGCTGCTACCACCCACCGTCGGCGTTGCCAGGGCGCGGGCATAGGTCAACTGAAACCCTTTGGCCTGAACCGCAATGCCGAACGACAACCCGGCGGCTCCCGAACCCGTCGCCAACTTCGCTTCCTGCCGGCGCATATGACTGTAGCCCGCCAGCAGGTTGACATTCCGGTGGATCAGAAACTCCAGCCCCACGGCCAGATGCCGCAGGATTTTTTCGGGCAGGGCGGTTTTCTGCTGAACCGGATTGCCGTTCAGATCATAGGTTACATTCAGGGCCGGGTCGTTGTAAACGATGTCGAACTGGTGGAGATGGTGGGCCGTCAAGGTTGCGCGAATGGGCAAATGCTCCGGTTTTACCGTCACACCGGCTTGTAAATCGAACGGTAAATCCGGCGATTGTCCGGGGAAGTAATTTTTTAGTCGAAAACCGGCATTTTTAGCCACGACCCCAAAAATGAGTTCTTTTTTGGGGTGACGCCACGTTCCACCCACGTCGAACAAAACCGCAAACGCCGAGTAGGTTTCGATGGATGAACCAACGGCTTTGAGCGTTGCGCCGAGGGTGAAATTGCCTTCCGTCCGGGCGTGGGTCAGGCTCAGGGCGTAATCACTGGACGTGAAGGTTCCGGTTGGGTTGCCCAGCAAATCCGACTGGTCGAACGTGCCATAGGTTAAATACTGCAAACCGGCCGCCCACTGGCCTGTGGTTTTGATGGGTAAACCGTATTGCAGTGTGATAAACCGGGTGTCGGCGAAATAGGGGACAAAAGTCATGGCCAGTTGGTTGCGACCCGACGAATCGAGCAAAGCCGGATTTTGAAGTAAAAACAGAACCCCCGGTTGGGTATTCGATGCCGCCAGCCCGCCCAGTGCGGCCACGCGGGCGTGGGTCGGAACGTTTAGAAAAGCGAAACCAGCCTGCCCGCCCGGTGGCTGGGCTACGATAATGCTAGGAATCAGAAAGAAAAAAATCAGGAGAAGCGATTTCAAAGGCTGTTCTTTAGTTCACGAACCGTTTACACGTCGGGTTGCTAAAATACAATTCTTACGGGATCGAGCCAAATCGCCTGGTTTCCCGTATCGACGGCCCGGTCTCATTGATTTAAACCAAATGACGGCCGAATTACTGGTTTGGCTCAATAGCCCACTGCTTTAGCTGTGGGTAAAGTGAGATGCAACCCCTGCTACCAGAACCGTTTTAACGGTTTCATGGTCTGGCAAAACCGTTAAAACGGTTTCGTAATGACTCGGTTTTATTTCACTTTACCCACAGCTAAAGCAGTGGGCTGATAAACATTTATTTCAGCGGTTACTTTAATTAACGCAAGAAGGTGGGAACGTTGTTACGGGACTTTTAGAGTCCGGATTCAACTGCGTACAAGTCCGGTATCGGACCTTTGGGCGGGCCGTCGATAGGGGAACAGGGCAAAAAAAGAGAATAATTGACCGAAATTATTTACATTGGCCGGGTATAGCAAGTCAAGCTGAACAGCCGGTTTTTCATTTCTTATTGTAACCTTGTCTCGTATGAAAAAAATAGTCGTCATCGCACTGATTGGTCTCGTATTCCGTACCGCGTCGTCCGTTCAGGCGCAAAAAATCGAACTGACACCCGTCTGGGAAACGGATACGACGCTGCGGACTCCCGAGAGCGTTTTCTTCGAACCCGGCAAAAAAGTATTGTATGTCGCCTGTATCAATGGCGGTCCGTCATTGGAAAACAAAGGCAGCTACATTGCCAAGGTGGGCCTGGATGGCAAGGTGATGCAGATGAAATTTACCGAAAACCTGAATTCTACCAAAGGCATGGGCGTTTTGGGGAATAAACTGTATGTAACCGAAATGACCCAGGTTGTGGAAATCGCGCTGGCAACCGGCAAAATTCTCAACCGCTACCCCGTCGAAGGTGCCAAATTTCTCAATGATATTGCCGTCGATGCCAAAAAGGGAGTGGTCTACATCACGGATTCGGGCAACGGCAAAGTGTGGGCCTTGACCGGGGGAAAAACCAGTCTGGTTCTGGAAGGGGCTCCGCTCAAAGGCACCAACGGTCTTCTCGTGGAAAATGGTCAGGTGCTGATCGGCAATGGTGACGGTTCTTTGCTGAGCATGAATCCAACAACGAAGGAACTGAGCACGATCGCCAAAGTATCGGGTGGTATCGATGGCATTGTGGCTTTGGGAAACAAGCAGTATATCGTCACCGAGTGGGGTGGAAAGATTTGGCACGTTCAGGCAGATGGATCGACCGAGCTGAAGTTGGACACGTCAAAAGAGAAAATCAACTCGGCTGACATTGGGTATAATCCAGCTACCAAAACGCTGTTTGTTCCTACGTTTTTTCACAATACAGTAAAAGCATATTCGCTTAAATAGACCTTACAAGCACAAGCTGTTTTGAGTTAACCGGGGAGAGAGAGCCCTGGAAGGGCAGTCTGTCTATAGTCCACAGCCGATATCAACTCGTAGTAGCTCCGGAGGAACGGCCTGAAGATATCTTCAGGCCGTTCCTCCGGAGCTACCACTACTAATCCATGCTATTGCCTATTGACAGGACAGGTCTCCGACCTTAATTCAAACACTTCTTAAAAAACATACCCCAATTTTATACCCATCGTCGCACTTGGGAACAGGCCGCCCCGGCGGGTATTCCAGGTTCTGAACGTGTTGGGTGTAATGACATCGTCGTTGGCTGAATTCGAGAAACGGTAGGGACTGAGCTTCCGGAAGCCTAGACCGACAAAAAAATCCAGCAACAGGCGGTTGTCGCCCGGCATGGTGAGCACATGCTGGCGCCCAAACTTGCCGTGAACGCCCCAAACTGTTCGGTACATCGGGAATGTGCCGCGTTCGAAAAAGGCGCAGGTGCCATCGACGCACTCCCGGCCGACGGATGTGTTTTCCAGAACCGTCCGTTGTTTGAAAAGCGTTTCGATTGCAAAATACCGTCCGATGGGCGGAGTGGCGAAATGCGGTCGGCGGTAGCCCCGATACCGCCCGGAATACCGTCGCCACTCGGCCCGGCCGCGCCAGACTTCAAAATTCTTGAAGTCGCTATGAAGCCCCGGATACAGGTTGATGCCCTGCCAGCCGTAGCCAAACTCCGCCTGAACGGTGTGTCGCCCGCTAAAAAGCCGCTCGGCACCGACCTGAATGGTATTGTCGGGATCGAACAACGCCAGCGGAGCAAATTTGACCACCCAGCGAGGAGGGTGATTCAGAACCGGCGTGAGCGTATCGGGCAATAGCAACGACTGAGCCAAAGCGTTCAGCGGAAGCCAGAACAACCCGAAGAGAGCAGACAAAAAAAGGTATTTCATCAGTTCTCGACCGGTAATATACTGAGCAGCGTCAGTTGTTGAGACGCATCGTACCGGTATTGGAAAATGCCGTCTTTTCCGGTGACGAGCAGCACCGAGCGGTTCGGAATCACATCGTAGGAACGAATATCCTCAAAGGTTTTGATCAGTTTCAACTTCACCGGATCGCTGGCGTCGAAGACTTTCAAACCGGCATCGCCTTCGCAAACGAACAGCAGATTGCCGTCAATGCCCAGACCGTGCGGATTCGTCATCGAAATTGAATTGACCTGCACGGGGTTTGCCGGATTCGTAATGTCGACCACCTCCAGCCGGTTCGGGCCGGTGTTGCAGGATGTTCCGCTGCGGAGGGTGACGTAGGCGTAATTACCCTGCGCCACCACCGGGTCGCAACTGAAAATGTGGCGGTACAGGGCGGTTTGCTGCGGTTTCGCCGGATTTTCCAGGTTCATGATGTACATCCCGGTTTGCGTTCCGATAAACAGGTGGTTTTTGTACGGAAAAATCGTTTCGACGCCAAAACCGAGCGATACCTTGTTCAAACTGTTGGGGTCGGCACTTTTTTGCACATCGTAGACCTGCAAACTGTGTTGATTGACGACGTACAGGAAATTTCCCGCAACGGCAAACCGGGCCATTGAGCCGCCCGTCCCGCTGCCGCCGTTAGGATTGACGGAAGCAGCGTCTTTACTCCCCATTTCGGAACAACCCGCCAGAGCGGTCAGTCCGATCAGTATAAAAAGTAGATGATTTTTCATGATGCAGGATCTTAGCGGTAGCATTTCGGATCGGTGAGCTGGGCGGTTTCCCAACGAACGACCACGCCCTTTTCAGGATTGGCGCATTCAAACTGCACCCCGCGTTGTTGTGGATAGGAAGGATAGGGGTAGGCGTCTTTTATTCGCTTTAAAACCGTTACCTTCCGGGGATCGGTGATGTCGAGGGCCACCAGATCGACGGCGTTGTCGACGTAGAGCACATTTTCTTTCACGGCCATGTCGACGTTGGCGGGAACCGAAACGAAGGCCAGCTTTTTGGGAGTAGCCGGATCGCTGTTGTCGACAATGTGAATTCCTTTTCCCGGTTCGTTGATGAATAAATACGCGCCTTTGACGTAAATTTTGCCGGGATTTTTCAGCGGTTGGGGACCCAGCGTCTGGATGGTGCGGATTTCTTCGTACGTGGCATACACCGGGCGGAGGGCCTGGAACGTTCGGTCGGGGTCGCTTTCACGGTTGATTTCGCAGCCAAAAACCGCCAGCAGCAGCAGCGGGCTCAGCAATTGGCGAAGGCGGAGAGGAGGGAAGAGGTGTTTCATGGGAAGGTGCAGTTTTTGCAACAAGGATTCAAATTCGTATAAAAACGTTGGATTCCGTAATAAAAATTATTTTTGTCGCTATACATTCAATTAAGCCCTTGCATGGACGCAGAAATTAAGTCAGCCAAAACCGAAATTCTTGACCATAAAAATGCCGAAGCCGAACTGGGCGGAGGTCAGAAGCGCATCGACGCCCAACATAAAAAAGGGAAACTCACCGCCCGCGAGCGCATTGCCCTGTTGGTCGACGAAGGGTCGTTCGAAGAAATCGGCAAGTTCGTCATGCACCGCACCCGCGACTTCGGACTCGACAAGGAACACTACCTCGGCGACGGCGTAGTGACGGGTTACGGGACCATTCACGGGCGACTGACCTACGTTTTTGCGCAGGATTTCACGGTTTTCGGGGGCGCTCTGTCCGAAACCCACGCCGAAAAGATTTGCAAGATTATGGATCTGGCCATGAAAAACGGCGCGCCGGTGGTTGGTTTGAATGATTCGGGGGGTGCCCGGATTCAGGAGGGCGTGTTGTCGCTGGCCGGGTATGCCGATATTTTTTACCGCAACACGCTGGCTTCCGGCGTCGTTCCGCAAATTTCGGCGGTGATGGGGCCGTGCGCAGGCGGGGCGGTGTATTCCCCGGCCATCACGGATTTCATTCTGATGGTTGAAAACACGTCCTACATGTTCGTGACGGGGCCGAACGTGGTGAAAACCGTGACCCACGAAACCGTGACGGCGGAGGAACTGGGTGGAGCCAGCACCCACAGCACCAAATCCGGGGTTACGCATTTTGCCTGCGCCAACGAACTGGAGTGTATTCAATACATCAAAAAGCTGTTGAGTTACGTTCCGCAAAACTGTGAGGACGACCCGATTCGGCTGCCGTATGAACCGGCGGACGAAAACCGCCCGAAACTGAACGCGATCATTCCCGAAAACCCGAATCAGCCGTACGACATGCGCGAGGTGATCGAGGAAATTGTGGATGCCGGCAGTTTTTTTGAAGTGCACAAAGCGTTTGCCGAAAACATCGTCGTCGGGTTTGCCCGGCTGGCGGGGCGTAGCATTGGCGTCGTTGGCAACCAACCGGCCATTCTGGCGGGGGTTCTGGACATCGACGCCAGCACCAAAGCCGCCCGGTTTGTTCGGTTTTGCGATAGCTTCAACATTCCGCTGCTGGTGCTCGAAGACGTCCCCGGTTTTTTGCCCGGCACCGACCAGGAGTGGAACGCTATCATTACGAACGGCGCGAAACTGCTCTATGCCTTCTGCGAAGCGACGGTTCCACGCGTGACAGTCATTACCCGCAAAGCCTACGGCGGGGCCTACGACGTGATGAATTCCAAGCACATCGGGGCCGACATGAACTACGCCTGGCCGACTGCCGAGATTGCCGTCATGGGCGCCAGCGGGGCCGCCGAGATCATTTTCAAACGTGAAATTGCCGAAGCCGCCGACCCGCAGGCCCGCTTGCAGGAAAAGGTGCTGGATTATACCAACAAGTTCGCCAATCCGTATCGGGCGGCACACCGGGGCTACATCGACGAGGTAATTTACCCCGAGCAAACCCGACAGAAACTGATCCGCTCGTTTCAGATGCTGGAGAACAAAGTGGCGACCCTGCCGAAGAAAAAACACGGGAATATTCCGTTGTAAATCGAATAGCGAAATGGAAAAGCAGCATTTAACCTACTTCAGGATTGAGAATTTCAAACGGTTCGATTCGTTTGAAATGTCCAATCTGGGGCAATTCAATTTGATTGTTGGGGATAATAACGTGGGGAAGACGTCGGTTTTGGAAGCGTTGACGTTTGATGCAAATGATATCTTAAACATGCCATAATCTTTAATAATTCTTTTTCTTTTAGAGGGACTTTTGAACTTGCTCCAACCAATCCTGTCTTAAAACCCCTGAAAGACTTTTTAGAGCCGTTTTTTGCCACTGCTCTTTAAAAAACGTCTCCGGCTTTCAATCAGAAATACGCCTTCATCGCTTTGGGATAGTGCGGGATGGCCTGCTCCGGTTCGGCAATGTCGGGATGCCAGAGTTTTTCCCATTCAAAGCTGTAGTAACCCTCGTATTTGCCGGCTTTCAAGGAGTCGAAGGCTTCCCGAAGAGGAGCCTCACCCTGGCCCAGCAGCACGTACTGGTGCTTCCCGTTGGCTATCCGGGCGTCTTTGACGTGGACATGCCGGATGTACGGTTTTAATTTCCGGTACACTTCCGCGGGCGCTTCATGGGCGTCGGCCCACATGTTGAAAATATCCCAGATCAGGCCCACTTTCGGGTGTCTGGCGGCTTCCAGAATCTGAATGAGCAGATCGCTCCGGGTCAGTTCGCCGTGTGATTCGAGCAGCACCGTTACGGAACTGTTTTTTGCGAAATCGCCCAACGTCAGCAACCCCTCGCTGATCAGCTGAAGCGTGGCTTCCCGGCTTTGGTCCGGCGGAAGCTGATCAGGGAAAACGCGGACATACGGGCAGCCGAGTTGTTGCGCCAGATCGATAAACCGCCGGGCTTCATCCAGGTTTTTGGCCCGTTTGGTGGCGTCAGCATGGTGCAGTTGAGCCGACGATCCCAGATTGCAAATCCGGATGCCCTGGTCTGCAAACCGGGTGCGGGTCTCTTTGGCTTGAGCTGCTGTATTGAAAGACGGACTTTTGGTTAGATCCAGTTCGCCCGCCAGACCCCGGAATTCAACGGCTTGGTAACCGGCCGTTACGGCCGTTTTCAGAATGTGGTCGAGGTTCCAGTTGGGACAACCCAGGGTCGAAAAGGCGAGAAGCGGTTTTTTCGAATCGAAACCGGCTAAGGTTCCCAGCAAGGCCGTTGCCAATCCGGCAGCGGTGGTTTTGAGTGCAGAACGGCGCGTCAGTGCGGTCATGATGAAGAACAGGAAGCGTTAAGGCATTCGTCCCGTCAGGATGGATTACCCGAATGCAGTTGAGTACCTATAAGCAGGTTTAAGAACGATCTTTACTCATTACCTGACGACTCCGTGTCCCGTGTTTGTATTTCCATCTTTCCGTAAAATCCGGAATTGGATGGGAAGATTTCACGAAACAGAACGATCCTGACGGCCTGTACCGATCAATTTCATACCGTTTAGAAAAAAAATATACCATTCATGGGGGGAATCTACCATTTGGGTGTCATGTCGGTAGTTGCAGTAGATACGGGTTCAAAAAAGAGTAGTAGATTTGCCACCAAAAAACGGACGCAACTACGTGCAACTGACTGATCAGGAATTAATTCATGCGATACGACTGGGCGACGAACCCGCGTTTGAGGCCGTGTTCCGGCACCATTACGCACCGTTGTGCCAGTATGCCCGCACGTTCCTGCACGATTGGGATGATGCCGAAGAAGCGGTGCAGGCGGTTTTTCTGGCAGTTTGGGAAAAACGCGACACCCTGGAAATTACGGTTTCGCTGAAGTCGTATTTGTATCGTTCGGTACACAACCGCTGCCTGAACCGCATCCGGCACCTGTCCGTGCAATCGGAACACCGCGAGCAGGCAGCATATGAGGTCGAGATGTACCAGTCGTCGGCGGAAGCACCCATGCAGTCGTTAATTGCCGACGAGTTGTCGGATCGTTTGCAGGTGGCCATCCAGCGGTTGCCGGAACAATGCCGGCTGATTTTTTCGATGAGCCGGTTTGAAGAGATGAAGTACCAGGAGATTGCCGACCAACTCGGGCTTTCCATCAAAACCGTGGAAAACCAGATCGGGAAAGCCCTGCGCATTTTACGAACCGAACTGGCGGATTATCTGCCGCTTTTAATGGTACTTTTTTTAAATTAAGCAGGTAGAGGAGAGTCAAGAGAATATAGACTAAAAAAACGGTTAATTCACTGAAAATCATTTTATCTCTAATCTCATGTCTTGAGTCTTTACTCCAAAAAATAAATGCCTGATCAACCCGAAAACCGAATCGACGACGACCTGCTGGGGAAATTCCTGGCCGGGGAGACCGATGCTGCCGAGTCGGAACGGGTTCAGCGCTGGCTGGATCAGGACAACTCCGAACGTCAGGAATTCGACCGCTTCGAACGGATTTGGGATACGGCCGGGAAACTGAGCCAGAAAGCCCAACCGCCGTCGATTCCGGTCAATACCGATGCGGCCTGGCAGAAAATGCGGGGCAAAATGCGGTCTTCGTCTGAAACGGAGGATAAACGCACCCCCACAAAACCGGTCGAAGCCCCGCCGGAACCCGTCATAAAACCGCTGCCCGTTACCCCAATTCGGAGCAACCGGACCCGTAGCTGGTGGCAATCGCCGGTGTGGGCCGTGGCCGCAACGGTGGTTTTGTTGTCGGGATTGCTGTGGTTTTTCACGAAAGAAACCGAAACCGTTCCGGTGGCGCAGGTGGCTGCCGTGACCGCCGATCAGAAAATTGAGAAAATTCTGCCCGATGGCAGCCGGGTTTTGTTGAACCGCGACAGCAAACTGACGTATCCCGAGTCGTTTGCCGGCGATAGCCGCGAGGTTGAACTAACTGGTGAGGCTTTTTTTGATGTCAAACCCGACCCCACCAAACCCTTCCGGATTCAGGTTCGCAACACCACCGTTCAGGTGTTGGGGACGTCGTTCAGCATCCGGGCCTATACAGCGGACGTGCGGGTGGCGGTTCGTACCGGAAAAGTGAAATTTTCGACCAAAGCGAAAGAGGTTACGCTGGTCAAAGATGAACAGGCGGTTTTCGACGCGAAGAAAGACACGCTCATCAAAGCACTCCGGTTCGACGCCAATGCGATGGCCTTCAAAACCGGGCGGCTGGTATTTGACAGAGAACCCCTGAGCAAAATTGTGGAGACGCTCAACGAGGTGTATCATGCTGATATTCATCTGGCAGACGAACGGTTAGGGCGTTGTGAATTTACGTCTACCCTGGCTTTCGAAAATGAAAAACTGGAGAAGGTCCTGTCTATTACGGCGGAAGCGATGGATTTACTCATTAAGCGGGATGGCAACCGCATCACCTTAGAGGGTAAAGCGGGCTACGAGTGCCAGGAATGAGTCAAAGAATGCTTGCCTGTGTAGGGGTAACGACTTTTTAGGGTGTCTTCAACCCAAACGTACCATTGACGATGTACCCAATCCGTATCTTCTTCCTGCTGATTTTTTGTAGTTTACTGCATAAAACCGTTGCCCAGTCGACTCCGCCCCTCGAACGTGTTGTTTCAGTCGATTTTACCAACGAGCGAATCGATAATGCCCTGAAAGTCATCAGTACCAAAGGTCAATTTTCCTTTGCCTACAATGCCGCCCTCATCAATCCCAACAGCACGCTGAGTCTGCGGACCACCAACTCCGTCCGGGCTTTGCTGAACCAGATTTTTCGGGGAACCATCACCTACAAATCACGCGGGAACCACATCATTCTGCAAAAAGCGGAGCCGCCCGCCGAAGCACCCAAAAGTTTCATTCTGGACGGGTATATCACCGACCGCCAAACCGGGCAGCGGGTCAGTCAGGTCAGTATTTACGAAAAAACCACGCTGGCGTCCACCGTTTCGAATCCGTATGGCTATTACCGCATCAAACTGTCGACCGAAATTCCATCGGTGCGGCTGGAGGTTCGCCGGAAATATTATTTCTCCGAAACCGTCTCCATCAACGCCCGGCAAACGCACAAACTCGACATTGGGATGACGCCCCTGCCTTCGCAAACGGCTTTGCAACCCATGACCGTCCGGACGTCGATCGACACCACGCGCCCGACGCCCATTATAGCGCAACCGGTTGCCGTGACCATTCCGGTCGATTCGACGCCCGCGCCCCGCACCAGCACGCCCGGCCCCACCATCTGGGATCGCAGCAAGTCGGTGCTGGAAGAAACCACAAACGATTTTGCCGACTGGTTTAAATCGACCCGACAGGCCGTTCACGACGCCAACCTGGCGGGTGACACCATTCACCGCGACATTCAGTTTTCGCTTTTCCCGTTTGTGGGCACCAACCACACGCTCAGTGGACGGGTCATTAACCAGTACTCATTGAACCTGGTGGCCGGGTATTCGCTGGGTGTTACCGCCCTGGAAGTGGGCGGATTTATGAACCTGGTTCGGGGCGATGTCGGTGGGGTTCAGGTCGCTGGTTTTGCCAATGTCGTGGGCGAAAACCTCAGTGGGGTGCAGGCGGCCGGTTTCTTCAACGGGGTACGGGGCGATGTATTGGGCATTCAGGCGGCCGGTTTTGGCAATACCGTGATCGGAAACATGCAGGGTATTCAGGCGGCCGGTTTTTACAACATGACGATGGGCAAAATGTCCGAAAGCATTCAGGCGGCCGGTTTTGGTAACATCGTTGTCGACGACATGAGTGGTTTTCAACTGGCGGGCTTCACCAACATTGCTGCCCGCTCGATGACCGGTTTTCAGTTGGCGGGGTACGGAAACATAACCGGCGGTAACATGACAGGTTTTCAGTTGGCGGGCTTCACCAACATCGCCGTGGGCGAGCTATCGGGCTGGCAGCTTAGTGGTTTTCTGAACTACGCGACAAAGGTGGTTCGGGGTCACCAGATTGCGTTGGTCAACATTGCCGGTTCGTCGGAAACGACACCTTTTGGTCTCTTCAGTTACGTTCACCGGAACGGCTACCGGCGGCTGGAGATTTCGACGGACGAGGTGATGACCACCAATTTGACTTTCAAAACCGGCGTTCAGCGGTTCTACAACATCTTCACCGGCGGCTCGAATCTGGGCATGACTGGAAAACCGCTCTGGAGCCTGGGCTATGGCCTGGGAACGGCGGTGGACTTGAAGCGGGGCTGGATGCTGAATTTTGACCTGACCGGAAACGTACTGAGTGCAGACGACCAGTTCAATTGGGGCGAGTGGAACACGCTGGTTCGCCTGAACATGGGAATCGAGAAAAAACTGACCCGGGGCATTGCGCTCGCCGTTGGGCCTTCCGTCAATTTATACCTGAGTGACTACACCCGCGCCAAACCGGCCACACGCTTCGATGTGCCGCTCTTCAACAATTCCAGCAACCTGGTTAATACGTTTTCGACGGGCTGGGTCGGTTTTCAGGCGGCTTTGCGGTTTTGCAACCGGTAACGTCTATTTTATCCAGAGCTTCGTTTTCACAACCTGTTGAATAATCTGCTCCCGGTAATTTCGGCTGATGGGAATGCGGTGTGATTGAATGACAATCTCATTCCCATCGATGGCTTCAATTTTATCGATGGAAACAATGTAGGATTTATGGACCCGAATAAATGATTTCGAGTCTAAATTCTGCTCCAGATTTTTGAGGTAGAGCAGCGTTACATACTTTCCTTTCCGGGTATAGATCGTGACGTAATTTTGCATGCCCTGAATATACAGAATGTCATTAAACTGGATTTTTTCGTATTTGTTCTCGCATTTAATGAAGAAATAATCCGCGTTTGGATCGGCTTTTTGATGGTCGGCATACGCCGGTTTTGTGATGAGCTGAAAGTATTCCTTGGCCTTGTTAGCGGCTTTAAAAAACCGGTCGAAGGTGATGGGTTTCAGTAAATAGTCCAGCACATTCAACTGAAAGCTTTCCAGGGCGTAGCTCGGAAAGGCCGTCGTAATGATGACAATCGGCGGATTTTGTACGATTTTTAGAAAATCAATCCCGTTCATTTTCGGCATTTGAATATCCAGAAAAAGCAGATCGATCCGGTGTTCGTCCAGCAGTTTGATCAGCTCAACGGGATTTTGGCAGGTCTGAACCAGATTTAAAAAATCGATCTCCCGCACATAACTGGCAATGCCTTCCCGGGCCAACGGTTCATCATCAATAATCACGCAATTCATCATGGGATGCGGTTTTTATAAATTCATTCTGATCACCACCTTTCGCGGGCCTAGGCCGCCGTTTCCAGAGCGTGACGAATTTCCAGTTCAGACAACGTGAGCTGAAGTTGCACATCGAACCGGCTGTCCCGGTTCAGAATGGACAGAACGTAGCGGTCCGGGTAAATCAAATCCAGTCTTCGTTGCACGTTTTTAATGCCAATACCGCCGAAGTTCAGCACGTCGCTGGCGCTACTGGGTGAAGTGCTGTTCGAAACCGCGAAACAAAGGTTGCGCTGATCCAGCCGGAGATCGATCCGAATCCAGTTGGGTTGATCGGTCAGTTTCGAAACGTGCTTAAACGCATTTTCTACAAAATTCATCAGAACGAACGGGGCAATTTCCAGCGGTTCGTGGTCCTGGAAATCCATCTGAAAAATGACCTCGATGTTGTTGTTCTGGCGGAGTTTTTCCAGTTCGATAAAATTCTCCAAATACGTGATTTCTTTGGTCAGTGGTATTTTCTGGTCATTGCATTCGTACAGTTGATGCCGCAATAATTCCGAAAATTTAGCCAGCGAATCCGATGCCATATCCGGATTTTTATGAATCAGGAAAAAGATGGAATTGATGGTATTAAACAGGAAATGCGGATTGAACTGGTATTTTAAAAATTTCAGTTCTGTCTCCAGTTTTTCCTTTTCGAGCAGTTGTTGCCGTTGCCGGGTTTCCACCCAGTTTTTGGTCAATTTTATACTCATCGCCAGCGTCATACTCGCCACGGTCGATGAAAACGCATTGTTCAGAAACTTGTAAAAACAGTCCGCTTCGGAGCCGCCCCCGTACAGTTCATTCAGCGTTTTTTCGGACCAGTAAGCACTTAAATAATATCCGGGAATGATGCATAAAGAGGCAACGACTATGGTCAGCAACAGGAATGTCATATACGCCAGAAGACGGTTTTTCTCCAGGTATTTCGGGATCAGAAAATAGAGGTTGAAATAGGCTGCCAGTGCCTGAAAAATGAAATAAAATAGAAACTTGATGGAAAAAGGCGTAAAAAATAGACTGGTAGCGGCTTTATACGGATTGCCCACAGCAATGGCCCACCAGAGATAGTTATAGAGAAACCAGAACGGGATGTGGTAGAGTTTGTAGGCGAAAAACCAGTGCCGGTTTGATCTGCCGAGTGCCAGTGCGTTCATTTCAGAAATGATTAACCCATACCCAAAATACCCAATTCCCGGCGAATTTTGTCAATTTCGATACGAAACGTATGAACTAATTGACAAAGGGGTGGCGTAGCTATATGAAAGGCATTCCGCTTCACTTTTGGAGCCTTTCCATTCATTTTGCCCGGAATGCTGTCGTTCGTCAATCTGATTCTACGGGTTGTCAACCGGTTTTCTGAATGGTTTCTGCAACGGCTTTCTTGTCGGTCGATTAAAGTGGTGACCCGGTTTATCCGCTGGTGCCGCGAAAATCGATCACCCTGAAAACAGCAGCTACCGATGATGCGATTTTTTTTCTCCTTCCTGTTCACCGGTTGCCTGGTGGCCAACGGTTTTGGTCAACTGGTCGGCCAATTCACAACCGCAGCGGGGCAACCCATTCCGTTTGCCAGCATTCTCCTCTTAAATCTGGTCGATTCCACCCTGGTCAAAGGTTCGTTGACGGACGAACAGGGCGTGTTTCGAATGGAAAACAGCACGCCCGGAACTTACCTCCTGCGGTTTACGAGCGTGGGATACCAAACCTGGCATTCGCCGGTTTTTGAACTGACAGCTTCACCATTGGGCAAAGATTTTGGAACCCTAATGATGCGGGAAGATACCCGGCAACTGGGTGAAGTGGTGGTTCGGGCGGAAAAACCGCTGTTTGAACAACAGGTTGCGGGCACCATCGTCAACGTGGAAAGTAGCCTGATGAGCAAGGGGAGTTCGGTTTTGGGGGTTTTGGAGCGGTCGCCCGGCGTGGTGATCGATTACCAGAACAACAGCCTGACGCTGAACGGGAAAAGCGGGGTGATGGTGATGCTGAACGGAAAACTAATGCGACTCCCATTGGCGCAGGTGGTCGCGTTGCTGAATGGGATGAATGCCAACGAGATTTCAACAATCGAGTTATTGACCACGCCCCCGTCGCGGTATGACGCGGAAGGAAGCGCCGGTTTAATCAATATTGTCACGAAGAAAAATAAGAATCAGGGCACGAACGGTTCCGTCTCCGGAACGGGCGGCTATGGCTGGGGTGAGAAAGGAAGTGGCAGCGTTTCGCTTTCTCATACTACCGGAAAACTGGATCTGTACGGCTCGTATTTATTTTCCCACGATCGGACGTATACGGACCTGTTTATTCTGAGTTCGCAGAACATGCCGGTGTTCGGTGGGCGACTCGATGTCGTGGCCTGGGATACCACAACGGCGGTGCAAAATAACCACACGGCCACTGTGGGAATCGATTATAAAATCAACCCAAAAACCGGTGTCGGGGGGAGTATTAATTTCAACCGGAATACCACGTCTTCCACCCGCTATGCCGGAGCTACCTACACGATTTTGCCCGATTCTCTTCTGCTTTATGAGGGGAAAGTACAGGGGGATAATCGCTGGAAAAACCTGAGTTCTACCGTGTATCTGGAACGGGAATTACGACCGGGTGAGAAGTTTACGGCTGATCTGGATTATTTGTATTTTAAAAACGATAATCCTGCTACGGTGTACAGTTTATTTCAAAACCGGGATAGAACCCCAGTCGGTTCGGAAACCAATCTATTTGCACCCCGTCAGCAAAGCTTCGCCCACACAACCTTGCAGGTGGGCGTTTTTAAAGTCGATTATTCCAAACCAATAGCCCCGAAACTAAAAATTGAAACCGGTTTGAAAGCGACGTATTCCGGCGGTTCCAGCGTTTCTGGCATTGAGAGCCAGGTTGACGGGGTATGGATCGGTCGGTCTGAAACCGTCACTACGATCCGCATGAAGGAGCGAATCGGGGCGGCATATGCTTCGGTCAATGCCCAACTCAATGCCTCGATTCAATTGGCGGCTGGGGTTCGGTACGAGCATTCACAGACGCGAATGGATGACCCCAATACCAGCGAAAATACGATCAATCGGCGGTTAGGCGCCTGGTTTCCTACGGTGTCGTTTTCCAAAAAGGTCAATCCGAACGCGGAATGGCAGCTTTCGTATACCAAACGGATCAGCCGACCCTCGTACAATGATCTGGCCTCCTACGTGTTGTATAGCGACCCTACGGCGGTTTACACCGGAAACCCAGCTTTAAAACCGACGATTACCAGCAACCTGAAACTCGGGTACACGTTCCGGAATTACTCGTTTTCCCTGCTTTTCAGCCGCGACAAGTACCCCATTGCCCGGTATCAAATCACCGAGCGGGAAGCCCGAAATTTGCTGTATGTTTCTCCACAAAACCTGGCGTGGCAGAATAACCTGACGTTTCAAACCAACCTTCCCTGGAAGCTCAACAACTGGTGGACGATGAATGCTGGTTTTGTCGGCGGTTTGCGGCAATTTCGCGTCGAACATACGCGAATACCGGTCGAAAAATCGTATTTCGGGTATTCAGTCAATTTCAGTCAGACGTTTAAACTACCGGGTCGGTTTTCGGCTGAACTATCCGGCTGGTACAACTCAACTGCGTATAATGGATCGATAAAAGTAACCGGATTTGGTGCTTTAAATGCGGGCGTTAAAAAGGAGCTAAAAAACGATGCCGGCAGCCTTCAATTATCGATTTCCGATATATTAAGAACCCTTCAAATCAATCCTTATTATGGAACGCTAACGCAGGAAGCCTTCTCAATTAAAAACCATGTTCAGGTCAATACCGAATCGACTCAATTTCCTATCATAAAGCTTACGTATTCCCGGTCGTTTGGTAATATACATTCGAATAAAAAGAGCCAGCGGAAGGCCGGATCGATGGATGAACGGGAGCGGGTTCGGAAAGAATAAGGATTGAATGGAGAAAGAAATGCGGTTTCAGGTGAAATAAAAAAAAACAGCAACTGAATAGGGGTTGTGGACAAGGTAACTGTCATGACGGCATACCTACAACAACAACTACTCATGCACGTTCGTACCTCACTACTCGTCTTTATTTTGGGTGTTATCCTGCAAAACGCCAACGCACAAACTTACACACAAACCATTCGGGGAACCGTTGTCGACCAAAGCCTGCAAACCGCCCTGCCCGGCGCAACGGTTCTTATTTTAAACTCCAACCCACTCAAAGGCATCACCACCGACGCCGATGGATCGTTTCGGTTGTCGCAAATCCCGGTGGGGCGACACAGTTTGAAAATCACCAGCCTGGGCTATAAAGAACTGATTTTGTCGAACATCGTGGTCGATGCCGGGAAAGAACTGGTGCTCAATGTGGCCCTCGAAGAGGCCATTATGACGGTGAATGAAGTGACGGTTCGGCCGCAAATTGAGAAAGACAAACCGCTGAATGAGATGGCCGCCGTGAGTGCCCGGACGTTCTCGATGGAGGAAACCCAGAAGTTTGCGGCCGCCGTCAACGACCCGGCCCGGATGGCGACGGCCTACGCCGGGGTGGTCAGTGCCGATGATGGCAGCAACCTGATCGTGATTCGCGGCAACGCGCCAACGGGTTTGCTCTGGCGTATGGAAGGCGTCGAAATTCCGAACCCGAACCACTTTGCCAACCTGGGGTCAGCCGGGGGCGGTATTTCCATCCTGAGCGCCCAGCTTTTGACCAATTCGGACTTCATGACGGGCGCTTTCCCGGCCGAATACGGCAATGCACTCTCCGGCGTGTTCGATTTGCGACTGCGAAAAGGCAATAATGCCAAACGCGAACACACCATTCAGGCGGGTGTTCTGGGGCTCGATGTAGCGAGTGAAGGGCCGTTTTCCAAAAACTACAAAGGGTCGTACCTCTTCAATTACCGGTATTCGACCCTGGGCTTGCTGTCAAAAATAGGCGTCAACATTGGCGGAGCGGCCAATGTTTTTCAGGATTTATCCTTCAATATATATCTTCCAGCTGTAAAAGCGGGCACCTTTACGGCTTTCGGCTTTGGGGGGCTGAGCAATAGCGACCAGGATGCCGTGAAGGATTCGACGCAGTGGAAAAATGATTATGAACGTCACAACGACCATTTTTTTGCCAAAACCGGTGCCGTGGGTGCCACGCACTCGATCAGCCTCAGCAAAAAAGCCTTTCTGAAAACCGTTGCGCTTTTCTCGGGCTACCAAACCGGTTACGAAAATGAATCGCTGGAAACCGGGTATGTGCCGCTGCTGCAAATGCGCGAAGCCTACCGTATTCGGAAACAGATCGCGTCTTCAACCCTGACCTATAAATTCAATGCTCAACATACCTTGCGCGCCGGTGTGACGGGCTCGGTTCTGGGTTTCAATCTGGAGCGAAAGGAACGGCTGGAGGGGCATAACGCGCTCACCACGCAAATTCAGACGAACGACCAGACGGCTACGGTGCAGGCCTATGGACAATGGAATTACCGCTTGACCGAAAAACTCACGTTCAATGCCGGACTGCATTACCTGCGGTTGATGCTGAACCATACCGACGCCCTGGAGCCCCGCGGATCGGTGCGCTGGGCGTTTGTGCCGGGCCATTCGTTGAGTCTGGGCTACGGGCTACACAGTCAGATTCAGAATCTGGCGACCTATTTTGCGGCCCAACCGACGGAAAATAATGCCCCGACCAACCGGAATCTGGGCTTTACGCGCTCGCACCATCTGGTGCTGGCCTATGACTGGCTGCTCAACGACCACCTCCGCGTGAAAGCCGAATCGTATTACCAGTCGTTGTTCAACATTCCGATCAGTGCAGACAAGCAGAACGCTTTTTCGATGGTGAACAGCCTGGACGGCCTGACTACTGACCGGCTTGTGAACAAAGGCATAGGCAAAAATTACGGTCTAGAATTGACGCTGGAGCAGTTTTTACACAACAATGTTTATTTTCTGCTGTCGTCTTCGCTCTATGATTCGCGCTATCAGGGTTCGGATGGCGTCTGGCGCGACACCCGGTTTAATGGAAAATACGCCTTTAGTTTTCAGGGCGGGAAAGAGTGGGTGCTGGGCGAATCGGGCCGGAATGTGTTGGGGCTGAATCTCAAACTGACCTATTATGGTGGCTATCGCACCACGCTTATTGACATGGCCGAATCAATCCGGCGACAGGAGACGGTTTATGTTGACAGTCAGTCCTATACCCGAAAACTGCCCAATTATTTTCGAACTGATGTTCGGCTAAGCTGGAAGCGAAACCGCCCGCATTCGACCCGCACACTGTCGCTGGATCTTCAGAATGCGACCAACCGGCAGAACATTTTCGGGCAGTATTTCGAACCCCGGACCGGCCAGATCAAAACCAGTTACATGACGCCCCTGATTCCGGTTTTGAGTTACCGGGTGGCGTTTTAAAAAATACCGCTTCAAAAAACGGTCGGCAAGGTGGGAATTGTCGACCGTTTTTGTTTGGTTTGGGATCACACTGCCCCTAAATTCCCTATAGGGGACTTTTTAGCAAACGGATTATGCCGTGTCCAAGTCCCCTTTAGGGGATTTAGGGGTTAACAGACCTAATTTATCAATAAACAAATGACCGAATCCAGTAAAAACTTCCTGTATACCTACCTTAACAATGCCTCGCCCACGGGCTTCGAATCGTCGGGACAGCAAATCTGGCTGGATTACCTCAAACCGTATATTGATGAGTACATTGTCGATACGTACGGAACCGTCGTCGGGGTAATCAACGGCACAACGCCTGCCGATCAGACGCCTTACAAAGTGGTCATCGAAGCGCATTCCGATGAAATTTCGTGGTTTGTCAACTTTATTTCCGACGACGGATACATTTACGTCCGGCGCAACGGCGGTTCCGACGCCCTGATTGCGCCGTCGATGCGGGTGAATCTGCACACGGCCAATGGTCAGGTGCAGGGCGTATTCGGCTGGCCGGCCATTCACGTGCGTGATCTGGCGAAAGACGTGGCTCCGAAAGTAACCGATCTGTTCATCGACGTGGGTGCCCTGACGAAAGACGAAGTGCTCGAAATGGGCATTCACGTCGGGACGGTTTGCACCTTTGCCGAAGGACTTTTCGAACTGAACAACCGGTATTACGTGGGACGGGCGCTCGACAACCGGATGGGCGGTTTCATGATTGCCGAAGTGGCCCGGCAGTTGAAGGAAAACGGTGTGCAACTGCCTTTTACCCTGTACATTGTAAACGCGGTTCAGGAAGAAATTGGCCTCCGCGGTGCCGAAATGATTGCCCGGCGGCTGAAGCCCGATCTGGCGATTATCACCGATGTGACGCACGATACGCAGTCGCCCAAGTACGACAAAAAGGAGCAGGGCGACCTGAAAGCCGGGGGTGGGCCGGTGATTTGCTACGGTCCGGCGGTGCAGAACAAGGTGCGGGACTTCATCATTCAGGTGGCGCAGGATAAGGAGATTGCCTTTCAGCGTCAGGCGGTTAGCCGTTCCACCGGAACCGATACCGACTCGTTTGCCTATGCCGCCGAAGGCAGTGCTTCCGCCTTGATTTCGTTGCCGCTCAAATACATGCACACGACGGTCGAAACCGTGCATATGGATGACGTTCAGGCGGTGATCAAACTGATTTATGAAACGTTGCTGGCGGTGAAAGGAAACGAAGACTTCCGGTATTTGAAATAAGAATAGCATCGAGACAGAGTAGGCCGTTTGGGTAAATCCGACCGGCCGACTTTTTTGTGCCGGTTCTTAGTTGATGATACTGGCGGGGTCATTCAGGCTGATATACGCACCATTGTAGGCGGCAAATACGCCATACCCACCGGCAATGTTGGAAAACAACACCGTCGGTTCCACAAAATACTGCCCCTGGTTGGTAAACTGCTCCCGTAACGAGGTATGGTAGCGGTAATAATTTTCGTCGGTGGTCAGCAGACCCACCCGAATCCGGTTGGTCCGGGTGATCGTGTTGGGCGCGGTGAGCAGCGAATGCGAACCCGTCATCAGTCGCTCCACGCCAGCGCGACCGGTTTCGCGGTCGACAAAGAACGTGGGCCGACCCAGCCGGTTTTCCAGAACGCGACCCGTGCCTTTGTCGCAAATTGCCTGATCGATTTCCGCCCAGCCCCGGTAATAATTCGTCTGGTTTTCAGCGGTTTTTTTATCCGGAGAATTCCAGAATATCGTGGTCGTGTAGTTGGTCAGGGCGGCATTGGCGCTGTTTCGGGTAACCACCGAGTCGAGGGCGATCCGGCTGACGGGAACGGCGTGGGGGACGGTGGCTTCCGCCGTCACCCGGCGGTTTCCGGTCATGCTCACCGTGAGCCGGTAGGTCACGCCCGGCCGGATAGAAAACCGGCCCTGAGGTAAGGCGCGGTAATAATTCAGCTTATCGTCATAAGTCAACTGAATGGTTCGGGTGCTGTCGCTCAGGAACACCACCGCATCTTTCACCACCAGCGAGGGCGCAAAGGAAGAAACGATCTGGGGTTCCGACATGGCGATTTTAGCCGCTAAAACCGTGTCTTGTGGGGAAATAAAACAGATTACATTGGGTTTGGTCACCCGGTCGATGGGCAGCGCATCCACGGATAATTCATCGACCGAGCGAATGCAGCTACCCGTCAAAACGATCAGAAACAGGGCGAGGAGTGGGCGCATCGGTTTAGAATGAAATCAGGTAGTTGAGCGATGGAACAAATGTAAACAAAGCCACCCGACGGAGCGAAAGCTGCCCGGCGGGATTGATCATCAGGTTGTACGAAAACGGGTTCCGGCGTCCGTAGGCGTTGACAAGGCCCAATTCCACCCGGTGTTTAAACCGCCGACGTCCTAAATCGGCCTGGAGATTCACGTCCAGCCGGTGGTTGGCTTCGGCCCGGAAGTTGCTGAACGACGTCCTGACCTGCACCAGTGGTGATTCGGTGCCGAACAGTTGTTCCGTTGGGGTAATGACCAGATCCGCCTTGCCGAGTCCCAGATGACCGAAACTGGGAACACCCGAAACCGGCACCGAAAACGGGTTGCCGGAACTGAACGTCCAGGCTGCCGACAACCGAAGCCGGGGACTGAAGGTATACAAACCCGTGACGGAAACGCTGTGACGGCGGTCGTGCAGGGGATAAAACGCGTTACCATTGTTGAGTTCGGGAAACTGCCAGCGCGTCATCGACCAGGTGTAATTAAGCGATCCGGTCAGGCGTCCCGAGCGGGATTCCAGCGTCGTCTCCAGTCCGGATGCCTGCCCGTTGCCAGCGGTGATGTTGCGCTCCCAACTGACTTCACTGGCCCGAACGGCACTGGTGATGCCGATGAAATCCGCGCCTTCCTGGTAACTGATGACGTGGCGCATCCACTTGCGGTAACCTTCCACGGTCAATTGCCAGCGGGGGTTGAAATCGTGGATAAACCCGAGCACGATCTGCCGCGACCGCTGCGGTTTGATGAGGTCGGTGGCCGGTACCCATAAATCGGTTGGCAACCCCAGACCCGTGTTGGAGAGCAAATGAATGAACTGGTTCATGTCGGAAAAAGAAGCCCGAACCGCCTGCTTTTCCCGGATTTGTACGGCCGCTGAAACGCGGGGCTCGGCCCGCAGGAAGTTCTTTTGCCGGATGCGGTACCGGGTGATGCGCCCCCCGGCGCTGAGTTTGATGCGTTTGCCGAGGTTCCAGTGGTCTTCGGCGTAGGCGGCTGTTTCGAGCGATTCGGTTTTTTCCAGACCCGACTGATTGCCGAGGGCCGATTGCGTGATGACCTGAACGCCATTGAGCCGGTAGGCCCGGACGGTATTGATCAGTCCGAACTGGAGGTGGTGGTTGGCGGAAGGGAAAAAGTCAAAATCAGTTTTCAGCGTCAGGTCCGTGATGCCATCGAAATACCGCCACAAATCCGTGGTCTGCCCGGCTGTTTCGCCCTCGGTGCTGATGTTTTTGCGGTGCGTTTCAAAGTTGTACCGGCTGAAAACCAGGGCGGTATTGCTGAATAATTTTTCGGAAAACAGGTGATTCCAGCGCAGGTTTCCGGTCTGGTTTTGCCAGGTCAGCACGTTCACCCAGCGTTGCGCCCGGTTCAGGCTGTCACCACCGCCAAAGTAGTTTCGTCCAAAATACCCGCTGAGGTACAGTTTGTTGCGCCGGTTTAGATCGAAATTCATCTTCGCGTTGAGGTCGTAGAAATTGGCCCGCCAGGTGGTTCCGGTATAATCGTCGATGACCGACGCGACAAAGTCGCCCAGAACCGGACTGAGGTTGGAGCGCCGGGCCGCGAGCAGAAACGATGCTTTCTCGCGAATCAGCGGGCCTTCGAGCAAAAGCCGGGAGGCCACGATGCCCGTTCCGACCGCACCATGCCACTGCTGTTTGTTACCTTCGCGCATGGACATGTCGACCACCGACGACAGGCGGCCGCCAAACCGCGACGAAAATCCGCCTTTTTGCAGCGTAACGGTTTGCAGGGCATCGGCGTTGAAGGCCGAAAAAAAACCGAACAGGTGATTGGCATTGTAAACCGGGGCCTCGTCCAGCAGGAGCAGGTTCTGATCGGCGCCACCCCCGCGAACGTGCAGGCCGACCTGACCACTCAACCCCGGCTGAATACCCGCCACAAATTGCAGCGTTTTCAGGACATCTTTTTCACCCAGCAAGGCCGGGGTGTTCCGAATCTGGAGGGCCGGAAGCGTCACCTGGCCGGTCTGTGATAAACTGAACGCCCGCGCCCCGGCGGTATTGGTCAAAACCACTTCGTTCAGCAAGGTATTGGACGTCAGTTCGATATCGAGGGAGGTCGAGCCGGAAAGGGGTAGTTTTTGGTAAAAACGGCGATAACCCACCATTGCAACCACCAGTTCCACGGTGTCGCGTTCGGCGATGGTCAGGGAATAATACCCGTACGGATTGGTGGTGGCGACGGTTTGTTCGACGTAAACCGAAGCGCCGTTTACCTGCTCCCGGCTCCCTTTTTCCCGCACAAATCCGCTGATCGTGAACCGTCGCACAGGCGTTTGGCCGGTAGGCTGGGGGCGGGGCAACGGGCGCGTTGCGGGTTCGATCAGGTAACAGTCGTCGACCCGCCGAAAGGTCAGGCCGGTACCAGACAGGGCGGTTTCCAGCAGGGTTCGGGTGTCGGCTTTCCACGGGATCGGGGCCGTTATCCGGATGGTCTTCAGGAGTTTCTCATCGTACAAAAAATACGTTCCGCGCTTCTGGTTCAGGGTTTTCAGGAAACCTTCCAGGGGCTGGCCCGACTGCGCACGGGTCTGTGTTCCGGTCAGCAGTGACCCGATCAGTAAACCGCATAGCCCAACCCGGAACGGTTTGTTGGCCAACCTGAAAATCTGTCGCAGCACCTTCACCGGTTCAGCAAATAGGCATCTCCCTTTTTAGTAATTTTCAATTGGTGATAAACCGCCAGCGTGTTCAGTACCTTTTCGGGATCTTTCAGAGGTAAAATACCCGAAAACCGCCGACTACCTGCCTCAGCCGGATCGAATCGAACGTCAATCCCAAACTGCTCTTCCACCTGCCGAATGGCTTCCGGAAGGGTGATCTCATCGAAAACCAGTTGGTTCCGAAGCCAGCCATTGTAGCGTTCTGGCGATACCTCCCGACGGGTTAGCTGGCCTGTGGCAGAGTCAAGCTCGGCCAGTTGTCCCGGCACCAGCGTCAGTACTGGCCTGCTGTCCGAACCGCTAACCTCTACTTTGCCCCGGTTCAGCACCACGCGGTGGAGATTGCTGCGGCTGGTCATGGTAAATTCCGTACCCAGAACCTGAACCGTAAACGCACCTTCGCTGTGCACCCGAAACGGCACATGGGCTTCCAGATGGTGGACCGAAAAATAGCCTTCGCCAGTGAGCGTGACGTCGCGGTTTTCGCCGGATGCCCAATGCCGTCGGTGGCTGAGTACCGAATGGCTGTTGAGCGTAACGGTGGAACCGTCGGGCAGGGTGATCGTTTTCTGCTGGCCGTAGTCGGTGCGGTACGAAACCGTCTGGTTCTGCCAGAGCCAGTAACCACCCAATCCCAGCATGACCAGAATCGAAGCTGCAGCGATCCACCAGCCGGTTTGGAAACGGGTTTGTTGGGGTTGGAAATCGACGACAGGGATAGTTTCTGCCTGACGGTCGGCCAGCAAGGTTTTCAATTCCTGTAGGGACGCTTCCAGACCGGGTTTGTGGCCACTGAGCATACTATGCAGCCGCTCGGCTTCCCGAAATGCCGGAAGGTTGCCCGGTTTTCGACGCTGCCATTCCGTCCAGTAGGCTATTGCCGCCGGGTCGGTTCCCTGCCGATAGGCAACAAAACTATCGTCCAGCAAAAAGTCGTCGGCCGTGTAAAAGTCGTGTTTCATTGCGTTCATCGACATCCCGAAAGAGGGCCGGGGGTGTTAAGTTCTGATAATAGTACGTCGAAGTAACGAAATCTCACAAACCCAGCAAGGAAAAAATGAGCAGCCATAGCGGTACCAGGCTCCGTTTTTCTTTTCGATTCAGCGTCTGTCGCAACAGTTTCAGAGCTGAAGACAGCGTGTTGTAAACCGTATTGATGTGCATGCCGGTGGCTTCGGCAATTTCCTCATTCCCCTGATTTCGGAAAAACCGCAGTTCGATGAGTTGCCGCTGCCGGGGTGTCAATTGACTGAGTGCCTGCTGGAGCGTTTGCTGAAGATGCTGCTGTTCCTGCGCCTGCACGATGACCTCTTCGTAAGGCGGTTCGTAGCCGGGTTCGCGTCCGGTCAGCTCCGTAAAATGATTTTCCCGGTTAAAATCTTTCAACAGCTTCCGGCGCAGGGCGGTGATGAGGTACGACCGGATGTTGCCAACCACCGGCAGTTTCTCCCCGCGTTCCCACAGCTCCAGATACACCTGGTTGATGGCATCTTTGGTATCGGTGGCTGTGAAACCAAAGTAGATGCCAAAATTCAGTAGGTCATTGTAAGTCAACCGGTACAGCTCACTCAGGCTGGAGTCATCGCGATTGCGAAGACCCTCCCAAAGCGATGGCGGAATTTCCGGTACAGGACTGGGCATACGGCAGAACGGTTTGCAGGGAATTGATTACTGGCAGTAACGGATTGATGAGCCAAAATGTTAGCCGCGATTTGTTCAAAGTCAGAGAGAATATTTTACAAAAAAAAATCAAAAAAGTTTTGTGAGAAAGCTGCTTGCCTCCGCACTATGGTTCGAAAGCAATCCAAACACCTCCAAAGGTCGATTGCGGAGTTTTTCAACACACAACTTTTAAACTGTTTATGAAACGTAATCCATCCATTTTTCGAAAATTCACCCGCCTGAAGTTTGTGGTAGCCCTGTTAGTAAGCTCAACCTTGTTTTCAATGACGTCCTGCGACAATGACGACGACGAAGAAACACCGGCACCCCAGACCATCACCGATATCGTTGTCAACACGGCTGATTTTTCCCTGCTGGAAGCTGCCGTAGTGCGTGCCGGACTGGCTGAAGCACTCAGAACAGGATCGCTGACGGTTTTTGCACCAACGGATGCGGCTTTCAAAACCGCTGGATTTGCCGACGTGGCCGCGATCAATGCCGCACCGGTAGCGACCCTTCAGGCGGTTTTGCAATACCACGTCATCGGTCAGCGGACGGCTGCAGCTGATATTCCGACGGCAGCCAACACGGCGGTGCAGACGCTGGGCAACAGCAATGTATACATTACCAAAACCGCTTCGGGGGTTTCCGTCAATGGCGCACAGGTGACGCAGGCCGATGTTCCTGCGTCAAACGGCGTCATTCACGTCATCAACAAAGTTCTGATGCCGCCCACCCAAAACATCGTGCAACTGGCGCAGGGCAATCCGAACCTGAGTTTGCTGGTGGCTGCAGTTACACGGGGTGGCGCACCGGTTCTCAATGCTTTGACGGCTGCGGGGCCGCTGACGGTGCTGGCTCCGACCAATGCCGCTTTCCAGGCTGCTGGTTTTGCGGATGCGGCTGCCATCAATGCCGCGCCGGTTGCCACCCTGACCAATATTCTGACCTATCACGTTATTGCCGCCCGGGCCTTTTCTACGAACCTAACCAATGGAGCCGCCGTTCCGACGGCACAGGGAACCACCGTTCGAAGCAACGTATCCTCTTCCGGAGTGAGTTTTCTGGGAACGGGAAACGCCAATCAGGCTTCGAACGTGGTTTCTGCTGACAACGTGGCTACCAACGGTGTCGTACACGTGATCGACCGGGTGTTGCTGCCTTAAGTTTAGTTGATTCTGTGGGGATAATTGTATACGGACAACCGGATCTAATCGGTTGTCCGTTTTCGTTTGGGAGCGGATTGACGGTCTACGCCAGAATGGGTTTGACTACTTTTCCGGCCACATCGGTCAGGCGGTAGCGACGCCCCTGGAATTTGTACACCAGTTTTTCGTGGTCGAGGCCCAGCAGGTGCAGAATCGTGGCCTGCAAATCGTGGACATGAACCGGTTCTTTAATAATGTTGTAACTGAAATCGTCGGTCTGTCCGTACGTCATTCCTTTTTTTATTCCGCCCCCGGTCATCCAGACGGTGAAGCAGCGCGGGTGGTGGTCGCGGCCGTAGTTATCTTTGGTAAGCTTGCCCTGTGAGTAATTGGTGCGGCCAAATTCACCGCCAAAAATCACCAGCGTATCGTCCAGCAAGCCGCGTTGTTTCAGGTCTTTCACGAGCGCGGCCGTCGGCTGATCGACCGAATCGGCCATAATTTTAATGTCTTTCGGCAAATTACCGTGCTGATCCCAGCCCTGGTGATACAACTGAATAAACCGCACATCTTTCTCCGCTAATTTGCGGGCTAACAGGCAGTTGGCCGCATACGTCCCCGGTTTTCGGCTTTCGGGGCCGTACAGATCAAAGATGTAATCCGGTTCTTTGGAAAGATCGAGCGTTTCGGGAACGGAGGTTTGCATTCGGTACGCCATTTCGTACTGTTGCATCCGGCTGTTGAGTTCGGTGTCGAGGACGTGTTTGTACTGATCTTCCGTCAATTTGGCGAGGTAGTTCAGCATCGTCCGCCGGGACGTTTTGTCGACGCCATCCGGATTATTGAGGTAAAAAATCGGATCGGGACCCGACCGGAACACCACGCCCTGGTGCGTGGAAGGGATAAAACCGTTGCTCCACAGTTTGGCATACAGCGGCTGGTCACCACTGCGCGCCCGCGACAGCAGCACGACGAAAGCCGGCATGTTTTTGTTCTCCGAACCGAGCCCGTAACTCACCCACGAACCCATCGACGGCCGTCCGCCAATCTGGTTGCCCGTCTGGATAAAGGTAACGGCGGGGTCGTGGTTGATGTGTTCGGTGTGCATGGATTTGATGAAACACAGGTCGTCTACCATCGTGCTGTGGTGGGGCAGCAGTTCACTCACCCACGCCCTGCTTTTCCCGTATTGTGCAAATTTATACACCGATGCCGCCAGCGGAAACGAACTTTGGCCCGCCGACATGCCCGTGAGCCGTTGGCCCTGCCGCACTGATTCGGGCAGATTTTGCCCCCACATCTGTTCAAGCTTCGGTTTGTAATCGAACGTTTCCAGTTGCGACGGCGCCCCACTTTGCAGCAGGTAAATCACCCGTTTGATCTTGGCCGGAAAATTGGGCAAATCCAGACACGAAGCCGAACTGGCTGCGGCATGTTGGGGTAACAGGGAAGAAAGTGCGGCCGCGCCAAGACCCAGACCGCTGCTTTGCAGAAACGTTCGGCGGCTCATCTCATCGTGGATGCGGTCTTGCAATTCGTTGGTCATGGCACTTATCGTTTGATCGTCGCTTCGTCGTAATTCAAAATGGTGTTGGCAACCATCGTGTAAGCCGCCAGTTCCGGGCCTTTCAGCGTCGGGTCACGTTCGTATTCACCGGTTTTCAACAGTGATTCAGCCCGTTGTGGTGCGTTCGCAAAGCCCTGATAGGCTTCAACGTACAAGGCTTTCATCAGTTCCAACTCCCGGGGACGCGGGTTTCGGGAAACAATGGCTTGAAAGAAATACCGGATTCGCTCGTCCGACGACGGTTTGGCCCGCATCGTTCGCTGGGCCAGCACCCGGGCGGCTTCCACGAATTGCGGATCATTCAGCGTTACCAGGGCCTGCAATGGCGTAGCGGTTTTTTGCCGCCGAACCGTACACAGACTCCGGTCGGGCGAGTCAAAATTCAGCATCATCGGCGGAGGACTGGTCCGCTTCCAGATGGTATACATGCTGCGCCGGTATAAACTGTCGCCGTGTTGCTGGCGGTAACTAATCGTATTGCGGGTCGCCAGGGCTTCCCAGATACCGGCTGGCTGGTACGGATAGACACTCGGTCCGCCAATTTTTCGAACCAGCAAACCGCTGGCCGCCAGTGCATTGTCGCGGACCTGTTCGGCAGAAAGCCGGTAACTGCTGCCCCGGGCCAGCCACTTGTTATCGGGATCGCGTTCAATTTCTTCCGGCGTGGCTTTGGACGATTGCTGGTAAGTGGCCGATAGCATCATCCGTTTGACAAACAGCTTCGTGTCCCAGCCTTCCTCCCGGAACTGAATGGCCAGCCAGTCCAGCAATTCGGGGTGCGACGGCAAATCGCCCTGGCTGCCGAAGTCTTCCTGCGTTTTGACAAGACCGTTGCCGAAGTAGTTCTGCCAGAGCCGGTTGACCATCACACGGGCGAACAACGGATGATCGTCTGCCAGCAGCCATTGCGCCAGGCCCAGGCGGTTTTGCGGATAGTCGGCGGGTAGTTTCCCCAGGCGAAGTGGCGTTTGGGAAGACACTGCTGCACCGGGCGCATCGTAAACGCCCCGGTTCAGAATAAAACTTTTCCGTTGCTGACTGGCGGGCAATTCCTGCATCACCATAACTTCGGGGATGTCGGACAAAACCGCTACTTCCTGCCCGCGAACGACCGAGAGTTGCCGGTTCGTCTGAGCGAAGGTGGAATCGGCCGTGAGCAAATAATGTTCGAGCAAATTCTGCCGTTGCTGAGCGGTTCGTTTGCTTTCAGGGATGCGTACCAGATCGGCCACGGAATTGGTGCCAGCCGCCAGTGATTCAACTTCCAGCGCCGATAGCCGTCGTTTATAAATCCGGAGTTCGTCGACGGCAACCCCGTGGAGGGTCTTTTCCTGGGAGTCGTAGCCGAGTTCAAAACCGTAAAATTTGCCTTGCTTGTTGGAGTTGAATTCTCCGTGCAGAAGGCCTTTGGTCAGGTTGTCGGTAATCACGTTCATGCGGGCGGGTTTGCCGTCCACGAAAAAACGCACACCGGCGGCTTTCGCTTCGCCGTCGTAGGTCAGCGTCAGGTTTTGCCAGCGATGGAGTGGTAGTTTATCAACGGTTTTGAGTTCGATGCAATTGGCCGGCCAGACGTAACTCAGCAAAACCGTCAGGGTCTGATCCGGATTCATCCTGACCGAATAGCCCCGGTAGCCCTCATTGGCGTAGTTGGTTCGGCGAAAAATGGCTCCTTCAACGCCTTTTTGGGCCGGATTGACCCAGATGCTGACCGAAAATTCCTGATTCCGTTCAAAGTTGAGTCCCTTGCCAAACCGTTTCGGCGACTCCACCATTTTTCCGTTCACGCGGTCGATTGTCTCCGACAGAATGCCGATGCCGCATTCACCCCGCAACGCCATCGCCTGACCGACTTTCCCAGCGGTTGGCAGCGGTTTTCGCTCCTTATCACCACTCAGAAACGCGACGAAAGACCGATCGGCCCGGTTTTCGTAGATGCCATTCTCCTCGGCATCCAGCGGCAAATGTACCAGCAAGCCGCGGTTGAGCGTGGAAGTAAGCACTGGATTTGTAGCCCAGTTGGTAAACGATTTTTTGTAAAGTTGCGGTTGCAGGCGGGTTTCCAGCCGCTGAATTTTGGTCCGGATGAACTTCAGCGTTTGATCGACCTGCGGAGACGGCAGCATCACCGTCGGGCAGGCTTCGCCGTTGTGCGTGATTTGCCCGGTTTCCTTGTTTTGGTTGAAAAATGCGAACAGCGAATAATAGTCTTTCTGGCTGATCGGATCGTATTTGTGGTCGTGGCAGCGGGCACACTCCATCGTCAGGCCCAGAAAGGCTTTTCCGAAGGTATTGGCGCGGTCGGCCACGTATTCGATGCGGTATTCTTCGGGAACAATGCCGTTTTCGCCACTTTGCGAATGCAGCCGGTTGAAAGCTGTGGCCAGGATGCGTTCCCGCTGGACTTCCGGTTTTGGCGAAGCAGGCAGTAGATCCCCGGCTATCTGTTCCTTCACAAACTGGTCGAAGGGGCGGTTTTGATTGAACGATCGGATGACCCAGTCGCGGTAGGGATACGCGTTCCGCATGGGGTCGTCCTGATAGCCCTGCGAGTCGGCAAACCGGGCCAGGTCTAGCCAGCTAACGGCTTGTTGTTCACCGTATTGCGGAGATGCCAGCAGCTTGTCCACCACCTGTTCATAGGCATTGGGGGCGGCATTTTTTTGGAATGCTTCAACCTCGGCGGGCGTGGGCGGAAGGCCCGTCAAATCCATGTATACGCGTCGGAGCAGGGTTGCTTTTTCGGCTTGGGGCGACGGTTTTAAGCCCACCTCCTTCATTTTCGCCAGTGTAAACCGATCGATTTCATTGCGAACCCAGGTGGTTTCTTCGTCGGAAGTGACGCCCCAGCGCGACAGAAAACTTTGCCCCACCTTCGGAACCGCCGGTTTTTCGATTTTCGTCAGCGACCAGTGTTCCTTGTATTCCGCGCCCTGTTCGATCCATTTGATCAACACGGCTTTTTCTTCCGCCGTCAGTGTCAGGTTCGACTTGGGCGTGGGCATCACTTCTTCCGGGTCGTGGCTCAGAATCCGCTTCACCAGCTCACTTTTTCCGGCGTCGCCCGGCACAATCGCCCGGCGTCCTTCCTTGTTTTCCTGCGTAGCACCTTCGAAGTTTGCCAACTGCAAATCCGCTTCGATTTTGGCCTTATCGGGGCCGTGGCATTTGAAACACCGGTCCGAAATGATGGGTTTGACGTGTAGGTTGTAGTCCACCGTTTCGGGCGTTTTTTCCATTGCCAGCGCCACCTCTTCAGGCAGTTGAGCGGATTGACAGCCCACCAGACCCAGTGCCGCAACAAACAGGAAGAAGTGAATTGTTTTCATACGAAAGAGACTACCACACGAATTACCATCACCCGGTTTTTTGGCGGGTTGAATTAACCGATCAATCTGTTTTACTACAAAGCCAGGAGCGGAACATTTTTACTTCCTTCTCAACCAAACGAATGAACACCCCTAACCAGCCTGAAAGGCTGAAATACCATAGCCCCGGATGCAATCCGGGGAATGCGGGATGTTGGTAACATCATCCGGGGAATGCGGGATGTCGGTAATACACAATCCGGGGAATGCGAAATCCAAATTAATTCATTCGCCCCGGCCGTTGCATCCCCCGTTGCGGGAAGTTCTGATCCCGGTTTTGCCGTTCGGTTCGGGACTGAGGGCCGCTGCCAAATCTCCGCAGGTTATAGGTAAAGCTGAGCATAAAATACCGGTTCAGAACGCGACTATTCGTTTCTTCGGAATACGTTTCTGTCACATTCCGGCTGATGCTGCGGTTTTGATTCAGCAAATCATAGACCTGCAATTTTAATTCTCCCTGGCGGTTTTTGAAAAATTGACGGGTTAAGGCCACGTTCCAGAGCGCAAAATTCTGAACCGATCCAGCCGATTTTCCCGAGTAATTATTGTACGTAACATCCGTCGTAACAACCAGCCGGAAAGGCAATTGGTAATACAGATCGCCACTGAGCGATTTGTTGAAATACTCGGTATTCTGATTCGTTTGCAGAGAGTATAAAGCAGTCTGGTAACTAATGTTGCCGCTCAGTCCAAATTCAAGTTTTTCATCGAAATTCGAGTTGATGCGGGCACCCTGGCTGAACGTCCAGTTTTGCGACCGGTTGGTCTGGCTATTGACCAGACTGACGCCCCGGTTGAAGTTGATGTTACTCGTCAGGTTCACATTGGCTTTGAGGGGTTGAATGCGCCGACCGATGGCCAGGAATGCCATCACGTTATAATAACCGTTGGTGTTTACGGGTTGCGTCGTTTGCGCTCCCTGGTTGGTAAACGTCGTGGCATTCACGATTTTGTTGTTGGTTTGGGTCGCATTCAGCATAGCGAACACGCTGCGGAAGGTCGTTTGCTGAAAATTGTTGTAATTCAGCGAAACGGTATTGCTAAACTCCTGTTTCAGATCCGGATTACCCAGCCGGATGTTGAGCGGATTGGTGTTGTCGGCTACGGGCTGCAACTGCGACACGGAAGGGGCGTTGGTGCGACTCCGGTAATTGAACCGCAGCGTCCTGTTTTTACTGAAGTTATACGTAAACATCGCATTCGGTAGTACGTTGGTAAAGCTTTTGTTCAGACTGACGTCTCTTGTCTGGTTATCGCTGTGGAGATTAGCCTGTTGCATGTCAAATCCCAGCGCGTAGGTATACTTCAGACGTTTGTTTTGCAGCGTAGAACCGACCCGATTTGTCATGTAGGTATTTACAAAGTTATTGCTCAGCGATGGGTTGAATTCCGTGTAGTCTTTGGTCAATTCATCGTAGTCGTTTACCGATCGGTTGGAGGTATTGCGGTTATTGGAATAGTTGTAATGAAACTCCAGGGTTTTGCTGAGCGAAAGCGGTTCGGTATACGTCAGGTTAATCGAGTTGGTCACCGACTTGCTGGTTTGTTCGTTTCGTTGATCGATGTTCTGGTTATTCCGGCCGCCGGTTTGCCCGAAAAACTGGTTGAGGGATTGGTTGATGCCATCGGTATTCTGGTTGTTGACGGCAATGTTCCAGTTCAGGGATAACGTCCGCCCTTTGCGTTTGAACTTCCGCATCAGGAGTGCGTTGTTATTCCCCGAAATCCCGTTTCCGGTCGAATTATAATTCGTGTTGCTGGTGTTGATCAGGTTCGTCGAATCCAGTTGCTCGACGCTGGAAATCGCGTCGTTCGTCAGCGTTTGTGATTGATTAATGCTCTGGTATTCAGAATTCTGTAGGGTAAAACCGGGGGTAATCCGCAGCGTCGTCAACGAATCGATCTGGTAATTAAACCGCATGTTGAACCGGTGGCTGGTGACCTGATTGCGCGACGTGCTGTTCTGGTTGACCTGGTAGGAAGTGTCGGGCAGCGCATACTGTCGGCGGCTTTGCTGATCGGTTACGGTATTGAGGTCGTTCAGGAAATAACTCCCTGCCACGTCTACTTTCTTACCCCACTGGTCGCGGTAGTTTAAACCACCCGCCAGCGTCCGGGTGATGGCGTTGGTATTCCCGCCATTGCTTCCTCCGCCACTCCGGCCACCCGCCACAATCAGGCCACCACCACCAAAATTGGCACCCAGTCCGGCGCCCCCGCCGAATATATTCTGGCCCGTAAAGCCTTGTTGGTTGATGTTATTGGCTTGCCCGATCAGCGAAATCTGCTGGTTGCCGTTAAACCGGTTCAGGTTAAGCCGGGCCGCGTAGCGGACGTCATCGTTCGTCTCGTTCGGTCCGGCACCGATGGATTGCTGGCCGAAATAACCCTTCCGCTTGTCTTTTTTGGTAACGAGATTGATGGTTTTGTTCCGGTCACCGTCGTCGATACCCGAAAATTGTGACTGATCGGACTGCTGATCGTACATCTGGACTTTGTCGATGATGTCGGCAGGGAGGTTGCGGGTGGCCATTTTCGGATCATCGCCAAAGAACGGTTTTCCGTCGACCAAGACCCGTTTTACTTCCTGCCCCTGCGCCTTGATGGTTCCCTCGCGGTCCACTTCCACGCCCGGTAGTTTCTTCAACAGGTTCTCCACCATTGCATTGGGCTGCGTTTTGAAGGCACCGGCATTGAACTCGACCGTATCCTGTTTGATGACAATCGGCGGCCCTTCCTGCTTCACCACCACTTCGTTGAGGTTAACCGCCTGGGTAATCATTTCAATTGTTCCAGCGTCGGTATGCGGTTTGCCGGTTGTGATCGAAATGCGCTTTGATTTGTTCCGATACCCCACATACGTAATCAGCAGCCGGTAGGTCCCCACCGCCACATTTTTGAAGGTAAATTCCCCGTCTCCGTTGGTAATCATGAAGGTGACGACCGACGAATCGCGCACCGACAGCAGGGAAACCGTCGCTTCCATCAGCGGTTTTCGCGTGGTGGAGTCGACCACCGCCCCCCGGAGCTGCGACTGGGCGACGACCTTCGTTAGACTGATCATAAAAAAGAAAACAGGGAGAAGTGAGCGCATGGTACTTGGTCAATTTCAGGTTGGTATTCGGTTTACGGTATTCGGTTTACGGTTTACGGTGGCTAACGCATCCGTGGAAGCTTGCGTCAGCCACCGTAAACCGTAAACCGAATACCGTAAACCGTACACTAATTCCGGTTTTGAAAATTATTCATCATTTGCTGGCGCATGTCGGCCATGGCTTTTTGACGGATGGTGTTCAGCTCTTCGAGTGTTACCACCTGGGCGGTTTGGGGCGGCATAACGTCACTTTCCTTCACGTCCTGGGCGGCAATTTTGGTCGCTTTAAATGCTTCGTTGTCACTCTCGATTTGCAAAACCACGCCTTTTTCGGGCGTCAGGCTGCTGATGGGGGAGTACGTAAACGGCAATTCCGTGGTATACCAGATGGTATAGGACATATTCTTGAAGGGAACCGTTGCTTTCTTGCAGAGATAGCCCGCAATTTTCTTCGTTTTGTCGGTTTCCTGCCAGCCTGTTACCCGTTTCTGCGGGATTTCGGTCTGGTAGTGACTGGTAACCGAATCTTTTTTGATCGCCAACACCTCGACGGTTTTCTGGGCTGCCAGATCGAAATACACGGCACGTTCGAAGGGGCGACCATTGAAATTGCGATTTTCGCGTCCTTCAGGGCCACCTGGTCCACCTGGTCCACCGGGTCCGGGGCCTGGTCCACCACCATCCTGTATCACCTGCCGGACCATGATCCCGCCACCGCTGTTGCGGTCCTGTTCTTCCTTGCCGTGGGTCCCTGAGAAAATAAAATGCTGGACAAAAGACCGCGTTTCGGGCATACCTGCGGGGGCATCGGCACCATCCGGCCGGACTTCCTGGCCGTTGATGATGACCCGCATCTGGGACAGATCGACTTTTTGCATGACTTCATACGAAATCTTGCCGGCCGTGGGTTGGGCGTTGGCCAGTTGGGCTGCCAAATGAAGACCGATGAGGGCAGCGGCTACAGTTCTGAATCGTTTCATGACTACGGAGGAGTGAAATGATGACTGGAAAATGATGGGACAAAGGTGCGGAGGTTGGATGTAAAGCACTGTTATATAGTGTTAAGTAGTGTTAACGCCGTTGGAAAGCCGACAGAAAAGCGGGTATTTTTGTACATGATGAAACAGCGCATCCGGTCGATCTTTGTTCTGATGACGGTTTGTATCCTGGGCGTGATGACCTTTCAGGGCTACTGGCTGTATACGAGCTACCAACTCCACGAGCAGCAGTTTCGGCGGACGGTGCGGGGTGCGTTCATTTCGGCGGTTGAAAAACAGCAGTTTAACGACGCCCGTCAACTGGTTCGGGGCGAAATCCGTTCCGACGAACCACGTCGGCGGTTTCATTTTCGCCCGATGGAATCGGAAGAGGATTTCCCGGTAAGTCGCATGGCATTTGACCGGCGCAGTGACAGTGCTTTTGTCACCGTCACCGATTCGCAGCCGGTAAGCGTCCAGGTGATGAATTACCGGATTAAACGGCAGTCACGATCGTCGAAAGACCGTGTTTTTATCGACACCATGGCCCGGAAAATTACCAAAATGCTGATTTTGAACTGGGCGGGTGACCATAAATTCAACCTTGCAACATTCGATTCGACCTATCGGGCCGAGTTGCGTCTGCGCGATGTCGAGGCCGATTATCAACTGGACACGATTCAGTTAAAACCGGATATATTCCGTCAGCAGATGGACAACCCGATGCGTACCGGTTCGCCCATTAAGACCCCGCCGATGCCTATCAATCCCGTTAAAAACCAGTTTCTGCAAGCTTCGTTCGACAGTCCAACGGGCTATATTTTGAAGAAAATGGACTGGCTGCTGGCGGGCTCGGCCCTGTTGATGGCGTTGACTACCTGGTGCTTTCTGTATATGTTATCGACCATTCTGAAACAGAAAAAGCTGTCGGAAATCAAAAACGATTTCATCAACAACATGACGCACGAACTGAAAACGCCGATTGCGACGGTTTCGGCGGCTGTGGAAGCCATGCAACATTTCGGGGCGCTGAATGACGCACAGAAAACCCACAGCTATTTGACTATTTCAAAAAATGAACTGCAACGGCTGTCCGATCTGGTGGAGAAGGTGCTGAACATGGCGGTCGACGAGAAGAAGGAACTGGAACTGAACCGCGAGTGGCTTAAGCCTTCCGAACTGATTCAGGAGGTGGTGGGCAATCACCAGTTAAAAGCCTCAGCGGGCGCACCGGTGAAACTGGTGGCCATTGAAGTAGAAACCGTTCCGGAAAACGCCCAGGTTCAGGCCGACCGGCTGCACCTGGGCAACGCCATTAACAACCTGATCGATAACGCGATCAAGTATTCGCAGGAGTCGGTTCAAATCCTGATCAACAGCCGAGCCGATGAAAACGGCTGGCGGCTGACGGTGGAGGACAACGGCAATGGGATTCCGAAGGTGTATCACGAGGTGATTTTCGATCGGTTTTTTCGGGTTCCGACGGGGAACCTTCATCCGGTAAAAGGCTTCGGGCTGGGGCTATCGTACGTCCGGCAGGTCGTCGAGAAGCACGGCGGACGCATTGAAGTTTCGAGCGAACCGGGACGGGGGAGTGTGTTTGTAATCTGGATCCCTAATTAAGTAAAAAGAGTTGTTTCGCGGAGTTGAGCGGAGGAAAGGGGAGTTAAGCAGAGTAGTTTTTTAAAGAAATCTCCGCTTAACTCCCCTTTCCTCCGCTCAACTCCGCGAAATAATTTCTCTTCTATGGCAACCGTATTATTGATTGAAGATGAACTTTCGCTGGGCCTGATTGTCCGGGACAGCCTTGAGGTTCGCGGGTTTGCGGTTTTGTATGCCGCTGACGGCGAGGAAGGTTATGCGTTGTTTGTCGCCCATTCCCCCGACGTGGTGGTGGCGGATGTGATGATGCCCAAACTCGACGGTTTTTCACTGGCTGCGCGCATTCGGCAAACCGACCCGTACGTTCCGATCATCTTCCTGACGGCTCGTTCCCAAACCGTAGATGTGGTCCGGGGTTTTGAGTTGGGTGGCAACGATTACCTCAAAAAACCGTTCAGTATCGACGAATTGATTGTCCGCATTCAGGCCCTGCTGTCCCGGAACCAGACCGTTCGCCCGACCACGCCGGATCGCTTGCCAATTGGCCATTACCAGTTCGATTATCCCAAACAAAAGCTGGCGTTCAACGGAAAAGAGACGCCGATGTCACACCGCGAAGCCGAACTACTGAAGCGACTCTACGAACAGCGGAATCAGGTGCTGGAACGCTCTGCCGTGCTGCTGGATTTGTGGGGTGACGACAGTTTTTTCAATGGCCGAAGTCTCGATGTATTCATTACGCGGCTTCGTCGCTACCTCAAAGATGACCCGCAGGTACAGATTGTGAATGTGAGGGGAGTGGGGTATAAGTTGATTGTGTGAAGATTTATTTTATATTATTTTCTATAGTATATCTCAATTTTTGTAATTCAGCTTTTATATCTTCTAGGTTTTTTGGTATTTTCTGGATTTCAAATAAGGTTTTTGGTAACTCACTTTCTGATAATGGTGTTTCAGAATATTGTTCGAAAGAAAACTGAAAATTATAAGATGTTTTTTTATTACATGTTAATGATTCTTGAAAGGAAATTGTACCAGAATAGTATTTACTATCATCCTTGTTTTTTTTGTAAAAGCTACCTATTTCATCAACAATTATTGATAATTTTTCTTTTGCATTTAACACAGGTATTTCACAATCAACAATTTTAGGATTTGATTTGAAAGTGATTTGATTTCCTTTCAGGTCCAATAAAGGCCTTGTCCAAGTGAATTTAAAATTAAATGCAGCCTTTTCTCCTAAATTTTGACATACAAGCAGAAATAAACTGTGGCGGCTTTGAGAATCGATAGTTAATACAATCTGCGGTCTTTTTGATTGATTTTGTAAATAGAAGGTTTCGTAAGCAACCCAAGCTGAAATAATTGCAATTGTTAGAGAAATAGAAGCTGTCAAAGTTTCCCATTTCATCAAAGAAAAAGCGAAGTAAGAAATGAATAAAGAGCTAATCAGGAGTGTGATAAATGAAAATATTAGTATTTTTCTAGTCATATATTTATGTAATATATTCCTCCTGCTCTACTGATAATTTGTTTAACTTCAGACTAACCGATACAATAAATTAGCATCCAGAAGGAGTTTCATTAAGCAGCCAGTAAGCGGGTGCGTCGTTCGCTATCCGCAGCGAACGCCAGAGCTGCTCGGATTTGGTCAGTGGTCAGTTCGGGGAAGTCTTCCAAAATTTCTTCGTTGTTCATTCCTGAAGCCAGCCAACCAAGAATATCTTGAACCGCAATGCGTGTCCCCGCAATACAAGGTTTCCCGAATCGGATATTCGGATTGATCTGAATGTATTTCTGATATTGCTCCATAAATCAGTCACTTTTTGCTAAGATAACCAGATAATGCACTGATTGGCAAATCGGTTAGACTACGATCACTCCAACGCTGTCGGCAGTTGCTCTGGTTTGTCGCCATTTTCGCTCAGCCAGTGACTCACATCGGCCTGCGGATTTTCGCGGAGGTGACGGGCCAGGCGGTGGGCGGTTTCGAACGAAAACTGCGGCACCAGATCGACAATCGGGTACTGATACACCATGCCCGGTTTGTTGGACTTCACCTTTTTGACTTTCAGCAAAAACGGCAAATACTGCACGCTGCCGAAGAGTTTCTTGTATTCATCGAACTTATTGCGCAGGTTCGGAATGGTGGTCTGGACGGCGCGGGTGCTGAACTGCCAGTAACCCAGCAGCGGAATGTCGCGAATGACAAACCGCAACGTCAAAACCGGCAACCACTTAATCAGCTTCGCTTTGCCGGGATGCAGGTTTTTCTGCAAAAAAGTGACGGTTTCGTCCCGAATATGTGGGCGTTTTTCGACGGTCGTGACGGCGTATTTTTTCAGTTCGTCGTTCCAGATGTGGAAAGTGTGGTTGTCTCCGTAGCCGAACAGTTTGCCGTCGGCGGTGCGGATTTCGAGTCGCTCATTGCAGACAATTTCTTCCTGATCGGAATAAAACAGGATGGGCAATTCGGTGATGGTTTCGCCGTAGACTTTGTGGACGGCTTCGGCATGATCCCCGCGAATGCGGAAACTGTCGATGCTGCTCGGAACCACCTGACCCGACCGCTCCACTTTCTCGCCCACGGCGATCCGCCCTAATTCCGTTAGCGCCGAGGACGGCGACGGGGTATTGTCCGATTGAATACGCATTTTGTTGTTTACCTTCGATTCGCTGGACAAATATAGGCATTCGGCAAGATCTATCAGCATGTTTAAGCGGGTCGGTGGGGTGGATAGAACCGTCAATCCGACTTCAAAACCTTAACCGTCTGCTCCTGATCACCCGCCCTGGCGCGCAGCAACAACATCCCCGTTGGCTGGCGGCTTACATCAAACGTCTGCCGTTCGACGGCTTGGGGCTGGGGAATCTGCCGGTTTTCGATCAGTTCGCCTTTCACAGTCATCAATTGAAGCTGGATTGGCTGACGGTCGGACCCGCGAATATCGACCGTCAGCGCGTTTTGCACCGGATTGGGTAGCGGGGTCAACTGGAGCGCGGTCGGAGTGACTTCCTCCGACGAAGCTGCCACCCGGCCTGCCGGACAAATGTAACATTGAGCGTATTTGTACAATTCCATACCAGACGTTCCGTCGGTGGCCCAGAATAAAACCGTCGTGCTGCTCAACGCCATAAAACCGGTGGAAGCCGAATTGCCGGTCGGGTGGATGTCGTCGAGCATCGCAGTGCCAGCGACGGTCCCAGTTGATTTCCACGGCTCCAGGTAGTGAAAAAACAGTCTGTTGTTGACCGAACTCATGCCGGAAAATGTGGTCGAGCCAGCGCCCAATACGAGGTCAACTACCTGAACGGTTCCGGCCGGTGTTCCGTCTGATTTCCAGAGTTCGGTGCCTTTGATTCCGTCGTTGGCCGTGAAATACAGGGTGTTGTTGACACGTGTCAGATAGGAAGGAAACGACGCGCCCCCGGCGTTGATGTTTTTGACCAAAACCGTACCGCCAGCAGTGCCGTCAGACTTGTACAATTCCGCGTCGCCACTGACCGTTGCCCGGAAAAAAAGCGTTGCGTTCACAACTTCCAAATCCTGCGGCTGACCACTGCTGCTACCGACTGCCAGATTTTTGACCAGTACCGTTCCGGCCAGCGTGCCGTCCGATTTCCAAAGTTCCGTCCCGTTCGTGCCATCGTTGGCGGTCATGTAGAGCAGCCCGCTCATCACCACCATTTCGAATAGATTGCTCGAACCGGCGGGATGAATGTTCTTGACCAAAACCGTACCGGCGTCCGTTCCGTCCGACTTCCAGAGTTCTTCCCCATTGACGCCGTCATCGGCCACAAAATAGGCAGTACTTCCCAGAACTGCCATTTTACGCATATAATTCGGAACCGAATTGCCCGACGGATTGATGTCTTTTACCAAAACCGTACCGCCCGCGGTTCCGTCCGACTTCCAGAGTTCCTCGCCGGTTGTTGCGCCGGTTGCCACGAAAAAAAGCGTTCCGTTTACATTCGTAAGGCCGCGCGGATTGGCGTCTCCGCCCGGAAGAATGTCCTTGACCAAAACCGTTCCGGCCGCCGTCCCGTCCGATTTATACAACTCCCGGCCCGAACTGCCAGTGGCAACAAAATAGAGCGTACCGTTGACTTCCGTGAGCCAGTCCGGGTTGGACGATCCGGCCGGGTTAATATTTTTTAGTAAAACCGTGCTGGCTTCCGTGCCGGTTGTTTTCCAGAGTTCAGTTCCATTGGCGGCCGTGTTGGCTGCAAAAAATACCGTACCATTCATTTCGATGGCAGTAGTGCCATCACCAGATACGTACGAATTAGCGGAACCGGGATTAATGTCTTTTACCCGGGTTACGTAGTACGACGCCGGCAAGGCCGTTAACTGGGCGATGGTCGGCAATCCACATCCGCCCAAGCACCCAACCAGTACCCATTTGAAGAGATTGTAGTGTGGTTTCATGCTGATTATCTTTACGCGTTGATACGATAAACGTAATGATTATCAGCGGGTTTTAAAAGATAAATTGAGCTTGTGGCAATCCGGGTGAAGGATGACTCAAAGGGAATGGAGTAAGCGGAGAAACGCCAGAATTTACTTTTTCGTTTTCCGACCTACTACGCCCGTAGCACAGCCGAAAAAATACGATTTGTACGTCACGTCAAGCCCTTCGTTCATCAGGTAAGTTGCGAATTTTTGACAATTTTCAAATTTTTGACAATAGACACCCAACATACGGTATTCGTCCGCACTATTCAGAAATAATTTGCCAATTAATGGAATGATTTTTTTCAAGTAGAAGAGGTATAAACCATGCAGGATCCAGCCTTTGGGAGCTGATATTTCTACAAATGAAAAGGAACCGCCGGGTTTTAAAAGCCGGTTAACTTCACGGGCAAGAACCCTTGTTTGGAAATCATTAAAGGTTTTCAAGCCGAAGGTAGAGATAACAAAATCAGCGGAGTTCGACTCAAAATGGTTGTTCAGAACGTCACACTGGACCATTTCGACCGCCCGGTTTCTGACTTTCTCGCGGTGAAGTGCGGCTTTTTGCATCATCACGGGCGAAATGTCAACGGCAATCAGCTTTCCTTCTGCATTCAGTTTGGGAAGAATATGGCCCCAGGCTTCGCCCATTCCGGTCATTAAATCATAACCAACGGAGTTGGGTGCAATCGAAGGCAGATTGTTAAGACAGGCTGCCCGCCAGCGTTCCGTAAACCCGAATGACGAAATATAATTGGCAAGTCCATACGTTTTGGACATTTTATCGAACAGCGATTTGATATATTCCGGATCATAAATAGTTTCGGGATTGTCAGTCATGGATTATCGATATTTGTTACCCAAATCTACAAAAGAATGCCACCCCAACGCATCATTTCCGTCGTTCCTTCCCAAACCGAACTGCTCTTTGATCTGGGGCTTGATCAGGCAATTGTGGGGATTACCAAATTCTGCATTCATCCGGCGGAAAAGGTGAAAGATAAGGTCAAGGTTGGAGGCACAAAAACACTGCATCTGGACCAAATTCACGACCTGAAACCGGACTTTATTTTGGCTAACAAAGAAGAAAATACCCGCGAACAAATCGAAGAATTGCAACGTCATTATCCCGTTCATGTCACGGACGTCAATACCGTCCCGGATGCGCTGGCAATGATTCGGGAGGTTAGTGAGCTTTTCGGAAAAGGCCGGAAAGGGGAGGAATTGGCAAAGCAAATCGAAGATACTTTTTACGATTTCAAATCGGTACAATCTTCCGGACCTTCCGTCGCGTATTTCATCTGGCGAAAACCGTACATGGTCGCGGCTAATCAGACTTTCATTCATTCGATGCTGGAACTGGCTGGTTTTCAGAATAAATTTGGGGGACGAACGCGCTACCCCGAAGTGACCGAAGCCGATCTGAAAACCGCCCAACCCGAACTGATTTTACTATCGTCGGAACCGTATCCATTTTCGGAAAAACACACCGCCGAACTACAGGAAATTTGCCCAAGCTCGAAGATAGTGCTGGTCGATGGTGAAATTTTTAGCTGGTACGGAAGCCGGTTGCTGAAAGCGGCTGATTACATTCAGCAACTGTGGAAGAGTCTCGGTCTACTGTAAAACCGCATTGATTTGATCGTCGTAAAACCGGGCCGATTTCACCGCGCCGGTTCCTTGGAAATAATACCGTAGTCCGACAATCTTGCCAGCATCTTCCTGAAACCGTCCTTCGTAAGCGAGTTTTTCGTTCACAAAGACCTTTGCCTGTTTGTCCTTAACCTCGCAACGTACGGTTACCCAATCGGAAAAGTCGACGCCAAAAGCGGACAGATCGGTGGTCTTTCCCGAAATGTGGGTTCCGTTAAACGACAGATTCAATTCACCAATACAGCCTTTCCGGGACAACTGTAGAAAGTGCATGCCTTTGGAACACAGTAGCATAATGCCCACATGCTGGCAAACGGCATCGAAACGGTTGAACGTACTTTTTACCAGTGTTCTAAATCCGAACGTATTGCCGGACAATTCGCCCAGGGGCTGCACATAATGCAGGCTGGTGTTCGGAACGCTTTTCTGAAAAATGATTCCCTGTTCGGTTAGATCGGTTTCGGTCAGTTCAATGGCGCCGTTTCGCCGGATTTGTTTGTCCGGGAAATAAACCGGAATCGAATCGCGGTTGATGGTGCCGAGCCAGCCGTCGGTTTTGATGTACAAATCGTGTTCCTTCACGATGGAGTCGTTCAACACAAGCTTGGCGCGGAAATAACCGGGGTAAAAATAGGTGCTGGCGTACTGATGCCCTTTTTTATCGACCCGAAAGCGTAGTTTCGGATTCCAGCTTTGCTGGATAAAAACACTGTCGGCGTTGGAGTCCGTGGCATCGTACTGGAACAAAACCGTATTCGGAAGTCCTTTGGCCACCGGGCGACTGCTGAAGGTCACTTCGCCAATGTGCAACGGTTTTGCCCGCTTCTGAAATGCCCAGATTCCGGCCAATCCCACCACCACCACGCCAACGACCCACGGCCAGCGGATTGCGGAAGGGCGGGAAACCGGAACGGGAGCGTTTTGAACCGGAAGGGACGGAGCGGTTTCTTCGGCGATAAGAACCGGCTGCTTCCGGAATTCCCGCCAGTTGTCGTAGCCCACAAACTGCGCGAGCGTATTCAGCGTCGTGGTCGTTGGCGCACTGTCGTAGCGAACCTTGCCCCAGATGCGTTTCAGGGTGCTGACGCTGAGCGAAACGCCGGTTTCGTCGAAAATGCGTTCGCTCAGGGCTTCAAAATCCTGGTTTTGCCACTGGCTGCTGTCGCCCCAACGCACTTTTTCTTCGATCAGCAGGCGGCACAGCTGTAACTTATCGTCTTCGGTAGTCATTGGCAATCAGCGTGAATCAACTTGAACAGGCTTGAACAAGGGCCGGACTACCAACTTTCAGAAGATTTTTCCACCTTTGTCCGGTTCATTATTCCAACAACCAAAGTTACATAAACCAATATGAAAAAATTGCTCGTTTTCACAACATTGCTGTTGATCGCCCAGACGACTTTTGCCCAGGACGACAAGTCGAAACGCCCCAGCCCGCCCGCCCAGGCCAAACAAACGGTGGGTGGCAAAACCATCACCATCGACTACAGCCAGCCATCGGTCAAAGGCCGGAGCGTTTGGGACCCGGCGGGCAAAGTGGCCCCGATCGGAAAAGTGTGGCGGACGGGCGCGAACGAAACCACCACCATCGAGTTTTCGGAGGATGTGAAGCTGGAAGGAAAACCGGTTGCCAAAGGGAAGTACGCACTTTTTACAATTCCCGGTGAAAAAGACTGGACGGTTATCATCAACAAAGGCATCAAATGGGGGGCCTTCACTTACAAGGAAGAGGAGGATGTTGTACGCGTGACGGTTCCGGCGAAAAAGGCCAAAAGCTTTCAGGAAAAATTTATGATCGACATTTCCAAGAAGGGGGATGTCTCGATGGTGTGGGCGGACACGAAGGTTGATTTCAACGTGAAGTAATCCTGCCGACCGAACCGGTAAACAGCAAGCGGAAGGTGTTAACTGACAGCTTCTTTTCTCTCCCAATTCTTCATTAAAGCTTTTGAGGGGTGGTTATTCAACCGCGGTTAAAACCGTGGTTCGGATAACCATTGCCTGAATCTTTCGCCGTGCCCGGTTCCAGTCGGGTGTTAAACAACATAAGCAATGAACATGCAACATTTTGCCAATCAATTTGCCTGGGTTACGCTAAGCCTGCTGGTCAGTACCCTCACGTATGGCCAGAATACCGTGGATCTGGTCGGGCTGGCGCAGCAAAACAGTTACACCCTTGAAAACCGTTCGCTGACCGTTCTGGCAGATGGAACGAAACCCGGAGTCCGGCTGGAGGAGAAGCAAAATTCAACGGAAGGGGTTGCGTGGCTACCCGCCCTTTCGTTCCGTGAAGGGACAATTGAGCTGGACATTCGCGGCAAAGATGTGCTCCAGCGCAGTTTCGTCGGAATCGCGTTTCACGGTTCCGGCGAGCGGAATTACGATGCAATCTATTTTCGGCCGTTCAATTTTCGGGCCACCGACCCCGTTCGTCACAGCCACGCCGTTCAGTATATCGCCCTTCCGACATACGACTGGCCGGTTTTGCGCAAAGACTTTCCGGATCAATATGAACAGCCCATTGAACCGGCTCCCGATCCGAATGCCTGGTTTCATGCCCGGATTGTGGTGGACAAGGAAACTGTCAGCGTTTTTGTGAACGAGAACGCCAAACCCAGCCTGGTCGTCAAAAAGTTGAATGACCGCCGGGATGGGAAAATCGGATTATGGGTGGGAGCCGGTTCCGGGGGTGATTTTGCGAATCTGAAAATTACGCCCCGAACTCCTTAAAGGGGTGAAGAATTTCGTCAGCCATTGTATCTTCGTAGACATGACTACTGAAGATACCCTTTCTTCCGGTTCTTTCAATCTGATCCTGTATGCTGCCCGGCAGCGGGGCGCTGATTCGTCGGCTTTGTGCCAGGCCGTTGGTATTGATCCGGCGGTTTTGCAAAACCCCGACGGGCGGGTGCCGATTCGGGCCGTGCAGACACTTTGGCAGGAAGCCGTTCGGGCAACCGGAGAGCCGGACCTGCCGCTGCAGGTGGGCGAGTTGATCAACCCGTTGTCGATGGGCGTAGTGTCGTACGTCATGATGCACTGCCCGACTTTGGGCAAGGCGATCGAGAAACTGTGTCAGTATCAGGATATTGCCTGTGAGGGGGTGCTGACCGCCGGGTGGCTGGTCGGCGACCGGTTTCAGCTCTCCCTAACGTTGACCAGCCAAGCCATACGGTATCCGGACTACACCTTTGGCTCTGAGCTTTCGGTTTACCAGTCGGCTTTTCGGGCTATGACGGGGCAAAAGGTGGTGGCCGAAGAAATCCGGTTTGCCTTTCCGGAACCCCCAAACCGGCAGGACTACGAACGGGTTTTTGCGCCGGCGAAAGTCGAATTCAATGCCACCGAAACCGCCCTGGTGCTGGATGCCGCCTGGCTGGAAACCCCGATTTTGAACGCCAATCCCAGCCTTTTTGGCTTATTTGAACAACATGCCGACGAATTGTTAGGAAAACTACGGACAAAACCAGACGCTTCTCCGGCGCTTTCGGTTCGGGTTAAACAGGAAATCTTCGCGCTGTTAAAAGGCGAAGAACCTGCGTTGGCGGCTGTGGCTGATGGGCTGGCAATGGGCGTTCGAACCCTCCAGTTGCATTTGAAAGAAGAGGGCGCAACGTATCAGCAATTGCTGGATGAAGTGCGGCATGACCTGGCCGTTCGGCACCTCCGCGAACCCCATTTCAGCACCACCGACATTGCCTACCTCCTCGGTTTTTCGGAGCCCAGCGTGTTCTACCGTACCTTCAAGAAATGGACAGGCTCGACGCCCGGTGCGTTCCGGACTGCGGTGCTGCGTCCAACGGCTTAGCGGCCGTTTTGCCAATCGGGCCCAGGTGCGTATGCTCGAAACTGTCCGCGTATTTCAGGCCGTAGCCCATCATCCGATCCATGGCCGCGTGGCCGAACAGCAGAACACCGGTCAACACCAACGGCTGGTTATTCAGCAACAAACCCACTAGGCCAATGGCAATCGCGAAGGCTTTGTGGTGAACCAGGTTATAGGCATAAGCCCCGATTTTCGGGTTGATCAGATACCCCAGCATGCTCAGATCCGGTACCAGAATCAGGGCCGGAAACCACCACCAGGCAAACGGCAACTGGCTGAACAGCACGATGGAGAGACTAAATTGAGCGAATTCTTCGAGTTTTAAAAGCGTTTTCATGGCGGTCTTTGTGTTTTTGTGTAGGACAAAGTTCCGCCAAATAAACCGGGTCGGGGGTGACCAAATGTGAAAACCGGGGTGACGAAAAACGAATTTTTCTGCTGTGTTAGTCGCTGTCAGACCCCAAACTGGGTTAAGTGATGGTCCAGGTGTTTATAAAACATATTATTCCACTCATTGACGCTCAACTTGCCGAACGAATGGGAGGCTTTCTGGTCGAAATGGGTTTCCCCCAGTTGCTGTGTTTTTCGGATATACGTTTTCAAGCGGTTCTTTTCCGTTTCAAAATCCCGCTTGTCCTTTATTAAAAAAGCCGGGCCGGTCGGCAGGTTGCGTTTGTAGGGACTTGCTCCGACAATTCGCTTTTTGACAAACGCCCTGATGACCAACTGCATCAGAACGTTGTGCTTTTTGTGGATGTTTTCGTAGATTAATTCGTAGGTCACATTGCAATGTGCCAGCATTTGCGCCACATCCATCTTCCCCCAAAGGGGCAGGGTGTCGGGAGTCAGCCGATCAATCCGTTGAATGATTTTTTCGGAAACTTCCTGGGTGAAAAGGTTGGGTAAATCCATGATCGTAAGGTTCAGGTACCGTTTGCGGCCCCTTTCAACCGGGTCGCCGGGCCGAATTTACGACAATCGTTCAATCGCTTCGCTTAGGGTTTGAACAAAATTGATCTGTCGGCGCTGGTTGCTCTCGTAGATAAAGGCCTTGATACTCTTGCTGGTGTACGCCGAAAAGTCGCCAATGATCGCCAGCCGGACGCGGTAATTGGAGAATTTCTGGAGGATTTCGCCGGCAAGACCGGTTTTCAAATCGAAGAAATCCGGCGTAATCGTCTTTTCGTGCAGGATCATGCGATCGAAGTCCTGGTAATACAAATCGACGACGAGTTGCAAACCGTCCTCCGGATTGGTAATCAGCACCTTGTCCGAAATTACTTCGGCCATTCGAATCCCGTTGACCTCGTGTGTTTCGATTTTCATGCCAGGCTGTTTCGTTCGTTATGCATTCGCCACCGTTCGTTTAACGCCTTCCGCCGGTTTTGTTGGCTCAAAATGAAAGGCTTTTTCAAATTTACCGCTGTCGAAAACGTAATCCCGGTCGTATTGGTACGCCATTTCCGGAAATTCGCGCATAATCGGAACGAAAAGACCAACCAGGCGAATCATCCAGATGGGTAGTGCGGAGGATTTCGGTTTCACGTTCATCTCCTTGGCAAACAAGTCAATCCATTGCTGCCCGGTTAGGCGGGTGGCGTCGGTAGGCAGGTGCCAGACCTGGTTGTAGGCACGGGCGGTATTGCCGAGCAGGGCGGTGGCTTTTGCCGCATCCGGGGTATAGGTAAAGGTATGAACCTTGTCGAGCCGGGCAAACCAATTGGCGGCTTTTCCCTTCCGAAAGTTATTTACAACGGTTTCCACGAGCACGCTTTTATCGTTGTTGGGGCCGTAGAAATCGGCAGCCCGGGCAATAAGCGCGGTTAAAGTACCCCGTTTCACTTCGTCCATCAGCATGGCGGCTATTTCGGCCCGCACCTGTCCTTTTTTGCTGCTGGGATTGATTGGTGATTCTTCGGTCATGTGGCCAATGGCATTCACATCATAGAGGTAGACGTTGTCGAAGAACACCAGCTTAGAGCCCCATTTCTGGCAGGCATCAATCGTGTTGCGCATCAGAGCCGGCCACTTTTCACGCCAGATTTTGTGGTTGTAGTCGAGACCGACGGTAAGGTAAACCACCTCTGACCCTTCCACGGCCTTAAAAACCTGATCGCGGTCGGTGAGGTCAGCCGGAAATAGTTCGTCGGTCGGATTCACTTTTTTGGGATTCCGGCTCACCAGCCGAATCCGATCCGTAAATGCAGGAAGTTCTTTTGCCAAATCACTGCCGATGGTACCCCCTGAGCCTAGTATCGTTTGCATTTTCTTTTCTGGTTAAATACAGCTCAAAGGTCCGGCAAAAAAGGCTGGTAAGTGATGACGAAAAACGAAAATCTGACTGACTAATTGCGCCGATCGTTTTGTTTACTGGCTGGCTCTGGTTCCGTAAACGACACCCCAGGACGTTTGGAGTAACAGTTAAACCTTAAACAATAGCCGCTGACAGGGTCTTCGACCGCTTTCAGGGCTGTCGTCACCCTGTCAGCGGTCGAAGACCCTGTCAGCGGTGGTAAGATGAATGGAACTGAACTGAACGCTAGGTTCGAATCTTCAGCAAATCCGCAATGGACGTAAACGGAACCACATCCTTTGTATAGCCGTAGGCATCGCAGAGCGGCTGAATCCGGTTGTTGTCGCCCATGGCCAGATCGACGTCTTCCATCGTAAACTGGCAGGGATGTTCGTAGCCCGCAGCGTGCGAAATCTCCAGGATTTCTTTGGTCAGCGTCTTGATGTAATTGTAAAACCGCTCGCTTTTAAGCGCCGGGTCGATCCCGGACTGCAGCCATTTGCTTTGCGTGGCAACACCCGACGGACAACGGTTCGTGTGGCAAATCTGGGCCTGAATGCAGCCGATGGACAGCATCGCTTCCCGGCCTACATTCACGAGGTCGGCTCCCATCGCAAATGCCATGATCGCCGACTCGGGCAGCCCCAGTTTGCCGGAAGCAATGAACGTGATGCGACTGGTTAAGCCGCGTTTCTGAAAAATCTGGTAAATTTTTGAAAATCCGTAGACGAACGGCAGCGAAACGTGGTCGGCAAAGGAGGGAGGTGCCGCGCCGGTGCCGCCTTCACCTCCGTCGATGGTGATAAAATCCGGACCTTTTCCGGTTTCCAGCATATAGTCGGCCAGCTCATGCCACAGCTCAAGTTTGCCCACCGCCGACTTGATGCCTACCGGCAGACCGGTTTCAGCCGCCATCGACTCGATGAATGCCACCATCGTCGGAATGTCGGAAAACGCACTGTGCGAAGCCGGGGAAATGACGTCCTTGCCCATTTCGACGTGACGGATTTCGGCAATTTCGGCGCTGATTTTGGCGGCTGGCAATACGCCCCCTTTGCCCGGTTTCGCGCCCTGCGACAGTTTCAGTTCCAGCATCCGCACAAACGGGTTTTCCTCGACGAGCTTCACCAGTTTTTCCATGACAAAATTACCGTTGTTGTCCCGGATGCCGAAATAAGAGGTGCCGATGTTTACGACCACATCCGCGCCAAATTTGTGGTAAGGCGACAATCCGCCCTCGCCGGTATTGTGGTAGCAGCCGAACTTTTTGGCGCCTTTATTCAGCGATTCGATGGCGGTTGCCGATAACGACCCAAAGCTCATGCCGCTGATGTTGACGATGGAAGGCGGGTGATACGGTTTTCGGCGTTGGTGAAAAAGCCCGATCACTTTGGCTCCCGGAGCCGTGTAGGGATTGCTGTAATTGGGATTGTCGGGGGCCAGTTTGAGAGGGAGCAGTGCCGGGTTGATGAAAATATACCCGGCACTGGTAATGTCCTGATCGGTGCCAAACCCCTGAAAATTGTTCTCCTGCTTTGCTGAAGAATAGATCCAGGCCCGCTGTTGCCGGTTAAAGGGTAGTTCCTCGCGGTTGTTGGCGACAATGTACTGCCGCAGTTCCGGACCGAAACTTTCCAGAAAATACCGGATGTTGCCGACCACCGGAAAGTTGTGCCGAATCGTGTGTTTTTTCTGAGTAATGTCGTAGAGGGCCAGCAGAAGCAGGCCGATCAGCAGCCATCCCCACCCGGGAATGCTGCCCAAAAACGCGAGAATAGAATCCAAAAGTGCCAAAGTTCAGTGAGTGCGGTAAAAGTACGCAAAACCGGTAAGGTCTCGCATGCCATTGTTACTTTTCGCTCTCCCCTGAAAGACCGGCTACTTCTCGAACTGGACACCGGCTACCCGTGCCATATCGTCCCAGAACGAGGGGTACGATTTGGCTACTACTCCCGGTTCTTCGATCACCACTTCCTGACGCATCGATACGGGCGCAAATGCCATCGCCATACGGTGATCGTCGTAGGTATCGAAGGTCGGAATGGCGTCGATTGTAGCGGTTTTTCGAACTTCATACCGCGTATTTTTTTCTACTTCCACCAGTTCGGCACCGATTTTCCGGAGTTCGGTCTGGAGGGCAAAAATGCGGTCGGTTTCCTTGATTTTCAGGCTTTCTACACCCGTCAGCGTGAGCGGAATGCTTTTGACGGCGCAGCAAACCGCCACGGTCTGGGCCAGATCAGGGCAGTCCGTAAAGTCCCACGCCAGCGACGGTTGCGCCGGGGTTTTGGTTAAAACAACACCCGTCGCGTTGAACGTACTTTCGACGCCGAGGGGGCGCATGATGTCAACAATGGCACTATCGCCCTGCAACGACGCTTCTTTTAGACCCAGCAATTCGATTTCTGAGGATTCGTCTTCAGCCAGTGCCAGCATACTGAACCAGTAACTCGCGCCCGACCAGTCGGATTCAATCGTGTAATCAGCGGGTGTATACGGCGTTGGCGGCACGGTGATTGTTTTATTGGTCCAGTCGGCAACCGTTTGAACACCAAAGTGTTCCATTTGCCGCAGGGTCATTTCAATGTAGGGACGGGAACCAATGTCACCGGTCAGTTCGAGCGTCAGGCCGTCGGGCAGGGTGGGAGCCACCATCAGCAGGGCCGAAATATACTGGCTGCTCACATCACCCCGAATGGCCAGGCGGTTGGTTCCGTTTCGCGAAAATCCTTTCGTTGCGATGGGCGGAAAGCCTTCGTTTTTCAGGTAATCGATATCGGCACCGAGCGCGCGGAGGGCATCGACCAGAATACCGATGGGCCGTTCGCACATGCGGGGCGTTCCGGTCAGCGTTTTGTGTTGGCCCGTTACCGCAAAATAAGCCGTCAAAAACCGCATGGTCGTTCCGGCATCCAGAACGTCGGCCACCGGATCGTCCGATTGCAACAGCCGGATCATCGTCTGCGAGTCACGGGCCGCCGAAACGTTGTGTAAAGTGCCCCGAAAATGAGCCAGGGCATTGATAATCAGGGCGCGGTTGCTTTCGCTTTTGGAAGAAGCCAGCGGAATCGTGGCCCGGACGGACCCGGCAGGAGGTGTCAGACGTACAGCGTTCAAATCAGAAGTCGATTGGTTAATATTCCGCAAAACTAGTGCAGAGAATGGATAATGAACAAGGAATACTGAACAATGAGGAATGAATATCGAATATTGAATATCGAATGTTGAATAACGAAGTTGGACACAGCAATGCTTTCGTTATTCAATATTCACCATTCATTATTCGGTATTTAGTTGATATTCAATTGACCATCAATACGTTTCCAGTACTTTCAGCCGGTGGTTTTTATTGATTCGATAGCGGGGATAGCTCATTTTGTAGCAAATGGCACCCAGCGCAATCATGACGGCGGGGGCTTTTAAGGCGCGGGAATCGGCCGCCAGTTTTTTTTCGCTTCGGGAAAGATTAATGACATCGGCCATGAAAAAAAGTGTACCGGCGATGGGAAAAAGATAGGTGCCTTGTGTGATGAAAGGAATCTGGCGGTTAACGTACACCTTTTCAATCTGATCGATCCGAAAATGGACGGTTTCGGGCAGGAACGTATTCGGATCTTCCAGAATCAGCATCAGGGTCGAGTCCGTAACCCCGTAAACCGGTTCGCGGTACTTTTTGCCCTTGTACCGAAACTTGATTTCTTCATTTGGGAAATACCGGTAGCGATGAAAACCGCCGAGTCGCCCCATCACGTCCAGCGCCAGGTATTTCTGCCCCGGCCTGATCATCGCCACATACGGCGACTTCTGTTTGATCATCAGCGAGTCAACAGAAAGCGTATCGCTCTGGGCCTGAATGGCGTAAGCAAGAAGCAGAAAAGAGATCGTGAGGAGCAGACGATGGATCATATTCTCTAAACGTTGAATTTGAGAAAAAATACCCATAGTCGTGCCAAATTTGAGCTTTCGCCTGTAAAACCTGTTAGGTCTTGGAGACCTAACAGGTTTCATGGTGAGGTTTCAGGGTGATTTTGCGGTTAGTTACTGGGCATTGACAAGCTGTTTTCCTTTGGGGTACTTAATCGTGTATTTAAACAGCAAATCCCGGCTTTCGTTTGGTTTGAGCGACAGATTCCAGGTCAGCCGCCCGGTTTCGGTGTTGCGTTCCGCTCCGGCACTGTCGTCCAGTTCAACTTCAATCCGGTTGTCGGTCGAAACCGGAATCTGGTCGTAAAGCGTCAGATTGACCGGTTCGGATTTGGTATTGCGTACGGTAATTTTGTAGCTGTATGAATCGCGAACGGACGAACTCAGGCCTTTGCGGCTGCTGAAATCCTGCGTTTTTTCCCGCTTCACGATGATTTTCTTATCCCGACCCAGTCCCAGCGTCAGCGTGTCACCGGCCTGCTGCAAATTCACCTGTGATTCACCGACATAGGTTCCTTCAAAATACGTCCGGGCGGTTCCGTTCAGCAGATTCAGTTTTTCCCAGCCCGACAGGGTGGCAATCAGAAAAGCATCCGAATCGACTTTTGGCGTGGCCGTATAGCGGTACGTAGCCGGAACCTCGCCGGTTTGAATGGCAACCACCTGCGGGCGGTTATTGGACAAAATGGTATAGGGCGTGGCGATTTCAAAATTGACACTCGTTGGCTGCTCGCTGACCTGCGTAAAATCGGCGGTGGTGGCCAGGTCGGCGGCTGGTGCATATTCCTCACGTGCCGCGCCACCCGCGCTTGCATCGGCTTTTCGCATTTGCATTTTGACCTGAGCGGGGGCCATTGTTGGGATGGGTCGGGGTTCGTAAAAGCTGACAAACTGTGTTTCCAACTGCGGTTGGGTGCCGGGCAAGGCCGGGTTCGAGGTCGAAAGCGTCAGACGGACGTTCTGCCAGTCGAAACCGGTATTCTGGTACACGTTGGCTTTATACGCCAGCGTCGCCGGGCTTTTCGTGTCGCGAACCCGGATGTCGTAAAACGGCACCCAGCCGGCATTGTCCACTACATAACTCACGTCCAGATCCACGGTGGTTCGGGCTTTGGCCGACAGCGTCACTTCGATTTCGCCAACGGGCCGCTCGCGTTTTGCATTCTGCTCTTTGACCTGTCCTTCGAGCCGGTCGACCTTTTCTTTCTGGGTTTTCACCGTTTTTTCCAGGGCCAGCAATTTTTTGCCGATGTCAGTCAGCCGTGTGCGGAAAAAATCGGCCATATCTTCGACATCATCGACCACCGTTCCTTTTTCGGCCCCCACTTTCTGATTGGCCAGCACCATTTTCTTTTCGTTTTCGAGCACTTCCTTTTGCAGATTCAAACCGTCGAACGTGTCGCGGGCGATGCGCAGGGAATCTTCCAGGCGTTGCAACGATGCCGGTTTGGTTACTTTGGTCAGAAAATTGGTTCGGAACTGAACGCCCTGGATGGTGGCATCACCTTTGCCGCTGACCTGAATACTTTGCGGATCGGTTTGGGCCGAGGCATTCTCGATGATCAGCCGTGTGATTCCCGGAAGGAGCGTGGCACGGGCCTGGGCGTTGATCTGGGCACGGTTCAGAAAAACCGTAACGTGCTGAATGGTCGAGCTGACCCGCTGTTCGTCTTCCTGCGCTTTGGCGGTCGAAACCCACAGGCTGATCGTTATGGCAAAGAGGATTATTTTCATGGAGCGATGAGGGGAAAATGGTGAATCGAGAATATAGATACCGTTCGGAGCGGTTTCGTTTAGTCTGTCGGCTATTTTTGCAAAAAAAAGTCGGGCCAAAGCGGTTTCGATTTAGCGAATAGTTCGTAAAAACCGCCATACCGGGCGCAAATTTCCGGTTGTTACCGCTACTCAAATGATTCCAGTTCACCAACTTAAGGCATTTACCAAACAGGTTTTTCTGAAAATAGGCTTTTCCGACGCCGACGCCGACCTGGCGACCACGGTTTTGGTCCAGGCTGATCTTCGTGGAGTCGATTCGCACGGTGTAGCCCGGCTGGCGGGGTATGTCCGTCTGTATGATCACGGCCGGTTGAATCCGACGCCCGCAATTCAGGTCGTTCACGAAACGCCGTCGACGGCCGTGGTGGATGGCGACCGGGGTGTTGGGCTGGTCGTCGGGCCGAAAGCGATGCAGATTGCCATTGAAAAAGCGCGGGTGGCCGGCACGGGCTGGGTGGCCGTCCGGAATTCCAATCACTTCGGCATTGCCGGGTATCACGCCATGCTGGCCCTCGAACACGATATGATCGGGATGACCATGACCAATGCCGCTCCGCTCGTAGCCCCCACGTTTTCACTCGATAAATTGCTGGGAACCAATCCGATTGCGGTGGCCGTGCCCGCCCTGACCCAACCGCCTTTCGTTGCCGACTTTGCTTCAACCGCTGTCGCCTACGGAAAGATGGAGATCCTTCAGCGGAAAGGCCAGGAAGCCCCGCTGGGTTGGGCACAGGATGCGCAGGGCCAGGCATCGACGGACTCAAATCCGATCAAAAACGGTGGCGCATTGTTGCCGCTGGGTTCCGACCGCGAACACGGTAGTCACAAAGGTTACGGGTTGGGTGCCATTGTCGATATTTTTTCCGGCGTGTTGTCGGGCGCCAATTACGGTCCCTGGGTGCCGCCCTTTGCCACTGCCGGTTTCATGGCCGCTCAGGAAGGCGTTGGGGCCGGAACCGGTCACTTTTTCGGTGCCATGCGCATCGACGCGTTCCGACCCGCCGATGAATTCAAGCAGCACATGGACAACTGGATTGGCGCGTTCCGCAACGCCCGCGCCGTTGAAGGCAAGCAGGTGCTCATCCCCGGCGACCCGGAGCGCGACATGGAAGCCGAGCGCGGTGCAAACGGATTACCGCTGATTGAACCGGTGATGCAGAGTTTACGGGAATTGGCGGAGCGGTTTGGAGTAGAAGGGCTGGATGGTTAGTTTTACATACAAATAAATCGTCCGCTTTTATGAAAACCGTATCCCACCAACTGATTAATAAAGCAACATCATCGATTTTAGTGCTTGTGGTTTTGACTCTCGCCGGATGTGGCATCGAGGAGAAAGCGATACCCGCAATTGCTGAGGAGCTACGTTTAGGCCCCAAAATACTGAGTGCATCGATCCCCGGAATTCCAGATGAAAATATAGAAATCGACCATAAGAAAAATCAGATTATCGTTACTGTTCCAGCCGATTTAATCAATCTGACTAAAAAGATTGAATTCACAATCCAGGATAAAGCGGAATGGGCAAGCAGTCAGCCCGATGTGATTAATTTTTGCTCAGGCACGCTTTCGCATAGCTGGGGAGGTGTATCCACTACCGATCTTGAATATGATAACCATACAGCCGTTATCAGAAAAGGAAATATTGAAAGGACTTATCGGGTAGTAATTAAGCAGAATGAGGATATGTATTTTGCTTCTAAGGATAAGGTAATCGAGATTGAGGCAAATTTTGGTGGCAGTTTTTTGAGCAATATTCCCATTTATAATTTTTCAGATGGCGACAATAGAACAGCCGATATTGTTTTTACTAATACACAATCGGGTAATCAATTTGTCGAAAGTGGCCCTAGTTGCTGGTATAATTTTGCCACTATTGATTTATGCAGAATTCCAGCAAATGCGCCACTTGGTGAATATAGTGTTCAGCTACGAAAGAAAAACGGCCGGAAAACAACCAATCAACTTCGTGTGTTGCTGAAAGCTGGGGCACCTTATGTCGCATATCTGAATGAAATCATCCTAACTCCCCGTCCGAAGGATATAAAATTAGTTGGGGCAAATTTATATCCACAGGCAAAAATAGAGGTAGAAATTTGGCATCATCGCACCAAAGAAAGCCATCGGATGAAGCCAGTATTAAACGATCCGAGTGGGCGGGAAGGGTCATTGCCCTTGCCAGTAAATCTTAAAGCTGGTCAATATTACTATAAGGTGTATTCTGAAGGGAAACTTCAGGAGAAAGAAAAGAGACTGATTGTGCGGGAAACCGAAGAGCAACCAGTTATTTTTTGGTCAAGCTCTGGAGTGCCAATAATTCTGAAGAGAAATATGCCGGTGAATTATATTACTTGCTACCCGGTTTTGCCAAATAGCTCACCCAGTATAAAATTAACCTCAATAACCGACGGTACGAAAACATATCTGCTCAATATTCTCACAAGAGACTCCATTTATGAGTTAGGGCCTAATTACTTTAACATGCCAAGTGATATTCCATCCGGTCGTTATTTAATCACCATGCAATACAAAGATGTAGATGGAGTGTTACAGGAAAGCGAACCGCTGGAAACGGATGTTATTGTTGAATAAAATAGCTTTGGTGATTAACCATACCAAAAATATTATTGACTTATGAAAGTCCGACTACCGGATATTGTCAGCAGGTATGCGTACGTAAATCCTGTGATTGCGGTTTGCTGGGTTGGCTGTTTGCCAACGAGTCGATTCCGGTGCGCCAAGTGCTGGTGTTGGCGGTTATTCTGGTGGGGGTTTTGCTGGTCAATTTATCCAATTACCGGAACGTTCAGAAACCGGCAGCGGCAAAAAAATGATTTGTTATCAGGAAATCGCCTTCCTTGCTACCTTTGCACTAAAATCAGTTTAGGATTTATAGTTCATAGTTTAAGGCTTTTGGTGTAGAGTTTTGACTACCAATGGCTTGCGGTCTTTGGCGGACTGTGAACCAGAAGCTAAAAACGCATTCACTTTTGTATGTCCCGCACAGTTGTAACGGCAATTCTGATTATTGCATCGGTTTTACTGGCCACCTTTTCATTTTACGGGTGGCAGATTTTCAAAACGCCCAATTTGCAGGTGGGTGAAAACGACAAGGATTTTGAGTTGTTCATCCCACGTGGGGCGACGTTCAAAACCGTCATGGATTCGCTTGATGCCCACGATGTAGTGCACGATAAAATGTCGTTCCGGTTTCTGGCCCGTTTCATGAAATACACCGACAACGTGAAGAATGGCCGGTATGTGATCAAAAAGGAGATGAGCAACCAGGACGCGATTCGGAAACTGCGATCGGGTGCTCAGGATCCGATGAAGCTTACGTTCAATAACATCCGGTTGAAAGACGAACTGATTGCCAAACTGGGCAGCAAATTCGAATTCGGCCCGCAACCCCTGGACTCGCTGCTGAAAGACCCGGCGGTGTGTGAACGATACGGTTTCGACACCACGACCATCATGTGCATGTTCCTGCCGAATACCTACGAATTTTTCTGGACCACCAGTGCCACTAATTTTCTGGATCGGATGGGGAAAGAATACAAGAAATTCTGGACGCCGGAGCGCCAGCAAAAGGCAAAGAACATGGGGCTGACCCAAACCCAGGTGCAGACACTGGCGTCCATCGTGGAATCGGAAAGCAAAAAGAACGACGAAAAACCGCGCGTAGCCGGTGTATACTGGAATCGTCTGCAAAAAGGGATGCTGCTGGAAGCCGACCCGACCCTAGTTTTTGCCCACCGCGATTTCTCCATCCGCCGGGTACTGAACGTTCACAAACTCATTGATTCACCGTACAATACCTACCGGTTTAAAGGACTGCCACCGGGGCCGATCAACCTGCCGACGCTCAGCTCAATCGATGCGGTTTTGAATCACGAGAACCACGATTACCTGTATTTCGTCGCAAAAAGTGATTTTTCCGGGTATCACACCTTCGCCAAAACCTACGAGGAGCACATCAACAACGCCCGAATTTACCACGCGGAGTTGAACAAACGGGGAATTATGAAGTAAGGATGCAGAATAAAGAGGTGGGACAGGAGAAGAAAGATTAGAAAAAGCCCACGAAGTCTTTACGCTTTTATCTCACCGCTCTTGTCTAAGAAAAAATGTTCACCTACGACGTTCCACCCATTCGAGTGCGGTATGCCGACACCGACCAGATGGGGTATGTATATTACGGTAATTACGCCCGGTATTACGAAATCGGTCGGGTGGAGGCCTTGCGGAGTCTGGGGTTTCATTACAAGGAAATGGAAGCGTCGGGCGTGATGATGCCCGTGTATGAAAACCGGTCGCGGTATTTGCGCCCGGCACGGTACGACGATTTGCTGACGATTCGCGTGTCGATTCAGGAAATGCCCGGCGTGCGGATTGTTTTTCACTATGATATTTACAACCAGAACGGCGAGCACCTGAACACGGGCGAAACCACGCTGGTTTTTATGATGACGGTCACGGGCCGGCTGACCAAATCGCCGGCTGAACTCAACGAAAAACTCAAACCTTTTTTTGAAACGACGGTTTAATTTTCGTCCAGTAACGAATCTTCATCATGTTGGAAAAATTGATGCGGTACAATGCGGTGCAACGGGTTATTATTTACCTGCAAAAGCACCAGGCCTTTGATTCGCGGCAGAATTGGTTCGATTTTCTCAAGTGTTTTATTCCGAAGGTGACCGACAACGATACCAGCGAGCGGGCTGCGTCGGTGGCATTCAGTTTGATCCTGGCGGTTTTTCCGGCTATCATCTTTCTGTTTACCTTGATTCCGATGATCCCGATTCCGAATCTGGAAGGACAGGTGATGGATTTTTTTTCACAGGTGTTGCCGGCTTCTACCTACGAAACCGTTAAAACGACGATTTATGACATCATCAGCCGACCGCGGAGCAATGTGCTGTCGTTTGGTTTCTTGCTCGCACTCTATGCTGCCACCAACGGGATTCTGTCGCTGATGATGGCGTTTAACTCGTCGCACAAAACCGGTGAACGGCGCGGTTTTCTGAAAACCCGGCTGATTGCCCTGGGATTAACCATCATGCTGGCCGTAGCCCTGTTTCTGGCCATTGCAGGGCTTGTCGTCGGGGGGGTTCTGACAGACTATCTGATGCACATCAGGATTCTGGATAATGTGGTGGTGACGACCCTGTTGAACATCGCACGGTATCTGGTGGTTTTTGCGGTTTTTGTTGCCGCCATTTCGATGATCTACAAGTTTGCGCCCGACATCGACATGAAGTGGAAATTTGTCAATCCCGGCTGTCTCATTGCCTCTGTTCTGGTGGTGCTAACTACCTATGGTTTTTCCTTTTACGTCTCCAATTTTGGCTCCTATAACAAACTGTATGGTTCCATCGGAACCCTCATTGTGCTGATGATCTGGATCAACCTGGTCTGCCTCCTGCTCATTATCGGCTTTGATCTGAATGTGGCTCTGTATCAACTGGAGGGCGACAAAAACCCGCAGGTGGGGGACAAAACAATAAATGCTCCCCAAACCGCTTAGAGAGCATTTACAATAACCCTAACCCAAACTAATCAGAAGCCAAGCTCTCGGCAAGAACTCTGACCGTTTCTTGCTGACAATCAGTATAAAAACCGTGCCAGTTCCAGCGAATACTTAGTATGCGGTTTCACGGATCTGCCTTTTTTGCCCTCGCCGTTCGCTAAAAAATGTTGCATTTATGGTTTGAATAATCCATACTATTGTCGCGTAAAGAGTTACGGTCTCTTTGTCCGATAATTACCTATCCTTCATCATCATCATGGCTGAAACTCTTGTCGTGGAATCGCAGGGCCTGCTAGCGGATTACCTGTCGTCGCTCAGGCCGCTGGTAACGGTAATTTGTACCAGTTACAACCACGAACGATTTATTACCGAGTCACTTCAATCCGTTCTTGACCAAACGTATCCCATGGTTGAGCTGATTGTCATCGATAACCACAGCCGGGATCAAACAGTCGCCCGGGTGGAAGAACTCCGATTGCAATACCCCCATATTCAGTTGATTCGCAATTCCGAGAACCTGGGCATTTGTCGGGCATTTAACCAGGGGCTCAAACTGGCCAAAGGAAAGTATGTCATTGACCTGTCGGCCGATGATGTGATGCACCGTGAGCGAATTGCCCGGCAGGTGGCCGGTTTCGAGCGGCTGGCGGGGGATTACGCAGTGATCTTTAGTAATGCCGCCTACATTGACGAAGACGGTCAATTGACGGGCTACCATTATCCCATCGATGCCAGCGGCTTGTCTACCATCAATGTGCCTTCGGGCTGGGTGTTCAAGGAAATACTCACTTCCTATTTCGTCTCTACGCCCACCATGATGATGCGCAAAGATGTATTGGAAAGTCTGGGTGGTTACGACGAATCGCTGAGCTATGAGGACTTTGATTTCTGGGTGCGCACGGCCCGGAATTACCGCTATCACTACCAGGACGAAGTGCTGACAAGCAAACGAATGGTCCGTCATTCCCTGTCGACGTTGTTTACTGACCGGCAGAATTCCCTGTTGAGTTCGACGCTGAAAGTGTGTTACAAGGCCTTTGATCAATGCCAGACAACGGAAGAATACCAGGCGCTGGCTGGACGCATTCGCTGGTTTATCCGGCAGTGTTTCTACGCCGAGCAGTTTGAACTCGCGTTCCGGTTTAAAGAATTGCTGGAATTTATAGTGAAGCCCGACTTTCAAACAGCCCTGATTCTGCGTCTTTGTAAATGGCACATTCCGGTCAACGCGCTTTACCGGCGGTATACCCACTGGCTGCAAAACCGCCAGAGCGGTAAGGGTGCTGTTCGGTTATTGGTTTGACAAGCATGGAAGGCTCTGCGACTGAGATGAGCAGCGAAAGAGAAAAGGAAGGCATCACCTTCGTCTTTATTCATACTTCTCTTCTCTTTTGTCTTCCGACCTTGTTATTTGCAACCAAAATGCGTCAGCTTAGTTAAGCCAGTAAGCGATTAAACTTATGTCAGCCGAGTTTTTACGGATTCACCCCGATACCCCTGAAGAGCGAAAAATTCGCCATGTCGTTGATGTCCTGCGCGATGGTGGCGTCATTATTTACCCAACCGATACTATTTATGGGCTGGGTTGCGACATTCACAATACCCGAGCCATCGAACGCATTGCCCGAATCAAAGGCATCAAACCGCAGAAAAATGATTTTTCGTTTATCTGTCACGATTTAAGCCACATTGCCGATTATGCCAAAGTCAGCAACCTGGCCTTCAAAATGATGAAACGTCTGTTGCCCGGCCCCTACACTTTTATTCTGGATGTAAGCCACCGGGTGCCCAAAATCCTGCACACCAATAAGCGGACGGTGGGCATCCGGATTCCGGACCACAGCATCCCGCGGGCCATTGTAAAGGAGCTGGGCAATCCCATCATTACGACGACCATCAAAGACGACGACGATATTGTCCAATACATTACCGATCCTGAAATCATTTTCGAGCGGTTTCAACACCTGGTCGATCTGGTCATTGATGGCGGTATGGGCGGCAACATCCCCTCGACCATCATCGATGCCACCACCGATGACTTCGAAATCGTTCGGCGGGGATTGGGAGAAATTGAAGAGTAACCTGTTTTTCAGATTGAAGAAAAACGCACCTGTTGCTCATTAATTTCAGATTTTTTCTTCCGTTTTCCTACAGAGTTTCTATTTTTGGTGCAACTACGGATTTTAATCTGTATTTAATTTTTTCAAAGGGACACGAACTGCGGTTCGTTGGTAGGGAACAGTTCACATTTATTCATCAAAGCACAGTGGTAAACGGAGGGTGTAAGTCGTGCCGAACGGCATGGAAATTGGTTGCAATTACTTCAATTCTAATTCAATTCAACGCATTAACAGGCTGCTCGGGCAGCAACGGAAGCGGAGACGAAACGAAAAAATCCGACAGCACGGCGGTTCAAACCCCGGCTCCGTTAACGGACTCGGTTCCAGCCCCAACCCCAACCGCGGCAGTAGCGGTTGATACGACAGAAAAAGACCCTTTAAAAGCCGACACCCTGCAATTTGCTGGTACCTTACCCGACACGCTGCTGCCGAAACACCGAATTCTGGCCTTTTACGGCAACCCACATTCCAAGAGAATGGGCATTTTGGGTGAGTTTCCCCGCAAGGAAATGTTGCAGAAACTGGATCGGGAAGCGGAACGCTGGCAAAAAGCCGATCCGTCGAAACCCATTCAGAAGGCACTCCATCTGGTGGCCATCTCGGCTCAGGGAACACCCCAGAAAGACGGAAAATACCGCTTGCGGATGAGTGATAAAACGATTCGCAAAGTGATTAGCTGGGGTGCCCAGCACGGAGCAATTGTGTTTCTGGACATTCAGGTGGGTCTGGCGGATTTGAAAGGTGAGATGGCTTTTCTTGAAAAATACCTGAAGCTGCCGTATGTCCACCTCGGCATCGATCCTGAGTTCTCGATGAAAACGGGCGCCCGTCCGGGAACCCGAATTGGAACCTACGATGCGGCTGACGTCAATGATGCGGTTCAGTTTTTAAGCCGGGTAGTGAAAGAAAACAACATTCCGCCTAAGGTCCTGGTGGTTCACCGGTTCACGCAGCGCATGGTCACCAACTACAAGAACATCAAGCTCGATCCACGGGTTGCCATTGTGATTGATATGGACGGCTGGGGGCCTCCTTCCCTGAAAATCGATTCGTACCGCGATTACATTGTGAAAGAACCCGTACAGTATACCGGTTTCAAATTGTTCTATTACAACGATTTGAAGAAGGTCGACCACCGTTCGAACCACAAAGCCCCGCATGTGATGGAACCGGCAGAGGTGCTGGCCCTGGATCCCAAACCGCTCTACATCCAATATCAATAAATACTATTCCCATAAAGCCTGAAAGGCTTGCCTCCCGTAACTCCGGGCGTCGCCCCGCTTTCCCTGCCCTCCATGATGATCGTTGGACTGGGGATGCCCCGGGCGATGCCCGGGGTTAAGGGAGGCAAGCCTTTCAGGCTTTATGGGGCTGCGGGAGGCTATTATTCTGGCAGCCCCGGGCGATGCCCGGAGTTGAGGGAGGCAAACCTTTCAGGCTTTGTTGGTCTGCGGGAGGTAATTATTTTGGCAGCCCGGGGCGATGCTAAGGGTTAAGGGAGTCAAGCCTTTCAGGCTTCCATTAAATTCATTTTTTTACCACTTCACTTGCGTCTTCACGTACTTGTCCCGTTGGTGCTTCCAGCGTTTGTGTGACCAGAGCCAGTCGGAGGGAGCGTTCCGGAGCGTTATTTCCAGCAGGTCGCGGTACCGGTTCAGGATTTCTCCTTCCGGTAGGGCCAGATACGGCGGTTCGGCAATAGGGTAGAACGTCATCGTGTAATAACCTCGTCGGATGCGTTGCATCTCAATGTAAAAAACCGGAAGACTAAAACTCCGGGCCAGGCGTTCCGTACCCGGATAGAACGGTGTTTCCTGGTTCATAAAAGAGGTCCAGTAGCCATACTCGGGCTGGTCGGGAATCTGATCGGCGACGAGGGCAATCAGCCGCGGTTCATTCCGCCGGGTCACCATCTCGCGGAGCAGGGCTTTCATAGGCACCGGTTTGGCCCCAAAGCTCGAGCGAATGGAATACACCAGCTGCTCTGAAACGGGACTGGCCAGTCTTTTATAGACGGCATCGGCTGGCATGCCATTCACGACGGAAGCGGAGGGCGCCCATTCCCAGTTGCACTGGTGCGACGCCATAATCAAAACCGCCTGCCCCTGAGCCAGTAGGTCCTGCACCAGCTCTTTATTGGTGAAGTGCACCCGCTTTTGTAACTCGTCGGCTGACATACCCGGTAACTTGAACGTCTCCACCAAAACGTCTGCGAAATTGCGGTAAAATTTTCTAGCGATCTGCCGGCGTTCCGTATCCGATTTCTCAGGAAATGAGCGTTTTAGGTTGGTGTCGATCACCGTTTTCCGGTAGCGGATCACATAGGCCAGTACATAGTACAAAACGTCGGCAACCACATACAGGGCAGCAATCGGAATTCTGGAAAGGAAACGAAAAAAGGATAGTGTCATTCGAAAAAGGATAGTCCGGTTCGCAAAAGCATACCGCCAAATTAAAATTTTGCGAAACCGTTTGCTTGTTCAATACGAAATTCATTTATTTGGTGCTATCAACGCGTCGAGTATATTGGAAAAGTACCACGTTGGTCAACTAAGTCAGGGAATTCGGATTGAATTGCACTATCTGCCCAGCCTGACCTATTTCACCGCCCTCTTACCCTTCGATACCGTTTGGCTGGAAGCAGCCGAGCATTATGGAAAGCAAAGTTACAGAAATCGGTGTTATGTCCTGACGGCAAATGGCATCGACCGACTGACGGTTCCGGTACGCAATGGTACGCATAAGCAATCGATTCGTGATGTGCGGATCGATGACCGTCAGGCCTGGACCGATCGTCACTGGCGATGTTTGGTGACGGCTTACAGCAAAGCTCCTTTTTTTGAGTATTATGCTGATGAACTTGAAGCAGTATTTCGCAGAAAATGGGTCTTTCTGTTTGACCTGAATCTCGAACTGCTGACATTGTGTCTGAAATGGCTGCGCTGGCAAAAGACGCTGTCGATGACAAAAGCCTTTGAAAAACAGGTAGGTAGCGAAGTTCTGGACGCCCATGGCCAAATTGCTGATCGGAACGATGAACAAAATGGCAGGTTTTACCACCCGGTTTCGTATCAGCAGAACTTTGGCAATGTATTTGTACCTGACCTTAGCATTCTGGATTTGATTTTCTGCCAGGGAACAGCCGCCACCGACGTTTTAAAGCAGTCTCTCAACCCGTGAACAATACCGAAAAATTTTTCGTTACTACGAAAAGACGCAACTAAGTACGATACAACCCTAAGCGAATGGAAGCTAAATTTTCGAACCGAGTTAAAGAAGTTATCTCGCTCAGCAGAGAGGAAGCCCTGCGTCTGGGTCATGACTACATAGGTACAGAGCATCTGCTGCTGGGTATGATTCGGGAAGGCGAGGGGGTAGCCGTTGGGTTATTGAAAAAATTGGGCATTTCTTTAGATGAACTGCGTGTCACGATTGAGCAGGCGACCAAAGGAACCGCAACCAACAATGTCAAAAATCTGGCCAATATACCACTCACCCGCCAGTCTGAAAAAGTACTCAAGATCACGTACCTGGAAGCAAAAATCTTCAAGAGTCCGCTGATTGGCACCGAGCATCTGCTCCTGTCGATTCTTCGTGATGAGGACAATGTGGCCACCCAGATTTTGAACAAATTTAATGTCAACTACGAGGTAATAAAGGAAATGCTGGAATATCAATCCTCCGGTACACGTCCGCACATGGGCCCCGAAACGGACGACGACGACAACGACCGCGGAATGTTCGGTAGCAGCAGCTCCGGGTCGGGAAAAGATCCGAAAGGGTCTGAAAAGTCGAGAACGCCGGTTTTGGACAACTTCGGACGTGACCTAACCAAACTTGCCGAATTGGGTAAACTTGACCCGATTGTTGGCCGTGAAAAAGAAATTGAACGCGTCGCTCAGATTCTGAGCCGCCGGAAAAAGAACAACCCGATTTTGATTGGTGAGCCCGGCGTTGGTAAAACTGCCATTGCGGAAGGCCTGGCGCTGCGGATCGTTCAGAAAAAAGTATCGCGGGTGCTGTTCGGCAAACGCGTGGTAACCCTGGATCTGGCTTCGTTAGTCGCCGGTACCAAATACCGCGGGCAGTTTGAAGAACGCATGAAAGCGGTGATGAACGAACTGGAAAAATCGCCGGAAGTGATTCTGTTCATCGATGAACTCCACACCATTGTTGGTGCTGGTGGTGCTTCGGGTTCGCTCGATGCCTCCAACATGTTCAAACCGGCTTTGGCGCGGGGCGACATTCAATGTATTGGTGCCACCACGCTGGACGAATACCGCCAGTACATCGAGAAAGACGGTGCTTTGGCCCGTCGGTTCCAGGTTGTGATGGTCGACGCCACGTCGGTTGAAGAAACCATCGAAATCCTGAACAACATCAAGGATAAGTACGAAGATCACCACCACGTCAACTACACCCAGGAAGCGGTGGAAGCGGCCGTAAAACTGTCGGAGCGGTACATCTCTGACCGGTTTTTGCCCGATAAAGCTATCGACGTTCTGGATGAGGTGGGTGCCCGCGTACACATCTCCAACATCTCGGTTCCCGAAGATATTCTGCGGCTGGAAGACAGCATCGAGAACATCAAGAAGGAGAAAAATCAGGTGGTGAAAAGCCAGAAATACGAAGAAGCCGCCCAGCTTCGCGATAAGGAAAAACGCCTGATTGATCAACTGGACCGTGCCAAACTGGCCTGGGAAGAAGAAACCAAGAAGAAACGGTACACGGTTTCGGAAGAAAACGTGGCCGAGGTTGTCGCCATGATGACCGGTATTCCGACCAGCCGCGTAGCCACCAACGAAGGCGCCAAGTTGCTGAACATGGCCGAGCAATTGACTGGTCGTGTTATTGGTCAGGACAAGGCGGTTCAGAAACTGGTGAAAGCCATTCAGCGGACGCGCGTCGGATTGAAAGATCCGAAGAAACCCATCGGTTCGTTCATCTTCCTTGGCCCAACCGGGGTTGGGAAAACGGAACTGGCGAAAGTACTGGCTTCCTACCTCTTCGACAAAGACGATGCGCTGGTGCGGATCGACATGTCGGAATACATGGAGAAATTCAGCGTAAGCCGTCTGGTCGGCGCTCCTCCGGGCTATGTGGGTTACGAAGAAGGCGGTCAGTTGACGGAAAAAATCCGTCGGAAACCGTACTCCGTGGTTCTGCTGGATGAGATCGAAAAAGCCCACCCGGATGTGTTTAACATTCTGTTGCAGGTGCTTGACGACGGTATTTTGACGGATGGGTTGGGTCGCCGGGTCGATTTCCGGAACACCATCATCATTATGACCTCGAACATCGGGGTTCGTGACCTGAAAGATTTTGGTTCCGGGATTGGTTTTGCCACCCGTGGCAAGTCCGAAAACCAGGACGAGATCATGAAGAGCACAATTCAGAATGCGCTTCGGAAAGCCTTCTCGCCGGAATTCCTGAACCGTCTGGACGATGTGATCGTGTTCAACTCGCTGCAACGCGAAGATATTCACAAGATCATCGACCTGATGCTGGGCAAACTGCTTGGTCGCGTTACAAGCCTGGGTTACAAAGTTGAACTGACGGAAAAAGCGAAGGATTTCCTTTCAGAAAAAGGATATGACCCTCAGTATGGCGCACGTCCGTTAAGCCGGGCGATCCAGAAGTTCCTGGAAGATCCCGTCGCAGAAGAGATTCTGAAAGGCGATCTTAAGGAAGGTGATGTGATTATGGCCGACTACGAGGAGAATGCCGAGAACCTGACCATCACGGTGAAGAAGCATGAGCAGGTAACCGAATAAGCTGAATTAAGAACAATTAAGATACGATTTCGAATAGGCTGGACGCAAGTTCAGCCTATTTTTTTTGAAGTTGATAGGAATTGCGGCAGATTGGTTTGGGAATGTTGAACCGGTATTATTATTGCTCTATTCTTTCCGTAACTCAACCTCTTATGAAATTCACGGCTACTCTGTCTTTCTCCCTCCTGCTTGTCCAACTCTCGTTTGCCCAAACCGAACCGGGCCGGGCTCTCTGGAGCGGTACTCTGCAGATCAACACTACGCAACTGGCGGGAGACTACCCCAACGGCTACACCCGGCGAAGTCCTCAACTCACTTTTTCCATCAACCATGGCGTTTTCCTGCAAAACAACTGGATGCTGGGGCTAGCCGTCAGCGGTTCTCATTACAAACAGGTGAATGCCAATACCATTCCGCTCAATCAGCAGTATACGAGGGGTGGTTTGTCGGCTTTTGTCCGAAAATACTGGGGCACCAACAACTGGCGAATCTATGCCGGGGGGGGCATCGGCGGCAGTCTTGATCAATATCGTCAGGAAGTGTATGATGCCGCAACAAGCATCCGGAGCGAAAACCGTACGAATACCTACCAGGTTTCGCCCTTCACCCAGATCGGGGGCGTCTATTTTCTGGATGGCCGTTGGGGAATGGAAGTTTCGACCAACAGCACCATATTCCCTTTCACGTTTAGCGGGTTAACGGCAGGGTTGATCTACATGACCGGCCGGACGCGGTCGGAACGGGACATTCAGGCGGCAACACCTCCAACGGTTGGCTCCCAGGCCCGCGCCGGGCGGTTTACGGTTGGGGCGAGTGTGGTGTTTTCGGGATCGAAAGAAGACGTAAACCTTCGGACTTTTGAATCCCAAAGCCTGATTGCCGCTCCGGCATTGGGCTTTTTTGTCGCCAATAATTTTTTAGTAGGTCTTTCGGTTCCGATCACCTGGAGCAAGAACCAGGGCGCCAACTTCACCAGCGAAACCAGCCTGGGCTTTGCACCGTACGTTCGGGCCTACTTGTCCAACACCCGGCTTCGTCCGTATGTCGGAGCGACGTTCACGTATTCCGCTTACTCCTTTAAGCAGGACCCGTTTCCGAAAGAACAAATTAACCACACCGCCGGGGGAACACTCAATGCCGGGTTAGCTTACCTGATCGGGCAGAATTTCATTGCGGAAGCCAACCTGTTAAACCTCAATGTCAGCAAGCAGACCCAGAACAATGAGTTGAAAAACGGGCTGTGGCTGCAGGGGTTGCAGGTGACCACCTCACCGGCTTTTACAGTTCAGTACGTTTTTTAGAAACCGGCTTCTATAAGGAGTTGCATACGGTTTTACTCACCAGTTGATACAACAGATCAATCGCTTCTTTGGATGTTTCGATACCGTGGCCGGTTTGGCGTAAAATCTGGCTACACTGTAGCGTCAGAATATGCTCTTCGGCCAGTCGAATGGTTTCGTCGGGCGGGAAGAGCGGGTCGTTTTCGCCCAGAATCAGGTAAATGTCCGTGGTGATCCGATGCAACTCTTCCTTCCTGAGGGGAGTCGGATAGTCGCCCCGAAACCGGTGGTTCACTAGCGCATACAGGAGGTAATCGCTGACAAGTTGTCGATAAGCGGGCGGAACCGTGTGGTTTGGAGGACAGAAAATGGCCTTATCCAGAAACGTGTTCAAATTGCCCGGTGTCGGAAACACCATCGGCAGCAGGTTGTAGTAGAGATTTCGGATTGAGGATGAAAAGGACTGAATACCCGCCGGATTGATCAGAATGGCCTTGTTGACCCGTTCAGGCGATTCCAGGCAGAGCCTTAGACAGATCAGTCCGCCGAGTGAAGCGCCCGCCAGGGTCGTTGTCTTTAAACCCAGCCCGTCGAGCAGTTCGGTTGCCCACATCCCATAGTCGTTCGATTTCACGCCGGGACTTTGCCCATCGCTCAGGCTGGGCTGTCCATTGACATCAACCAGAAAATACCGGTACGTTTCGCGGAAAGGCTGCAACGCATTGTCCAGATCCCAGAACAGGCCGCAGGTCCGGGCACCCGGAAAAAAGACCATCGTCGGTGCGTCCAGCAAATGCATATTGGCCGCCCAAATCCGGGTGTTGCCGAACGACGTGGAAACCGTAATCCGCTCGTACCTAAACCCGTTCAGGGCTTCCACCTGCTGGTTCCAGTCTTCCAGAAAAAAAGTAGCTTCGGCTGGGTTTTTAAACGTTGAACGACGGGATGGTTGCATACTGATTCGGGATGGAGCGTGTCTCAATGGACCAAAAATAGCTTCCCGTGGCCGAAGGAAATAAAACTAATGAATAACGGGTGGCTATGGGCTGACAACTGGCAAATTCGGGTGAATACCGGGTAGAAATCAGGTAAAATCAGTTAAAGTGATCTTAACTATTTTTAACGAAGCAATTTTACACATAGGTCAGTGAATCCCTTTATCTTTTCCGGATAAACCACAGCAACATGAAAAAGTATGTACTGATAGCCAGTTTGTGTTTGATTTCCGCACTCGCGGTAGGACAAACGGAAAAGGGCCAGGGGTTTTGGTCGGGCAATGCGTCACTGACTTACACTTCATTTAAGCAAAATCGGAGCGCATTTGAGAATCAGTACCAAAGCTCTGTCAATACGTTTTCCTTCAATCGGGGGGTGTTTTTTAAGGATAACTGGTTAGCCGGTGGTGGGCTAACGGTTTCACTGAACACCATCAATCAGAAAGTCCCGGAGCCTAATCAACAAAATTCGTACAAATCCACAACGGTTGGAACGGGCCTGTCTGGCTTTATAAGACGGTATTGGGGCAAGGATCAGTGGCGCGTGTTTGCGGGGGGCGGCTTATCGGTTAATTACGGAATCGTTCATTACAACGCTGCTGTTACAAATCGATCGGATGAAAATTCCTTTTTCATTCAGCCATACGCGCAGGTAGGAGCAGCTTATTACCTCACCGACCGGATTGGGCTGGAGGCTTCAGCCAGTTCAAATTCATTTCCGCTTCATTTTAGCAGCTTTGGACTTGGTCTAACCATTCTGACTGGTGTGACCAGGAATGGGCCAGATGTATACGAGGCTCCTCAAACGGCAAAGGGGCGTTGGATATTAGGGGGGCAACTCGGATTCTTCACCCAGAGCACCAAGCCCGGCATAGCCTATCCGGAAGGGCAACGAACAACGGAGTTTTCGATCGCTCCTTCAGTCGGATGGTTTGTTAAAAAGAATCTTTTACTCGGTGTTTCGATTCCAATCGTTGCCCGATGGCAGGAGGAGAGGTCAGGGTTTTCTTATGGACTCAACCCTTATCTGAAAAAATACATTTCTGATAACCGGCTAAGGCCTTTCGTTGCGGGCAATTTAAGTTACCAAATTTCTGGAAACAAACCGGACGACGGATACGGTTCCGTCCAAAAGGCGGGCCTGGCAGTAAGTGCCGGTTTGGCTTATCTTTTGGGTGATCGGTTTATTGTGGAAGCTACGCTGGGCCGGATTTACTTTGATCGCAGTTTTTACCCGAAAGACCAGAACATTGACCAATGGACGGGTGGAGCATCGGCAACGCTGCAACCGAGCTTTTCCATCAATTACGTTTTTGATTGAAATAAAAAACCAGTCAAGATGCCGGGGCTTGACCGGTTTTTTGCTGCTATTCTCTGGTGATCGTTTATTTCAACGTCTTAGCACACTCCTCCACTTTGTCGGTGTTGATGTAATCGACACCGATTTTGGCCAGTTGTTTCCAGGTATTGGGGTTATCGGGAGCAGCCCAAAACCGGATCGGTTTGTCCTGAGCGTGCGCCCGTTTGATAAACCGTTTTAGTGTTTCCCGGTCTTTTTCCGGCATTTCGCCTTCGCCGTTCCAGCGGGAATAGGTTTGAAAGGTATCGCTGAAAAGGGCGACGTGTTTGATCGTTTCATCGTCGTATAATTCACTGGGCCGTCCGTCGAACAGGATGTAGGCAGGGTAGTCGATCCAGTTGGCGATGGGTGGACGACTGCCGCTGACCACCAGTTGAATGGCCATCGGATTCATGGCCCGGTCGAAGCAGGTGCGGTAAGGCGCCACGGCTTTCTGCAACTCCTCAAGGGCTCTCTCGCCATTGTCCTTCAGATCGACCAGTAACTGAAACGTGTATTTCCGGTCTTTGCTCACCGATCCATTGACCGACTGGCGGCTTTTATTTTGCCCGAACAAGGCGGCAATGGGCTTTAAATACAGCGAATCCAGCGTTCGGCCCGGCTGAATTTGGGATTTATCATGGGCAACCAGTAACTTACCGTCAACCAGAAAAACGTCGGCTTCAATGGAACCGGCCTGACTTCGGATTGCGGCCGTTAGCGGCTCCGGTTTTTCGTAATCGTTGTGGGCGTGAACTTTCTGAGCAACACTCCATTGACTCCAACAAACGATAAAACAGATACATACAAACCTTGCCATAATGATGAGAGAATGTTCGGTGAAGGGACAGGGACCCGTTTCGCAACAGAAATTGGATTTTCTTTCCGGTTTGCAGTGGAAAATAAATCGCTGATGCGACTCTTTGCAACGTTTCGGGCAAAAGTAGTCGGATGATCGAATATATACTACTATTTTTGCGGCCAATCTTACAAAGCCTCGTTACTTACATTTTACTCCATGAGTTTACTTCAAGGAAAAGTTGCATTGATAACCGGAGCCTCCCGGGGCATCGGTCGAGCCATTGCCATTCGGTTTGCCCAGGAAGGTGCCGATATCGCATTTACGTACCTCTCCAGCGTTGAAAAAGGGCAGGCGCTGGAAGCCGAACTGGCGGCTTTTGGGGTCAGGGTAAAGGGGTATCGTTCCGATGCTTCGGATTATAAAGCTGCTGAAGAACTGGCCAGCCAGATCGTAGCTGATTTTGGCACCATTGATGCCGTGGTCAACAATGCCGGTATCACCCGCGACGGCTTGCTGATGCGGATGAGTGAAGAACAATGGGATGTCGTTATCAACGTTAATCTGAAGTCGGTCTTTAACCTGACCAAAGCCGTGATCAAACCGATGATGAAAGCCAAAAAAGGCTCCATCATCAACCTGACTTCCGTGGTCGGAATTCGGGGTAACGCTGGTCAGGCTAACTATGCCGCTTCCAAAGCCGGTATTATCGGGTTTACCAAGTCGGTTGCGCTGGAACTGGGTTCCCGCAACATTCGTTCGAATGCCATTGCGCCCGGTTTTATCGAAACTGAAATGACCGGCGAAATCAACGAAAAAGCCGTAGAAGAATGGAAGCAGTCGATCCCGCTCCGGCGCGGTGGACAACCGGAAGAAGTCGCTGACTGCGCCGTTTTCCTGGCTTCCGACCTTTCCCGCTACATCACCGGCCAGGTGCTGCAGGTGGACGGGGGAATGCTTACTTAAATGATGAATGATGGATGATGAATGATGAGCAGGTCGTTTGCTCCATTCATCGTTCATCATTCATAACTCATCATTCTATAATCGATGCGCTCCGAACTTTATTTCCAATCGTCTCCCTGGTGGTTGCTGCTGTGTCTGGCGGTGGGGGCGGCCTATGCATTTGCGTTGTACCAGCGGAATTCCGGTTGGAGTCAGCGGATGAATCTCTCGCTGGCCGCGTTCCGGTTTCTGGTGGTCAGTACCGTGTGTTTTTTGCTGCTCAATCCGCTGATTCGCAGCACGCAGACCATCACCGAAAAACCGAAAGTAGTACTGGCGATTGATAATTCGGAGTCGATGATGGTGGGCGGCAGGCCCCAACTCGACCGCGCTCTTGAAGCCGCCAACCAACTGCGCGAGCGGCTGACGAGCGACGACATCGACGTGTCGGTGCAAACATTGGGCGACAGCCTGGTGGCGGGTGACCTGAAAACGATTCCGTTCAACCAGCGGACCACCGACTTGTCGAACCTGCTGGGCGGCATTCGGAATGCCTACGAAGGCCGGAACCTGACCGACGTGGTGCTGATTTCGGACGGTATTGCCAACCAGGGGCTTTCGCCAACGTTCGGGCGGTATAACTTTGCCCTGCACACCGTGGGCGTGGGCGACACCATTCCGAAGCGCGATGTTCAACTGAAAGACGCCGTTGCCAATAAAATCGCCTACCTCGGCAACCAGTTTCCGATTCAGGCCGATGTGGTCAGCTACGGTTTTCAGGGCCGTAGCGGAACCGTAGTGTTGCGGCAGAACGGCAAGGAACTGAGTCGGCAAACCGTCAATTTCAGCCAGGCCGAAACCTTTCAGCAACTAACTTTTCAGGCGTTTTCGAACCAGAAGGGTATGCAGCACTACGTGGTCGAAGTGTTGCCCCAGGACGGCGAATTTACGCCCCGCAACAACCGCCGGGATGTGTATATCGACATCATCGACGGCAAGGAGAAAATTCTGTTGCTGGCCCTGAGTCCGCATCCCGACGTGAAAGCCCTGCGTAGCATTATCGAGAAAAACCAGAACTACGAGCTCGACATCCGCATTCTGAACGGCGGAACCGCCGAGATTCCGGACAAGGTCTATGATCTCGTAATTCTCCACCAGTTGCCGGATAACCAGAACGCTGGGGCTGCTGTGGTGCAGCGTGTCATGCAAAAAAACACGCCCCTGCTGTTTATCCTGGGAAATCAGTCCGGCCTGCAATCCTTTAACGGCCTGAATCCGGTGGTTCAGGTGGTGGCGGGGGGGGGCCAGACCGACAAAGTAACCGGGCGGTTTAATCCTGATTTTCGGCAACTGAACCTGGATGCGCAAAAATTGACCCTCCTGGATCGCTTGCCGCCCATGCTGGTTCCGTTCGGCGATTACAAACTGTCGCCGGGGAGCGAGGTGGTGCTCTGGCAACAGGTCGGAAGTGTTCGCACGAGCAAACCGTTGCTGGCCATCAACATCACGACGCCCCGTAAAGCCGCCGTTCTGGCGGGGGAGGGGTTTTGGGAATGGCGTCTCGAAGAATTTGCCCTGACCGATAACCAGGCCGTGGTAGACGAACTGATTCAGAAAGTGATGCAATTGGTTTCGATCAAGGAAGACCGCCGGAAACTGCGGGTGTATCCGATTCGGAACGAATTTCTGGCGGGCGAGAAAGTGACGTTCGAGACCGAAATGTACAACGACATTTACGAAAAGCTGTTCGACCGGCCGGTTCGGCTGGAAATCACCAACGAGCGAGCGGTTCCGCGCAGTTTTAACTACACACCAACGGCGAGCAATTCCCGGTTTGAGGTGAGCAGTTTGCCGGAGGGCGTGTATCGCTTCCGGGCCACGGCCTCACTCAATGGCCGGACCGAAACCGCCAGTGGCGAATTCATCGTACGGGAGCAGCAGTTTGAAGCCATCAACACCACCGCCGACCATATGATGCTGCGGCAATTGGCACAGCAAACCGGGGGCCGTTTCTACAATGCATCGACGCTGGCATCGCTGGCGGACGATCTGGTGAAAAAGAAACCGCCCGGACGACTGAGTAGCAATGAAGAATTGAACGAACTCATCAATTTACGATGGCTGTTTTTCCTGATCGTCATTCTGATCAGTGCCGAGTGGGGATTGCGGAAATATCATGGAGCGTATTAGAAAGTGTGAAGCAGGAGGGCGTGATGGCATGAGGAAAAGAAGGCGACACGTCTGGATGGGAATGATTCTTTTTTCGCTCCTTCATTCCTCCATTTCCCCGTCTTTCGCTCAGGATACGACCAGGCAGGCGGCAGAACCCTGCTACCGCTGTCGTCTGCGGAATTTGCTCATTGCGGAAACCGTCGTCTACGGAACGACTATTTACGGCCTGAGCCGGGCGTGGTATGACAACCCGCTGACCAATTTTCATTTTTTTAACGACAACCGGGAGTGGCTGCAAATCGACAAGGTGGGTCACATGGTGACGGCATATCAGATAGCCCGGGTTTCGGCACAGGCGTATCGCTGGGCGGGTTTGTCGGATCGGAAAGCCGCTATGTATGCCGGACTTACCGGTCTGATTTTCCAGACACCCATCGAAATTCTGGACGGTTTTTCGCCCGAATACGGTTTCTCGGTGGGGGACATGATTGCCAATATGGCAGGCCCCGCGTTGTATACAGGACAATACCTGGCCTGGGGTGAATTGCGGATTCAGCCGAAGTTTTCGTTTCACAACACCGCGCTGGCGAAAGTTCGTCCAAACTTGCTGGGCAGTAGCTGGAATGAGCGGTGGTTAAAAGATTATAACGGGCAAACATATTGGTTATCGATTAATCCGTCGACCTTTGCCCGGCGGGACTCAAAATTGCCCAAATGGCTGAATATTGCCGTGGGGTATGGGATTCAGGATATGGTAGCCGCTGAAACGTCAAAAAGCATCGAGCTTGGCTACCGGCCCTACCGGCAGTATTTCCTGTCGCTGGACATTGATTTTACCCGGATACCCACCCGAAAAAAAGGCTTGAAAACGTTGTTCTTTTTGTTGAACACGCTGAAAATGCCCGCGCCGACGCTGGAATACAACGGTCGGAACGGTTTTCAGTTTCATGCGTTATACTTTTAGTAGAGTAATTAACTATGAATATTGGTGACAAAGTGCGCATGTTGCGGGCGAAGGAACAGGGGGTCGTTACGCGCTTCCTGCCCGGCAATCAGGTAGAAATTGAAATTGAAGACGGTTTTCGAATTCCGGTTTTGCGGTCGGAGATCGTGGTCGTGTCGGCGCTGGAATCCACGCGGTTTCAGTCCGCTCCCGGTATTGAAGCCCAAAAATCAGCAAAACCCGAAATTATCAGCAGTGCAGGCATTTACCTGGCTTTTGTGCCGCAAAACGGTCCCGGTAACCTGAAAATAGTCGTTACCTATCTGGTGAACAATACGGACTGGGATCTGCCATTTTCCATCGGTGAAGAACGCGAAAACCGCTACACGGGCCTGTATGCGGAAGTACTGAAAGCGCGCTCCTTTTTCAAAATGGCCCAGCCCTATGCGCTGGCCACTTTCGAAAACTGGCCGACTTTTTTGTTTCAGGCTCTTTGGCACCGGCGTGGTGCCGCTTCGTTGCGAGAACCGTTGATCCGGCGGCTCAAGTGTCGAACACAGACTTTTCAGGCCAGCACCGGCCCCATCCCGGTGTTGAATCAGACCGGTCATGTTTTTCAACTCGATGTGGAAGATGTGGAGGAGGAAAAACCGGTTGTGAAGGAAGCTGGCAAACCGCTGGATGCCACGGCTCTGCGCGAAAGTTTGATGGGAAATACCGAAAAAAAGGAATCGTCGGCCAAGGAACCGGTTAGGCTGGTGCGCCCCTCGTCGATCATCGACCTGCACATTGACAAACTCCTGCCCAGTGGATTTGGAAGCCGAACCAATGCCGAGTTGCTGGACGTTCAGATTCAGGAGTTTGAGAAAAATCTGGAAAAAGCGATTGCCAGCGGCATGGACGACATTACGTTTATTCATGGGGTTGGCAACGGTGTTTTGCGAAATGAACTCCACCGGCGGTTGGGTAAATACCCCGGCGTAGCTTATTTTGAAGATGCTCAGAAGGAAAAATTTGGCTACGGTGCGACCAAGGTTAAGATTAAATAAAATTATTTTTACTACATTGACCCGATTCCTGAGTCTATTGCTGGTTTTTCTGGCAGTACAGGCTTGCAAACACACCGCTACGACAAATCCGAAGGCGCCGAAAGCCGCCTATTCGGTAACCAAAATGGAGGTACAGAACGACAAGTTTTTATCGACTGTAAATATTCCTGTATCCATTGCGCTGACCGACGTCGAGCGTCAGATCAACAGTCAGGTAAACGGCCTGATTTATGAAGACAACAGCCTGACTGACAACGATGACGATCAGTTTATGACCAAAGTCTGGAAGCGGGAACCCATTCAGGTGACAGCGCAGGACAGTCTCTTTTTCTTTCAGGTTCCGCTGAAAATATGGGCGAAGGCCGGGATGTCCGTGCTGGGCTTCACGAAATACCAGGAAACGGAATTCGAACTGAACCTCAAATTTGCTACCCGGTTTTCCATCGACAAAGACTGGACCGCCAGCACCCAGACCACCGCGCAGGGGTACGACTGGGTGAAAAAACCGGCCTTAAAAATTGCGGGTTTCGACGTTCCGGTAACCAGCATTGTGGGACGGCTCATCGACAAAAATCTGGGCAAGATCACCAAAGCCCTCGATGAACAGATCCACAAGCAAATCGATCTGCGGACACCGGTGCTCACGGCCTGGAACACCATCCGCCAGCCCTACCTGGTTTCCGAAAAATACCGCACCTGGTTGCTGGTAGTACCCAAACGCATTCTGATCACCCCCTTTCGGTTCGAAAAAGGAGCCATCCGGTCGACGATTGGCATTGAAGGCTTTACCTTAACCCAGACCGGAGCCAAACCCGACGTCCGACCGGCCGTTACCATTCCGGAATTAATCGTCTCAAAAGAAATCCCCGATCAATTTCGCATCGGTTTGCTCAGCGAAGCGACCTACGCCGAAGCAGCGAAGGTGGTTTCGGACGAATTTGTGGGGCAGTCCTACGAATTTCGCGACGGACGTTACAAGATTACGATCCGGGGCATCGAGTTGTACGGACAAAACAACAATTTGATCATCAAGGCCACGCTGGAAGGCAGCATCAACGGTGCTATTTACCTGCGGGGACAACCTTTTTATGACCAGCAGACCCGGACGATCTCGTTGAGGGACCTGCATTATGACCTGGACACAAAAAATATTCTGTATAAAACGGCGAGTTGGTTATTACAGGGTAGCTTTGCACGCACGTTGGAAAAACAACTGACGATTCCGGTCGGCAGCCAGATTGATGAAGCCAGAAAGTCGCTTCAGGCCCGATTAACGAACAATCAAATCACAAAGGGAGTTATTATCAACGGGAAGCTCGAACAAGTATCGCCGGATCAGGTTTACTTGACACAGGAGTCGATGCTGGCGGTCGTATATGCGTCCGGTCGAATCAGTTTGAAGGTCGAAGGATTATAGTTAAACCCGGATTGATGCATCTTTTTTGGCAATAGGCTCGAAAAATTTGCAGTTTTTCGATACCAGGTTTTTAAAGAACCTAAGTATTTATAGATTTGCGGTAATCACGGAATGGCAACCAACGCGAGGTAAATTGTCTTATCGCTCCGGAACGGTTTACCGAACCGGGGAGGAAAGTCCGGACAGCATAGAGTACCATACTTCCTAACGGGAAGGCAGGTGGTGGAAGGCGCTCGCGCTGACGGCCATTTGACAGAAAGTGCCACAGAAAACGAACCGCCGGTGCTGTGTTTAGTTTCTAAACGGAGCGACGGTAAGGGTGAAAAGGTGGGGTAAGAGCCCACCGCCCGGCTGGTGACAGCCGGGGCAGGGTAAACCTTATGGGCTGAAAGATCAAATAGGCATCAGAAGGGGGGCGACTCGTTCCCGTAGTTTCGACCCCGGTCGAAATGATGCTGATGCGGGTAGATCGATGGAGTTTCGGAGTGATCCGGAATCGAGATAAATGATAAGAACCCGAACAGGGTTGTTTCGGCAATCTGATTGGAGACAGAATCCGGCTTATAGATTTACTTCGCGGAAAGTTGCCGACGAATGAAAAGAGTAGTTTTTAAACGGTCCGCCGTAGCGCCGGCTTGCCGAGCGATTGTTCTACGTTAAAGGCTTATGAATTAAACCTGAGTTCTCATGAAGAAAATTTCCATTTTCGCTTCTCTGACGCTTCTGTTACTGACGCAGGCTGTCGGGTATGCCCAAACTGACACCACCACCCGTTCCTCGGCCGGAACATCGAACCGTAATCGATCCTACGAAGGCGACTACAAAATGAATACCTGGTCAGTGACCGTCACACCCGCGCTCACCCGTTTCTTTGGCGACCTGGATAATTACGGTTTTTACAAAGGATTCCCCCAAAAAGGGCCCAACACCAAAACGACCGGTGCGCTTGGCGTATCGATCAACAAACAGCTTAGCCACCTTTTTGGAGCATCCGCCGATTTTCACATCGGCTCGTTGCGCGGCTCGAAACAGGCACTCTATAATGCCTCGTTCCGTTCCAACTTCCTGCAGGGAACGCTGAACGCCAATGTCAACATGAAATCACTCCTGTTTGGAACCCGGAAGCTGAAACGCTGGAAGTGGGATCTGCACGCCGGGGCTGGTTTGATGTGGTTCGATACCCGCGTGTATGACCTGACGACGGGCCAGATGATTCGGTATAGCAACGACCGGCGCGACTACAGCTCGGTTACCCAGGGAAAATGGGAAAGCAACGGCTCTGTTTACACCCGTGAATTTGTTTTCCCACTGGGGTCGGCCCTGCATTATGAACTGACGTCGCGTCTGGACCTTGGGATCGATGCCACGCTGTATATGGTCAATACCGAGAAACTGGATATGACCGTTGGCGGTGTTGACAACTCGAAAGCCGCGAATGTATACGGCTGGAGACGGGGTGATTCCGGTTTGGACAAGTGGGCTGGGCTGGGCCTGTCGCTGACCTACAAGATTGGTAAAGACGCCGTTCGGGTTGGAAAAGATGGCGTATATGACCCCGCGAAAGGTCGCTACCACCTGCGTTGGGCTGATCCAAAAGATCTGCTGAAAGAGCCTTACAACCCAACCATGAACGACGCTGATTCGATTGCCAAAGCCAACATGCCTAAACCCGTCGATCCTCGTTTGTATACGGACACGGACAATGACGGTGTTGCTGACCTTTTTGACAAAGAACCCGCTACGCCAGCCGGTAGTATCGTTTCCGGTGCCGGTGTTGCCATGAACCTGGACAGCATCATCAGCTCGATCCTGCGCGGCAAATTTGCTCCGGAATGCGAAGCGTTGTTCAGTAATATCGAATTCGATACCGACAAAGCCACGATTCGGCCGGCTTCGCAGGACATCATGAAGAAGGTAGTTGAACTGTTGAACCTGAAAACCAACTGCGGCATCATTCTCGTAGGACACGCCGATTACCGGGCTTCCTACGGTTACAACATTCAACTCTCGAAGCGTCGGGTGGATGCCGCCAAACGCTATCTGACCCGCGCCGGTTTAACAGACCCGAGTCGGGTGACGGTCGAGTATTACGGTGAGTATCGACCGATTGCGCCGAATACGTCCGGGGATAACCTCCAGCGAAACCGTCGGGTCGAAATCAAAATTGTTCCGATGAACATGCTCCGGTCTCCGTACCAGTCCGGGCAACGGTTCGACTCAAGAGAACCGAGATAATAACAGACAACCCTGTATGCAAAACCCCGGCGTTCGTCGGGGTTTTGTTGTTTTGTAGGTAATGATAAATGTAAAATGATGGATGTTAAATGTAAAAGTGTTCTAAACGTTCCACCCTACTTTTACATTTAACGTCCATCATTTTACATTTATCATTTTCTGACTTCGCCCCTCTGTTTCAAGAAAAAAAATAGTACCTTTGCACCCTAATTCTATTGAAGGACGGCCTCACTTTTGTGAACCAACCGTATCCCTCCAAAAACAAACCAATAAAATGGCAGTTAAAATCCGTTTATCGCGTCGGGGACGCAAAAAACTGGCTATCTACGACATCGTTATAGCCGATGCCAGAGCACCACGTGATGGTAGCTTTATTGAAAAAATCGGTTCGTATAACCCGAACACCGATCCATCTACCGTGGTCCTGAAAAGTGATCGTGCCGTAGATTGGCTGATGAAAGGGGCTCAACCGACCGATACCGCCCGTTCAATATTGTCACACGAAGGCGTTATGTTGAAAAAACACCTGCAAGTCGGTGTACTCAAAGGCGCCATCTCGCAGGAACAGGCCGATTCCAAGTTTGAAGACTGGAAACAAGGTAAAGAAGGCCGGAAACAAGGCAGTGCCGACACCAAATCTCAACTGAAAGCCGATGCCAAGCAGGCTCGTCTGGAAGCTGAGAAAAAGGTAAACGAAGCACGTGCGCTGGCGATCGCCAAGAAAAACGTGGTTGAAGAGCCCGCGGTTGAGGCTCCGGAAGTGGTTGAAGAAGCGGAAGTGGAAGCACCTGTTGCGGAAGCTGCCGTTGAAGCCCCTGCTGCTGAGCCCGTTGCCGAAGCCGCTCCGGTAGAAGCACCTGCTGCTGAGCCCATTGCCGAAGCCGCTCCGGTTGCCGAAGCCCCTGCTGCTGAAGAAGCACCTGTTGCTGAAGCACCAGCCGCTGAAGAAGCCCCTGCTACTGAAGCTCCCGCCGATGCACCGGTTGCTGAAGCACCAGCCGCCGAAGAAAAACCCGCTGATGAGGGTGAAGCAAAAGCTTAGTATTTCGTAAGAAATTTGAGTTGACAACTGATGGAAGTCTGTTTCTTGAAATGGAATTCTGTCAGTTGTTGTTTTATACAGACCTATCCCGAATCATCGGCGGGATGCAAAATGTTAGAAGTCGTGACCAAAGACGATTGTTTTCAATTAGGAAAAATAACGAAAACGCACGGAGTACGGGGCGAACTGGTATTCTTTCTCGATGTCGATATGCCGGAACTCTACGCCGAAATGGATTCGGTTCTGATCGAAGTGAAAGGCGATCTGGTTCCCTATTTCATCGAGTCGATTTCGGTGAACCGCAACCGCGGCATTGTGGCTCTGGAAAGCGTGGAAACGATTGAGGAAGCACAGAAGCTAGTGAACTGTGACTTGTTTTTACCCCTCGACAACCTGGACGAACTGGATGAAGGGCAGTTTTATTTTCACGAAATTGTCGGGTTTCTGGTTCGGGATGAAAAACTGGGCGATCTTGGAACGGTTCGTACCGTATACAATGTAGCCCCCCAGAATTTGATTTCGATGGATTACCAGGGTAAGGAAGTTCTGATTCCGGTGAACGACGAACTGACCCCCTCGGCGGATAAAGTGCACAAAATCCTGCATGTCCGACTGCCGGATGGCCTGGTCGATATTTACCTCGAAGAACCATCCGCCAAAATCGGGAAGAAAACCAACGAAGACGACGAAGAGGAATTGCTTGATGAGGATTGATATTTTAACCTGTCTGCCCCGCTTGCTGGACAGTTTCTTTGCGCATTCCATTTTGCAACGCGCCCAGCAGGGCGGTTTTGTGGAAGTGGCAGTGCACGACCTGCGTGATTATACGCTCGACAAACACCGGCGGGTCGACGATTATGCGTTTGGGGGCGGAGCCGGAATGGTAATGTCCATCGAACCGATTGCCCGCTGCATTCGTGCCCTCCAAAGCGAACGTTCCTACGATGAAGTGATCTATGTAACGCCCGACGGCGAGCGGTTTGAGCAACGAACGGCCAACCGGCTTTCGTTGACCCGGAACCTGATCATTTTGTGTGGCCATTACAAAGGCGTCGATGAGCGCGTTCGGGAACTGTTCATTACCAAGGAAATCAGCGTGGGTGATTATGTGTTGTCCGGGGGCGAACTCCCTGCTGCGGTCATTTCCGACGCCATCATCCGCTTGTTGCCCGGCGTTCTGAACGACGAAACCTCAGCCCTGACGGATTCTTTTCAGGATGATTTGCTGGCTCCTCCCGTTTATACCCGTCCGGCCGAATTCGAAGGGCATACGGTGCCCGACATCCTGCTTTCAGGCCATGAAGCGAAGATCAACGAGTGGCGGTTTGAGAAAGCCCTGGAACGAACCAAACTGCGTCGCCCGGACTTGCTGTCCTGAAACCGGGCCACCCCCCCAACTCATTGAGTCGGTGGGTTGTTTTCCTGTTCTTCCTTTTCCTTCCGACGTTGCTCCCGCCGTTCCTTGCGCAATTGCCGCCGTGATTTGGGCACCGAATCCGTTTGAATGGCGGCACCTTTGGCGGGCTCCTGCTCGGGTGAGACCACTTCCGGTTCGGCCCGGTCGCGTCCTAAAACCCGCCGAAAAAAATCATTGATGCCGTTGGTGGCTTCATCCGTTTCTTCTTCCGGCATCATCAATGAGTCGATTTCGATGGAATCGACCGGCGCCACTTCCTGCCGCAATCCTTCCCGCAGTCGCACACCGTAGAACCCATACGCCGTTGTGTCATAGGGTGTTAATCCCCGCGAAGCCATGATCCGGCCAATCAGCCTGAAATAACCCCGCAAATAGGTTCTGACGGATCCATCCGGATAAAACCGGCTCAGGGTCGCTTTCGGCGAAGGAACGACGTATGATAAAAGAATGCTTTCACCAATGTCGAGATTAGACGGGCTTTTGGCAAAATAATACCGGGAAGCCTCTCCGATTCCGTAGATGTTTCGACCCCATTCGATGAAGTTGAGGTAAATCTCATACATCCGTTCTTTGCTGATAATGCGCTGGTTTTCAATGAGCCACACGATCAAAATTTCTTCGGCTTTCCGGGAAAGTGTTTTGTTTCGATTCAAAAACGCATTCTTCACAAATTGCATCGAGATAGTACTGGCTCCGCGTTTGAACTTTTTGGTTTTGAAGTTGGTCGCCAGCGACACCCGGAATGCCTTTTCGTTGAAACCGTTGTGGGTGAAGAAGTTGTAATCCTCCGCCGTCAGAATGGCATTGCGCAGGTTGGGCGAAATGGCGTTGAGGGGCGTAAAATCCGGGTTGGCGGGGCCAACGATGAACTTGCGTACCAGCTTGTCTTTTTCGTAGACCTCGTGTTCAAACGGTTTGTTGACCCGACTAAAATCTTCCTTCCCAAATTGCAGAATCTTGAACTGATCCGGCGTGAGGCTGGAGTTGAACTGCACCGAATCGGGGAGGGAACTATCGAGGTGAAGCACCGCGTCATACTTCAGTTTACCGGCAACTTTCATGCCTTCCAGCGATTCAAACAGGCCTTGCGGAAAGGCATCGAACAGGTCCTGAGCGTCGAGCGGATCGGTATGGATTTGAACGTCGTAGATTTTGACGGGCGAAACCGTGTATTTGATAAACGGTCGGGCTTTGGCTTTTCCGAGGTAAATGGTGGAGGAACTGTCGATGCCGATGTAGTTCTCCCCAAAAAACAGATTGGCGTCCATGGCAGCCCGTTCCACCACCACGTCGCCCAGTGCCACGGCCGGGTGATTGATGCGCAGATTTCGGACGGCTCCAGCGCCTTCAATCTTGAACTCACCGCCGGAACTGGCGACATCGCGGAGTTCGGCCCGCAGCGTATCGGCCTGTAATTTCAACTTGAAGCGTTGTTCCAGATACGGTAATTCGAGCGGTTTTCCATCGGCAAAGAGGGCCACGTTGGCCTCCTGATCTGAGGCCGCTATTGTGCCCATCAGGTGCCAGACCGACTCGTTGCCGTTGATCCGAATGGTCGATGTCAGTTCTTCGTCGTCAATGGTGGCCGTTTCTGTCAGAAAGCTCAGTTGACGGTCGTCGTCGGTCAGCCGGAGTTCCAGATTCTGAATGTCCATATTTTCCGGAATCTTGGCCAGCAGGTTATCGACCAGATTTTCGGCCACATCTGCCAGATCGACCCGTCGGCTGCTGGTTTCGGTATCACGGGCCGAAGCCGTCGAATCCTTTTTCTGTGATTTGAGGAGGAAGTCGATGTTGGAGGTGCTGTCCCGCCGAACGATGTGGGCGAGGCCATTTTGCAGGGTGAGTGATGAAACCGCCACGCGACCGAACAACAGGGGCCAAATGCTGACCCCAACCTCCGTTTTGCCAACCCGCAACAGGCTATCGCGCGACTCCGGAACGACAGTAATATTGGAAAAAGCTACGGTTGACAGGCCCGTAAATTGAGCTTTCCCAATGGTAACCGTCAGGTTATAGTCCCGCTTCGCTTTCCGAATGCCTCTGGCGAGCCCTTCTTTCAGCAGAGCTTCCCGTTTGGTGTAGATAATACCGGCTCCAATGGCACCCAGGACAAAAAATCCCAGCAGCACCCAGCCTGAAATAATCAGTATACGTTTTTTATTGACTTGCATTGTAAGCTAGTAAAGTGGTCCGAAAAGGAATTCCGGCACTTTCATGGTGTGGTGCGAAGTTACGGCTATTTATCAAAATCCAGGTGGCAATTCCACCAACCGGTATCGAAGCGGGTGTTAAATTGCTTGTAAAACTGGATGGCGGGCTCGTTCCAATCGAGCACCTGCCACATCATGCCCGTACAGTCCGTTTTGCGGCCTTCTGCAATGGTGGCATCGAACAACGCCTTGCCCAGCCCCCGACCCCGAAAGTTTTCGTTAACAATAATATCTTCCAGATACAATCGCTTGCCTTTCCAGGTCGAATACCGGTAATAGTATAACGACATGGCCACAATCTTGTTTTCGATTTCGGCCACCAGCACCCCGAAAAGCGGGTTTTCGCCAAAACCGTCTTTCAGCATCTGTTCGGGCGTGTTGGTCACTTCGTGGGGTGCTTTTTCGTACAGGGCCAGTTCCTGAACCAGTTCAAACAACTGCAGAACATCGGCGGGGGTACCTTTGCGGATGGTCATTCGAGGATACGAAGTATTGTTTTAAATTGAGTTTTCTATACTTTTTATATTTCGCTATTCAGAATTTACATTTCAATATTCGTTATTCAATATTCATCATTCGATATTTTTACCAGCGTTTAAATATCGAATGATGAATATTGAATAACGAATATTGAAACACAAAACCGTTCATCGGTTTTCGAGGTATTTTTCCCATTTCTCCAGCACCGACCGGAAATCATCCGGGAGTTCAGACTCAAACTGGAGCCACTCGCGGGTTCGGGGATGTTCGAAACCGAGCGATTTGGCGTGGAGGGCCTGCCGGGGCATCAGGACAAAACAGTTCTGAACAAACGATTTATAGGAACCGTTGGCATTTCCGCGCAGGATGCGGTCACCGCCGTACGTGGCATCGCTGAAAAGCGGATGGCCCAGATACTGCATGTGCGCGCGGATCTGGTGGGTTCGTCCGGTTTCGAGTTTGCATTCCACGAGGGAAACGTAGTGGAGTGCTTTCAAAACTTTGTAGTGCGTAACGGCGCGTTTTCCCTGGCTGCCGTCGGGAAAAACCGCCTGCACTTTCCGGTCGCGGAGACTCCGGCCGATGTTCCCGTCGATGGTGCCTTCATTTTCTTTCAGTTCGCCCCAGGCCAGGGCGTTGTAGGTTCGCTCGATGGTGTGTTCAAAAAACTGGCGGCCGAGGTGGGTCATGGCGTATTCGGTTTTGGCAATGACCATCAAACCCGAGGTGTCCTTGTCGATCCGGTGCACCAGACCGGGGCGGATGCTGCCGTTACGGGAGGTGGGTAAGTTCTGGAAATGAAACACCAGGGCGTTCACCAGCGTACCGGTCCAGTTGCTATACGCCGGATGCACTACCATGCCAGCCGGTTTGTTCAGCACCAATACCTCATCATCTTCGTAAACAATGTTCAGCGGAATGTTTTCCGGCAGAATATCCGTGTCGCGGGGCGGATGGGGCAACGAAACCGTAATGACATCCTGCGGTTTGATTTTATAACTCGCCTTGATGGCATTGCCGTTGACCTTCACCGCTTCCGTATCAATTCCGTTCTGAATTTTGGTTCGGGTCGCGTTCGGCAATCGCTCGGTTAAAAACCGGTCAATCCGTACCAGATTCTGACCGGGATCGACCACGATGCGGAAATGTTCGTAAAGCTCGTCTTCATCCGGGTCAGCAAGCACCGGTTCTTCATCCTGCTGGGCCATGGTCTCAGGTTGTAACATCTTACAAAAGTACCAAGAATCAGACGTTTTAGCGAACGGTCACTAGTTTTTGTTAAAATATCGCGTGACCTTGTTACTTTTGTGGCGTCGAAATAGGAACGACGTGTTGCAACCTGATAACAATGACAACGTATATCCCACCCCGAATGTGGCCTTTACGGGCCACCTGTCTGAAAATTGCCCTCATTCTACCCTTCGCACTGACCACGCTTTCCAGTTGCGAACCCGATGCAGTCGTCGTCCCTGAAACTGAGTATGGCGGTGTTTTTACCGTCCAGGAAGCCGATCCAAAGGAAAGTTATTTGTTGACGCTGCGTAAAAATCCGGAGAAAGCGAAAACATTTACTATCGAAAATCTGGCCAATCTGGTCAAAGAGCCCCTCCAAGCGACGGTAACAAATGGGAAACTGGTGATTGTAGACCAGGCTTTTACCAACTATCTGGGCGACAAGTATACCATTTCCGGCGAGGGAGAACTCATCGACGAAACCCTGGTTCTGCGCTATTCCATCAATGGACACAATGGGTATGCCGGATCGGTTTTCGCGAAAAAACAGGGCGACGGCAAATAAACGGACGTGAACGACTGGCTGGCAGTTTCTGAATTTTCCCGACTGCAATTTCTGCCGAACCCTTTTCTGGAACCGGTGCCCGTTCAGCTCTATCTGAAGCGGGATGATGAGTTACATCCGACGGTGTCGGGTAACAAGTGGCGCAAGCTCAAATACAACCTGGCCGAAGCGCGTCGGTTGGGTCACCAAACGCTGTTAACCTACGGCGGGGCCTATTCCAACCACCTATACGCTGTTGCGGCCGCCGGTCGCGAATTCGGTTTTTCGACCATTGGCGTCATCCGGGGGGAGGACCGCCGGGAGCGCGACACGCCAACGCTGGCCTTCGCCCGTGCGCAGGGAATGCAGCTTCATTTCGTCACCCGGCAGCAGTTCCGGAACCTAAGCGATGCGGTTTTTCAACAGGATCTTCGGCAACGTTTCGGCACCTACTACGACCTGCCGGAAGGCGGCACCAACGCGTTGGCCGTGCGGGGAACGGCGGAAATTATCCCGGAAATTTTGCAGCAAATCAATTCTTTGCCAGACTACATCTGTTGTCCGGTCGGCACGGGCGGAACACTGGCGGGTCTGGAGCAATCGGCCCCGAATGGCCTGAAGGTGTTGGGTTTTTCGTCCCTGAAAGGCTTCATTCCTGACCTGAACCGGCCCCAAAACGTGCAAACCGACTACCATTTTGGTGGTTACGCCAAAACCACCCCCGAATTACTGACCTTCATTCGCCGTTTTGAACAGAAAACCGGCGTGCAGATCGAGCAGGTATACACCGCCAAAATGCTGTATGGCATTTACGATCTGGCCCGAAAAAACTACTTTTTGCCAGACAGTAAAGTTGTCGCGATTCACACCGGTGGTTTGCAGGGGAGAAGTGACAAGCTGGATGAATAAAACGGACTTTCCGGCGTGATCGGGTGAAAACGAAGACCAGTAAAATCACCAGCCAGCCCTCTTTTAGAGGAAAATCAATCAACTCAGAATAGACAGATGGAATATCGGAAATTGGGCGAGTCGGACGTAACGGTTTCGGCCATTGCTTTTGGTGCCTGGGCGGTTGGCGGCTGGATGTGGGGCGGAACGGAGCGAAAGGAAGCTGTCGAAGCCATTCAGGCCGCGTATGATCTGGGCGTTACGTCCATCGACACGGCCCCGGTTTACGGCCAGGGAACGAGCGAAGAAATTGTTGGAGAAGCCATCAAAGACATTCCCCGGGATCGGGTGCAGATTCTGACCAAGTACGGGATGCGGTGGGATCTGGCGAAAGGAACGCTGGCTTTTCATACGAAAAACAACGACGGAACGCCGATCGATGTGTACAAATACGCGGCTAAGGAAAGCATCATCAAAGAGTGTGAAGCCAGCCTGAAACGACTCGGAACCGATTACATCGACCTGTACCAGATTCACTGGCCGGATGTTACCACCCCGATTTCGGAAACGATGGAAGCCGTGAGCCGGTTGATCGAGCAGGGGAAAATCCGGCAGGCCGGAGTTTCCAACTACAGCGTCGAGCAGATGAAGGAGGCCGAAAAAACGCTGCAACTGGCTTCGAACCAGGTTTCCTACAGCATGGTCAAGCGTGAAATCGAAGCCGAGCTGGTGCCGTATTGCCTCGAAAACCGGAAGTCGATTCTGGCCTACAGTCCGCTGGAACGCGGTTTGCTGGCGGGCAAAATCAAACCGGGGCATCAGTTTGCCGAGGGTGATCATCGGGTCAATTACAAGGCTTTCAAAGACGGAAACATCGCGCGTGTGTGGCCCTTTCTTAATAAAATCATTCCAATGGCCGAACAGAAGCAGGTGAGCCTGAGTCAGTTGGTGATTCGCTGGACGATTGACCAACCCGGCATTACCGTCGCCCTCGTGGGGGCCCGGAATGCCGAACAGGCGGTTCAAAACGCCAAAGCCATCGACGTCCGGCTGACGGCGGAGGAGACGGCTTTTATCAACCAGCAACTGGATTCCGTCGTGTTGGTGTAACCCTGTCAGCGGTCGAAGACCCTGACAGCGGTTGAGGGTTCGTTAATGCTTAACCGCTGTCAGGGTCTTCGACCGCTGACAGGATTACTTCAGGTATTTCCGGTAAAAAGGCCGGTAGCCGAGCAACAACGCAAACGGCGTCAGAAGCCCAAACACAATTTTCTGGACGGCAAAGGGCGGTTTGGCCAGGCGAAACACCTGATCAAAATGATTCATCATGAGGGCCACCTGCAAAAGGCCCGGTACTCCGTCGGCGTTGGTTTTGCCGTCACTCGCCAGCCCGGTGTTTAGCTCCAGTAAGTATTCTGTGTCCATCGCCGGAATGGTTTTCCAGGAAGCAACGGTTTTGTCGTCGGTGGCATTCCACATGGAATGAACGCTATTTTTTTTGATGTGGATCTTGTCGCCGGGTCGGAGAGTCTGAAGGTTACCCTCCAACCGAATGGATAATTCGCCCTGCAACACTTCAAAATATTCGTCCTGATGGGGATGGTAATGGGCAATGGGTTCTTTGGAGTGAGCCTCGTAGGTCGTTATCAGTTCCAGAAGCTGACCGTTGGTATCGGCCTGCGTCTGCACAAACTGGATGATCTGCCCGGTTTTCGGGTTCCGAATTTCTTTACCTTTATGTGCCATGGTGTGTATTTGTTGTTGGGCGAAGATAGCAGGGCCTGTTCGCAGATACCAAGACATTATTAGGAAGCGGTTAAAGGGTATGCCCCCCAAGATCGTATTTCAACTTCGATATTTGTTATTCAATATCAGTCCTGTACGAAGGATGCATTTCCCCCAACCACTTTGGCTGCTGGCGCAGAACGATCTTTAGAATGGCTTTTTATGATGCTGTGGCGCGACTGATGAGGGGCCGCGTAGCGGACGGATGTTTGTAGCCACAGTGTGTCATCGAGAAAGCCCGCGTGCCTTTGGGTACGAAACAGGCAGGGGCAGGCGATGGCGTACCCAAAGGCACGCGGCAGGAACCGGGTCGTCTTTTCGTTACAAACCTTTGTCCGCTACGCGGCCCCTCATTGGCGTTAGCATCGACAAGGGTTTGCAAAAATCGTTACCCAAAAAAAGAAGAAAAAGCGGTCTGCCAAGCGTTTTAAATCCTTCGTACAGGACTGATATTGAATAACGAATATCGAAATTGAACTCCAACTCAAACCGGCAAATAAATGGTGAAAGAGGCTCCTTTGTTTAACTCACTTTCGGCGATAATCACTCCTTTGTGATTTTCAACGATCTTTTTACACAATGCCAGACCAATGCCCGTTCCACTATATGACTTTCGCCCGTTTAACCGATGAAAAATGGTGAAAATCTGTTCGGCATACTGCTGTTCAAAACCGATACCGTTGTCTTTAAAATTCAGTTTGACATACACCTGATCGGGCTGTAAATTCGGAATCGTTCGGGCTACTTCTGGCAAAAGAAAATCCGATGAAATACGGATTTCGGGATTCTTTTCAGAAAACTTGAGCGAATTGCCAATCAGGTTTGAAAAAAGCTGATTCAATTGCAGTGGAATCGCGGTCAGTGTCGGGAGTTCATCCTGTACGATAACCGCCTTTTTTTGCTCAATTAATAACTCAAAGTCAGTTTTGACATTCTTCAGAATCAGGTTAAGATCAGTCGGAACAAATTGTTCGTCGGTTCTGGAAAGGCGTGAATAATTCAGCACATCTTTAATCAGGGCGGACATGCGCTGTGCCGAAGAACTGATTTTAGACAACAGGTTCTTTGACGATTCTTCGTCGTGAGCGGTGTCGGTTAACAGTTCTGTAAACGTTTGAATTTTGCGCAGCGGTTCTTGCAAATCATGGCTGGCGATGTAGGCAAACTGCTCCAGTTCGTGGTTGGTGCGCACCAGTTCATCGTTCATATTCCGGAGTTCAAGCGTTCGCTCCATTACCCGCTTTTCCAGTTCCTGGGCAATTTCTTCCAGATTTTTCCGGGCCTCCACCTGCTGTGTAATGTCGATGGCCGACCCCAGTAACCGGACGGGTTTCTGTTGGGCATCAAAAATTACTTTTCCAATTGCCCGCACCCAGTGAACGGCATGGTCGGGCCGGGCCAGCCGGGCTTCGTAGTGCAAACGACCCGTTCGGAAAGCCTCTTCGTGCGCTTTGGCCCGAATTGGCAGGTCATCCGGGTGAATGGCTCCACTAAATTCAGAATGCTGATGCGGCTGATTTGGGGCCAATCCGAAAATTTCCACGAGCCGTTCTGAATACTGAAAAACGCCATGCTCGATGTCCCAGTCATACGTTCCCATTTCGGCGGCTTCGACGGCCAGACGGGATCGTTGCTCGGCCTCATAAATGGTGATGCGGGCTTCCACTTTCTCCGTCACATCGTTAACGGTCACCATGATACCGGAAACCGTTTGGTCGGTTCCGAAGAGGGGAGCATATTCAAAATCAAGGTAATATTTGCCCATGCCCTCCGGGGTGTTCACATAAGCGAGGGCTTCTTTTTCCGTGTAGGATTCGCCCGTTTTGTAAACTTTGGCAAGCAGATCGGGAAAGGGCTGATCATGCAACTCCGGGAATATCTCCAGCAATTTTTTTCCCTGAACCTCCGAAAAGGGTCGTTTCCACAGCGTTTTCAGCATGGTCTCGTTGGCAATTTCGATGATCAGGTCGGTTCCTCTGAAAATCGCCATCGCAATTGGCGACTGAATGACCAGATTCCGAAATTGCCGTTCACTTTCCTGCGTAGCGTGTTTGGATTTGACCAGTTCGGTCACCTCATTGGCAACAACGATGAGGCCGCTCACCGACTGATCGGCTTCCCGCAGGGGCTGATATACAAAATTGACATAGACGATGTCCGTTTTTCCAAACCGGTTGAGGGCGACGGCAAATTCGTTGCCAAAAAAAGGTTCGCCCGTTTCGACCACCCGGTTTAGCAATTCCAGGATGCCCTGATTGCGAATTTCCGGCAAGGCATCCAGTATGGCCTTTCCGAGCGTCTGCTCCGCCGACTTTCCAATCAGATTGAGATAGGCATCATTGGCGGCCTCAAACACAAAATCAGTTCCCTGTAAAACCGCAATGCCCACAGGGGCCTGGTTGATCACATTCCGAATGTGTTCTTCCGCTTTCAGGCGGTTTTTCGCAATCGTCAATTGCGTCTGACGGTCGATGTCAGCCAGTAGTTGGGCCTGTATAAACTCATTTTCGTAGCGTTCGATCGTGTCAATGGCTGTGGCGATCTGTGTGCTAATCTGGCTAATAAACTGTTGATAATCAGTGTCAAATTCGCGGTGCGGATTAATGCCAGTTACCAGAATGCCCAGCCGGTCTCCCGAACTTGCTTTGAGAACCGGGTAGCTACAGGCATTGTCGGGTAGTCGGTCTGTCAGCGACTGGACGATCGATCTGACTTTCTTCGAAACGCCCAGAATCCAGATCGGCTGACCGGTTTTTAGGGCGGTGTTGAGTTGCCAGAAGTCGTCGGTGGCGTCGTCGGCGAGCGAAACGGTTTTCTCGAACGGAGCTTCTTCCGGCAGAATACCCGAACAATGGATCAACTGAGCCTCCTGCCCGTTCGGGTCGATCAGATAAAAGGCGGCAAACGGAATGTCTTTGTAGTTCTGGCCCAGAACGTCAATGGCAATCCGGCCTGCATCGACTTTTGTTTTTGCGGATAGAACCCGACTGGTTAGCGCATTCAGCGTCTGCAACCGGCGTTGTTGCAATACCTTGCCCGTTTCTTCATGACAGGCGCAGAACAAACCGCCTACCTGCCCGTTCTCGTCGATAATCGGGCTGTATGAAAAATTGAAGTAGCCCTCTTCGGGAAATTCTTTTCGTTCCAGCAACAGCATCAAGTCCTGGCCGTAGATCGATTGCTGCTGATCAAAAACCAGATTTTTCATCGGAAGCAAACTTTCTTCCCAGATTTCGGACCAGAGTTCGTTGGCGGGCTTGCCCAGAAAGGCGGGATGTTTATGGCCCATCAACGGGACATAGGCATCGTTGTGAAGGTTTATCAATTCCGGTCCCCACCAGATAAACATGGGGTAGCTGGACCGAAGCACGATGCTGACGGCGGTTTTTAAACTTTGCGGCCACTGATCGGGTTCGCCCAGGGGGGATTTGGACCAGTCGAAAGCCCGCAGGCGTTGGCCTACTTCACCACCACCTGCTAAAAAAGGGAACAGGGTGGAATTTGGGGTTTGTTTACTTACCAAGTCGATGTTAGAAAATAGCCGATTTTACAATAAAGTTACGAAATAAAAAAAGTACACCCGATAAGGTCCGCTTACTTCTTCACTTCTCTGAAATCCAGTTGTTGAATCAGGGCAGGGTTTTCGGGCGTCAGGGTAAAAAAGACATCGATAGTCGCTTTTTCGCCTTCAATCAGGAAGCGGCCCCGCAGTTGATTTTCGGCCACCAACTCGCCGACACGAACAATGGTTCCTGCTTTGGCGTACAAATCCTGTACCGTTTTTCGACGGATTTCGAGCGACAAATCCGGGAAGAAGTTTTCCGCAAAGAGTTGGCTTTCAGTCGCATTCTTCCAATCGGGGAGAAGTTGAACCAGTTCAGCTTTGCGTTGCGCCAGGATTTTGGAAACCGGAATCAGACGGGGTTTTAAACCCGCCGTCGTAATCAGCGTATCCAGTGCGGCCCAGTTTACCGAACCCATGCCGGCGTAGGTTAGGTTCCCGAAGGCCACCACGCCAATTCCGTATTCCGGCACGATCCACCACTGGCTGCCAAAACCGGGAAGCCCGCCTGTATGGCCTACATAAACCCGCCCATCGCAATCGCGGCTCCAGCGCAGACCATAGGCGTAGCTGCTCACCATTGGGCAGGCCCGGCCACTGGGGTATTTGAAGTTGGCACTGAGGCTGTTGAATGTCCAGGGTTGTTGCATTTCGCGCACCGAACTGCGTTTGATGGGTGACCCGCTGCCCCGGCCGGTTTCGGCATCGCTGCGGGCGGGCCAGGCTGACTCATGAAACGCCATGTACTTGCTAAAATCCTCCACAGAGGTAATTAAACCGCCCATCGCGCCGTATGATCCGTCGTGCAAGAGCGGTTCTTCGAGCCAGCTATTCGCTTGCCAGCGGTAACCGTGTGCCAGTAACGCCGACGGTATTTTGGTGTATTCCCAAACCGTTTGCGTCATACCCAGCGGTTTGAAAATGGCTTCGTCGATGTATTGCTGGTACGGTTTTCCGGAAACTTTGGTGATGATGGCACCCAGCATCGCAAACCCCAGATTGCTGTATTCATAGGTTATTCCCGGAACATTCGAAAGCGACAATCCTCCCGCAATCAGCTTGAGCAGATCGGCCGGGCTGTCGTCCAGTTGCCGGTCACCCCAGGGATTGTCTTCGGGAAATCCTGCTGAATGCGTCATCAGATTCCGAACCGTAATCAGGGGCGAATCCGAGGTAAGGTAGGACAGTTTTTTTAATTCCGGAATGTAGAGGTAAGCCGGATCGTCGAGCCGCAGTTTGCCTTCGTCCCGCAGTTTCAGAATCGCCATGGTAGTCACACTCTTGCTCATCGATGCCATGCGAAACAGTGACTTCGGCGTGGCCGCGGTTTTCTTCGCCACATCCGTGAAGCCAAAACCGCCCGCATGAACCAGCTTTCCATCGACTACGACGCCAAACGCCAGACCGGGAAAATGGTTCTTTTCAGCATGTTGGCGGTATAAACTGTCGATGACCGGGAAAACCGCTGCAATTTTTTCATTCCGCTGGGGATCGGCAAAAAACGGCGCCTGGTAAGTGGTTGAATACGAGGCAGGCAGGCGTTCTCCCGCTGCGGGTTTGGGCTGGCCGTTGGCGATCGAGGCAAGCAGAAGAGCGAGGGGAAGGAGGTGTTTTTTCATGGCTGTATTCGGTTGCGCTAAAATAGGACGCATTTGTGAAAAGAGCTATTTCTAACCAACAAGAACTACCTTTGTCTGGAACGAAGCCCGGCAGCATCTTGGAACAGAAGATCCTTTTTATTACCCCACCTTTCACGCAGCTCAACACGCCGTATCCGGCCACGGCTTACCTGAAGGGCTTTCTGAATACGAAGGGATTCCGGTCGCACCAGGCTGATCTGGGGATTGAGGTGATTCTGAAGCTGTTCTCACGAAACGGTTTGCAGACGTTGTTTTCCGAACTGGACGCTTCAGACGCCGAACTGTCTGAAAACAGCTTTCGGATTTTTTCGCTCCGCGACGATTACATCAGCACCATCGACCCGGTGATCCGGTTTTTGCAGAACAAAAATCCGACGCTGGCCCACAGCATTTGCGATCGTTCCTATTTGCCCGAAGCCTCGCGGTTTGCCCAACTCGATGACCTGGACTGGGCGTTCGGCACGATGGGCATTCACGACAAAGCGCGGCATCTGGCGACCCTGTACCTCGAAGACCTGGCCGATCTGATCACCGAAGCCATCGATCCGCACTTTGGATTTAGTCGGTATGCCGAACGTCTGGGGCGCTCGGCCACGCACTTCGATGACCTTCATGCGGCTTTACAAGCTCCCGAAACCCTGATTTCGGTAACCTTAACGAACCTGCTCGAACAACGGCTGCAACAATGGCAACCCGATGTGGTTTGTCTGACAGTTCCGTTCCCCGGAAACCTGTATGGTGCGTTAAAGTGCGGTCAGTATCTCAAGAAACACCATCCCGATATCGCCGTCATCATGGGGGGCGGTTATGCCAATACGGAACTCCGTTCGCTGAAGGAACCCCGGGTTTTTGATTACGTCGATTACATCTGCCTCGACGACGGCGAAGCGCCCTTGCTGTCGCTGCTGGATTTTCTGGCGGGTCAGCGCGACCGGGCCGGTTTGAAGCGGGTCTATGCCCGAACGGAGGGCGTCGTGACCTACTACAACCAGAACCGGGAGCGCGATGTACCACAACGGGATACCGGCACGCCCGACTACCGCGATCTGCGGCTGAACGACTATTTATCCGTCATCGAAATCGTCAATCCGATGCACCGGCTCTGGAGCGACGGACGCTGGAATAAGCTGACCCTGGCGCACGGGTGTTACTGGGGGAAATGTTCATTTTGTGACGTCACCCTCGACTACATCAAACGGTATGAACCCTTGACTGCAGCCCTGCTCTGTGACCGGATTGAGGAGATTATCGAACAAACCGGGCAGAATGGTTTTCACTTTGTGGACGAAGCAGCACCGCCCGCTTTAATGCGCGATCTGGCACTCGAAATCATCCGGCGGAAGCTGACGGTAGTGTGGTGGACCAACATCCGGTTCGAAAAAAACTTCACCCCCGACCTCTGTCAGTTGCTGAAATTATCGGGCTGCATTGCCGTTTCGGGTGGGCTGGAAGTAGCGTCGGATCGCTTGCTCGAACGCATGAAAAAAGGCGTCACGGTGGCGCAGGTTGCGCGGGTAGCCGACGGTTTTACGCAGGCCGGCATCATGGTTCATGCGTACCTGATGTACGGTTTTCCGACGCAAACGGCGCAGGAAACCATCGATTCGCTGGAAATGGTGCGGCAATTGTTCGAAACCGGGATTGTGCAGTCGGGGTTCTGGCACCGGTTTGCCATGACGGCCCACAGCCCGGTGGGACTGCATCCGGCGGGTTTCGACGTCCAGCGGATTGGCCCCGAAACCGGTTTGTTTGCCGACAACGACCTGGACCACGACGACCCCTTAGGGACCGATCACAGTCTGTTTTCAGAGGGTTTGCGGAAATCGCTTTTCAACTACATGCACGGCGTCGCTTTTGAGTTTCCGCTCAAAAAGTGGTTTACTTTCAAAACCCCGCCGACCAGCATTCCGCCGAAGTATATTGAACAGAGTATTCGTCAATTGCCGGACAGTGAATTTCGTTCCAATGCGATGGTGATCTGGCCGGGAAGTTTGCCAGTCGCGTCGATTCTGGAAGTCAGGAAAGGAAATAAAGTAAGCGAAGTGGCTGAACTGGTTTTCTACACGAAGAAAAGCGAATGGGCGTTGGAAACCAGCGTATCGGTAGGAGAGTGGCTGGAGGGCGCAATGCCCAAACTGGTGATTGGCAATCCCGAACCTTACTCCCTCGACGGCTTGAAAGCGGACTTTGAAGCCGCCGGTTTAGGGAGTTTTGGGACTTTTATGCAGTCGGCAGCATGGCGAAATTTGCGTCAGAATGGACTGCTGATTGTTTAAGATTAATAATCTTTTTTGTTGTCGCGCTTCGTTTGTTTGTCGGCCCGTTTTTCCTTCAACGTTTTTTCCGACGGTTTTTTTGCGCTTCCTTTTGTGGGTGCTTTCTGCTGTGCCATGGTTCTGGGGATTAGAGTTGTGTTAATGAAAGAAAATATAGACCAGAATCCGACTGAAAACCGCCACGGTTTTAGACCTGGTTCTGTTATCTAACGTCTTTTCTCTTTAATCTTGCTTAAGGTAGCCTTAAAAAACGAAAAACAACGTGCATTGGTGATTAAAAAGAAGATTTGTCCCGGAAAACCCCCGTTTCGCAACTTGGGCTATCTTTGCAGCCGAATGTAACCGAATTCTGATCATGACCCCGCTTCAGCCCAATAACCCACTCCACGGCAAGACCCTCGAAAACATCCTGACCGAGCTGGTGGAACACTATGGCTGGGCGCGATTGGGGCAACGCATTACCATCCGCTGTTTTACTGACAATCCAAGCATCAAATCCAGCCTCACGTTCCTGCGAAAGACGCCCTGGGCGCGGCAAAAAGTAGAAGAACTATACCTATCCCTCAAAACCAAGTGACCTGTTTTTTATGAGAAAACCCTACCTGATTGTCTTGATTTCCACCTTGTTTTTTGGCTGGATGGTGTCCGAAAAACCGGCTCCTGACCCTGAGTTTCCGGATGAACTCGTCCAGTTTACACCGTATGAACACAACCCGGTTTTTGCCGGTACGAAGGCATCCACCTGGGATCATCACATCCGGGAGCGGGGCTACATTCTGCGGGAGGGCAAAAACTGGTACCTGTGGTACACGGGCTACAAAGACGGAAAAAGCACGACGAAATATCTGGGGCTGGCGACGTCATCCGACGGGTTTACCTGGAAACGGCACCCGGAAAACCCCATTTATACTCAGGGTTGGGTGGAGGATATGTCGGTTGTGAAATCGGGCAGCACCTATTATATGTTTGCTGAAGGGAAAGAGGACGTTGCCCACCTCCTGACGTCGACCGACCGCCTTCACTGGGAAGAACGCGGCCCGCTTGATATCCGCGGTGTCGACGGAAAACCGCTCAGTGCCGGTCCGTATGGCACCCCGGCCATCTGGAAGGAAGGTGGTGTCTGGTATTTATTTTATGAACGGAACGATGCCGCGGTTTGGCTGGCCACCTCCAAAGACCTTAAAAGCTGGAAGAACGTGCAGGATGAGCCGGTTTTGAAATGCGGACCGGAGAAATACGACCAGTTTGCGGTGGCAACCAACCAGATTATCAAACATAAAGGGCTGTATTATATGTACTACCACGCGTCGGCTTTTAAAGACTGGCGGGAGTGGACCAACAACGTAGCGGTTTCGAAAGACCTGATTCACTGGAAGAAATACGCCAAAAATCCCATTATGGAAAACAATACGTCGAGCGGATTTCTGGTTCATGACGGTACGAAATACCGCCTTTATACGATGCACCCGGATGTCCGGGTTTTTCTGCCCACTTCCCAACCCTAACGAATTGATTTAACTATTCCATCCTGATGAAACGCTATTTTCTGCTTGTTGCTTTCCTTTTTTCATTCCTCCCGGTTTTTTCACAAGGCTCAATGACTCCTCAACCCAAGGCGGGGAAAAAGTCAGTGTCTGGCAACCCGGTGTTTCCGGGCTGGTATGCCGATCCCGAAGGTGTTATTCTGGGGAACAAATACTGGATTTATCCAACCTACTCGGCACCCTACAACCAGCAGGTTTTCATGGATGCGTTTTCGTCACCCGACCTGGTGACCTGGACGAAACACAGCCGGATTATCGACACCACGGCCATCAAATGGGCCTGGCGGGCCATGTGGGCACCGGCCATCGTTGAAAAAGGCGGCAAGTATTACCTGTTTTTCGGAGCGAATGACATTCAGAATGATCAGAAAGACGTGGGCGGGATTGGCGTGGCCGTGGCCGACAATCCGGCGGGACCATTCAGGGATCTTCTGGGTAAACCGCTGATCGACAAGATCATCAACGGGGCACAGCCCATCGACCAGTTTGTTTTCAAGGACAAAGACGGTCAGTATTACATGATTTACGGCGGCTGGCGGCACTGCAACATCGCTAAACTGAAAGACGATTTCACCGGTTTTGTGCCGTTTGCCGATGGCACGACGTTTAAGGAAATTACGCCCAAAGGCTACGTTGAAGGGCCGTTCATGTTCATTCGCAACGGCAAATATTATTTCATGTGGTCGGAAGGTGGCTGGACTGGCCCAAACTATTCCGTCGCTTACGCCATGGCGGATTCGCCGTTTGGCCCCTTCGAGCGGGTTGATAAAATTCTCAAGCAGGATCCCGCAGTGGCAACCGGCGCGGGTCATCATTCCGTGATTCAGGTGCCGGGCAAAGATCAATGGTACATCGTGTATCACCGTCGGCCGCTAACGGAAACCGATGGTAACCATCGCGAAACCTGCATCGACGTCATGGAATTTGACGCGAAGGGATTGATTAAGCCGGTGAAGATTACGGTGGAAGGCGTGAAGCCGCAGCCGTTGAAGTAGCAGCGTTCAGTGTTCATGATTCTTTGTTCAGTATTCGTTATTCAACATTCGGTGTTCGATATTCAAGTTTAATAATAACGCCAGCTATGAGATGATGCCCTTGCCTAACAGTTGTTTGAGTGCCAGAGGCACGTAATGTTAATAGCAAATCGGTATTTCAAGAGCTCCAGGCGTGCCGGAGGTACGCAACTCAGCTTATATCGCGTACCTCCGGCACGCCTGGAGCTCTTGAAATACCGATTTGCTATTAACATCGGACCCCGGAGGGGTCAATAATCTCACAGTTTGCGTTAAAACTAGAAAATATCGAATAATGAACACCAAGCCCCCGATCAGTTACCGACTGCCCGTTTCAAAATACCGCCGACGAAACTTCCCAGAAACGTGAGGAAAATGGAACCGTAGAGGCAGAAAAGCTCCAGTTCCTGTTTACCGCCGTTTTCGGGAGAAGCCGTAAAAAACGTGTAGCCGATCCAGAGGAAAGCCGCTTGCAAAACTGCCAGAATCCAGCCTTTGCGGGGTTCCAGGAAACCGATGATCGCAGCGCTGACTGCCGCCAGAAAATACGGCCAGTGTACCACATCCGCCCATTTAATCACAAAGAGTAGCAGCGCACTGTTGGACAGAATCAACAGGGTGTTGATGATGAGCCGTGTGTTGAAAAACGGTTCGTTGGTGTATGATCTATCGGGCGGTTGTGGCATCACGGTGGCTATTTTTTTTGCGAAATTAGTCACAATTCCCATCCGGTGTGCAAACCGGGCCGGCAATGGTTTCCGCATCGGTCAATGGGTTAACGACTTTCCATTCACCGTATGACTTGATGAGCGCACCCAGAAAGGTTTCGGGTGCCTGCGCCCCGGAAACGGCGTATTTCTGGTTAAAGACAAAAAAAGGAACGCCGGTGACGCCAACCTGACGGGCTTCCCGAATGTCCGCTTTCACCTCGGCCGCAAACTGATCGGATTCCAGCACCTGTTCGACGTCCGGAGCCGCCAGTCCGATGTCCGTGCCGAGTTGCAGCAGGGTGTCGTGATCGGCGGTATTGAGTCCTTCGGTAAAATACGCTTTGAACAGGCGTTCTTCCATGTCGTCGCCTTTGCCCCGGGTTTTGGCGAGTTGCACCACGCGGTGGGCGTCGAAGGAATTGGCCACCACGGCTTTGTCGAAGTCATAGTGCAGCCCCACTTCGGCGGCCATGTTGGTCACATAATCATTCATTTGTTTGGCATAGCCGAGCGTCCAGCCTTTGGCTTCAGCCAGGTATTCGGTAATGCTTTTATCCGGATTCGTTTCCTGAGCCGGATTGAGCTGAAAGCTTTTCCAGACAATCTCAATCGACTCCTTTTGATCAAACTGCTCCAGAGCAGCTTCAAACTTCCGCTTTCCGATGTAGCAAAACGGACACATCACGTCCGACCAGATTTCAACTTTCATGTTCTTGGGTAGTTATATAAAACGAGTTGGTCTCACCTTCCAGGGAATCGAATGACTCCCGCCAATCATTAGATGTTGTTACATCAATAAGGATTTGGGATGAAATTTGGTTCAGGTGGTTGTCATGTATAGTTGCCAGTTCCAGCTCCCATCTCCGGATGGCATCCGAAGATGTCTATGGAGTACCCCGTTGGGGTTGTTGGTTTAGATACTACAACCTTTTTTGTACATTTACGACCATTCCGCTGATGTGTTCACAAAAATGACCTACGAAGCCTGGTCTCCGCTTTTTCTGGGAATGGTGCTGTCCATTTTTCTGGCAAATTCCGTGCAGTGGCTGATGTACCGGGAACGGATTTATGGCCTTTATACCTTCTATACCCTCACCTGGGCCTTTTACTTCGTCGTCAACCATTTCGCACTGCCTTACAATATTGGTAATTTTTACAAACTGGTTCTGTCGTATACAGGCTATATTCTGTACCTGGAACTGGCCAAACTGTTCCTGAATCTAAAAGACCGGCCCCGGTTTACGCGCTGGGTCGTCATTGTGCAGTGGATGCTGGTTTTCTACTGCCTTGCCAAGACCTACATCTACCTGTTCACCGATTTCTGGCAAACCAGGCTGCATAACATCTTGCTTCAGCCGGTTCGGATTGCCCTTTTATCGGTCGGGGCCTACGTCGTGTATTCGTTCTGGCGGTCGAAAGACATGGTGGCCCGGTTTTTCGTCGCCGGCACTGCGTCCCTGCTGATCAACCATTCCATCACCACCATTCTGCTCATCCGTTCGCCGACCTTCAGCCAGAGCCTGCCGTTCTGGCAGCACCCCGATTTGTTCGTGCAGACGGGTGTAGTACTGGACCTGATTTTCTTCTCACTCGGCATTTCCTACCGCCACCGGCGCGAAGCCATTCGCAAAGCCGTGGTGGAAAAGGACCTGGAACGCGAACGCGAACAGCGGCACCGTGAAAATCTGGAAAATGACCTGGTACTCCAGCGGATGCAACAGGAAAAAACCGAAGTGCAGATGCGGGCGTTGCAAAGCCAGGTTAATCCGCATTTTCTGTTCAACGGACTCAACACGCTTTCGTCTCTGATCGACGAAGACCCCCGGCAGGCCAGCGAATTTGTCGATGAACTCTCCAATGTGTACCGGTATCTGCTGCGCAGCAACGAGAACGAACTTGTGACCCTCAGCGACGAACTCCGGTTTATTCGCTCGTATTTTCATCTGCTGCAAACCCGTTTCGGGCACAGTGTCTCGTTGCAGGAAACGGTTTCGGATGCCAATCAGACCGCTCTGCTGCCCCCGTTGACGCTGCAATTGCTGGTTGAGAATGCCGTGAAGCACAACATCATTTTGCCCGATCAACCGCTCCAGATCCGGATTCGCACCACCAGCCAGGATCTGCTGATTGTCGAAAATAACCTGCAACGCAAAAACCTGCGCATCGAGTCGAACGGCGTCGGGTTGTCCAACATCGACACCAAATATCGCTTGCTGAACCAGCCCGCCCCCCTCGTTGGCGAAGCGGACGGTTGGTTTCAGGTCATCCTGACGTTGTTGAAACTACCCGAATCGCAAGTGGTAAAACCGGTTGGTCACAGGCATGAATGAACGGGAGAAATCATTGGAAAGTCTGAAAAAGATGGCTTTCCAGGCCGGCGAACTGAGTGAGGTGGAGTGGGAGGCTTTTGCGGCCTGCTGGCATCCAGTCGATTACCGACGGAAAACCACGCTGACCACCGCCGGTGAAATCGAACGCTACCTGTATTATGTGGTCGAGGGTGTTCAGCGGGCGTATTACGTGGGGGAGGGGAAACGGGATGCCACGCTGATTTTTTCGTATACCGGCTCGATGTCGGGCATTATCGACTCGTTTCAATTGCAAAAACCGTCGCTGTATTACCTCGAAACGCTGACCGCCAGCCGGTTGCTGCGGATTTCATACGCGGATTTCAACCGGGTTCTTGGCACGTATCCGGCACTGGAACGCTGGGGACGCATCGGTACAGCGGCTGCGATGTCGGGCCTGATGGAGCGGTATATCGAGCTGATGACGTTCAGTGCCGAAGAGAAATTTCGGGTGTTGTTGACCCGCAGTCCGCACGTCCTGCAACTGATTCCGCACAAGTACCTGGCGTCATACCTCGGTCTGGACCCCACCACCTTCAGCAAATTACTGGCTTCCGTCAAATTGTAGCCGGGTTGAAAATCTTGGTCTGCACCAATATTTTTCGGTTGAAACCGTCGTAGGTTTGTCTGCATAAACGCCCATAGCCATGTCCGAATGTCGACCTAACGACTTGCTCGATCAGTTAGCCCGTGAAACGCAAACGCTCGTTGAGCTGGTCCTGGCGGAATTTAGTCCGCTGTCAGTTTGTGAGTTAAACCGCCAGCCCGCCCCGGATCGGTGGAGCATTGCGCAGTGCCTGGAGCACCTGAACAGCTACGGGCATTACTACCTGCCGCAGCTCGAAGCCGCCGTTTTGAAAGGCGAAACCGAGTCGATTCGGGCCGCTTCGACGTTTCGCAGCGGCTGGCTGGGTAACTACTTCGCCAATTCGATGCAGCCCAGGGCCGACGGTTCGATTGGGTTAAAAATGAAAGCCGTCAAGGGACACACGCCCGTTTCGAACCTGAATGCGTCGGCGGTTTTAGCGGTTTTTCTGGAACAGCAACACGCCCTGCTGGAACTGCTGGAACGCGCCAAACTGGTGAACATTCAAAAACTCTACATCCCCATTTCCATTGCCCGATTCATCCGGCTTTCGGTGGGCGACACCTTCCGGTTTCTGATTGCGCACGAGCAACGGCATGTGTTACAGGCCTGTCGCGTGGCCTCCGGGCTGATTCTTCGTCCGAACGTTTCGGTAGAATCGTAATATTTCCTAAGTTTGGTCATGCTCCTGACCATAACCATCCTCGGCATTCTTGCCCTCATTGCGCTTATCTCGTTTGTCCGCCTGCACACCTTCCTGGCCTTTCTGGCGGTTTCATTGGGCGTTGGCCTGGCCCTGGGCCAAAAACCGCTGGAAATTCTGGATTCGATTCAGAAAGGCATCGGTGGTACGCTCGGTTCCATTACCGCCATCATTGCCCTGGGGGCGATGCTCGGCAAGCTGGTGGCCCAAAGCGGGGCCGCCCAGCGCATTGCCGTCAAACTCATGGATCTGGTGGGCACCGGCCACGCCCGCTGGGCTTTTCTGGTAACCGGTTTCATTGTCGGGCTGCCGTTGTTTTATTCCGTTGGATTTCTGCTGCTGGCTCCGCTGGTCATTACGGTTTCGTACCGGTATAAACTCCCTGCGCTCTACATCGGCCTGCCCATGCTGGCGTCGTTGTCGGTCACGCAGGGGTATCTGCCGCCCCACCCGGCGCCACTGGCGATTCTGAAACAGTTCAACGCCGACATGGGGCTGACGCTTTTTTACGGCATCATCGTCTCGATTCCAGCCATTTTGATTTCCGGTGCCTTGTTTGGCTCAACCCTCAAACGCTACACGACCCCGGCCAATCCGGCCTTTATTGCGCCCGACCTGAGCGAAGACGAAATGCCCTCGGCCACCACCAGTTTCCTGACGGTTTTGCTGCCAATTTTACTGATTGGTCTCAGCACCTTTCTGAATCCGTTGTTGCCGGAAGGCTCGCTGGTTCAGCAAGTGATTGGTTTTGTGGGCGAACCGGTGGTGAGCATGTTCCTGTCGGTGCTGGTGGCGACTTATACGCTGGGGCTTCGGCGGGGAAAAACCATGCCGGAAGTGACCGGACTGTTTGGCGAAGCGGTCAAAGATGTGGCCATGCTTTTCCTGATTTTCGGCGGTGCCGGGGCCTTGAAACAGGTGTTGACCGACGGCGGGGTAAGCCAGTCCATTGCCGAAATGATGGAAAATTCGACCCTGCATCCGTTCGTGCTGGCCTGGGGAATGGCCGCCCTGATCCGGGTTTGCACCGGCTCGTCAACGGTTTCGGGCATTACGACCGCCGGTTTTGTCGCACCCATGCTGGCGGCTACGGGCGTGGAGCCGAACCTGATGGTGCTGAGCATCGGGGCTGGTAGCATGATGTTTTCACACGTCAACGACACCGGTTTCTGGCTGTTTCGCGAATATTTCCAATTATCGATGGCCGATACGCTCAAAACCTGGTCGGTGATGGAAACGCTGGTGTCGATTACCGGTTTGACGGGGGTGATGGCTCTGAATCTGATTCTTGGCTAGAAACTTTTGCCGTTCAGACCAGCTTGTCCACGGTAATCGGCAGTTCCCGAACCCGTTTTCCAGTGGCATGGAAAACCGCATTGGCCACCGCAGCCGCTACACCAACGATGGCGATTTCGCCCAGGCCTTTCGCGCCGATCGGGTTGACGTGAACATCCGGCTGATCCACGAAAAAGACCTCAATTTGCGGAATATCAGCGTGAACCGGGATGTGGTAGCTGGCAAAATCGCTGGTTACATAGCGGCCATACCGGTGATCCATCACGGATTCTTCCATCAACGCCATACCGATCCCGCCCACAACGCCCCCGATCGACTGGCTGCGGGCGGTTTTGTCGTTGATGATTTTACCAACATCGGCGCAGGTCACCACCCGTTTGACACGCACCTCGCCGGTGACCGGACTCACGTGAACCTCCACAAAATGGCAGCCAAACGAATACATAGAATACTGATCCCGCTCCGGCCCCGATTTTGATTCTTCCGTCATTTCCACTTGGGGCAGCTTGTGATACTTTAGAATATCCGCGTACGAAACGCTTGAACGGGACTCGGCATTCGGATAAATCCGGCCATTCTTAATCTCGATTTCGTCGGGCCAGGCACTGCTCAGGATGGAACCGGGCATGGACGCTCCCAGAATCAGGAGCTTGTTTTTCAGGGCTTTGCAGGCATCGTGAACGGCTGATCCTACGCTGGGAATAGTAGCAGAACCGTTCTGGCCGGGAGCGTCGGGCAAACTGGAATCGCCCAGATCGAAGCGGATTTTTTTGGGACTGACGCCCAGCATCCGGGCCGCAATCTGCGTCATGGCTGTGCCGGTTCCGGGGCCAATGTCCATCGTCGCGCTCTGGACCACCACCGAACCGTCGGCTTGCATCATCGCTTTGGCTTTGGAAGGATGGCGGTGAAAACCGTAGAGGCTGGACGCCATGCCGTAGCCGACCAGCATCCCATCGGTTTGCATCGACTGGGGTTCCGGCTTCCGGTTTTTCCAGCCAAACTGCTCCGATCCCATGCGGTAACATTCCTTCAGCGATTTGGCGGACCACGGCAGGTTTCGTTCGGGGTCGGCATCGGCGTGGTTGCGCAACCGCAATTCCAGCGGGTCGAGTTGCAGGGCAAATGCCAGCTCATCGAGCGCCGATTCCAGGGCAAACATCCCCGTCGCGTCGCCGGGGCCTCGCATCCAGGTGGGCGTGTTCACATCCAGGTTGAGCAGCCGATAGCGCGTAGACACGTTGAGGCAGGCATACATCGCCCGCGTGGCCAGGATTGTTCGTTCCAGGTGTTCTTCGTAGGCCGAAGTCTGCCCGATGCCTTCGTGCATAATCGCCGTTAGAATGCCGGTTTTGGTGGCACCGATGGCGAGTTTTTGTTCGGTAAAAGGGCGGTATCCCACCGAGGTAAACATCAATTCGCGGCCCAGAACCAGTTTGACCGGCCGTTTGACCTGTTTGGCTGCCAGCACAGCCGCAACCGTGTGGGGCCAGACCCGGATGCCCGAGCCAAAAGCCCCGCCGATAAATTGGGCGTTCACTTTTACATTGTCACGAGGCAATTTAAACGCCTGCGCCAGATTGCCCTGCGCCGATTTAACCCCCTGATTTTTATCGTAAACCGTCAGTTTGTCGTCGGCTTCCCAAACCGCAATAATGGCATGGGGTTCCAGCGGCTGGTGGTGCTGGGTGGGAATGGTGTAGGTGGCTTCCAGTTTGACTTCTGCCGATGGCATGGCGTCGGGATCACCCCGGTCGTAATCCTGAAACGGGGATGTTTTGTTCCGTTGCACATTCATCGCGATGGCGGCTTTGGACCGGTTGGCGACAAAGTCGGTCTGGTGGGTTTCAGTCTGGTAATCAATCTCTACGAGCGAAGCCGCCTGTTGGGCCTGCTCCAGCGTTTGGGCCACCACCACCGCGACGGGCTGTCCGCTGAAATAGATTAATTCATCGTAAAACACCCGAAATGCCGTACCAATCGGAGCCCTTTCGGCGGGTTGTTTGAGAGGTGGGTAAGCAGGTACACCGGGGGTGTTCCGGTGGCTGATGACGGCCAGAACGCCCGGTGCTGCTTCCGCCGGTTTGGCGTTGATGTTTGTAATGCGGCCTTTGGCGATGGTGCTGGTAATCAGCACCGCGTGTGCCAGGTTGTCGAACGGGTATTCGGCTGAATAGGTAGCCGCTCCCGTTACTTTCAATCGGCCATCGACGCGGTTGAGCGAAGGTTCCGGTTCGGCAGGAGGTAGGTGGGCATTTGCCATAGAATGGATCAGGAAAGACTGGCGGCTAGTTTTAACGCCTGAACAATGGCGTTCGGTGCGACTTTCAGTTTGTAGGCATTGTGTTCAAACGCCCGCGCGCCCTGCATGGCGACTTCAGCAGCCTGGCGAAAAATCGTTTCAGAAACCGTTTGCCCGGTCAGCAGCTTTTCGGCTTCGAACAACCGCCAAGGTTTGTGCGCTACGCCCCCCATCGCCAGTCGGACGGTTTTGATCCGGTTTTGGTCGATGTCGAGCGCGGCTGCCACCGAGACCAGCGCGAAGGCGTAGGAGGCCCGGTCGCGCACCTTGAGATAATGGACGTGTTTCGGAAAAACCGCATCGGGAATCTCCACCGCCGTGATGAGTTCACCGTTTGCCAGGGTAGTATCCTGCTCGGGTCGGTTGTTTGGTAATCGGTGAAAATCGTTCATCGGAATTTGCCGTTCTCCATGGGGACCCTGCACCCAAACCGTTGCTTCCAGTGCCGACAATGCCACACTCAAATCGCTGGGGTGAACGGCGATGCAACTCCTGGGATCGGGTTTTTCGGGAACCCCAAAGATGGCGTGCATCCGGTTGATGCCTCCCAAAGCGCCACAGCCCGAACCGGGAATCCGTTTGTTGCAGGGGAAGGCCCGGTCGTAAAAATAGGGGCAACGGGTTCGCTGGAGCAGATTGCCGCCCACCGTCGCCATGTTGCGCAACTGACCCGAAGCCCCGGCATTGAGGGCCTGCACCAGCAGCGGATGGCTGGCCAGAACCCGCTTGTGGCTGGCTACCTCGCTGTTCAGTACCAGTGCTCCGATTCGGAGAAAACCGTCCCGCTTTTCGATCTTTTTCAGCGGTAAGTGGTTGATATCGACGAGTTTTCCCGGAGCCGCAATGTTGTGTTTCATCAGGTCGATGAGGTTGGTACCCCCGGCAATAAACTGCGCTTTCGGATTAGTAGCGACCAGTTCGATGGCTTCCTGAAGGGTTGAAGGGCGGACGTATTCAAAAGGTTTCATGCGTTCTGCCCACCGGTTTTAACGTCCAGAATGGCTTTCACAATGTTGGGATAGGCTCCGCACCGGCAGAGGTTGCCGCTCATGTATTCCTGAATGTCGGCTTCGGAATTGGCGCGCCCCTCGCGAAGGCAACTCACCGCCGACATCAGTTGGCCGGGGGTGCAATAGCCACATTGAAAACCGTCGTGTTTGATGAACGCTTCCTGCATCGGATGCAAACGGTCGCCTTTTGCCAGCCCTTCAATGGTGGTTATTTTCCGCCCGTTCTGCATGACTGCAAAGCTCAGGCAGGCCAGCACCCGCTGTCCGTCGACATGAACGGTACAGGCTCCGCACTGGCCGAAATCGCACCCTTTCTTGGTGCCGGTCAATCCCAGTTGTTCGCGCAATAAGTCGAGCAGAGTGGTTCGCGGATCGGTGGAAAGCCGCAGTTTTTTGCCGTTGACCGAGAGGGTGAAGCTCACTTTTTCGGCATTTCCTACGGGAGCTTCATCCGAATCCGGTTCGGCGGTTTTCAGGAACGGGAAGGGGGAAAGGGTCAGGCTAGCCACCGCCAGCGACTGTTTCAAAAACAACCGACGGTCACTCTGCTCAAAAAAGGTACCATCGTCCGGTGGGGTCGGGTCGTCCGGTTTATCGTCCGTCATCAAAAACTAAGGTTAAGGGTCGTCAGAGTAAAGTTAGTTTATAGTGGTCAGATTTGTATTTTCTGAGACGGCTGACATATTTTCTAAGTCTTTCGCTTACCGCCCCTAAATCCCCTGAAGGGGACTTTTGAATTCGGATTAAGCTGTGTCCAAGTCCCCTTCAGGGGATTTAGGGGCGGTAAGCGAAAGTTGTAAATTCAAATAACAAAACTAAATAAAAAAAATATACCATTTTGTTTTTTGTTTAATCGATTAAACATACATTTGAAGCGCCTGACTGCTCCTCATGAACAAGAAGAAAGTTTCCCTGAAAGACATTGCTGAGAAAGCGCAGGTTTCAACCGCACTGGTTTCGTATGTTCTGAATGGAAAAGAAAAAGAAAGCCGGGTCGGGCACGAGATCGCCGTTAAAATCAAACAGATTGCCAAAGAGCTGAATTACCAGCCAAATTACCTGGCAAAAAGTTTACGGAGCGGAAAAACCCAGACCATCGGGTTGATTATTGCCGATATATCGAACCCGTTTTTTGCCAACATCGCCCGCATTGTGGAAGATGAAGCAAAAAAAAATGGGTATACGGTTATCATCGGCAGTTCGGATGAAAAAGCGGAGAAGTCCTGGGCTCTGATCACGGTTTTTCTGAACCGGCAGGTGGACGGTTTTATCATCGTCTCGTCGGAAAATTCGGAAGAGCAGATTGAGTACCTGATTGAAAAGAATGTTGCTTTCGTCTTGTTGGACCGGCACTTCCCCGACATTCCTACCCATTTTGTTTCGCTGAACAGTTACAAAGCCGCCTTCGATGCGGGCGTTCATTTGATTCAGGGCGGGTATAAAAACATTGGGCTCATTGCCTATAAATCACAACTCTTTCACATGCAGGAGCGAATCCGGGGCTACCGGGAGTCGCTGGCGGAAAGTGGAATTGTGTTTCATCCGGCATGGCTGAAAGAGGTGGGATTCGATACGATCGACGAGGAAATCAAAGTCGGTATCGACGAAATGCTGGCGTCGGAGTTTCCGGTGGATGCCCTGATTTTTGCGACCTACCGGCTGGCCATCACCGGTTTGAAATACATTAATGCGCTGGGATTGAAGGTCCCGGATGATCTGGCCATTGTCAGTTTTGGTCAGGCCGAAGTGTTTGATCTTTACTATTGCCCGATTACCTACGTCCAGCAACCGATGGAGGAGTTGGGAAAAACCGCCGTTGAAATTTTGATTCATCAATTGAAAGAACCTCATGATGAAAAAAGACAGACTCTGATGGAGGCCCAACTGATGGCGCGGGATTCGTCCCGACCCAAAGCAGCCATTTCCTGAAAATTCATCATTTTGGTGATTTGCTTAATCGTTTAAACAATACCCCTAAATCCCCTGAAGGGGACTTGGACGATAAATAATCCGAGTGCATAAAGTCCCCTTTAGGCCGGGCCGACGCTTCGGGATTTAGGGGCCAATAGTACACTATTCCTTACCCTTAATTTTTTCCGTTTTTGTATGCAACGAAGACATTTTCTGAAATCTGCGGTGCTGGGTTCCGGAGCCATTCTGACCGGAATTCCCCTGTTGAGTGAAGCGGCCATTCCCAAACTGAAAATTACCAAAATCCGGTATTATGCGGCCCCCGGCTACAACAAACCGCTGTTTAATCAGGCGCGGGGCATTGTCGAGATCGAAACCGACGGCGGTATTGTTGGCATCGGTGAAGGCGGTTCGAAAGACATGATCGAGCAGTGTGCGCAGATGATGATTGGCGAAAATCCGTTCCGCATCGAACACATCTGGCAGAACCTGTACCGGGGCATGTTTTACCCGCCGGGCCGCGAAAAACTGCACGCCCAGGGGGCGCTCGACATGGCGCTTTGGGATCTCAAAGGCAAGGCGCTCGGTGTGCCGGTGTATGAACTGCTCGGCGGTGCGACCCGCGATTACGTCGAATGCTACGCCACCGGTTTCCGGGCGTCCAAAGCCACATCAGAAGAAGGTCGCGCGCAGGACTGCATCAAGGCCGGATTGCGGGCCTACCGGATCGGCCCGACGGGCGGAAACGGCACCGAACCGTTCGATTTTTACGATAACGCGAAGAAAACCATCGACTTCTGCAAACGCATCGACGCGGCCGTTGGCGGGGGTGGCAAATGGGCTGTCGATCTGCACACCCGATTCGACACCACCGAAGGCATCAAAATCTGCAAGGCGCTGGAATCGCTTGAACCGTATTTTGTGGAGGATATCGTCCGGTCGGAAAACCCGGACGTCTACAAAACCGTGCGGGCGATGACCAACGTGCCCATTGCCGTGGGCGAACAGTTTGGCGATCGCTGGGACAGCAATACCTTCATCGAGCAACACCTGATCGACTACACCCGGTTTACGGTTCCGAATACCGGCGGTATTTCCGAATTCAAAAAACTGGCGTCGATGTGTGAAACCCATTACGTGGGCATGATTCCGCATTTTACCGGGCCGTTATCCACGGCCACCCTGGTTCATGTGCTGGGTTCGAGCAGTCCGACGCGCTGCCTGATGGAACTGGGTGGGGGCGAACCCGAACGGCCGCCCTACTTTAACGAAGACTACGTGAATTTTAAAAACGGCAAATTATACCTCAATCCTGAACCGGGGCTGGGCGTCAAATTTGACCCGAAAAAAGCGACGTTTGTCCTGGAAGTTACCGCCAACACGAAGTTCCCGCACCCGATCCTGAAAGCCCCGGATGGCTCCATCCATAACTGGTAGAAGCAAGAGTTAAGAGTGATGAGTGATGAGTTAAAAAGAACGCGTCAGCTTAACTCTTAACTCATCACTCTTAACTCCTGCTTCATCACTCATTTCCTACACCCTTATCTCTTCCTGAACATGAAAAAACCTGTAAAAATCCTGGTATTTCTGCTGGTTCTGGGCCAAACCCTGGCCTTTGCCCAGAACAACCGCGTGACCGGCAAAGTCACCGGTGCCGACAACAAGGCGCTTCCCGGCGTGAATGTGCTGGTGAGCGGAACCACCGTAGGTACGGTTGCCGACGCCGACGGCAACTACGCCATCAATGCGCCCTCCGATGCTTCGCTGGTTTTTTCGTACATCAGCTACATCACCCAAACCGTTGCGGTCAACGGCCGTTCGGTGATCAACGTGCAACTGGTAGAGGATACCAAAAATCTGAACGAAGTGGTCGTAACGGCCCTCGGGATCAAACGGGAAGCGAAAACGCTGGGCTATGCCACGGCCACGGTCAACGCCGACCAGATTTCGACCAACCGCAGTCCGAACCTGATGACCGGTTTGCAGGGAAAAATGGCGGGGGTCAACATCTCGACCATGTCGACCGGGCCGGGCGGCAGTTCCAAAATCCGGATTCGGGGCCAGTCATCGTTCAGCGGACAAAACAACCCGCTGATTGTGATCAACGGCGTTCCGGTCGATAATTCCAACTATGCTCTCGGCGGTAACTTCGGAAACCGCTCGGCCAACAGCTCAGACGGGGGCGACGGTCTTTCGAGCATCAACCCCGACGACATCGAAACGATGACGGTTTTGAAGGGTGCCACGGCAGCCGCCCTGTACGGGTCGCGGGCGAAAGATGGTGTGGTGATGATCACAACCAAAAGCCGGGGGGCCGGCAAAGGCTTCGGGGTGGAATACAACACCAATTTTACGACCGACACACCCCTGGATTTCACGGATTTCCAGTATGAATACGGCCAGGGTGAAGGCGGTATTCGGCCCACAACGCCCAACCCGACTTCGGGCGTCTGGAGTTTCGGCGAAAAATTCCAGCCCGGCATGACGCAAGTGCTGTTCGACGGCGAAGTCTATCCCTACGAACCGGTGCGCAACCGTGTCCGGCAATTCTACAACATCGGAACCAATTTTACGAACACCCTGACGGTTTCCAACAACACCGAAAATGGCGGTTTCAGCCTTTCGTTTGCCAACACAGACAACAAGGCCATTACGCCCAACTCGGATTTCAACCGGAAAACCATCAACCTGGGCTTCTCGCAGAACATCAACAAAAACCTGGTTGCCAGCGGAAACATCAACTATTCCAACGAATACAACCGCAACCCGACGCAGCTCAACACCCAGGACTTTGCTACGCCCACGGTGGTCATGACCCTGGCGAACTCGATGCCGTTTGAAGCCCTCAAAAACAATCAGGTGCTGCCCAATGGCGATGAGTTCGTGTTTTCGCGGTTTCTGGTACGGAACAATCCCTATTATTCGGTGAACTACCACTTCGAAAACATCAAGCGCGACCGGCTTTTTGGCAACGTCGCGCTGAAATACCAGTTTACGAAATGGCTGTATTTGCAGGGACGGCTGGCGCAGGATTTGTACACCCGGAACCAGGATTACAACATTCCGAACGGCTACGCGCCCATTGCCAAAGCCCCGGCGGGGTACGTCAACGGGTCGTATACGCAGGATGTGCGCAAGTTTGTGGAACGGAATTATGACTTCATTCTGGGCGGAAACCACACGTTCGGGAACATTGGCGTCGATGTTACCCTCGGTGGAAACCAGCGGTTTGTGCGGATGGACTACAACAGCGTGGCGGTGCAGGATTTTGTGCAGCCCGGTTTGTATACGGTGATGAATGGGCGGGTTAAAAACCCCCTGTACAGTTTGTCGGAACGGAAAATCAATTCGCTGTATGCGGCTGCGACCATCTCCTACAAGGAATATCTGTTCCTGAATGCCACTGCGAGAAATGACTGGTTTTCAACTCTTTCGCCCGAAAATCGCAGCATCCTGTATCCCTCGGTGACCGGTAGTTTCGTGTTTTCGCAGGCATTTACCAACCTGCCCACCTGGCTGACGTTTGGGAAGATCCGTGCCGCGTATGCGCAGGTCGGTGACGATAACGTAAGCCCGTATTCCAACGCGTTGTTTTATGCCGTCAACAACAACAACTTCCCGACGCCTTCCGGCCAACTGGTTCCGGTGGGGGGGATCAACGCGTCGTCGGTGCCGAACCGCAACCTGCGGCCGTTGCGGGTTTCGGAAGCCGAAGGCGGTATTGAGCTGAAATTCTTCAACAACCGATTGGGCCTCGACTTTACGTATTACCGGAAAATAACGGAAGATCAGATTCTGGCGACGCAGGTTTCGGATGCGTCGTCGTATACCAACAAACTGATCAACGTCGGCAAAAGCATGAACAAAGGGATCGAGGTATTGCTGACCGGCACGCCCATCAATACCTCGGCGTTTCGCTGGGATGTCAGCGCCAACTTTGCCTACAACACGTCCGAGGTACTGACGCTGGGGTTGGGCGTAGCCGATACCATGATCACCGTCGGCGGATCGGGGGGCAGCACGCTCCGGCAGGTGGTGGGCAAACCCATCGGGCAGTTGTTCACCTTCAATTACCTCCGCGATGCACAGGGAAGGCAGGTGTTCGACAAAGGAAGCGGTCGGCCGTTGCGCAACAACACGCCGGTGAACGTCGGAAATGCGTTACCGAAGTATTTTGGCGGTTTTACCAATACCTTCAATTACAAAGGCATAACCCTTTCGGCCCTGATCGATTTCAAACTGGGCTTTAAGATGATCGGTGGTCAGAACATGAATTACTTGCGCCACGGTCTGCACAAAAAGACGCTCGATGGACGGGCCGAAGGCTACGTGATTGGCAAAGGCGTGAACCCGGACGGCGAAGTCAACACGACTCGCTCCGCCGTTCAGCCGTTCTACGAAACACCGAACGTGCTCGGGATTTACGAGGATTTTATCTACAACGCCGGGTTCTGGAAACTCCGTCAGCTTACGCTGGGCTATGATTTTACGAAGCTGCTGCCGCAGAAATTTTTCATCAAGGGCATTCGCCTTAGTGCGGTGGCCAACAACGTGGCGGTTTTGAAAAAATGGACCGAAAACATGGACCCGGAAATGGTAAACAACGCTTCGGATAATGCGACCGGTCTGGATTTCTGGCCAAGCTTGCCCCCAACCCGCAGCATGGGTTTCAACCTGAACATCAAGTTTTAATCCGTCCACCGATTCTGAAAACATACCATGAAAACGAAACTAAAACTCATCCTGGGCTTGCTGACGACGTTCAGTCTGCTCACCGGTTGCGACGATCAATTCGACGAAATCAACACCAACAAAGTCGATCCTACGACGCTGGCGCCGTCGTTTGTGATGAACAAAGCCATCATCGACGCGACCTACCTCGACGGTTTCGGCACGCTGCAAATGCTGTGTTATGAATTCGGCATTGTGCAGCAGATCATCACGCCCTACGGCAGCTCGCTGGCCGGGGCCAACTACAACCAGAACAACGTGAGCAACACGCCCCTGGTCTGGCAGAATTTTTACCGGAACGTGTTGAAACAGATTGTCGATGTGGTGGAGAAAACGAAAGAAGATGCCAACCGGACCAATCTGTACCACTCGGCCCGGATCTGGAAGGCGTACTCGTTCATGATTTTAACCGATACTTATGGCGACATTCCGTATACCGAAGCGGCCAAGGGGTACATCAGCGAAATCACGTCGCCCAAATACGATGCGCAGGAAGCGATTTACAAGGACATCCTGAAGGAACTGGATGAAGCCTCGGCGGCTTTGGATGCGACGAAAGCCATTGAAACCACCGACATTTTATACGGAGGCAACGTGGCTAAATGGAAAAAACTCGGGTATTCGCTGATGTTGCGGGCCGCCATGCGCCTGACCAAAGTAGACCCGACCACCGCCAGGACCTACGTAACCAAAGCCGTGACCGGTGGGGTCATGCAGTCCAACGATGACAACTCGGTGATGCGGCATACAGCTTTGTATAACAACTGGATTGCCAACCACTTACAGGCCCGCGAGAAAACTAATTTTTACCTGACTGCGCCGTTTGTGAACTACCTCAAGACCAACAATGACCCGCGTCTGGGTTCGATTGCGGTCCGGTATGTAGGCGCGAAAGGTGGCCCGGAGCAGGTAGCTTCCCGGGCGTCGACCGATCCGAAAGTGCAGATCGGGATGCCGATGGGCTACGACAACGTGACGGTTTCGACCCCGGCGGTTCTCACCCAATTCGGCGTTGCCAGCCTTTGGGATTTTACGCAGGTCAACCTGAACACGGTGTTGAAACTGGATGCGCCGGAGTTTCACGTCACACACTCGCAAACCCAACTGCTGCTGGCGGAGGCTGCCGTGCGGGGCTGGGTGACGGGCAATGCCGCTGATTATTACGCCAAAGGCATTCGGGCGAACATGGAGCAGATGGCTGCGTACGACGCCACAGCCGCCATCAAGGAAGATGCCATTCAGGCGTATCTGGCGGCTCATCCCTTCGACACGGCCAAGGCACTGGAGCTAATCAATACGCAATACTGGGTGTCATCCTTCCTGAATGGCCCCGAATTGTTCGCCAATTTCCGCCGAAGCGGCTTTCCGACTTTATCCAAAAACCCCTATCCGGCTTCTGAAATAACCGAGGACTTCATTCGCCGGATGCCGTACCCCGACAGTGAAACCATTGTCAATCAGCAAAATGTCAATGCCGCCATCGCCCGGCAGGGGCCAAACACCTTGAGTACGCGGGTTTGGTGGGATAAGAAATGAGAAGTATGCTATGTTGTTTCGCAGAGTTGAGCAGAGTAAAAGGAGTTTAGCGGAGTTATTTTTTTTTCTCTAACAAACTCCGCTAAACTCTCCTTTGCTCCGCTCAACTCCGCGAAACAATCCTTTTAAACCCTTTTCCTGAAAATGAAGAAATCGAGTATTTCCCGACGCACCGCCATCCAGTCGGTTCTGGGCGTAGCGGGCACCGCGATCACGGCTTTACCCCAGTCATCCTATGCCTCCAGCCCCGGCCAGTTCCGGGAGTATGGCAAGGTGAAAATCACCAAACTGGAAACGTTCCTGGTGAAACCCCGCTGGATTTTCCTGAAAATACACACCGACGTGGGCGTGGTGGGGCTGGGCGAACCGCTGCTGGAAGGCCGGGCGTTGACGATCCAAACCGCCATCAAGGAAGTTGAGCCGTACCTGATTGGCAAAGACCCCCGGCACATTATTCACCACTGGCAGGCCATTTACCGGCACGCGTTTTACCGGGGTGGTCCCATTTTGACGAGCGCCCTGAGCGGGATCGATCACGCGTTATGGGACATCAAAGGCAAGCTGCTGAACGTACCGGTTTACGAACTGTTCGGCGGTCCCACCCGCGACCGCGTGCGAATTTATGGCCGGGCGAGCAATGCCGAGGACATGAAAAAACGGAAGGCGGAAGGCTACACGGTGATCAAAACCGGGATTGCCAAGAAAAATCCGGCCAATATTGTGGAGAATCCCCAGTTTGTGAAGTATGCAATCGATAATTTTGCCTCGCTTCGGGAAGCCGGTGGGCCGGAAATGGACATTGCCATCGATTTTCACGGCGCCATTTCGCCCCAACTGGCCAAGGTGCTGATCAAGGGACTGGAACCGTATCAACCGATGTTCATCGAAGAACCGTGTCAGGCGCAGAATGTGGATACGATGGTGGACATCGCGCGCGGAACCCATTTGCCGATTGCCACCGGCGAGCGGATTTTTACGAAATGGGGCTTCCGCGAGATTCTGGAAAAAGGAGCCGCCAGCATCATCCAGCCGGACCTTTGCCACGCGGGCGGAATTACGGAAGGGCGGATCATTGCCGGTATGGCCGAAGCCTATTACGTGCCGATTGCCCCGCACAACCCGATGGGGCCCATTTCGCTGGCGGTCGGCTTGCATTTGGCTGCGAGCGTACCCAATTTTCTGGTGCAGGAGCAGGTTTCGCTGGGCGAGGGCTACCTGAAAAAACCGTTTAAACTGGAAAAAGACGGAACGGTTTTGATTCCGTCGGGGCCGGGCCTGGGTGTCGAACTCGATGAGACTCAGCTCAAAGACAAAATCGGCCACGACTGGAAAAATCCGGAAACGTACAATGCGCTGGATGGCTCCGTCGTCGATTGGTAGGCCAGCGAATCCATTCGGACTTCCTGAAAAAAGGTCCGAATCACTTTTTAGTCAAATTCTTTCATGCCGAATCAAAACACGGATGACCGGGTAACTCCGGAACAAAAAAACGGTTTATACCGCATTCAACTGGCCAATCTGGCGTTGGAAATAAACCCGGAAACTGGCGGTCTGATCACGGCTTTGACGATCGACGGTGCGAATTTCCTGACGGGAAAAGACGTACACCCGGATTTTTGGGGGTCGACGTTCTGGCCGAGTCCCCAGAGCGACTGGGGCAACACCCCTCCGCCAGAGCTGGATCATCAACCGTATGCGGTTTCTGTCGACAATAACCGGGTCACGCTGGTCAGTCAGAAAGCGGCAACGCTGGGGGATGTGGTTACGAAGGAAATTTCCGGAAATGAACCCAACCGCTCTTTTACAATCCGGTATACGATCACGAACGGATCGGACCAGCCGCGCCGGGTCGCGCCCTGGGAAGTAACCCGCGTGCATCCGGGCGGGTTGACTTTTTATCCCTCAGGAAGTGACAACCGCTGGGGCAACATCGCCGGTCTGGCCGAAGACCTGGAGGGAATCACCTGGTTTCAGCACCAGAAAACCGCTTATCCGTCCCTGCACAACAAATTTTTTGCCGACGGTTCTGAAGGGTGGCTGGCACAGGTGAAGGACGGAATTCTATTTGTGAAGAAATTTCCGGAAATCACCGCCAACGAAGCGGCTCCCTCCGAAGCTGAAATCGAAATATATACCAACCAGGCGGGAACGTATGTCGAAATTGAACAGCAGGGACGCTGGCAGGAATTGCAACCTGGGGCATCGCTAACCTGGGAAGTGAGCTGGTTTCTCAGGAGGTTGCCAGACGGGATTAAACCAGACCTTGGAAGTCAGGACCTGGTTTCGTATGTCCGTAAACTGGTGGAATAATGCGATCCGACTTCAATTTGCCAGGCGGTTTTAATGAGAACCATGACAAAAAATACTTCATCTTAACCATCCGATTATTGAATGAGTACTTATTTATTATGTTGTGACTGGGGGACTTCTTTTTTTCGATTGCGACTCATTAACCGGTCTGATTATCGGTTGATTGAAGAAGTTACTTCGCAGCAGGGTATCGCCAGTATTTACACGAGCTGGAAAGCGATTGGGGAACGATCCGGTATTGGAAAGGAACAGTTCTTTCGGGATGCGCTGGTGAAACAGATCGACTTACTGGCCAGCAATGCCGGGATTAAACTGGATCAGGTTCCGGTGGCGGTTTCGGGTATGGCTTCTTCCTCCATAGGCATGGACGAAATCCCGTATGCGTCTTTGCCTTTCGCGATGGATGGCAGTCAGGCCAGTTTTCGCCACTTCGATGCGACCGAAACGTTTCCGCACGAGCTGATTTTGATTTCCGGCGTGAAGAGTCAGGAAGACGTGATGCGGGGGGAAGAAACGCAGTTGATTGGCTTAACCGCCCTCCTCGACCGGGAAGGAAACCGCCCTAACGAAGCCATTTTCATCTTTCCGGGCACCCATTCCAAGCACATGTATGTGCAGGGGGGGCAACTGCTGAATTTTGAAACGTACATGACCGGCGAGGTTTTCAACCTGATGGCTTCCACCAGTATTTTAAAAGATTCCGTGGATGTCAGTGGTTTTAACGACTTTTCGGAGACTCATCTGGCGGCTTTTAAAGCGGGTCTTTCGGAGGCCGGTTCGCCACTTTTGAACCGATTGTTTACCGTTAGGACCAATCAATTGTTTGGAAATTTAACGAAGCAGCAAAATGCGTTCTACCTGAGTGGATTGTTGATTGGTGCTGAACTAAAACCGCTTCAGGAAAAGGAGAACTGGCAACTGGTTTTATGCAGTGGAACCAACCTGTTTCCGTTTTATAAACAGGCGATTGAAGACCTGAACTTAGCCGGACGAACGACCACCATAGCTGCCGAACGGATTGACAAAGCCGCCATCATTGGGCAGGTTATTCTGTTCCAAAATCAGAACCTAAACGTCTAAGCCGTCTTCGAATGAGTCAGACTCTTTTCTCGTGGGATTTATTCAAAAAAGCCCCCATCATCGGAATTGTCAGAAATCTGGCGGTGGAGGACGTGATTCAAATCCTGCCGATTTACCGGAACGCTGGTCTCACCACCATTGAAATAACGATGAATACCGCTGGTGCCGAAGACCTGATTCGGTATGCCGTTGCGCAGGAACAAACCGGGCTGAACATTGGTGCCGGAACGGTTTGTACGGAGCCGGAACTGGAGCGGGCGCTGGCGGCTGGCGCGCAGTTTATCGTAACGCCCATTCTCAACGAAAACGTGATCCGGACGTGCGTGGCGCGTGATATTCCCATCTTTCCGGGTGCTTTTACGCCTTCCGAAATTTACAAAGCCTGGTCGCTGGGGGCCAGTATGGTCAAGGTTTTCCCCGCGGCCTCGCTCGGGCCCTCGTACCTGAAAGAGGTCAAAGGTCCGTTGAATCAGATCAAGCTGGTGCCGACCGGCGGGGTGAGTCTCGCCAACATGACTGACTTCCTGAAAGCCGGAGCCGACGGACTGGGTATTGGTGGACAACTCTTTGATTCTAAACTGATTCAGCAAAAAAACTGGGACGGTTTACAACAGCATTTCCGGCAGTTTGTCAACCAGCTCACAACCCGTTCCACCTGACGTTTCCTACTGACTATTCACCCAAGACCCTAACCCGCGTGTCGACCGTTCAAATTAAAAATTACCGCTGGATTGTTGTCGCGCTGGTGTTTTTAGCGACGACCATCAATTACCTTGATCGCCAGATTATTGGCTTGTTGAAACCCATTCTCGAAACGGAATTCAACTGGACGGAAACGGATTATGCCCGGATTGTGATGGCGTTTACGGCCGCCTATGCCATTGGCCTGGGGCTTTCGGGCTGGCTGATCGACAAAACCGGCACCAAACTCGGCTACACGATCACCATTGTTTTCTGGAGCGTGGCCGGGATGCTCCACGCCGTGGCCCGCGGAGCCGTGGGGTTCGGTTTGGCGCGGATTGGGCTCGGGCTCGGGGAGGCTGGCAATTTTCCGGCGGCTGTCAAAACCGTGGCCGAGTGGTTTCCCAAAAAAGAACGCGGACTGGCAACCGGTATTTTCAATTCGGGAACCAGCGTTGGCGTCGTGCTGGCGTTGGTGCTGGTTCCCTGGATATTAAGTGCCTACGGCTGGCAGGAGGTGTTCTGGATCACCGGCGGTCTGGGCTTTGTCTGGCTGATTTTCTGGTTGATTTTTTACGACATTCCTTCCCGGCAAAAACGCCTGACTCCAGAAGAGTTTTTCCTGATCACAAATGGGCAGGAAAAGGACGAAAACGAAGCCGACAACCAGGTTTCGATCCAGTGGTTCAAGCTGTTTACGCTGCCGCAAACCTGGGCGTTCATCACCGGAAAAGCCCTGATCGATCCGATTTTCTGGTTCTTTTTGTTCTGGTTACCGTCCTATTTTTCAAGTACTTATAATCTGGATTTAAAAAAAATAAGCCCGGAGTTAATGATTATTTATACCGCCACAACCGTGGGCAGCATCGGCGGAGGCTATTTCTCGTCGTGGCTCATTAAAGCTGGCTGGCCGACTTTGAAAGCCCGCAAAACCGCCCTGTTAATTTTTGCCATTCTGGAAATCTCGATCATTCTGGCGCAATTTGCTACCAACGTCTGGATGGTCGTCGCGCTGATTAGTCTGGCCGTTGCCGTGCATCAGGCCTGGGCTACCAACATCTTCACGATGGCTTCCGATCTTTTTCCCAAACAGGCCGTTAGCTCGGTGGTCGGCATTGGCGGAATGGCCGGAGCCGTGGGTGGGATCTTTTTCCCGATGCTAGTGGGGGATTTACTGGATCGCTACAAAGAAGCCGGTAATTTGTCGGCGGGGTATAATGTTCTATTCACGATTTGCGGATTTACCTATTTAATTGTCTGGACGATTATCCATTTCTTAACCAGAAAGTCTAAATTGGTCGAGCTAAATCAATTGACCTGATTCCGAATGACTCGCCAAAAACTTAAACGTTTGCCCCTAAATCCCGAACGTCGGCCCGGCCTGAAGGGGACTTGGACACTGCTTAATCCGGATCTGAAAGTCCCCTTCAGACCGGGCCGACGTTCGGGATTTAGGGGCAAACAGCCCAAAACCTTGTTGACCATCTTTTCATTGCTTCTTTTCGCCGGACTGTTACCCACGCTCAGCGGCTGGGTCAGTCCACCGGCGCCGACAAAGCCCAATGTGGTTCTGTTTTTTATCGACGATCTGGGTTACGGCGATTTGTCGTGCTACGGTGCGCTGGGTTACACGACGCCCAATCTCGATCGGATGGCGGCAGAGGGAACCCGGTTTACGAGTTTTCTGGCGGCTCAGGCAGTTTGCAGTGCTTCGCGGGCGGCTTTGCTGACGGGCTGTTATCCCAACCGGCTCGGTATTTCCGGGGCTTTCGGACCTAATTCTCCGGTTGGACTCAACCCTGAGGAAGAGACGATTGCGGAGTTGCTGAAAGAAAAAGGCTACGCAACCGGTATTTTCGGGAAGTGGCATTTGGGGAGTCAGACGAAGTTTCTGCCACAACAACAGGGTTTTGATGAATTTTATGGCGTGCCGTATTCGCACGACATGTGGCCGCTCCATCCCAATCAAGCGATGGCTAACTACCCGGCTTTGCATCTGATCGAAGGCAGTTCACCCGGTAAGGAAATCCGGACGCTGGACGATGCGAGCCACCTGACGCCTTCGATCACGGAGCGGGCCATCGGTTTTATTCGGAAACACAAAAAAGTACCGTTTTTTCTGTATGTACCGCACCCGTTGCCGCACGTACCGCTGGCAGCTTCCAGCCGGTTTCGGGGCAAAAGTGCCATCGGGTTGCTGGGCGATGTGATGATGGAACTGGATTGGTCGGTGGGGCAGATTATGCAGGAACTGAAACACCAGGGACTGGACAAAAATACCCTCGTCATTTTCACCAGCGACAACGGCCCCTGGCTGAATTATGGCGACCATGCGGGTTCGGCGGGCGGTTTTCGGGAGGGCAAAGGAACGTCGTTCGAGGGCGGTCACCGTGTACCCTGTATCATTCGCTGGCCGGGCGTGGTTCCGGCGGGGCGGGTTTGCAACAAGTTGTTGACAACGATGGAGATTCTGCCGACGGTTGTCAGGTTGTGCGGTTCCCGGCTGCCGAAGAAAGCCATTGATGGCGTCGACATGGTGGCGTTGCTGAAAGGAGACGAAACCGTTACGCCCCGCGATCATTTCTTCTATTATTACCGGAAAAACAGCCTGGAAGCCGTTCGGAAAGGGGATTGGAAACTGGTTTTTGCCCATCCGGGTCGTACCTATGAAGGGTTTCCACCGGGCAAAGGCGGACAGCCGGGTCCAAATACCGAAGACCATGCGTTTCCGGTCGCCCTATATGACCTCCGGCGCGACCCCAGTGAGCGGTATGATGTCCGTGAGCAAAACCCTGAAATTGTGGCGGTTCTGGAAAAACTAGCCGACGAAGCCCGCGCCGATTTGGGGGATGATTTGCAGAAACGGGAAGGGAAAAACGTGCGTCCGGCGGGCCGGGTCGACAAATAGAGCGGTGTACGGTTAACTATCTTTCCGGTGCGGAATGATCGTCCAGTGTTTGGCGTTCGGCATGTGCTCGGCAACAATGACAGCCGCTACCTCTTCCAGATTTTCTTCATTGGTAGTAAAAAAGAGACTCTTGTGATGCGCGTCATCCTGGGTCGTATGCACTTCAAAATATTCATTGTGCTGCGAGATATCGTCTTTTTCGACCAGTTGAAAATGTAACATGCCTGCTGGAGTTAGGTAGGAATGGAAAAAAAGTTGCCCACTCAACCAGGAGTCTCCACCGGAACGGCGGATAGGCTGGATCAGTGGGCTAGTGTTTAATTAGCCGCTTTGGCCGCTTCAATGGCTGCAGCCGCTTCAAGTGCCGCAATGGCCGCCCCGTTCTTCTCGGCATACTCATCACGTTTGCTCTCGAAGTAGGAGAAAATCTCCGTGATGGAATCCAGGTTTTCGGCGATTTTTCCGTGCATGGTTCCCAGCGTTTTTTCCAGATTCGCGTCATTCAACCCATTCATGTTGTCGACTTCGATCTTTCCGATTTTCTGAATGAGGGCCGTCTGACTATTTTGAAGATCCTCGAATTCACGAACAATCTTATTCATCAATTCAAACTTCTGTAGCTTATCCATAATTGCAATTTGTGGTCTATACAGAATAGTAACCGGAAGCCTGCCAAAAAGTTTAACAGAAGGGATAATCCAGGTAAAGAAGTTGGGTGTTTGCCGGAGTAACTGTTTATCAGCCCACTGCTTTAGCTGTGGGTAAATTGAAGTGAGACCGAATCATAAAGGAACCGTTTTAACGGTTTTCTGGCTGTTGAAACGGTTCGGTTAACATGGAGTTATTTTTTCGCTTGACCCACCCGGCCTTTAGGAGAACGAATCAGAAAGCGAAAGTCCTAAAACCATTTAACGATCGTTAAAACCAGAACTCAAAACGGATTTTGCAAGATAAAACCGTTCCAGTCCAGCGCGGACTGGTAGAAATATTCCCGCCAGTTGCCGATCAAGCCTTCGCGGATTTTGACACTGACCATGCCGTGCGCACTGGAACCGTTGGTGAGCGTAAACTCGCCCGAGCCAACCTGGGTTTGTTCATCGAATGTCAGGTGGTGCCACACCATTTGCACCACTTTCGGTCGTCCTTTCCAGCCGCCAAAAAACTCAAAAATCCGGTCACGACCCCGGTAAATCTGTTTGTTGGGCGGTTCGGAATAAATGGCATCGAGCGTGAAACAGTCGGCTGCTTTTCGACCATTGTTCTCGTTGAGACCAGCGGCCACGGTTTGCATGAGCCGAATGAATTCGGCCCGGTTGATGGGTTTCCGGTTGCCCAACTGGGCTTGAGATTCAACGAATAATCCGAATAAGAAAAAGCAGAAAAGTAAGGTTCGCTTCATGAAATGGGGGCGGTGGGTGCTTCCTGTTGGAGCAACGATCAGTCGTTCCGATAGATTGTCAGGCGGAGGATTTTTGCCCCAAAATTTCTTTGGCAGCCCGAATGCCCTGGTAAAAGGCCTCCTCAAAAATCGAAATACCGCTCAGGTCCGAGTGGGCAAAATAGAGTTTGTTATGGATGGCAGTGGCGGCTTTTTGGCGGGCTTCACCCCAGATAAACCCGGGCGTGGGCGCTATCATCCCGTGCCCCCAAACCCAGCAATCGATGGTCGTAATGTAGTCACTAACACCGGGATGCGCCCTTTCCAGATCGGCCACCAGCACCGATACCCAGTCTTCATACGGCGTTTGGTACGCTTTGCGCCGGGCTACATCGGGCGGTTCCTGAACCAGCGGCCAATACACGGTAATCACTTTCCGGTCCGTCGCTTTCAAGTGCTGGTGCGTAGCCGTGACGTAGCCGACGGAGGGGCTTCCGTAGATCACGTTATCCCAGCAGAGTGGCATGCCCCGGCTCTGCGGCAATCCATTGACGGTTAGATTCGCTACCAGCCAGGGAGCGTATTCAAATCCGGCGATTACCCGGTTTTTGATTAGATTCTTCGTAATGAACTGGGGCGTCGCCAGCAACACCTTCCGGGCCTGAATCGCAATGGTCGTTTTCTGAGCCACATCGTAACTGAGAATGCGAACGCCCAGATCGGTTTCTTCGACACTGAAAATGAGCCGGTTGGATTGGATGGGCGACTTTGCCTGCTCTTCCAGTTGATTAATTAGGAACGCATTGCCTTCCGGCCAGGTCAGCACCGCATTGGCTTCGGCATTGGCTGCAACGCCTTTTCGGGCGGCAAAATAATGCAAACCGGCCCAGGCTGAGGTGTTGGCCAGAGTCGTTCCGTAATCATCCTTGCAACCGTATTCCAGAAACCAGCGCAAATACGGTGAGGTAAACTGCAGCTCGTTCAAATACGTTTCGAACGAAACTGCATCCCACTGCCGGAAGCGGTCATCCGTCGAAGACCCCTCGAGCGGAATCGCAAAGGCATCCCGGCCATCCCTTCCTTTGGCTTGTTTCAGTTCGTCTACGAGTTTAAAAAACCGGACGATCTGCTGTTTGTCGTCGGCCGAAATCCCTACTTCCGGCACCAGCCCTTCCTGCCAGTGTCCGTTGATGAACAGCCGTTCTTCGGGATCGTGGCACAGGTAGTAGTCATTGTAAACCGGTAAACCGCCTGCATCAAAACCGGTAATGACCTGGCTTTCGGTCAGGAAATCAAGCAGTTCGCGATTGCGGAGATCAGGAATCGGTAGATAATGCGCCCCCCACGGATAGGCCGATACGGCATTCTGACCACTGACGGCATTCCCGCCCGGCCGATCCGCCAATTCCACCAGCAACACGTCCCGCATGCCCTGCTGCCAGAGCCAGCGCCGGGCCGACAAACCCGCAACGCCACCGCCCACAATCAGGACTTCCGTTTTCAGTGTCTGCGTCGGCGGGGGCAGTTTTTCCGGATTCCGCAGCAAATGGCCGACCGCATGATTTGCTCCGATCATGCCGCCCTTGATGTGTTGGAGAGATGACGGCTGGCAGGCACTCAAACCCGCCGATCCGGCCAGCATAGCAGTTAAACCGAGTCCGGCTGCTTGCTCCAGAAACTGTCGGCGGCCCGGCGATTCGGGCGGGTCAGTGGGCGTAGGGCGTCCAGTCATCTTCGAAATAATGCACCAGCACCTGGTTGTTGAGCTTGTTGATTTCGGTCGGAACCTCGGCCATGTCGGGCGGAAAATTCAGCATGTCGTGGATGGTTCGCGCATTGACAAACCGGAGTCCCTTCGGCAACGGCCCTTCACCCCGCCAGTGGTGGTTTCGCAACAGCAGAATAAAACCCCATTCGCCAAACGAGGGCACATAAGCGTGGTAGGGAATGGTCTGAAAACCGGTGGCAGCAATCGTGTTTCGAATGCACCAGAACGACTGCCGGGCAATGTAGGGAGAGGTCGATTGCACCACAGCCAGACCACCCGGTTGAATCAGGCGGTTGAGTTCCTGGTAGAAGGACGTGCTGTAGAGTTTACCAATTGAGTAATTCGATGGATCGGGAAAATCAATGACAATCAGGTCGTAACGGGCGGTGTCCTGCCGGACGAAATTGTAAGCATCGGTATTGATAATCTGTACTTTGGGCGAAAGTAAGGAACGGTTATTCAGTTTAAGGAGTACCTCATTCCGGCGAAAAAGATCCGTCATGCCCGGATCAAGGTCGACGAGTGTAATAGATTGGATGTGCGGGTATTTCAGGATTTCCCGAACCGCCAGACCATCTCCTCCGCCCAACACCAGCACCCGGCTGGCTTTCGGAAGGGCCTGCAAAGCCGGGTGAACGAGCGCTTCGTGGTAGCGGTATTCATCCGCCGAACTGAACTGGAGGTTGCCGTTGAGGAAAAGCCGTAACTCGCGGTTGTTGGCCGTCAGCACGATGCGCTGGTACGACGTGCTTTTGCTGTAAATTACCTTGTCCTGAAACGTCAGATTTTCGGTGTAGGTCATGATCTGTTCGGCGTAAACAAAACCGCCGATCAGCAGAAATGAGGAGAGGAGAATGGCCGTGACCAGCGACCGGCGATACGGTTTGGTTTCGGGAAACTGGTGCAGCAGAAACCAGGCGACGGCGACGTTCATCAATCCAAAAAACAGGGACGTCCGGATGAGGCCGAGGTAGGGAACGAGAACAAGCGGGAAGATCAGCGAAGCGAGCAAGGCCCCAATGTAATCAAAGGTAAAAACTCTGGAAACCAGGTCTTTGAAGGCGAGCTGGTTCTCCAGAATCCGCATCAGCAGCGGAATTTCCAGCCCCACCAGAATCCCGGTCAAACTCACCAGCGAATACAGAACCAACCGGAACGAAGCCGCGTATTCGAACAACACAAAGAGCAGGGGAGCACTGCCACCGCCCACAATGCCGACCAGAATTTCGATGCGGATGAACCACTTCAATAGATTACCGTCGAGGTATTTGGACAGCCACGAACCGATGCCCATCGAAAACAGATAAACGCCGATGATGGTCGAAAACTGTGTTACCGAATCGCCCAGGAGGTAGCTCGCCAGCGTTCCGGCCACCAATTCGTAGATAAGTCCGCAGGTCGCAATCACAAAAACCGACAGCAACAACAACAGGTGCCGGTGTCGGTTATCCGGGTTACTCATGGATGGCGGAACTGATGATAATCGCCACCGCAATCATGAAAGCGGCTGCCAGAATGGAAAGCGCGACGTTTTCTTCATCGACAATCTTTTTCCAGAGGTTTTCGGGGGCAATTTTCTCGATAATGACGAAACTGATGACCAGAATCAGGATACCGACAAACGAATAAACGACGGAGGGAATGATGTACTTCAGCGTAGACAAGTCCATGAGAAACAGGGTTTATTTGTGGTAAAAATAACTGCGTCGGCCCGAATGCCGCCCTCCCGATCCGTTTTTGTAGTTGTCGAGTTTGTCGACACTTTCCAGATCGTCGCCCAGCAACCGGCTGCCCGACATCCCGGCCCAGGTGAAGCCGGCCAGGAGCAAACCACCCGCCAGTACCAGGAATTTGATTTTAGCGAGGTTTTTCATGATGGTTACATTGACAAAAAGGTTTTTTTATGTTCGGATAGTATGTTGTGGTTCTCGTGTTTTGCCCTTAAATCCCGAAGCGTCAGCCCGGCCTAAAGGGGACTTAAATAATCTAGGTGCAAAAGTCCCCTTCAAGCCGGGCCGACGCTTCGGGATTTAGGGGCAAAACCGGATTGAAACTAACCCGTCGGTCCAAAATCACTCTCGGCCCAGCGTTTCTGTTCGAACAGATTGCGCTGAAAAAACAGGATGATCGGGTAAATCGCCAGCAGGGCCAGCATGATAAACAGGTTGGAATACAGAATCGGATTTTGAATCACTTTAAGCTGGAAAACAACCCGGTTTTTCCCTTCGGACGACGGATATAGGTTGAGGTGATAGCGCCCGGACGGAATGCGTGACAAAATGGCTTCGTCGTCCTGCGCCCCTTCCTGCCAGCTTTCGCCGTATTCAACACCGTGGTAATATTCAACAATGCGCGTAAACTCGTAGGATTGGTTGGTGCTTTCGTTAATCAGACTGACCGGTAATTCAAGCCAGTTGTTGTCGACATTCACCTTTAACTGAATCGCCACAGCCGCCGGGCCGTCGATGTCGAACGAGGGCGATACGATGGGTTGGGCACGGCTTTGCACCGTCGAATCCGAGTTCCAGGTAAACTCCTGATTGAGAAGGGTTTTCTGCGGTTTCAGGAAGTAAAAAAGCACCTGAACAGCTACGATCAGCAACGCCAGCCGGGTCGTCAACCAGATCGCTGGTTCCCGTTTTTCGACCGCCGGATTGGGCTGGATAGCCCCAACGCCAACGGGATTCGGTAAAGCCGCATCGGCCAGTCCGAAGGCTTTCGAAATGTCCTGTGGCGTTTTGTATTCAGCCTTGTAGCACTCGGTTTTCTGGCTGCTGGCTTCCCGGCTGACCAGATAGGGCGGGTGAATATACTCCGAAATGGTCAGTTCCGTATCATCAACAATGTTCCAGTAAAACTCACCAACAGCGTTCAGAATGAGGCAGTTGTAGCGGTTGTACAGGGCGTATTCGCGGTCCTGATCCGAGACTTTAGCGTTTTGCTTTTCGGTATAGGTTTCGTCCACCGACCGAACCAGCATCCAGTGACCCCTGAATTCGGCCAGCATCTGGTGCGGACCTTCTTTGGTCATCAGGACGTATTCCATCCAGCTTTCTTCGTACTGGATTTCCCGCTTGCGTAGGTAGCCCGTCACCCGAACCCATTTGCTGTCGATGTACCCTTCGGCCCCGAGCGGCAGGGCGGGCGGGGTGGGCATGGGCGGAAAGGCCATGATGATGCGTTGCGGGCCGGTATCGCCATACAGAAAATAGGTGTAGCACTGGCCGCAGCAGAAATACGAACTCTCGGAGAGGTCATAGCCCGGAACCGGGGCCTGGCAGTGGGGACAGTTGAACGCGGTGGGAGAAAAGGATGGGTCGGTGGGCATGGTTTCGGACAGCGTCAGCGGATGATTTCCTGTTCGTTTAAAACCGCCGTAGCCCCGAACAGACGCAGGGATTCTTCATAAAACCGTCGGACTTTCGGGCTGTTATCGCGTTGAAAATTGGACAGGAAAACGTCGAACGTCGCCAGCCCGTTTTCGGGCCAGGTATGAATCGACACGTGCGATTCGGTCAGGCAGAGAACCGCCGTAAAACCGCCATTGGGAAACGAATAGTACACCTCGCCGACCTTGGCCAGTTCCAGTTCCTGAATCAGCTGGTCGAAGCCCGTGCGACACCGCCCAACGTCCGTGAGAGCAGACAACGGAGCTTCAAAGGTCGACAGGATGTGCAGGCCGGGGCGATAGGCATTCATGGCCCGCAAGATAAAATTTTGTTATTTCTTTTTCGGAAAATTTTGCGCTAAAAATACTGCATCCGCTTTCGACCAGCCTTGCCGGGCCAGTTGGCGTTCGCGTTCGGCGGTGGCTTTGTCGCCTTTCAGTTCGGCCACCCGGGCGAGGGCAAAATGGGTGCCCGGATAATACGGATCATGTTCGGCCAGCACCTTCGTGGCTTCTTCAGCGAAATCAGTTAGTTTCAGTTGGGCGGCCACCTGGGCGATCATTTCCAGTTGGAAAAGGGCTTCAATCCACGGATCGGGGCCGGTTTGGTCGCGGGCGCTGGCCTGAAACTTGCGGATGTCGGCCAGTCCTTTCTCCCGGGCTGCGGGGTCATGCAAAGCAATCAGGGACGCCAGGAACTTGGGATGGGGATCGAGCCAGGCATTCAGCCAGTCGGTGTGGGCAATGTTTTTGGCTTCTACCAACTCGGTTTGCGACTGTTTCAGCGACGCCCGCGCCGATTCGATCTGGTTCTTTTTCAGGGCGATCATGCCCAGTAAATAGTGTCCGATTACGCGTTCGCCCGGGGTTTTGCCTTTCGTCATTTCCTCGGCGATGGGCCGGGCTTCCTCATCCCGGTTTTGCGTAATCAGCAGGGTTGGGTAACCCATTTTGTTGTAAAAGGTCCGCTCCAGATTGATCGGTCGTTTGATCTCAAACCGCTCCTTCACCAATTGTTCCGCTTCCTGAATCCGGCCCTGGTACTGGTAACAAAGTGCCAGCAGCGAGATGTTGTGAATGTGGTGCCAGTCGTACATCGGGTCGTATTTTTCGCTGGTATACAGGCCGCGTTCGATGGCATCCGTCTGTTTCATTTCCGCGATGGCACTATCCACATCTCCGGTTTTCATCAGGTCGTGGGCGTACATGTGGAGGGCATGGGCCAGATTTGGCGCCAGCCGCGCGTAGGCTTTGCCGTGTTTCAGGGCCTCGGTATAGTCGCCCATGCCTTCGTAGGCGTGAATCAGATAGTGGTGAGCCGCCGGATGTTCGGGCGCAAACTGGAGGATTTTCTCATAGATAGCGATACTGCCCGTCGAGGAACCCTGACCCCGGCCGGTGGCAAATTTTTCGTAGGAGTTGCCGGACAGCAACCACAGTTCTGGATCGGTCGGGTAGCGCTTGACGGCTCCGTTGACTTTCGTTCGATACTCGTTCAGCAGCTTTTGATTGCTCAGGGAATCGACGGCTTTCAACTGCGCAAACCGCAGATCGATGTGGGCTTTTTCGCGTTCCGAAGCAAATTTCGAGAACGATTTGGCGGTTTCGGCGGCTTTTAAAGCGGCTTTGTTGTCTTCCAGTTGGATATAGAGACGGCTCAGACCCACGTGCGCCATCACGAATGTCGAATCGAATTTCAATGCTTCGTGAAACGACCGGGCGGCTTCGACCAGCGCATACCCGTGCAGGTACGCCATGCCCTGCTCAAAATACGCCTGTGCCTTCGGGATTTTGGTCGACGTCGGCGTCGCGAATTGACCGACATTCGGCCGTAAAGCCACGGATTGTTGCAGCAACGAATTGGGGATCCCGCCGATGTTCGCCATCCCGCAAATGGGGGCGTAGGGGACTTCGCGAACCGTCAGCGTTTGTGTCGGTACGGACGACTTTTGGGTTTGGGAGTATTCACCCACCAGCAACGCGATCAGCAGGAGCGGGAGGAAGGTGTAGGTATAGAGTCGTTTCATGATCGTGTTGGCAGATCGTATGGGCGTCCCGTTGATAGGTAAAATGCGGATACCCGTCCGGGGTGTACGTAAAAATAGCAATTTATTAATTGGGATGTCAACCGTTTACGAAAAGGCAAGCCGGAGCGGCTAACTTTTGCGCACGGGAATAGTTTAATAGAAAACCAGATTCAACCCTATGGAAAAGATGTTTGTAGTTCGCGTCATCGCCGTCGATGAGCGGGGCGTTGAAACGCCCACCACAGTACCGATGAAATTTGATGCGTCACCCGACGTCGCGCTCATTGAACAGGATTTGGATGCCCAATACCCGCACCTGAAACACCGGGTTGTTGAAATGGATGAATTAAAAACCCCGGAGCAGGTCGAAGATTGGCAGCATTCGTATCTGGGGCCGGTGCTGGGGTCAGAACATACTCCGTTGGAGGAAGAGAAGGAAACGAAGGAGGGGTAATAAGGGAATTTTAAATGTAAAATGATGAACGTTAAATGTAAAAGGAGTTGGCAATTCAGCACTTCTACATTTAACATTCATCATTTATTATTTGAAATTCCTTTTTTAACTTCTATTGCAAAAGCTCCCGCCCCTTCGCCAGTGCCCGGTCGAGGCCGGTGGCATCGGTGCCGCCAGCGGTGGCAAAGAACGGCTGACCACCGCCACCCCCGCGGATTTCCTTCGCCAGTTCTTTCACCAGCGTCCCGGCGTGGAGGTTTTTGGTTTTGATCAGGTCATCGGGCAGCATCACCGCCAGTTGCGGTTTTCCATTGATATCCGAACCCAGCACCAGCGCCAGGTTGTCCAGCTTCGCTTTCAGGTCGTAGGCCAGTTGTTTCAGCGCATCCGCCGATGGAACCTCAATGCGTTCAACAATGACAAAATGCCCGTTGGCCGAATAGACTTTCGTCAACAGATCCGCTTTCACTTTCTGGAGCTTCTCGGCTTCCAGCACCTCAATTTTTTTCTGTAGCTGATGGCGTTCGTCCATCAGGTTTTGAACGGCTTTCAGCACATCTTTCGGCGCTTTCAGGAGTTCTTTCAACTGGTCCAGTGTTGCTTGCTGCTCGTTCAGAAGGGCTAGGGCCTTTTCGGCGGTAACGGCTTCGATGCGTCGGATACCGGTCGAAACGGAACCTTCGGACGTGAACTTGAAGAGGCCGATTTGCCCCGTTGCCGGTACGTGGGTTCCGCCACAAAGTTCGACCGAATAGTTCGGGTCAAAGGTAATGACGCGCACGAAGTCGCCGTATTTTTCACCGAACAAGGCCATCGCGCCGAGGTTGCGGGCTTCGTCGATGGGCACATTGCGCCGTTCGTTCAACGGAATATTCTCCCGGATTTTTTCATTCACAATTCGCTCCACTTCCCCCAGTTCGGCATCCGTCACTTTGGCGAAGTGGGAGAAGTCAAACCGCAAGGCATCCGGCCCGACGTACGAACCTTTCTGCCCGACGTGTTTGCCCAGCACCTGACGCAGGGCGGCATGAAGCAAGTGCGTAGCCGAGTGGTTGTCTTCAATGGCGACGCGACGGTGGGTATCAATTTTGGCGAAAACCGCCGTATGATTATCCAGGATGTCCTCCAGATTTTTGTCGTTGGAAATATGGATGATCAGGTCGTTTTCTTTTTTCGTATCGGCGATGCGCACCAACACGGTTTCGTCGCCCACCCGCAGTTCCAGGCTGCCGGTATCGCCAATCTGACCACCGGATTCGGCGTAGAACGGCGTCCGGTCCAGCACGATCTGGTATTGTGTGCCTTGTTTGTTCTGTACTTTCCGGTATTTGGCAATTCGGGCTTCGGCTTCGGTCTGGTCGTAGCCGACAAACGCGACGCCGTCGATGTCGGTGAGTTCCGTCCAGTCGCCGGTTGCCGAAGTCGCATCTTTGCGCGAGCGTTCTTTCTGCTGTTGAAGGGCTTTCTGAAAACCGGCTTCGTCGATGGAAAGCCCTTTCTCGCGAGCAATCAGAGCGGTTAGATCGGAGGGGAAACCGAACGTATCGTTGAGTTCAAAAACCGTCTCGCCGTCGATTTCTTTCCCGCCCGACTGTGCCAGATCGGAGGTGATTTTATCGAGTAATTTCAAACCATTTTCCAAGGTTCGCAGAAACGAGGCTTCTTCTTCCCGAATCACGGTTGCCACAAAATCACGCTGGGCATTCAATTCGGGGAAAACGTCGGCAAACTGCATCGCCAGTGTCGGCACGAGTTTGGTCATAAACGGTTCGGTGAAACCAAGGTACGAGTAGCCGTAGCGAACGGCCCGGCGCAAAATCCGGCGGATGACGTAGCCCGCCCGCGCGTTCGACGGCACCAGACCGTCGGCAATGGCGAACGAAACCGCCCGGATGTGGTCGGCAATGACACGCATGGCTACGTCCGGATAATCGCGCTGCGAACCTTTGTAGGAAATGCCCGACAGTTCTTCGATGACCTTGATGGTGTGCGTAAACACATCGGTGTCGTAGTTGGACAACTTGCCCTGAATCGCCATGCAAAGCCGCTCAAAACCCATGCCGGTGTCGACATGCCGCGCGGGCAGCGGGTCGAGCGAACCGTCGGCTTTGCGGTTGAACTGCATGAAAACGAGGTTCCAGATTTCCACCACCTGCGGGTGATCGGCGTTCACCAGTTCCTTACCGGGTTTCTGATCCACCTCCGACTGGGGCCGCAGATCGACGTGGATTTCGGAGCACGGACCACACGGCCCCGTATCGCCCATTTCCCAGAAATTATCTTTTTTGTTTCCGAGAATAATCCGGTCCTTACCCACAATCGGTTTCCACAAATCCCAGGCTTCCTGATCAAACGGAACGTTGTCTTTGGTATCGCCTTCAAAAACCGAAACATAGAGCCGGTCCTTCGGCAGTTGGTAGACCTCCGTCAGTAGTTCCCACGCCCAGGTAATGGCTTCTTTCTTGAAATAATCACCAAACGACCAGTTGCCCAGCATCTCGAACATGGTGTGGTGGTAGGTGTCAAAACCGACATCTTCGAGGTCATTGTGTTTCCCCGAAACCCGCAGACATTTCTGCGTATCAGCGACCCGTTTGGCGGGCGGTGTTCCGTTGCCCAGAAAAAAATCCTTAAATTGAGCCATGCCCGAGTTGTTGAACATCAGCGTCGGGTCGTTTTTGGCCACCAGGGGCGCCGACTGAACAATCAGGTGGTTTTTACTTTGAAAAAAGTCTAAAAAATGCTGGCGAATTTCGGAAGAAGTCATGGTACTTGGTGGTCAGTCATCACGCCTGTGATGGCTACGGATTGAAATGTTTTGCAAATTTACGGAAAACTTGTGTTTCTTCCGGTTTGAACGGAAGTTTGTTCTATGGAGGAGTTAACAAAACGGTATTACGGCATTCGCGAGGTGGCCGACATGCTGGGGGTGAACATATCGAAATTACGGTTTTACGAAAAAGAGTTTCCTACGCTCAAGCCCCGTAAAAACCGCGCCGGTGACCGGATTTATACCAAAGATGACATCATACATCTTCGGGAAATACTGGAATTGGTGGAAGAAAAAAAACTGACGCTGGAAGGGGCGAGGCAACACCTCAAAGCCCGCTCCTCGCGTCAGAATGAAATTAAACAGATGATCGGCCGTTTGCAGGAAATCCGCAAATTTCTGGTCGAAACCCAGAGTCAACTGGAGGGATAATTTTCGGTATTCAGTTTACGGTGGCTACCGCCTGCTTAAGAACGCGGCAGTCAGCGTGCGTCAACCACCGTAAACCGTAAACTGTATTCAGTTTACGGTTCTTTACATCCTCCTCGAACGGTATTGGTAATAATCCCAGGTTTTTCGGATGCCGGCGTAGACGCCGTTGCTGCGGGGGAATAAACCACCCTGATCGGAAGCCGCTGAAACGGTCACAAGCAGACCATTCTGGTTCAGCGGAACGCCCACCTGCAGGAGGGATGAAAACTGTTCGACGGTGTTGGCAAAGGGAACGTCGTAGGTGCCAAAATTTTCGCTGTACGACAGCTTCATCTGAAACGTACAGTTGCGCCCAAACCCACCCTGCAAACCGGTGTGGAATGCCCGAACCCGGTTGTTGCTGAAAAAACCGTACTGCGGCAGATCCGGGCGGGCCGTGGTCATCGGTGTGATGAAGGGCGTTCCGATTCCCTGTCCAAAATACGACCAGCCGCTGCGGTACTGGCTGTGGTTGAAGTAGTTATCCCGCCCCCGCAATTTGTCGGTGGCTTCAAAAACCCCACCTCCCTGGCTTTTGGTATACAACAGTTCCACAACGGCACCGGTGATGCGGAAGCCCGAGGTCGCCGGTTTCAAACTCCGGAAGCGAATGCCGTTGAGTCCATCTTCCAGGTTCGTGCGGTAAAACAGCGAGCCGTCTTCGTACACACTCTGGCGATACACCAGAATCGAAAGTTTTTTCGTGCTGAACTCCAGGCCAACGTCGATGCTCCCCAGGTGGTTGCCGATCCGGTTTTCCCGGTCAAAACGGCTGTAATACGTCGTGTCGACACCGGGATTGTAGCCCAGGCTACTCCCCGTCACCATATACGAATACGCCTGAAAGTTAGACGGAAAACGGCCTTCTTTCACGAGTCCGTCGGAAAGCTCGCTGGTCGTTCCGCCCCACTCGACCTGGTGATTGAAACCGGCGTAGAGTTTGATGGGCCAGCGCGCTTTGCCGATGCGGGCATACAGGGCTTTCTGGTGCAGATAGGCCCGGCTAACAAAATTATTTCGTTCAAACCAGCCGTGCGCAAAAAAACCTCGGATCGATAGGATGCCACCCGTAAACGGAACAGGAGTGTATTGGGAGAGACCGATCTGAACTTTAGGCAACGGAAGTGCATTGCCCGACCAACTGTAGGAACCCGAACTCAGGGTTGAATCCACGAGACCGATGACCTCGCGACGCCGACCGGCCACCAGTTCGAAGGCTCCGGCGCGAATTTTGCCGTAGAGTTCCGGAATAATCAGGGTAGATTTTGATCCCATGCCCGTATTTCCGACCAGTTCGACCCCGTATCCGAAGCCAAAAAAATCACGCTTTTTTACGGGCGTATTGTCATCAACTGCGTCATAGCGGGAATCCCAGCGAAGGCCGGTTCGTACGCTGGCATACGGCAAATCTGTCGGTACGGTTCCGTATTGGTTCGAGCGAAGCCAGAAGGGCGTCTGTTTGGAATTTCCGTAAAAACCGCCCACTTCTGCAAAAAGCTGAATGGGCTTCCGTTCGATCCGGGTCTGACAAAGTCCCAGAATCGGGCAGAGAAGCAGTAAAAGTAGTCTCATTTTGCCCTGACCGGTAAGAAGGTGCCGCCTAAGTAATACATTACGTAAAAACCTATCCCGGCAAATCCAACGGTAATCGAGCTTTCGCTGGTTAGTTTATAAGCCATATAAGCGCTTCCGAGGGCCAAAGATCCGCTGATCAGAATCAGCAGAATGTGCAAACACCAGGAAAGGAAGGAGCGTTTTTCAATATTCATTTTGGGTGTCATGTGCGGTCAAGAAATGTAAGTGTGTATTGTGCTATGAATTGAACTCTGATTGTACGGTTTTAATCGGGATCGAAATCGCTGAAAAACATCGATCCAGATGGTATTCGGGACGGTCAGGAAAAAAGTACGGTGGGGCAACGAGAGACGAAAAATAGATAATACGCTAATGGAGCGGTGGGTAATCCAGAAAACTGCTTCTGCCGAAGCGGGCGAACAGGCGGTTTGCAACGTGACCTTCAGCAAACAGAATGGCAAATACTAATTTCATGCAATTGGGTAAGTTTTCATTCTTAAACTTTTGGTAACATTAAAGGTTTTAAGAATTTTACCATTTTGAGTAATTTAAAATCAATCTAGTTGTAAAGTATTGTGAAATTATTTTTGCCGGTCCCGGTTTTTGTCTTATAAAAAATCAGGAAACAACCGCTTTAGTGCGGTATTCTCTTGATTTCAAGGTGCTTACCTGGATGGGGGACGATGATTTGGAGTTGGTTTAATTCGCAGACATGAGTACTAATAACTGAGTGGTGTCACACGCCAGAAACTATACGTTTCCAAAAAAATAAAGTTTGGGTCTATACGTTCGGAAGGCCGGTTCTCGTAAATATCCTACTTTGCGTCCGACAGGGTCTTCAGAAAGGCAAGCAGTGCGGATTTTTCGGAGGTCGTCAGATCAAGTTTTTCAGCCGGAAGGGTTTGATTTTCGAGCACAATACCAAGTCCGCGGCCCCCACCCTGGTTGTAGAATTCCAGTACTTCCTCCAACGTTTGGTACGCACCGTTGTGCATATACGGGCTGGTTTGGGCTGCATTTCGCACCGTTGGCGTTTTAAAGGAATACTTCAGCGGGTCGAGCCGGAAAAGGGCATAACGACCGGGATCCGGATCGATTTGACGGCGGTTGGGCCTCACCGGAACCCCAATGACCTCCGACTCGGTCTGGGTGAAAACCGGCGGCACCGTTCCGTTGAAGAGCGGCAGAAAGTGGCAGGTTCCGCATTTGGCTTTGCCCATAAAAAGATTAAAACCGAGCCGTTCTTCGGCCGACAAAAGCGGTTTTCCGGTTCCGTGGAATTGCTCCCGCATGGCTCGGTCGAACCGGGAATTGAGACGAACGAGGGACCGTTCGTAGGCTGCCAGGGCATTCTGGATGTGAAATGGTTCGATCGAATCCCGCAGGATCGGGAAAGCCTTTTTAAACCACGCCCGGTACCGACTGTTTTGCTGCAAGGTCCGGGCCGCATATTCCAGAGATCCGTGCATTTCGTCCACATTCTGAATGACTTCCGACGCCTGATTTTCGAGCGTCTGAGCGCGTAGATCGTAGAACTGGGCGTTTTGTAAAGCCGCATTCAGCAAGGTGGGCGTGTTTCGCCGGACGAACCCACGACCCGACAGGGTGGCATTTTTGGGCAATCCGTCGGTGAAGGCATTCGCGGGCTGGTGGCAACTGGCGCACGACCGTTTTCCGCCCGACGCCGAATTGTTGCCGACGGATAAAATCGGGTCAGAAAACAGCTTTTTGCCCAGCAGCACCTTGGCCGGATTGGTGCGCATCGCGACCGTCGGTGCGTAGAAATCCGGATTGAAAGCGTTGGTGTCGAACAGCGTTTTGGCATCCGTCCGCAACGCCCGAAGCTCGTTAAACGGTTGGATGTTGCGCTGTTGCTGAAACGCCAGCATGTGCGTGGTAAGCGGATTGGCAACCGTAGTGATGAACTGAAACCGGTCGAACGTGTTGAAGTCTGAAGCGCGGTTCAGGTGCGTTTCGGAGTTTTCCAGAAGCTGAATAAGGCGACGAAAACCGGGGGTATTCGTGCTATAGAAGGATACATAGGTACTCAACCCCCCGAGCGACGCAGCGGCTTCGGGCAGGGCCGTCTGGCAGCGTGGAGTGTCGAAGCCGCTGATTCCGAGCGTGATGATCCGAAAGATCTGAAGTCGCAGGGCATCGAAAACGTGGGCGTCCGTCAGTGCCGTATCGTTCCCGAAATCCGCATACCGCAGCAGTTCGCGCCGGAGTTTTTTTATTTCCCGAATCAGGTCCGACCGCCGGTTGGGATCAAAGGTCGGGAAAAGCAATTCTTCGATGACCTGCAAGCCGCCGGGTTCCGAAATCCGGTTGTCTTCGGCTTCAATTTCGGGCAGGGGCGGACCGTTGACCAGCCGGGTGGTAGCCGGAAAATAATACTCCGCAAACGGCTCCAGCTTCTTGTAGGCCCGGCGGCAGGCCAGAAAGGCGGTTTTCAACGAATCGGATGAGGTACTGTGTTCGGCCAGCGGCAAAAACCGGGTTTCAATCAGGTCACGGAATTTCGCCAGATCGTGGGAAAACTGCTGTTTAACGCGTTCCGTAGCCGCAACTGGTTTTTCAGTTGGTGAGTCCAGGTAATTGAGGAGAAAGACACCTGTGAATGTTGCGAGCAGGAAAAGGCCCCACCCCCCTAAAGGGGGCTTGAAACTAGGTAAGTTCAAGTTCCCTTTAGGGGGGTGGGGGGCCTTATTTCGGAACACCGCGCACAATGACAATTTGACCACCTTCGCCCATATTCCCAATCGCATTGTCGTAAATATTGACGTTTTTGGTGATCGCGCTGCCATCCGCGTTGATGAATTTGGTATCGCGCCAGGTGTGCGGTTGCAGGTTGATCAGGAACGTGTTCGGCACGCCAACCACGTCCGAAATATCAGTCATCGCGCCGTATTCCCAGGTACTGATGCCCTGGTGGCCAATGATGTTGTATTTGCGCTGGAAGTCGCCATCGTCCCGGCGGTGGTTCATTTCCAGGAACGGCTTGAGCTGTTTGGTGGTGATGCCGTATTGCCAGATGCGACCGTCGTGGTCGGGTGTCGAAATCGGCGCGTCGCCATCTTCCCCGATGTACACAAAATTCTCAGTGACGCAGATGTTGTCCGGATTGATCAGGCTTTTGCCCGGATTGGAATATCCTTCGGCCACAAACGACAACTGGCCTTTCAGCGGGTTGCTGGCATCCAGTTCCAGGCGGTAAATGCGGCCCCACTGCACCCGGTCGCTGGCGAACGAACCGGTAACGGCAAAATACAGTTCACGGCCATTGGCCGCGCTGCCTTTCCGGTAGTCAATGTCTTCGACCCGCGCAAACTGAATGGCATTTTTTTCCAGTTGCTGCGCGGCAATCTGCACTCCCGTGGCGGTTTTTGCGTTGTCGATTTCCACAAATTCGACCTCATACCGCTGGTCGGCCTGCATGTTTTTTTCGATCGGGTCCTGGTTGGTCCGGCGGAGGGTGTAGAGTTTTCCGTTTTGGAGGTCGCCGGGCGTCGTAGAAACGTACATCGTCACTTGCCCATTGCCTTCATCTTCCGTCATTAACACGACGGTTTTGTTGGGATACGAGCCTTTCGGCAAAGGAAGCGCATTTTCAAACGAAGCTTTTCCCAGCGCCGGAAGCGTCCGGTTGCCGTTCTTTTTATCGGCCGCACCCAGGGGATCGATGGCGTGAACCCGCCCTTCTGTGTCGCCCTCGCCTGCGGTCAGGTAGAGCGGACCAAAACCGTGTTCGGCCGGGCTAGCCATCGTGGCCGAACACAGGCGCCAGATTCCGCCCTCGGCATCGACAATGTATTCGCCTTTCACCGGTTTGAAGGTTTTATCCAGATAGACCCGGGATACAGAGCGGATGATTTCGTGGTTGGTGATCAGCACATAACCGTCGCCCGCCGGATTTTTCACCAAACCGGCCCCATCGGGTTCGCCGGCAAAAACAAAATCCGGTGATTGTTCCAGCTTATCATAACTGCTGATGAGCGGCAGAATTTCCAGGCTTTCAAAACCGGGCAGGGCCTTTAACAGCGGGGGCGTGGTCGAATGGGCTTTCAATACCACTTCGGAGTTGATGGCCGGGTTGGTTCCGGTTTTTCCTTCTTTTTGACAACCCATCCATCCAGGCGCTGAAAGGAGGAGGGCGATCGGGATGGATGAGCGAAACAGGGAGAACGTTGACATGGAATGGGGCTGTTTAGCAAATATACTCAATTTTTATTTTGACCCGCACCGTTACTCCGGGCTTCCGATTCCGTCTTGATAAAAACCCTGAATGACCAGCCCGTGAATCAACCTGAATTATTTTACCAATCGGCACTGACGTCCGTACCCGGTGTGGGCGATGTATTGATTCGTCAACTGATGAGTTATTGCGGCTCGGCTTCCGAGGTTTTTCGGTCGCCCTTGTCGAAATTGAGGAAAACCCCCGGCGTGGGCGAGGTGATTGCCCGCGCTATTTTGCACCCGGACGTGTTACGGGAAGCGGAACAGACGCAACTGCGGTGCGAAAAGCTGGGGATTCAGCAGGTATTTTATACCGAGAAGGCCTATCCGGTCCGCCTGAAAGCCCTCTACGATGCTCCGGCGATGCTGTATTTTCAGGGTACCGCCGACTTGAACGCTGCCCGCACCCTCGGCATTGTCGGAACGCGGCAGGCCACCGACTACGGACGGCGGATCACGGAGGAACTGATTCAGGCGGTGCAACCCTACCAGCCGCTGGTGATCAGTGGTCTGGCCTACGGCATTGACATTGCCGCCCACCGGGCCAGTTTGATCAACAGCCTGTCAACGGTGGGTGTGATGGCCAGTGGGGTCGATATTGTCTATCCGTATGTGCACAAGAAAACCGCGCAGGAGATGGTGCTGCTCGGCGGTTTGCTCACCGAAAACCGTCCCGGCGTCAAGCCTGATGCCCGCTTGTTTCCGGCCCGAAACCGCATCATCGCGGGCTTGAGCGACGCCATCGTCATTGTGGAAGCGGCCACCAAAGGCGGGGCTTTGATCACGGCGGAATACGCCAACAACTACCACCGGGAAGTGTTTGCCGTTCCCGGCCATCTGAATCAGACGTTTTCGCAAGGCTGCAACAAGCTGATTCGGGAAAACAAAGCGCAGATTTATACCAAACCGGAGGATGTGATTGAAGCCCTGAACTGGGATCAGCCGGTGAGCAAAACCGCTCCAACCGACAAAACCGCCCTGGCCCTGGAATTTACGGAAGAAGAAAGTCAGATTCTGGCGCTCTTTCGTCAAAAGCCCGACTGGCACATCGACGAGCTGAGTTGGCGAACGCAGATTCACCTCGGCAAACTGGCGTCACTGCTCCTGAACCTGGAGTTCAGGGGGATGGTCAGGACGCTGCCGGGGAAGAAGTACCAATTGAATTAAAGAATTAAGGAATGAAAAATGTAAAATGATGAATGTTGAATGTAAAAGGGGTTTCCAATCCGAAACTTTTACATTCAACATTCATCATTTTACATTTTTCATTCCAACTTAAAACCCTAATCCAATGGCAAAACCGCGTACCGTGGTCGGGAATGTTCCCAGGTTGGTGAGCGCGCCGTTGTTCAGGTTAATGGTGTACAGGTTGGTCGAACTGCCCGCCGTCAACAGCGCATAGGCCTTGTCGCTCCGTCCGCCGATGTCGAATCCGTTGGTTGCCGTGATGTCGATGCCCAGTGGACTTCCACCCACCAGCGTGCCGTCGTTCGGCGGAATCTGACGGTACAGGCGGTTGGAGAAGTCGTCGAGGTCATACAACACCGTTGTCGTTGCGCCCTGAACGTTGTTCGAATAGGCAGCCGCCCGCACCGAAGGCTTGTCAACCGCCGTGGGGCCATAATTGAGTGGTTTGTCGACACTAACGTTCCCATTTGTCGGATCAATCCGCAAGTTCTGACCCGAGTTGCTGATGACCCGAATCCGGTCGACGGTCGGGTTGAAATCAAAACCGTAGTCACTGCCCGTCAGGGTTGGCGTGAAGGCTCCCGTACCCACCACCGTGAGCTGGGCGTTGTTGGTGCCGGCCGGATACGAAATGGTATAAATGCGGCTGGAATTTCCCAGGGCGTAGAGTTGCCCCGTTGCCGGACGCATGTCGATACCGCGAATCGTTTCGCCCGGTTGCAGGCCGGTAATGGTACGCTGAACCGGCCGGATGTCGAAGGGATCGAAAATCAGGAGGTCGTTGCCACTGACGGCGTAGGCGACGGCATCCGTCGGAATGGCCAGCCCGATGAAGTTTCTGGAACCCAGATCGCCCAGCTTCTGAATGGAACCCGTGGTAAGATTCACGTTACCCAATTCTGCTTTGTTGCCCACCCAGTAGGCCAGCAGGGCATGGCTGTTGTCGGACGAAATGTCGAAACCGGCACTTCCCGTAATGTCTTTTCCCAGGGGGCCGACGTTGACGAGTGTTCCGTTGTTGGGCGGAATCTGGGAGTAAAGACGATCCGAAACCGGATCGATGTCATACAAAACCGTACTGCTCGAAACGCCCTTGCTGTTGGTGTAGGCCACTGCCGAAATCGCCGGGCTCATTCCACCGTTGATATTTCCATCCTGCCCGCCGGTCTGGAGCATGCCGGTGTTGGGATTGAGCCGGAGGTTTTGGCCGGTACTGGTCACCAACCGGATCAGGTCGACCGTCGGATTGAAATCAAAAGCGACCGAAGCCCCGTCGGTGATGGCGGGAGAGAAAGGATCCATACTCACCGACCGCGCTACCCCGGTTTCCTGGTTGATGACGTAAACCCGGGAGGTGCTGCCCAGTCCATAGAGTTGCCCCGTTGCCGGGCGGAAGTCGATGGCCAGGATTTTTTCGTTTTCTTTCAAACCTGTAATCTCGGTATCCGACAGGTTCGCCATCGGGTTCGAAACGGTCTTCTTGTTCAACCGGTTGTTGTCCGTTAAAACAAAAAACGAAAGCTCCGTCGCGCTTTCACGGGCACTGTTGTGTTTCGTCGCATCGGGGCTCAGGGCGCTCTCGGGTGACGTACAGGCGTTCAGACCCACCATCAGGCCCAGTACCCACGCGCCTGCCGGTAGGCGAAATCCTCCTTTTTTAGTCGTACTCATGTTTCAAATCGTTTTAGAAAGGTTGAATGGAATGATAGGATATTGACAGTCATACGAATGAAGACGGGTATTTAGATTTCCAACCCACCAGAATGTTAGGATATGGCCGCAGTGGGAGAAAGTGAGTCGCTGATAATGAGTAAGTTGCCAGGCCAGCGATGGAGAAAGATAATACTACGGTAAAGTTGAAACCGGAGATTACCAGCTCTTTTTAACAGACAGGTACAGGCCCGTTTGAGTCGGGTATAACGCGCCCTGATCCAGGGCGAAAGAGGCTGACAGGAAGGTATTGGAAAACCGGGGAAGGGGAATCCGAGCCGCCAACAGGGCTGAAAACTGCTCGAAACGGGGAGAATACGGCTGGTTGTAGGTACCGTAGTTGCGGCTGAACGACGCCCGCGCATTGAGTTGAACCCGGTATAGAATTCCTTCCAGACCGAGATACCAGACATTGACCCGGTTATTGGGGAAGAAGCCGCCCCCGGTGTATTGTTGCACGCGGGCGGTGTAGTCGGCTCGCGGGGCAATGAAGGGCGTGCCGATGGTTCGCCCAAAATACGACCAGCCTTCCCGGTACTGGCCATGGTTAAAATAATTGTCAGCTCCCTGATACTGGGCCGTCTGGTCGAAAACCGGTCCACTCTGACTGGTCATCGGGAGCCACTCCACCACGGCGGCATTCCACCGGAACCGGGGGGGTGGCGTGGCGCTTTTATTCCGAAAACGCAGTCCCCACAACCCATCGGGAAAGTTGAGGTAAACGATTCCACTGACGTCTTCGTAAAAATGCTGGTAGTAAAGCAAGGTACTTAACCGGGAGGTCGTCCATTCCAGCGCGTAGTCGATGGAACCCAGGTGGTTGCCGACCCGGTTTTCGCCGTCGAAGGCGGTTTGCTGACTGGTGGTGATTTCTTTTGGATAGAGACCAAAAACGAGTCCCGTATAATCCCGGAACGAGGAAGGCAACTTGCCATTGACCGCGAACGAAGTGCCTTTCAGGTAATCAGCGTGGCCTCCCCACTGCACCTGGTGATTCATTCCCACGTAAAATTTTACTTTCCAGTGCGGTTTTCCGAAGCGACCGTAGAGGTATTTCTGGTGCAGATACGCGCCTTTGATGTAGGGTGCATTGAACCAGCCGTGGGCATATCCCAGCCGGAAAGCCACCAGCTTTTTCAGAAAACCGATCGGTACGAAGCCGGGCGTGTGGAACTGAACCTTCGGAATGGGGAGCGCATTGGCCGACCAGGCCACAAAACCGGACGTCAGCGTGGTGTCACCGAGGCCGTATTGCTCGCGCCGACGGCCCGCCCAGAGTTCAAATTTTCCCAGCCGAACTTTGGCGTATAATTCAGGGAGGAGAAACTGACTGCTTTTGCCCACATTCACAGCCGCGTAGCCACCAACGCCCCAATCGAACCGGTGGTGGTTCGTATAAACCGTATCGGTGCGGTAGTCGCGACTCATTTGCCCCCGTAAGGTCGCAAACGGGCCTTGCAGCGGCACGATGCCGTATTGGTTGGTGCGGAGCCAGAACGGGGTTTGGCGGGTCGCTGCGCCCATGCCACCGAGTTCGAGGTCGGCCTGAATCGGGTTGGGAAGCCCGGATTCCTGCGCCAGAGCCGACGTGGTTAGTAGCCAGCCGAATGCCAAACAAGCGAGCCGTTTCATCGGCGGATCAGGCTAACGGTTCCATTCTGCCGGATTTTGCCGCCAGGCTGCAAGGGAGTCCATGGCATCGGCCGAAATGTAGTTCAGATCCCGGGCTTCGCCCACCAGCGTTTCGTAGTCGCTCAGGCAAACCAGTTTGACGTCTTTGTCTGCAAAATTTTGACTGGCTACCGGAAAACCGTAGGTAAAAATGGCCGCCATGCCCAGCACCCCGGCGCCGGCTTGCCGCAACACATCCACCACTTTGAGCGAACTGCCTCCGGTCGAAATCAGGTCTTCAATCACCACAACGCGCTGTCCGTCTTCCAGCCGTCCCTCGATCTGGTTGCCCATGCCGTGTTTTTTGGGTTCCGGCCGAACGTATAGAAAGGGCAGGTTCAGCGCATCGGCAACCAGCGCTCCCTGCGCAATACCGGCCGTAGCAACGCCCGCAATGGCTTGAACATCAGGGAATTCTTTTAAAATTGTATCGGCTAACGCCGTACGAATATACGTCCGGGCTTCCGGGTACGAAAGCGTGATCCGGTTGTCACAATAAATCGGTGATTTCCAGCCAGAACTCCACGTAAAGGGTTCCTCCGGCCGGAGCCGAACCGCCTTCACTTCCAGTAGCAATCGGGCAACTTTTGCTGCAATCATGTATGCTTTGAATGATGAATGATGAATGATGGACGATGAATGCAAGACAAGAATGGTATTGTACCCGTAAAATAATAGGTAGCGGCCCATTCATCGTTCATCATTAAGAAAATTACTCTTCAATTCGCTTCGTCACCAGAATCTTATCGATCCGGCTTTTGTCCATGTCGATGATTTCAAACTGGTATTCCTGCCAGGAAAACGTTTCACCGGTTTTCGGAATGTCCTTGATAATCTGTAACGCAAAACCGCCCAGGGTATCGAATCCAGTCATTTCGCGCCGGTTCTGGATAATGATGTTGAAGTAATCCAGGAAATCGTCAAACGGAATCTGGGCATCCACAAGGTAACTGCCGTCGCCCCGTTCCACAATTTCGAATTCAAATTCGTTGGTGTCCGAAATGTCGCCCACGAGCGCGTCCACGATGTCGTTGAGCGTCACCATGCCCAGAACACCCCCGTACTCATCGACGATGATGCCGACGTACTGCCGGCGTTCCCGAAACCGCTCCAGCACCTGGTAAGCCATGTTGCTTTCGGGAATATACAGAATATCGCGTTTGAGTTCTTCGAGCCGGGTGAGCTGATCATCGAGGTCTTTGCCCAAAAAATCCTTGCTGTGAATGAGTCCGATCATTTCATCGACGCCCCCCTGGCAAAGCGGGTAATGCGAATGGCGGTGTTCGATGATGTACTGGCGGTTCTCTTCAACAGTCGCTTCCAGATCCAGGAACACCATTTCCTGCCGGTTGGTCATCAGGGAGGTGATCCGGCGGTCGCCGAGTTGAAAAACGTTCTGTACAATTTCCTGCTCGATCTCCTCGATGACCCCGCCCGAGGTACCTTCCTGAATCAGACTTTTGATTTCTTCTTCCGTTACGGCACTGGCGTTGGGCTTGATATTCAGAATTTTAATAATGAGGTCGCTGGAAAAGCCGAGCAGACTGATGAAGGGTGAGGTCACCCGGGACAGCATATTCATCGGCCCGGCCATTACCTTCGCAATGCCTTCCGGATTTGACAGCCCGATTCGTTTGGGTACCAGTTCGCCCAGCACCAGCGACAGATACGTAATGAGAATAACCGTCAGCGTAACCGCAATGCTGTTGGCGTAGGGTTGAAGGAGTGGAAACTGGGACACGAAGCCCGAAATCTGGTCGGTCAGGCTGTCTCCACTAAAAATACCGGTCAGGATTCCGATGAGGGTAATCCCGATTTGAACGGTAGCCAGAAACCGGTTGGGCGATTCGGCGAGTTTCAGAGCTTCTTCGGCCCGGCGGTCGCCGTTTCGGGCGTCGGTTTCGAGTCGGGCTTTGCGGGAGGAAACCAGTGCAATCTCCGATAAGGAAAAAACACCGTTCAGAATGACTAAAAAAAGAATGATTGCAAGTTCCACAAGGGGGAAAGTTGGCGTTCTGCAAAAATAGTGGATTTAGTTTCTCTTCAAAGATGAATGGTTTATCTAAATTTGTTTTGTAATTCACGCTATTCGGTACGTCGACGGTTCGACGGGCTCATTCACCCAGCAGTTCAACTACCTCATGACCATTTTTATTGACGACCGACCCATTCATTTAAAGGGTTCGAAGAAGGCAGCCAAATTGCAGGACGCTGCGCTGGATAACCACGTGGAGTACGACCGGATCATCGACGCCCGTCTCGACGGCCTGAAGCTGGCTATGTTGAAAGGGCATCTCCTGGTGCTCAATGCGACGCCCGTTACCATCGAGAAACTGGTCAATTTGCTCAACAACTACGAAATGGGCGACCTGAGCTCTATTACGCTGGTAGCCGCTGAAAAAAAGGCCGTTGAGGAGAAGTTTAAAAGTATGTTCAAGATTGTCCGGGCCGCCGGAGGAGTGGTGTTTAAGGAGGATAAAATGCTGCTGATTTTCCGTCGGGGCAAGTGGGATCTGCCCAAAGGGAAACTCGACGGGGATGAGCAGTCGCGGGTGGCGGCCCTGCGGGAAGTGGAAGAAGAAACCGGGGTGGTGGCTACCCTCGAAAACCGCATCTGTACGACCTGGCACACCTACACGCTGAACGGAAACCGAATCCTGAAAAAGACCAAATGGTACCACATGACCTGCGTCGACGATGCCCGGATGACGCCCCAAACCGACGAGGACATCGAACGACTCGAATGGATGGATGCCAAACAAACGGCCCTGGCCCTCACCAACTCCTTCAGCTCCATCCGGTATGTGATCGATGAGGTGAATGGGAAGGTTTTGAAATAGTTAATAATTAAGAGTTAAGAGTTGGCTGTCGCACTTGTTTCAGCTTGCGTCAGCCAACTCTTAACTCATCACTCTTAACTACTTCAGTTTGTACGGCAGAAACTCGTCGATGTTTTTGGAATAGCGGTGCAATTCCCGGATGATGCTTGAACTGATGGGGGCGAGAGACGGAGAGGTGATCAGAAAGACGGTTTCGACGTCTTCGTACACGTACCGGTTGACCTGCGAAATGCTGTTTTCGTATTCAAAATCCGTCGTGTTGCGCAAGCCCCGCAGCAAAAACCGGGCTCCCAGGTCGCGGGCGACGTTGGCGGTCAGGTCGTCATACGATACGACTTTCACCGCCGGATAGGCCGCAAAAGTTTGCTCAATCAGGCCGACCATCACGTCCAGCGGAAAATACCGCTGTTTGCTGGCGTTCCGGCCAATGCCGATGAAGATTTCATCAAAAAGTTTGAGTCCCCGTAACACTATGTCTTCATGTCCCTTCGTAAACGGGTCGAAGGAGCCGGGAAAGAGCGCGATTCGTTTCATACAGGTTTAAAAAACCGGGTGGTGGCTGGCTGGTGAATGAAGGTCAGTTGGTTGCCCGTTCTCACTCGATCAGGGTGTTTCCGTACAAACTGAAATACCGGTGTTCCGGTAACTCATCGAAAGCCGGTGTCAACTGCAAGCCGGGCGGTGTTGAACCAAAGCGAATGGTGGGCAGAAATTGTTCGAGGGCCGTATAGATTTCGGCAAAAGGCGTAATTTCTCCGAACAAAACCACCTGCAATTCCTTCGGTTCGGTTTTCAATTCATTGATGACATACAGGATGTAATAGACCAGATCGGTGGCATTTTTGTAGGCAAACCGGTTGCAGAACCTGAACTCTCCACCTTTGCGATAAATAACCGTAACCGATTCATCTTCAAAATTTAACGATAGTTTTTGGTCCGAATTCAGCACCGAATCCGTCAGCGACGTTGCCTGAATCAGCGTGCTCGACTGGTGAACGAGCGTAATCTGTTGCAGGGGATAGGTGGCCGACAGCCAATCGGTCAGGGCATTGTCGACGCTGAAAACCGCCTGAAAATCCTCTTTTTTATGAGCATAGGCCAGCGCGTGTTCCGAGCTGGAGAGCGGATTGCCGCGCATCAACTGGAGATACTGCCCTGCGTATTCTTTCCGGAACAGACCGGACGGAACCAGTGTAAACGAAGGGGAATTGACCGATACCTGAATGCTTTTCCAGTAGGACGACTGAAGGATTGGATGGTTTTGGTAAATGGTTCGTAAGGAGGGCAGTAGCGGGTTTTCAGTCAACAGGGTCGGAAAGGTGTAGTCTTCCAGCCAGACACACCGGCGCGGATGGGGTTCGACCACACAAAACCGGAACCGTTCCTTGCCCATTTCCAGGCAAAGCTGATACGAGTCGGTCGTTGACACATCAAAAGAATCTTCCCGAATGACGACGGTTGGGGTCACAGTAGCAATGGTCTCGATACGCACAAAAAAGTGAATGGGTTAACAGGTACAGTGGGAAGTTATATGTTTTCCAGTTTTGGGAACATATGGTGAGCTAAATGTACAAAAATACCCGACAGACCACCGCTATTGTTTCAAATAACCTTTTAAGTGGAAGACCTCCTCCATAGACTGGCACAGGCGGAACATGCGGTGTACTTCGTTTTCGGGGTACGTTTTGATTTCCTCGAACGTCATCAGCCGCACTTCGGTGATGATCTGGTTTTCGGCGTCCATTTCCGGGTCGAACCCCTGGCGAAGGTGGCCGCCCACAATGCGGACCTCGAAAAACAACTCCATCGCGTGCAGGGGCGTCTGCATAAATTCGTTAACAAACTGGAGTTCGCCCACTTCAATATCCAGTCCGGTTTCTTCGTGAAATTCCCGGACGAGGGCTTCGTAGGCGGTTTCGCCATATTGGGGGCCACCGCCCGGCGGACACCAGAAGGTATCCGTGGGGCCAATGCCCCGGTGACGGACCATCAATAGTTTTCCGTCCATGAGGCACAAACCGCATACCCGCAGCCGCAGGCGATTGCCGTAGAGCCGCTTTACTTCTTCGCGTGCAATATCCAAGTTGATCTCTGGTGGTTTCAGCCCGCAAATATAACAGGAGTTAAGAGTTATGAGTTATGCTTTTTACCCCTAAATCCCCTAAAGGGGACTTGGACACCGCTTAAACCGGATGCTGAAAGTCCCCTTTAGGGGATTTAGGGGCAAAAAAGTATGCTTTCAACTCAATAGGGGCTTCCCGAAATGTAGCTTTCCAGGGAGTGGATGCGGGCTTTCTGATCGTGAATGATGGCTGAAACGACGTCATTGATGGAAATAATGCCGATGAGGCTGCCTTCATCGACGACGGGCAGGTGGCGAATGTGTTTGTCAGACATGATCAGCATGGCGTCTTCCAGGCGTTGATCGGAGCTGATGGTGATCAGGTTGGCGGTCATGACCTCTTTGATCAGGGTGTCTTTCGACGCCCGGCCTTTCAAAATCCCTTTTCGGGCATAGTCGCGTTCTGAAAAGATTCCCGACAAATTTCCTGCGTCGATCACCAGAACAGCCCCGATATTTTTGGTAGCCATAGCTTCCAAAGCTTCATAAACCGTCGTGTCGGACGTGACGGAATAGATGGTGTTGATCGTTTTGCCTTGCAAAACCTGACGGATTTTCATGATTTAAGGAAGTTTGGTAAATGGGTTGGGATCAAAATAAAAAAAAGGTATGATAAAAGCAATGCGGTGTTGTATTTTGGGGGCTATATGCCTCATAATTCTTGGAATTATCAAAACTTGCTTGGTGATTCAAGGGTGGCAGTCGATTTGTTTTTAAAAAGAAGTACGCCTAAGTTTGAAAAAAAACCGCCTATGCTTTCCTTTCCATCGCGTGTGCGCAGACTGCTCAGCGGGTTGTTGTTCCTCGCATGCCTGAGTCTGTCGTGCCAGCGGCCTCCGGTCAAAGCCGAGCAGGAAGACGTCAATCCGCTGGTGGGTTCCTGGGAAAAAGTGAACCCCTCGAAGTGCAGTCAGATGTATCCGGATGTGATCGAGTTCAGCGCGAACGGAGTATACCAAACGCAGTCGGAAGTAACGTCCGTGGCGATGGCCTGGGATGCCGGGACGTATGCCGTGGACCGGCAAATAGTAAAGATTGCCAATGCCCTGGAAGTTTCGAAGCCCTACCGGTTTGTAATAAAGAACGAAATCGTTACGTTTGAGGATGAGCAGGGATGCCGGTTTCCCTACCGGCGTTTGTAAAAATCGGTTGAAAAAACCGGCTGTTATTCCGTATATTCGTACAATGAATGATACTCTCACGCCCGCAGAATTGCTGGCGAAACGCTTCCCTTTCAAGCCTACTCCCGGGCAGCAGCACTTCTTTGAACAGATGAATCCGTTCATGATTCGGTCAGAGCATGAAAATTACCGGGATTGCTTTTTGCTCAAAGGCTATGCCGGTACCGGAAAAACCACCCTCATCAGTACGCTGATCAAAGTGTTGCCTAAGTTTGGGTTTAAATCCGTTCTGCTGGCGCCCACGGGCCGGGCGGCCAAGGTCATGGCGAATTACTCGAAGCGCATGGCCCAGACAATTCACCGGAAAATTTACCGCCAGGTGGCCGACTCCAGTTCGGGAAATCTGGTGTTTCAGCGGCAGAAAAATTACCACGAAGACACGGTTTTTATCGTCGATGAAGCCTCGATGATCAGTGATGATTCAGAGATCGGCATGAACGGTTTGCTGGCCGACCTGGTCGATTTTGTGTTTGAAAACCCCGGAAACCGCCTGATGCTGGTGGGGGATGTGGCGCAGCTTCCGCCCGTGGGCAAGGAACTCAGCCCGGCGCTCGACAAAGGGTACCTGGAGCGGCATTTCGACATGGTGGTGGTGGAACAGGAGTTGGTGGAGGTTATGCGGCAGGACGAGCATTCGGGTATTCTGTTGAATGCCACCAACCTGCGGGATGTGCTGAACGAACCGAATCCAAAGATCCACCTGAACGTTCGGAAATTCCGGGACATCTATAAAATGACCGGCGAAAAGCTGGAAGACGGAATCCGGTATTGCTACGACAAGTACGGGCGCGAAAATACCATCATCATCACGCGTTCCAACAAGATGGCCGTGCAGTACAACCAGTACATTCGCCGGGCCATCAACCAGTGTGAAGAAGAACTTGACGCGGGTGACATGCTGATGATTGTCAAGAACAATTATACGGTTTTAGAAGACGATTCACCGGCGGGTTTTCTGGCCAACGGCGATTTTGTGGAGGTGATGAAAATCCGCAAACGGGAAGAACAACACGGTCTTAAATTTGCCACCGTCACCCTGCGGCTGGTCGATCTGGAGGAGCAACCCGAGTTTGAAACCAAGATTATTCTCGATACGCTGTATTCCCCGCAGCCCTCGCTGGGGCGGGATGAAAACAAGCAGTTGTATGAGAGCGTCCAGCAGGATTATTTTTATATCAAATCGAAAAAGGAACGTTCCGAAGCCATCCGGCGCGACCCGTATCTGAGTGCGTTGCAGGTAAAGTTTGCCTACGCCCTGACCTGTCACAAGGCGCAGGGCGGGCAATGGCCGGCGGTTTTTGTCGATCAGGGCTATTTGCCTGACGGACAGGTGAACCAGGATTTTGTGCGGTGGCTCTACACGGCCATTACCCGGGCCACCGACGAAGCGTTTCTGATGAATTTTATGCCGCAATTTTTTGGAAACTCCCCCCATGAACCTGACTGAATTTACCAACACCCTGACGAACGCCCAACCGCCGTTTGGTCTGCACCCGGTTGCCGAAGCCCTCTGGTATGACGCCAAAGGCAATTGGGAACAGGCCCATACCATTGCCCAGAGTAAGGAAGGAACCCGCGACTACGACCGTTTGCACGCCTATCTGCACCGCAAGGAAGGCGACGAGTGGAACGCCGGGTACTGGTATCGCCGGGCGGGTGCAGCGGTTTTTTCCGGCTCGCTGGACGACGAGTGGAATGCGTTGATTCAAACTTTTCTGGCGAAATAAGCGATGAAACGCATACGCTGGGTGATCGTTTTGCTGCTGGCGGTCCAGACGGTTTGGGCGCAGGGCTGGAAAGCCGGGGTGGCCCGAACGGTAATTACACCGAATGAACCGCAGTGGATGGCGGGGTATGCCGCCCGTACCCGTCCCGCCGAGGGAAAACTTCACGATCTGTGGGCCAAAGCGCTGGCGCTGGAGGACGAAAAAGGAAACCGGGTGGTGCTGGTGACCACCGATCTGCTGGGTTTCCCAAAAAAACTCTCGGACCAAATCCGGGAGCGGCTAAACCGCCAGTTCGGGCTGTCGAAAGCACAGATCCTTCTGAACAGTTCGCACACCCATTCCGGGCCGGTTCTGGCCCACGCCCTGTACGATATTTACCCGCTCGATGCCAGCGAATTGGCGAAGATCAACCGGTATACCCGCCAACTGGAAGACCTGATGGTGATGCTGGTTGGGCAAGCTCTGAAAGACCTTGAACCGGCGGAACTATTTGCCCAGAATGGTGTAACGCGGTTTCAGGTCAACCGGCGCAACAACAAGGAAGGCTCGCTGCGGGAGCAGACGGAATTGAAAGGCCCGAATGACCACGCGGTTCCGGTGATCAAGGTGCTCGACAAGGCCGGGAAGCTCAAAGCCATTGCCTTCGGATACGCCTGTCACCCCACCGTGCTGGATCAATACCAATGGTCGGGCGATTACGTCGGGTTTGCCCAACTGGAGCTGGAAAAAGCGCATCCAGGTGCGATGGCGCTGTTTTTTCAAGGAGCCGCCGGGGATCAGAACCCGATGCCCCGCCGAACCGTGCCGCTGGCCCGGCAACACGGTCGGGAACTGGCCGTGGCCGTGGATCGCGTGCTCGAAGAACCCATGCGGAAATTGACGGCCCAGGTCAGAACCGCCTATTCCGAAATTGACCTTCCACTGGCCGCTCCGCCTTCGGAAGCGGAATTGACGAAAACCAGCCAGGAAGGGGAGAGTTACATGAAACGCTGGGCAACCCGGATGCTGGCCGAAAGAAAGCAGGGCAAGCCGGTATTGACCCACTATCCGTACCCCTTGCAGGTGTGGCAGTTGGGCGACCAGCCTCTGCTGGCGTTTGGGGGTGAGCTCGTCATCGAATACGCCATTGCGTGTAAAAAACGGTTTGGTCCCGACCTTTTCGTGCTGGGGTATTCCAACGATGTGATGGGCTACATTCCATCCGCCACGGTGTTGAAAGAAGGCGGATACGAAGGAGCTTCATCACAGATGGTTTATGGTTTGCCGGGTCTTTGGGATTCCACCGTTCCGGTTCTGATTAATCAGGAAATCAACCGTTTAGCCGAGCAGGCTGGCGTGCCATCACTAAAATAAGTTTATTGAAATGACTGCCTGGTAATCATGAATACGGCGGGATAGTTGTTATCTTTATAAACACGTCCTGAACCCCTGCTCATCATGACCGGCAAGCAAGCGTATTTAACCTGGATCGTCGATGACGATGCGGAGTATGGCCTTCTGCTCCAAAAGGCTTTTTTTGAGAAAAAGCTTGAAAGCCGACTGGATTTCTTCCTCAGCGGTCAGTTGGTGATGGAAAGACTGGACAATGCCGATGGGGAGCTTCCTGATTTGATTTTACTGGATTTGGAATTGCCAAAACAGGACGGGATCGACACCCTGTCGGCGATCAGGAACAACCCGCGGGGGAAATACATTCCGGTGCTAATGGTAAGTAACTCTGCTTCACCCGCTACCATCAGCCTTTGTTACCAGCTAGGTGTTAATGCCTATGTGGTGAAGCCCAACCGGTTTGATGATCTGGCCTACTTTGTCAACTCGATCTGCCGCTACTGGCTTGAAATGTCCGATCAGCTTACCCGAACCTAATTCGGTTCATCCGTAGCAGGTAAACTATTTTCATAGCTTTTTCGGCCTTTTTGGGATAGAACATCTACCCGGCTGGACTGACGCTACGTGTAGGGATTAGCGTTATCGCAATTCTAAGGCCGATTTTAGGTAAAATTGTTCCGAAAAATACCCCTGTCTGCGATCTGAAATGTACTGCGTTAATGCCATAGATAACGACAGTATTTTATTGAAATTTAAGCAATTAGCTTAAATTTACAGAACATTCATCAAGTAAATGGGTTGTCACTGATACAGGCTCATCCCGGAAATGTCCGGAAGGTAGAGGAGTGCTGGCACCGATAAAATAATCGTAGGTATTTTTATAAACTGCGCGGCTGACTACTTATTCACATGGTCTGGCTTCCTGAGAACGGCACATGGCGGATTCCCTGAATGATAAACCGAAAAAATCCCTCCCGCCGGAAGAGCAGCCGAAGGACCAGTCTGATTTATTGCAGGGTATCCTGATCAATATTCCAACGGGTTTATACGTCTACGATCCGGTCTTCGGCGACGATGGCCAGCCGACGGATTTTCGGCTGGTGTTGCTGAACCCGCTGGCGGCTCAACTGGTTGATCGACCGTCGGATGCCCTGATCGGTGAGTCGATGAAGCTCCTTTTGCCAAGTCTGATAACCGTTGATTTGTGCGCGTTAGCTATCCAGGTCTTTCAAACCCATCAAACCCACCAGTTCGAAACCGAATTCCACCACCGCAACGGTCTTGTCGGCTGGTATAAAATCAGTATATCCCGGTATGACCACCGGATTATTGTAACGACAATTGATATCACCGCTCTCAAAGAAGTGCAGGTCAGGCTGCAAAAGGTGACAGAAACCATGCAAACGATGCTGGATGGCTCACCGATTGCGATTTCGCAACTGAAAGCCGTCCGCGATCGGAAGGGGAATCTCATCGATTTCGTCTACGAAGGGGCCAACGAAAAATACGCTTTGCTGCTCAAACGCTCGGTGAGTGACCTGGTTGGAAAGCGGTTTTTAGGGTTATTTCCGGAAGCCCGCGAGTTAATTTTTGCTGATTATGCCCAGGCCATTGAAAACGGCGAACCCCGACGCACCGAGCGGTATTATGCGGGTGAGCCATTACGCGGCTGGTTCGACATAGCGATTATCAAAAACGACGACGGCGTGGTGGCTTCATACCTGGATATTAACGACCGCAAAGAAGCAGAAAGGCAGTTGGCAGTGACGATGCAAAATCTTCAGGAGGCTAAAAATCAGGCCGATATGGATTTGATTCGCTTGCAGATCGCCGAGGAGGAGGTTAACCGGGTGCTGCGGCATGAACGGGAAATAAACACGCACCAGTCGCAGTTTATCACCTTTGTTTCACACCAGTTCCGCAATCCGATGACGGGTATTCTGCTGGCTGCCGAAGCGCTGGCCAAATTCAGCGAACGGTCGATGGGCACGGTATTGGCCGAGAAAGTGGCGCATTATGCCCACCAGACCCGCCAGGAGATCCAGCGGCTCGACAAACTGCTGACGAAAGTGTTATTTCAGGATCGCATGCAGTTGCTGCAGATCGCGCTCCGGATCGAGGATGTAGAACTGGTGGCTTTTTGCAAGAATTTGATTGCGCAACAACTCGAACAGCATCCGGATTACCAGCGGATTCAGTTTCAAAGCGATCAGGAGACAATCTGGGCAAAAGGCGATTTGGTCATTCTGGAGCAGGTGCTGGAAAACCTGATGAGCAATGCGTTAAAGTATTCCATCGGTTCCGAAAAACCGGTAGAAGTGGGGATCGATACGGTAGACCATGAAATTCGGATATCGGTCCGGGATTTCGGGATTGGCATTCCGGGCGAAGAACTGGAACATGTTGGCAAGACGTTCTTCCGGGCGTCGAACACCTCCTTCATCTCGGGCATCGGGCTGGGACTTTCGTTATCCCGCCAGTTTATCAAGCAACACGGAGGACGACTCGACGTCGAGAGCAAACTCAATCAGTATACGCTATGCACGATTGTGTTGCCCTGCTGAGCGCCTAAGCAGTTTATATAAAATAATTGTCTGATAATTAGCCCTTTTGCCGGTGCACCCGGGATCTGGCACATTTATTGTCTTAATCCCTTCTGTGAACAAATTAATCTTATTATCAGAATTTTAAACCTTCGATAAGAGACAGTTTTTCCAACGCTTCTTTGGGTGTTCAGCTTATTTTCATATGAAAAATACGTCTGTTAACTTTCATCGGCACTCCGCAATCATATGCTGATGTATGCTCAAAAAAAGTAAAATTTTTCTTTCCGGCGAACCCTTGCCGTACTAAATTTGCACGATTCGAAATCAAATCCGGGCGCTGAAGCAGGCAGCTTCCCACGCTTTCGAGCCAACATCCTGCTGTTACTGTGAAGTAGAACGTGGCGTCCTGGGAGTAGTTAGTCACCCTACCATTTCGATTTACCTGTAGCCCCCAACAGTCGCAGACTGTCGGATCGAACCCTTTTTGCCCTTTACTTTTTAAACGGGATTTATCCCGATCGGATATCTATGGATTTATATAAATCAATATAGTAACATTTTTTTATTTATTAACGCAACGTATGAAAAACCGTAACGATCTACTGGCTTGCCTTGTCCTCCTTTTGGGATTGAGTTTTAGTACGGCCTGGGGCAGTGGGGGAGTCATCCACCCCGTCACAATGCCGTTAAATACCCTGTCCAACGAACCCGCCCCCGTCAACCGGCAGCGGTATATGGGCGTCACCATCTTTAATTTTGAAAATGATCCCCGGGTCGACGATGAGCGCATCGAACATTCGGCCGCAGCGGGCTGCAATGCCGTTGAAATTACCATCAACTGGGACCGGGTTTATCCCACCCGCCAGAGTGTGCCCAACTGGAAAGTGGTTGATTCACACGTCCAAACCGCCTTGCGGCTGGGCTTGAAGATTGCCCTGCGAATTCATGTCGGTCGTGAAATCAAGCTGCTGGGCGATTTTTGGGAGACCAACGAGACCATGCAGGCGGCTGATGGGTCAAGGAGTACGGGCAGTGGCATCACGCAGTTCAGCTACGCCCACCAGCCGACGATCGAACTGGCGAAGAATTTCGTGAAGGAAACCACCCGGCGGTATCTCTATTTACAACAGCAAAACAAGCTGCTGTTTTTCTCCGTGGTGGCCTCGCCTGCTCTGGAATCCGAATATTCGCCGGTACTCGACAAGGCCGATGGCGACAAGGTGGTCATTGCCTTCGATTACAGCGATCCCATGAAAACTGCCTTCCGGCAGTGGTTGCAGCAGAAATTCGCGCTTTCGGATCTCAACAAGCGCTGGAACACCGGTTTTGGCGACTGGAATGCCGTCGTGCCACCGGGCAACACGACCAGCGATCCACGGGGCATCTTTAGCGCCAATCGCCGGGGGCTGGATTGGTACGTCTTCCGGCACCGCCTGCTCGAACGGTTTTTGAACGACATTACCAACACGATCAAGAGCGTCGATGGGTCGATCCGGGTGGTCAATCAGCACGGAGCCGTCTGGGACCGGCTGAGTGGTCTGCGGGGCACGTATGCTTTCAAGAGCCTGAACCAGAACTCGGACGGGCTGAAATTTAACGACGGCCCCACCTACAACCACCGGTTTTCGATGGACCTCGTGCGTGGCAACTTAAAACCGGGTGCGTTCATGATCAATGCCGTCGACGGAATGTTCTGGCAAACGGTTTCAATCGATACCTACTACAACCAGGTGAAGGAATGTTTTGACCACGGGGCGTCCATGCTGACGCTGGCCAATTTTGGAGGAAAAGACGCCCGCGCCACCCTCACCGAGCTGGTCAACCAGGTGGTGGATGCCGGTTTGCTAAATCAACCCGTGACGCAGGTGCAAACCGGCAGCAGCATCAGTTACAAACTGTCGGAAATTCTTCGGGACACCTACACGCCCATCACCAATCGCTGGACGGATCAATACAATAAATCCGGAAAAAAACCGGTCCAGGTTACACTGATCGAAGATTTACTGAATGAGATGGACGAACCAGCCCAACCCGACGTGAACAAGGCACCGCAGATTATTACGGCGTATGCAGACCGCGATGCCACCGTTGGCAAACCGTTTAGCCTGGCTGTTTCGGAAAGCCATTTCAGCGATTCGGATGGAACCATCGCCAAAGTCGAGGTGAACGGTTTGTCGGCTGGTCTGAGTTACAATGCGTCTACGAACCTCATTGCCGGTACGCCAACGTCGGTGGCAACACTGAGCGTTACGGTGAAAGCAACCGACAACGACGGCGCAACCGGCACGGATGCTTTTCTGATTCGGGTAAAATCGGCCACGGAACCCGCTCCGGCTCCAGAGCCGGAACCGGAAGGGCCCGTAACCGGTAGTTTTGATGGCTATCTGGATAAAGTAGAATGTGGTACGATGCGCGGGTGGGCGTGGGACCGGAACAAACCCGACTCGCCCGTAACGATCGAGTTTTCGGCCGACGGTAAGGTGATCGGAACCGCGGAAGCGGATATTTACAGAACGGATCTGGACGAAGCCGGGAAGGGAAATGGCAGTCATGCCTATAGCTTTCCGACGCCGGTAAGTCTGAAAGATGGGAAAGCCCACCAGATCAGTGCCAAAGTGCGGAACAGCACCTATACCTTGAAGTATGCGCCAAAATCATTGACTTGTCCGTCGCCGGCGAGAGCCTCGGTGGAGTCTGCAGAACGGGGTTTGTCAGTGACGGTGTTGGGAAATCCCGTTGGTGAGCAAACGAGCGTGGAAGTTCGGGGTGTGGAAGGGAAACCGGTACGGTTTCAATTCACTGACGTCCGCGGGCGAATCATCAGCGAGCGGGCGGTAGAAACCGCCGGTGTCGTTGAAAAACAGCAATTCAATCTGGACCGCGAACTGACGGGTCTGTTCCTCTTACGGGTGGTATCGGGTCAGCAGGCGGTAACCATAAAATTACTGAAACCCTAAAGGCGCCTATTTCTAAAAAAACAGCCCAAATGCGTTATTTGGGCTGTTTTTTTGCCTGATAAAACCGTATTTATTAAAAAAAAGGTAAAATAGAGTAGTAGTTATCCGACATTCCCAATATTTCTGGTGATTCTGTAGCCACGTTTCGTCACACATTCTGTACTTTTGCAGGGCTGATTCGCGAGATCAGCCACTGTTCATTCTTCATCGACTTCTGATTGATCGACCGGCCTGCCTGACTTGAGGACGGTTTTTTTGTGCCTTTTTACGTTGCAATTACCATTTCTTATTTGATAGTATGACTCATTTAGCACAGCAACTGGAGATTCTGTTTCCGGCAGAAGACCAGATTCCGGAAGAATTTCGGATCGAAGAATTGCATCAGCGGGACTACCTCGTGGATGGTGAAATCCGGCAGTGGGACGGTCCGACGCAGGAAGTGGTGTCGCCCATTTTTGTTCAGACGCCTGCCGGACTGGTTCGGAAAGTGATCGGCAGTTACCCCTTGCCGGTGGATGACAACGAAGCCCTGGATGCGCTGGATGCCGCCGTTCGGGCTTTCGACAGCGGTCGGGGTGCCTGGCCGACGATGTCGGTAACGGATCGGATCGAGTGCATGGAGCGCTTTGTCGGGAAGATGATGGAGCAGAAAAATGCTGTCGTTAACCTGCTGATGTGGGAAATCGGGAAAACCCTGGCCGACTCGATCAAGGAGTTCGACCGAACCGTGCAATATATTTACGACACCATCGACGCCTTCAAAGACGTTGATCGGGCCGGTTCGCGTTTCCGGATCGAAGAAGGCATCATCGGCCAGATTCGTCGCTCGCCCCTGGGCGTCGTTTTGTGCATGGGGCCGTTCAATTACCCGCTCAACGAAACCTATACGACGCTGATCCCGGCCATATTGATGGGCAATACGGTGTTGTTTAAACCCCCGAAACACGGTACGCTGCTGCATCATCCGCTGCTGGACGCGTTCCGGACGTCGTTTCCGAAGGGAGTGGTCAATACGGTTTATGGGCGGGGAGCGACGGTGGTGCCGACACTGATGAAGTCGGGCAAAATCAACGTGCTGGCGCTCATTGGGTCGAGCCGGGTGGCCGACAGCCTCAAAAAGATGCACCCCAAAAGCAACCGACTGCGGGCGGTGTTGAGTCTGGATGCTAAAAATGCCGCCATTATTCTACCCGATGCCGACATCGAGCTGACCGTGAAAGAGTGTATGCTGGGTGCGATGTCGTTTAATGGGCAGCGGTGTACGGCCCTAAAAATCCTGTGGGTACACCGGTCGGTAGCCGATGTTTTTCTGCAACGCATGGGCGAAGAACTGAACAAGCTGAAACCCGGAATGCCGTGGAGCAAAGGTGCGCAGGTGACGCCCCTGCCGGAGCCCGGAAAACCGGCCTATCTGGATGCGTGTCTGCGGGATGCCGAAGCGAAGGGCGCCCGGATTATGAATGAAGGGGGCGGTACAACCGTGGAATCTTTCGTCTTTCCGGCCTTGGTTTATCCCGTAAAGGACGGTATGAAACTTTACCGTGAAGAGCAGTTCGGGCCGGTGGTTCCGGTGGTTCCCTTCGACGATATTGATGAGCCGATTGCCTACATCATCGATGCGGATCACGGCCAGCAGGTCAGCATTTTCGGGAGCGAAAGCGAACCGCTCGCGCGTTTGATCGATCCGCTGGTCAACCAGGTCAGCCGGGTGAATATCAACGCGCAATGCCAGCGTGGCCCGGATACGTTTCCGTTTACGGGCCGGAAAGACTCGGCGGAAGGCACCCTGTCGGTGGAGGATGCACTGCGGTCATTTTCCATCCGCACCGTGGTGGCCACGAAAGATACGGCGCAGAACAAGGCCATATTGAACGACATTGTCGAGCAGCACCAATCCGAATTTTTATCGACAAAATTCATTTTTTAATACGACTCCAAAACCGGCTCCTGCCGTGCCTTTTTGCCAACACGGGATGGATTTTTTCCATACTGACCGGAAGAAGGTACGGCGGGATTGCCTGATTGTATTATTTCAGGATCGCATTAATTGAAATTTAATGCCTTCTCCTCCTGATTTTCGAGTGGGTTTGTGAACTCATTGGTAGAAATCTTGTTACATCCAATAAAATTTGGGTTGTACGTTGTATTCATCTACCAGCATGGCACTTGAACTCGTTCCGATCGATCGCATCAGCAAACAAGATAAAGCTCTTTTTCAACAATCTTATTTCAAAAATCACCAGCCCGTCATCATCCAAGATTTTTGTCACGACTGGCCGGCCTATACAAACTGGTCCTTTGAGAAGCTTAAAGAACGGGCCGGTCATCTAACGGTCGATTTGTACAATAACAAGCCAGCCGAGCCAGACAAAAGCACGATGTTTGTCGATGAACGTATGAATTTTGGCGATTATCTGGACAAAATTTCTTCCAATCAGCCCGTCCAGTTACGCATTTTTCTCTTCAATATTTTCAAGCACATTCCTTCCCTCAAAAAAGACATTCTGAAGCCGGATCTGGTAGACGGTTTTGCGATGAGTCTGCCATTTATGTTTTACGGGGGAGCCGGGTCGGTGGTACACATGCACTATGACATTGACCTGTCGCACGTTTTCCTGACGCAGTTTGTGGGGCGGAAGCGGGTGGTTTTGTTCGCGCCGGAATATACGCCCCTGTTGTATCGGCTCCCGTTTTCGGTCATTTCGTATATGAACGTCAACAAACCGGACTATCAGAAATACCCGGGCTTACAGCACGTCAAAGGGTACGAATGCACCCTGGACTACGGCGAAACGCTTTACATCCCAGCCGGTTACTGGCATTACATTGAATACATCGACGGCGGGTATGCACTGTCGCTCCGGGTTCTCAATGAATCCTGGCTGAAACGGATTCAGGGAGCCTGGAATCTGCTCGGGGAAATGCGGATTGACAACTTCATGAAGAAGTACTTTACAAAACCGTGGTTTGAGTATAAAAACCGGAAAGCGTTTGAAAATGCCAATGAAGCGATGAAAGATTTCCAGCATCTGGAAAATGCAGAAGTGTAACGTGTAGTAACAGGCATAACAAAAAATCCCGGTTATAGACCATAGCCGGGATTTTTTGTTATGGCCTTGTTCATCTGGCGTTAATTCGGCTTTCATCCGATTCAGAAATAGCCTGTTTTTATAAAATTTGCCAGAAAATTAATTTGGAAATGAGGTATATTCTGTTTAAGTTTCTTAAGGTTAAATAGCTATTTTAAAAATCATTTAACGTATAAACGTGACTGTTAGCAGGTGTATTATTGAATTGTTATCAAATATGCTTGTTGGACTTAATTTCATAATATAGCTGCTCATTGGATTACTGAAATGATCATTGTAGGATACTGAAAAAATAGGGCAAATAAATGCTGGAAAATGGAAAAAAAATGGCGTAAAATAAACGAAGGGATCTATACATTTTTTGTTGGAAACGAGAAGGAAGGATCACTCAGTATGAACACTGCGGGTGGTAAAGCAACCGCCATTGTGGGCAGCAAACAATTCACGATCAGGAGAACCGGATTCTGGCAAAGTTCCCTGGAAATTTTTGACCAGGATGAAAGACAGGTAGCCAGGGCTTATCCTGAAACATGGTATGGTAATTCGATGGTTTTCGAATACGAAGGCCGAACCTATCAATTAAAAATAAAAAGTAATCCGCTGGCAGAGTGGTCGATACTGGCGGAAAAGCAAGCCGTTTTATCGTACGGTTTAACGGTTGATCAAGGGAAAACGGTAGTTGCCATCCATTCCCAAGCCGGGAATTTGGACTATTTGCCCGACTTTCTGCTCTGGTACCTTTTTGAACCCATAGCGGCTGAAAACACGGCCGATCCTGATTTTTTTCTAACCCTGGCGGTATAACGCTTCATTCTCCGAAAACCGGGAACGCTTCTTTCGTCGGTGTTTCGTAACCGGACAATTCAAAAATGAGCACAATCATTACCCCCGAAGACCCCGAATGGCTCATAAAACTGGTTCAGGAACGGTATGCTTTTTGTCATCCGGATCCAGCCCAGGCCGAACGCATTCATCACTTTGAACAGGACAAAAGGCATTCATCCAAAGACACATACTTTTCGCAATGGGAAGAATGGGATTTTGAATGGGCGACTTTTAAAGACATTCTGGACAACGAGCAGTTCGAACGGTATGAAGCGAATCTAAAAACACGGATTCGGAGTTACGAAGAAAGCCTGGTGCAAGAAGACAACGGCAAATTGGGCGAACTTGCGTATAACCAATCATTACTAGCCAACTACGAAACGGTTTTGTCTGATTTTTTTAATCCCCGGTCTCCGTTAAAATTGACAGTCCTGTTTCAGGAAGAGACCAAGATTGCATTTTTAAAAGCGGAGTACAGGCGGTATTTAAATGAGATGAAAGTCAAGTTATTGGTCGATCATTTTCGGTTTGCCCGAACGTTAATGCCCAATCAGTTAAAGATAACGTTGTTGCAGCATCAATTCGATTATCTGTGGCCGGACTATTTTTCTTTTAAACACCGAATGGACGAGCCCACCAAAGCCACGGCGAATTACCTGAAAGGAAAGCTTTACTATATTGATGACAAAATCTATAAATTTGTTCAGGATAAGTTTGATGAGCTGAAGTCTTTAAATCAGGAAAATTACGACAAATACCTGGGTGAACGACCCGCTGGCGGTGTTCTGACCTACGGGCCCTCAACGCCCGAAGACCTGCGGGAACACCAGTTGATGAGTTTGTTGCTACTTGACGAAAACAAATACGGATGGTGGGAGTAAACCTCTGAATTCAGGCAGCCGCTCCGTCATTCCTGAAAACGGAACGTCCGGCGGTTTTTTCTTGCCGTTCAAAAAAACGAGCTCGTGCGGGTTCGTTTTTTTTGCGTAGAATTGAACGTTTAAAACATCAGCACCGAAAAACCCGATGGCCTTGCGGTTGTCGAAGACAAGCATATGGGACTATTTGACTTCATTCGCAATGAATTTATCGAGGTCATCGACTGGGTCGATAACTCGAACGATACGGTAATCTGGAAATTTCCGGACAATGGCAACAACATCAAATACGGCGCCCAACTGACCGTGCGCGAGTCGCAGGTGGCGGTTTTCATCAACGAAGGCCGAATTGCCGATGTGTATCAACCGGGTCGCTATGAACTGACTACCCAGAACATGCCGATCATGACCACGTTGCGGTCGTGGAAAATGGGATTCGAGTCGCCGTTCAAAGTCGATATTTACTTCGTTTCGACCAAGCAGTTTACGAACCTCAAATGGGGAACGCAAAACCCATTCATCGTCCGCGATCCCGAACTGAAGCAGGTGCGGGTTCGAGCGTTCGGGGTGTTTGCCCTGCGGGTGGTCGATGCCGGGAAGTTTATCAAGGAATACGCCGGAACGACGCCCGTTGTCCGGATCGGTGATGTGGAGGATCAACTTCGCTCGGCCATCATCACCAACTTCACGGACACAATTGGCGAAGCCGGTATTTCGGTCTACGATTTATCCCGGAATTACAAGGAAATCGGCGATAAACTGCTGCCGTTGCTCCAATCGGATTTTACGGGTTACGGCCTGGAGCTGACCAAATTTTACGTCGAAAATACGAGCCTGCCGCCTGAAGTGGAAGCCTTCCTCGACAAAACCACGCAGATGAATATGGTGGGCGATATGGCTCGTTTTCAACAATTTCAGGCGGGTGTTGCGCTGGAAGATGCCGCCGAAAGCGGTGGTGCCGGAGGGGCAGCCGTGTTGCTGGGCGGTTTGGGTAATTTCATGCAGAACACCAGCGCGGCCAATGCTCCGCAGACGCCCAAGGAAGACAAAACGGAGGTCATGAACCTGCTGAAACAATTGGGCGAACTGAAAGCCGCCGGGATTTTGACCGAAGAGGAATTCAACGCCAAAAAAGCCGAATTACTAGCCCGATTATAGCCCCAAACCGGTAGGAACGCGGGTCGTCCGCGTTCCCGTCCCACCATGCAACCATCAGAACTTTCAGACCTGGTCCGGGCTCCCTGCAAGGCCTGCGGAGCGCAGTTGAAATTTTCGGCCGAGAAACAGAAACTGAGCTGCGATTATTGCGGCAATACCGAAGACATCCCGTTCACCAAAAGCAACCTGCACGAGAACCCGCTGGCTTTTCGGGTCGAAGACCGGCAGTTACCCAACGCGCCGACGGAAGAAAAGCGTCTGTTTACCTGCCAGAATTGCGGTGCCAAAACGACCGTGAACTACGACGCGCCGACTCTTACCTGTGCCTTTTGCAATTCCAAAAACGTGAACCCTGATGCGCAGAAAACCCGGCTGATCGAACCCGCCGGATTGTTGCCGTTCCGGATTTCGAAAGAGCAGGCGTTGCAGCGGTTCAAGAGCTGGGTGGGGGATAGCTGGCTGGCGCCGTCGGATCTGGCGGCCGGTGCGATGCTGGATAACCTGCACGGTATCTACATTCCGTTCTGGACCTTCGACGCCCAGGCGCATTCGACCTACACCGGAGAAGCCGGGTTTTATTACTACGTTCCGGTGCAGGTGCGCGATGCCAACGGCAAGACGGTGACCCAGCAACAGCAGCGCGTCCGGTGGGAATACCGCAGTGGGTCGCACCAGGCATTTTACGACGACATGCTCGAAATGGCGTCCCGGAAATTGTCGGAGCAGGAAAGCCAGGTGCAGGAAGCCAGCCGCTACGATTTGAAGGCAATTGTCGATTATGATCCGCGGATCTTGCTGGGCTGGGAAGCTGAAGTGTACAGCATCGATTTGCCCGAAAGCGCCCGCAAAGCTGAAGAACAGATTCGGAGCCGCGAAGAAAATGCCTGTGCCTCGCAAATGGGCGGGGATACGCAGCGCAATTTAAATGTCGACACGAGCCTGACCAACCAGACGTTCAAGCACATTTTGTTGCCGCTCTGGATTTGTATGTATCTCTACAACGGCAAGCCCTACCGGTTTCTGGTCAACGGTCAAACCGGGCAAATTGCGGGTGAACGACCCAAATCGGTCTGGAAAATTGCGCTGGTGGTATTTGCTTTTCTTTTGTTGGTACTATTCTTTTACTGGCTGGGAAAACGCTAAAAGCACTTCGTTTTTTTCTCACATATGATAAAAGCTTATCGCAAGGTTGTTCCCGTAATTCCTTAATTTTACACCTTCGGCAAAGGCTATTTTCGTTTGTTATCTGCGTAAGTCCTTGTTGGTCAATAAAATGCGTGCACTGAAAAAGGTCATTGTCCATTGCTTGAGTCTATCCATCTTGTAAAATCTTTCGGGGACGTAACCGCCGTTCGGGGCGTTTCACTGGTCATAAAACCGGGTGAGGTGGTGGGGTTGATCGGAGCGAGTGGCTCGGGGAAAAGTACGATGCTCAATCTGATGGCGGGTTTACTCGATGCAACGGAAGGGGTCGTTCAATTAAATAATGAACGGATCAAAGGGCCATCAGAACAGTTGGTTCCGGGGCATCCGCATATCAAATTGGTGCATCAGGAATACCAGTTGATGCCACACGTTTCCGTCCGCGAAAATATCGCCTACGCCTTACGGTTTTACGAAAAACGTTACCAGGATTTTCGGGTCGAGCAGTTGATCAACCTGTGTCGGCTCGAAGCGGTGCAACACCGGCTCCCGCGCCAGGTGTCGGGGGGCGAAAAACAGCGGACAGCCATTGCCCGTGCCATTGCCGAAAAACCCGCCGTGTTGTTGCTCGACGAACCGTTCAGTCACCTCGATTTACCGAACCGCGAATTGATCCGCAGTATGTTGCTGGATCTGGTTCGGAACGAAAAAACCGCCTGCCTGTTTGTCACCCACGACGCGACCGATGCCCTGTCCATTTCGCACCGCATCGGGATTTTGCAGGATGGCCAACTGATTCAGATGGGTGCGCCGATGGATGTCTACCGCCGTCCGTATAACGCCTATGCCGCGCAAATGACCGGCCCGGCCAACCTGATTCGGGCCAAACACCTGCCGCTGATGGGCATCATTCACGCCTACCAGCCCAACGCTCTGGCGTGTGTTCGGCCGGAAAACATCCGGTTGAGCGATCGCGGCCGCTTCGGCGGAACCGTCCGAAATGTGTTTTTCAAAGGCGCTTACCTGGAAGTGGAGGTCGAAATGAACCGGTTTGTCAACCTGACGTTTATCGCAGCCTCCCACGAAAAAATCAAAGTAGGTCAGTTGATCGGGCTGGAAATGTCGCCCGAGTCGGTTCACTGGATGCGCGGTTCGTCGGTCTAGTCGTCCGATTTTTTCTGGTTCGAAATCACCGTCTGCGGATTGCCCCGGTGGGAGACATCCGCTCCACCCCGCGTGTTTTTCTCCAGTCGTTTCGTTACGGTCACCGAGGCATCACTTGCTCCCGACGCCCGGATAATCGCTTCATCGGCCGTTAAGTCGTAAGCCTGCAAATCCGACGCCCCCGAAATGTCAACATCGAGTTGCTTCACGCGGCCCCGAAGTTTGGTGTCGGAAGCCCCGGAGGCTTTCAGCCGGATGCGGTTGGCTGAAATGTCTTTCATCGTCAGATCGGCGGCTCCCGACAGTGTAATGTCCAGCTCTTCACTGTCGAACGCATCATTCACGTCGCCGTCGGAGGCACCGGAAAGGGTAATGCCGCGCAGGGCGGGCATCGTGACCAGCAAGCGGGGTGATTTGCGGCTTTTGCCCGGCATCCAGTTGCCAGCCGGCCGGTTAAACCGGGCGACCAGCACGCCGTTTTCGCTTTTGACCGAAAGGTATTCGGTTTCGCCGGGCGACAGATCGGCCACAATGTCAAAAGCGCCTTTCCGGATTTCGACATCGATGGCGTTGGCCACGTCGATGCGGTCGAACGACTTGATACTGAACTGTTTCGTTACCGATTGCGCTTCTGAAAAACCGGCCATCAGTGTCGAAAACAAGAGCGATAAATAAAAACGATGGGTTTGCATGGTGGTTAGCGAAAGATAAAATTCCTGCGATGAAGATGCCGTCCTGAACCGGAACGTTGCACCGATTCCTATTTTCTTTTCTGCCACGGCACGGCCCCGCCCAGTTGGATGTGGTTCATTAACAGGCGGGTCAGCTCATTGGCTTTCGCTTTTTCCTGCTTCGATAGATCGGTGGTTTCTTTCGGATCGTCTTTCAGGTTATACAATTCAAAGGGTAAAAACGGACTGGGTTGCAGCAATTTCCAGTCGCCCAGCCGAACAGCCTGGGTCGTCAGTCCCTTGAAGGCGTCGTTGCCTTCCCGGCGAATGTAAAAAAGCGGCCGCTGGCGGAGTAGGTCGAGCTTCTGTGCATCCGGTTGATTCGTCAGGAAGACCGGCACCAGCGATTTCCCATCGACCGGCATAGTGGCTTGTTGACCCGCCAGTTCCAGAAACGTGGGCATCCAGTCGCTGAGTTGCCCCCGCTCGTCCGACACCCTGCCCGGCTGGATGTGACCCGTCCAGGCGATGCCCGCCGGAATCCGAATCCCGCCTTCGTACATCGTTCCCTTGAAAGCGCGGTAGGGGCCGTTATTGGCTTTGGCGGGACCCCAGCCACCGTTGTCGCTCGTGAAAACGATCAACGTATTTTCCAACTGTCGGTTGGCTTTCAGCGTTGCCAGAAGCCGACCGATGTTGGCATCCAGGTGTTCAATCAGCGCCACCAGTTTGGCCCGGGTCGGGTCGATGGTGGGTTCCCGCTTTTTCACCCGGTCGAGCCAGTCGGCGGGTGGTTGCAACGGGTTATGAGGAGCGTTGTAAGCGAGATACAGAAAGAACGGTTTTGGGTTGTTTTTCCGGCTGTTCACATAGCGGATTGCTCCTTCCGTAAACACCTCCGTTGCGTGACCGGGCGGATCGATGACCTGCCGATTGTGGCGCATGAAATTGTGGCCGTTGCGTCGTTTGGTGTAATAATCATCCATCATATCGCCCAGAAAACCGTAAAATTCCTGGAATCCGCGCTCGTTGGGGGCATTCTCGGGTTCCAGTCCCAAATGCCATTTTCCAACCAAAGCCGTGTGGTAGCCCGCTTTTTGCAGGTAGTTGGGGAGCAGCAGACCCGGAGCCAGGTAGCCCCAGCTATCGGCCAAGTCGTCGCGAATGACGCCCGGAACACCCATCGCTTCCGGCCAACGCCCCGACAGCAGAGCCGCCCGGCTGGGGGAACAAACGGGGCTGTTGGCGTAAAAATTCGTAAAGCGCAATCCAGACTGCAACAGGCTGTCGATGTGGGGCGTTTTCAGGTCGGTAGCTCCGTAGGAAGAAAGGTCGCCCCAGCCGAGATCGTCGGCGAAGATGAAGACGATGTTGGGCTTTGGAGCCGCCAAAGGGGGCGTATGACTGATAAAAAAAGTGCCTATGACGGCGAAAATCAGGCCGGTAAGCAAAAACGAAAACGGACGATACTTCATAAAGGCTGCGGAAAGCCGTGGGAATAGATGAACCTTCGTCCGCAAATTCCGTAACTTTGCACCATGAATCAAGTACTGAATCAACAAACTGACACCCTGAAGCGGCTTCCCGTCATGGAATCGTTCTACACGTTGCAGGGAGAGGGAGCGCATACCGGAAAAGCCGCGTATTTCATCCGGCTCGGCGGCTGCGACGTCGGGTGTCACTGGTGTGATGTGAAAGAATCCTGGGATGTGAACGCCCATCCGCAATACACGATCGATGAACTCGTTACCGGGGCTTTGCAACACCCCGGGCGCATGGCCGTGATTACGGGCGGAGAACCGCTGATGCACGACCTGAGCGGTTTGACGCTGGCGCTTCAGAATGCCGGTTTTCAGACCAACATTGAAACCTCGGGTGTTTATCCTGTCACCGGACGTTGGGACTGGATCTGTTTTTCGCCCAAGAAATTCAAGGAGCCGAATCCGGATATTTTCCAAAAGGCGAATGAACTGAAAGCCATTATTTACAACAAAAGCGATTTTGCGTTTGCGAAGTCCTTTGTGACATCACTGCAACCGCATTGCAAATTGTTTTTACAACCGGAGTGGAGTCGTTCAAATGAAATGCTACCTCTGATCGTTGAGTATGTAAAACAGCATCCGCAATGGCAGGTTTCGTTGCAAACACACAAATTCATGAACATTCCGTAAAGGAACCGAAGCGGATAAAAGGAAGTAAGGAGCGATGGCCGAACCGCCTGTTTTTCCTTGTATTCCTTTTTTCGTTTCCTCTCTTTCTTCATCCTTCCTACGCCCAGAACAAGAAGGCCGTCGAATTGTATAAAAAGGCCGTCGATGCCTTGTCGAACCGGAAAATGACTGAGTCGCTGGATTTGTTTCACCAGGCGGTGGAACGTGATACCGGCTACACCGATGCGTATCTGAAACTGGGGCAGGTCTACGAATTCATGCGCCAGCCTGATCAGGCTTTTCAGGTCTACCAACGGGCCATCGGACAGCAGCCCGACAAACCCACGACGGGGCTGGCGTATCAGTTTGTAAGTGCGTATCTGCTCAAGAAAGGCAATTACCGGGTCGCCATCCCGCACATCGAACGCTACCAAAAGCTGTTTCCGCCCCAGTCGCTGCAATGGAAACGGATCGACCGGATGCTGCAAACCGCCCATTTCGGCGAACAGGCGATTCAGAATCCGTTGCCCGTCAAACCGCAACCGTTGTCGCCAACCGTTCAGGCGTTTCCGTCTCAGTATTTTCCGGTGTTGACCGCCGATGAGCAGACGCTGGTATACACGGTTTTAAAGCCCGAAGGCGATGAGGATCTGATGGTTTCGACGCACAAGGGCGAAACCTGGAGCCCGCCTGAATCCATTTCGCCCCTCATCAATTCCATCAACAACGAAGGCACGCCCACGCTGTCGGCCGATGGCCGGACACTGGTGTTTACGGTTTGTCAGGGCCGCGCGGGCTACGGGAGTTGTGACCTCTACATCAGTCGTAAAACCGGGAATGCCTGGTCGGAGCCGCAGAACATCGGACCGGTAGTCAACACCCGCGCCTGGGAATCGCAACCGGCCTTGTCAGCCGATGGTCGACGTCTGTATTTTGTTTCGGACCGGAAAGGCGGAATGGGTCGGCGCGACATCTGGTGCAGCGATCTGGGTGACGATGGGGAATGGAAACCGCCTTATAATCTGAAAAGTATCAACACGCCCTTCGACGAAGCTTCGCCGTTTATTCATGCCAACGGTTTGAGCCTGTTTTTCGCTTCGGAAGGACACCTGGGCCTGGGCGGTTACGATCTGTTTGTGGCCGACAGTACGGCCAATGGCTGGTCGAATCCGCAAAATCTGGGTTATCCGATCAATACCTCCGACGATCAGGCGGCTATGTTTGTGTCAGCCAATGGCGCCCACGCCTATTATTCGCAGGAACAGGCTGCCAGCGACGGCAAGCAACGTTCCAAACTATACGTTTTCGATCTGCCCGAAGCCCTGCGTCAGAAAGTTCGCCCGGTCAGTTACCTGAAAGGGCTGGTAGCCGATGCCCGCACCAAAAAACCGCTGAATGCCACGATCGAACTCATTGACCTGGCGACCAATCAACTGATTACCCGTGTGCAGTCTGATCCGCAAACCGGGCAATATACTGCCATTCTGCCAACCGGTGGCGAGTACGCCCTGTATGTGATCGGGCCGGGGTATCTGTTCAAAAGTTTGTCGTTCGATTTTACCCGGAAACGGGAAGGCGAGGGGCTGACGATGAGCGTGCCGCTGGAACCGATCAAACCGTCGGAGGGCGGGGCTCCGGCCAGAGAGACGCTGAACAACCTGTTCTTCGAAACCGGGCGGTATGATCTGGCCGACAAATCGCGGACGGAGCTCGATCGTCTTGTGAAGTTTCTGGAAGTCAATCCAACGGTCAATATCGAAGTTTCCGGGCATACAGACAATCAGGGCGGTACGGCCACTAATCTGGAACTATCTAAAAAACGGGCGCAATCGGTGGTGAGTTATCTGGCCAAAGCCGGTGTCGCCCCAAACCGGATTAAATCGGCCGGATACGGTGAAACAAAGCCCATTGCTCCCAACACAACCGACGAAAACCGGAAGCTAAACCGGCGGATCGAATGGCGAATTTTGTAAATTTTAAAGAAGCGTGGATGGTGAAGTTGGAGCAGGGAAGGGCAAAAGGGCCGAAAAAGAGAAGGATTTTGTCTTATTTTTTCATTATTCAGGGCTCAGGGTTCATTCTCCTTTAACTTGGTTTCGCCGGGAATTTTTTGCACCTTTGCGCTTGTTTTTTCAGTGTCTGGCTCCGTATTTAAGCAAAAGCCGACCAGATTAAACATTCTATTCTTTGTCAGACGATGACCACCGAACACGTCAATTGCCTTATTATTGGTTCCGGCCCGGCCGGATATACAGCCGCCATCTATGCTTCCCGCGCGGGCATGAAACCCGTTTTATACCAGGGAATGCAACCGGGCGGACAACTCACCATCACCAACGAAGTTGATAATTTTCCGGGCTATCCCCACGGTGTCAACGGCCCCCAACTGATGACGGACCTCGAAGAACAGGCCCGCCGGTTTGGAACCGACATCCGGTATGGTGTCGTCACCGCCGTTGATTTCTCCGGCACCATTCACAAGGCTACGGTGGACGACCAGCAGGAAATTAGTGCTAATGTCGTGATTATTTCAACCGGAGCCTCGGCCAAATGGCTCGGTTTGCCTTCGGAAATGCGCCTGAACGGCTTGGGCGTTTCGGCCTGCGCGGTTTGTGACGGCTTCTTTTTCAGGGGCAAAGACGTTGCCATTGTGGGCGCGGGTGATACGGCGGCTGAAGAAGCGAGTTACCTGGCCAATTTGTGCCGGAAAGTTTACATGATCGTTCGTCGGGACGAAATGCGGGCGTCGAAATTCATGCAAAACCGCGTGAAATCGCTCCCCAATATTGAAATTTTGTGGAACAGCGAAACGGAAGAGGTACTGGGTGAGGAGGAAGTAACCGGTGCACTGATCAAAAATGCGGTGACGGGTGAAAAACGGGTGATCGATGTCTCTGGCTTTTTCGTCGCCATTGGTCACGTACCCAACACGGCCATTTTCAAACCGTTCGTTGATATGGACGAAACCGGGTACATCCTGACGGAAAAAGGCAGCACCCGGACCAATGTTCCCGGCGTATTTGCCTGTGGTGATGCCCAGGACAATACGTATCGTCAGGCAGTGACGGCCGCCGGAACGGGCTGTATGGCCGCCCTGGATGCCGAGCGGTATCTGGCCATGAAAGAAGTAGAAATGCACGCGGAAGCGTAAACGATATACAATTAGTAACCACCACAAAGGGAGTTAAGAATGATGAATGATGAATTATGAATTATGAGCGTCAGCCAATTCATAGTTCATCATTCATCATTCATCATTCTTTTTGTCAAACTTTATCCCCAAGGATGAGAAAACTGGCAGTCTGGTGGCTGTTCGCCAGCGTTTGCTGTTTGGCAAGCGTAACGACCGTAGAGGCACAGGAACGTGGAAAATTTAAGAAGAACCTGAGCATCAAGCCAAAGAAATCAGAGAAAGAAAACCCCAATTTCCCCTCGCAAACGCCGGTTCAGGAGCCGGATGAGGAATTTGAACAGGAACCTTCCAACCTGCGGTTTAATAATCAGTTTGAACCCAAAAAAGAAGTAAACCCCGTAGTAGCGGAGGACACTTCTACCATCGACGAAGGTGAACCCGCCGTGGTCGAATACATTGATTCCGTTCAGGTAGGCGACGATTGGGTGAAAATTGCGGATTATTACGCCATATGGGACCCCCACAACGTCGATCCATACGGCATCGATCCCCTTCAGTTTGACGAAGTACTGGATCTGAAATTATACGATCCGGGCGAAAACCGGTATTGGTCGGCTCCAACCGTCGACGGAAAAGTAACCTCCATGTTTGGTCCGCGCTGGGGGCGGTGGCACAAGGGAATGGATCTTGACCTAGAAACCGGCGACCCGGTTTATGCCGCTTTCGATGGGATTGTGCGGGTGTCAGGCTGGGACGGTGGCGGTTTTGGCCGGTACATTCTGCTTCGGCATTACAACGGACTGGAAACCGTGTATGGTCACTTGTCCAAGGCCCTGGTCGAATCCGGCCAACTCATCAAGGCGGGTGACCAGATTGGGCTGGGGGGCAGCACCGGCCGCAGTTCCGGCTCTCACCTTCACTTCGAAACCCGGTATGAGGGCAACCCCTTTAGCCCCACGTTCGTTTACGACTTCCCGACTAACTCGCTGATTTCCGACCATTTTATTTTGACCGCATCGGTCTGGGATTATTTACGCGGAAAAAGCGTCAACTTATCCGGGTTCAAGCCACGGTATAAACGCACGGTTCTTCACCGGGTTCGATCGGGTGAAACCCTCACCAGCATTGCCCGCCGGTATGGCTTATCAGCTTCGACACTCGCCCGGAAAAACCACCTTTCAACCCGTTCACGGATTCGGCCGGGACAAAAACTGAGAGTCCATTAACGAATGAAACTGGATCTACTTGTCATTGCCGTTCATCCCGACGACGCTGAATTAGGCTGCGCCGGCACCATACTGTCCCTCGTTGCACAGGGCAAAAAAGTCGGGATTGTGGATTTGACCCGCGGGGAGCTCGGCACACGGGGAACGCCCGAAATTCGTTTGCAGGAGGCTGATGCGGCTGCCCGGATTCTGGGGCTGTCGGCGCGTGAAAACATGGGGTTTCGGGACGGTTTTTTTCGAAACGATGAAGAACACCAGAAGGCATTGATCGTTGCGATCCGGCGATACCAACCCGACATTGTGATCACCAATGCCATTTACGATCGCCATCCCGACCACGGGCGGGCGTCGGAATTGGTAGTAGATGCCTGCTTTTATTCGGGGCTCCGGCAAATCAAAACCGTCGATAATCTTGGTGCTGACGCGTCGGGACTGGAGCAGGAAGCCTGGCGGCCGAAACTGGTGTATCACCTGATTCAGGATCGCTACATCAAACCGGATTTCATTGTCGATATTACCGATTTCTACGAAAAAAAGCAGGAGTCGCTGCTGGCCTACAAAAGTCAGTTTTACGATCCGAAGAGCAATGAACCCATGAGTTACATTGCCAGTCAGGAATTCATGGAATTTCTGCGCGCCCGCGCCGAAGAGTTCGGCCACGTCATCGGCGTCAAATACGGCGAAGGCTTCACCGTGGATCGGACGATTGGGGTGAAGAATCTGTTTGATTTAAAATAATGAGGGGTTATGAATGATGAACGATGAATTTACAGGCCAGCTCGTTCATCATTCATAACCCATCATTCCACTACGGCGCCAGCCGCTCGATTATCCAGTTTTCTTCTTCTTTTCGGTACAAAACCCGGTCGTGCAAACGGCTGGGCCGGCCTTGCCAAAACTCGATGCGATCGGGAATCAGGAGGTAGCCGCCCCAGTGTGGGGGTCGCGGAATGAGCTGATTTTCGAATTGTTGCTCCAGTTCCCGCTGGCGGTTTTCGAGCACCTCACGACTTTCAATGGCGTCACTCTGGTGTGAAACCCAGGCCCCAATCTGACTGCCTCGGGGGCGGCTCTGAAAATAAACGTCAGAGTCTACCGCAGCTACTTTCTGAATCGCGCCTTCAATCCGGATCTGGCGTTCGAGTTCGGCGTAAAAAAAAGTCAGCGAGGCAAAAGGGTGTATGGCCAATTCCACTCCTTTACGGCTCTGGTAATTTGTAAAAAAAGAAAAGCCATTTTCATCAAATCCTTTCAACAAAACAATTCGCCCGGTGGGTCGACCTTCCGGTCCAACCGTAGCCAGATGCATGGCATTCGGCTCCGGAACGCCCGCATTCAGGGCTTCGGTGAACCACCGCTGAAATTGAGCGAACGGATTTGGTGTAACATCGGACGGGTCCAAACCGTTCAGGGTATACTCTTTGCGCAGGTCAGCCAGGGGTGATAGCATGGGTGTATGGGATTCGATCCGCTGATGCGGTCTGTAAAGAAATAATAATCCGCTTTTTTTCGTATTTTTGCAAAAGTAACGATTCCCAAAGATCGTATGGCGAGCGAAGAGCAAGAAATAACTGAACGCAAGGAACAGAATCCGGACGTATCTCACGAGATAAAACCGGAGACTGAGCCGACTGATGCGGTAGAATCAAACGAGGAACCGACTGACAAAGTGGAACTGGAATCGAAACAAGAACCGGCTGACGAAGTAGAATCGGCTCTGGAATCTGCCGGCAAGGCGGAACCGGAACTCAATCAGGAGACGACTGATTTGGGAGAACCAAAACCGGAAGGAGCGGAAACGCCGGAAGCTTCGGCAACGGAGCTATCGGAAGGTCTCGAATCCACTCCGGAAGTGTCTGCTGAAGCCCAGCCGACGGCAGAATCCGTGGCTGTTGACGAATCCGTCCCGGAGACTTTGGCGGTAGCTGAAATGCACGCTGAACCCACTGAATCAGCCGAACTGGAACTGGAGGAGGTAACACCTGCTGCGGATTACAGCCAGCTTTCCCGGGCGGATATGGTTGCGTTGCTCGAAAAGAATCTGGCTTCTTTGAAGACGGATACGGTTTCGGCATCGGATTACCGCCGGGCGGACGACGTCCTGAAAGAGTTACGTCCGTTGTTTGATCAATCGAAAGCTTCGGATCGGGCCGAAGCCCTGCAACGGTATGTGCAGGATACCGGATCCGAAGAGGGATTCGAGTTCAAACCGGATGAACTGGTGAGTCGGTTCGATAGTCTGTTCAAGCAGATCAAAGACCAGAAAAATCAGTATTTCCACCAGCTCGAAAAAGCCAAGGACAACAATTTTAATCTCAAAACGGAGCTGCTGCGCCGGTTGCGGGAGTTGGTCGAAGCCGACGAAAACAACGCCGGTGATCCCAAGACGAGCTGGAATGGTTTCAAGCACATTCAGGATGAATGGAAAGCGGCCGGAAATGTGTCGTCGCCCCACAACGCGACGCTCTGGGCCACCTATCACGCCCTGGTCGACCGGTATTACAGCAACCGCAATATCTATTTTGAATTAAAAGAACTCGATCGGAAAAAAAACCAGACCCAGAAGGCGGAGCTTTGTGAAAAAGTGGAAGCACTGGTTCTGGCCAACGAAGGCAGTCCGGTAACCAAAGCGGTTATTGATGAAGCCAACGCGCTTTTCGAAGACTATAAACACGTCGGGCCGGCTCCAAAAGCGGAGCAGGAAGTGCTGTGGCAACGCTTCAAAAAAGCGCTCGATACGCTGTATGATCGCCGTCGCGGGCAGAACGAAGAGATTCGGAAAGAAGGCGCACAGTTGTACGAAGAGAAGTCGAAACTCTACGAAGAACTGATTCCGTTTACATCGTTCACGTCGAACAGTATTAATGACTGGAACGAAAAAACCCGCGAAGTGATGACGATCCAGGATCGTTGGAACAACATTCGGGGGCCTATGCCGCGCGACGAAGGCAAGGAACTGAGTAAGAAATTCTGGGCTGCCCTAAAACAGTTCTTTCACCACAAAGGCGAGTTTTTTAAACAACTCGAAGGCAAGCGGGAGCAAAACCTGAAAGCCAAAACCCAGTTGTGCGAAGAGGTAGAAAGCATACTGGAATCGGGCGAAGAATCGGCTGAAACCACCCAGAAGGTCATCGAACTGCAACGTCAGTGGAAAAACATCGGTCAGGTTCCGGAGAAGTTCAAAGACACGATCTTTGAGCGTTTCAAAGCCGCCTGCGACGGTTTCTTTAATAAGAAACGCTCCCGGAATCAGGAGGTTGAGAAAGAGTTTGAAGAGAACCTGGCGAAGAAAATTGCGCTTTGTGAGCGGATCGAAACCGTGGCAAACAGCGGTAATGCGGATTTGTCGCAGTTGAACGACTTCAAAAAAGAATGGGCGCAAATTGGCTATGTGCCGAAGAAAGACATGCAGTCGATACAGAAGCGGTACATCAATGCGGTTAATTTGTTTGTGGGGGCCAACGGAAAAATTTCTCCCAGAGAGAAAGAACGATTGACGCTCGAGAACGAAGCAGAAATGATCCGTGAAACCGGTTCGTCGCGGGATTTGTACAAAAAAGAAGGTGACATACGCCGGAAAATGACGACGCTGGAAAATGATATTGCGGTGTACAACAACAACATCGAATTTTTCAGCCGTTCGAAAGGCGCGGATAAACTGCGGGCCGACATTGACAAAAAGATTCAGGTGGCTCAGAAGCAACTGGATGATCTGAAGCACCAGTTGAAAGTGATTCGGGAAGCCCAGTAAGCGAAAAAAACGACTTTGGCTGGAAAAATAAAGGAATCTTTCTTGGACCGAAAAGGCAAAATTGCTATTTTTGCACCAGATTTAAAGAAAGCCATCCAGCACACCCGGTTTTCGGTAGACTGCCCTCGTGGCAGAACGCTCAAATCGAATTGCCTCCATAGCTCAGCTGGTAGAGCAACTGACTTGTAATCAGTAGGTCGTTGGTTCGATCCCGACTGGGGGCTCTTGATTATCAGTGAATTAGCCACTCTATAAACGGGGTGGCTTTTTCTTTGATACACCGTTTGATACACAATTTCTTTGGGACATCATTCTGGCGGCCTTTCAAGATGCCCCATAATTAAGTTGATCTTATCTGTCCAATACAACCATTTTTTATCTCCACGACTAAGGTAACCTACCGGCAAAACCGGCAGAACTCCCCGTTTCTTCTTTTGCCGGTTTTGCCGTGTAAGATAAAATACTGACTAATCAATGGTCTGGCCAGATACTCTATTTTTGGGTAGAATGATGGTGTCAGCTGTTAAACCCCCTTATATAGGCTTTGACAGCTGACACCATTGCTTTTTATTACCAGAGCGCCAAAACTTTCTGCGCTTATTGGTAGATTTGACAGATTCAAATTGAAACCATGGGAACAGTCTCTATAGGTGGCCAAGAATCGCCTTCCAAACCAATTGAAGAAATTATAACGGATTCCCTGGAAGCCATTATTGACTCTAATCTCCCAGATACATTCATTAAAGAAATTCCTTTTTTGGGGACTGTCGCGAAAAGTATTCAGGCCTTTAATTCAATTCGTGACCATCTGTTTTTCAAGAAAGTAAAATCCTTCCTTGATAATCTTGATGAATTTACCGAAAACCAGAAAGAAGAGTTCTGGGAAAGGCACAACAATGATGAAAAGGCAAGAGGTCAGTTGGGAGAACAAATTATTATTTATTTAGAACGATTTGACCATGAAAAGAAAGCAGCCTTGTTGGCAAAAGCATTCGGCGCATATATTACAGGGAATATAAATTATGGCGAATTTATGGATCTGGCTATTTTGATCGACTCCATTAAAATACACTATCTTATTGAAATCCTAATTATCCTTGCACATTCCCGCCTTAATTCTTTCCACCGATTAGGCCTACCAACCTATTTAAATATTCATGTACCGTACTGTGAAAAAGCAGGTTTATTGCAATCAAAGAGTGAAATAATAGTCAAAAAAGACTACAATTCTCTCGATGATAAAAAACTCTTATATTTAAATGAAGTAGAATATTGCTCTACAATAATGGCTTCTCATTTTTTGCACTATGTTATTAAAGACTCTTTAGACGGAGAATGTCAAAAGGTTGATGAGGATTTTGAGTTTGGAATCAAATTAAACCGTGATTCTTTCAACTCAGATTTGGAATGGGAACGATCACAAAATGAAAGGCGACAGCGGCATCAATCAAAATAATCAACTTTGTATCTGGAGCTACGACTTTTCGCATACTTACTTGATAACGAAATTGCTTGCTTTTCTCATTTAGCCAAATACTCTTTTTTAGATTGGATTCGGTCTTACCTGAAAGACACTGCCTTTAGCTTTGCACTATTTAGATTTAAGTGTTAACTTACTGTAGGTCAATGGCACCCAGTTTATACCACTTAAAACAACATACCATGAACGCCTTAATTGATTTAAAGCAAATCCAGTATCTGGAAGACGAAACAAACAACCAGGCCCGCTTTCTGAGAGAATCATCTTTCGGATGGGCCAACGTAGATATTGATAACGATGCCTTCAGGGGCATGATGACAGCCCACTTTCAGGCTACAAATCTGAATAATCAGCTGCGGTCACTACACCAGGCCTGCAAAGATTACTCGGTTGGAAATTTCGAACCTTATCTGGATCTTTTTAACCGATATCGGACAGAGTTGGGCGGAACATGGGGATATGATCCTTTTGCCCATTTGGCGCATTATTTTAATGCCGAATATACCACCGCTTTACCCGCAGTAATTGAACAATATGACTGCCTGGTTTATATGGACTGCGGTTACCCCAAAGAGCGGAACGAGCAATTAGAGGGTATAAGGAAAAACAACACCGGAACCAATTATTCATCCAACGTAGTTATCGACATTGAAATCGGGCCGTCATTGAAGGGGTATGATGAATTTTACGCAAGGTGCCTCAGTCTGATTAATGAATACCGGAAAATCGGAGATGTAGAAGAGTGTGCAAAAAAAATTCTTGCATTATTTGAACCGTCCGTTTTCAAATCAAGAACTTCATAATCCAACCCGGTCAGGGATTGGTGTTTTGAACGGTTCTCACTAGATTAGGCGTTAGAAAAGCTCGCCGTTCATGAAAGTCGTCTCGATCCAGAATCAGAACATCGTTACCGGTGATTTTGGCCGGGTTGCAACCAAATTAATTCTGCAATTGCTGCAACTCCATATTAGCAACGAAACCGGCACCGCCTACAAGGACGGCTGGCTGAATTATAGCGTTCCGTTTACCACGAACGGTTTTGACGGTCATTTGAATTTTAAGTTCGTCGAGGAAACCGATGACCAGCTGATCTTTCGCTACCGGGGTACGGCATAGCAAAGAACGAAGGCAACACTTCGTTTGATTTCCGGTTATCCTACTGACTAAACCTTCACTCTATGTGCTACACCGTTAACGCCCAAACACCCCTGGCCGAACTGGTCCGGCAGGTGAAAGCCGCTCAGGCCGCTTCGGACGACTACACCCCGCCCGGCCGGGTGTCTGGTTTTGCGCATCCCCTGCTCCCGGTCATCACCGAAGACGATCCCAAAACCATCCAGCTCTTTAAGTGGGGTCTGATCCCGGCCTGGGCGAAAGAAGATAAAGCGGCTGAACTGGCCAAGATGACGCTGAACGCCCGCGAGGATACCATCTTCGAAAAACCGTCTTTCAAGGACAGCATTGTAAATCACCGGTGTATTCTATTGGTGGATGGTTTCTACGAATGGCGCCATGAAGGGAAATCGAAAATCCCCTATTACATCACCCTGTCGGACCCGAAACCGTTTGCGTTGGGCTGTATTTATTCGGTCTGGAAAAACCGGCCGACGTTCTCCATTGTGACGACGGCGGCCAACCCGATCATGGAATACATCCACAACACCAAAAAGCGCATGCCGTTGATGCTCAGTCACGAGGAGCAGCGTCGCTGGATCGACCCGGAGCTGACCAAAGCCGAAATCAAAGAATTGATGCAACCGCTCGACGAATCGCTGATGAAAACCGAGGTGATTGAGAAATAGCAATTTTGTTGATCATCTGACGCTTGCGGCCCCACAAAGAGAAGCTATTTTTGTCCACGTTGAATCGAAAACCAGAACCTGAAGCTAAGAATTTTTGGTTTTATGATCGGATCGAAATGTCCCTATTCTGTATTAAGAATTGTCCACCCAAATCCTGCTTTTCACACTATCTTTTGTATTTGACAGCAGGCTCAGATCCTGTAGTAACAACTAAATCAATATTTTTTGCGTTATTTGATGAAAAATACGTTAGTATTATCCATTAAGTACGGCGTCATGGCAGCAGTTACTATTCACATCGCTACACAAAGCAAATTTGTAAAGTTATTCGTTTGGCTTATTCGTCTCTGTAAAGCCGAATACAGTATCGAAACAGTTGGTACGAAAACCCTTCGTTCAGTCATAGAGCAAGGCGAGAAGGATTTTGCAGAAGGGAAAGGCAAAGTGATGACTATTGAAGAACTACGCTCAATGGCCAATGAAGTCGCGTAGTGCCAACTTTTCTCCTGAAGCCTTGAACCAACTGGCCGAACTTTCCAAAGTTTCACCCAAACTAATCGCTAAGTTATCAGAACTCTTAAATGAGTGTTTACGGTCGCCATTCGAGGGTAGGGGTAAACCTGAACCGCTTAAAGGTGACCTGAGTGGGTATTGGTCACGCCGAATAAACGACGAACATCGACTGGTTTACAAGGTGGATGATAATTATATATACGTTTTCTCTTGTAAAGGGCATTACGATTGAGATTCGTCCAAATCTCTTAAGAGTTCGCCCTCTTCATTGAAATGATAGGTGAACAGACCTACCCGATACTCTTTCATTTTTTCATCCAATTGGATAAACCGTCCGTGATTAAGAATTAAAAATTCATCATGCGTGATAGGCCGACTATGATGTTTTACATTCAACATGCAAAAGTCTATTAAGCCATAATCTGTCCGGTGAAGCTCCAAAAAAGGATTATTTAATGCACCTGGAGTCTCGCCTAATGCCTCGGCCTGAGCGTTGATTTCAAACAGTACTCGGCTTGGATTATTACCCCAAAACTTGATAGCTTGTTGTTCATAGTCACGGATGAGTGCGGGATTTAACTGATACCATAGCTTTGCCCATTTATTCATTCCATCAGACGACATAAAATCAGTCAGGTAGCCTTGTTCAAATATCAGGTTCAACCCGATTGAACTGGCATGAAATACTCCAGTAAGGCTGGGGTCTTTTAGCTTTAGTACTCTTGATAAAAAATTGATATCTAAAGTCTTGTTTTCAATTCCTGAAGTTAATATCGACTCAACCTCTGGTCCATCAAAGATTCGCTTGAGGTTATGTTCTTTCATGAAATAATCGACTTTAGATTGCTTAAGCGGCCCTTTCGTTGAGTCAGCCAGAACAAATATTATCTTACCACTAAACACCTCAATGCACACATTTTTAACCTGAAAGTCGCTATCCAGCGGTCCCATGCAAAGGTAGAATTGGTCGGGATTATAGTTGAAAAACTTTGCAATGTCGTTAATGCTACCTAAACCAAAATTTTTGTAGTCAATTTCTTTATAATACCCGAATCTAGCTGGAATAAACACGCCCATATTGAAGAAAGTCAAAGGTCTAATCAACAGTATGATTCTAATCCAGTCTAGGTTAGATAGAAAATGTTCCAGTGAGAACTAAAATCATCTGCAATTAATAAAATGTAATGTAACTACAAAATCGTAGGTAAGAATATTTGTGTCAATCACGACTTCAACTGACACTTCCTGGAGACATCCCATCAGCTTTTACACGGTGATGATCGTCAATTATTTCGCTCGCTTCCGAGTGGTTTTTGCTCTGGCGGTAGCCGCTAGCGTGATGATGAGCCAATCCGTCAGGTCGGCCTGTCGAGAAGTGCCAACCGGATCAATCAACAGCCAGCCTTTCATCACCTGTCGGCCCTTCATGACATACGGGCGGGCCCCGGGCCGACCGGATAGCTCGTCGGTCATCTCTTTTTCACAGCGGATCATCAACTCATCGTCTTTTACATGCACCACCAGCTTGTGATCGATGCGAAACGATAAACCACCCCGTTTCGTCTGTTCCTCCAGCGTCGGGAAACTCGCTAGTTCTTCCCGGACGCGATTCGCTAATTTCTCGTTGTAAGCCATTGCTTTCTGTTCTTTCCTGTTTCAGGCTGCCCGAAGGAACGGAAACTCGGGTGGTCCGTAAAGCCACTGATCCTGAATCGGTGCCAGAAAGATTTCAATTCGCGGTACCCGATCCTGGTTGCTCCTTTTTGTTTGCCAGATAATGGGAATGTCAACCACCACGAACCGGCCGGGCAGGGCCTGATCCGGTTGCTGAATGGTCCAAACCGACCCAACGTAGCAATCTTCCGGAAACTTGTCGATGGCTTCCACGTCGCTGACATAACTGAAAGCCTTCCGGGTGGGTCCGGCATAAACGTAGAGTTGCTGATACATGGCATGAATTATTGAGGGATAAGAACGGGTCAATTAATTCAAAAACAGCTCGGTGCCACCCCGCGGGTCCGGTTTTACCGGCAGCTTCTCAAATTTCCGTACCTCTACCGAAGGGCAACCAAAATCGACCACCACCTTGCCTTCGATGCGGTACATGCCCATACCCCGGTACGGGTATTTTTCCAGACTTTGGGGGAAATGGGTGGTGTCGAAATAATGACCTTCGTAATCCACAAAGTACCCGAAGGTCATGGGCTTTCCATTCTTCGTCCTGATGAGTTTGTGCGTGATCAGATACCCTACCAGTGTAACAATCCGTCCTTCCTGCTGTGCCAATTGCCGGGCAGAGGTACCCACCACTTTCGAGGCCAGCAAGTCGAACGGGGATCGCAGCGGAAAACCGAGCAATTCAATCTCGTCGTAGCTGTCTTCTATTTCATCCTGCCATAAAACCGGTAGCGACCAGTTGGTTTCTTCCAGCGCGAACAATTCCTGAATGCCCTCGTGCTGCACGTAACTGTTGACCAGCGCATGGGCGATCCACAGCAGTTCTTTTTTGGTGGAACCAAAGGATCGAAACACGCCCGTTCGGATCAGGATAATCAACTGCTCCAGACCCGCCGGAACCCGCCGGGTAAAATCGTCCAAGTTGGCAAAGGGTTGCTGTCGGCGCTGCTGCAGCAATTCCTGCACCACGGTTTTTTCCAGCCCTTTGATGTGGACAAACCCCAGCCAGATGGTATGTCCCTCAATACGCGTCAGGTACTCACTAGATGCAAGATCGGGCGCTTCGATATGCGCCCCCCACCGCCGGGCTTCGTGCACGTAGAACTCGGTGCGGTAAAAGCCGCCAAAGTTGTTAATTACAGCCACGGCAAATTCCAACGGGTAATACGTTTTCAAAAAAAGGCTCTGGTAACTCTCCACGGCAAAAGAAGCCGAATGCGCTTTGCTGAAACTGTAACCGCCAAAACTCTGGATCTGCCGCCAGACCTCGCGCGCCACCTCGTCGGTGTAGCCTAAATCCCGGCAATTGGCAAAGAACTTCTGCTCGATGCGGACAAACTCCCCTTTGCTGCGGTATTTCCCACTCATGGCCCGGCGCAGAATATCGGCTTCCCCCAGCGTCAGACCCGCGAAATGATGGGCCACCTTGATGACATCTTCCTGGTAGATCATCACCCCGTAGGTTTCGGCCATTAACTCCTGCATCTTCGGATGGACAGCGGTATAATCCGCCGGGTTGTGGTGCCTTCGGACGTATTCGGCCATCATGCCCGACGACGCGACGCCCGGCCGGATGATCGATGATGCGGCCACGAGCGTCAGATAGTCAGCCACCTGAAGTTTCCAGATCAATTGGCGCATCGCGGGCGACTCAATGTAAAAGCAACCCATCGTTTCGTGGGACAACAACTGCCGACGGATGTTTTCGTCGTCTTTAAAATCCTGAATGCGGTGAATATCGACGCTGATCTGCCGGTTCTTGCGTACCAGATCGACGGCTTCCTTGATATGCCCCAGTCCTCTTTGGCTCAAGACATCCCACTTCGCAAAGCCGATGTCTTCGGCTACCCGCATATCGAATTGGCAGATGGGGAAGCCTTTGGGCATCATTTGTAGCGCAGTGTAGTGGTAAAGCGGTAATTCCGAGATCAGAATACCGCCTGCGTGAATGCTCAGGTAGTTGGGAAAATCTTCGAGCAGGGGAGCGTAGCGGAAAATGAACCGGGTGTACTGATTCGGCGGGGCGGAGCGGGGATCTTTAACGAGTGCATCAATCTCAGCCTTCGGAAGCCCAAATACCTTCCCCAATTCACGGTAAGCGGCCCGGTCCCGAAACGTGACGTAATTTGCCATCAGGCAAACGTGATGGCGTCCGTATTTCTTGAAGACGTAATCGATGATTTCATCCCGTTCGTCCCAACTAAAATCGATGTCGAAATCGGGTGGAGACGTGCGCCCGGGGTTGATAAACCGCTCGAAATATAAATCGAGTGCGATCGGATCGACATCGGTGATCTGCATGCAGTAGGCTACGATTGAATTAGCTCCCGATCCGCGCCCGACGTGGTGATACCCGCGCCCGTGGGCATAACTGATAATATCCCTGGTAATGAGAAAATACGAGGTAAAGTCCAGATCGTCGATGATTTTCAATTCCCCCTCGACGCGCCGACGGGCTTCCTGATGATCGGGTCCATAACGGTCCCGCAAACCATCCTCGGCCAGTTTCCGCAGCAGAGCCATGTCGTCTTCCTTGCTGGGGGTATATAGTTTCTTGTTTTTGGGTGTATCAAAATCAAAGCCGAACGAACAGCTATTCAGCAGCGCTCGGGTATTGGTAATAATCTGGGGCCACGATTGAAAAGCGGTTTCCAATTGCCGGGGTGAAAGAATGTACTCGTTTTCCAGCACCGTTTCGTATTCGGCCAGCTTCGAAAGCAGGCAGTTGTGCGCAATGCACCGCAACAGGCGGTGCAGGCTGAAACCTGTTTTGTCCGCATACGACATGGGTTGTAAAACCACTACCTGGTGGGGTTTCAGCTTCTGGCGGTACCGGTACAGTTGGGGTATCCCGGCGGCCGGAATCCCCACAAATTCATGCTCCGCCAAGTCAGTGAAGTGATTGAGACGGTGCAACGGATAAATCACCACGGCATGCTGAAACGAGGGTGCCCGAATCGGAAAGTCTTTGCTGGCTACTAACCAGTTCGACAGGTGTTGGTTTATTTCGGCAAATCCCGCGGTGTTGCGCGCCAGACAGACATATACCAGTTCATTGTGATTGCGAAACTCAACGCCCACTACAGGTTGAATACCGGCCATGCGGCAGAACTTGACAAATTCGAAGATGCCCGAAACATTGTTGATATCCGTCAGTGCCAGCGTCGTAATGCCCATAGCCACAGCCTGATTGACCAGATCCTCGGGGGATAAGGTGCCATACCGTAAGCTGTAGTAACTATGGGCGTTGAGATACATGGTGTTCCGTCCGTCTGGCGGTTAGGCTGCCTGCTGATACGGCGAGTCCGGAAACTCCAGAATCAGGTGCGGGTCCTCAAAGAAATTCCCTACGACCTTGACTTTACTCGCCAACACCCGGTCAAGCGTCAGAAACGGTGGCAACCCCAGGCAATTAGGCATGAACAGGCTGTAGCCACAACGGTCCGGATGATTCTGGACCACCCATAAATACCCTTCACTTTCCACGATGTCATAGTCATAAATCGGGGTTCCGTCCCGGTCGGGTTGACCCACCGACAGCATCAGACGCCAGGGTGTTCCAGCCTCGTACAGACGTTTCTCCGAGGAATTAAAGGTGTTGATCAGAACCAGAGCATCTTCGAGCAAAACGACCTGGAAGTCTTCCGTCTGAGCTAACAAGGATGACAGGTAATGCATGGTTTGGTTCTGGACATCCCAGACGCGGCAGTGTAGGGCAAATGACATAATGTGCGACGTTTAGCGGTTAAATTCCCAAATGATAGCTGTTGGCATGTCCGATGCGGTTTTCACCGTGCTTCAACTTGATGAGGTCGGTTTTCTGGTAGAGGTTGGGCAGCCGGGTTTTGACCACCTCCCCGCTGGCATCAAACAGCGCAAGCTGCTCGGTTCCCCGCACCAGCTTGCTGACACTGACCCCCACCAGCCGGACCAGCAACCGCCGGTTGTAAAGCGCATTGAAAATCTTGATGGCCGCCAGGGTAAGCTGGTGATCCGACGAGGTGGCCGGAATGGTGATTTGCCGGGTGTAGGTTTGAAAATCACTGTAGCGGATTTTGACTGTGACCTTGCCCGCACACCACCGGTCTTTTCGCAGGTCGTAGGCCAGACCTTCCACCATCCTGCTTAAGGTTGCCTGGAGCATCTGAACATCAGTGGTGTCGGTCTGGAACGTCAGCTCCTTCGACATCGATTTCTGCTTATCGTGTGGCAGTACGGGAGAAGGGTCGATACCGTTAGCGCGGTCCCAGAGAAACAGCCCGGTTTTGCCAAAGGTCCGCTCCATGAGTTTACGGGGAATTTGCGCCAGGGTTCCCAGCTTGGTGACGCCCATGCAGCGGAGGGTGTGCGCCATCTTCTCGCCGACTCCCGGTAGCTTCGAGACATCCAATTTCCAGAGAAACGGCTGGACATCGGTCGAAGGAATATAAAGTGCCCCATCCGGCTTATTTTCATTGGCGGCTATCTTGGAGACCGTCTTGGTGTTGGATAATCCCCAACTAACCGATAAGCCAGTTTCGCGGACAATTTTGCTTTTCAGTTCCTTCGACCATTTCAGGCATCCGACAAATTTTTCCATCCCTGTCATGTCCACATAGAACTCATCAATCGACGCCTTCTCCACCACAGGAGCCCGCTCGGTAATGATTTCCGTAACGGACCTGGAATACTTGCCGTAGGCTTCGTAGTCACCTTTAAGCACTAATGCATCCGGACAGAGCCGCCGGGCCAGGCGCATGGGCATGCCGGATCGGACCCCAAACTTTCTCGTTTCGTACGAACAGGCCGATACAACGCCCCGGTCCCCAGATCCGCCGACCATGATGGGTTTGCCTACCAGCTCCGGTTGCCGCAACCGCTCGACCGACACGAAGAAGGTGTCGAGGTCCAGGTGAAGTATGTTGCGTTCAACCACCATTTTAAATTGAATTACACTATGTCAGGATTTTTGACAAATATATGTCAGGATTTTTTACATATCCAAGTCAGAATACTTAACTTTTTTTACGGGAATCTGTTTTTTACACAATTAAACCGGATTTTGGCAGTTTACAATTGTAAAGAATCCTGACATACAGGATAGGATTTTTATAAAAACTTCTTAGCTTTGTTTGTCATTAACGGAATCTGAAACGTGTATGTATCTGGCCGGTAATCTATTGGTTTTGAGACAGTATCGAGGTCTTTCCCAACGGGAAGTAGCCTCTACATTGGGGATTAGCCGACCTTCCCTCATTTCGTATGAAAAAGGAGCGATGCCCACCATCGATACGGCGGGTACGTTATCGAAATTTTACAATGTTACCGTGGATGCGCTGCTGTATGAAAACCTGGGTAATTTATCAGCCACCCAACTCGATCACCTTTTCAAAAGCGGTAATACCAACCTGTTCGGACAGGCGCAGCAGATTCATGAAGTAGTTCGTACGGTGGGCGAAGACAATGAAGAAAATGTCGAGTTTGTACCGGTTACTGCCATCATGGGATACTGTAGCGGAGGCTACAACGATATTGATTTTATTGCGGAACTGCCCCGATTCCGGCTGCCCTTCCTTTCGAAAAGCCGCAAATACCGGATGTTTCCAACCAAGGGAGATTCCATGTTGCCGATTCCATCGGGTTCGTATGTGGTGGGCGAATACATTGAAAAATGGGGTACCATCAAGGATGGAAGCGGAGTCATCGTCATCAGCAAAGAAGGCATCGTCTTAAAGAAAGTAGTCAATGAACTGTCCACGAACGGGCGATTGATCCTTCACTCGTTGAACCCAAGTTACGAGTCCTACGAAATGGCCCACGATGATATTCTGCAATTGTGGAAGTACGACTCGTATATTTCCCGGGAATTCCCCGATCCGGAACCTTCGCTTGGCACTCTGTTGTCGGAAATGCGACGGCTTAGCGAGGGAATGATTGACCTTCAGCGCGGCCAGGGAAAACTTTTAGAAAGTGTACAGAAATGATAAATTGGGAATAAACAACAAGTAAACACAATGGACATTTCAAAACTAACTGCCCCTCTGCTACCTGCCGATATTGAATGGCGGGTCCAGACTCTGATTGAATCCAAAGACAATAAACCGGCAAAAATGATTGTTGTCCCCTACATCAATAACCGGTCGGTGATGGAGCGGTTCGATGAACAGTTCGGCTGGGCTAACTGGACCAATGAAATTAAAGAAGTCGAGGGTGGCTTTTTATGCACCATTACGGTCAAGCTTGCAACGGGTGAAGTGGTCAGCAAAACCGATGGAGCCAGCCGGACCGCAATTGAACCCGTGAAAGGGGGCATTTCCGATGCCATGAAAAGGGCCGCTGTACATTTTGGGTTGGGACGGAGTTTGTATAACTTTCCAAAGGTTTTTATTGAAGTAGGTGGTAAATACATTCCGGACTGGGCGACGCGTCTACTGGACGCACTCGTTGACTCTATCAACAGCGGTAAGCCGCAACGGGACGTCATTGTGCTCAAAGAAGAACATATTTCAAGATTGCAACCCCCAAAGCCGCAGTTGCGGGTTGCAGCCTAATTCTTGTCATTTCTTCCAGGTAAAGAAACGGTCAGTTGCTGCCGGCCAAGTTTCTTTTCGACCAATCAGGTTATCAATATGCTCATCATTTCCGGCGAACACCTGGCTGCCATGCTTCCCGGCTGCTGCTACACGGTGGTGGCGAATTCGGCCATGAGTGGCAACGAAGCCCTGCTGTTCTGCCAGAAGCTGAATGTATCGGGACAGGTTGCCGCGTTGCTCTCCGATGCTGACGTCCGGGATCAGGTGTTTCGCAGTTTGCGCATTGCGATTCCCGAGCACGCGCCCAGTGTGTAAATCAAGCAAATTGTAGTGTGAAATATTCTTGAAATAAATTACTGACATTCATTCAGTGATCGTATTAATATAGTAAAAGAGCTTTTAAATAGCACATTGCTTGTTCTTGCAGTCTTGACGATAGGGCCAACCTACAACGCGTAATCTGATATGGAATGGACTTTTGCTACCATTAAATAAGTGAGACATAAATAAACCATAAATATTTTGAGTAGAAATATTATTTATTTTACCTTACATGACTATAGATTAATCCCTTCAAAAGATGCTAAATACTTGACTTTATTGGCGTTACATAAATAAATGCCAGATATATAGCAGGTGCATTGAAGATATTACATATATTTGCGACCCTTAGGCGAGCATGAGTAAACTATTACAAAAATCAAACGACAGCATTCAAGCGTGTCAGCTGTTAATTGAACAACACAATCTTTACACCAGTAGCATTCACCATGCTTATTACAGCTCGTTCCAACGTTCGATTTATCTACTTCAAATACACTTTCCCAAAAGCTTAATCGAGAAAACCGAAGAGGCCAGCAGTCATGTGCATGTTATAACCACTGTTGAACAGAAACTAGTCGATAGCGGTTATAGATTCCAAGCACTCGATTTCAACCAGCACATTAACACTTTGAAACGCAACCGCGTACATGCCGACTACAAAAATGATTTGTTTGATGAAAAATTTAGCCTCAAAAGCTTAGAGTTGGCCCGCAAACTGAACATTATCATTGACGAATTGACCAATAAATTGTCGTCAATTACTAGTACATAATTCCGACTTGACACGTATAATTACAATTTTATGACTATTGCTAACGAATGGATCATTGGCCTCATCAACCGCATACACGAGCAGTTTCTGCATTGCGGATTTTCATATGTTTACGAAGAAATGTCCGAATTACATATTATCGAAGTAACTGATCCACTGGCTCTTGAGAGTTTTCATTTTAGAGAGTTGGCAGGACAAGAAACTCATAATTTTCTAATGGCGTTTCCTGAAGAAGGTATTTTATTTACTGATCCGGAAAACTGCCTACCGATTGCGCCCCCTATCCTGTATAAAAAAGATGCAATTGTTCAAGAAGCATGGACAGAGCATTCTTACTACCAATCGGATATCCATCTAATTGACTTAGATGTAAAATGGCCTCATAAAGCCGATTTGGAATCTGCGCGGGAACTGTTTGATAGCTTGGTTTACGAAGAAGAAATTTTTCAACAACCCACTGCTACCGTGACTATACCTGGAGATAGTTTTGCTCCAGGGGACTATAACTATGCAATGGCCGCTTAGGATCTGCACGTATGGAATCTAATCAACCGCCGTTTACCCTTCAGAAGGTAGATTTATTAGAAGCGTCTTTCCGGCGCAATGATGTCTACCCATCTGAGTATGTCCAAAATAGATTACAGCTTGAAATTAGTCGGCGGACTGAACTGCCCTTATTATTCGTCATTCTGGAGGTCGAAATTTGGCAGGAACATGGGACAGACAAAGTGATGGAATCCAAAATAAAAATGGGAGGCCAGTTTTCGGTTGCAGAAGGGGTAGACGAAAAGTTGCTTGAAAATTTTAGTGACATCAATGCTCCTGCCATACTTTTTCCTTTCGTACGCGAGACTATAGCATCGTTGACAGCGAGGGCTGGAATTCCCACTGTTTTAGTCCAACCATTCAATTTTGTTGATATGCAGCGCCGTAAGCAGAATCAAGCAAAAGAGAATCAAGCCGATGAAGAAATTTCAGAGGATTCAGAGGGCATCGTAGAAGAATCGGATAAATAGTCCGATTTTTAGTATATTTTCCTTCTTACAAATTCGGATACAAATACACCTCTAAGCCCGCCCTTACCAGGCGGGCTTTTTCTTTACCGTAGCCCCCGCCTGGTGATCACTACTAAAGTCCATGTGCCGACCACTCCGATAAAAACCCAGATTACCCGACTGATGCGTTTTTCCATCGGCTTCCAGGCGTTTTTCTGAGCTTGCAAGTCTTCCTGTACCCGAGCCTGCACCGGATCATAATAATGGGTTGTGTCCGTCGGTGGAACGGTATCTGGCTGAGCGAAAATAAGGACAGAGTAGAGGAGCAGCGTTTTCATACTGCTTAGACGCTGTGACGCTAGGAAAGTCACGAATCAGACGAAAGGACAATTGGTGTTCTCTTCATGGCGTAATCAGGAATTTCGTTTGCGAAAACTGCTGAGATTTTGTAGGTTGAAGGGAAACATTTAGATGAAGTTTCCAATGAAGCCCAAAATACCTCAACTGCATACTGTATCAGAATTAGAAAAGCTGGCCCAGGTGAAAAATCTTGACACCAGGCCATTTATGCGAAGCCCACCGGGGGACGGTTTACTTTTGGTCAAGGATATTCAAAATGGCTTTGAATTTCACTTTGCAGTCACTGACTGGAAGACTGATACAGGTAAAATGCTGTTTCGGATCACTAGATATCCATATAGTTCCGATTCTGTGGATCCTAAAGAGAGTTGGATAGAAGAAAGAAACTTGAAGGAAGTTTGGGAGCGATGGGTAGGATTGGTTGATTATTACAGAACTGTAGACCCATTCGATGGAAGTAAAGACCCAATTCTTGAGCAGTACCAAGATGAGTTTTTTGAAAACTTTGAAATGCTAGATGAGGATGCTGAGACAAAACCATTCGATCTAGATAAGCAAGTATTAATCGACCGTTATTTAGGCGACACTATTCACCGATTGCAGGCCAAATCCAGAGACCCCGAAATTTCTGATGCAGATAGGCAGGTTTATCTTGATTTAATTTTTAAGACAAATCACCTCAAAGAAACCCAAACTACCCAATCTCAAAATCAGACAGTTAAGGAGTTAACAGGAATATGGGCTTACGCGAGAAAAAAGGGTCTAAAATATCTTGAGATTTTCAAGTCCGAAGCAATCAAAGAATTGATGAAAAGCGGTATCAAATACCTTATTGAAAATTTTGAAGAAATCGCCGACGCTTCACGTAAATTTTTTGAATAATCGCTAGTATTGAGCAGCTTATGAATCGGATAGTCCGTTTACTGCTATTTGCTGTTCTATTCGGCCCAGTTGCCTGCCAGAAAGCACTGCAACTAGCTCCGGACACATCCATGCCCACCCGTGACGAGAACCTTGCCCTGGGTAATCCCAGTAACGCAGGTGTCCAGGAAAACAATTACCTCATCGATCGGCCAACCTACGCCCTCAGCTATAACCGCAGCGCCGGTATTGCCAACTGGTGCTCCTGGCATTCGTCAGCCGCCTGGAAGGGATCGGCGAAGCGGTACGCGGGTTTCTTCATTCCGGATCAAACCTTGCCAACCGGATGGTACCAGGTAAGACATGATGATTATACGCTCAGCGGCTTCGACCGTGGCCACCTCTGCCCGTCGGATGATCGCGACTCAACGGCAGAGGAAAATCGCACCACGTTTTTCATGACGAACATCGTCCCCCAGGCTCCCCGCCATAACCGCGAAAGCTGGAGCCTGCTGGAAGGCTACACCCGGAAGCTCATCGCCGACGGCAACGAAGCGTATATTATTGCGGGGACGTACGGTAAAGGTGGCATCGGTGACAACGGGCAAGCCACTACCCTGGCGGGCGGCAAAGTAACGGTTCCCTCTGCGCTCTGGAAGGTGATTGTAGTCCTACCGGTAGGAAGTGTCGATCTGAACCGGATCAACGCTCAGACACGGGTTATTGCCGTATTTATACCGAACACCAATGCCTTCGGAGAAAAGCCCTGGAGTGACTACCGGGTCAGCGTCGATGAGATCGAGCGGTTAACGGGTTTTGATCTGCTGGCCAATGTGTCGGATGCAGTCGAGCGGGAGATTGAAGCTCAGTCGGATAAGGTCGCAGTGAATGGGATGTATCTGTATTCGGATTGGTAACATATAATTGTAAAAACTCCTTACCGGTCAAGGTGAAGAGTTTTTACGCAATGAGGAAAAGCTTCAGTTGAGGGAACAATATGTCCGTACGAGATTGCAATCGCATCGCTGACTTATTCAGGTTCTGGACGCTGACAATCTTCTGACGTTTACCTATGTATGCATCTTTCCGCTTTAAATTCTCACTGGGAAGGTACTGAAAAAATGAGTAAATAGTTGTTCCAGTGTCATTAGGATCACTTAAAGCGCTTTTAAGAACTCTTTGATATCGACGTCATCAAACTCCCCGAAGTATCGTTCGGTTGTGGTGATACTTCCGTGTCCGAACGAATTGCTGATATGTTTGAGCGGAACGCCGGATCGCAGCATCGTGGTCCCGAATGAATGCCGGGCCACATACGTCACCAGTTTCTGACTGATCCCCAGCTTTACCCCGATTTTTTTCATCCACCGGTTGACGCTGCCCAGCATTAAACCAATGGCGCTGGTCTGGCCCTCGGCATCCATTGCGTCGGTATGAAAAGGGGAAATGTAGGGCCGTTTGTCGCGTTGGTAGGTCACGCGAATCTTTAACATTCCTTCCTCGGAATTTTTGCTTTTTCTTGCTTCAAACACCAGGGCCAGCGTAACTTTACTCATAGGAGTTCAGGATCAAGAAAGGTGTGAATGCCATGATATACAATTTCTATTCCCTATCATCGGATTTGAGGTAGTTCAGCAGGTCAGATTTGAGATAGTAGTACTTACCGAATTTTCTAATTGACGGAACCTTGCATGTGGGACTACACAGTTTGCCGTAACTGACATTCAGAAACTTGGCAGCTTCTTTCCGGCTTAAAGGCTTTTCGATTTCGGCCTGTGTCGGCTGAGAACGGACGGTCGTCAATACTTGGTCCAATGTCATTTGTAGATGCATGATTTCCGTAAACAAATCTTCGAAAGGGTTGTACATTTTAGAAGTCGTTAATAAATAATTTTTGCAATGATAATGAGGAATAAATTAGAAATAAAATCGACCGTACGACTCCTTTCTGCATAAAATAATAAGAAAATGCATATGCAGAAAATGTATATTTCTATTGAATTTTATACCTAAAGTTAATTAGATATTATTTCAGGATAATGACTAGTATTTATATGAGGTTTTATTTGAATTAATCTCTAATTTTTATGCAGTAAAAAAATGAAAAATATGAGATTAAGGGTATTTAGGGAGCATTAGAACAATCAATCTCCTCAATCAGATCGAAATCAACCCTGGGAAAATGGGTGCTTTTCTTCGCGATGATTCCGCTTTGGCTGTTGGCTGCGGTTCGACTTCAGCAGCCTAACTCAGGTCAGTGGGTGTTTCAGTCATACGTTTACGGATTTCTTCAACCCCCAGTCTGGTTACAAAAACCGTCTGAAGATTGAACTCGTTACCGCCGGACCACCAGGTCTTGTGTTTGACTTTGAGCCAATCCTGGTCGACGTATTTTTGATCGGCGATGTAGCTGTGGCCATTGTGATTACAGATTTTTTCGTTAAGCAGCCAGGTGAAGAGTGCTTTTTGACCGATGCCGAGTTCTTTGGCTGCGTCAGCTACGGACATAGCGCCGTCATAGACCCTTGCGGGAATTGTCTGTTTTTTCATGGGAATAGATGATTTTTTAGTGGTGCGGGTTGGGCAACGTATTGCCCCTGGATACTTTAAGCGTATCGGTCCAAACTGAATTCTTCCACCATCCCCGTGGATTCGTCCAGATCTGGAGCGATCTCGTCTGCTGTCAGATACAGGTCAAAGATTTGGTGAGCGAGTGTATCCTGCGCTGCCAATACTTCGCCTATGGTCGGTTTTGGTCGGTCGGCAACCTTCTGCTGTATTAGGTTGTCTGTTGCCTGTCTCAGCGGCATGATTGGCCTCCTTTCTTCCGAAGCGCAAACGTTTGATCGATGCGCGTGAAGGATTCAATCAACAACAGTATGGCGGACATCTCGTCTGCCTTAAAGCGCTTCCTTAACTTTTTGGACTCTTGAATATAAACCAGTATCCACCGGAGGACTTCGCCGTATTGGCAGCCCGAAAAAGCATCGAGCAGCTTTGCGACTTCCTGAACGATTACCGTGGATTCCTGGGGTGAAATGGCCCGTAGGATTGTCGATGTAATAACCGGTTTTGCAATTGGGTTTACGGCTGTTTTGCCGAAGGGGTTCATAACTGTAGCGGTCGTTGCGGAGAGCAGCGAATCGTAGGTTTGTTCTGGTGAACGATTCATTTTTGTGAAGAGTAAGACGTGATGGGTTGCCCCTTCGCCAGGAATGAAGCGAAGGGGTGTTTATGGTGGCAGTACGCAGGACTACTTTTTCGTGGAGTCAGCAGTCTGATCGACTGGTTGATTCGGAGAAGGCAACAGGTTGGTCAATTGGCAGTACATTTCCCGAAGGCGCAAATAGGTGCCATCGGCCAGACAGTCCATGGTATTAGCCACGATTTTCAGTTTGCGCACGATTCCGAGAATTTCCTGGGAATCAGCGGGGCCGCGTTCAGACCATTCCTGGAACTGGAGAACGTCTTTGATTTCGGTTAAAAGGCGCTGGTGGTAGAGGGCCAGTGCGTAGTGAAGTACAACAGCGGGGGAGTCTTCGCCGTTTGGGCCGGGCTGGGCGTCGATGGTGATCTCAAATTCTCCACCGGCACCGCCGATGGGATTGGGCAGGAAGCCTGGTAGATTTTGACCTACCGTTTGCTCAAAATTGGCTTTTGGGGTTGCATCTTCGCTCCCCGGTACGTAATTTGCGTCCGTTGACATTTTGAATGAAAGTTTAAAATGGTTGACTTGCATCCCCGTACTGACTGGTCCGCGAAAACTTAGACAGTACGGGGATCACTATTTTATCTCCTTCAAAGTCGCTCCTATTGACCGGGCATCCCTTTCGGGCCTATGCGGTTTTCAGTCTGTCTCTGAATCGAATAAACGAATTTAAGCAATTAATAGACAAAGCGCAAGCCATTGTCTTACATTATTTGAAAATTGATAGAAAGCCCATATAAGAGTGACGCTCCCCAAGTATTGTATTAGAATTATGCAAAATGCGACTTTTCTTCGACTAGACGGATTTTGACCGACTAAGCCTTTCGGCTATTTCCCGGTTAAATTCGGGCTCCTTTTGATCATATAGAAGATTCACCGCCCTTTCAATAATCTCCGCTCCGCTTTCTTTAAATAGCGTTCCAAGCTCCGTTATTTTGCCTTTGGTCTCTATCGGCAGCCTGTATGTTCCTGACTCTTTCGCCATGTGCTTATTTGTTTACCTAAAAATAGTATCCAGTGGCTTACATTGCAAGACATTCTGTATATTTATACCACAGAACAAAAAATGACCATACCGGGCAAGTATGGTCATTGGAGTACTTTTAGGACAACCGGTAGCGATTGGATTTGGACGTCTGCGCTGTGCCGGGTTTAACCAACTCTAAATCAGCAACAATAAAAATGAATGACACGGTAAAGATAGCCGATTTGGGTATTCAAATCAACTTTCCTTCGTGGGAAAAGTTTAACCTCGACGACCTTACAAACGACCATGTTGTGTTGTTTCAATATCTTGTTTTCCATTGCCGAAGTACTGGTGAGTGGACACATTCGGATCCAGCCATTGAAAAAGAGCTTGGAATAAGAGAGCAACGTTTAAAAACTGTTCGTAATTATTTCATTAACTCAGGTATTCTTAAGACCCGAATTGTCAGAAACTCGTCCAATAATAGAGTTACGTCCTATCGGCTAAATTTTGCAGAATTAGCAACCCCCGAGAAACTGAAATTATTCTACCGCGAAAAAACACCTACAGGAAAAGGAATTGACCTTAATCGTTTAGCGGATCAATACGGCATAATTGCTAAACAACTTGCAAAGCTTTCTACAACAGAAAGTCCGTTAGAAAATTCTGAAAATCAACAAGGTGCCGAACAAAAGGGCGCTAAGGCACTGGCCAAAATACTGGAAGAATTATATATAAAACAACGAAATTGGTACAATACATGCCATACAGAGTTGCGAACGAAAGTAAAAGGAATGGTCAAGTTCTCTCCAGCACAAGTTCAAAATTTAGAGGAGGCAATGCGTCATTTTGAAGACGATGAATTTATTCATAACGCTTTTCACGCCTATGCTTATACTGCTATCCATGTGATACTTGGTAACGAACACGAATTGCTTCCCCAAAAACCTCGTGATGTAATAAGTTATTTTCTTCGAAATCTTAAAAACAATAGTGAAGGCGTTGCAAATAATTTTGATGTAATCTACCGGTTTGGCAATTATGCAGTAACACACTTCCGACATGGTGTTAAAGACAGTCACGCCGATCTTATTTCCGAAAAGTCTGATATTTCACAACCAGACCCGAATCAATCAGCCACTATTTATAAAGCGCCGGATTTTAGTAATGATTATGTAATGTGATCAATTATGCGCGCGATGGGTTACTTGAAATCAGGTATCCCTATAAGGTATATTGAAACCAGGTAGCGGTTGCCTGAAACCCAGTAATGTATTACCCGATTTCATGCAACGCGTTGCCTGATTTATAACTTTCTTTTTTATATAATACTTAGACGAATAAAACCTAATTGAAGAAAACAAAAAAAACCAAACCGTCTTGCTGCCGTTTTTGGCTTTTTTGAAAAAAAACAACGAAGAAGAATTAATAACTTCTCTATTACCCAATAATCCGGAGGAGCCAAGTGGCTGGGATTGGTCTGGTTGGTTTAAAAAGGTTTTGCAGTTAAGACCCCAGGCGATTCCCGATTAAAAGGAATTGCGGTCCTGGTTGGTGACTGCACGGCGGAAAACCAACAAAAAACGCGCGCGATCGGGCTTACTGATCCTCCCCAGTTTCTTTCTCTTCCTGTCTCTTCTTTTCAACCTGCTCCTTGAACTCGGGCTCTACGTTTGCTTTGACAACCTTACCGTTTTCGATTTCCAACTGCGCTTGTAGTCTGTGCACCCCATCAAGTTGACGAAGCACCGCTTTGTAGGCAACGGTTTCGCTTCCCTCGGTATACTCACGCTCAATTGCGCTTAATATCCGGTACGCCGTAAGGGCCGAATTGGACTCGTAGGTTCCGCCACTGGCTTGGTTGATGACGGCGTAGGCGTATTTTATATTCATAACGTTGTGAATCAGTCTTAATAACGAACGTCTGTTACGGCGTTTTTGGTATCTGTTATACGGCACAGCTATTGACCCGTCCACCTATTGACCGTTCCTACGTTTGGGCATACACGACGCCCGGGAAGATGAAGAACCAAAAGGAAGCCGGAACGCCGAAAAATACCTTTCGTTACTCTTAATCCTTCTCAAAATCGCGCAAGTGGTTTCAAAACTCTGTCATCAGCAACCATAGCTAAAACAAGACGGGGGCTAATCTGGCTTCAGCCGATCCACTGCTACAATTTCGTCGTACGTAATGGCCCGCTTGCCACCTTTCTGAGCAACTTCCTTGTGTTGTTCTGGGGTTGAATCCAGCATATCAATCACTTTAAACAAATGATCGGGATGCCGGAATTCCATAACGTCCAATACCGATGGCGGAGGTATGTCATAAAACACAACCGGAACGGTCCAGTGTTCAACCCGGTTGTCGGGCGTTGTCACCAGGAATTTAACCAAACTGTATTGCTCTCTCATTCCGTTTTTTTCAACAAGATACCACTTTCAGGTTTTAGCATAAATGCCAATGACTGTTTAACCTATAATTGAACTGACGCGCGATCTGTCTGTTGGCACCAAATCTAAAAGGGATTTTGAATCCCAATAAAAACAACTGGGCGTAATCAGCCAAAATAGCCCCTCTGTTGAACGATCCCGTTTAAAATAGGCAAGTCTAAGTTAAAAATGAGATCAAGGCTCTCCGTTAATATTTGGGGCTAAATAATTTCCATCCATTTGGCATAGACGGAACCTGCTGAGGTAAGACAGACTTACCTCGTAAATGTGGTTAATTGGGTCTTGACTTTCAAGGTTCTTTCAGGCTTTGACAACGTCAGAAAAATTGACGTCGTGAGAATCCGATGAGGGATCCAACAATCAGTTGGATGTTCCTGGCGAATCAGTAAATTGCCGACCAAATCGAGAATGGAAAGATGGAGGTGATGAATAAAATTTACAGCAAATTGCACTATCAGCTCGAGCATGGCTTTGAGTTTGGTCCGGCCTGCCGTTTAATTCAAAGCCTTGACCAAAATAGTGCCGGGGAAGTTACAGTTGTTTTTCCAGGCCTCCTTATTTTGCTGGAAGAGGTGGGTGGGCGAATTATCGTTAAAATACCTGGCGGAGTCCGAAGCACCAACAATGAGCTCCCAACCGATTTGAGTGAATTGTGTGACCAGTTTATTGCACTGGTGAAAGCCGAAGCCGGAAGCGTACCAGTCGACGAAATTCTGGTATAAAGAACTGAGTTTTTTGAATGCCTCCTTGCTTGAAAAGGCAGCCCGATTTATTGCCAGTTCGTCACCCGAATGAAGTAGGGTCGATAGAGATCCGCACTACCCGGAATGTTGAAAAGGTCGTCAAAATTGGTAGTGTTGACACAATACGAAATCATCAAATCCCCATTTCTCGACAGTTCTGGATGAACCAGGGCATTGTAGGTGAAAACTTTGTCCGTGCTATGTTCTGGGGGAACAGTGTAGAGGAGACGCTTTGCAGTCCATGGCCCTATCGGCCTGCTCGACTCCGACAGAAACAGCCGTCGGCCGAAAATGATTTCCTGCGTAAAGAGATAATACTTAGCACCGTATCGAAACACGCTGAACTGATCAGAGGCATCTTTGTAGACCGAAAAGTCTTTCGGCTGGCTTCCCCACTGACTGCCGTTCCAGAATTGCCATGTCGCCGTCAGATCACCTTTCGGAGCGCGGGCGACAACAACGTTCGTCGTGAGGTTTCCATGTATAACGCCATAAATGTAGGTGAAACCATCTGACGCTTCACAGACGGCCCCACCATATCCCCACTGCCCCTGATATTTGTTGACAATAATTTTTTCAATGGCTCCCGTCGAGGCCGAACAGATGGCAATATCGATCGAGGCATTCTTAAAATCCCAGGAGCCTGATCCTGTTTTTTGGACGTGGCTCAGCAGGACTTGAAGTTTCCGGTCGTAAACCGTGGCATCTAACGGCCAGTACCAGTCTTTGCCACCTGGCTGCTTCGCATGGTTAAAGTAGGTTTGACCCGCATTGGTGGTATTGGCCCCTTTATTCAGTGTCTTGAACCCGTCGAATGTTTCGACAGTTTGAATCATCATGGAGTTGCGAACCATAACGTTCTGGTTGGGTAAGCGGGTCCGGTCTAGTTTCACAAGACCCAGGAATGAATCGCCGAATGTCCATACAATTCGACCGTCAGGAAGAGGAGTTGAATAAACTCCATCGCCACCATTCCAGGTAGCATAACGTGTAAAAAAATGGGTGTACTGCGTATCAATCTGTGCTTTTGGCTCCGAAGCCACCCTACCTACCATAGCCGAGGTGTTCGAAATTGGAAAGAACGAAAGCTCAGGTAGGGTTGAAAAACCGGCCAACAGCAGGCTGGCTAGTAGGTAAACAATGAGTTTCATGGAAGAAGGGTTTAGGCAGCAAGAGAAGGAAATGGGTAGGCAAAGATACTTATTCATCAATCGGTAAGTTAAATTAACCACCCACTGCCTCCTGACCCAGCCGATCCCCGCCCCGCCGATCGCTGGCCCCCGCAACCGTGGAGGATTTTCAAATGTTAAAGCCGCCAATTACCCCGCCAAACCAAAAGTAAGGAATCCTTTATTGGCATTCATTTGGCCAAACCCCCGGGGGGTAGAGGAAAAAAGTACCGTGAGCCCCGGCACCCCCGACCCACAGTCCCCACCGACGCTCGTGTGACCATTTTCTAAAAGGGATTCTCACTCCCTTTTAAATGTGTGCCAGAAACACTTTTAAAAGGGAGATGGCAACAGAGGTTTGGTTCAGTAAAACTAACTCGGGAAAGGGTCGTAAAAGTCCCGGCCCATTTTCGTTTTTAAATGCAATCCTGGACTGCATTTAAAAAGTACAAGCCGTTACCACGTAAAAGTAATTCTGGCGTACATTTAAAACGCACCGAAAATTCCAGTGTTTTTTTCCAAGAGTCAAATTGCAAATTTAGAAGGCTTGTTGTCGCCCTTTGGAGTAAAGGACAATTTGTCCGGTAGTCATGCATGCTGAACTACGAATGTAAAACGGAACATTTCCTTGTATTATTCCTTTCCCGCGTTGTGTTTTTATAATGTGGGTATTACCCACATTTAACAGACCCTTAATATCATGATCTGTCTGATGTCAAAGGTATTCAACCCGTGAACGATCTTCCAGGCGATTTTTACGGAGCATAACATCTTTTTCCCCGGCCAAATCCCAGACCCCCGGGGGGTAGGGGAAAAATAGCTGCCAATCTGAAAAAGCGCCAGGTACCCAGTTTTAAAAATGAAGCCATTATTTTAAGAGGCTTTTTATCCGTTTTCAACCTCATTCCTGTTGGAAATCTCAAGATTTTTCGCTATTTTCATGTAGTTCAATCTTCCCCAAAACAAAAAAAATGCTTGGCTACCGAATTGAAAAAGTGATTTCAGGCGGCCAGACGGGTGTTGATCAACTCGCCCTGACCGTAGCTCAAAATCTGGGAATTAAAACCGGTGGCGTAGCTCCGAAAGGATACCTTACAGAAAATGGCCCCGCACCATGGCTGGCGGGCTTTGGATTGGTTGAAGACTCGAGTAGTAAGTATCCACCCCGCACACGTCGTAATGTTGTCGAATCCGATGCGACCGTCATCTTCGGATCTCCAACGAACGGAACCGAATTAACAATCAATTGCTGCACAAAGGCAGGAGTGCCGTATATCTTGAATCCCACCGCCCCAGCACTGGAGGCTTTTATTGTAAACCATGGTGTACAGATTTTGAATGTAGCGGGTAACCGGAAAAGCAAAATGACTCCCGACCAGGAAGAGAAAATAAGAACGATTCTGACGTTGGCGCTTCAGAAATTGAATCACATCTAACAGCCTACCCAATAACCACCCCGACCCTGTTTTTTCCCAGCCCGGTTCTCTTTGACCTTCACCCTTGCAGTTTTATATCTGATATACGTTTGTATAATTCTAGTGATAGAAATGTCTCATTTTATGATCTGAGTTCTACAGCAATTTATTTCTGTTTACATACAGCGTATATTGGTATACGTTAGGAAACTTCCGAATTCTCTGGATTAGCTATACAGTTACCGTATCCATCTTTCTGTTAGATCGTTACAAAGACGCCGTTCGACCAACGGTCGTCTGCCGCACCCCCGCAATTTTCGAGAACAAATGTTTGCAAAATCGCGTTAAAATACTTAACTTGGTGATTATCTTCACATTCAGGGGTTCTACAGGCCAATTACAGAAAATCACACTGTATAAGAGTCATATACAGTCCGCTTATGTCAAAATCTGACTGGAAAACAGGCGAAATCTCGAAATTCGAGCGCCGAATCGTTATTTACGAGCCAACAGTATATAATCTGTCGGTGATCAAAACGTTGGAAAGTGTCGCACTGAAAATCCTATTCGTTTTCGGCGAAAAATTACAGGATGATAACTGTGTTCAGTCCTCCACAATTGAGCTTGCGGCCGAATTAAGACGGTCAACACGTCAAACGAGAAGAGGATTGAATGAATTAAAGAGAGTGGATTTCGTGCAGAAAAAGAAAGGCAAAACTTACAAAGTAAATCCCGGGATCTTCCGGGTTTCGACCATTACTTTCTAATCCTCGGCGACTGCTAGGCCGGGAAATTGATTATTTTTATGAATGCATCAACATCGAAGACAATTCAACCTATACAGATTCCTTCATGGGCTCTAACGAGCCGCGCGATCCTGAGTCTAGCTGCTTGGGCTGGGAGTATACAGGTTGGACAAATAAAATTCGCTTTTGATTATACCAGCGGCAAACTAATTCTCTTTAGAAAGCCGCCTTCGTATCATGAATAGAAAAACAATTAATCAACACTTCATCATGGAACCACTCGTAACAGAGACTTTCCTATTTCCAGATACCTTAAACGGCCAAAACGTCTACGTGTGTAGGCTTAGGTTACCTCCCAAGTCCGTTGAGATTTTTTGTAACAAGGTGCTTCCCCACTTCCAAAAGGAGATTAGCGAAGGAGAATGCAAGTTATTGGAAGATGGTCGGACTTATTATCGCTTTAAGGTGACCTATGAATTTGCCCAGCAATTAAGGTTAATAGTGCTGGGGGCCTTCTAATTATTTCAAAAGGCTAATCAAAAGGATATGTTAAGGTATTCGGTTCTGATACAGTTGCCTGCTTATTCTCAATCGATAACCCCACGTTATATGTAACAAATACACTCAATCACATTGTTAGTTGAGTGTTTTGCAAATGAGCTTAGTCGGCCTGAACAACCGAGATAAACAACAAAGAACATGCTTAACACGGGAAATACGCCCGACTTGTCCAGAGTTCAACAGCTTCAAAAACGCCTGAAGGAGTTGCGAAGTATACCGACTGAAACACAAGAGGAGCGGGAAGAAAAGTGGGCCATTTATCAGGAGATTAGTTTGCTTGGGAGCCGTGGTACAAATCCGGCAATCTCCCAACAACCCATGAAGACCTCCCAGCCGGACCCTGCCCCCCAGCGTTTTGCCCGGGGTGGTGAAGTGTATCCAATGCCCGGACTACATTGGATGATGGATCTTGCCCGGTTTGCCGACATTGGGCCGGTCGAACCAAAAAAAACGGCTCGCACCTCCGACTTTATTCCGCAGATGCGAGCGGTGGGTATTTTGCCACCGGCTCCTACGCCGGGGATCGATCAAGGCAACCAGCTTGCGGAAATTGAAGAGCTATTGCGGACCGCTAAATCAGGTAGCCCGGAGGAATCTTTCTACAGGGATCAGATTCAGCATCTACGTTCGTCTGGCGTACAGACTCCCCTGCAAAGTGGGTATTCGACCTGGTTGACCAATGGCCGGGTGTTGAACTGGGCGTTAAATGCGGCAAATTCCCCTGCACCGGTTTCTTCTAATTCAAGTCCGGCGAGCATCTCTCCGCCACCTCCAACCGATACTTCCGGAAGTGGCAATTTAACCGGTGGCAGAACCACCATTCCACAGGTCTCCCGTCGGGCTTCGGCGTCGCCCACGCCACTTGCACGGTATGTAGGTGATACGTATACGGTGAAACAGGGAGATACAGTGTCAGGCATTGAAAAGATGACGGGAACAACGCGGCCCGAGATGCTCAATTACAACCGTAGTCTAATTGCCAATCCGAATTTGATCGAACCGGGCCAGGTACTTCGGTTAAGGCCAGAGCCGTATGTGCCTGCGGCTCCAATGAGTGAGATTACCACCCGGCGCGTGGGCGGGAAGGAGGTTCAGGCTGGCAATATGTTTACAATGGGAAAACCGCAGATACCAAACTGGGCAATTACGCCGGTAGCGGGAACGTCCTCGTCTTCATCATCGACACCCGGCATTGGATTAGGTACCATGATGGATATTAGCCGCATTATTACCGGGGCAGCTATTGCCAGAAAACCGGTTTCAAACTGGCAGCCATCGACCCTATTTACCAGTTGGCAGCGCGCCGTGGAGGCCAGAAAGAATCAGGGGCTGTCATCCGAAGAAATGGCGCTGGCCAATCAGAACATTGCCGGTAATTATGGCGCAGGTGTGCGGGCTTTAACGCAAAGTGTCGGGGGCGGTGCCAACCCGGGCGTTGTGCTCGCGGGATTGAATAACCTGGGCAGTCAGCAGGCCGGTCAGCAGTCTGTGTTGGCCGCAGCCGATGCGGCACGGCGAAACCAAAACTTTGCCCAGTACGGGAGTATGGCCAATCAAGACCTGGAAATTTCCCGAACCCTGTACGGCAATGATTTGCAACGGGAGCAAGGGCGGCAGGTGGCCGGACTGGGGCTCATCGCGGGTGGAATGCAAAATATTCATGATCGTCAAATGTATAACCAGGCTTACGGCCCGAATTCTACGTTTCAGCAACTCCAACAAAGCCAGATTGATCTGGCAAAAGAATCCGTTAAAAACCAGAAGATAATTATTCAGAATACGCTGAATAATGCCAACCGTATATTGGCGCAACCAACCCCTGATTCGAACGACGACTATGCCCGGAAACAGGCAGACTTTGTAACTAAGTTGACTCCTGAACTCAAGGAACAGTATAAGCAAATGTATCCAGGTCTTAAATTCTAAATGTCCACCGTAAAGAATCCTAGTTATGTGATCGAGCTTTTTATCGATCGGTACAATGTCTTGCCTTATTCGTCCGACAAGTCCACTTCATTTTGACTTTAGATCGACACCTTGCTGACGTTATTCTCTAGGTTCAAATCAATCAGCAGGTGATTCGGATCAATGCCGGAACGCCCGGGCTTTTCTGGAACCGTGAGAATGATGGTCTGCTTACCAGTGCCAATTCGATGCTTTCGAAGGTAGAGAACTTTTTCCGATCTCTGGCCTTTGACAGGTGGTGCGTAAACGCCAATTTCTATCCAATCCTTCATTAGAACGTTGGTTTCCTTGCCGATGCTGTCGACGGTCATCTTCCGAGCTTCCACTTCCAGGATTACTTGCCAGGTACCCTCCTTGAGTTGTTTGGCAGTGGCTGTTTGGGTCTCCAGTTCCCAAAAGGTGTTTGCCGCAAAGAGATCATGCAGCAGTGTTTGTAAGGAATCGGGTGTTACTGACTGCAACTCCCGGTAGAAATCGAGCGTCGTTGGCAAGGGCGGACTGGGCGAATAATCGCGAAGCATCCGCCGGAGCGCATCATTGACCCGATCCTTTCCAATGTACTTTCTCAGCGCGTACAGCGCGAAGGGTCCCTTGCGGTAATTCATGAACTGGTTGTTGGCGCGCAGCAGGGGTGGAGCCGCCCGGGAGCGCGGCACTTCGTACTCCAGTCGCATCTGGGATAAATACCTCAGCAGGTGCTCATAACCCAGTGTTTTTTCCACCACCTGCATCGCCGAGTAAGTCGCCAGGCTTTCGACGAGTACACCGGCGCCTTCGACCGCTGCGGGTGATAGAAAAAGGCCCCACCACTGGTGCGCCACTTCGTGGGCCATGATGTGGTAGGGAAGGTCGAGACCTGCTGGCCGGGGATTCATCAGGGAATACCCTTCCTGATAATCAATCGTCATGGGCTCGGCATGCATGCCACGCCCGGGCCCCGGTCGTTCCAAAACCCGAAAATGACTGTAGGGGTAAGGACCGAACTCCCGGGAATAATACGCCAGCGAAGCCTGGGCGCTTTTTACCATGCGCTCCACGTTGGCGTCGTGCGCGGGATGATAAAAGATTTGAATCGTAACCGGTTTTGCGGTCGGCTGCGATCCCGGTAAGGGGTTTGGGAAGGTTTGCCCGGATCGGGGCGAATGGGGGATCCAGTGGGCTTCGCGAACCGCGTACCGCGCCGAGAAAAAGGCGTAATCATTGTGGATCGGGGCATTGGTGGCATAGTGGAAGTACTGACGGTCGCCTTTGGTCCACGTACGGCGCAGCGCCCCGGGCGCCACACCGATCTGGCCCCGGGTGGTGCCGACAATCGCTTCCAAGTCTATCTGTTCCGCATGACGGGTATCGTTGCGCGCGGCAACATCGTAGAGAGAGGGCCTCTCCGCCCGCGGAGCGAGTCCATGCGTTGAGCGGTCACGCGCATCACGCAGACGGCGATCGTCTTGGTAACCAATGACGGGCATCCAGCCACTGGTTAAATGAGAACCATTCGCGACCACGGAGGCATCCACGCCCGTGTTGCTGAAGCCCCGGGGTTTGATGTGCATCTTGAAATGCATTTGTAATGAGTCGCCGGGCTGGAGCGGATTTTTCAGGGAATAAATCCGGTAACCGAGCTCATCATCCAGCACCATCGGAAATGCCGGCCGGTTGAATGAAACGTCTGCGATCCCTTCGTGGGGAATCGTGGAAAGGTGGATCGAGTCGATGGCGACTTTGCCGCGATTGACCAGCTGGTACGTACCGGTTATTTCAGCCTTTTGTTTTTCGGGATAGAGCTCGACCTGCAACCGGGTGCGCACCAGAACGGGTCGCGGGGCATTCCAGTATGGCCCGTAGCGTCGCTCGTATTCCGCCCGCATCTGCAAGCGATCCGCCTGATTCAAATACGCATTCAGCCCATTGGTGTTGTAAAAAATGAAACCACCGGATCCGGCAACCAGTACCACGGCCATCCAAAAAGCGGGCCTGTACGCTGCGAAGCGGTACTTTGCCCGCTGGAACCGCGCGTGGAGTCCGCCTTCCTTACTCCGCACCCAGAACAGCGTTGCCACTACCGCCAGGAGAAACGCCCAGGAAGCCCAGTAGAACTTGAACCACAGCCACGGGGTGATCGAGGGCCCGAAGCCCTGCATGTCACTGTAAGACCATCCCGGATCGGATGCGTAGATCAGGAGGTTGTGCTCAAGGCCAATCATCGACGCGAAAAGAATGTACCCATAGACGCCGAATGCCACCATGTGACCAATGTATTTTTGATTCACCAGAATATGAATCGCGTAAACGAGCAGGGCGAAAAGCAGGTAGTTGGTCAGTTGAATGCCGAAGAGCGCCTTCAGGTATACCCCAATCTCGAAATGGTGATACCTCATGACGAGCTGGTTGATGATGCCGGCCCCCATCAGGAAGGCCATCCAGGTGATGATGACGAGCGAAAGTCCCAGGAATTTGCCCAGCAGCAGGACCCATTCGCGCACCGGCGTCGTATCCGAAAGCTCATTGAGCCCGGCTTCACGCTCGCGCCAGACCAGCTCACCGGCGTAGAAGATGGTGAGCTGGGGAATGATGATCCACTGGGTTTTGAGGCTGCTCAGGGCGGGTGCTAAAATTCGTAAAACCTCCTCGGTGCGGGCCAACAACGGAACCCCCAGCCACTCCATGTATTCGGTTGCGAACAGACCGGTGCCAATAGACAACAGGGCTACCAGCGTGAGTCCCCCCCGGGTTCTGGCAATCATCCCGAACGAAGAGAGGGCAATGGCGAGTGCCTGGCGCACATCCGTGGCGAATCCAAAATGACGGGTGCGGTTCGGCAGGTTGATCGGACTGGTGTCCCGGTTGCCTGGATCCGATGCGTCCGGAGCAGTGAGTACAGGGGAGCGCCCAGGATTGGATCGGCGACTGAAAATACGCGTCCATGGGGTATTCGGTATAACGTGGCCCAACCGAAACCGGAAGTACGTAAAAGCCAGCGCCCCGGCCGCCAGGCCAAACCACATCAGGCGATTCCAGAGCCAGGGGCCTTCGAGCAGGATCAGCCGCGTATTCTTGTCGATCGGCGTCCAGCCTTCCATCTCCACGACGATGCTGGTGCCCAAAAGATCCATCAGGCTGCCCAGGACCTTCCACTCCAGTGCGTAGTGAACCGTTGTACCCCCAAACTGAGAAAAGATGAGAATAAGAATGCTGGCCACGTAGCTGGCGATGGCCCGGCCACTTAAGGCTGCTACTGTAAACTGGATGGCCGTGGTGGCAACGACGGTTGGCAAGGCCAGGAAACCGTAATTGGTAAAATACGACGCGAGCCGGAATGGACCCACGAATTGCGTCTTGGCACCGGGACCATAAAAGGAAAGGAGACACCCGGCAAAAAGGGACAGCAAAATCAAGGCATTTACGGCTAGGGCGGACAAAAACCGCGCTCCCAGGTAATTAAGTTTGCTGACCGGGGTGGTGTACATAAGCGGATGCATCCGCGTCTGCCTGTCCCGGGTTGCCGCATCGCCGGCAACGACCCCGCCAATGATCACCCAGATCACGCTGCCGAAGACCGTAAAGAAGGCGATCGTACCCGGCGCATTCAGGTACGTTCCGTCGGGCAGTGTGACCATTCGCAGGATCAGAAAACCAAACAAAAAAAATAAGCCGAACAGGAGCCATGTCGAAGTGTGGCGCCACTGATACCGGAATTCAAAGCGAAAGATTTCTGTGAACTTCATGGTTGTATCCTGATCAATCAATCGTTACCTTCTTTATATTAACTTCTGAGCGCTCCTCCCAGTTGAGCACGTGGTCGGGATCGATGCCGGCACGGGCGGGCCTGCGGGGCACGGTCACAATGATCGTCTGCCTGCCGGAATGGATGCGATGCTTCCGGACGTAGAGCGGTTCTTTTTTCTCACCAGGTTGGTCCGGCGCGAATACCCCGACCTCGATCCACTCGTCCATCGGTACTTCCTGCTTCACCCCCGCGCTATCCACCACCACCTTATGCGTTTCCACATCCAGTGTCACCTGCCAGTTGCCGGTTTTAGTGGGCGTTGCCGCAGCCCGCTCCGTCTCCAGCTTCCAGTACGTGTTCACCTCGAAGAGATCATGCAGCAGATATTGTAAGGAGTCCGGTGTCACCGCCCGCAGCTCACGATATAAATCCAGCGTCGTCGCTAGTGGAGCGTCGACCGGTCGATGGGTTTCCAGCAGGTTCCGCAGTGCCCCATTGACGCGCTCATCGCCGATGTACTCGCTCAGAGTGTGGAGTGCAAAGGGTCCTTTTCGGTAGGACAGGTACGGATCCAGCCCGCGGAGTAACGGTTCGCCCCGAAAAATGGGTGAGTAGGGATGCGGCTGCCACATGTAGCTGAAAAGCCGCTGAAGAGCTTCCGGCCCCCGGCTATGTTCCACCACCTTCATCCCATAATACCAGGCCAGGCTCTCCGACATCACCGGTGCTCCTTCGACGGCGGCATACGGAACCGTCCACTGGTGGGCCATTTCGTGGGCTACGATTGCGTAAGGGTGATCGTGGCTCCGGCCATCATCCTTCGGATTCCAAAGGGTGAATCCTTCCCCGTGGGTGATCATTCCGGCATCGGCATGCAGGCCCGTCCCATTCCCGGGCCGCTCGACCACGCTCAGGGACTCGCGCTTGTAGGGGCCGAAATTCTTTGAATAGTAATCCAGGGAAGCCCGGATGCTCCTTAGTGTACGGTCCAGGTGCGCCGTGTGCTGGGGGTGATGGTAAATTCGAATCTCGACTGCCCTTCCCGGATCATCGGAATCTTCCCACCAGGCTTCGTGCACCGCATAATTGGCGGAGAAGAAGCACCATTCACCGCCGATCGCTTGGGTTGAATAGTGGAAATAGCGACGCCCCAGTTCGGTCCAGGTTCGGCGCAGATTTCCCGGTGCGACAGCGACCTGATCACCCTGAGTACCCATCACCACGTCGAGGGTCATGCCCCGGCCCCGATCGGTATACGCTTCTTCGTCGTTGAGAAAAGCGATCAGTGGCCGCGGAGTGAGCCCGTGCTCGCGCCGGTCGGTGGCCGTGATCAGTTCACGGGGGCGTTGATAGCCGATCGCGGGAAACCAGTTCGTATTCATGAAGAAGGTCCCATTCGAGCTTACCGAAGGATCGACTCCAGTCTCCCGGAAGCCGCGCGACTGAATAGTCACCTCGAAGTCGAGCCGCAGCGAGTCGCCCCGTTGGAGCGGGCGGTCCAGCACGTAGACCCGGTGGCCGTGGTCTTCGTCGGCGATCACGAGCGTGGCTTTCCGGTTGAAGTCGGTGCGGGTCGTGACACCCGGCACGATCGCCAGGTGGATGGAGTCGATGGCCACTGCGGTGCGGTTGATGAGCAAATATGATCCCAGGATCTCTGCTTTCTGACGCTCAGGATAAATCTCAATCTGCAGCCTGGCGCGCGTTGCCTCGGGTTGAGGAATACCAGCGTAGCGTTCATAGCGTCGCTCGTACTCGGCCTGTCGCCACTTCTTTTCTGAAACAGTTAAGTACTGGTTCAGGACATTGGTGTTGTAGAAAATGAATCCGCCGAGTGCGACGATGAGCACCACCGCCGTTCCGGCCATCCAGGGCGTTGAACCGACGAAACGGCGCCTCGCCACCTTGAGCCGAAACCGGAGAGCCTCCTCCCTGCCGCGTACCCAGAGGAGTCTCGCCACGACGGCCAGAAGCCCCGCCCAGGCCGCCCAGTAGAGCTTGAACCAGAGCCAGGGACCCATCGAAGGGCCGAAGCCGCGCATCTCCGTATATGACCACCCCGGACCAGCTCCGTAGACGAATAAATCATGATCGACTCCAAAGAGGGAGGAGAGGGTGATGAAAACGTAAGTGATCGTCGCCACCAGGTGACCGACGTACTTCTGGTTCACCAGCACATGGATCACCAGGATGAGCAGCGCGAAAAGGAGGTATTCGGGAAGCTGAAGTCCGAAGAGAATTTTCAGGTATAACGCTACGTCAAACGTATTGTAACCCAGTATCGCTTGAGCGAACAGGCCCGCGGACATCTGCAGCGTGGTGAAGGCGACGAGCAGAAGTCCGAGCCCCAGGAATTTGCCCAGGAACGGTGCCCATTCAGACCCCGGCATTGCGTCGGTGATCTCGCCGAGCCCGGCTTCCCGTTCCCGCCAGATCAGTTCACCGGCAAAGAAAATGAGGAGCGCCGGGATGATCACCCAACGGCTCAGTTCGGCAGACAGCGGAGCCGTCAACTCGCTGATGACCCGCGTGGTCGTGGGAACCAGGGGAACGCCGTTGGATTCCATTTGATCGACCACCACCGGAATGGTCAGAAGTGGGATAACCGTCAGCAGGGCAAGTCCGGCCCAGCTCGTCGCGATCGTTTGGAACGACGTCCACGCCAGGGTGAGCGTCTGACGGGTGTGCATGCCGAGGCCGAATGTCCGTGGGCTGTTCGGAACCCAGATTGACGTGCTGGCCCTGATCCCCGGCAAATACATAGTATTCCTATTCTTTCCGACCGCCTTAAGGCTACGGAAAGGAAGGCTCAGGCGTGTCCACCGCGACGTGCTCCCCAAACGATGAGTGAATTGAAAACCCAGATAGGTAACGGCGACCGTGACCAGACCAACGCCAAGCCACAGGAGACGGTTCGTCAGGACAATACCCTCCAGGTTAAGCAGTCGCTCCTTCTTTTCAACGGTTGTCCACAAATGCGCAATGTCTTCGACGATGAACCGAATTCCAATCGGGTCCAATAGTGCCCCAAGACCCTGCTTATAAAGTAGGAAAGACGCCACGAAAAAGCCCATGAAGAAGAGAATGAAACTGCCGAAGTAACTGACCATGGCCCTTCCGCTTTGGATGGCAAGCCCGAATTGAAATGCCGTCGCCACGAACGCGTTCGGCAATGATAGAAAGGCGTAAGCGGTCAGAAAAGCAGCCGGTCGGAAGGGGCCAATCAACTCAGGATCCACGCCCGGCAAGTAGATGCCCAGCAGGATCCCCGCCTGTACGGCCAGCAGGAGCAGGGAATTGAGAACGAATGCCGCCAAAAAACGCCCGCCGAGATATTGGGCCCTGGTGATGGAAGTGGTATAGATCAGTGGATACATTCGGCTCCCGGCATCCCGTGCGGCCGCATCGCCGGCTACGGCCGCGGCCATCATCAGCCAGATCAGGCCGCCAAATACCGCGGTATTTGCGATGAGAAATGGTGAGTTGATAAAAAATTCCTCGAAAAGAGCATCGGAGACGGCCCGGTCTCTGGTCATCAGGAAATTCAAATAGACCAGAACAATAAAGAAGAGCCAGAAATAGGGTCGGCGGACCTGGTAGGCGAACTCAAAGCGAAAGATTTCCCGGAACTTCATGATTATGGATAGTCTTATTTCGGTTGGTGGCCAGTTCGTTGCGGGTAATGACCCGCCATGGCGCTGAAGTAAACATCTTCCAGATCAGGCGGCACCGACTCAAAACCAGTCAGCTCTTCCCCGCTGTACACGTGGACGACCGTGCGTCCGCCCAGGAGTTTGGTGGAAATGATTTTATGCTCCAGCTCCACCTGCGGCAAGAGACTTTTTTCGACAATTTTCCGCCAGATCTTCCCTTTGAGTCCTTCTATGGCCTTCAGCGGTTCGGCCTCGTGTACGATTTCGCCCCTGTTGATGATGGCCATGCGGGTGCACAACTCACTCACGTCTTCCACAATGTGCGTGGAGAGAAGCACCACGCTGTTTTCGCCCAGTTCACTCAATAAATTCAGAAAGCGTACGCGTTCGGCCGGATCCAGACCGGCGGTCGGTTCGTCCACGATCATCAACTTCGGATTGCCCAGCAGCGCTACGGCGACACCGAAGCGTTGGCGCATCCCCCCCGAATAGCCACCGAGTTTCTGTTTGCGAACCTCCCAGAGATTGGTTTGCCGCAGGAGTGCCTCGACGACCTCCTGTCGGGACCTGCGGGTTGTGATGCCTTTCAGAATGGCAAAATGATCCAACAGACTTTCGGCGCTTACCTTCGGGTAGACGCCAAACTCCTGGGGGAGATAGCCCAAGGTCTTGCGCACTTCGTCCTTCTGATTCACCACATCGATGTTCCCCAAACTGATCCTTCCAGCGTCTGGCTCTTGTAAGGTGGCCAGGATTCGCATAAGTGTAGACTTACCGGCACCGTTCGGTCCAAGAAGGCCATACATGCCGTTGGGGATAGTAAGGGTCACGTTCTTCAGCGCTTGAACGCCGTTGGGATAAGTTTTGGAGATATTACTTATTTGCAATTCCATACCTTAGTTGCCTATTTTTATTAATGTTATTTTTCTTACATTTAAACCCGTCACTGGCTGTTTCATACGACAATTATCTGGTTTTATGTAGCATTGATTACAAAAACAATCCACTCACTTTCGATCCTAAACTTATTCTGCGCCGTAGTTTCGAGCGGTACAGCGGATTGGCCGAGTGGCTGCACGTTTAGCGTCGTGCCGTCTCTGATGATCATAGATTTTATAGGATCTCAAGTAATTGAATAAATGCCGACGTATTTGTTCAGTATTTGGGTACTGACTGCAAATCTTTCAAAACACTCACTACCGGTTCCTATTTTTTCTATCATTTATATGGTTTTATGTCCTTCAAAATTTATTTAAAAGAACTTTGAAATTCAAAGCTAGCACTAAAAAAAAGAGGCTTATAATAAATTGGTTTTTAGCAGGTTTGTACCATACATGATTAATAAATGAAAATAGATGTTCGTGTACACTTTATTAATTGCAAACTTCAAATCTTTTATTTCAATACATAATACCTTATTCAATAACCCCCTTTATTAGCTTTTCCAGTACTTTAAGATGATCATCGAACGCTTTTCTACCTTCTTTTGTCATGAAGTATTTAGTATTTGGTTTTCTGCCTACGAACGACTTTTCAACGCCAATAAATTCTTCTTTTTCTAGTCCCGTTAAATGGCTCGCCAGATTCCCATCGGTCACATCGAGGTAGTCTTTCAGCGAATTGAAATCAAGCTTAGCGTTAACAGCCAGTGCAGACATGATGCCCAGCCTGATTCTGCTTTCAAATGCTTTATGTAAACCATCAATTGATATTTTCACCTTTCGTACCGGTAATGCAAATAAATGCCATATATAATGTGGACTACGCCAAATCCTACGGCCCAGCATAATAACCCATATTCAACAAAGTAGATGCTAATCAATCCCAACCCAATCTCAATAAGTCCAATACTTTTCACTTCTTCATAGGTAAAGTTACTAGCGTTAAAGAGTGCCAATCCATAAAATAATAAAGTTAATGGAGCAATAAACCCGATCAATCCTTTTGAGATCAAAATGAGGATCAGAAGCACCCCCGCAATAAGTGGAACAGTCATATTAATTAATAGTCCCTTAGCGGTAGTGTTCCAAAGCTTTTCACCCCTTTTAATAGCTTTCTTGTAGGAGAGAAAAATAGCTGTACTTATAGTCAGTATCAGGACAATAAGGGCTAAAAAAAATACCTTCAGCAAATTGGAAGAAAAGCTCTCAGATTTTGGGTAACTATATTCTATTACATCAGGATTGAAATCAAACACTTCATAGGCAATGTAAGCTCCTACAATTGCATAGAGGCCTCCCATAATACCAGCCCATCCGGAAAGAGACAGGAATTTAGAGGTGCGCTCCATCATTGAGCGTATTTCAACTATATCTCGAATGTAATCCTGATGACCTTTCATTTGGAAGTACTTTGAAATTCAAAGCTAAATGACAATATACTGATATACAATAGTGGTAGAGTAATTTTTAGCATTAAAAATAGTATTGTGAAGTAATTTATAATTATTCTATATTTATGTATAACAAAATTAATTGTATTCCTACTTTTCATTTAAATCGATCACTAACTCGACGGCATCCGGAACATTAGCCAATAAATCATATCCGGTCCGGCTCTCGATCTCATCAACGCTGACCCGGTAGCTGCTCCAGGGCTTTTCGCCGAATGCGTTGGTATTCGGTATAAACACGGCAATAACCCGCGTCTGGGCGCTGATCCGGTTGAGGTCATCACTTCCTACCGGTAAGATGACGATCACCTTCCAGAGGGCAGAAGGAACGGTGACTTTACCATCCGCGATATTTTCGGCTACTCCTTTGTCACCAGCAGATGACATTGATGATGAGTAATTCATAGCAAGGTTTTCAATCAATTGTCATTCTGGGTTTGCCTACTCGGCTTGTTTGAACCTGGCGTAAACGTAACGCGGAGCATTTTGACTTTCGTCGGCTGCTGCGTATACGGGTTCAAATCATTTACGTATTCCAGTTGGGCTAAACAATTCCGGGTTTCATTCCAGAATATTGAATCGTCGACCTTTTTGAATCCGGATAGAATTAGCCTGTTTTTCAGCGTATCGGCCAACCAGTTTTGCTGCAATATTGGATAACTCATGATGAGATCACAGACGTTTTTGTTGTCTTGGCGAAACCTCAAAAAATGGGCTGTGTACAGATCAAATCGCTTACGATTAGGTTCGGATGGGCTATAGGAAAGGGTAGTCGCATCCCCCGTTGGAGACATATGTTCCTCATACCGGATTTGGCCCTTACTCAACTGGATCTGGACCTCTTTGAGGGTCTTCCCCAAAAACTGTTCCTGGGCCCGGCAGTCGATTAAAGCAGAAAAATATCCCACCATCAAAGAAAGTAGTACATTCATAACGCGCTTTATACTAGTGATCTGCATAAGTTGCCAAAGTAAATAAAGTTGATCAAATTAGCCCGTCGTTCACAACAACTGGAAATTTGAACCATGAAGCAGCTTCTCTCAATCTTGCTGATTTCGGCCACTACACTTTCCTACCATGTAGAGTCCAAAGTATCGATCTGTGAGAGTCGAAGTGCCTACGCTTACCATTCGTACGAATGTCGGGGATTGAAACGGTGCAGTCACAAAATTAGTCGAATTTCCTTGTCAGATGCCAAATGGATGGGATACCGGGCTTGTAAGATTTGCCATTGACATTTTAAAGATGATTCACTTTTAAATCAACCGTTTTGAGTTTGACCTTTCTGTCAACCCATTATTTGAAATTTACTTCACCTCTGGCAAATCAGAAGGATCAACCAGTAAAAAGCCCGGGTTGATACAGGCGCCGTGCCACCGCACTCCCAAGTGCAGGTGAGGCCCTGTTACCCGGCCCGTTTCTCCCACCACACCGATTCTCTGCCCTTTGGTCACCGTTTGGTCAGCCTTGACTGAAAAGCCCTTCAAATGAAAGTATTCGCTAATCAAGCCATTTCCATGATCGATGTAGACGGCATTGCCGCTGTAAAAATGTGAAGCTGCCAGTACGACCCGACCATTGCCAACACTCAATACTGGCTCCCCCACACTTACTGGATAATCCTGTCCGGTGTGCCGGTCCCGGGGCTGCCCATCTAAGGTCCTACAAGCGCCAAAATTGCCTTCGCCTTTCGGTAAATTCTTAACGGGCTTCCCAACTGGCAGATCAAAAACCGCAGGCCGCACCGACGGTTTATATCCAATCAGGGGACCAATCACCGCGGCTTCTTTGGCCGCCCGGGCCTGGTTCACTGCCGATACATCGACAAATTCTTTTTTGGGAAAGTTTTTGAGATCCTCCTGTCGGCAAGGCGTTTCTGTGACAATGATCTGTGCCGTTTCTAATTTCCCTCCAGTAGTTCGCCGGGAGATGGTATAACTACCGGACTTCATGTCCATGTCTACCGGATAATAGCAAGTGCCCATGACAGCGGGCCAAACGCGTTTCTCAAAGCTACACCGAAGACAGTTTCCTGCCCAACGACCGACTTCACCCTGGGCAACCGTGACGGATTTGGAAGGTGCTGAAATAGGAGCATCTTTACGTTGAACTTCGCTTCCTGAACCGTTTAGGCAAAAACTTAAAATGGTCAATAGAGAAAATATATTCATGGTTGGTCTGGCTATCAATCCTATTTGGATATAACCTGTTGTACCGGCCTATGTTTTGATTTTTATTTGTCTAATCCGGCTTACTCCAATTGGGTGTATGTAGGAACCGGAATGGAAATGGATGTTTAGGACTTCGGCTGTCGGGCGTTTTGATTTAACGTTCGATTGGAAAGTCACGACCACATACTTTACTCCTGACTTTTCTGTTGGGATTTGAACAAGGTTAACATTTGTTGGGCGCAGCCGAATGCAATGAGAAGAAAAGGTGCCAGAATATCCAGCACCCTTTCATTACTACCCACCATTTAAATTGTATCTTCCTTATACGAAGGTTTCAAGCTCGAAAAGCTGCTCCTTTTCATCGGCACTCAGCATGAAAGCCTCTGTCTGTTCCCGGCTATAATGATCATCGACCTCTTTCCGGTCAATTACGTCGACCAACAGATTAACTGAAGGGGTACAGGTGCTGTCTCGGTGATCGATAGGACCGGCACTATGCGTGATCTCTTTAATTCGAAAGGTCTCCAAAAGCGTTATTCCGCCAGCCACATCAGACGCCACGAGCAATTCCTGGCCGACTACGTAGGCTGGATAATAATGGAGTTTGAAGTCTAACCAACCCCGCTGGTGATCACCTACTTCGATTTTCAAAAAGACATGTACGATTGCATCTGTTCGCATGATTGTTGGAGTTATAAAATGTTAATTGTTTAATTCACAAATTGGGGCCAGCGAATAAACCCGATCTGGCGAAATGCCGGTGATTTTGGCGTAGTAAAACCGGTTGAGACTGGGAATGAGTCGACAGTTTGGTATTTGTCCAGGTTTCCGGTCCCACGAAGGTGGGTATCCTTTCCACTCACCTAAAATGAAGTCAGCCAAATCATAGCCCTTTGCTTTCTGCTCGTCGGAGGTATTTTTCTCGAGATAATCTGAGACTACTATTCGGAATCCATTAGCATTCAGTTCATCAGCCTTCTGCTTCCAAACGTCGAAAGCTTTGCCGTCCTTGCTGCAATCCGGGAATAGAGCAATGGTGCGATGTCGGAGTGGTTCTAAACGGTCTTTGTTGAGATAGCTGAGCGACCATATCGCCATCCAGCAGAGTTGCGGAAAGTAGCCAGCCGCCAGCATCGCCGTTTTGGGACTCTCCGTTATTGCGATAGATTGGCCTTTGGGCGCGGTGGCGAGTTGCTGCAACCCGAACGGATAGGGGAACTTGTTTTCCGTCGTTTCGTACCGGGTCAACCAGTCCGGAATTGGCATTTTCCGATCTTTTAGATACCGTTTGGCCAGGTAGGAAATGGGCCGGTTGCAGCGATCACTATCGCCGGTTGGCGTTTTGAACTTTACTGTGGCTCCGTTCTCATCAAACAATACCCCCTGCCCTCCGTATACCTGGCCATTGGCATCGAGCATCCAAAAGATGGCGCCGCCCTTACCGAACGATTGCGTTATATATCGTTTATCGGTCCAGTAAGCGAGTTCGTAGTCTGCTTTGTAAGTGCCCAGTTTAAACCGGTCAATCAGGGAGGTTGCTACCTCCGAGCCAAAGTGCGACATCAGGAGCTTGGCAAAGTTGTTCGACTCATAACCGGACAACGATCGCGTAAACACATCCTGCGGCATGGTCTGCAAAATCACTGGTCGCGGCTCGGGTGGAGCAACCGGCGTGCGGGGTCCGGTTGATCGCTGACGGTTTGGTCCATCAATGGGATAGCGGTTGTCTTGCTGCCACTGCTGGCGCTCCTGATCGTAAACCTCATCGGCGTAGCTTTGTCTGCCTTGGCCTTTGGTGTATGGTGAAAGGATGTGACCGCAGCTTGTCTGGTGATCGCAGCGGCCGAACTCTTCCGGCGCTAGTTCATTGGTGCGCTTATCAATGTAGGGTACGTAGGACTTACGCCCGCAGGAGGGGCAGTAGCCTTTGCCGTATTTGGAGTGTAAGCCGTATCTGTAATCTGTGGTCGTCATTGGCTTGCTATTTTAATCGTTCTGATCGTTCTGGAACGATTAGTTAGAACAGTAGAATGATCAATCGTTCGCATCGTTCTAGAAGCCCCTATATATATAGGGCTTCAGAACGATTGATTCAGAACGATTGACTTTCAAACCGACCGTTCTGAATTTCGTTGACGGGATATTTTTCACCCTCTGGTTTGAATGTCTTGATGTACCCTTCATTTCTCCACCAGGTGATGAAGTTCACCGCCCGATCCTTGGATAGTTCGACTCCGAAATAGAGAGGAACAACCTGCGCCTGGCTTAAGAGGTTTTTGTACCCCATTCGGGGTGTATCGGCAAAAATCCTTTTAAGAATCAGTTCGTGCGTCTCACGATCCAGAATGGTAGGCGTTGTTTTTGTCTTTTTGCCTTTGCCTTCATTAGACAACCCCGGGAAGTTGCCGATATTGGTATCGTCGATCAAAAACGGATTGCCTTCCTCGTCAATGGAAAACTGGATCACTGGAAATTCGCGATCCCGGCACATTTCCGGCGTAATGATTGAAACCTCCTTATCCTTCTGGTCGCGCTGTACCGAAAGCAGTGTTTCGCACTTGTTGCCAAGCTCGGTGCCGAGGTGGCCCCGGGCGTTGCGGTCGTTTTTATTTTCGTGCAGAACTGTGATGAGGTGGATTTGTCTTTCGTCGGTCCACTGGAGTAGGTCGGTGGCGCGGTTGGTAGCCTCCTCGGCATCGTTAATATCGAAAACGGTATCCCGAACCCCATCAATAACCACAATGCCGAGGTTGGGAGTATTTTTGATGGCCCATCGAATCACCTCCAGACGGTCGTAGGTGGCATACGAGCGAAGTGAGTACATTTTAAGGTTCGCCGGATCATCGTCACCGCACAACTGACAGATCCTTTTAAGAACCCGCTGTACATGCCATTTGCCCTGCTCGGTATCAAAATACAGGACAACCCTTTTGTCATCAGGCAGGTAGCCGCGAATACACTTTAGGATTAATTTATCGCACAGTAGAGCCGCAACAAAAACACTGACCACAAAAGTCTTTCGGGACTTTGCCTTACCGGTGATCACCAGAAAATTGCCGATGGTGCCGATAACGGATCGTAGCAGTTTCCCGCCCAATTTGGTTATCTCATGAGAGATGCAAATAGGAGGCCTTTCGATGAAATCGCCGGGCCGTATTTCGGCATGGTTGAGTAGGTCTTCCCAATTTTTTTGCCGTCCATCGGGGATATTAAAAGCTGATACTGGTTCTACATTAACTATATCTGGCAGTAAGTCGGTAAGGCCGTCTATATGTTCGTTAAAATCACCAATCCTGTCTTGCTTTGATTGCGCCAAATTTGTAAATTGCTCCTGATTTTCAATGATTTCGGAGGTGGTTTGTTGGGTGTTGCCGAACTCACTCATGCAAACCTCCTTTCTTTTTTGGGGTATCTCGTCCCATAATTTGAGCGGACTGCATCAGCCACCATTGCTCGGCTGTTAGGTTGTTTATGTTCATAGCAATGATGTGAAATGAAACGATTTTAAAGAATGGGAGATCGATTATATACCCTGCTTTAGGTTAGTAAGCCAGGTTGTAAGCTCCTCCAGATTCTGCACTACGTGTAACTCGCTACCATTTTCCGCTGGAATGGTAATTTCCCGGCCCATATCAAAAGGGTATAGGACGACGACACGACAGCATACCCCATTTACAGTTATTCTGAAGACCGTTCCAAAATCGAATTTGTCAATCATCCAGATTTTACCATGTGTTCGAATTTCCCTGGCAACATCAAATAGAAAGACTGGAACCGGCGGTTTGGCCGATTGTACAGATCGTGTAGAAAACATGTTTTCTGATTAGTTTTTAACTAACGTGTGGTATTATACGCGAACCCGATTCACTCTTTGCTTTTTGCAATCAGCCGCGAAATTCTGGGCTGTGGAATACCGAGCTCCTGTCCAATTTTCCGTTGGCTTTTACCTTCCTGAATCAACGCATTGACCTTGAGAATCAGGATGTCATTACTCATTTCGTTCGGCTGAATCACTGAATCAAGTGGAAATTTCAGATCCTCAAATGGGATTATTGGACGGGTAAAATCTTGCTTGATCGAAGGATCATGTCCTACACGGAGCCGGGTATTGATATCCGAAGCATCGAGAGCCGGAACAAGTTTGTAGCGTTGACGGTAGTACTCACAAATCTGGTCGTAGGCAGTTCTAAAATGTTCTGCATCCCGAATACCACTCGTTCGTATGATTAGGACGAATAGAGATTCCTGCCGGATTGCGGAATAGGAGTTTCCATCCCTTAAAGCCCCATCAACATCTCCAGAATATTGAAATGGTAACGCTACAAATCCTGAAGGCAAACCGGCGGTATCCAGTCCCCAGGTTATAAAATGATCAACCCATTTTGGAAACCGCCTGGCTATTGATAATATATGGACTCCTGGAATACCCTTTTCCGGAATTTCATCACTTTCGTTTTGGTAAACAGGAATTGAACTGAAGATTATAGCAGAATCGGAAGTTGGTGCCGGTATATATGATTTTACAAAAGTTTCCAATTTTTCAAAAACGTCATCCAAAATCGAAGGATTGCCTGTTTCAGTTTTTATTTCGGAAAGTCTCTTATGTAGATGAAATACTTCAGCTTGGGAGAGTGTTAATTCAGGGCTCATGCTACCTGTTTACGCCCTCCTCTACGACCCAAAAAGCTGTCTACTTCAGCATTTACCTCATCAGCGTTTTTGCGTTTCCCTTGCCGAATCCAGTTCACTAATTCCGATTCGGAAAAGTAGAGTTTACCGGATTGTTTGCTGTGGGGTATTTTGCCAGCACTGACTAAATTATAGATAGTGCTTTCAGCTTTACCGGTAATTTCCTTGGCCAGTTCGATTCCACCTATGCGGTTTTGTGGATGAGGAGGGCTGTCTGTGCGGGGTAAGTGCCTTAATTCTTCTCGAACAGCACTTTGTACAATCGGCGTTATGAATGATGCCAGAAAGTTTTTTAGTGAAATGTCTTCGGTAACCATGCGCTGTCTTTGTTAAAATGTAAAAGAACAGTGCAAATAAATACGAATAATTACCGAAAAAGTAAGGATTTAGAGGTCCAATTCCATTTTGGCCCAAGTCCAAATCCAATTTGGCTTGGAGTTATTTTTTAAACCCAACCGCCCGCTCGACTGTAGACATTGATTCGCCTGTTTCCTTCACAGTAAATGCAATTGCCCTCTGAACATCTTTTTCCAGTTTTTCATATGCGCTTTCGTAAATTTTTTTGATTCGAGCATATTTACGTTTGGTGCTATCGCGTTGTAAGGGAGCCTTTTTTTGTGTCAGAGGTTCCGAAAGTATTAATTCATTATTTATCGTATTGTCCGCTGCATTGACATCCTCAATTTTCTCATCCTTATCTTCATCTTGAGAATTTGAGCCTAAATAGTTTGTAAAATTTATTCTTTTTAAGGAATATAGTACCCTTGCAAATTTAATTCCATCCTTTTCTAAATATTTTAATGCAAATCTGCAATTTTTATAAAATGTCTTATAAAAAATAATTCTAGAATTAATCCATTCCTCATTTACAATCATTGTCGGGTTTATCTGAGTCAGCATTTCGGCTCCTTTTTCTACTTTAATTCTGAGTTGTTCATCTGTCGGGCATACACTTTCAAGTTCTATAGTTTTTATATGCAGTCTGCCGATCTTGATTGTGTATTCCAAAGAGTCATAAAGTATATTAAGGCAAAAATTAACTCTATTCAATTTTTTCTTATAAATTTCATCCTGACGTTCAGATTGGATAGAAAATAATAAATTTTCAATTTCCCTAACTAAAATAGATGGGTCATTGAATATCGGATCATCAATTAGATTTAGAAAATCATCGTAATAATTATTCCCTAATTTAAAAAAACAATGTTCAAAATCGTAAAGCCACATTTCAGGAAGTTCAACTGAGTTTTCACTTATTCTAAGTCCATACTCAAACTTACATATTTTTTCAGACCATGTTTGTGCACGTTCGTCGATATAGTCCAAGATTGGGCAGTAACTGTTAATGGCATGCATATTTATTTCACCGAATTTTTAGAAAAATTTAACAATGCTTTTGCATATTCCCGTTTCACATCATCCTCGAAGCTGTCGAGGTAGTTCTCAGTCGTTCTTAAATCTGTATGCCCCAGACTTTCAGAAATAAATTCAATCGGCGCACCAGAGCGTTTTAATACTGTGGCGAAGCTGTGGCGGGCGAAGTAGGTAGTAACGTCTTTATCGATCTTTAATTTTTCAGCTATCCGTTTCATATACTTATTGACAAGCTTGATCAGGTAGTGAATCAATTCGAGTTCGCGCTGAGGTGTAGCTGATTGGGGTATGAAAGGGAAAACATAAGCTTCAGGGCTACGGTCTTGGTTGCACCACCTGGTAATTATCTCGTTTGTCGTATCTGTAAGTACGGCAATTATCGGCCGAAGTTTTGACTTTGTTGTACGGGCTGTTTTTGCGCGAATGAACTTGATCTTATCGCCGTCGATATTTTTCCACTTCAGCAAGCAGACGTCTTTTATATTTACTCCATTGCAGAGGTAGGAGAACAACCACAGATCTTTTGCTTTCTCTTCCTGACTGCCGGGAATTGCGGAATAATGGTAGATCCGCTCAACCTCAGCCAGTGTTAATGACTTCTTTATATTTACCCCACTGGGGATAACATAACGGTTTTTGCCAAACGGGTAATCTTTCTGAGTTAGGACACCATCAAGAATTGCTTGGTTGATAACGGCTCGAAGCGCCCGAAGGTACATCCCCACCGTGGTAGCAGACCTGCCGGCCAGGATCATCTTTTTTTCGTAGCCTTTCAGGTAGTCAGGGGTGACGTCTGTAATCTTAGAATTCTTTCGGTATGCTGTCAGTGAGGCAAGCGCATTGCCGTATGAGATTGCAGTTCCTACCCTGCCTTCTTCCTGCATCTGCTGAATTATTTTCTCAAAGGTATACGCCAGGTCATTGCGTAGGGCAATCTCTCGGGAGTCGGCCTTTTCACTCCGGAAGTACATTTCTTCAAAAGCTAAAAAGGAGAAAGACTCCATTCCTTTCATAACCTGGGCCGCCCGCCCTTCAAAATCATTGATACGGTTCCTTATTTCCCGAAGCTCCCGGCGCGTTTTCGTTTTATCTTCAACATCGGCCCACAATGCAGGGGTTAGGTCTATACCGATACTGTAATACTTGCGGTCGCGCTGATAAGTTAGTCGAAGTTTTAGCGGATAGGTGTTATCGGCCTTAATCCGCCGAGTATCCAGAATGACTGCAATTGTTGGAGCTGCTATTTTCATTGGGCGTATCAAACCTTGCTACACAGTTTGATACACGAAATTAGTAAATATTCAGAGTAAAACAAGTAAACGTTAGTAATTCATTTCGGTTAAGCTACTGATTTTTAGTAATATTACTTCGTAAACAGGAACTACTAAGAAGCATCAGTAAGTTATGAGCAACTGACTTGTAATCAGTAGGTCGTTGGTTCGATCCCGACTGGGGGCTCTTCACACATTATCAAGTAGTTAGGTCGGAATTTCCGGACAGACAGAAAAGTTTCCAGTAGAACATCAGTGGAACTTCTTGTCTGTCCGTTCCGGTTCTAAGGTAAGTCAAGTTCCAATTTCTCCAAATCGGCCGCCATTCGAGCTAGCCTTTTCTAATTCCACTTTTTAGTTTTTTAATCTTTTACTGCCACATGAAGAAAAAGACCTTCAGGCCGCAGCTCGCCGTTCTGAAACAAATATGACATTTTTTTTATTTATCTGAACTTGTTAGTAGCTTACAGCGTAGTAAGTATATCACACATTCGTTAGTTACCTTCCTGGGGTGACTTTCTCTTTCCCCGCATTCATCCACTTGCTCTTGCCGGCGAAAATCGCCGGAAGCTTTCACTTTGACAATTCCTGGCATACTACAACTTTAAGGTATCCGGAGTGCTCTCTTACGCGTGCTGGTTTGTCTTTTCATTTGCGATGAACAGCCCGGATATCAAGGCGCACCCTACTCTGATTGCCTTTTTCTGATTCAGGCGTCCTCCCGCTAGGGGATTACTTTGATTCGGTTCAGGTTCACTGACTCAATAACGATGTCCAAAAAGAACCGGAATGATCCACCCGCTGAAATCGATTACACCCTCATCACCAAAGCTCTGGCCGTAGTGTCCGGGAAATGGCGGTTGTACATCATACTACTGGTGGGCGAACACACGCTGCGCTATGGCGAGCTCTACGAAAAAATGGCCATCAGCGAGAAAATGCTGGCCAGTGAACTAAAAGCCCTTGTTGCCTTGGGGGTAATGATCCGAACGGTCTATGCCGAGGTTCCGCCACGGGTCGAATATACACTAACTACGAAGGGCCGATTAGCCTTGCCGATTCTGCGGGGTATACAGGAAATCGGTCGAATGTTTAACTGACTTTACAACATGCCACTTAAATTCACCAATACTACCCGGTCGCAGTTTTTTGCTACGGCCCGCCAGCGAGTCGATGCCTATTTTAAGGAGACTGGGATTTCACCCCATGCCAACAGAGCGATGTGGCTTAAGGCCAGCTTCTTTTTGGGTGGCTATGCACTGTTTTACGGACTCATCCTGTCGAACCAATTCAGCCCCTGGGCGATGTTGTTGCTGGCTGTAGGTCTGGGGATGTTTACCGCTTTTATCGGGTTTAATGTCTCGCACGATGCTCTCCACGGCGCATTCTCGTCCCGGAGTTGGGTCAACCGGCTGCTGGGAGCAACCTTCTATTTAGCGGGAGCCAATCCCTACGTCTGGAAAATTACCCATAACGTCGTTCATCATACCTACACCAATATTCCCGGCCACGACGAAGACATTGAAATTGCTCCCAATTTAATTCGCGTTGATTCTGATGAGCCATTGCGTCCGTGGCAGCGCTTTCAGCAATGGTATGCTTTTGGATTGTACTCGCTGGCTTCGCTTTCCTGGGTATTTAGCAAAGATTATTTGAAATTCTTTAAGCGGAAAATTGGTCAGCATGATAACTCCTCGCACCCACGCAGTGAATATTTTACGTTGTTTGCCACAAAAATTGCCTACTACTTTTTCTTTTTGATTCTGCCTTATCTGGTGCTCGATCTGACCTGGTGGCAATTGGCAATTGGTTTTGTCGTGATGCACATGGTCGAAGGATTGGTATTGGGTCTGGTTTTTCAATTAGCGCACGTGGTCGAGGGAACCTCATTTCCGGTACCCATCGAAGGGGTCGGCATACAGGAAGCCTGGGCGGTACATCAAATGCGCACAACGGCTAATTTCGCTCCACGCTCCCCCGTTGCGGCCTTTTTTTGTGGTGGACTGAATCGTCAGATTGAGCATCACCTGTTTCCAAAAGTCTGCCATATTCACTACCCGGCTATTACGGCCATTGTAAAGCAGACGGCGCTTGACTTTGAACTGCCTTACCTGGAAAATTCTTCGTTTTTCTCAGCACTTCAGTCACACTTTCGGCTTCTGAAAAAATTGGGTCGGCCCGATGGCGTGGCCACCTAGGCCGATGGCATAACCCCGGAGCCTTCGCAAATGTGCGCTCCGTTCTCACTGGCTAAAACACGTAAACGATTCAATAAAAAAAGACACGACTCATGGCGGTCGTGTCTTTGCTATTTCTATTCCTAAACCCTTAAAAAATTGTTGATGAAGGTGTACTGATTATTCGTCGATGAAGTGTAATCTTAACCAGGTCGGAATACATACGGTCTTGCTTTAATAGTCGATTTCTTCTTCTTCGCGCTGCAGCAATTCGTTCACATCGTTAAGCGGCAAACCAAACGCATCGGCTACGCCTTTGTAAACGATTTTGCCGTTAACGACATTCAGCCCACGCTTCAGTTCGTCATTGTCGCGACACGCTTTTTGCCAGCCTTTGTTGGCCAGTTGCAGGGCGTAAGTAAGCGTGGCATTCGTCAGGGCCACGGTCGAGGTGTACGGAACGGCACCCGGCATGTTGGCAACGCAGTAGTGAACGACATTGTCGATGACATACGTCGGATTTTCGTGCGTGGTCGGTACACAGGTTTCAATGCAACCACCCTGATCAACGGCGACATCGACCAGAACCGTTCCGGGACGCATCAGTTTCAGCATCTCGCGGGTGATGAGGTGAGGGGCTTTCGCGCCCGGAATCAACACCGCGCCAATAATCAGATCGGAATGCTTGACGGCTTCCCGAATGCTGTATTCGTTCGACATCAGCGTATCGACGTTTTCGGGCATGATATCCGACAAATACCGCAGACGCGGCAGGCTGATGTCCATGATGGTGACGTGAGCGCCCAGACCAGCCGCCATTTTGGCTGCCTGTGTTCCCACAATGCCACCACCCAGAATCAGCACATGGGCCGGTTTTACCCCCGGAACACCTCCCAGCAGGATTCCCCGGCCTTTTTGCGGTTTTTCGAGGTATTTGGCACCTTCCTGAACCGCCATCCGGCCGGCGACTTCCGACATCGGAATCAGCAACGGCAGGCTGCGATCGGTTTTTTCCACGGTTTCATAGGCCAGACAAACGGCTTTGCGTTCGATCATGGCGTGCGTCAGTTCTTCCGACGATGCAAAGTGGAAATAGGTAAACAGCAGTTGATCTTCTTTAATCAGGTTATATTCCGACGCAATCGGTTCTTTCACCTTCATGATCATTTCGGAAATGCCGTAGACATCCTCGATGGTGGGCAGCATAACGGCCCCGGCGTCAATGTACTCTTCGTCCTCAAAACCGCTTTCCACCCCCGCATTGACCTGGACATAGACGGTATGACCAAATCGACGAAACTCAGCAACACCCGCGGGGGTCAGCGCCACCCGGTTTTCATTGTTTTTTATTTCTTTAGGAACACCGATTACCATCGTATTCTGCGGTTGTGGTTGGTATTGATTGGATGCACAAAGGTATGAATTGCCAAACAGATTTCTGATTCTATAACTCCTTTTGGGAAATACTGTTTACTTTTCGTAGTATAGAAGGAAATAATTTGGCAACGAGCCTCACGAATGGCTTTGTAAAGAAAAAATTCCGTCATGACGCAGGTAGACAAGATTGACCGGCAGATATTGTCTCTTTTACAGGATAACGCACAGCTCACCATTCAGGAGATCGGCCAGCGGATCAACCTCTCGAAATCGCCCATTCACGAACGCATCAAACGGCTTGAACGTGAAGGGATTATTGAGAAATACGTGACACTTCTGAACAAGAAAAAACTGGGCCATCTGCTGGTGGTTTTCTGCCATGTTACGCTCGACAAGCAAACCCGCGACACCTTCGTGGAGTTTAATCTGGCCATTGCCCAACTCCCGGAAATTATGGAATGCAATCTGGTATCGGGAACGTTTGATTACCTGCTGAAAGTGGTGGTTCACGACATGGAGACCTACAACCGGTTTTACCAGGAAAGGCTTTCGGTAATTCCCGGTATTCTGAACATCAGCAGCTTTTTCGTGATGTCGGAAGTGAAAAATACGACGGTGATTCCGGTGTGACTATTTTTCGACCGCGATAACCTCCCCATGCGTCTGCCGAATCACCCCCCGCAACAACGGTTTGAACGTTCCGAAAACCGAAACCGCTGCTTCCGACAACCACCGATCACCGAAAAGCCGTTGTACGGTTCGGCCTACCCACAGCCGCCGGGCAAACCGGGCCGACCATTCCGATTGATACCGTTGCTCCAGTTCGTTGCGCGAGAACTGCCCGTTTAAATACCTCGATGAGAGTTCACTAACCAGTTTGCCACTGTGTATGGCTAATGCCATGCCGTTGCCGCAGAGGGGCGTAATCAGTCCCGCCGAGTCACCCGCCATGAGAATGTGCTGTTCGACGGCGCGTTTAGGGGCAAACGAGAATTCGTTGATGACTTCCGGCTTTTCGTACAAAAATTCGGCATTTTCATAAATGCGTTTCAAATGGGGATTCTGAAACAAAACAGCCCGTTCCATCGCCGGAATGTTGCCGAAAGGGCGGAGATTCTCGCGCGTCGTCAGGTAGCAAAGGCAAAACTTCCCGTCTTCGATGGCCGACAAACCGCAATACCCGTCCTGGAAATTATGGAGAGCAATGGTGTCGAGTGGAAAGTCGGTCCGGATGTGATATTTCACGCCAAGATACGGCGACGGTTTTTGCATGAACGGCCGCTGCAATTGCCGGTCGATTTTGGATCGTTTGCCATACGCACCAATCACCAATCGGCTGGATAAGACCTGTCCGTCGTTTATGTCAACTGCAAACTGATTGGAAGAAAAGGTGACCTTTTCAACCTGTTTGCCCACTAAAAACCGGATGCCAGCCGATTGGCCCAGCGAAAACAGGGAATGGTCGAGGACGTAGCGACTCACGCCAAAACCGCCCAAATCCAGCGTCGTTTCCAGCAAACGGCCCGAGGGAGAGCTGAACTGGAACCGGTCGATGTGGTTGGCCCCCAAACCCTTCAAATTGACTCCCAGCGATTCGATGTAGGGTCTAACTTCATTGGAGACGTATTCGCCACAAACTTTGTGGAAAGGGTACATTTTTCGCTCGACAATCGCAACCTGAAACCCCGCCCGGGCCAGTTCCAGCCCGCTGACTAATCCGGCCAGCCCTCCTCCGATAATGATGACATCCATGCTTCAGGCCGGTTCGTATGCGATTGGGGGTTGATTGGAAATGGTAAAGATAGTGAATCGAAGTGGCCCAATAAACACAACCAAAATGGGCAATCAAGATAAGTTGCTCATGCTAAATCCCAGTTTATAAAACCGAATAAAAAGAAAACCCGGATGGTTTAAATCCGGGTTTATACAATTCAGTAAGAAGCTATAGGAAGAAAGCAATGAATTCAGTTTATTGTGCTTCAACGTCGCCGTAGGTGATCTTTGGAATGGCTTTGTCGATCATATAACGACCCACGCCTTCTTCACCAATGACATCGAATAGTTCGACTGCCCGACGCGCTACGTATTCTTCTTCGATTTGTTCTTTCACGAACCACTGCATGAATTGATCGGTTGCGAAATCGTTCAACTGGCGGGCCTGACCCACAATGCGGTTGATCGAGTTACTAACCGCAATTTCCTGTTGCAGAGCCAGTTCGAATACATCCCGGAAACCGTCAAATTCCTGCGGAACGTTGGTTACTTCGGGCGAAATGGCGTGACCGCCCATATCAGAAACATAGTTGAAAAGCTTCAGCATATGGTTCCGTTCTTCATTGGATTGCTTATAAAAATAACCGGCGCTAAAGTCAAAACCGTTGCGATCACACCACGCAGCCATCGATAAGTAAATGGCCGAAGAGTGTGCTTCCATTTTTATTTGTTCGTTGAGAATGCGCTCAATTTCTTCTTTCAGCGACGTTCTCATTCTCACTAAATCTTTCATCGTTGTATCAGTTTTTGGTTCTTGACCAGATGGAGGGATTTGCCTTTTCTGTTACAAGAATACTGATTTCAACTGGAAAAAGTTTTGAGTCTGCAAAATTTGGAAACAGTCTAATTGCAGTGATTGAGCGCTTTAAGAAGGTAAGCGCTGTAAAACAGAATGAATGTCCGGCAAAACAATCCGGTGATGGTCGGTTAGTACACGACCGAGCTATAAATTCGTTCGTTCAGGAGGGTGTTGAGGTCGAGGACGAAACGGGTGCCGGCCAGCAGGTCGCGGAGGGCAATGAGGTCACAGAGACTCAGAACAAAAAGATGGCCGGTGCGGGGTGCATCGATGATTTCGACGTCGTAGGCGTCGTCGGTATTGAAGATCATCGTGTGAATATCCACCGAATCAACCCGCTTCTTAAACGTCAAAAAATCGGAAATCCGGAGCGAAACGCGCGCTTCACCGAACTGAATAATGATCCGATTGGTTGTATCGCATTGATAGGTTGCGCCTTTTGAGCTGGCAAACAATTCAGTTAATGGAAGCGTATTCGACACGGATGGTACAAAAGAAATCGGTGAAAAACAGATTACGATGCATTTGACTCCGTAAAAGTACAATTGGATTGCAGATATGTCAAGTTTATTTGAAACAATTCTAAATAAATTTGTTTTCATATTCTATAACGTAGTACCATCGTGGCCAATGGCCTACCTTTGTTCCACATCTTGATGAATCCGCATGAATCGTAATATTTCCGACGGCTTAAATTTTTTCTCGAAAGTAACCCCCAAACGTGCCTGGAACGCGCTGAAAGTATTGTCGAGTTATTACGAATCGAAGTGGACCGGCAAGGCGGTTCACCGGGGTTCGCCGATTGCCATTTCGTTTGAACCCACCACCTCGTGTAACCTCCGCTGCCCCGAGTGTCCGAGCGGTTTGCGGTCGTTTACCCGGCCAACGGGCATGTTACCGGCTGATCTTTTCAAGCAAACCATTGACGAAATTGCCGATACCCTCTTGTATCTGACGTTCTATTTTCAGGGCGAACCGTACCTGCATCCCGATTTCCTGAAACTGGTGGGCTACGCATCCCAGAAAGGAATTTATACCGGAACTTCAACCAATGCGCATTACCTGACGGATGCCAACGCCAAAAAAACCGTCGAATCCGGCCTGGACCGGCTGATTATTTCGATTGACGGTACTACCCAGGAAACGTACCAGCAATACCGGGTGGGCGGGAAGCTGCACAAGGTGATCGAAGGCACGAAGAACATCATCAAGTGGAAGAAAGAACTGAAGTCGAAGACACCCCACGTGATTTTTCAGTTTCTGGTGGTCAAGCCCAATGAACACCAGATTGGGGAAGTGTACCAACTGGCAAAAGAACTGGGGGTGGACGAGGTGGGTCTGAAAACCGCCCAGATTTATGACTTCGAACATGGCTCCGATCTGATGCCGACCATCGATAAGTATTCCCGGTACGAAAAAACGAACGATGGTACCTATGCCATCAAAAACGCGCTGGACGGACATTGCTGGAAAATGTGGCACTCCTGCGTCATTACCTGGGACGGTCTGGTGGTGCCCTGCTGTTTCGACAAAGACGCCCATTACCGGCTGGGTGACCTGAAGGAACAGACGTTTACGCAGTTGTGGAGCAGCGAACCGTACCGGCAATTCCGGCAGACGCTCATCCAGTCGCGCTCCGGCATTGAAATGTGTAAGAATTGCACGGAAGGAACGCAGGTCTGGGCTTGATCACAATTAAATAATACGACCGGAAACCGGAACGGGTAAGGGTCTAGACAGTCAGACGATTAGCGTATGGATTGATCCGGTTTGCCGGCTCGTCATTTTTTCATCCGTGAAACATTTTCAAAAAATCCGTGAAACGTTCCTTGCTTTAGAATAACCATCTATAGATATTTGGGTCTGTAACGAACAAACCCATGGGTAAAGTTATTGCTATTGCCAACCAAAAGGGGGGCGTCGGAAAAACCACCACCACGATCAATCTGGCCGCCAGTCTGGCGGCTCTCGAGTTTCGAACCCTGATTGTCGATGCCGACCCACAGGCCAATTCCACGTCGGGTCTTGGTTATAATCCGAAAGAAATTGAGAACAGCATTTACGAGTGCATGATTGAGGATATTCGCACCCGGGATGCCATCATCCAAACTGATTTTCCGAATCTTGACCTGCTGCCGTCGCACATCGATTTAGTAGGGGCCGAAATTGAGATGATCAATCTCAAAAACCGGGAGGAGAAAATGAAGGAGGCTCTGTATGATGTAAAAGATGAGTATGATTTTGTCATCATCGACTGCTCGCCTTCACTGGGTCTGATTACTATCAACAGCCTGACAGCCGCTGACTCCGTGATTATACCGGTTCAATGCGAATATTTTGCCCTGGAGGGACTCGGTAAATTGCTGAATACCATCAAGATCATTCAATCGCGGCTCAACACGTCGCTGGCCATCGAAGGCATTCTGCTCACCATGTATGATTTGCGGGTTCGCCTGTCCAATCAGGTGGTTGGCGAAGTCACGGCCCACTTCCAGCAAATGGTGTTCAACACCATTATCCCGCGCAACATTCGGCTGAGTGAATCACCCAGCTTCGGATTACCGGTTCTGGCGCAGGATGCCGACAGCAAAGGAGCCATCAGTTATCTGAATCTCGCCCGCGAAATTCTGATTAAAAATGGCCGGTTGCCGCAGGATCAGACCGTATAATATCCAACCCGAATTTAGCAGCCATGGATAATACGAACGCAAAAAGTAATCCGAAGAAAATGATAGGTCTGGGGCGTGGGTTAGGAGCCTTATTGCATGACAGTGACCAGGTAAATCGTCCCAGCAAACCGTCGCCGTATGAGTCGATCTCAACGATGACGGAAATCAGCGTCAACCACGTTGAAACCAATCCCTTTCAGCCCCGAACCCGGTTCGATGAAGAGGCTTTGATGGAGTTGGCGGAGTCGATCCGGGTCCAGGGAATTATCCAACCCATCACGGTTCGTCAACTGGGCCGCGACCAGTATCAGTTGATTGCCGGTGAACGGCGGTTGCAGGCATCCCGCCTGATTGGGCTGACGCACGTGCCAGCCTATGTTCGACAGGCCAACGACCAGCAGATGCTGGAAATGGCACTGATCGAAAACATTCAGCGTGAAAACCTGAATTCGATCGAAATTGCCCTGAGCTACCAACGGCTCATCACGGAATGTAATCTGAAACAGGAAGAACTGGGCGCCCGGGTTGGGAAAAACCGGACGACGGTGAACAACTACATCCGGTTGCTGAAATTACCGCCGGTGATTCAGGCGGCTTTGCGCGACACCAAAATTCAAATGGGACATGCCCGGGCCATTATCAACGTCGATAATCCGGATATCCAGATTAAACTTTTCAACCGGCTGATTGAGGAAGACTGGTCGGTACGCCGGGTGGAGGAGGCCGTACGCGGTCTTTCAACCGCACCTGAAAACGAACCCGAACGCCGGTCGACACCCTACAAGCAGGAGATTCGGGGGTTGCAGTTTAAACTCTCGTCCATGTTCGGAACGAAAGTGTCTATCAAAGCCGATGACAAGCACAAGGGCGAGATCAAAATTCCGTTTACTTCCCAGGACGAAATGAACCGGATTCTGGAAGTGCTGAATTACAAGGCATAAAAAAAGTTAATTTCCTGAAATCCGGTGGCGGGTCGGGTGCGTACTACGTTAGTATACGGACAATCTGCATTGATAACACTTGGAAGATGGAAACAGGAACCCCGGTACGGTTACGAATGAAGTGGAAAAACTACGTTTGGGTGGGTATGCTGATCATGCTGGGTACAGCGGCACGGGGGCAAACGCCGGTTGGTGCGGTTCCCAACGGGCAACCACAGCCGGTTTTGGTCGATTCCGCTCGTACACTGGTCACGGCTGATACGATTTCGCTGACGCCGAAGCAGAACGCGAAGATCCGTAAAATCATACCAAGAACCGCCACCATTCGCTCGGCCATATTGCCGGGGCTCGGCCAGATTCACAACGGCCACTGGTGGAAAGTACCGATCATTTACGCCGGTTTTGGGACCATGCTGTATTTTTCCCAATACTACAGCGATCAATACCGAATGTATCGGGATTACGGCATCAAGGCGAATTATTCCACAGGTCAGGAAACCGAGGTGCCTGGCTACTCACGGAAAATAACCGTGGCCGAACTGGAACGGGCCGCCCGCGCTGTTGCACGGTACCGGGATTATAACTACCTGGGAATCGGGCTGTTGTGGGGTGTGAATGTCATTGAAGCCAATGTGACGGCCCACTTAAAAACGTTCGATATTTCGGAAGACCTGACGATGAAAGTAAAGCCTGGGTTGCTGATGCCCGTTATTGGCATCATGCCGGTTCCGGGAATCCGGGTTGCTTTTCAGTTTAAAAATTGAAGCCAGAACGATTAGCTGAATGAAGATTTTATTACTCGGATACGGCAAAATGGGTAAAACCATCGAGCAGATTGCGCTGAACCGGGGGCACGAAATTGCGGGTCGGATTGATGTGAATAACCGCTCTGATCTGGATGCTTTAGGGAAGGACGACGTCGACGTTGCCATTGAATTCAGTTCGCCGGAAGCCGCGCTGGATAACGTGCGGGATTGTTTGAAACGCGGTTGGCCGGTGGTTTGCGGCACAACCGGCTGGTTGGAACACCGGACGGAAATTGAAGAATTATGCCGACAGCAACACGGGGCGTTTTTTTACGCATCGAACTACAGCATTGGCGTTAACCTGTTTTTCCGGCTCAACAAAATGCTGGCCCGGTTTATGAAGGGCTATCCGTCATACCACGTTTCGATGACCGAAGTGCATCATACCGAGAAAAAGGATGCCCCGAGCGGAACGGCCATCACGCTGGCAGAAGGCATCATTGAACAGATCCCGACCAAAAAACGTTGGATCAATGATGCTGACAGTCAACAGGATGCGGTAGTCATTGAATCCCTTCGGGAAGGCACGGTTCCGGGAACCCACGTAGTCCGGTATGACTCGGAGGTCGATACCATCGAGATCAAACACGTCGCCTACAGCCGCCAGGGCTTTGCCCTCGGCGCCCTCACCGCCGGGGAATGGCTGGTGGGGAAAGAAGGCGTTTTTGGAATGGAAGATCTGTTGGGAGAAACGGTTAGTATATAAAGTAAGTAATATCGAACATCGAATACTGAATAGCGAATAACGAAATAGTCGGACTCAAGTCGGTTCATTATTCAACATTCGGTATTTATTATTCATTATTTTTTACAAAAGCATGTCTGTCGTTAAAAACCAGGAAACCGCCACCCGGCGCACTGTCAAGAACAAATCGCCGTTCCGTGAGTGGATTGATTCCATTGTCTTTGCGGTGGTTGCAGCTACGCTGATTCGCTGGCTGTTTATGGAAGCGTTTACGATTCCGACGCCTTCGATGGAAAAGAGCTTGCTGGTCGGTGATTTTCTGTTTGTCAGTAAATTGCATTACGGAACCCGGACGCCCAAAACGCCCTTGCAGGTGCCGCTGACGCACCAGAAAATCTGGGGGACCGAAATACCGTCGTACCTCGACTGGATTCAATTGCCCCAATACCGTCTGCCTGGCTTCTCGTCCGTCAAGCAAGGCGACGTCGTGGTGTTTAACTACCCGCCCGAAGACTATCCGACCGATCTCAAAACCAACTACATCAAACGCTGCATCGGCGTTGCGGGCGATGTGCTGGAAGTGCGCGACCGCAAGGTTTTCGTCAATGGCCAGGCATTTCCCGATCCGGTGAAATCCGAAACCGAGTATTTTCTGAAGACAAACTCGGTGATCAGCGCCAAAGTGTTCAAGCGGTATGACATTACGGATTTTGAGCAAAGTACGGAAACGTTTAATGATACGATTGCCGCGAACGATGCCTCCGGCTACCGGATTCACACCACGCCAGAAACCGCTGCTCTGTTGAAGCAACAGGATTTTGTTCAGGGCATCGAAGCCCTGAGTTCGCCGAAAGGGTCGGCCAATCCTTTCCAGCCGGTGTATCCGCAGTCGTCCCTGTTTCCCTGGAATGTCGATAATTACGGTCCGATTACGATCCCGAAAGAAGGCGCGACGATCCAACTGGACGAAAAAAACATTGCCTTGTACGGCCCGGTGATTCAAAAATACGAGGGCAACGAGAAGGTTGAGTTAGCCGAAAATTCCATAAAAATTGATGGGAAAGCCATCACGTCATACACGTTCAAGCAGGATTACTACTTTATGATGGGCGATAACCGCCACAACTCCGCCGACTCGCGGTATTGGGGCTTTGTGCCGGCCGATCACATTGTGGGTAAAGCGGTTTTCATCTGGATGTCGATCGACCCCAATCCGGAAAGCGTTTTGAATAAAATCCGCTGGAACCGCCTGTTCCGAATTATTGACTAACTAAAGCGGTACCAAGGAATAATAAATGTAAAATGATGAATGTTAAATGTAAAAGTGCTGGATTGGAAACTACTTTTACATTTAACATTCATCATTTTACATTTAGTATTCCTTCAACTTAAACAGTCGATTACCACTCAATTTCCTCGATTCCTTTGCTTTTTAAGTAGTCATTCGCCTGGCTAAAATGCCGGGTACCAAACCAGCCGCCATAATTGGCTGCCATCGGCGAAGGATGTTTGGCTTTCAGAACCAGGTGTTTGTTGGCGTCGATAATGGCCCCTTTCTTCTGGGCATAGGCACCCCAAAGCATAAAAACCAGGTTTTCTTTTTCGTCGGAAAGGTGCTGAATGGCGGCATCGGTAAACGTTTCCCAGCCTTTGTTCTGATGAGAACCGGCCTGATTGGCCCGCACCGTCAGGGTAGCGTTGAGCAGCAAAACGCCCTGAACCGCCCAACGTTCCAGATTGCCGGATTTCGGAATCTCCGTACCCAGATCGTCTTTGATTTCTTTAAAAATATTGACCAGAGAGGGTGGTTTGGTGATGCCGTCGTTGACCGAAAACGACAACCCGTTAGCCTGTCCTTCGCCGTGATAGGGGTCCTGCCCTAAAATAACGACCTTGGTCTGATCGAACGGACATTTATCAAAAGCATTGAAAATCAGTTTGCCCGGCGGATAGCAACGGTGAGTCGTGTATTCCAGGCGGACGAATTCGGCCAACTGAGGGAAATACGGTTTTTCAAATTCAGCTTGCAGCCGCTGCTGCCAGGAGGGTTCAATGACAACCTTCATATAAATGGTGTTTGAGATTCGGGTCAATTCGATCCGGTTAAAGATGGATACGCTCGAAACGTTTTTTTTCGTTAGGCTGACAAAAGTAGGCGAAACCGAAAATAATCGATGCGGTAATTGGAATTATAAACTCTTAAATTTAATTTTCGTTTTAAGGGTATTTACCAACACGTAACTAAAATGATATCGGCAGTTACCGACGGCGTCAAGGTCAGTGTGATGACCGAATACCAACCGGAATATTCCAGTCCGTCACAGGCGCATTATGTCTTTACGTACCGAATTACCATCGAAAACGAAGGTCCATCGACCGTGCAATTATTGCGACGTCACTGGATTATTTACGACGCCCACGGCATGGCGCGGGAGGTAGAAGGCGAGGGCGTGGTTGGCCAGCAGCCCATTCTGGAGCCGGGCGAGACGCACGAGTATGTATCGGGTTGCAATCTGCGGTCGAGTCTTGGCAAAATGGGAGGAACCTATCTGATGGAACGGATTATTGACGGAAAGCAGTTTCGGGTCAATATTCCCGAGTTTACGATGGTGGTTCCGTATCGGTTGAATTAATTATCGTCTGTTTTTAAATCCGTGGTAGCGGTTTTTGTTCTTGATTCGTGCTTATCTGAAGTTTCTCCTGAAGGCCGGCGATGCCCATTCCCTGCATTCGCCGTTTGTATTTGATCTATATTCCAGTCTTATTCGTCGCGACAACCCTGATGAGCCGCAATTTGCACCCATCCGGGCGTTGCAACAGCAGTTGTTGAAGGATACCGCTAAAATTCAGATCACGGATTTTGGGGCGGGTTCCCGCATCAATGCGTCGCGCGAACGGGCCATTCGGGACATTGCTAAAAATTCGCAGAAACCGGCGCGTTTCGGGCGACTCATGTACCGGCTGATTCAACGGTTCCATTCGCAGACAATTGTCGATCTGGGTACCTCACTCGGCATCACAACGCTGTATGAGGCTGTGGCCGCTCCCGGGGCGCAAATCCTGACGTTCGAAGGGTGTCCGCAAACCGCTGCCGTGGCGCGACGCAACTTTCAGCAATTAAACCAGCCGACTATCGAAATCATAACCGGTAACATTGACACGACCTTGCCGGAACGATTGAAGACGGTTTCTACCATCGACTTCGCCTTTTTCGACGCCAACCACCGGTTTGAACCGACCGTTCGGTATTTTGAAACCTGTCTTGCGAAAGCACATAACGATTCCTGTTTTATTTTTGACGATATTCACTGGTCGGAAGAAATGGAACAGGCCTGGGAGACGATTAAGGCGCATCCGTCAGTGACCATTTCCATCGATCTTTTTTACGTCGGGTTGGTCTTTTTCCGAAGCCAGCAGCCCAAACAGGATTTTGTTCTGAAGTTTTAACTCTGTATGCAACACCGTTTCCATCCCTTCAAACTGAGTTTGCTCGGCGCAGTTGGCCTCAGTCTGCTGATTGCTTCCTGCGAAAAATCCGGTGACAATCCTGCTGACGATCCGGCACCGGTGGTGACGAGTTTTGACCAACTGCAACGGCGGATTCTGACGCCTACCTGTGCGGTTTCCGGCTGTCATTCCTCAGAAACCGACCCGACATTTGCGCAGCATAAACTGGTGCTGGCGGCCAGCGTAGCCTACAAAAATCTGGTTGGCGTCGCGTCGACCAATGCAACGGCCAAAGCCAACGGATTACTGCGCGTAAAACCGTTCGCTGCCCTGGAGAGTCTGCTCTACCATAAAATCAATGCGGCTGCAAGTCACCACAGCGGGGCCAATTACGGAAATCCGATGCCGCTAGGCAAGGAATTGCTGACGGTGGGGCAGATCGAGTTTGTGCGTCGCTGGATCGAGGCCGGGGCACCCCGGGAAGGAAGCGTCGTCGATTCCACTTTGCTGGATGACAAGACGCCCAGTACGCCGGTTACGGAAAGTTTCGATGGCTTGAAGGTGCCTGCGGCCACGGAGGGATTTCAGCTCAAACTGGATCCGTTTACCATCATACCGAATTTTGAGCGGGAGTTGTTTATCCGGAAGTCAATTGGCAATACCCAGGATGTGTATGTTAACCGATTTGAGGTGAAGATGCGGAACAACAGCCACCACTTTGTGATGTATAATTTCCGGAATAACCAGAATCTTCCGGTCCTGAACCAGATTCGGGATCTTCGAAATCCGGATAATTCATACAATCTCCTGACGGCACTCTCGATGCAAAACCATGTCTATTTTATCGGTATTCAGGCACCGTATATCGACTACGCTTTTCCGGAAGGGACGGCTTTGTTAATACCGGCCAATACGACGATGGATTTTAATTCGCATTACGTCAATAAATCCACTGCTACCATCACCGGCGAGGTATTTGTGAACCTATACACAACCGATAAAGCCAAGGTGAAAAATGTGGTGAAGACGATGGATTTCACCAATAATGATTTGTCCATTCCGGCGAATAAACGCGTTACACTTTCCAAAACCTTTTTGATGACCAAACCAGTCAAAGTGCTGGTTTTGACTTCACACACGCACAAACTGGCGGAAAAATTTGTGATTAAGATCAAGGGAGGAGCGCGGGATGGCGAAGTAATTTATACGTCCACAAACTGGGAACACCCAGAAATTAAAACCTTTACGACTCCCATTTTATTGGCCAAGGGAGAAGGGCTTGTTTCTGAAATTACCTACAATAATACCACGGCGAAGGACGTCAGCTTCGGGCTGACGAGCGAAGATGAAATGGGGATTATTTTCGGGTATTATCTGGAAGATTAGTTTAGTTGAGAATAAAGAGGGAAGAATAGAGAAGAAAGATTACTACTCTTCATATTTTTTCTCTATTCTACCTTCTTTTCTCGACCACAAAAAAAGCCGCTCTGAATCCAGAGCGGCTTTTTTTGTGGTCTTAATCAGACAGTTTAGCGTGCGACTTCAATCTGAACGCGTTTGCCTTTGATCGTATTTCCTTCCATAACATCCACCACCCGATTGGCAACATCGCGGGGAACGTCAACGTAGGTATGTTTGTCGAAAATGTCGATGTGACCAATGCTGCTGCCTGGAATGTTGGCTTCGCCGGCAATGGCACCAACGATGTCGCCCGGACGGATGAAATCGCGACGACCAACGCTGACAAACAGCCGGGTCATGTTCGCTTCCTGCTCGCGGGGAGCGCGGTTATCATCGCGCTCGAATTTGCGGCCTTCTTCACGAGCACCAAAACGGGGGGTACGTTCCCGGTCACCGAAACGGCTTTCACCGCGGGTGCCGCGTTCACTGAACCGGCTGGGTCCTTCGCTGCGGCCACCACGATCACCAAAACGTGAACCGCTTTCTCCGCGACTCCGATCACCGAAGCGTCCGGTGCTTTCGCCCCGGCCACCGCGATCACCAAAGCGTGATCCGCCTTCTTTCCGTTCCCGACGGTCATCGTCATGGCCCAGATTCTGGTCTGAAAATTCATTTTTCTCGATCCCCATTCCACGTTTCACCAGGGCCGAAACGATTTGTTCGGTGGTAAAACCAGAGTGGTGCAGGGCCGTCAGCAGATCATCATACAGATTCAGATCGGTGCTGGTTTCGATGCTTTGTTTTACCTGTTCGATAAAACGGGCCTTGCGCAGTCCAACAATGTCTTCAAAGGACGGAATAACCCCTTTTTCGATCCGAACTTTGGTATAGTTCTGGATTTCGCGCAGCCGGTATTTTTCGTCTTTCCCCACCAGTGAGAAGGCTTTACCCGACTTTCCGGCACGGCCGGTCCGGCCAATCCGGTGTACGTAATATTCTTCGTCGAGGGGAATGTCGTAGTTAATAACGGCGTCCACGTTGTCAACGTCGATACCACGGGCGGCTACGTCGGTGGCGACCAGAATGTTGGTAACACCCGACCGGAATTTCGACATCACGTTGTTCCGTTGCGCCTGACGCAGATCGCCGTGCAAGCCTTCAGCCTGATAACCGCGAACTTGCAGGTCTTCAACGATTTCGTCGACGCGTTTCTTCTGGTTACAGAAAACCAGCAGCAGGTTCAGGTTGTGCATGTCGATCAGACGGCACATTACTTCTACTTTGGCTTTTGGTTTCACTTCGAAGAAAACCTGCTCGATGTTCTGAGCGGTCAGTTCGTTCCGAACCACTTTCACCAGAACGGGATCTTTCTGGAAACGTTGGGTGATCGTCATGATCGGTTTCGACATCGTGGCCGAGAACAAAATCGTCTGACGTTCTTCCGGCATGTCTTCCAGAATGCTTTCGATGTCGTCACGGAAACCCATATCGAGCATTTCGTCCGCTTCATCCAGAATCATCATCCGGACGTTGTCCAGTTTCAGTGTCCGGCGCTCCATGTGATCCATGACGCGACCCGGCGTACCGATTACGATATGAACACCGGTTTTCAGCGACTTGATCTGGCGATCGATCGAATCACCACCGTAGATGGCTTCGATGCGGATTCCTCTTTTAAATTTCGATAATTTCCGGATCTCTTCCGAGACCTGGACAGCCAGTTCGCGGGTTGGACACAGAATCAGCACCTGTGGATGGCGTTCGGCCACATCAATCATGTTGATGGCTGGAATACCAAAGGCTGCGGTTTTTCCAGTTCCCGTCTGGGCCTGACCAATTACGTCGCGACCGGCCAGAATGGGAGGGATGGCTTCGGCCTGAATGGGAGAGGGGTGTACGAATCCCATTTCAGTAACCGCTTGTAAAATTTCATCTGAAAGGTTCAGATCGGCGAATGTCCGCTGTGGAATTCCCGGCGTAACAATAATTTCCTGTTCAATGATTTCAGGAGTCATAACTTGTAAGAGTTTTAAAAAATGAAACTAATACAAGCGTTTATCGGCAGAAGTGCTCGTGCTGCACGGCCATGCAGATCCGATTGCGAAAAATCGGCGTACGATACGTGAAAATTTGAGATACAAACGTGAAGGAACCCCCGAAAATGCCCAGCTTAGCCCAAAGTGAAACTTGATTCACCAATGCAATTGCCCCAACAGATGCGCCCAACGAATGTTAAACCCCTAACCGGTTGACATCCGTGCAGCTCTGTGGTAATAGAAAAAATCCCATGAAGAGTATCTTTTACAGAGATCGGACGGATGTCCGCTTGAAAACTGTTGCAAAAGTAAGGAGATTTTTTGATAAACGCAAGCCCGGTCCGTACTTAATTGTATTATTTTACGAAACTACTCCTGGAAAACCGCCCTCATCGCTTCAGCTTTCAGCAAACACTCTTCATATTCCTGTTGAGGGTCAGCGTCGTAGGTGATAGCACTTCCGACAGAAAAAGAAACCGTGCCGGTTTCGGCGTTGTAGAAAATACTCCGAATCATGACGTTAAAGTCAAAGTCGCCGTCTGGTGTAATGAAACCGGCAGCTCCTGAATACAACCCCCGCCGACTCGCTTCATATTGATCGATCAGTTCCATGGCCCGAACTTTGGGCGCGCCCGTCATGCTGCCCATCGGAAAGGCGTTGCGGATGGCTTCAGTGAAAGGCAAGTCGTTTAGGATGGTGGCCGAGACTGTCGAAATCATCTGAAACAACTGTTGAAACGGGTAGATTCCGAATAACTCGTCCACCCGAACGCTGCCGGTTTCGGCACTGCGGGCGAGGTCGTTGCGAACCAGATCGACAATCATCAGGTTTTCGGCCTGCTCTTTTTCACTGCTGCGGAGTTGCTGCCGGAGTTGCGCATCTTCATCGGGGGTCGTTCCGCGCCGGATGGTACCTTTGATGGGTTGGGAAATGAGCCGGTTGCCTTCTTTCTTCAAAAAGCGCTCGGGCGATGCGCCAATGACGTACTGATTTCGGATTCGCTGGAAATGCGAAAAAGGCATCGGCGAGCGTTTCGTCAAGTCGGAATACACCGTCAGCGGATCAATTTCGGTGTTTTCAAGGAAAAACTCGATGCAGTAATTCAATTCGTAAACCGTGCCGTCGAGAATATCCTGTTGAATCTGGCGAACGGTTTGACGGTATTCGTCCGGCGAAACCCGGCTTTTTACCGGATTACTCCATTTGTTTTTCGGCGTGTTGGGCGACGTTTTTGTCGAATCGGCCAAAATCGCGTCGATCACCGCATCCGGGTTTTCCCACGAGCGAACGGTCAGTTGATCGTCGTCAAAATCGATGAGGTGGAGGGGCTGGAAAAAATAGATTTCCGGAAAGCAGAGCGTGTTTTCATGCCGACTGACGAGTGGCTCGATCCGGTTTTTTAGATCATAGCCAAAATAACCAATCAAAAAATCCGGATGTTGCCGGTGGTGCCGGAACAGGGTGTGGAATGGATCGGTGTCGGGGGAGAACTCAACCGGTCGATACACCCCGGCGGCCAACCGATTCGGAAAACCCTGGTAGGGAAGGTCTACATTCGAAAGCGATGCCTGATTGTTGTTCAACAGCACAACATGATCATATTGGCTCAGGGCCCAGGCCAGCGCTATTTTGGGCCAGAAGTCAACGGGCTTTTGGCCCGTTGACTCAAGCGGTACGGTACGGTCCTGACGAATGGTTCCGGCAGTGGGTGGCATTAGTTACTTTCCAAATGCACATCGATGGCAATGTCTTTGCTCTCGGCATTTTTCCCGATGCGGAATTTTACCTCATCGTCGACCTGCAATTCGTTAAAATCGATGTCATTCAAACTCGTGTAGTGAAAAAACAGGTTGTTGGGCGGATAATTGATAAAACCGTATCCGTTTTTGAGGCTGCGAATGGTGCTGATTTTAAATTCGGAGGGGTCGGAATCATCGTCCACGCTGTCGGAATAACTATCAAAACCATTGCCTGCCGGTACGGGGGCACCGTTCCCGATCAAGACCCGCGCCGATTGTTTGACAAACAGGTTCTGAATCAGCGGATCGTTTTTCCGAAGCCGCGTATCGATCATTTCGTGCATGGCGACGGGATACGAAACCTCGGCCAGCAAATCCTGAGAGGTGCGGGTCACCATTTTCTCGCCTTCATCGTTGTAATACTCAAAATCCCAGCTCAGCACCATCAGGCGCGTTCCGAGTGTGTTGAGCTTCCGGATCAGCGGTACATAGTCACCGTCGGCGGTGATGAGCACCACCACGTCGAATTTTTTGGAAATCGTCAGTTCAAATGTTTCGAGGGCAAGCCAAACGTCGATGCCTTTTTCCTGCCGCGAGCCCTGAAAGGTTTTAACCGGCAGATAGTGCGTAACCACCCCTTCGGACATCAAAATGTCATCGAATAACCGATCATAGAAGAGTTGATTTCCGCGTTGGCTGGCTTCATGAGCGTTCAGACGCCCCCGGAAATAATGCGCATCGACGATTTGGCACAGGCGAAAATCGGTTTCCTCTTCCTGGGCCACCTGCGCCCGTATAAATTCATGTAATCCCGATATGCTGATGCGGCTCCGTCTTTCGTGGGAGTAATTGTAATAATTGCTTACGTGAAGAAAATAGTTGCCATCATAAATTACTGCAATACGGGTTAGTTTAGTGGATTTTTCTGGGTGCATTTTTTTACGGAATGGAAAAAATAAACGATATAAAACTAGGATCTGGATAAAAAGGCAGGACTTGGCTTGCAAGTATCGTACATACTATTTCGGTACTACTCTGTAAGTGTGCTACTTACGTATTTACTTTTCGATATTTACTTTATAAAAAAAACGATAGGGGAGTCTATTAGGGTACAATAGTAGTAAAAAAATACAGAAATGCCGTTCCAGTTGATGCATTCGCTACCTTTGCATTCCACTAAAAAGCCTTATGAAGAAAGTTTTGTTCATCGATCGGGATGGTACCATCATCTTCGAACCTCAGCCCGACCAGCAGGTAGATTCGCTGGAAAAACTGGAATACATTCCGAAAGTGCTTTCCAATCTGCGCAAAATTGCCGAAGAAACCGATTTCGACCTGGTGATGGTTACCAACCAGGACGGTTTGGGAACGGCGGTTTTTCCGGAAGATACGTTCTGGCCTGCCCACAACAAAATGATGAAAACCCTGGAAGGGGAAAACATCCATTTCAAAGCCGTTCATATTGACAAAACATATCCTCATGAAGGCGCATCGACCCGCAAACCCGGAATCGGAATGTTGACGGAATACATGACGGATGCGTATAATTTGCCGGAAAGCTACGTGATCGGCGACCGGCTGACGGATATTCAAATGGCGGTCAATCTGGGTGCCAAAGCCATTCTGATTGCTCCGCAGGACCCTACGGAAGGCATGACCGACGACATGCAGAAGGCTTTAGCGCTGTCGACCGACAACTGGGATCTGATTTATGAGCTGCTGAAATTGCCGACCCGGACGGCCGTTGTGGACCGCAATACGAACGAAACTCAAATCCACGTTGAACTGAATCTGGACGGGCGCGGCCGGGCTACCATCGAAACCGGTATTGGATTCTTCGATCACATGCTCGACCAGGTGGCGCGTCACTCCGGTTCCGATCTGGTGATTCGGGTGAAAGGCGATCTGCACATTGACGAACACCACACGATTGAAGACACCGCCCTGGCTCTGGGCGAAGCGTATCGCAAGGCGCTGGGCGACAAACGGGGCATCAGCCGATACGGTTTTTTGCTACCGATGGATGAAGCCCTGGCCCAGGTGGGAATCGATTTCTCGGGACGTCCGTGGCTGGTGTGGGAGGCCGACTTTAGACGGGAGAAAATTGGCGAAATGCCAACGGAGATGTTCTTTCATTTCTTCAAGTCGTTTTCCGACGCAGCCCTGTGCAATCTGAACATCAAAGTGGAAGGGGAGAATGAACATCATAAAATCGAATCGATCTTTAAAGCCTTTGCCAAATCGATCAAGATGGCCGTCAAACGCGATCTGAAAGAACTGGATACGTTACCAAGCACCAAAGGGGTACTGTAACCGGGCAGGAACGATTATTTGTAATAAAGTGATGGATTAATCGCTTTGCCTGTGCGCTTCCCGTTCAGTTTTTATTATTTTTGCGTCAACAATTCATAAACCGGTACTACTATGTTCATGACTATCGTAACCATCGTTTTTTATATTGTTTTATTAACTGCGGCATTCATTGCGGGTCGCTGGCTGGAAAACAAAGAACGGAAGTACTAAGATTCAGTTCGCAACCGTTTGTTGCAGGCTCGACCCGTCTCGGGACCGGCTGGCAGCATCCTTCATATTTCATTGTTAAAAAGGGCCTGTGTAGGCCCTTTTTTTATTGGCCACAACGACGGATTCACGGTTTTTCCAAAAATTGGCGTAGGTAAAAAAAGACGTAAAAAAATAAAAACGGTTCCAACTGTCGTTTCTGGAATGGGGTCATTCAGACAAACGATAACAACAAATGACACCATTTAAAAGTTTGTATGGATTCCTGCTGGTCGGTTTGCTGGCAGTCGGTTGCGAGAAAGAGAATAAAGTAGCTCCAACGCCTACCGAAGACGCTCAGGCGGTAACGGTGAAAGTGAACCAGTTGGCCCGGGTAAAACAGGATGTTACCCTGAATGTCGACAGCATTTCCGACAGCCGTTGCCCATATAATGCCAATTGCGTATGGTTCGGGAACGCGCAGGTGAAGTTTACGCTGAAAAACGAAACGCAGTCACAAACCGGCGAAATGTGCATCGGGCAGTGCGGTACCCAATTGAAAAACCGCGATGTGATGACGGTTCAGTTGGGGGCCGAAAGCTATGAAGTGACGTTGTCGGACGTTCAGCCTTTTCCGGGAACCAAACCGGACGGCACCCCCACAGAGGCCGTGATTACGGTAAATCTGAAAAAATAACCTGATAGGATCGAGTAGTTAGACGGTGACCGGTATGATTTCATGAATCGTACCGGTCTTTTTTTGGCTATCTTTTACCATTGCGGCCTTATAAAATTCCCTGGTCTGCAAAGCTCAGATACGATTGATCCGTAAAAATCAGATGATCGAGAATGGGAATGTCGAGTAATCGCCCGGCTTCTTTCAGTTTTTTGGTTAGATCCCGATCCGCCTGAGAGGCTGCCAAATTGCCGGAGGGGTGATTGTGAACCAGAATCAGGGCGCTGGCCAGTTGCTCGAGTGCGTGCTTGAAAATTAGCTTTGGGTCAGCCACCGTGCCGGAAACCCCGCCGGAGCTGATCTGTACCGGCCGGATCACTTCATTGGCGCGATTCAGCAATAGAATCCAGAACTCTTCGTGTTGCTTGTCCAGCAGATGCGGTTTTATCTCTTCATAGGCATCCCGGGAACTAGTGATGCGCAACCGAAGCGGACGGTCCTGTTCCTTCCGCCGTCGGCCCAGTTCGAGTGCGGCAACAATACTGATGGCTTTGGCTTCGCCAATGCCTTTGAACTTCGACAAGTCTTTGACACTCAGCCGGGCCAGATCGTTGAGATTATGGCCCACACTTTGCAGAATTACCTTCGCTACATCGACGGCGGACAAGTCGCGGGTACCGGAACCGATGAGGATGGCGATGAGTTCGGCGTCGGAGAGCGCGGCCCGGCCTTTGAGCATCAGTTTTTCGCGGGGGCGGTCTTCTTCCGCCCAGCTCAGTATTTTGCGGGAGCTTTCGTAGGTCATGGTGGGGGGTGTGGATGGGCAAAAAAAAACCTCACCTGAATAAAATCAGATAAGGTTTTTCTAACGTTTTTGAGCGTATCGCTAAACCGCCCGGGCGGTTTAGCGATACGGATTAATTAAGCAGCAACAGCCAGTCCGTTGACGAGTTTCGCCAGTTTCGACTTGTTGTTAGACGCTTTGTTTTTGTGAATAATATTCCGCTTTGCCAGTTTGTCCAGCAGCGATGACACCGTTGTATACAATTCAGTTGCAGCCACCTTGTCGGTTGTCAGCCGCAAACGCTTGATCATTGAACGGGTCGTTTTGTGTTGGAAACGGTTCAACAAACGTTTCTTTTCGTTTGCCCGGACCCGCTTCAATGCCGACTTATGATTTGCCATTGCTTATTAGTACAGTATACAGTTTCTCAGAAATATCCGCAAAAGTAGGGATTTACGAGAAACTATGCAAATTAATCTTGCTTCAACAGAGCAATTCAGGAGGGTTTACTGGCGGATATCCGAGTTGATGGTGAATACCTTGTCCCAACTGGCCCGATTATTTTTTACGAACTCCTGTTGCTTTTGGCTCTTGTTGAACGTCTCAATATCAGCTTCGCTCTGAAAAGTGAGGTAGTGCATCACATCATACTCGGAAGAACTGCCGCTAACCCCATTTAAAGTCTTCCCGGAGGTGTAAGAAATGATCTGAGGAATTTCATGCTTTAAAGCGGCAAACTCACGCATATGTTGCTCAATCGCTTCATTTTTAGTGCCTTCTTTGAATTTAAAGCAGACAATTTGCTGTTTTTGGGCTTTTCTGGCAGGTGAGTAGGCACCGTAGATAACAAGGCCAAAAACTCCGAAGAAGAAAAGAATTAGGCTGTAGCCAATGGATTTGCGTTTCATGATGATTGTGAAATTGATGTTATTCCAAATATTATTCTGAACAACACAGTCTTTTATAAATAAAGTAGAAACTTTTCTTGTTAAAGTGCTATGTTTGAACAAAGGTATCGTATAAATATTTCGAATCAAGTATTTCTGTTGTTTTTTTTCGCAACGGTCGCCTATTCACGGCCGGCTGGAAAACCGCAGTGGGGGTTTTACGCCCACAAACGCATTAACCGGCTGGCGGTGTTCACCTTACCGCCGGAGATGCTGGGCTTTTATAAAAAGCACATCGACTACCTGACCGAGAATGCCGTCAATCCCGACAAAAGGCGGTATGCCGTCGCAGGGGAAGCGCCCCGGCATTTCATTGACCTGGATGCGTATCTGGACACCACGAAGGCGACTTTGCCGCGTTCGTGGAAGCAGGCAGCCGAACGCTATGGAGAAGATACCCTGGCCCTGCACGGAATTGTGCCGTGGCATATTCAACTGGCCAAATTTCAACTGACCGAAGCTTTTAAGTCCCAGGATGCGAAACGCATCCTGAAAATTTCGGCCGACCTGGGCCATTACATTGCCGATGCGAATGTGCCGCTGCATACCACCCGCAACTACAACGGCCAACTGTCAGGGCAGCAGGGTATTCACGGTTTCTGGGAATCGAGACTGCCGGAATTGTTCAGCACGGAATATGACTTTTTTACCGGTTCGGCCACCTATGTGACCTCACCCCAGAAAGCGGCCTGGCGGGCGGTTTTCGACGCCCATGCCGCGCTGGACTCGGTCTTGCGGTTTGAAAAAGAACTCACCGACCAGGTAGGCGAAACCCGGAAATACGGTTTTGAGGAGCGCAACGGCCAAACCGTGAAGGTATACGCTGACGATTTTTCCCAAAAATACCACGAACGACTGCGCGGACAGGTGGAGCGGCAGATGCGGGCGTCGGTTAAAATGGTCGGTGATTTCTGGTATACCTGCTGGGTGGATGCCGGACAGCCCGATCTGGACACTCTGGCAAGGGATGCCGCAGCGGTGGTCGACGGGAAAGAAGAAGTCGCAGAAAAACAGAGCTGGTGGAAACGCCTGTTTACCGTTCGTCCGGAAGAGTAAGTCTGATTCTCTGGGCCGGTACAGATGAAAGTGCGCCGGGACGTAATGCCAATGGGCCGTGAATTTTGTAGTTTCGCCCGTTCAACGAGTCAACAAAAATGAATTTACCCAAAATATACCTGCGTCCCGGGCGTGAGGAAGCCATCCGGCGGTTTCATCCCTGGGTGTTTTCCGGAGCCGTGGTCCGGACCGAAGGCGAACCCCAGGACGGCGATGTGGTGGAAGTGCTGGATAAAAAAGGGACTTACCTGGCGACCGGCCATTTTCACAATGGAAGCATTCTGGTCCGAATTTTCTCTTTTCAGCCCGTTATTCCCGATGTCGCGTATTGGACAGCCAAATTGGCCGCCATTCGAAGCATCCGAACGGCCATTTTGCCGCCGGATACCAATTGTTACCGGCTGGTTCATGGCGAGGGGGACGGTTGTACGGGTCTGATCATTGACATCTACAACGGAGTAGCGGTTTTGCAGGCCCACTCCATCGGGATGCACCGCGAGCGAAACCTGATTACGGAAGCACTGAAAAATGTGTTTGGAGAGCAACTCCTGGCCGTATATGACAAAAGTGCCGAAACGTTGCCCGACGACTATGCGGCCACCATTCAGAATGCCTACCGGTTTGGCCGGGCGGACGTGCCGCATGAGGTGATGGAAAACGGCCATCGGTTTCTGGTTGATTGGATCACCGGTCAAAAAACCGGTTTTTTCCTCGATCAGCGCGACAACCGGAAATTGCTGGCGCATTATTCCGCCGGAAAAAAGGTGTTGAACGCCTTCTGTTATTCGGGCGGTTTTTCCGTGTATGCGCTGAAGGCCGGGGCAACGCTGGTGCATTCCGTCGATGCTTCCCAGAAAGCCATTGACCTGACCAACCGCAACGTAAGCCTGAATTTTGGCGAAACCGATGTAGCAAACCGGCACGAAGCGTATGCGGATGACGTAATGAAATACCTCCACGCCCACGACGATCAGTACGATGTGGTCGTGTTGGACCCGCCTGCCTACGCCAAGAGTTTGTCGGCGCGGCATCGGGCCGTCCAGGGCTACAAGCGGCTGAATGCCGAGGGGTTGCGCCGGGTGGCAAAGGGTGGGATTCTTTTCACATTTTCGTGTTCGCAGGTCATTGACCGGGAACTGTTCTACAATACCGTGGTGGCGGCTGCCATCGAGGCCGGGCGGCAGGTGCGGGTTTTGCACCATTTGAGCCAACCCGCCGACCATCCGGTCAATTTATTTCACCCGGAAGGCGGTTATTTGAAAGGATTGGTTTTATGGGTTGAGTAACAAACCAAGATTATTTATAAACTTGCAGGCATGAAGATAAGTGTTGTTTCCATTGCCCTGGCAGGTTGGGTTTCACTGGCAACCGATCCCAAAGAGATTCAGTTTAGCCGCTATTTTGTGGCGGCCGAAAGCTACGAAACCGTTGGTGTCGTCGATATCAATAAGGATGGTCGACCGGATTTGGTTTCGGGGGATTTCTGGTATGAGAACTCCGCTGATCCGAAGGCACTTTTTCGCAAACGGTATTTGATTGGTAACCAGAAACGGTTCGACCAATATTATGATGACTTTTCGACCATTCCGCTGGATGTCAATGGCGACGGCAATGCCGACATTGTAACCGGCGGCTGGTTTGGTGAGAATCTGAAATGGCTCGAAAACCCCGGTATTGGTAAAAAGGATTTATGGGCGGTTCACGACATCGGCAAAGTCGGCAATGTGGAAACCACCCGCGCCTGGGATGTCGACGGCGATGGTGTCATCGAAATCGTTCCCAACAATCCGAAGCATCCACTGAAATATTTCAAACTGGAAAAAGGAGGCACGTTTAAGCAGGTCGACGTGGCCCCGACGCAGGATCATGGCCTGGGTCTGGGTGATGTAAACGGCGATGGTCGCAGCGATTTTATCGTGAGTAAAGGCTGGCTCGAAGCCCCCGCCGACCGAGAAAAAGGCCCCTGGACGCTCCATCCTGAATTTGATCTGGGCAAACAGGCCTCCGTTCCGATTCTTGTGGTCGATGTCAACGGCGATAAACGCAACGATCTGATTGTGGGACAGGCGCATGGCTACGGCTTGCACTGGTACGAACAAACGCTGGAAGGTGGCAAACGCGGTTGGAAAAAGCACAGCATCGACGAAAAAGCATCGCAATACCACGTTCTGGAGTGGGCTGATCTCGACGGTGATAAAAAACCGGAACTCATTACCGGCAAACGCTACCGCGCTCATAACGACGGGGATGCCGGTGCTTACGATGACGTAGGACTTTACTACTTCACCTGGAACGGCAAGGAATTTATAAAGCATACCATTGCCTACGGTCAGCCGGGCAAAGGCAAAGGAACCGGTATTTACTTCGCTCTCGCCGACCTGCGCGGCACCGGCCGTTTAGACATTGTCGTTGCCGGCAAAGACGGTTTGGAGATTTTTTTCAATGAAAAGTAGGAGGCACCTTTCAACAGGTTTGGACTGAATGCCACAGAGGAAGGAGTTGCTGGCCCGGCGAAGAAACTGAGTAGAATTGAACAAAAAACCGCTTGTTTGTTTACTACGGTAGTAGAGCATCGTATTTCAACCGCGATATAAAATGATGAGTATAGCGATTACCACGGCGTCGTTTACCCGGAATAGCTGGCTTCTGACCAGTTGTCTGGCGCTGGGCATTCTAACCGGCCATGCCCAGAAAGGAACCGAGCTTCAGTTCAAAAAAAGTGTGCTGACCAGCGATTTCATTGCCGAGGGCGCCACCATCGGAGATGTCAACAAAGATGGAAAAAAGGATGTCATGGCCGGTGCGTACTGGTTTGAAGCCCCCAACTGGACACCCCACGAACTAGCCAAGCCGGAAAAATTCTCGTACAGCACAGGTTATAGCAACTCTTTTCTAAACTTCGCACTGGATGTCAATAAAGACGGCTGGGTGGACATGATTCGGATCGATTTTCCCGGTAAATCGGCAGTTTGGCACGAAAATCCGAAAAACCAGCCCGGTTTCTGGAAGGTTCATCCCATCCACTCCTCGGTGGGCAACGAATCGCCCCTGTTTGTGGATGTCGATGGCAATGGCCGGGCCGACATCATTTGCAACGACCCAACGGCCAAGGAAATCATCTGGCTGCGCTCACCCGACAATAATTTCTCGGATGAATGGGAACGGTTTGTCATCAGTAAGGGTGAAAACACGCCCGGTACGCACATGTACACCCACGGGCTGGGTTTTGGCGATGTCAATGGCGATAAAAAGATGGATGTTGTGATCCATACGGGCTGGTGGGAAGGACAGACCGATCCGAAACGCTCCAACTGGACGTTCCATCCCGCCAAACTGGGAGAAGAGTGCGCCCAGATGTACATCACGGACGTGAACGGCGATGGTTTGAACGATGTCATCAGTTCATCGGCTCATAAATACGGCATCTGGTGGCACGAACAGGGGAAAGATGGAGAAGGAAATCCCACCTGGACGACGCATGAGATTCATAAGACGATTTCCCAGACGCACAACCTGGCGCTGGTCGATATGAATGGTGACAAAAAGCCCGATCTGGTAACTGGGAAACGGTATTATGCCCACAATAAAACGGACAATGATCCGGGCCGGGAAGAACCGGCGGTTTTGTACTGGTTTGAGTTCAAACCCGGTAAAAACCCCTCCTGGATTCCACACGAGATTGACAACAATTCCGGCGCAGGTCTACACGTTGTCGTGGAAGATATGAACGGTGACCGATTGCCGGACATCGCCGTGGGTAATAAAAAAGGCGTTCACGTTTTCGAGCAACTTAAAAAGAAATAGCCCATCGTCAAAAACCGGTCCGGAATCCTGTTGAGCTTTGTCGCTGGTCAGGATTCCGGACCGGTTTTTTGATGAAAACATTACTTGATTTCGCCCGGAATTACCACAATGCTCTGACGAAAATTTTCCCGCAAAACCGCCATCGAAATGCGCTGTCCAATCGTTTCTTCGGTCAGTAATTTGTGCAGATCATCGACGGAGGCAACGGCCTGCCGGTTGAATTCGACAATGATATCGCCCTGCTGCAATTCGCTGTTGTACGAAACGCCGTCCGCTTCGGTGCTCACTACAATCACCCCGGTTTTGGCATTCAGATGGTTGTATTGTTTAATGCGTTCGGTTAGGTTGATGAGCTGACCGGAAATGCCGAGGTACCCGCGACGCACCCGCCCGTGCATGATCAGTTTCCCGGCTACCAGGGCAGCCAGATTGGACGAAACCGCAAAACAGATTCCCTGCGCGGGCAGAATTACGGCGGTATTGACGCCGATGACATCGCCCTGCGAATTGACCAGCGGACCGCCCGAATTGCCCGGATTCAGGGCCGCGTCGGTCTGAATCACATCATCGATTAGCCGACCGGATTCCGAGCGGAGCGTTCGGCCCAGCGCGCTCACAACCCCGGCCGTAACCGAATACTGAAAACCGTACGGATTACCGACCGCAATAGCAATTTGCCCCACCTGTACCAGGTTGGAATCGGCAAAGCGAATGGCTTTGAGTCCCTCGCCGTAAATTTTGATGACTGCAATGTCGGTGGCCGGATCGCGGCCGATCAGGGTGGCTTCAAAATCCCGGCCGTCGGGCAGGGCCACCTCAATTTTGGACGCCCCGGCCACCACATGGTTGTTGGTGATGACGTAGCCATCTGATGAGATGATGAATCCCGACCCCGTCCCCCCATCCGGTTGACTGCGCCCCCGGGCGGGTGGTGGCCCTTCCTTGGTGCGGCCGCTTACTTTGATTTGAACCACCGACTGACTGACTTTTTTTGCTACATTTACTACCGTGTTGGAGTAGGCATCGAGCAGCGGAGCATCCTGGTCGGTGACACCTCCGGGGATCGACGCTGATCCGGTATCGGTTATGCGTTGTATTATCATGGCTAGACTAAATTTAGTTGTAAATGCAACTTTCAAACCCTGTACCAATTCCCGGTACGCACCGATGTGCGCCAAATTGTCAGTCTACCTGGTTTTTGCTACCATCTCATTTCTAACCGCTTTCATCTCCACCATGACTTTTGAGGAATACCTGACCAGCAAGAAAATCGACGAAAACCGATTCAAACAGCAGGAGCCTATGCGGTATACGACCTGGAAAACGGAGTTTGAACAACAGCACCCGGAGAGCTTTACTACCCAGAAAAAGTTTCTCATCAACGAAGTTCGGCGCAAGTATTTGGTACGTTAAATAAGGAAAATCGTCCTGCAACGGTCGATTGGAGAAAAATCACTACTTTTAACCACGAAAAAAACACCCTTTTTGTCTGTTTATGCAGCATTACGATTTTGCAATTGTTGGAGCCGGATATGCCGGTAGTGTGTTGGCCGAACGCCTGGCCAGCCAGTCCGGAAAGAAAGTTCTGGTACTCGATAAACGCCCTCATATCGGCGGGAATGCCTACGATTATTACAATGAAGACGGTATTTTAATCCACCTCTACGGCCCGCATATTTTCCACACCAACTCGCCGGAAGTGTTTGGGTATCTGTCTAATTTCACGGAATGGCGTCCGTATGAACACCGGGTTCTGGCTTCGGTCGAGGGCCAGTTGCTGCCCATTCCAATCAACCTGGATACCGTCAATAAACTTTACGGCAAGAATTTTACGTCGGAAGAACTCAGCGAATACTTCAAAACCGTTGGAGAGCCGGTCGATGACATCAAAACGTCGGAAGATGTAGTGGTGAGCCAGGTAGGACGTGATCTGTACGAAAAGTTTTTCAAGTTCTATACCAAAAAGCAGTGGGGTGTTTACCCCTCCGAACTCGACAAGTCCGTGACGTCCCGGATTCCGACCCGGACCAATCAGGACGACCGGTATTTCTCGGATGAATTTCAGTCGATGCCGCTGCACGGTTTTACGAAGATGTTCGAAAAGATGGTCGACCATCCGAATATCACACTGATGCTGGGGACGGATTTTAAAGACGTTAAAGACAGTTTGTCATACGATCAGTTGATTTACACCGGCCCGGTTGACGAATATTTCGACCATTGTTTCGGTAAACTCCCGTATCGTTCGCTCCATTTTGAGCACAAAACCCTCAACGAAGAGTGGCACCAACCGGTGGCCGTGGTCAACTACCCGAACGACAACGCCTATACCCGCATCACGGAGTACAAGCATTTGACAGGCCAGGAACACCCCACCAAAACCAGCATTACCTTCGAATACCCCCAGTCGGAGGGCGATCCGTATTACCCGGTACCGATGCCGGAAAATGCAGAACTCTACCGGAAATACAAGCAACTGGCTGATCAACAATCGAATGTCTATTTTGTAGGACGTCTGGGAACGTACCGCTATTACAACATGGATCAGGTCGTTGCGCAGGCGTTGACCCTGTATAAGAAACTGGTAGGTGCCGATTCGCTGGCGGAAGTAGCCGCGGGCAAAGCACCAACGAAATAAAAGAAATACGTCCCCAATCGGAAACCATTTCCGGTTTTGCAGGCTTCCTTGCGGGCGCGGCAAGGCCGGAAATGGTTTTTTTATATTTATTTGAGAATGTTTGTCCGATAACGATTACTTCTGAATCGAAACAGCGTCTAAAGTAAACCGGTGGGTTTATTTTTCACGATGCTGTATGAGGATATTTTTTCTGATCACGTTAAGTCTTTTTATTTGTATTCCAACGGTTTTTAGCCAGGACTCTTTGGGGCTGAAAACCGTTATCAGAAATCCACCCATCCGATTTTTTGCCGAGCTGGCGGCATCCGCCAGTTCCTCGCATCAAACACCATTCTGGCTCCGTACCAACCAATTCGGTACGGTTCCAAACACTGCACCTTTCCTGACAGCACGCGCCGGAATCCAGGCCGGGTATGTTGGCAAAAACAACAAAATGGGTTGGGGATACGGTTTTGAAGGAGTTAGTACCATAGCGGCCAAGTCGGTCCTGCTGGTTCCCGAAGCATATGTGAAAGGAAAATGGGGCGCTTTTGAACTCCTTGTCGGACGGCGTCGGGAAATCATTGGGCTGGCGGATTCCACGGCTGTCGGTTCGGGATCGTATAGTTGGTCGGGAAATGCTCTGCCGATGCCCAAGATCCAGGTTTCGCTGGCGGATTATACACCCATCGGTTTTACCAAAGGTCTCATTGCGTTCCGGGGGGTGTATGCCCACGGCTGGTTTGACAACCAGGGACCGGTGACGCATTCGTATCTCCATCAAAAAGCACTTTATGGTCGAATTGGTAAACCGGACTGGCCGGTCCGGTTCTATGGCGGGCTGAATCATCAGGTTCAATGGGCTGGTCGAAGTACGGTAATTACCGGGGACGATGTGATCAAAAACGGGCGATTCCCCACCGGTTTTACCAATTATCTGAATGCCATTACCGGCCTTTCGCTGGCAGCCAAAGGCGATGCTGTCGATACTACCGAATACAGTAAAAACGACCGGGGAAACCGGGTAGGAAATCACCTCGGCACCGTCGACGTGGGCCTGGAAATCATCCGGAAATCGTTTACGCTGCTGTTTTATCGCCAGAGCATCTACGAAGATGGTTCGCTCTATTATTTGACCAACCTGGCCGACGGTCTCAACGGAGTGCGCTTTCGGAATAAAAAACCGCCAACCCAAAACTGGCAAATTCAGACGGCTGTAGTTGAATTTTTGTTTACGAAAAGCCAGGGGGGCTCTGTGTTCAGTACAGAAAATAAAAAACGGGGTTCAGATAATTACTTCAATCACGGTCAGTACATCGACGGCTGGTCGTATGGTGGACGAACCATCGGAACGCCTTTCATAACACCCGCTGTGGATGCTAAGCCGGACCTGCCGCGTTCCTACAAAGAACAACTCCTTTTCTTTACGAACAACAACCGCGTTCGGGTGATGCACCTGGGGCTGGTGGGTAGCTTCCGGTCGACTTATATTTTTCAGTTAAAAGGGTCGTTGAGTGATAATTATGGAACATACAGCCAGCCATTTCCTGAACGAGCCCGTCAGTTTTCGTCCCTGATTTCGGTTAGCTTTCCGGTTACCTGGCTGGAACGTGCTCAGGCCACTGTTATGATGGCCAGTGACCTGGGGAAGCTTTACACTAACCGCACGGGTATTTATTTTAGTCTACGGAAAAACTGGCTGGGGCACTGCCCAAAACAACGGATCGACGCCAACCAGTCAGCCCCGAATTAACTGATGCAGATCGATTTGATCTGAATAGGGTTCAAAAGGGTGCTGGCTCCTCGATTTGCGACGGTTCTGGCTGCGAAGCGAGAATACCTGCTGGAGTTCATGATTGCCTTCGTAATACGGGCTCTCGCTGAAATAGGCTTCAACGAAAAAATCGCCTACGGCGTACAAACTGACCGTAAAAGGAGGAGAAAAACGATTCATCAAGTGGTGACCATGACGCCAGAGAAAATCCGCTTTCTTGGGTAGTGGGAGCTGGTTATATTCAATTTGAGTTAACATAAGCTGCAGTTGATGATTAAAGTCGTCGTATTTACGATGCAGTTTACGTTTCCGGATTTACAATTGTATGCGGAAGCACCCAATTAAATAGCCAAAGTTAGCTAGCGGTTTTTTATGTATTCGTATGTTGTATTTGGTTGATTGGTAGTTAATTAAATAGAAATATCAGTAACATTTAATTATTCCACCGAAGCGTCTTTTCCGTTCTCCCTTCGTTTGATGCGGTTGAGGTCGATCAAATACTGCTGGAGTTTTTCCTCCAGTTCGGCGGATGCAATGTTAGGGTATAATTCGCCGTCGATGGCCAGTGATATGCGACCGGTTTCTTCGGAGACGGCAATGGCTGCGGCATCCGTCACTTCGCTGATGCCGAGGGCGGCCCGGTGGCGAAAACCCGTTGTCGTCGGAATTTCGTCGTTTTCAGAGATGGGTAAAATACAGCGGGCGGCCCGAATCCGGTCTTCGGAAATGACGACGGCTCCGTCGCGTAGCGGGCTGTACTGCCCGGCAATGGAAAGCAGAAGCCGCTTCGAAACCAACGCATCGAGTCCGTCGCCGGTTTGTATGAATTTTTCCAGATCGTCATTTTTGGCAATCACGATCAGCCCGCCGGTAAATTCCGACGACATGGATTTGCAGGCATCGATGATCGGTTTCAGGGGCGTTGTGGGTTCGGTTACCGAAGGCTGGCGAAACCACCGCATCACAAACCGGCTGTTGGCGATGTTGGTGGATTTGCCGATGATGAGCAGAAACCGCCGGATTTCCTGCTGAAAAATGATGATTAACGCCAGTGCCCCCACGCTGATGAAATACCCCAAAATGGTGGTCAGCAACTCCAGACCGATGGCCTTCGCCACCAGATAAAGCAGATAGACAAGCAGATAGCCCAGAAAAATCCGGCTTGCAATCGTGCCTTTGACCAAAAAATAAATCTGATAGAGCAGGAAGGCCAGCAACAGAACGTCCAGCACATCAAACCATTCGATATCGAGAAAACCAATTTTCATACTAGCGCATCTGTTTTTTAGTGGGAAGAAGCGGTTGCTGCAATCAGGCCGACTGACAGTTTGTAACCAGCGTAATGGCTTCCACTGCTTCCCTTACGTCATGGACCCGTAAAATGTCGGCTCCTTTGATCAGGGCCAGGGTATTCAAAACCGTTGTTCCATTCAACGCATCCTCGGGCTGAATGTTCAGGGTTCGCCAGATGGTCGATTTGCGTGACAATCCAACCAGCACCGGCGTGTCGAACGTCTGAAACGCTTCTAACTGGTTCAGAAGCTGGAAGTTCTGCCGGGGTGTTTTGGCAAATCCAAAACCGGGATCGATCAACACCTCTTTTTGCCCCAGGGAACGCAGCGTTGCCAACTGTTGCTGCAACTCGAACAGGACATCCGGCACCAGATCGTTGTAAACCGTGTGCCGGGTCATCGTCTGCGGGGTTCCGCGCATGTGCATCAGGATATAAGGAACATCCAGTCCAGCGACGGTTTCGAACATACGTGGGTCCAGGGTGCCGCCCGAAACATCGTTGACCAGTACTGCACCGGCTTCAACAGCCTGCCGTGCCACGGAGGAACGGAACGTATCGATCGAAATCCGGACGTCCGGAAAATGCCGAATCAGGGCTTCGATGATGGGTAAAACCCGGTTTATTTCTTCCTCTTCACTAATATCTGCCGCACCCGGCCGGGTCGAATACCCCCCAATATCGAGCAGGGAAGCTCCTTCGGAACGCATGATACCCGCCCGCTCAATCGCCTGATCGACAGAATGAATACGGCTACCGGCGTAGAACGAATCGGCGTTGCTGTTCAGGATTCCCATGACCACCGGCGTGGTCAGGTCCAGAACATTTCCCCGAAGATTGAGTGTTTTTTTCTTAACTTTCGGCATGAAATTAGTGGGTAGTCATCGGTTGCCTTTCTTCAGTCAACTGCAGAAATCGAATGGCTACTGAAGACTGATAACTGAAGATTCCAACGTATGTTGCAAACCGAAGCTCAATATCGGCAAGTCATTCAACTCTGCAAAGAGGTTTTCCAGAAAAAGAATAAAGACTACGGTACGGCCTGGCGCATTCTGCGGCTGCCCTCTATCACAGACCAGATTTACATCAAAGCGCAACGGATTCGTACCTTACAGGAACTTCAGACGCAGCGCGTCGCGGAAGGGGTGATCCCGGAATTTATGGGCATCATCAACTACTGCGTCATGGCGCTGATTCAACTGGAACTGGCCGACAGTGATCAGATGGAAGTTCCGGTAGACGAACTGATGGCCTTGTACGACCGGCAGGTGAGTAATGTTATGGCGTTGCTGTTTGCCAAAAATCACGATTACGGTGAGGCCTGGCGGGAGATGCGGGTCAGTTCGATGACCGATATTATCCTGATGAAACTGCTTCGCACGAAGCAAATTGAAGACAACCAGGGACAAACCCTGATTTCGGAAGGCGTCGATGCAAACTACATGGACATGATCAATTATGCCGTCTTTTGTTTGATAAAATTAGAAGTAGTAGAAACCTCTGTACCTCGATGAACACCAGTAAAGTCCGGGCCACACCCGTCCGAAAAACCGCACTCTGGCAGCGTATTCTGGCCCAAACCGCCCGTTTCATTGTGGGAGCCATCTTCATTTTTTCTGGCCTCATCAAGATTAACGACCCGGTTGGTACCCAGATTAAATTCACCGAATATTTCGAAGTTTTTGCCCTGGATGTGCCGTCGCTGGCGGGCTTTTTTCACGGTCTGATTCCTTTCACGCTCATTTTGTCGGTCATTTTCTGTGCCGCCGAAGTGGTGCTGGGGGTAGCCCTGCTGCTGTCTTACCGGATAAAGCAGACCTCCTGGGTGCTCCTGGCCCTGATCGTGTTTTTTACCTTTCTGACCTTTTATTCAGCCTATTTCAATAAAGTAACCGATTGCGGGTGTTTTGGTGATGCCATCAAGCTAAAACCGTGGACCTCGTTCAGCAAAGACATTTTCCTGCTGGTGCTGATTCTGGTCATTCTCTGGCAACGGAAGGTCTTCCGCAACACGCCCACCGGATTTCTGGTTGGAATGGCCACCGTGGTTTCAATCGGGATTGGTGTCTTCGCCATTCAGCATTTGCCCCCACTCGATTTGCTGCCATACGCCGTCGGGAAAAGCATTCCGACCCAGATGCAACCCTCGGAACCGTTGCGGTTTTCGTATAAAATGGAGAAAGACGGCAAAGAAGTGGAGCTTGAAAAATACCCCACCGACACGACCTATAAATTCAAAGAAATGGTTTTGTTGAACGAATCGGCTAAGCCCAAAATCACCGATTACCGGGTCTGGAACGACGAAGGCGACTTTACACAGTCCACCTTTGAAGGCACTAAACTCATGCTGATTATCCGGGAACTGGACGATCTGAGCATTGGCGATATGCCCGCCATCCGGAAACTGATGAAAGGCGTTGAGGACAAAAACGTGATGCCGATGATTCTGACATCGGTGAGCGACAAGGAAATCAACGATTTCCGGCACGAATACCAGCTTTCTGTCCCGGTTTATAAAGCCGATGCAACGGTTTTGAAAACCATCGTCCGCTCCAACCCCGGTTTGTGGCTGATTAGTGGCGGGGTGGTGAAGGGCAAGTGGCACCATTCCGATACGCCGACTCCCGAGGAAGCACTTGCGCTGTTGACTAAAAACTAAGTGATTGCCTGGCAGGGCGTAGTACATGAAGAACATCTTTTTGGTCGGAATGCCGTCGTCGGGAAAAAGCACCCTCGGAAAACGGCTGGCCCGGCATTTGGCCTATCGGTTCGTTGACACGGATAAACTGATTGTTCGGGCGGAAAACGGACGGAGTATCAACGCTATTTTCCAGAGCGACGGTGAGTCCTATTTTCGGGAAGTCGAAAGCCGGGTTTTACACACGATTCAACCCAACAGCCGTCTGGTGGTGGCAACGGGGGGCGGAATGCCCTGTTTTCACGAGAACATGGCGTTTATCAAGGCGAATGGATTCAGTATTTTTCTGGATGTTTCGCCGGAACACCTGCTCGACCGCATGCTGCGTCACGCTCAGGACGACCGGCCGCTTTTCAATCGACAGGACCCTACACTACTCGAAAATTTGCGTCAGAAATACAACGACCGCCGGATTTATTATACACAGGCTGATTTAATTGTTCCCGGAGAAACCGCGGTAGAAGAGCTGAGCAAGCAGATTGAAGGGTATTTATAAACTTAACAGGCAACGGGCGGTTCAATAATCTTTTCCAGTTCCAGGAACCATTTAAAACCGTCAATGTGTATTCTATACAGTTTGCACTGCCCCAGTGCGGTTTTAAAAGGTGAATTGCGCCGTATATCCCTATGATTGTAGCGAAAAAGTACTTGATTGCCTGCCTGCTTAGTTTTGGGTTTTATCTTTCGTATTCGCAACCATCCACCGATTCTACGTTACAACAGGCTACACTGGAAAGCTGCATCCAGTATGCCCTTCAGCACCAGCCCGTTATCAAGCAATCGGAAATTGACCAGTTGATTGCCGAACGAACGATTCGCAGTGCATTATCGAGCTGGTTGCCGCAGATTTCGGGGAATTACAGCCTGCAACGTTATCTCAAATTACCCGTTTCGCTTTTTCCGAATTTCAGCAACCCCACATCTCCCGAACGAATTCCAGTCACGACGGGCGTTGCCAATCTCTCGAACATCCAGTTTTCCCTCAGCCAGAACATCTTTAACCGGGATGTGTTGCTCGCCAGCCGCACCGCCGATACCTACCGCGATCAGGCCCGCCAGAATCTGGTCAATAACAAGATCGATGTAACGGTCAACGTCAGCAAAGCTTTTTACGATCTGATCCTGACCCAAAAGCAGGTGGACATTCTGGACGGTGTCATCGTCCGGCTGGAGCGGAGTTTGCAGGACGCCACGAATCAGTACAAGAGCGGTCTGGTGGATCGGACGGACTACAAACGGGCGGCCATTGCCCTGAACAATTCGCGGGCGCAGCGGAAACAGGCGCAGGAGCAAATCGGTGGCAAAGCCCAGCTCCTGAAGCAGTTGATGGGTTATCCCCCCAACGGCGAGCTGAAAGTGACCTACGATACCCTGCAACTCGCTAATGAAGTCTATATCGATACGACCCAACTCATCAAACCCGAAAGCCGAATCGAGTTTCAATTGCTGCGAACCCAGCAGGAGTTGCTGAAGGCCAACGTAAGGTATAACCGTTGGGCCTATCTGCCGTCGGTTTCGGCCTCGGCCAACTACAATTTTGTGTTTCAGAATAGCGAGTTTGCCCAATTATACAGCCGGAACTTTCCGAATTCGCTCATTGGACTCACCATTGCCCTGCCGATTTACCAGGGTGGGCGACGCGTTCAGGAAACCCGGATTGCCGAATTGCAACTTCAGCGTTCCCAATGGGATCTGACGAATCTCTCGAACACCGTCACCACGGAATACCGGCAGGCGATGGCGAATTACAAGGGTAATCTGGCCACTTACCGGGCATTGCAGGAAAACCTCGATCTGGCCAACGACGTCTACCGGGTCATTCAGTTGCAATACCGTTCGGGGGTGCGGGCTTATCTGGATGTAATCATCGCCCAGAATGATCTGCGAACCACCCAACTGACGTATTTCAATGCCCTGTATCAGGTATTGGTCAGTAAATTGGATGTTCAGCGGGCCTTGGGCACGGTGCCGAATTAGTAATCAGAAACTATGAAACGCAGTCTTTATCTATCATTTCGAATGAACAGGCGCTTACTCCCGTTTTCCATACCCGTTGTTTTGCTGGTTTTTTTGACGGCCTGCGGGGGCGATAAAAAACAAGCCCAGCAGGGGCCACCTCCGCCAACAGCCGTTGCTGTAGCCGTCGCCAGTCAGGGAACCGCCACGTATTACGACGAGTATCCGGCAACGGTAACCCCGCTCAACCAGGTGGAAATCTATCCGCAAATTACGGGGTACATTACCGGTGTTTTCTTCACGGAAGGGCAGGTCGTTACGCGGGGGCAGAAACTCTACGAAATCGACAAACAGCAATACCAGGCCAATTATGATGAAGCTGTTGCCAACGTCAATGTGGCTTTGGCCAACCTGAACCGGGCGCAGAAAGATGCGGATCGCTACAACACGTTGGCAAAACAAGACGCTATTGCCCGGCAGGTGGTCGACAATGCGGAAGCATCCCTCGAATCGGCTAAAATGCAGGTGGCGGCTGCCCGGGCCAATGTCTCGCGGGTTTCTACCAACCTGAATTATTCGACTATCAAAGCACCCCTGACCGGAACCATCGGCATTTCGCAGGTGAAACTGGGAGCCGCCGTTTCGCCGGGGCAAACCCTGCTGAACACCATTTCGTCCGATGATCCGATTGCCGTCGATATTTCGGTCGATGAAACCGACATTGCCCGTTTCGTGCGTTTTCAAAACAGGAACGTGACCGACTCAACCTTCGTTTTTGTGCTACCCGACGGAACTCCGTATCAGGCTGCGGGGAAAATCGGAATCATCGACCGGGCCATTGATCCGCAGACCGGAACCTTGAAAGTGCGTTTGTTTTTCGCCAACAAACAGAAACTACTCAAATCGGGCATGAACGGCAACCTCCGGGTTCTGAACAGTGACTCGGGCCAGCGGCTATTGATACCGTATAAAGCGGTGACGGAGCAGATGAGCGAGTATTTTGTGTATGTGGTCGGCGACAGCAGCAAGGTGTCTCAACGGAAAGTTTCGCTGGGCAACCGCATTGGAGCCAACATCGTTGTCAAAGACGGAATTCGTGCAGGTGATAAAATTGTGACAGAAGGAATTCAGAAACTGCGGGAAGGGGCGGTTGTCAAAGTCGTGGGTGATTCTGCTGCCGTTGCGCAGGCCCCCGCGTCGGCATCTACAACACCCGGTCAAACCCGTTAATCAGCTTTAAACATGTTTGCCAATACGTTCATCAACCGGCCTGTGATGGCCATCGTTATTTCCATTGTCATTGTCTTATTGGGAATATTGGCTATTCTGGAACTTCCGGTTGGGCAATACCCGGACATTACCCCTCCGGTGGTGCAGGTGACGGGAACCTACACCGGTGCCGATGCCCAGACGGTGGAACAAACTGTGGCGACTCCCATCGAAACGCAGGTCAACGGAACGCCCAACATGTTGTATCTGCAAAGCAACAGCACCAGTGACGGCCGGATGACGATGAACGTAACGTTCGACGTCGGAACGGATGTGAACATTGCCGCGCTCGACGTCCAAAACCGGGTTGGCATTGCCCAGCCGCAATTGCCTTCGGAAGTAACGCGGCTTGGCTTGACTGTTCGCAAGCGGAATCCGAGTTTGTTCATGCTGGTAGCAATCTACTCGCCCAACAAAACCCACGGCGTTTCTTTTCTGGATAACTACGCCAATATTTTTATTCGGGATGCGCTGCTGCGGGTGGAAGGCGTCGGCGATATTTTTTCCCGCGCAGATGACTTTAGTATGCGAATCTGGCTGCAACCGGACAAAATTGCGCAGTTGGGCATGACGCCCGGCGATGTGGTGGCGGCTTTGCAGGAGCAAAACCTTCAGGTGGCGGCCGGGTCCGTTGGTGCCCCGCCCCAGCAATCGTCACAGGCGTTTGAATATACGGTTTTTACGAACAGCCGACTCAGCAAAGAAGAAGATTTTCGGAATATCGTCGTGCGCAGCAAGCCCGAAACCGGCTCTATCGTCTACCTGAAAGATGTAGCCCGCGTTCAGTTAGGGAAGTTCAGTTACGTCAGCAATTCCTTCGTCGACGGCAACCGGGCGGCTTACCTCTTGCTCTACCAATTGCCCGGCAGCAACGCCCTTTCCACGGCCAAGGGTGTGTATGCCGCTATGGATGAACTGAAGAAATCGTTCCCCAAAGACATCGATTACGTGGTGCCTTTCGAGTCGGTTTCGGTGGTGCAGGTTTCCGTCGATGAAGTGGTCAAGACGCTGGTGGAAGCGCTGGTTCTGGTTACGATTGTGGTCTTTCTGTTCCTGCAAAACTGGCGGGCAACCCTGATTCCGGTGTTGGCCATCCCGGTTTCGATTCTGGGGACCTTCGCCTTTTTTATTCCGCTTGGTTTCACGATCAACACCCTGACGATGTTTGGCTTCGTTCTGGCCATCGGGATTGTGGTGGATGATGCCATTGTGGTGGTCGAGGCCGTGCAGCACTACATTGATACAGAAAAAATATCGGCCAAAGAAGCCACCCGAAAGGCCATGCGGGACATTTCGGGACCGGTTGTGGCCATTGCTCTCATTCTGGCTGCGGTGTTTGTGCCGGTTGGATTCATACCCGGAATCGTGGGGCGATTGTACCAGCAGTTTGCCATTACGATTGCAGTTTCGGTACTGATCTCCGCTTTTGTCGCTCTTTCACTAACGCCGGCCTTGTGCGCGCTGATGCTGAAACCCACGGAGATGAACGAGAAATCGAAGGGACTGAACTGGTTTTTCTTCCGGTTTAACAAGTGGTTCGACCGCACGAGCAGTGCGTATGGCGGGGGCGTCAACCGGCTGATCAAAGTATCACCACTGGTGCTGGTCCTGTTGGCCTGCCTGTTTGTTGGAACCGGTTTCCTCTTCAAAAGCAAACCGACCGGTTTTATCCCGACGGAGGACGAAGGGCGCGTGATCATTACCTACGAAATTCCGGAGGCCGCTTCCACCACCCGTAGTCTGGACGTGCTGAACCGGGTGATGGGCATTTTGAAACAACAGCCGTATGTCGCTCACTTTTCCGCGCTGGGTGGTTTGAATGCCGTCACGTTTTCCAGTAAATCGAACAGTGGAACGGTTTTTACCCAGTTAAAACCCTGGGATGAACGGAAAGACAAATCGGTCCAGATCGACTCGGTGGTGGTGAAACTGCAACGAGCCCTGTCTAGCATTAAAGAAGCCAGTGTCGTCGTTATTCCGCCCCCGGCCATTCCCGGTCTTGGACAAACCGCCGGTTTTACGTTTGAAATCGAGCAGCGCGAAAGTACAGACGACGTTCGGGCGTTTGATAAAGTGGTACAGACGTTTGTTGCGGAAGTGAACAATCGACCGGAAATCGCCCGGGCTTTTACCTACTTTACGTCCAAAACACCGGCTTTCCGGGTGGATGTGGACCGGGAAAAATGCAAGAAACTGGGTATTAACGTCAGTGAAGTTTACACGACCATGCAGACCTACCTGGGAAGTGTTTACGTCAACGACTTCATCGTTTATGGCCGGAAATTCCGGGTGGTGGCGCAGGCGGATACGGCCTACCGCGCTGATATTCAACAACTGAACCGGTATTTCGTCCGCAATCGTGCCGGAGCCATGGTGCCACTCAGTACGGTCATCAAAACTGAGGTCATTGAAAATGCGCCCCTGATTTCGCACTACAACCTGTTCCGCTCCGTCGAAATCAACGGAAGTCCAAAACCGGGCTACAGCAGTGGGCAGGCCATCGATGCACTGCGCGAGGTGGCCGACAAAGTTCTTCCCGCTGGCTATGGCTATGACTTTTCCGGTCTGAGTCGCGAAGAAATCAGTTCGGGCTCCAGTACGGTGTATATATTCGGTTTGTCGATTCTCTTTGTGTTTTTGTTTTTGGCTGCGCTCTATGAAAGCTGGTCGGTTCCCTTCGCGGTCCTCTTGTCGGTTCCCATTGGGGCTTTCGGTGCCATTCTGACTCTGACCCTGATTCCATACCTGAGTAACAACGTGTATGCCCAAATTGGGTTGATTACCCTGATTGGTCTGGCGGCCAAAAACGCCATTCTGATTGTGGAGTTTGCGAAGGAGCGTGTCGACAAGGGAGTGGATTTACTGGAGGCAACGCTTGACGCCGTCAAGCTGCGGCTTCGTCCCATTATTATGACATCGCTGGCGTTTATTCTGGGTGTATTACCGTTGGTGTTTGCCAGTGGGGCCGGTGCCGTAGCGCGGAAAACCATTGGGTGGACGGTTTTCGGAGGGATGTTAGCTGCCACGTCACTGGCTATTTTCGTGGTGCCGGTTCTGTTTGTAACCATTACCCGGGTGGCTTATGGGAAGAAGAAACTGGCAGAGCTGAAGGAGATGGCGAAAAAGCCAGCGTTGCAGCTTCAGGAAAACGACGGAGTAAACCTTTAACTTACTGAAACGCGAACTGGTCCCGCCGAAACGTCTGCCGAAGCTGAATGAGGGCGATGCGGGTCCAGGTTTTTACTGTTCCCAGAGGTAGATTAAGGTGTTCGGAAACTTCCTGCTGGGTGTAGCCCTGAAAGTAGACGAGTTCAATAATTTGCCAATGCTTGGGATCGAGGGTCGTGTTTACTGCATCACTGAATCCGATGTAACCCACATTATTCAGCGTTGCGCTCATACCCGGTAAATAGCCATCCAGTGGAATTTCAACTTGCGGAGCTTTTTTGTTGGCCCGCAGGTAATCTAAGGCGGTGTTTCGGGTAACGTTGAGAAGCCAGGTGAAAAGTCGCCCTTTGGCTGGATCGTGCCGATGGATGTTTTTCCACACTTTGACGAAGGTATCCTGCAACAAATCTTCTGCTTCTGTTTCGTTCTTAACGATTTTGGTAATTACACCGAGTAGCGTAGCCGCATACCGGTCGTAAAGTTCGCTGAAAGCAATGCGGCTGTGCATTTTAAGACCTTCAATCAGATCCGTTTCACAAGGGGTAGTAAAAGGCTTTTTCAAAAGGCACATAAGAAAAGTAAGGTGATTGAATACTTAGATTTGTAGCCAGTTGCCCCATTCCTATTCTTCGCACCAGCTACTCAGTAAGGCTAATTATACTACTTAACTCAAGCGGGCTAAAATTGTTCTGGTTGTGATTAATTGGCTTGTTAAAAAACGCATACTAACGGGAAATACTTAAAATTCGAACGTGTAATTACATGCAAAGAGCTTCCCGAAACCGGGAAGCTCTTTGCATGAACAGGTACGTGATCTCAGAAAAATACCCCGGCTGTCAGGGTAATTGTCGTCAACTTGGAGTCGATTTGAGCGGATGCAAAATCCGAGGTGTTGGGTAAGGTATACGGCGTATAGGCCGATTTAAACGTATTATAGCTGGCGCTGCCATCCAAAAAGAAACGGTCTGTCCGAAAACCAAGACCTCCGGATACCAATAACCGACTGCGGTCGATGTTATTCAACTGTTCCTTGTAAGGGTCGGGCAGATAGGCCACACCGCCCCGGATTCGCAGCAAACCCGCCCGAATTTCGGCACCGGCCCGTAGATTTACCACATTCTGGTACGTGTTCTGAACCTCTCTTTTGACATCGTTCTTAAAGGCATTGTTGTCCTGCGCATCGTAGACGTTGGTGGTAACGCGCATGCCCGAATACCCTACGTAGTCAGCGGTTGCCGTGATGAACCCGATTTTTCCCGAACCCAGGAAGTAGGTCAGTCCACCGGATGCCCGGAATGGTGTGGTCAGTGAGTAATCAAAATTATTGGGTGTTACAAAAACTTCATTCCGGTCGAGGGGCAGGTTGGGATCTCTGGCGACGGCCCGAAGCGTTTGCTCGAACGATTCTTTGACGCTGGTGAAAGTTGGCGTGGTCAGCGAGGCTCCCAGTTGCAGGTTGCGATCCGGCTTGTAGATAAGCCCCAATGAGAAATTAATGCCGTTTCCGGTAACGGAGAAATTGTCAATCTGGCTGTAATTGTCCAATACGGCACCGCCGATGACGGTTTCACGATACACATTTTCGAAATCATACCGCAGCCGACTAAGACCAAGGGAGGCTCCGATGTATAATTTATCGTCCAGATTTCCGGCGTATCCGATTGTCCACTGCGAATTAGCTCCCGACGAGGTAAACGTGTTCAGTTGCTGGGTCGGCGCAGTGGCGTCGTAGCGAAAATACGGTGGGCCGGACTCGTTGGGATTGGTGGAAGAAGGGGTCCCATTGATCAAAAAAAGCTGATACGCAGCCGCAGAGGCAAAGTTGGCTTCGTTCGTATTACCGTCATATTGGTTGTTGATCTGCGTACCGGTCAGGTTCCGGTTGTTGGCATCGACGATGTAGGAATCGACAATGGAACTGCGGTTGTTACGCGCCTGAAATTCAAAACTGTTGCTCAAACTGACCTGACGATTGTATGTAATTCCCAGGGCCGTCCGGCGCCACCGCCGGTTTTCATTTTGCTTGTTGCCAGCCAATACCACCCCAAACTGACTGATGTTGGGCGTCGTTTTGGTATTAGTAGTTTGCGTGCCGATGTAGGTCGACTGGGCATTCAGGATGTTGAACGACGGGCTAAACGTGATTTCGGAGCGATTGTAGAAACCCAGACCAGCCGGATTGCCGAAGGTCGAGCTGGCATCACCACCAATGCTGACATGATTGCCGCCCAAACCGCGCATCCGGGCGGTTCCGGTTTGGGTTAGTTCTGAATACCGAAACGCGTCGCCAGCGTAAATATCAGCCTGGCTCCAGGCTGTGCCTGCGTACAGGAGCAAGCCCACGATGCAGATACTATTTTTCATAAAGGTTGTGTGCTAAAAGTGAAAACCAGGTTCCGGACTTGTATGAAATACGACTTTTCAACTATAGATGCGTTGTAGAGTCGTTTGGTTTAAAAACAACCCTAAAAAACACCTGAGGGTTGCATTTGCATTCCATTTCGATACGATTATACAACGAAAAAGCCCGTCGAATGTACCATCGACGGGCTTTTTATTTTCTATTACCACGGCTAAGCGTGCGGAATGAGTTCAGAATTACCGGGGACCCCGTGATCCGCCACCGCCTGAGTAGCCACCACCACCGCTCGATCCGCCACTGCTGCCACCCCGGCTACCACCGTTGTACGACGGAGCGCTGTAACTTGGCTGGGAAGGAGGGCTGTAGCTGCGTTGGGTAGGAGCCTCATAAGACCGCGTCGGAGCGGACTGGTAGCTCCGGGTTGGTGCTGTTGGGGATTGATAGCTTTGTTGGGGCGCACTATACCGCGATCCGCTGTTGACCGAAGACGAAGGAGAAGGCGTGTAACTTCCCCGGCTGTTGGAACGAGGAGCTGCGTAATAGTCCGAGTTGCTGGGAGCACTGTAGCTCGGCGTCGGAGCATTAGTAGCGCTGGCCCGGCCACCGGTGTTCGAGCCTCCATAGTAATAATCACTTCCCCGGCTATTGGTACGACCCGCTCCGTAGCTGCCACTCGTGGAAGAACCCGTCGTGTTCGGACGGCTATAATACGTATTGTTGTTCGCTGAGTTCAGCTCACCGGACCGACGGCCGCCGTTGTTGCTGTTATAACTCCGGGGCGTGTTGACAAAATCACCGTTGTAACGGTCGCGGCTTGACCCACCACGAGCACCATACGTCGCATTGCGGCTGGCTCCAATGTTGTTATAGTTGTTTACAACGACCACATTACGTCCGTAACCGCCGTAGCCATACGAGTACGGGCTGTAGAAGCTGTTGTATCCGTAGCCGTACGGTGAGTAGAATGAATCGTAGAAACCCCCGCCGTAACCGAACGGGCTGTAGGCATAACCGCCACCGTAGCCAAATGGGCTGTAACCGAATGGACTATAGAACGGGCTGTAAAAACGGTTGAAACCCCAGGGAGACATCATACCCATGCCAATACCCAGGCTCAACCCACCGTAGAAAGGACTGTTCCAACCCCAGCGGTTCCAGCTTGAATTCATCATGGCGGTATTGTAACCGTTGGCAAAGCCGTTGGTGTAATCAGCATCAGAATTCCAGCCTGGATCAGCCGAAATACCCCGGGTCACCTTCCGCGCCGAAACCTCGCTGTAATACTCATCATCGGAATACTGAGAAGCTGTTTGTTCGTTGTAATACTCCGGATCGGAATTTAACGTACCGTTATTAAACCGTTGCGTCGATTGGCGACTCGCCAATCGTTTCTCTTTTTGGGGCGATGAAATGACGGCCGCATCGGAGGAAGACCCGTAGAGATCATCAAATTCACCCGCATTCTGGGCGGTCTGTTTCGAGGAGCTACAGCCCCAGAAGCCAACCACGGCCAGTAAACTCAGGTATTTGAAGGTATGAAGCACTTTCATGGTGTTGTTTGATAAAAGGTTCTAGGGACCGATTATATTGCTAAAACGCAGAACTTGGCAAATTGATTACAAATAAGCTGTTTGATTACAAATATAGGAGAAAAACCTATCTTTGCAAGCTTCACATAACATTAGACCCACATTTGTAGGTGATGGTTTAATCGCAACAAAAAAATATTTTTAGTCCGACATGGCAAAAGCAATTCCTTCGCGTTCCGAGAATTATTCCGAGTGGTATAACGAGTTAATTAAAAGAGCGGATCTGGCCGAAAATTCGGCAGTTCGCGGCTGTATGGTGATCAAACCGTACGGTTTTTCGATCTGGGAGAAAATGCAGCGGGCTTTGGACGATATGTTTAAGGAAACCGGTCACAGCAATGCCTATTTCCCATTGTTCATTCCGAAGTCATTTTTGAGCAAAGAAGCCTCCCATGTGGAAGGTTTCGCGAAAGAATGTGCCGTAGTGACCCATTACCGATTGAAAAATGCGGAAGACGGTTCCGGTGTCATCGTGGATCCGGAAGCCAAGCTGGAAGAGGAACTGATCGTGCGTCCCACCTCGGAAACCGTCATCTGGAGTTCGTATAAAAACTGGATTCAGTCCTACCGGGATCTGCCATTGCTGATCAACCAATGGGCCAATGTGGTTCGCTGGGAAATGCGAACCCGGATTTTTCTGCGAACGTCCGAATTTCTCTGGCAGGAGGGGCACACCGCCCACTCCACAGCACGGGAAGCGATGGAAGAAACGACCCAAATGCTGAACGTCTACGCCACGTTTGCGGAAGAATGGATGGCAATGCCGGTGATCCGGGGGACCAAAACCGCCAACGAACGGTTTGCGGGAGCCGATGATACGCTCTGCATCGAGGCCATGATGCAGGACGGCAAGGCCCTGCAGGCGGGAACATCCCATTTTTTGGGCCAGAATTTTGCCAAAGCTTTCGATGTGAAATTCCTGACCAAAGACAACCAGCAGGATTACGTCTGGGGAACCTCCTGGGGCGTCAGCACCCGGTTGATGGGCGCTCTGATCATGGCGCATTCGGATGACGACGGCCTGGTTTTGCCACCCAAACTGGCTCCGATTCAGGTGGTCATTATTCCCATTTTCCGCAACGACGAGCAACTGGCGCAGTTGTCTGAAAAAATCAACCCGCTGATCAAGGAGTTGAAGAAGGCCGGCATTTCGGTTAAATACGATACCAGCGACGCCAACAAACCGGGATGGAAGTTTGCCGAATATGAACTTCGGGGGGTGCCTGTTCGGCTGGCAATGGGGATGCGGGATTTTGAAAACAATACCGTTGAAATTGCCCGGAGGGATCTGAAAACGAAAGAAACCATTTCGGCCGACGGTCTGGTTGCGCACATCCAGAATCTGCTGGAAGAGATTCAGCTCAACATATACAACAAAGCCGCGCTGTTCCGGCAGGAGCATACGTTCCGGGTCGATACCTATGAGGCATTTAAGGAACAAATTGAAAAAGGCGGTTTTCTGATGGCCCACTGGGACGGCACTTCTGAAACCGAAGAAGCCATCAAGGAAGAAACCAAAGCCACCATTCGCTGTATTCCGCTGGATGCCGAGCTGGAAGAAGGAACCTGTATTTACTCAGGAAAACCGTCGAAACAGCGAGTTGTTTTTGCAAGGGCTTATTGACGGGAATGATGGTTGATGAACGATGTGTGTTCGACGGATTTCTGGCATCATTCATCGCTCATCATTCATCAACCCCGAAGAACATTGGCTCAAATAATCGGCAAATCGTGCCTGACTTTCGGCGGGTTTGGGTAGTTTTGCCGCTACACAATTCAACTCGTATTATGGCAGAAGCAAAGGCTGGGGATACGGTGCAAGTGCACTATACCGGCAGAAAAAACGATGGTACCGTGTTTGATTCCTCCAGTGGCCGGTCGCCATTGCAGTTTCAGGTAGGAAGCGGCATGGTCATCCGGGGTTTCGACGAAGGCGTAAAAGGAATGGAGATAGGGCAGGCAAAAACCGTTCGGATTCCGGTGGAAGATGCCTATGGTCCGTCGAGCGAAGATATGATTTTCGAATTTGACCGCTCGCTGATCCCGGACGATATTGAGCTGGAAATTGGACTAACCCTCAACATGCATCAGGACGGGAATCCGCAGGCGGTTCCGGTAGTGGTTCGGAATGTGACGGCCACGTCGGTAACGCTGGATGCCAACCATCCGCTGGCGGGCGAAGAACTGATCTTCGATATCGAACTGGTGGGAATCAATCCTTCCAAGTTGATCCTGTAATCGGTAGTTCGACAGGGAATGATACATGTAAAATGAGTAATGCTCACTGTGAAAGTGAACAGCGCCTGGCTACTTTTACAGTGAACATTACTCATTTTACATGTATCATTCCCTCTTAATTTAATTAATCCGGATCAGATCAATCTTAAAGATCAGAATGGAATTGGCCGGAATGCCGCCCTGCGCGCGTGAACCATAGGCCAGACTTGGGGGCAAATACAGCGTAATACTGCCACCCGGTGCAATCAGCGGAATGCCTTCCTGCCAGCCCAGAATAAGCTGATAGAGGCCAAAACTGATGTTTTTATTGCTGTCAAAAACTTTGCCGTTGGTCAGCGAGCCCTCATAATTCACCGTCACGTTGGAGCGGACGGTTGGTTTTTCGCCCGAACCCGGAGCTTGAATGGTGTAATAAAAACCACGGTCATCGGCCGTGGCGGAGATGCCACTGGCCTCAATAAATTCTTTTAAGGTCGCTACTTCGGCCTCTGGTGCTTTCGCCATAAGAATGTCTGGTTAATCAGAAATCGTTTACGGCTGCAAGATAACCGTTATAAATTTACCCAGGCCGAAACTTTGATTCCAAAGGTCGAAATATTGGGATTGTTCCGGTAGGTCAGGCGGTGAATCGCATCGACGCGAAACACCTTGAAGATGTTGTCGATGCCGTAACCGACTTCCACATACGGCGCCCGGCTCAGCGACTGGAATCCCAAAACCGGTTGGCCCAACTGGTCGGTGGCCGGTATGAGCGCCGTGTTGGCTTGACTAACACCGCCCATCAGGATATTTCCCGTGGCCAGAAACCGCCATTTTAGCCGCCGAATTGCCGGAATCCGGTTGAAAAACAAGCCTTCAAAATTATGTTCGGCCATCACGCCCACGTAGCGATCGGTGACAAATTCAAAGAAATTCATCAGGTTATACGAGTTCTCGACCCGGAAAAATGTCTCGTTGCCCAGCGGCATGTACAGCAACGGATACGGGATCGTGGAGGGAATGTAACCGGCATTGACCTGGTAACGGGTTCGGCCCAGAACGCCCATCCGGAACGAATGGCGCACATTCAGGCTAAACCGGTGGTAAGAAAAATCGCCGTGCAGAACGTCCTGCATCCCCAACTGGTAGCGAAACGTGAACACCGGATTGTTGCTGCCTTCCACACTGAACCGGTCGTTGTCGCTTTGAATCATCAGCGAACCGGGAGCAAACCGCGTTTCAAACAGCAACTCGGTGGTGCGGTATTGACTGGCGGTGATCGTTTCCCGATCGTTGGTGTTGTAGGCAAACGGAAAGAGCGGCTCGAAAGACCGGTTTCGTAAACTGATCGTTTGCGTTATTCCCTTGCCCAGTTCACTTCGGAGGTAGGTATTGTGAAACTCCTGCATGTAGGGACGGCGCAGCGTTCCGAAACGGGTATAAGCCGCAAAAATCGTGTTGCCGCCCAGGTTTTCCGACGATGTTCCCAGTCGTTCGATGTCGTAGCTTTTCTGGATACCGACAATCGTATACGGTTTTTTACTGACCACGTAGTCGATGTTCATACCGTATTTGAGTTGCTGGTCGCGCGTTCCGTAGGCCAGGTAACCGCCCAGAATCCACCGGCGGCTAAACCCCGAATTCGTCCGCAAGCCCAGTCGCAGGCGGTGCCCTTCGACATTGTTGAAAGCGTAGCTGTTTAGCAATGGTCCCACATCGAGGTGAAGGGGCCCCAATGGATAATAACCCACGGCAGTAAGATTCACTACCTGCCCCAGAAATTTCATGAAAGGTACATTTCGTACGGAATCGACAATGGTAAAAGCCCTCAGTTCGTCCGGATCCAGTCCTTCGGGGCGAATCGTTTGCCAGAATGCCGGGGATTTTTCGTTGTAGTTTTCGGCCAGTTCCAGGGGTGGTTCGTAAAATTTCGACTCTTTGGGCACATTGACTTTTACGTTCCGGGCTGCTACGTACATTCGAACCAACGCACCGGGCGCATTGGGCGTCGGCTCATCGGTATCGATCAGCAGTTGCGTTAAAACCGGCAAACGAACCGAAGACGTCTGCGTGCTGTCGCCCACATCCTCCCATTCCTGTTCGATCCGGATTTCATCGACAAAATTGATGTTGGCGCGCTGGTCGATTTTGGCGTCGATCTGCGTGAGACCCATGCGGGTGGTGTCGATCCAGGCCGTACCGGAAAACGCCAGATCGGTAGGCCGTTTGGGTTCAAAGTCCACCTGAAAACAGACGAGTCCACCAACCGTGACCGTATCGATCAGCCGGAATTTGTAAACCGTTTGCCAGGCCTGACCCAGCGGAGAGGGCAGGTCTTTCCGCAGCAGGCTGATGTAATTGCGGTAGAAATTGTATTGCTGAAACGACGAACCGGTCAACTGCGCCGAAACCCCGCCGTCGCTGATGCCTACACCCGAAGCCCGGCTTTTCAAGATCCGTTCTTTTACTTTATGGGGATTCGCCCGCTGGTAGTATTCCGAAAACGTTTCCGAAACAAACACCGGAACCGCCGGTTTTCCCTGGCTGTCGTAAATGGCCGGCAATTTGGAGAGCAACCGGCCGACCGGGCCTCCTTTTCGGCCATTTTTGCGTTCGTTGGCAAAATTGTTGACGTAGGCTTCCACTTTGGAATAACTTTCATACTGAAAAGCCGTCAGTTGGTCGGGATCGAACTGGTCGCGCCGACGAATTGCTTCCTTGATGATGCGGTAGGCCGGATCACCGCCTTTGGCATATATTTTTACTTCCTGAAGTTTGGTAGCGGAGGAGGTCAGAACGGCGTCGATGGCCTGGCTGGCCACCGGAATGATGCGGTAGGCCCGGTTCTGATAACCCAGACTGGAGAACAGGAGGGAGTCGCCGGTTTGGGTGGAGGTCAGTGAAAACCTGCCATTTTCGTCCGAGGTTGTTCCAACGGTTTTGCCTTTAATGGCTATATTGGCGAACGGAATGCCTTCTCCGGTAACAGCGTCGGTGACGCGACCACTGATCTTGTAGGATGTTTGCGCAAAAACAGGAAAAAAGAGTGCATTCAGGATAATGAAAATTAAACTGAATCGCTCCCGTACAACGTGCTTCATTCGGAAAGGCAGTGGTATGAATAATACCCGTTTAACACAAATCTAGTCAACAGAGTTTACCAAGTAAATTGATTTTATTTCATTTGTAGACGAATCGCCGAAATGTATAGACGAATCACCAGAATAATCCTATAAATTGTCCGCTGGGGAATCGTTTATCGGTATCACTTAGACTTTATATCCCATTTTTTGTCACAATCTGCAACCACTTTTTCCGTTAAACTCAGAAACTTGATTATGCCTACCGATCGATCGTCAGTTATCCGTACGCGGGAATACGCTGAAACGTTGCTTCATGAGATGCCAACTAACCTGGTTTATCACAATCTGACGCACACCCGCGAGGTGGTTGAAGCCGCTGAACTGATTGGAAAACAAACTGACCTGAGCCCGGAAGAATTGGAAAACGTGTTGATTTCCGCTTGGTTACATGATCTGGGTTATGCCAAAAGCTGCCAGCAACACGAAACGATTGGTGCCGAAATGGTAAAGCCTTTTTTGGAATCCCTTTCCATCGGGCCGGAACGGATTCAGGTGGTGGTCGACAACATTCTGGCTACCCGTATGCCCCAAAACCCGCAATCAAAAATGGCTGAAGTGCTTTGCGATGCCGATCTGTTTCATCTGAGTTCCGACCGTTTTTTTGAGCGGAGCGAAATGCTGAGGCAGGAAGTGAAAAGCGTCTATGGAAAAGTGGGCAAACGGAAGTGGATGCAGGGCTCTATCGTCCTCATGGAAAAACACCATTATTTTACCGACTACGGGAAGGAGGTTTTAACCCCACTGAAAGAAAAAAATCTCAAAAAAGCTCGTCGTAAGCTGGCCGAACTGGAAGCCGAAGAACAGGAGAAAGACGGGAAACCCTCGGATAAACACAAAACGGAAGAAGAACCCGATAAGGTGAAAAAACCGGGGCGCGGCATCGAAACCATGTTCCGCGTGACTTCCCAAAACCACTTCCAGCTCAGCGCTATGGCCGACAACAAAGCCAACATCATGATTTCGGTCAATACGATCATCGTTTCGCTGATCATCAGTATCCTGATTCGGAAACTGGAAGAATGGCCGCAGTTGGTCGTTCCCACCATCATGCTGACCGCCAGTTGCCTGGTAGCAACCATTTTTGCCATTCTGGCCACCCGCCCCACCATCACCAGCGGGCGGTTTTCCAAAGAAGATATTCACCAGAAGCAGGCGAACTTGTTGTTTTTTGGCAATTTTCACAAAATGGATTTGGCCGATTACGAATGGGGAATGCGGGAAATGATGAACGACAGCGATTTTCTGTATAGCAGCATGACCCGGGATATTTATTTTCTGGGGAAAGTGTTGGGTAAAAAATACCGGCTGCTCCGAATTTCCTACACCACTTTTATGTTCGGATTTGCAGCGTCCGTCCTGGCGTTTGGTCTGGCGGCCTATTATTTCCCGGTCAAATAACCTGTAACCTTTTTGAATGAAAAAATCACAAGTTGTCGTTCTCGCCCTGCTTTGTTTTTTAGGAGCATGTACGGCCAAAAAAAGCAAGGAAGATGGCGAAAATCAAGCTGTTAGCGAAGAAAATGCTTCCGAAAAACAGCCATTGGCCTACGACCTGAAAACGCCCACCCGACGCTTTACGCTTCCGCCCGATCTGGAAGAAATCTCCGGACTGTCGTACTACAAAGACAACCAACTGCTCTGTGTGCAGGACGAAAAGGCGGTTGCTTACCTTTTCGATCTGAAAAAAGAAGCCGTGACCGACTCCTCGGTTTTTGGGGGCTATGGTGATTATGAAGGCATCGAATGGGCCAAAGGCGAGATTTATACCCTGAAAAGTAATGGCGATCTGTACCATTTTAAGCCATTTTCGAAGGAAATTGCCCGCACACCCACGGATTTGCCGTCTAAAACGGAGGTGGAAGGCCTGGCGTACGATGCCGAAACCGAACGGCTGCTGATTGCGGTGAAAGAAAACTCCAAGAAGAACGAGAAGGCGGTTTATACGTACGACATCAAAACGAAGGTGGTTTACAAAGGCTTGACTATCAAAGACGACGTTTTGACCCAGGCTGGCGTGGCGGCTCCTAAATTCAAGCCGTCGGGTTTGGCTGTTCATCCAAAGACCGGTGACTTGTATTTCCTGACTTCGGTTGGAAAAAGGATCGTTGTGCTCAATCGGAAGGGGAAGGTCGTTGCCACCGAAGCCCTCGACCCAAAACTGTATCGCCAACCCGAAGGCATTTGCTTTGCGCCCGACGGAACGCTCTACATCGCCAGCGAAGGGGACGGAAAACCCGGTTATATTCTCGAGTTTGCGAACCAGCCGTAAATCCGAATTGTACTAGGCGTATGAAAATACTCTACACAGCCTTTCTTTTGTTAATATGTTTTCCCTTCCGGGTCGTCGCCCAGTCGAAACCCTATACGGTTTTTCTGTTGGGCGACGCGGGCGAACCCCAGCCGGAAGGGGATGTGGTTTTGAAAACCGTTCGAAGCCAGTTGCTGACCAGCGGGGCCAACAGCAGTTTGATTTACCTCGGCGATAACATTTATCCCCGGGGCTTACCCGACTCGTCTCATGCTGACCGTGGCGATGCCGAACGCCGGATGCGAGATCAACTCGCCATCCTGTCGGGTTTTAAAGGACGTGCTTTCGTCATTCCGGGCAACCACGACTGGCAGCAGGGTAAGCGGGAAGGCTGGGACCGGGTGCGGAACCAGGCCGCCTTCGTAACCGCCGAACTGGGTCGTGAAGACGTGTTTTTTCCGAAAGACGGCTGTCCGGGACCGGTCGAAGTAGCGTTGAATGACGAGATTACCCTGGTTTTGATCGATACCCAATGGTGGCTTCATCCCTGGGACAAACCGGGTGAAGAATCGGATTGCGAAGCGAAAGATCTGCCTTCTTTTCTGCTGTTGCTGGACGATGTGCTGGCCCGAAATCAGAACAAAAAAGTGGTGCTGGCCGGCCATCACCCGATGTATAGCCACGGCGAACACGGGGGGTATTTTACACTTAAGGACCATCTTTTTCCATTAACCGACCTCAATCCGTCTCTCTACATTCCCTTGCCGGTTTTGGGATCGATCTACCCGGTTTATCGCTCGTTGATTGGCAATATTCAGGACATTCAGCATCCGAAGTACAAACTGATGCGGAACGGCATAGTTTCGCTGCTGAAAAAATACCGGAATGTCGTGTATGTCAACGGACATGACCACAACGAGCAGTTGATTCTGCGGGATTCCATCTATTACGTCACCAGCGGCAGCGGTTCCAAATCCGTATCGGTTAAAAAGGGGCGGCACAGTTTATTTGCTTCATCGGCGAAAGGATTCGCCCGGCTCGATTTTGAAGAAAATGGAAAGACGCGGGTGCGGTTTTTTGCCCCCGACGGCGGATCGGAAACCGGTATACTCTTGTTCGAAACGGCCTTTACGTTGCCCGTAAAGCCCCTGCCAACGCCCGCGTCTACGACGGCACCCACGGAGCAGAATGTCATTGCCAGTGGCCAGTATGCCGCATCGCCCTTGCACCGGATGCTTTTGGGTGAAAACTACCGTGATGTCTGGCAAAGCCCGGTTTCGGTTCCGGTGCTGAATCTGCGGCAGGAAGCGGGCGGGCTCAAACCCTTGCAGCGCGGGGGCGGCATGCAGACGTTCTCGCTGCGGATGGCTGGGCAGGACGGCAAGGAATACGTGCTGCGATCCGTTGAAAAGTACGCCGAAAATGCCATTCCGAAAGCGTTACGCAGCGGTTTTGTCAATGATCTGGTGCAGGATCAGATTTCGGCATCGCACCCGTTTGCGGCCCTGGTGGTGCCACCGCTGGCCGATGCCGTGGGTGTTTTTCATACGAATCCCAAACTGGTTATTGTTCCCGACGACTCGCTGCTGGGGCCGTATCGCCGGACGTTCGCCCGGTCGCTGGCACTGTTTGAAGAACGGGTAGATGGCAATTACGCCAACAGTTCGCAGTTTGGCGGGACCAAAAAAATACTCAGCACCACCAAGTTACTCGAGAAACTGGCGGACGACAATGACAACCAGGTCGACCAGCTGGCGGTTTTGAAGGCGCGACTCTTCGACATCTGGCTGGGCGACTGGGATCGTCACGATGACCAGTGGCGCTGGGCGAGTTTCAAAACCGATAGGGGATTGCAATTCAAACCCATTCCGCGCGACCGCGATCAGGCTTTCTTCGTGAACATGGGAATCATTCCGAAGGTGGTCAGCCGGAAATGGGCCATGCCGAAGTTCCAGGGATTCAGTCAAACCATCCGGGATGTTCCCGGTCTGGCGTTCAACGCCCGGTATTTCGACCGCAGTTTCCTGACCGAACCGTCGCTGGAAGAATGGCTGCAAACCGCTGACAGTTTATCCCGGCAACTCACGGATGCCGTCATCGATACGGCATTGAAGCAATTGCCCAAAGCCGCGTACGAGGAAACAGCAGCCACCATCAAAGCCAAACTGCAAAGCCGCCGGACCGATCTGGCGCGTTATGCGGAGGAACTTTACCGCTTTCTGGCCAAAACCGTCGAGGTGACCGGCAGCGACAAAAAAGAACGGTTTGAAGTAGAGCGGCAACCGGACGGGCCAATGACGGTGGTGGTGTCCAAGCTAAAAAAAGCGGGAGAAACCGGTGAACAACTCTACCGGCGGGTTTTCAAGGCGGACGAAACCCGCGAAGTGCGGTTGTTTGGCCTGGGGGGCGACGATGAGTTTATCGTAAAAGGAAAAACCAACGACGGAATTTTGCTGCGAATCATTGGTGGCAAAGGTCGCGATCAGGTGACGGACAGCTCCTCGGCGTCGGGGCTTCGGCGGGAAACGGTGGTGTACGATTCGAAAAAAACGGTGGTAGACCCCGGCTCCGAAACGCGGGTGCGGCTATCGGGAAAATCAAAAATTAATGCCTACGACCGGAAATCGTTCCAGTACGACGTTCTGTTTCCGCAGGTTTCGGTGCAGTACAACCCCGATGATGGTCTTTTTCTGGGGGGCGGTTTTTTATATACCAGACACGGTTTTCGGAAAGAACCGTATGCCCAGCAGCACCGGTTTGTGGTCAATCATGCGTTTGCAACCGAAGCCTATAATTTCAATTACGACGGAATCTTTACGGATGTGATAGGCAAAGCCGACCTTCGCCTGGATGCTGATTTGCAGGCTCCGAACTACGTTTATAACTTTTTTGGGCTGGGTAACAATACGGTTTTTGATAAACGGCAAGGCATCAAGTATTACCGAACGCGGTTTGAAAACATGGCAGTCAGTGCCCTGTTTCAGCACAAGATCGGCAGTTTGAACGTGTATTACGGTCCGGCGGTGGAAAGTATTGAGGTGGAGGAAAATCCCCGACGGTATATCCAGGAATTTGACAATACGCTACCCGATGGACCGGATCTGTATAGCCGACGGTGGTATGCCGGACTAAAAGCCGGTTTTCTCATCGACAACCGCGATAGCAAAATCCTGCCAACCCGAGGCACCTACTGGAAAACTGAGCTACGATTGTACGAAGGCATTTCAACCCACTCACAGGATCTCACGCGGATCCAGTCGGATCTGGCGTTCTATGCCAGTCTGCGGTTACCAACCACATTGACCATCGCTTCGCGCGTGGGGGGCGGGGTGAATTTCTCGGACTACGAATTTTTTCAGGCCAACACGCTGGGCGGTCTGTCGAACCTGCGCGGTTTCCGGCGAACGCGTTTTGCGGGGGGGAGCACGCTCTATAACAATACCGAACTTCGGCTGAAAGTGGCGACCATCCGGACGTATCTTTTCCCGGCTTATCTGGGCGTGCTGGCGTTCAATGATGTGGGCCGGGTATGGGTAAAAGGCGAAAACTCAAAAACCTGGCACCACGGCTACGGCGGGGGTGTTTGGCTGTCGCCGTATAAGCAGACCGTTATCTCGTTTCTGTATGCCCTTTCGGAAGAAGAAAAACTGCCGATGCTGCGGGTCGGTTTCCTGTTCTGAGGTCAGGAAAGTTTATACAATTCAACGCCATCTTCCATGCCTTTGACATCGACCACGCCCAGCAGTTCGGTCAGGGCCGGGTATTCGGACAGTTCGTTGATGACATCCTGCGACACCAGCATGTTGGTGCCGTAGACTTTGTTGAGTTGTTCAATGCGGGCGGCCAGAATGACCACGTTGCCGGTAATGGAGAATTGTTGCCGGGTTTCGGTGCCGATGTTGCCGATTACCGCATCGCCTACGTGCACGCCAATGCCGACGCTGGTGGGAATAATCAGATCCGCAAAGACGGCTTTTTTAATTTCATCGATGATTTCCAGACCGGCTTTGACCGCATTTTCGGCGGGGTTGTCCAGCGGAATCGGGGCGCCAAAGGTAATCATGCAGCCGTCGCCCAGAAACTGGTTGACAATGCCGCCGTGGCGGTTGACGACGTCGACAATAATTCTGAAGAACGAATTTTGATAGGCGACGACCTCATCGGCGGTGTGCTTATCGGCGTATTTGGTAAAATTTCGAATGTCCAGAAACAGCACGCTGACCTTCATGTGCTGGCTTTTCAGCATCCCCTTTTCTTTGATGATCAGGTCGGCAATTTCGGGGGAAACCTGCTGGCCGAAGAAGGTAATCAATTGATTATGCGTTTCGTTGCCTTCGATGGAGGTTTTGATACTTTTCTGGATTTGCCGGGAAACAAAACCGGCACACGCCCCGCACAACACCAGAATGCCCGCTTTCACCCCGTAGGCAAACGCTACGGACATGTACAGATCAAGCGAGTCGGCCACCAGCGACGGCTGTTCCAGCAGATACACACTCAGCAGCAGATACTCGGAACCCGCCACCAGACCAGTATAAAACGAAATCCAGAAGTTGAGCCGGAGGGTGGAAAGAATTATGAAAAAGTAATAGAGCGTGGCAAAGGGTGACAGCATGACCAGAATCGGATGGTCGAACTTGTCCGAAATCAAATACATCAACAGCGAAATGGAGGTCACTTCAAACGTCGCGTTCAGGAATTTGGTGAATTGAGGCATGTGAATGCCTTTTTGCAGCCATCGGCGGAACAGGTTCCAGATGCTCAGTTCATACAGGCCCATGAAGAGCATAAAGCTGAAGACCACCCGCAGGACGTCCATCTTGGCTTGGTGTGGAAAGGCTGACTCGGGAATGAACGAGTGAAAAAACGAGGCAATCAGCACGCCAACACCGAAAACACTGGCCAGCAAACCCGCCCGTTGTTTTTCGCGTCGCAGGTTTTCCTGCGCAAAAGCCAGGTGAAAATACGGACTGATTTCAGGCTTCTCTTTTTTGTGGTAAACAAAGGTCATAGCGTCACGGTACTGGATTGGTTAACATGACAATGCTGCCCGCAATTTAATTCCAGGAAAATACGGTTCCCAGTCCAATCCTACGAAGCGACGAACAAGGGGAGTGAACCGCCAAAGTAGTTTCGTGAGCGGACAAAATTAGCGAAATACCCTTGCAACGCTTTCAGAAATTTGTACGTACGGTCAAATAATGATTCTCAACCGTACATGTGCATGACACCATCTCGCCTTCTTCTTCTTCTCGCTTTGGTTGGTACCGGGTTTTCCTGCCAGCAAAAAGCCATCGACATTGAGCCGGGCTCGACCAATTCGGATTGGACCACCGAATCACACAGCAACGAGGTCGATCCCAATTATGTCGTCGTTTTTCCGCAGGATCAGGTCAATACCCTGGAAATAACCATGACTGCGGCCGAATGGACCGCGATCCGCGCGGACATGAAAACCAAGTTTGGCAGCGATTTCGGCAGCAGTGGCACAACCGGCGGAGGCATGGGAGGGGCAGGCGGTTTTGGTTCCGATGACCCCGATTATGTTGCCCTGCCGGTCAAATTTAACGGAAAAGTCTGGAACAAGGTTGGTTTTCGGCTGAAAGGCAACTCGAGTTTATCGTCGACCTGGCGATCCGGCATCTACAAACTCCCGTTCCGGTTGCACTTCGATAAATTTGAAGACGACTTCCCTGACATCAAAAATCAGCGGTTCTACGGTTTTAAGGAACTGTCGATGTCGCCTGCCTACAGTGATAATTCACTGATTCGGGAGAAAGTGGTGGCCGATATTTTTCGCAGTGCCGGTGTTCCGGCGGCCCAAACGGCTTTTTACAAAGTGTACATCGATTTCGGCGAAGGCCAGAAATACTGTGGGGTTTATACGATGGTCGAAGTGATCGACGACACGATGGTCGAGGAACAGTTTGGCGAAGACGACGGCAACATCTACAAACCGGAATCGACCTTTCAGCAGTTTACGCAAAGCCAGTTTGAAAAGAAAAACAACGAAACGGCGGCCGACTGGTCCGATGCCCAGGCTTTCGTGACGGCCCTCAATGCCACCACCCGCACCACCAATGCCGCCGAATGGCGGGCCAACCTCGAAAAAACGTTCAACGTCGACCATTACCTAAAGTTTTTGGCAGTCAACAATACCATCGTCAACTGGGATACCTACGGCGCGATGGCACACAATTATTACCTCTACAACGCCCCGGCCGGCAAACTGACCTGGATTCCGTGGGATCACAACATGTCGATGACCAGCACTGTGGGCGGGGGCGGCAACCCGGGCAATGGCGGGGGCGGGGGTATGCGGGCGGTTTCGATTTCCATGTCCGAAGTGACCAGTAGCTGGCCGCTGCTCCGTTACGTAGCCAATGATCCGGTTTATTACGCCCGCTACAAAGAACACGCCAAGACGTTTCTGGAAACCGTATTCACACCCGCCAACATGAACGCGCTTTTTGAGAAAAATACCAGCCTCATTTCGCCGTATGTCATCGGCCCGCAGGCTACCGAGACCGGTAAATATTCGAATCTGAGCAGTTCGGCCAACTTTATCAGTGCGCTAGGTGTCCTGAAAGCCCACGTGGTCACCCGCAACCAGGAAGTCAGTACGTTTTTAAAATAACCGCGTCCATGCGAACCCCTTTTCAAGTTGATGTCCGGGAAATTGAAGCCCGGGCGAGTTCGTTTGCACCCATTGCGCTGGCCGACATGGAGGGCGTCCGGCTGATGAACCGCACGGATACCAAATTCATGCTGCCCCTGCACCAGTTGCCCCGGTTGCTGACGGCGTTACAGCCCCATTATGCCTGGCTTGAGATTGATGGCAACCGGCTTTGCACCTACGAAACGCTGTATTTCGACACCGATGAGTTGCGGTTTTACCATGACCATCGCACCCGGCGGCTCAACCGCTACAAAATCCGGCAACGGCATTATGTGCAGTCGAACCTCACATTCACGGAAGTCAAGCTAAAAAACAACAAGGGACGGACCATCAAAACCCGCATTCCGAACGCCAGCCGCCCCGGCATGGGTTTCGACGAAGCGAGTGCGGCTTTTCTGATGCAAAATACCGGATATGAAACCGCCCATCTGAGGCCGGTTTTGTGGGTGAATTATACCCGTCTGACGCTCGTCAGCCAGACGACGGCTGAGCGCCTGACGATTGATCTGGACGTCCGCTTTCGGAATGGAACGCAGCAGCGCGGCTATCCGCAGGTCGTGATTGCCGAACTGAAACAGGATGCGCTGAAAGCGTCGGAATTTCTGAAACTGATGAAGCAATACCGGCTGCGGGAAGGCTCGCTGAGCAAATACTGCCTCGGCCTGATCAGTCTTGACCACACCCTGAAGCAAAATCTTTTCAAACCGAAACTAAAACAATTACACAAACTCCTTGCCGATGACGCTCCTGTTGCAACACCTCTCTACGCCTGACACCCCGGGATTCGCCAACCTGCCGGATGGCGTTTTCACCCGATTGGGCCTCGATCTGTTTACGGTGGTTGTCCTGATCCGGCTGGTCTACTACCGCATTTACCGAAAAACCGATCTGTTCCTGACTTTTTTTACGTTCAACCTCATCATTTTCCTGATTACCTTTCTACTGAATCAGGTCCAGATGTCGATTGGGGCGGCTTTTGGGCTGTTTGCGGTTTTTTCGATGCTCCGCTACCGAACCGAGGGACTTTCGGCCAAAGACATGACGTACCTGTTCGTGGTGATTGCGGTCGGTCTGATTTCGGCAGTCAGTCAGGGAAGCGGGTACCAACTGGCGGTTATCAACGGCTTGATCCTGCTTTGTGTGCAACTTCTGGAGGGAAACTGGCTTTTTCGGCGCGAATTCAGCAAAACCGTCTTCTACGACCGGGTGGATCTGATCGTGCCGGGTCGGCGACCGGATCTGTTGCTGGACCTGGAAAACCGTACGGGGCTGGATATTCACCGGGTTGACATTCAGGGTATTGACTTTCTAAAAGATTCCGCTCAAATCACCATCTATTATTACCAGGACGATGCAAAACACGAATCCGTTCAAAAAGCAGCCGCTTCGCTTCTCCGCTAACCAGCTTCAGGCCGGCCTGATTGTCTGGCTGATCGTGTTACCCGTGTTGGGCTGGTCACAAAGCACGGGTTTGGGGCTCTGGTCGGGGGTGAGTCTGGAGAAAAAATTTACAAAAAAGGTTGCCCTGCAAGTCAATACGCAGCTTCGTTTTAGTGAAAATGTATCGGTCACCCGGGCGTTCCTGGGCGAAGCGGGGCTATCCTACAAACTCAGCAAATCCTGGGAAATCAGCGGTTTTTACCGCTATACGGGTCGCAGGAAATGGAACAAAGAAACCGATGCGTATTATTACCGTCCCTATCACCGGTTTTACGGGCAGATTACATACGATCATAAAATCTGGAGAAACCTGAAACTGGACTACCGGCTTCGGTACCAAAATCAGTTTAAAGATGATACCGAGGGGCTGGTAGCGGCTGGAAGTTATTTGCGGAATAAAGTTGAATTATCGTATAAAAACTCCTCCCGATTGACCCCTTTTATCTCCGCTGATGTATTTTATCTGGTCGGCGTTGAATTTGACCAAATCCGCTATAAAGCGGGAGTTACGATGGATTTAACCAAAGTGCAAAGCCTGGATTTGTCGGTATTTAAAGATGTGGCTATGAGTGACTCTGACGAAAGCAGCGGGACGGTAATTGGCGTAACGTATAAAGTTAAATTCGGATATAAAAGAAAAAAGTAGAGATGGAATAATTTTAGTTCTTACGCTTTCGTCCCTAAATTCCCTAAAGGGGACTTGGACACCGAAGTGTGCATAAAGTCCCCTTTAGGGGATTTAGGGGCGAAAGTGAAAGTATCCAATTCACAATTCGTCATCACCGGCTTTTTTTAATTTCCCCGTATGATACGCGTGTTTTGCATCAGCCGCATCCTGGTTATACACGTTTTCAACCAGTTTAAAACTGGCCGCATCGGCTCCTTTTACTTCTTTCCCATCGAAATAAACGTGTCTATTGTCTTTTGCATAACCAGATTCCAGGACGGTGAAGGTGGCTCGGTCACTGTTCTTTAGCGGCTTATCCTGGTAAAACACGGTTTTCTGATCCCGGGCATAAGAGTCATTCAGTAACTCAAAAGAGGCTACATCGGCTCCTGAAATGGGTTTGTGCTGGTAAAAAACCTGTGTCGTATCCGACAGATAGTCATGGTAGTTTGGCTCCGTTAGTCGGGCGGTGAGCGGGTCTGCGCCGTTTAGCGGTTGATTTTTGTAGTATACCCGGTTTTTATCTTTGGAATAATCGAGGTCTAAAACCGCAAATGTTTCGGGGTCTGCTTCGGGAATGACCTGTGCTACCGGCAAGTTGCGGACCTTCGGATCGGCGTAATTGATCCAGCAATAATATACCCGGTTTCGGTCTTTGGCAAAACTGTTTCCTACGACTTCAAAGGAAGGTCCGTCACTGTTCGAAATCATCGTGAGGGCGTAATAACCGAATATTTTATCTTTACAAAAACTGTAATCAAGGGGCTGGAGGGTGGCAATATCCTGTACCGGAAACAGCACGCCATTCGAATAGCCATGTAGTTTATCTTTGGCATAGCCATTCAATAACAGTTCAAAAGAAGCGGCATCTGCTTTTGGTAATCGCTTGATGCTATTTTTCCGGGAGGTAAAATACGTTTGGCCATCCAATGAATTATCGCAGTAATAAACCGTGGATTTATCTTTAGCATAATGCTCGTCCAATGCAACAAAACTAGCTCCGTGGGCTTCGATGTAACTTCCCCGATAATAAGCCGCAACGGCATCCCGGGCATAAACGGAGTTCAGTTCCTCAAACGAATCAAGGTCTTCCAGGTTGACCTTGTTGCCTTTGTAGTAGACGGCTCCGTTCTTGGTTTCATAGCCGGATTTCTTGCAGGAGAGCAGGAAACTGAAACCCAGGACCGACAGGATCAAATAGACGAATTTCATTTCTGGTGTGTAGTTGAAAACCCTTCAAAGGTAGAGTTGCTTTGACGGTTCGCCTAGTTGGAATGAACAGCCGGTGGGATTGGGCGGATAACTTGCAGGTTTTGCCGGTCAGGTCGAGAGACGATCGTCTCTAGCGAATCTCCTTATTTTCCATTTCGGGTTGTGGATGCACGACGTACACATCCAGAACGGCCAGGGGGCGGGCCAGGTACTCGCGAATCAGGGTGCGGAAGGAATAACCGCCTGGAATGTCCTGGGCGGCAAAGGCAATGGCGTCGATGCCCTGGTGGTTGCCAATGTAGAGGGCGCGGGCGTTGTGAAAATTCTGGGAGATAATGGTTATCTTGTCCTGATTGAACACCTGTTTACAGCGAACTACCGAGTCGAACGTGCGGTAACCGGCGTAATCGAGGGTCATGTCAGCCTCCGGAATGCCCATCCGCAGCAGGGCTTTTTTCATGTCGGAGGGTTCGTTATAATATTCCGAGTCGTTGTTGCCGCTCAGGATGATGTGTTTGATTTTGCCCACTTTCCAGAGCCGGGCGGTGGCTTCCATCCGATAGCGGAAAAACAGATTTTCGTTTCCACTTTTCACAGACTTGCTGGTTCCCAGCACCAGACCGACTTCATTGGAAGGCAGGGAATCCATGTCGAAATAGACCTGACTCCGGGTGCTGTAGACAACCCAGAAATTACAAAGGAGCACGATGGTCACCCCTGCAAACGCCAGGGTGATGCTTCCCTTCACGAGACGCTTCATCCGCGACACCCGAACCCGGGGTCTGACTCCTTTGTAATCGCCGGATTCCCGGTCAGTCGTGTACGACATTGGATTCATATCATGAAAACAAGCCTAATTGTTTGGCGGATGGCTCGCTTCCGTTGTCTTCCGTTTCGGGTGTATCATCCATTGGTTCGTCCGTTTCCGCATCCACGACGATTAAGTTAGGCGTTATCGCGGTATTTTCCGCTATATCCCGCTCATTATTGCGCCGGGGAGGGAGCAATTTCACTTCTTTCACCTTGGCAAATGGCAATTTCGCCCCCAGAGCCTTCCAACCCCGCACATCGATGAACCCCTCAGGCTCCAGCACCATTTTTTCGAGCGGTCCCTTGTCTTTCATCTGGTGGGCGATTTCGAAACGCGGAAACCGGTCGGCCGTAACCGCCATCAGCTTTGAGCCTTTTGTGTCGCCAATAAAGCTGAATTTCTTGTCCTGCGTCGTGGTTTCAACCTTAAACCGCTTCACGTAATGCGATTTCTGGTTGACTTCGTAATAGATGGCCGACAGAATTCGCTCGCTGTCGAACTTTTCCAGAACCGCAATTTCGGACGGTTCGTAGCGGTTGGTCAGGTTATAATTGGTCAGTTCGTACTGCCCATCTTTATAGACCACCAAAATGCTCATTCCGTTGTCGAAATTTCCTAAATATTTTCCGCGTTCGTCGCGGTTCAACCGGCCGAGGTGTTCGTCATACCAGATGTCGACGCCCCCGAGGGTGGAAACCCCGCCCGATTTCAGGCTCACCTTTCGCACCGGATACTTCGTCAGGATATTGCCCTGTGCGGAGCGGTTTTTGATGCCAACTTCCGCAAAATTGTAGTCGAACTGCTTGATTTTGGCCGTACTCTGCGCCGTCAGGTTGATCGTTACGACTTCCGCTTCGCCGTTGTCGTTGGCCGTAAACCACAACACTTTCGACTTCGGATTGCCCATCGTCAGATCGTATTCCCGGTCGCGGGTCACGGCGGTAACACTGAACCGTTTGGCCATGGTAATCCCTGATTTGCCATCGAGGTAAAGCAGGTTATAAACCTTGCGCTCGTCGTTCTTTTTGAAAACGGCGCAGTAAATGATGTCTTTGCCGACGAAGGTTTTGTCCTGGATTTTGGTCACCAGACATTTGCCGTCGCGCCGGAAAACAATGATGTCGTCGATGTCGGAACAGTCGGACACAAACTCATCCTTTTTCAAACCGGAACCGACAAAACCGCCTTCGCGGTCGACGTAGAGCTTGGCATTGGCAGCCGCCACGACGTTGGCCGAAATGGTGTTAAAAGCCCGGATTTCGGTTTTCCGCTCGCGGCCTTTGCCGTATTTTTTCAGCAAATCCCGGTAATAGTTGATGGCGTAGCGGGTCAGGTTGGCCAGGTTGTCGTCTACTTCGGCCAGTTCCTGCTCCAGTCTCCGCATCAATTCCTCCGCTTTGAAACCGTCGTATTTCGAAATCCGCTTGATCCGGATTTCGGTCAGTCGCAGCAGGTCGTCCTGCGTAATTTCGCGGTAAAATTGCTTCTTGAACGGTTTCAGCCCTTTGTCGATGGTTTCCAGCACGGCCTCGAACGTTTCGCACTCTTCGATTTTGCGATAAATCCGGTTTTCGATGAAAATCTTTTCGAGGGAGCTGTACAGCAGTTTTTCCAACAGTTCTGCCCGCCGGATTTGCAGTTCCCGTTCCAGCAAGTCGACCGTCTGGAGGGTGTTCACCCGCAGAATGTCGGTCACCGTCACAAAGTGCGGTTTGTCTTTGATAATGACGCAGGCATTGGGCGATGCCGACACCTCACACTCGGTGAAGGCATAGAGCGCGTCGATGGTAATATCGGGGGAAACGCCGGGGGCGAGGTGAACGTGAATTTCGACATCTTTCGACGTCAGATCTTCCACTTTCTTGATCTTGATCTTTCCGTCGTCGTTGGCTTTGATGATCGAATCCTTGATCGACGTCGTCGTGGTGCCGAACGGTATTTCGCGAATGATCAGCGTTTTCTTGTCAAATTCCTCAATTTTTGCCCGGATGCGGGCTTTACCACCACGGCCACCGTCGTTGTAATTGCTGACGTCGATGTAACCGCCGGTTAAAAAGTCGGGATATAACGTAACCGGTTTGTCTTTCAATATGTTGATCGACGCTTCAACCAGTTCAATGAAGTTATGGGGCAGAATTTTGGTCGAAAGGCCCACGGCAATCCCTTCCACGCCCATCGCCAGCAACAGAGGGAATTTAACGGGCAGGGTCACCGGCTCTTTTTTCCGGCCGTCGTACGACAATTGCCACTCGGTGGTTTGCGGATTAAATATGACGTCGTTGCCAAACTTCGACAACCGGACTTCGATGTAGCGGGGAGCCGCAGCCCCGTCGCCGGTACGAATGTCGCCCCAGTTGCCCTGCGTGTCGAACACCAGATTTTTCTGGCCGATGGTGGTCAGCGCATCACCAATCGAGGCATCACCGTGGGGGTGATACTGCATGGTCTGGCCGATGACGTTGGCCACTTTGTTAAAGCGCCCATCGTCCATTTCCTTCAGGGCGTGCAGAATCCGGCGTTGCACCGGTTTCAGACCGTCTTCAACGGCCGGAACGGCCCGCTCCAGGATGACGTAGGATGCGTACTCTAAAAACCAGTTTTCGTAGAGACCCGACACCACGGTTTGCTGGTGGAGGGTGTTTTCATTTTGATCTTCCGGTAAATCAGTTGGGTCCAGAATTTCGCTCATTCGAATGGATACGGATAAAAATCAATGGTAAACGCTATCGTTTTGATTGGGTCGGCGGGTGGAATGGCTCCGTCGATAGCTTCATAAAGATACAATAGTTTTCAAGAAAACAGGCCAGATTGGAGCAAAATGCGGGATTTGGACGGTTTTCGTGAGGTGTCTTTACGTCGCCGGGCAAAAAAAGAACAAAAGAGGTGCCGGTTTTTCAGTCAGGCCTAAAAAGGCACCGTTTCCGGTTTTTCTACGGGTTTGGTCGTATTCATTGTGCGATCCAGGGTATATGATACTTGTATCACAAATATAATAATTTTCAAATAGAATCCCAGAGCTGATTTTACTAATTTACTTCGGAACGGAATGAATAACCGTCAGCAATTCGCTGATCATCATGGCGGTTGCGCCCCACACTTTGAAACCCTGAATCTGGTAAAAGGGCGCGTCGATGAGGGTGCCTTTGACTTCAATTCCGTTTTCACCGATGATGCTTTCGTCCATCAGTTCATCTAACGATACCTCGACAACGTGTTCGACTTCGCGTGGGTCGGGGTAAAAATCCGGGCGATAGGGTAGGATGCCCACCACGGGCTGGACGTAAAAATTACTGGGGGGAATGTAGATCTCGGTCAGTTTGCCCAACACCTTTACATCCGTTACCCGAATGCCGACTTCTTCCTGCGCTTCCCGCAGGGCCGTCCGAATCAGATTTTCGTCGGTGCGTTCCATGCGGCCACCGGGAAAGGCCATTTGCCCGGCATGAACACCGTCGTACTGGGGACGGAGAATCAGTGGTAAAAAAATCGAATTCTGGTAGGGATAAAAAACAATCAGGACGGCGCTACGCCGGGTTCGTTCGTTCGGTTGCATCGCCATTCGCAAGCGCGACCGGGCTGCCATTTTCAGGTGGGCATCCGGGCCGGGCAAGGGTTCGGCCAGTCGTTCCCGAAGGGAGCTGGCGAAGCTATGAAACGAAGGATCAACCATAGCATTTTATCAGTTGTTCAGCACATTTTTCACCGTCCATGGCCGCCGACACAATCCCGCCCGCGTACCCGGCTCCTTCGCTACACGGAAACAGCCGCCGGATCTGCACGTGTTCGAGCGTGTCGGGTTGCCGCGGAATCCGGACGGGCGACGAGGTGCGGCTTTCCACCCCAATGAGCTGGGCTTCATTCGTCACATACCCACGCATCGACAGGCCGAACTGTTTCAAACCGGCTTTCAGGGGGCCAGCAATGGCTTCCGGCAATATCGTACTCATGTCGGCCGGTTTCAGGCCGGGTTGGTATGACGTTGGTAACAGGCTAGCCGAAACCCGCTCGTTGACGAAATCCGAAACCCGCTGGGCCGGTGCGGTTTGATCACCCCCGGCCAGCCGACAGGCGCGTTGTTCGAGTTCTTTCTGGTATTGCAAACCGGCCAGCGGGCCGTGGTCCCGGTATTTTTTCAAATCGTTTTCGTGGATGGCTACCACCAGGCCCGAATTCGCGAATTTTGAATCCCGACGCGAAGGCGACATGCCATTGACCACCAGTTCGCCCGGCGCGGTGGCGGCAGGCACAATGAAGCCACCCGGACACATGCAGAACGAAAAAACGCCCCGCTCGATGCCCTTATGCCGCGTTTGTGTGACCAGACTGTACGAAGCCGCTGGCAGGTAATCCCCCCGATTCGGGCGGTGGTACTGCACCTGGTCGATGAACGACTGCTGGTGCTCAATCCGGACGCCCATCGCAAACGGTTTGCTCTCAATGGTGATTCCTTTCTGCTGCAAGAGCGCAAACACATCCCGCGCGGAATGGCCGGTGGCCAGAATGACCCCCAGTCCGGATATTTCTTCACCCCGGTCAGTAACAACGCCCTTGATTTCGTTTTGTTCAACCAGCAAATCGACCATACGGGTATCAAACCGGATTTCGCCCCCTGCATCGAGAATGCTGTGCCGAAGCGCCATCACCACATCGGGTAATTTGTTGGTGCCAATGTGCGGATGGGCATCGACCAGAATCTGTTCCGTGGCTCCGTGGGCGACCAGAATTTCGAGAATCCGGCGAACATCGCCCCGTTTTTTGGAGCGGGTATAGAGCTTACCATCGGAATAGGTTCCGGCACCGCCTTCGCCAAAGCAGTAGTTGGATTCGGGATTGACAACGTGGTCTTTGTTAATGGCCGCCAGGTCGCGCCGACGAGTCCGGACATCGCTGCCGCGTTCCAGCACCACCGGTTTGATCCCCAGTTCGACCAGCCGCAGGGCGGCAAACAACCCCGCCGGACCGGCGCCAACCACCACCGCCTGCCGGGCATTGCTGACGTTCGGATAGGTGCGTTGGTAGGCAATCAGGGGGTGCGGTTTTTCGCCAATGTACACTTCGGCGTCGATGTGCACTTTGACGTGCCGGGATCGGGCGTCGATGGACTGGCGGAGTTTCCGAACAACAGGGCGTTCGGGTTCCGCTCCGGTCAGCAGATCCGACGGAATCAATAAACGGTTATAGACTTCCCGCTCGAAAGCCGCATCATCCAGGGCAATATCGGGTTCGAGGGTTAACGAAAGCGAATGAATCATACATGAAAATTCCTGCTTTATCAACAACACCACCGTGTTCCGGGTTCGCAGGTATTTCTTATATTATTTAGGTATTTTTTGGTAAAATTAGTCAAATAACTGAATGTAACCCGGTCAGCGGTCGAAGACCCTGACCGTGGTGGCTTTTATGATCCATAATGCCGCATTGAAAAAACCAGCCACTTGAGTAATCAATTGAAGAAAACCGCACTACTTTTACCAACCTTTCAGGAGTGTTTGATTAATCTAGGACTTCCGCTCATAGTCTCTAAATCCCCTAAAGTCCGGCAGCGGCCGACCGTCCTTTAGGGGATTTAGGGGCAATGTTTCAGTGAATTAGAATTGTCAGACGTAAGTTCTATAATCAAAAGCTCCATTGTTATTGGAAAAACAAGTTACCAAGTTAACCCACCCGGTCAGCCATCCAGGATACTGACCGGGTGGGTATGCTGTCAATCTCTTTTCAATGAAAAAATTCCTTTATTTAGGATTACTCAGTGCGTTAAGCGTCAACGCGCAAAAGACCGCGCCCCCCGCTCCCTACGGTGCCCTGCCGACTCCCCAGCAGGTGCAGTGGCAGAAAATGGAATATTACATGTTCATCCATTTTGGTCCGAACACGTTTACCAACAAAGAATGGGGGCACGGCGACGAAGATCCGAAAGTCTTCAATCCGTCGCGTCTGGATGCCCGCCAATGGGCCAAAACCGCCAAAGCGGCTGGCATGAAAGCGATCATCATCACGGCCAAACACCACGACGGTTTTTGCCTGTGGCCGAGCAAATTCAGCACACACACGGTTCGCGAGAGTGCCTGGAAAAACGGCCAGGGCGATGTCTTGCGTGAACTATCGAATGCCTGCAAGGAATACGGGTTGAAATTTGGCGTCTACCTCTCGCCCTGGGACCGCAACCATCCCGCCTATGGCACACCGGAATATAACCAGATTTTTGCCAACACGCTCGATGAGGTACTGAGCAGTTACGGCGATGTGTTCGAACAATGGTTTGATGGGGCCAATGGCGAAGGTCCGAATGGAAAACGACACGAATACGACTGGAATCTGTTCCGGGGCGTGGTGTTCAAACACCAGCCGAAAGCCATCATTTTCAGTGACATAGGTCCGGGTTGCCGGTGGATGGGGAACGAATCCGGTATTGCCGGTGAAACCAACTGGTCGACGCTGAACACCGACGGTTTTGGCATGGGCAGTGCCGCGCCCTCCACGCAGGTCTTGAATACCGGCAATGAAAACGGGAAATACTGGATTCCGGCGGAAGTCGACGTGTCGATTCGGCCGGGCTGGTTTTATAGCCCCGACACCGACGACCGGGTCAAAACCCTGACGCACCTGATGAAGATTTATTACTCGTCAGTAGGCCGTAATGGCAATTTGCTGTTGAATGTGCCGGTTTCGCGCGAAGGCCTGATTCATCCCAACGATTCGACGCGGCTGATGGAATTCCGGAAAATCGTCGATGCTTCTTTCAAGACGAACCTGGCTCTTGGAAAAACCGTAACCGCTTCTACATTCCGGGGAAAGGATAAGCAGTTTGCCGCCGGTAATTTGCTGGATGGCAACTACGACACCTACTGGACGACGGATGACGCCGTTCGGCAGGCTTCCTTTGTGGTCGATTTGGGGAAACCAACCGAAATCAACCGCGTGGTGTTGCAGGAATACATTCCGCTCGGGCAACGCGTCAAGTCGTTCAAAGTGGAAGCCTGGAACGGCAGCCGGTTCGAAACCATCGACCAGCAAACGACCATTGGCTACAAACGGATTCTGGTTTTCCCGACGCTGAAAACCGCCAAAGTGCGGGTCACGATTCTCGACGCCAACGCTTGCCCGGTGCTGTCGTCGGTCGGTATTTACAAAGCGCCGGAGTTGTTGTCGAACCCCCAGATTGCCCGGAGCAAACAGGGAATGGTGACGATCATCTCGGAAGTTGCCGATCCGGTCATTCGGTATACCACGGACGGAACAGAGCCAACGCTGGCATCGGCGCGGTATTCGGCACCGTTCAACTATGCCAAAGGTGGTACGATCAAGGCAAAAGCCTTCATCAAAAATGGCGCAGAATCCTCGGAAACCATCCCGGTTTCGTTCGACCTGGCACCCGCCAACTGGTCGGTCGTCGGTGATGAAAGCAGCCGGAATTCGGCCAGCCGGGCCATTGATTCGAACCCCGGCACCGTCTGGCAAACCGCCCGGCAGGAGGGCAGCCGGAAACATCCGCACGAGCTGGTTGTCAATCTGGGCGAAAGCCTGACGATGAAAGGGTTTACCTACACGCCCCGGCAGGATGGCCAGTCGGGCGGGACGATTTACCAATACAGCTTTTACGTAAGTGAAAACGGAATCGACTGGAAACCGGTGTTGGAAAACCGTTCGTTTGCCAACATTAAAAACAGTCCGGTAAAACAGGAGGTGGCTTTTCCGGCTCCTCAGACCGCAAAATTCATCAAACTGGTGGCGCTTTCGTCGGTGAATGAAAACGAACACTGGGCTTCGGCGGCTGAAGTTGGGGTCATCGTCAAGTAAGGTGACGATATCGAAAACGTAAAACCTGTTTGGTCCCCCCTTAACCTGTCAGGTCTTCAAGACCTGACAGGTTTATGAGTCAAGACACACTATGGCAGCAATTCACAACGCCACCGGTTTTGAAGCACCGGATTTTTACGGGATCGACGAACTGCTGACGGACGACCAGAAGCTCGTCCGGTCAACCATGCGGGCTTTCGTGAATCGGGAAATCAGTCCGATCATCGAAGACTGCGCCCAGCGGGCGGTTTTTCCGGCCGATATGCCCCGGAAGTTTGGCGAAATCGGTGCGTTCGGCCCCACCATTCCGGCCGAATACGGCGGGGGCGGGCTTGATGCCATTTCGTACGGTCTGATGATGCAGGAAATCGAGCGGGGCGATTCGGGCATGCGGTCGTGTGTTTCGGTGCAAAGCTCGCTGGTAATGTGGCCGATTTATGCGTTTGGCTCCGAAGAACAAAAGCGGAAGTATTTGCCGAAACTGGCGACGGGCGAATGGCTGGGCTGTTTTGGCCTGACCGAACCCGACCACGGTTCCAACCCCGCCGGGATGCAAACCGCTTTCACGGAACACAGCGACCATTATTTACTCAACGGTTCCAAATTGTGGATCACCAATTCGCCGGTAGCTGATCTGGCCGTGGTGTGGGCGAAAAACGAACAGGGGCGCGTCCGGGGCTTGCTGGTCGAACGCGGAATGGAAGGCTTTTCGACGCCCGAAATCCACCACAAATGGTCGCTGCGCGCCAGTGCGACGGGTGAACTGGTGTTTCAGGATGTGAAAGTGCCGAAAGAGAACCTGATGCCCGGCAGTGACGGCATGAAAAGTCCGCTGCGCTGCCTCGATCAGGCGCGGTACGGAATTGCCTGGGGCGTGATCGGCGCGGCAATGGATTGTTACGACTCTGCCCGACGGTATGCCCTGGAACGGCAGCAGTTCGGAAAACCCATTGCGGCTTTTCAACTGGTGCAGAAAAAACTGGCCGAAATGCTCACCGAAATCACGAAGGCGCAGTTGATTTGCTGGCGGTTGGGCGTGTTGAAAAACGAAGGAAAAGCGACTACGGCGCAGATTTCGATGGCCAAGCGGAACAACGTCGAAATGGCCCTGAACGTGGTTCGGGAAGCCCGGCAGATTCACGGTGCGATGGGTATTTCGGGCGACTATCCGATCATGCGACACCTCATGAACCTGGAATCCGTGGTTACTTATGAAGGCACGCACGACATTCACCTCCTGATTCTGGGCAACGAAATCACGGGAATAGCGGCTTATAAGTGAAGACTTATGAGAGAGGAGTGAAGAGTTATGAGTGAAGAGTTGGCTGACGCATTCTACTTTTAAGGCTTAACTCTTAACTCTTAATTCTTCACTATTTCAACTCCTCCAGCGCCTTTTTCATGGCATCGACTTGGCGTTTTTTCTGCAATCCGGTGGGGGCGGCCACGCGTTCGCGGCAGTCGAAAATCCCGCAGCGTTCACAGGCTTCGTTGACGATGCGCTGGGAGATGTTGGGGGATAAGGGGTTCAAAAACCGCATTTTACTTTTGAGTGTGTCGGTCATTTTAAAACACATCGACACACTCATGTTCTGTTGCTGGTGCGGCTGGTAGGGCTGGGCGACCGACACAATCAGGAAGGTGTTGCCGGTATCGGCGTAGGTCGAAAGCTGAGCCTGGCATAAGGCCCCCACGTGGTTTTTGTTTTTTTGCAGAAACGCCAGTTCCTGCAGAATGGTCAGGGCCACCCAACGGCGGCAGTAATGCTCATCGACCATGCTTTTCGGACCCTGCTGGCGGGTCAGGTGCATTTCTTTGGTCAGGTGGAAGTTGGTTTGCCCGGCGGTATTGTTAAACCGGTAAAAGAACAACTGATCGATGCCGAAGTATTTGGGAAGCAGATTGCTAAGTCGGTAGAAAAACCGCTCGGGCGTGGCGTTGAAGGACTGAATCAGGTTGAGAAAGGCATCGTTGCTCCAGTTGGTCTGGTCGAAAATGGCCTGCAGGCGAGTAATCAGATCCGTCCGGCGAATCAGAATGGTTCCGGCAAAATAAGACGCTTTGTAATTGTTAAGAATCTGCTCGAACGACTCCACTTCCACGTAGGAATACGTGTAGGGCCGGATTTTCAGGTTGAGGTACTGAAATCCCACTTCGCGGGCCAGAATGAATGTTCTTTGCTCAACCGACAAATGGCTGTTGAGGTAAAGCGTGCCGGATTCCGGTCGGAAAACAGAGCGCAGGGCCGCCAGTTCCGGGTGGCTCTCCCGGCTAAAGTTCACCAATTTATAATTATACCGGGTTCGTAAGAGGCTGCTTAACAGGTTCTCATCGACCAGCGAATGGCTCGAAGCAAACTCCGTCAAGAAACGGTCGCCGTCCTGCTCGATGTCTTCAAAATAGTTATCGTGCATTTCCTGGTACGACCGCAACACCGCCATGTAGAGCCGTTCGACACTGACGTGGTAACTCCGCCCGATGTTCATGACCGTCGAAATCATGGCACTGACTTTGGCGGGGGCTTCGGCCAGCAATTCCAGCAGATCGGAGGGGTCGATGCCCAGCAGTTCGAGCGGGATTTCCGTCAAAAACCGGGAGCGCAGCAGTTCGGAAATGGGTTCGAGTTTCTTGCTGAGTTTGAGGGATACCAGCGTGTCGTAATCCACGTCCATCGCCTTGGCGAGGGCTGCAATCTTATCCGTTTTCGGGTATTTCCGGCCTTTTTCGATTTCGGTTAGATACGAAACCGAAAGCCCCGAGATCTGGCCCAGTTCACTGATCGATAATCCCTTATCCAACCGAATCTGTTTTAATTTCAGTCCAAAAAGCAGGCGGATATGGTCGGTATAAACAGCCACTGAGTCGGTGAGGTTAAGGTTCTGATGGAAGTAAAAATACCGCTAAAAACGACGGTAAACAAAAAAGTCCACCCGGTTCGATTTATACCGGGTGGACTTTCTGTAAAATGAACCGGGGTTAGCGTCTCATTCCTTTATAGGAGCGCGTCCATTTGGCTACGGTGCCATTTTGGTTCAGGGTCGTGACTGAGGTAACGGTGACCAGCTTGCCTTCAAACAGACCTGTACCCAGGAATTCGGCATCATACTGTTTGTTGCCCAGCGTCATCTGGTCGCGGGTCCGGTTGAGCGTAAACTTGGTTCCGTCTAATTTGACAACATCCATTGCCGTGCTGAAACCCGGAAATTCGGTGGTCATTTTCAGTTCATTCGAAGCGTCTCCCTTGCTGAAGGTCAGGACTCCTTTTCCGCTGTCTTCATTAAAATCGATGGATCCGATGATGGTTTTTGAGGAATAATCAATGTCGTAGGTTCCGTAATACTGTTCTCTTGGATCAACATTCCCGGCTTCAGAATCGCTTTTTTTACAGGAAGATATACCCACTACGAGGATGAAAAAAACGACGATGAGTCTCATTGTGCCCTTTAGGTTTTTCAACGGTTGAAAAATAGATAGATAATAGGTCATTTCGGTATAGAACGAAATGGATCGCCTATCTAATATATTCCACTGCAAATGATACGCCAAAAATGGGAATATTCGATGAATTGTTTCGCTGCATCGGAATCCCGAAGGGCTGGAACTCCGATGCAACCGAAGGGCTTATTCCAGCGTTGCGTCTACGCTGATGGCCGTGTTGAATAATTTTGAAATCGGGCAGTTTTTTTCAGCATGCTCGACCAGTTCGTCAAATTTTTCTTTTTCAAGACCCGGAACACTGGCCTTCACGGTTAACTTCGAACTGCTGATGCTGCTGCTGGCGGTGTCGAGCGAAACAACGGCTTTGGCGTCGATGAACGTAGCCGTAAAACCGGCACCCTGAATGTTAAAAGCGAGTTGCATCGCAAAACAGCCCGCGTGAGCGGCAGCCGCCAGTTCTTCGGGATTGGTCCCTACGCCATCGGCAAACCGGGTGTTGAAGGAATATTGGGTTCCGTCCAGAACGGTGCTGGCGGTGCTGACGGTACCTTTACCGTCTTTGCCTGAACCTTCCCAATGGGCGGTGGCATTGCGTTTGATTTCCATAAAGTGGATGTTTGTGTTTAAGCCGGGAAAGTAAGAAATCTTGCGGACAGCCCGGCAACTAACTTAGGCTTTGGCCTAAAAATAATACAGACTTCACAGGACAGAGTGGAATGTTGGCTAAAGATCCGTTTTTCAAACATCCTGAATAGCCCTAATGGCGTGGCAAAACCGTATTACGTTCTGGCAGGTTCGAACACGACAAACCAAGTGCTATGCAAATCCTAAAGAATTTATTTCAGGTCGGGGGTGACCTGAACGGCATCACCTTCGATCAGCCGGGGGCGCTGTGGAACGATGCCAATTCGTACGTTTTAAAGACGGAGCAGGGGTTGATTCTGTTCGATTGTGGCTGCGGAGACACGATGGAGCAGATATTTGCCAACCTGCGGTATTGGAATCTTTCGCCGGACGACATTCGCTACTGCCTCCTGACCCACGCCCATTTCGACCACGCCGGAGGTGGACACCTTCTGAAACAGCGGGGCATTCCGATCATTGCCCTGGGCGAAACGGCGGATGCCGTTGGTTCCGGCGATGAACGATGCTGCGGGTATCTTTACCACAAAACGTTTCAACCTTTTACGGTAGATCAACGGGTGGCAGACCGCCAGAAATTATCGCTACTGGGACTGGAAATCGACGTGATGCACCTGCCCGGCCACAGCCGGGGTTGCACAGCCTATTTGTTCAACTGGGAGCAGAAGCGGGTTGTCGTCAGTGGCGATGTGATCGGGACGCTGTTGAGCGGGGATTTTGGCTGGAGTGGATCCATTGATTTCGATAAAAAGAGCTACACGGAATCGCTGCGCCGGTTTGCCAAAGTGGACACCGATCTGATGCTGCCCGGTCACGGCATGATCTATTTTCACAAACCCCGCAGACGGGTCGAGGATGCCCTGAATTCGGCGTTGATGCAGTGGCGGTAAAAGAGAGGACCGGGGAAAAACGGCTTGCTTCTTCCCCTTCAGACCGAGGTTTTCTTCGACAAACGTACGATGCATTTGCCTTCGGTGTTGATGTGAAAATTCGTATTCAAATACAGTTCATTGACTTTTCCGTTTTTTTCCAGAAATTCTTCCACCGCACACCAAACCTCCTCGTCCATGGAAACCTCTTCGACTAAAAGGGTTCCGTGGGGTAGAATTCTTCGTTCGGGATCAAGATTCGTAATGATTGCCATCGTATACCGGAATAAAAAGGTAAAAACCGGGTATTAAGGTAAGCGATCCAGAACTTCCTGTAAGATCCGGGCAAATTCTTTGTCGTTGGGCGACGTAAACAAATTGAAATGGTCGCCGGGTACTTCGTGAATGGTAATCCCTTTCAAAGCGAACGGTTTCCAGCCCAGGTGTTCAAAGTCATCTACGTAGTAGCTGTGCTTTTTGGCTCGAAATAACGTTACTGTTACCTCCTGGGGCTCCAGCTGGTACTTCCGGGACGCTATTTCGTTGGCTTCATTTACTTTGTAATAGTTGCCATGAAACACTTTGAGATGGTCTTCGTTGTAACGAATTTTTCGATACAGCCGGGTTGCTTTTTTCTGTAGCGACCGGGTTATGGTGATTACGGTTTCCCGGGGATTCTCTTTTAAGAGCGTCAGCACAAACAGCCGCTCTTTAATCGCGGTGATGGTGTTCTGCCAGGCTTTGGCGGGCCAGGGATCGTAAAAATTAGACTGATACGCATACGTATCGAACATCGCCAGCATTTTCACCTCTTTCCCCATTTTCAGGAGTTGTTTGCTCATTTCATAGGCGATGATCCCCCCAAATGAATACCCGGCTAAGGCATACGGGCCTTCCGGATTCTGGGCCCTGATGGCGTCGATGTAATAGGCCGCAATTTCTTCGATACTCTCAAGCGGCTGATCCTCACTGTTGATTCCCTTGGCCTGCAAGCCATAAACCGGTTGATCGGGATCCATGCTCAAGGCCAGCGTGTTGAACAACAGCACGTGCAGGCCCGCACCGTGGACGATGTATAGCGGAATTTTGCTGCCGTGCGGTTTGATTGGAACCAGTGAATCCCAGGTAACCGACCGGCCATTCATGTGCAGGATCGACGCCAGTTTTTCGATGGTCGAGTATTCGAAGAGGGTCGCCAGTGGCAGGTGCTTGCCGGTTTTTTTCTCCAGAAGGCTCATCACCTGCACCGCCGTCAGCGAATGGCCCCCCAGTTCAAAAAAATTATCGAACACACTGATGTTTTCAATCTTCAAACACTCGGTCCAGATTTCGGCTACCAGTTTTTCTACATCCGTTCGCGGACTCATAAAACCGGTTTCACTGTCCCGTTCGGTCACAGAGGGCACGGGCAACACCTTCCGGTCTACTTTTCCGTTGGCGGTGATCGGGAATTTCGCCAGCGCCACAAAAGCGCGGGGAATCATGTAGTCTGGAAGCTGCTGCCGGAGTTGCTGTTTCCACTGCTGAACGCGCTCTTTTGGGAGGGCCAGATCGTCTTGCGGGGATTCGGGCACGACATAGGCCACCAACTGCTGGTCGCCGGGGCGGTCTTCCCGGGCGATGACCACCACTTCTTTGATTTCCGCAATTTTGTGGATGGTATTCTCAATTTCGCCGAGTTCGATGCGGTGTCCTCTGATTTTTACCTGATGATCGATGCGGCCCAGGCACAGGATTTCGCCGTTGTCCAGTAACCGCCCCAGATCGCCGGTGCGGTACATCCGGCCTCCCGGCGTCGCCACAAACGGATCGGCCACAAATCGCTCCCGGGTCAACTCGGGGCGGTTCAGATACCCCCGCGCCACCCCCGCGCCACCAATCCACAGTTCCCCGATTTCGCCGTCGGCCACCGGCTGCTGCTGTTCATCCAGGATGTAAACCCAGGTGTTGTGGATGGGACGGCCAATCGTAATCGGCTCGTTTTTTTGGATGTGTTTCAGGGTGCCCCAGACCGTGGTTTCGGTGGGGCCGTACACGTTCCAGAGCTCATCGGTTTTTTCGAGGAGCTTGTCGGCCAGATCCGGTGACAGCGGTTCGCCCCCGCAGAGCACTTTCAGCGGCAGGGGCTTGTCCCAGCCCGAATCGAGCACCATCCGCCAGGTGGCGGGAGTGGCTTGCATGATGGTAATGGGCTGGTTCTCCAGGAGGTCGAGCAAAGCGCGGCCATCGCGGGCGGTGGCCTGATCGGCCAGCCGGATGGAGGCTCCCACGATCAGGGGCAGAAACAGTTCAAGGCCGGCAATGTCGAAGGAAATGGTGGTGATCGCCAGGACGATATCGCTGGGTGCGATGCCGGGCTGCTGGATCATGCTCCAGAGGAAATTCACCAGGTTGTGGTGTTCGATGAGCACACCCTTGGGTTTGCCGGTGGAACCCGATGTATAGAGCACGTACGCCAGGTCATTTCCTTCCACAACCTGTTCAGGCTCCTCCTTCGAGTGGTTTTTGGACTCTTGTAACGCGGTCTCCAGGTGAATTTCAGGCGTGTCCGTGTTCAGGTAGTGGTGGTATTTTTCAGAGGTAATCAGCGTTTTGGCCGACGCATCCTCGAGCATAAACTGCAAACGATCCGCAGGATAATCGGGGTCCAGCGGCAGGTAGGCGGCACCGGCTTTCAGAACCGCCAGCAGGATCATGACCATTTCGGGCGAACGATCCAGCATAATGCCAACAATGTCTCCACGCCGAACCCCCTTTTGGGTCAGGAAGCGGGAGAGTTGGTTGGCCGTTTCGTTCAATAGCCGGTAGCTTAGTTCCTGCCGGTTAAAGTAGAGGGCTGTTTTGGTTGGATACTGCCGGGCGATTTGGGCAATCAGGGTTTGCGTCGGCGTATGGAAAGGGTAATCTGTTTCCGTGTAAGTTAAAGGGACCCAGTTTTTCTTCCGGGTCTTCTCCGGTTTCAAATCGATGTCGCGTATGGCAATGGAAGCATCGGCCACCACGGTTTCCAGAATCCGTACCAGTCCGGTCATCATCCGGTCGATGGTCTCCGCCTTATACAATTGGGTATTATACGTCCAATTCAGCATGAGTGCCTGATCGTCGCCACTGACATCCAGAAACAGCTCGAAATTTTCGTACTTTTTGGGCTGGTACACGACCCGGTGGGAGAGTCCGTGGAAGCTGAAATCGCCGTCTTTCCGATTGAAATTAAAGATGATCGGCACAAGCGGCACCCTGGAAATATCTCTGGGAACGTTTAATTTTCTCAGTAAGCTGCCAAACGTCAGGCGCTGGTGCTCATGCGCATCGAGAACCGATTTTTTACAGTGTTTTAAAAAGTCAGAAAAACCGAGACCCGTTTCGATCTGGCTGCGTAAGGGTAACAAATTGACACAATGCCCCGCCAATTGCTGGTAATCTGTGATGGATTGTCCGGCTGTCGGCAAACCGATGATGACGTCGTCCTGCCCGGTCAGCCGGTGGATCAATACCTCGAAAGCCGCCAGCAGGGTAGTGGCAAAGCTGCAGCCGGCCTTTGCGGCCACTTTCCGAACGGCGGTCACCAGAGCCTGTTCGAGGGTATAATCCAGGCGGTGGCAGTCGAAGGTGCGGGATGCCGGTCTGGGAAAATCGGTGGGCAAATCAAAAACCGGAATCTTCTTTTTGTACAGATTCACCCAGAATGCTTCCGTCTGAAGGTAGTCTTCACTGCTCAAATACTGAAACTGGCGGGTGGCAAATTCCGCAAACGAAGGCGCTTCGGGTAGTTCGGGAAGGGTGCCGGTGACAAAACTGGAATAAAAGACGCTCAAATCGTGCAGAATGACGCCCATCGACCAGCCATCACTGATGATGTGGTGCGTGGTCAGCACCAATTCATGCACCTGTTCCGATACCTTGAACAGACCCACTTTCAGCAAGGGACCCTGCACCAGGTCAAATACATGCATCGTGTCCTGTTCCAGATAGGCCGCGAACACGCGGTCTTTTTGGTCCGCCGGGTTTCGGGAAAGATCCTGGTAGGGAATATCAACCCGCAGTTCTTTATAAACATACAGGTGTTCGCCGTTAGGACTAACGACGGATCGTAAAGCATCGTGCCGGTCTACAACCGCCTGTATTGCCTGCATCATGGCCAACCGATCAAAAGCCCCTTCCAGTCGCAGCGAGTTCGTCAGATTATAGGATCGGTTCGCATGATCTCCCCCTAACAGACAAGCGATCCAGATCTCGGTTTGCGGCCCGGTAGACGGTGCTATTTGTGCAATTTCTGGACCGGCAAAGGGGTCAAAATCAACCGCTATCGTTTTAGGCATCGTAAAATTTGCTACCATTCGTGTTAGAGTATAATCTGTAAATAGCTCCCGGGTTTCTCGGGGTCTGAAATGAACCAGGCTGGATTTCCATCCCGGTCTTTGCCTAGACGAGCCCCCGGAACGGGCGGTTCGCTGAAGGCATAATCCGGAACCGGCCGCTCGGATCGGGGCATTTTTAGTACGGATTTTGGCCGTTCCACGATCGCTTCCACAGTTTTGACGGAACTGGGTTTAGCGGCTCCATTCAGGCCCGGCAGAACAGCCTGCGAAGCCAGGGAGGGCAGGTTCTGAAGGGTACTCTGGAGGTATTCAATTTTTTCGGTCAGGAGCTGCAACTGCCTGGCCATTTGATCCAGGGCAGGATCGTTACTCAAAACGGGAGTTCCCGGATGGGAGGGAGCCGGAGCCGGTTGGGACCCCGGAGCGGATGGCTGAGGCTCATAAGCTCCCGCCGGCAAGTCCCGGTCGAGGTAGGCCACCAGGGCATCCAGCGTGCCGTATTGTTCGTTCAGTTGGCGGAACGTAATGGGCAACCCAAACTCTTTTTTCAGGGTAGAAGAAACCTGGGTCAGCAGCAACGAATCGAGCCCCATTTCATAAAAGCTCAGTTCCGGTCGCATCTGGTCCACCGCCAGGCCGGATGCGTTTTTTAGCTTCTCCCGCACGATGTGGAGAAGAACTTCTTTGCGGCTCGTGGTTTGGGGCTGTGCGGCCTCCGGTCGAAGTGGCGCCTGCTCATCCGAACCAGGTAGCGGGCTGATTCCGGGCGCAGCGGTTTTTGGGGGATCGACCCAATACCGTTTTCGATCGAAAGCATACGTGGGCAGGTCAGCTTTTAACCGGGTTTGATGGCGGTAGAATGCTTCCCAGTCGGGTTCCAGGCCGTTGAGCCACACCTGACCCAGACCGTTGAGCAACGCCTGATAATCGGTTGGCACCCCTTTTCGGTCCAGGCTGGTCACCAGAGTGGCTGGTCTGGAACCCGCCTGCTGACGGGCCAGGGTGGTCAATCCACTGCCGGGTCCAACTTCCAGCAGAACCGGTCGGTTCAATTCAAAAAGAGAGTCCAGGGCATCGGCAAAGCGCACAGGCAGGCGCAGGTGGGTGGCCCAGTAGGCCGGATCCGTCGCCTGAGCATCCGTCATCCAGGTGCCGCTCACCGTCGAAATGACCGGTTTTCGGGGTTGGTGCAAACGAACCTGCTGAACGGTTTTCTCAAAAACCGGAACAACTGAATCCATCATGTTCGAGTGAAACGCATGGCTCGTTGCCAGCACCCGATTTGGGATTTCTTTTTGATCCAACAGGCGGGCAAAACAGGCAATTTCTTCATCTTCACCAGCAACGACACACAGGGAGTGGCTGTTGAAAGCCGCCACAGACAAGGTTTCGGGAATCAAAGTAGCCATTTGCTCTGCGCTGGCGCGTACCGAAAGCATACTGCCCGTAGGAAGTTCGCTCACCAGCCGGCCACGAACCGCAATCAGCCGGATGGCATCTTCCAGCGAAAAGATACCGGCCAGATGCGCTCCGACATATTCACCAATGCTGTGGCCACAGAAAACCGTGGGTTCGATGCCCCAACTCAGCCATACCCTTGCCAGAGCATATTCAGTAACAAAAATAGCGGGCTGCGTAAACCGCGTGTTTTTGAGTCGTTCTTCCGATTCGCGGTTGGTTTCGTCGGGAAACAGAACCTGTCGAATATCGATCTCCAGGTGTTCGCGAAGCAAGTCGGCACAGTGGTCCACGGCCTGTTTGTACACCGGTTCGTTCTCATACAGGTCACGGCCCATGTTGAGGTATTGCGCGCCCTGCCCCGGAAAAAGAAAGACGACATCGCCCGGTGGCTCCTGCAGCGTTTTCTGGTTTGCGCCCGGGATGGTTTCAATTCTTAATTGCTCGATCAGTACTTCCACCGACGGGGCGGTCACAAACCGCCGGTGGTTAAAATCCGCCCGGGCCGTTTGCAGGGTAAACGCCACATCCGCCAAATTCAAAGACCGGTTTTGCTGCAGGTGCGCTGCCAGAAGCGAGCCATACGCTTCCCGGCTGGCCGTCGATTTGGCCGACCAGGTGATCAATTGAACCGGGCGTTGCGGTTCTGCCGAATCGGTCGCGGGCGTTACTCCCTCATTGACAAACTCTTCCAGTACGATATGAACATTCGTTCCGCCTACCCCGAAAGAGCTGACGCCTGCCCGGCGGGGCTGGTCAGGATTTGAAACCGACGCTGGCCAGGCACCAAACGCAGTATTCATAAAAAACGGGCTGTTGGCGAAATCAATGGCCGGATTCGGCGTCGAGAAATGGAGTGAAGGCGGAATCTGTTTGTGATGCAACGCCAGGGCCGTTTTGATAAATCCGGCTACTCCGGCGGCAGCGTCCAGGTGTCCCATGTTGCTTTTGATGGAACCGATGGCGCAATATTGGGTGGGGACCTGATTCCCAAAAGCCATTTTTAACCCTTCAATTTCGATGGGATCGCCGATTGGGGTGGCCGTTCCGTGGGCTTCAACGTAGCTGATGGTCGCCGGATCGACGCGGGCATCGTCGATCGCCATTCGGATGGCCCCTGCCTGGCCTTCAGCACTGGGAGCCGTAAAACTCCCCTTGCCGCTTCCGTCGTTGTTGACGCCGGTTCCTTTGATGAGGGCGTAGATGGTGTCGCCGTCCTGTCGGGCGGTTTCGGCATTTTTTAGCAATACTACGCCCGCACCGTCGCTGAAAACCGTGCCCTGTGCATCCGAATCGAACGAGCGGCAATGCCCGTCGCGGCTGTAAATGGACCCTTCCTCGTAGAGATGACCACTGTTCAATGGAGCCCGAATACTGGAGCCGCCCGCCAGGGCAACATCGCACTGGCCGTTGCGAAGGCTGTCGACGGCCTGCGCGATCGCCAACAGCGACGTTGAACAGGCGGAATGAACGCTGACCGCCGGACCCGTCAAATTCAGCTGGTAGGCCGTCCGGGTGGCGATGTAATCTTTTTCATTCGCGGTCATCACCTGATAGCTACCGACCTGATTCATCAGGAATGGATTGGTCAGCACATGGTTGTAGTAATAGGTGTTGTTGCCACAGCCCGCATACACCCCAATCAATCCGTCATACTTTTGGGGTAAATAACCGCCATGCTCCAGGGCTTCCCAGGCAATTTCAAGGAAAATCCGTTGCTGGGGGTCCATGAGTTCTACCAGTTTCGGATTCAGGCCAAAAAAGCGGGGGTCGAACTGACTGGCGCCTGTAACGACGCCCCGGGCTTTCACGTAGTTTGCGTCCTGCGTCAGTTCGGCGGGCAACGAGTGGTCCAGTTCTTCATTGGTGAAAAAAGAAATGGTTTCCCGGCCTTCTTTCAAAACCGTCCACAACTCTTCAATCGTGTTGGCGCCGGGAAAACGCCCGGCCATGCCGATGACGGCGATGTCGCCCGTGCTACCCGAGCGGTTTACGGTCTTTCGTTTTTTGGCGGTGTTCCCTTTTTTGCCTTCCAGAAAACCGGCCAGCCCGGCCACCGTCGGGTATTGATAAATGGTCGTAACGGGCAAGTCATAGGCATACTTTTCTTTCAGACTGAGCACCATCCGCAATGCCAGAAACGAATTGCCGCCTAACTCGAAAAAGTTATCCTGAATGCTGACATGGCTTACTTTCAGGAGTTCTATCCAGAGGTCTACCAGGTTGTTTTCAACTTTCGTACCCGGCGATATGAATGCCCTCGTTAGCAGCTCGGAGGCATCGGGGTTGGGTAACGCCTTGCGGTCGACCTTGCCATTGCTGGTCAACGGAATTTCAGCCAGTTCCATCAACAATTGCGGAACCATGTAGTCCGGCAGCTTGGATTGCAAAAACCGGATCGCTTCCTGTTTATTAAATTCGCCTTCGGGAAGAATGTATCCGATCAGGCGTTTGTCTCCGCCCGGCCCTTCCTTGGCATCGACGACACACTGTTTGACGCCGGGAAACTGATGCAGGACGTTGTCAATTTCGCCGAGTTCAATCCGATAGCCTCTGATTTTGACCTGATGATCGATGCGGCCCAGGCAGAGAATTTCGCCGTTTTCCAGAAACCGCCCCAGATCGCCGGTACGGTACATCCGCCCGCCTGCTGTTCCGGCAAACGGATCGGCCACAAACCGTTCCCGGGTCAATTCGGGGCGGTTCAGATACCCCCGCGCGACCCCCGCTCCCCCAATCCACAATTCCCCGACCTCGCCTTCCGCTACCGGCTGTTGGTGCTCATCCAGGATGTAAACCAGGGTGTTATGGATCGGACGGCCCACGGTAATCGTTTCGCCCGCCCGGATGTGTTTCACGGTGGCCCAAACGGTTGTTTCTGTAGGGCCATACAGGTTCCATATTTCAGCCGCTTTGCCGGTAAGCTTCTCCACCAGATCCTGAGCCATGGGTTCGCCCCCGCAGAGCACTTTCAGCGGCAGGGACTTCTTCCAGCCCGAATCGAGCATCATCCGCCACGTGAACGGAGTAGCTTGCATGATGGTGATGTTCTGGTTCTCGATCAGGTTGAGCAAAGCGCGGCCGTCGCGGGCCGTAGTCAGATCGGTCAGCCGTACGGAGGCTCCCACAATCAGGGGCAGGAACAGATCGAGGCCGGCAATATCGAAGGAAATGGTCGTGACCGCCAGAATGGTATCGTTCGCAGTGATGCCGGGCTGGTCGATCATGCTCCAAAGGAAATTCACCAGGTTGTGGTGTTCAATCAGTACGCCCTTGGGTTTGCCCGTGGAGCCTGAGGTGTAGAGGACGTAAGCCAGATCCTGAGGAGTAAAGGCATTGGAAGGTGGCTGGCTGGATTCCCGGGCAATCATTTCCCAGTCCCGGTCTATAAACACCGGTTCCAATTTCTCCCGGCCTTTCAACAAAACACTGGAGGGAACATCCGTAACTGCCAGACAGCTATCGCTATCAGAAAGCATATACGCAACCCGGTCCTGCGGGTATTCCGGATCAATAGGTACATAGGCACCGCCAGCCTTCAGAATCCCCAGAATGCCTACCAGCAACTCCAGAGAGCGATTCATGCAAATGGGGACCAGTGTGCTGGCTTTTACACCCTTTTTTTTAAGATAATTAGCCAATTGACTGGATTTATCGTCCAGTTCTTGGTACGTTATGTAGTGATCATTGAAACGCATAGCTACCTTATCCGGCGTTCTTTGAACCTGCTCACGAAATAAGGTAATGATCGTTTTATCTTTAGGAAAGGGAATCATAAAATCAGGAGCGGGCAAAGCCGTTTTATCAATTTCCCCCGTAACCGTTCTGGGGAGTTCTTTCATCCAAATAAAATGGGAGGGGGGCATAAAATCAGGTAACTGCTGTTCGATAGCTGCCCGAATGGCGGAAATTTCCAGTTCGGTTTCAGTCGTTACCAAATAAGCAACTAACATCTTATGAGCTACTTGATTCTCCCGCGTTAGTACGACAGCCTGCTGAATACCGGTCTGTTGCAATAGAACAATCTCGATGGCTTCAGGATCATATCGTTCCATTTAATATTTTTTTTAACGTTCAGTAATGTACAGTAATCGCCCTAAATGAAGGTAATCCTATACTTTCTTAGGGGTAAGATTAAGATGATAAAGTTAATGGATATAAGCTCGAATGCTATTTTTAAACGGCAGAGGTGTTCATAAAAATGAGATGCACATACAAACCATGCGATTTGTAGATGGCACAGGACGAGCGTGTTATAAAGCAAATCTTTTATCTCGAATGAGATTGCACCCGTGTGGTAATCTCAAGGAGATATCAGGATTTCGTCTAATAAAAATCATGAGAATGCAAATTAAATAGTAATTAAAATAATTCACACGATTACTTGTAAATTATTTTCAACAAATTAAGTATTTTTCCTCATATCGCACCCCTATGTTGCCTGGAGCTTTTGTAGAAATACCAGACACAAGGTCATGGATGAATTCATGGTCTGAGGCTATCCCATTCGAAATCAACCATGGGTCGTTGGATTAATCCTATTTAACCTGTGTGAAATCTAAATTGTAGGAGATTGTACTAAATGGATCGGCCTGAGAAGCAAGAAAAAGGGGCTATTCAGAAGGATCATTTTAATGGGATGCAAGACTTTGGTTGGCCCGTAAAAAAGCGCGTAGTGTTCGGGGCTGGTCGGTTCACCCGGTTTGGGCAATGAAATGGAAGGCGGGCTGCCGAATGGAGTACCCACTAAACGGGTGGGTAAGTGCTTTGCAACAACTTGAACCAGGCAGGATTTTTCACTTTGCCTGATTCAAGTTGTTGCAAAGCACTAGGAATAACGTTACTTTGAGAGCTAAAAATGACGTTATTTTCGGTGTTGAAAAAGAGGTCTAAATGGACGTCAAACTATACTTCTTTTTTTCGCGTTCGATCTTCTCCTGAATGGCTTCGATCACCCAGTCGTGAACGGAGATCGTAATTTTCCGGCTGCGGCTCCGGGGGCGTTTGTCGCGGAGTTGTTTGATGGTCTCCATTTCGGTGGCGGTCATAATGAGTTTGATGCTCTTCATCTCATCCGGAATGTCCTGATCCATCCGGTTTTTTGCGGTTGGACTGCCTCCCTGGCTGATGAATTGCTGGATCTTTTTCTCGGAAACTTTTCGGGTTGGTTGCTCCGGTTTCGGTGGTTCCGGCGCTTTTGATATAGCCATAACGGACGTTTTTTATGAGGTTAAAAATAACGTATTTTTCAACGTTATTTCAGACGTTCATTTTTGTGCCTAATTTTTCCATAATGAGTTTAAAAACCAGGGTGATTTCGTGAATGGCTTTCTGATCGGCAGGCTGGTTTTCGATTACCCCAAGGCCGTTGGTAGCAGCATTGGCAAAGCTTTTGCGCGAGACGATGGGCGGGCCCACGTATTCGATGACGCTGCTTTCCTGGAGCAGTTCGGCCGAGTCTTTGTTGTCGGTGCCTTTCGGATCGGCACGGTTCAGGAGGGCAAACGCGTGCAGGTCGGTCGGTTTCAGCGCGCGGACTTCTCTCACCAGATTTTCGACGTCGGTGATGGTCCATAAATCGAAACTGCGCGGGTTGAAAGGAACCAGAAGCGCATCCGACACGAAGAGAGCCGCCCGCTGGCTCATCGTATCGCGTCCACCGGAGTCGATAACGATGTGATCGAACTTGGGTTTGAATTTTGTCACCTGCTGACGGACGGCATCACCGGTTAGCACGGTTGCGGTATAACCGCCATTTCCGTCGGTGTTCATCTCCCTCCATTTGGTGAATTTAGTGGCCGTCTGTTGTTCGTCGGCATCCACCAGCAAAACATCGAAGCCCTGTTTAGACAACCATACGGTGAGGTTCGTAGCAATGGTGGACTTGCCGCTTCCGCCCTTGATTCCGCCTAAAGTAAAAATCATACTGTTCTGGTTAACGTTGATTAAAACGTCAAATATACTGTAAAGAATCACCTTATAAAAAGCGTCTTATTTAACGTTAAAATGAAGGTGAAACCAAGGCCAGTCAACACGCCTGATGCCGTCACTTTCGCCTATCCGCGAAAGTGGCAATGTGGATGAAACGTTTATAAAATGTGATCATTTTTGACGTCAAAAACGATGTATGAAATTAACGTTGTTTTTAACGGTAAATTCACGTTTTAGTGAACTGATACTAAATGAGCTAAGGTACTTTAAGCCAACGAAGTATCGCCGGCGTTTGAGTACCGGTTCAGGAGACCGAACGGGAATGGAATGACCCTAAGCGGACACCCGAACGTTGGAAACCGTGCCTTGTTCGGTAAGCGTCTGTTCGTTTCGCACCCTGCCCGAAATGACCTACGGTGTTTCCTTCGGATCGGTTTTGTTCTCGGGTTGTGCATTTCCCTGATCAAATCTTCGTATTCAACCACTGAGCGGCTTGTGGTCATAGTAAACGGAAGTACCATCAGCTCGCGGTCGTACTCTTTCCGGGGCGGGAGAACGGCTGAAATCTGACGCACGACTTGCAAAGGTGATGGCTGTAGAAAAGGTAGTCAGAAAGAAGAGCCAGAGAACTTTTTTGTTGTCAATGTTACCTTAACCTTTTATATTGAACGTGATTCAATTGATTATTTTGATTTTTGGTGCTACCTCCAAATTTTCCATCTAAAATTTCTATTTATGTTTCAGGTAAGGTTAGTATTTGTGCTGTTAGTGGTATTTTTATTGGGGCAATCGGTTGTCGCTCAAAAAGAAAAAGCTGCGGCCATTTCTCATTTAGACAAACAATATTCCCATTATTCAGCTCTCGCGCAGCGAATCTGGAAACTGGCTGAACCCGGTTACCTGGAGAATGAAACCAGCAAACTGCTCCAAAAAGAACTACAGGATCAGGGTTTCAGCATTACGACGGGCGTGGCAGATATGCCTACGGCCTTTGTGGCCAGTTTCGGGAAAGGGGCACCGGTGGTCAGCATTCTGGCCGAGATGGATGCCCTGCCCGGTTTGTCGCAGGATTCCGTGCCGGTTCGCAAACCGCTCGTACCGAATGCCTACGGTCATGCCTGTGGGCACAATCTGTTCGGGGTGGGGTCGGTGGCTGCGGCCATTGCGGCCAAAAACTACTTGCAGCAGTCCGGTAAAACCGGCACGATTCAGTTGGTGGGTACTCCGGCCGAAGAAGGCGCGGGCGGTGGTAAAACGTATCTGGTCAAGGCGGGTCTTTTCGATAAGGTCGACGCGGTGCTACACTGGCATCCGGGCGATAACAACAGCGCGAGTCCGTCGTCCTCGCTGGCCTACCGCGTGGCGACCTTTCAGTTCAACGGATTGGCCGCTCATGCCGCGGCCGCACCCGAAAAAGGCCGGTCGGCCCTCGATGCCGTCGAAGCGATGAACTACATGGTCAACATGATGCGTGAACACGTGACGTCCAGCACCCGGATTCACTACGTTATCAAGAAAGGCGGTCTGACGTCCAACATCGTTCCCGACTACGCCGAGGTAGAATACACCATTCGCCACCCGTCGGCGAAAGGCCTGGAGGAAGTGTGGGCGCGATTGATGAAAACCGCTCAGGCGGCTGCGCTCGGCACCGAAACGACGATGACCCACGAAGTGATGGCGGGACTCTATAACCTGCTGCCAAACGAAACCCTGGCAAAGCTCATGCAAAAGAATTTGGAGCAGGTGGGGGGCAACAAGTATACAGCCGCCGAAACGGAATTCGCTAACAAAATCCGGAAAACCGTCAATTCGGAAAGTCTGCCGCCGTTGAGTCGCGCTTCCGATATTCAGCCGTATGCCCTGAATGGCGTGGGTTCGGCGTCCACCGATGTCGGAGATGTCAGTTGGGTGTTGCCAACGGTCGGGCTGTCGACGGCTACCTGGGTGCCGGGCGTACCGGCGCATAGCTGGCAGGCGGTGGCCTGCGATGGCATGTCGATCGGTTTCAAAGGCATGCTGGTGGCGGCCAAAACCATTTCGCTGACCGCCATCGATCTTTTTCAGCAACCGGCTGTCATCGGGCAGGCCAAAGTTGAATTGAACAAAGCGAGAGGTGAAGGATTTGTGTATAAATCGCTGGCCGGTGATCGAAAACCACCGCTGGATTACCGGAAATAAAGTCTGGGAGTGGTTTTTACATCAGCCTGGCTATTTCAAAGTGCATGCCGTCGAGCCGGGTGAAGTGGCCGCCCCAGTAAAAACCGTGTTTGTTGGCGATCGGCACCAGTTCACGTACACTCCCTTTTTTCCCGACCAGCGCGGGCATGGTCGACAGCATATTCTGAGGCACATTGATATCGAAAGCCGTACCGAAAGCGTGGTTGCTCAACTCGGTGCGGCTGCCGCGAACAAACCGGGGCACAAACGATCCGGCATAACTCAACACCAGATCGAGCAGGCCTGAATCTTCCCATTCGGCCCACATCGACACGAGTTGGGGAGTAGCCAGATGGTGGAATCGAATGGTGCCATTGGCCGGAGCACCGGTTTTTCCGATCAGTTGCGGTATGGTCACTTTGACAATGTTTTTGGATTCCCAGTCGTCCAGAATCTTGATGTTCTCCGGGTTTCCGGGAATGGGGGCAGCCGCGAATTTAAACTTCCCGAACAGCGATTGCCGGGCGGCAAGGCCAACCAGTGGGGAGAAATCGGGTTTCTGAGGCCAATTGGGCCCTTCTTTGGCCGGGTCGGAGTTGGTCAAAACCGGGAAGCCCAGTTGCATGGCAACACCGACGGTTTTGTTGCCGACAACGCCATCGTCCAGCAGGTTATTTTTCTTCTGAAAAGCAACCGTCGCTTCGTGCGTCCGCAGGCCAAACTTGCCATCGGCCACGCCGGGTTCAAAACCCTGCCCGATCAGAAATAACTGCCACTTTTTAACATCGGCTCCTTTGCTATTTTGTTTGAGAACTTGCATGGTATAAGAGGTTGAAGAATAGTCGAAACACCCTTGCAGGCATCAACTACACAGAAATTGGCCCGGTTTGAACGTACGAGGCTGGAATAGTGTAGTGAAAAATAACGTTGAGTACTGCAGATTTTTTAAAAGAAATGAACGGGTTAACCGTATTTGAAAAGTGAATGCGTAGCAGTAAGGTGACAGTCGTTAACCGGGATCTTATTCTTTTAATTTGGTAATTTTTATCGGATAAAATCAGAATAACGATTGCGTTTGTCCGTATAATTCATGTCCGTTTGATGATCACGGTTAAACGTACAAAAACTTTTTAAAGATTGTGCGTTGTATTGAGCGAACGGTTAAGATCGCTGGTATTACGCTTTGACCAGCGCGGCATGTGCATCCGGTGGATTTTGTTTTGTCCCGACTTTGACGGATTAATCCCTTTTTTATGCGGCCAATGAATCGATTTCAGGGGCTTTTGGAGGAATCATCGCCATTATTTCAATCCGTCAAGCACCGCTGCTTTCACCCAGAAAATATCACCGTCTCTGGAGAAGAACAGGTATTTGCCATCGGTGGTTATGAAGGGGCAAAACTCGTAGGCATCGCTATTGATCACAGAACCCATGTTTTTTGCTTTTTGCCACTCACCGGTTTTGCTTTTGAAGCTGATGTATAAATCGCCTTTCCCAAATCCGTCCGGGCGCTCGGCGCAGAAAATGACGTATTGCTCATCCGGTGACACGAAAACATCGGCTTCGTAATGTTCGGTATTGATGGTAGAGGGGAGTGACCGGGAAGGCTGGAATTTTCCTCTGGCATACCTGGAAAACCGGATGTCATACTTCTTATCGGTAGATTGGTCGGACCCGCCATTCGATGAAAAGTACATCGTACCTGTTTTCGTAAAGGACATGTAATACTCATTCTTGCTGGTGTTGATGCCGGGCCCGGCATTCACCGGTACAGTCGACCAGCCGTTTTTTCTCCGCTCGATGTACCAGATGTCAAAATCTTTCTTCTCTCCCTTCCCGTCGACGGCCCGATCCGAGATGAAATACAGGCGCTTTTCATCCGGCGATAGAAAGGGATCATTGTATTCATATTGATCACTGCCAATGACGATTTTGGGCGCGGTCCAGGCGTTTTTTTCAAACCGTATGCACCGAATCTGAGGCTTTTTATTGATGATGACTGCGTAATAAAATTCCGTACCGTCGCTCGAAAAAACCGACCCGTATTCGTAATGATCTTTTAAGGAAACCAAATCAGGGGCAAATATGCTGGGGACCATGCCGGGCGGATTCTGATTTAAATACGGAGTGGTCAATTGCGCATGTAGCGTACCCGAAAAAATGAGGAGTAGTGAAATTCCAGTTTGAAAACCAGTCATAAGAGGTTAGTTATTTTGATAGAAACGGGCTTGGTCAATCGTATAACAACGAAAATCATACCAGATACTAAGTTATTAAATTTCAATAGAGCGCAGAAATAAACAGCATCAGAATGAGTTCGGTATCACCCCTTTTGTTCGGTTTCGAACAACCTTCATGGATCGTAAAAGCAGAACGATTGTACCAACAAAAAAGTCACTGCCTAACCAGACAATGACTTTCCAATTCATTAACCTAATGTATAGGTTAAAAGTACGAACCCTCCTAAATCAAAGCTGTCTAATTTGGGAACAATCCTGTCACTAATTGGCATAAATGAAAACGAGTACGTTTAATAATATTATCATTCTCTCTTGCAACCTTTTTGTCAAAGAATAGCTCCTATACTCTTAGTAAATCAGTATTAACTTTTTTTATTCCTGCTCTTATGAAAATTCGTACTTCCCTGGCCTTTCTTTCTATCAGTCTTGTTGTGTTTCTTGATGCCTGTACTGTGCAGGATCACCGACCCGGCCCCGATCTTAGTTGTCGGGTGCTGACGTTTACAGCGATTGAAAAGTCGTCCCGCTCCGAAATCCCGTATTGGCAACCGCTGGATGAAACCGCGCAGCTGGATGGCAAGCCCGTCCAGATTGGAACCAAGTATACCGAGAAATACACCTATGATGAGCAAAACCGCTTGAGTCAGTACTATCGTAATCCGACAGGTAATTTCTCGCCGACTACCTTAAATTATTCGTATGAACCGGGTCTGATGAAAGGCGGCTATTCCGATATTGCCTTAAACGATCAGGGACTTCTGGCTGATATTACCACGAACACCCAGGTTCCCACCTATTATACGTACAATGCGGAAGGCTATTTGATTCGAAAAGAAACGCCTGGGTTGGTCTATATCTATACGATTGTTGACGGTAATCTGATCAATGAGGAAGTCCGTACGGTTCCGACCCAATCGAAAATGGTCTATGAGTATGAGTATGACCTGACCCGGCCGAATTTACCCAACATTGCACCACAGGAGGGGAAAACCAGTAAAAATCTACCCACCAAACTGACTACAAAGAACTACGACCAATCCAACGATCCGTTTGTCCACGTCTATGATTATAAGTACGAGTATGACGAAAACGGGCGCGTCAAGCGCCGATATTTTCTGGAGACCAGCGTGAGTGTTCCCTATTACCGTATCACAGATTTTACCTATACGTGCCGGTAACGAATCAATCCGGCGTAGAAACCGGATCCTTATAAAATAAAATAACCCGCTCAGAATGAGCGGGTTATTTTTCGCAGAGAGAGCGGGATTCGAACCCGCGATACGCTTTAGACGTATACACACTTTCCAGGCGTGCTCCTTCAACCACTCGGACATCTCTCTGGGTCGAAACGGGATGCAAAGATGCGGGTTATTCCTGAAACTTACAACCAGTTTTTGATCCTTACAGGCTCATTTCTCCACAAATCGGTGTAACCAGGCGTTTTTTCAACCGGTCCTGATCCGGTTCGTTGGCGAGCAGAAACATCAATTTGGTGATCGCGGCTTCAACGGTGCTGTCGCTCCCGCTCAATACCCCAATCCGGTCCAGGGCTTTGCTGGTGTGGTAGCGCCCCTGCGTCACCCGGCCGCCGTCGCACTGGGAAACGTTGAAAATGACCAGGCCGCGTTCGATGGCACTTTCCAGCGCATTCAGAAACCAGGTTTCCGTCGGTGCATTTCCGGAACCGTAACTTTCCAGTACCAGCCCTTTCAAAACCGGAATGCCCAGAATGGCGCTGATAATCTGGTGGTTGATACCCGGAAAAAGCGGCAAGACGACCACGTGCGTGTCCATTTCCTCGTAAACCGTCAGCGTTGATTCCGGCATAAACGGATGAATAAACGGCGTATTGTATTCGATGTTAACGCCGGCCATCGCCAGATGCGGGTAGTTTTCGGAATGAAACGCGTTGAAATGCACACTTTCCTTTTTCTTCGCCCGATTGCCCCGCAGCAGCATCGAATTGAAGTAAATACACACTTCCGGCACCAGTGGCCGACCGTTTTCCTGCGCAGCGGCAATTTCCATCGCCGTGATAAAATTTTCCCTTGCATCCGACCGGGCCACACCAATGGGCAGTTGCGCGCCTGTCAGAATCACCGGTTTGTTCAGTCCTTCGAGCAAAAAGCTGAGAGCCGAGGCTGTATAGGCCATCGTGTCCGTTCCGTGCAGGATGACAAAACTGTCGTACGCTTCGTAATTGTCCCGAATGATGCGGGCCAGATGAATCCAGTTTCCCGGTTTCATGTTCGAAGAGTCGATCAGTTCGCTCAGCACAATTACCGTTACTTCAAAATCGAGCCGCCGGATTTCGGGAACCCGATCCAGAATCTGCTCAAAATCGAACGGGACAAGCTGATCGTTCTGGCGGTCGTAGACCATGCCCAGCGTACCGCCAGTGTAGATGACCAAAACCGAGGATCGGGACTGACCCGGTAAAACCGGGTTGATATGAATGGTGCGATACATGTTAGCGGATTAAAAGCTGTAGGGCATTTTGGGTGGATTGCGCATCGACCTGTGCGAGCGGAACCTGCTTCAAATCGGCGACCCGCTGGGCAATCAGCTTCAGATACGCTGGTTCATTTCGTTTGCCCCGGTAAGGGACGGGAGCCAGATACGGCGCATCGGTTTCGAGCACCAGGTGTTCCAGATCGATGTGGGGAAGCACTTGATCCAAACCACCATTTTTAAAAGTCGAAACACCCCCGATGCCTAATTTGAAACCCAGTTCAATGGCGCGGTGCGCTTCCTCCACGGTTCCGACGAAACAGTGGAAAATGCCGTTCAGGTTGGGCAAAGCCAGTTTTTCAATGAGATCGGCGGCTTCGGCAAAGGCATTTCGCCCGCCGTTGGCGGCAGAACGGCTATGAATGGAAATGGGTACATTTCGCTGCGAGGCCCATTGCAACTGAACCGTGAAGGCTTCAAACTGGCGGTCTACATGGGTCAGATCCCAGTAAAAATCCAGCCCAATTTCGCCGATGGCAAAAAACGAATAGCGGTTCAGCCAACTTTCGACGGTTGCCAGTTCCTCCTCAACGGTTTTAGTAACATAACAGGGGTGAAGTCCCATCATCGGCAAACAGCGGTCGGGAAACCGCTCGGCCAGAGCCATCATGGCATCAATGGTTTCGGTGGCGCAATTGGGCATCCAGATTTGAGAAACGCCCTGGGCTTCAGCCGCCGACAGCATGGCTTCCTTGTCCTCGAACTGCAAATCGTAAATATGGGCGTGGGTGTCGATCATGAATACGTTCGGCCTTTCCAGACCAGCTTCGTGGGTAACCAATAATAAATGAGTGAAATAAAATAGCCAATGTGCAGGTAAAACTCGAAGCCGATCAAATACGGCAACAGGTCCCACCGGCGAAACCGGTTTAGAATCCAGAGCAGCTGGGCCGTCTGGGTAACAAACTTCAGAAGCCAGATCGTTGCCGCTGCGGTCGGAAACCAGAACGCCAGAACGATCAGCAGAGGATAAAAAAGCAATTGCAGGAGAAAAAGGACGATAAAGTACGGCGGTAACTGCAATGCCCCGACCATCCAGCGTTTTCGTTGGTGCAGCCAGCTTCTCCAGTTTGGTAACGGTAATGTGGTCGCCAGGACGTCACAATCGAAGAGGTGGCCAAACGAAAAACCGCGCTGAACAATTTCTGTAAACAGTTGGTAATCTTCCACCACCGAAAAGGGCAGATTTTCGTAGCCGCCGACGGCATCATACGCCGTTCGACGCACCGCCATGTTATTGCCCATTGCCGTCACCGGAACGTTCAGATCGGTCAATTGCTTGATCAGGTACTGTCCATAAAACCAGTCGACGGCCTGCAATTTCTGAAAAACCGTATGCCCGACAATCTGCGTACAGCCCGTCAAAATCCCGAGTCGTTCCTGCTCAAACGGTCGTGCCATCCCGGAAAGCCAGTCGGGCGACACTTCGCAATCGGCGTCGGTAAATAACAGAATCCGGCCCTGTGCGTGCTGGGCTAGCTGGGCCAGTACATTGGCTTTTCCGGCCTGCTTTCCCACTTTTTGCGTGATGGTGAAAAGCCGGTAACGCGGTTTATTGCGAATAAAACCGGCCACCAGTTCCCCGGTTTGGTCCTCCGACTGGTCATTGCCAATCAGCACTTCGAAGCGATCCGGCGGATACCGAAGTTGCTCAATGGCCTGAAGACAACGGACAATCGTGTCCTCCTCGTTGCGGGCGGCAATCAGAATGCTGACGTCGATGTTCACGCCACCGAAGTCCTGAAACCGGACGTTTGGGGCAGCCCGTCAAAGCGATACCCGCGTTCTGAAAAATGGGACAGAACCCGCGGAAGGGCGTAACTCATGCGGGGCCAGGCTTTCAGGCTGTCGTGAAACAGGATAATGGAACCCGGTTCGGTGTATTTCAACGTTTTCTGCAGCACCACTTCCGGCTGCAGCGACAGCGAAAAATCGCCCGTCAGTACATCCCACATGATGACATCATGCGTTTTGAGGACTTCGTGGCCCTGGCTGCGTTTCATGCGGCCGTAGGGCGGACGAAAAAGCCGGGTCGGCAGGTCCAACTGCTGCTGACACTGCCGAACGTTTTCCAGATACGGTTCGTTCTCGGTTTTCCAGCCATTTAAGTGATTAAAGGTGTGGTTGCCAATGGAATGGCCTGCCTGGTGTACCTGCTGAAAAATGCCGGGATGCTTTTTGACGTTGTCGCCAATGCAAAAAAACGTCGCTTTGGCCTGGTGGTTTTGCAGCGTTTCCAGTACAAATTCGGTGACGTCCGGGATAGGGCCATCGTCAAACGTCAGGTAAATCACCTTCTCCCGGGTCGGAATTCGCCACTCAAAGCGGGGGTAGAAGGCCCGAAGCAGGAAATTTGTTTTATGTAAAAACATAGAATCGGTTCGCTGATGCGGTTTTTGGTGGGATTAACGCAACGTCCGGTCTTTCCAGCGGAATCCCTTTTGTTGAGCCGCCAGCCCGAAAAAAACCACGTACAATGGATACACCAGTTGCGTGACCGGAATCCAGAAAAGCACCGGTTTTTTTTCCAGGAACACCAATACGGAGCCCAAAAATAGCCACTCCGGCACAGCTTTCAAGGCTACGATGCCGATAAGTTTGGACGCCGACAGATTCCCGAAGCCATACGCAAGCAGGGCGACGGGCAGTGCGAGGTTACTGGCAAAGATAAAAACCGCCAAAATCGATGGCAATACACTCTGGTACGCGCGCCATTTGCTGGCCCACCGCTTCCGCTGGTGGTAGAATGCTTCCAGCGTCGGCTGCGGGGCGGTGTGGACAATCGCATCCGGGCTTTTCAGAAATTTTACGCCCGCGGGATAGCGGCTGGCAATCTTGTGCATGAGCAGTTCATCGTCGCCTGAAGCCACATGGTCGATGCCGTCAAAACCGTCTACGGCTTCAAAAGCCCGTTTTTCGTAGGTCAGGTTGGCTCCGTTGCACATCGTCGGAAAGCCCAGCGCCATTGTGCAGGCACCCGCGCCGATGAGGCTGCTGCTCTCGACGGTTTGCAGGTTGCCGAAAGCGGAATGATCGGTATTGAAACTGATCGGGCCACTGATGAGTTGGGCACCGGTTTGCTGGTAAAAAGCCGCAATTGCTTCGAGCCACTTCGGCCCCACTCTGCAATCGCCGTCGGTCGTTACGATCAGGTCGCCGGTGGCCATCGCGATGCTTTGCCGAATCGCCCGCTTCTTCGGCGAGGTGGTCGGCTCATTGTCCAGCGGTAGCGGACGGAGGGAATAGGGCATCTGCCCGACCAGCGACTGCGTGATTTTTAGGGTGTTATCTGTTGACGAGTCGTCCGCAACAATGACTTCAAAACCGTCAGTGTTATAGGTCTGGTTTTGCAGATCACGCAGCAGCAGGGGCAGGGTATGTTCTTCGTTGCGAACCGGAATGATGACACTGATTCGGGGTGATTTCGCGTTTGGGGACGTTGCGGGAGCCGTAAACGCGGTCATTCGCCACCAGGTTACGGCCAGAATAAGCGTGAAGAAAGCGTAACTGATGGAGATGAAGAGGAGGATGTAAAACATAGCCGGTCAGTGCGTTGATAGCTTTAGTTTCCAGACCCAGAACAGCCCGACCAACACCGGGGCCAGAATGTTGAACAACCAGAGCGTGAGCGTCGCCGACAGAATTTGCGGAGCCGGAACCTGCCACTGGCCGAACACCCACATGGACGTAGCTTCCCGGACGCCCAGATCACTGAGCAGGTTAAAGGCCGGAATAATCGTTTTTCCCAGATACACCAGCCCGATCCCCGTGGCGGTTTCGCGTAGCGGTAACTGAATGCCGAATATGAGCAGGGCAAAATAGAATTGCAGCGAAAAAGTCAGGTAGCGGAGCGAGGCCGCACTGAAAGCCAGAACCAACTCCTTCGTCGTATAATAGGAAGCGACCGACCAGTATTTTTCCCAGCGTTGGAGCCAGCGAACGGGCAAATGAACCAGGCGGTGCCGCTGCCAGGCCGCCAAAACTGCCAGCCCCATCGTCAGCACCAGGAGCCAGAACAGCACGCCCTGCGCAACGGGCCAGGCTTCCGTCTCGAATTGAAGCTGCACGAAGAGGGCGATGGTCCCGAAAAAGACGGCGGCCAGAAACTGCATGCCGCCCGAAACAAGGGCCGCACCGATGCCCTGCCAGCGTTGGTCGGAGCGGAGCGAAAGCAGCCGGCCGGCGGTGTCGCCCAGTTGGGCGGGCAGGGCAAACCCCATCGCCAGACCGGCCAGCACACCCTGGGTCGCTTCTTTTAGGGAAATAGGTTCGACCCGTTGCACCAGAATCTTCCATTTCAGGGCTTCGAGCAGCCAGTTGGCGGGGGTCAACAGCAGCAGCAACAAAGCCGGGAGACTGAGCCAGTTGGCGGTTTTCCAGTAGGTAAAGACGGATTGCAGGTCGTGTTGCTGGCGATTCAGGGTAATGCCGATGTAACTGACGATCAGGGTAAGAATGCCGATTTTTGACCAAAAAACGATTTTTTTGGTCCTGGAATACGTTCTTTGAGGGACGAACCCGTTACTTTGCATAGTTTCCTTGCTAAAAATCCGTACGACCTTCCATGCCCATTCCACTTGCTGCTACCGAACTTGAAGCGTACGACAAAATTATTCTGGGAGTCGATCCCGGAACGCAGATTGCGGGTTATGGCGTCATCCGAATCCAGAAAGATCAGATGAGTATGCTGCAATACGGCGTCATTCACCTGAGCAAATATAGCACCCACGAACTGAAATTGAAGAAGCTCTTTGATCGGATGATTCAGCTCATCGAGGAACACCTGCCCGATGAAATGGCGATCGAAGATCCCTTTTTCGGAAAAAACGTCCAGGCGATGCTGAAACTGGGGCGCGCGCAGGGGGTGGCCATGGCCGCAGCACTGTCACGCGGCATTCCGATCGTGGAATATTCCCCCCGGAAGGTGAAGCAGTCGGTGACAGGCAACGGCAATGCGTCCAAAGAGCAGGTCTCCCACATGGTTGGCCACTTGCTGCATGCCGAACTCAATCCGGAGTTTTTCGATGCGACGGATGCCCTGGCGATTGCCATTTGCCATCATTTTCACAAAAATGCGCTGCCGGGAACCAAATCGACGGGTAAGAAATCGAAGAAAGGAGCCTGGTCGGCTTTTGCCAACGAAAATCCCGGCCGCATTTCCTGACGACGTAAAAAAGGTACTTTTCACTTCGCAAAACAGGGGAAACTACGCATTATTCTTCCGGAACAACCGTGTACTTTTGGGCATCGAAACGGACTGAGCTCTCTCCACCGGTTTTGATCCTGATTTTTCAGGGAATGGGGAGAAAAAAGTTGACCTGATCCAATGAAAAAGCTATTCAGAAATCGATTGATGTTAGCCGGTTTTTACCTGCTGGTTGGACTGGGACTCACCACCCTGGGCCGGGAACAGGTGCGTTCTAAAAATCTGGGCGTCATCAACTCCAAAACCATCTTCAGCCACAAAAAGGGCGCTGCCAGCCCCAGTGGTGTGTACATGGTACTCAAATTGATCAAAGTGATTTAAATAGACCATGGGATTGCCAGCCGCCCGGGTCGGAGATCTGCACGTTTGCCCAATGGTAACGGGCACCGTACCCCACGTGGGTGGCACCATTCTGCCGCCCGGTCAGGCTGTCGTCCTGATTGGCGGTCAGCCCGCTGCCTGTGTCGGTGATTTGTGTACCTGCTCAGGCCCTCCGGATTCCATCATCAAAGGATCGGCAACGGTTTTAATTGCCGGAAAACCAGCCGCCCGCGTAGGCGATACGACGGCCCACGGCGGCACCATCGTGTTAGGTCTACCCACCGTTTTGATTGGCGGTTAAAACGCTTCCCAATTTGTTTCCATTAGGACGCTTGTTGCCCCTAAATCCCCTAACGGGGACTTTAACATCCGGATTTGAAAGTCCCCGTTAGGGGATTTAGGGGCAACAAGCGTAAATACTTAACAGCACTGCCCTTTAAAGGAACGGGGCATCGAGCTAAAGTCCCGCTATTCGTTCTCCAGAATGCTAAACGCAGCTTCCACACTCGTAACCGGCAATTGGCAACTGCGGTTGTAACAGACGTAAATAGCGGTTTTTCCGTTTACCGTTGTCCGGTTTACCAGCAGCGGGAGGTCACTTTCCGTCAGGGTTCCAGCCAGAATTTTATTGGGGTAAAACCGCTGGTCGATTTCGCGACGGAACTGCTCCGCATCCGGCCCCACAATAGCCAGTTCAGCGGTTGGCTGCACCCGCATCGCGTAAAGCGCGGCCCAGTGCGTCAGGTAATCGGCGTTTTGTTGCAGCAGAGGTTGCACCCGCCCCAGCATGGCCGTGAGCAGATCCGTGTAAGCCGGAGCGCCATCGACCGGTTTTTCCAGCAACAGACTGAGCGTGTAGAGGTTATGGGCCATCATGGAATTGGACGCCGGGATGACGTTGTCAAAAACCTCCTTTTTTCGGGCAATCAATGGTTCCCCCGCCTGGTCGGTGAAAAAGAACAGATGATCTTCTTCGTCCCAGAAATAATCGAGGGTATAGCGAGCGAGCCGGTCGGCTTCGAGCAGGTATTCGTCTTTGAATGTGGCCTGGTAGAGTGCCAGAAAACCGTCGATGACAGCCGCGTAATCTTCCAGATAAGCCGTAATTGTTGCGACACCTTCCTGATCTCTCACCCCGGATTTGTAACTGTGCCAGAGCTGACCGGTTTCCGGACGGGTCAGTTTTTCCAGAATAAACCGGGCGTTTCGTTCGGCCAGATCCAGAAAGGAGACTTCCCCGAAAACCCGGTAGGCCGTCACCAGTCCTTTTAGCATCAGGCCGTTCCAGGAACACAGCATCTTGTCGTCCAGTCCGGGTCGAATGCGCCGGTCCCGAACGACCATCAATTTCTGGTGCGCTGCGGAAAGCTTGTCGGCCAATTCTTCCTTTGTCCATCCCTGTCTCCGGGCAAAATCCTCATCCAGCACCACGCGGTGAAGAATGTTTCGCCCGACGCCCGCGTGTTCCTCCCAGTTGCCATCTGGTGCAATGTGGTATAATTCACTAAACCAGTTGAAATCGTCTTCCAGAATCGCCTGCAATTCGGCGGTTGTCCAGGTGTAAAACTTGCCTTCGACCCCTTCGCTGTCGGCATCCAGTGCCGAATAAAAACCGCCTTCCGGACTGGTCAATTCCCGCTGGAGAAAGGCAATCGTCTGAAAAACCGTCTGGCGATACAAGGGGCTTTGGGTCAGGCTGTAGGCTTCGGAGTAAAGTGTTACCAACTGGCCGTTGTCGTAGAGCATTTTCTCGAAGTGAGGAGCAAACCACTGGTCGTCAACGGAATAACGGGAAAATCCACCCCCGATCTGGTCGTAAATGCCGCCCAATGCCATAAAATCGAGCGTCCGGCGAATGTGGTTCTGGGCCTCTTCGTTTTTCGTGACGTGGTAATACCGCAGCAGAAAACCGTAGATGCTCGGCATCGGAAATTTGGGTGCCCGACGCGGACCGCCTTTCACCGAATCGAATGATCCGGCCAATTTTTGATACATCGCTTCGAGCAACTCCCGCGTAAAGGCCGGTGCCGCATCGGTTAGGTAATACTGCTCCGTGACGCTCATATTCAGTTGTTTGGCAAAACCCTCGGCCGATTCGGCCAACTGATCCGGGTGTTCGGCAAATGCCGAGCGCACACTGGTCAGCAGGTTCATCCACTGACGGGCCGGGAGATACGTCAGGCCGTAGAACGGTTTGGCGTCAGGCATCAGGAACACATTCAGAGGCCAGCCGCCCTGCACCCCCATAGCCTGAACGGCATCCATGTAAATGGCATCGACATCGGGGCGCTCCTCCCGATCCACTTTAATGCACACAAAATTGTCATTCATGACCGAAGCAACCGACTCATTCTCAAACGATTCTCGTTCCATGACGTGGCACCAGTGGCAGGCCGAATACCCAATGCTCACCAGAATCGGTTTGTTCTCCTGCTGTGCTTTTTGCAGCGCTTCGGGTCCCCAGGGAAACCAGTCGACCGGGTTATGGGCGTGTTGCAGGAGATAAGGGCTACTTTCTTGGGCAAGTCGGTTCATACGGGCGTGGCTCGGAAGCGCGGTAAGGTTGTCATTTTAACCCGGTTTAGCCGATAGAAGTTTAGCCAGGCCGGTTTTTTATCCGTGAAGGAGTTATTGACGACACCAAATTTCCGTTTATTTTTACGGTCGATTGCATTCGGTTACACCAATACGCCTTCCTCCCTTTTTTATGAAAAACAACCCCCGTATTGTCAACGCCTGGTGTCTGTATGACTGGGCGAATTCCGTGCATTCGCTGGTCATCGTTTCCAGTATTTTTCCGGTCTACTTCAGCGCTACGGCCTTGAACGAAGCGGGTGGCAATGTCATTGATTTTCTGGGATTTCCGGTAAAAAACTCAGTCCTCTTTTCGTACTCCGTTTCGGTTTCCTTTCTCCTGATTGCACTCTTAAGCCCTTTTTCGTCCGCCCTGGCCGATTACAGCGGTCAGAAGAAATCGTTCATGAAGTTCTTCTGCATTCTGGGTTCCATCAGTTGTGCGCTGTTGTATTTCTTCACACAGGAGACGACGACCTTTGCGGTTTTTTGTTTTATTCTCAGTTTGGTCGGTTGGGGCGGCAGCATTGTATTCTACAATTCATACCTGCCTGAAATCGTGACCGAAGACCAAATTGACCGGGTCAGCGCACGCGGTTTTACGATGGGATACATCGGGAGTGTGTTGTTGATGGTGTTCAACCTGACCATGATTTTGTTTCCGCAGTGGTACGGCGGACTGTCCAGCGCGATGGCTTCCCGGATTTCGTTCCTGACGGTGGGCGTCTGGTGGTTCGGGTTTGCGCAGCTTTCATTTCGGTATTTACCAAACGCCGAGCGCCGGATTCGCAGCGAAACCTCGGGCAACTGGATTTTTAACGGTTTTCGGGAATTAAAGAAAGTCTATGCGCAGGTGCAGACGCAAACGTTGCTAAAACGGTTTCTGCTGGCTTTTTTTATCTACAACATGGCCGTCCAAACGGTGATGTACATCGCTACCATTTTTGGTAGTGACGAACTGAAGTTGCCCGCCCAAAGTCTCATCATCACCATTCTGCTCATTCAGTTGATCGCCATTCCGGGAGCCATTCTGTTTGCCCGTTTGTCGGGGCGGTTTGGCAACATTTACGCGCTAATGATGGCTGTAACGGTCTGGATCGGGATTTGCGTCGGGGCGTATTACGTAATGAGTGAAAACCAGTTTTACGCGCTGGCCGTGGTGGTCGGGTTGGTGATGGGCGGCATTCAGGCGTTGTCGCGGGCGACGTATTCCAAACTCATCCCGGATGGTACGCAGGATACGGCTTCGTATTTCAGTTTTTACGATGTAACGGATAAATTGTCCATCGTGATCGGGACGCTGATGTACGGACTCATCGAGCAGATTACGGGGAGTATGCGCAACAGTGTTTTGGCGTTGCTGGTGCTTTTTGTGGCCGGATTACTGCTGCTATGGCGAATTCCTTCACAAAAAGTTTACCGCGTTCGTTTGGAAACCGAAGAAATCTCCTAATTTTGTGGCCTGAAACGACGACAGGATGTTAGCTCAGTTGGTTCAGAGCGCCGCCTTGACAGGGCGGAGGTCAGCGGTTCGAGCCCGCTACGTCCTACAACACGAAGCTTATCACTTGACTGTGGTAAGCTTTTTTGTTACTTCCCGCATCCAGATTTCCCGACCGGCGCAATTCCAGTGCGCATCGCTGGTTTCAAACAGCGGAACCGAACTGGCCGTATAGGGCGTGTAGACATCGATTGCCGGAATGGCCAGCCGGGGGCTTTGTTGAACGCGTTCGATGAGGTGGTTATAGGGCAGCGGTCCCATGCCCGGTGCGTAAATGCTGGTTTTGTTGGGAATAACGGACAGAAACACCTGATCAAAACCGGCTTTCCGGTACCGGTCGGCCACCACATTGATGGTATCGATGTAGCGGTTCAGGAGCGTGTCGGGCAGGGGCCTGAACGATGAGTTCGTCAGCGATGTATCCGTATCGAGGTAATACAACAGGTACTTTCCGTCGGGCGACAAGGTCGTTTTGGGATTCACGCGGCCGAACCAGTCCAGCGTCAGCCAGGCTTTCAATTCCTTGAACCACAGCGCCCAGTCCGAAAAAAACAGGATGGTTTCCAACCGGGCTTCAACGGCATCCCGCGAAAAAAACGTTTCCATTTCCTTCGTAATGCTTTGCCAGGTCAGGCGGTTTTCGGGCGTCGGTTCGGCTTGGGTGGTGTCTGATACCACCGTCAGTTCGTCGATGTGTTTCCCAAACTGATCCCGGAAATGGCGCTCAACGGATTCGATGATCAGGATGTTGGTTTTGGTCGTATCCAACTGAACCCGGTGGTGGGTGTCCCACTTCGTTCGGTGAAAGTATTCAATCGGGAAGTCGTTCAGCGTAACGCGTGGGGGTTCAGAAAAACTATCGCCAATGATGTACAAGTGAATGGGTTTCCGTGGGCCATTCGCTGTGTAGGCGGGTGGACAGGGAATCTGTTCAGCTTTAAACTGGGGTAAATTTGCCATCCGGTAGAGATCACCAAAGCGGTAATCGTCGGGAATCAGCCCTTCTTTCTGGGCCGAATTCATAACATCCGAATGACAACTCCCGACGTATACGAGAATTCCAACGAGTAAAATCAAATACCGGGCAATCACGCCAATGTTCATAGACTCCTGCTTAACGCAACTTCACCGACCAGATCTGAACGGCTTTGTTGTCAGTACTGTAGACAAATAATTTATTACGGGTAGCCGAAAACTGCAACTCCACCGGGAAATTCCCCGGAATGGGTCGGTCACCTACCGGACGACCCGCAAGGTCGTATAGCGTGGTAAAATTACCGGATTTTACGCTGATCAGATTGACACCGGAACCCAGAATGTGGTATCGGATGGTCGTCTGGCCCGGTCGCAATCCCCGCACCTCAAACAACGAATTGCCTTTTCGATCGAGAATGGCCGCTTCGGTATCCGACGCCCGAAGCAACACATACCCGTTCTGATTCACTTCGGGCAGCAGCCGGAAAGAACCCCGCCGGATGGGCCGGACCAGTTGATTTCGTTCCAGAACCTTTCCATCGGCCGAAATACTGAGAAGTTCACCTTGCCGTGTTAATGTCGAGATGGTCGTCGGATTACCACCTTCCAGCCAGGCCGGTCCGGTTAGTTCCGCTTTCAAATCGACCGGGAAGCCGGGAGCAAAACCGCCATTTTCGTTCCAGTAAAACAGTTTGCCGTCTTTCTGAACCGAAGCCACCGAAAGGGCCTGGTTGCGAACGGCTGCGTGAAAAGCCGATACGCTCTCTCCGGCGGTATTATTCACCGGAAATTGGCGGACAAACTGCTTCCGCTGCCGGTCAAAACCGTATACACTGCCGTTCGTATGGAGCATCAGCAGAATCAGGGAGCGGTTTTGATCGCGTCGGGGGGCCATCATCGTCCGTGGGTCGAGCCCTTCCGGCAATGGGATGGACTGCAATTTGGCCAGGCCATTCACCGGGTCGGCAATGTATAAGGAACGGGACGTTGCAAACGCGTATTGCAAACGTCCATTGCTCAGGTAATCGACCGGCACCATCGGACTGATCACCGGGCCATTGACCGAACCCATCGGATGTTTTTCGCCTTCGGGGGTAATGAGCAGAAATTGTTGGGATTGATCGACCGCCCAGATGGCCCCGGAGCTACCGACAAAATCGCCGATCACCATCGGCTGACTCAGCAGGGGCGCGTTGAGGGCGATTTTTCGCTGGAGAAAAATCCGGTTCAAAACCGCTTCGCTGGCGCGCCGGGTCGTGTGGCCCAGAATGAGCGTCGAATAAATCCGCTCCCGTCCGTAAGTACTTTGGTAAATGAGGTTCTCAACGTTGTCCAGCGCGGTTTCGTCGTGGTTCAGCAACTGTTGCCAGGATTGCGGCCAGTTGGCGGTTACCGATTCACCCGCACGGCTGAAACGGGTGTAGGCCGTAAAGTTGGCGGGGCGCAGCGTCTGGGTCAGTAAATCCCGCTGGCGGAACGATTCCGACCAGACCGTTCGCTGCTCCACGGATTGCAGGTATTCCTGCAAAACGCCCTGCCCGTTCGCAATCACGAGATAATCACCCACCTGAGCCAGCCAGTTTTGCTCGAAACCGCGAAACAAACCGCCAAACAGAAAAGCGGGCAGGTTCGGGGCTTCGATGGACGAAATCCGGTAGCGCAGAAACGGTTTGGAACTCGACAGGCGGTCGGTGCCGGAAGCCAGCAGGGCCGCAAGCTGGTAGCGATCCCACAAACGATCGACGTTGGGCGAATGAATCAGCATCACCAGCCGCCGGTCGGCGCTGGGGGCATCCAGCCGTAGCAGCGCCATTTCGTTGCCGACGTATTTATAGATGCCGTTTTCCTCGTTCTGCAACAAGGGCCGGAGTTTACGTCGACCCTCGCGGGTGTCCTCTTCATCTTCGGAGTTGATAAAAGCCGTCAGGGCTTTGCCAAACCGGGGGCCGTCGCTCAGGCTGAAATGAAAAAGCGTGGTCGTCTGGTCGGGAATCAGCGCACCGCAGTTGATTCGGAAAGGCGTTTGCCGGTCGAAGAGATTGGCCAGGGCGCTTTTGGAACCGATGTCGTCCGTCGACAGGCCAATAAGGTGGGAGCGGGAAGCTGACTGCCGAAACCGGGTTAGCAACTCCGTGGGTAACAGGGCTTTGATGTATTTGGACTGGTAATCGGTGCTTTCTTCCTTCGGCGAAAGTATGGCCGACAACACCGAACTGCGAACGTAAATGCCCGCCAGATTGCCCGGCCGGATCAGCGACACGTCGGCCCGTTGCAGGGGTGTTTCCGTAAACGGTTGTTTCATCCGCCGGACGACGCTTTCCATCAGAATTGTAGAAGGACTGCCGATCAGGTAATCGTCCAGCACCACAAACGACCCGAGCGATTCGTTGCGGACGGTGAGCAGTTCATGAATCCGGGTGTCTTCGTACGGATGGCTGAGCACCCGGAAGCGGTTGGCGTCGGGATTCAGGATGCGGTTGACAAACGGTTGATCCTGGAGCGAACGAATGGGGATGTAAAAGATAAACCCCAGCCGGTCTTTGGACGTGGGATGCAGCGAATACCAGATCGGTTTGTCGTTCAGGAACTGAATGGCACTGGCGGTGTCGAGGGGCGCCCAGACGAATTTTTCGAGGCTGTGGGCGGCTTCCTGAAAAACCGGGGTAGTCTGAAGGGCCATTTCGTTCAGCCGGGCAAGTTTGGAGAGCGTATCCTGCAAAGTCGCACTTTCCAGAACCAGCAAGGCATCCGACGGAATCAGCATCCAGGTGGAACGGGCGGGCGCTTTCCACCAGCGGTACCCGAAGTAGCCGCCGAGAATCAGCGCCAAAATGCCAATGCCAATCCAGAGCTGCTTTTTGGTCATGTAGGTGAGTTTGAGTTGTAGACCATTGACCATTGACGATCGGCCATTGACCACCGTCGATCGTCAATGGTCAGCGGTCAAAAAATAAAACGCAGACCGGGCGGATTTTCGCAGATAAAATCTGGGGGATCCGTTCAATCTGCGTCATCAGGGGCAACCGGGCGCATTCCTGGCAGGGGATTGCTTACAGTTTAACGGGCTGTTTCACATCCACGGCTTTCAGGGCTTTCACTTTCGCGCCCAGATCCAGGCGAAACTCGGCCAGTTCCCGGAAGCTTTGCAAACAGACTTTGATCAGTTTCCAGCGTAAAATGGAAACCGTACCCGTCAGTCGTTCTTTGTGAACGATGGGAATGTCGAAGGTTTTCTGACCGGCTTTCCGCGCCATGACGGCCAGGAAGATGTTGGGGGCGAAGGGCGTCGGGTCGGGCAGTTGTTCCAGCAGTTTTTTGAGGTAGGCTCCGTTTATGAGCCGGAACGGAATGTTGCTGTCTTTGATGTAGGTTCCGTAAATCAGAAAGAGGCTGAATTTCAGAATCCGGGTGATGACCAGCCGGGCGGGGGCATCGAAACGAATCTGGCGGTAGCCCAGAATGAAATGGGATTCATGGCGTTTGGCCCACAGCTTGGCAAAATCGTCGGTCACAAACTGGTCGTCGCTGTCGGTTTGAAACACGTATTCCGATCCCATGGCGACGGCGTGGCGGTATCCCCGAACGACGGCATTGCCGTGTCCGCCATTGGGCGTATGAACCACCTCCAGTTTGGTCGGATATTTGGGTTTGAGCGAATCTAAAATGGCACCGGTGCGGTCTTTGGAACCGTCGTTGATCACAATCAGACGCGTATTTTCAGTTGGAAATTGCCGGGTAAGCAGATCGACCCAGGTTTCTACTACCTCGTGGATACACTCTTCCTCGTTGTAGGCCGGCATTACTATTGATAGGTGTAAACTCATTAGCTGGTAGCAGACTTATAAGTGGCAACGTTGACCAAATGCGTTCGAATTGCCGGTTTGACGAAATTAATTAGGCAAAGATAAGGAAATCGGAAGTAGGAATTGTCCTACCCCCGCACTTAGATTTATTCAACGGGCTTGTTTCCAAAAAATCAATAGGAAAAACGGTCTTTTAAGGCATTAAACGGTTTTTCGACTACGTACCATGAAACGGTGGCTAACAGTACCGTAAGCCCGTAAAAAAACAGGAATTTAAGCGTCGTATCAGCTCCGGTATCGACCAGAAAGGGCAACTCCCGCAGGACCCGGTTCCAGGCCCGAACGGTGATGAAATCGGGTGGTGTGTGGTAATAATTGAAAACCAGATTATGAAATAAGTACAATCCATAACTAATCCGGCCCAGGTAGTTGCTCACCGGGTGTTCGAGCACCCATTTGGCCAGACCGCCGTATCCTACGACGCTTTTTCCAATGATGAAAAAGCAGAACAAGGAGGTGAAAAACCGGTCGAAAACGTCCGTATAAACGTTTCGGGAGGGCGAGGTCGTCGACATCAAATATACATTGAGGGTGTACAAAGCCAGGCTTGCCAGCAGAAAACCCGTGTTGCCAACCAGTTTGTTGAACAGCTCCCGGCGGAAAACCATCAGAAAAGCCAGCACACCGCCCAGGCCGAAGGCATCCAGACACGCGGGCATGAAAACGAACTGCACCATCCAGGGCGCTCCGGTCGCAAACAGGTACACCCGCAACAGAAAGGCCAGCCCCACCAGTGTTGCCAACACCACCGGCAACCGGCGGAGTGGCAGAAACAGCACCAGAAACGGGAAAAAGATGTAATACTGCTCTTCCACCGCCAGCGACCAGAGGTGATCCAGCGCGCCAAACCAGGTCTGGTGAATAATGATCCAGAAGTTTTGCGTGTAGGTCATAAACCAGACGAAATTCTCCCGGGCAGCCTGAAAGCCAACGATTGCCAGAATAATGATGGTCAGGTAGTAGATGGGAAAAATCCGCAAACTCCGCCGGATGAAAAACTGCCGCAGCGAATGCCCGTGCGTCCGCTGAAGCCGGTCATCCGCCTGCTTGCTGTGAATCAGGATGCGGGTGATCAGAAAACCGCTCAGCACAAAAAACAGGTTGACGCCAAAATACCCCAGCGGCAGGCTGTTTTTCTCGCCCAGCCAATGATCGAGCATCACCAGGGTGACGGCCAGAAACCGCAGTCCGTCTAACTGAACGAGGTAAAGTTTCTCTTTCGATGGGGATTCGGTCGCTGGTGTCAAAAGGGACATGGGTTAATACGTAGTGGTGTGACGGAATAATACCGGGCTCATTTCCAGCCGCAGCGAGTCGTTGTGGTTGGTCAGCAGTGCCATTCGGTACGTACCCGGTCTGGTGGCTTCTTTCGGAACCTGCGCCAGAAACGCCGGGCTAAAATAGCCGGTTTTGCTGGATTTCAGGTCCGACTCCTGCACCGAATAAGGGCGAAGAGGCCGGGCCGGGTAGACATAACTGCTGTCAGCCCCCAGCAACACGATATAAGAACCATTTTCGGGTCGTTCCAGGGTGGGGTTCGCGGCATCCTTTTTGAAAACGTTCAGGAAAAAATGCGCTTCGTTGATGCGATCGAAAACCGCCGTGGTATCCCTGGGAGCGGTTTGTACGGCAGTAAGGTACGAATCAGAAAACGGATGGGGGTGATATACCGACTCAAAAGCCCGTTGCTCAAGAACCGGGGTTTGCAGCCGCCAGGTCAGGTACGACGCCACGGTTTTCCGGCGCTGGTTGATGATGCCTTCCAGACATTGATAATCCGCATACAGACTAATCGGAACGGTCACCACCAGCGCAACGGCCCAGACAAACCGCAGCCAGTCCTGCTTCTGATACATCCAGAGGGCATACAGGTAACAGAGGCTGATGAACAGCCCCGAATAAATTTTGTAGCGGCTCTGGAGCATGTATCCCGCCCCGCCGAAACCCACGCGGGCATACACCGTCATGGCATCCGTCGCCAGCAGAAACAGCAAACTGCCGCCAAAAAAAGCGGGCCAGAACCATGGCATCGCCGGAATGGAACGGCGGTTGGTAAGAAAATACGTCTGCAAAAGACGGATCAGTTGCCAGCCTGCAAACCCGATGAACAGAACGCCCACCAGAATGGTCAGCCAGATCGGGTTGTCATAGCCAATGGCGACGGGTTTGGGGTAAGGATACGTGTCGACAAAACCGCCGACGAACACAAAAAAGGCTTTGATCCACTGCCCGAAACCGTAGAGGTAGGGCGAAGGGAAAAACGTGATGCGGTTGTAGCTGTAAAAGTAGATGACCACACACGCCAAACCGACCACCAGCCAGAGCGCTCCCCGGCGGAAATGCCGCTGCCCGAACAGCAGCATCGCACCGATCAGAAAGAGGAGAAAACCGTTTCCGCTGGTGAAACTGGCAAGCGTGGCGACGCACAAAGCCGCACCAAAGGCCCGGCGCGATGGATAGGCGAGTAGATAAAAGGCACTCAGCGCGAAAACCAGGATGTAAAAATTCTGGATGGAAGCCATCGCCCAGATCAGGTTCTCGTGCGATTGCAGCGTGAACAGCAGGAACGGAACCGGCAAAAAGTAATACAGCGGCAGGCGGTTTTTCCGGAAAACCGCGTACAACACCCCCAGCAAAACCACCAGACCGCTGAACCCGACCAGCGTGAGGTTATAGTAGTTGAGTTGACCAGTGAGTTTGTAATATAGAAAGAAAATGCTGCGGGTCCACACAATCCGGTGTTCCCAGTGCTGGTCGAACAGCCGACTGAGTTTGCGGAGGGTTCCTGTGTCGCTTTTCAGGGAAATCAAATGCGTCTGAACCAGGTAATCATCCCAGTACGGAAGGTCGATGGCGTATTTTAAAACCGTTGCGCCAACCAGAAAAACCGGCGTCAGCAGTAAAAATAGCGTGATCGATTTGCGGAATACCTGCATACTACCAGTTTTTCTTAAAGGATTCCAGCGGTTTTCCAGTCGAAACAACCTGGCGTCCGGTGCTATAAAACCGCCACTCCGAATCGGGGCCGACGGCCAGAATCTGGAGGTCATACGTACCCGCTTCCAGTTCGGCTTCGAGAAATTGCGCCGTAAAACCGGAGCCGAACGTGGCCGCCGGTTTAATCCATCGCTTGCGACTGCCGGAAAGATTCTGACGGGTTGGAAAAAGATAGATCCGGCGGGGCGACCGCACAATCAGGTAGGCACCCTGGTCGCGAATTCCCAGCGTCGGAAAGGAGTCTACCCGCATCACAAACTCGTTTCCGGATTTGTAAAGGGTATCCAACCGCATCACGGCTGCCGGTTTGGTTTCCTGATAGAGAGCCGACAACTGCGCATCGTAAAAAGCCGGAGCGTTATCGACCCATTCGCGGGTTTGGGCATCGATAGTTGAAACCGGCCGGTTTTGGGTATACGTCCAGTTGAATTGCATGGTGGCCAGGTAGTTGCGCAAATTGACGGTTTCGTCTAAATAGGTCGTATAAGAAAAAAAAGCGATCAGCAGACTGAAACCGGAAGCTACACCCGCCGTCAGAAACCGGCGTGAAGGGCGGGCGTTGGCGATCCAGAACGAAAACAGCAAAGCCAGCAGGGTTAAGGAGTAGATTTTGTAACGACTGGTCGTGAGCGTGCCCAGGCCAAACCCCACGCGGTTGAAGGCCACAATGAGGCCCGTTCCGACCAGAAAGGCCACACCACCCAAAAAAAACAACTGCCACGGGCTCAGTTTAATCCCGCGAAAACGTTGCCAAAGCATGGAAAAACCCATCCAGACGGCCAGTCCGACCACCGCAACGCCCAGAATCAGGCAGGTGAGCATGAAATTCTGAATTGGGAAAGCCTCGGCGGAAGCGCCGTTAAAAAGAAACCAGCCGTGAATCTGATCCAGCAACGTACCCTGATTGGCGGGATTGCCGGGCGGTTTTTGGTAGCTCAGAAAATAGAGCCGGAAGGTGACGGCCAGTGCGGCCAGCCAGCGCAGAACGCCCACGTAATCCTGCCGCAGAAAAATCATCACCAGACCCACGGGCCAGATCAACAGGCCATTGCCGCTGGTGATCGTGGCCGCAACGGCCAGCAGAATGGCCACCCAGCTCACCCGGTTTTTAAACGCCAGATCGGAGAAGGCGGCAATGGCGAGCACAACCACCGTGAAATTTTGCAGGGCCGCCATGCCCCAGAACATATTTTCCCAGTGGGACAGGTTGAAAAGCAGCAGCGAAACCGGCAGGGCCATCCAGACAGGCGCATCGGCCTTTCGCAAGGCCTTGACAAACACCATCAGTAGTACAACCAGGCTGAGGCTTCCCACCACCATGAGGTGGATGTAGTTCAGCTTACAGGTCAGGTTGTAATCCAGCCAGGTGATCAGCCGGTCGTAGACGATGCGGTGCTCGTTGTGTTGCCGGAAAAATTCGTACACCGTGTCGCGCACCGTGTCGGCTTGCTTCAGATTGAAGAGAAAGGTCTTCAAAATGTGGTCTTCAAACTTCGGAACATTGATGGCATACCGGCTGAATACCCAAAAATAGACCAGGATCGGGATCAGCAACACCAGCCCGCCCAGGAAGACGGATCGTTGAGAAACCGCTTTTGGTCGGATTTCCTGAACCGCTCCCGCTTGTGTTTTCGATTCCATACGGTCAACTCAACAAATCCTCTCTGATTCCCTCTGATGTTCTCTGATCAACCCTGTGTAACGATCGTATCACAAAAAAGCCGCCAGTTTTTCCTGAATAGACGTAGCATCCAGACCGGATTGCTGCTGGTGATAACTCTGATCGCCATACAAACCGTCGGGATAACCCTGCGCCGACAAACTGACAAACTGACGGAACGACAGGCCGTTTTCGAGCAGCTTAACCGACAACTGCTGGGCCAGACCGCCGATGCTGACGTGTTCTTCCACAACCAAAAGATTTTTTGCTTCCGCCCATTGCTGGCCCAGGCCCGTCGGCAAGTCCAGTGGCAGATTGAGGGCAGTATAGACGTCGAACTGGTTGCCCAGAGCATCGGACGTTTGCAGGGCTTTCAGCACATTGGCGGCAACCGGCCCCAGGGCCACAACGGTTCCTTTCGGATTTTCGCTGCTCACCACTTTCTTGAACGATCCGGTGGTTTCGCTGCCTTCGGGGGTTTTCGCTCCGGCGCCGAGCCGCAAATAGGCCGGGCGACCTTCGGAGACGATGCTATCAACAATCGAATCGATCTCGTCGGCAAAGGCCGGAATCCAGGTTTTTACGTTCTGCAAACCGCTCAGACAGGCCAAATCTTCGATGGCGTGGTGCGTGGAGCCCATGATGCCGTAGCCATAGCCTCCGCCGTTGCCAACCAGAAAAACCGGCAAATTGTGCAGACAGGCATCGTTGCGAAACTGTTCGAGACAGCGATACACCGCAAACGGCGCGATGCTGTAACAGAACACTTTATACCCTTTGTAAGCCATTCCGGCGGCCACGCCGACCATGTTCTGTTCGGCCACCCCCGCGTTGATGAAGCGCGGCCCCATGATGGCGGCCACGTTTTCAAGCGCATTATATCCCAGATCGCCCGTGATGAAGATGATTTTCTCATCAGCCGCAGCAATCCGTTCCATTGCAGCAGAAAATTCTTTACGCATGCTAGTATGGTTTTGGTTTCGCGGAGTTGAGCTGAGAAAAGGGGGAGATAAGCGGAGTTTTTATACCTCTCCGCTTATCTCTTCTTTTCTCAGCTCAACTCCGCGAAACAACTTTTACTTCTCTATTTTGTTTTTCTCGCTTCCACCAGCGCCCGGATTTCGGATGCGGTTTTGTAGAGGTGCTCGCCTTTTCGAACCTTGGTGCGGATGAATTTGGGTCGCTTTTTCGTTTCTTCAAAAATCTTGCTGATGTATTCGCCGACAAATGACACCCCCAGCAAATTGATGCCACCGAACAGCATAACCAGCACAATGATGGTCGAGATACCGGCGGGGGTGTTGGGGAAGAACACAAATTTAGCCAAAATCTGCCAGAGAATGCCCAGCAGCGACAGCCCGGTTAGCAGGAATCCGGCGTAGGACATCAGTTCGAGCGGGGCAAAACTGAAGGAGAAAATGGCTTTTTTGGCCCACCAGATGTTTTTCGTCCAATTGTTGGTCGATACGCCGAACATCCGCTCCGGCCGCACGTAACCGACGCCGGTTTGCTTGAATCCCACCCAGGCCCGCAGACCACGCAGAAACTGCTCGGTTTCGGGCAGGGCCACGAGTTCACGCACCACTTTCTGATCGATCATCGAGAAATCTCCCGCATCGACCGGAATGTTGATGTACGACATTTTCTTGAACAGCCGGTAGAATGTCCGGTAAAAGAAATGAACGTGGGGTGGCATTTCGCGCTGCACCCGAACGCCGTACGTGACGTCAAAACCCTGCTGCCATTTTTCGTAGAAGCTGGGAATGATTTCGGGGGGGTCCTGCAAATCGCCGTCCATCAGCACCACGGCGTCGCCCGACGAAATTTCCATGCCGCTCAGAAAAGCCGACTGCGAACCGAAGTTGCGCGAATGGGTAATGCCGATCACGTTGGGATCTTTCGCGCAAATTCCGTCGATGACTTCTTCCTGGTTGTCCGGTGAATTGTCGTTCACGAAAATGATTTCGTACCGCACCTTCATCTCGTTGAACGTCTTGACCAGCCGATCATACATATACGGAATGGCCTGTGCGTCTTTGTAGCAGGCAATGATGGCCGTGATGACGGGGTTGAGCGTCGGGTTGGCAAACGCAGGCAACACGCGTTCGGCATAGTCGTGCTGGATCTGCCAGTCGGCGGTTTTTCGGAGTCCGACGCCCAGGGGCGTCCGGGCTTTCCAGCCCAGGTCGGCGTTGGCGGCTTCGGGATCGCCATACCAGTCGCTGAGGTCCCACTGCCGGTTTCCCATGCTGCCCCAGACGGGATCGATGGTCAACCCAAATGTGTTGCGGGTTTCGTCAACCAGCTCGCGCATGGTTGTTTTCTGACCCGTTGCGATGTTATACGACCGTCCGCTGATGGTTTTGTCGACTTTCAGGGCGGCCTGAACAAAGGCTTCCACGCAATCGTCGATGTAAACAAAATCGCGGCTGATGTCGGGCGAAACCAGCGGAGGCAGGGTGTCTTTCCGGGCTTCTTCCACCAGGCGGGGAATCAGCCGGTCGGGTTCTTCCCAGCCGCCATAAATCGAATACAACCGCAGGTTCAGGGTTTTGAGGCCGTGGACGCGGGCGTAAAATTCCAGCATGTAAGCCGCCGAAACTTTCGAAACGGCGTAGTGGCTGTTGGGCTCGACGCGGTCGGTTTCTTTCGGGGCAGTGCAGTTAAAACCGTATTCCGAGCTGCTGCCGGCGTGAATATACACCGTGTCGGGCGTGCAGTTTTCGAGAATGTTGACCGTACCGTTGACGTTGGTTTCGTAGGTCAGGTTGACGTTTTTCTGTTTGCTGTAGGCCCCGTATGCCGCCAGGTTGAAGATGGTGCGGGGTTTGTAGCGGTCAAAAATTTCCTGAACCGATTTATGGGAAAGTATATCGCAGTGAATGACATTTTCCGTCGGAACGTTCAGCAACTTCAGCCGCCAGGCTTTGGTTGCGTCGTGCGTCAGGGCGTAGCAATCCTTGCGGAGCTGAAAAATCTGATCGAATAAATTGGCACCGATAAAGCCGCTGGCTCCGAAGACGAAAATGGGTCCTTTTAGTTGAAGGATGCTGTCCTGGTACGGAAGGATCTGTTTAGACATTCGTGGTTAACTGGTAAATGTAGTAACATTTTTACTGACACCTGTCAGGTTTTGAAAACCTGACAGGTGTCAGTAAAAATGTCTCAAGCGGTAAAATACCGGTCGTTTATATCGTTGCAGGCCTGGTCGTAGAGGTCGGCAGTCATCGGCAAATAATGCCATTCAAGCCGGTTTTCCATATACGAAACGCCTTTGCCTTTCACCGTGTGGGCAATAATGACTTTGGGTTTGCCATTGGTTTGCAGCCGTAGCGTGTCGAGGATCACGAGCAGGGCTTCCACATCATGACCATCAGCTTCGACCACGTCAAACCCGATGGCTTTCCATTTCGCCACGTCGGCCGTGTCGCCAAACACCTCGGCGGTGGGGCCAAACCCCTGCAAACCGTTCTTGTCGATCAGCACTGTCAGGTTATCCAGTCCCTGTTGCAGGGCGTAGTGGGCGGCTTCCCAGGTGGTGCCTTCGTTGGTTTCCCCGTCCGACATCAGCACATACACGGCGTTGGTGTTGCCCTGTAATTTGTTCGCGTGCGCAATACCCGACGCAATGGGAAAACCGTGGCCGAGTGAGCCGGTGGCAAACGGAATGCCTTTGTGTTTGTTGGGTGCGGGGTGAGCGGGCAGGGTGGTGCCGTTTTTGTAGAACGATTGCAATTGTTCGTCCGAGATTTCGCCCAGATGATTGAGGCAGACGTATAAGGCCGCTGCGGCATGACCTTTCGACAGAATGAACGTATCTTCTTCCTGTTTACGCAGAATCAGCGAGGCAATCATCATATCGAGGCAGCTCAGCGAGCAGCCAATGTGGCCGGCATGGGCCTTATTATACAATTCGAGGACCTTCAGCCGCAGTTGGCCGCTGAGGGTCGTAATATCGGTTGTGAGTGCTGGTGAAGTCATTTAATACCTGTATTTCGTTCCTTCGAGGTCAAAGATAGTGATTTTCTGGCCCGTCTTGCCTTTGACCAGTACAATCTTATCCCGTTCCATGGGGTCGATGCGCTGGAAATAGGTGGCGTCTTTCGGCAAATAGATGTTAACCAACTGGGCATCGATAATGGCATAGGGTCGACCGCTTTTGTCGATATCGGAGTATTCCCGGCGTTTCAGCGACGGGTACAAAACCGTATCGCCGGGGACATAGAGTGCTTCAATTTTTTTCGCGGATTCCCGAAACGGATTGGTGGTGCGGGGAACGGAAAACGACGTATACTTGGCTGCCGTATCGTTATAGATGCGTTGCAGCAGTTGAATGACCAAACCGCCCTGAATGATCAAAACCGCCGTCAGGGGTAAACTAAGCCATAATTTTTGCGTCGCGAGTTTTCGAATCAGGATGGCAACCAGGATGATCACGTACGGAAATGAAAAGCCCGAATACCGCTGGGTCAGCCCGTAGGTATGCCCGGAGCGGAACGCCATCAGGATCAGAAACAGAGTGGGAACCACGGAAAGCAATACCAGAAAAACGATCAACGGGCGGTCGTTCGTCCTGAAATCTTCCAGCAGAGCCACCATCATCAGGTAAAAAAGCGGCAGCGTCGCCGACAAAACCAGGTGCTGCAACGGATAGATGCTGTAGAAAGCCAGCCCGGCCAGCATCAGAACGGGCAGCACGAATTTGACCCATTGAGGGGGCTGGCGCTGGTTCCGATACCGGTAAATAAGAAATACCGATAGCAGACCGATGAGCAGTGCAACCCCCACATTCCGGTAACCGGCCGTTGCAGTCGCCAGGCCGTTGGTAAACAACACCAGATCGCTCCAGATGGGCAACGATCGCCAGAAAACGTTGGGAATCGTGGCTGGCAGAATAAGGCCAAATCCGCTATTTACAGGGTTTGTCAGCGCCAGGTTACGATAGAATACGGCCTGATGGTTTAGAGTGAAAAACGTGGATTGCCCCCCGCCGAAAATCATCCACAGCGATACGAACCCAATGGCAACGGCAAAGGATGCACCCAGTTTATACCACATCGGCCATTTGCGGACGTAGAGCAGGGTGTACAGACCGTGACACAGAAAAACCGTAACCGTCAGGTAATGAGATAGAATTGAAATAGCAATGAGCGCGCAATAGCCTGCATAGAGTTTTGTCGGAGCTTTCTTTTTCTGCTCTTTTTCCATGATGATCAGAAAAACGTGCGTCGACAGCAGCGTCAGAAAGAACGTCATCGAATAGTTGCGGGCGATGTGGCTGTGGGCAATGAACAACGGCTCGATGGCGGCAATGAACGCGCTGATGAACGCCAGCCGGGTCGCCGATTCCGGTTCCAGCCGGAAATGACGCTTGGCAAAAAAATAAACGAGTAAAACCGTTAGTGTGCTGAAGATGATCGAAGGAAACCGGATCGATAAATCGCTGAGGCCGAAAATCTCTTCCCAAATCCATAAAACCGCATAATAAGCGGGGCTGTGGCCAATGTCACTCCGTTGAACGGCTTCACTGAAGTCGGCGAAGGTTTTGGGTTTCCAGAACTCTTTGGGCGTAAAATAAGGCGAATCTTTCTTGTCGAATACATCGTGCTGATTAGCTCCTTCCATCGCAATGCACTGGCTGATGAGGAGCGTCGCCTTTTCGTCAAACCAGATACCGTAGGTGTCGGATCGGTAAATCCGGAGGATAAAAGCCAACAGAATAATTCCGGACAGAATAAAAACAGACGTTCGACGAGGGGGCGATAGAGACATTAATCCAATACTATAACTTTTCTGCGGGTAAAATTAAACTGATTTGTGGGACTTTACATTTTCAGGATCGTAAATTCTACTCTTCGGTTCAATCGACGCTTCTCTTCGGTCTCGTTACTGGCGATCGGTTTGCTCGGTCCCCAGGCTTTGGTCTGGATGCGGAGGTCGGGGATGCCCTGCGCCAGCAGGTACTCTTTCACGACCCGGACCCGGTCCTGCGACAGTTTCATGTTGAGGTCCCAAATGCCCTGGTTATCAGTGTGTCCATCGACCTGAATTTCCATCGTTGGGTATTCTTTCAGCATCTGCACCACGCGGTCGAGTTCGGCCGTGGAGCCGGTTAAAAGAATGGCTTTGCTTTGTTCGAACAGGACGTCGCGCAGGACGACCCGCTGCCCGGCTTTGATGGGCGTTAAAATGAGATTTTTCCGGATTTCCTTGAAGCGTTTGTCTTTGCTGAGGTCAACCAGTTCGGTAGACGGGAAGTAGCCTTCGCGTTTGGCCGTCAGGTTATAACTGCTCGACATGGCCAGCAACAGCTTGAAATCGCCGGTTTCGGGATCGTAATTAACCCGGCTGTTTTCTTTGTTTTCGGGGGCAATTGTTGAAAAAACCTCCGCAGCGACCGGCTTTTTGGTAACACCGTCGATGACCTGGCCCGACACGATGGCCACGGGATCGGGTTTGATGGCTGGGTACAGTTTCAGCCGAAAAATATCTTCGCCACCCATCGAATTCTGGATGGAACTCAGGTAGGCGTAATCGCCGGTGGCCGGAATGGTGAAATACCCATCCCATTCCGGGGTGTTGATGACCGGCCCCAGGTTTTCCGGTTCCGACCAGTTGGTCCAGGAATCATCGAGCCGTCGGCTGACAAAAATATCTCCATTGCCGTATTCGGGCCGCCCGGCCGACGTAAAATAGAGCGTGCGGGAGTCGGAAGCCACGAAGGGAGCCCCTTCGTATTCGGCGGTATTCAGAACCGGGCCCATGCTGAGCGGTTCGCTCCAGGTTTGATTCGGCTGTAAAAACGAGACGTATAAATCCTTGTTTCCCAATGAATTCCGGCGCTGAACAGACAGAATCATCGTTTTGCCATCTGGCACAATGGCGTATTCGGTGTAGGCATTGCGGTGCAGGTTGTGGTTGTTGGCAATTACACACTCGACCGGAAACGACCAGCCGTTCTTGCCCAGCGTCGACTTGGATAAACCGTAGGTAACAGAACCGTCGGGTTTGTAGACGTTGATGAGGTAAATGGTTCGGCCATCCGGCGACATGCCACTGACGGCATTATCGGCGGTCGTATTGATTGGCGGTCCAATGTTGATCGCGTTTCCCCATTCGCCATTGGGTTGCAGGGTCGAATACCAGACATCCTGGCTTTTGGGGTCGCCGGTATTGCGTTCGTGTTGACCCCGGGTGAAATAGAGTGTTTTGCCATCCGGCGAAATCACCGGAGCCACTTCCTGACCCCGCGAATTGACCTGCGAACCGATGTTTTCTTTTACCAGATCTTTTGGAGCGTCTTTGGACACGTTGATGGCAATGTCGATGGGCTGAGGGTCGGACGAAATCCCGATGGCGTCGATCTGGTTGGGCCCTTTAATCCGGTTGGGGCTGATGACCAGTTTAACGGTGTTGGCGGTGATAACCGGGTCGGTGGGGGCGATGCGAAGAATGGGAGTTTGGCCACTCTCGGCAATCTGGGCAGATGGCCCCATTTTGTACACGGGGATTTCCCGGCCCGAACCGTCGATGATCAGAACCTGGCTGATGGCTCCGGGGTTTCCGCTCTGGAAGATGGCGATCTGGTGAATGGGAATCGTTTCGGCAAACCGGACGGTAATCCACTCCTCGTTCGGACCGTCGGGGTAGAGCGGTGACCAGGCGCAGACGTTGTCACCGACCTGCGGGAGCCGATTCGGTTTTCCTAAAATCTGATTGGCCCGGTATTGCTGCGTGTAGGCTTCCCCCCGGCCTTCCGACGAAAAACCCACGACGGAGCTGGCCCACTGCACGGTTTGACCCGAAACCGCAGGTAAAAGAAGCACCACACATCCCAGCACCAGTAAGACTCCCCGGATCATGCAAGTTAATTTAGGATTGAAGAGTTAAGAATTATGAGTGAAGAATTAAGAGTTAAAAGGATGAATGCGCATCCTTAAACCAAGATAGCACTTATAATTCATAACTCTTCACTCATAACTCTTAATTGGTATACACCTTATATTCCCACGGTTTGAGTGCGAACGTCAGGGAGTTGCGCAGTTCGGCGGGCTGGCGGCTGAACACCTCGGTATAAACGCCCTCAAAACCGTCGCCGTTCAGCCGAATGGTTTGGGGCGTAGGGCTGAGGTTGACGATGACGATGACCCGGTCGTTTTCCTGCTGGCGGTAAAAAGCGTACACTTTGTCGTCTTTCTCCGTCGGAATTTTGATGAGGGAACCACCGGCCAGGCCGTTCCAGAGAGCGCGGTTGCGGTGTTTCAGCGTCAACAGGGTTTTGTAGAAATCCGTTTTGCTGTAATTGCCCCAGTAAATCGGGTCTTTTTCATAGAATTTCAGTCGTTTATTCAGGTTGGACTCCATTCCGTTATACACCAGCGGCATGCCATCGAAGGTGAACGCCAGTACCGTGAAGGCATCGACGCCATTGCCAAATAGTTCGGTTGGGGTGCCGACCCAGGCATTTTCGTCGTGATTCTGCGTAAACTGCATCTGATAATACCCACGCGGAAACCGTTCCTTATTGTGGGCCAGCAGCGAATCGAGGGCAGAAGCCGGGCGTTTGCCTTTCGCAATCAACTTCATAAGCTGGTAGGTACTCCAGCTATAATTCATGTTAAAACATTCCTTGAAATGCTCGGGCTTGTCTTCCCACTCGGCCAGCATAAAGACGGTTTTGATGCTGTCGAGTTTGGGGCGGACTTCGCTCCAGAAATCATCCGGGACATAGCCGGCGACTTCGCAACGGTAGCCGTCGATGTCGCATTCGCGCACCCAAAACTGCATGGCGTCCATCATGGCGCTCCGGAGTTCCGGGTTCTTGTAGTTGAGGTCGAACACGTCGGGTCGATCGGTCACCTTGCCCTGGTCGTCAATCGGCGGACTCATCTTGCCGTTGATTTGAGTATACCAGTCGGGGTGCTGTTTCACCCAGGTGTGCGCGCGGCCGGTGTGATTAGGCACCCAGTCAATGATCACGTGCATGCCCAGGTCGTGGGCCTGTTTGACGAGGGCCTTGAAATCGGCCAGCGTGCCATAGTCGGGATTGACGGCCTTGTAATCTTCTACGGCATACGGATTGCCGGGCAGGGTGCGCTGGTTTTCCTTGCTGATGGGGTGAATGGGCATGAACCAGAGAATATCGACACCCAGTTCTTTCAGGCGCGTGAGTTGCGTTTCAACGGCTTTGAACGTGCCTTCCGGTGAAAATTGCCGGATATTGATCTCATATATGGTCGCGTTTTTGGCCCAATCCACGGTAGGAATTCGACTTTGTACCACGCTCGAATCATTGACATTGGTCGGATCGTTCCCGGTGGTTGGTGTTTGCTTGCAGGACAGAACCGAGAACAACAGCAAACTTCCCAACAGTAAACCACAAAATATTTTCGTATACATGCCTGATTAAAAAGGTCGTGTAAATTGACTAAGCTTCCGTTTATACCGGCCGGGCGGTTTGGCCGAAGTGTTTCAGCGTATGAATCGCTTCAGTGGGGTCGTCGGCCCGAAAAACGGAACTGCCGGCCACCAGCACATCGGCACCAGCCTCTACCAAAGCCGCCACATTATCATTCCCTACTCCACCATCTACCTCGATAAACGCAGTTTGACCCGAAGCCGCCAGGAGCCTGCGCAGTTTCCGGATTTTCTGCAAGGTATGGGGAATAAATGATTGTCCGCCAAATCCCGGATTGACCGACATCAGCAGAATCAGATCAATTTCATCAAGCACATCTGCCAGCAACTCCACCGGCGAGTGCGGATTCAGCGCAACGCCCGCCCGGCAGCCGGTTTCCCGGATTTGGGTTAGCGTCCGGTGCAGGTGTGTACAGGCTTCAAGGTGAACGGTAATCGTGCCGGGTCGGTCGGGATGGGCAGCCCCCGCCCGGGCAAACGCATCGATATACCGTTCGGGTTGCACAATCATCAGGTGAACGTCTAACGGTTTGGTAGCGTGGCGGTTAACGGCTTCGCAGACGGGAATGCCAAACGAAATATTGGGTACAAAAACGCCATCCATCACGTCCACGTGAATCCAATCAGCCTCACTGCGGTTGAGAATTTCAACGTCGCGTTGCAGGTTTGCAAAATCAGCAGCCAGGATAGATGGGGCAATCAAAGGTGGAATCATGAAGGCGTTTTTAGTGAAATAATGTTTCCGAATTGCAAAAGTTGACACCAAAATTAATTCTTTTGTTTGAACAATTCGAACCGGATGCCCGAGTCCGTACAGGATTTAGTAAGATTGCAGTCTAATTCGATTTTACTGACGCTGTGAAAACCCGGTGCAATTTTAGTTTAAAAATAGAATGAATCCTCAGGAACGAATCGCTGAACTTACTGATCGGCTTAATCAGTATAACTTCCAGTACTACCAAAACAGTATTTCAGAGGTCGATGATTTTACCTTTGACCAACTGCTGGAGGAACTAACGGCCCTGGAACGGCAACACCCCGAGTTCAGCCGTCCCGACTCTCCGACGCACCGCGTGGGCGGCACCATCAGCAAGGAATTTGCCACGGTTTTTCACCGGTTTCCGATGCTGTCGCTGGGCAATACCTACTCGGAAGCGGAGTTGACGGAGTTCGATGTCCGGGTGCAAAAAGGGCTCAACGGAGCGGCTTACGACTACATCTGCGAACTGAAATTCGACGGCGTTGCCCTGAGCCTGGCCTACGAAAACGGGATTCTGGTGCGGGGCGTTACCCGGGGCGACGGCGTCCGGGGGGATGACATTACCGCCAATGTCCGTACCATTCGTACGCTACCCCTGAAAATAAATGGTTCCAACGTGCCGCCTTTGTTTGAAGTCCGGGGCGAAGGCTTCTTGCCACTCGCTGAATTTGAGCGCATTAACCGCGAACGCGAAGACATTGGCGAACCGTTGCTGGCCAATCCGCGCAATGCGGCTTCCGGCACCTTCAAGCAGCAGGACTCCGGGGCGGTGGCCAAACGGCGGCTGGATTGTTATCTCTACTCGTTTTTGTCGGACCCGGAAGTGTTTGAAACCCACGAAGAAAGTCTGGTGGTCATGAAGCAATGGGGCTTTAATGTGTCGCCCACCTGGCGGAAATGCGGTTCAATTCAGGAAGTGATGGCGTTCATCGCCGAGTGGGAAACCCGGCGGTTCGAACTGCCGCTGGCGACGGATGGCATTGTCATCAAAATCAATCGCTACGACCAGCAGCGCGAACTCGGCTTCACGGCCAAGAGTCCGCGCTGGGCCATTGCCTTCAAATACAAGGCGATGGCGGCCACAACGGTGCTCAACAGCGTCTCATACCAGGTTGGTCGGACAGGGGCGGTGACGCCGGTGGCCAATCTGAAACCGGTTTTGCTGGCCGGAACGGTCGTTAAACGCGCGTCGCTGCACAATTCCAACGAAATTCAGCGGCTGGGCGTGATGCTGAACGATGTGGTTTTTATCGAAAAAGGCGGAGAAATTATTCCCAAAATAACCGGTGTCGACCTCAGTCAGCGAACCGAGGCCAGTTTGCCCATCGTCTATCCGGCGGTTTGCCCGGCCTGCGAAACGCCTTTGGTGCGAAAAGAAGGCGAGGCTCACTTTTACTGCCCGAACGAGAAAGCGTGCCCTCCGCAGTTGCAAGCCCGTTTCGAACATTTTATTCAACGGAGGGCCATGAACATTGAAAGCCTGGGCGAAGGCAAGATCGAAATGCTGATCGACCGGGGGCTGGTGCGTAGCCCGGCTGATTTGTACGAGCTGACGGTGGAGAAACTGCTGGGTTTGGAGAAGGCATTTGTGGATTTGGAAACCGGTAAAAAGCGGGTCGTCAGTTTGCGGGAAAAATCCGTCGAAAACATCCTGACGGCCATCGAACGCTCGAAAGCCCAGCCCTTTTCGAATGTGCTGTTTGCCATCGGCATCCGGTATGTTGGCAACACGACGGCCGAAAAACTCGCGGATTATTTCGGCAACATCGACGCGCTCCGGGCGGCTTCCCACGAGGCCTTGCTGGGCGTTCCGGAAGTAGGCGATCGGATTGCCCAGAGCGTGGTGGCCTGGTTTGCCGACTCCGAAAACCAGGTGTTCATCGAGCGGTTGCGGCTGGCGGGTTTGCAAATGGAAACCGACCGCGTGGCGGTGGAGAAAAAAGGGGAGACGCTAGTCGGCAAGACTTTTTTGTATACCGGCACGTTCGCCAATTTCAGTCGCGAAGAACTCGAAAACGAAATTGAAGCCCACGGTGGAAAGCTGTTGAGCGGGGTTTCCAAGAAATTGAATTACCTGATTGTCGGCGAAAATCCGGGGCCGTCGAAAGTGGAGAAAGCCACCAGAATGGCGGTTCCGATGATTGGAGAGGACGAGTTTCTGGCGATGTTGAGCAGTTAGGTCAACAGAAATACGGTTTCATACTGAAAAACCGTACCTTTGTCCCAATTTCCGATTTGCATATTCCTTCTAATCCAGTACGAAATACATGAATGCTCGTTTCCACGGCGTTGGGGTCGCCATTGTTACCCCGTTTAACGACGACCTGACCATCGATTTCGATGGTTTTGGCCGGGTCGTTCAGCACATTACCGACGGAGGTGTCGATTACATTGTGCTGCAAGGTACCACGGGTGAATCGCCGACGGTGACGAAATCGGAAAAGAAACAGCTACTTCAGTATCTTAAGGAAAATAACCCGAAAAAATTGCCGATCGTCTACGGCATTGGCGGCAATGCCACGCCGGAAGTCATTGAAACCATCAAAGATACCGATTTCGAAGGCATCGACGCCATTTTGTCGGTGTGTCCGTATTACAACAAACCGGGCCGACGCGGGGTGATCGAACACTTTACGCGCATCGCCGACGCCAGCCCGGTGCCGGTTATTCTCTACAACATTCCGCCCCGGACCGGCATCAACATGACCGCCGAAACCGTGTGCACCCTGGCCGAACACCCGAACATCATCGGCGTAAAAGAAGCCTCGTGCATCATCGAACAGTGCATGGAAATTGTCCGCGACAAACCGGAGGACTTCCTGTTGATTTCGGGCGACGATGTGCAGGGCGTTCCCATCATCAGCATCGGGGGCGTTGGTGTGATGTCGGTAGTTGCCAATGCGTTACCGGCCAAGTTTACGAACATGATCCACGCGGCCCTGCAAGGTGATTTTGCGTTTGCCCGCACCGAACTCGGCCATTTCCTGCGCATCGATCCGCTGTTGTATGAAGAAGGAAACCCGGTGGGAATCAAGAAAATTCTGGAAATTCTCGGTCTGATTTCTTCCACGGTGCGTCTGCCGCTTTACACGGCATCGGACGATCTGGGCGACCGGATGCGGGAGGTTTTGCAACGCGATAAACTGGTGGAACTGGTGGCCTAAACCGTTCCGTCGAGAAAATACAGGGACTGAAAAGCAACCGGAACGCTATCCGGTTGCTTTTTTTCGGTATTGATCAATCGGTTTGAAGGGGCCGTATTTGTGTTGCTGTTCGGAAAAAGGGTCGGCAAAGGGGCCAAACGGGTGATCGACGGGTTTTCCTTCGATTCGGGGCCAGTCTTTCCGGAATTCCTTCAAGGGTCTGGGTTGTGAATTGATGTAAGCGGCTAAATCCCAGGCTTCTTCATCCGTGAGCTGCGGTTTGTCCCAGGTGGCTCCCAGTGGCATGTTGGCTTTGATATACCCCGCAAAGCGGGAAAGGCGGTACAAACCTGCTCCGGTGTTGTAGCTGTTTTTACCCCAAAGGGGCGGATAGACGAAACCTGAACCACCGGTACTGCGTTTTCCGCGACCGGTGAGACCGTGGCAGACGACGCATTTTTGCCGGAAAACCAGTTCCCCTTTCTCGGGATCAGCCGCGCGCTCCAGAAACGGCAGGGGCCAGATTCCCGACCCTTTCGGGCTTTCCCCTTTGGATACTGACTGTCCGACAAACTGGATGTAGGCCACCATCGCCCGCATTTCCCGACTGGCCGTGTCGGGAGGAAAACCGTTCAAGCTGCGTTCGAAGCAATCGCTAATTCGTTTCACCACCGTCTCCAGGCTTCCGGAGCGTTCGCGAAACCGGGGGTAAGTAGCTGCCACGGCTCCAAAGTTATTGCCCCAGGGCTTGGTTCCGGCATCCAAATGGCAATTCTGACAATTCATCCCGTTGGAGAGTGGGATTACCTTGCCTTTCGGACCCAGATAATAGGCCGTATTGGCAATTAATTCCCGCCCATACCGGACCAGTTGCGCATCCGGTTGTTGGGTGATTTCGGCAGGGTTCGGGGCTTTCCAGGGAATTTGATGGTACGAGCGTTGCCGTTGAGCAACGGTTTTGGCCGAAACCGGCGAAGGAGCAATCAGGATTTCGTGACTGAGAATAAACACGCACAGGGCAACTAAAAACCAGCCAAAAGTCCGCCGGAGCCAGTAGCCGGAAATAGACTTCGCATAGTGGGAACCAACCAGAATTCCGACGACTGAAAACGCGGTGAAGGCCGTTAAAAACGGCCAGTTGATTGAAATGACTGGCAGATCACCCCAAAAACTGACCAGAGATTTGATGGTGATGATCAATAACGACGTTCCGATCGCTTTTTTCATCGGCAGACGAACCAGCAAAACCAGGGCAGGAATAATCAGGAAACCGCCCCCGATGCCGACCACCCCGGTCACTGCGCCGATAAAAAAACCGGCTAAAGCGACGAGGGAATCGTGAAATCGAACAGAAGGCGTTGCGACGGTTGTTTCTGTGTGCCGGTCCCTTAGCATAGAAATGGAAGCGACGAGCATGAGCAGCGCAAAAAAAACCATGATGAGGCTGTCTTTGCTCAGCAGGTAGGTCTCGGTTAGCCACCAACGATCGGGTATTCTGGCCAGTAGAAAGTTGCGGACGAGAAAGATGGACAAGAGCGATGGAAGTGAAAAAATGAAAGCTACCCGGTAATTGATTTCGTCTTTCTGAATGGAGTGAATCGAGCCAATGAGCGAAGTGATTCCCACCACGAACAGCGAATAGGCCGTAGAAACTACGGGGTTGATTCCCAGCAGATAGACCAGCACCGGGAGGGTCAGCATACTCCCCCCGCCCCCCAGAAGGCCGAGACTGATGCCAATTAACAGCGAACAAAAAAAGCCAAGAACCTGCATGAGCGTCATACCAGGTTGGTGATGCATGACCTGGAAAAAAGACTGGCAGAACCGGAACGTCTACCAGCCTTCTTTTTTATCCCGCAAAAATGTAGGCACAGTTTTTCTCCTGGGCCCTTCCCAACGCCCACACACCGGAAGGGACCGGTTGAATACCCGGCAATAAACCCGCCATCCAGTCTTTTTTTACATCTTCCGCTTTCAGATTCATGCCCTGCGCCACGGCGGCTGAGTAAACGCCAATGGCCGCACTGCACACGCAAAACATGACCCCGCTCGCCTGTAATTCATTGATACCGATGGCCACTTCGCCAATCCCCGGAAATTTATACGCACCCGGTTTGGGTTTCCAGAACGGGTTGCGCGTTGAAGCGGTTTTGGTGGCCGGATCGTCGGCCTTGAAGAGTTCTCCGAATTTATACTTCTCCCACAGCCGGTCTTCGAAGGCATAGGGAATCGCGTCGTGTCGCAAAACCACCACCACACTATTTTCTTTTTCCGGTGTGCCCGTCGCTGCGTTGGTGAGCAGAAATACGCGGGGCCATGCAAAAGGAAACAATTCGTGGGGACGGGGTACATCAAAAACTACCCGGTGTTTTCCTTTGATCCCTTCAAACCAGGCGTTGGTATCATCCAGGTTGAGGGGTCGATCGGCAAGGGCAGCTTGCGCAGGTAGCAACGTGGCCACACTGAGGGCGGCCGCACCGGCGGTGAGTGAACCTAAAAATTCACGACGCCGGGTTGAGTGACGGGTTTTGGAAGATTTCATAATTCGAGGATGGTAGTTTGGACGTGAAATGTTTCCGGCGTCGGCCTGCAGGCTTTCCCGGGAAGGCAACTGAATGTAAGAGAAGAAGGTGACGTATTGTACTTTTACTTTACTATTCGGTCGAAGTTCTGATTTAACGGTTGGTGTGTACGTTGTTGTCTAACGTTATGATAATCAGATCATTGAAACCTATGAGAAAGCCGGTGAGCTGGAAAATGAAGGGCTGGAATGTGGCATTGGGCAAAAGAATCCGGTACGGCGGCAAGGGTATAAAAAAGCAGCTACTGGTTTGACGGTAGCTGCTATACGAATAAGGGGCCATTGACAAACTAATCGCTCCGGCCACCGCCGAACACTTTTCTAAAGAGCCAGATGGCCACGAATAACACGAGAATAAATCCTATGCCATAAACCCAAAGACCAGCTTTGAAAATATCGCCGACCAGTTCGCAACTGGTCATCCCGACCAGCAGAAAAAGAGAGATCGCCAGTGTAGACAGAAAATGAGTGAAATTACGCATGGTTTGTGGGGTTAATGTTCAGCTAATCAACTCCCGATTTTAAGTATTTGTTTACAGAAAGTAGACTACACATTCCACCAATAGGTGAGCTTCAGCACCAGCGCGCGGCTTTTGACCGAAAGGGAGCCCGGCAAATAGTTGTCGGTATACACCAGAAAGATGTCGGAAGCAGGTTGGTAGCGCCACTGGAACCGGGCGTTCAGATTCACGTTCCGGGCCTGTTCGTTGTACTGCATGAACGTCGTGAAAAAGACCCGGTTCGTCATCGTCAGGTCGATGCGGGGGCCAACCAGCCAAAATTTGGTCGAGGAGTTCGTTTCGGGCAACCGGATGTCGTTGTAATTGGCACTCAGCGCCAAACTCACGTAGGGCTGAAACCGATAGCCCAGATCGGTAGACAGAAACAAGCGGGTTCCGTTGGCGTAATACCCGCCATATCGACCCGAAAAAGCATAGGTAAACACACTCTGCGGTTTGGAAATGTAATCGACGCCAACAGCATTCCAGCGGTGTTCGGTTCCGCGTGCCAGCGTGTCGCGACCGGTGTTGGTGGGGTCGAACGGTTGCAAAAGCCGGACAAAATCACGCCCAGCCCAGACCGCGAACACACTCTTGGTTCGAAACGTTGTGAGGTACATCGCCACGGTTTCATTATCCGTCTTTCGGAACGATTCGTTGTAAACGTAGTAGGAGGTAATCTGCGGACCATGACTCAACACTTTTCCGCCTTTCGGAAACATCAGGTAACTGACCGTGGGATTGGCTTTGATGTACCCCCGTCGCGGGACGTACCCGACTTCGGCCGTGTAGTTATTGCCGACGTATTCATGCTGCCAGCCAACGATCCACTTGCGGGTACTGTACAGCAGGTTGGCGGCATGAACGTGGTTCCGCTTTCCGCCCGTTTGGGGATCGAACGACTTCATAAACAGGACCTTGCCCGTCCAGGCATTGTTGGATGAGGCTAGATTGTATTCCAGTCCGATGTTCCGGTTGTATCTGGAATAGGCCGGTTTTCCGGCTTCGGGCTCGTAGTTAAGCGATTCCTTGTTGATGAAAATGGCGCCGATGTTGGAGCGCGAGAAAATCCGCCGTTGCAGTGCGACGACCGCAAAATTCTGGGCGGGCAAGCCGGTTTCAGCCACTTTCCCGGTCTGCATATCCATCAAACCAATGCGCCAGTCCTTGTTGAGTTTGCCGCTCAGCCGCGCTCCGAAGCGAATGGGCACGCCCAGACCGATCCGACGGGAAAAAAACGGGCGAATGTTGGCGTAGCCGAAGTTGGTGAACAGGTCGCCGTTTTCCAGAAAAAACTGCCTTCGCTCCGGGAAAAACAACTCAAACCGGTCGAGGTTCGTCACCTGACGGTCGACGTCGACCTGGGAAAAATCCGGATTGACGGTCAAATCCAGATTCAGCGACGAAGTTACGGCCACTTTGGCATCCAGACCGACATCACCCCGGTAGGAAGACGGTTTTTGGTTGGCGTAGTCGCGCGTCAACCCGCCGAGGGCGTAGGGGATCAGCGAAATGTTGGAGCCAACCTGCGGAGGAGCCTGATCCCAGACGATGGTGCCGGTGTAGGCCAGCGAAGCCGTCGGAAACTGCCGCGGAACCGGCGCCCAGCTCGACTTTTCGGTGGTTCGTAAATCCTGGCGGCTGAAATTGATTCCCCAACGGGTAATGCCTTTTTTGTACCGGATGGTTTTGAACGGAATGGCGGCTTCGAACACATAGCGGTCGTCGTAATTTTTTACTTCCGAATACCACTTGTTATCCCAGCTCAGGTTGGCTTTTCCACCTTCATACAACAAACCGTCCCACTGCGCCCCAACGGCATTGGCCCCGAATGTAAAACCGTTGGTCTGGTCGTCGAAGGGGTCCATGAAGAAAATGAAATTGTCATTTTTGCCAAATTCCCAATCACGGCGGAGCGACTGGACAAACGGTCGGTTTTGCCGAACTGAAGCGGTGGGATCGTAATAACAAACCGCGATGATGTACAGATTTTGCTGATCGTACGTCATTTTGACGTCCGTCCGAAGGCGGGCAAAACTGGTGTCCATCGGCAGAACCATGTAAAAATTGGTCGCTGTATCGGCTTCGAGCCAGCCCGGCTCGTCCATCACCCCATCGATTCGGACGGGCGAGGTCGTCTGTCGAATGTGGTATTGATAGGTTTCGTTTTTCTTTTGGGCATAAAGGGAAGTACAAAAAATCAGGCAGGGAAGGAACAACCGGAAAAATCTCACAAATGCTCGCAATTTTAGTGGTTTTCAAAAGTAAACAGACAAAGATACGGCAAGTCATGGCGGGATGATTAAAATCGTATTTGTATTTTTTGTGGACTGAATTCCTGCCATTTCTACGCGTCAGCCGGGAGTGACATCAGGTTGATCTCTGCCATCAACTGCCGGATTTGATGCTTTTCCGGGTCAGCATAATGGGGCAAGTGTGAGTCTTTAACGTTTTGATAAGCAGAGAGTTATACAAAGAACTAGTAAGTCTGTCAGGGTAAATAGCCGGTGCTTTCAGGCTGATTTCTGTTTTTTTTAATCCCGGCAAGTTGCACACTTGTCGGGATTTTTTGTCTGGTAAAGTAGTAGCTTACCTTTTTTTTCATATGTTTAGATCTGTCATTAGTATTATTTTATTATTTATTCATATTTTGCAATGTCTTATAAATCCTGTCCCCTTATCGCTCAATTGAATGAAATTTACGCTACGGATTTCCCGATCTCCAGTCCCCGTTTTTAAGACGTATTTCCCGATTCTTACAACGGTTAACACCGCCTGATTGTACCTCTTTTCGTTCAGTATCTGATCCGGACATTTGATGCCCGGGGCAGCGTTTTATTTTACCCATTCCAAACCCTCTAATCCCTTTTTTATGAAGAAAAATTTCCAGTTTTCCTTGTCCTTTTGTCTGTTGCTTGCCTGGGGATTGCACATACCCGGTGCTTTGGCGCAGTGGACCACCGCCAGTATAAGCCAGAGTCGCAACAAGCTGGCCGGTACGAGTGCCGGTGGCAAAGCCTTTTTTGGGGGCGGTTTTGAAGGCCTGACGGCTACCAACCGGGTCGACATCTATACCCTGGGTACGGATTCCTGGTCGCAGGCCGATTTGAGCGAAAGCCGGGGTGACCTGACCGCAACCGCTTCACCGGATTCCGTATTTTTTGCCGGCGGAGGTAGTTTAGACCAGAAGGGTTTTTCCAAACGCGTAGACATCTACAGCGTTGCCAATGCTACGTGGTCCCAGACCAATCTCTCGGTGAGTCGTTCCTTACTGGCATCGGCCCAGGCAGGACGAAAAGTCCTTTTTGCCGGCGGTATTCACCTGGAAGGTAGTTTTATTAAACTCCTTACAACGGTTAAAACCGTCGATATTTACGATTTAATTGATAAAAACTGGACGACTGGCGAATTATCGGAAGCCCGCTCCAGTCTGGCTGGGGTTGCGGCCAATGGCAAGATCTATTTTGCCGGAGGGTACAAAAGTCTGGTGGGCGGTTTTTCAAAAAAGGTGGATATTTATGATGTTGCTACCAGCACCTGGTCGACAGCGAGTGACTTATCGGAAGCCCGGGGTGGTCTAGCTGCCGTGGTTGCCGGGGGTAAGATTTTTTTTGCGGGCGGTGTTAAAGGTTTATTAGATTACTCCGACCGGGTAGATATCTATGACCTCGCTACCAGTACCTGGTCGCAGGCTACCTTATCCAGTAAACGAACCAATCTGACCGCAACTACCGTGGGTGACAAGGTCTTTTTTGCCGGCGGTGAAAATCTTTCGGGGAGCTCGACCGTCGTCGATGTTTACGATATGACTTTAGACACTTGGACAACGGACAATCTTACCAAGAAGCGGAAAGATCTGGCATCAGCCAGTGTCGGAAATAAAGCGCTTTTTGCCGGAGGCTTTGTTGGCGTTTTGGACGGGGGATCAACGGTTCTGGTCGACATTTACACGGCAACAGCCGTTGATCAGCAACCATCCCCCGGTTCGTCTACGGTTTGCCAGGGCAGCACCGTTACCACGACCATCACGGCGTTGGGTGATAACCTGACCTATCAATGGTACAAAGGATCGGCCAGCACCTCGGCTGCCGTCGTGACGGATCAAACCTCGGCTACCCTAACGTTGACGAATGTGCAGACTACCGATTCGGATTCTTACTATTGCCGGGTTAGCGGTGACGGTGGAGTCGCCTGGTCGGAAGCCTTCGCCCTGACGGTTCTTTCGCTGCCTCCGACTCCCACCGTGGCTTTCTCGGGCCAGAGCAATGTGACGGTTTTTCAGAATACCCCTTTTACGAAGCTTTCTATCACCGGTTGTGAGGCCGGGTCGGTATCGTGGACAGGGCCGGGTGGCAGCAGTGGTTCCGGCACCAGTATTTCAGTACCGACCTCCGCAACGGCGACCCTGGTTTATTCGGCAACCTGCACCATTGGCAGTTGCACAAGCTTGCCAGGAAGCGCCACGGTTGTCGTGGCGCCAGGTACCGCAGTTGGTAGTTTCGACGGCTTTATCTACGGTGCCGATTGCAGCACGTTCCGGGGCTGGGCCTGGGATCGTAACAAGGTCAACACCGCCGTTTCAGTTGAAATTCTGGATGGGCCAAACGTTATTGCTACCATTCAGGCGGATGTTTTCCGGCAGGATTTGCTGAACGCGGGCAAAGGAAACGGGAAGCATGCCTTTCTGTTTGCCATCCCGGAATCGATTAAAGACAACCAGTCGCACCTACTGTCGGCCCGGGTGACCAACAGCAGCTTTATTCTGAAAGATTCGCCAAAAGCTCTGATTTGCCAGGGCAGCGGGGCCAATCCGGGCAACGAACTGCCCAAACCACCGACTCCGACGGTCATGATCGCCCCCCTGGCCGCCCAGGTGGGTGTACCGTTTTCGGCCACACTGGTCGCCTTTACCGATCCGGAAGGAACGACGCTTTCGTACGGGTTGACGGGACTTCCCAGCGGTTTATCCCTGGATATGTCCACCCGCATCATCACCGGAATTCCAACGGTGGACGGAACCTTTGTGTTAACGTATCAGGCCACGGATGAGGGTGGAGCCAGCAACAGTGTGAGCTTTCCGCTGACGGTTAGCCCGGCTTCTTCCGGTGGTGTTACCGGCGATTTTGAAGGCTATCTGGACAAAGTGGAATGCGGCACGATTCGCGGCTGGGTCTGGGATCGCAAGAAGCCCAATGCCCCGGTGACGGTCGAATTCTATACCATCAGCACAAGTACGGTGTGGGGCAGCACGGTGGCCAACATTTACCGGGTCGATTTGAAGAATGCCGGGAAGGGCAACGGGTCACATGCCTACAGTTTTGTGGTGCCGGAAACCCTGAAAGGCATCGGTCCAACCGTAATTCACGCCCGGGTGCAGGGCAGCACCTACATTCTGAAGGATTCCGGCAAAACCCTGAATTGTCCTTCCCCGGGTCGGCTTTCGGCTGAACGGACCGAAGGTATTCAGGTGACTGTGCTGGGCAATCCGGTGAACGATCGGGTAGAGGTGGAAGTTCGCGGAGCCGAAGGCCAGCCGCTGCGGTTTTCTCTGACGGACGTTCAGGGCCGGGTCATTGGTGAGCGCCAGATTCAAAAAGCGGCTCTCAATGATAGACAAAGCTTCGGTATTTCCGGTGTTCCGGCAGGTCTGCTGTTTCTGAACGTGAGCAGCAACGGCCAGAGTCAGACGCTGAAGCTGGTTAAAAGGTAGATCAGACTAGAGAGAAAAGACAAGAGAGTAAAGACAAACCGGTTTTTTGAAAACACGGCTAATCTTTACTCTCTTGTCTTTTCTCTTTCCTCTAAAAACTCAATTCCCCACCATAAACACGGCATTGCCGAACAACAACTTCCCGTTGTACCAAAAACCGCGGAACAGCGGGTTGTCCATCATGTAGACGATGCTTCCTTTGCCGAGTTCCTGCACGCCATACAGCAAGGTATTGTTGAGCTTCGACCGGGCATTTTTTCCCACAAAACCGGCCACGTAATTGTCTTTCTTCAAATAGCCGACATTCCAGCCATCTTTCAGGAAATCATAGTCGTAGACGTTCTGAACCAGCGCGTGATAGCCGTTGGGATAGCCAAAGGCCAGCGGATGCGTCCGGTCCAGATCGACGCGGTAGACACTGCCCGGCGTTTCTTCCGAAATCGCTTCGCGTTCGCGTTCGCCGTATTCCCGCAGCGACTCGTCGGTATCAGTACCCGGCTTTTTATCAGTTTTCTCTTTTTTGGCGTCCGGTTTATCCACCTTTTTCTTGAGACCAAAGTCCGGTTTTTCGGCAAAAAATGAGGTGACGCGTTCCATCACAATGAGTTTGCCGCCCGCCTGAACCCATTCTTTCAACTTGGTCAACGTCCGGTCGTTCAGAATTTTTCCGTAGCCGTATCCCTGCGGCATAATCAGCACATCGATCTCGGCGAGTGAAGCATTCGGGAAGGAATTGGCTTCGATCAACGTCAGTGGATAATCGAGGTCCTGATCAAAATAATGCCAGACTTCGCCCATGGACGTCGGGGAGGTGACGTCGCCGGAAATAACGGCAACCCGGGGGGTTCTGAGGGAGAAAACACTACCCGAACCAAAGTCGGCTCCTTCAGCCACAAAACCGGTCGATGCGGGGATGAGCGGGATGTTCCGTTTGCTGGCTTCCTGCTGGATGATCTGGTAAAAACGGTCACCCAGGCGTTCGTTTCCGGCGCGGGTGATGATGAGTGTACCCGCTTCAAACCGTTGTTCGCCCTGCTTGAACGTCCGTTCCGCCACCCGAACCCGCACTTTGTTTTTCAGCAAACCAGCCAGGAACTGCACCTCCTGCGCCGATTGCCAGCGCACCAGGTAGGCATACGGTTTTGGCCCGGAACCGGTGGCTCCCGGTACCGTCGCAGTCGCCGGACTGATATACGCCACCGGCGTCAGTTTTTCCTTCAAACCGTAGGCTTTCAAACCGTAGGCGTAGGGAATACACCAGGAGGTGATGTCGTAGGTCACCGAATCTTCCAGCGTCGATTTGGGTTCGAAGAGAATTTTCAGGAGCGTTGATTTGGGTTGGTAGGCGCTGATCACCAGGTCATTACTTTCCGTCGTGACTGCTTCGTTTTTCTGGTTTTGGTAATTGAAACCCGTCAGTTTCTGGGATTTCCCGGCCAGCCCATAGCAGATCTGGTTGTTGTCGAGCAGTTTCCGGAGTGCCGTTATCCGGCCTTCATCGTTGGCGGTTTTGATGACGTAACTTTTGAATTCACCCACTGGATTGGTCAGCGATTTTTCGAAAAAGCGGTTGAAGTTTTTAACGACATCATCCGGGCGGTCGGCCACGGATTCGAGGGTAGCGAAACTGGCAGTGTAGTGGTGGTCGATGCGTTCGCGCAGGGTGAGCGTGTCGCCGTCATTTTTGCGATAGGCCAGTCCGGCCCGGCCACCACCGCCCTGCTCAAAGGTCATGCCGATGGCGCCGTTGTAGGTTGGCCAGGTATCGCCGTAGCTCGGATAGAACAAGTCGAAATTCTCCCGCGTGTAATACAACCACCCGTTTTTATCAAAATACCGGGTGTTGTACTGTCCGATAATCTGCTGGAATTCCCGCTGCCAGGGCGTAATGTCTTCGTGGTAAGGCTTGGCCGAAGGGGCAAAATAATACGGACTTTCCGGTCCCATTTCGTGAAAGTCACCGTGCAGGTGAGGCATCCATTGTTGGTATAGTGCCATTCGTTGCTGCGTGATTTCCTGGGTTTGCCAGGCCCAATCGCGGTTCGGATCGAACAGGTAGTGGGTGTAGCGGCCACCGGGCCAGGGCTCGCTGTGTTCGCGCGCCAGGGGCGTTGGGTCGGGGTTGGCTCCACTCATCTGGTTATACCAGTTGACATACCGGTCGTGGCCGTCGGGGTTCAGGCCGGGGTCCAGGATGACGACGGTATTGGACAGGATTTTCTGGGAAACCGAATTCGTGGGATTGAGCAAATCGTGGAGGACCAGCATGAAGGCTTCGGAGCTGATGGCTTCGTTGCCGTGGACGTTGTAACTCAGCCAGGCAATGGGCGGCTGCGTCGAATTAGCGGCCTGTGGCGTTGCAGCGGGGGTATTTCCCAGCCCGATCTGTTTGAGGTGCGTGGTACGGATTTCTTCCAGCCGCGCCATGTTTTTTTCGGAGGCCACCACCACCGCCAGCAGTTGGCGACCTTCAAAAGTGGTTCCGTACGGAATTATTTTTACCCGCGAAGGAGCTTGCCGGGCAACCTGTTCGGCGTAGGCCAGCACCCGGTGGTGGGGCGAAAACCGCTTGCCGATGGTGTATCCTAAAAACTGATCGGGATGTTGTAACGTGTTCTGAGCGAGCGTAGTCAAAGCCATTAACAGGCATAGACCAAATAAGGAGAGTCTTTTCATGAAGTGCAAATAATGAATTTATCGGGCAATCCCCAAAAATAAGTCGAAACCACAAAACCCCGTCAAATCGCAGAAAAATCATTTTTTTTTAGTTGGAGATTTGCAGCTATCAATTTTAGCCGTATCTTTGCACCACAATTTCAGAATCAGGGTTGGCAAATGAGTCGCCGACCAACTGAAAACTGGATATGGCCGATTCGTCTAGCGGTTAGGACGCGGCCCTTTCACGGCTGAAACACGGGTTCGATTCCCGTATTGGTCACTCCGATAACCCCGACAAACTTTGTCGGGGTTATTTTTTTGTGGAAAATTGACTCCGCCCGCTTCGTCAAAACTACTCAATTTCGGATGCTGCATTCCTTCAATTGCACCAGTTGAAAAAAAAACGTGCCCGACGATAAAATTCGTGCAATGAGGCTCAGAGCCAGTCCCGGTTTTATTGTGCATAAAAGTGTTGAATAATCGTAGAATCGTACCATATTTTGACGGTTATCAGCCCTAATTTTGCAAGGAAGGCTCATAATCTTCCGTTAATAGAGATTGGTAAGCAAACAGACCCGGAATCATTTCACGGGTCTTGTTTTTAAGACGAATGCCGAAACGCGCTTTCGGCTTCTTCTGGTCGTTTTTTTTCCTGTAGATTGGTATTTAGACACGTATTTATGGCTCGCCCTGCAAAGAGGTCGGGCTATTTTTTTGCGTTTTCTACCCGTTTTGGACCGTATTATCAATATTCAGAATTCAAGATTAAACCGGCATCTGATTTGATTGTCATAGTATTCAATTAATCATTTGAATAATTGAGTATGTTAGCGGATCGATCAGTGCTTGTGTGGCAAAATTCACTGCACCAGGCATTTGCTCATCCCATCGAACACTAGACCGGAAAAAAACGAAGCGTGAAAACCTACAAAGTAACTTTTTTAAAAGGGGATGAGTCCTGGACCACCTATGTTGAAGCGAGCAACCGGCTAGATGCCAAACGAAGATTTCTCGCCCAAAACGCGGGAACACTGGTTAGGGTTAACAAAGCCATTACCAAATACGATGGTAGTTCGACTGCCAATGTGGAAGAAAAGCTTCTATAAATTCACCAAAATGATTGGTTCCGGTGGCTGATTGCAACCGGCATCAGGTAGGTAGTCATAACGGCTGGTCTGGGAGTCTTTCCGGCACCAAGCCAGTGTTGTCGGATTGGGGCTGATTGCACCCTGTTTTTGCAACAATCCTGCGGGAATGCGGGTTAATGCAGTCAAACCCTAATATCCATGAAAAAGCTGCTGACACTCTTTCTGACGGCTTCTGTTTCTTTCACCCTCCTGAGTTGCGATCCTCTGGATAAAAAATACGATCCGGAAAAGTATTCGAAAGTAATGGAAGCTCATGCCGATTCTGTGAGTCGGTCGGCATTCAACCGGGCTACGGTTGAAAATGAAATCAATGACGTCCGCAACGAAGATTTTACCTACCAGGAATTAATTGAACAGGGCAAGGTCTTACAGAAAAAAGAACAGATTAATAAAAATGTGGCACGCTGAATGTGCACCTTTTTTTTAAGATGAATACGTGCAACCTAACCCGGCAAAGTATATTGCTTGTGCAATAAATTATTTACAGCTTGTAAAACAAAAATGTCCGAATGCAAAGCTTCCGGACATTCGTTTCACCATCGTAAAGTAAATCTGATCTTTATATCCGAAACAGGGAGAGGTTTTCCGAGATAAATGGGGTCATTCTGACGGTATAGACCCGAATAGAGGAGCAATGGTTGCACAGAAGCAGCCAAAAAGAAATCTGTTCGTCTTTTTAAAATAATTATAAATTAAGAAAATATGTAATTATACATAGTGCTCTTGGTTTGATTTTTGCTCGATTTAAAAGGAGTTGATAACTCATTAGACCGGTAATCAAAATTCGTTTTTCCATTCTTTTTATTCGTAACCTCCGCCCTTTAATTCGAGTAAATTGCGAAAAGACTTCAATGAGTTGAATTGATTTTGATTGCCTGTCTGTACGGTTTTAATGCACCCCCTCTCTGTATGCTGAACTTTAATGATCATGAACATGGAAATGAAAACTCTGCGAGGAACCTTGAACAAAAAGAAGTTCAAATGCACGGTATATGCCAAAGATGGCACGTATTTGGCAAGCCGCATTTACAATTCATACACGGAAGAAGGGGCACTCATGCAGCTTGAAGAGTGGCTGGAGGTGCATATTCCAACCACTTATGATCCGGGTACCATAAAAGTTGAAACCCTGTAGAACACCACGAAAATTGACTGCAAAAGAAACCCCGGCACCTGTGCCGGGGTTATTTTTTATGTAGGACAGAGAAAAGCGGGAATGCAGATTGGAACGCGTGCCGGGTTGAAAACCCGATTCAGAATCCATTACGTCCGGAGTTGATTGAGTTCCAGATCGATCTGGTCTTTGAGTTGAATCAAAATCTGGCTGTGAGCGTGTTTTTTTTGCAGTCGCTCCACCTGAGTTGAAACAACGGATTCAATCTCGGTCAACGATTCGGCCAAAAGGTGGGTCAGTGTATCCAGCACATGCTGCTGCAGGGTTGTCAACCGAAAAACGGTTTTCTGATTGTTTACCGGATTTTGTTCTAGTTGTTCGATCAGGTCAATCAATACATTGTGTTGCTGCTGGATTTCATTTACCATAGTCAACCATCGGGTTTCAATCACCGAATGACTGGGTAAATTAGTTTCCTTTTTGTTTGACATTTGAGCAACCACGCGAATGGCGATCTACCGTAAATGACTAAATCGTTGCGTAAAAATACATAAGTAATTATACATAAAAAACACATGTAAGTTTATTTTTTTTACTTGGCATTAAGTATTTGTCGATCAGTAAGTTATGACCAGTTATGTATAAATCATTTTTCGCGAAATTCCGCCGTCTACAGTGAAATTTTGTCCGGTAATAAACGAGTTGGAATCGTTGATCAGAAAAAGGATCATCCGGGCGATGTCGTCGGCCTGTCCAACCCGGCCGGCGGGATGCTGCGCGTGGTCCTCGGGTCGGAGCTGTTCGTTCCGGGCTTTGCCTTTTTTCTTCAGTGCCGCCACATCGATCCAGCCCGGACTGATGCAGTTGACCCGGACGTCCGGCCCCAGACTAACCGCCAGCGAGTGGGTCAGGGCAAAAATACCGCCCTTCGACGCCGAATAGGCAAAGGTTTCCGGTTCCGACTGAAAGGCACGGGTAGAGCAGAGGTTGACAATGCTGCCCTGTTGTTCGGCGAGGTGTGGGGCGGTATATTTGGAGCAGAGAAAGGTGCCAGTCAGGTTGGTGCCAATGACTTTATTCCAGTCTTCGAGCGTAAACCGTTCGAGCGGTTTTTCAATCTGGATGGCGGCATTGTTGATCAGGTGATTGATTTGTCCGAATCGCTCGATGGTGGATTTGACCGCGTTTTTTACGGCGGTTTCGGAGGTGATGTCACAATTGAGCACGAGCGCCTTGGAGTTCGACGATTTCATGGTTTCGCTGAACTCTTCGAGCGCTTCGGCGTCGCTTTCCCAAATGGCAACCCGGTAGCCGTGGGTCAATAAATACTGAGTCGTTACGCGCCCGATACCCTGGGCTCCTCCGGTCACAATGACAGTTTGCATAAGTGGATACATAGCTGGTTACTGTCCGCTAACTTACCGATGGATGTTGAAAATTGCTTATAATCCTATTTACCGACACCCGCTACCCGAAGGCCACCGCTTTCCGATGTCGAAATATGAATTGATTTATGATCAGTTGTTGTATGAGGGCACGTGTCGGCCTGGTAACTTTTTTTCCCCCGGTCTGGTCGATGATCGCTGGGTACTGGCGGTTCATACTTCCGACTATGTCCGGCAGTTAAAAACGCTGAGTGTTCCGCCGGTTATGGTGCGCCGGATCGGTTTTCCGCTGTCAGAGGGCTTAATTCAGCGGGAGTGGATGATTACGCAGGGAACCATCGATTGTTGCCTGATTGCCTTAAAATCCGGTATCTCCCTCAACATTGCGGGCGGCACCCACCACGCCTTCCCGGATCGGGGCGAAGGGTTTTGCCTCCTGAACGACGTGGCCGTGGCGGCCCGGTATATACTCGATCAGCAACTCGCGCAGAAAGTATTGATTATCGATCTGGATGTTCACCAGGGAAACGGGACGGCAGTTATTTTTCGGCAGGAGCCGAGAGTTTTTACCTTCAGTATGCACGGCAAAGACAATTACCCGTTGCACAAGGAACAGTCGGATCTGGACGTGGAATTGCCGACCGGAATGTCCGACAAAGCCTACCTTCAACAGTTGGCCGATACCTTGCCCCGTCTGGTAAAAGAACAAAAGCCCGATTTTCTGTTTTATATTTCCGGTGTCGATGTGTTAAAGTCCGACCGGCTTGGGAAGCTGAGCCTGACCCGTGAGGGCTGCAAACAGCGCGACGAGTTTGTCTTTGAGCAGGCCCGCAAAGCTGGCTTGCCGATCGTGGTTTCGATGGGGGGCGGTTATTCGCCCCGAATGGCCGACATTGTGGAAGCGCATTGCAATACGTTTCGATTGGCAGAAAAACTTTACTTTTGAGCGACGAAAACGAAAACAAATGAAACTACAACTGTTGATACTCGTGTTGGGAATGGGATTTTCGGCATCTGCCGTAGCCCAGCAAACGACGCCAAACCAGGCAAAAGAAGACACGCAACGGCGTTTGCGCCGTACGGAAACCCGCACCACGACCACGAAACTGTATCCGGAGCGGGATTCAATTCTGGTACTGCTCAAAAGCCGCATGGCCGTTCTGAATCCTGGTTCGGGCACCCCAAGCAGTGTAGCGACCTGGTTTTCGGAAGAGGCAAAGATCACCGATTCGGACGGTAGCCGGAAATCCCCGGCGGAATACCAGGCGTCGGGTGGAAAAATAAAGTACCAGAATTATCGCGTCCGGAAGCTGGAAATCAACGAAAACACGGCCCAATCCGTTGAAGTATACTCGTATGTTCCGGCCGAAACGACCGGTTCGGCGTCCCGTTCTGCAACGGTAACCAGCCAATTACGGAAAGACCCGGACGGCCGGTGGCGGATTACGGACATGCGCATTACGTCAAAGTAGAATCGTTTCTCACAGCCAAAAAGACTACCATGAGTCGTTACCGTTTTAGCATTGATTTGGGAGAAACGTTTACGGATTTTGTGTTGATGGACGACGCTGGCCGTCTATCCATCAAGAAAATTCCCACCACCATTCATGATTCAACTGAGCGATTGGTTGAGGAAATCGGGTATTTCATGGCAGAAAAAAATGTGGATCCGGCGGTGGTGGAAGCCCTGGTGGTGGGAATGAGCGTACAAATTCCGCCGTCCATGGCCATCACCTGCGCCCGGGATCTGGAAGAGAAACTGTTGGCGGCCGGTTGGGCAACACCGATTCGGCTGGTAACCGGCCACGGACGTCTACTTCTCCTCGATGAAGCGGTTGAACATCCCGAATCCATTATGTCGCCCCGGATTGGCGGGCTCATGACCGGGCGGTATTTTGGGGACCAGATCGGGCAGAAAAACCTCGTGGTACTGCGAATTGGCGGATCGTCGGCGTTTGTCTCCCTGCAGAACGAACTGTCGGCCACTTCGATGGATTCACTGGATCAATCGCTGGAAAGTCAGGTACGCAGTTTCGATATGGGAGGCAATAGTTACATCGGGCTGAATGAAAATAAAGAACCCGTTCTGCTTGCCGAGCATGCCACTCCCGGACCTGGCCCGGCTTGCTTCGATCGGGGGGGGACCGTGCCGACGTTGACGGATGTGGATTTGGTGTTGGGGTATCTGAATAAAGATTATTTTCTATATGGGGCCATTCCCCTCAAGGTGGATTTGGCCAAAAAGGCCATTCGGGAACACCTCGCAACGCCCCTCAACATTTCGGTGGAAGAAGCCGCCATGCGGGTCTCCAACGGCGTTGAAGCGAATCTGACGGCACAAATCCGAGAATTAACCGGGGCGCATACCGCTGAACTGGAGACGTATAGCCTGTTGGCGTTTGGGGGTGCCGGACCGGTTCATGCCTGTGAAATTGCCCGGCAGTTGGGCATTAAACAGGTGGTGGTGCCGGTAGGAGCCGGGGTGTCGTCGGCCTTGGGGTATCTGCTCGTGTTGGCCGAAAATGACCCGGAATGGCAAATACCGGCGGCTATGCAGCGCGCTGGCTACTACAACCCAACCCATCGGACGGGTGATTTTCACGCCCTGAAAGGCTATCGCTCGGTGTATTACGAGAAGGATTTGACTCCCTGCGGTTGCCCGATCTACGACCGCGCCGGTATTCGCTCCGAAGACACTTTGTCGGGACCGGCGATCATTGAAGGCCCGGAATCCACGGTGGTGATGCACGAAAAAAGCTACGCCCGCATGGACGCCTTCCGGAATCTGCGGATTTTTTTGCGGTAGGTTAGAATAGATAAGAGAGGATAGACAAGAGAATAGAGAATGGGAAACCTTCCTGTTTTGGTCTCTACTCTCTTGTCTATCCTCTCATGTCTATTCACGAATTATAGATCGAGAACGACGCGATGCAGTCGTATTTCTTCACGCGGGCGTTCCCACGGGATCGGGCAAAAATATGGAGCGTCGACCAGCCCCGGATCGGGACGTTGAACTGCAACTGGTGCTGATTGCCGGAACGGGCCACTCTCACCGGAACTTCTGACCCCTTCGATTGTCCGAAGCGACTGACCGTGCAGAGGTATTCCAGCGCCTGTTCGTTTTGTAGGGTCAGTTCGGCTTTTCCCTGAGCCCGAATCTGGCCGTCGCGCGGGAAGTCCGGCCCAAATCCCATCTGGAAATACGGATCATAGAGTTTGGGAAACCGGTCGAATTCACTTTTGCTGAGCGGCTGATCCAGAAACTGCCAGCGGGAGTCTGTAGGAAAGTGTTGGGAAACGAATACTTCAGGTGGCGTCAGGAAATAGAAATCATTGCTGCCAGCCCCTTCCGAAGCGGTGGTAACGGCCCAGGCCAGATCCAGCAAAAACCATTCATCCTCAATGTTAACGGCGTTCCATTCGTGGTCGACCACCGCAACGGGGCGTCCCGCTTCCTTATCCTCCGTGCGCGCATACCCCCGGATGTTGACGGCCTGAACACCCGCCCGTTTCAGGAGGTATTTGAACAACAGCGCATACCCGGTGCAGAGCCCTTTTCGCTGGCGCAGAACGCGGTTGGCGTATTCAAATTCAGAATAATACTTTTGCGAACTCCGGTTGTGAACGGCCTCCTGATCGTAGCGGATGTGGGAAACCATCCAGGCGTAAATCACCCGAACTTTGTCCATATCCGTGCGGGCAGGAGCCGTCAGGTAGTCCGATAAACTGGTAATGCTGCGGGCGTACGAGTCCGGAGCATGACGCGCGTAGTAATCGATCTGGCCGTAGTGATCGCTGGGCGACACCACCGACGCAGGCTTCAATCCGACGCAAAAAACCAATACAAGTACGATGGGCAGGAATCGGCGACACATATTCGTTCTACACTTGTCGATAAAACTGAAAACCGCCCCCGTTTATTGTTTTCCGCCGGTGAATTCCTCCTCTGGTGCCATCTAGAGCAGAATATTATCAACGGCCTGCATGCGCTCCGGCAGTTTGGTTTCGCCCAGCATTTCACGCAAATCAATCTCCACATTGCGGCAGATGGCCGTCATCGGCACGTCGTTGATGCTGTTTTCGAACGGATTTTCGCTCGTATCGCCAATGATCTCCATCGTATTGAATACCCAGGAGATGAGGGTATAAAACGGAATGGTGAGCCAGACGTACCAGTCGCCCAGTTTAGCCATTTCGCCGAGCAAACCGTAGGGCAGAATCAGGACGAAAAGCCAGATGAAGATGTAGCTGAAAAAGGCGTACTGGCGGGGAAACGGAAACGTCTTGATCCGTTCGCAGGCGCCCTGCTGGCTGTAACATTCGACCAGCAGGCGTTCCATTTCAGCGTGATAATACTCCGAAATCAGCCCTTTGGCCCGCAGTTCTTTGAGCTGGGCGGATTGGTTCCGGATCAGGTGCGTGGCGGCATTCTGTCGCTTGATGATCAATTCCATTTCTTCGGGGGCTAAAAACGGCGCCAGGTCTTCATCCAGTTGGTGTAGCCGAAAGGCTTCGATGCGTTCGATCAGGGTATGTTCGGCCCCCACACAGGCTTCCCAAACCGTGCGACGGCGGAGCTGGAGCCGCAAGGCATTCAGAAAGGCCAGTTGGCGGTAGATCAAACTTTGGTGGGCCGCCTTTACTTCCTGCTCCGAAACCGGCCCGGTGGCGTTCAGGGGGGTGACATAGTCTAGCACCATGATGGCCCACGACCGGCTGACGTTGACGAGACTGCCCCAGATCCGTCGCCCTTCCCACAGCCGTTCATAAGAGGAATTGTTTTTGAAACCGACGTAGAACGCAACGGCGGTTCCGATCAGGCCGATGGGCAGAAATGGGATGGCCAGACACTGCCAGCCCGCCATGACATACAACAGACAAATGAGGGTGGAATAGCCCAGAAAGAATAAAACCGAGCGCCAGGCGAACGGAATAATAAGGTGAAGAGGAACCCGTTTGGAGGTATACATGATGGATAGGAAGTTGGTTGAGTCGGTGGAAGATCACTAAAAAAAGACCTGCAAGGTTTGAAAGCTTACAGGTCTTTAGGGTATCGATAAGATGACTGAATTTATCGGGCGAGCCTGAAAACCGGAAACTGTCGTTGTAAAAGGTAATAACTGCCGAATAAAACCGTGCTGAAAGTCAGATCGCCCAGCACGGCATTCAGAAAAAACGATTGGCCGTTGTAGAACGCCAGACCGGCTGCATAGCTGGCCAGGAGGCCCTGGGGTGTTTGCGGGTAAAATGAGCTGCCGTACCAAACCGCGAAATTAGTGATCAAAAAAAACAGGGCGGAAGACAGGAGCGAAGCGGTTAAGACCCGGCCAAAGGTGACTTTGCGTAACAGAACAACGCCCAGCAACCAGATTACGGTGAAAGCACTGTAGACGCTCATCATCCCGCTGTGAAAACCAAGAAAGAGGTCACTGAGCAACATGGCGGCCAGCGGAATGGCCAGCCCGAGCCATTTGCGCTCAAAGGTGGCCGCGCCAAAAAGAGCCAGGGCAGCAATGGGTGTAAAATTATACGGGTGAGGTAACAAGCGACTCAGAGCCGTTACTACGATGATGGCTGCTAACGATGCCGTACGAATGTGAATAAGCTTCATGGCGTGAAGTTACACCGAAAATTAAAAACTGTCAAAACCTCAATCGAATTGGGAGGCCAAACGCTCAATTTGCTGCTATCTTTCCGCTGCTTTCTGGAGCGAATCCGTTTCAGATGTCTACTCTACTACAGACATGATGGAAAAACTAATTGGCGTCGACTGGCAATCCGTGTTCATACCCACAACGTCCATTCTGGAGATGGTGATCCGCGGGACATTGACCTACTGGTTTATTTTTGTGTACCTGCGGTTTTTCAGGCGCGGCACCGGGCAACTGAATCTCAGCGACTTGCTGCTCATCACGATGATTTCGGATGCCGCTCAAAATGCAATGGCCGGGCCGTACGAATCCGTGACGGAAGGTTTCGTTCTGGTCGGAACACTGGTTTTCTGGGACTATTCGATCGACTGGTTGGGGTATCAATCCGTTCTTCTGAAAAGAATCGTGGAGCCCGATCCCATTTTACTGGTGAAAGACGGTCAGTTGATGCGCCAGAATATGAAGCGGGAAATGATCACGGAAGAAGAATTGGTCAGCATCCTCCGGGAAAAGGGCGTTGACGATTATCAGAAAGTAAAAAAATGCTACCTCGAAGGCAGCGGAAACATCAGCGTAGTCGAAAAAAAATAACCGGGTAAAATGGCCTGAAATCCAGACGGCTTTAGGCCATTTTACCCGGTCTATTCGGAATCAATTCAATTGATAAAAAATGAGTATATCTTTTACTTTATCCCGAACGCGTTTCAGTCGCATCTTGACGGCACTGTCTTTAACCTGTAGTAGTATTGCCATTTCCCGGATGTTCATGTTATCTTCATACTTCATTCGCAAATACATCGACTCGCTGGGGGCGATTTTTTCCAGAATCAGATCCACGAGCTGGTAGCGTTCTTCCATCCCGGCGTAATCGTTGGTTTCGGCCAGCGTCTTGACGATCTCGTGATCCAGTTCGACCCAGTCACTTCGCCGGCGGCCCATTTTCATGCGATCCATGCAATAGTTGGTCGAAACCGTGTAGAGCCAGGTCGAGAAGGTGGACTTTTCCTTGAAATTGTGTAGCCCGGACAAAACCCGCATAAAAATGTCCTGCGTGAAATCTTCCGCATCGACGGGGTCTTTGGTAATGGTCAAACACCGGCGGTATACCTTGTTTGAATAACGCTTGTAGAGTTGACCAAAATAGTCGCTTTGTTGGGTAGCAAGGTAATACCGTACCAGCTCCTCGTCGGTGTGACGATTGGTGTTCATAAGTTGATAGCACAGAAATCGTGAACTATGTATTGAACACAAAGAGGAGGCTGACCCTTTGAGTAATAATAACTGAGCAATCGCTCAATGATCCAAAACTATTGATTGTCCATACAAATGTCAAGGGGTAACTTTACTTTTATTTGATTTTCACCATTAGTTTATAAACAGTCCATCCTGAAAAAATATTGGATTGATTATAGGAGATGAACCGGATTCAGAAGACGGACTTGTATTATTGTCAGGAGTGGGAAAAAGTGCCTTTTTAGTCATATTCTTCAATAAGTTATATCTTTTTTTTGGGATAGAATCGGGAAGTAACACAATGAAAAAATAACAAACCCTTTTACCTTTGCCGAAAGAACCGAAAGAGGCCTCACGCCCTCCGATCATTTTTCAACACGATTCCAATGGTACAGAACGACGAATTGATACGAATCATTGACCTGCTCAATACCACCTACGAAGGGGAGGAAGCCTGGCACGGGCCTTCACTGGTAGAAGTGCTGAGTGGCGTTTCTCCCGAAATGGCGGGTCACCGGTTGACGCCTAACACGCATTCCATCGCCGAACTGGTTTTCCACATGACGAGCTGGCGGATTTTTTGCGTTAAAAAAATGCAGGGAGATAAGGATTTCGACATCAAGACGCCGGAGAAAAATTTCGGGTCGTTTCAGGTTATCGACGATTTTGAATGGGAAGCCCTGCAAATGGAACTGAGCCTGAGTCAGGAAGAATTGATCAACGAACTCGACAAACGCGACGATGATGAATTTCTGGAAGATATCGTTCCCGGTAGGGACTATACGTACTACGATATGTTACACGGGATTATCAACCACGATACCTACCACTCCGGGCAGATTTCTATCATTAAGAAAGGACTGAAATTCAAAGGGCTGGACGAAGACCATTCGCACGACGAGTTCGGGTCCAAATACGGCGACGAATTCGACGACTATTAAACCGTCGGCGACCCGTTCCAGCCTTTTTAACCATCAAACCAAAACCATTTAATACACCAACGCTTTGAACTACTGGCTCGTTAAGTCCGAACCGGACGCGTATTCGTGGGACGATTTCGTCAGGCAGGGAAAGGCCGTGTGGGATGGCGTGCGCAACTACCAGGCCCGGAACAACCTTGCTTCGATGCGCCTGGGCGATCCGGTCCTGTTTTACCACAGTGTGGAGGGCAAAGAAGTGGTCGGATTGGCCAAAGTGAGCCACGAAGCCTATCCTGATCCGACCATTCCGGAAGATCCACGGTGGGTGGTGGTGGAACTTGAGCCCGTCACCCGGCTTTCGAGACCGGTTTCACTACAGCAGATCAAAGCGGAACCGCTGTTGCAGAATCTGTTGCTGGTCCGGCAGTCCCGGCTGTCCGTCGTTCCCGTGAGCGTCAACGAATTTGAGTGTATTTTAGCCCTGGGCTCATGAGTAACAACCATTTGACGCTGCTGACCCCCGAAAGCTGGTCTTCCTATGAATTAATCGACACGGGCGGTTTTGAAAAACTCGAACGCTTTGGCTCCGTTGTCCTCAGTCGCCCGGAACCGCAGGCCATCTGGCCCAAGTCATTGACGGATGCTGAATGGCAAAACCGGGCTCATGCAGTTTTCAAAAAAGACAAGGGATCGCAGGAAAAAGGGGAGTGGGTGCTAAACGCCAAAATGGACGAGAAATGGTTCATTCCGTATCAGCAACAAGGTCTGGATCTGACGTTCAAACTCTCGCTTTCGTCCTTCAAACACGTCGGAATTTTCCCGGAGCAGGCCGTCAACTGGCCATTTATTCACCGGAACGTATCGGCACTACCCGTCGAAAAACCGCGTATTTTGAACCTGTTTGCTTATACCGGTGCGGCATCGCTGTCGGCCCGGCAGGCTGGTGCGGAGGTGACCCACGTCGATGCCGTTCGGCAGGTCATTACCTGGTCGCGGGAAAACATGGAAGCCAGCGGGCTCGACAACATCCGCTGGGTGGTGGAAGATGCGCTGAAGTTTGTGAAACGGGAAGTTCGTCGGGGCAACACCTACCACGGCTTGATTCTGGACCCTCCGGCCTACGGTCGCGGACCGGAAGGGGAGAAGTGGCTGCTGGAAGAACACCTCAATGAGTTGTTGCAGGTTTGCGCCGAATTACTGGACAAGGAGCAGTATTTTTTGATCATCAACCTCTACTCCCTCGGTTTTTCCGCGCTGATTCTGGAAAACCTCATGAAAGCCCATTTTGGCGAGCGTGCCAACTCCGAATTTGGCGAATTATATCTCCGCGATGGTTTTTCCAAACGCCTTCCCCTGGGCGTATTTTATCGGTTTTCTTCCATCGAATGACCTATATTTGCAGTTGGAAACGAACTGGGCTGTCTGGCCATCCGGTATTTCGGAAGCGGCAGTCCGCCTTGATTTCCGGGAATTAGAATGGGCAAATTTTGTAGCCTCTGGTGTCTGATTACTGTTTGTTTTCTGATGGCCTGTTCCGACGATGACCGCCGGCAGACCCGGATTCCGGCTGTGCCGGAAAATTCGGCTGACATCCGGAATCAGGCCGCTCTGGAAGCCCTGACGCGGGCGATCAACCAAAGCGGCCCGGCGTCGGCCTACGCCAAACGGGCGGCTCTGTACATGGATCTCGGAAAAACCGATGAAGCCCTGGCCGACATCAACGAAGCCCTCGAACGGGAAAACAACGAAGGGCGGTATCACTTTGTGAAGGCGCAGGTATTGCGGAAAAAGCAGTTGTATGACGATGGGCTGGAAAGTGCCTTACGGGCCGAAGGGCTGGGCGTCAACACCCCGGAATTATACATTGCCATCGGGGATTTGCTCCAGCACGAAAAACAGTTGGACCGCGCCCGGTTTTACCTCGTGAAAGCCCTGCAAATGGCGCCCTACGAAGGCGAAGCGTTTTACCTGAACGGTCTGGTAGCGGCCAAATCGGGAGACACCACCCGGGCGGTTACGTTTTATAAACGGGCCCTGACGCTGAAACCCCGGTTTCTGGAACCGTATGTGCAGTTGTCGATCATCCATTCTGTTCGGGGTGATTATGCGTCGGCCATTGCTTACAACAAACGGGGTGCCAGTTACTTCCCGAACGACCCCGGTTTGCTGTATGCCCTCGGCCACATTTACCAGCAAACGGCTGCGTCCGACAGTGCCTACTTTTTTTACCAGAAAGCCTTGCGACTCGACCCCACCATGGTGCAGGCGCATTTTCAGTCGGGTCTGGTAATGATGAAGCTGCGGAACATGGCGCAGGCCCTGCAGCATTTCGATCAGGTGGTGAAACAGGCCCCGCAATTTCCCCGCATCCATTATTACATCGCCATGTGCTACGAACAATTCCGGGAGTGGGAACAAGCCGGTAAACAATATGCGTTAGCGATGCAGGAGAATGCCGCCGATCAGCAGGCCTATTATGGCTACTGGCGGGTGCAGAAGAAAAAAATGTATGGCGATGCCACCGATCTTCCGTACGAAGAACGCCCCGCTCCGCTAACCCGTCCCGGTCAGGTGCTCGACACCACGCGCGTTCGCGTCATGATGATTCAGCCCCGATCCCGATTTAGCCGCGATTCAACCAGAAATTGAGATGAAGAAAAATGCTAAATGTAAAATGAGAAATGGTGAATGTAAAAGTAGTTAGAGTGTATTCAATTTTACATTCACCATTTCTCATTTTACATTTAGCATTCAAAAGAATTGCCGATTGAGTACCACTGATAAACTTTATAAAAATGAGTGACCAAATTCGCATTACACTGCCCGACGGCAGTGTCCGGGAGTATCCCAACGGAGTAACCAGTCTGGAAATTGCCCTGAGCATCAGCGAAGGGCTGGCGCGCAATGTGTTGGCTGCCAAAGTGAATGGCACCGTGCAGGATGCCACGCGCCCCATCACAACGGATGCAGCGGTTACCCTTTTGACGTGGAACGATACCGAAGGAAAAGCGACATTCTGGCATTCATCCGCCCACTTGCTGGCCGAAGCCCTGGAAGAACTGTATCCGGGCATTCAGTTCGGGATCGGACCGCCGATTGAGAAAGGCTTCTATTACGACGTCGATCTGAACGGGCAGCATTTCTCGCAGGAGGATTTTAAAAAGGTGGAAGACAAAATGCTCGAATTGGCGCGGCAGAAACAGGAATTTATCCGTCAGCCGATCAGCAAAGCCGAAGCCGTCGCCTATTTTGAAAAGAAAAGTGATCCCTACAAACTCGACCTGCTGGAACGGCTCGAAGACGGAACGATTTCGTTCTACACCCAGGGCAACTTCACCGACCTCTGTCGGGGACCGCACATTCCGCATACCGGTTTTATCAAAGCCGTGAAACTGATGAATGTGGCTGGGGCCTATTGGCGGGGCGACGAGAAGAACAAGATGCTGACCCGCGTCTATGCCGTCACGTTCCCGAAACAGAAAGAACTGGACGATTACCTGCACCTGCTGGAGGAAGCCAAAAAACGCGACCACCGGAAACTGGGCAAGGAACTGGAACTGTTTGCTTTTTCGGAAAAAGTCGGCGCCGGTTTGCCGCTGTGGTTGCCAAAAGGAACGATGCTGCGCGAACGGCTGGAGAATTTTCTGCGGAAAGCGCAGGTTCGGGCCGGTTATCAGCAGGTCGTTACGCCCCACATCGGTTCGAAGCAATTGTATGTGACCTCGGGCCACTGGGAGAAATACGGTGAAGACTCGTTCAAGCCCATTCTGACGCCGGAAGCGGGCGAGGAGTTTCTGCTGAAACCCATGAACTGCCCGCACCACTGCGAAATTTACAAAACCAAACCCCGTTCCTACCGGGATTTGCCCCTGCGGCTGGCGGAGTTTGGCACGGTTTATCGGTATGAACAAAGCGGTGAACTGCACGGCTTGACCCGGGTTCGCGGTTTTACGCAGGACGATGCACACATTTTCTGCCGCCCGGATCAGGTGAAAGAGGAGTTTATCAAAGTCATCGACCTGGTGCTGTATGTTTTCAAATCGCTGGGTTTCGACGATTACAGCGCCCAGATCTCATTGCGCGATCCCGAAAACAAGCAGAAATACATTGGTTCGGATGAGCTGTGGGAAAAAGCCGAAGCAGCCATCATCGAAGCGTCGGCCGAACGGGGCCTGAGAACCGTGACTGAACTGGGCGAAGCGGCTTTTTACGGCCCCAAGCTGGATTTCATGGTCCGGGATGCCCTGGGCCGCAAATGGCAATTGGGAACCATCCAGGTCGACTACAACCTGCCCGAACGGTTTGAACTGGAATACACCGGTTCCGACAACCAGAAATACCGGCCGGTGATGATTCACCGTGCGCCGTTTGGTTCGATGGAACGGTTTATTGCGATCCTGATCGAGAACTCGGGAGGCAACTTCCCGCTCTGGCTGTCGCCCGACCAAATTGCGGTTTTGCCGATTTCGGAGAAATATGAGGACTATTCCAACGAAGTTTTCCTAACTTTGCAGGAAAGCGACATTCGGGGGTACGTCGATCACCGCGATGAGAAGATCGGTCGCAAGATCCGGGATTCGGAATTGAACAAGGTGCCATTCATGCTGATTCTGGGCGAAAAGGAGCAGGCCGAAGGGCGTGTTTCCGTTCGCAAGAAAGGCGAAGGCGACATTGGATCGATGACCATTGATGAATTTGTGGCGTTTTTCCAGAATGAAATCAAGCCCGTAGCGAAGGCCGTTTGATGAAATATATGAACAAGGAACGGGGTTCATGAACAGACCGGGTGGTTTTCCACTATGCATTACGCCCGGTTAATTGTTCATTAACCTCATTTTCTTGCTCCGAATGCTCAAAATGCGTATTTTACGGGAAACTTTATAATACACATTACGTTATAGGCACGTAATCACCCGCAACAGCGGACCCATTTTCAACTCTAAATATTATCTATGGCATTACAGCGCAGACCCATGCGCCCACCGCGTGTGGTCGAAGAACCTTACCGGATCAACGGCCGTATTCTAGCCCGTTCGGTTCGGGTAGTTGGTGAAAACGTCGAACAGGGCGTTTACGATATTCAGCAGGCCCTTGACCTGGCCAAGTCGCAGGCCCTCGACCTGGTCGAAATTTCTCCCAACGCCGTGCCGCCCGTCTGCCGGATTGTCGACTACTCGAAGTTCAAATACGAACAGAAGAAGAAGCAAAAGGAAATCAAGGCGAAGGCTCAGAAAGTCGTTATCAAAGAAATCCGGTTCGGTCCGAATACCGACGACCACGATTTTGAATTTAAATTGAAACACGCCATTAACTTCCTGAAAGAAGGTTCGAAGGTGAAGGCATACGTCCAGTTTGTGGGGCGTTCCATCGTCTTCAAAGAACGCGGTGTTGAACTGCTCCAGCGGTTTGCCAAAGGATTGGAAGACATCGGCCGCGTTGAGGCTGAGCCCAAACTGGAAGGCAAGCGGATGAGTATGTTCCTGGCACCCAAAGTGGTTCAGGTGAAGAAATAAATCCGTTTAAGGTTTAGTACGATTTGAGGTTTAGCGTGTGAAGTTTAACGTTGCCACTATCCCGGTAACGTTAAACCTTATACTTTAAACCTCAAACGCTTACTAAACCTTACACTTTTTTTGCCTATCTTTGCGGCCTGTTTCACAATCAGCAACATTTCTGTTTAAAGCAATGCCAAAAGTAAAAACCAATTCGGGCGCCAAGAAGCGTTTCAAGCTGACTGGTACCGGCAAAATCAAACGGAAGCATGCCTTCCACAGCCATATCCTGACGAAAAAGTCGACCAAACGCAAGCGGAACCTGGTTCACGATGCGCTGGTTTTCAAAGGCGATGAGCGTCGGATCAAGGTTATGCTCAACCTGGCGTAAGCAACGCCCCCTTTCGCGGATTCTCCGCGCGGTTTCATGTTCAACCCGATCTCAGGCCTTTCAAGTGCAGTTAAAGGTTAAAAGTTAAAAATTAAAAGTGAAAACCGGTTTTCGAATACTGCGGTGTTCAGGCCTATTTTTAACTTTTCATTCTTAATTTTTAATTGATTTTTGTCGCCTGTTGTCAAAAACAAACAAAATCAAAAATGCCACGTTCAGTGAACCACGTAGCCTCCAGGGCGCGTCGCAAGAAAGTAATGAAATTGGCCAAAGGATACTTTGGTCGTCGTAAAAATGTTTGGACGGTAGCGAAAAACGCGGTTGAAAAAGGCCTCGTTTATGCATTTCGCGACCGTCGCCAGAAGAAACGCGATTTCCGCGCCCTCTGGATTCAGCGGATCAACGCCGGTGCGCGTCTGCACGGTGTTTCCTACTCGGCCCTGATGGGAAAAATTCACTCAGCCGGTATTGAATTAAACAGAAAGGTATTGGCTGATCTGGCCATGAACCACCCCGAGGCTTTCAAAGCCGTTGTTGAAACTGTGAAATAACTAGTCCGCAGGCAGCCCTCACCGGCTGCCTGCTTTTTTTTAGGTTTCTACGACCAGCGTTTTCAGTCCCACCCAGCAGCCGTCCGCTTTTCGGCCCAGCAAATACAACCCCACTTCCGTTTCACCAACCCGAAACACCTGACGATCGCTCAAGGTAGCCTGAACGGTTTTTTGCAGTTCGATAAACCGGGCCGTTCGCTTTTTTTCATCCTCATCATACCAATCCTGATCGGTGACAACCGGTTTCCAAAAACCGTCTTCCGGGATTTCTTCAACGTAAATTTCTGGCGTTATCAGTAACAAATCCTTCACCTGGCTAACGGTCAACGGCGGCTCGAAATCAATCGTATAGTCCACGTATTCAACGGGTTCGTCCGACTCGCTGGGATAAAACAGGTCGGTCAGGAAATCAGGCAGGGAAAATTCGGGGGTAGATTCTTGGGGCGGCATTGTTACAATCCATAATTAATTGCGTCTCAATTAAACTGATTCCGTACCGGGAAGTTATTACAAAGAAACAGTATAACTCGGTCAGTCCGGAACTTCATAGTATTTTTTAACCACTCAAAACACGTACGATCATGATGGAAACCCTTATGAACTTGATTCGCCAGCAGTCGGGCGATGCAGTCATTAACAACCCTGCCATACCGAACCACCAGAATGAAGACGCTATGCAGGCTATCTCGAGCGGGATTCTCGGGGGGTTGCAACAACAGGCCCAGGGTGGTAATCTGGGCGACTTATTGAGCATGGTGACCGGCCAGGGCAATGGAGCCAATGTGCAGGAAAGCCCGGTGACTCAGGGTGTGCAGCAGAATGTGCAACAAAACCTGATGCAAAAACTGGGAATTTCGCCCCAGATGGCCATGTCAATTGCAACGGTGGTAGTGCCGATGGTGTTGAGCAAGCTAATGAACAAATCCAGGGATCCGAACGATTCAAGTGTCGACGGTAATCAGATTCTGGGAGCGGCAACTGGTAATCAGGGCGTCGACTGGATGGGAGCGGCCAGCTCGGCTATGGCCGATGGCAAACTGGACATGAACGATTTGATGCGCGTTGCGGGCGGTTTTATGGGTGGCGGAAACAACGCCCAGCAAAATCAGTCGAACAGTGGCGGACTGGGCGGTTTGCTCGGTGGGTTGTTCGGGAAATAACGGAAATGCCTCCAACCCCTGAAAGCACTAAAATCCGGGTGTCGAAAAGCCGTTTTCTGCGGGTTGGGGTGCGTCTCCGGATGGTCATGCCAGGAAAGATGCCGACGGACTCAGCAGTTTACAATCTTGTCAGAAAACGCCGAAAAAATTTTAACCAGTAAAGCCATTCAGTCAGCTTTAGCTGTCAATCTGTCACGTTTTGGGGCAATTGCGTGGGCTGGCATAGGTCTTGTTCATTAGGCAATTGTAGTTTGTCAAACGACTAAAAGCAAGACATTCGTAAAAGTATCATGGGAAAGATTATAGGAATTGACTTAGGAACAACCAACTCGTGCGTGTCTGTCATGGAAGGCAACGAGCCGGTGGTCATTGCCAACAGCGAAGGCCGTCGGACCACTCCATCGGTGGTGGCCTTTATGGACAATGGCAACGGCGAACGCAAGGTCGGTGATCCGGCCAAACGCCAGGCCATCACAAACCCCAAGAACACGATTTCATCGATCAAACGGTTCATGGGGAAACGTTTCAATGAAGTTCAGAACGAAATTAAAACCATCGCTTACACGGTCGAACGGGGGCCTAACGACACACCCCGCGTCCGGATTGGCGATCGTCAATATACGCCACAGGAAATTTCGGCCCTGATTCTGCAAAAAATGAAGCAGACCGCCGAAGATTATCTGGGTCAAACCGTTACGGAAGCCGTTATTACCGTACCGGCCTACTTCAACGATGCCGAACGTCAGGCGACCAAAGAGGCTGGTCAAATTGCCGGTCTGGATGTCAAGCGGATCATTAACGAACCGACAGCGGCTGCCCTGGCTTATGGCCTCGACAAGAAGCATCACGACATGAAAATTGCCGTGTTTGACCTCGGTGGTGGAACGTTCGATATTTCCATCCTGGAACTGGGCGATGGCGTGTTCGAAGTAAAATCGACCGACGGTGATACACACCTGGGTGGTGATGACTTTGATCAGGTGATTATCGACTGGTTGGCGCAGGAATTCAAAAACGACGAAAACATCGACCTGCGGCAAGATCCAATGGCGTTGCAACGGCTGAAAGAAGCGGCTGAAAAAGCGAAGGTGGAACTGTCCAGCTCCAGCTCGACGGAAATCAACCTGCCGTACATTATGCCGGTAAATGGTATTCCGAAACACCTGGTGCGGACTTTGAGCCGTGCGAAATTCGAGCAACTGGCCGATTCGCTGATTCAGCGGAGTCTGGAACCCTGCCGCCGGGCGTTGAAAAACTCCGGGTATGCGGCCAGCCAGATCGACGAGGTCATCCTGGTCGGTGGTTCAACCCGGATTCCGAAAGTGCAGGACGAAGTAGAAAAACTGTTTGGACGGAAACCGTCGAAGAGCGTTAACCCCGATGAAGCTGTGGCCGTTGGTGCCGCCATTCAGGGTGGTGTTCTGACCGGTGAAGTGAAAGATGTCCTTCTGTTGGACGTGATTCCGCTGTCGCTGGGGATTGAAACGATGGGTGGTGTTTTGACCCGCCTGATCGACGCCAATACAACCATTCCGACCAAAAAATCAGAAACATTCTCGACGGCTTCCGACAATCAGCCGAGCGTTGAAATCCACATTTTGCAGGGAGAACGTCCCCTGGCGAGCCAGAACCGCTCACTCGGACGATTCCACCTCGACGGTATTCCACCGGCCCCGCGTGGGATTCCGCAGATTGAAGTGACGTTCGACATCGACGCCAATGGGATTCTGCACGTGACCGCCCGCGACAAAGGAACCGGCAAAGAGCAGAAAATCCGGATTGAAGCCTCGAGCGGTTTGAGCGATGAAGAAATCAACCGGATGCGCGAAGAAGCGAAGGCCAACGAGGCTTCCGATAAAGCAGAACGGGAGACGATTGAGAAAATCAACCAGGCCGATTCACTGATTTTCCAAACCGAGAAGCAGTTGAAAGAGTATGGCGATAAATTGTCGGAAGGTAACAAAACCGCCATCGAAGGTGCCTTGAGCGAATTGCGTTCGGCCCACAGCAGCCGCGACGCAGCTGCGATCGAAAGCGGTGTGGAAAAACTGAATGCTGCCTGGGCAGCCGCTTCGCAGGAACTGTACAACGCCACGGGCGGTGCGCAAGGCCCCAACCCGGCCGACGGTTTCGCGGGTGACGGCGGTCAACCCAACGGGCAGACTGGTCAGCCAACCGGCCAGGATAACGTTTCGGATGTGCCCTTTGAAGAAGTAAAATAATACGTGCCGATAGAATTGGGAAGCCAGTCTGTGATAAACAGGCTGGCTTTTTTTGCTCCTTTCTTACCGGCTTACCTGACCGCTTGTTCCGGGCGTCCGACAGCGGTTTTCTGCCAGCAACCACTCAGAATCATTTTCCCAAAAAAGGCTTTTGATTCAACAGGGCGCAAAGAAGGCAGCGAATTCAGTAGCGTTAACCAATGGGGCAGTCGATGCGCTTCAATGTGACTCAGCGTGCGGAAAAACCGGTATTGAGCCCACAGTAGCAGGCGTTGCCACCCGTAAACCGGTTGGTCGAAATCGCAGCAAAACCAATACCCGTCCCTGTGTAGGCAGTCCAGCAGCCGGGGCAGCAGCTGGGTTTGCAGACGTTCCTCCGTAAACAGATCGAGAACAAACGGCGTAAAGAGGACATCAACCCCGTCGCCGGGCCAAATGGCGGTTTCGGTGCCAACCCGGAAGATGACCCGACTGTCGTTTTTTACTTCTTTTTTTGCCAAAGAAATCATGACTGGTGACGCATCGATGTAGAGAACGGATCGGGGATCGCAAACTGCCAGAATGCGCGACAACAACCATCCCGAACCGCCCCCCAACACCAGGATGTCCGCTTTTTGGGGAACCGATCCGAGCCAGTAAACCTGCGCTTTTCGCAGCGAATTACCGAAAACCAGCCGCGAAAGGGCATCGTAAAAGGGGGCTATGCCATCAAATCCAGTGTCAACGGGTGTAAAAGCGGCCATAGCGGAAGAACCAATTTGCGGTTCACATTACAAATGAAGGCAATCGGGATGACTTTTTTACCGGATTTGCGTCTAAGGGAAACACATAAACCTGTCGACGGATGAAAAGAAAACTACGCCCCGGTTTCAGTCTGTTTCTGCTCGGTATGAGTATTGTACAGGCATTCGCTCAGCCCAAATCAACGTCGCCTAAAACAACTTCACAACCCGCAAGCGTCGCGGTTCGGGCCGGACTCAATCAATTGTATGGAGATCTGAAAGATCCCATATCGACTCCGTTCGCCGGGGCTTCACTGCTAATACCGATCACAAAAACCGTGACGGTCGAATTGCCGTTCGATGTCGGAAGGTTGCAATCCCAACAGGATGAGTATTATCATTCCAGTGCCAAAACACGGTTTATCCAGGCAGCCGGTGCCGTGTCTGTGGATATACTGGAATGCTTCAGGCAGGGGCAGAAGCTGGTGGAACTACGCCCCTATGGCGGTGCAGGTCTGGTGTTTTTCCGGGCAGAAGCCCTGGATCTGACCACGGGAGCGGTACAGCGGGTAACCAACAGCCCGGGCAGTCACCGTTCGCGCGACGGAGTTGAAGCGCGCGGAAAAGCCGGGGTCAAACGCACCCACGAACTGGTTTGGCTGGTGGGGCTGCGGGGCGCAACCGCCCTGTCGCGCCGGATGAGTATTTTCGGGGATGTCCGGCTCAATCTCGTCCGTACTGACAAACTGGATGCTACCCTGGACGATAACAACCAGGTGATGCAAACAACGGGTCCGGCGTTTACGGAAGGAAACCACTATGGGAAAAACAGCCCCGACAAATGGGGCTTTGTGACCGTGGGACTGAATTTGTATTTCGGTGAGCGGTTTACGAAAAACTGAGTCATTTCCCGGCCAGGAAATCCGAATACGTCGCACATTCGCGAATCATCTCTTTGTGAAACCGGGTTTGCGCATAGACTTTGGCCAGTCTGGTCAGGGAGGCACTGTACTGTTGCCGACGCAGAGTTTTCATTTCGGTGTCGAACGGTTTGGGATCGATGGTGTAATTGCGCTTGGCATATTCAAGTTCCTGCCGAGTGCGAAACGCATTTTGTTCGCAGCGAGCGGCCATAAAGCAGGCTTTGGCAGCCAGTTCCGGATTTTTGGCAGCCGCCATTGCTTTCTCGAAAAAAGACTTAGCAGTTGCATTGGTATAGTAATCCTGCTCGCCAATCAGCCGAAAACCGCGATCCCGTTGAGGTTGCTGAACCTGCCGGTAAGTATACTGATATAGAACCGGTTCGGCACCGCTCCAGCGCGCCCGCACCAAGAGCCAGGCATTGCCAAACCAGCTCAGATTGAACGCTCCGCAGCCCAGTTGGTAATACAGGTCGGCGGCTTCATCGCCCGATGCGGTTTTGGCCTTCGATTCCAGGTCAACCATTTTTTTGAGAAAGGAAACCGGGGTGTAAGCGTTGGCGGTTTTTGTTCCTTGCGGCTTACCGAGAAGATTGACGACGAACGGATTTTCGCTGAAATAGGACGAAAAAGGCTCGGTTTTCCAGGTTTTTTGGGAGACGTTCGCGTAGGCTTCCGCGGCTTCGGCATACTGGTTTTCGGCCAGAAGCCGTCTTCCCAAGAGCAGATAGAGGGCGTCGTTGGTAAATCCGGTGAGTTTCAAGAGCCGTTGGTCAAACCCGGTAGGATTTGGGTTGGTGGCAAACTGAACGACGTTCCGAATCGTGGCGGATGAGGTCGTGTCTTCAATGTCGTATAAATCGGAGTGGCTGTCAAAATACAGGTCATTCCGGTTGAGTTGCGACGACGTCAGGGCGGTGAGTAAAAACGCTTTGGCGGTTGAAGGGGCGTCCGACTGGCCGGACTTGGACCGAAAACAACCCGCCAGCCAACCGCCCGATTCTTTTTCAACCGGTTTTCCGTACCCGTATTTCTGAGCCAACTGTTTACAGGTTTCAACAAACGCATTGGTCATGTGAAAGCTTGTTGAATTGCCAAACTGTTCGAGGTAGCCAATCAACTGGTTTTCAACATCCGGGCTGAGGGTTTCTGTTTGGGCGGTAAGCAAAAGCATCTGTTGAAGAACGATTTGCTTTTTCAACATCGGGTTGGTGGTCGGTTGCTGAGTGGCCAGATCGAGGTTGGTCTTGGCATCAGGATAGGCTTTAGCCAGATAGTCCAGGTACGCGGTTGCCGTGTACCAGAATGCCGGATTGCCCAACTTTGTATTTCCCGCCGACTGCAGCGCAAAGTCCCGAAGCTGTTGGAAGTAGTCGGGTGCTTCGTTTTTCCGATTCACAAAGTTGAGCGAGTCCGTCCGCGTTTTGTCATCATAGACGCTGATGGGTGACGAATCCTGAAAGAAAAAATATTCATTTCGATTGATCTCCCGTGCCATCACCAATTCAATCAGCGGATTTTTTGGGTTCAGGCTCGCCATTTCTTTCAAAAACGGCAAAGCATCCTGTTTCGGCTGAATGGCACAAATGGCATAGACGGCGGCTTTTTCGCGGTCATTTTTGCAAAAATCAAGGGCTTTTTCCCGAAACCGAATGCCGTAAATCCGCAGACTGGTTTCGGCTTCGCGACGGCGCGACGGGCAGCGGTCAAAAACCTGCGCGAATTCATACAGGGCCAGGGCCGTATCACCCAATGCCATCGTCGCCCCCGCGTGACGGCACAACGACCAGTCACTCAGGAAGGTTTTTTTGGACAACGGGCGAACCATTTCATCGTAAAGCGTGCGGCTCAGGGCATACTTCTTCGACATAGCCGCCAGTTTGACGGCCTGAAAAGCGTAACGCTCCTTCAAAAACGGATCCTGCGTTGACTCAAAACCGGCTCTGGCTTCGGCCAGAAGCGTCGGCAACACTGAGCCTGAGGTGTCCTGACGAACGGAATCTGCTTCCCAGGCATTGACTGGACGGGGTGCGGCCGCTTCGGCTTGCCAGGCCAGCTTCAGATAGGTCAATGCGGCCGGATTGGCGGCTGCGGCCCAACGGACCAGGCCGTTCGACGGCTGGTTATCGCGGCTGTACAAAGCGGCAGAAATCTCGGTGTCAGGTGCTTTGCCCCGGCAGTAGGCTTTCCAGGCCAGCACATTCTCGTCCGTTACAACCGTGTCTTCATCCGTATCGAAATACTCATCGTAGCGGTAGAGTTGTGGCGTAAAGTGGTAAATTTGGTCACGGAGGGAGGTCTGGCTGCTTTCCGGCATGAAAAAACTCATAAACTCGTTGATGTCGTACGAACTCGGGCCACAGGCAAAACCAATCAGAATGGCAACCGACAGCAGGGCGCTACGGAGACGACCGGACAAGAGAGTGAAGAAACGCATTGGTATAGGAGGAGGTTACGGTAGAATCGAGATGATAGAGGGCAAATGTAAGTTTTTGATTTCGAATTTTCGATAGCAAAAGGTGCTTCCCCGCCGTCAAATCATCGATTTGGCAGGCTTCTGCCCGGAATACATCGCCCCGGCGGATGGAAAAACCAAGGGCGCTGGTGTCGCGGTTGGCGACGAACCGGTTTTCGGTCTCCGGTTTCAAAAAAGAACAGGTCGTCAACGTTTTGGAATCGAGGTTGTTGAGCAAGCTCAGGAACCGGTTGTTCCGGTAAACGACCGTCCAGCGAAACAACGGCAGGACCACATCCAGCGGCAAGGGATAGCGTTCCAGAAAGTCGGTGTAGCGCAGGGCTACAGCCAGATCATAAATCGAATTGCGGGTTTCAGCGCGTTTCCAGTCGGCCATGTTATAAAACATCAACATGCCCCGGTCGACGGGTGGCAACCCGGTTTGTTCCGGATACTTGATCTGGTGGAGCCGGATGGTGGCCGAAACCGGACCCTTGAAGCGGTTCTTAAGCTCCCGGAGCAGGTGAAAATATCGCTCCCGGCTTCCCGCGCTCCAGTCGCAATCCAACTGGATTTCCGGACTGTAAATGCCATTCTGCCGGGAGATCTGCGTAATTTTTCGAAATAGATTTTCGGCCAGCCCCGAAATGGCCGACACAGGGCAGCGAAGAAGTGTCTGGTTCGTGATAAATACCACCGGAACGATGGTCAGTCCGGCAGGCTTTTGGGCAAACCGGACGACCGCTTTCGGAACCGCCGATTGGGTGGCCGGGTCCCAGTCCACGTCGAAATACCGGAGGTAAAGCTTCCGGATTTGAAGCTGATCGAGCAACCGACGTTCGGTAGGGGAAGGGCTGTAGGTGGTTTGCCAGAAATAAAAAGCCGGAGTGAGTTGTTTCGAATCGGGCGTCTGGCAGGAAAGGGTTATCAGGAAACCCGTTATGGAAAGTAGGGCCAGCCCACTGGGTAGCTTGAAACGGCAACGGGTTTTGTTCATGGGGTGGACTACTTCTTCAAAATTCCCCGTTAGGTGCTGCCCTTGCTACCATTCGGAAAATGGCATTCTACAAAAAAAAGAACTCCGGCTGGTTCATGCGCAGGAACCAGCCGGAGTTTTAAATCGCGTCAGACTCAGTCGGACGCTGCACGGTTTTCTGGCTTTTCCCTTCCAGCGTCAGCAGTTTTCCGAAGAGCAGAATCTCAGCGGGTTTTTCCGAAAAGTTCTGCACACTTGCATCGGTCTGTGTCACTTTAATTTCCAGCAAGGCCCCCCGAAACCGGACTTTGAATGCCAGCGACGCCCAGTTGTCTGGGCAATGCGGCTCTAAAACAACCTGCTCATCCTTGATCCGGAAACCGCCGAACCCTTTCACCACCGCTAGCCAGGTGCCAGCCATCGAGGTGATGTGGCAGCCGTCTTCGGTGTCGTTGTTGTAGTCGTCGAGGTCCAACCGGGCGGTGCGCAGGTACATCTCATACGCCTTTTCCTTCATGCCCAGTTGCGACGCCAGCACCGAGTGGACGCAGGGCGAGAGTGATGATTCGTGAACGGTCATCGGCTCGTAGAAATCGAAATTCCGGCGTAACGTTTCCCGGTCGAAGTCGTCTTCAAAAAAATACATGCCCTGCAGCACGTCGGCTTGTTTGATGAAACAGGAGCGCAGAATCCGGTCCCACGACCAGTGCTGGTTCAAGGGGCGTTGCCCTTTTGGAATCTCGCTCACCGGCATCAGTTCTTTGTCCAGAAACGATTCCTGTTGCAGAAAAACCTGCCGGTTATGGTCGTAAGGTAGGTGTATATTCTCCGCGATGTGCAGGGCGGTGGCTACTTCCTTTTCCTCCCGGAAATGAATCCGGTCGCACAACTCGTTGAATTTCTCCGGATTGAGCTGCTTCACCCGACCAACGGTTTCGACGGTATAGCGTAATGTCCAGGCGGCCAGGTAACTCGTGTACCAGTTGTTGTTGACGTTATTTTCGTATTCGTTCGGCCCGGTCACGCCCAGCATCACATACTGTTGTTTGGCCTCCGACCAGTTGACGCGCTGGCTCCAGAACCGGCTGATCGCAATCAGCACTTCCAGGCCATAGTCTGTCAAATACTCCGAATCGCCCGTATACCGGACGTAATCGTAGATGGCGTAGGCAATGGCGCCGTTGCGGTGGATTTCCTCGAACGTAATTTCCCACTCATTGTGGCACTCCTCGCCGTTCATTGTCACCATCGGGTAGAGGGCTGCCCCGGCTTTGAAACCCAGTTTTTGGGCGTTTTCGATGGCTTTTTCAAGGTGCTTGTACCGATACAGCAACAGGTTTCGGCTGACTTTCTGATCGGCCGTGGCGAGGTAAAAAGGCAGGCAATACGCTTCGGTGTCCCAATAGGTCGAGCCGCCGTATTTCTCCCCAGTAAAGCCTTTCGGGCCAATGTTCAGCCGTTCGTCTTCGCCGGTATAGGTCTGGTTCAATTGAAAAATCGAAAACCGGATGCCCTGTTGAGCCGCAACATCGCCTTCGATGGTAATGTCGTTCATCTTCCATTTGTCAGCCCAGGCCTGCTGTTGTTCGATCAGCATCCGGTCAAAACCTTTTCCGGTAATCCGCTGCAGGTATTTTCGGGCTTCCGAAACGACTGAATCGCTGTCGTAATTGAGCGACGACAGGTTCACGGCGTATTTATAAATCGCCGTTTCCTGTCCTTTCCGGCAATCCAGCGTCAGGCGGTTGGCGACGTATTTTTCCTGCCGGATGGGCTGGGATTGAAAATCGATCCGGGCGTTGTCCTGCTCAATTTCGATGGCCATGCCCGTGCAAACGTGAAAGCCGGTTTTTCGGGTCCGTAGCTCGATGTAGGCTTCCCCGTACCCGGTTTCTTTCCGCACTTCATCCCAGAACGTTTCGTCGTAGTTGGAGTCGCGGTTGCGGATGTTGCCGTCAATGTACGGTTCGATGGTAATTTTGGCGTCGAAATTCAACGGCGTCAGGCTATACCGGATCACCCCGGCTTCGTCGTCGACGATGGAGCAAAACCGCTTCGCATTCACCTGAAGTTCTTTTCCACTTTTCAACAACGCCACAAACGACCGTTCCAGATACCCTTCCTGCATGTTCAGCACCCGCCGGAAATCGCGGACTTCGCAGGTGTTTAGATCCAGCGTTTCGTATTCGATGTTGATGGAAATACCGATCCAGTTGGCCGCGTTCAGCACTTTGGCGAAGTACTCGGGATACCCGTTTTTCCACCAGCCAACCCGAGTTTTGTCGGGGTAATAGACCCCGGCGACGTAGTTACCCTGCAAGGTTTTACCCGAAAAATTCTCTTCAAAATTACCCCGTTGTCCCATGCGCCCGTTACCGAGGCTCATGACACTCTCCGTAATTTCATTGTAGGAACGGTGGAAATCCTCTTCAACAATCAGCCAGGGGTCGTGCTTTAAGTACTGTTTCATTCCGGGTTAAGGTTATTTTTAGCGAGATGGAAAACACTATGTGATAGGGTGCGCTGTTAATAAATTGATTGGTAAATACTTATGGTTTTTTGATCGAGGGCTGGGCGTAAATATACTTATTTCGCCAGAAAACCAGCGGCTTCCTGCTTGACCCGCAGCGCCTGGTTGAGGTGACGCTCGGTGTGGGCCACCAGCATTTGAAACGCATCGCCGACGTTGATTTTAAGCCAGTTGCCAAAGAGGGTCATCATTTTTTCCTCGTTCCAGTCGATGTACGGGGCCTTATCGAGCAATTCGTGCAACAGTTGCTGCAATTCCACAAACTGCTTCATCACATCGCGGGCGTCCAGATCGTTGCGGGGCGTCATGAACGAAACCGTCGGCAGTTTCATTTTTGTATTCGGGTCGATGGCTTTGCGCAGCATTCGGCCGACCAGCGTGCTTTTTAAGGGTTGATCGATCGGGCTGGTCTGAATGAAGCCCAGGTCATCCACTTTTTTCTGGAGGTTTCGAATGTAAAACCGTTCGGCCAGGTTGAGGTGTTGCAGACACTGCGTGATGCTCCAGCGTTTAGTATCGGGTTTCCAATTAAGTTGCTCATCGGACAGCGGACGCAATTCCCGCTCAACGGTTTCCAGAACCGTTTTGATCCGCTGCTGGAGTTGGTGCGCGGTTTCTATTTTTTGCATATTTTTCTAACCCGGTTAGCGCCGGGTCATCGCATGATCGGTAGACCCTGACAGCGGTTTTGATTTAATGAAAAGGATAGCCGCTGCTGGCATGATATGATCGGTTGAGCCACCGTTCGACCGCTGATTGGGTTTCGACCGCTGTTAGGGTTGTCGATCATGCGACGGCTCTGGAGGAGGTCTTCACCGCTGTCAGGGTCTTTCGACCGCTGACAGGGTGAAAACCTCCTCCAGCGTCAATTTCGCCAGCGACGGAACCACCAGATCGGCTTGGGTCAAGACCGACGGCAAGCCAATGCCAACGGCCAGCATCCCGCCCCGTTTGGCGGCCTCGACACCCGCAACGGCATCTTCAAAAACCACGCATTCGTCGGGCCGGACGTGTAGTTCGGCGGCTCCTTTCAGAAAAACCTCCGGATCGGGTTTGCCCCGGCTGATTTTGGTGCCATCGATGATGGAATCGAAATCGTCGATCATGCCGATGCGTTCCAGAATCAGGCGCGCATTTTTACTCACCGAACCAATGGCGGTTTTCAGGTGGGCGGTTTTAACGGCCACAAAAAAATCCGTAACGCCGGGCAGAATTGCTGCGGGGGTCATCTGTGAAACCAGTTCCAAATACCACTCGTTTTTCTGCGTAGCCAGCGCCAGTTTATGATCTTCCGAAACCGTCAGGCCACCGTGAGCCAGAATAATTTCCAGGGATTCGGTTCGGCTGATGCCTTTCAGTTGCTCATTGAATTCTTCCGTAATATCGAAACCCAACGAGTTGGCCATCCGTCGCCAGGCTTGATAATGGTAAATGGCGGTGTCGACAATAACGCCATCCAGGTCAAAAAGTAAGGCTTTTATGGGCATTGGCTGATTGATTATGCAGGTTGTGTACTGCAATAAAGCGATAAAAATGGACTTATCCGTCAGCGTTCGCCCGTTTTCATCCAAGCCAGATCAGAGAGTGAGTTCGAGCACCACCGCAGTTTTGGCCGGTAATTTCAGGGTAATCAAGCTGTTGATTACCTCGTCGGTCAGCACATTTCGGGCTTTGGTGAAACCCGCCATGCGTTCGGCAAACCGGCCGGTTTCCAGACTGATTTCCTGCTCCGTCGAATTGGTGGCCACCAGCACGGTTTTGGACGAATCATAGCGAAAATAGACGTAGGTGCCGTTTTGGGGAATAAACTGCATGAGTTTCCCCGACTGCAAAGTCGGCGTATTTTTTCGGTAATTCGCCAGTTTTTTGACAAAATTGAAGGCGTCTTTTTCTTTTTCGCTTCGCCCGGCATCGGTAAACTTATTCGCCGGATCACCGGGAAAACCGCCCGGAAAATCCCGGCGTACCTCCGCATCCGACGGGTTTTTGGTGTTCTTCATCAGCACTTCCGTTCCGTAATACCAGGACGGGATGCCGCGCGTCGTCAGGAGCCAGGTGACGCCCATCTTGTATTTGGCGTAATCGTCGCCAATCACCGACAGGTAGCGGTCGGTGTCGTGGTTGTCCAGAAACGTAACCAGCTTTTGCGGATCCGCATAAACCGCATCCGTCGCCAACGCCTGATGAACCCGGTTGACGCCCGAATCCCAGCCGAAAGTCTCTTTCAAAGCTGCATTCAAAGCATCATAGAGCACAAAATCCAGACCGCCCGGCTGGTTGGATTTGAAGGGCTGATCGATCCGGTTCTTGACAAAAAAGGCCTGCGCCACCGGGTTTCCTACCCAGGCTTCTCCGAAAATATGAAGTTTGGGATACTCACTTAAAAGGGCCTGATTACAGCGGTTCAGGAAGTTCAAATCGTTGTATTTATAGGTGTCGACGCGCCACGCATCCAGTGAAAAAAGCTCCGTGCACCAGATCGCGTGCTGAATCAGATAGGTTGCCAAAAAAGGATTTCTCAGGTTCAGATCAGGCAGAAAAGGTGTAAACCAGCCATCCAGCAACACTTTTCGGTCGGATGCCGCGGAATAGGGGTCGTACAAGGCCTGTTCTTTGTGCGAACTGCCGGTGTAGGCCGACCATTGGTTGAACCAGTCTTTGAACGGCTGATTTTTATAAAGCCAGTGGTCGTCGCTCACGTGGTTATAGACCGCATCCTGCACCAGTTTCATGCCGCGCTGGTGGAGTGCCTGGCCCAATTTTCGGTAGCCCTCCGTGCCGCCAAACCGCTTGTCGATCTGGTAGTGGTCCGTAAAATGATAGCCATGGTACCCCGCCTGCATCCGGTCGGGAGCTTCCTGTTTCAAGGTTTCGTCGTTCACCAAAACCGGCGTCATCCACAGGGCCGTGACACCCAGTTCCTGCAAATAATCGAGGTGGTTAGTGATGCCCTGCAAGTCCCCGCCGTGCCGCAGATGCGGAACTGATCGATCGGCTTTGGTGTCGAGCAGATCCGAAAACGCATCGTTGGCTGGGTCGCCATTGGCAAAACGGTCGGGCATGATCAGGTAAATAAAGTCGGCCGCCGAAACGCCCTGCCCTTTCGGCCCGGTTGTTCGAGGCTTTAATTCATAGGCTCGGCTGACGGTTTCGGAGCCGGTTTTTCCTACAATCCGAAAGATGCCCGGTTGGGCCGTTGTGGAAATAAGCAAATCCAGAAAAACAAAATCGGGGTTTTCGGCCTTTTGTGTTTTTACCAGTTTGACGCCTGGGTAGTTGATCGTGTACGTCATCGATCCGGCTTTGGGGCCGTAGACCAGGAGCTGGAGGTTGGGGTTTTTCATGCCGACCCACCAGTTGGTTGGGTCGATGCGTTGGATGGCAGCGGACTGCGCCAGGGCCCGGCACAAGACAAGCTGGATGACCAGAAGCAGGAGGGTAATCGAACGATTCATAACGGTTAGCGGAGAGATGGAAACGCGATTTTAAATATGGTAAAATAAAGGATTTGTTTTCATATTGCCAGCAATTTTGAAATTTGACGCTGAAACTGGTCGGCCGGGTCGGGCAGACCGTGCTAAATTTGTATCTTGGACATGAAGACGAATTCATCCGCTCCAGATTCCATAAAAATAAACCGCCGGGCTTTTGCCGGTGGACTGGTGGCTTCCGGTATCCTGCATACCCTGGCGGCTTATTCCGTTGAACCCTTACTGTCGAACATGAATACAGCTGTGCCCATCGAAGAAAAATCAGACAAACTTGTTGTTTACCAAATCTTTACGCGTCTTTTCGGTAATCAAAATACGACCAATAAACCCTGGGGAAGCCGGGATGAAAATGGAGTTGGCAAATTCAATGACATCACTGCCAAAGCCTTGCAGGAACTGAAGAAGTTTGGGGTTTCACACGTCTGGTACACCGGTATTATCGAACATGCGCTGATGACGGATTACTCGGCATTCGGGATCAGGAAAGACAATCCGCAGGTGGTGAAAGGCCGGGCGGGTTCGCCCTATGCCATCAAAGATTATTACGACGTGAACCCGGATCTAGCGGTCGATGTGCCGAACCGGATGAAGGAATTCGAGGATTTACTGAAACGGTCGCACACCAACGATCTGAAAGTGCTGATCGATTTTATTCCCAATCACGTGGCCCGGGAGTATCATTCCGACGCCAAACCGGCGGGCGTGCAGGACATGGGAGAAGGCGATGACACCAGCAAACCCTTCGATCCGAAAAACAATTTCTATTATTTGCCCGGTCAATCGTTCCAGGTTCCGCAGGGCGTTGTTACGCCGGAAGAACCGGTGGCGAATTACGTTGAGCAACCGGCCAAGGCGACGGGCAATGACGTGTTTAAAGCCCGGCCCGACCTCAATGACTGGTATGAAACGATCAAACTGAACTACGGAGTCGATTACCTCAACAACCGCCAGACGCACTTCGATCCGGTTCCGTCGACCTGGGTGAAAATGAAGGACATTCTCCTGTTCTGGGCGGCCAAAGGCGTCGACGGTTTTCGTTGTGATATGGCCGAAATGGTGCCGGTCGAATTCTGGGGCTGGGCCATTTCGCAGATCAAAGCGGCTTTTCCCGACGTGATTTTTATCGCCGAAATCTACAACCCGCAGCAATACCGCAACTATATTTTTACCGGCAAATTCGATTACCTCTACGACAAGGTTGGCCTGTATGATGCCGTTCGGCGGTTGATGGAAGGACACGGCACGACGGAAGACATTACGCGGGTGTGGCAACAGGAGTCGGGCGATTATGCCAATCACATGCTGCGGTTTCTGGAAAACCACGACGAACAGCGCGTGGCCTCCCGGTTTTTTGCCGGTGACCCCTGGACGGCGGTTCCGGCCATGACGCTTTCGGCGACCTTGCACACCGGCCCGCTGATGATCTATTTCGGGCAGGAACTGGGCGTCAATCCGACGCAGGCCGAAGGGTTTCAGGGGGAGGATGGCCGGACGACCATTTTTGATTACTGGGGCGTTCCGGAATTTCAGGCCTGGACCAATGGCAGCGTTGGCAAACCCGCGAAGTTCGATGGTGGCAAGCTCACGGACGACCAGAAAAATCTGCGCAAATTTTACCAGCAGTTGAACCAGTTGGTCAACATCAGCGACGCCATCCGGACGGGTGCTTTTTACGACTTGCAATACGCAAACAACACCGGCAAAAGCCCCGGCTACGACCAGCACCGGCTGTATAGTTACCTGCGGCACTCGGCCAAACAGAAACTGCTGATTGTCTGCAATTTCGACAAACAGAAAACCGCTAAAACGACGGTGCGCATTCCGGTAGAAGCCTGGAAAACGATGAAGCTGGACGAGGCCAAAACGTATTCGTTTAGCGATATTTTTCGAACAAAGACCAAATTGAAATCAGCCGCGACTTCCGGAGTTCCGGTCGAATTGCCACCGTTGAGCGTGCTGGTTTTGGAAATCAAATAAAAAGGGTGCATTGGCATCATGACCCGATTTTTTCTATTTTCACGGAAAACCGGTCTTGCTTTTCCAATCCTGCGTTTTCTTAACCACCGTACTTGATGAAGAAACTGTTTACCGTTCTGCTTGCGTTAGTGCCTTTTACCCGTTCGATTGCCCAGGAAACCGTGCCAACTTCGCCACTCCGGCAGGTGGCCGTTGCGCCCGGAATCTCCCCGGCCGAAACGGCAATTGCCATCAGTAAATCGTTTCAGGGACGGCCGTATGTGGCCCATACGCTCGACGGCAATGAAACCGAACAGTTGGTGGTCAATTTTCGGGCGTTCGATTGCACCACGTTTCTGGAAACCACCCTCGCGCTTTCGCTGGCCCGTCATCAGTTGCTCAACGAGCAGGATTCCGTTCAGTTCGACCGGCTTTTTCGCAAGAACCTGACCAGACTGCGGTATCGCAACGGCACCATCGACGGGTTTGCCAGTCGTCTGCATTACTTTTCGGAATGGCTGGTCGATAACGAGCAAAAGGGGATTGTACAGGATGTGACGCGAAAAATCGGCGGTATGCAGGTGTCAAAACCGGTCTCGTATATGACCAAAAGCACCTGGAAATACCCGCAGCTTTCGGACCCGAGAAACCGCCAGCAGATCGCGCTGGTAGAGTCAGCCATCAGCCAGCAGAGCTTCTGGTTTATTCCCAAAAAACGCATCAAAGAGATCGAAAGCAGCCTGAAAGAAGGCGACATCATCATGCTGACGGCTTCCCGGCCCGGCCTGGATATGAAGCACGTCGGCTTTGTGGTCTGGCAAAATGGCCCCAACGGGGAGAAAAGGGCTCATTTGCTGCATGCGTCGTCGCATTATGGTGAAGTGATGATTTCGGAAGAACCGCTGGCCGATTACGTGTTATGGAACCGGCAATTTTCGGGAATTCGGGTGGCGCGTTTGAAAGAAAACAGTCCGCAAAACCTCTCTTACAAAGACGCCCGCCGAATCAACTGAAAGGGGTTTTTTACTTTTTCGTGTCGTTTTTCCAGAATTAGCCGGGCCGCGGTTTCGCCCATTTTTTCGTGATCGGTAGAGATCACCGCAATGCCGTCGGCCAGGACTTCTTTCAGGGGCGTTTCGTTAAAGGCCAGCACCCCGATGTCCTGCCCCAGCTTCAGGCCCCGCTGTTTGACCTGCCGAACTAGTTCGACGAGGTCGCCATCTTCCAGCACAATATATGCCGTACCGGTTTGCAATTCGCGCCCCGTCAGCGTGTCGAGCAGCTCGAACTCTTTATGGTAATGCACGCAGAAATTGCGAAAACCGCGTACGATTTCCCGGGGATAATAGACTTCTTTCGGGAAAACCAGTGTTAGTTTTTTGTACTTTTCCAGCACGTCCAGGCCCGATTCTAGGGCTTCATAAATATCGCGGTCAAACTGCTGGTAAATCGCCGAATAGTTGCCGTGTAATTCCGAAATCTCCCGATCCAGAATGATCAGTTCGTTGGCCGGAATCTGCTCCAGCAACTTGACGACGTTCACCTGTTCGGTTTCCTCGTAAAAATGCGGCATCACCACGTAATAGTGGTATTGCCCCAGATTTTCTTCCAACAATTTTTTGAACCGCTGTGCGCTGTGGTGGTGAATGCGCAGGTCGACCACGGCGTTGTGGCCCAGGGCATTCACCAGCGAATAATAAATGATTTTTTTGTAGGCGCTAAACTTGTTGATTAGAAACAGAACCCGCAACTGGCCTGGACCATCGCGCCGGATAAAAAATCCTTTGCCCTGAACCGCCTGAATCACCCCTTCTTTTTTCAGGAAGTTGTAGGCTTTCTCGACCGTATCGCGGGCCAGGTAATATTCTTCACTCAGTTCATTGATCGACGGCAATTGCTGGTCCCGTTTCAGGGTGCCAATTTCAATGCCATTAATCACCGCGTTGACGATCTGACGGTATTTCGGAACGCTCGACTGAGATTCGATATGAAGATCAATCATGGACAGGGTTTAAGGGAATTTTGGAAATTTACTGAAATCCGGTTTGCGTTTCTCCAGAAACGAATCTTTGCCTTCTTTCGCTTCATCCGACAAATAATACAACAGGGTGGCATCACCCGCCAGTTGCTGAATGCCGGCCTGACCATCCAGTTCGGCATTGAACGATGCCTTCAGCATCCGCAGCGCAATCGGACTTTTTTCGAGCATTTTACGGCACCATTCCAGGGTGGTTTCTTCGAGTTGTTCCAGCGGAACCACTTTGTTGACCAGCCCCATTTGCAGGGCTTCCTGGGCGTCGTACTGGTCACACAAATACCAGATTTCGCGGGCTTTTTTCTGTCCGACAATCCGGGCCAGATATGAGGCTCCAAAACCGCCGTCGAAACTCCCGACTTTCGGGCCGGTCTGGCCGAAGCGGGCGTTTTCGGCCGCAATCGTCAGGTCGGAAACCACGTGCAGGACGTGACCACCGCCGATGGCCCAGCCGGCCACCATCGCAATCACCGGTTTTGGAATCCGCCGGATCTGCATCTGGAAATCGAGCACATTCAAGCGCGGAACGCTGTCTTCACCCACATAACCGCCATGGCCCCGGACGGACTGATCACCGCCACTGCAAAACGCTTTGCCGCCTTCACCTGTCAGAATCACAACACCCACGCGCTCGTCCTGGCGGGCGAGTTCCATGGCTTCACTCATTTCCCTGACCGTCAACGGCGTAAAGGCATTGTGCTTCTCGGGTCGATTGATGCTGATTTTGGCAACTCCTTCGTAATACTGAAACAGAATCTCGCGGTATTCTTTAATGGTTTCCCAAGGATATTTGCTTTGCATTGATTTACACGTTAAAGTTTTGTGGTTAAATGGTTAACTATGGATGGATGGTTAATTATGGTTTTATGGTTAAAGGGCTGAATGACAACCAACTAGCCATTTAACCATTTTAACCATCAAAACCATTTAACCATAAAACCATAGTTAACCATCTGATTTATTCTTCTGTAAACTCACTATCGTGGTAAACCACGTCCCAGGTGTGGTCGGCCATCATGCGAACCGTAGCAACACACCGGCGAAACGGATACGTCCGTCCCCACTCATTCGGTGCGATCATGGACAATACATCGGTCCCGTCTTTTTTCTCGTAGAAATAATACGTGTGTCCGACAATGGGTTCAAAACCCATTTGGGCACCGTAAATCCGTTCCGACACTTCCACGCGGTTACGGATAGCCGTCGCCTGTTCTGCCAGCAACTGCATCTGCCGGTATAACTGCGACAGTTGCAAATCCGTTTGTTCACGCATGGCCGTCACCGCCCGGCCTTTCATTTTTCCTTTATCTTCCGGTTTGATCAATGCACCACCGACCGAGTGGGCATATTCGAGCAATCCGGGTTTATCCGTAACTTTATCGACTGAAATCGGATTTACAAACGCTTCGTTCGCCATAGTAAAGTGGGTCAGTTTTAAGTTTACGGCTCATTGTTTCGGAAAGCGTGCTCATGATCCGTAACGATAAACCAGAAACGATAAACTTGAAAACCGATGCGGGCCTTCAGAGTTTTGTCAGGAACAAAAATCGGGGCAAAAGTAGCTTATTTTTACGATTCATACCGTACTCTCCATGCGAATAGCACCCGGTAATTTACCGATACCCCAAACGGAATACGAAGCGAAGGCCATTGCGTTTTGCCGGGCCTGGCTTTCCGGCCAGTCGGAATTCACGCTCCGTACTTCCGGATCGACCGGAACGCCGAAACCGATCACCCTGAGTCGACGCCAAATGAAAGCCAGTGCGCTCCTGACGGGCCATACCTTCGGTCTGGTGCCGGGCGATCACGCGCTGGCTTGCCTGAATGTGGATTACATCGCCGGGGTCATGATGCTGGTCCGGGGGCTTGAACTCGGGTTGGTGATAAACGTCGTTGAACCGTCGTCCAATCCGTTGCTAGCCCTCAATCCGGAAACCGAACCGGTTAATTTTGCGGCTTTTGTTCCTTTACAGATGCACGCGATGCTCGACCATCCGGGGCATTCGTTGCCTATTCTGAACCGCATGAAGGCAATTCTGGTGGGGGGAGCCGCCGTGGATCGAACGTTGGAAGACCGGTTGCAAACTGTCTCGGCTCCGGTTTTTAGTACCTATGGGATGACCGAAACCGTCTCCCACGTTGCGGTCCGGCGCATCAATGGTCCGAATCGAACGGATGTATTTCAGGCACTGAAAGGCGTTGAAATCGGGGTCGATGCGCGCAATTGCCTTTTTATCAAAGCCGCAGCTTCTGACTTTGCAACGATTCAAACCAATGATGTGGTCGACCTGATTGATTCTTTTCATTTTCGCCTTTTAGGCCGTGCCGACTCGATCATCAACAGCGGGGGGGTGAAAATTCAGCCGGAAAGGGTGGAGGAGGTGATTGCCGAACTACTGGCGAAGGAAGGCATGGCTGCCCGGTTTTTTGTCGCGGGTGTGCCGGACGAGCGATTGGGGCAGCAGGTGGTATTGTTTCTGGAAGGAAAAGAATGGCCGGAAAGCCGTCATGCGGTTATTAAAGAAGCCGTACAGCTTTCCATGGGACCATATGCCGTTCCCCGGAAAACCGTGCAGGTGCCGGTTTTTTCCGAAACACCCACCGGGAAGATCGACCGAAAAGCGATTGTTTCGGCATACCAGTAGCCGGGCGTCTTTTTTCTCCGGTCTTTAATCCCTATTCTTGCAACATGATTGAGCAGCGCTTTAAAATGATCGAAATCCGGTACCAAACCGCTCTGGTAGTTCCACCACCATACGCCCATTTTTTTACCATCCTACTGCATCCGACCAGCGACGGCCGTTTGTCGATCAACCTGACGATGACCTACACCGATCGGGAAGAACTGGACGAGGAAGAAATTACCGGCGAAGGCTTCACCACCACGGATGACTACCAATGGTCGGGGCATCTGTCAGCCGTATGGGAGCAAACCGTTGGCGATCTGGCTCGAAAAGTCCAACTCAAAGCGTTTGACGAAGAAAAGTTAAGTGATAATCAGGACTACTTTCTGGTCACCATCGACACCCATGCGCAGGGCAGCCAGTCCGGAACGCCTTCTCATCGTTCCGAATGGCAGTTTTTGAGCCAGGAATTGATTCAGGCCGTGTACGAAGTTTCGGGGAAAGAAAAACCGTTTGAAGCGACTTATCTGGAAATCGAGTCGGGCAGCCGGACGGAAGCGCACCTGACCGCATCGTTTGCCGGACGGGAAGTGCGTCTGGAAACCCGGCGCGCGAACCAGACCCAAACCAAAACCCTGCCGTGGAAAGAACTGAAGGCGCTGATGGAGGTTTTTTTCGCGGTGGATTACAACAGCGAGGAAGCCCTGCTCGATGCTCCGCGCAAACCCGGTCGGTATCTGAATCTGGGAACGCCGGAATGGTATGAAACCAGTACGGCCATCATCGGCGATGAAGGAGCGGTTGGCAAGCTTCGCAAATTACTGGTTCGGCTGAGTCAACCGTAACCGGCTGGTTCATAGCGTCACGGTTTGCTGCGTCATGATGAGCTCCGATTTTCCGTCGGCTTCTTTTAGCAAACACCCCAGGCGATAGTGCCCCGGTTGCGTGGCTTTTAAAGGCACCGTGGTCGAAAAACCGTTCCCAAAATAAACCCCTTCGGTGAGCAACCGACGCCAGCCCGCCATTTTGGGCAGCGTTCCGGCGAGATACGTTCGCCGGGCGGTTTCATCGTACAGCACCACAAACAATTCGTCGCGCAACTGCCGACGGCGGAGCGGAAATTCCAGCGTTTCAATCAGCAACTGCGGTGGACCGTTTTCTTCGTGAAGGTACTTCTTCGTCTGGAAAACAAGGGGTTTGAAACGATTTTGCTGCAGAGTAGCTTTCAGCTGTTCGTCAAAACCGGCGAACCGTTCCGGGACTTGCCAGAAACCCTGCTGATAGGCGGGTACCAGAAATTCAATGCTGCTTTCGATGGAGCTGAAATTGCACAACTCGGTTTGATTCTTCCGCCAGTTATAGGTGTCGGCAACGTAGCGGGTGTATTTATTCGCTACTTCAGGCGTGTAAAAAAAATAGGAGTTAACGTAAAAAAGCAGGGCAAAAATGACAAAGGAGAAATAAACAACCCGGCGTAGTTTAGGGAATGTATTGAGTAAAAATAAATAAAAGAAAACGGAGCTTAGGGCGGCATAAATTTTAAAGCGGTTTTCCAACACAATCTCGGAGGACGCCCGAAAAACCGTAATCAATCCCGTTGTTAAAAATATAAAGCAAAAAAAAGCAAATATTGTATGGGTAATTGGCGGTTTAATTGTATTTTTTTGAAAAGATTTGTAAACCGCATTCAGCATGTAGGGGATGACCAGAATACAGATGAGTGTTCCCCAAACGATCGGGGCTCCGATGGATAAAAAAGGCCAGACCGATAGGTTTGCTCCGATTTTAGCCACAAAAGAAGCGGGAATAAGCGGCCAGTTGATGCTGCTTTTGACCCCACTGCCGGGTGTATAGCCCGCCAAATAACCGGCGAGCGCGACCATCATGGCCAGAGTCCAGGGAAGCAAAAACGTGTAATAGCGGTTAATTAAGAGAATGAAAAAACCGGTAGCAAAAACCAGAATACCATTACCGTGGGTGTAGGTGGCCAAAAGTGCCAGGAAAACGGCTGAAGCTACCCGGACCGGTGACGGTTCCTGGAGCAGAATCAGGCAGGCGCAAAGCAGAAGCAGGAGGGTGATGTGCTGCAGACCGGTTAATGCCCAGATCGTCACTTCGTGGTATTGAGGCTGGAAGATCAGCAGTGGAATGGGAAGAAAATAAGCCAGAGGAAGTTTTAACTGCCGAAACAGGACATAGATGTAACCTGCTACTAAAATTAAATTGATCGCGGCAATAAAAATATAACTTCTGAAATTTAAATGGCCGTTAAAAAGGTAATCGATGTAGGAAACAAGCCGGGGGACGAAAATACGGTGGTCATTATCGGCCCGAAAAAAAGTAGAAATCGTTTCTGGCCAGCTTAATCCTTTTCTTAATTCAGTAATTAACTGAAGAAAAGTATTATCATCCTGAAAAGGAAAGTTGACGGAATAAATGGTGATATAATAGATAAAAAATATGACAGCCCCGACGCTCACCAGCCCAGACATCCAATTTAGTGTACGGATAAGGATAGCGTTTTTTGTCGTCGACTGATTGATTAACAAAGTGTTCACACTAGTAAGTCGGTAACGTTTTCAATATACTTTTATAAGCGAACTGTACATTCGGATGATGACACTAGGCATTATTTTTTCTGAATGCGATCCAGCTCATACTGCAAATCTTCAACCAGGGTTCGAATGCCATCCAGAGAAGGGCTGACTTCGGGCATTTGCTGACTGATAAAAGCAGAGATTTCCCATACTTCGAGCACGTCGCGAATGGAAACTTCCCGGCTGCTGATGGAAGGCTGATCAGATGACAACAGCAGCGTTCCTTTCAGTTTGACCTGATTGAAAACCCGACGGCACACGATGCCCTGGTTCTGGATCAGCAAGACATGCAGCTTGTTGTCGGCAATGTCATACCAGTTCCGAATGTACTTGCCAATGAGTACTGCGCCAGGATAGGCAAATTCTTCCCCCGCTTCAAAAGCCCGATAGGTGTCGGGCGGGAGCAAAGGTAACTGTAAAATCGCCAACCGGTTTAGAAAATCGGGTTGCTGATACCGCTGCATGTAATCACTGAACTGACGTTTTCGAACGTAAGCAATTGTACTGGTCGAATACGTCTCGGCACTACTGCGGTGTTCGGCGGCCGGGCTGGTTACCGATCTCGTATTATCGTAACTATTATTGAAGGATAAAGGTTGTGGCGATGGTTGATTACCGGACAAAGAATAGGGAGAAAATCCTTCGCGACGTGAAACGGGTCGTGGAACAATCCGTTGCGAGACCAGCTTGATCTGCGGCTGGGCGGTCGGGTACGTATCGACCGGTTTTTGAAAGTTTATTGGCGGCTTGGTGGCCGGTTGCTGGTAGTATTTTTCAAGAACGGACGACAATGCCTTGGGAGCTGTTGCCGTATTTTCAGTTTCGGTAATGTCTTTCGGCAGGGGCGAAGCCGGAAAAACGGTAGGAGGCTGCGACCCTGACGACGGCCGGTCGAGTGGCAGCGCCAGATCGGGTGTTTCACGGATTTTCCGCAAATCACTCTTCAAAAGATTATCGACCGTGGTGCTGAATGCGCGGGCAATCGACATCAGATTGTCCAGATTGGGGTTGGCCCGGGCTTCTTCGTAGGCCCCCAGCAGGGAGCGTTTGATGCCAATCCGCCGGGCAAACTGTTCCTGAGTCAACCCATTGAGCCGACGGAGGTATTTGATGTTGTTGCTGACAATACTCATCGGGCAGTGTTTTGACAAAAATATTAGTATTTCTGTATTATTACCTGTTTTTTCATGAAAACGTAATCATGCAATGATTGGGCCTGCTTTTAATCGCGAAAATAGTACACAGATCCGGGATTTGTTCGATGCACAGCGTCGGCAGGCCGCTTTTCTAAAGGAATCCACGGCGGAGGAACGAATTGCCAAACTGAAAAAGATGCAAGCATATCTGCTGGCGAACCGGACGGGTTTAGCAAAGGCACTCTATGCAGATTTTCGAAAACCGGCAGCCGAAACCGATCTGACGGAGGTGTATGGAACGATCAACGAGCTAAATGTGGCCATCCGGCATCTGAAAAGGTGGATGAAATCCCATCCGGTGCCCACTCCGCTGGGCCTGCTGGGAACCACTAGTTTTATCCACTATGAGCCCAAAGGTGTAACGCTGATTATTTCGCCCTGGAATTACCCCATCTACTTGACCTTGAAACCGCTTATTTCGGCGATTGCTGCCGGGAACACGGCGTTCATCAAACCGTCGGAGCACTCCCCCGGAGCTTCTGCTTTCCTCCGAACGCTGGTCGAAGAGCTATTTTCGCAGGAAGAAGTGGCGGTTTTGGAGGGCGATGCTACGTTGGCTCAATACTTATTGGAATTACCCTTCGACCACATTTTCTTTACGGGTAGCTCGGAAGTGGGGAAAGTGGTGATGACGGCAGCGGCCCGAAATCTGACGTCGGTGACCCTTGAACTGGGTGGCAAATCGCCCGGAATTATCGACGAAACCGCCGATATCCGAACCGCAGCCCGGCAGATTGCCTGGGGAAAATGGATCAACAACGGGCAGACCTGCGTGGCTCCGGATTTCATCCTGATTCAGCGGTCGGAAAAAGACCGGTTTATTCGGGAGGTTCGTGAAGCGATTCGGGCCATGTATGACCCAGAGGGAAAAGGAGTTCAGCGTTCGGAAAGTTACGCCCGGATCATCAACGACCGGCATTTTCAGCGGCTCAAATTCTGGTTGGACGATGCCATACAGAAAGGAGCCACTGTGTCGATTGGTGGGCAAACGGATGCCGATGACCGGTTTATGGAGCCCACGCTGCTCGAAAATGTGACGGTAAAAATGGCCATAATGCAGGAAGAGATTTTCGGCCCTCTTTTGCCGGTAATTCCATACGACACCCGCGAAGAAGTGGTTCGTTTTCTGGCCGGTCGGCCCAAACCGCTTGCTTTGTATGTTTTTAGCGGGAAAGAATCGAACCGTCAATTCTGGCTGAACCGGACGACGGCCGGGAATACCGTCCTGAATGACACGATGATTCATTTTGCCCATGCTGAACTACCGGTGGGCGGAATTAATCAAAGTGGGATTGGAAAATCGAACGGTTTTTATGGTTTTCAGGAATTTTCCAATGCCCGCGGTGTGGTAAAGCGTCAATTTGGAAACTTAAAGTTACTTTATCCGCCTTATTCAGACAGAGTTAAACGAATCATCAAAATAATTTTGAAATACTTTTAAACGGATCGAATCCGTATTGGGTCAATCAATAAGATTACTATATTAGTACCAGTTTTTACTCAACAGTTTCTGTATGATAAATACGTCTCCCACCTCTATCGACTTGAAAGAAACGGTTCCCGGTACTACACAGGAACAAAACAAAAAGTCGGGAGGACGATCGGGAATCCCGATCATCTTCGTACATCAGCGCTACAGTTTTTATCTGGAATACACCCTTCGCCAAGCTGCTCATTCCAATCCCGACAGCCCGATTCATCTTCTGGGCGATGTAGAGAATAACCGGTTTCCGTTTCTTATCCATCACAATGTCAGCGACTTACTAAATCCGGAAACCGACTGGTTTAAAAGCGTGTATCAGCACCAGTCTCCCAATCATTACGACTACGAGCTGTTCTGCTTTGTACGCTGGTATCTGGTGAAAGAACTAATGCGACGCGAAGGCTATCGTCAGGTTTTTGTGGCCGACTCGGATGTGATGATTTATTCGGACATTACCCACTATGTAAACCAGGCCGGATTGACAAAATACCAGGCAGCCTACAATATCGGTGTTGATTATCAGTGGGTTCGGTCAGCTTCGGGCCATTCATCGTACTGGACCTGGGAAGGAATCAGCCAGTTTTGCAACCTGATGAGCAATCTCTACACCGAACCCCGGTTCATGACGTTCATGGATCAGATCCGGGCAGAGAAGATCATCAAAAATGACCGGGCCGGTATTTCGGACATGACGGCTTTGTATATTTTTTACGAGGAGGAAAATGCGAAAATCCGGAATCTGTCGGCTTGCCAGAACGGGTCGGCTTTCGATCACAACATTTCGATGGCGACCAATTACGATCTGGATGAATACGAATTCGGATTGGGGCGGAAGAAAATCGTAATTAAGAATGGACATCCTGTTGCCTACAACGTGTTGCTGAAGAAAGAAATCGTTTTACACACGCTGCACTTTCAGGGCAATAGCAAAAACATTATCCACCGGTACTATACTGGAGGTGGTTTGTTGGCAAACAAGACGTTCAGGGAATTGCGTTTTCGGGCTTCCGTTCTCTATCACATGGTGAAGTAAGTCCGGGACGTATACAATACGCGTCAATATTCGTTGTAGGGTAGGTTGACCGTGTCCCGCCAATATGTCGTGACGTCACTAATCATCTGAATCAACTCCGTAAACTGGATGGGTTTGACGAGGTAAGAATTAGCCCCCAACCGGTACGCTTTTTCCACTTCCTGCCGCGATGAAGTCAGAATCAGCACGGGAATATTTTTTAACTGGTGGTCGGACCGAATGGCCTGAAGGGTCTCCAATCCATTCCGGAGGGGCATATTGATGTCCATAATCACCAGTGACGGAAGCGGGTTGACGGCCTCCGGGCCAATGCAGTTCATCAGGTAGTCGATGACCTGATCCCCATCTTCGACAAACCGTCCGCAGTCGAACAACCCATTTTGCATAAACGCTTCATCCAGCAATAGCCGATCTTCTTCATCGTCTTCGGCAACTAATATGGTAAAAGGTCGGTTGGGCAACATAAAGAATTGGATAGCCACCGGCTGATGGCCCGAAATGAGAGATTGAAGGTAGCAGTTTTCCGGTTTATTGCCAACTCGCAAATCATATTTCGCCCCAGTTCGATTGTTTAGCGCTTTTGTGTACCTTACCGGTCCAATTTTTTTTGATGGCCTCTTTCGAAATTATGCGCTATTGGTTGCCGGTTATTCTGCTTACAACCCTGTCGGCTGCGGCTCAGACCCTCCCTGTTCTGGATCAAAATCCCCCCCGCCTGCCCTGGTATCAACTGCAAACACCCCACTTTCGGGTTCTGTATCCGACCGGTTTCGACCAAACCGCCCAGCAAACCGCCCGGCGGCTGGAACAGGTATATGAACCCGTCAGTGAAACGCTGCAAAAAAGGCCCCGCAAGTTGTCGGTGGTTCTCCAAAACCAGACGATGGTCAGCAACGGTTTTGTGACGATGATGCCCCGGCGCTCGGAGTTTTTTGCCATTCCATCCCAGGACCCTTTTCTGGCCGGAAACCTCGAGTGGCTCGATTTGCTGGCCGTTCACGAGTTCCGGCACGTCGTTCAATACGATAAAGCGTTGCAGGGACTGACGCGGCTGGCGTATACGGTTTTTGGAAATTCCGCCTTTTCTGCCCTGACCCTGGGCGTGCCGGACTGGTTTTGGGAAGGCGATGCCGTGGGTACAGAAACCGCCCTGACGCTGGCCGGTCGCGGGCGTATTCCAAACTTCGACCTGGGCATGCGGGCCAATCTACTGGCCGGAAAACGATTCCGATATCCCAAAGCTGTCAGCGGATCGTACCGGGACAATGTGCCCAATCATTACGTTCTGGGATACTTAATGTCTACGTATCTAAAGCGAACCTACGGCGCAGATGCCTGGAGCAAGGCCCTGAATCGCTATTACCGGTTTCCCCTGTATCCGTTTTCGTTTTCCAACAGCGTTAAAAAAACGACAACCTACCGGATTGAAGAACTCTACCGACGGTCGATGGACGATATCGAAGAAAGCTGGCGGAAACAACAGGAAGGTCTTCGTTTAACCGATGCGGTTACTTTTCCGGTAACTGCATCGGGAAAGGTGTTTACCAATTACCAGTATCCGCAGTATGTGTCAGACCACGAGGTGATTGCCTTAAAATCCGGGTTGGGGGATATTGCGCAGTTTGTAAGGCTGGACCGGAATGGCGTCGAAACCAAAGTCATGGTACCCGGTTTATACAACAACCCCGAAATGCTTTCGGTGGCGGCCGGAAAAATCTGCTGGACCGAATTCCGGTATGACATTCGTTTCGGGCAGCGGATTCAGTCCGAAATCAAGCTCTTCGATTTGAAATCCCGCCAACTCAAACGATTGTCCAGCCACAGCCGCTATTCGGTGGCGTCCCTGTCGCCCGATGGAACCCGCGTGGTGGCCGTCCGCAACGACGAATCGTATCAAATTCGGCTGGTCATTCTCGACGCCCAAACCGGTCAGGAACTGCGGGTTCTGGACAATCCGGAAAATGACTTTTATGGTCAGCCCCGCTGGCAGGACGATAACCGAACGCTAGTGGTGGTGACCCGGACCAAAGCCGGAAAAATGATTCAATCCATTGATTCCGAGACGAATACCAAGCGGGATTTATTGCCGGTTTCCGGGCAGAACATTAGCCATCCCCTACCCTGGAAACAGTATATTTTCTACAATTCGCCCCAGTCCGGCATTGACAACCTGTATGCGCTCGATACCAAAACCGGGCAGTCGTATCAGGTAACCTCCCGGCCACTCGGGGCCTACCACCCGGCAGTCTCCGCCGATGGCCAGAAACTGAGCTTCCATGATTTTCACGCCGAAGGCTACCGCATTGCCGAAATGCAGCTCGATCCGTCCCGGTGGACTCCCGTCGGCGAGGTTCGCGATGGCTCCGTCCGCTATTTTGGCCCCTTGATCAGTCAGGAACCGGGTGGTGCGCAGGTGCGGACGGCCCTGGCCGATTCGCTGTCGCCAACGGCAGATTTTCCAAAAAAACGCTTTAACCGGTTGCTGAACGCCGTCAATGTGTACAGCTGGGGCCCGGTGGTGGGCTCCGACGGCCAAAGCGGAACGGTCGGGTTGCGGTCGCAGGATCTCTTGAGCACCACCCAAATCGACCTGGGTGTGGGGTATGACCAGTCGGAGCGAACGGTGAATTATTACGGAAATCTCAGTTACCAGGGGCTTTTTCCGATCCTTGACCTCGGTTTTCAGCGGGGCCAGCGGTCCACGTCCGTCTACATCGACCGCCGGGCACCGCTCGATTCGTTGCGGAGCGACGCCTGGAATTACAACCAGTTGAACGCCGGTTTCCGGATTCCGCTTCAGCTCACGACCTCAAAATATTTTCAAAGCGCTTCTTTGTCTGCGTATTACAATTTGCAGCAGGTGAGTGGATATGACTTGCCGGTGCGTCCCATCACGGAAGTCGGTTTTGACCGCGTGCTACACGGCATGTCCTACGCGGCAGCCTATTCACGCACCCTGAAACAGAGCAAACGGGATGTCGGCCCCCGTTGGGGACAGGCAGTTTCGGCCGTCTGGCGAAATACGCCCTTCGGCGGAAAGCTAACCGGCGAGGTGTGGGCGGTGCAGGGAAGTCTGTATTTTCCGGGGGTCGGAAAACACCATTCGTTGCGGTTGCGGGCGGGCTATCAGCAGCAAATGCAGGGAACGTATCGGTTTGCGCCGGCGGTTTTCTATCCGCGCGGTCAGTCGTACGTCAGTTATGATCAGTTGATGACAGGCAGTGTGGAATACCGCCTGCCGCTGCTCAATCCCCACTGGTCAATCGGGCGGTGGCTCTACATCCAACGCGTCAAAGCCACCGGTTTTTACGATACCGCGCTGGGGGAGAGCCAGGTGCTCGTGCAGGGGCAAAACCGGGTCGTCACCGATCAGTATTATACAACGGGGCTGGATCTCTCGTTTGTCTTCAACGTCATGCGGTTGCGTACGCCGTTCGAAGCGGGGATCCGAACCCTCTACAACCTCAAAACCGGTGAGCTGCTGGTTCAGCCACTGGTGATCGGGCTGGGATTCTAATCTTGATTGAGTGATTTGTGATTGAGTGACACTGCATCCTTCTCATCACTCAATCACAAATCACTCAATGATAAACTTCCTTGCGGGCCGATTTGAGCGTATTTTGCATCAGGGAGCAGATCGTCATCAGGCCAACACCACCGGGAACGGGGGTGATGTAGCTCGTTTTGGGGGCCACCTCGTCGAATTTTACATCACCTTTCAGGGCAAAACCGCTTTTTTTTGAGGCATCCGGTACGCGTTCCAGCCCGACGTCGATTACCACAGCCCCTTCTTTCACCATGTCGGCGGTGATAAATTCCGGTCGGCCCAGAGCGGCAATCAGAATATCCGCCGAACGACAAATTTCCGGCAGATTTTGCGTCCGGCTGTGGGTCATGGTCACCGTGCAATTGCCGGGGTATGTGTTGCGCTGCATCAGGATGCTCATGGGTAAACCCACAATCTGACTGCGGCCCACCACCACGCAGTGCTTGCCGGCGGTTTCGATCTGATACCGTTGCAGCATTTCCAGAATGCCCTGCGGAGTGGCCGAAATATAGGCCGGTAATCCTTTGGCCATCCGGCCAATGTTGATGGGATGAAAACCGTCCACGTCTTTGGCCGGATCGATGGTTTCCATGACTTTGTCGGCCGAAATGTGGGCGGGCAGGGGCAACTGAACAATCAGACCGTCCATGTCCGGATTGGCGTTGACGGCCTGAACGGCGTCGATCAGCTCCGCTTCGGAAACCGTATCCTCGAACCGGATGAGCGTCGAGGCCATGCCGATTTCTTCGCAGCTCTTCATTTTGCTGGCTACGTAGGTTTCACTACGCCCCGCCGTGCCGACCAGAATGGCGACCAGGTGCGGAGTTTTGCCACCCTGGGATTTAATTTCGGCGACTTCAGCCGCGAGTTCCTGTTTGATTTGCTGGGAGAGAACTTTTCCGTCGAGGAGTTGCATGCGCTAATTCGATAAAACGCAAAGGTAGCGGTTTTACGCAGACGATTGGCCGGTTTTCTTGCACATTGTTTGAAAGCAGGCTGGCTTTTTAGCGAAAAATTTAGTATACTTGTAAAATCCGCACTGTGGGATTTACCATCGTTTGACTAAAAATGATTCTTTGATGCCCTTGTATCGCCCCCTTTTTCATGTGATTTCTTTCCTCCTGATCGGGTGGACGCTGGCCTCCCGGGCCGGGGTGTCTGCTGAACAGGGGAAGGAGCCGTCCCTGAAAGTGGCGACGATTGATGTGTCATCCGGTTTTGAACTGACGGACAATCTAACCGACGGTTTTACTCAGTTGTTTGTTCACGAAGCCCTGGTCACCCCCACGGTTTCTCACCAGATTCCGTTGCCCTTTTTTGCAATTATTTCTGCAATTGGGGTGTCGATCAACGGTGTGGCGCTTCCTCTCCGGCGCGATGTCTTCTATTATTTTTTCGCCTGGTTTCGGCGTCTTTTTGGCCACCAGATCGCCATCAACGCCCCCTGAGATTACTGTATTTACTCCTGAAATCCTTGCGACCTTTCGTAGGAATTCTACCGTTCAGCCGCTGACACAATCTGTGAGGTCAACGGATCAGGAAGAGACTGTAAATATATATGGTTTTGATAATCAGTTAATTATCCACAATCAACTCAGGAATCATGGTGAAAAAACGCATACAACGCGCCCGAAATTCGGCCGTTTTTCGTGAAATTAAAGAAGCTATATTTATTGTACTGGGCGTTCTCTGCGCCGGAATGGGACTAAAAGGATTTTTATTACCCAATGATTTTCTGGACGGGGGCGTTATCGGTATTTCGCTGCTGCTTCAGATCAAAACCGGTATTGACCTGTCCATATTGGTGGTCGTGGTCAGTTTACCGTTTATCTGGATGGGATTTCGACAGGTTTCCTGGGTGTTTGCCATCAAAACCGCCGTCGGAATTGGATTGCTGGCTTTGTGCCTCGCTTTTATTCCGTATCCCATTGTGACAACGGATAAACTGCTGATTGCCGTCTTTGGTGGGTTTTTCCTCGGTGCCGGGATCGGGCTCACCATGCGGGGGGGCGGAGTTCTCGATGGTACGGAGGTACTTGCAATTTACGTAAGCCGGCGGTCACCCTTGTCGGTAGGAGATGTCATCATGGTGATTAACGTCCTGATTTTTGGGTCAGCCGCCGTGTTTATCAACGTTGAAACCGCCCTTTACGCCATGTTGACGTATCTCTCAGCCTCTAAAACCGTTGATTTCATCATCCACGGAATTGAGGAATACATCGCCGTTATGATTGTTTCGGATCGGCACGAAGAAGTGCGCCAATTGATCACGGAAGAACTCGAACGCGGGGTCACCGTTCTGAAGGGTGAGAAAGGATTCGGCAAACGCGGCATGCGGGAAAACGACATCAATATTCTGTACGCGGTTGTTACCCGCCTGGAGATCACCCGCTTGAAAGATAAAATTAGTGAAGTCGACGAAAAAGCCTTTCTGATTGAACACAGCATCGCCGACGTAAAAGGCGGGATGATCAAGCCCCGCCCGCTGCATTGACGATCAACTGCTCGGCCAGCCGCGACAATCCCGTCGTGGCTGGTTCGGGAATAAACGTCAGATTTTTGCGGGGACGTATATCCGGCACGTTCGGATCGACCACGTAAATCGGGACCCCCGGCCGAACGTAGTCGATCAAACCGGCTGCCGGATAAACCACCATCGAGGTGCCGACAATGATCAGAATGTCGGCGGCATGGGTCAGGTCAACGGCAGTTTCCATCATCGGCACGGCTTCGCCAAACCAGACAATGTGGGGGCGCAATTGCGCCCCTTTTTCACAGCGATCGTTCCGTTTCAACTCCCAGCCGTCGATGTCGTACACCAGGTTTTCATCCCGCGTGCTGCGCGACTTGAACAGTTCGCCGTGCAGGTGGATCACCGACGACGAACCGGCTTTTTCGTGCAGATTATCTACGTTCTGGGTGATAATGGTCACCTCATAAGACTTCTCCAGGGATTTTAACGCGAGATGGCCGGCGTTGGGCTGGGCGGCCAGGGCCTGTTTCCGGCGCTGGTTATAAAATTCAAGCACCAGATCCGGATCTTTCGCCCAGCCTTCGGGCGTGGCAACATCTTCGATGCGGTGGTTTTCCCACAGCCCGTTGGAGTCACGGAAGGTTTTCAAGCCGCTTTCGGCACTGATCCCGGCACCGGAAAGCACAACCAGTTTAAGACGTTTGGGCATGATACATACTACAGAATGCGCGCTTAAAGTAGTTCAACTTTCGGAAACTAAAAAGCGGCTGTTTCTAACCATGACTGCTCGGGCAGGAAAGCGCCCTGATGAAATGGTAAAAAAAGCCACTCAATTTTGATTGAGTGGCTTCATACCGATGGACGGAGCGGTATTTACTTCTTTTTTACAGCGGTTTTCTTGGCCGCAGCGGGACGTGTTGCCGGTGCTTTTGACACTTTCTTTGCTTTGGGTTTTTCCTCGCTACCCGTATCGCCCGCCAGTTTCAGGCAGTCTTCCAGGGTCAACGTTGCCGGTTCAACATCCTTCGGGATTTTGACATTCCGTTTTCCGATGGCAATGTAGGGGCCATACATACCGTTGACGACTTTCACCGCCGGATTTTCCGGAAACTCCTTGATGTATTTATTGCTCTCCGTCAAGCGTTTGGCCTGAATCAGTTCGATGGCGCGTTCCAGCGTCAAACCGGCAGGCGATTCGCCTTTCGGCAGCGAAATGTATTTGTCGTCGTGTTTGACATACGGGCCAAAACGGCCTTTTCCGGTGGAAATCAGCTTGCCTTCAAACTCCCCGATGGATTCGCTGATGTTTTCCAACCGCTTTTGCTGAATCAGTTCGACGGTGCGTTCGGCCGTAATCGTGTAGGGATCGTCTTCTTTCGAAAGCGAGACGTACTTGTCGTCGTGCCGGACATACGGGCCAAACTTGCCAATGCCGATCACCATCGGTTTGTCTTCAAAAAAGCCGACTTCGCGGGGCAGCGAGAACAGATCGAGGGCATCTTCGAGTGAGATGGTTTCGATCAACTGGTCTTTTTTGAGGTTGGCAAACTGCGGTTTGTCTTCGTCGGTGGCTTCCCCAATCTGGACGTAAGCGCCGTATTTTCCGAGTCGGGCCGACACCTTTTTGCCCGATTCAGGGTGAATTCCCAAATCCCGGCTACCCGGTTTCGAGCCCGTTGGAGCGGCACCCTGCACGGTTTCTACGTTCCGGTGGAAGTCGCCGTAGAAATTCTGAATCATGTCCTGCCAACCCATTTTGCCGTTGGCGATCTCATCAAATTCCTTCTCGACGTTGGCCGTAAACTTATAATCGACAATCCCTTCGAAATATTCGACCAGAAAATCGTTCACCACCAACCCCATGTTGGTTGGGAAGAGCTTGGCTTTTTCGGAACCGTAATTTTCTTTGCCGGTTTTTTCCTCGATTTCACCCTTTTTCAGAATCAATTCCTTGAAATCGCGCTCTTTGCCGGGCCGGTCTTCCTTGATGACGTACTGCCGTTTAACGATGGTCGAAATCGTCGGCGCGTAGGTCGACGGCCGGCCGATACCCATTTCTTCCAGTTTTTTCACCAGACTGGCTTCCGTATACCGGGGAGCAGGGCGGCTGAATCGTTGAGAGGCTTTCATCTGATCCAGATTCAACACCTGACCAATCGAAAGTGGAGGCAGCATGCCTTTGCTTTCTTCGTCTTCGTCGTCGGTAGATTCCAGATACACTTTCAGAAAACCGTCGAACTTGATCACCTCACCTTGTGCAATCAATTCTTCCGGCGTGGTCGAAATGCCGATGGTGGCTGTCGTCCGTTCCAGTTGGGCATCTGCCATTTGGGAGGCAATGGAGCGTTTCCAGATCAGGTCATACAAGCGTTGTTCGTTGCGGTCACCCCCGGCGGTTTTGACCGAAAAATCGGTTGGTCGAATGGCTTCGTGGGCTTCCTGCGCCGATTCGGATTTGGTTTTGTATTGGCGGGTATGAACGTATTTCTCCCCAAAATCGGTCGTAATCGCCTGTTTCGCCTTGTCGATGGCTTCCTGCGACAGACTGATCGAGTCCGTCCGCATGTAAGAAATCTTCCCGCTCTCGTACAGTTTTTGCGCCAGGGTCATGGTTTGCAAAACCGAGAATGACAATTTGCGGGAGGCTTCCTGTTGCAGCGTCGAGGTGGTAAAGGGCGGTGCGGGCGATTTCTTGGCGGGTTTGGTTTCCAGATTTTTGATCGTGAAAATGGCTGCCCGGCATTTGTCCAGAAAAGCGCGCGCTTCGTCGAGCGTGCCGAAATTTTTGGGCAATTCGGCGTTCAGAATCTTGCCGTTGTCGACAATGAACTGGGCCGTCACCTTGTAGCTGGATTTCGTGCTGTGGCCGTCGATTTCACGTTCGCGCTCCACTATGAGCCGAACCGCAACCGATTGCACGCGACCCGCCGATAAGGCCATCGAACTGCCCGATTTGATCTTTTTCCATAAAACCGGTGACAATTCAAACCCCACCAGCCGGTCAAGAACACGACGGGCCTGCTGGGCATTCACCAAATCAATATCGATCAGACGGGGTGAATCAATGGCGTTCTGAATCGCTTTTTTGGTAATCTCATGAAAAACAATCCGTTTGGTATCGTCTTTCAGACCCAGTGCTTCTTTCAAATGCCAGGAGATGGCTTCCCCTTCGCGGTCGTCGTCCGTTGCGAGCCAGATGACCTCAGATTCCTTTACCAGTTTCTTTAATTCACTGATAACCTGTCGTTTATCGGGAGAGACTTCGTAGATCGGACGAAAGCCATTCTGGATGTCAATCGCCATATCATCTTTTGGTAAATCCCGAACATGACCATAGCTCGATTTTACCACGAAATCTTTACCCAGATACCCTTCAATGGTCCTCGCCTTCGCGGGTGATTCCACGATAACCAGGTTTTTTGACATATAGATTCAGGTTGAATGTTAAAACTGCACCGACAATCGGTCCCCACGTCTCGTGCCAAATATAGAAGCAAAAGACGTAATACTTACAAATCTATAGGCGGGAAAGGTGGCCGGGCGGGTGATCGTTGCGTTTTTATAACGATTTTGGGGGGCTAAACGTTCAGGAAAACTAGGTAAAAATGATCAGATTCAACCGCAGGATTGGGGCCGGAAACTACGTTGAGGCAACGGCTTTGGCGGTTTAACCCTCTATTATTAATCAGGTTGAAGCCCTTGAGTCTGCCGGATGATGACGCCGTTTAGAAAAGAAATAATTTTATTTGTGAATTCAACCCCTAAAATGCCTAATGTTGAAGGATGAAACGATCCGCCATGGCCACTTCGGCGGACGATCTTTCGGTTTTAATCGCTTCAATCTCTTAAAATGATACTTCTGGTTCTGTGGGCGGTTCTGGCGTCCGGTTGTTTTGCTTACGGTTTATCTTTCTACAAACTGTTGATTCGATGGCGCTTGATCAATGATTCGGAGCCGGTCAAAGGGAGTGATCTGGTGTTGGTCGGGCTGTGTCTGCTGGTTGTGTTCGTGCAACTGGCTTCCATTTTCCTGCCAGCCAACCATTACCTGGCTCTGGGCTGGCTGGCCGGGGCGGTTTTGATGGCCGCAGGGTCTCCGCCCTCCGTTTTGGCTTATTTTCGGCGATTTACGCGGCAGCAGAAACAGATTCCGCTTTTCTGGCTCTTTGTGGTGGTTGTATTGCTCTACTCAGCCCTCGAACCGGCCAACATCGACAGTGGGATGTACCATTTGCCTTCCATGCGCTGGTACGAACGGTTTCGGGTCATTCCCGGTTTGGGTAATCTGCACGGACGGCTGGCTTTTAATTCCAGTTTTCTGGTCACTTCGGCGGCCTTTGGTTTCACGGACTGGGCAGGTCAGACGCTGTTTCCGCTCAACGGATTTCTGTATCTCGTCGTCTGCTGGCGGCTGTTGAGCCAGATCCGCTCGGCCACGCCCGTCCGGTTTTTAGCCGTTGTCATTCTGAGCCTTCTGCTTTTCTACCAGATTCGGCAAGTCTTTTCGCCGACGCCCGATGTGTGGGGGGCGCTGCTGCCCATTACCATCTTCCTGATCTGGCTGGAACTTCGACCGGTTTTTTCCATTCGACACGTCCTCCTGTTCATGCTGGTTTGTGTTTGCATTACAGTCAAATTAGCAACGATTCCCATTGCGCTGGGTCTGGTGCCGCTTGCCTGGGCGGTCAGAAAGCAGCTTACCGTCCGTCATTTCGTGTGGATGGGCGGGTTGGGTCTGTTGACGGTTTTGCCCTGGATGGTTCGGACAACGATTCTGTCGGGGTATCTGCTGTATCCTTTCCCGGCGCTGGACCTGTTTTCATTTGATTGGAAAATTCCGGTGGAGCGGGTGCGTTTTGAAAAGGATTTTGTCGAGTTCTGGGCCAAATTCCGGATTATCGAACCGTATTATGACGCATCACGTCTGAAAACACCGGCGTCGGAATGGATTCCAGCCTGGTGGCAATACAAAGATTATTATTTTCTGAACAAACCAACCTGGCTGCTGGCCGTCGTGTCACCTTTTCTGGCCCTGAGCCATTTTTTTAGTCCCGTGCGCCGAATCCGTTTTCAACCGCTGGTGATGCCCTACGGGGCTGCATTGGCCGGTTTCCTGTTCTGGTTCTTATCGGCTCCGGAATTCCGGTTCGGGTATGCCTTTGTCTGGATGACCGCTTTTTTGCCCGTTTTACCCTTCCTGCCGGCTAAAACCAATTTCTGGAATATCATGCCCTGGACCAACACCCTCGTGGTGGGGCTGATCGGCATTTTGCTGGGGTATTATGGGTATGTTTTTCTCTGGAAAGAGCGGTTCCCACTGCAAACCTATGCCCTGTTTCCAAAGCCACTGACCTATCGTGATTACGGTACGGTGGCCGAACTGTTTACCCGCGAACGTACCCAAAGTGGCTTGGTGGTGCTGGTTCCGGTCAATACCCCCACCGTGCAGAGTTGTTTCGAACTGGAAGAGCCCTGCTCGCCGTATTATTATCCGGATCTGGAATTGCGGGGCCAGTCCGTCGCGGACGGGTTTCGCAGTACGCTCGTCCTTCAAAATAAAAATTTGTAACCGTTTTGTCGATAAAGTAAATAAAAGCTGTTAAAATAGGGGATAAACTCACTTTTTTCTATGCTTTTATCGATTATCATTCCTGCTTACAACGAGGAAAAAACCATCGGTTTCGTTTTGAAACGAGTGGCCGGAGTCGGCCTTCCTGGTCAGTTGAGTCGGGAAATTATCGTCGTAGACGACGGTTCTACGGACCAAACCGAATCGGTCGTCCGGCGGTTTAAAGAGCATCATGCCGACACCACCGTTCGGTATATCAAACAGGCTGTTAATCAGGGAAAAGGCGAGGCATTGCGGGTAGGCATTCAATGCGCGCACGGGAATTTTATCATCATTCAGGATGCCGACCTGGAATATGATCCCGAAGAATACGGTCATTTGTTGCAGCCGTTGCTGGCCGGTCGGGCGGATGTGGTATACGGGTCCCGTTTTATGGGGGGGCGACCGCACCGGGTATTGTATTTCTGGCATACCGTTGGCAACCGGTTTCTGACGCTGCTCTCGAACATGCTTACTGATTTGAACCTGACCGACATGGAAACCTGTTTCAAGGTGTTCCGGAGCGAGATCATCAAGTCGATCGACCTGACCGAAAAACGGTTTGGGTTTGAACCGGAAGTAACCGCTAAGATCGCCCGTATTCCGGGTATCCGGATCTACGAAGTTGGCATTTCGTATTATGGCCGGACGTATCAGGAGGGGAAAAAAATCGGTTGGCGCGACGGTTTTCGGGCCATATTCTGCATTCTTAAATACAATTTGCTGGACTGGAAATCCAGCTCCCAAACCGACCTCACGGTGGACACCCCGAATGCCATGTCGAGTAGTAATTGACTTCTCCAGACTTGTTTCTGCAAATAGCCCCCAAAAAGGGAACGGAATATCGATAACGTTTACAAATTATCGGGAAAATTCCATCCTGTTTTATTTTAGAATGAAAATCACCTAATTTTGACACGCTCATCAGGAAACTCATTTTCCGGTAGCCGGTGTTGTTTATTCAAATACATTTTACTATTCACTGCTAATTCCTCCTGTCTATGGCTTTTGATTTTGACATGATTCAGCGCGTATACGATGGTTTCGGCGAACGTGTCGAAGCAGCCCGACACGTTGTGGGACATCCGCTCACGCTGTCGGAAAAAATATTGTACGCCCACCTTAGCAACGGAATCGCCCAGAAGGCGTTCAATCGGGGCAAAGACTATGTAGATTTTGCTCCCGATCGCGTGGCAATGCAGGACGCAACAGCCCAAATGGCGTTGTTGCAGTTTATGCAGGCCGGCCGTTCCAAAGTGGCTGTGCCGTCAACCGTTCACTGCGATCACCTGATCCAGGCTGAAGTGGGGGCTGTGCAGGATCTGGAAAATGCCAACAATAAAAATCGGGAGGTATACGCCTTCCTGGCGTCAGTGTCCGACAAATACGGAATCGGTTTCTGGAAACCGGGTGCCGGGATTATTCACCAGGTCGTAATCGAAAACTACGCGTTTCCGGGCGGTTTGATGATCGGGACGGATTCGCACACGCCAAACGCCGGTGGATTGGGCATGATCGCCATTGGGGTCGGTGGTGCTGATGCCTGTGACGTCATGGCCGGTTTGCCCTGGGAACTGAAAATGCCAAAACTGATCGGTATCAAACTGGTCGGAAAACTGTCGGGCTGGGCTTCGGCTAAAGATATCATCCTGCGCGTAGCCGGTATTCTGACCGTTAAAGGTGGAACAGGCTGCATCGTGGAATATTTTGGGGAGGGCGCGGATAGTCTGTCGGCCACCGGAAAAGGCACCATTTGTAACATGGGCGCCGAAATCGGAGCAACGACGTCGATTTTTGCCTACGACGAAAAAATGGGCGATTACCTCCGGGCTACCGACCGCGCCGACGTGGCCGATGCGGCTCATGCCGTTCGTCAGCACCTGCGTTCGGACGACGAAGTATACGCCGATCCGGCTTCTTACTACGACCAGGTGATCGAGATCAACCTGTCGGAACTCGAACCCCACGTCAACGGTCCCTACACGCCGGATCTGGCCTGGCCGCTGTCCAAATTTGCGCAGGCTGTGAAAGAAAACGGCTGGCCTGAAAAACTGGATGTCGGTCTGATCGGTTCCTGCACCAACTCGTCGTACGAAGATTTGACCCGCGCGGCTTCGATTGCCCGTCAGGCCATTTCCAAAAATCTGAAAACCCATTCGGAATATACGGTAACGCCAGGCTCGGAACTGGTTCGGTTTACGACCCAGCGCGACGGTTTACTAACGACCTTCGAGCAAATTGGCGGTGTCGTTCTGGCCAATGCCTGCGGACCCTGTATCGGGCAATGGGCGCGTCACATCGATGATCCGAAACGTCAAAACTCCATCATTACGTCCTTTAACCGGAACTTTGCCAAGCGGAACGACGGTCTGGCCACCACCCACGCCTTTGTGGCTTCACCCGAACTGGTGACGGCGATGGCGATTGCCGGTAGTCTGACGTTTAACCCGATGACGGACAGCCTGATCAGCGAAACCGGCGAATCGGTGATGCTGGACGAACCACAGGGAATCGAATTGCCCGTCAACGGTTTTGCCGTGGATGATGCCGGTTATCAGGCTCCGGCCGAAGATGGCAGCGGCATTCAGATTGCCGTTAGCCCGACTTCGGATCGTTTGCAACTGCTCGAATCGTTCAAAGCCTGGGAAGGAACCGACCTGACGGGCCTGAAACTGTTGATCAAGGCGAAAGGCAAGTGTACGACCGATCACATTTCGATGGCGGGTCCGTGGTTGAAATACCGGGGTCACCTCGACAATATTTCGAACAACATGCTGATCGGGGCGGTCAATTTCTACAATGAAAAGACCAATACCGTCAAAAACCAGTTGTCGGGCGAATTTGGCGAAGTACCGGCTGTGCAGCGGGCTTACAAAGCGGCCGGCATTGGTTCGATTGTGGTGGGTGACGAAAACTACGGCGAAGGCTCGTCGCGCGAACACGCGGCTATGGAACCCCGGTTTTTGGGTGTTCGGGCCATTCTGGTGAAGTCATTCGCCCGGATTCACGAAACGAACCTGAAAAAACAGGGCATGCTGGCCTTGACATTTGCGAATCCGGACGACTACGAAGACATCCGCGAAGACGACACGATCGACATTCTGGGCCTGACGGAATTCAGCCCGAACGGACAGTTGACGATCCGGTTGAATCATTCCGACGGAACGAGCGAAGAATTCCAGGTTAATCACACTTACAACGAAACGCAGATCGAGTGGTTTAAAGCCGGTTCGGCCCTGAACCTGATCAAACAGAAGCAAAACGCGTAAGTTGTTGCGATAACGTGTTTGAAAGAGTTGTTTCGAGGAGTTGAGCGGAGTAAAAAGGAGTTAAACAGAGAAATCATAATAGAAAACTCTGCTTAGCTCTTTTTTACTCCGCTCAACTCCGCGAAACAACTCTTTCTTATATACACTTCACCCACCATTTATACCGTTTCATCGAAAAAAGTGTTGATTCGTTGGTAAGTTTGCCGGTACCTTAACGCACAAGCCCTGCGTACCCTATGAGCTATGAAGTCTGGCAAACCATGTTCATCGGCATGGTGATTTCGATCCTGCTGATCAATGTTGTTCAGTGGATTACCTACCGGGAGCGTATTTACGGGTTATACACGCTTTACATGCTAACCTGGCTGACGTATTTCGCCATCCGGTTCGATGGGTTCCAGAAAGCGGTTTCTCTTTCCAACAACGATTGGTATTTCATCAGGGCCTGCGCGCCCATGATAGCCTATTTTATTTATTTTGGCTTCACCGATGCCTTTATCGGATTGCGGAAACGAATGCCGGATTTGTTCCGGATTTTTCAATACACCCGACTTTACATCGCCTTTTACGTCAGCCTGCAATTTATTCTCTGTTACATCACCGACGATTGGTACCCCAGAGTGTACGATACAGCACATACCGCCATTCGCCTGGGAATGATCGGATTGGCCGTGTACGGGATCTACAGGATTTTGCAATTGAAAGATACCGTCGCACGGTATTTCATCATCGGCTCGGCCTGTCTGATGGTGGGAGCGGTGACCTCCATGATTTTGACCCATCTGGACACCTATGCCGGACCCAATTCGCCATTCTGGACGGCACCACTGACCGCCATCCAGATTGGCATCATCCTCGAACTGGTTTTTTTTTCGCTGGGACTGGGCTACCGCCAGCGGAAAGCCGCCATCCGAACGGCGGTTCTGGAACAGAAAATAGAACGGCAACAGGAAAAACACGAGCGGAAACAACTCGAAACCGAGCTATCGGTTCAGCAACTACGGCAGGAAATGTCCGAAGTGCAGATGCGGGCATTGCAATCGCAACTGAATCCGCATTTTCTGTTCAATTCCCTTAACTCACTGTCGTCGCTGATTGCCGATGAACCTTTGAAAGCTGAGCAGTTTGTGGATGAAATGGCGAGTGTGTACCGCTACATTCTGCAAACCAACGATGTCGAATTGACGACATTGAAACGCGAACTGCAATTTATTCATTCGTATTTTCATCTGTTGCAAACCCGCTATGCGCGGGGCATAGCGCTTACTATTGAGGTAGATGAGTCCTTTATGACGTGTCGGCTTCCCCCGTTGACGCTGCAATTGCTGGTTGAAAATGCTGTTAAACACAACATCGTATCCAGCGAGTTTCCGCTGAAAATCCACATTTTTACCACCGACTCCGCCCTGCTGACCGTTCGGAACAATCTGCAAAAAAAATCAGTCGATCGGGTCAAATCGACCCAGAAGGGGTTACTCAACATCCTGACAAAATACAAGATGCTGGGCCAGCCGACACCCACAGTTGAAGAAACCGATCGCGAATTTGTGGTTACCCTGCCCTTAATCCCCTGACAGCGTCGGTTCACCGGGGGCTTTTTCCGGTTCAGGAAAGTTGACGTGGGTTTGCTGGGATTTATGGGGCACATTTGCGCTACAGGTAACCCATAGGGCCAATCAAAGAACCACATCATGAAAAATATGAATCGATTTACCATCATCGGTGGTGGGATTGCGGGACTGACCACCGCCATTGCTTTGCAAAAAATCGGGATTCGGGCGACGTTGTTCGAGGCCGCTCCGGCCATTAAACCGCTGGGGGCGGGACTCGTACTGGCCGCCAACGCCATCAAGGCTTACCAAAAACTAGGCATTGCGGAAGCTATTCTGCCCGCTGGTCGGGTCATCGACACATTTGTCATTCGAGACGAACAAGGCCGGGCCATTACCCGCACCGACAGCCGCGCTGTTAGCCAGAAATACGGGACCGATAATTTTACAATCCACCGGGCCACACTGCACCGGGTTTTGATGGATCAATTGATTAGTAATCCGATCATTCTGGGCAAACGGGCCATTTCCATCGATTCAAGTAACGAAGGTATCATCATACGGTTCGACGACGGAACCATACACCAGACCGACTGCCTGCTGGTGGCCGACGGCATTCATTCGGCCATTCGCCAGCAGTTGCTTCCCGATTCCAAACCCCGCTACGCAGGCTACACCTGCTGGCGGTCGGTGGTGGACGCCACCGGACTGAATTTGACCGAAGCAACTGAAACCTGGGGCACACAGGGTCGGGTGGGTATTGTGCCGCTTGCCAACAACCAGATTTACTGGTTTGCAACGGCCAACGCACCCGCGAACGATGGACGGATGCGAACCATTCGGGTCAATGACCTGATGACCCGATTTGCAGACTACCACGCGCCCATTCCGGAAGTTATTGCCCGAACCACCGATGGCGGCTTACTCTGGAATGATATCATCGACCTGAAACCCCTGCCCCGGTATGCTTTCGGCAATGTGCTGTTGCTGGGTGATGCCGCACACGCTACGACGCCTAACATGGGACAGGGCGCTTGCCAGGCCATTGAAGACGGGGTGGTTCTGGCCGACGAACTGGACCGGGGCGGGTCGGTTTCCGACGCTTTCAAACGGTTTGAGCAACGGCGGCTGAAGCGAACGCATTCGATTGTGGAAAGATCCCGGCGCATTGGCCAGGTGGCCCAGGTGCAGCAGCCCTGGCTGGCGGCCGTGCGCAACGGCTTGTTTCGGATGTTACCGGATTCCCTGAGCGAACGACAGTTGGAAACCTTGTATAAAGTGGATTTTTAAGTATATTTCTGCCCCAACTCATTCTCTATGCATCGGGTTCTGTTCAATATTGAACGCATCGTTCGGCCGTCCAGCGAAGAAAAAACCGCTTTTGAGCAAATTATTCAGTACCGCGTGCTGGCGAAAAATGAGCTGTACGTGCGGGAGGGAGACGTTTGCAACACCATCGGCTTCATCGAAAAAGGATGCGGGCGGTTATTTTACGAAATCGACGGCTGGGAAGTGTCGAAAGAGTTTTTATTTGAAAATTCGCTTCTGGGTTCATTCGTCGGTTTTTTTACCCAAAAACCGTCTCATGTCAATGTGGCGACGTTGGAAGAAACGCACCTGCTCGAAATGCACTACGACGACGTGGTGGCGCTTTGCCGAGCCTATCCGACCTGGCAACGCTTCGCTACCTTGCTGCTGCAGGACCAGTTAATGCGGGTTGAAAAGCGGGAGGCTTCTCTCCTGAAAGAAGCCCCGGAAGACCGGTATCGCCGGTTGCTGGAAGAACACCCGAAAGTATTGAATCGCATTCCGTCAGAATTTGTCGCCAGTTATCTGGGAATTACTCCCGAAACGCTGGGTCGCTACCGGTCGGGTATCGGGGTTTGAAGTATATTTGTGGTTGATTGTGGTGACATCAAATCGTACGGATCCGACACCTAAGGTACATAATGCCGTGAATGAAATTAGCAGAATAGAAAACGAAGAAGGGGACGTTTACGCCATTTTACGGTATGAACCCACGAAGAATTACCTTCTCATGAAGTGGATCGGCTTTTGCACCGATGAGGAACTGATGCGGGCGACGCTCAAAATGCTGGATTGGCAGCAAGCCGAGGGGCAGCAGCGGGCATGTCGGTTTCATGTGCATGACACGAAGGAATTTGACGTGGCCTGGGCCGGAACCGTCGACTGGATTGTGAATGATTACTTTCCGAGGGCTTATGCCGCCGGAGTGCGCTACAACATCAGCATTGTGTCGCCGGATTTGTTTTCGAAACTGTCGTCAGAAGCCCTGTTTGAGAAAAGCAACCCGGTGCTTCCCACGAAATTATGCGAAACGCATTCGGAGGCCGAACGTTTCATTGCCGGGCAAAATCCCAACTCCTAAACCGCCTTTCATGATTACCGTTCGTCATTCCGAATTGATTCGATTGCCGTTAACGGAAGTCTACGGATTGCTGGGCTGTTATGAATACGATTTGCTCTGGCGCAGCAATTTGTTCGCCATGCAGCAGGACGTACCCGGTTTGGCCCGCTCGGGCATGAAACTTCGGCAGGAACTCCGGCTTTTTGATCAGGAAATGACGATTCTGGCCGAAGTGACGGCAGCCGCACCGAACCGGCGGACGGCCCACGAGAGTGTCGATAGTCCGGTTGACCTCTGGGAGCAGCGGTTGTTTGAGCGGGTAGACAAAGAAACCCGGGTGACGTATGAGCTGAGCCTGGAACTCAGAGGGTGGCAGCGGTTGATGGCCCCTTTGTTGATTCACCAGTTGCAGCGGCAGTTTCGGAACGACCTGATGCGGGCCAAACAATTGCTCGAAGACACCCCAAATCCGCTGATCGAGCTACCGAAACGACTTTTGTAGCGACGGTTTTTATTTTCCCATCCACTTCTTAAACTCCGTGGCGCGTTCGCGGCTCACCAGCACCTCCTCTTCGGGAGCCGGTTTTAACGTCAGTTTCAGTTTGTTGTTGAAGTAGGGGTGAATCTGCTGAACGCAGTTAATGTCGACGATAAATTGCCGGTTGGCCCGAAAAAACTGCAAAGGATCGAGCATCGCTTCAAGTTCATCGAGCGTGTAGTCTACCGAAAATTTCTGATTCGTTCGGGTCCGGAACAAACTGACGCCTTCTTCCGAGTAAAAATAGGCGATGTCGGCCACCTCGATGGGCATCCACTGCGAGAGGTGTTTGACCAGAAACCGTTTGCGGTATTCGGCGGGCTGAATCTGCTGACGGAGTTGCTGAACGAGTGCGTCGATGGCCATCCGGCCGCCGGTTTCGGGTTCGGCGGGGTTGCGCAACTTGCGGTGTTTTTCCAGACTCGCTTCCAGTTCGTGCCGTTTGATGGGTTTCAGCAAATAATCGATGCTGTTGACCTTGAACGCCCGCAGGGCGTATTCGTCGTAGGAAGTCGTAAAAATAACCGGCGATTCGACCGGCGTCTGCTCAAAGATTTCAAAGCTTTGTCCGTCAGCCAGTTCGATGTCCATCAAAATCAGATCCGGCGTCGCATTGTTTTGCAGCCACTGGACGGATGCGCGTACGCTGGCGGCCGTTCCAACAATTCGGATGGAATGATCGACGTCCTGCAGCAGTTTGGTCAACTTGCGGACAGCCAGTTCTTCGTCTTCAATTACCAGTACATCCATACGAATCGGTCGTTATTTTTTCGGAGAGGGGGGTTAAGGTGTTACGGTTCAAATCGTACCTACAAGTAGCAGATTCGGTTCGTTTTTTCCAAATCACCTTCCGTTGAAACCGCAAATTGGTGGGTCAAACCGGTATTGTCCGGCCATGAAATGCATCCTTCTTCAGTTGACGCCAATCCGTTCCTGCAGCAGGGGAAGGGTTACGATAAACTGTCCGTCCTTTTCTTCAATAATCGGACTGGGTTGTTTCAGCAGCTTGTATTTGGAAGCGATGTTTGACAAACCGACGTGGTTCGACTCCACCCGAACGTTTTTGCGTTGCAGGGTATTTTTGATCTGTAAAAAACCGTCCGTCGTCTCAATTTTGATTTGCAATGGCTGTTCAGGCAACATGGTATTGTGCTTGACCGCATTTTCGACCAGCATTTGCAGCGTCAACGGAGGCAGCAAAGCGTCTTTGTCCTCCTCCCGAACCGCCACTTGCAGGGAAAGCCCCGAACCATAACGGGTTTTGAGCAAATGGTAGTAGGAATCGATAAAATCCAGTTCTTTCCGAAGGGGCGTCAGCTCGCGCTCGTTGGTTTGTAACAGGTAGCGGTATACGCTGGCCATGTCGTCGACAAATTCTTCGGCCAGGGTTGGATTTTCGGAGATAAGCGACGAGAGCGTATTGAGCGAATTGAACAGAAAATGCGGATTCACCTGGTTTTTCAACACTTCAAACCGGCCCTGCCATTGCATACGCAGCAAGGCTTCTTTTTCGAGATTGGTTTTTCGCCATTGAATAAACAGGTAAGACCCTTCATAAATGCCAATGTATAAAAAGTGGTAAAAAATTTGAATGCCGATGGTTTCCAGGTAGCTGATGAAGAAATTGACATCCCAATCCACGATCGAATCTCCGTCGTGTGGATAGATCAGCGTATGACCAAAAAAACGGAGAAAATACCCGATGTTGACCAGGATAGGAAACGCCAGAAGCAGTAAATAAAACCGGTAGCGAGTGTTGGTCAGACCCGGATGCCGGCGCTGAATCCGCCGGACGAGCCATCGGGTTATGTTCCAGCAAATATAACCGGAGGTAATTCCCACAATAAAATACCGGATCAACTCAATGCTGGTGTAACTGAGCAGCAGTTTAACCCGGAAAAATAACGCCCCAAAAAAGAACAATACCAGTGGCCCCGTCAACCGAAGGCGGGTATCGTTAAAAGTCATCATAGCATCGGATTAAAAGCCAGGCATTCGGGTTTATTTAAGTTCGTTCGTCATCAGGGGCAGGGTGACACAAAAACTGGTTTCCGTGTTCAGGATTTCCAGATTTCCCTGTCCCAGCAATTGGTATTTTGTGGCGATGTTGGCCAAACCGACTCCATTGGAAGCCACGCGGAGGTTTTTCAACTGCACATTGTTCGAAACAATCAGCCGACCGCTCTGTGTGGTTTCAATGCGAATCTGGAGGGGTTGATCAGAAAGTATGATGTTGTGTTTTACCGCATTTTCGACCAGCATCTGGAGCGTCAGCGGTGGTAATTGCGCTTCCCTGAAGCCATCGGCGACACGTACTTCCAATTCGATGCCATTTCCATACCGGGTTTTCAAGAGGTGGAAATACGATTCAATAAATCTCAATTCATCGCGAAGGCTGGTCAGGGCGTTTTCGTTGGTCTGCAATAAATACCGGTATACACTCGATAATTCCTCGATAAACAGTTCCGCTTTTTCAGTGTCTTCATCAATCAGGGACGAAAGCGTATTGAGCGAATTAAAGAGAAAATGCGGATTGACCTGCTGTTTTAAACTGTCAAGCTGGCTCTGTAAGTTCGCTTTTTTAAGCTTTTCGGTTTCGCTGATGGTTTGTGACCATTTCTCAAAAGTATACACACTTTCGTGAACAATGTTGGCGACAATGTTGCCAATAATTCCCAGGGTAATTGCCCAGAAAAGGCGGTTGCTCCCGAAGGTATAGCCCGGAAAATGAATCCACTTATACACGTAAAACAGAAAAGTTATGGCAACCGAAGACATCAGAATGTGAATCGACAGGGCCAGGCACAGGCGCATCCAGGTCTGGCGAATGTGCGGAAATCGTTTGCGAAGATAAACCGCCGGCACGGCGTGGAGAAAAAAAGCCGGTGTCCAGATCAGTGTCGTCAGCAGCGAAGCTCCCAGAAAAATATCCAGCCGTTGGAAATAGGGCTTCCCGAGCATCATGTAGTTCAGGAAAAGGTAATAACCCGGCAAAAGGCCGAGTGCGATCCAGGTGTCACGGTTGGTATAACGGATAGATTTCAGGCCCACATCGGTAGGGAAAAGTCAGGGTAAATTTACCAAAAAATCGGCACCTTTGACGATCAGTGGCACCCGAACACTAAACTGCTGACCGTCGTCGGTGATCACCGGGCGCGGCAAGCGCAGGAGGGTAAACCGTTCGGTGAGTTGCCGTAAACCGCCGGGCTGCTTATTAACCTGTACATTTTTTCGCTGAATGTTGTTAGTCACCCGCAGGGCAACAATCCCGTCGTTGATCTGCGTTTCGGCCTGGAGCGAGATCACGAGCGGCCGGTCGGCCAGAATAATGTTGTGACGAATGGCGTTTTCGATCAGCGTTTGCAGGCTGAAGGGCGGCAAATAACATTCCAGCAGGCACGATTCGATGCCGAGCTGCAATTCGATGGCCGGGCCATACCGGGTTTTTAAGAGGTAAAAAAACGAGTGGATGAAGTTCAGTTCCGTCTGGAGTGATACGAGCTTGCGCTCATTCGATTGCAGCAAATACCGGTACACACTCGATAATTCTTCCAGGAATTTGTTGGCCTGCTGCTTGTCTTCGGAAATCAGAGCCGACAGCGAATTGAGGCTGTTGAACAGAAAATGCGGATTGACCTGGCTTTTCAGGCTGTCGAACTGACCCTGAATCCGGGATTTTTGAATCGCTTCGGCTTCGGCAATGGCATTGCGGTATTGTTGCAGGTAATAGATGATTTCGTAGGTCGTCCCCAGAATCAGGGAACAAAAGATACCGATTCCGATGTAAGCCTGATAGACTCGTGCCGTGATGGGAATAATGGCCAGCCCGGTCAGATCAGTCAGAAAGATGAACAACGACTGGCACAAAACCGCCAGTAGCCCGTAGCCGGTGAACGTGATGACAATCCGCCGGAAGGCGTGCCGGGCGTCCGGGAAGTTTTTGCGGACGTAATGCACCCAGCTCACGGAACCTTCCCAGGCCAGGGTCATGTAGGCCATGCCAATAAAGACCCAGCCTGAATACAGAACCGGGTTATGCTGGTACTCTTTCAGGTAAAGGATATTGCCCAACAGCACCATCAGCGGAATTCCTATCCAGCGGAGCCATCGGTCGTTCGGTCTTTCCAACGTCGTCACGTACTTTGCAATGGTTTATTATTTTTTGTAAAATAAAGGGGAATTAACCGTTGGCTCAATACAGATTGGATTGAAACGCCGACTTTTGGGGTTGAATTGAGGTTAGTTGGCCCTAAAGAGTATAAAATCATTTTGAGCGATTAGTTTTACGTAAGAATCCCAGAAACAACCCGAATCCGGCAAAGACATGCTTAAATACAGTTTACTTTTTCTATTTCTTCCCATTCCCCTTTTTGCCCAGCAAACGCCGTCCAGCCGTTCCGTTACCGATTCCATTCAACTGGCGGAAGTGACCGTTCGGGGCTACGAGACAAACCGCCCGCTGCTCGAAACGGCGGCATCGGTCAATGTGCTTTCCGGCAAAGAACTGAATCAGCGGTTTGGTACCCCGGCCCTCGTCCCGGCTTTCAACACCCTGCCGGGCGTTCGGATGGACGAACGGTCGCCGGGCAGCTACCGGCTTTCGATCCGGGGGAGCCTGATCCGGTCGCCGTTTGGCGTTCGGAATGTCAAAGTCTACTGGAACGAATTGCCGATGACCGATGCGGGGGGCGGCACTTACCTGAATGCGCTGGACGTTCGCTCCATTGGCCGGGTGGAAGTGATCAAAGGACCCTCAGGCAGCTTGTACGGGGCCGGAACCGGTGGTACGGTTTTGCTCAGCGGGCAGGCCAGCCCATCGGGTGAACAGGCCAACCGGGCCGAAGTGAGCGCGCTGGCGGGCTCCTACGGGTTGTCGGGTCAAAACTATACGATTCAAACCGGTCAGAATAATTCGGCTATTTCGTTGAATTACGGGCATTTACAATCGGACGGCTACCGGGCCAACAGCCGGATGTACCGCGACAACCTGTCGTTGAACGCCACCTTTGCCGTCAACCCCAAGCAAACGGTTTCGATCATGGGGCTATACTCGGATTTGATGTACCAGACGCCGGGCGGGTTGACCCAGGCGCAGTTTCTGGCCGACCCCCGCCAGGCCCGGCCCTCGACGCGGGTCTCTCCCGGCAGCGCGGATCAGCGGGCGGCTATTTACCAGAAAACCGGCTATCTGGGTTTCTCGCACCAATACCGCTGGAACGACCGCATTCAGAACACGACGGTTTTGTTCGGTTCGCTAACCGATTTTGCCAATCCGTTTATTACTAACTACGAAAAACGCGCCGATCAGGGCATTGGGGGGCGGACGGTGACGCGCTGGCAGATGATCGAATCGGGCGTTCCCACCCAACTGATTTTTGGGGGCGAGTGGCAGCACAATTTCACCATCACCCGCAATTATGGCAACCGCCGTGGCCAGCCCGACACGCTGCAGTCGGACGACGAATTCCGGGCGTCGCAGTCGGTTTTGTTTGCCCAGTTGGAAGCCAGTCTGCCGTTCGGAATCATTGCCACAGCCGGGTTGAGCCGCAACGAAGTATCGTATCGGTTTACCCGGTTTTCGGATCAGCCCATTGTCCCACAACCGCGTGGCTTTCAGCCGGTCTGGTTGCCGAGGGTAGCGCTGTTGAAGAAAATCGGCGATCACGTGTCGGTTTTTGCCAGCGTCAGCACCGGCTATTCCGCCCCTACGATCCAGGAAGTCCGGCCATCGGCCGGAACCTTTAATCCGACGCTGGAGCCGGAACAGGGTACGAACCTAGAAGCTGCCGTGCGCGGGCAGTTAAACCGGTTTCAGTTCGACGTCGCCGTGTATCAGTTCCGATTGCGGCAAACGATTGTCCGGCGGTCGGTGGAAAGCGGAGCCGAATACTTCATCAATGCAGGCGCCACAAATCAAAAGGGGCTGGAAACGCAACTGTCGTATAATCTGGTGGTTCCGAAACCCGCTGCCTTCTGGCAAACCGTCCGGGTCTGGAACAGCACCACGGTGACCAATTACCGGTTTAAGAATTACCAGCAGGGCACCGCCGATGTGTCTGGTAACCGCGTCACGGGCGTCCCCCCGTTGGTGGTCGTCACCGGTTTTGATGCTGAAACCCGGCTGGGATTCTACGCGCACCTGACGCACCAGTTTATCGATAAATTCCCGCTCGATGATGCCAACGCTTTCCAATCCGACATTGCCCGGATGCTGAACGCGACGCTGGGGTTCCGGAAAACGCTGGCCAAACGCTGGACGCTCGATGCGTATGTCAGTGGTGACAACCTGCTCGATCAAACCTACAGCCTGGGCTATGACCTCAACGCGTTTGGCGGCCGGTTTTACAATGCCGCCCCGCGCCGGAATTTTATGGGTGGCGTGAGGCTGGCAGTTCGGTGGTAAATGAGTTTACAGTACTCGGTTTACAGTTTTCAGTCGCTGACAAGGCAAGCGAAAGCTACCGGAGACGGTAAACCGAAACCATAAAAAACATGTCACGAGGAAGCTTTTCAAGGAATACGGGTCAGTTTGCGCTGCTGATTCTGCGACTGGGCTTAGGCGTCGATCTGGCGATGCACGGTCTGGTTCGAATACCCAAGCTGGCGAAGTTTGCCGATAAAATGGTGAGTGATTTTTCGGCCACCATTCTGCCCGAGTTTTTTGTCCGCGGCTTCGCTTTCACGTTGCCCTTTGTTGAGCTGGCCATTGGCGTTCTGTTGTTTTTGGGAGGGCGGTTTCTGGTCTGGGGCGGTTTGTTGGGCGGATTAACGATGACCGCCCTGATTTTCGGAACAGGTTTGCGGGAAGAATGGAATACCGTTAGTATTCAGTTAATTCATGTACTGGCTTTTTACTTTCTGCTGAAGGAAGCAGAAGAGCGGTAATGCCTCACGTTGGCTTCAACCATACGAGCGCGAATGCAATTCCACCGTTTATTTAGGAGTCTGCGTTACTTTTTGACCTGAAAGCGGTCTCAAGTAGGTAGTCATATTCCTAAAATAAACCGAATCTCATGAGTTTACCCGTTCAAGAATTGAAAGGCATTACTGCTGATCTGGCCGAAGCCTTGAAAGCACAGGGTTTGACCAACACCGACGCCCTGCTCGAAGCCTCCAAAACTGTGCCTTTGCGCAAAAAACTGGCGGCTACGGTCGGTGTAGAAACCGCCGTGATCCTGGATCTGGCCAACCGGGCGGATTTGAATCGCATAGCGGGGATTGGTGGCGTCTATAGCGATTTGCTGGAAGAAGCCGGCGTCGATACCGTCAAGGAACTGGCCCATCGCTCACCGGAAAACCTCTTTGCCAAAATTATGGAAATCAACCAGGAACGGCAGCTTACACTGCGGCCCCCGACGCTGGAAAAAATCACCGATTTTATCAATCAGGCCAAAACTTTACCCGCCGGGTTGGAGTATTGATCAAATAATAAATGTAAAATGATGAACGCCAAATGTAAAAGTGAAGAGGGAAGCACCCGGATACTTTTACATTTGGCGTTCATCATTTTACATTTATCATTCATTTACAACGTTATCGACTCGTCTTTTTCTTCGTAAAACAGGTAATTGAGGTAATCGCAATACGGTTTAATCAACCGGGCACCTTTCACAACTTCATCCACAAAATCCGGTTTTATCACCTCCTGGTCCGAATACCGGTGGAGGAAAAACAATTCTTTCCGGCGCAGTAAGCCAATCTCCGGATGGTCGGCTGAATAGCCTTTGGGCGATGTTTTCATGGTTTCACCGGATATTTCCGGAAAATAGGCCTTGAATTCCGGGGCCTCGATGATGTCTTTCAATTCATCGACGTTGTAGTCGATTTCCTGCCGAAACTTGGCGAGTTGGGCCGGTGTCGGTTGCCACATGCCCGCGCCCAGAAAGGTTTCGCCACCGGGTTGCAGGTGGAAATAATAATCGATCCGACCCGAATGCCGACCACCCGGACCCACAGCAGCCGCCAGATTTTTCTTGTAAGGCGCCTTGTCTTTGGAAAACCGGATGTCGCGGTTGATGCGGAAAATGCAATCCTTTACGGCGGTGTTGGGCAGTGGCTGAAACGTTTCGATACCCTGCAGCAACTTGCCTACAAAACCTTCAAACTCGGATTTAGCCGCATCGTAGCGGGCGCGGTTCGCCTGAAACCACTCCCGGTTGTTGTTTTGAACCAGATCGCGCAGAAAGTCAAGTGTTTGAACGGAGAGCTGAGAATTAGGTGCGTTTTTCGTCTTCATACAGTTCCAAAGCTAGCCAGAAATAGCGAAGTTTGTACGGAAATTCAATTGTGAATGAGTGAATGAGCGAATGAGTGAATAGCTCCGCTGAAAGCATGATTCTGGCGAAGCTATTCACTCATTCGCTCATTCACTCATTCACTCATTCAAAAAATATGTCTCGCATTCTCACTGGTATTCAAAGCAGCGGACGACCGCATTTGGGTAATATTCTGGGGGCTATCAAACCCGCCATCAAACTGTCGGAAGAACCCGGTAATGACTCCTTTCTGTTCATTGCCGACCTGCATTCCCTAACCACCATCAAAGACGGTGCCTTGCGCCGGGACTACATCCGGGCGGTGGCGTCGGCCTGGTTGGCATTTGGGCTTGATACGACCAAAAACACCTTCTGGCGGCAGTCGCACGTGCCGGAGCATACCGAGCTGGCGTGGTACCTAAACTGCTTTACGCCGTTTCCGATGCTGTCGAACGCCCATTCGTTCAAGGATAAGTCGGAGCGGCTGGCGGATGTCAACGCCGGTTTGTTTACGTATCCGTGTCTGATGGCAGCTGATATTCTGCTGTATGACGCCAACCTGGTTCCGGTTGGAAAAGACCAGAAGCAACACGTTGAAATGACGCGCGACATGGCCAGCGCGGTCAATCACCTGGTGGGCGAGGAGATTTTTGTCTTGCCCGAATCCCGCATCGATGAGCGGATTATGACCATCCCGGGCATCGACGGCCAGAAAATGAGCAAGTCATACAACAATTACATCGACATTTTCGTACCGGCCAACGAGCTTTATAAAGTGATCAAAAAGATCGTTTCGGATTCGACGCCACTCGAAGAACCGAAAAATCCGGCTACCGATATTACCTTCCAGTTGTATGCACTGCTGGCGGATGAGGCTCAGGTGGAAACCATGCGCCAGAATTACCTGAACGGCGGGTATGGCTACGGCCACGCCAAAAAGGAATTGTATGAACTGATTATCAGCCAGTTTGCCGAAGCCCGCGAGAAGTTCAATTTCTACATGGAAAACGAAGAAGCACTGGAACGCGAACTGCGCAACGGCGAAGAAAAAGCCCGTGCCGTTGCCTCGGTCACGATGGAACGGGTTCGACGGAAATTAGGCTACAATTAATGGTGAATGAGCGGATGAGTGATTGAGTGAATAGCTTGCCGGGATCTTCGCACACTATTCACTCAATCGCTCATTCACTCATTCACTCATTCAAGTTTGGAAACACTCAAGCAACTCGACACCGACCTCTTTCTCTGGCTGAACGGCTTGTATGCGCCGTGGCTGGATCCGGTTATGGTGGGGGCCACAATGCGCAATACGTGGATTCCGTTCTATGCGTTACTGATTGGCTGGTTGATTTTTCAATATCGGAAACAGGCCTTCGGTCTGGTGCTGACGTTGGTGCTGGCCGTGGTGTTGAGCGATCAGATGGCGTCTGCGGTCATGAAACCGCTGACACTCCGGTTGCGCCCCTGTCACGAGCCGGCCTTGCAAAAGCTCATTCATCCGGTGCTGGAATGTGGCGGCACCTACGGTTTTGCGTCTTCCCATGCCGCCAACACCTTTGCGCTGGCGATGGCATTGTGGTTGTTGATCGGGAAGCGGTTTGGCTGGGTCAGGTGGGTCTTTCTGTGGGCCGCTGTCGTTTCCTACAGCCGGATTTACGTCGGCGCTCATTATCCACTGGATGTTTTGGCGGGTGCCGGGATTGGTGTGATCATGGCTGTTTTGTGTGTGAACGGTTACCAGTATGTACAGAAACGGTTTGATAGGGTGAGAAAATAAGGTGTCTTCGCCGTAAATATTCAATATAATGTTATAATAATCTTATAATCAATCTTCTACAAGAAAACTTTAAGGTTCTCGTCCCAAGAGTCAAATACTATTTGTATTTTTGCGGACATTTTCGGCACTGATTCAGCACTGAATGGCATCCCTCAACACGGTTAAGATTTTTTCAGGTAGTCAATCGACGTATCTGGCAGAGAAAATTGCTCACCATTACGGTAAGAATCTCGGCGGTTACACCCTGCGTAAATTCAGCGATGGAGAGTTGTCTCCGAGTTATGAAGAGTCGGTTCGGGGTTGCGACGTTTTTCTGATTCATTCGACAAACCCGCCCGCCGACAACCTGATGGAGTTGTTGCTGATGGTCGACGCAGCACGTCGGGCCTCGGCTCACTACGTAACGGTCGTCATTCCGTATTTCGGTTACGCCCGGCAGGATCGGAAAGACAAACCGCGGGTGGCCATTGCCGCCAAACTGGTGGCCAACATGCTGGCGGCTGCCGGGGCAGATCGTCTGATGACGATTGACCTCCACGCCGGGCAGATTCAGGGATTCTTTGATTTTCCGGTCGATCACCTGGAAGGAACCTCGGTTTTCGTTCCTTACATTCGAAACCTGAATCTGGATAACCTGCTGATTGCTTCGCCGGACGTTGGTGGTGCGGCCCGCGCCCGGACGTTTGCGAAGCATTTCAATGCCGACATTGTCCTTTGCGACAAACACCGCAAGCGAGCCAACGAAATTGCCTCGATGCAGGTCATCGGGGATGTGGAAGGTGCCAATGTCGTTCTGGTCGATGACCTGATCGATACGGGCGGAACCTTGTGTAAGGCGGCTGAAATTATCCTGGAGAAAGGAGCCAAATCCGTCCGAGCAATCTGTACGCACCCGGTGATGTCGGGCAAAGCGCACGACAACATTACGAATTCGGTGCTGGAAGAACTCGTGGTGTCCGACACCATGCCGTTGCGCCAGCTGAGTCCAAAAGTAAAAGTGCTGACGGTGGCGGACTTGTTTGCCAAAGCCATCGGCCGCATTCGCGATCATGAATCTATTAGTTCATTGTTTATAAATTCTTAAATGGAATACATGGTTTCGATGGTTAATTGGTTTTAATGGTTAAAATGGTTGTACGGTTAAATGATTTAGAGAACTAGAGCATTTAACCGTACAACCATCAAAACCAGGCAATTCCTTTTAACTATCCAGCCATTAAAACCATTTAACCATCAAAACCATAAAATTCATATAAAATGAAACAACACGAGATTGTAGGGTATAACAGAGCGAATCTCGGTAAGACAGAGTCGAAGGCTCTTCGTATCGAAGGAAATGTACCCTGCGTATTGTACGGAGGTAAAACTCAGGTCCATTTCTATTCGCCGGCTATCCTGTTCCGCACCTTGCTGACAACGCCAGACGCGTACGAAGTGACTCTGAACATTGAAGGTGACGAATACAAAGCCATTTTGCAGGACGCGCAGTTCCATCCGGTGAACGACCAAATTCTGCACGCCGATTTCCTGGAAATTGTTGAAGGAAAAGATATTAAAGTGGAAGTACCGATTCGTTTTAGCGGTATTTCTCCCGGTGTACAGCAGGGGGGTAAATTAATTCAGAAAATGCGTAAACTGAAACTGAGCGGGCCTTACACAAAGATTCCCGATTACGTTGAGGTGAACATTTCGAACCTGGAACTGGGTAAAACGGTGAAAGTAAGCGCCATCCAACTGGAAGGTGTCGAAATTCTGGATAGCACAGCTCTCCCGATTGCTACGATTGAAATTCCGCGTTCTATGCGGGGAAAAACCGCTTAACACCGGTTTGATTGCTAATAGATTAGACGTAAAAAGCCAGCCCTTATTGATTGGGCTGGCTTTTTTTGGTTTACGGTTTTCAGTTTACGGTGGCTGACGCATGCTCATAAGCACTAGGTATAATGCATCAGCCACCGTAAACCGTATACTGAAAACCGTAAACCAATCACTTCTTCGTCACCCGAATCGAAATCCGGCGGTTTTGGGCGCGGCCTTCTTCGGTGTCATTCGACGCCACCGGATGTTCCTGTCCGTAGCCTTCTGCATCCAGCCGGCTTTTGTCGATGTCCAGATTGGCCAATTCGTTTTGAACGGATTTAGCCCGGTCGCCCGAGAGTTTCAGGTTGGAATCCGCATTGCCGGTATTATCCGTGTAACCGCCCAATTTAATGGCGACACCCGGATAGGCTTTCAGGATTTCGGCGATGTTTTTCAACTGCTCCTGCGACTCGGGTTTAAGCGTGGCGCTGCCGGTTTCGAACGTCAGCCGATCGAAGTCAAACCAGGTTTCTTTATCGACCGCTTTTTGGTCATCCTCGATGAAGGCCAGTAGTTTGTTTTCAACGCCCAGTTCAGGTAGGGAGAGTTCAGTGCCGTTTGTCAATTTAACCGGTTGAAACGCGCCCAGATTGGGCGTGCTAACGGTTTCATTGTCAGCCCCCGTTGATTTTTCCAGATCGACGCCTTCCATGCCGCCCACCGCAACCTGACCTTCCTGCACAAATTCCGTGGTTTCAGTCGATTGCACGGCGATGTACGGCGCAATGACCAGCGATACGATCGACATGAGCTTGATCAGAATATTCATTGATGGACCGGAGGTGTCTTTAAACGGATCACCAACGGTATCACCCGTTACCGACGCTTTGTGCGGTTCCGATTTTTTGTAATATATCTGCCCGTTGATTTCGACGCCTTTCTCGAAAGACTTCTTGGCATTGTCCCACGCGCCACCGGCGTTGCTCTGGAAAATCCCCATTAAAACGCCGGAAACCGTGACCCCTGCCAGAAAACCGCCCAATACTTCGGGGCCGAAAATGAAACCGACGATGACCGGTGAAATCAAGGCGATAGCGCCCGGCAGAATCATTTCGCGAATCGACGCCTGGGTTGAAATGGCGACGCATTTTTCGTATTCCGGTTTGCCGGTTCCTTCCAGAATGCCCGGAATTTCGCGGAACTGACGACGAACTTCCTCCACCATTTTCATGGCCGCCCGGCCCACGGCGGCAATCGCCAGCGACGAGAAGATGAACGGAATCATTCCGCCGACGAAAAGGCCGGACAACACATCGGCTTTGTAAATGTCGATGCCGGTGATGCCCGAAACGCCCACAAAAGCGGCCAGCAGGGCCAGCGACGTCAGGGCGGCTGAGGCAATGGCGAATCCTTTACCGGTGGCAGCTGTCGTGTTTCCAACGGCATCCAGGATATCCGTCCGTCCCCGAACTTCTTCGGGGAGTTCGCTCATTTCGGCAATCCCACCGGCGTTATCGGCAATTGGACCAAAGGCGTCGATGGCCAATTGCATGGCGGTCGTCGCCATCATCCCGGCGGCTGAAATCGCCACCCCGTACAGACCGGCAAATTTGTAGGAAATAAAAATACCGGCGGCCAGCGTCAGAATCGGCAAAACGGTCGATTCCATGCCCACCGATAAACCGCCGATGATGTTGGTTGCGTGACCGGTTGACGACTGGCGAACGATGGTCATCACCGGACGGCGACCCATCGCGGTGTAATATTCGGTAATAATCGACATCAACGCCCCGACCACCAAACCGGTCACGATGGCGTAAAACACATCGAGCCGTGTGAACTCAACGCCCCGGATTTCCAGGATGCCGGTGGGCAGAACCGCGTTCACCAGAAAATAGGACGCAACAACCGTCAGGATGATGGATGCCCAGTTGCCCATGTTCAGAGCCGCCTGCACGTTGCCGTTATCGTCTTTTACCCGCACAAAATAGGTGGCAATGATGGAGAAGATCAGCCCCATGCCGGCAATCAGCATCGGCAACACGATGGGCGCGTGACCAAAAATGTTGCTCACATCCGGAATCCGGATTTCCCGACCCAGCACCATCGTGGCCAGAATGGTGGCCACGTAGGAACCGAACAAATCGGCACCCATCCCGGCAACATCCCCGACGTTGTCACCCACGTTATCGGCAATGGTGGCCGGGTTCCGTGGATCATCTTCCGGAATACCAGCTTCAACTTTTCCCACCAAATCCGCACCGACGTCAGCCGCTTTGGTGTAAATACCGCCCCCGACGCGCGCAAACAAGGCTATCGACTCGGCACCCAGGGAGAAACCGGCCAGCACTTCCAATGTTTTTTCCATGGGAATTCCGTTCACATCGCCGGTGGCTCCCACGTAAATGGAATAAAAAATGATGAATAAAACGCTCAGCCCGATCACGGCCAGACTGGCCACGCCGATGCCCATCACCGAGCCGCCGGTGAACGAAACCGCCAGCGCGCGGGTCAGGCTGGTCCGGGCGGCCTGTGCCGTGCGAACGTTCGCTTTGGTGGCGATTTTCATGCCGATGTACCCCGCGAGAGCCGAGGTGAAAGCCCCGATGGCGAAGGCAATCCCGATGGGCCAGTCGGAGTTTTCAACTAAAGTACCGGCAAAACTGAGCAGGAGGGCAACAAAAACACCGAAGATTATGAGGACCCGCCATTCGGCTTTTAGAAAGGCAATGGCACCGTCGGCGATGTAGGATGCGATCTCCTGCATCCGTTCGTTACCAGCATCCTGGCGCGAAACCCATACAAATTTGGTGTACATCACCACCAGGCCAATGAGACCCAGAATGGGAACAAGGTAAATACTCGAATTCATGCTGTAAGATTAATGAGGTTTAATTTTTGCAAAGTCGCAAATATAATTGGATTGACAGCAATTGAAAATCGGGAAACTGGTTTTGATAGATTTTTTAGAGAAAAACTGTACTTATTTTTAGGGATCAAAAAAAACGGACTTTTAATTCAAAATGCGCCGAAGCCGGTAGTAATTCGTTCGGTTACCCTGACTATTTTTGTTATTCATGTGACTGCTTCCTTCTGATGATCGACAGACCTTATTTTAAATTCTGCTGCTATACCGCGTTCGTTCTCACCGCGTTCGCTTCCCTTTCGTTCGGGCAAAACAAACCAGCCGCGGCCGGAACCATCTTGCAGGGGCTCAAAAAACTAAACGTGGTAGGGTCAGTCCTGTATGTGGCAGCCCACCCGGACGACGAAAATACGCAGTTGCTGACGTATCTGGCCAATGAGCGACTGCTCCGAACCGGCTACCTTTCCATGACGCGGGGTGACGGTGGGCAGAACCTGATCGGACCCGAGCAGGGCGAATACATTGGCGTGATTCGGACGCAGGAATTGCTGGCTGCCCGGCGCATCGACGGGCCGGATCAGTTTTTCAGCCGGGCCAACGATTTCGGTTTTTCCAAATCGACGGACGAAGCCGTTCGGATGTGGGGGCAGGAGCAGGCCCTGGCCGATGTGGTCTGGATGATTCGGAAATACCGCCCGGATGTGATCATCACCCGGTTTCCGCCCGACAGCCGCGCCGGTCACGGACACCACAGCGCATCGGGGTATCTGGCTGAGGAAGCCTTTAAGATTGCCAACGACCCGACCAAATATCCTGAGCAGCTGAAGTGGGTGAAACCGTGGCAGCCCAAACGGATTTTCTGGAACGTGTTTATTCCGGGGGCGTTTATGAGCAACAAAAAACCGGACGAACCGGGCGTGATTTCGGTGGAAACCGGTCTCTATAATCCGTTGTTGGGAAAATCGTACGGCGAAATTGCCGCCGAAAGCCGAAGCCAGCACAAAAGCCAGGGCTTTGGCGTTCCGGCCAATCGGGGTGTTAAAATCGATTACCTGGCCTTGAAAGGCGGAGAACCGGCCCCGAATGACCCCTTCGATGGTGTCGATCTGAGCTGGAAACGCGTTGCGGGCAGCGAACCGGTGCAGCAGTTGATCAATCAGGCGATTGCCAATTTTAAACCCGAAAAACCGGTCGCTTCGGTACCGGTGCTGGTGCAGACGTATAAGGCACTCAGTCGGCTCGATACGGCCAATATCTACGTCAAAACCAAACGCCTGGAAATCGAGACGTTGATTCAGCAGTGCATCGGACTCTGGTTTGAAACCAACCCCGGCAACTACGCAGCCGCGCCCGGTGAAGCCATTCGGGTGACGAGCAGCGTGGTGAACCGCACCGACTACCCGGTCAAGCTGATCGGCATGCAAATGCCCGCGATCCAGAAAGATACGGTTACGAATCTGGTTCTGAAGCCGAATGATGTGGCTGCGTTTACAACGACGGTGAGCATTCCGGCCAACCAACCGATCTCGCAGCCTTACTGGCTGGAAAAACCGGTGGTGAAAGGCTTGTTTCAGGTGAGCAACCAGGCCCTGATCGGCTACCCCGAAAATCCGCCCGCATTCACGACGCTTTATACCTTCGATATTGATGGCCAGACGTTTACCTTTAGCCGTCCGTGGAGCTACAAATCGACCGATCCGGTGGATGGCGAAATCTACCGCCCGTTCATTATTCAACCAGCCGTTATGGTCAACCTCGCCGAGCGGGTGTATGTATTTGCCGACAATACGCCCAAAACCGTCGATGTAATTTTGAAATCCGGCCGGGCAAACGTTTCCGGGACGTTAAAGCTCGAAGTTCCAGCGGGCTGGCGGATCGAACCGGCGCAATTGCCGTTCGAATTGAAAGAAAAGGCGCAGGAGGTGCGGGTCTCGTTCCGGGTATTTCCGTCGGCGGCCTACAGCGAGGGCAAACTGCGCGCGGTGGTCAGCACCGAATCGCCGGAAAAAACCGGGTATGCCAGCAGTCTGCGGGTGGTGGCGTACAAACACATTCCCACCCAGACCCTGTTCCCGGCGGCTGAAGCCAAATTGGTGAAACTGGACGTCAAGGTAAAAAGTAAAAACATTGGGTACATTGCGGGAGCAGGAGATGAAGTTCCGGCAGCTTTGCAGCAGATCGGTTGTCTGGTCACTCCGCTTGGGCCCCGTGAACTGAACGCCGACCTGGCACGCTTCGATGCCATTGTCGTGGGGGTTCGGGCCTACAACACGGAAGAATGGCTTCGCTATTACCAGCCGAAGCTAATGGATTATGTTAAAAATGGTGGCACCATGATCGTCCAGTACGTAACCCCGGGTGGCTCCTTCATTCAGAATGGCCTGAAAGTGAATCAGATCGGGCCGTATCCCTTCACCGTTGGCCGGGACCGGGTCACGGAAGAGGAGGCCAAAATGACCTTTTTAAAACCGCAACATCCCTTGCTCACTACACCCAACAAGATTACGGATCAGGATTTTAGCGGCTGGGTTCAGGAGCGCGGCATCTATTTTGCGCAGGACTGGGACAAAGCCTATGAACCCATCTTTTCGGCGCACGACACCAATGAAGCCGCCAAAGACGGGAGCTTGATTTATTGCAAATACGGAAAGGGACACTTTATGTACACTGGTCTGGTGTTTTTCCGGGAACTACCGGCGGGTGTTCCAGGAGCCTATCGTTTATTCGCCAATATGATTTCGGTTGGGAAGTAACTCAGGCATCAACAGAATGTGGCAAATCTGGATTGATACCGGTGGAACCTTCACGGATGGTATGGCCACCGATCCAGGGGGTACTGTACAGCGCACAAAAGTACTCAGCAGCAGTTGTCTTCGGGGGATAATCACGTCTGATAATGGGCTTCATCTGGACGCGCAATGGCTTCAGGCTTCCATTTTTAATGGCTATCGGTTGCGAATTTTGGAAACCGGTGAAGAAGCAACGGTTTTAAACCTGGATTTATCGGGTAATCTTCTGTTGGATAGAGTAATAAGTCTCCAAAGTGAAGTAACGGTTGAGTTATTCACGGGGGAAGAAGCACCGGTTTTAGCCACGCGATTACTGACCTTAACACCGTTAGATAAACCGTTTCCGGTGCTGGAAATGCGTCTGGGAACAACCAAAGGAACGAACGCATTGCTGGAACGAAAAGGGGGACGGGTCGGGCTGATTGTTACCAAAGGCTTTAAAGATTTGCTCAAAATCGGGACGCAGCAACGGCCCCATCTTTTTCAACTGAATATTCCTCCGGCTGAGCTTGTCTACGAATCCGTGTGGGAACTGGACGAGCGGATGGATGCCGACGGGCAACCGGTTAAGCCTCTGGCCGACGTATCGGTGACCCAGCTTCTGGAACATCTCCGTTTGGCCAAACCGGATGTAGTCGCCGTTTCTCTGATGAACGCCTACCAAAACCCGGAACATGAACAGCAGATAAGCGCAGCCTTGCGCAAAGCCGGTTTTCTGGTGACGCTTTCCAGTGAGCTTTCCTCCGCCATTCAGTATCTGCCTCGTACGCAAACGACGGTAGTCGATGCCTATCTGACCCCGGTTTTGCGTTCATACCTGTCCAATTTGACCAGGCAACTGGGCGGGAATCCCGTTCGGGTGATGACCAGCGGAGGAGGGCTAGTGAAAGCCGACCTGTTTCAACCCAAAGACAGTTTGCTGAGTGGCCCGGCCGGTGGAGTGATTGGCGCCGGGCACGTTGCCAAAAGCCTGGCTGATTTTTCAATTAACCGGACGCTGACCCTCGATGTCGGCGGCACCAGCACGGACGTGGCCCGGTTCGATGGTCGGGTCGACTACCAGTTTACGACCAAAGTAGGCCCTTTTGCGCTGCAATCGCCTTCGCTGGCCGTAGAAACCGTGGCGGCCGGGGGCGGTTCGGTTTGCTGGTTCGACGAAACTGGTTCGACGTTCGGGCAATTGCGGGTGGGGCCACAAAGCGCGGGCGCATCGCCGGGTCCGGCTTGCTATGGAGCGGGTGGTCCACTGACGATTACCGACGTCAATCTGTTGCTGGGACGGCTGCATCCGGCCTTGTTTGGCATTCCGGTACAGGTCGAAAAGGCAAAATTGGCTTTGCAACGGGTTCAGAAACAGGTGGAACAGAAAACCGGCAAAGCCGTCGATGAAAAAAGTCTGCTGCTCGGATTTGAACGGATTGCCAACGAAACGATGGCCGGGGCGATTCGTAAAATTTCCGTGGCCCGTGGGTTTGACCCGAGAGACTATGCCTTGCTGGTTTTCGGTGGTGCCGGGGGCTTACACGGATGCACCGTGGCTCAGTTGCTGGGTATTCAGACGCTGATTCTACCGTTCGACGGCGGGTTGCTGAGTGCATTTGGAATCGGTCAGGCCCGGATTGAGCGGATGGCCGCCCGGCAAATCCTAAAAGCACTTGAAAAAGCCGCGCCCGAATTGAAACAAGTGGTCACTGACTTAATCAACGATGCAACAGCGGTTTTACGGCAGGATATTGGTGAACAAACGGCAGTTGAGGTAAATAACGTTCTGTTTTTCATGCGGTTGAAGGGCCAGGAAAGTGCGATCGAAGTCCCGTATATCGAAATGATGGACCAAAAAACCGGGTCGGTTTTGGATCTGGAAAAAGCCCTCGAAGCTCGCTTCCGGGAACGGTATCAGCACCTTTACGGTCATTTTCCAGCCAATCGGGTGATTGAGCTGGAAAACATTCGGGTCCTGGTCAGTGAAAAAAGCAAAGAACTGATTTTCAGCCAGGATGGTGTACGAAACATACCGGCAACACCAGCTTTTTCCGTCGGGTCGGTTCCTGTTTATGAGTGGATAACGCTACCGGAAGGTGCGTTTTTCAAAGGCCCGGCCTTGTTATTGAATACCACGTCCTCCGGTTTTCTGGAAGAAGGTTGGGAAGTTACCATCGGCCCGAATCGAAATGCAGTCGCCCGGTATACGGGTGAGTCTCAAACCGCCGATGCACCCTTGCTGGAAGCGGCTCAAACGGAATTGTTTGCCCGCCGGTTTACGGCCATTGCCGAAGAAATGGGCGCTCAGTTGCAGCGAACGGCTTTTTCGGTGAACGTGAAAGAACGGCTGGATTTCTCCTGTGCCTTGCTGAACGAAAAGGCCGAATTGCTGGTCAATGCGCCCCACATTCCGGTGCATCTCGGAAGCCTGGGAATTTGTACTCGCTTGGTCTTGAACAAATTGTCGCTGGGTCCGGGCGATGTGGTGATCACCAACCACCCCAAATACGGCGGATCGCATTTGCCCGATGTGACCTTGATTGCAGGTGTTTTTACCGAAACCCAGGCCTTGATTGGCTACGTCGTCAACCGCGCCCATCACGCCGAAATTGGTGGAAAAGTGCCCGGTTCGATGCCGCCCGATGCTACACGACTGATGGAGGAGGGTGTGGTGCTGGAACCGCAATACCTCGTTAAAAACGGCCAGTTTTTGTGGGATGACGTCCAGAAACGGTTTACGGAAGCCACTTTTCCAACCCGCTCGCTGGCCGAAAACCGGGCCGATATCGAAGCCGCGCTGGCGTCACTGCGGGCCGGAGAAACCGCTTTGCAGGCCTTGGTTGGTCAGCACGGGTTAGCAACGGTCCACGGCTACATGCATCGTCTTCAGCAGGCGGCTGCCCATTCATTAAAACCGGTTTTGGAGCAGTTTGCCGGACAAACCTTTTCGGCGCAGGAGTCGCTGGACGATGGAAACCGGATTTGTGTCATCATTACCGTTGAGAAGGAGTCGATTCTCTTTGATTTTGCCGGTACGTCGCCCGTTCATGTCCATAATCTGAATGCCAACCTGTCCATTTTATACAGTGCGGTTTTGTACGTGCTTCGGTTATGGTGTGGACAGGACATCCCTCTCAATGAAGGCCTGATGGCCCCGGTTTCGCTTCAATTGCCCGAGTGCTTTCTCAATCCCACGTTTTCGGATGATCCGGCAGACTGTCCGGCCGTGGTAGGCGGCAATACTGAAGTCAGCCAGCGGCTGGTGGATACCTTGCTGAAAGCCCTGGGGTTATCCGCCTGTAGTCAGGGTACGATGAATAATTTCCTGTTTGGTAATTCGGCGTTTGGCTATTACGAAACCATCGGCGGGGGCGCGGGGGCCGGACCCGGTTTTGCGGGTCGTTCGGCGGTCCATCAACACATGACCAACACCAAACTCACCGATCCGGAAGAACTGGAACGGCGGTATCCGGTGCGCCTGCACCGGTTTGACATTCGGGCCGGTTCGGGAGGAGCGGGCGCCTGGCCCGGTGGTGATGGCATTGTCCGGGAAATCGAATTTCTGGAAACCGTTCAGGCCACCTTGCTCAGCCAGCACCGGGTAGAAGCACCGTATGGATTACAGGGCGGAGAGCCGGGTCAAACCGGACAGCAGACGCTGATTGAGCCCGATGGACGAGAGACCGCCTTGCCGGGAATTTTTACCCGCTCTATGATCCCGGGTGAGCGGATTCGGATTGAAACGCCGGGCGGTGGCGGTTTTGGCAAGCTGAAATTAGACCTAACTAGACTCTTAACGCTTCATTCTTAACTCACTCTTTCTGTGCAAAAGTCACTCTCGTTACGCTCCGGTTTGGGTAGTATTCTTTTCTGGTCTGTTATCTCGGCGGCCTTCATTGGTCCCGGTTCAGTTACAGCCTGTACGATGGCGGGGGCGCAATACGGCCTCAGTCTGCTGTGGGTTCTGACATTTGCCACGCTGGGTACGGTCTGGTTGCAGGAAGCCGCATCCCGCATCACCATTGCAACGGGCCGGGACTTGGGTCAGACCATTGCGCTGGCCAATCAAAAAACCGGCAAAACCATTCCGGCGCTGTTGTTTTTTGCCATTCTGCTGGGCTGTGCCGCCTATCAGGCCGGTAACATCCTCGGTGCGGTTTCCGGTCTGGTACTGTTGACGGGCTGGTCGGCCCGTTGGCTAACGCTGGCCGTTGGGCTGGTTTGCGTGCTGCTGCTCGCCATGGGCTCGACCCGGTGGATTGCTAATTTCCTCGGAATCATCGTGTTTGTGATGGGTGGAGCTTTTGTTTACGTTGCCGTCGGGGCGTCGCCACCAGCCCTTGAAGTGGCCAAGGCATTGCTGGTTCCTTCCTATCCGGCGGGTTCATTGCTGCTCATCAACAGTCTGATCGGAACCACCATCGTTCCGTATAATCTGTTCTTTGGTTCGGGCATTACACAGGGACAGACGTTGTCCGAAATGCGTCTGGGCATCTGGATTGCCGTGTTGCTGGGTGGACTGATTTCGGTTGTTTTGCTCATTGCCGGGCTGCTGGTGACGGGCGGTTTTTCGTTTATGAACATGGCCGCCGTGCTGAGTGAGCGCGTTGGTGCGTGGGGTGGGCTGTTGTTTGCCTTTGGGTTGTTTGCCGCCGGTTTTGCATCCTCGTTGACAGCGCCATTGGCGGCTGCGGTCACCGCCCAGAGCTTGCTGGGGTGGCCGGTCAGCTCGTGGAAATACCGGATCGTGTGGTTGCTGGTAATTGCAGTGGGGCTGGCGTTTGGGTTATCAGACTACAACCCAGTAACGATTATTGTGGTGGTTCAGGCTGTTAACGGAATTTTATTGCCCGTGGTTACGGTATTTCTATTTCTGGCGGTCAACAACAAAAAGCTCATTCCCGAAACTTTCCGGAATTCGGTGCTGCAAAATCTGGCGATGCTGTTCGTGGTGGCCGTCTCTTTACTTTTCGGCGGCTGGAATGTGTGGCTGGCCATTCAGAATTTGGTGAAATAAACAGATTAAACCCGTTCCCGTTCGTTCATCACAAAACCTTTTGATTTTGGTTCAGGAGAATTGTATCTTCGGTTAATCAAACAAATGATGGTATGAAAACGAGGAAAACTATACTGGCTTTATCGATTTCAATCGCATTGCTGGCTGGATTAAGCGGCTGTGCGACAAAAGTATACCAACTCAAACCGGTTTCCGGCGATGTGGCCCTGATCGACGGCCGGCCGACCACCAAAGCAGAACAGGATGGGATTGTGGTCGTGGCTTCTTACGAACGGCTGGATTTGCAATACGTAGCGCTTGATATCGAAGTGAAGAACAAAACGGACCGCCCGTTCGACGTCAATCCGGCCAAATTTGAATACACGGCCCTGGATGAAGACCAGCACACGGTTTTCCGGACGGCCAGTTCGCCCCAGAAACCGCTCATGTTTTCGGCGGCTGACCCCATTCACGAAGCGGATCGCACAGTTTACAACCAGGAGCGGGAAGTGAAACGGCTGAAAACGGCGAAAGTCATCAATACCGTTTTGCTGGTGGCGGCAGTGGCCAGTGATGTCGCCAGTTCGTCGTCCCGCAACAACCAGCGGCCCGAACGCTGGGTGCAAAACCGGATTAACCACAACAATATCTATACGGCCATTCAAGCCAAACGCATCATCGACCACGGCATGTTTGCCGACCGGATGCAACGCTACGATTACGAATCCTACCGCTGGAAAGAAGTTGCGCTCAAACCCACGACCTTACAGCCCGGCGAATCCGTTCGGGGCCTGGTGTATTTGCCCATGAGCCGCGATGCCAAACACATGCTGGTCAACTATCCGGTGTCTGAATATGAATCGGTTATGATTACGTTTCAGCAGGGATGGGTGAAAGCGGAAAAGCGGAGGAGGTAACATGCACAAACGGTATCCCAACCAGCTTTCTTACGGAGCGAATAATCTCGTCGTGGCTTTATCCGAAACCGAAGTGGCCAAGGTTTTTCGGGGGATACGCGTTCGGATATCGGATCGGAAGCCGAAAAGCTGAAGATTGCCAATCCGATCAATGGATTGGTTGCCCGGTTTATGCGACTGGATTACGACGAAGCGAGCGAGTGGGACATGTTGGTGATGGAACGGCTTTATCCTCAGGATTTCTGTAGTATTGAAATTTCCAAACGGGAATTGTTGCTGGATGTTTTTGAGGATGAATTAACAGAACTGCACAAGGCCGATTTTGTCCACCGGTATATCCGGCGCCCTTCCGATCAGAGCGGAGAGAAATACGACAACATTATGCTGACTGAAAAAGGGTTACGGTTGATTGATGTCGGAATTTCGGCTTTAAAGACTCAGGTGGGTGAGAAGCTGTTTGGAAAATACCTGGAAGTTGAACTGGCGGAATTGGATGAATTTGAGACCTATTTTTTAAGCCGATGAGCACGGAATGGGAATATAAAAGCTTAGGTTTTTCCATCAAATAAGCGCATTTAAGACTCAATAGATAATGTCATCAGAAGCTCCCAAAAACCGCCCGGATATTTCGCCAACCGCTTTTTGGGATGTCGATTTTGAGCACCTTGACTTCGAAATCAAATCCCGGTTTGTGATTGAGAAAGTATTGAATTATGGCCTTTGGGCGGATATTACCGCTTTATTTCACTACTACGGTTTTGAACGGGTTAAAGCCGAAGTGCTTGAAATTGCTTACCTAAAAAAGAAAACGCTTTCGTTTTGTTGCGTTATCTTTGACCTGAAGCCCGAGCAATTTCGATGTTATACACGGCAACAGTCCAGCCCGGCACCCTGGAATTACTAAAAAACTTACTAAAATTTCCGTTGCTTCAACCATTTGCTTTGGCTGGGGAGACGAATTTGTCTTTACGGCTTGGTCATTGGATTTCAGTCGATTTAGATTTGTTTACAAATCAGGCCTTTTCTGAGCAGGAAATTTTTGAAGAAATCTTGTTGCACTTTACCCCGGTTATTGAACTGGACGAAGCCCGAAACACATTGAGCTTATTGATTGAAGGCATCAAAGTTGATTTGCTGGCCCACCGATACCCCCTTGTTCAGCCGTTTTTTCAAGAAGAGACCATCCGTTTTTGGTCAGTTGAGGATGTCATTGCGATGAAGCTGGGAGCCATCAGCAGTCGGGGAGCTAAAAAGGATTTTTGGGATCTAGCAGAACTAATGAACCATTTTTCATTAAACCAAATGCTTGACTTCTTTGTATTGAAGTACCCTAATAGCTATATTGGGTATGTCATACGCTCTTTAACTTATTTTGAAGATGCTGATCCACAAGAAGATCCCGTCAGTCTGAAAGCAGTTTCCTGGGAACAGGTCAAACACTTCATTAATAGCTCGGTCAAGTCTTACATCCGCTTTTAACAAAAAGCAGTCGTTAAAATACATTAGCATGCAATTCTCACACCTCCATTGCCACACCCAATACTCGCTGCTCGACGGGCAGGCTGAGATCAAGAAACTGATTAAAAAAGCCAAATCCGACAACATGCCGGCCGTCGCCATCACCGACCACGGCAACATGTTCGGGGTGTTTGAGTTTGTGGCCGAAGCCGCCAAACAGGGCATCAAACCGATTGTGGGCTGTGAGTTTTACGTGGTGGAAGACCACTCCAAAAAGCAGTTTACCAAAGAACAGAAGGACATTCGCTATCATCAGCTGCTGCTGGCGAAAAACCCGCAGGGCTATAAAAACCTGATCAAGCTCTGTTCGCTGGGCTATACGGAAGGACTCTACGGGAAGTACCCCCGGATTACGAAGGAACTGATCGATCAGTACAAGGAAGGTCTGATTGCGTCCACCTGCTGCATCGGGGCGTCGGTGCCGAAAACCATTCTGAAAAAAGGCGAGGAAGCGGGTGAAAAAGAATTTCAGTGGTGGCTCGACCGGTTTGGGGAAGATTATTACGTGGAATTGCAACGCCACGAGATTCCCGATCAGATCAAGGTCAACGAAGTGCTGGTCAAATTTGCCCGGAAATACAACGTCAAAATCATTGCCTCCAACGACTCGCATTACGTGGATCGGGAAGACTGGGTGGCACACGACATCCTGCTGTGTGTCAATACGAACGAAAAACTGAGCACGCCGTCGGAAAAGGAATTCAACGATGAGGAAGGTTCTAAAAAAGGAACCCGCTTTGCGTTTTTCAGCGACCAGTTTTACTTCAAAAATACCCAGGAAATGTCGACGCTCTTCCGCGATTTGCCGGAAGCGATCGATAACACCAACGAGATTGTGGACAAGGTGGAGACGCTGAAACTGAAGCGCGACATTCTGCTGCCCAACTTCGTGATTCCCGACGGTTTTGCATCCCAGGATGACTACCTTGAATTTCTAACCTTCGAAGGGGCCAAACAACGATACCGGGTGTTGACGCCCGAAGCCGACGAGCGGTTGCGGTTTGAGCTGGGGGTGATTCGCCAGATGGGTTTTGCAGGGTACTTTCTGATCGTTTCGGATTTCATTCAGGCCGGGCGCGACCTGGGCGTGATGGTGGGACCGGGCCGGGGGTCGGCGGCTGGGTCGGCGGTGGCCTATTGCATCGGAATAACGAACATCGACCCGATCAAATACAACCTGCTGTTCGAGCGGTTTTTGAATCCCGACCGGAAGTCCATGCCCGATATTGATACCGACTTTGACGACGAAGGTCGCCAGAAGGTAATCGATTACGTAGTCAAAAAATACGGCAAACAGCAGGTAGCCCAAATCGTAACGTACGGTACGATGGCGGCCAAATCGGCCATCAAGGACGTGGCCCGAGTGATGGAACTGCCGCTGCCCGAATCGAATGCGCTGGCGAAACTGGTGCCCGACAAGCCGACGTACAACATGACCCTCAAGAAAATTTTTGAGGATTCCATCGAGTCGCTGGGCATGATGATTCAGCCGGAAGAGGTCGAGAACGTGAAAAAGATGCGGGCGATCGAGTCGGGAAATGACTTGCAGGCAAAAGTGCTGAAACAGGCCCGGAAACTGGAAGGAAACATCCGAAATACCGGTATTCACGCGGCCGGGATCATCATCGCACCCGAAGATTTATCGAACATCGTGCCGGTTTCGACGTCCAAAGAATCCGACTTGATCATTACCCAGTATGAGGGGAAAGTGATTGAGGATGCGGGGGTTATCAAGATGGACTTTCTGGGTCTGCGAAACCTCACGATCATCAAGGAAAGCCTGCGGCTGATCAAGCAAAACCACGGCGGTTTGTTTGTCAACGGCGTCGAAACCGACATTGACGACATTCCGCTCGACGACGAGGAAACGTACAAAACTTTCCAGCGCGGTGAAACGAACGCGATTTTCCAGTTCGAATCCGACGGGATGAAAAAATACATGAAAGACCTCAAACCGGACCGGTTCGAGGACTTGATTGCCATGAACGCCCTCTACCGCCCCGGCCCGATTGCCTACATTCCTAACTTTATCAACCGGAAACACGGGCGGGAAGAAGTGAAATACGATTTGCCTGAAATGGAAGAATACCTGGCAGACACCTACGGGATCACGGTTTATCAGGAGCAATTAATGCTGCTGTCGCAGAAATTGGGCAACTTCACGAAGGGGGATGCCGACGTGTTGCGGAAGGCGATGGGAAAGAAAGACCGCGCAACGCTCGACAAAATGAAGGGCAAGTTTATGGACGGTTGTGCGGCTAACAAGCTGGCCATCAAGACCTGCGAAAAAGTCTGGACCGACTGGGAAGCCTTTGCCTCCTACGCCTTTAACAAATCACACTCGACTTGTTACGCCTTTGTTGCGTACCAAACCGCGTATTTAAAAACGCATTACAAGTCGGAATACATGGCGGCCGTTTTGACCAGCTCACTGGGCAACATCGAAAAAATTACCTTCTTCATGGAAGAATGTAAAGCCATCGGCATTCCGGTTTTGGGGCCGGACATCAACGAATCGGAGCGGTTTTTCGGGGTCAACCAGAAAGGAGAAATCCGGTTTGGATTGGGTGCCATCAAAGGTACCGGCGACGCAGCGGTAGATTCCATCATTGAAGAACGCAAAAAAGGCGGGCCGTTTAAAGATGTGTACGATTTCGTAATTCGGATCAATTTGCGAACGGTCAATAAAAAAACGCTGGAAAGTCTGGCCTACGCGGGAGCCTTTGATAATCAGGAGGAATTCCACCGGGCGCAGTATTTTACCCCCGCCGAGGGAGAAACCGCCACGTATATTGAGAAACTGACGCGATACGCCAATAATTACCACGCCGAAAAGTCGGCGGCCCAGCAATCGTTGTTTGGCGGAATTGGCGGAGAACCCAACATTGCCCGGCCTAAACCGCCCGTTGTAGAGCCCTGGAGCGAGATTGAACGGCTGAAATTCGAAAAAGACGTGGTCGGTTTTTACATCTCCGGTCACCCGCTGGATGAATTTCGGATTGAACTGGAAAGTTTCTGTACCTGTACGCTCGATAAACTATTCGACGAAGCGAATCAGGGACGGGAAATTACCGTGGGCGGTATTGTGACAACCAAGCAACTCCGGCAGTCGAAAAACGGAAACCCGTTTGTGATTTTCAAACTGGAAGATTACAATGGAACGGTCGAAATGAGTTTATTCGGGGAGGATTTTGTGCGAATGGGGAATTACATCGAAGAAGGCTTGTTTCTCCATGTGAAAGGAAAACTGCAAAACCGCTGGAACTCCGACGCCTTCGAATTCCGCCCGAATTTCATTCAGTTACTAACCGAAGTCCGGACAAAATACAGCAAAGAATTGTGTGTTCAACTGGATTTGAAGCTGATTAACAATGAGTTTGTGACCAAAATTGCCGATCTGGTGAAGACCTATCCCGGTTCCTGCAACCTGATACTGCGGGTAACGGACGACGAAGACCGGGTTGACGTCAGCATGCTGTCGAGGCCGTTTAAAATCTCGCCGGTCAATGAATTACTGAAAGAATTGGACGCCATCGATGGAGTCGGCTATCGTTTGAATTAACAGTGAAGAGATTATGTTAACGTCATTGATTGAACACAATCTTGAGCCTATCAGGCAAATTGCCGCGCGACATCACGTAAGCAAATTATATGCTTTTGGCTCGGCTTGTACGGGTCATTTTAAGCAGGATAGTGACATCGATTTACTTCTCAGCTTTGATCGCGAAAAGATCAAAATTGAAGATTATGCGGATAACTATTTTGAACTGGCGGAAGAATTGGAAACGTTATTAGGACGCCCGGTTGAGTTAGTAGAAGAAGTTACTTTGCAGAATCCGTATTTCATTCGGTCGGTGAATCGTACCAAAATATCAATTTTGGAATGACCGAAGAAATCCGCAAATGTTTGACAGATATTGTAGTCTCTATAGACTCAATAGATGGCTATCTGGCAAACAATAGATCATTTCAGGTATATCAAACCAATAAAATGCTTCGCAGGGCTATGGAACGGGAACTCGAAATTATAGGAGAAGCAACCAATAATGCATTGCGTCTGGATTCTGCGCTTTCCATTTCTAATACCCGGAGAATTGTTGATACCCGAAATCGAATTATACATGCGTATGATGCTGTGAACGATACAGTTGTGTGGTCAATTGTGATCAAACACCTTCCAATTTTGAAAGGCGAAATTGTACAATTGCTTGAAAATACGAATGATTCAGTTCGTTGAACTTTTTTTCAATTCAAAACATTGTACGTACATAAGAGTTAAAGAAGACAAAAAATCGAGATACAATCATGGCAAAAGCGATTGAAATAACCGACGCCAACTTCGCAGAAGTAATCAATTCTGATATACCGGTACTTGTGGATTTTTGGGCTGAATGGTGTGGCCCCTGTAAAATGATCGGACCCGTTGTGGAACAACTGGCTGGCGAATACGAAGGCAAAGCCATCGTGGCGAAAATGGATGTGGACATGAATGCCCAGATTCCGGCCCAATTCGGTATCCGCAGCATTCCGACTTTGATGGTGTTTAAAAACGGAAAAATGGTGGACAAGGTCATTGGTGCCGTTGCCAAATCCGTTCTGGAACAGAAATTAGTAGCCCAATTGTAAGAATTGCGTGCTATTTTATCATAGATTGCCAAAGCCCGACAGCCATGTTGGGCTTTTTTGTTTGCATTTTGGGTGATTGAGTCACAATCTACTTGTCAAAGCTTGCCCGGTTTCGCGTTTTGGCCTATCTTACGAAGGAACGAATACCGCCTTTACACCCTGTACGATGCGATCACTTTTCTTCCTGCTTATTCTCCTGAGTGCATTACCCGCCTGGACGCAGGCTTTCCGACCCGACGAAGTCAAACGCTGGCAGCAGCGGGCCAAAGGCATCACCATCACCCGCGACACCTGGGATATTCCGCACATTTACGGAAAAACCGATGCTGACGTCGTTTTCGGGCTGTTGTATTCCCAATGCGAAGACGATTTTGCGCGGGTGGAAGAAAATTACATCGATGCCCTTGGCCGCATGGCCGAGGTCGACGGCGAAGACGCCCTGTACCACGATCTCCGCGCCCGGCTTTTTATGGACACCACGCAGGCCATGGCGATCTACAAAAAATCACCGGCCTGGATGAAAAAACTGCTGGATGCCTTTGCCGAGGGGACGAACTATTATTTGGCCACACACCCCAATGTCAAACCGCGCTTATTAACGCGGTTTCAGCCCTGGATGCCCCTCATGTTCAGCGAAGGTAGCATCGGCGGGAACCTGAGTGTTATTTCTACGGAGCGGATCAAAGCGTTTTATACCATTTCGAAATGGTCGGCGCAGGCGTATGATTTTGAGAAGACCGATCGCGAACCCGTCGGATCGAACGGTTTTGCCATTGCGCCTTCTAAAACCGCATCGAAAAACGCCATGCTGTTGATTAATCCTCACACCTCGTTCTATTTCCGGTCGGAAGTGCATGTGGTCAGTAAAAAAGGCTTGAATGCATACGGGGCTGTAACCTGGGGGCAGTTTTTTGTCTACCAGGGGTTTAACCAGAATTGTGGCTGGATGCACACCTCCGGTGATGCCGACTCGATGGACGAGTACCTGGAAACGGTTGAAAAGAAAGACGGCATTTACCAGTACAAATCCGGTACGGAATGGCGTCCGGTGAAAACCGAAACGATCTCGTTGCCCTACAAATCCGGAAATGAAATCAAGCACAAAGACTTTACAATTTACCGCACGCACCACGGCCCGGTGGCGGGTCAGCTCGGTGACAAGTGGATCACCATCAGCATGATGAACGACCCGTTGAATGCGCTGGCGCAATCGTATCTGCGGACGAAGGCCAAAGATTACAAGAGCTATCAGAACGTCATGAAGCTCAATGGTAATGCGACCAACAACACGGTTTATGCCGACCGCCGGGGAACGATAGCGTATTGGCACGGAAATTTTATCCCGAAACGAAACCCGAAATTCAACTGGAACGAGCCCGTCGATGGGAGCGATCCGGAAACGGACTGGAAAGGACTACACGACATCACCGAGATTGTGCAGGTGAAAAACCCGGTTAGCGGCTGGATTCAGAACTGCAATTCAACGCCGTTTTCCGTTTCGGGACCCAGCAGCCCGGCCATCAGCCAGTATCCGACCTACATGGCACCGGATGCCGAAAATTACCGGGGCGTCAACGCGGTCCAGGTGTTGAGCCAGAAGTCGGTTTTCACGTTGGATACACTGATTGCGGCCGCCAACGACCCCCATCTGCCCGGTTTTGACGACCTGATTCCGTCGCTGGTGCAGGCCTATAAAACCGTTTCTGCCAAGTCAGAGGAACCGTCCAAACCGTTGGGCGAAGCCATTGACCTGCTAAACAACTGGGATAAAACGTACGGAACAACTTCAGTGGCCACCACGCTGGCGGTTTTCTGGGGCGAAAAGATTCAACGGCTGGCCCGTGCGCAAATCAAAGGAAATCAGCGGTTTGACTTTCTGACGTTTACGGACTACGTCGTGAAAAACACAAGCCCGAAGGATAAAGTGAAAGCACTTGCCGAAGTGCTGGAGGAGCTTACGCGGGATTTTGGCACCTGGAAAACCCCCTGGGGCGAAATCAACCGGTTTCAGCGACTTACCGGAAAAATTAAAGAAACCTTCGATGATCAGAAGCCCAGCTTTCCGGTCGGTTTCACCTCCGCTACCTGGGGATCGCTGGCGTCATTTGGAGCACGGACCTATCCCGGAACGAAAAAAAGATACGGCAGTGTGGGCAATAGTTTTGTCGCTGTCGTGGAGTTTGGCGATCGCGTGAAAGCCCGGACGGTTGTCAACGGCGGCCACAGCAGCGACCCGGCTTCTCCGCATTTCAATGATCAGTCCGCGCTGTTCAGTGCCGGGAAATTCAAGGACATCTGGTTCTACCCGGAAGATATTCAGCAACACGTTGGCAGGACGTATCATCCTGGGGAATAGGATTTCTAATTTCAAATGAAAAAGGTTGAATGTTGAATGTAAAAGTGGCATAACGCTCTTTAAACACTTTTACATTCAACATTCAACCTTTTTCATTTGAAATTCTTTATGAAACAATTTACTGAAACATCCGAATGATGGCGAGAACTTCTTCGCCGATCATTTTGACTTTCGTTTTTCCGAACCCTTTTACGGTTAATAATTCATCCAGCGTTTTGGGCCGGATGCGGCTTAGTTCCAGGATCGTTTTCCGGGGAAGCACCATGTACCCGGCACTGTCGTTTTCACCGGCCAGATCATCCCGCCATTTCGTCAGAGCTTTGTAGAGGCTGGTACCGTTTTTACTACCGCTGCTGTCGGACGGCTCACCGGTTTTCCGACGCTCCTTTAATTTCCGGTTCGGCTGAAAAGCCAGTTCAGATTCGTTGCGTGCTTTCAGGTACGCCAGTGCTTCAAAACCGCTTCGGCAACCGTCGAAACAGTGCATTTTGATGAACAATTCTTTCTCCAGTTCTTCCAGTGATTCGCGCAGGGACTCCTGAACCAGTTTGTTATCGGAACCGGTTGGATAATAATAAAGAATGGGTAATAGTTCGTTATTGATCAGGTTGTAGAAGTAAGAGCCCGCTTTTCGAATGCGCTCTTGCAACGGCTGGTTATCCTCCGGCAAGAGATTTTCGGCAAAGTAGGCCGGCAGTTGCTGGCGGAACCGCATGGCTAAACTACCGGCTTTTTCGTGGAAGTGGGTCTTAAAATGAGTCAGAATTTGCCCGGCCCCTTCATCCAGACTGGAAACATTTTCAGTAACCAGCCGCAGCGATTTGTTGATCAAATACTCCGATCGGTCGAACAGAAACAGGTCCAGCAGCAGGTTTTCCTGGTTGATTTGCTTCGAATTCCACAACTCCTGTTCGTCGGGCGTTTGCAATTGAACCTGTTCGTGGAATTCCTCCAGCATCAGCTCGGTTTTAATGCTGTGGGAGGGTATGGGCGCACGCAGCACCAGCCCATCCAGCGATTTGCAGCGACTCAGGGCCACATATACCTGCCCGTGAGCGAAGGCCGAAGCCGCGTCGATAATGGCTTTTTCAAACGTTAGGCCCTGGCTTTTATGAATCGTAATGGCCCAGGCCAGTTTGAGCGGATATTGAACAAATTTACCGACCGGCTCTTCTTTGATTTCATTGGTAGTCGCATCCAGCGAATACCGGATGTTCGTCCACTCCATTCGATCCACGGCGAGTGTTTCGATTTCTTTGGGACATTTTACATAAATAAAATCGTCGTCGATGTCGGTTATTTGCCCAATTTTTCCGTTATAGAACAGCTTTTCGCGGGAAATATCATTTTTGATGAACATCACCTGCGCACCCACTTTCAGTTCCAGGCTGGCATCAGTGGGGTAAGCGTGGGCGGGAAATTCGCCTTCGAGGGTGGCTTCAAAGGTGTGGGAGGGCGTCTTTAAGGCCCGCAATTTCTGATTGTTGATTTGCTGGGCCGCGTTGTTATGGGTCGATAGGGTGATGAATCCTTCGCTGTCGTCCGGTGAAAAATCGGCAATATACCGTTGGTTCAACTCGTCCAATTGCAAATGCGTGACGCGTTTTTCGCGAATGCTGTTCAGAATCTCGATGAAGCGCTGGTCGGACTGCCGGTAAATGTGCTGGAGTTCGATTGAGATATACGGCGTTTTGCGGAGGGCGCGACTCCCGAAAAAATACCCGGTTTCGTAATAGGGTTTCAGAAAAGCCCAGTCGTCGTCCCGAATCACCGGCGGTAACTGCTGCATGTCACCAATGAGCAGCAACTGAACGCCCCCAAAGGGTTCGGAACGATGCCGGTAGCGTCGCAGTACTTCATCGATGCCGTCGAGCACATCGGCGCGAACCATGCTGATTTCATCGACAATTAACAGATCAAGTGTCCGGAATAATTTGATTTTTTCCCGGTTTATTTTTTTGGATTCCTGACCGGCCGTTCCCGGAACCAGCGGGCCAAACGGCAATTGAAACAGCGAATGAATGGTGACGCCCCCGGCGTTGATGGCGGCCACGCCGGTGGGAGCCACTACCGCCAGTCGTTTGGATGTCAACTGTTTAATTTCGTGCAAAAATGTTGTTTTCCCCGTACCGGCTTTTCCCGTCAAAAAGACATTTCGATTGGTATGCAGGATGAAGTCGTGCGCAAGCTGGAGCTTTTCGTTTACAATGGTGGGCATAAAGAAACAACTAATAAACAGATAGCGGATAGCAAGTTACAGATTGGGAGGAACGTGCCAGTTTTTCCCGGAAAAGGTGAAGATAGCAAAAGGAAAGGGGACTGCCAATCCTTTTTTTGCCCCAAACCGCTTTCCAGATTTACGGTGGGCAGGCAGCGGTTTTGCTCGCATTGCTCTCGAAATAGCACTATTCTGGTAACAAAATTTATTAATTGAAAGAATCCTGGTAAAGAAAAAATCATACTGACTGTAGAGCTTGCGGTTTTGGTGTCTGCGACTTATTTTTACTCATCATATCATCTGATGACTACCGATACGATCTTAATCAAGCGCGAGAGTCTGGCCGATGCGGTTGTCAACAAGCTCCAGCACCAAATCGCGTCGAACCACTACAAAATTGGCGAAAGGCTGCCTTCCGAACCCGAACTCATGCACCAGTTTGGCGTGGGCCGCTCAACCATCCGGGAAGCGATTCGCATTCTGGTCAACAAGGGACTCATTCGGGTACAGCAGGGCGTCGGCACCTTCGTGGAACTCCAGCAGAACAGCGTCGAGCCGTTTCACCAGAGTTTGTCGCGGGCCGAGGGCGACGATGTGAACGAGGTTCGCCAGTTGCTGGAACTCAAAATTGCCGAGAAAGCCGCCCTGAACCGGACGCAGGAAGACATTGATGTCATGACCGGTTATCTGCAAAAACGGCACGAAGCCGCCCTGCAAAACCGCCCGGAAGAATGCATCGAAGCCGATATTCAATTTCACATCCGCCTGGCAATGGCATCGAAAAATGAAGTTCTCGTGGATCTCTACCGGATCATTGCCAATAAAATGAAGAAGTCGTTTATGGAAGTTTTTATAACGACGGAGACGTTGCTGAGTAAACAAACCATGCACACCTCCCTGCTGCAAAGTGTTGCCGACCGTGATCCTAAAAAAGCATGGTATTGGGCAGCAAAGATTACGGGCCAGATCCGGTAGTGCGTTCGATACCCGTAGATTCCAACTTCTAACCAAGGACAGTACGTTATGGATTTAATCCGATCAGCCCTTCGCAAACCCATTACCGTGCTGGTATTGGTGGCGGGTTTATTTTATTTCGGTGTCGGTGCCGTTCGCACGATCAAAATCGACATTTTTCCCAATCTGGATTTGCCGGTTATTTACATTTCCCACCCCTTTGGCGGTTACACACCCAACCAGATGGAGTCGTTTTTCGGGAAACAGTACGTCAATCTCCTGCTTTATGTGTCGGGGGTGAAAAGCATCGAAACCAAAAATATTCAGGGACTTACGCTGATCAAATTATCGTTTTACGAAGGTACGAACATGGCCCAGGCGGCCGCCGAAGTGTCGTCGTATACCAACCGGGCGCAGGCCATTTTTCCACCCGGATCGCAGCCGCCTTTCATCCTTCGGTTCGATGCCTCAACCTTGCCGGTGGGGCAGTTGGTGTTGAGCAGCCCCATCCGAACCAACAACGAACTGCAGGACATGGCGAATGTGTACATACGGGCCGGTTTCAGTTCAATTCCCGGTCTGGTAGCACCGGCGCCCTTCGGGGGCAATTCGCGAACCATTGTCATTAAAGCCGACCCGGCCTTGCTGCGCTCTCACAATCTTACGCCTGATCAGTTGGTAGCGGCTTTACGGATTAATAACCAGGCAACTCCCGCCGGGAACGTGCGGGTGGGTGACCTGAATTATTTTACGCCCGCCAACACCACCATCAGGGAAGTTAAAGACTTTGAAAACATTCCGTTATACACCGGAACGGTTCAGAACATCTACCTCAAGGATGTGGCTAAAGTGGAAGATGGTGCGGATATTACGTCGGGTTATGTGTTGGTCAATGGGCGTCGTTCGGTGTATTTGCCCATTACCAAATCAGCCGATGCCTCCACGTGGGAAGTGGTTCAGAATCTGAAAAAAGAATTGCCCCGGTTTCAGTCGTTGTTACCCGAAGATGTTAAGTTGTCGTATGAGTTTGACCAGTCAGTTTATGTCATCAATTCGGTCGAAAGTTTGATAACCGAAGGCGTCATTGGCGCCATTTTGACCGGGTTAATGGTGCTGCTCTTTCTGGGCGATCCGCGTGGGGCATTGATCGTTATTATTACCATTCCGATCTGTATTATCTCCGGGGTTTTATTCCTATCGCTATTCGGGCAAACCATCAACATCATGACGTTGAGCGGGTTGTCGCTGGCCATCGGAATTCTGGTAGACGAATCGACCGTAACGATCGAAAATATACACCAGCATCTGGACATGAAAAAGCCCAAGGCGCTGGCCATCTGGGATGCCTGTCAGGAAATCGCCTTCTCTAAACTACTGATTCTCTTCTGTATTCTGGCGGTTTTTGCCCCGGCCTTCACCATGAAAGGCATACCGGGTGCCTTGTTTTTACCGCTTTCGCTGGCCATCGCGTTTTCCATGATTACGTCCTACATCATGGCCCAGACGCTGGTGCCGGTGCTGGCAAACTGGCTGATGAAAGCGCACGTCATTAAAACCAACGGAATAGCCGGGAAACAAGACGCCAGACTGGCCCAGTCGATTCCGGTGGCGGCCCAGTCGTCGGAAGAACGCATCCTGAGCGGAAAACAGAAACTAGCGCACCAGGCTGACCTCAACAACGATGGTAAAATCGGTCGTTTCGAGCGGCTTCGGATCAATTTTGTGCGGTTTATTTCGTGGACGATTCCCTATAAAAAATCCATAACCGTCGGCTATGTCGTGATCGCACTGGCCAGCACGGCTTTCTTTTTATCGATCATCGGGCGGGACGTGTTGCCTCGGGTCAATGCCGGGCAGTTTCAGGTTCGCCTTCGGGCTCAGGATGGTACGCGGCTTGAGAAAACCGAAACTACGATGCTCAAAGCCATTGATGTTTTACACGACCTGGTGGGAAAAGAGAACGTCGATATTACCTCGGCTATGGTGGGGATGCACGGATCACAGTTTTCAACCAGTCCGATTTACCTCTTCATGGCCGGTCCGCAGGAAGGGGTGTTGCAGGTAAGTTTAAATCACGATTATGACGTCGATCTGGATCAGCTAAAGGACCAGTACCGGGATAAAATGAAGGCCGCTTTGCCGGATATAAAACTCTCCTTTGAACCGATAGAGTTAACCGATAAAATTTTGAGTCAGGGTTCGCCTACACCGATTGAAGTGAAGGTGATCGGGAAAAATAAACCGCAAAACGAAGAATATGCCCAAAAGGTAATTGCCAGTTTGAAAAAAATCCCTTACCTGCGGGATGTTCAGATTGGTCAGGCGATAAATTATCCCGCAATTAACATCGAAATTGATCGGATCCGGGCCGCGCAGTTGGGAACGGACGTCTCGGCAATTTCACGTTCCCTGACGGCGTCGACATCCTCGTCGCGGTTCACTGAAAAAAATGTTTGGATTGATCCGAAAAGTGCGCAGATGTACAGTGTTCAGGTGGTGGTCCCCGAAAGCAAAATGGCGAACATCAGCGATATTGGCGAAATTCCGGTGACGCCCAACGCCAACCGACCGGTGCTGAGCGATATTGCCACCATAAAAAAAGGCCGGACCTACGGCGAAAATGACAACATCGGAGCCGTACCGGTCTTGTCCGTGACGGCTAATTTGAACGATATGGATTTGGGAACGGCGACGAAAGACGTGAACAACGCCATTGCCGATCTGGGAGAATTGCCGCGCGGCTTACTCATCGAAACCCGGGGGTTAACACAGGTGCTGACCGAAACCCTGGATAGTTTACAAACCGGTCTGCTAACGGCCATCATCGTGATCTTCCTGATGCTGGCGGCTAACTTCCAGTCGTTTAAAGTATCGCTGGTCGTTTTGTGTACCGTTCCGGCGGTTTTGGCGGGCTCCCTGGCCCTGTTGCTGCTGACGGGTTCTACGCTCAATCTGCAATCGTACATGGGCATGATTATGTCGGTAGGGGTGTCCATTTCCAACGCCGTGTTGCTGGTGACCAATGCCGAGCAGTTGCGGATGAAAAACCACAACGCCTTGCTGGCGGCCAAAGAAGCCGCTTCGCTGCGGATGCGGCCCATTCTGATGACCAGCGTGGCGATGGTGGTGGGCATGCTTCCGATGGCCCTCGGATTTGGTGAAGGCGGTTCACAAACCGCCCCGCTGGGCCGGGCCGTCATTGGCGGACTGATCGCTTCGACGTTTGCGGCTTTGCATATTTTGCCGCTGGTATTTGCCTGGGTGCAGGAAAAATCATCGACCCAGTCGGTTTCGTTGGACCCTGAAGATAAAGAAAGTAAACATTATATTCCCGGCGTATATGAATCGGTTAATTAACAGAGTAGGGTTTTCAGTATTGGCGGTTATTTCCGGCATTTTGGTGGTCAGTTCCCTGAATGGATGCCACTCGAGCGACGGAAAAACGGAAAAAACGGCCGTAGCGGAGGAGCCGGAGCCGCTGGAAGTGATTGCGTTGCGCAAGGGCAAACTCTCGTCGAGCCTGCAGATTCCCGGCGAACTGGTGGCGTTTCGGGATGTGGATCTGTACGCCAAGGTGAGCGGCTTTATTAAATCCATTCATGCCGACGTGGGCACGGAAGTGAAAGAAGGGCAGTTGCTGGCCCTGGCCGAAGCCCCCGAACTGAACGCACAACTGGCGGCTGCCCAGTCGAGACTGAAGTCGCAGGAAGCCTTGTACATCGCCAGCAAGGCCAATTACGACCGCTATGTGGATGCCGCCAAAACACCGGGAACCGTCGCCCAAACGATGATTGAACAGACGCTGGCGAAAAAAGAATCGGATCTGGCCCAACTGGAAGCCGCCAAATCGTCGTACCGGGAAGTGGCTGACATGCGCAAATACCTGGAAATCCGGGCGCCCTTCAGCGGGATTATCAGTCTGCGGAATGCCAGCACCGGGGCCTACATCGGGCCGTCGGGAAAGGGTTCGGAGTTTCCGCTGTTCGTACTGACGGAACAAAAACGGCTGCGGCTGGTCATTGCCGTTCCCGAAGCCTACACGGGGTATGTTGATCTAAACGATGAGGTGACGTTTACCGTGAAAGCCTATCCCGATAAAAAATTCAGCGGGAAAGTGAAACGGCTGGCGGGGGCGCTCGACAAACGCCTGCGCTCGGAACGAACCGAAGTGGATGTCATCAATACCGACCGCAAACTCCTGCCGGGTATGATTGCAGAGGTGACCATTCCGTTACCGACCAAAAATACGACTTTCGTGGTGCCCAAATCCGCCGTCATCAATGCCACAACAGGCGTTTTCATCGTCAAAGTGATCAATCAGAAGGCCGAATGGGTTCCGGTTCAGAAAGGGCTGGAAGACGGCGACAGCGTCGAGGTGTTTGGCGAAGTGAAAGAAGGCGATCAGATTCTAACCACCGCCACGGAAGAAGTGCGGAACGGTTCTGCCATTCGCTCGGTAAAACAACGGACGTAGTCGCCGGAGAGTCGGTTTTAGGAATCGATGGCGTTTAGAATCACCGCACAGGCTTCCCGAATCTGCTCCTCGGTGATGATCAGCGGGGGCGCAATGCGCATGGAATTGTCGCAGAACAGAAACCAGTCCGTAATCACGCCCTTCGCAATGGCCCGGTCAATGACCGGTTTTAAAACGTCGAACGATTCAAATTCGGCCGCCAGCATCAGCCCTTTACCCCGGACTTCTTTGATGGCCGGATGTACCAGCAACTGCTTGAACAACTGGCCTTTGGCTTCGGCCTGTTCGTGCAGTTTTCCGTCCAGAACAACGCGCAGGGTAGCTAGCGAAGCCGCCGAGCAAACCGGGTGGCCCCCAAACGTCGTGATGTGGCCCAGAATCGGGTTGGTTTTGAAAACGCTCATGATTTCCGCCGAACTGATGAACGCGCCGATCGGCATACCACCCCCCATGCCTTTGGCGCAAACCAGCACGTCGGGAACAACTCCAAAATCTTCGAAGGCCCAGAAGGTTCCGGTTCGCCCAAAACCGGTTTGAATTTCATCAAAAACCAGCAACGCGCCCACCTCCGTACACCGTTGCCGCACGGCCTGAAGATACGAGGCTTTCGGCACGCGAACGCCCGCTTCGCCCTGCACCACTTCCAGAATCACGGCAGCGGTTTTTGGGGTGATTTTCTCCAGGTGCTGCCAGTCACCGTGCTGGATGTGCCGAATGCCGGGGAGGAGGGGGCGGAAGCTTCGTTTGAAATTCTCACTCCCCGACAGCGAAAGCGCGCCCTGTGTGGCCCCGTGGTAGGCATTGAAACAGGAAATGATTTCCCGCCGTCCCGTAAAGCGTTTGGCCAGCTTCATGGTGCCTTCGATGGCTTCCGTACCGGAGTTGGTGAAATAGACGCTGGATAGCGGTTCCGGCAGCGTTTGGGCTAGCGCGTGGGCCAGTTCAACCTGGGGCGTCTGCACATATTCGCCGTAGACCATCAAATGCAGGTATTTATCCAGTTGCTCCTGAATGGCCGTCAGCACGCGCGGATGGCGGTGACCAACGTTGCTCACGCCGATGCCGGAGATCAGATCGATGTAGCGCTGGCCGGTTCCGTACAGATAAATGCCCTCCGCCCGCTCGATTTCGAGAGCCAGGGGAAAGTCGGACGTTTGGGCGACATGCTGAAAAAACAGTTGCCGGTGGGTTACTACTGTGTTGTTCTTCAAGGAAATAGTTAGTTGCCGGTGCAAAAATACACCTATATAACGCTTGGGCGAAATCGGTAAGTTTATTAACTTTATTAGTTATGAAATTTTCCTGCCTATGAAGCTAATCTACCTGTCTGTTATTCTGGGAATTTTGCTGGTTTCGAAGGGGTGGTCCCAGGACGTGTATTACGAACCGGGTCAGTCGCATATTCCCGGAACCTATGATTTTCTGCTCAAAAATGGCACCACAATACGCGGCCAATTCGTCCGGCGGGATAGCGCTTCGTATCTCATCCGAACCAAAAAGGAGGGCGACCGGCTGCTGGCAGCCCATGAGATTCAGCGCGCCGATCTGGTTGGGGGCACCCTCCGCAGTGGCCCTGACTTTCCGAACGGTTTTCCCTTCCGGTTATTTTTGATGCCCACGGCGTATATGCCCGAAAAAAAGAGCCTGTATTTTCAAAGCAGCTACGTTTTGTTCAGTCGGCTGGATGTGGGAATTACCAAAAACCTGAGTGTGGGTACGACCTTTCAAACCCTGAATCCCCGAAATTTTCACACGTTTTCGGCCAAATACGGTACTAAATTGATGCACCGAACCCACATCGCGCTGAATGTCCAGTACATCGGTATTCGTCTGAATGAACACCTGTTAACCAAACTGGGATTAGCCCAGGGCGTGGTGACCGTGGGGGATGCGGATCGCAACATAACCGTGGGAGCCGGTGTGACTTTCTCCCGGCAGGGCATTGCTTCATCGGGCGTTGTCACCATCGGCTACGTCCGCAAATTGACACCGGATCTGACGTTCATCAATCAGAACAACATTCTGGTGGGAGAAGCCATTGAGCCGCAATATACCTACCTCTCCGGTTTGACTTCGGCGGGCTTGCGGTTCAACCGCCGTCGACACGCATTCGATACGGCGATTCTGCTACCCGTCTACAGTTCGAACGGCCTGATTCGCACCAGCCCACTGCCGTATCTGAGTTACATGGTTCGGCTTGGGAAATGAGAGTTTTGGGTTGACGATGGACCATCGACCATTGACGATCGACCATTGGTAATGGTCAATCAGTACTGTACGAAGGATTTAAAACAATTGGTAAACCGCTTTTTCTTCCCTTTTTTGGTTACGATTTTTGCAAACCCCTGTCGATGCTAACGTCAATGAGGGGGTCGCGTAGCGGACGAATGTTTGTAGCGAAAAGACTACCCGGTTCCTGCCGCGTGCCTTTGGGTACGCAATCGCCTGCCCCTGCCTGTTGCGTACCCAAAGGCACGCGGGTTTTCCCGATGACATACTGTGGCTACAGATATCCGTCCGCTACGCGGCCAACCACCCTTATTCGCGTTACAGCATCAGAGAAAACCATTCTAAAGATCGTTCTACGCCAACAACCAAAGAGGATGGGGGAAAAATGCATCCTTCATACAGTACTGATGGTCAATTGGCAATGGTCAATCGTCCTCGACCATCGTCTATTCCTCAAAAAAACACACGGTTCCCCCCACCCAGTCGAAATCTTTGTTGAAACGGACGCCGATCATTTCGCCCCGGCTCAAACGCGCCAGGTTGGTCAGGAGCGTCGGGCGCGGGTCTTTTTCGTGCCAGATGTAGAGCATCCGGATTTCGCACTTCACCAACCCGTCCGGTGATTGAATGACCGGTTCGTATTTGACTTTTTTCTGGAGTAAATAATTCTCTTTGTCAGAAATTGAATCCAGATCTTCTTTCGAAATATTCAGCATAACGCCACTGCCCGCGAAGGAAAAAAGCGGTTTCAAAACGTAATTTTCCAGATCGTCGGGATAGGTTTCTACCTGATCCAGGTATTGACTGGTCGGCACGTAGGGGCTGTTCAGCAGAGGAAGGGTATGTTTACTGATGCGGAAAAACCAGTTCGGGTGGCCAACCCATTCAACGTCGACGTCGTCCGTTAATGAGAAAGCGGTTTTTAGTTCCGGAAAATCTTCTAACTCGTCAAATATCAGTCGGTTATAGATTCGCTTAATGTGGTAACGCTGTCCCTCTTTTTCGTAAAAAAGCTTCCGGCCCTCTTTCTGAATCTTTGTTAAACAAACCGCTTCGATGCCCAGCATCTCGTGGGTGATGGCAAAGTCGATGCGGGTTTTCTGTTTTTCCGGGTAAATTTCCAGCAGAATCACCTGCTCCGGCGGTTCCGTTCCAATGATCAGCCGACGCAGATGCTGGCGGTAGGTTTCGTCGGAATCGACGTCGAACAAATGGTTGAAACCGTCGGGAATAGGAAAGTAATTTCTAAAATTACCGGACAAATAAGATTGAAAACCGAAGATCGACGGAAAGCCCTGCAATTCGATCAATTGTGGCAGTAAATCGCCGTTTTCATCCTTGCAAATGGCAAAGTCGATGGCCAGAAAAGAGGTGTGCCCGTTCTCGTTCGGCACCCGCTGGCCGGGTGGAATGGCGGCTTCCGACCACGCTTTAAACTGTTCGTCGGTGATTGTATCGACAATCGAATCGCAGGCTTCCAGAATCCGGTTTTTCAAGGCCAGCGGTACAAAAACCGGGGTTTCGGCCACCCGGAAATCCAGTTGCCCCGGATAATCGTGGTCAATCTGATCCAAAAAAGCCCGGTAATTTTCCGGGCTAAAGGCTTTATTGTAGGCTTGACGAATCGATTGAATCATAGTCGCTGGACGTGACCCGATGTCTGAAAACCGGGTCACGATTTAAAGGTGGTCAGATGGTTTGGCGCAGAAAACCCGGAATCAGCACCGATTCGGTCAGCCCGATTTTTTGAGGGTCCAGCAGTGACGCAACCATTTCGTTGTATTTTTCTTCGCCGTGGTTCTCGACAATCTGCTGTTTTTTCTCGTCTTTCATGAAATACCGCAACATACCTTCGCCGTCGGCTTCCGGGTGAAACTGGGTTCCGAACACCTCATCGGTAAACCGGACAGCCATAATGGCCCGTTCGTAGTCGACGTGAGGACGAATTTTTTCCAGGCATAACACCTTGGCATCCAGATCGCTAATGCGTTGCCAGTTAGGTTCGGTGAGTTGGTAATCCCGCGAATCGACCGCAAAAAACGGATCGGGCAATTTCTGAAACAACGGATCGGTTTGGCCTTCGTCGGTTTTGTGAATCGGGAAAATGCCAAAGGACGTCGACCGCCGTTTGCTGATGGTGCCGATGCCGAGGTGCCGTGATACCAACTGAAACGAATGGCAAATCAGAAACAGATACTTCTTTTGATTGCTCGTCCGGTTGTGCGAAAAAAGCCGATCGATTAACTGAAAATAGGGGTCTTCCCAGGGCTCATCGCTCGGCAGCGGACTGCCGGGACCACCACTCGAAATATAAATATCGTAGTCCAGTCCCGGAACTTCGTTCTTGCCCCGGACGTCGAAAACCGTATGCGTTAATTCAAGCTGTTCCTTTTCGCTGATATTCCGAATCAGTTGCAAAATACAGCGCATTCCTTCATTCGGGACATTGTTGTATAAGTCCAGAATGGCCACTTTCATAGATTCCATGGGTACGTTTCAAAGCTACAGGTAAACCCCCAACCCCCTGAAGGGGGCTTTCCCAAATGCTGTAAGCCCCCTTCAGGGGGTTGGGGGCAATCACATATCAAAGATAACTATCTCAAACCGTGAGAAGTTTCCTCCACAATGTAATCCACAACGCGCTTGAGATCATTGGTTTGCCGAAAAACCGCCAACTGCCGATCGGCACCGGTACCCATTTCGAGAATGGTTTTGACGTATTCGACATCTTTCCGGCTGCCGAGTTCGTCGACCACATCGTCGATGAAATCGAGCAGTTCCTGTGCCAGGGTGTGGTAGGGAACCTCCTCCTGCTTGCCGAAGTCGATCAGTTTTCCTTCAATACCGTACCGGGCCGCCCGCCATTTGTTTTCGTTGATCAGCAGCCGGCGATACGGCCTGAAATTCAGGTTTTGCTTATGGAGTTTGTGGATCTTCGCCACCAGCGCCTGCATCACGGCCGCCAGACAAATCGTTTCGTCGACACGCATCGGCACGTCACAAATCCGGAATTCGATGGTGTCGAAAAACGGATGGAGCCGGATGTCCCACCAGATTTTCTTGCCGTTGTCGATGCAATTCGTCTTGACCAGCAGGTTGATGTAATCGTCGTATTCGGCCGCCGACGAAAAATAGTCGGGAATGCCCGTTCGCGGAAACTTGTCGAACACTTTGGAGCGATACGACTTGAAACCGGTATTTCGCCCGCACCAGAACGGCGAATTGGTCGAAAGGGCATAAATGTGAGGCAAAAAATACCGCACGGCATTCATGATGTGAAGCCCTTCGTTCCGGCTTTCGATGCCGACGTGAACGTGCAGGCCAAAAATCAGGTTCGACCGGGCCACGTCGCGCATCTCGTCGATGAGTTTGTCGTAGCGTTCGTTGTCCGTGATAAGCTGATCCTGCCAGTCGGAAATGGGGTGCGTGCCCGCAGCCGCAATCCGCAGGTTCTGTTTGTCGGCCAAATCCAGAACCATCTTGCGGAGGTAGGTAACTTCTTCGCGCGCTTCGTGAATGTTCGTGCAGATGTTGGTGCCGACTTCCACCACGGCCTGGTGCATCTCGGCTTTCACCCGTTCCTGCAACTGAATTTGACCGCCCTCCACAATTTTCGACATGTGCGAACGCAATTCGCGTGTGACGGGGTCGATCGTCTGAAATTCTTCTTCGATTCCTAACGTGAATACTGGCATGAAACAGAGTTGGGCTGCGTGAACCGATTACTTAGTGGACTTTTTCGCCTTTTTCTTCTCGACAGGTGCCGCCACGGGTTCTTCCACCAGGGTTTCCGGAACAAAAAGCCGACCGTGCGACGAACTTTGGACATAAGACCCCCAGGTCAGGTTATCCTCGCCCGGTTTTTGGGCTTTCGCCCGCGCAATGGCCATGGTAGCGGCTGCCTCTACCACCCACTCGAAATTGGCCAGGCCCACCGAGTGAATATCGGCGTCCGGTGCCGGGTTGCAGAAGTCGATGGCGTAGGGAATGCCGTCGCGGATGGCAAACTCGACCGTGTTGAAATCGTAGCCCAATGCCCGGTTGAGGGCGATGACGTAGTTTTTAACGGTGGTCATCAGTTTTTTGTAGGCATCACCGGTCACTTTCGGCTCGGCTGCGTAGCGCAGGTGGTGCGGGTTGCGCGGTTCGTAGGGCATAATCCGGACGTCGGTTCCGCCGATGCAATAGCAGCGGAAATAGTCATCGAAAATGATTTCTTCCTGCAACATCATCACCAACTGGGCGGTTTCGGCGTATTTTTCCCACAGGTCCTCCGCGTTGTAGATCTTGTACACGCTTTTCCAGCCCCCGCCGGAATGTGGTTTCATGTAAGCCGGAAAACCGATGTACTTGAAAATGAACTCCCAATCCATCATTTTCAGATTGCGGAACGAGTTTTCATTCGTATCGTCGGGCCGGTCTTTCGAAGGTAGCAGAACGGTATTCGGAACCGGCACATTCAGTTTGGTCGCAATGGCGTTATTAAAAAACTTCTCATCGGCACTCCACCAGAAGGGGTTGTTGATGACCGCCGTACCGCTCAGGGCTGCATTTTTGAGATAAGCCCGGTAAAACGGAACATCCTGCGAAATCCGGTCGATGATGACGGCATAGTCGGTGGCTTCGCCCTGAACGACTTTGTCGATGGTCACGAATTCGGCCACGATGTCGGTTTCTTTTTTGCTGTTGACGCGGTCGATAAAAGCTTGCGGAAAGGAGTTTTCCTGCCCAAATAGGATTCCAATTTTCTTCATATGCGTTTTACGGGATCAAAATCGGTCGTAACGGAATAAAGGATATGCCCACTATAATTGTTTAAAATGATGCCCCAAATGCGCCACATAATCGTCGATGAGCCACAGCAGGGTTACCGTCGGCGAATCATCAGGCGGGATGACCGGCTTTTGAAGGGTTTCCTCCGGTATATTTTCGGTAACATACAAAATTTGTCGATTCAACGATTGCCAGTACGTCAGTAAATGTTCCAGCGGAAGTTGCTGGTAGCGGTTCAACACCACCGACTGGTTCTGATGATACCGCTGAACCACAAACGGCGACGGCAGAAACTGCGCATCTGTAAAGCGCTTGAGGTTGTTCAGCCCCGAATCGATCAAGTGCCCCAGAATCTCCTTCCTCGACCATTTTCCGGGATTTCGATAGGTCAATTCCTCCTCACTGTAGCCCCGCAAACGCACCGGAACTTCTTCAAGGTACGTTCGAAGCTGTTGCAAAGCCTCCGACAGCGGACGCTGGTTTTCGATGTAGCCGTATTTCAAAACGGAAGGTGGTTTATGGTTTTTGGTTTACGGTTTTTGGTTTACGGTTCGGTTCCCCAACTGGACTGACACATTCCGTGTTTTTTCTTTCGTTATTCAAAATTCGATATTCCGTATTCAATATTCATTCAATCAGCACGCGCCAGCCCCTGTAAACCGCAAACCGAATACTGCAAACCGAATACCGTAAACCGCCTTCACACCTGTGACAGATAATGCGGAAACATTTCGCGCCAGACGGGCCAGTCATGGGCGCCCCAGGGCCGGACATCGAGCCAGTGGTGAATGCCTTTGCGGTTCAGGATGCCCGACATCGCATAGTTATCCGGTTTACAGAAATCATGTTCCGACGTTCCCAGAATGATTTTCATCTGGTAAAACTGGTCGTTGTGGGCGTTCGGAATGTAATCGGGCGGGTTGTTAAAATAGACGTTGTCGTCGTAATACCCACTCATGAACGATTTAATGTCAAACTTGGCACCCATCGACCAGAGGTGCGCCACTTTGTCGGGGTGGCGGAACGCGAAGTTCAGTGCCTGAAAACCGCCGAAACTGCAGCCGCCCACCGCGATTTTTCCGACCTGACACTCGTGCTGAATCCACGGCACCAGTTCTTCGTTCACCATTTTGTCGTACCAGATGTGGTTTTGAATCCGGACCGACGGGTGCAGGTGTTTGGCATACCAGCTATCCCGGTCGATGCTGTCGATGCAATAGATTTTAATTTTTCGGTTGTCGACAAACCACTGGGCGGATTCGATCAGTTTGAAGTCTTTGGCTTCGTAATACCGCCCCATCGTGGTGGGAAAAAGGAGTACGGGATACCCCCAGTCGCCGTAAACCAGCATTTCAATGTCGCGACCCAGGTGGCGCGAATACCATTTTCTGTAATGTTCCTGCAAAATATCGGTTGGTTTTTTGTTGATGATTCCGGAGGAAAGATAACCATATTTACGAATTTCCACGAAAACTGTCTGTAATTTTGGGGTAATTAAACCGATCAAATCCGGTAACCCTCAACGGAATGAAAGAATGATGGATACACAGTAACTTTCTTATAATGAGTATAGTTGGTGAAATAGCTTCGCTTGCCGATGGGGTAACGAGCCATGTCGACACCGGTTTGGTATCGGTTTACCTAAACCGGAGCGTCCGGCTGGAGATCGTTTTGCCGAAAGAATACGCGGATTCAGCCGAGTCCTTTCCGGTTTTGTATCTCAACGATGGGCAGGACCTGGAACGACTTCGTATGATCGCGGTTTTGAATACCCTTTCCCACCAGAAAGCCATTCAGCCGTTTATTCTGGTGGCCATTCACTGCGGGGACCGGATTCAGGAATACGGCGTGGCCGCACAGGCCGATTACCTCCAGCGGGGTGCCAAAGCGGGTGCTTATGCGGACTTTGTCGTTCACGAACTACTCCCGTACGCACGGAAACTATACCGGGTTTCGAAAGATCCGAATGAGTCGGTTTTTGCCGGTTTTTCGCTCGGTGGTTTGTCGGCATTCGATCTGGTCTGGCATCGCCCGGAACTGTTCCGAAAAGCCGGCGTGTTTTCGGGTTCGTTCTGGTGGCGGCAGCGCGGACTGAACGATGGCTATTCGGATGATACTGACCGGATAATGCACGCGCAGGTTCGGCAAACCAAGCCACCAGTTGGCTCGGTGTTCTGGTTTCAAACCGGGACGCTGGACGAAATCGACGACCGCGACCAGGATGGCATTATTGACTCCATTGCCGACACCCTCGACCTGATTGCCGAAGTCGAGCGCCGGGGTTTTCGCTGGGGCCGTGAGGTGCAGTATGTGGAGGTAAAAGACGGTCGGCACGACCCCGAAACCTGGGGGCAGGTGATGCCGCAATTTTTGACCTGGGCGTTTGCCCCTAAATCCCGAAGCGTCGGCCCGGCCTGAAGGGGACTTGGACCCAGCTTAAACCGGATTAAGAAGTCCCCTTCAAGGGAACGGAGCAACTAATTTGTTAACCAATTCCTGAACTGAACGTATGAAAACGATCCTTTTAACCGTCGCCATGGCCACCTTAATGGCCTGCAATTTCCCCGAACTGGCCGGAACCGTGGCCGAACGCAAACTCGTCTGGTCCGACGAATTCGAGAAAGCCGGTTTGCCCGACCCCAATAAATGGGCGTACGACGTGGGCGGCAGCGGTTTTGGAAACAACGAACTGCAATTTTACCGCGCTTCCCGCCCGGAAAATGCCCGCGTTGAAAACGGTTTTCTGATCATCGAAGCGCGAAAAGAAAAGCACGAAAACCGCGAGTATACCTCCGCCAAACTGATCACGAAAGGGATTGCCGAGTGGAAATACGGACGAATCGACGTACGGGCGAAGCTGCCGAAGGGGCGGGGAACCTGGCCTGCAATCTGGATGCTCAGCGCGAAAACACCGTTGAAATGGCCGCTCGACGGCGAAATCGACATCATGGAACACGTCGGTTTCAACGAAAACCAGATTCATGGCACCATTCATACCGAAGCCTACAACCACACCAAAAATACCCACAAAACCGGCACCAAAGTCATTCCTGGTGCCACGGACAATTTTCATACCTACTCCATCGACTGGACAGCGGAAAAGATTGATTTTCTGATCGACGACACCACGTATTTTACGATTACCAAAAAAGAAACCGGCAGCCGCTATGAACAATGGCCACTCGACCAGCCGTTTTATCTCATTCTGAATCTGGCCGTTGGCGGCAACTGGGGTGGGCAAAAAGGCGTCGATGAGTCGATCTGGCCGCAGCGACTGACGGTTGATTTTGTCCGGGTGTTTCAATAAACCGATTTCGGTTTTCGGGTTCGCTGGCGGAATCGCCGGCTCATCACAAGGGCCAGAATGACAACGAAACCGCCCCCCAGCCACCACCAGGCCGTTTGGAAGTCAGACAGCGGGTCGGCGTTGCCTACCAGAATGAGTCCGGCCCAGCGATAGGGCAACTGGTCGGCGCGGGAAGCACTGGCCAGCCAGTCGAGTTTCGCTAGCTGAAGCGCCTGATCTTTCGGAAGTCCCTCGCTTAGGTGGTGATAAAATCGCTCCGTAAGCTTGTACGTCGCCTGATCTTCCACACTCCAGAGCGTGGTCAGGACGCTGGGAATTCCGAGCGTGGCGAATCCGCGCGCCAGACTGAAAATTCCCTCGCCCTGCTGGTTGACGCCCAGACTGGTTTTACAGGCCGATAAAACGATGAGCTGCGTCTGGTAGGGGCCAGCGTCGCTGAGTTCCGACAACCGCAGGGTCGAATCGGCAAAGTACAACAGGGGTTCATGTCCAACGCTGTCGGCTTCGGCGTGTGTAAACAACTGAACGACACGGTAGTTCGGGGCCAGTGTCCGGAACGCCCGGCGGGTCGCGGCCTGGTCGGTCAAAACCGTCGGATGACTGAACCGATCACCGATGTTGGCCAGCACCTGACTGGAGCCAGCAAGGGTTGCCTGCTGGAGGGCCTGGTTGAAATGCACCGGAGCCATGCCCAGAAATTCCGAACTCTTCGACGACGGACGCTCCGTTTCTTTCAACAAAACCGTGGCCGAATAACCGTAACTGAACGCGTGGTGTTTGAGGAGAAAGTCGGGTTGATTGGCGGATTTACTGAGCGTTTCAAACGGGATAAAGTGGTAATCGGGCGAAATAATAACGCGTTCTGTAGTCAGATTCAGCGGTTTAAGAAGTTGGTTGTAAACCTGATGGCTCAGCGTCAAGAACCGCCCGAACTGCCGGTTTTGCCGGTCAGTGGCACACAGCGGCAGAAATTCGCCCACCACCTTTTGATAGTCCTGAACGGACTGCCGCACCAACCGGGTGCCGGATGCCCCAACGGCCAGACTATAGAAGGCACTATCTCCGACAAAATAGGTCACCAGCGTCGATTTCCGGTCGCTCAGCCAGTTTTGAAGACGCGCCAGGGACGGAACCGTATTGTCGAATTTGTAGCGGTAATACGTGGGGTTTTCCTGTTCCAGTTTTTTGAGAAACGCATCCAGTTTTTCCTGCTCGGTCATCAAAACCGTTCGCGTTGAATCGTAGGAACGGCTGCCGGGTTTCAACTCCGACAACGCATTTTGCATCGTGTTGATCCGCTGGCGAAAATCCTGTTCCTGCTGCGCCTGTAGCGGAGGCAATTCCTGCCGGGCACCCAGCTCATTGAGTTTGTCGCTCAGCAAAACCGCCCGGCTTTTTTCAAAAAAGTGGAACGCCATTTCGCTGTCCTTCAGTCGGTAAGCGGTTTCGATGGCCCGTTCATACATGCTGTGGGTTTTCTGCCGCCAGTAGAGTTTCGACTGCTGACCCGCCTGCTCGAACCGCATGATGTCGATCATCTGGTCGGCAATCTGGTAGCGTTTCAGAGCTTCCCGAAGGAGATTTCTGGTGGGTTCGGGCCTGCTTTTGGCGTAGTCGAGCCAGGTATCGGCTTTATTCTGGATCACCGTCAGCAGGTACTCTTTGTAGGGCGTCAGCCGGATGGTCCGGGTCAGTTCGGCCGGTTTTTGCCGGTCATCGAAGTGCAGCGTGTCGAGGGCCGTCTGGAAAAACCGGAGGGCGGTTGGGTAGTGCTTTTTTCGCCAGTAAATTTCGCCGATGTTGCTCAGGATGCGGACGCGGCCGTAGCGGGTATCGCCGATGGTTTCCAGCGCTTTCCGGTAGTGAATCAACGCTTTATCGTACTGGTGGAGGTAATTGTCATACAGAAAACCAATGTTTGACGTGACTTCCGACTGACCGGCTGGGTTCTGGATTTGGACATGAACCGCATAGGCTTTTTCATACGCTTTAAGGGCTTCCCCAAAGCGGTGCAAATGGCCCAGCACACTGGCCTGAGACGAATATGCATTGGCCAGCCTAATCGACGGCTCGGGCAAAGTGCCGAACAAAAGGATGATTTGGTTGACGATTTGTAAAGCCTGTTCGTAATCGCCGATTTCTTTCAGGCAATTGGCTTTTTCGGTGAGATTAGCCGCCATCAATTCGGCGTTTCCAATCCGTTCGGCATACGAAACCCCTAATTCAGCCTGGCGGATGCCTTTCTGGTAGTCAGACTCTTTAAAGAAGAGATTGGCTAAATGCCAGTAGGCCAGTCCCACCAGTTCATACCGTTCGGGATACCGGCTTCCCATGGTGACAAACTGCTGAAAAATCAGTCGGGCCGTCCGAAAATCCTGCTGGTCCAGGTAGATGTTGCCCAGGTTAAAATAGCTTTTGGCCAGAAAAGAGGGGCTGACATCGGTTCGTTTCTGGGAGTTCAGCCGGATGGCCCGGCGGGTATAGTCGATAGCGGTTGGGTAATCCTTTTTAAGATACGCCAGGGTGCCCAGCCGGTGCCAGATCTTGGCATAGGTCGAGTCGCGGTTAAGCTGGCAGCGGTCGCAGATCCGAACCAGCGCAGGAAAACCCACGGCCTGTTGGTTGTTATCCAGAGTCATCAGGCTATCATACCGCAACCGGATCATTTCGGGTTGCGGACATTGGCCCAGGCCCTCGAAAAACAGGAAAAAACCGGTCAGAATACCAAAACACCGCCACCCTCCCCAACGCATTCGGAAGAGGAGGGTGGGATTGGCAAAACCGCCTGACATCATGGGGTGGGTTCGTTAGGGTTCATGACGTAACACGTAATGATCTTTTAGCCGATTGGTCAGGCTGGGATCCGTTTTAAGCGTTGTCGGAGAAAGGGTGCGCACTTTGGTGTACAAGTCCGTCCGTTTGTGAGCAGACCAGCCCGGTCCGAGTTTGTTGACCAGTTTGCCCGTCACCACCGGAGCCGCGAAGGAACTCCCCGATTTTGTCCTTCCATTAGTGGCTGTAATGTCAAGCACCTCGCAGCCCGGGATGATCGGGCCGGTTACTTTCAGGTTAGGGTTATTCAATACGCCGATATTAACCGCATGATTCGAATAGTTCTGGTTGGGGCACACATCAAACGGCCCCTCCGGTGAAACGGCGGGATTGGCTTTGCTTTCCTTTGAGTCAGAATGAATGGTCGTAACGGCAATGACATTGTCACGGGTCGTACTGATTGCCGCCGGCCAGAAAGGATTGGTGTCCAGATTGCGGTAGATCCCCGTCAGCCACCCGAGCGGGTTTCTCTCCAGACGTTCGTTTTTATTGCCTGCGGCTGCCACCAGCGTAATCCCAGTGGTGTTCAGTTGTTGAATGAAATGACCCAGTAGTTTGCTTTCCTGCTGGCTGTAAAATCCCCAACTGGCATTGATTATTTTTGCGTTCATTTGGCGGGCATACGACAGGGCGCAGAGGTTATCGAAAAGCGTTCCCTGGCCGTCGGCACCGAAGGTTTTGAGGTGCATAAAGCGGACCTTGCCCGCGGCCCAGGGGTTGTTTCTGAACTGTTCATGGATGAGCGAAGTCACCAGCGTTCCGTGGTTATTGTCGTCGTACGGAAAACTGGCATTGTTCACAAAATCATAGCCAAACTGGTCACCTACCAATCCATTGTGATCGTGATCGGCACCAGAAATTTCGGCCGTGTTGACCCAAAACGAATTGGAGGCAGGGGTATAAAGTGAACCATCGAAGCCCGTATCCAGGATCGCGATAATGAAGGGGTGATCGGTTGGATTCGCGGGAGGAAGTAGTACTTTAACCGCCTTTCCCGGCTCATTAACGGGACCGTAGGGCAATGAAAGGCGGTAGTTTTTTGAACCCGGTTCTTCCAGTTGTGGCCAGGTCAGGCTTCCATCGGAATTCAATTTAATGCCATACGGAGGCTCTCCACTAACGCCACTGCCCCCCCCTGTACTGGACGCCATTTCTTTTCCGCTAATAATCAACTGGTCCAGGTTTTTTCCTTCCAGCAACACAAGGGCGCTATCACAGGGACACCAGTGTTTGATTTTTATGGTCTCTTTCCCATTGCTTAAAAGCTCTTTATTGACTGAATCGACCATCTCCATTTGTTTAGCAACTGGTATAAAAACTTTTTCTCCTTTCACATCGATGAGGGGAAAAAGAATGATGTTCTGGTCGGGAAGATGTCCGGATTCAGGGAAAGATCGAATTAAATTGCAGGAAAGCAGGGCCCAAAAAGCCACTGTGAAAATGAGCAGGTTGGTAAAAATACGCATGGGGATATGAAAATTTTAGTTAGTTATCCGTGATCTTCTCTACCAACTGCCCGGCTTCTTCCTTTCCTTCCAAATTGCCTTGAATAACAGTCAGTAACAACTTTTTAGCCCGGTTTTTATCCATCGGTTGTCCGCGCTTCAAATAGGCGAGTGCTTCCAGAAAAATACCCGGGTTGGCATACAGATCGGTTTGCTGGCCAAGCCGGCGAAACCGTTCGATGGCTTGGTCGTAGTTTCCGAGCCGCAGGGAAACAAGACCGGCCCGTTTTAGTGCTTCCGGATGCGTAGGCTCCCGCTGGAGAATGCTTTCAAAAACCGTTTCCGCTTTTCTGAATTCCCCCATATTGTAGAAGTGAGAACCGGTTTTCAGACTGTCGCTTTGCCCATCGAGTGAAACCGGCAGTTGACTATACCGTTCAGAGAGATACTGATCGGCTACTTCGCGGGCCGACGGGGGCGTTTGCCAAACCGTCAGATACCAGCCCACCCCCAGTACCAGAAGCAGACAGGCGGCCAGAAGCGTCAAAAACCGCACCGGCAGTCGGCGCACCGGCAACGGTTTCAGCATCCGCCGGGCTTCCTGACGGGCGGTCTGGCGGGCCAGCAGGTAAAAGGCCACGGATCGGGCCAGAGCCGGATTCTGGGGCAGAGTAGCTTCAAACCGATCCCGGTCTTCCGGTGACAGCCGACCTGCAAAGTAGTCGTCGATTCGTTCCAGTTCTTTCATTATGGGCGATGCATTTACGTCCTGGTTGGTGTGGAATGCGTCAACACCTTAGTCGTTTTTTTGCCGGATTACGCTAACAGCTTGTCTGAAAATTCGGTTTTCGGTATTCGGTTTACTGTATTCAGTGTTCAGTATTCGATGTTCGGTTGACAGTGCGCTAACCCCGCTGCAGAACCGCACCGTAAACCGTAAACCGAAAACCGTAGACTTGTTTCCAACACGCCGGTTTCTGCCGACTAAGGGAGTGAACCCCAACCCAAGGAAATGTATGGCAGTCCGTATTGTGATTTATGAGCGGGATTATGGTTTTCGAAAGGCTTTGTCCAGCCAGATTGCCGTCACGGCGGGGTATGTTCTGATGGGGGCATTTGCCGACACGAAGGAATTGGAAAACCAACTCCGCGGGCTAAATCCGCAGGTAGTGCTGCTGGATATTGAACTCTCCGTGGAGCTCGGAAAAACCGCCAGCGGGCAACTGCAACGTGAATTTCCGGATGTCGATGTGTTGTTGCTGACCAGTGATGACCTGGACGAACGGGTGATGGAGGGGATTTGCGCGGGGGCTTCCGGGTATTTGCTCAAAAAAAGACCAGCCGATCGGATTCTTCGGGCCATTTGCGAGATTTACGATCGGTCATAGCGACCCAGAATTGAGCTGGGAAAACCGGTTCTATAATTTATCAATCAGTACTTCGGCTTCCGCCTTTCCCTCCAGATTCTGCTCGATGACCGTTTTGAACAGGGTTTCGGCCTGACGACGATCGTCCGGTTGTCCCCGTTTGAGTCGGGTCAGGGCTTCCAGAAACCGACCAGGGTTGGCAAACAGATCGGTGCGTTCGCCCAGCCGGTGGAAATGGTCGATGGCCTGGTTGTACTGACCGGTTCGGAGCGCGACGAGTCCGGCCAGCTTTTGAGCGTGGTCGTCGGCGGGGTTGCGTTGCAGCAGAGCATTGAAAATCGCCCCGGCTTCCTGTAGTTTCCCTTCGTTGTAGCGGGCAATCCCGGTTTGAAGGCTGTCGGGTTGACCATTCATATGAGTAGACAACTGGCTGAAATTCTGCTGAATATACTGATCGGCCAGTGCAGCAGCCGACGGCGTCTGACGCTGGAACAGCCAGTATCCCCCCAGTCCGAGAACCAACATGGCGCTCGCTGCTATCGCAAGCCAGGTGCGAGCCGGCAACTGACGAACCGGTCCTGACTCTTTCCGCAGCGTTTCAAAGCGCGCTTTCCGGTCGGCGCGGGCTTCGTTTTGGGCCGCTTGCCGCGCGGTCAGGTAAAAGGCGACGGCTTCGGCTAGCGCGGAATCGGTTTCCAGGGAGGATTCAAACCGAACCCGTTCCTCCACCGGCAGGCGGCCCGAAAAATAGTCGTCGATGCGTTCCAGGTCGTTCATTTGTATAAGTCCCTCAAACGTTCCAAACACCGCAACCGGCTGGTTTTGGCAACCGAAGCCGTGTTGTAATTCAGTTGCCGGGCAATTTCCTCGTCGGAATACCCTTCACCCCACGCCAGAATCATCTCCCTGCACTTGTCGCCAAGCGTACCAATGAGTTTACGCAGCCGCTCAACATCGCTCTGGGCGATGAGTTGTTGCACCACCGAGCGGGCCGAATCGGGCAGTTGCAGGAGCGAATCATCCAGGGAAATGGCATCATGCACCCGGTCCCGTAGCGTTGATTTTTTTCGAATCAGGTCGATGCACTTGTTGGTAAAAATCTGATAAATATACGTTTTTAGTTCCGACCGTCCTTCAAACCGTCCTGCGAGGACATTTTCGATGACGGTGAGAACCGTATCGGAATAGGCACTGGCGCAGTCATCTTCCCCTAAACGGTGTTTGCGGGCACCGTCGGCGATCAGATAGGCGTATTTCTGGTACAGACGATTTTCACATTGTCTGCGTTGAACACCTCCGGCTTCTAGTCCGGCAATCAAGTCTGAATCGGTTGGCTGGCGAGCAAAAAACCGCATGAGTAGGAGAGTCTGCTTGAACCAAATATGCCGAAAATTGCGCGCTTTTCAATTTTTTCTGTGCAAGATGTTACCAATGTGGGGAACGAGTGCGACTAAGAAGTCAGAACAAAACTATTGCACACACCATGAAAACGATTTTAAGTAGTTCATGCCTCTGCCTGCTTTCGGTTGGGACATTGCTCGCTCAACCGAAGTCTTCCACCGAAGACCTTACGCCAATCGACCGTCCCGGTTATTGGGAGGTTTCAACCGATTACCGCACCAACGGTACGGCCATCCGGTACTTCAATGCCGACAAGCGCTTGATTCACCAGGAAATTCACTCGAACAAACTGGTCAAGCTAACGAAGAACAATGTACGACGGCTGAATGCTACGGTGACGAAAGTGACTCAGAATCAGTTGGAACCCTCCAATGTCAAAACGGTGAGTTTGCCGACCGACAACGAAGATCCGAGAATTGCGCATGATCGAAAACGACTGATGACCGCTGAACGCCGGGCATCGACCGCCGACGTAATGGCGCGGATTGTACCCTCCGTAGTCGGGTTTGAACCTTGCCTGAAAGTGTTCATTTATAACCCGCACGAAGAACGTTTGCGGATCGAAATTCTCAACTCAAAGGGCTTTGCAGTTTGCCAGGAGTACAGCAACACTTACCAGCGGTATTACCGGTTTAATATGAGCAACATGCCCGTTGGTGATTATCGGGTTCAGATCTATAAGGCTTCGGAAAAAAAGCCCAGCTTCGAGAATCTGGTTTCACTGAGCCGCAAACCGTCACAAGCTTTTATTTCAACGAAGCCTGACGTACCGGCCGGATCAGCCGTCGACTCGCTCGTTTCGGAGAAAGACTGATCCTTCAGATGGGTTCATGAATCGGATTCCGGGAAGACGCGCTTTCTTCCCGGAATTTTTTTGGTAAACCGCTGCAATCAGATCGTGAGCAGAAAGGCCATCGTGTCGACTCCGTCCGCATACGCATTCAGGCCGGGGCGCTGCGTGTGGCCAAGGGGAACACTGCCCGGATAAAAACCGTCTTTCGAAGCCACACACTGAATTCGATCGGAAAGAGCCGTGAGTTTGCCTGCCAGGGTTTCCGGGTCAGCGTAGGTTTGGTAGTAAAGCGTTGAAATGGGTGAAACCAGCCCTTCGTTTTCGGTCAGCAATAAAAAACCGTTGTCGAAGTGCGGCACGCCGTTGATGAGGTAAATTGACTTGTTGTAGTCGTAGTTGTTGTTGTATTTGTGGTGGCTCGTGAATTGAAAAGCAAGTGGGTCCAGTCGTTGCAGGAACGGAATGAAATCGTAGTGTTCCGGAACGAACAGTGTGGAGACGTTACGGCAACCCAGGCCAAAATAGTCGAGGGCGTCGTGGCCCAGTTTGTCCAGATCGTCGGTCGTTTCAGTGCCGGTCAAAACAGCGACGGACGAGCGGTTTCGGCGAATTATGTGCGGTTTTTTGGAGAAATAATACGCAAAGTACCGCGCGGAGTTGGAACTGCCGGTGGCAATGAACGCATCGGCCTGGTTCAAACGCTCACTAACGTGGATCCGATCCGCAAATTTGGGGTTGATTTCAATGATTTTTTGTATTAAATAATTGATAAGTACAAAATCGGGGGTACTTAGCTTGGCCAGCAGGTGATGTCCACTGAGCAATACGCACAGCAAATCATGAAAACCGACGGCAGGAATGTTCCCCGCCATGACAACTCCCACATTTTTAGGTGTTTCAGTTGTGACGTTATAACCTTTTATCCATGCCGATAACTTTTCTTCATTGAGGTACTCATCGGCGATAGCCTGGAGGGATTTCAGGCCGTTTTCCGGGGTAAACCAGTGGTTGGAATAAAAGGCTTTTTCGGCGATTTCAGGCAATTCTGACGTATTCCGGGCTTCTTTCAGGAAATTACCCAACTGGACAAAGGTGGCAACTCGTTCGCTTAAATTCATTCTAATTCGGGGTGCTTTACAGAGTATTGAACGGGTAAAATTAAATTATAGTTTGGTGTCAAACTTTAAATAATTATATTTGTTGATTAATTAACATAGACACTTAAACAGCAACCGTTTCGAAAGGTACGATTCTTTACACGGAAGAAGCCGTTCCCTACGAATCATTAAAATTCTACCTGCAAATGGCAATCATGATCACAGATGAGTGCATCAATTGTGGTGCCTGCGAACCCGAATGTCCGAACACGGCCATCTATGAAGGCGGTGTTGAATGGACCTGGGGCGGAGGAACCGAATTGGATGTTGTCGATTTTGGTGATGGTACGGTAGTCAACGGTAAAGATCCGCAAACCCCGGTATCCGACGAATTTTATTACATCGTTTCAGATAAATGTACGGAATGTGTTGGTTTCCACGAGGAACCACAGTGTGCAGCCGTTTGTCCGGTCGACTGTTGTATACCCGACCCGGATAATGTGGAGGAAGAAGATACCCTTCTGGCCAAAAAGTCGTGGCTCCATGCCGAGGCTGCCTGATTGACTCACCACCAGATACACCAAAAAATCCCGGATCGCCGATCCGGGATTTTTTTTGTGCTCATAATTCAGGAATGTTGGGATGAAATAGAACTATTCAAATAATTAATTGAATGGCATGTTAGGGTGTAACTTGTATATTATTCCAAAATAACGCTTGTTCACAAAATATGCTACAATGGCATAGTTCATATAAAATTACGCAATATGGCTCTAGTTTTAGGTGACTTTTGGCAATTTGTGCATGATTTCAAGGAAAATTGCATTAAATTTTACCAATTGCTTGCAAATTAGGTGTCGAGTAATAATATTTGTGCGTCAATTTAATTAATCAGTTTATTCTCGAACAAACCAAAGGAAATTATGAAAAAAACTGTTTTACTGGTATGTTGTTCGTTTTCCTTCTTTTTGTCCAAAGCTCAGGACGCAACGACGACTACTTCTAAGCCGCAGGAAGTAGCCGCCACGGAGTCTGAAGCCGAAAACAAGGGTAAATTCTCTTTCTCAGGCTACATCGATTCGTTTTACAGCGGTAATCTTAATAATCCTCGTTCGGGCAGCAACCTCGGAGCAGCCGGTACGGCTCGCGTTTTCGATCAGCGCGCCGGTCAGATTTCACTGGGTCTCATTCAAACCAAAATCGGGTACAGCACTGACAAGGTCGATGCCGTACTTGACCTGACCTTTGGTCCGAATGCCGATCTGGGTAATTATGGTAACGTGATTGGACCCTTATCGGGAGGAACGTCCCTCGCTGCTATCAAGCAGGCGTACATCAACTGGAAGACGTCCGATAAATTCTCGATCATGGTGGGTCAGTTCGGTACACACATCGGATATGAAGTAATCGACGCCCCGGTCAACTACAATTACTCCCTGTCGAACCTGTTCAACAACGGTCCTTTCTACCACACCGGTATTAAAGGGACGTATGCCTTCAGCGATAAAGCGTCGCTGATGCTGGGTATCGTGAACAACGTCGATAGCTGGAAAGACAACAACAAGGCGAAAGGCATCATTGGCCAGTTGTTCTTTGCACCGGTTTCGGGCTGGAACGTCTACCTGAACGGAATTGTGAGCAACGAAGCCAACCCGGATTCGACGGGAAAAGCTGTAAAAGGCATGTACTCCGTATTCGATTTGACGACGACGTACCAGATCACAGAGAAATTCTACCTGGGTCTGAATGCAGCCATCGGTTCGCAGAAAGAAGATTTTCAGGGCTATGCCCCCGTTAAAGCCGGTACGTCCAAATGGAGCGGTGTGGCCGTTTATACGAACTACGCTTTCACCGGCAAATTCGGTCTGGGCGCCCGCTACGAGTATTTTGACAACAAAGACGGTGCCCGCGGTCTGCGCAATTATCTGGGCGAAGGAACGAGCGTCAACTCGATCACCATTACGGGTAACATCACGGCTGCCGACGGCAACCTGTTGATCAAACCGGAGTTCCGGCTCGATAGTTACGCCAAACCTGCCGGTAGCAACACCGCGGAAGCCCAGCAATTTGAAGACAGCGATGGCGCGTTTACCAAATCCTCGCAATCGACGCTGGGACTGGCCTTTATCTACAAATTTTAAGAAGCAACCCCACACTGGTCTCTCGGGACCTTTCTCAACCTAATGTACAACTAAACCGTTCAAGTATCATGCAAAAACCATCTTACTTACCGCTTGCCCTACTGCTGATAGTCAGTGTGTTGGGTGTGATTTTTCCAGCCGTTCCGAAGGGCATCGTCACCGAAGGCATCAACTCGGGAGATACGGCCTGGATGCTCGTTTCCGCTGCGCTGGTGTTGTTGATGACTCCCGGTCTGGCTTACTTCTACGGCGGGATGGTGAACAACAAAAACGTCATCTCGACGATGCTGCAAAGCTTCATAGCGATGGGCGTCATCAGTATTCTCTGGGTGGTAGTCGGTTTTAGTCTGGCTTTTGGTGAAAGCATTGGCGGTTTCATCGGAAATCCAACCACTTTCTTCATGTTCAATGGCGTACTGGATGGCAAACCATGGCCATTAGCAGCAACGGTTCCCCTGGTCGTATTCGCGTTTTTTCAATTAAAATTTGCCATGATTACGCCGGCTCTCGTAACCGGTTCGATGGCAGAACGGGTCAATTTCAAATCCTACGTGTTGTTCATGATCCTGTTCAGCCTGATTGTGTACACGCCCCTGGCCCACATGACCTGGCACCCGGACGGTTTCCTGTTTAAATTGGGTGTTCTGGATTTTGCCGGTGGTACGGTGGTTCACATGTCGGCCGGCTGGGCCGCTCTGGCCGGTGCTCTGTATCTGAAACGCCGTAAATCACACATGGAAGCCAGCTACTTCCCACCAGCCAACATCCCGTTCGTTCTGTTGGGTACGGGTTTACTGTGGTTCGGCTGGTTCGGTTTCAACGCCGGTTCGGCAGTAGGCGCAACGCCCCTGGCTGCCTCGGCTTTCGCCACCACCAACACGGCTGCGGCTGCGGCTGGTTTGGGCTGGGTCTTGTTTGATGCCGCTAAAGGCAAGAAAGTATCCGGTTTAGGTTTCGCCATTGGTGCGGTTGTCGGTCTGGTTGCCATCACTCCGGCAGCTGGTTTCGTAACGATCCCGACGTCGATCTTTATCGGAACGGTCGCTTCACTGGTTAGTAATACCGTTGCTCACCTGCGTACAAAATCAAGACTGGACGATACGCTGGATGTGTTCCCTTGCCACGGTGTAGGCGGTATGGTCGGGATGCTGATGACGGGTATTTTCGCTTCGAAAGGTGTTAACTCGGCGGTTGTCGACGAAGGTCTGGCTTTCGGCGATACCAAATTGTTCTTCATCCACCTGATGGCCCTGGTGATCGTATCGGTTTTCGCTTTCGGTGCTTCCTACCTGCTGCTGATCATTACCAACGCCATCCTGCCACTGCGGGTTAGCGAAGAAGACGAGAAAGTGGGTCTGGATGTTAGTCAGCACGACGAATTCTTAGTTGACGCTTAGTCCCAAGATATACCAACAGAGCCACAGGGGTTGCCTGTGGTTTTGTTGTACTCGATGAAGGTATCTGTCTTTGACGGATACCTTCTTTTTTTGGGAAGGGAATCACAAATTTAAAATGATGAATGCTAAATGTAAATGGGAAGGATCGCATCCTCAAACCCTTTTACATTTAGCATTCATCATTTTAAATTTGTGATTCCCTTTAGGACTTTCGCTTTCTGCCCCGTTCCCCTAAAGGGGACTTGGACGCGGCTTAGTCCGGATGCTAAAAGTCCGGCAGCGGCCGACCGCCCTTTAGGGGAACGGGGCAGAAAGCGAAAGAGTGATAGAATTATCAGACGTAAGTCCTACCCTTATTTAGACGAGTATACCTTACTGAAAATGAACGACGGATGGTTCCGCAATGCTTTCCGTCACTTCCATCAACCCGGCGCTGTTCAGGCCCGTCAGCAGAACGGATTTGGTTTCGTTGATGAGCAGCGGATCGTAGGTGGCCGTCACCCGAACGTAGTTTTCGGTAAAACCCAGCATCTGACCGTTTTCGATGTCTTCTTCGAATAGAACGGAAGCTTCCCGACCGACCTGCTGTTCGTAGAAAAACCGCCTTTTTTTGTCGGAAAGGCTGTGCAGCATTTTCGAACGGTCGGCCCGTTTGGACGGATTGACCACCGGTTTCAGGTTCAGGGCGTGCGTGTTGGGCCGCTCGGAATACGTAAAAACGTGCAGATACGAGACCGGAAGTTCGTTCAGAAAGTGGAAGGTTTCAAGAAAAGCCTCGTCCGTTTCGCCGGGATGCCCCACAATCACATCGACGCCAATGCAGGCATGCGGCATCAGCTCCTTGATTTTCGCCACCCGTTCGGCATACAGTTCGCGCTTGTAGCGACGGCGCATCAACGCCAGAACGGCATTGGAGCCTGACTGGAGTGGAACGTGGAAATGGGGGACAAACCGCTTTGAGCGGGCGACGAACGCAATGATGTCGTCGGTCAGCAAGTTGGGTTCGATAGACGATATCCGGAACCGTTCAATGCCTTCCACCTCATCCAGGGCCTGAATCAGTTGCAGGAAAGTTTCTTTTGGCTGAGCATCCTGCCCGGTTTGGGGTTGCAGCCCAAAATCGCCGATGTTGACGCCTGTCAACACAATTTCCTTTACGTTGCGGGCGGCAATTTCGCGGGCGGCCCGCACCACATTGGCAATCGTGTCACTCCGGCTGTTGCCGCGGGCGAGCGGAATGGTGCAATAGGCGCAGGGGTAATCGCAACCGTCCTGTACCTTCAGAAACGTGCGGGTACGGTCGTTGAGAGAATAGGACGCGTGGTAATCGACGGCTTCTTCAATGGGGGAGTTATAAACGGCGGCTTTCCCGGACGGTTCCTTGACAAAATCGCCCAGCAATTCGGCCAGCCGAAATTTCTCGGAAGCTCCCAAAACCGCATCCACACCGGGAATGGTGGCAATTTCGGTCGGTTTCAGTTGCGCGTAACATCCCACAATGGCCACATAGCCATCGGGGTTGATATGTTGTGCTTCCCGAACAATTTTCCGGCATTTCTTGTCCGCATTGTCCGTAACCGAGCAGGTATTGATGATAAAAATATCGGGCTTCTGATTAAATTCTACGCGCTCATATCCCTTTTGCTCCAGGATGCGGGCCAGGGTGGAGGTTTCGGAGAAGTTGAGTTTGCAGCCGAGTGTATAAAAAGCAATTTTTTTCATTTGACTGCAAAATTACAAAACTATTCGGTACAGCCGAATCAAACCGATGAGGTGGTGGGACGAAACCCGCAAGGTTTTCAAAACCTTGCGGGTTTATAAGGCTTTTGACAACCCGAAACCTGTTAGGTCTTCAATACCTAACAGGTTTCGGGTTGTCAAGATTATTTATTCAGAAAATCCTGATAGGATTCCTCTTCGTAGGCTTCCCCCAGTTCGATATCCTGTTTTTGAATGACGCCCTTGGAAGAAATGAGTTGGCGGCTGGTGTTGTCGAACAGCAAATGCCGGTTGGGTTGGACGACGCCAAAACCGTTGTTAAACGCAAAATAAGCAAATGGGCGGTTTTGCGGATTCAGCAAATCCCGGCTCCATTTAAAATCGGTAACGTTCACATTCAGTTGCTGCAACAAGGTGGCCGCCAGATCGGTTTGGGATCCAATGCAGTCGATGACCCGCGGTTTGGCTTTCAAGGCGCCCCCCAGCCACAACATGGGAATGTGAAAATCCCGTACCCGGTCGGTTGACAACACCGGCAAACGGTGTCCGTGATCCGCCGTAATCACAACGAGCGTGTTTGCCCACCACGGCTGTTTTTTGGCCTGAGCAATAAACTCGCCCAAACTGCGGTCGGCATAATACATCGAATTCAGAAACAGTGATTCTTCATCTGTGCCGGGAAACACCGTCGGCATCGGCACTTCGAACGGTTCGTGACTGCTCAAGGTAAAGAGCGACGCAAAAAATGGCTGCTTTTCTCCGCTCAGATCCGACAGGATCCGGCTGTACACCACATGGTCGTGGGCGCCCCATTTGGAATTCCAGTCGCTGGATTTAAAATCCGGTTTGGAAATGATTCGGTTAAACTGGTTGTGGTAGAGGTAGGATTTGATGTTGGCAAATTCGGTTTCACCGCCGTAGTAAAACGACGTCTGGTAACCGGCTTTTCTAAATTTCTCCCCCAGCGTTGGCAATTTTGCCGATTTCGTCGGTAAGGTCATGATGGAAGCCGTTGCCTGAGCCGGAAAACCGCTCAAAAGTGCAATCAATCCTTTTTCACTTCGGTCGCCACTGGCGAAGAGCTGGTTGAACAGGATGCCTTCGCGGGCGAGCTTTTCAAACTGCGGGGTAACACCGGCCCGCCCGCCCAGACCGGCAACGGTTTTGGCCGTAAAACTTTCCCAAACGATGAGAATGACATTCGGTTTTGAGGTGGTCAGTAACGACGGAGGGTTGGTAACTGGCTGAAAAAGCGGTTGTAGTGTTCGGTTTGCCTGTCCTTTGGGTAGGAAACTGAAGGGATTTATGCCGTATTTATTCCGTTCCAGAACGGAATGCATAAAATTCCACTGGGGGGTTACGGCGGCATAGTTGGCAAAAGCGACCGGTGAAAAGTAAACGGCGCTGACATTCATTGGAGCCAGTTGGGTTCCCCCCCGAATTGGAATAACCAGGGCGGCCGTCTCGACCAGCAGCAGGGGCGTTGCAACCCACCACCGAACTGGTTTCAGATGTGTGAGCAAGCGGTGTACCAGCCGTTTAAAAAAATAATCGCCCACGAGCAGCATCGCTACAAAAAGCGTTGCCAGTGACAAAATCGGGGAGGATGCCATCGACGCGGCCGCTTCGCGTGGGGATGTCAAATAGTGCAACGGGGTGATGTCCAGGTGAAAACCCCAGGCGCGAAACACCTCGAGATCAGCGACCGTGATCAGAGAAACAACGATCAGTTCGATAAAAATGATGATTCGCAGGGACAGCGCAAGTTTGGAAGAAGACCAGTTGGGCCGCAAGGTAAGGAGCAGGGCGGGAATGACGGTCAGGTAACCGGCCGTTGAAAGGTCCATCCGCAGACCATTGGCAAAAACACCCGCTACAGCCGCGGTATTCAACTGACTGGATTGGGGTTGATACATCAAAAAGAGAACGCGGCTAGCCAGCAACCAGCCGGTCCAGCCCATCAAACAGGCAACAGGAATAAGCAATCGACTCTTCATTACTTCTGAAAATACAATGACCAGGGGATCGCAAAGGTAACACGAAACCGGGCGGGATAATTGCTTATTATGTAAACGGTTATAGAATTGTGGTTTACTTTATCTTTCGTACGTACAATTTGTTCTGGGGTACGTACAAAATTTGGATGAAATAGGTATTTTCTCAGATGCAAGATTTTCGATAGCGAAAAACCAATTTTGGTAATTTTGAGCAAATTTTCGTGAAAAATAGGTTAAAACGCAGGTTGTTTCTTGGAAATTACAACAAATAATCAGTATTTTTGGGTGTTTTTAATCCAAAAACCACCTCGAACCTAATATGTCAAACTTTCGGTTTAAAGCTCTCGAAATTGCACAAAGTCGGCAAGCCCTCTCTGTTCCACCTCCGGCAGAACGTGTAACGGAATACTATGGCTCCTACACATTTAACAACGAGGTTATGCGTTCCCTGCTGTCGCCGGAAGCATATCTGAAAATCACCCAGGCCATCGATACCGGCGGTAAAATTGACCGCGACATTGCCGATGAAGTGGCGAATGCCATGAAAGCTTGGGCAACGGCGAAAGGGGCCACCCACTATACGCACTGGTTTCAGCCATTAACGGGAGCAACGGCCGAAAAACACGACGCTTTCTTCGATGTGACGATGGACGGAAAAGCCATCGAAAAATTCAAAGGGGGGGCCCTGGTTCAGCAGGAACCGGATGCTTCTTCGTTTCCGAGTGGTGGTCTGCGGAACACCTTCGAAGCGCGCGGCTACACCGGTTGGGACCCTAGCTCGCCGGCTTTTTTGATGGACAACGGCGCGGGCGGAAAAACCCTTTGTATTCCCTCCGTATTTATATCGTATACCGGCGAAGCGCTTGACTACAAAACGCCTTTGTTGAAAGCCCTACTGGAAGTTGACAAAGCAGCTACGGCGGTTTGTCAATATTTCGATCGGAATGTAACCAAAGTAACCCCAACACTGGGTGTCGAGCAGGAGTATTTTGTCGTTGACAAAGCATTGTTCTATGCCCGCCCGGATTTGGTAATGGCCGGTCGGAGTGTGTTCGGCCATTCTCCGGCGCGTGGTCAGCAATTGGAAGACCACTATTTTGGCACGATTCCGCCCCGGGTGAATGCCTACATGGTTGACTTTGAATTTGAAGCCATGAAACTGGGTATGCCGGTTCGGACGCGTCACAACGAAGTGGCTCCGGGTCAGTTCGAGGTAGCACCCACGTTTGAAGAAGTGAACCTGGCCATCGACCACAACGCCCTGTTGATGGATTTGATGGAAAAAGTGGCTGAAAAACACAACTTCAAAGTGTTGTTCCACGAAAAACCGTTTGCCGGCATCAACGGTAGCGGGAAACACAACAACTGGTCACTCGGAACCAATACCGGCGTCAACCTGCTAGCTCCCAGCTCGAAACCAAAAGAAAGCCTGCGGTTTTTGACGTTCCTGGTCAATGTGGTGAAGGCCGTTCACGACCATGCCGATCTGCTGCGCGCCAGCATTGCCTCGGCGGGTAATGAATACCGCCTGGGTGCCAACGAAGCGCCCCCGGCCATTGTATCCGTGTTTCTGGGCGAGTCGCTGACGAAAGCCCTGGAAGACCTCGAAACGAAGTCGGAAGTGATTGTCAACAAAGGCGATAACGTCTACTATAAACTGGGGATCAACCGCATTCCGTCACTGCTGCGGGACAACACCGACCGGAACCGGACCTCCCCGTTTGCCTTTACCGGAAACAAATTTGAGTTCCGTGCCGTGGGTGGTGGAGCCAATTCGGCGTCTACGATGACGGTTCTGAACACGATTGTTGCCGCTCAGTTGGCGACCTTCAAACAGGAACTGGATGCGCGTCTGGCCAATGGCGAGAAGAAAGAACTGGCCATCGTCGAGATTCTGAAAGAGTACTACAAGTCGTCAAAACGCATTCTGTTCGAAGGCAACGGTTATTCGGATGAGTGGGTTGAGGAAGCCGCCAAACGGGGACTGTCGAACATCAAATCGACACCGGAAGCCCTGGGCGTATACCTGAAACCCGAATCGCTGGAATTGTTCGAACGTGTGGGTGTTCTAAGCCATGCCGAAGTCGAATCCCGCTACGAAATCGAACTGGAGAAGTACATTAAAAAAGTACAGATCGAGTCGCGGGTCGTGGGTGATCTGGCGATGAATCACATCGTTTCAACGGCGCTAAAATACCTGAACAAACTGGCAGAAACCGCCAAAGCGCTGGTTGATCTGGGTATGACTGACGAAGCCGAGCCGATCAAAGACCTGATCAAGGAGATTTCGGCCCGTGTCATCGCCATCAAGAAAAATGTCGAAGCAATGACGGAAACCCGTAAAAAGGCCAATAATTTGACCGATACGGCCGAAATGGCGAAATTGTACGCTACGGAAGTGAAAGACTTCTTTGACGTTATTCGCTACGAAGTTGACAAGCTGGAACTCATCATCGATGATGAAGACTGGCCGCTGGTAAAATACCGTGAGTTACTTTTCGTCAAGTAATAGTAATTTTCCAACCATATCGTTACATAAAGCCTGCGCCAATTGGTGCAGGCTTTTGTTTTGTAACGGTACCAGGCTTTTTTTAGCCCTATTAATCGGTTTTGACGACAATCAGTGGTTTATTTACATTTCTGCCTGCAAAACCTCAAAACCGGTTTTGCGCGTTTAGAACGTAAAGGCCCAACCTCTAACCGAACTAGAAATGCCGTTTTCGATGGACACCCTGCTGCGCGATTTGAGCCGTCTGCCACACCGGGGGGCGGCTACAGCTTTCGAAGCGGCCGCGATTGAACGGTTATCATTGGCGCTCCGGGAACTGCAGGCCACCGTAACGGTCGAACCCTTCCGGACGCCCCGCACCTACGTGACGGTAATTTACTGGCTAATTGCCGGCATCGTCACCGGGCTGTTGACGGCGCCCTGGCTGGGCTGGGTGGCGGTGCTCTGGACGTGGGGCTGGGTTACGCTGGCCTGGTTGTTTTTCAACTGGCGGTTTTCACCCGTCACCCGACTCCCTCCGCAGGTAACCTCCCACAATGTCATTGGCCGCTGGCGTGAAACCGGGTTTGGGTATGCCGGTGACCAGGAAAAACCGGTGATGAAAGTCATCTTGATGGCGCATTATGATACCGCTCCAATCTCGCTTCTATACCGAACCGGCGCCGTCAACAGTTTCCATACCACCCTCGTTCTTTCGCTGGTGCTGATGCTGGGGGCCGGGCTGCTGGTGCTTTTTGAGCAACTGGGTTTTCACAGCGACTGGATGCCGTGGATTCGCTACGGCCTGATCGCGTATTTTGTTCTCCAGGCCCTGCTCGGAACGCTCGGTTACTGGCTCTATGGCTACACCAACGGAGCCAGCGATAACGCAACCGGGGTTGTGGCCGCCATTGCTACCGCCGAACGGCTGCGGCAGCTCTATATGCCCGGACTGGAAACCGAAGTGGTGCTGACCGGCGCGGAAGAAGCGGGCCTGATTGGCTCGCGGGCGTACCTGGACAAACACATCGGCAGTTGGCCCCAGGGACGGACGGTGGTGGTCAACTTCGATACGCTGGGCAATGGATCGCTGCGGATCATTAAACATACCGGAACCGTTGAAGTTATTGAATATACCAACGACCTGATGAGAACGGCGGAACGATTGCTGGAGGAAAAACCGTTCCGGGGAGTTGTCAAACCCGGGCGCTGGCACACGGCCGATTTCGACAGCGTCTGGTTTGTGCGCCGGAAAATTCCGGTAATGACTCTGACGGCGATGGATGCCAGAGGCCGCATGCCCAACATTCACCGCCCGGAAGACCAGTTGCTGGTCACGGATGTCAGTGCCCTTCCTACGGCGGTCGATTTTGCCATTCAAACGCTGGTGCGGCTCTATCAGACGTATGAAATCACCGCCGAGCGGTTGTGAATTGAACGGTATGCTGGTTTTGAATGTTGAATTTCACGGGCAGGTTTGTAGATTTGTCCGCACGATTAAACGAATATTTTAACGATTACTGCAATGGGGACGTACAAAAATGAGGGATTTGAACCCGCAACGATTCAACTTCTGAAAGAGGAATGCAAAGAAGATGGAAGTTCATTTGTCTATGTAGAAGATGAAGACGATGATCTGGAGGTTTTGAATTCCGGAGAGTGCGTTCACGTTCAGTTTGTTGGCAAGCACAAGGAGAACGAAGTCATTTACGATGCCATCATTTATACGCTGCGACTCCACCACAGCAGCCTGGTGTATGAAATGGCCATGGAAAAAGTCAAGAAATCGTTCCCCCAATACATTCCGGTAGAAGAGCGGAAACCCGATTACCGGATCGATGCGGAACTGGAAGAGGAAATTGAGTTGTTCTTAACCGAGTTGATCGAGGAAATCGAAGAGACCGAAGCGGTTAAAGTGCAGGAACACATTGAAATCGATCACGAGTTTGAATACGGAATCAGTCTGGATGTCTGCCTCAATGTGGAAGAAATTTCGGAAGAGGTCATTGAAGACTTTATTGCTCGGTTCAACAGCAATACGCTGACTCTGGACAAGACGATGTATTCCTTTACCAACGACGAACCCGAAGAATAAGCGAAAATTTCGACGGTTCGTCCGTATGTATGCACCTGTTTTATCAGCCCGAAGCGGAAACAAACGCCTATTTGAGCGAGGAAGAATCCCGGCATTGTGTCAAAACGCTGCGGCTGGCCAAAGGAGCGGTTATTGATGTGACCGACGGTCGCGGTAAACGTCACAACTGTGTCATTGAGACCGCCGATCCGCGCCGGTGTACTTTTCGGGTTGTTGACACACATACCCAGGCTGCTCGGCCCTACCGAATTCAACTGGCCGTTGCACCGACCAAAAACATGGACCGGATCGAATGGCTGGTGGAAAAATCGGTAGAACTGGGCATCGATCAGTTCAGTTTTTTCGTTAGCCAGCATTCCGAACGCCGGATGCTCAAAACCGACCGGCTGGAGAAGATCGCTGTTGCTGCCATGAAGCAATCCCTGCAGTTGTTTATGCCGGTCATCGATCCTTTGCTGGATTTCAAAACCGTATTGACGCAGGCTGCCGATGAGCGGTTTATTGCGCATCTTCCTGAAAATGAACCGGCGGTGTCTTTGTTAAAAGCCGCCAAACCGGGACGGACAACCCTGGTGCTGATTGGTCCCGAGGGTGATTTTTCGGAGCGTGAAATTCAGCAGGCAATTGAAAATGGATTCAAAATGGTTAAATTGGGGGAGACCCGGCTGCGCACTGAAACAGCGGCTCTGGCAGCCTGTCATACGATTCATTTGATTAATACGACAACCTGAACATGAAGCGACGTACTGGAATTTCTTTGGTGATTTTGGTTTTAATGTTGACGGCAGCGTTGTCGGGGCAGGCGCAGTATTCGTATAAAATTGCCAAATTGAAATACAATGGCGGGGGCGACTGGTATGCCAACAAAACGTCCATCCCCAACTTGATCAAGTTTTGCAATGCGAACCTGCGGATGAATATTTTTCCGGAAGAGGACATTGTGGAAGTGGGAAGCCCCGAATTGTTTTCGTATCCCTTCGTTCACATGACGGGCCACGGGAACGTTGTTTTTTCGGATGCGGAAGCCCAGAACATGCGCCGATATCTGATGTCGGGCGGTTTTCTGCACATCGACGACAATTACGGACTGGATAAATTCATCCGGCGGGAGATGAAAAAGGTGTTTCCGGAGCTTTCATTCATCGAATTGCCCTACAATCATCCCGTTTATCACCAGAAATTCAACTTCACAAACGGCCTGCCGAAAGTGCACGAACACGATGGAAAGGCACCGCAGGGATTTGGATTAATCTGGGAAGGGCGTTTAATCTGTTTCTACAGTTATGAGTGTGATTTGGGGAATGGCTGGGAAGACCAATCGGTCTATAACGACCCGGAAGAGGCTCGTCAGCAAGCTTTACGCATGGGAGCCAACCTGTTACAGTATTCGACAACCGCATTTTGAGAAAATAAATAAAAAATAAAAATTTGTCTTATTCGGTTAACTATCGACGTTATTGTTGTAGATTTGTAGAATCTAATTGCACTGAAGTTGGTTTTTAGCCATTCACCTTTAACAAATTTAATCCCGTGGTAATAATCCTTATTGCCTTTGTTGTTCACTGGTACGTATCGCTTTTCTGCCAGACATTTTTTCTGCACCGGTATTCGGCTCACAAAATGTTCACGATGAGCAAGGTATGGGAACGTTTTTTCTTTTTCCTGACCTATCTCTCACAAGGGTCCTCGTATTTGAGTCCTCGCGCTTACGCCGTTCTGCACCGGATGCACCATGCGTTCAGTGATACTCCCAAAGACCCGCATTCTCCACACCACACGAAAAACGTGTTTACGATGATGTGGAAAACGAAAGATCTATACAATGCCGTCCTGAACCGGGTGCGGCCGATTGAAGCTAAATTTGACCGCAACTACCCGGAATGGTATGCACTGGAAAAAATCGGTGATTCCTGGATTTCACGCGTAGCCTGGGGAACCGTGTATTCCTTGTTCTACATCTTCGCCTTCGTTTACCTGGATATGCACTGGGCGTTTTTCTTCCTGCTGCCGATTCACTTCCTGATGGGACCGATCCACGGCGCGATTGTGAACTGGAGCGGACACAAGTACGGTTACGCCAACTTCGACAACCATGACCGGTCTAAAAACTCGATGTTTTTTGATTGGCTGATGATGGGCGAACTGTTCCAGAACAACCACCACAAACGTCCGAATGCCGCTAACTTCGGTGCGCGTTGGTTTGAACTCGATCCGACTTACCCGGTTATCCGGCTGCTGTCGGCGGTGGGAATCATTAAAATGCGCCCGGCGAAAGTAACCAGCCCGGAATTCGAAACGGGTCATGATCGTCTGGTGGAACATAACGAGAAAATGTCAGCTTAATCTGCCTTGACTTTCAACACGAAAAATGCCCGCCAGTCTGACTGGCGGGCATTTTTCGTGTTGGAGAAGAAAGAGGTTAGACAAAAGAATAAAGACTTTATCATGGTGGAACTGTCTTTACTCTCTTGTCTAACCTCTTTACTCTTTTTCACAACAACTCCTTCGCCACTTCATCCCACGAAAGTACTCGTTGGAAGATGGTGTTATCACGGTTGTGGGGAGCATCGAACAAAAGGCCTTTCCCCTGAAAACTGACCAGATTATACGGCATGTCGTCGATCATAAAGTCGGCCCGCAGAATGCTCTTGTCACCACAGAAGACCCGGTTTTTCCAGTGAATATGCGGGAAATGCTGATCCAGCCAGTCGTATTTTTCCGAAAGCGAATTGCGAAACTCCATGGCCGCGGAGGTAACGAACAGGTCGTATTTTTCGGAAAGTGCCTGCGTTACTTCAATGGCTCCGGGCATCACCGGTATGTCGGCAAAGAAACCGGGTTCGTGCACATAATCCGCCAGACGCTTGTAAACGTCCTTTTCCAGCAGTTCATGAAACGAATTGTCCCGGAATACGGTGGGCAATGCCGTTGTATCAAAATCACGGCGGAAAATGGCAATAAACTTGCCGACGGTGTCCGCCAGCACATCATCCATGTCGATGGCAATACGTGGTTTCATTCTTTAAATTTTATGCCAATGGCTCTTTTGCCGCTTGAATAGACAATGGCGTCGATGGGCTTCTTGGCTTCGGTTGCTTCTTTTTTGACCCGACGAACAAACTGTTCGACATCTTCTTCAATGGAATTGTTCACAATACCACCGGTAAAGTAGGATTTGGCTTTCACGCCCCCGGATGCATCGACGACAGTTTCGTAATCCAGCAGCGGCTCATTCATGACATAAACGGCCAGTCCATCAATTTTCCGAACCTTCGCAAGGCCTTTGTTAGCACCGGCTTCCTCTTTGAATTTAACAGCGATGGCGGTTTTTGAGCCCGAAATGACGACGGCATCAAACGCTTTGTTGTCTTTTTTGCCATCCTTACTCGCCCGTCGGACAAACTGGGCGGCTTTTTCAGAAACCCCTTCATTGACGACTCCGCCAGTAAACAGCGATGCCGCCTTGGCACCGGATGCGATTTCGAAGACGGTTTCGTAGGCACGCAGCGGTTCGCACATCACGTACGTTTCAATGCCCTGAATTTTTTCAACCCGTGCGTTTGTCTGCGCGAAAACGGAGGTGAAACCAAGGATGGTACAAAGAACAGCGGAAAGAACCAGTTGTAATTTCATGAGTAAAGTATGTTGTTTGCGTAAAATGACCCGAAACTACAACACTGGCAAACCCCAAACCCGCATGAAATGCTTCGCATGGCATTTTTACGTCCTGAAAGGCATAAATGCCGGGATGAACGGTTAGACAATTTTTCGGTCCGGATCGAACCCTTCCAGGTAATCCGAAACGCGCTTGACAAATTGCCCGCCCAGCGAACCGTCTACCACCCGGTGGTCGTAGCTGTGGGAGATGAACATCTTTTGCCGCACCCCGATCAGATCGCCCTGAGGAGTTTCGATCACCGCCGGTTTTTTCTCAATGGCTCCAAAAGCCATGATGGCCACCTGTGGCTGGACGATGATGGGCGTCCCCATGACGTTGCCGAACGTGCCGATGTTGGAAACCGTGTAGGTGCCATTGGCCAGATCGTCGGCGGTGAGTTTATTCTCTCTCGCACGACGGCTCAGGTCGTTCACTTTCCGGGTCAATCCAACCAGATTATACTGATCGGCGTTGTGAATCACCGGCACAATAAGATTGCCGCTCGGGAGTGCCACGGCCATGCCAATGTTGATGGCTTTTTTAACAATAATCGTATCGCCATTTACCGAGATATTGATCATTGGAAAGTCACGGATGGCCTTTACGACGGCTTCGATCAGCAAGGGCGTGTAGGTGATATTTTCGCCGTACTGTTGCTGAAACGTCTTCTTGTTGCGTTCGCGCCATTGCACCAGAACCGTCATGTCGGTTTCGACAAACGAAGATACGTGGGGTGCAATCCGCTTTGATTCGACCATCCGTTCGGCGATCATCTTCCGCATCCGGTCCATTTGAATGATGTCGTTCTGGCCGGTGATGGAAGCAGCTTTTGGAAACGAAGCTCCGGTTGAAACTGGTTCGCTTTTCCGTTTTTCGACATACGCCAAAATATCGTTTTTTGTGATGCGGTTTTCGGCACCAGTGCCCTTGATCGACGCCAGCTCAGCCTGAGAAATCCCTTCGGCCTTGACTATGCTCAGCACCAGGGGCGAATAAAAACGGTTATTTTCAGACACACCGGTTTCGGCATCGGTCCGGATTTCCGGATTACGCGACGAAATCTGCGATAGGTCGTCTTCCAGTTTGGCCGCTACGCTGGCTACGTCCTGTTCCTCGGTTTCTCCGAATGGGGGGGAGTCCGGCGTTGGGGATGCCGACAGGTCCTCCGCATTCCCTTCGACTTCAATTCGGGCCACCGGGCTGCCAATGGCCACGACGTCGCCATCGTTCACCAGAATTTCTTTGAGAATACCGGCATGGGATGATGGTACCTCGGTGTCCACTTTGTCGGTGGCCACTTCCAGAACCGAATCGTCGGCTTCAATGCGGTCGCCCGGCTTTTTGAGCCAGGAGATGATCGTGCATTCTACAATACTTTCGCCCATTTTGGGCATAACCATGTCAACAAGTGCCATTGGCAGGGAGTTTATTTTTCTTCCAGCAACGTTTGCCGGAGAAGGTTTAAGACTTGAACCGACGTGTTCTGAATATTCTGCTCGCGGTAAGGTCCCAGTTTCAGCAAGCGGGCGACGGTCTGTTTTTCGGTCGAACAGGCAATCCAGATGGTGCCGACCGGTTTTTCGGGTGTTCCGCCGTCGGGGCCGGCAATGCCGCTGGTGGCAATGCCCACGTTGGCACCCAACTTCGTTCGAACGCCCTCTGCCATCTCCCGCACGGTTTGTTCACTGACCGCGCCAAACTGGCTCAGGGTCTCCGGTTGAACACCCAACTGATTGACCTTGACGGTATTGCTGTAACTGACTACCCCGCCGACGAAATACCGGGACGAACCGGCGTATTTGGTCATCTGACTCGCCACAAAACCGCCCGTGCAGCTTTCGGCGGTGGCTAGCATCCAGTTTCGTTCGGACAACAACTGCGCCACTTTGGTTTCCAGTTCATCGTCGTCATAGCCAAACACAAAAGGCTGGATCAACGGCAGAACGGCCTCCACCTGTTCATCGATTTCCTGTTTCAGCACCAACGGATCGCTACCGGTTCCGGTGAGCCGCAGCCGCACCTGGCCAAAGTGGGGCAGGTAGGCCAGTTTGATGTGCGCGGGCAGCGCATCTTCCCAGTCGGCAATCGTTTCGGCCAGAAAAGACTCGCCGATTCCCACCGTCCGAATTATTTTATGTACGATCGTCGGTGTTTCAAACTGGTTCTGCAACATCGGAATGATCCGGTATTGCATGAGGTTCTTCATTTCAAACGGTACGCCCGGCAGGGAGACATAAATGGTTTCATTTTCGTTGAACCACATGCCCGGTGCGGTTCCCCAGTCATTCGGCACGTAGGTGCAATTGAGGGGCAGATCGGCCTGTTTGGCGTTAATTTCGGTAATCGGACGTCCCCGGCTTTCAAAGAACTTCGTCACAAACGCCAGCGCTTCGGGATTTCGTTCGAGGGTCGTATTAAAATACTCGCAAATGGTCACTTTCGTGATGTCATCCTTGGTGGGGCCGAGACCACCGGTCAGAATGACCAGATCAGCGCGTTCGGTGGCTTCTTTCAAAATACTGAGAATCGCTTCCTTTTGGTCGCCAACCGACGATTTTCGAATGGTCCGGATTCCGATTTTTGTCAATTCCGCCCCAATCCACTGGGTGTTGGTATCGGTAATTTGTCCAAACAGTATTTCGTCACCAATCGTTATGATTTCGGCCAGAATGGGTTTCATGAAAAAGAATCTACAAGTTTTTGTGGCTTGACCCTTTACTTTTTGTCAGTTTTGCTGTCTTATAGAGAAAGGCCGATTGACAAACTAACAGCAGAACGCTGTCTTTCGAGCCAAAAATACGTAAAAAAACGGTTTATCTTTTGCCGACAGACCATCGGCGATCGTTTCACAAAGAGAATCAACCTGAGAAGCACATGAAAAAAACAGTCCTTTTTGCCCTCCTGCTTGCCGGGTATTCCGGTGCCGCAATTGCCCAGTCCGATTCGACCCAACCGAAAAAGAAGGGTATCTTCGGACAAATTCTGGATAAAGTAGGCGATGTTGCTTCGGGCGGAAGCTCATCCAATGACGAAATTGCCAATGGATTGAAAGAAGCTCTCCGGATCGGGATCAGCAAAGGCTCCGATCAGGCTTCGGCCGTGGATGGCTATTACAAAAACACGCTGATCAAGATACTGATGCCCCCGGAAGCCCAAAAGGTGGAATCGACCCTGCGTAAGCTTGGCATGGGAAAACAGGTCGACCAGTTCATTATGTCGCTCAACCGCTCGGCAGAAGATGCGGCCAAAAAAGCCAAGCCGATCTTTCTGAATGCCCTGACGTCGATGACCATTCAGGATGCCGTCGGTATTTTGCGCGGTCAGGACAATGCCGCCACGCAGTATCTGAAGCGCACCACGTCGGATCAGTTGATGGCAGCTTTTACGCCGGTGATCGACAGCACGCTGAAAAAAAACAACGCCACCCGGTATTACGGCGATCTGGTTCGCACCTATAACAAACTACCCATTGCCACCACCAAAGTTAATCCGGATCTGACCAATTATGCCGCCACGAAAGCCGTGGACGGTATTTTTACGCTGGTTGCCCAGGAAGAAAAACAAATCCGCGAAAACCCGGCAGCCCGCGTCACTGATTTGCTAAAGAAAGTATTTGGGCAGAAGTAACCTGTAATTAGGCTGGTTTTTGGTTTTGAATCGTCGGATCGGATTGCAAATCCGTCTCACAAATGGTTACCTTTGAAGTCTTAAAACTCCGGTTAAGTGCCCCCAACCCCCTGAAGGGGGCTATAAATACAACTAGTTTAAGTCCCCTTCAGGGGGTTGGGGGTATTCAAGCGGAGTTTTTTACTGTACTGAAAAGCAAACGATGAAAAAATCAGAAATCAATTTTGCGGTTGAATTAGACGACCACAATATCCCCGAAAAAATTTTCTGGAACGCGACGGACAATCCCAATGAAGGACTGAGTGACACCAAAGCGGTGGTGGTGTCGGTATGGGATCATTACAACCAGGGTACGCTGCGGCTGAATCTGTGGACCAAAGACATGGCCGTCACCGACATGAAGCGGTTTTGCGTCGAAGTGCTCGGCAGCCTCGCCGACACCATCGTAACGGCCACGGGCGACCAATCGATGGCCGACCAGATCGACAACCTTTGCCGGGCTCTAAGCAAAAAAGTGGAGGAAGAATACCGCGAGCAGCAGAAGCAGGCATAGCGAACGACAGGTTGTGTTCGGTTTACGGTATTCAGTTTTCGCCGGGCCGCCGGAGCTGTGCGGTTCCCCGACGGAACTGACGCGATAAACCGAAAACTGAATACCGTAAACCGTAAACCCTTTACTGATGAAAATATTGAGTTTAGTTGTGATCGTTGTTTGGCTGACGATCGGTTTGGCCGTTGGGCAGGGGGTGCAGTTTCGGAAGGAGCCGTTGACGGCGGTTTTGAGTGCGGCCCGAAAAGCCAAAAAGCCGGTCTTTGTGGAAGTATATTCGGAAACCTGCCACGTTTGCCAGAGTTTTATCCCCACGTTTGCGAACAAAACGGTGGGAAAATTCTACAATACCCGTTTTATCAGCACCAAAATCGATATTTCCGATAAGAGTACCATTGCTTTTTTGGACAAAAACCGCCTGTTTGTTCCCTCCTTACCGCTGTTTTTATACTTCAATGCGCAGGGAGATCTCATTCACCTGGCGATGAGTAACAACTCGACGGATGAGGTCATTCGACACGGAACCACGGCCCTGAATCCGGAAATTCGGTCGTCGGCCATGCGCAAACGGTTTGAAGACGGGGAACGCTCCCCGAATTTCCTGATCGATTACGGGATGTATGCCCGGGTGACGCGCGACACGGTGACGAACATCCGGGTGATGAACGAGTATGCCACTCGGCAAGCCGCCAATACGTATGCAAATCCAACGAACTGGCTCGTGTTGCAAAAGCTGATTCTGGACGTCGACAACCCGCTTTTTCAGTACATGATCGGCCATCTTGATCAATTTATCAAACCCAACGGTGCGGAGCTGGTCAAAACAGTGGCGGAGAACATTTTGATGTCTTCTTTATATAGCAGCCGGGGCAATCAGTATCCGGCCGCCAAAATCATCACCATCCGTAACCAGCTTCAACAAGTGGGTATCGACGGACGCGTCGCCAGCAATCGCACGCTGCTGCCCGAAATCAACGCGTATTTTCGGGCGGGTCAGGCCACCAAAGCCGCTTCCCGAATGGACGATCACATTGCCCAGAACCAGTTCTCTACGCCGGAATACCTGTATGTGATTCGGTTGTTCAACCGGAAAAGCCCGGATGCCAGCGATGCGCCGACGGTAGCCCGCTGGGCCAACAAAGCCATCCCACAGGTTAAAAGCCCCGCCGAACAGGCTGATTTGTATTTTGAACTGGCGGAAGTGTATCGCCGGGGTGGAAAAACCGCCGAGGGATTGAAAGCTGCGCAAAAGGCGCTGGAGATGGCGAAAGCCGCTAAAATCGATACGAAGCGGAATACGGAGCAGATTGGCCGGTTAAAATGATCGTCAGGAATAAATGACGTTCGAGAACGGCGGTTGCTTCAACAGATAGGCCGAATTTTCGTCGCCCAGTTCAATGGCCCGAATCAGGTCTTTCTGGGCCGGACCGTACTGGTCGAGCTGCATGCGCGCCAAAGCCCGCCAGCGGATGGCGTCGGGTTGCTGACCCCGGAAATACCAGACCGCTTTGTCAAACTCTTTGAAGGCTTCACCGAATTGGTTCAGTTGGTACAGGGCAATGCCTTTATCGAGATACGAATCGGGAATGGTGTTGTCGAAACTCAGGGCAACCGTCAGATCGAAAAGGGCGGAATACGCATTTTCATTCCGCAGGTGGCATTTTCCCCGGTAGGCAAACGCCAGGGAGGATTTGGGGTGTTGTTTCACAGCCTGATCGAAGTAGGCGAAGGCTTCATCGTAGCGGTGAAACTGGACGAGCGTAATGCCCTCGGAAAACCGAAGACGGTCTTTCTCCGCCTGCGTGTCATGGTCAATCACGAAATACCGGACAACCAGGTAGACTATGAAGAAGAATCCTATCAGCGCAACTTCCATATCCTGAAGCTTTCAGAAAACTACTGTAAACTAGCTGAAAAACCGGGTATTTGCAACCCGTATCCTATTTTTCCAGTTCGTGCCGAACCGCTTTGGGTAGACTGGCAACAATCAGTTCGTAGGAATGATCGATCCATTTTTTCAGATCACTTTCCCGAACCGTTCCGTCGATGATAACGGTATTCCAGTGTACTTTATTCATGTGGTAACCAGGCCGAACCGCATCATATTGCTCGCGCAACTCGACGGCCAGTTCGGGATTGCATTTCAGATTGACCGACAGCGGACGGGCGTCCATCGATGTCAAGGCGAACACCTTGCCGCCAACCTTGAAAACCAGCGTATCTTCACCAAACGGAAACGACTCGTTGGCACCGGGTTTGCTCAGGCAGTAATTCCGCAGCGTTTCAATGTTCATCGCATAATGGCTCTGACAATCATCACAATCAGACAAAACAGAAACATGATGATGGAGATCCGGTTGATCCCGTGCATCATGCGAAGGTTGGTGTTCGTCGGGCGACTCGGGTCCGGTTTTTGAAAAACCCGGTAGAAATACCGGAAGACGTCACCCAACTTGAAATAGTCTCCTATTTTGGACATAATAAGTTAAGAGTTAAGAGTTAAAAATTAAGCGTTAAATCGGTGAGAGAATGCAGAGTGGCTAACTCTTTACTTTTAACTCTTAATTCATCACTCAGATTCCGGTTCATTCCAGCGACCGTCTTCTTTTATCAATTCAATCAGTTCATCGACGGCGTGTTCGGCGGTGACCGACTTTTTGATCACCTGCTGACCCCGGTACAACGAAATTTTGTCTTTGCCGATTCCAACGTAGCCATAATCGGCGTCGGCCATCTCGCCGGGTCCGTTGACGATGCAGCCCATGATGCCGATTTTGATGCCTTTCAGGTGGTCGGTGCGTTTACGAATCAGGGCCGTGGTTTCCTGCAAATCGAACAACGTTCGTCCGCAGGAAGGGCAGGAGATGTATTCCGTTTTCGACATCCGGGTGCGGGCCGCCTGCAAAATGCCAAATGCCGTCGAATTGTACCGGTTTGCCGTCTCCAGGCGCTCATCGGGCGACAGGTCGGGAAGCTGATCGGTCGCTAGCCAGGCTCCGTCGCCCAGGCCATCGACCAGCAAACCGCCGATGTCCGTTGCCGCGTAGAGTTGCAGGGAGTCGCCCTGACTATCCGGAAAACTCCGCAGCGTTACGACCGGGCAGAAAATTTCGCGGTTGATCAACTCGACATACAATCGCCGAAGTTCGGCCATCGCGTGGGTATTTTCCGTTCGAACCACCAGCACAACGTGTTGATCTTCACTGAGCGCACTAGCTAATTCATCCGAAAAGTCACCCAGTTGGGTTTCAACAAAATTGAGAAGCGGGTGCAAACCACCCGGTTTTTGCCGACTATTCAGGTAGGTATTCGTGTCAAGCAAGGGGAATTTATGAACCTGATCGGTGGCGGAAAGCCAGGCCGAATAATCCAGAATTTCTTTCAAGCCGTTGGGTAACATGAATCTAGCGGGCTGAGAACCGGTGTACAGGTAGTCGGCACCCAGGTCATTCATCCGCCATTTGTCGGGAACGGGCAGGTAAAAGTGGCCGATGGGCCGGAGTTGCTCGTGGTGGGTGACGGGTATTTCGGAATAATCGGCAATCACGCGCGGTACGTTGACCCCACCGAAATTGGCGACTTCGCGGGTTTTCCGCCGGGTATACTGGTACGGATGAATGGGATACTGCCGGATTTCCGGAATCGGACTGTGGCCCGCCCGTTTTGCATAGCGGTCGATGAGCGCCTGTGCTACCGGGGCTTCCAGTTCGGGATCTTCCGTTAGGGAAACCCGGACGGTATCGCCCAAACCGTCTTCCAGCAACGTGCCAATGCCGACAGCCGATTTGATCCGGCCATCTTCCGCTTCGCCCGCTTCGGTGACACCCAAATGCAGCGGATACGGTTTCAAGCCTTCCGCATCCAGTCGCTGAACCAACAGGCGGTAGGCTTCCACCATGACCTGCGGATTGCTGGATTTCATCGAAAGAACAATACTGTGGTAATTTTCATCGTCACAAATCCGCAGAAATTCTAAAGCTGATTCCACCATCCCGAGGGGTGTATCGCCGTATCGACTCAGAATCCGGTCCGACAGCGAACCGTGGTTGGTGCCGATCCGCATGGCCGTTCCGTATTCTTTGCAAATCCGGATCAGGGGCAGGAATTTGGCCCGAATCCGTTCCAGTTCGGCGGCATAGGACGCGTCGGTGTATTCGATGACTTCAAACCGCTTCCGGTCGGCATAATTGCCGGGGTTGATCCGGACTTTTTCGACGATGCGGGCGGCCAGTTCGGCGGCATTGGGTGTAAAATGAATATCGGCGACGAGGGGTGTCGTGTAGCCCCGGGCGCGTAATTCCTTGCGGATGTTTTCGAGATTTTGGGCTTCCTTGACGCTGGGCGCCGTAATCCGGATGTATTCGCAGCCCGCTTCGATCATTTTGATCGACTGCTCGACCGAACCCAGGGTGTTCATGGTGTCGATGGTCGTCATCGACTGAACCCGGATGGGATAATCAGAGCCTAGCGGAATGTTGCCGATGGGAACCGTGATGGTTTTGCGACGGGAATATCCGGTTAAGGAGTTGCAATAGAGAGCCGGTTTTTCGGCGGATGGTACTAAAGACGGTGTTGCGAAGTCAAGCATGGCCTAAACAGCGAGTGCGGAAGAGGATACAAAGGTACAAAACCGGCGCGTTTTCCCCGCAAAAGCTAGTAATAGAACCCGCTTTTTCCCGAAATTGTTCATTTCGGAACGTTAGTAAAAGAGATGGATATACGTTGATAATCAGTCGGTTATTCTATTCTTCGACCTTGGTGCCTTCGTCTACCCGAATAATATAGGCCGCACCGCCCTGGCGTTCAATGGCTTCGGCGACGGCTCCGGCATGGCCGGGTGCGTAGGCAAACATACACCCACCGCCCCCCGAACCGTTGATTTTACCGCCCAGCGCCCCGGCATTCAAAGCCGCTTCGAGCATTCGGTCGATTTTGGGTGTCGAAATGCGTTGGGCATCCCGCAGATTGGCGTGGTGACGGTTGAGTAAGTCGCCAAGCCGGATGTGATTCAGATCAGCTGATTCCAGCACCTGCCGGGCTTCGCGGAGGAGATCGCGGTTCGAAACCGTGCCTTCCAGCAGCGTATTTTCTTCGCCCGATAAAAAAAGACGGTAGTCGTCAAGTTCCAGGACATCCGTGGTATGGAGGGAGAATTCAGGGTTGACGGCTTTGATTTTCTGAATAATTCCGTTGACACCGTTCCGCAGCCGACCCAGGATATCCAGCGTATCTTTGGCTTCCAGCGAGTCGCCCAGCACGAAGGCACCGAGTTTGGGCCGTAATTCTTCAATTTCAATGTGCGGTTCCGACTCCAGATAGATCACATCGCCGATGGCGGTGGAATAATGATCCATCATGCCACCCGGTTCGCCAAATTCAAGCACTTCGGCCTCATTGGCCAGATTGCCAATTTCCTGCCGACTCAGCAACCGCGGACGGTCACTCATGCGCATCAGAAAATGCAGCCAGGAAGCCACCAACGCTGATGAACTCGACGTACCGGAATTGATCGGAATATTTCCGTGGACTTCACATTCCACCCCTTTTGAAAACCGGTAACCGTGTTTTAACAGCACATTGTAGCTGCTCCGAAAATAATCACGCGGTTTGGTATACACCAGACTGGAATCCGATAGCTCGAATTCTTCCCGCTCGTTCACATCCGGCAGGTTGATCACCACGTTCCGATCCGCCCGGTGCGAACCGGTAATCCGGATTCGCCGGTTGATGGCTGCGGCAATGACGGGCAGCCCCAAATAATCCAGGTGTTCGCCGAACAAACAGATTCTGCCGGGGGTGGAAACGCTTAATTGGCTCATTACCAGGTGTGTTTTTTGCTTCCTGCTACCGCATAATACAAGATGTAACTTAGCAGGGGCAGGATCATGGCGTACGCTAATTTGGGACTAACGGCGTCGGTCAGATAACCGTGCAGCAGGGGCAGTAACGCACCGCCGGAAATACCCATGATTAGTAATGCTGAGCCTAATTTGGTGAATTTACCCAGCCGGTCTAGCGACAAAGGCCAGAGGGCCGGCCAGATCGGTGCGATGGCAAAACCCAGTAGCGCGATGCACAGTACGGACGTAAACCCGTCGGTTAGCAAAGCACCCACGGTCAGAACCAAACCGAGACTCGTTCCAATGATGAGTGATTTCTGCTGCGAAAGGAAACGCGGAATGAGGATGATGCCCAGGATGTAACCACCAAGCATGCCGTACAACGTATAGGCCGTAAAGTATTTGGCTTCGTCATTGGAGAAGCCCAGCGCAACGCCGTAGTTAATGATGGTGTCGCCCGAAATGACTTCGACCCCTACGTAGCAAAAAATAGCCAGAACGCCCAGTACAAGGTTGGCATGTTGCCATACGCTATCCGTGGTTAATGGCTTGGTTACTAGTGTTTTGTCTTCATCCTGCTCTTCGGATACTTCAGGTAAAGTAGAGAAGCGGATTAGCATGGCGAGCACCACCAGAACGCCCGTCAGAATCAAATACGGCGTCACCACTTTGTTCAGCGATTCCTCGGCCGAAATGACATTGGCCCCCGTTAACAACAAACCGCCGAAAATAAACTGGCTGATGATGCCCGCTAATTTGTTGGCGACCCCCATGAAGCTAATCCGTTGTGCCGCACTTTCGCGGGGTCCAAGGATGGTCACGTAAGGATTGGAAGCCGTTTGCAGAACCGTTAAGCCAATTCCGATCAGGAACAAACCGACCAGGAACAACGGATACGAAACCGCCTTGGCAGCCGGTATGAACGTGATGGTGCCGATGGCCATGATGATCAGGCCCAGCGACATCCCGTTTTTGAATCCTGTTTTCTTAAGCAGCCAGGACGACGGAATCGCCATGAGCGTGTAAGAAATGAAAAACGCCGACACTACCAGGTTCGAACCTACGGTGCTGAGCTGAAAAGCCTGTTTGAAAAAGGTAATCAGCACCCCATTGACCCAGGTGACAAATCCGAAAATGAAAAATAACATGCCGACAATGAGCAGTGGCCCAAGGTAGCTATTGGTTGAATTCCGGGTTGCAGTCGGAGTCATTTTTTGAGAAGTTTGGAGAAATTGAGAACGAGCTCGCAATATAACACGCAGTCGTTTAATATATTTTAAATTTTTTTATTAATTAAGAATTTTATTCTGATTATTGGGCCGTTACCGAATTAATAGTCATCCGTTAAAGCAAAAATGGGCTTATTTGTCTTCCATTTGCCGCGCGTAAAGTCCGGAATTTCAATCGGTTTACTGCCTTTGGCGATGGATTCTTCCGAGAGTGGACTGATGGCGCTCCAGACCGCTGCGTCATACACGTCGATTGGGGGCGGCACTTTCCGTTTGACGGACTCGATGAAAGCCCGGATCACGAAAAAATCGATTCCGCCGTGGCCCGCATTTTCGGCGGTTTGAGCGTGGCGCTTCCAGATCGGGTGGTCGTACTGGTCCTGGTATTCTTTGAAAGGCTCCCACTGGTGCGGTTTGGCACTTTTTCCTTCAATATAAATGGTTTTTCCATCATCCATCCAGATGCCCTGGGTTCCCTGCGCCCGGAAGCCCAGCGAATAGGGGCGGGGTGAGTTCGTATCGTGCATAATCACGATGTTCTCGCCATTCGCACAGTTGATGACGGTCGTAACAATATCGCCCAGTTTGAAATTGACTTTGGCGTTCGGGTGGTTGGCTCCGCCTTTGTCTACCACAAATTTGTGCAGACTCCGGGCCTTGGTCGCAGTTGACGTCAAATACATAAACCGGTTGCCGCGATTGATGTCCAGCCAGTGGGCGACCGGCCCCAAACCGTGGGTAGGATACAGATCGCCGTTGCGATCGACGGAATGTTGGGTCCGCCAGCGGGCTTCGGAATAGCCTTTGGCTCCGAATTCGACGCCTTCTTTGCCCATACCGCCGTTAAACTTGACGGTTCGCAGGTCGTGCTGGTACCCGCAGTGGGCATACAGCATTTCGCCGAACAGACCCTGACGAATCATGTTCAAAACCGCCATGACATCGCGCCGGTAGCAGACGTTCTCCAGAATCATGCAGGGCATTCCGCTTTTTTCCGACGCTTCGATCAGATCCCAGGATTCTTTCAGGGTAACCGTCGCCGACACTTCAACCCCCGCGTATTTCCCGGCTTTCATCGTGGCTACCGACATCGGCACGTGCCATTCCCAGGGGGTGGCAATCACCACGCCGTCGATGTCGTCGCGTTTGAGCATGTTCAGAAAATCTTCGTCCGTTTTGCCAAAAACCGCCGGCTCGGGTCGTCCGGCCTTGCTAATCATGGCCTTGGTGCGGTTGATCGCATCGGGATCAATGTCGCAAATGGCCGTAATGGCCACATCGTTCCGGTAAATGGCCTGATCGACGTGGCTGCGGCCCCGGCCACCCACACCGATAAAAGCCAGCCGGACTTTTTTGTCCTGGGCCGGTGCACCGGTTAGAATGGTCGGAAATAAATGGGCGGAGGAAACGGTTGCGGCCGCAGAACGCAAAAAGTGACGTCGATTCGTTTTCAAGTAGGTTCGGTCGTTAAGGGTTTGTTAAGGACTAAGCCGTAAAAAAAAGCAAAATATCGGTAGAGCCAAAAAAATGACGGGATTACTTGTATTATTATCCAGAGAGTTGCCTACAGTTGATTCCGAAAGGCTTAATAATTTCTTAAAATCGCCGGTATATACGTATGAACCAAATCAGAAACCGGGCTGTTATCCCTGCGAAACTGACTGAAATTGCTTCCTGAAGGCGGATTATCCCACCGCTTGACGGCTCAAATGTGTTGCAGACATCCTTTCTGACGACATTTTGGTCGAGAATTAGTATCAATCGAAAAATCCGGGCGACCGGTTCTGACAGAATGGACAAAAAACGGGTAGCGGTGTTCCGTAAAGAACACTTCAACGCGGCTCATCGTCTCCACAATCCGGAATGGTCGGATGAAGAGAACAAACGGGTTTTTGGCAAGTGCAATAATCCTCATTATCACGGCCACAATTATGAGCTGATTGTTCAGGTCATCGGCGAGGTAGACCCCGTTACGGGTTTCGTCATGGACATGAAATTGCTCAGTGATTTGATCAAAGACCGCGTTACGGACCGGTTTGATCATAAAAACCTCAATGTAGACACGGAAGAATTTAAAAACCTCAATCCCTCCGCCGAACATATTGCCATAGTTATTTACGATTCGCTGCGTAGCCAGCTAGATTCATCTCTGGATTTGAAAATCAGACTCTATGAAACCGAACGGAACTTCGTTGAATACCCGGTCTAACGGCCATCATCCTGCTTATGACCTGCTTCATGACGTAACAGTCGATGAAATGGGTGATGACCACGTGGCGTCTTCCATCGAAACTCCGTTGCGTGATGATGCCTTTGACTTGAGTGATGAGGCAAAAATGGACCTGATCGAAGGCCATTTTCGGCACATTATGAACATTTTGGGGCTGGATTTAACCGATGACAGCCTGAAAGGAACACCCCGGCGAGTCGCTAAAATGTACGTCAAGGAAATTTTCAGCGGTCTCGATCCAGCGAAAAAACCGCAGGCGGCTCTGTTTGAAAACAAATACCAGTACAATGAAATGCTGGTTGAAAAGGGCATCACCGTACATTCGCACTGCGAACACCATTTTGTGCCGATCATCGGCCGCGCCCACGTGGCCTATATTTCGAGTGGAAAAGTGATTGGATTGTCCAAACTCAACCGCATTGTACAGTATTTCGCCAAGCGCCCCCAGGTGCAGGAGCGATTGACGGTGCAGATTGCCAACGAGTTGAAAACCGTGCTGGAGACTGAGGATGTGGCGGTGGTGATCGACGCCCGGCACCTGTGCGTTTCGATGCGCGGGGTTCAGGATGTCAACAGCTCGACCGTTACGGTGCATTACGGCGGCAAATTCAAGGAAGATGAAGCCACCCGGCAGGAATTCCTGCGCCACGTCAGCGAACCAACCGCAGCTTTATAATGATGAATTATGAACGATGAACGATGATTGGACTTCGCCAGTAAAATTCATCGTTCATCGTTCATAATTTATCGTTATCCTATTAAACAAGTGTTCCCACGCGCTCCAGAAGCGCTTTTGTTTTTTTGATTCCTTCGTATTCGCTCAGGGTTGAGCCTTCGTATTCGATCCCGGCGATGCCTTTGAAACCGCTGTCTTTCACGATTTTCATCATGCGCATGTAGTCGGTGTCCGTACAGTTGCCGCTGGCGTCGAAGTCGTGGGTTTTGGCACTGACGCCCTTGGCGAACGGCATCATTTCACCCACGCCCTTGTAGCGGTCATATTCTTCCACACACTTGCCGCCCCATTCGGAATTGTCGCTGCGTTTGATGCAGAAATTGCCGAAATCGGGCAGAATACCGACGTTTTTCATGTTGACCTGCTTCATGACGCCCGTTAGCCACTGGCCGTTGGACGAATAACTGCCGTGGTTTTCGACAATTACGTTGATGTTCATGGTTTTGGCAAATTCGCCCAGTTTTCCCAGTCCTTCCACGGCGGCTTTGGCCACTTCTTCTTCCGTTCCTTTTCCGAAGGCATTGACCCGGATGGTTTTACAACCCAGCGTTTTGGCGCATTCGACCCAGGGCTTGTGTTTTTCAACGGCTTCGTTGCGTTTGGCCGCATCGGTTTCGCCCAGATAGCCTTCTCCGTCGATCATAATCAGGTGATTCCGAACGCCATTGTCCTTGCAGCGCATCATCAATTCTTTCAGATACGTGGCATCCTGCGCTTTATCCTTAAAAAATTGGTTGACGTATTCGACGATATCGATGCCGAATTCCTTTTTAGCGAGGGCTGGAAAGTCCAGGTTTGTAATTTTTTTCTCGTTGAACAACGCTTTGTGCAGCGACCATTCGGCCAGCGAAATCTCGAAGAACGGTTTTTTGGCAGCGGCCTCGGCCAGAGCGGGAAGGGCAGACGCCGTGGCGGTCAAGACGCTGAGTTGTTTTAAAAAGGAGCGACGCGATGTCATAGGTTAATCGTTTTAAATGAGTTAATCTCGAAACTGGGATGAAAGTGAGGAAAGATACTAAAAAAGCTTGGTTTATCGGACTCCCGAACGATGGCCCCTACCGCCCCTGACGCGCGGTAGGGGCGTATGGTCTTGTGAACGAATCGGTTATATTTGTCAGGTACCAAACTCCTGTCCACGATGTCAATTCTTTCCTATCCAAAAATTGAGGAATATCAGTTGCCTCACAAAAATATTCTGGTCATCAGTTGTATCGACCTGCGACTGACCGACAACCTGCTTCATTTTCTTCACCACGATAATCTGCACAATCGGTACGATCATTTTGCGCTGGCCGGTACTTCATTATGCACCCATGCGGCCCATGAACACCGGCATCGGTTTGATCCCCAGGCGTTGAAAACCTATGATCATTTCAAACCCTGGAAGACAACGCTCGACCACCATCTGGCAATAGCCGTGAAGTTGCACGACATTAAGGATGTTTACATTATAGAACACGAAGATTGTGGGGCATACAAGGAGTTTCTGATTGATGGGACGGGGACGTTCAGTTCAAGGGAGGAAGAATACCAATGCCACAAAGAGTTTGCCTTAACGCTTGCCAGGGAGATTCATACTAAACCGTTTCCAAAGGAAGTTGTCAAGGGAAATGAAATTGTGTTGGAAAATCACCAACTCAACGTCCATTGTTTTTTTATTGATTTGCGGGGAAATGTAAGGCTGATGGACAGTTTAACTTAAAAATCGATCCCCTCAAGTCTTGCAGTACTAAACCAGGACGTCTCAAAAAGGAAAAAGGCCCTCAGCAGCGTGTGCGGGGGCCTTTTTAACCGAGATATGAATACAACCTGAATTAAGTATCTCATTTGAGCACTAAATTCTCACCGAAAATTACAAAAAAGTTGATAACGGCCAACTTTTTTAATCGGATTTTGTGAAATTTTTTTGAAAAAGAACCGCATCAATTCGGCTCAGCTTCCCTGACAAAATGTTTTTGATTGGTCGAAATGTTAGCAATCGTCCATTCCACATCGCCGGAGAATGCATGGGCCCGAACCGGACAGTCGGCAATACGGCAATAGTGGCAACATTCCGGCAAACACGGATCGACGTGAATAAAAATTTCCACTTCCGTGTCGATTTCCCGCTTTAGCACTTCTTCAAACTCATGAACTTCCTGGTGAACCTGCGCCAGTGTCCAGTAGTAAGGCAGCGTCAGGTGGCAGTCGATGTGCAGATCAGCCCCGTACCGCTGCACGCGCGTGTTGTGAATATCGATCCAATTGCTGCGCTTGTGGTGTTTCAGAATATCCAGAATGCGTTGCAGCAGCGCCAGGTCGGTTTCGTCCATTAAACCCGCCACCGAGTGCCGGATCAGGCCGAGACCGTTGAAAATGATCACCCCGGAGAGAATAAGCGACAACAGGCCATCGAACCAGGTCAACCCGGTGAGCCAGATGAGGCCGATGCCCACCACCACGATCAAACTGCTTAGGCTGTCGACCAGCAGGTGACGACCGTCGGCAATGAGGGTGATCGAATTCGTAGCGCGTCCGTTTCGGATCAGCAGCCAGCCCACCAGCGCGTTGGCCACCGTGGTCAGGGCGATCAGCGCCAGACCCCAGTCCAGGTTGGTGATGGATTGCGGATGTGAAAAGGATTGAATGGCCTGGAAAATGATGAAAAGCCCCGCCGATAGAATTAACGCCCCTTCAAAACCGGAGGAGAAAAACTCAATTTTACCGTGTCCATACGGGTGATTTCGGTCGCGGGGCTGGCCGGATAGGTAAATGCTGTAGAGGGCAAACCCGCTGGCAATCACGTTGATAATGGATTCGAGGGCATCCGTCAAAACCGCCGTGGACGACGTCAGCCACCAGGCCGTAAATTTGAGAATCATCAGTGCCACACTCAGTCCCAATGAGATCGACATCCACTTGTATTTGATTCGCTGACTGGGTTGCATGGAGCCGTTGGCTGGTTTATAGCCTGTAAAGGTAGCAAACTGTAAAGGATTTCTCTTTACATTTGCTGGTATGGAGTTTACGGAAAATCCCTGGAAAACACTTACATCAACCGTTGTATATGATAACAACTGGTTGAAAATCAGACACGAAGAGGTGGTTACGCCCGCTAACACGCCCGGTATTTATGGCGTCGTCAGTTTCAAGAATAAAGCCGTTGTTGTTGTTCCTATTGATCAGGACGGCTACACCTATTTGGTAGGCCAATACCGCTATCCGCTCGATGAGTATTCCTGGGAGGTACCGGAAGGCGGTGCCCCCATCGGCACGGACCTGCTGGAATCGGCCCGGCGCGAACTCCGGGAAGAAACCGGCCTGGAAGCCGAAAAGTGGACGATGATTGGTCGCATTCACACCTCCAATTCGGCCACCGACGAAGAGGGCTTTCTGTACATCGCGGAGGAACTGACTCAGGGGGCGCACGAACCGGAAGAAACGGAACAATTGCAAATTCGGCGGGTTTCCTTAGCGGACGCCGTTGATATGGTGATGAACAGTGAAATTACCGATGCCCTCAGCGTCTGCGCCCTGCTGAAAGTAGCGCGGTTGAAACAGATCTGATCGCATGATGATTGAAGCTATTTTCTACGGTTTTATTGCGGGTATTTTACTTTGCCTGACGTTCGGAACCGTATTTTTTTCCCTGATGCAAAATAGTGTCGATAATGGCTACCGGTCGGGCATCAAGATTGCTTTCGGCGTGGTGGTTTGCGATGCCATTTTTGTCGTTTGTGCCTTGTTTGGTACGGCTTTTTTGCCCAAAATAGACGGTTTCGAATTCTATCTAACACTGTTTGGCGTGATTCTTCTGATGGCAATGGGCGTTGCCAACCTCTTTAAAGGGACGCCCCGGCTGGCTTATCCGAAAACCCGCTTCGGCAATTTCCTCTATTACTTCACGACGGGCTTCGTCCTGAATGCCATCAATCCGATCAACTTTATCACCTGGGTCACGCTGGCGGCATACCTGACCAATTCGCTGCACTACAGCCACCAGGAACGCTACGGTTTTATGATTGCCAGTCTGGTCAGTATTTTCCTGACCGAATCGGCACTGGCAGTTTTTGCCCACAAACTGAAGCGGTTTTTTACGCCCAAAGTGGTGCTGATCTTCAACCGGGTCACCGGAGTCGTCTTCATTTTCATTTCCCTTCAACTGGCCTGGACCCGGCTATACGATCCGCTGATTGCGATGCTGAAGCAATAACCAACTATAATTCCGTCGGCGATTCTAACCCCGTTAGCGGTCGAAGACCCTGACAGCGGTTAGAATCGCCGACGGGGTTATGTCCGCGCAGCACCCACTTCGATGCCCTGCGTTTTTAGAAAACCGTCCCAGTCGGCAATCATGTTTTTCTTCAGAACCCGCGGAAATTTGTTCTGACCGCCCATTTTTCCCTTGACTTCCATCCACTTGTAAAAAGTTTTGGCAGGTAACACCGTTACAAACACATCTTTGAGAGCGTGCCGGCGTTCGACCGCGTAATCATCGTTCAGTTCTTTTAATTTGGCGTCGATCAGGTTTTTCAACACCGTTTCATCGACCGGGTCGTTGGTCCCAATGTACCAGTGGTGCGCGAAAAGGGTGTCGTGTGAAATACCGGCGACCGTAAATTCCCGCACATCGATGTTGAGTTCCTGCGACGCCAGTTCGACGGCTTTGTTCATGTTATCCACCGACAGGTGTTCTCCGCACAGACTCAGAAAGTGCTTGGTTCGTCCGGTAATGACGATCTCGCTGTGTTTTTTGGAAACGAACTTAATCGTGTCGCCAATCAGGTACCGCCAGGCTCCCGAACAGGTCGAGATCAGCAGGGCGTATTCCTTACCTTCCTCCACTTCATCGATCATCAGCGCCTGTGGTTTGTCGATGACCTCGCCGTCGGCATTGAAGTTTTCGTCGTTGAACGGGATAAATTCGAAGAAAATGCCGTTGTCGAGTACCAACTGCATGCCTTCGGCGTTGGGGTGCGTCTGGTAGGCAATGAATCCCTCCGATGCCAGATACGTTTCGATGTAGGTGATCGGTCGGGCCAGCAGGTGCTCAAAACCGTGCCGATACGGTTCGAACGACACCCCGCCGTGGCAGAACACCATCAGATTCGGCCAGATGTCGTGAATGGTTTTGACCTTATAATGGGCAATGATTTTCTCCATCAGCAACTGAATCCAGGCCGGAACGCCCACCACAAAACCGATGTCCCACTGACTCGCCTGTTCCGTAATTTCGTCCAGTTTCAACGCCCAGTCGCGTTCCTGCGCAATTTCTTTGCCCGGTTTGTAAAACTGCTGGAACCAGAACGGAATCTGGCTGGCCGTAATCCCGCTCAAATCGCCTTCAAAATGGTTGTCGCGGTAATTTAGCATCGTGCTGCCGCCCAGCATCAGAAAGCCCTTTTCGTAGAGTTGCGATGGCAGGTGCTGGTAGCGGCCCAGGCTTAGAATTTGCCGGATGCTGGTTTTCTGAATCGCCTTCGACATGGTTTTCGTGACGGGAATGTATTTGGAAGCCGCTTCCGAGGTGCCGGAACTCAGCGCAAAATACTTGACCCGACCCGGCCAGCAGACGTTTTTTTCGCCGTTGATCGACCGTTGCCACCAGTCTTTGTAAATTTTGTTGTAATCGTAGATGGGAACGATCTCCCGAAACTTTTTATAAAACTCCTTTTCGTCTTCGAAAAAGGCGGCATTTTCAATGTCTTCAAACTGAAAAGCCTGTCCAAATTGCGTGTAGCGGGCTTTCCCGATCAGCTTGACAAAGGTTTTCTTCTGTAATTTAAGGGCATTCAATTTTTTCCGCCGAACCACGTTGGTCAGCGAAATACCCCTTTTCAATAAGCTTCCTAATAAGGCCATAGGGCAAAATCGTTAGGATTGTTGTTTACCGGTTTCGAGCAGTTCTTTCGGTGCAGCAGACGCCGGGATGGCCGGATTCCGTTCGTTGATGTTCCAGGATTTCATGGTTTCAATGATCTTGTAATCCGTCAGGTCCAGTTGGCAGGGAACCACCGACGTGCAGTTTTGCGACAGGGCGTATTCGTCGGTATCCTCCCCGGGATCGTCATTGACAAATTTCCCGGACATCCAGAAATAGCTCCGGCCGTAGGGGTCCTTGCGTTGGTCGAACTCTTCCTGCCAGCGGGCATCCGCCTGCCGACAGATCCGGATTTCCTGCAAAGGTTTGTCCGATTTGGCCGGGAAATTGACGTTCAGCGTGACACCTTTCGGAATACCGTGTTCAAGGGCGTGTCCGGCAATTTTCAGAATGTGGTCGTGCGTATGGGAAAAATCGGGATCGTGGGCGTAATCACAGAGCGAAAACCCGATCGCGGGAATGCCCTCGATGGCGGCTTCGATGGCCGCCGACATGGTGCCCGAATACAGCACACTGATGGACGTATTGCTGCCGTGGTTGATGCCGCTGACGACCAGATCCGGGCTGCGGTCTTTCAGTACAAAATGTTTCGCCAGCTTGACACAATCGGCGGGCGTTCCGGAGCATTCGTAGGCGGGTATACCCGGATACAGATCAACTTTATTTAAGCGGAGGGGAGAGGCAATCGTGATGGCGTGCCCCATGCCCGACTGCGGGCTGTTGGGCGCAACTACCACAACGTCACCCAGTTGTTGCATTAAACCCACCAGCGTTCGGATGCCGTGGGCGGTAATGCCATCATCGTTTGTGACTAGAATGAGCGGTTTTTGGTCCGGCATGATACTTCGTTTTGCGTGTTTACTGGATGCCAAAGGTAAGGGTTTCGGCTCTTTTCCCGCTCGACTATCCTCTTTTCCGTTAATTTTGTACGGCTTAATTTCAAACCATATGTCACTCGAGTTCAAAACCGCAACGCTTTCCGACATCGATTCCATCATTGCCCTGCAGGAACTCATCTGGGAACCCACCTACCGCGCCATTCTCGACCAGGAACAGATTACCTACATGTTTCAGGCCATTTATTCACAGGAGGCCCTCCGGGAGCAAATGACCGTCGAGAAACAGGAGTTTATTCTGGCCTTTTCTGATCAGAAATTGACCGGTTTTGCAGCGTTCTCGCGGAATGAAGCCAACGACGAGCGGTTTAAGTTACACAAAATCTACGTATTGCCGACCGAACAGGGCAAGGGAACCGGACGGCTTTTGCTGGAAGAAGTCATCCGCCGGTGCCTTTCGGCTGGCGGAAACCGCCTGTATCTGAACGTAAACCGGTATAACAAAGCCCGGCAATTCTACGAACGGCTGGGCTTTGAAGTGGTCCGGGAAGAAGATATTCCGATCGGGCCGTACTGGATGAATGATTTTGTACTCGAAAAACCGTTAGTGACTCAGGGTTGATTGCTGGCTCCGGTAGCCCAGCAGGGGCGAATAGCCCCGGGTTTCCTTCGCGTAGTAGCCGGTGCCGTCGTAGGGGCGCAGGGCCGGGTCGGTTTTGCAGGCATCCGCGCAGGTTCCCTGGTGCTCGTCTCCACACGCTTCGCAGAGCGTCACGTGGTTGTTGCAGGCCGGGCTGGCGCAGTTGATCATCCGGTCGGTGTGCGTTCCGCAACGGTAGCAGGTTGAAATCACCACCGGGTTCACCTGGTTGACATCGACCGCAACCCGGTTATCGAACACGTAACACTTGCCATCGAAGTCTTCACCGCCTTCCTCAAGACCGTATTTGATAATACCGCCGTGAAGCTGGTAGACGTTCTCAAACCCCTGATCAAGCAGGTAGGCACTGGCTTTTTCGCACTTGATGCCGCCCGTGCAATACGTAATGATTTTTTTGTTTTTCAGGTGTTTGATTTCGTCCAGGTGCTGCGGCAGTTCCCGCAGATTCTCCATGTCGAACGTAATCGCTCCTTTGAATTTGCCGACGGAATGTTCGTAATTGGACCGCATGTCGATCAACACCACGTCTTCTTCGTCCTTCATCTGCCGGAATTCCTCCGGTTCGAGGTGAACCCCGGTTCTGACGCGCGGATCGACCGGCAGGTCGGAATTGACGATCTCGTCTTTCAACCGAACATTCAGTTTCTGAAACGCGTGGCTGGCGTAATCGTCCACCTTAAATTCCAGGCTTTCAAACCGCGGGTCGGACTTCACAATCCGCATGTATTCGTCACAGTCGGCGGGCAAACCTGAAACCGTGCCGTTCAGTCCTTCGGGCGCGATGATGATTCGGCCCAGCAAATTGAGCCGGATGCACAGCCGGTGGTGTTCATCCCGAAACTGCTCCGGGTTTTCAATGGTTGTATAGCAATAATATAATAAAACGCGATAGGGCTTCATAACACAAACAATTCCTGTCACTGGTTCACACACAAAGATATAAAAAGTATCCCTGACGTCCATGTTTGGGTAACGAATGACCGCTATGCACATCGCGATAACCGGAAATATCGGGGCCGGAAAAACGACACTGGCCCATCTACTCGGCGCTCACTACGGCTGGGAGGTTCTGAAAGAAGCCGTCGAGGACAATCCGTATCTGGTGGATTTCTATGAGGACATGAATCGCTGGTCGTTCAACCTCCAGATTTACTTTCTGAACAGCCGGTTTGAGCAAATGCTGACGATCAATGCCGGAAACCGGTCGGTGGTGCAGGACCGGACGATTTACGAAGATGCCTCTATTTTTGCCCGCAACCTGCACGAAAGCGGGTTTATGAGTCCGCGTGATTACCAGACCTACCGCCGGGTGTTCGAAAACATGCTGGAGCTGGTTCATCCGCCGGACCTGATGATTTACCTGCGTGCGGGAATTCCCAAGCTTCGGGAGCAGATTCGCAAACGGGGCCGGGACTACGAAAAATCCATCAGCCCGGCGTATCTGGCGAACTTAAACCGGTATTACGAAGCCTTCACTGCCGACTATACCGACGGAAAATTACTGGTAATCGACGTAAACGAGCTGGATTACGTGAACCATCCGGAGGATTTACGGGCAATTATAAAGCGGATTGACCGGGTGTTGGGAGGAAATTGAAGTCTTACGCTATCACCTTCGCTTCCATCTGCCCTTCGTCCAGCGGCTGCATCAGCTCCTTGATTTCGGCCCTGGTCAGCTCCGGGTCAAGCCAGCGCCGTTCTTCTTCACGGTTCAGAATGAGCGGCATGCGCTTTTTAGTATTGTGAATGTATTCCATGAGCGGGTTGGCCTTCGTGGTCACGATCGAAAAGGTCGGCCGGTTTTTCCAGACCGAATAAATGCCGCCCAGGGCAAACGGTTTTTGATCCGTCAGGGTGATGTAGTACGGAATTTTCTGTTTCCCTTCGTGGCGCCATTCGTAAAAACCGTCGATGAGCAGCAGGCAGCGTTTTGACTGGATGCTATCCCGAAAAGACGGTTTTTCAAAAATCGAATCTTCCCTGGCATTGAGGGTCATGTTGGCCAACTCGGCCGCTTTGTCTTCCCGGGCCCAGACCGGTAATAATCCCCATTGAAAAAGCTGGATTTCCTGCGGATTTTCCTGCGTAATAACGGGCAGCGGCGGATGAGCAAAACCGGAAATTTTTCCCACTGAAACATATGAATCCGGGTATCGCAGAATTTTATTCAATTTTGCCAATTCGACCAGTTCAGCCCGGGCATTGACGGAATAACACATCGGAACGGTTGGATGTTGCGTACTCCAAGGTACGAAATTTCCCGGAAATGAGGGGGCAGGAACCAGGCCGCAGGCTGGAAAACGGGCCTGCGGGCGTAAAAAAAAGCTCCGTAAAAATAGCTAGTGGTCAATCCCGAAAATCAGGATCAATTTTTGTTAGGGATGCAATTATCAGACAGCTATATAAAGTATCTAAGAATAAACCTATATTGCACTTTTAGAATCTCTGGGCCTTTTACATGAAAATCGTTATTCTCTCGCTGCTGGCCTTTTTCCTGATTTGTTCCGCTTCCGTAGCTCAGACGGGACCGGTTCGGTTTAAGCACATTACCACCAATGAGGGGCTTTCCCAAAGCAACGTAACCTGCATCATTCAGGATCAGCAGGGCTTTATGTGGTTTGGGACACAGGATGGACTCAACCTCTACGACGGCTATTCGTTTACGATTTACCGCAATGATCCAAACCGGCCCAACAGCCTGAGTGATAATTACATTCGCTCCCTCTATGAAGACCGGCAGGGTCGCCTGTGGATCGGAACCGACGCCGGAGGCTTGTGCTTGTTTGATAAAAAAACCGGGGGCTTTACATCGTACCGGCAGATTGAGCGGGATCCTAAAAGTTTGAGTAACAACCGGGTAACGGCCATTGTTGAAGACCGGTATGGCCATCTCTGGATCGGAACCGACGCCGGACTCAATCGATTTAACACCGCCGACCACACCTTTACGCACTACCGCCACCAAGCCGGTGTTCCTACCAGTTTGAGTAATAATTTTGTTCAGGATGTGGTGATCGACCGCGTGGGCCGGATCTGGGTATCAACTTTTGGCGGAGGACTTAACCGGCTGGATACCACGATGCACACCTTTCGTCATTATCAAAACCGCCCGGCCGATCCGTCGTCATTGAGTCACAACAATCTTCGGCAACTTTTTGAAGATTCGAAGGGAGAACTCTGGATTGCCACGGAAGGGGGTGGGCTCAACCGGCTGAATCCCGATCAGGAAACCTTCACTCGCTACCAGCACAATCCGGCCGATCCGGGTACCATTAGTCACAATGACCTGAACTCACTCGGGGAGGATCGCCATGGGAATTTGTGGATTGGCACCGAAAATGGCGGGATCAGTGTCCTCAATAAAAACCGGACCACCTTTACCCGGTACCTGTACGACGAAAACAAGGCCGACGGAATCAACGATGCTTCAGTATATGCCATTTGCCGGGACCGCAGCAGCAACATGTGGATTGGTACCTACAATCAGGGAATTAATTTCCTGGATCACCAGCCCGCCAAATTCGTGCTCTACAAGCGGGATAAAAACAGTTCGAATACGCTGAATAACTCCAACATCATGTCGATGCTGGTGGACCCGCAGGGCAATTTGTGGATCGGAACGGACGGAGGGGGGTTGAATGTCCTGATGAAAGCCACGCAAAAATATACGTACTACAAACACAGCCCGACCGATCCGGGCAGCGTAGGCAGTAACTTCATCATGAGTGTGTATCAGGATGCGGACAACGATATCTGGGTAGGAAATTACAAAGGCGGACTCAGTCGGTTTGATAAATCGACCGGAAAATTTACCAACTTCAGGCAAACCAACAACGCCAAAGGTTTGAGCCACGAAACGGTTTGCACCATCGTTGAGGGCAAAAAAGGTGAAATCTGGCTGGGAACGCTGGGGGGCGGGATCAGCCGGTATGACAAAAACACCGGGAAATTCACGCACTTCCGGCCGGATCCTTCCCAGCCCGGCAGCATCAGCGAGGGATACATCAGTTCGCTCTGTTACGACCACACTGGAACCTTGTGGGTCGGCACCGAAGGCGGAGGCTTAAACCGGTACAATCCCGAAACCGGCACCTTTACCGTGTACCGGCACAACCGGCAGGTGGCCGGCACAATCAGCCATAATCTGATCAACAGCCTGTATGAAGATGCCAGCGGGAAGCTCTGGGTGGGCACCAACGGCGGCTTGAACCGTTTTGACCGGCGTAAACAGACGTTTGTGGCCTTCCGACAGAAAAACGGGCTGACCAACGAAGTGATTCGGGCCATTACCAGCGATCGGCGCGGAAACATCTGGATCAGCACCAACAAAGGGCTGGCCCGCTTCGATCAGAATAACCAGACGTTTCGCAATTTTGACGCCGGTGACGGTCTGCAACGGGGTTTCTTCAATCGCATGTCGGTTTACAAAACCAGGCAGGGCGACTTGTACTTCGGGGGGATTGGCGGTTTGAACGCGTTTTCGCCCGACAGTCTGCGGGATAACCCCGACGTTCCGCCGGTTTACATCACGAGCCTGCACGTTTTCGACCAGCCGGTCTGGCTCCGCTCCAACAAGATCAGCCTGTCGGCGAAGCAATCGACGCTCACCTTCGAATTTGCGGCTTTAAATTACTCACTGCCCGAAAAAAACCAGTACGCTTACAAACTGGAAGGATTCGATCGGGACTGGAACTACAAAAACCACAAGCGCGTGGTTACCTACACCAACCTCGACCCTGGTTTTTACACCTTCCGGGTGAAGGCGTCCAACAATGACGGCGTCTGGAATGAACGGGGCACGGCATTCCGGGTCATTATCAAACCGCCATTCTGGCAAACCTGGTGGTTTGGGTCGTTAATGGCCCTGGCGTTTCTGGCCAGCCCCAACCTCATCATTCGCTGGCGAACCCGCGCACTCAAAGCCCAGAAGGAGAAACTGGAAGAAATTGTGACCGAGCGAACGGCCCAGGTGCTTTACCAAAAGGAAGAGTTGCAATCGCAGTCGGAACATTTGCAGGCCCTGGTTGAAGAAATTCACGAACAGCAGATTCAGGAAAAAAAGGCCCGGGAAGAAGCGGAGCAAGCCAACCAGGCCAAGAGCGTCTTTCTGGCCACGATGAGCCACGAAATCCGAACGCCCATGAACGGCGTGCTGGGCATGACCTATCTGTTGCAGGAAACGGAACTGTCGGAAGAACAGCACGAATACGTCGATACCATTCACCAGTGCGGAACCAACCTGCTGGGGGTTATCAACGACATTCTCGACTTTTCCAAGATCGAATCCGGAAGTCTGGAGCTGGAAGAAGGCGACATCGATTTGCTCCATTGTGTGGAAGATGTGCTGGATCTGTTTGCCGGAAAAGCCGCCGAAAACGGGCTGGACCTGGTCTACCAGTTTGAACATCAGGTGCCTCTGCACGTTATCGGAGACGGGTTGCGCCTGCGTCAGATTCTGATCAACCTGATCGGGAATGCGGTTAAGTTCACCCACAAAGGCGAAGTGTTTGTGCGGGCCGACGTTCGCCAGCGCATCAACGACAATGAGCTGGAACTGGCGTTTCAGGTGCGCGACACGGGTATCGGCATTCCCGAAGACAAACGCCAGCGGCTTTTCAAGGCATTCTCCCAGGTCGATTCCTCCATGACCCGGCGGTATGGCGGCACAGGCCTGGGGCTGGCGATTAGCGAGCGGCTGGTCAAATTGATGGGCGGTGAAATCGAGGTCGAAAGCGAGGAAGGCCGGGGCACGACCTTTACATTTACCGTTCGTTGCCGGGTAAGTCAACAGGCCAAACGGCACTATATTTTGTTCAATACCGCCGAAAACGAAGGCAAACGGGTGCTGGTGGTCGACGATAACCAGACCAACCTGACCATCCTGAAATCGCAGCTTGAGCAGTGGAAACTGGTTCCGGTAACGGCCTTGTCGGGCGCTCAGGCGTTATCGCTCCTGTCGGCCAATCCGTTGTTTCAACTGGTCGTTACCGATATGCAGATGCCGGGGATGAACGGGGTGGATCTGGCCCGAAAAATCCGTTCGCAGTATCCCCGGCTGCCGATTATTCTGCTGAGCTCGGTGGGTGAAGAGACCCGGAAATCGTATCCGGATCTTTTTTCGGCCATTCTTACCAAACCCATCCGCCAGCAGCAGCTTTTCGATCTGGTACAACGGCAACTGAAACAGCCCGATGAAACCCAGTCGGCGATATTTCGTCCCGTTCAACACAGTTTATCTGACGATTTCGCCCGGCAAAACCCCCTTGCTATTCTGGTTGCGGAGGATTATCTGGCCAATCAGAAACTTATTCTGAATATTCTGAACAAGCTGGGATACCAGCCCGATCTGGCTCAAAACGGGAGCGAAGTGCTGACCATGTTGCGGGATAAACCGTATGATGCCATCCTGATGGATGTTCAGATGCCTGAAATGAACGGTCTGGAAGCCACCCGACGCATTCGCCGACAAGCTGGCCCGCAGCCCATCATCATTGCGATGACGGCCAATGCCATGAAGGAAGATGAGCAGGAATGTCTGCAAGCCGGGATGGACGATTACATTTCCAAACCGTTGTTGCTCGACGTGCTGAAAACCGCCCTGGAAAAAGCCTCGATCCGGCGGCAGCAGCGGGTGTAGGGTGTCAATAAGCTATCTTTATTTCTGCATGCGCACTTCGTATCGGGTGTCACATCCTTTGGTGTGCTTTCGGGCGGGTTTCCGGTACAAAGAACCACAACACGGCCAGGGCAATGACGGCTAATCCGGCCAGAGTCAGGAATGCCACATGGTAGCTGGTTCGCTGGAGGAGGGCACCCGAAAAAGCATTGCTGAGTGATGCACCCAAGCCAACGGCGGTCGCAATGGCACCCTGCGTGGTGTTGAACAATCCGCTCCCGCTGGTCAGATCGGATACCATCAGAATCGATAGGACGCCAAAAATGCCCGCTCCAATCCCATCCAGGATCTGAATGGCTACCAGCAAAATTGGGTCGTTTGTCAGCGTATAAAGCAGTCCCCGAATGGGTAATACGGCAAATGCAATCAGTAACAACCGCTTACGGCCTAGCGTAGCCAGTTGTCCGGTAACGTGACTGACAGGAATCATGACCACTTGTGCCACGATGATGCAGGCCGACATGTACGCTGATGAAGCCCCGGCACTACTTCCCTGGGCCAGGCGCTGGCCCAGCAGGGGCAGCATGGCGGCATTTGCAAAGTGGAATAACACGCAAGCCAGAGCAAAAAACAGGATCGATCGGTTTCCCATCACGGCTTGAATCCCCGTCGCTTTGTCTTCCTTTTCCTCCCCTTTTTCGGTGGAGCTTTTGCCCCGGGCCATTTCATGGTCAATGTCATCTTCCCGAATCCGCCAGAGGGATACACTGCTCACAAGCGACATCATGGCAAGCAAGACAAAAATACCTTCCGTTTGTACATAATACCCAATGAGACCAGCCAGTATGGCGGCAACTACATTGCCCGCATGGTTGAAGGTTTCATTCCGGCCAATCCGATTATCAAGCGCTTTGGGTCCAACCAGGCCGAGCGTGATAGCAGCAACCGCCGGAACAAACCAGGCCGCAGCAAAGCCCATGAGGACCTGTCCACCCAGAATAATTTCATAGCGGGGCCACAGAACGGTAAGCAGAGCGGCCGAAGCAATCAGCAGAGCGGCCAGAATCGATAACAGACGTTTCCGTCGCGTGCGGTCAACGAGTATTCCGGCAGGTGTTTGGGCCACAACGGTTGCAATGCCCATAAGTGACATGGCGATTCCGATATCCTGGGCGTTCCAATGTCGCGTGGCGAGTAAATAGATGGCCAGGTAGGGGCCAAGGCCGTCACGCACATCCGCCAGGAAGAAATTGGCCGCATCCAGTGCCCGCAAGCTTGTCCTGGTGGGGATGGATGCCGGAATTTCAGGAGATGCTCTTACCATTTTTTGAAAATAAAAAAGACGGCTATGACCATGAAGGCAAACCCCACCAGGTGATTCCAGGCTAGTTTATCCGTTTTGAAAAAGTAAACCGTGATGAGTGTAAAGACCGTCAGCGAAACCGCTTCTTGAATCGTTTTCAATTCGAATAAGGAAAATGGACCCCCCGTTTCGTTGGAGCCAATTCGGTTGGCCGGCACCTGAAACACATACTCAAAAAAAGCCAGCCCCCAACTGAGCATGACAATGCCGAACAGAGACAGTTTTGCGATGAATGGATAGTTTTTGAGTTGAAGGTGGCCATACCAGGCCAGGGTCATAAAAATGTTCGAGACGGTTAGCAGGCCGATGCAGTAAAGTGATTTCATTCGTTTTCTCAATTGGGATGATGGTACCCTAAACCCCCTGTGCGCAGGTCTTGTTACGCTCTATTCAAAATTCATTTTTATCAAACCGGGAATGCCGCCCATCGTACTACGACTTGGCTCCTCATTGACACGCACTTATTCGATGCCCGACGGGGTCGTTCGTAGGGTGGTGGGAGGCCGAATTACGTGCATTTAGAATGCAAATTCTACCCGAACAAACTGAGGGTGAACTGAAGAAGAAATTAATTAATCTTAAGCTGAAGAACGCTTCATCAATCGTTTACTACAAAAAAATCCCCGTAAACAGCCGCTTACGGGGATTTTCGATTTCAATGTGTCCACGGAGGGATTCGAACCCTCACACCATGACGGCACCACCCCCTCAAGATGGCGTGTCTACCAATTCCACCACATGGACAGGAAAACCGTATTTTTTGTGGATGCAAAAGTAGGCACTTGCACTCAAAAAACCAAGGCGTCTTTCCTTATTACTAAAAAATGATGCGACCATCAGTATGTGCAGTGATCTCTGTGCCTTTATGACCCAGAACGTATAGTGGTTCGTAGCTGGCGTGAAAAACAAAAGCGCGGACCCTATTCAGGTCGGTGGTTCTACTACCGGGCTGGTTCGTTCATCATAGGTTAGCACTGAACCTGGCTCTTCTCCCGATAGAAGAGCCAGTGTTTTTTTGTGGGGGGACGATTGACGGTTGACCATGGACCGTTGACGATGGACCATTGTCGAAATGGCTTCTCTTCTCTCCGAATAACGGTCCATCGTCAATGGTCCATCGTCAACGGTCCATGGTCAACCGTCAATCGTCCCCCTTTAACAGCACCACCAATTCATCGATGGCGGCCCGGATGTTATCGCGGACGTCCAGGATGGACGCTTCCATCATGTAACAGGGTGCGGTAATGATCTTGTTTTCCCGATCGACTGAAATTTCCCGAACGGTTTTCATCTCAGCGTGGTGGCCAAGCGAAGTGATTCCGGCGGCAATTCCGCTGATTTCATACGGGCTTTCTTCCCGGTCCGACCCCACCGTGAGCGTGGCCGAAATTCCGCTGCCCTCCAGGGCTTTGGCCAGCGTGGTGGGACTCATGCAAAGGGCGACAATCGGTTTCTTGAGCGAAACCAGGTCGAGGATGAATTGCTTGACCGGTTCCAGGATCGCACCCTGCGGGCCTTCAAACGCCCATTTCGTAATATTTTTGGCCGTACCAAAACCGCCCGGCATCACCAGCCCATCCAGTTCGTCGGCGGTCAGGGTGGCCAGATTCCGGATGTTGCCCCGCGCAATTCGGGCCGATTCGACCAGCACGTTGCGGGTTTCCGGCATTTCCTCACCCGTCAGGTGGTTGATCGCGTGGTATTGGTCCACATCCGGGGCGATGCAAACCGTCTCGGCACCCACTTCTGCCAGGGCCAGCAGTGTCAAAACGGCTTCGTGAATTTCGGTGCCATCGTAGACGCCGTTTCCGTGTAGCAAGACTCCGATTTTCATAATTCAGGGGATCGATGAGGTGGTTTTTTGGGGAAAATTAAGCCAAAATGTTGTAACTTCAACGATTCATTTCAACCTTCGCCGGACGAAACGAAATTCTGAACGTAAGAACCAAACAGAAAATAACAGAGAGCATATGGCAATGGAATTAGTAGGTAAACTGGTGAAAGTTTTACCTGAACAATCGGGTCAGGGGAAAAATGGAACCTGGACGAAGCAACAATTTGTACTCGAAACCATCGACCAGTTTCCCAAACAAGTCTGCCTGATGGCCTGGGGCGAAAAAGCCGCCGAACTGGCGCAGTATGCGCCGGGCGACACGATGAAATGCGCCATCAGCATCGAATCCCGCGAATACAATGACCGCTGGTATACCGACGTGCGGGCCTGGCGGATCGAAGCAGCCGAAGGCGGTGGAGGAGGATACGAACCGCAATCAGCCCCAGCTGCTGCCCCCCGTCGCTCGGAACCCCGTGCAGCCGCAGCAGACCGCCCTCTGACGACGTTTGAGGAAGAAGACAACGGACTTCCGTTCTAAGGGTAAACTGACCTCTCGGGTGATTTTCGGTTCTGCCGAAAATCACCCGAATCAGAGTTTGGAAAACAGCTTTTCCATCCCTTCATCGATCTGTTTCTGAAGCTTCCCCGGCTTCTTCGGGATAACCCCTTCCACAATCCCCTGCCAAACCATCTCATTCCGCTTCGAATCGATCAGGTGTACATCGATCGTTCCCTGCCGGTATTTACCCACGGGAATTTCCTGACTCCGCCAGCTGTAGCGCCGTTGCCCGATGTAATAGGGCGGATCTGTGCGAAAATTCGTTTCGCGGGTCTGGGTCTTCTCATCGACCGCAATCCCAATGTTCATCATCAGATCCGGCTGCGTGTCGACCCGACGGAGTCCTTTGTTCACCAACTGTTTTTCAATGGCGGCTTTCAACCCATCGACCTGTGATCGGTAAAAACCGCTCTGGGGAATATCGCCTGTCGATTCGATGTCCGAAAAGGCAAACGTCCGGTAATTGGACAACGCAAAGTTGGGAGCCGGTTCGGTCTTGACGACGCGAATCGAGCTACAGGCAGCGCCTGCCATCAAAAGAAAGAAAAAACAGGCCGGTGTGAGGGCTTTCATGAATTGGATGGTTCATTCATTTGCTTTTTAAACGAATGGCCGGTGAAAAAGTTGGCAGGAGCATGAATGAGTGGTGGAATGCAATAAAAATCCCGCCCCTGAGAAGGATGCGGGTTCGTGAAGAAAGCGGGTCTTCGCTGTATTTTTGGTGATCCGGCTGGGATTCGAACCCAGGACCCATACATTAAAAGTGTATTGCTCTACCAGCTGAGCTACCAGATCGAAAAAGGTGAAGACGAAAAGAAATGATTATGAACCGTAACCTTTCTACTTTTACCTTTTGTAATTTTGGGTCGCTTCCCAAAATTGCGATGCAAAAGTACCTTTTCTGACGTGAAAATGCAAGGTCACCCTATAAAATTGCTCTATTTTTTTTCATTTCTGCTGTTCCTCCGGGTCGGAAACGCATCCGCAGCATCGACGTCCGTGACCCTCTATCAGGCTGATTCTCTGTTTGCTGCGGGACTCTACCCGGCTGCCGTAGAAGCCTATGAATCCCACCTTCAAAAAGGCTATAAACCGACCGATCCGATGCTGTTGAAGCTGGCGTATGTATGGGAGAAACAGGGCGACGTGGCCAAAATGCTCTATTATCTGCAAATTTATTTCGACCGTCGGCCCGACGAAGCCATTCTGAAAAAGATGCATGATGTGGCCATTCAGAACAACCTCCGGGGCTACGAAACCGATGATCTGAATTATTTTTACCTGTTCTACAAGCAATATGGGCTCTACATCACGCTCGGGCTGGTGTTGCTGGGGACCTATGCCTTTGGCATTTTCTGGCTGAAATACCGCAACCGCGAACCGGCTCGCCGACGGCACAAACTCATCGTCCTGGCTTACCTCACGGGCTTGCTGCTGCTGGTCAATCTGCCCGAACGCTACCAGTCCGGGATCATCAACCGCGACCGCGTTCTGCTCCGGCGCGATCCCTCGTCCGCAGCCCCGGTGGCCGATGTGATCAACCGGGGCCACAAGGTCAACATCCTCGGCAGCCAGGACGTCTGGCTCCACGTCTTCTGGAACGACGGCCTGTACTACGTCCGGAAGGATAGTGTGTGGTTGATTTAACTTTGTGGTTTACGGTTTACAGTTTACGGTGGCTGACGCATTATACATCGCGCTAGTGAGCATGCGTCAGCCACCGTAAACCGAATACCGTAAACCTAAACCGCTTTCCTCAACGGCGAGTCTTTCTCCTTCGCCAGGGTGTTATACACCAGGCGATCCATGAGTCCGGGGATCCATTTGTTGAGGAAAACCGTCAGCTTGCCCTGGAAGGTCAGGATCAGGTCGCGTTTCCGGCGCTTGACGGCCTTTACAATGTGATCGGCACATTCTTCCGCGCTCATCATTTTGCTCTCGTCACGCATCGTTTCTCCCGCTGCCTTGCCTTCGTTGTTCAGGGCAGAAACGCGGATGTTGGAGGTCGTGAAACCCGGACAGGCCACCAGCACATGAACGCCGGTGTCGAGCAGTTCGGTGCGGAGGGCTTCCAGAAAACCGTTCATGGCAAATTTGGAGGCCGAATACCCGCTGCGAACCGGCAGCCCCCGGTAGCCGGCAATCGACGAAATCCCGACAATAGAGCCTTTGGTTTTCAGAATGTGGGGCAGCGCGTAGCGGGTGGCATACACCGTTCCCATGAAATTGATGTCCATCACTTTCCGGATCACGTCCGGGTCCAGATCCAGCAACATCGAGCGCATGCTGATGCCCGCGTTATTGATTAGAATATCCAGCCGCCCGTATTTCCGGATCGTCGCATCGATCAACCTCCGGACGTCGGCTTCCTGGCTCACGTCGGCCTGAATCGCCAGTGTTTCGATGCCGCTCCGGCGCAATTCGTCACGGACGGTTTCGAGCGATTCGGGCGTTCGGGCGCAAATGACGATGGAAGCCTGCTCGAGGCCAAACGCAAAAGCGAGTGCTTTGCCAATTCCCGACGAAGCACCCGTAATCAAAACAACTTTATCTTTCATGAAACGGGGGAAATTCCGGATGTGACCCGAAAGGAGGGCGGATAAATAATTATCAGTTTTTGGTAGAAACTTCTCATTTTAATAAGTTATCTAGGTATTGCCCGCCTGAGGTTGCAGAGAATTAGTGCAAAGTTAGTATTATTGCGGAGCAATCTGGACCATTTACTATTTACGATTTATGAAAAGAACATTTGCGTATCTGATGACCGCCTTTGTGGCAGCAGCCCTGACGGTGACATCCTGCTCACCCATTAAAGACGCTCCCGACCAGAAAGATACAGTCGAATTTGAAGCCACCCTGAACGGCGCGCAGGAAGTCCCCTCGACGCCCTCGACGGCAACCGGCACGATGACAGGGACTTACAACAAGACGACGAAAGAATTGAGCTATACCATCAATTACACCGGTGTGACGCCGTCGGCCGGCCACATTCACTTGGCACCCGGTGGCCCCGGTACAAATGGTAGCGTTATCATTCCATTTGCCTCCCTGACGAGCCCGATTAGCGGAAAAAGCACGCTGACCCAGGTGCAGGAAAACGCGCTGATGGAAGGACGGCTTTATTCAAATCTGCACACGACCCGGTATCCCGGTGGTGAAATTCGCGGAAATATCATGCGGAAACAATTCTAAAATTGACGGTGTCAATTTTAGAAGCCTTTTGCTTTTGCCCCTTTAGGGGGATTTAGGGGCAAAAGCAAAAGGCTAAAACACATAAAAAAAGCGATCCCGGAAAGGATCGCTTTTTTTGTGCGTTTTAGCGAAGGAGCGTCACCGTGCCTTTGTATGACCGGTTGGTGTACTGAATCAGGTAATAATATTGCCCCGGTGGATAGTCTTCTCCATCCCAGCGGAAGAGCCGGTTGGTGGACGAAAAAACCGCTTTTCCCCATCGGTTCACGATGTCGACCCGGCGAAACTGATCGGAACAATTGTCCAGTGGTAGGTTGGGAACGCTGAATACATCGTTTTTGCCGTCCTCGTTGGGCGTAATAACGTTCGTAATGGTGATGTTGTAATCGACGGGAACGTCCTTCACCACGAAGGTGACGCGGGTCGTATCGTAGCGGTTCGGGCAACTGCTGTCCTGCGAAATAAAATCGAGTTCAAACGTGGCCTGCTCTTTTCCCTGTAGCACCGAGCAATCGGGTTGCCAGACAAAGGGCGAGGTCAGCGGCCCCGGCCCGGTTTTGTTTTCAAACTGCATGCCCATGCTTTTCCAGTCGAAATTTCGGCCCACCGCCGTGAGCTTCAGCACGTCGGGATCGGGATCTTCGGCAATGGCATCGAAGCGAATCGCAGCCGGCACCGAGTCGCCGTGCGTGATGGTCAACTCAACCACCGGATCAGTCAGCGTGGTTCGAACCGTGGGCGGTCGGCCGGTTGCGGGCGTGGCTTTCAGCCGAACGGTCACGGTGTCGCGCAGATTTCGGTTGCAGCGGGTGTCGGTCACGATGAAATCAACGACATATTCCGTGTTTTTGACCTGATCACACTGCGGATTCCAGTTAAATTGCGAACTCACCGAGCCCTGTCCCGAAACCGCCGAGAAGCTCATGCCGACCTGAGCGAGGGTAAACCCGCGTCCGACGGCCGTCAGCGTGATCATATCCTTATCGGCATCGGTTCCCAACACGTTGAACTGTAGGTTTTTGCCCGCCTGTACGGTCGTCTGGTTGCCGGGCAGGGTCGTTTCTGCATCCGGTCGGCGGTTGAGTTCCGGTTCCAGCAGCAGCGTGACAAAAAGTGTGTCTTTCAAACCCTGCGGACAACCCTCATCAGTCGCCAGCAGGGCCAGTTGCAGCGGTTTTCCATCGGCCAGGCATTTGTCGAAACAAATCCGGGTCCGCACCGAATCGCCGGAAGTGCGGATCGTCACTTCATCCGGTGAAAACGTAATCCCTTGCGCCGGACCGTTCAAGACCGACAGCTTGACCTTCTGGTTGGCATCCAGATCGGTAACGTACACATCCACGCAATTGGCATCCTGGGTGCTCAACTTCAAGACCGTGCCTTCCTTGTAAAAAGCCGACTGTCCGGTTTGCCGCATCGCCACGGCGGGCGGGTTATTTTTTTGACAGTCAATGACTTTGAGCTGAAAATCCCGACGCACGAGGCCGATTCGCTGGTAAACACCCGACGCATTTTTCCGGTATTCTTCCACCTGAACGCAAAAAACAAACAGACCTACCTGCCCGGCGGTTACGGTGAGTTGGCCGGTTCGGGTATTGACCCGCAACGGCAGCGGTCCCGGAATGGCCCGATCCTGGTTGAGTCCGCTGCTCCACCGGACTTCGGGATACGACGAACTGGGCAAGGCCACCTGTGGGCGGGGATTGGCCGCCGTGCTGAAACCGTTATAGGGCGTTACGAGCCGGTAGGCCAGGCTGTCGCCGTCTGCGTCGGTAGCGCCGAAATCGAACGCAAATGGCTGGTTGATGCAGATGTAATCACCCTGGACGGGCCGAAACGTGGGAGAGGAGTTGAAGAGGTCCGTGCTGCCGGTTCGTTGCGCCGGAAACTCCAGGTAAAACGTAGAACCAGCCTGACCGGGATTCTGGATATTGCTGATGGAATTGTTGCGACAACAGCGTTCCCAGACCATGTAATAGCCGCGCGGATCGTTGAACGCATTTAGATTGAACACCACATTCCCGCTGTATTTCAGCAGACGGGTACGAAGCGACGGCAGCGCGCACGCCGGTTTGGTGTAGTCGACGGGCTGCGAGCCGATTTGCGGTAGTTCGACCGAACCGATGAACGCATTGTCGCCTTTGCGGTAAATAAAAATAACAACGGTGGGATCTTCGGCCTGTGGGTTACCGTTCAGATCATCGAAATAAAGGTTGAGGTTGATTTGGTGGGTAAACGGGTTTTGATTGGTCAGCCGTTTCAACTCCAGTTCACCCCCCACGATGTGCGTCGCCATAGCCGGAAAAATCAGGCCCACCCAGCCCACCACCAACCAACACCACCAGGCTGTAATCCGATAAAACTGTTTCATTCAAATACGGATAGGGTTGTCGAAACCAAAATACGGTGCTTAATTTACAGAATTTATTACAGTTTATTATGTCAGGAAAGACCCAAAAGATGTCGCAACGGTTGCAAGCGATTCGGATTGATGATGTTGCGGCTGAAGGAAAATGTTTGATTCGAACGGATGAGGGAGTCATCTTTGTGGAAGGCCGTTCGGGTGGGCCAGTGGCTGCACCGGGTGACGTGGTCGATATTCGGATTGTCAACCGGAAAAAACAATACCGGGAAGCGGTCGTCGAAAAAATACATTCCTTTGGGCCAAGCCGGGCCGAACCGTTTTGTTCTCATTTTGGCACCTGTGGCGGGTGTAAATGGCAGCACATCCGCTACGACGAACAACTGCGTTTCAAAGGCCAGCAGGTGTTCGATCACCTGACCCGGATCGGCAAGGTGCAACTGCCCCCGGTTCGACCGACCCTGCCCTCCGTTCAAACTACCTATTACCGCAACAAACTGGAATTTACCTGCGCCGACGGTCGGTGGATCACCGAGGAGGAGATTCGCTCCGGAATGTCGGTGGACAAACGGGCGGTCGGTTTTCACATTCCGAAGCGGTTTGATAAAATTCTGCCCATTCAGCACTGTTATTTGCAACCCGATCCGTCGAATGCCATCCGGCTGGCGGTAGGTGCCTATGCGTTCGAGCACGGGTTTACGATGTATAACCTGAACACGCACGTCGGTTTTTTGCGCACAGTCATTATCCGCACCGCTTCGACAGGGCAGGTGATGGTGGTGGTGCAGGTCGCCGAGGACCGGCCGGAGGAGTTGGCCGGATTGATGGACATGCTGAAAACGACTTTTCCGCAGATCGCGTCGCTGAATTACATTCTGAACACCAAACTGAATGATTCGTACCAGGATCAGACCGTGGTTCCGTATTGGGGAAAACCGTACATCGAGGAGCAGATGGAGGATGGCAGCGGCCAACCGTTAACCTTCCGGGTTGGCCCCAAATCCTTTTACCAGACCAATGCCGCCCAGGCCTTCGAACTCTACAAAATCACGCGCGACTGGGCGGGGCTGACGGGTTCCGAGCGCGTGTATGACCTCTACACCGGAACCGGAACCATTGGCCTTTTTGTAGCCCGGAAAGCGAAGCAAGTGATTGGTATTGAATACATTGAAGCGGCTGTTCAGGATGCGCGGGTGAATGCGTCCATCAACGGAATTCACAACGCGGAGTTCCTGGCGGGCGACATGGGAACCCTGTTGACACCGTCTCTTTTTAACAAATACGGAAAACCGGATGTGGTCATCACCGATCCGCCCCGGGCGGGTATGGACGAAGCCGTGACGCGAAATCTGTTGCAGGCTGCTCCCCAACGTATTGTTTACGTGAGTTGCAACACCGCCACCCAGGCCCGCGATCTGGCCATTCTGGACGAATTATACGAAGTGAAAGACGTTCAGCCCGTCGACATGTTTCCGCATACCCACCACGTCGAGAATGTGGTGAAGCTGGAGAAGAGGGGTTAAGAGTTAAAAGTTAAAAGTTAAGAGTTAAAAATTAAAAGTGAGCTGACGCGTGCTAACCACCGAACCGCTAACTCTTAACTTTTAATTTTTAACTTTTAACTTAAAAGGGTGTTTCCTGCTGGTTGGGGTCAATGTGGCCGAAGTTGGTGAAGTTGCCGCCGGGCGTATTTAAGGTATTGGCTTTGCTTTTGACAATACCGCCCTGGTTTTCGAAGGTCTGCGCACCGGACGTTTTGGCGTCGAAACCGGCCGAAGGCCCACTGAATGGGGGAGGAGTCTGCGGCATGAAGAAGGCATCCAGATCGGCGAATTTGGTGTATTTGCCCACGAAGCGCAGTTGAACGGTATCCAGCGAACCCGACCGGTTTTTGGCGATGATGACTTCCCCGATTCCGGATACGGAATTACCAGCTTCGTCGGCACTGATTCCGTAGTATTCAGGCCGGTAGAGGAAGATAACCATGTCGGCATCCTGCTCGATGGAGCCGGATTCCCGAAGGTCGGAGAGTTGCGGTTTTTTGTCGCCACCCCGGGTTTCAACGGCCCGGCTTAACTGCGACAGGGCAATGACCGGAACGTTCAACTCTTTCGCAAGGTTTTTCATGGCCCGCGAAATCGAGGCAATTTCCTGTTCACGGTTACCGCCCATTTTGCCCGACGTGTCGCCCTGCATCAACTGCAAATAGTCGATTACGACCAGTTGAATATCGTGCTGGGCTTTCAACCGGCGGCATTTGGCGCGTAATTCCAGGATGGAAAGGGCGGGCGTATCGTCGATGAAGATCGGCGCTTCGGTCAGGCGCTGGATTTTATGGTGAAGCTGCGCCCATTCGTGCGGAGCCAGATTTCCTTTCTTGATTTTTTCACTATCGATCTCCGCTTCTGCCGAGATCAGCCGGTTGACCAACTGCACCGACGACATTTCGAGTGAGAAAATCGCCACCGCCTGCCCAAAATCGACGGCAGCATTGCGGAGGGCGCTAACTACAAATGCAGTTTTACCCATCCCTGGCCTGGCCGCCAGAATGATCAATTCCGACCGCTGCCAGCCGGACGTCAGCCGGTCGAGGGCACTGAATCCCGACGGAACACCCGTCAGGCCGTCCTTCATGTTCTTTTTCTGCTCCAGTTCATCCAGCGCCTGCCGCATGATGGTGCTCATGTCGGCGTAGTTCTTGCGGATGTTGGATTCCGAAATCTTGAACATCGACTGCTCGATGCGGTCGAGGAGGTTGAAAACGTCGGTGGTATCCTCGTAGGCGTCGCGCTGGATTTCGTTGGCAACCGTAATAAGGGCGCGTTTGATGGAAGCTTCCGCAATGACGCGGGCGTGGTACTCGATGTTGGCGGCTGAGGTAACGCGGGTCGTGAGTTCCGTCACGTAGCCACCGCCCCCAACAACCTCAATTTCACCGGTTTTACGCAGTTGCTGGGTCACCGTCAGCATATCGACCGGTTCGGCGTTTCCGAACAGGGTGACAATGGCGTTATAAATTCGATTGTTGGCTTCCTTATAAAAACTTTCCGGCTTCAAAATGTCGATGACGGCCGAAAGCGCATCCTTTTCAATCATCAACGCACCCAGCACCGCTTCTTCCAGATCGATGGCCTGCGGGGGCAATTTGCCCAGTCCCGTTGGCGTCAGCATGTGGTTTACACCGTCGGACAGGCTACGCCGGTTACCCAGGTAAGGGGTCTTCCGAAAGTTAGAATTAGTAGGGCGATCGTTCTCCATTGCTTTGCAAGTATAGCCAATCGGTGTTAGAATGAAAAGCCGTCAGGCCGGTTGTCACGGGGTTCTGGGGAGGTTAGCCACACACTAAGTTGTTGTCTCTAAAGTACATATTCCCCGGCTGGCGGGGTGAAAAAAAAGTGAAAATGTTTTTTGTTTTTAGCTTACGGTTTAAATCGATTTTACAGTCTTGCTGGCCCATCGAATTCAGGATTGTTGGCGGAAAAGGCAACTGATTAATCGTGAAGGTTTTGCGCAAATTTGGCAGGATTGGAAGATAATAATTGACAATTTTTGTTGTTTACTACGTATGATCCTCTAAATTTAGAAGCAAAATAAAGGATCGGTCACACTGAAATATGAACGGAGATTTGGTAGAAAAAGTAATCACCCTTGACAATGTATCGCTCATCGACTTTTTGGGAGTTGAAAACAACAACATCAAAGAGGTAGCAGCCGCCTTTCCGATGAGTAAGATTATATCCCGCGGGAACGAAATCCGAATTAAAGGGACAACCCCGGAGATTACGCGAATTACCGACATTCTGGACTCGCTGATCGAGCATTACCAGAAGTACGGTAAACTCACCCACGAGAACGTTCGCAGCTTTCTCAAAAACAATGAGCGCGAGCCGGTTGCGCTTCCCCAAACCGATGAAAACGTGCTGGTGTACGGCACCAAAGGGGTCATTGTCCGGGCCAAAACCGCTAATCAGCAACGGCTGGTAGATGTATCCGAGAAATACGATCTGGTCTTCGCAGTAGGTCCCGCCGGAACCGGAAAAACGTATACCGCCGTGGCTATTGCCGTGCGCGCGCTGAAAAACAAGGAAGTACGGAAAATCATCATCACCCGCCCGGCCGTGGAAGCGGGCGAGAACCTGGGTTTTTTGCCCGGCGATCTGAAAGAGAAAATCGATCCGTATCTCCGCCCGATCTACGACGCGCTGGACGATATGATTCCCGCCGAAAAACTGAAACTCTACATCGAAAGCCGCACGATTGAAATCGCTCCGCTGGCGTATATGCGGGGACGAACCCTCAACCACGCGTTTATTTTGCTGGACGAAGCGCAGAATACAACGCCGATGCAGATGAAGATGTTTCTGACGCGGATGGGACCGAGCTCTAAAGCGATCATCACCGGCGACCGTTCCCAGATCGACTTACCCAAAAACCAGCGATCCGGGCTGATTGAAGCCGTTGAACTGCTGAAAGATATCAAAGGGATCGGCTTTGTAGAATTGGATGGCAGCGATGTGGTGCGTCACCGGTTGGTTAAAGAAATCATCTCCGCGTATGAACGGGCTGAAAAATAGGCAACTTTTTGCTGCGCTGGGACTCATTCTCAGCATCGGTCTAACGGAGTTACGGGCACAAACGCCCGTAACTCCGCAACGCTGTGGCATCGATGTGCGTGAAGAAACCTTACAACGGCGGGATGCACAGCGATTAACAAAACGCCTGAAGCTCAACGAAAGGATTGAAGATCTCATTCGGCAGCGAACCGAGGAACCCGCAAAAGCGCGGGTGGGAGAGGTTGTTTACCGGATTCCGGTGGTGGTGCATGTGGTGCATACCAATTCGTCCGGTTTTGTGGGCGGGGCCAACAACTCCAACATTTCCGATGAACAGATTGCTTCCCAGATCCGGGTGTTAAACGAAGATTACCGCCGGATGGTCGACACCCGGGGCTTCAACACCAACCCGATTGGAGCCGATACCGGCATTGAATTTTTTCTGGCCCGCACCGACCCCGACGGGCTTCAAACCACCGGGATTACCCGGCATTACACCCAAAAAACGAGCTTTAACATCTACGACGGTTCCAGCGGTGACGACCTTCAGTTGTCCCAGATTACCTATTGGCCCAGTGATCAATACCTGAATATCTGGGTAACGACCCTTCGAAACGATTACCTGGGGTACGCCCAGTTTCCGGAAGCGGACGGCATCGACGGGTTGTCGTCCCTGGAAAATGAATTGACGGACGGCGTCATCATCGATTACCGGTATTTTGGGAGTGACATCGGTGCCGTTACCAGTTCCACCTACCGGTATGGGCGGACTACCACGCACGAAGTAGGCCACTGGCTGGGATTGATTCATACTTGGGGTGATGCGGTTTGCGGAACGGATTACTGCAACGATACGCCCCCGACCGAAAGTGCCAACCAGACGACGGGCTGCGCCGAGCGGTTTTCGACCTGCAACGGCACCCGCACCCGCAACCAGATCGAAAATTACCTCGATTACACGCCCGATGCCTGCATGAATTTGTTCACGCAGGACCAGCGAACCCGGATGCGGGCGGTAATCGAAGCCAGCCCCCGGCGTCAACGCGTGGTCCGGTCGGCAGACCCGCTGCCCCAAACCGAATCGCTGACGGTGAATGTGTTTCCAAATCCCGCCCAGAAACAATCGACGCTGGAAGTGCTGTTCACCGGTTTTCAATCGTTTCAGGTCGACATTACTGATTTGTCGGGGCGGATCGTCCGGACCCAGAATTATACCGATTACCCCAGTTCTTCCATCAGCCTGCCATTGGATGCCTTGGCCCGGGGTGTTTATTTTGTAAAAGTACACACTGATAAAGAAACGGCGTCCAAAAGGTTGCTAATTCGTTAAATAACGGTTTACGGTTTTCTGTTTACAGGCTTCGGTGCGGTTCCTCGCAGGGATTGACGCTTGTCTCTTCGTTATTCAATATTCGGTATTTATGATTCGATATTGTAAGAATGCGTCAGCCGCCGAGAACCATAAACGGAATACCGTCAACCGACTAACTTTCCTGCCGTATGATTGAAGTGATTCAGGTTGTCCGTCCGGCTGAAATGCAACAAGTATATGCCATTCGAGAGGCTGTATTTGTGAAAGAGCAACACGTTCGGGCGGAAGATGAGTATGATGAATTTGAAACGAGCAGCCGCCATTTTCTGGCTTTCTGCGACGGTACGCCCTGCGGAGCCGCCCGCTGGCGCACGACGTCTAACGGTGTAAAGCTGGAGCGATTTGCCGTTCTGGCTTCGTTTCGGGGCAAAGGCGTCGGCCAGGCGTTGGTCCGGACGGTTCTCGACGATGTACTGAGTCAGCAGCCGGAACCCATCGAGTCGATTTACCTGAATGCCCAACTCACCGCCATGCCGCTGTACGCTAAGTTTGGGTTTAAAGCCGTTGGCCCGATGTTCGAAGAATGCGGCATTCAGCATTACAAAATGGTGCTGCCCGCTTCGTCCTTTCCGGCCTGATGTTGCGCTGGAACGCCTTTCCGTTCGTTCGCTACGTCGTGGCGCTGATGAGCGGAATAATCGCCTGTCTCTTTTTTCCGGATTCGCTCCGGCTCGTCACCGGTTTGCTCATGCTCTGTTTGCTGAGTTTGGTGATGCTGTTTTTCGTGAGAGACAAACCGTATGCCGTCCTCAAAGGCATGGCTGGCTGGCTGGCCCTGAGTGCCCTGGGCTGGCTGGTGACTTCGTTGCACACCCCGCTGAACGACCCTGCGAATCTGGTTCACCTCCGCCATCCTATTCGGGCGTATGAAGCCGTGGTGGGCTCACAGGCCGAAAACCGCACCAAAACCTTTCGCCTGGAACTGGACGTACGGAAGGTTCTGACCGACCGCACCTGGCAACCGGCAACCGGACGTCTCATCGTCTACATCGATAAAACCGTGGCTCAAAAACCGCGCTACGGCGATGTCTGGCTGGTTCGGGGCGCACACCGGACGATTGACCCGCCCCTAAACCCCGGCGAGTTTAACTACCAACGGCACCTGGCCAACCGGGGAATCTACCACCAGCAGTATCTTCGTCCGAAGGATCGAGTGATGTTGGGTTATCATCCCTCAAATCAGTTGGCTGCACAAGCATATAAAATGAATGAATGGGCCGACAGCGTTTTTACCAGCCATCTGGGGGGCGGCCCGGAATTTGCCATTGTGAAAGCGATGATTTTGGGCGTTCGCGACGGCATCGACCCCGAACTTCAGCAAGCCTATTCGGCAGCTGGAGCCGTGCATGTCCTGTCCGTTTCGGGGCTACACGTAGGAGTTTTGTTTGCTGCGGTCAGCTTTGTGCTGGGTTTTTTGAAGCGACGAAAGGGCGGGAAGTACGTCTTCGCGGTCATCATGCTGGGTTTGCTCTGGTTTTACGCCTTGATGACTGGTTTTTCCGCCCCGGTTTTGCGGTCGGCGTTTATGTTTACCTTGCTGCTCATCGGTCAAACCCTGGGACGTGTCAATAGCCCCCTGAATACGCTGGCGGCATCCGCTTTTCTGATTTTACTGCTTGATCCCTATGCGTTGACGACAGCGGGTTTTCAATTGTCGTACCTGGCCGTTGGTGGCCTGACTCTCTGGTACGAAAGCCTGTACCAGAGCCTGACATTTCGATTCTGGCTAATTGATAAGCTATGGAAAGTGACGGCCATGTCGCTGGTGGCGCAAGTGATTACCTTTCCGCTGGGCGTGTATTATTTCCACCAGTTTCCCACCTACTTCTGGTTAGCCAATCCGCTGGTGATTCCGGTTTCGTCCCTGGTTTTGATTCTGGCAATGGGGTTACTGGTCGTGGGCTGGATTCCGTATCTGGGTTTGCTGGTCGGAAAAGCACTGTTTGCCTCGATGTGGTTCCTGAATCAGTGTATCCTCCGGACGGAGTGGCTACCGTATTCCAGCCTGAAGCCGCTCATGGCCAGCGGGTTTGAACTGGTACTTTTGTATTCCATCATTCTGTTCGGAGCGGCTTTTCTGTTGTTCCGGGAAAAACGATTCGGCTGGTGGCTGGCCATCAGTGCGGCTTTGCTGACCGGGTCGGTTGGCATGACGACACTCCAGCGAAAAAAGCAGCGGCTGTTGCTGGTTCATTTCGTTCCGCATCAGTCGGCGATCAGTTTCGTAGAGGGCAACAGGGCGGTTTTGCTGAGCCGGGATTCGCTGTCGGACAAAAGCCGGGAAGTGACGTTTTATATCCGGAATACCTGGGACAGCCTGGGCGTCGACCGAATTACGTATGCGCACCCGGGGCAAACGAACCCCGGAGTGCCGCTGTTTCAGAACCGGGCCATCACGCTGGTGCACTGGCAGGGAAAAAGTGTGCTGATCATCAATCGGTTGCCTGCCCGGAAAGGCTGGCGATTGCCTGCCGTGATCGATTACGTCGTCATCAGCCGGAATGCGCTGCAATCGTGGAGCCAACTGAAAGGTCGGGTGGCCGCCCGGCATTTGATTTTCGACGATTCCAACAAAACCCCGCTGACGGACCGGTTGCTGTCGGACGCCCGAAAAATGGGCATTCCGTGTCATTCAGTCCGTCAGCAAGGCGCGTATCTGGCGACCTTTTAAGAGTTATTTCAACGAAAACCCTGAGATTATTGACTCCGGAGGGGGCGATTTGCTAGTAACATTACGTGCCGCTGGCACTTACAAGCTGTTCGAGTTACCCGAGGAGAGCCCTGGAAGGGCGGTCTGTCAATAGTCAATAGCATCCATCAGCTCGTGGTAGCTCCGGAGGAGCGGTCCGAAGATGTTTTTAGACCGCTCCTCCGGAGCTACCACGAGCTGATGGATGCTATTGACTATTGACAGGAAAGGCCTCCGGCCTTCACTCAAACAACTTCTTAAACAATTGTTAGGCATCATCATCTCATAGTTCGCGTTATTTCAGCACTTTGCGAATAAAATACCGGTTGCCCAGCCGGATGGTGACCAGATAGAATCCTTTGGGCAATGACTGCACCTGAAGCGTCTGGTTGTGGCTTTTTTCGGTTTTGTTCCCACTCTGGCTGAGCCATTGTTTTCCGCTCAGGTCGGCCACTTCGATGTCAATGATCCCGGTTTCGGCGGTTTCAAATGCGATGGTCAACTGATTGACCACGGGATTCGGGAACAAACGAACTGCGGTCGTTTGCTCTCCCAGGCTGACGGCCAGGATTTTTGAATACGCCATTGTTCCATCCGTATCGATCTGTTTCAGACGGTAGTAATAGGTTTCCGACCTGGCGCCCAAATCGGTGTACCGGTAGATTTTCCGGCCATTTTGCGTTCCAAACGGATCGATGACCTCGCCACTGACGGGTGAAAAATCAAGAGCGTTCAAGGATCGTTCAATGATAAAAAACCGGTGATTCAACTCGCTGGTCGTTTGCCACTCCAGCCGAACCCCGGTTTCCAGCGGCTGGGCGCGGAAGTAGGCATAGGTGACGGGCATGGCGGTGGTGCAATCCGTGCAATTGGTGGACACTGTGGCCGAACCCAAATTGGAGGGGGTATAGGTGCCGGGGAGACAGACCAGCACATCCGGGGAGGTGGTCAGGGGATTGTTCAGAAAGGTTTGCCCGTTCTGGGGTTGAGCAATCGACAGGCAGCCTTTGGATGTCTGGGCGGTGGTACGATTGGTTCCATTATTCTGGAAATACTGGGTGTGGATCTGGCCCATATTGGCCAGGCAAATGCTGCCGCTGCTGTTGACCCGCGTCAGATTCGTTACATTGACCGTTCCCCCATCGACCACCAGACTGCTGTTGATGTCCAGCGAGGTCATGTTCAAGACCCCTCCGTTTTCAACGATGACCCGAACGTTGTTAAAACTGGTATTGGAGGGGTTGGAAAGGGTGCCCTGCACCCTAATATCCCCCGAGTTGGAGTTGAGATTGGAGAGGCTTCCGGAATTGTAAATCAAGGTGCCTCCGTTCAGGTTGGAATTGGTGAGAGAACCGCCACTCATGCAGACAACAGCTCCGCTTGGAATGGTCAGGTTCGAAATGGCGGTGGTAATGCAGTACGTACCGCTGGCCAGTGTTTGATTACCGGTGGTTAAGGCTACACAGCCCGAGCAGGAGGGAGCTGGGGGCGCACATTGTGTAAAGCCGGATTTTGGTAAAAATGTAACCAATAAAACGAAAAAGTAAATGATTGTTTTCACGGGAAAGTCTTGATTAATAGATCGATCCCAAAAGTAAAACGGTTTGCATAGACAAGCAAACTATAGTGACTTTTTCTTAAGTAATTCCTGCAAACTGCTTGAGGAATCAGCGTGAAGCAACCGATCACTGAGCCGTCCAGCCGCCGTCGATGGGCAGAGCCGCCCCGGTTAAGGTACGCGCACTTTCGGATGCCAGAAACAGGCAAAGCGCGGCAATGGATTCGGCAGGAATGAACTGTTTGAGAGCTTGTTTGGCCAGCAATACCTTTTCGATCACGTCTTTCTCCGAAAGCTGGTGCGTTCGGGCCTGGTCGGCAATCTGCTTGTCTACGAGGGCGGTTTTGACGTAGCCGGGGCAGATGGCGTTGGCGGTGATGCCGCAGGAAGCCCCTTCGAGGGCGATGGTTTTGGTAAAGCCAATCAACCCGTGTTTGGCCGCGACATAAGCACTTTTGTATTCGGATGCCACCAGACCGTGGGCCGACGCGATGTTGATGATCCGGCCGAATTGCTGCTGTTTCATGAATGGCCAGACGGCTTTCGTCAGGTGAAAGGCCGACGTCAGGTTCACACCGAGAATGGCATCCCATCGGTCTTCCGGAAACGCGTCGATCGGTGAGACGTACTGAATCCCGGCGTTGTTGACCAGAACATCGATTCCTCCAAATTTTTCCCCGGCCCGGCTGACCATCGCCCGCAGGGCGGCCGGGTCCAGCATGTTGGCCGGATCAAAGATCGCGTCGATGCGGTGGGTTGACGCCAGGTTTTCCGCCAATTGGGGTCCGTTGGCTTCCAACCCGTTTAGAATCAGGTTGTAGCCCTGCTGGGCAAAGGCTGTGGCAATGGAAAGGCCAATGCCGCTGGTGCTTCCGGTAATCAGAACGGTTCTTTTTTGCATCATTTCAGGATGAATTAGCACCCAAAGCTACAACAGGGCGGGAATAGTTTGGTCACCGAAAGGCGGTTTTCCGGGCTGAATGTGTGCTTCGGCCCGGAAAACCGCTTACTTTTGTGAAACCATTTGTTTACGTATTCATTACCAACCCGATGTAGTATGGCCTCTTTCGATATTGTCAGTAAAGTTGATTTGCAAACGTTAGATAATGCTATCAATGTCGCTATCAAGGAGATAGCGAACCGGTATGACTTGCGGAACAGCAAAACCAGCGTGGAACTCAATAAGAAGGATTTCACGGTGAAGATCGATACCGACAACGACATGAGCCTGAAATCGGTGGAGGATATTCTGCTGACGCGCGTGATCAAACAAGGGGTCGATGGGCGGAGTCTGGACTTTACGGCCGAGCCCCACCAGTCGGGAAACCGCCTGCGGCACGAACTCAAAGTCCGGCAGGGGCTCGACAAAGACCAGCAACGCAAAATCCTGAAACTGATCAAGGAAAGCTTTCCGAAACTGACCGCGCAGGCTATGGATGATCAGGTGCGGGTGAGCAGCAAAAAAATCGACGATCTGCAGGCCGTCATCGGCATGTTGCGCCGGGCAGAGCTGGAAATATCTTTGCAATTTGTGAACATGAAAAGCTAAACTTTTTTGCTGCACACTGCGTTCGTCAGGTATGGAAAAACAGGAAAAAATCCGTAAAGCCTATACCGACTATGTGCTTGAAAACGGAACCCCACCACCGAGCGTTTTTCAATTTGCGAAGAAGCTGAAAATTTCAGAAGCGGACTTCTATGAGGAGTACACTTCGTTCGAGTCGATTGAAGCGGATGTCTGGCTGGCCTTTTTCAAACAGGCTCAGCAAACCGTCGAAGGCGACCCGATTTATCAGACGTATTCGGTCCGCGAAAAGCTCCTCGCGTTCTATTATACGTGGGTGGAGGTGTTGAAAGCCCAGCGCAGTTTTGTGGTGTTCAGCTACCACCAACTGCGCCCGTCCACCACCAATCTGTCGCCCATGGCCAAAGCCCGGATGGGAAAACCGTCGGCCCGGGTCTTGCAACTCTTCAAGGATGCCTACTACGACTACGCTCGGGATTTGCTGGCGGAAGGCCGGGAAAGCAAGGAGGTCGAACCCCGGCCTTTCCTGTCCGACCGCTACGCCGACGGGCTGTGGACCCAAACCCTGTTCATCCTGCATTTCTGGGTCAATGACGTCAGCAAGAATTTTGAAAAAACCGATACCGCCATCGAAAAATCGGTCAATACCGCCTTCGATCTGATCGGCCGCTCCCCGCTGGATTCGTTGTTCGACCTGGCGAAGTTCATCTATCAAAATAAATGATGAATGATGGATGATGAACGATGGTTGAATATGACAAACCATTCATCGTTCATCATTCATAATCCATCATTCCCAACATGAAAACGCAAAACCATATCCCGACCACCAAAGTTGCCCGGGCCAGCCAGTTTGTGAAAGCGGGTGTGAAAGTCGGCGGGAATTATTTGAAGCATTACGGGAAAAAGTTGCTCGACCCCAGCCTGACGAAGGAGGAACTGCATCAGGACAATGCGACGGATATTTACAATGCCCTGAGTGAACTGAAAGGCAGTGCGCTGAAAATGGCGCAGATGCTAAGCATGGACCGCAACATCCTGCCGCGGGCCTACGTCGATCAGTTTGCCATGTCGCAGTATTCGGCACCGCCCTTGTCAGGGCCGCTGGTGGTCAAGATGTTCCGAACGTATTTCGGGAAATCGCCCCAGCAGATTTACGACCGGTTCGAGATGGAAGCGGTCAATGCGGCTTCCATCGGGCAGGTGCATCTGGCCTGGAAAGACGACCGGAAACTGGCGGTAAAGGTGCAGTATCCGGGCGTAGCCGACAGCGTCAGTTCCGATTTGCGAATTGCCAAACCGCTGGCGATCCGGCTGCTGAACCTGAACGAGAAGGACATCAACCGGTACATGGGGGAGGTGGAGTCCAAATTGCTGGAAGAGACTGATTATGAACTCGAACTGAAACGCTCGATGTACATTTCGGAGCAATGTTCGTCGATTCCGAACCTCGTTTTTCCGAAATACTACTCCGATCTGTCGAGCAAGCGCATTCTGACGATGGACTGGCTGGACGGTTTTCACATGAAGGACTTTCTGAAAACCAATCCGTCGCAGGAAATCCGGGACCGCATCGGGCAGGCGTTGTGGGATTTTTACAATTTCCAGATTCACGACCTCAAGCAGGTACACGCCGATCCGCACCCCGGTAACTTCCTGATGCGCGCCGACGGCACGATGGGCGTCATCGACTTCGGCTGTGTGAAAGTCATTTCCGAGTTCTTTTACGACAATTACTTCCGGCTGATCAACTTCGACATGCTCGACGACGAGGAAGCCACCCTGGAAACCTTCCGCAACCTGGAGTTTATCGTTCCCGAAGATTCGCCGAAAGAGCAGGCCTTTTTTGTCGATCTGTTTAAGAAAATGATCGTTTTGCTCGGAAAACCGTTTGAGAAACAGACCTTTGATTTTGGGGATAATTCCTATTTCGACACCGTGTATGCGTTTGCTGAAGAACTGGCCCAGGTTGAAGAACTGAAAAACTCGAAAGTGGCCCGTGGCTCGCAGCACGGTTTGTACATCAACCGGACGTATTTTGGTCTGTATTCGATGCTTAATGAACTCAAAGCCAGCGTTATTACGCACAAGCCGGATTGGCTGGTTTCCAAAAAACTGCGACTGGAAATGGAAAATGCGGCTTGACAAGCGGGTAAATAGTTTTAAGTTTATGGCTGAAACCATTGGCAATGGTCAATTGACCATCGTCAATTGACCATTGACCATAACCTGAGATGGATGAGCAAGCCCCGGTTTGACGATATTTTCATGGAACTGGCCGTCAATCTTTCGAAGCGGTCGCACTGCATCAAAGCGCAGGTGGGCGCGGTGTTGACGAAAGAGACCCGGATTATTTCCATTGGCTACAACGGTCCACCGTCGGGGACGCACAATTGCGACGAAGAATTTCCGGAGGTGGGTTGTCCGCGTGACTCCAAAGGAAGTTGCTCCCTGGCGCTTCATGCCGAGCAAAATGCGATTCTGTACGCGGCCAAAAACGGCGCGGTGATCGAAGGCGCAACCATCTACGTAACGCTGTCGCCCTGCATCGCCTGTGCACGGATTATCTTTAGTATGAAAATTGCCAAGGTGGTTTTTCTGCATTCCTACGCGCAGTACAAAGGCATTCCGACCGACGAGGGTGTCGAGTTTTTGCGTAAATTCGGTGTAGAAACCGTCCAATACCAGCCCACGGCGGGGTTTGAAACTGTGCTTGCGCAGGGCGACCCCCATCTGTAGGCGGTCTGATCGATGAATATATTAGCACATGCGTACCTTTCCGGTGATGATGAGGGGCTGTTGATCGGCAATTTTATCGCGGACTTCATCAAGGGAAATCCCGGTCATCCCCGGCATGGGTTATCGGTGGCGGTGCAGCGCGGCATCTGGCTCCACCGCCAGATCGATCAGTTTACCGATCATCATCCCCTGGTGGAGGAAATGCGGATTCTGGTTCGGCCCCGCTGCCACAAATACGCCGGAGCAGCCATCGATGTGTTTCTGGATCATTTTCTGGCGATTCACTTCACGCAAATTTCCGGCCGCCCGCTAACCGAATTTGTGCCGGCCTTCTACCAGTTTCTGAAAAATCACCGGACTCAACTGCCCGATGCCGCCTGGCGCATGGCCGGTTACATGATGCAGCATGACTGGCTGACGAATTACCAGTTTCTGGAAGGCATCGACCGCAGCCTGAAAGGAATGGCCCGGCGTACGGCATTTCCGTCGAATCTGGATACTGCCATTGAAGATTTGAACGATAATTACGCTAGTTTTGAGGAATACTTCCACCGGTTTTTCCCTGAACTGCAACAGCATGTGCGTGATTTTCAGGGGATGAACCCGCCGGTTTTGTGATCGTTTCCTTTCTTGTTTTATTACGTATATAGTACACCGTTATGACCCCGGCTATTGACCAGATTCTGAAAGACGTTCGGAAGAAGAACTTTGCTCCCCTGTATTTGCTGCACGGTGACGAAACGTATTTCGTGGATCTGATTGCGGATGAAATCGAAAAAGTAGCGGTTCCCGAGCACGAAAAGGGCTTCAATCAGTTTACGGTTTTCGGCAAAGACACCCAGGTGGGAGCGGTGATCAACCTGGCCCGGCGCTATCCGTTCATGGCCGACCGGCAGTTGGTGCTGGTGAAAGAAGCCCAGCAGATGGGCGGTTTGAATGAAAAAGCCAGCCAGTCGTTGCTGGAAGACTACGCCAAAGCACCGCTGGCTTCCACGATCCTGGTTTTGTGCCATACCGGCCCCTACGACGAACGCAAGGCCCTCGCCAAAGCCATCGGCCAGAAAGGCGTTCTGCTGAATTCCAAAAAACTGTACGACAACAAAGTGCCGGACTGGATTGGAGACTATTGCCGCCAGCAGAACGTAAAAATCAGCCTGAAGGCCATCCAGATGCTGTTCGATTACATTGGCAACGACCTGAAACGGCTGGCCAGTGAAATCGACAAAATCATGATCAACCTGAAAGTCGGCGAAGAAATCAGCGCCGACACGGTGGAGCGGCTCGTCGGCATCAGCAAGGAATACAACGTCTTTGAACTGCAAAAAGCCCTCACATTGCGGGATGTGCTGAAAGCCAACCGGATTGCCGATTATTTCGGCCGGAATCCGAAAGACAATCCGTTGCCGCCGATGCTGATCATTCTGTACCAGTTTTTTACGAAGGTGTTGATGGTACAGGCCTCCCGCGACCAATCCGAAAAAACCTTATCGACCTTATTGGGCGTTCACACTTTTTTTGTGAAGGATTACCTGCAAACGGCCCGGGCCTACCCGCTGTGGAAAGTCGCCGGGATCATCCACTCCATCCGGCAGGCCGATGCCTTGTCGAAAGGCATCGACGCGCCATCCCTGAACGAAGGCGCTATTTTGAAGCAATTGGTCTACGAGATTCTGCATTGACCTTCCGCCCAGCCTCGGCTTTGCCCCCAACCCCCTGAAGGCCGGGCGGCCGGTGCCGGGCTAACAAAAACCGGATCTAGAAGCCCCCTTCAGGGGGGGGGGCAAAACCGAGGGAGCAAAAACGCAAAAAACCGCCTGATCGGGCGGTTTTGCTTGTCGTAGCGGGGACGAGAGTTGAACTCGTGACCTCAGGGTTATGAATCCTGTGCTCTAACCAACTGAGCTACCCCGCCAGATTTTTCGTGCCACAAAAGTAAGAAAAAAAACATCTACTCCAACAAACCTTTTTGAGTCTCGTGTTAAAATTCTGCTAACTTTGCCACATTACCTATTAAAAATCACTGATATGGAAAACTATAAATTTATTGCGGAATACGAGCTGCGGGCATCTCCAAAGGTCCTTTTTCCCTATATCAGTACGGCTTCGGGCCTCTCTCAGTGGTTTGCATCGAAAGTGAACGTCCGGCCGGATCATCAGTTTGATTTTTACTGGGACAACGAGAGCCATCCTGCCAAACAGGTTTCCATGCGGCAAAATAAAAGCGTCCGATTCGAGTTTTTGAACGGCAACGGCACCGCAACCGACGAACATACCTACATCGACTTCCGGGTCGATGTCAGTGAACTGACCCAGTCTACTTTTTTACGCATCACCGACTACTCTTCCAACACCGACCCCGACGAACTTAAATCCCTTTGGAACAGTTTAATCGATAAGTTAAAAGAAATCGTGGGAAGTTGATTGCCAATGAAAAAAATTGACAAGCTCATACTGAAGTCATTTTGGGGCCCGTTCGTATTGACGCTTTGTGTAGTCGTGTTTATCTTTCTGATGCGTCTGATGATGTTTTACATCGACCAGTTTGTATCGAAAGACGTTGAATTGCAGGTTTTTGCCAAGATCCTCTTCTATTTCAGCCTCATTACCATTCCCATTGCCCTTCCACTGGCGGTACTGCTATCGTCCCTGATGACCTACGGGAACCTCGGTGAATTTTTTGAACTGACGGCTTTGAAAAGCGCCGGCATTTCCCTGACCCGGGCCATGCGCCCCCTGCTGATCGTCGCCACCGGCATTGCTATTTTCTCGTTCTGGTTCAACAACAAAGTCGCGCCCTGGGCGAACCTCAAAGGCTACAGTTTGCTGTGGGATATCAAATCGTCGAAGGCCACGCTGAGCATCAAAGAAGGGATTTTTTACAACGATTTGCCCGGTTACAGCATCAAAGCGGATAAAAAAGACGGCGAAACGCTGCGCGGCATGGTGATTTACAAACACCAGGAAAACGGCATGGAAACCGGAAACCGCGAAATTATTCTGGCGGATTCGGGGCGTATGTTCACCACGCCCGACAAGCAATACCTGATTTTTGAGCTATATAACGGCAACGACTACACCGAATACACGGATAACACCAGTAGCGTGTCCTACGCCAGCAACGGTTCGCCCAATCAACTGGCCAAGTTTCTGCGGAACGGTTTTCAGCACTATAAACTGCGGATCAGCCTGGATTCGTACGGGTTGAAACGGACGGACGAACAGCAGTTCGAATACCACGAGTACATGAAAAATCTGTCGGAGCTGGCCACGCTGACCGATTCCTTGAAGAAGGAACTGAAGGCCAGTCTGGCTGGCACGGCGACGACTTCCCGGCAATACTACAGTTACCAGTTCAAGCAGCCGCAACCCGTCATCGTTACCAACCCCAACACGCCGGTGCCGCCCGCGGTGAAGGCCGGCAAGTGGATCGATTCGCTGCTGGCGCGACCCGTGGAGGCCCGAATTCAGGGCGAAACCAACGAAATGGCCCTGTCGCAGGCCCGCAACATGCTTTCCTACGCCGAATCCAACCAGACCTATCTGAAAGAGAAAGGCAAAACCGTCAACCGGTATGAACTTGAGAGCCACCACAAGTTCACCCAGGCCATTTCGTGTTTCATCATGTTTTTGATTGGCGCCCCGCTGGGAGCGATTATTAAGAAAGGCGGGTTTGGGATTCCGGTGCTGGTGTCGATAATCTTTTTCATTCTGCTGTATGTGTTGACCCTGACGGGGGATAAATACGCTAAAGACGGGTTGATCTGGGTACCGGCCGGGGCCTGGATGGCGAATGCGATTTTGCTACCGGTCGGACTATACCTCATGAAACAGGCCCGAAACGATTCCCGGCTGTTTGACAAAGATGTCTACGTCATCGCCTTTGAGCGGCTGAAAAAGCGGTATCTCAACTGGCGCACGAGCCGTCGGGAAACCCGGGTGGCCTGAAATATTCTGCGCCGGTTTTCCTTCAGATAAGAAATAAAGTCGTACTTTTGCGTTTCATTCATTTTTTTCATTACTATTAGCTATCTGACGATGTATTTAAATACCGAGAAAAAGCAAGAAATCTTTGCTGCTCAGGGGTTCAACAGAACTGCGGAAGACTCTGGGTCGGCTGAATCTCAGATTGCACTGTTCACATTCCGGATTAACCACCTGACAGAGCATCTGAAAAAGCACAAACACGATTATGGCACCCGGCTTGGCCTGCTGAAACTGGTAGGAAAGCGCCGTCGGTTGCTGGATTATCTGATTAAAAAAGATATTAGTCGTTACCGGGCCATCATTGTCGAATTAGGTCTCCGGAAGTAATTCCTTCTTTGCATCAGGGAACCCCTCAAACCGGTTCCCTGATTTCATGTTTTACGTTTCCTATTTACGCTGTTTTTTAGATTTTTTTACGTTCGGATGGTCCGACGAAGCGGTCTGCGAGTAAGTTTAGTATAGTTGCGGTCTTTCAGTAGAAACAATCGGTTTATAAAGCGGCAGTCGTGTGTATTATTCCTTAAAGTATGTCACAAATCATCACGCAATCCATTAACCTTCCAGACGGACGTACCATCACCATCGAAACGGGCAAACTGGCCCGTCAGGCCGATGGTGCCGTAGTCGTTCGGTTGGGCGATACCATGTTGCTGGCAACAGTGGTCTCGAATAAAGAAGGAAAAGAAGGCGCAGATTTTCTGCCCCTTTCCGTTGATTACCAGGAAAAATTCGCGGCTTCCGGCCGCATTCCGGGTAGTTTTCAGCGCCGGGAAGGCCGGTTGGGCGATCACGAAGTATTGATCAGCCGCCTGGTTGACCGCGCCCTGCGCCCCATCTTCCCCGAAGATTATCATGCCGACACCCAGGTCATGATCACGTTGATTTCGGCGGATGCCGAAGTTCTGCCGGATGCCCTGGCGGCTTTGGCGGCATCGTCCGCCCTGGCGGTTTCGGACATTCCCTTCAACGGGCCGATTTCCGAAGTGCGGGTGGCTAAAATCGACGGCGCTTATCAGATTAACCCCAAAACCTCCGATCTGGAACGGGCAACGCTCGACCTGATCGTGGCCGCTACGGCGAAAGACGTTTGTATGGTCGAAGGCCAGATGAACGAGTGTTCGGAAGAAGAAGTGGTCGAGGCCATCAAAGCCGCTCACGAAGTCATCAAGTTGCAGTGTGCCGCTCAGAAAGAACTGGAAGCCGCCGTTGGCAAACAGGAGAAGCGGGTCTACAGCCACGAAACGCACGACGAAGAACTCCGTCAGTTGGTACACCAGCAGTGCTACGACAAAGTGTATGCGGTGGCCCTGCAGGCAAATAAAAATAAGAAAGTTCGCAGCGAATCGTTCAAAGCGGTTTTCGACGAATTCAAGAATATTCTTTTCCCGGATGGCGACGTCGATGGCTTTAAACTGTCACTGGCGAAAACCTATTTTCACGATGTCCAGTGGGAAGCCTCCCGCCGGTTGGTGCTCGATGAGCGCTATCGCCTGGACGGACGGAAGCTGGACGAAATCCGCCAGATCACGACCGAAGTCGATTACCTGCCTTCGGCCCACGGTTCAGCGGTGTTCACCCGCGGTGAAACCCAGTCGCTGACCACGGTGACGCTCGGTACGAAAATGGACGAGCAGATCGTCGATCAGGCCATGCTGCAAGGTTATTCCAAATTCCTGTTGCATTACAACTTCCCGGGCTTCTCGACGGGTGAAGTGAAACCGAACCGGGGTGCCGGTCGCCGGGAAATCGGTCACGGAAACCTGGCGCACCGCGCGTTGAAGAAAGTATTGCCTCCCGAAGCCGACAATCCGTATACAATCCGGATCGTTTCCGACATTCTGGAATCGAACGGTTCGTCATCGATGGCCACGGTGTGTGCCGGAACGCTGGCGCTGATGGATGCCGGGGTGAAAATCAAAGCTCCGGTGGCCGGGATTGCGATGGGATTGATCACGGACAATGCTGGTAAATACGCCGTTTTGTCCGACATCCTGGGCGACGAAGATCACCTGGGTGATATGGACTTCAAGGTAACGGGTACCGAAGCCGGTATTACCGCCTGCCAGATGGATATTAAAGTCGACGGTTTGTCGTATGAAGTACTGACGGAAGCTCTGCATCAGGCCAAAGCCGGTCGTCTGCACATTCTGGGCGAAATGAACAAGTCGTTGACGGCGCCACGTCCGGAACTGAAACCCCACGCTCCGCGCGCGATTACCATCAAGATCGACCGCGAGTTTATTGGTGCCGTAATCGGGCCAGGCGGTAAAGTGGTACAGGAAATTCAGAAAGAATCCGGTACGACGATTGTCATCGAAGAAAAAGACAATGCCGGGTATGTTAACATCTTCTCGACCAACCAGGTCGGCATGGACAAAGCGGTTTCCCGGATTCGGGGCATCGTCACCGTTCCGGAAGTGGGCGAGATTTATGATGGAAAAGTAAAAACCATCATGCCGTTCGGCGCGTTCGTTGAATTCCTGCCGGGCAAAGATGGGTTATTGCACATTTCCGAGATCAAGTGGGATCGTCTGGAAACCATGGATGGCGTACTCGAAGTGGGTGAAGAGGTACGGGTGAAGTTGATTGAAGTCGACAAAAAAACCGGAAAATACCGTCTCTCGCGGAAAATACTACTGCCCAGGCCCGTGAACAAAAATCCAGCCTGATTTGTTACATTTCAGTGTACAGAATCAGTTTATGATTTCGTTACCAATTGGACTTGCGTAGGCGGTCAGCCGATGAAGTAGTATTAAAACCGGACTGCCGGAAGGCAGTATTCCGTACATGAGACAGCTAAAGATTTCAAAACAGATTACCAACCGCGAGAGCCAATCGCTTGATAAGTATTTGCAGGAGATTGGTAAAGTGGATTTATTAACGCCCGACGAAGAAGTTCAGTTGGCCCAGAAAATCCGGGAAGGCGACCAGTTGTCGCTGGAACGGCTGACCAAAGCCAACCTCCGGTTCGTTGTATCCGTAGCAAAACAGTATCAAAACCAGGGTTTGTCATTGGGTGACCTGATCAATGAGGGAAACCTCGGTCTGATCAAAGCCGCCCAGCGTTTTGATGAAACCCGGGGGTTCAAATTTATCTCGTACGCCGTTTGGTGGATTCGCCAGTCGATTCTGCAGGCATTGGCCGAACAGTCCCGGATTGTTCGTCTGCCGCTGAACCGGGTGGGATCGCTCAACAAGATTTCCAAGACGTTCTCCGACCTGGAGCAGAAATTCGAACGCGAACCGTCACCGGAAGAACTGGCCGCCGTGCTGGAGATTTCGGCGGCCGAAGTGGTCGACACCCTGAAAATTTCGGGTCGTCACGTGTCCATGGATGCGCCGTTTGTGCAGGGCGAAGAAAACAGTTTGCTCGACGTACTCGAAAACGATGGCGAAGACAAACCGGATTCGGGACTGATCAACGACTCCTTGCGGAAAGAAGTACAACGCGCCCTGTCGACGCTGACCCAACGGGAAGCCGATGTCATCACGCTCTATTTCGGTCTGAATGGTGAACACGCCATGACGCTCGAAGAAATCGGGGAGAAATTTAACCTGACCCGGGAGCGCGTTCGGCAAATCAAGGAAAAAGCCATCCGCCGTCTGCGGCATACGTCCCGTTCCAAAGCGTTGAAAACGTATTTGGGGTAGACGAATTGTAAGAATACGCCGAGATCGTAAAGAAAAAGCCGGGAATGCAGAGATACTTTGCGGACTCGGCTTTTTTTTGCGATCTCATTTTACCAACCCCTCGATTGTTGTGGCTATTCATCAGCACGTACTGAATCTCGTTGAATTGTGTGTTCGCAAGGGCATCCGGCAGGCCATCATTTCGCCCGGTTCCCGCAGCGCACCCATCACCCTGGCCCTGGCGCGTCATCCGGAAATGACCACCCGCGCCGTGGCCGACGAACGTTCCGCCGGTTTTATTGCCCTGGGCCTGGCGCAGCAACTTCGTCAGCCGGTGATTCTGGTCTGTACATCCGGCAGTGCGGTCTATAACCTGGCCCCCGCCGTGGCCGAAGCCTACTTTCAGGAAATACCGCTGTTGATCCTGACCGCCGACCGGCCCAAAGAATGGACGCACCAGCAGGACGGTCAAACGATTTACCAGACCGACATTTTTGGGAAACACGTCAAACAGGCCTTCGAACTGCCCGCCGATTTTGTCCACCCCGATGCCCGCTGGTTTGCCGAACGGGCGACGAACGAAGCCGTCGATCTGGCGTGGGCGGAACCGCGCGGTCCGGTACACATCAACATTCCGTTGCGCGAACCGCTGTATCCGGTTGGGGACGAAACCTTTCAGTACCAAGCCGTTCGGGTGATTGAACAGGTGATGGCGGCTTCGGCTTTGTCGTCGGAAACCTGGCACCGGTTGCAGGAGGAGTGGGAAACCGCCGAGCGGAAACTGATTGCCGTCGGACAGGGGCCGCACGATCCGGCCTTGCTGGCGATTCTGAAAAAGATCAGCGAAGAATGGCGGATTCCGGTGGTGGGCGATGTGATTTCGAATCTGCCACGCAATGGAGAGTTCATTACGCAGCAGGATATTTTTTTGAGTTCGGCCAACGACGAATTGAAACACGACCTCGTGCCGGATTTGTTGATCACCTGCGGCCAGTCGTTCCTTTCGAAACAGCTCAAACTCTTCCTGCGCAATCACCAACCCGGGGCACACTGGCAGATTCAGCCGCACCACCGCCTGGCCGATCCGTTTCAGTCGCTGACGCGGCTGATCCCGTATGAACCGACGGATTTTTTTGAGAAACTGTTTTCAGATATTGATTACCAGCGGTTTGTGAGTAATGATGACGAAGATTCCGACGACAATTTTCAGGAACAGTGGCAAACCCTGGATCGGAAAGCGACGCGCCTGCTGAATCAATTCCTGAACGACGAGACGGTTTTTCACGAATGGGCGGTTATTCAGCGAATTCTGGATGAACTACCCGCGGACAGCCAGCTTCACGTGGCCAATAGCATGCCGGTGCGCTACGCCAATTTCTGCGGATTACCTGAAAATCAGCGGGTGGAGGTATTTGCCAATCGAGGCACCAGCGGCATCGACGGTTGTTTGAGTACGGCAGTGGGTGCGGCTTTGGCGACGGATCAACTCGTGACGGCCCTGATTGGTGATGTCGCCTTTTTTTACGACCGGAATGGCCTGTGGAACAACCTGGTTCCGGCCAATTTGCGCGTTATTGTGCTCAACAACCACGGCGGCAACATTTTCCGGATCATCGACGGGCCGTCCAAACAGCCGGAACTCAGTGCGTATTTTGAAACGAGCCAACCGCTCTCGGCGGAAAATACGGCCAAAGAGGCCGGTCTGGCGTATGCGAACGTATCCTCGTATGATGATTTAAAAACCGCCCTGGCTGATTTTTTTTCGAAGGGTGATCGAGGTAAATTGCTGGAAATTGAAACGGACCGGTATGTCAACGCTGAACAATTTCAGCGGTATAAACAACTGGTTCAGGAAACCTTTTTAGATCGACAAAACCGTTAAAACGGTTTCCTAACTCTATATTCCGATTTTCTCTAAACCCACGGTTGGAAACCGTGGGCTGTTAAAAAAACGGTTAGAATCCCCGTTTTCTGGTTTGAAATAAACTAACGGCAAAACCGGGCGCTTTGCTCTTTCGCCAGTTCATCGCCCGCCTTGACGCCAATGTTCCAGGTTTGACAAGCCTGTGTTACATTACCCGCCTGCTGGTAGGCCTGACCCAGATAGGCATACACATTTTCGACCGAGGCATTGAGCCGCTCGGCTTCTTTCAAAGCTGCGATGGCCGGAGCAGGCTGATTTTTGGTTAGGTAATACAAACCCAGATTGCGGTGCGCCCAGCCGTTCTGGTCATCGAGTTTGATGGATTGCTGAATGAGTTTCAGCGCATCATCCGGACGATTGGTTTGTAGCAGCAAATAGCCTTTGTTGTTGAGGTAATACGGCTGGGTGGGTTGCAGCGCTAACGCCTTGTCGGTCAGTTGCAGGGCTTCGGTGTATTTCTTTTCCCGGCTTAAAATCTGCCCCAGGTTGTTGAACGCAAAATGTTGTTTCGGATCGACCTGAGTTGCCTGCTGAAAGTCGGTTTTGGCGAGGTCGTATTGTTTCTGGTTGAAATACAACACGCCCCGGTTGGTCAGGGCTTCGGCGTTTTTGGGGTCCAGCGCAAGGGCTTTTTCGTAGGCTGCCTGAGCCGCCGAAAGACGGTTTTGTTTAGCCTGCAGATTCCCCAGCCGAACGTAGAAATAGGTCGAATCCCGGTAAACGGGCTGAATTTTGGTCAAATCGTCGCTACTTCCTTTGAGATCATTCAGATCCGACCGAACTTCGGCGCGGTTGAAATAGGCCTGCCAGAATTCGGCGTCTTTGACAACCGCACGGTCATAGTCGGCCAGAGCGGCCTGAAAATCGCCGAGTCGGTACTTTGCCAAGCCGCGATTGTTGTAGGCATCGGCAAAATCAGGATTTTTTTCGATCGCTTCGTTATAAAACCGGATGGCCTGCCGGTATTCGCCGGTTTTAAATGAAACGTTTCCCCGTTGAAAAAAAAGCGCGGATTCGTCCTTGTCCGAGTTTGAACAGGCGAATAATAAACAACAATGAATAATAAATAACGAATATTGAATAACGAATGTTGACTTACGAAAGGGTGTATGGGAAGTGCTGGGAGCCATGATTTGGTAATTTGGCATTAAATAAGTAACCTAACACTGTTAAATGGTAACAAAATGCGGTATATAAAAGAAATTTCACATCCGGCCTTCCGAATCGGTCTCTATTTCTGGAACAATAAATACCTGATCAAAATCGAAGCCGGGCTGTATGAGCAAACCTACAAGATCAGCGAAATGGACGTCAGTTCCGATGAAGAAGTGATCCGGTTACTGGACGAACCGTTCATGCAACGGGTGAACGAACGATTCGGGCAGATGCACGCGGATTTTATGGATACCCTCCAGCGCCACGAATACTAGACTGACTGCTCGTCACCGAGAGCCATTTTTTATACAACGCCCTTTGCCCGTCCGTCGGATTCGCAACCGGCTCGATTCGAAAAGCGGCCAGCGGATTTCCCGTCAGTTTGGCGGATACGGTTTTTAGTTCACCACCCCGATTCACGAGCACCTGAATGGTTTGGTCGGGTTGATGGGTGTCCAGTATTTTGTCAAGATCGTTATTCACCCGCCGGTTGTCGATCGACAGAATTTCGTCGTTGACATTCAATCCGCTGATCCAGGCGGGGGAATTGCGCCGAACGGCGGAAACCGTGAGTTTGCCATCGGCGTATTTCGTCATCGCACCCAGGTAGGCGTCCTGTTTGCTGGCGCTGGCGTCCACCAGATTCAGTCCGACCGGATTCAGAAACGCATTGTAATCAATTTTGTCGGTTCCGAACACGTATTTCTGAAAGAAATCATCCAGGTTCCGGCCTGCAACCTGTTCCACGGCCTGCTGGAATTCGTCATCCGTAAACCCGCGTTTCAGCTTTTTATAATACGTTGTGTAGAGGAGCCGCATCACATCATCAAGGTTTTTCTGGCCATTGGTGTTCGACAGAATCGCCAGATTCAGCAAACCGCCGAGGGCACTGCCTTTGCTGTAATACGAAATCGTGCTGTTCATCGAATTCTCATTGGGCCGATACAGCTTGATCCACGCATCGAGACTGGCTTCGGTCACCGATTGCACCTCGTTTCCGGGTAAATTCTCGATGCCGGAGATTTCACTGCCCACGGAACGCAGGTAGGCTTCTGACGTCAGAAAACCGCTCCGTTTCAGAATCATGGACTGGTAAAAGGTCGTGATTCCCTCCGAGACCCAGAGTAGGTGGGTGTAATTTTCGTTTTCGTAGTCAAACGGGCCGAGGGCCTTGGGCCGAATGCGCTTGACGTTCCAGAGGTGAAAGTATTCGTGGGCGACCAGGCTCAGCAGATTCTGATAAAGCTGACCGTTCAGAAACGCGTTGCGGGTAATTTGGAGGGTTGTGGAGTTGGCGTGCTCCAAACCGCCCCCGCCGGTGGGCGTCTGGTGGATGATAAAGGTGTAGTCTTTACAGGGATGCTCACCTATGACCTTGAAGGCTTCCTCACAAACCCGTTTCATGTCGTCGGCCAGCCGGGTTTCGTCATACAGTTTCTCGCCGTATACCGCCACCGTGTGCGGAACACCGGCTGCCGTGAACGAAAACGTATACTGGTTTCCAATTTCAATGGGGCTGTCGACCAGCACGTCATAATCGGCGGCTTCGTAGGTGTTGAGTTGTCCGGCGACAGCCGCCAGACCGGTGTTGATCTTTTTCCAATCTTTGTACGGCTGAATCCGGAGCTGGTGGGGCTGGTTTCGCAGGTGATCAATGTACAGAAAAATGCTCGCACCGTTCAGATACCCGTGGGATTCGTCGATAAAACTGGTCCGTACGCTAAGTTCATAGGCGTAGACTTTGTAGCGAATCGTCAGCGGGCTGGCCGTGGAATAAACCCGCCAGGTGTTTTTCCGGATTTTCTCGGAACGCACCGGTTTGTCGCCCGCCGAGGCCCGAAACCCTTCCACATTTTTAGCATACTCCCGAATCAGGTACGAGCCCGGTGTCCAAACCGGCATTTTAACGTCGATATACTCCTTAGAACCCGTTTTAGAATCGGAGAAGGCTCCGCTCACCCGCATTTCCACTTCGAAATAATGGGTTTGGGGTTCGTGCATCGACAGGGTATAGAGAATGGAAGGAGTCGTTGCGAAAGGAGGGGCCAAAGTGGCTTCCGGTGCCGGAAAAGCCGCGTGGACGAAAGCCGGCAGGCAGAGTAAAAAGAAAAGCCAATGATTTTTTTTCATACGGAAATGCGTGTACTTTCGTTTTCAGATGGTAGAAACCCGTTCTTACGACTTACAAAAGTAATAACGTAACTACGATAAAGAAAATCTGTTTAACTCCAACGTATGCGTCCGACCCAGTTTGGAAAGGCATTGCACTTATCGGTTTTATTAACCTGCTCGGTGCTGGCGATTCCGGCAACCGCCCAACGAACCCTCAGTTACACCGAACCCGACGTCCTGTTCAGGAACGGGCTGGAGTGGTTTGAAAAAAATAATTACGCGGCTGCGCGCCAGGAATTCCTGCAATACCTGGATCGTAAAAAGCCGATTACCAACATCAGTGATCAGAATGCGGTTTCGGCGGAATACTACATTGCGCTGACGGGCCTGTATCTCGACATTCCCGAAGCGGAGGTTCAGGTCGATCGGTTTGTGAAAACCCACCGCGAACACCCAAAAGCCGGACTTTTGTACGGCGATCTGGGAAAATACTATTTTGACAAAGGCGATTACGACCGGGCGATCACGTTTCTGGAAAAAGCCATCAAGCAAAGCCAGAACGCAAACGGACAGGCCGAAAGCAAATATCTGCTGGCCATGGCCTATTATTCGAAGCAGGATTTGCGGGCGGCTTTGCCCTTGCTGAACCAGATCAAACAGGATCCCGGTCTGGCACAGGCAGCGTCGGCCTCGTATTACGCCGGTGTCATCAATTTCCGGCAGGGCAATTATACCGCAGCCATTGCCGATTTCAAGCGGATCGAGCAGAACCCGACCTATCAGAATGAAATTCCGAACTGGATTGTGCAGTCGATGTACAAAGCCGGTCGGTATGACGACTTGCTGGCCTATTCCCAGCCGTTGCTGCAACGGAACCGGGGCAATGCGGCTCAGCTGGCCGAGGTGGCGCTGTTTACCGCCGAGGTTCTCTACAAAAAAGGCGATTTTGCCAAAGCCATTCCGTATTACAAACAATATAGTAACATCAAGGGTCGAAGCGTTCCCCCGGCGGTTCAGTTCCGGTATGGCGACGCGTTGTTCAAAACCGGTGATTATACCGGGGCGATTGCCGCTTTGAAAAATGTGTCAGCGGGAAAAGATACGATTGCCCAGTATTCGGCCTACCGATTGGGGATCAGTTACCTGCAAACCGCCAATCCGAGTTTTGCCCTGAACGCCTTCGATCAGTCGGCCCGGCTGAATTTCAACAAGCCCATTCAGGAGGAATCGGCCTTCAACCATGCCAAACTCCAGCTTGATCTGAACAATGGGGGCGATGCTGTAAAAGAATTTACGGATTTTCTGAAACGGTATCCCGACAGCAAGTTTGAAAACGAATCGAACGAACTGCTTAGCGAAGCGTATTTCTCGTCTAATAACAATGCGGCTGCCATTTCGTACATCGAAGGCCTGAAAAAGCGGACTCCACGGATCAACGCGTCGTACCAACGCATCACCTATAACCAGGCGGTGACGGATTTCAACGCGGAACGTTATGACCAGGCCATTGCCAATTTTGACAAATCCCTGAAATATCCGGTTGATTCGGATCTTCGGAACAACGCCCTGTTCTGGAAAGCAGAAACCTTCTCGGCCTTGCGGAAATACGACGAAGCCATTCCCTTATACCAACAGGCCATGCGTTCCGGGAATGTCTCGGGTGATTTGCAGGGCAAGAGTTTGTACGCCCTCGGTTACGCATCCTACAATAAAAAGAACTATCCACAGGCCATTACCTATTTCCGGGATTTCATTACCAAATCCGGGAGTTCCGACAAACAGGCGCTGGAAGATGCAACGGTTCGGGTGGCGGACAGTTATTTTGCGACCAAGAATTACAATGAAGCGATGCGGTTTTACGACAATGCCATTGCGCAGGGTCGGATCGACCGGGATTATGCCACCTTCCAGAAGGGGTTGATTCTGGCGTTCATGGAACGGGATGTGGAAGCCAAAGCGCAGTTTGAAAAAGTACTGACTCAATTCCCCAATTCGCGGTATGCGGATGATGCGTTGTTTCAAATGGCGAATGTGGACTTTGAGAAAGGCGCTTACCAGCAGTCCATTCGCGGGTTCAGCCGACTGATCAACGACAAACCGAAAAGCTATCTGATTCCTGCGGCCTTGTTGAAGCGGGCCACAGCCAACACCAACCTGCAGGTCTACGAACCGGCGATTCAGGATTACAAACGGATTCTGGATCAATTTGGTGGAAGCCCATCGGCACCGGGTGCATTGCTTGGTTTGCAAAACGCGTTGAGTGATGCCGGTCGGGCGGATGAATTCAGCAGCACCCTGTCCAGTTACAAGAAAAGTAATCCCGGCAGTACAGATGTACAAAAGGTTGAGTATGAAAATGCTAAGAGCCTATATTTCAACGAGAAATATACCCAGGCGGTGACTACTTTACTGGCGTTTATCGACGATAATCCGGGAAGCCCGCTGGTGTATGAAGCCCGGTATTACCTGGCCGATTCGTATTTCCGGTCCGGGGATTTGCCAAATGCGCTGCGGTATTATTACCTGGTCATCAGCGACAACAAATCGGATTTTGTGACCCGCGCGGCTGCCCGTGCTGCTGATGTCGAACGTCAGCAGAAGAATTACCCGCGTGCCATTCGGAATTATCGCACGGTTTTGGCGCAGTCGAAAAGCAAGAACGAACAGTCGCAGGCGGTGTTGGGCCTGATGGATACCTATTACGCAACGGGCAATTACGACTCGACGCTGGTTTCGGCCCGCGAAGTGTTGTCGATGGGGAATGTGGTGCCGGGTGCCCAAAACCGGGCGCAGTTGATGCTCGGGAAAGTGGCCTACGCCAAAGGCGATTTCAAACAGGCGACTGCTGAGTTCGACAAAACCATTGCGCTGGCCAAAGACGAGCAGGGAGCCGAAGCCAATTACTGGATCGCCGATATTCTGTACCGGACCAAAAAGCACAAGGAATCCATCGACGCCCTGTTGCGGTTCAACTCCGATTTTGCGCAATATGACTACTGGAAGGGCAAAGGGTTCATTCTGGTTGCCGACAACAACGTGGCGCAAAACGAGATTGCCCAGGCCAAAGCCGTGCTGAATTCCATTATCGAGAATGCTGAAAATCAGGAAATTGTTGCGGAGGCCAAGCAAAAATTAGCCGCCATCGATAGCAAAAACTGATCGGTATACGAAACTGGACCGGCTTCATTCATTCAACTAACAGACATCCGAATCACAGCGATTCAAACAGCATACCTGCATGTTCTTACCAAAATCATCCATCGACCATCTTAGATTGCTTTTGATCGTTACGGGCAGTTTGCTGCTCACTTCGGTCGATGCATTGGCGCAACAGACCCCGCGCCCCACCACGCCACCCGCCCGGGAAGGCGAGGTGGATGATCAGGAGATTACCATTGAGAAAAACCGCAAGATTGAAATGCCGGCGGCCAACCGCCTTTTCAATAAAATACCGTCCATTAAACCGTCTACCGAGCAGCGCAAACTGACCTACGAATTCAACGACCGGTCGCTGTCGGTGGGAGATCCGAAACTCTCGCCCTCGGCCTTGCCCATTCCGGCGGCCCAATCGGAGCAGCAGGAACTCTTCAACAATTACGTGAAACTGGGGGCGGGGAACTACAGCTCGTTTTACGGTGAAGCGTTTGGCAGCGGTCAGGTGATGGAAAACATCGCCGTCGATGGGTCGTTTAAGCATTTATCGTCGGGCATTGGTCCGGTGGACGGCAAAAACTCGGCTACCTCGGAAAACCGCCTGAAGCTGAATGGGAACTACCAGACGGATGCTTTCAAGATTTCGGCCAACCTGGGCTACGACCGGGAAGCGTTTTATTTCTACGGGTATCGTCGCCCGCAGGAAATCGACCGGCAAACCATTCGGCAGAAACTGACCACAACGCAGTTCAGGATTGGCATCGAAAACGTTGACCCGGATCGGAACATCGACTACTCGCTGAAAACCGGGATCGTAAACCTGGCCGATAATTACGAAGCGACCGAGCTCGACTGGGGAACCAATCTCAAAGGCTCGGTGGGGATATCGGACCAGTTCGTGGCCCTCTTTGCGGCCGATGCCTACGTCACCCAACGGAGCGACGGGCCGGTCGATAACCGGAATTTGTTCCGGGTAAAGCCTACCTTCAAATATTCTAATTCGTTGTTGACGGTTACGTTCGGGGTTAACGCTGTTAACGAATCGGATAAACGCCAGAGTATCAACCGAACGCGGGCTTTTCCGGTTTTAGACCTCGATGTGGTTCCGGCTGGGAATATTCACTTTTTTGCGGGCGTCGACGGCGATATTAACCGGAATACCCTACGGACTTTCCTGAACGAAAACCGCTGGCTGGCTCCGCAGACGGTGTTGGCAAACACGGAGAAAACCTGGGATCTGTACGGTGGAAGCAAGGGTGAACTGGGAAGCGGTATTTCCTATGAAGGAAAAGTATCGTATGCCCGCTACAAGAATTTCTACGGTTTCAACAACACCTGGCCCGACACCTCGCAGTTCTTTGTTGTATACGACGGCGACCGGTCCCATGTCCTGACGGTTTCGGGTCAGGTGGGGTATACCTACAAGGAACTATTCCGGTCGACGCTGCGGGCTGATTTTTATGACTACAGCCTGAGCCGGATGGAAGCGGCCTGGCACCGGCCGACGATTTCGGGCTCGTGGTCGAATTCGTTTATCGTGAATAAAAAATTATTTATCACGACCGATTTGTACCATTATCAGGGAATGAAGGGCAAAAATTTCGTTACCAATCAGATTGTCACCCTCAAACCGATCTGGGATTTGAACTTGAAAATTGACTATTTCCTGGGAAAACAGGTTTCAGCGTTTGTTTCGTTAAATAACATTATAGGTTCTAATTATCAGCGGTATTTGTATTATCCGCAACAAGGCCTTAACTTTCTCGGAGGATTGTCGTATAGCTTCTGACACCGCCTTAACCGAAAAGCGTATGGTACCTGTATCGGAGTATCTTAAAAAACTGTTGTTTCAGTACGATTGCCTCGTCGTTCCCGAACTGGGCGGTTTTATTCTGCACTATATTCCGGCCACGTTTGTGGAAAACAGCGGAACCTATTTGCCTCCCCGGAAGAAAATCGCGTTCAACGAAGCCTTGAAGCTGGATGATGGCCTGCTGATCAACTACATGATGCTTCATGAGGGATTAACCCGCGATGAAGTGTTTCAGGCGATCCGTCAGTTTGTGGATGATCTGAAGCAGGAAGTGCATCGGGAACGCATTTTTACGATAGAAGGGGTAGGTTTGTTCTCGGAAAATGAGGAGGGTAAACTCCAGTTCGATCCCGAAATCCGGCATAATTTTCAAGGCGAATCCTACGGTTTTCAGCCCATTGCTGCTCGTATGGTAACAGCTATTGAGGAAGAAGAAAAACCGCTTGCGCTGGTTAAATTTGCTCCGGAAGCTCCGATTTCAGTAGAAGCAGAAGAAGTTCAGGCCGAAACGAAAGAGCTGGAAATGCCTGTAGCGAGAAACCGCAGACAATACCTTGCGTGGGCTGCTGCAGTTTTGTTGATCTGTTCGCTCGGTATTGTGACCGTGAAAAAATCATCCTCTCAGGTGCTGAGTAGTCTGAACCCCTTCGAGTTGTTTGTGAGCGATGAGGATGACGCTCCGGTAACCGTTGCGGAAACACCAACGGCACCTGTTGAGACAGAGAAAGCCGAACCCGTTGTTATCCCGGTTTCGAGTCCGGAGGTGGTTCCGACTCCGCTAGTTGAACCTGCCACACCAGCCGGGGTTGCCGAATCGATTGCTCCTGTGGTGCTGGAACCGAAGAAATCCGAAACTTATTACCTCGCTATTGCCGGCAGTTTTGCCAGCGTTCAGAATGCAAAGCGGCTGATGCGTCGCCTGCGTCGGGAGGGTTTCGAAACGGCGTATATTCTGCCGCATTCGAAAAAGAAAGAACTGATCAAAGTAGCGGCCGTGGGGTCGAATGATAAAACCGAAGTGTTGGCTTCGCTCGACAAAGTGAGCCGTTTATCCGGTGCGAGCGCCTGGGTTTGCAAAATTGAGTGAACAGAACTTGGGTTCACAGGTTGTGGTCTATCGTTTATAACCAGAAACGGTAAACCACAACCAGTGCAACTAGCAAAAAGGCAGCCGTAGGCTGCCTTTTTGCTTCAGGTGAACCGAACAATTCACGAAATCGTTTTAATTTTGCCGGTGTTGAACAATAGAGTCTACCGGTAGTTCCGTTAATTGGCTAAACACCTCCATCCATGAGTCGCGTCGTACTGGAAAATGAGAATGAATACCGGGTAACGGCTTTTGCCGGATCGTTCGCCGTCTGTGCCCTCTTGTTTTTCCTGCTGCTGTACATCCGGTTGTGGCAGTCGGTTCCGGATCCCCCGCCGATCGAATACGTGGAGGTGAACTTTGGGACTGATCTGGTGGGCAGTGGCAACATTCAGACGTATAACAAAGCCAACGATTCCAAAAATAAGGAGGACGTTAAAAAGGAGGAGGACAAACCGAACCCGAAAGTGACGACCACCTCGCGGGTAGAGAAAACACCGGTTTCGCCTGTTCCCAAGATCGTGGATGCCAAACCGAGCAAAGTCGTTACGGAAAAACCGGATATCGCCAGCAAGATTGAAAGCCCGGTTACAGTTCCGGAAAAAGCTGAACCCAAAAAAGTAGAAGCGACCACGCCCAAACCGACACCCGCACCACCCAAGGCCGAACCGGTTGCCGAGCCGAAAAAGGTGGATGCCAATGCGTTGTATAAAAAAGGTTCTTCCGGCGGGTCGAATGGAACGGTAGGCAAAGCATCCGGAACAGGAGGAAACAACAACGGTGACGATGCGTCGGGTGTCGGCGACAAAGGCAATCCGGATGGGAATATCAACGCCAAGCAATTCTACGGTACACCGGGTGGGACGGGGTCCGGCGTTTCGCTGAACATTGCGGGCTGGCGTTTGGCTACGAACCGCATCGCCCAGGATAATTCCGGAGAAAGCGGAAAAATCGTTTTCGAAATCAAGGTGGATGACAAAGGTGATGTTACTTTTGTGCGGGTTAAGGAAACCCGGGTAAGTCCCACGGTAACGGAGTTTTACAAACAACAGGTGTACAAATTGCAACTGGTGCAGAAAGCGTCGGCCGCTCCGCCGATCTCTACGGGTACTTACACCATTAACATCCGCTCAAACTAGTACCGAATGACGTATTCGGAAGCGATTGATTATTTGTATGCGCAGTTGCCGGTTTTTCACCGGATCGGAGCGAAGGCCCTTAAACCGGGTCTGGATAACATTGTTAAACTCTGCGAATACCTGGGAAATCCTCAGGAAAAATTCAGAACCATTCACGTTGGCGGCACGAACGGTAAAGGCAGTTCGTCGCACTTGCTGGCCGCTGTGCTGCAATCGGCGGGCTATAAAACCGGTTTATACACTTCTCCCCATCTGAAATCCTTTACCGAGCGGATTCGCATCGATGGTTTCCCCATGCCCGATGCGGAGGTGGCAGACTTCGTGGAAACCCACAAGGCGTTTATCGAGGATTTAAAGCCTTCTTTCTTTGAAGTGACTGTTGGTATGGCTTTCGACTACTTCGCGCGTCAGAACGTCGATTTGGCCGTAATCGAGGTAGGGTTGGGGGGACGTCTGGATTCTACCAACATCATTACCCCGCTGGTGTCGCTCATTACCAACATTGGCTGGGATCACAGCGATATTCTGGGCGATACACTTCAAAAGATTGCCATTGAAAAAGCCGGAATCATCAAACCCGGTGTTCCGGTGGTCGTCAGCGAACGCGATCCTGAAACGCAGGCGGTTTTTGCCGATCGGGCGAAGGCGTGTCAAAGTCCCCTCGTATTCGCTTCTGACGTTTATGCAGTAACTGATTTTGGGGTCCGGGAAAAGGGGCGGCTGTTATCGGTAACGGATCAGAAGGGGTTTATCGCTGGACTGACGGTGGGTTTACTGGGGACTTACCAACTGAAAAATACCGCGGGTGTTCTGGCGACCCTTGACGTGTTGCAAAACGAGTTCGAACTTTCTCAACCGGCGGTTCAGAATGGTTTTGCGAAAGTCGTTGAGCTGACCGGTTTGAAAGGCCGTTGGCAAATTTTACAACAAAATCCCACCGTGATTTGTGATACGGCCCACAATGAACCTGGTATTCTGAACGTGTTGGAGTCGTTGGAAACGGTTTCGTATCGACAACTGCATCTGGTGGTTGGTTTCGTAAGAGACAAGGATCTTTCGAAGGTGATCCGGTTGTTTCCGAAAGGAGCGAGGTACTATTTTTGTCAGCCCCACATTCCCCGGGCGCTGGATGCGGAGGTGCTGGCAGAAGCGTTTCGGGCGGAGGGATATGCGGGTGATGTATTCCCGGATGTGAATCAGGCGCTGGAAGCCGCTAAAAGTCGTGCTCAACCGGCGGATTGTATTCTGGTGACCGGAAGCACGTATGTTGTTGCAGAATTAAACCAATTGGACGCGTGAGTAGAAAGAAGCTTTCCCGTTTTGAGCATAATAGAGTCAGTGAGAATGTTCTGGAGCCGGGAAAAGAGTTATTTGACACCATCAAGGGGCATTGGCGGGAATGGTATTTTCGGAATGACAATCCGATTGTAATTGAAATCGGCTGTGGGAGAGGAGAATACACGATTGGGCTGGCCCGGCATTACCCGAACCTGAATTTTATCGGCATTGACCGGAAAGGCGACCGGATCGCGCAGGGGAGTCTGGTGGCACTGGAAACCGGATTAACCAACGTCGCTTTTTTGCGGACGGATATTTACCGGATTCAGGACTTTTTTGCAAAAGATGAGGTAAACGAGATCTGGATTACGTTTCCGGATCCGCAACCCCGGGTGAGCCAATTGAAAAATCGCTCGACGGATGCCCGGTTTTTGAAGTTATACCGGGAGATATTGATCGAAGGTGGTTTGCTTCACCTGAAAACCGACCACGATGATTTTTTCGATTTCAGTATCGAGAGCCTGAATCAGAACGGTTTTGATGATTTGGTCTCGACCCGCGACTTGTATACCTCCGAAATGAACAACCTTCACCTCGGCATCAAGACCAAATACGAAGAGATTTTTACCCGAAAGGGATTTTCGATAAAATACTTAAAATGCAAAAAGGCGGGCTAATAACCCGCCTTTTTTGGTGCCAAATCTTTTTATATTACAATTTAGCAATCAGATCAGCAACCCGGCTTGAGTAGCCAAATTCGTTGTCGTACCAGCCGACGATCTTCACCAGCGTTCCGTTGGCGGAAGTCAGTTTCGAATCGAAGATACACGAGCTTGGGTTTCCAACGATATCGGTTGAAACGATTTCATCTTCGCAATATTCCAGAATTCCTTTCAGCGGACCTTCGGCTGCGGCTTTCATGGCTGCGTTGATTTCTTCTTTCGTGGCTTCGCGTTTCAAAATGGCTGTTAAGTCTGTCACTGAACCGTCGGGGATGGGTACCCGGAGGGCATAACCGTCCAGTTTTCCTTTCAATTGGGGCAATACCAGACCAACGGCCTTGGCAGCACCTGTCGAGGTCGGAACGATCGACAAAGCGGCCGCCCGGGCCCGGCGCAGGTCGGAGTGGGGAGCATCCTGAAGATTCTGATCGGCGGTGTACGCGTGAATCGTCGTCATGTAGCCTTTTTCAATGCCAAAAACGTCGTCCAGAACCTTGGCCATCGGAGCCAGGCAGTTTGTCGTACAGGAAGCATTGGAAAGGATGGTTTCTGTACCCGTCAGTGTATCTTCGTTGACACCCAGAACAACCGTCGGAATATTTCCTTTAGCAGGAGCGGAGATCACCACTTTTTTAGCACCAGCCGTCAAATGTTGACCAGCACCGGCTTCATCGACAAAACGACCCGTTGATTCCAAAACAACATCAACGCCCAATGTACCCCAGGGCAATGCTTTGGGATCACGTTCTGCGTACGCATGAATTTTTACGCCATTAATGGTCAGGCTTTCGCTATCGGAGGTAACGGTGCCTTGAAATTTACCGTGAATGGAATCGTATTTTAGTAAATGCGCCAGGGTTGCATTATCAGTTAAGTCATTGATCGCAACAATTTCAACATTTTCTTTTTCGAGGAGTCTTCTGAAAGACAGGCGGCCGATGCGGCCGAACCCATTGATGGCGACTTTGATTTTGCCCATTGTGTGTTTTAATTAGTTAGCAAGAACGGTACAAAGATAGTATTACAAATTGAAACGTAAAGGTAAGTTTAAAAGGGGGCTTTAAATTCCGTTTACAACCGGTTCATTGAAGGGCGACAAAACGAATTGTTTAACAAAATAAGCACCTATTTAAATTAGTATTATACTGTAATTATACTAATAATCTTAATATACATTAGTAGTGTAATTAGCAATTTACTAACGTATATTCGTATTTTACTAATTATAATAGTATATTTCATTTGTTTTTACTAAACATATTTATACATTGTTTGCCTAACCCTATTTTATCTTGTCCCAGCTAAGACGGACATCGAATATTCAGCGAAATAATTTATAACCTGCTTAAAAATGGTTATTTTTATAAGCTGTTTCTACCAGGTTATCATCCATTCAATAGCTTAAAATAGGAGCGGCCCTATTCCTTTAATTCGATTTTAGCCTACTTGACTACCCTAAAAAACGATACCTCGCTGAATCCTAACCCTTCCATAACGGCGGACGTTTGTACCCGCCTTCCCATCGGTAAATCAATTCAGTACGGGTTGCTAAGATCTCACGGCCTGTATCAGACACATCCAATCCTGAAAATACAATCGTGTGAACGCTGCATGACCAAACCGTTAGTCAATCAGATTACTCACCCTAGCCTGCAGATCCATGAAGTAATTTCAGCCAGTTGCACTAATTCTTGGTTGCAATTGGCCCAACTCTTCACCAGCATATTTTTGAAGCACCACAACCAAAAATCGATTCACGATGGTCTTCTCATTATTTCTTCTGGAAACCGCCAACACGCCATATTAAAAGAGTACTTCTATAATATAATTGTATTATATTTATACAGTAACATACCGATACAGTCAGGTACATACCCAATGATTTCCACTTTTGACACCCATTTATTTATTGTCAAAAACACGATCTCTATCGGTTCTTGGTCCACAATAAAACAAAGACCAAATAGTAAAAAATCGATAAGAACGATTTCAGAAAGCACTCTGTAAGTGTACTAATAATCAAGTAGTTATAGTAATCAAAATGAATATTTTCTATAAACATTTTTTTGAATTATGGAGTACACAAAAGTAATTGAAGATTGTTGGTCTGACCGTTCTTTGCTGACCGATTCAGTAACCTTGGAAACCATTAAAAAGGTGATTGCCGAACTCGATGGCGGTCGCTTGCGCGTAGCCGAACCAGGTGGCGAAGGAGGGAAGTGGATCGTGAACGAATGGATCAAAAAAGCGATCTTACTGTATTTTGTTTCCCAAACGATGAAGACGGATGAAGTCGGCATTTTTGAATTTCACGATAAAATTCCGCTGAAGACCGACTACAAAAGTCGTGGTGTCCGGGTCGTTCCACCAGCCGTTGCCCGCTATGGTTCCTACATTGCTCCAGGTGCGATTCTAATGCCGTCGTATGTCAATGTCGGTGCTTATGTCGATGAACGGACCATGGTCGATACCTGGGCTACCGTGGGCAGTTGTGCGCAGATCGGAAAAGACGTTCACCTGAGTGGGGGAGTAGGCATCGGCGGGGTGCTGGAACCGCCCCAGGCGTCACCCGTTATCGTAGAAGACGGCGCCTTCATCGGCTCCCGCTGCATTGTCGTGGAAGGCGCACACATTGGCAAAAGAGCCGTTCTTGGAGCCGGTGTCATCATCACCGGCAGCTCCAAAATTATCGACGTCACCGGCTCATCACCAGTCGAACACCGGGGCTATGTACCCGACAATTCCGTCGTCATTCCGGGTACCATTGCTAAAGAATTTGCAGCCGGCCTGTACCAGGTACCCTGTGCGCTGATCATCGGTCTGCGTAAGGAATCGACGGATTTGAAAACGTCCCTCAACGACGCGCTGCGCACGAACAATGTAACGGTTTAATACACCATACATTTTTAAACGAACAATATTCTCTATTTACAATTCACAAAAGCCAATTTTACATTAGTAACGTTGGCTTTTTCTATTTGTACACAATTAACATTTGTACAGTTTACATTATTAACAAATACTGATTTACATTTGACTTGTTTTAGATTGTAAATTATTTACTTTTGTAAAAAACATGCCGCTATGAATGTAAATGACAAAATTAAACAGGTACTGAAGGACAAGAACTTAACCCCTTCTTATTTCGCCGATGAGATCGGGGTTCAACGGTCGAGCATCTCCCACATCCTCTCGGGACGCAACCGCCCCAGCTTCGATATCATTCAAAAGATCATCCGCCGGTTTCCTGAGCTGGGTTACGATTGGATATTGGAAGAAGATCAACCCGTAACAAATGTAAATCCTCGTCCGGTCGAAATTCCAGCCATTTCGCGCAAGCCCAGCCCGCAACCCGAAATTGTAGACGAAAAACCGCCTTATATAGCCCCGTCACAATCGCCTGTAGCGAAAAATAAAGACGAAAAAATCATAGAACGAATTCTGGTTTTCTACACCGACGGCACCTTTCGGGAGTACGCGCCGTCATAAATAATTGGAGAATCCTCCGTAACCTGCTACCTTTGTTGCATTAGGTGCCGCCTGCCGGTTTGGGCAGGGTTGGCTTAATAGGGAAGTCGGTGCAAAACCGACGCTGTCCCCGCAACTGTAAACCCGTACGAACTGATTTCTACTTCTTGCCACTGTCCGGTTTTGTTCGGATGGGAAGGCCGAAATCAGTGGGTGAGCCAGGAGACCTGCCTAAAACAACGATACTCTGTTTCTTTCGGGTGAAAAGGAAACCGGGTTTTTACGGCTCCCAACCCTATTTAAGAGGGAATTGACGGCCACTTTTTTTACTTAATTCAGCTATGATGCGGTATAGAGACGGGATTATCCTGTCCTTACTAGTGGGTTCGTTTTCGGTTGTGAACGGCCAAACCAACGGTACTGACCAAACGTTACCCGCCGTAACGATTCGGGGAACCACGCCCGAGCGGTTTTCGGCCGGTCAGAAAACCCAGCGGATCGACTCCGTAACGCTCGAACAGTTCCGTTTCCAAACGCTGACAGACCTTTTAACCTATACGACCCCCATTGCGTTTAAGGTATATGGTGCGGGGCAATTATCGACCGCTTCGTTTCGGGGTACCTCGGCCAACCACACCGCCGTACTCTGGAACGGAATCAACATCAACCAGCCAACGCTCGGGCTTAGTGATTTCTCTACGCTGCCCGTCACCGGTTTCGATCAACTCGCGGTTCAGTATGGCTCCTCCGCCAGTTGCGTGGGGTCGGATGCCGTGGGTGGCAGCATTCTGCTGATGAACAATCCGAAGTGGCAGCAACCCGGTTTTCAGGCTTCCGTCGGGCAACAGATCGGAAGTTTTCGAAATTACGGAACGCAGCTTGGAATCCGGTTTGTGCGTGTTGCCGGAAAACGCTGGCAGATTGCCGGGAAATCCTTCTTCTACACCACCAACGCCAACAACGATTTTCCGTATCGCGAACGGGGGAATTACTTCGTAGAGCATTCGATCACCCAACAGAAAGGCTTTATTCAGGATTTGTATTTCCGAAACCAGAAAAACCAGCAGCTTTCGGTGAACCTCTGGTTGACGGATAACAATTTGACCGTTACGCCCTACGATACCACCGTTCGGGAACGAACCCGCTCGCAATCCTACCGGTTTTTAACAACCTACGAAACCAATAAACTTACATTGCGACTGGGCTGGATTCGCGACATCATTGATTACGCACGCGGAAACTTCAATACGCCCAGCCATTCCGAAACCGATCGACTAATCAGTCGAATTGAGAAGGAGTTTACGCATTCCTATCCATCAGCGGAAGTTTCTCTGCGACTGGGGGGAGAATGGTCTCACTACCGCACACAGGTCGACGGCTACGGCGATCAACCTATTCAGGAAGACCGGGCCGATCTGTATGCGCTGCTCCGGATGCAGTGGACGCGGTGGCTGATCTCGGCCAACCTCCGGCAGGCTTTCGTCACCCGGTTTGATCCGCCGATTACACCTTCTCTGGGTGTGGAGTATGCTGTCGTAAAAACGGGCCAAAGTGCGCTGACGGCCAAAGCATCCGCCGGGCGCAGTTACCGGGTTCCCACGCTGAACGAACGGTATTGGAAAGTACTGGGGAATCCGGACATTCGGCCCGAAAACGGGTTTAATCTGGAAGCGGGTTTGGCAAGCCGATGGATTCCCACCGAACACTTAACCGTGACATCCGAAGCCACGGTTTACCGAAACCGCATCGACGACTGGTCGTATTGGAATCCGGAGTCCGGCTACCGGGTCGAAAATCTGCAACTCGTCGTGGCCCGTGGATTGGAGTGGTCGGGAACACTGAATTATACGACAGCCAACTGGCAATCGGGCTTGACGCTGGCCTACGCCTTGACGCGGTCGAGCCAGGAGCGGGTCTACAACGTCTATGCCCAGGACATCATCGGCAAACAACTGGTGTATGTTCCCAAACACAGCGGCCGGTTTTCGGCCTTTGTGGCAAAAGGTAAAAACCGCCTGACCTTCCAGAACCAGGTCAATTCCCGTCAGTACATCACCTTCGACAACATTCAGTTTCTACGCGGCTACGTGCTAACGAACGTGTTGCTCGAAACCCAGATCAAACTCGGCCCCGTCGCTGCCCGGATTCAGGGACAGATCAACAATGTATTTGATACCGTCTACCTCAACGTCAAGCGAAACGCGATGCCGGGCCGCAACTTTACCATTCAATTAATCTGTAATCTGAATACTCTAAAACAATGAGAAAAGTAACTAAAGCACCATCGGTCCGATTTAAACTGGCATTGGGTCTGCTGGTGGCCCTGAACTGGTCCTGTAACAATGACAACGACGATCCGCAAGCCCTGCCGTATGGCTCGGGCGTGCTGGTTGTCAACCAGGGAAATTTTACTGACAACAATGGGACGATCACGTATTTTCCACCAACGGGCTCTACAGCTTCTTACGATATATTTAACCAGGTCAATCAGCGTTCCCTGACCGGGAGTGTGCAGGCCTACGAAGAAGCCGATGGCAAGGGATTGATTCTGGTCGACAACACCACAGCGGGTCAGGACAAAGTTGAAATTGTGGATGCCAATACTTTCAAGTCACTGGCGACGCTGAAATCCCCGGAAATTGAAAACCCCCGCTCAGCGGTTCGGGTGACTGCCAACAAAGTATACGTGAGTTGCTGGGATCTTTCGGGTGATTTTTCAAACGGCACGTTTTACAAAGATCCGGGTTACATTGCCGTCGTTGATTTAACGACCAACACGGTAACCAAAAAAATACCGGCGGTGAAAGGAGTGGAGACGCTTCTGCTGGTGGGTAGCGAGGTGTTTGCCGGTTCGACCGGTGGTTCGACCAAACTTACGGTGATCGACATCACCACCGATCAGCTTAAAACCGGCATCGAAATAGGTGCGAATCCCAATCCGGTGGCCGTCGACGGCAACGGCAAACTCTGGGTGTATAGTGGCGGTGAAATGATTCAGGTCAACCCGCAGAGCAAGGCGATTGAAAACCGCCTGAAAATTGGAACCGACAAAACCCGCTCGCTTTCAAAATTCCGGTTGAGTTCAGACAAACAATACTTTTACTTCGTGAGCAGTTACTACGGCGATGCTTCCGAAAACTACAAGGAAAAAGGAGAGACCTATCGCTTTTCGGTCAACGACACCAGCGTTCCGGCTACCACACCCTTTATCAAACGGTTGTTCAGCGGCTTAGCCGTCGAACCGCAATCCGGCATCATTTATGGCGGGTATACGCCGTCTTACAAACAGGCGGGTTACGTATTCCGCTACCAGGCCAGCGGAACCCTGATCGATTCCGTGAAAGCGGAGATTGCACCTTCCGGTTTTTATTTTAAATAGACATGAGAGATGAGACGAGAGAATAGTTGTCTTTACTCTCTTGTCTCACCTCTTTTCTCTTACCATGAAAAAAGCAATCATCAGTTGGAGCGGGGGCAAGGATTCGGCTCTTGCTCTCTTTTTTTGCCATCAATCCGGGCAATATGATTTGGCTGGATTGCTCACCAACATCAACGAGCAATTCGGGCGGGTCAGCATGCACGGCGTCCGCACCGAACTGATCGAAGCCCAGACAAGGGCTCTGGATCTGCCTTTGCATACGGTTCAATTTCCGGGTGACGTATCGATGGAACTCTATAACACGCTGGTTAAACAAAAACTGACTGAGTTGAAAAAACAGGGCGTTACCCACGTGATTTACGGCGATATTTTTCTGGAAGACTTGCGACAGTACCGGGAGCAACAACTCAGCGAAGTGGGTTTGCAAGGCGTCTTTCCGTTGTGGAATCAGAACACAACGGTGTTGCTGGCCAAGTTTGTCCAGGCCGGTTTTAAAGCCTTGCTGGTTTGTGTGAACGAAAATCAATTGCCGGAAAGCTGGGCCGGTCGCGAACTGGACGCTACGGTTTTAAAAGATCTGCCGCCGTCGGTCGATCCGTGCGGTGAAAATGGCGAGTATCATTCCTTTGTCTACGACGGACCGATTTTCAAGGCACCGATACGATTTCAAAAGGGCGAAGTTGTCCGGCGATCGTATGCCGCTTCGCCAGAAGCCGATCAGTGGGACACCCAATTCATCTTTCAGGATTTGATTTGATTCTCCGCTTAACTCTTCTTTTTCTCTGTTTAACTCCGCGTAACCCTATTATTTGTTCCACGTGAATCCATAAATCATTGATCTATACTAACTTCTATAACCCATTATCTTCCAGATCCTTACAGAGTCATTTACAAGCTGATTCTGCTATGAAATAATTGTTGTATAATTTATATTATGTTAACTAGAGTTTTCAATTCTCTACGTATTCTGTTCAACCTCCTCCGTTTCTTGCTTCTCCTCATCCGGTAATCGCTTCAACCGTTTCTCAAGATGCGTGTACCAAAACGCCAATGCACTGTTGAGTAAAATACCGATGGCTACGGATGTTAGCCGACCGCGTAAACTTGCCGTCATAATCGCCATAAAAGCCAGCCAGCCCCAAACACCAATCATGGCCACGGTGATGAGTACCTTTGTAATTTTTACCATACTACCTCATTAAAAAGCTCCGACCTCGCTTTCACAAGATCGGAGCTTTTCAGGGAAATTAAAAGGCAGCCGTTGTAAGCTGCCTTTTTTGTTATTTGCTTTCGACGCAGGGAATTTTCTTCTCTTCAAACTGCTTCAGAATATTCTGAAGGTTTGTCAGGTTGTCGTTCAAATCCTGGTCGGTATCTTTCACCGATTTCGCTTTTTCGAAATACGGCAGCGCCTGTTTGAATTTTCCACAAACCTGGCCTTCGATTTCCTTGCCCTTGGTCTGGTAGTCTTTCATGTCCATCATCTCCAGTTGCTTCCGGATCTGAACGGCTTCGTTAAAATAAGCAGCCCCGAGGTTGAAGTTCGCATCGAAGTTGTTTGGATCAGCCGCCAATGCTTTGGTATAATACTCTTTGGAAGCGATCCGGTTTTCTTCGACCTGCTTGGTCAGCTCCGCAATTTTCTGTTCCTGATTGCCAGCGGCAGCACTGGCCTGAGCCTGCTCCGCTACTTCTTTTTCCAAACCGGTGATTTTCGTTTTTGAGTCCGCAATCATCTGGTTCACCCGCGCAATCTGATTTTTCACGTCGACGTTCTTTGGCTCTTTCTTCGCCCGGGCCGTCAAACGGGTTAGCTCATTCTGGGATTCTTTCAGAACCACTTTCTCTTCGCTCAACTGCTTGGTCGCGTTCGGGCCTTTCTTGGCACTTCCGACCAGCTTCGACAATTCTTCCGAACCCTTGTTGTTTTTGTCACCATACAGACTGGCCAGCATCAACAGGTGGTTTACGTTGTTCGGATCTTTCTCGAGTTGCTTTTTCATATCCGAAATCGCATCGTCAACTTTACCCGATGTTACGAGGATGCTGGTTTTCTGGGTAGCCAGGTCTTTGCTGTTCGGCAATGTGGCAATTCCCTTGTCAATGGTAGCCAAGGCTTTTTCGATTTCCTTGTCCTGGTAGTAGAGACTCACCAGCGTGGTGTAAACCGACTGGTCCTTTCCCCCATTGGCAATATACCGCTCGAAATGCGCTTTGGCGTCACTCGGTTTCTCGGTGTTCTGCGTAAAGATACCGGCATACAAAGCCGCCGTGGTATCTTTCGGATTGATCTCACCGGCTCTGGACATCAAGGCAGCCGCATCCTTGAAGTTTTTCGCCTGGTATTTATAGATTCCGGAGTTCATAAACGCCTGAAACAGCGTCTGCCCTTTCATGGCTTCCTCTGCTTCTTTAGCCAGTTTACCCGGACCACCGGTTTTTTTATCTTTATCCAGTTCGACTACTTTTTTATAAGCATCGTAGGCAACCGTTGCGGCATTCGAGTCCAGTTTAATAGCCTGCGTAGCAATGTTCTCGTACGTTTTAGCGCGATCCAGCCACGTTTTGGGCTTGACATTGGCTTTCTCATCCGTGATTGCCTTGTCGCTTTTTTCTTTCTCACTCTGGAAAGCTTTTTCGGTTAGAGCATCAAGCCCTTGAGCATACGATGCTCCTACTGATAAAAATCCCGCCAGTAGGAAGAACGAGAATCGTTTCATATGACTAAATTTTGTGGTTGAACGTTGTTTTTGATTTTATTCTGGAAAGTACTGAATAATTTATGGGAATATCAAGCCATTTGATCAGAGGGTGCTTCCTCCGAACCATCGACCGGTGCTTCCGGCACCATGCCATTCCCTTCAATTTCAACATCTTCCTCCCGGGCGATGCGGGTCACCGACGCGATTTCGTCGCCGTCGCGCAGGTTGATCAGCCGAACCCCCTGGGTGTTCCGTCCAATCACCCGCACCTCATCGACGTGCATCCGGATGGCCGTTCCCGACTTCGTAATGATCATCATATCATCCGAATCGGTTACTTCCAGAATGCCCACCAGGTTGCCGACTTTATCCGTAACCTTCAGCGTACCAACGCCCTTCGCTCCCCGGTTCGTCACCCGGTATTCATCGATCGGTGACCGCTTCCCGAATCCTTTTTCCGAAACCACCAGCAATTGAGCGTCGTCGCGACCGATGCAAACCATGCCAACGGCTTTCACCCCCGGCTCCAGATCGATGCCGCGAACCCCGGCGGCCGTACGGCCCATCGGACGAACCCGGCTTTCGTTGAACCGGACGGCTTTGCCCAGGCTCGACGAAATGACAATATCGTTCTGTCCATTGGTCATACAGACGTTCAGCAGGCGGTCTCCCTCCTCTTCGTTAATCGTAATGGCAATGATTCCGTTCTGGCGCGGACGCGAGTAAGCTTCCAGCAGGGTTTTCTTGATCGTTCCCTGCTCCGTACACATCACCAGGTAATTGTTGTTGATGTAATCGGCGTTTTTCAAATCCTTCACATTGATCACCGCCCGCACCTGGTCGTCGGACTCAATGTTGATAAAATTGGCCAGTGGCCGCCCCTTGGAATCCCGCGCTCCTTCCGGCAGTTCATACACCGGCAACCAGTACAACCGCCCTTTCTGCGTAAAAATCAGCAACGTGTTGTGCATCGTCGCCATGAACAGATGCTCCGTGAAGTCGTCTTCCTTGGTTTTGGCCGCGCGCGAACCGACACCGCCCCGGCTTTGGGTCCGGTATTCGGTCAATGGAGTCCGTTTGATGTAACCTTCGTGCGAAATCGTAATCAGCATTTCATCGTCGGCAATCAGCGACAGATCGCTGATGTTCCCGTCGCCCAGAATGCTGATTTCGGTCCGGCGGGCATCGCCGTAACGGGCTTTGAGTTCGAGCAGTTCCTCTCGAATGATTTGCAGTTTCCGTTCTTCGCTCGCCAGAATGCTCCGCAAATCGGCAATCAGCCGGGCCAGTTCTTCGTATTCCGCCACAATCTTGTCGCGTTCGAGTCCGGTCAGGCGTTGCAGACGGAGTTCCAGAATGGCTTTGGCCTGAATTTCCGATAACTTGAACCGGTCAATCAAGCCATTTTTGGCCACCTCCGGATCCCGCGAACTCCGGATGATTTCAATAACCGCATCCAGGTTGTCCAGCGCAATCAGCAAACCTTCCAAAATGTGCGCCCGCTTTTCCGCTTCCCGCAGTTCATACTGCGTCCGGCGCGTAATCACCTCCTGGCGGTGCTCCACGTAATACCGAATCATGTCTTTCAGATTCAGCAAAGCCGGGCGGCCTTTCACCAGCGCGACGTTGTTGATATTGAAAGCCGACTGCAACTGCGTGTGTTTATAGAGGTTGTTGAGAACGACGTTCGGAACGGCATCCCGCTTCAGGTCATACACCACGCGCAAGCCGTCGCGGTCCGACTCATCGCGGAAAGCCGAAATCCCTTCAATCTTTTTATCGTTGATCAACTCCGCGGTTTTTTCCAGCATCATGGCTTTGTTGACCATGTAGGGAACGTCGGATACGATAATCTGGGTCTTGCCCTTGTTTTCTTCAATGGTGGCATGGGCCCGCAGCACGACCCGGCCCTGGCCGGTCCGGAATGCGTTCCGCACTCCCTCGATACCGTAGATGGTAGCCCCCGTCGGAAAATCCGGCGCGGTGATGTGTTCCATCAACTCATCGATGGTAATTTCGTGGTTGTCGATGTAGGCCACAATCCCATTGACCACTTCCGTCAGGTTGTGGGGTGCCATGTTGGTAGCCATCCCGACGGCAATCCCCGACGAACCGTTCAGCAACAGGTTTGGTAGTTTGGCCGGCATCACGGTCGGCTCTTCCAGCGAGTCGTCGAAGTTCGACTGAAAGTCGACCGTCTCCTTATAAATATCGGTGAGCAATTCCTCGGCAATCCGCTTCAGTCGTGCTTCAGTATACCGCATGGCCGCCGGAAAATCACCATCGATGGAACCAAAGTTCCCCTGACCGTCAACGAGTGGATACCGCAACGACCAGTCCTGGGCCATCCGCACCATCGTACCATACACGGATGAATCGCCGTGCGGGTGATATTTACCCAAAACCTCCCCAACGATCCGGGCCGATTTTTTGTGAGGTTTGTTATAATTAACTCCCAGTTCAGCCATTCCGAAAAGCACCCGGCGGTGTACCGGCTTCAGGCCGTCACGGACATCGGGTAAGGCACGCGAGATAATGACCGACATCGAATAATCGATGTAGGCTCCGCGCATTTCGTCTTCAATGTTGATGGGAATAATGTTGGTGGAGTTGTTCTGTTCTTCTGTCTCTTCTGCCATAAGAAGTCAATTCTTTGTCCGATAACACGAACGAAGCGATGGTTAAAAAAGTGGAACCGCCGGATTGGAAATTGTCAGACGGTTTGAGGCCCGTTCTACGATACGCCTATCATACAAATATGCAAAAAAATCGCCACAAATAAAAGTATTTGCCGCGTGCAGTGCAATTTCTGACCCTTCGGGCAAGCGGGGTATTCTACCCATTCTGGATGGTTTTCGACCGGATGGACGAAAAGGGCTTGACGGATGACCACCTCCCGCATTTGCCAGGCCCGGCGCGGGTGTAAAAATAAATCAAAAACCGGAATTCTGATCCGGTTTTCGCGAACGACCGCCATTTGAGGCCCATTAGCCCATATCTTACCACAACGTATGTTTTATAATTTAAACAAGGTCATTTTTCGATTTAAAAAGTTTGTCGGGGGTTAAAATTGTATTTGACATATATTATCTATATTTGACAAAACTACGTTTGATCCTATCCCGCTACCCGATTCAATGACCCGTAAATTCCGCATTATCATTACAGACGACGACGACGATGACCGGCTTCTGTTCAAGTCTGTGTTTGATTCTAGCTGGCTGGATTGTGAGGTTGCGTTCGCAGGAGACGGTGTTGAATTGCTCGATCATCTCGAAAACGTCCGTCAATTGCCCTCGCTGATCTTTCTGGACCTGAACATGCCGCGGATGGACGGATTTGCGACCCTGACCGAACTGCGCTCCAATCCCTCCTACCGTTCCATTCCGGTTATTATTTTTACGACCTCTTCATTGCCCGAACACATCACCCGCTGCTACCAACTGGGGGCCAACACCTACCTAACCAAGCCCCCTGGCTATCAACAGCTTACTAACTTGATCAATCAGATTAGGACGTTCTGGCTCGACACGGCCCGGATTCCGGCCAGCCACTGATCCGCATGGACAACCCGGTTTTGCTTTCGTTGTTCGGGCTCGGTTGGGGTCCTCCTCCGGGTCCAAACCGACCGCCGGACTGGTCCCCATCAAGCCAAAAATCCGGCATGATTTCCGGACACTTCGTTCGTCACCTCCATTTTTGGACTAAAATTTGAGGGGGGTTTATAGGACTGGATAAATCAGACCATTTGTCTGGTAACAGGTAAGTATATTCACTCAACGGGAAGTTAGTCCAACACATGAAAAGCCGGTTTTTTTCGGGCAAAACCAGGAATCCTTTTTTTTATTTCCTCTTCGGCTTACTGGCTTTTTCGCCACTGGGTTGCTCAATCCTCACTTCGGAACCAACCGACTCCCTTCCCGCAGTAGCGCGGCAGGGCGTTCTGGATCTTCGGCGGGTAAACCTTGATCAAAAAATCGTTTCGTTGAACGGAATCTGGAAGTGGTACTGGCACGCATTGCGAAACCCCGGCGATCCCGCAATCCCGTTTGAATACAGCCCGTTTCCTGAAATCTGGAATTCCCAAACCTGGAAAGGCCAGCCCCTTCCCTCCTACGGCTATGCCACCTACGCTCTAACCGTTGTGCTGCCGCCCCGTCACCCTCCGCTGGCGCTCAAACTCCCCGATGCCTACACCACTTACCGCCTGTTCCTGAATGGCCGGGAACTGGCCCGAAGCGGCACCCCCGGCACCTCCCGGGAAACTACGACGCCCTTCTGGTCCACACAACTCAAAGCCATTCCCGAAAAGGCCGATACCCTTCACCTGCTGCTGCAGATTGCTAATTTCCACCACGCCAGGGGAGGTCCCTACAAGGCAATCCTGCTGGGCCAGGCCGACGCACTGACGGTAAAGATAAGCCGGGAATTTGCCCTCAATTTTTTACTGACGGGTTGCCTATTCATGGGTGGGCTGTTTTTTTTAGGTCTCTATCTCTTCGGACGACACGAAACCTCCATCCTGTATTTCTCGCTGTTTTGCCTGCTCTACAGCTACCGTATCATCGGCACGGATCAATACGCTCTCCATTCGATCTTTCATCAGCTCGACTGGTCGGTGACGCTCCATCTTGAATACCTCACGCTTTTTTTAAGCATAGCGGTTTTTACCTTTTACACCCGTTCACTCTACCCCGCCGATGTTCACAAACGGTTTGTTACGGGTCTGGCCTGGGTTTGTCTGGGGTTCGCCGGGGTCACGATCCTGTTTCCACCCATCGTTTTTACTCAGTTGATCCGCCCGTTTCTGGCCCTGATGCCGATCTACATTGGGTACGCTTTTTACGTCTATTGGGTGGCCGCCCGGCGAAAGCGTCCCGGCGCTGAGTACTCCCTGATGAGTACCGCCGTCTTGCTGGCGGTTTTTGTCATCATCATCTTTAAATATTTCCAGATCGCCTTTCCCGAGAATCTGGTGCTATTCATCGGCTACATCGGCTTTTTCTTTTTGCAATCCCTTGTGCTGTCTTTCCGGTTTGCGTTCACGCTCAAACAGGCCAAGGAACAAGCGGAAGATGGCCTGCGCGCCAAAAGCGAATTTCTGAGCACGATGAGCCATGAAATCCGGACACCCCTGAACGCCGTGATTGGCATGACGCACCTGCTGCTGCAGGACAAACCCCGCACAGATCAGAAGCAACACCTCGATGTCATGCTGTTTTCGGCCAAAAATTTGCTCCACATCGTCAATGACATTCTGGACTTTAACCGGATTGAAGCCGGGAAAACCACCCTGGAAGAAATTCCGATGGACCCGGCCGCTATTCTGCACAATGTTATTTCCAGTTACCAGTCGGCCGCTCACGAAAAATCACTGACCCTTTCACTGTCGATCGATCCAAGCTGGAAAGGCAAAGTGATGGGCGACCCCACCCGGCTGGCCCAGGTCATTTCCAACCTGGTTCACAATGCCATCAAGTTTACTATTCAGGGACAGGTGCGGGTGAGCCTGGCCGTTGTCGAACAAACCGGGCAGGACGTAACCCTCACGATAACCATTGAAGACACCGGCATTGGCATTGCGCCCGAAAAACAGGAACTGGTCTTTAACCGGTTTACGCAGGCCGATTCATCCATGTCGCGCAGTTACGGCGGAACTGGCCTGGGCCTGACCATCTGCCGGCGGATTCTGGAGTTGCAAAACGTGGTCCTTCAGCTGCAAAGCGAACCGGGAAAAGGGTCCCGGTTCTTCTTTACGCAGTCTTTCCGGAAAATGACGGTTCCGCCGGAAAGCCAGACCGAGCACCAGCCCCTGTCGAAAGCAAAACCCCTGAAAGACGTCTGCATTCTGCTCGTGGAAGACAACGCGATGAATGTGCTTCTGGCCAAAAGCATACTGGAGCGGCTCGGCGCATCGGTCGATGTGGCCGGCAACGGACAGGAAGCGGTCGATCAACTGGACTCAACCAAACACCGGCTGGTGTTGATGGATCTGCAAATGCCGGTCATGGACGGATATGAAGCCACGCGCATCATCCGCGATCGGAACGAGACGCTGCCCATTATCGCCGTCACAGCCAGTCTGGCGCAGGAAGTCGGCGACCGCGCCCAGGTCGCCGGTCTGAACGAAATTCTGGTAAAACCGTATAATCCGACCAGCCTGATGCAGGCTATTCTGCGCCACCTCAACCTACCGGGTTGACAGACAGTCCCTGCCGTTAAATAATAACCCTGCCCTTGCTGCTCAGGTTTTAAGTATCTTACTTTCCAGAGTCGGTGTCACGCCGTCCACCGGATTTGGAAGGTCTATGAGCAAGCCTGTTATCTTTATCGCCAGCGCCAACCCGTCTACCCTGGACGACGAACCGTATCTTTTGGCCCTGAAAGATGAAATAAAATACATTGATGAACTGCTCAGTGAACTGGAATTAAATGAAGAAATCATTTACCCAACGCCTTCGACCGAAACGGATTCCGAGGGAATTCGCAAGGCATTTGTAAAAATCAGTCAGAACCTCACCGTTTTTCATTACTGCGGTCACGCCAGCCAAACTAATTTCACACTGACCGACGGCAGCTACAGCCAGGATCAACTGCTTACCTTGTTGAGCGGGAAGAAACCCAAGCTGGTTTTTCTGAACGGCTGCTCCACCTACGGTTACGTCGAAGGCTTGCTTAACGCGGGGGTGGAAGCCGTCATTGCTACCTCAACTGCCGTTCCGGACGGGCAGGCCAGTACGTTTGCCAAGGCGTTTTACTTTTCATTTACCCGCCCCCTCAGAACCCTTCAGCAGGCTTTTTACGAAGCGGTTTCGACCTCGAACGTGTTGTCGGGCAAACCCTTCACGTTTCTGCGGGGCGGTTTCCCAACCGAAATTCCGGACGCTCCCTGTGCCTGGGGACTGTATTACAACCAGCCCGAGGTGCTGAAATGGACGCTGGTGAGCAAACGGGTCCACACCGAAAAAATCCCCCTGATCGACCGACAGAAGGCGTTTCTGTGTGATCGGGATCAATACCGCAACGTGTTCGACCCGAGCTTTAACCTGAGTCAGGGACTCGACGTGCTGTACCGTCCGGTGCAACATTACCTGATCGTGGGCGAGGATTACCAGTCTCCGCTGGGGCTGGCGCGAAAGCTGGTGTACGAAAAAATCACGAAGAATCCCGACCGGATCTACAACTACCCGTTCGATCCGAACGACCGGCGTCGCGACGCCGACGACATGCTCGTCAAACTCAACCGGGCCTACGACACCCCCCTCAAGATCCGGCGCGAACTCTATAAGATTGTTAAAGGACAGGACGACAGCACCAGCCTGTCGGTTGAGGAGTTCCTGGCCATTCCGGCGATCAAAAACAGTCAGTATACGATTGTTGCTCTCCAGATCAAGGCCGACGATTTGAACGAGAAAGTACAGGAGTCGATCCGGCAGTTCATGACGGAATTTCGCCCGCCCGAAACCGGGATGACTTCGTCGGCCCATCCGTATCTGCTGTTTTTCTGGAATATTATTTTCACGCCGAAACAAAGTTGGTTTTCCGCTTTTATGCCGGGAAATTCCGTCAAAAAAATCCTGAGACCGTTCCGAAACTCCGGCTTGGTCGATCCCGACGATCCCGCCCGGAGTCCGCTCATTATTCTGAATCAGGATGACGAACTGCTGGCCGTTCCCGATCAGCGAAAATACCTCGAAGAATGGTTCCGGAATTACCTTCGGCACGCGCCGGATGCGGAGAAAGAACGCGTGATTACCCGTATTTTTCAGCCGGATCATCCCGGAAAAATAGACGTCCCGGCGCTGGAAGACAAACTCCTGACGCTGATCGAACGCTTCAATACCCCTCAAACTCCCTGAAAGATGGCCCTGGTCGAAAAATTTGACTTTGACGAGCAAACGGAACTGAATGCTCCACGGATGGAGAAAAACCCCTCGGATTACATCCTCGACTCGGCCCTCTACAACGCCGTCCGGGTGGCGATTCTGCTCAAGCAACCGCTGCTGCTGACCGGCGAACCGGGAACCGGAAAAACCCGGCTGGCTGAAAAACTAGCCGCCGATCTGCACGCCCGATTTCCCAATGAGTACCTGAGCAAACCGCTGGTGTTCAACACCAAAACCGTATCGACGTCCACGGATTTATTTTACCTGTACGACGCCCTCGGCCATTTCCACGCGACGCATTTTGACCCGGAAAAACCGGAGGTTGCTGCCAGTGGAGCGGGTGCCGGAACGGTTTTGTCGATCCCCGAAAAACCGTCCGTTCCCGAAGTGGCCCGCCACATCCGACTCCAGGCGCTCGGGCAGGCCATTGTGCTGAGCAATCCGGCGATGCTCGAAAAATGCCCGTACCTGTCCATGAACGACATCGATTCTTCCAAACCCCGCAGTTCGGTGGTGCTGATCGACGAAGTGGACAAAGCCCCGCGCGATTTTACGAACGACCTGCTGAACGAACTGGATCGCTTCCGGTTTCAGGTTCGGGAAGACGGCAACGCGGAATACGAAATCGGAACCAAAAACATCTTCGTGATTCTGACCAGTAATTCGGAGAAGAACCTGCCCGATGCCTTTCTGCGCCGGTGCATCTTTTACCACATTGAGTTTCCGAAGGAAGATCAGCTCATGGAGATCGTTCTGAATCAAATCTTTAACAAAGAATTGGATCGAACCGAAACCGCATCGAAACGGCACGCTGTTGAACAGACGATTGCAGACTACATTGCCTATTTCGTGACCGTAAAAAATGCCAATCTGAAGAAAAAACCGGCCACTGCCGAGCTCATTAGCTGGATGTATTTCCTGCGTGACGACATTCTCCACCCCCGCCCGCTGCAGGAGGTGGATGAACCCAAACGGCTGGCGAGCTACAGCATTCTGGCCAAACACGCCGACGATTTTGCACTCCTCAAAACCCTGTAACGGTTTTTCCCGACGGCCATGACGCCCGTTTCTTCCCATCGACCGCTTCCCCTGGGTGAGTTGCTCGAGCAACTTCGGCTGGAAGGCTTTGTGGTGACGCCGGAGGTCTACGACCGCTGTTTTCGAATTGCCGACACCTGGTTTCCGGACGGACTGACCACCGCCGGGCAACGCCGGGAATTGAAGGAATTGCTCGGCCCGGTGGTGGTGCGGTCGGACCTTGAGCAGGAAAAGTTCGGAGCGATCTTCGATCAGGTCGTCCGGTTCTCCGATCAGGCAGTGAAAGAGGCCGAAACTGCCGAGAAACCAGCGGATTCGCGAAAACCGCCGAAGCCCAACCGACTGATCTGGGTGGCATTCCTGTCCGTCATTATCCTGATGCTCATCGGCCTGGCGGTTTATCACTCCCAGCAAATTGTCATCCCTGAAAAAGACCCTCCACATACACCCCCCGACTCGACCCAGCCGCTGGTTGCCGACACCACCAGAAGCATCGAGCCAAGTCCCGTTGTCAGGCCGTCTTCGTACCCCTCTTTTCCGCTCATTCAGGCGAATCCCACACGAATCACCACGTACACGCGACAGACCGGGTATCTCCTGCTGGCGGTTTTGCTGGCCACGGGCGCAGTAGCCGCGGTCCTCTTTCGGTATTTTTTTCCGAACCGAAAACGCATTCCGGGCGACGGCCCGCCCTACTTCCTGACCTTTCCGGATCAGGAGAAAACGATCACAGTCGCCGAGTCGATGGACGTCTGGGCGCGTCAATTGAACCAGCGCGATGAAGGCCAAAGGCGGATGATGGACGTTTCGCGCACCATACGAGCCACGGCCAGTCGGGGCGGTTACCCTTCGATTTATTACCAGCAAATCAAGCTCCGCCCCCGGTATCTGGTGCTGATCGATCAACGCTCGACGTTCCACCAGCAGGCCCGGCTGTATGCCTATCTGGGAGCGGTGCTGACCGAAAGCGAAGTTGAGCTGGAAACGCTTTTTTTCAACAGCGACCCGCGTACCTGCCGGAGCGAAAAATACCCGAAGGGAATTGCCCTCAGCGACCTATTCCGTCTCCACCGCCATTCGTACCTGGTGTTGATTACGGAAGGCATCCGGCTGATCGACTACGACCGGGGAACCGTGGCACCCTGGGTTACGAATGGGTTCGACGGTTGGGAGAAACGGGCCATTCTGACGCCGGTGTATCCCGAAAACTGGACGTCCATCGAAGCCATTCTCGCCCGGTTTTTCATCGTACTACCGGCCACCCCCGACGGGCAGTTGCTGCTCCGGACGTATTTTCAGGCGGGCGAGCACCCGACGTTTCAGGAACTGCGTCGCCAGTTGCAGGTCAATACCGGATCGGCCGCCGACCGGGGCTTTTTCGGAAAACCGGCCAGCAAACTGACCATCGCCGAGATCGACCGGTTTCTCGAAAATCCGTTCGACACCGAAAAACTGACCGAGGAAGAAACCAGCCGACTGAAACAGTGGGCTTACGCCACCGCCATTTACCCGACGCCGACCTGGGAAATGACGCTGGCCATCGGCAAAACCATTGAACGCTACACCGGAACCGATGCCTTTGTCACCACTACGAATCTCCTGAAAATAACCGCCTTGCCGTGGTTGCAGCAAAGCAGCATCCCGGAACCGCTGCGGCAGGAGCTGCTCGCCCGCTTCGACGAACTGCCAGTTGCCTTGAAAACGGCCATTCACCAGGATGTCCTGCAGTTGCTCGAATCGGTCAGGACCAGTCCCGGTAGCCTGGCCGAAGAAGAGCGGGAACGGCACACCTACGAGGTGATGCTCACCGATGAGAAACACCGAGCGGAAGCCTTGCGAAAACTGGCTCCGTTTCAGAAAGCCGGACTCCTTACCAGTCCGATTATCGACCACCAGGTGACCGCTCACAAACGCCGGAAAACCGTGGCCTATGGCCTGACGCTGGCGATCCTGGCGGTTTTCGGGCTAGCCGCCGGGTATTTCATAGTCCCCGAAACCAACACCACCCCCCCGGCAGGTTTAAAACCGTTTTTCTACACCGCATCCGATTCGCTTCGGGCTGATAGCGCCGTGATGTATAATAATCTGGCGACCAGGCTTTCGTTCGATAGCCTAAAGAATTCGGACTTTGCTACCGAGATTGCGGGTGCTATACAAACCATCGGCTATGAACCGGCGAACGACTCCATTGGTGCTACGTACCAGAACGGAATGGATCGCATTACCAGCCGTTATCAATCGCCCGCCGGCAAGACATCGGGCGGTTTTGAGGCTGTTTCGGAAATGACCGCGGAGATTGAAGCACATCAAAAAAAATATCTGCCGATCCTGGAATCAGAATTGTATTCGATGCGCATTGCGCTGTTACTGGCATCGCTCCGGCAACGAATCACCTTTGAAGCCCTTTACAATCTGCATGCAGTACGGTTTCAACGGAGCGTTTTTCTGGATTCCACCGGAAGCAGCAGCAGCCGGGAAAGGGATCTCACCATTCGGGGAATCCGACAAATCGTGGCTCCCACGTCCTGGTACTCTGCCCCCGGCTTCTTTCCGCATGATTCCCTGCTGGTGAACTACCTGAAACTTTTAAATCAGAACCTACAGGCTGATTCTCTTCTAATTCGGATCGACGCCCTGGACAGCTACGGGGCCAACGTGAAACAGTACAGCACACCGGCATATTCCCAGGATTGGGGCAACCGACAGTCCCAGGAAATCGGCATCGCCCGGCAGGCGGCTCAATTCAACCGCATCAATTTGTTTCTGCCCAATGCGCCCCGGAACAAAAATTTGCTGATGGTGCGGGTTCCGCGCCGGACTCTTTCGCCCGAGCGGATGGATTCGCTGGCCCGACTCACTGCCGCCTGGATCAAGCTTTACCTCGAGAAGCCGGATTCTGCTCCTCAGACTATTCCCGCTGCAGCAACGAAATCCGCACCGGTCAAAGCCCCCACCGTCAAAACCCGGCCCAAAACGATCCCTGCGAAAACCGCACCGACCCAAGTTCCCAACCCAACACCCGCCCAAACCAAACCAGCCACCGACGAACGGCCCGCAACCGCATCGCCTGATCCCGAACCGGCGGCCGTCCCGCCCATCGACAACACTTCTAATGCCAACGTAAAACAGGAAACCCCGCCGACGGTTGTCCAGCGCGAGATTCCGGGCGACTACGGGGTGCTGGTGGGCGAGGTTCGGGAAACCCGGATGGTCAGTAACAACCTGTTTTTGCTCATCGCGGTCAATGGTGACTATTACCAGGTACGCATTGGCAATCAGCCGAATACGCCGTACGGCCAGTCGTCAGACACCCCTATTGTAGCGACAGCGGAGAATGAACGGGTCCGGAAAATTCCAGGCTTCCAGCGGTTCAGCTCGGCAAAAGAGGGTTTTTATCTACTGGATAAAACCAGCACATCGGGGGCGCTCGACTACCTGCGCACGGGCGATTCGTACGCGGATTTCAAGGTCGATCGAAAGGCTTACCTGGGCGGTCTGGTCAGCGTTTCCAAAAAATCACCCACCCGGATTTACGTCTGGGGTGCCCGCTGGCAACCGGCCTCGTCTACGAACCCCTTCAAACTGCCGAACGGATTCTATGAAATCCACTACGTTCACCAGAATCAGGGATTTTATTCGCCGAACGATGTGCTTAACGCGCCCTGGCAGGATGGCGGGATCATTCTCGATTCGGGCAGTTTGAAAGCCCTTGCCATCCGGTTTTCGTCCCAGTCGACCACGACGGATGCCAAAGGCGATCCGGTCAAGGCGACGGCGAAGTAAAATTCCTCATTCAATCCCGGCCATTCTGCTTTACCTTTGCGCGCGAATTCACCGAATCCCCGTAAAACCAAACCGGATGCGTACCGCTCTTTTCTCCCTCCTATCCTGCCTTGTTCTGTCCCATTTGGCTCCGGCCCAGACCGCTAAACCCGTTTCTGATCCGGTCGAATGGGTCAATGTGTTGATGGGAACAGATTCCAAACCGAGCCTGTCCAACGGCAATACGTACCCCGCCATTGCGCTGCCCTGGGGCATGAATTTCTGGATGCCGCAAACCGGCCGGATGGGCGACGGCTGGGCGTATACCTACGCAGCCGATCGAATCCGGGGTTTCAAACAGACGCACCAGCCCTCGCCCTGGATGAACGACTACGGCCAGTTTGCCATCATGCCGGTGACCGGAAAAGTCCGCTTTGACGAGAACGAACGGGCAAGCTGGTATTCACACAAATCCGAGGTGGCCAAACCGTATTATTACCGGGTATACCTCGCCGATCACAACATTACGACCGAAATTGCCCCCACCGAACGGGCCGCCCGGTTTCGGTTTACCTTCCCGCAAACCGACAGTGCTTCCGTGGTGATCGACGCGCTGGACAAAGGCTCGTTCATCAAAATCATTCCCGGAGAGAATAAAATTATCGGTTACACGACCAAAAACAGCGGGGGTGTTCCGGCCAATTTCAAGAACTATTTCGTCCTGATTTTCGACAAACCCTTCACCTTTCGGACGGTTTTTCACGACAAAAAAGCCGACCAGCAGGCCCTCGAATTTCAGGCCAACCACGTTGGTGCCGTCGTTGGTTTCAAAACCCGAACGGGCGAACCGGTCAACGTACGCGTCGCGTCGTCGTTCATCAGCCCTGAACAGGCAGAACTGAACCTGAACGAAATTGGGTCGGACCCGTTCGAAACTGTCAAGCAGAAAGCCAAAGCCGCCTGGAACAAGGAACTGGGCCGGATTGCCGTGGAAGGTGGTTCGGTCGACCAAACCCGCACGTTTTATTCCTGCCTGTACCGTTCGCTGCTGTTTCCCCGGAAGTTTTACGAAATCGACGCCAGTAAAAAAGTGGTGCATTACAGCCCTTACAACGGCCAGGTTTTGCCGGGTTATCTGTTTACGGATACCGGTTTCTGGGACACATTCCGGTCGATGTTCCCGTTTCTAAACCTGATGTATCCGTCGCTCAACGCACAGATGCAGGAAGGGCTGGCGAATGCGTACAAGGAAGGCGGCTGGTTGCCCGAGTGGGCCAGTCCCGGTTTGCGGAACACGATGATCGGTTCCAATTCGGCGTCGATTGTGGCCGATGCGTATCTGAAAGGTTTGCGCGGCTACGACATCAATACCCTCTACGAAGCGGTTTTGAAAAATTCCGAAAACGAAGGCCCGCTGGATGCCGTCGGGCGACGGGGCGTTTTGTATTACAACAAACTGGGATATGTGCCGTATGACGTTAAAATCAACGAAAATGCCGCCCGAACGCTGGAATACGCCTACGCCGACTTCACGATCTATCAACTGGCCAAGGCCCTGAAACGCCCGCAGGCCGAAATCGACCGGTTTGCCAAACGCAGCCAGAATTACCGCAACCTCTTCGATCCGGCGACGGGTTTGATGCGGGGCAAAAACGAGGACGGGTCGTTTCAGAAACCGTTCAATCCGTTCAAATGGGGCGATGCGTTTACGGAAGGCAATAGCTGGCATTACACCTGGTCGGTTTTCCACGACGTGCAGGGGCTGGTCGGATTGATGGGTGGCCCCCAGAAGTTCGTTGCCAAACTGGATTCGGTGTTTACGCTGCCGCCGGTTTACGACGAAAGCTACTACGGCAGCGTGATCCACGAAATCCGGGAAATGCAGATCGCCGACATGGGGCAATATGCCCACGGCAACCAGCCGATTCAGCACATGATTTATCTGTATCCTTACGCGGGGGCGCCCTGGAAAACGCAATATTGGGTGCGCGAAGTCATGGACCGGCTGTATCTGCCCACGCCCGACGGCTATTGCGGGGACGAAGACAACGGCCAGACCTCGGCCTGGTACGTTTTCTCCGCGCTCGGTTTTTACCCGGTTTGCCCCGCCACGGATCAGTACGTGCTGGGCGCTCCACTGTTCAAAAAAGCCACGCTGCACCTGGAAAACGGCAAAAAACTGGTCATCAGCGCCCCCGCCAACAGCGGCCCAAACCGCTTCGTCGACGCCGTGAAGCTGAACGGAAAACCGCATCCGGCCAACTGGCTGAGCCACCGGGTGCTGATGCAGGGTGGAACCGTCGATTTTATGATGAAAGCCACGCCGAACCAGCAACGCGGTACGAAACCAGATGCCTATCCGTATTCGTTTTCGACGGAAAACCGATAAATTATTCCGTTAAACCGGGTCCAGCCGACGCATCTGGGTTTGCAAACTCAGGCTGCGAATGTCCAGTTCCTGCTCAATCCGGCGGATGGATTCTTCGCTGAAAGTCCCTTGTTTGTGCCATTGGATGATCAATTCGCGCTGGTGGTTGACGATGGCGAGTTCGCTCTCGACAAACTCCCGAAAGAAGTTCGCAGCCGTCGGGGCTTCTCCTTTTTTGGGTTTTTCATCCATCCGCAACACCCCGTTCAGGTAGTTGGTCTGTTGTTCAAACCGGGTTTTCAATTCACTCAGCACTTCGTCGTGCAGGTTCATGGACAGTTCACCTTCGATGTAGGTAATGGAGCTGGTGGTCATGGCCAGGCGGATTTTCTTTTCTTCAACCAGCGCTTTGCCCGCCGGTTCCTGCACGTTCAGCCAGCGGACAAAAAACGGCAGGGTTAATCCCTGCAGCACCAGGGTGACAAAAATGACCATGAACGAGATGAACAGAATCTCGTTCCGCATCGGAAAAGCCTCGCCATTGCTCAGAGTTAGCGGCAGGGCCAGGGCCGTGGCCAGCGACACCACCCCGCGCATTCCGGCCCAGGAAGTGATGAACAGCTCGTTCGGGCGGAACAGGTGCCGCTTTTTCTTTCCATGGTTCAGCAAGGTGCTGATATAGGCCAGGGGAAAAATCCAGACAATCCGGGTGACAATCGCCACGAAGCTGATCAGCAGGCCAAAACCGATGAGTCGCCCCACCGAATGGTCGGCAATATTTTTTAGAATCACCGGCATCTGGGAGCCAATCAGGATAAAAACGAACCCGTTCAGCAGAAAAATCAACATATTCCAGAAACCGTTGATCTGCATCCGGGTTTGAAACGAATAGATCTCGTAGGAATTCCAGGCCAGATACAGGCCCGCCGACACCACCGCCAACACGCCCGAAACGCCCAGGTGTTCGGCCAGCAGATAGGCCACAAATGGCAGAAGCAGCGTAATGGTGGTGGCCACCGTCGGATTTTCGAGCTTGTTGTGAATGTGACGAAAGAGGTAGCCGATGGCAAGTCCGATGGCGACGCCCCCGGCAGCCACCACCAGAAATTGCAAACCAGCCTTCCAGAAAATGAAACTTCCACTGGTGACAGCCGCCACCGCATACCGGTAGGCAATCAGGGCCGACGCATCGTTTACCAGACTTTCACCCTCCAGAATGGTAATCAGTCGGTTGGGAAGTCCCAGCCCCCGGGTGGCGCTCGTAGCGGCCACCGCATCTGGCGGGGAGGTGATGGCCCCCAGCACAAACGCCAGCGGCCAGCTAAAACCCGGGATGAAATAATGCGCCACCACGGCGACCGTCACCGTGGTGAAGAAAACCAGCCAGACCGCCAGCAGGCCGATGGGACGCCGGTAGGCCTTGAATTCATGCCAGGAAATGTTGCCGGCAGCTTCGTATAACAAAGGCGGCAGAAAAATCAGAAAAACCACCTCCGACTCCAGGTGAATGTCTGGCACGATGGGAAGAAAACCCAGCACCAGACCGGCAATCACCAGCAAAATGGGATACGGAATTTTTAGTTTCTGGGTGACGGAAGCCAGAGCAGCCAGGATGGCCATTAACACTAAAACGATTTCAAGATTGGTCATCGAGACGGTTTCTGTTACAGAAAATGCTTACTTTAGAACGCTGAATCATCCAGCTATTACAACCGAATTAAGGTATGGGTTTTCAAAACGACAAGGCGGTTCGCCGGGGTATTTCTTTTTTCTTTTTTTCCCTGATCTCCCTTTTCACGTTCGGGCAATCGCCCCCCCCGCTGGAACAACTGCGGCACCAGATTGAAACCCAACTGGCAACGCAACCGGGCCGATACGCCGTCGCATTCAAGGATTTAACCACCGGACAGACGCTTTTGATTCACGAACGGGAGGAATTTCATGCCGCCAGCACCATGAAAACGCCGGTGATGATCGAGGTCTACAAACAAGCCGCCCAAAAGCGGTTTTCGCTGTCCGACTCCATCCTGATTAAAAACGAGTTCAACAGCATCGTCGACGGTAGTCCCTACAGCCTGAAAGCGACTGACGACAGCGACACGCTGATTTATACCAAAATCGGCACGAAGCTTCCCCTTTCGGCGGTTCTATACGACATGATCATTCTGAGCAGCAACCTCGCCACCAACCTGATCATCGAACGGGTCGACGCCAAAAAAGTGATGCAAACGATGCGTGAAATGGGCACCAAAGACCTGCAGGTTCGGCGGGGCGTGGAAGACACCAAAGCGTTCCAGAAAGGACTGAACAATACGACCACCGCGTACGACCTGATGGTGCTGTTCGAAAAAATTGCCACCGGAAAAGCCGTTAGCCCGGAGGCTTCCCAAGACATGATCCGGATTCTGCTCGACCAGCGGTTCAATTCCGTCATCCCCGCAAAGTTACCTAAAACCGTCAGAGTGGCGCATAAAACCGGCTCTATTACCTCAGTTCGGCACGATTCGGGCATCGTATTTTTGCCCGATGGCCGGAAGTACGTGCTGGTTCTGCTCTCGAAAGAAATCAAAAATGATACCGCCGTGGTCGAGTCCCTGGCCACGGTTTCCGGAATGATTTATCAATATTTCTACCAATAAGAACTCCACACTGGCGTTTTGAATCCGGTTTGGACTATTATTTGCTTGTAAAGTCAATAAAGAATCATGAAAAAAATCTTCCTCCTCTTTCTCTTCATCGCCCGCTTTTTACCAGATGGGTTCTCACAGGACCTTTACCAGGGACCCAGCCCCGAAACCGTTTTCACCGCAGCCTCCGAACTGGGTTTTCTGAAGGAATTCAATGAGAAATTCAAAACCGACTTCGATGCCCCGGCGCAATATGCCAAAGCGCAGACAACCGGTGTGGATGGCTGGGAAATGACGCTGTTTTCGGCCCGAAAAGCACAACGAGCGTTCTATCAATCGCATCCGCAGGCGGGTCAGTTTTCCGAACCATTCAAAAAATACGTTGAAAACTGCATCCGCTGGAATTACTGGCATTTGCTCCTGGCCTGGCCCATCGTCCGGACCAACGCGCAGGCTACGCAGCAAACCGTGCCATCGCTGCCTGCAGTCATGCTGGAAGGGTTTGAGGAGTCGAAAACGAACGATGAAACGGCGATGATTGCCGAACCGTACCGGAATTTCCTGTTTTACTACGTGACGTATTTTAATTCAAAGTCCCGGAATTTTGCCAAATACACGGTAGATGACCTGCCCAAAATGCTGCCGGAAAAAGCCGGTTTTGCCCACCAGCACCTGACCGGAAAACCGTACCAGTATGCCCTGGCCCGGCTGCTGCTTGATAATTGTGAAAAAGCAACGCCTTCTTCAGTCCGCGAAGTGTTTGCAGCCCTGACGGCCACTCCAAACGCATCGGCCTATACCGATCGGGTAAAAACACGCTGTGGGGAGGTGATGGCCCGGAAAGACGAACCCAAACCGGCCGCAGCTTCGGCTAAAAAGAAACCGGTCGATCCGAATGTGTTTTCGTTTCTGAACCAGAACGGCGAGTCCGTCACGCTGGACGATTTTAAGGGCAAGGTGGTGTATCTGGACATCTGGGCCAGTTGGTGCGGACCGTGTATCGGCGAGGTGCCGCACTCCAAAAAACTCTATGAGCGCCTGACGAAGAAGCAATTGGAAAAAGTCGCGTTCCTCTACATCTCCATCGACGATACGGAAGCCAACTGGAAGAATGCCTTGGAAAAACACCAGCTACCCGGCGACCAAGGCTGGTCGAAGGGCGGCTGGCGCTCGCGAATTGTGCAGTATTTTGGGGTTCAGAGCATTCCGCGTTACATCCTGATCGACAAAAAAGGCCAGATGGCCGACCTGAATGCCAAACGCCCCAGCACAGCCGATGCCATTTACGAGGACATTGTGAAACTGCTGGAGAACTGACCGGTTTTAATTATCCCGGATCGGCGTGTCCCGCGAATCGGCATAGGCTTTACCAAAATCGATTTTCTTCACCTGGCTGGCTACGTACTGGATGCCCTGAAAAATGTGTTTCAAGAACAGTGGTTCCGAATAATCCTTCTTGTCGTGGCCGAGGGTCGTACACCAGGTGTAGCCGCCGTCGAAGTGGTAGTACCAGGCGGCCGGATACAGGTTCGTGAAAGAACCGCCGAACATCTTCACTTTTTCGGGTTCCTCGCCGTTGAGGGACGTCAGGTCATGGGCCATGACTACGGTGGGTCCCGGTGACATTTCCTTGGTAAAATAGAACTCGTCCTCCTTCTCCCAAACTTTTGGAATGCCCTGCATCGACGGGTGTTTGGTGTCGATCACGACGGTTTTGAACTTCTGAAATTTGGGATGCCAGGCGAAGGTCCCGCCAATCATGCGCTTGAACCAGGTCCAGTTCCGCTCGGTCCCCGTCACCGAATGAACGCCCACAAAACCGCCCCCGGCTTCGATGTACCGCCGGAACGAAAGCCGCTGGGCGTCGGTGTCGAAGACATCGTTGTTGGTGCTGGGAAAAACCAGCAGCGTGTATTGCTTCAGGTTGTCTTCCGTAAAAACCGACGGCTGATCCGTGACGTCCACCTTAAAACCGTGCTCCTCGCCCAGCTTCTGAATGCTCTTCGCAGCAAACGGAATGTTGTCGTGGACGTATCCTTTTCCGTTTTTGGTATACACCAACACCTTGACTTTCTTCCAGTTCACCTTATCGCCCTGGCTCCAGCCAACCGTCGCCGTCAGCAATAGAAGAAAAAAACCAAAGCGCAACCCCATAGCCAATCGCTTCATGTAGAATCGCATAAAAAAAATTAAACCTTGAATTTGACTTGCTGCGCCTGTTTCTGGGCTTTCAACGCCAGTTCCGTCGCCAGAAAACAATGCGCCTGGGGCATGGCGGTTTCGGTCCGGTTTAGAATGTCATCGATCAAAAGTTTACCATAAGGCGTTTCGACCTGGCTGCAATCGATGGTTTTCGTTTCCTTATTGTCAACGAGAAACAGGTGATTGCCGCCCTCACGCCCGCTGATATCCACATACTTCCGAATTTCGATAAACCCTTCGGTGCCCAGAATCGTCAGCCGCCCGTCTCCCCAGGTGTTCAGGCCGTCGGGCGTGAACCAGTCGACGCGGATGTAACCGGTTCCGCCGTTGCCGCGCAACATCGCATCGCCAAAATCTTCAAATTTCGGGTATTGCGGATGGTTCGTATTGCCCACCTGCGACGCAACGATTTCGGCCTGGGTGGAGCCCGTGAAAAACAGAAACTGGTCGAACTGGTGCGAGGCAATATCGCAGATGATGCCGCCAAACCGCTGCTTGTCGAAAAACCACTCGGGGCGCGTTTTGGCATTCATGCGGTGGGGACCCAGGCCGATGGTCTGAATGACTTTGCCAATCGCGCCGGCTTTCACCAACTCCCCGGCTTTGATAGTTGCCTTGTTTTCAAGCCGCTCACTGTACATGATGGAGTAAATCCGTTTGGTCTCTTTCTGCACCTTACGAACTTCAGCCAGTTGTTCCAGCGTCGTAATACCGGGTTTGTCCGCCATGTAATCCTTCCCGGCTTTCATTACGCGAATACCGAGTGGTGCGCGTTCATCGGGAATTGCGGCACTGACCACCAGTTGGATGGAGTTGTCTTCCAGAATCTCTTTTTCGCTTTTGACGAGCTTGGCATCCGGGTAGCGCTTCGTGAACGCAGCCGCCAGATCCGGTTCTTTGGCGTAAAACGAAACGAGCTGCCCACCCCCGCGAATGACGGCCTCGACCTGCCCGTAAATATGGCCGTGATTCAGGCCAATGGCCGAAAACCGGATGCGGGCCGCGCCTTTCGGACGGCTGCTGCCCACCACGGGAATCGTATGGGGAACGCCCGGGGCGGCCAGAAGTTCTTTGGGGAGAGCCGTCAGACCGGCGAGTCCGGCCGCGGTGGTAACGGATTCTTTGATAAACCGTCGCCGGTTGGCTTGTGAGTTGTTCATGGTCGTTTCACTTTGTCGCGAGTTCACTTTTGGATTTCTTGGCCAGTTCGAGTGCCTGCGTGGTCGTGTAATACTTTGAAATCATGTTCGGAACCTCCCAGGCGGGCAAGGCACCGGCTTTCAGGTAATCGAGGTATTTCTGCGCCACACGGCCAAAGTGGGCTTCGTGTCCTTCCTTGTATTTTTCCGGGATGACCACTTCATAGCCTTTGGCAATTTTCTTTACCTCGACGCCCGGGAATTCTTTCTGGATGTTCGGCAAATCCGTTTTCAGCGCGGCTTCCAGATCCGTGTTTTTGTCAACCGCTTCGATGTAGAGCGTCGGTTTGTATTGCTGCTCGGCTCCCTGACGAATGATCAGGTTGGCTTTCGTTCCCCGCATGATCGAATAGTGGGTATCGCCCGTGCCTTCCGGTGCCTTGTATTTCCAGATCACCGACACTTTGGCGTGAACCCCGCGAAGCTGGTAGTTGATTTCGCCATTGCTGTAGACCTTCAACACGCTGTCTTTCACCACATCTTTCTTGAGATACTCCGGAAAAGTGTCCTGTTTAGTGATGGCTTTGAACTGGCTCAGCGTCATGTCGGTTGTCCAGCGACGGGCGGACGTCAGGCTAATATCCTTTTGGTAATCAATCGTTTGTTCCGGAAAACATTCCCACTGCACCAGATCGACCAGGTGGGTGGTTACGTCCACGATGCCTTCACCCTGCTGGGCCACATCCATAAACCAGGAGGGGCGGGTCAGGATGCTGCCCGAGACGTTCTTGTAGAAATGGTGAACACTTTCTTTGGTAACCGCCGGATTTTCGGGTGTTCCTTTTTCCAGCGTTCCGAACAGATCGGCCTGTTGCGAGAAGGCCCGTTGCAGCATCGTACTGATCTCGTAGCGCTCGGTCATAATGTCATACAACAGCACCTTGTTCTTTTCGGCGGTCGCAAATGCCTCTTTCAACTGGTCGAAGTTGGCCGCGCTGATCACCATCGGTTTGTCGGCCAGCACGTTGAATCCGGCTCCCACGGTTTTCTGAATGTAGTCTGTTTTCAGGCGGTTGTTGCCCGCCATGACGACCACATTTCCGGCTTTGTCGGTTAGCATTTTATCCAGAAAATCCGTACCAAGGTAGACGTCTTCATGCCAGTGCGTGGGGTCATCCGGGCGGGCGTTGTAGCCTTTGATTTTATCCAGATGAAGCTGCACATCCGGACCATCCGGGGCGTAGACATGTACTGTCGAATCGACGCCTTCATACATGGTTTTCTGCACCAGAGCCGCATGAAAATGACCGGGATCGAGGGTAATCAGATGAATCATGTCATCCTTTTTTTGATCTGACTGACAAGCGGTGAGTAAGGCAGCCAGCAACAGGCTGCCAGCAACGGGGGCTACTTTCATTCGAAGCATTTCGGTTAAACGCACTGATTATTTTGATTTGGTGGAGGCAACAACTTTTATGGCATACGGGGACCGCTGCGTACGGGAGAGCAGCTTATTGGCCTCTGCATCGTTTTTAAACTGCTCTTTTTTCGGGTCCCAATACAGTTTCCGATCCAGTTTCATGGCCGCGTGGTGGAGCAGACAGGCCGAACACGACCGGTGGCCCACTTCGGCGGGGGCAATCGGTTCTTTCCGGCTGACGATGCTTTCCAGCCAGTTGCCGTGGTGTTCTTTGCTCACCGGCAAATGAATTTCGTTCGGCCCGATCACCGACTCCAGAATCTTCGGATCGCTGGCATCCAGGGCTTTGGCAGCTTTCTGTTTGGCAATGGGATCGCTGGCGGTAACGGCAGCGTCGCCCCGTGATACAAAAATCCAGCCGTCGGTGCCTTCAAACTTGATTCCGTTGGGCAACTCGTTGCTGACCACCATCCGGACGCCGTTTTCGTACAGAGCTTCGGTGCGGAAAATACCGTGGACATCCCACAGCCCTTTCTTCGGAAAATCGGCTTTTCCCCAGATTTCCACCGGTCCGGTGTATTCGGTATTCATTGCCCAGTGGGAACAGTCGATGTGATGCGAACCCCAGCCGGTGATCATGCCCGCGCCGAACTGTTCGCAGCGCAACCAGCCCGGACGGTCGTAATCTTTCTGCGGATGGACGCGTTTTTCGGTATAATACACCTCGGGCGTTGTGCCGAGCCACATGTCGTAATTGAGATTTTTCGGGATTGGCATTTCCGGTTCTTCCTCACCCGAAGGGTCGCCCGGCAAGCCGACGGAAACGGTTTTCAGTTGACCGATCCGCCCGTTGCGAACGAGTTCGGCCGCAAACCGGAACTGGTGCGACGACCGCTGCTGGCTTCCCACCTGCATGATCCGCCCCGTCCGTTTCACCGCATCCGCCATCAATCGGCCTTCCGAAATGGTGAGCGACGCCGGTTTCTGCATATACACATCTTTTCCGGCATTGACGGCGTGAACCACCATCGGCGCGTGCCAGTGGTCGGGCGTGCTGATCAAAACCGCATCGATGTCTTTGTTGGCCAGCAGCTCGCGGTAGTCGCCATAGCCCCGGACGCCGTCGTACGATTTGCCGGTTTTCTTGGCATACACCCCATTGACCAGGGTTTTTGCATCCTCGACGCGTTTGCTGTCTACGTCGCAAACGGCCATGATCAGGGCATTGTCATATTGCCAGACACCCGGCATGTCGTGTCCCCGGGAGATGCGGCCAACGCCGATCGCACCGATGTTGATGCGGTTGCTGGGTGCATTTTTACCAAATACCGAGGCTGGTACGATGGTTGGAAAACCACTGACGAGGGCGGTTGTTGCGAGGGCTCCTTTGGTGGTCAGGTCGAGAAATTTTCTCCGGGAGACCACTGTTTTTTTTTCCGGTGCCATAGTTAGCAAAGTTTGAAGAGGCTTTTTTAGTAGAAACCTACAGCCCCCAACCCCCTGAAGGGTCCCCAATGTTCGTCATTTGGCAGCCCCTTAAAGGGGGTTGGGGGTATATCTGTAACCATAAGCGACGACTTGCCGATATTTACTATTCATTTTCCAATGAAGGTGTCGGAAGTATCGCTGACGGTTCGCGTTTCCGGTAAAGGATCCTCCACTTAAGGCCCCGTTTTTTCCACTTAACCAAATTATTTTCCACCGTAGGCGGGTTCCGTTTTACCTTGCGGCAACAAACGAAACAACACACCTGATGAATTTGAATGTAAAAGTAGTCCCCTCCGCATTGGGGCTCGTGATTGGATTAGCCATTCTGGCGGCTGGTGGGCCCGACTACGGAGTCGTTCGAACCAAAAAACCGGCTCATGTGGTACCGACGGTTCAAAAAGCGACTGGGAAGACGGCGAACCAAAAAAAACCGGGTCGGTCGGCAGCAGACTGCCGTACGGCGTATGTTGGAAAACAAACCCGGAATGAGCCTTTGCAATGGCCCATTGAAAGCTACAAATAAAGCGGGATCGACCTGACCGTCAGCTTCATCCAGTCAGTTCCGAGCCGGTTAGCCGTTATTCTGCAAAGAGCGAAACCGGTTGATGCCTTTGGACGGGTTAAGTAAGCGGTCTCCCGGAATGGCTTTGTGCTGCTGTTTACGAATCAGCGTCCGGCTTATAAAGCCTTCGCTAGCGGGCGTATGTTCCAGCAAAACGGTTATTTTGTTGTTCAGGTGTTCGATTTGATGCTGTAAATCAGCCAGTTGTTTTTCTATGTTTTTCATGGTGTAAATCCGTTGGGTGTGTGAATCAACAATTGCTTTTGTACAATTACAAGGTTATAACGATACAATTTCAGTTCACTACTAATCTTCTACACAATACTACAATATTCTGACCAAAAGAGTTTTACAGAATTTATTTCTTAACAAAGGTTTATTCTATCGTCACGCTGCATCTCCGAATAATACAACAATTGGTAAAATTTTCAAATTTATACTTTCAATAGTCATACAGCAGGATTTGGCGGTTTCGGTCGTCGTCTTTGCGACTCATTCAGTATCTTTCGGAGCCTTATGCTCCCAACATGAAGAAACTGTACACTGTAGCCGCTTCCCTGCTGGCGTCCATCTTTTCGTTTGCCCAAAAACCCAATCAAACCTGGGACGTTGCCACGCCCCGGGGACCCGCCAAAGAAGTCAGCTTAACGACCACCGAAGGAACCTGGATGAACCTCGACGTGAGTCCGGACGGCCGCGAAATCGTGTTCGATCTTCTGGGTGATCTGTATACGCTACCCATTACCGGCGGCACCGCGAAACTTCTGTCCGGTGGCTTGCCCCTGGAAGTTCAACCCCGCTACAGCCCCGACGGCCAACGGATTTCGTTCACAAGCGACCGAGCCGGGGGCGATAACATCTGGACGATGAACCGCGATGGCTCCGGGTTGCGCCAGATCACGAACGAAGACTTTCGGTTGCTGAACAACGCCGTCTGGACGCCCGACGGCCAATACCTCGTGGCCCGGAAACACTTTACAAGCCGCCGTTCGCTGGGGGCGGGTGAACTCTGGCTCTATCATGCCGGGGGCGCAACCGCCGGTTTGCAGTTGACCAAACGAAAAAATGACCAGCAGGATGCCGGGGAACCCTGCGTTTCGCCCGACGGGCGGTATGTCTATTTCAGTGAAGACGTGAGTCCGGGGCCGATTTTCCAGTACAATAAAGACCCGAATGGCCAGATTTACGCCATCAAACGGTTTGACCGGCAGACGGGTGAAGTGAAAAATATCGTAACCGGCCCCGGTGGAGCCACCCGACCGCAGGTTTCGCCCGACGGCCGGCAACTGGCGTTTGTCCGGCGGGTTCGGACGAAAACCGTGCTGTACATCCACGACCTGAAAACCGGGGAGGAATTTCCGGTTTTCGATCAGCTCAACAAAGACCAGCAGGAAGCCTGGGCGATTATGGGCCTTTATCCCAACTATGACTGGTTGCCCGACGGCAAAGAACTCGTGATCTGGGCCAAAGGCAAGCTGTTTCGGGTGACTATTCAATCGGCCAAAGCCGTTGAAATTCCGTTCACGGTGAACGCCAAACTGACGGTTCAGGACGCGGTACGCTTTCCGCAGACGGTTTTTTCGCCCACCTTCGACTCCAAAATGATCCGCCAGGCCCGGACCTCGCCCGACGAAAAAACGCTGGTTTTTCACGCAGCGGGTTATCTCTACCTGAAAAAACTGCCCAACGGCCAGCCCGAACGGTTGACCAAAGAAACCGCTAGTTTTGAATACGAACCCAGTTTTAGCCCCGACGGCAAATTCCTGCTCTACACCACCTGGAACGATTCGTTGACCGGCAGCATCCGCAAACTGAATCTCCAGTCCCGCAAAACCGAGACGCTGACCCGCGAAAAAGGCTTTTACAACACGCCGGTTTTCTCGGCCGATGGCTCCCAAATTGTGTATCGCAAAAGCACCGGGAACGGTTTTATGGGCTTTGCGTACGGCAAGGAGCCGGGTTTGTACGTCATGCCGGGCAACGGCGGTGTGGCTAAATTCATTCGGGAAGCGGGCGAAGAACCGCTGTTCAACCCCACCGGCGACCGGATTTTCTTCGTGGAAGACGGCGCAACGAAAGCCTTCAAAAGCGTCACGCTGAACAATTCCGACGAGCAAACGCATTTTACGTCGCAGTATGCCACCCGGTTTGTGCCGAGCCCCGACAACCGCTGGATTGCGTTTCAGGAGCTTTTTCAACTCTACATCGCGCCCTTCCCAATGAGCGGGAAAGCCGCCGATCTCTCGGGTGGAACGAAAGCGTTTCCGGTGTATAAAGTGACCCGCGACGCCGGTGATTACCTGCACTGGTCGAACGACAGCAAAAAACTGCACTGGACCATTGGCCCGGACTATTTCACTCGATCCATTCAAAACAGTTTTGCCTTTGTGGAAGGTGCCCCCGAAAAGCTGCCCGCCATCGACAGTACCGGAATACCGATTGGCCTGAAGCTGACGACCGATGTCCCGAAAGGCATCGTGGCCTTTAAAGGGGCCACCATACTGACGATGAAAGAGGATGCGGTGATTGAAAACGGCGTGCTGGTGGTGCAGGACAACAAGATTCTGGCGGTCGGCCCGGCCAGCTCGGTCACGATTCCGGCGGGTGCCAAAATCATCGACGCCACGGGCAAAACCATCATGCCCGGTTTAATCGACTCCCACGCCCACATCGGCACCGGCGACGGCAAATCACCCCAGCAGCAGTGGTCGTATTTCACGAACCTGGCCTACGGCGTGACGACGGTGCACGATCCGTCGTCGAATACCGAGATGGTTTTCAGCCAGTCGGAAATGGTAAAAACCGGTCGGATGCTCGGCCCCCGGGTGTATTCGACCGGAACGATTATTTACGGAGCCGACGGCGATTTCAAGGCGGTGATCAACAGCCTGGACGACGCCCGTTCGCACCTCCGCCGGATGAAAGCCGTCGGCGCTTTTTCCGTTAAAAGTTACAACCAGCCCCGCCGGAACCAACGCCAGCAGATCATTCAGGCCGCCCGCGAACTGGGCATGATGGTGGTGCCCGAGGGCGGTTCGTTCTTCAACCACAACCTGACGATGATCATGGACGGCCACACGACGGTGGAACATAACCTGCCGGTCGATCCGGTTTACAAGGATGTCGTGTCGTTGTGGAGCAACAGCAAAACCGGCTACACGCCCACGCTGATTGTGAGTTTTGGGAGTGTTTCCGGCGAATATTACTGGTACCAGAAAATGAATGTCTGGGAACAGGAACGCTTGTTGCGGTTTACGCCCCGCGCCGTGGTCGACAGCCGGTCGCGTCGGCGGACGATGTTGCCCGATGAAGAATTTGGTCACATCGGAAATTCACAAACCGCCAAACAACTCACGGATGCGGGGGTGAGCGTTCACCTCGGTGCCCACGGTCAGTTGCAGGGACTGGGTGCGCATTGGGAACTCTGGATGCTCGGCCAGGGCGGCATTTCGAATTTGCAGGCGCTGAAACAGGCCACCATCGGCCCGGCCCGAAATCTGGGGCTGGACCGGGAAATTGGTTCGCTGGAAGCCGGAAAGCTGGCGGATTTGCTGGTGCTCGATAAAAACCCATTGCAGGACCTGCGCAACAGCCAGTTCATTCAGTATGTGATGATCAACGGGCGATTATACGATGCCGCCACGATGAACGAAACCGGAAATTATACCCGGATGCGCGGCAAGTTTTTCTGGGAAAACAACCGCTCCAACGACGCCTTCGACTGGCACGCCGAAACGCAGAGCTTCGGACACATTCACTGCGTGTGTCAGGGGTTGCATTGACCCATGTATTTTTGCCGTATAATATATTAGTCTGGCAATCCGTTCCTTATTCAACGGTGAAAACCACCGAACTAAAAATATTTCAATACATTGCAGTCAAAAATTAAGCCTGAAAAATCGATCTGTATGAAAAAAGCCCTTTTGCTCCTGTTGATGGGAACTACACTGTTTGTAAGTTGTAGCAAAGATGACGATACTCCCGCCGTAAAAACCAAATCTGAAATCCTGGTTCGTACCTGGGAAGTGCAAACGGGTTCTATCGGTTTAGGCACTGCAACGCCTATAACGGGTTACACCAAAGGTGGTGGTGCAGCCAATCTTGTTGATATGAGCAAGTTCAAGCTTGAATTTAAAACGGGTGGAGACTTCGTTCAAACCAGTCTGGACGGAACGTCTTCAACGGGCAAATGGGCTTTGACGGACAATGACACTAAATTGTCGCTAACGACGACCCAAATTCCAACGCCGGATGTCTGGAACATAACTACCCTTACCGAGACCAATTTTGACATTGCCCGTCAAATCGCCGGAAATTCAACTGCTCCGGGTGATTTATACTGGAAAAACCTGATTGATACCTTCGGGAAACCACTGGGAATCTCCTCTGCCGCCGGTGCATCCATCGCGGTAAAAATGATCCCGGTCAAATAATCAAGTTTAAAATATTGCCAACCAAAAGCCCCGGAATGAATAATTCCGGGGCTTTTGGTTAAAAACCGTTCCAAATTCAAAACGCTGGGTACGCCTTAACATCGAAAGAGCATTTACCGTAACCCTCATCGCATAAGCACCAACGTTCCCCGCAACAGAGGGGCATCCGGTTTGTAACGAATGGTATACACGTAAGCCCCCGGCGGCACCGGAACTCCTTTTAAGGTGCCGTCGAAGGGATGAGCATAGCCATCGGCGGATTTATAAATTACCTCACCCCAGCGGTTGAAAACCGTTACTTCAACGGCCGGAAAGGCTTCGACTCCTTTCAATTCCCAGACATCGTTCTGCCCGTCGGCATTGGGTGTAAAGGCACCAGGCACCCAGATTCGTTCATAGACTGTCACGACCACCTTTCCCTCAGCCTGGCATCCCGTTGCATTTTCAACTTTCAATGTGTAGACCATATCGTCTTCAATGGAAACCACCCGCGCGTTGGCTTCGGCCGGATTGGCCAGGTAGGTTGGCGGTGACCACGCAAAGGTTACCGGATCGCCGGTCAGAACCGGGCTGATGGTCAGCGACGTGCCCAGCGACGTGATCATTTCTTCCGGCAACAGAATCGTCGGAATGGGCGCCACAACGGCGGTTTGCTGCGCTACGGCCGCCGGACATTCCGGCGCAAAATTGACCGAATACGTCAGCACATGGTTGCCGATCCCGGCGGTTTTCGCATCGTACTGCGCCCCCGACACGCCCGGCCCCGCAAAGGTCCCTCCTGCCGGGGTTCCCGTGAGGGAATAAACCGGACCTTCGGTGCCGCAAACCGGCGGAACGGCATTCATCGTGACGGTGATTGCAGGAATCTGGGCAACTGCGAAAGGAGCAGAAGTGGCTTTGCAACCGGTGGCTGCCGTTACCTCGACGACATACGTTCCGGCGGTTTGTACCGAAAAAACCGGATCGGTGACCGTTGCTACCGGCTGACCATCCCGTTGCCAGGCAAAGCTGACCCCGCCGACACCTTCCAGTGGCAACGAAGCACCGGGGCAAATCCGGTTTTGCGATGAACGGATCACCGCCTGTACGGCGGGGGCACGGGTGATCGAAAGGGCACCGGTGTTGTAAGTACAGCCGTATTGCGTCTGGGTTAAAACGGCCCGGTATTCTCCCGGCTGACTGACCGTCAAGGTGTTGACGGAAGGGGGTGCCGGCACAAGCTTGCCGTCCCGAAACCATTGGTACGTCAGGTCGCTTCCCCCCAAAACACTCAGGCTGACGGAACCATCCGTGGCGCACAACTGGCCGGTTGGGCTGAGATCCGAGGTGAGATCCACCACCTTCAGCGTCACATTCTGGGAACCGCTGGCCTTGCCGCACTGGGTTTTCATGGAAACAAAAACCGAGTAGGTACCCGGTTCGTTGACCTGCAGTCGGGTGCCGGTGGCATCGGGCAGGTTCAGGCCGTCGCGTCGCCATTGGTAATTCCAGTCCGGATTGACGGTCGTCTGCAGTTCGAGCGTTTTTCCCTTGCAAATTGTAAAGTCGGTATTGGGCGGCAAACCGGTGGCCCACACCGTCGGGTTCGGGGCCGTAACCGGGGGGCAGTCGATTACCAGAAACTGAAAATCCCGCCGAACCTCCCCTATTTTCACTCCGTTGCGGTATTCTTCTACTTTAACCGCAAAAACAAACAAACCCAGTTGATTGGGCGTCACCGATAACTGCCCGCTCCGCGCATCGACCGCCAGCGTCGGACCGCCAGGGATGGCATTGTTGGCGCTAAAACCGCTCAGCCATTGGACATCGGGATACGGCCCGGCGCTGGCTTCCTGATTGCGTCCCGTTCCATTTTTATTGAGCGGTGTCACCATCGAATACCGCAGTTCATCGCCATCGGGGTCGGTACCGCCAAAGGCAAACGAAAAAGCCTCGTTGATGCAGAGGTACTCGCCGTTGATGGGATTGAAACGGGGAGATGAATTAGTGAAGTACTGACCGTTTTTTTGCAGGGCCGGAAATTCGAGGTAAAACGTAAAACCGGTTTGCAACGGATTGTTGATGTTGTTGATTCCGGCGTTGCGGTTTTGGGTCTGGAACGACATGTAGTACCCACCGGCATCGTTGTAAAGGGCGGGGTCAAGCTGAATATCGGCTCCGAACGTGGCAGCAACGACCCGCTGGTTCTGCGAGGTAGCGCAGGCTTCATTCGTGAAGACTACGCGTTCCCGCTGCGCCGTTTCCGATACGGTGAATACCAGCATCCGGGCATTGTCGCGCAATCGGAAAATACCGATCTGACCACCCGTGGTCTGGGCCGCCCGGTTATTGTCTTCGAGGTAATTGATTACCGTGATTTGAAAGTGCCCCGGCACATCGCCAATCGCCCGCATTTCGATCTGCCCGCCGACCTGGTGGGTAGCCAGAGCCGGACAAGCAAAGCCCAGCAACAACAGCCAGAGCAACGCTCGGTAGAAAACAGGAAGCATGGGTCAGACAGTAGAAATGGGCGATACGAACGTGATTTTAAACAAAATCATTCAAACAACTAAAGTTACTCTTTTTTCAATATTGTAACTTAAAATAAATACCGCAAAATCAAGGCATGAAGGGAGGTGTACCGCCCGGCAGTCTTTCAATACGGTTCTCTATCGGTACATACGCGGGATTGCATCTGCCCGTTGCAGATGTTACCAAATTTTAGTTAAAGTAAGTATTAATTTCCCCCGAAGCCTGGATCTATTTCCGCAAATCCCGGTACCCAATCAACTGAATGCCTTTGGATTTGATCAGTGCCTTGATTTGGGGATTGGTCCAGGCATCGGTGACGCCCTGGCGGTCGACGGCCACCTGCTCGTATCCAATGTGGTGAATGGCCCGCAACTCCGGCGTGTCGAGTCCGGGATGATCGACGAATAGGTAGGTTTTGCCGGGTTCCAGGCTTTCGAGCATCCTGGAGAAGCTTTCAATTTTCTCGGCTGAGGTCGCATGTGGGCCTAAATAACCCGCACCCGTTACACCCCAGTCCTGCATATTCCGGTCGAGGATCAGGAGGTTGTATTCTTTCGCCAGCTTCAGCACCAGCGTTTTCACATCGTCGCCCATGCCGGTGCATCCCATGTGACCCGAAATGTGGCTGATGCGGGGAATCTTTTTCAGGCCCATTTCAATCTGCGCCCGAAACTCTTTTTCAACGTCCTCCAGTTTCCAGTCGTTCTCGACCAGCGCGCGTTTGGGGTAGTTTTTGTTCGGATAAATCATGGGAAAGAAATACCCGTCGGCGTCACGCAGACTGGGGCTGGCCGAAACCGGCCGCCACTTTACGTTGTCCCACTCGCTGGTCAGGGCCAGGTGAATGCCCACGTCGATGTCCGGAATGTCTTTCAGCATCTCGACAGCTTCGGGAAACCAGGGCGAGGGCACAATCACTTCGATGGACGACTCGATGCCTTCTTTGTAGCATTTCACCAACGCTTCATTGCCCGCATGCGAATACCCCATGTCGTCACCACGGACAATCAGCCGGGGCGGTTGGGGTTGGGCGAAAACCAGCTGGATACTGAGTAGTAAAAATCCGGGCAGGAACAGGCGGTTTATTTTCATCGGTCTGGGGCTGAACTCTATAAAGCCGGATTGCCGTCGTATTTACTGCTCAACCCTTTTGTCATTCTCTACGAGACATGACACCCGGTGTACTTTGAAAATTTATATAAAATTCATTATACAAAAAATATATTTTAAGATAAAAATATTTATATGGTCAAATAGTAAATACACAACTTTAAAATACCAATAAATTCAATTTTTACAATAATAATTTTAATTATTTATCAAATTTTAGAATATTATTTGGCAATTATTCAATCATTCAGTTACATTAGATTTTTAAAAAAATTCTTATTAATCTAAATTTTACCATTATTATTTAACTATGTTTTTCCTAAAATTGATTTTTTTCTTGTTTATCGCTCAATTTAAATACTTACTAGTATTCTAATGTTTAAGCCTTAAAATAAAAATAGTTCTATTTCACTTCATTAATTTCCCATTCTCTATGAAAAGAGTTTCTACCTCATGTTATGTGCTGTTTGCTATGCTGCTCAGTTTGGCCAGCTATGCACAGGACCTTACCCTGAAAGGACGGGTGACCTCCAAAAAGGATGGCGGAGGCCTTCCGGGCGCCAACGTATTGATCAAAGGCACCGACCGCGGAAGTACCACGAATGCGAATGGTGAGTTTACGCTCAACGCCCCCGCCAATGCAACGGTCATTGTCTCTTTTATCGGTTTTAAACCCGTTGAAGTAGCCATTGGCAGCAAAACCACTATTGACGTAGCACTCGATGAAGATGCCGCATTGCTTGGCGAAATTGTTGTAACGGCCCTCGGCATTACCCGCGAAAAGAAAGCCCTGGGCTATTCGGTTCAGGAGGTAAGCGGCAAGCAACTCACCCAGGCCCGGGAGACGAATCTCGTCAACGCCCTGTCTGGCAAAGTGGCCGGGGTTCAGGTGACGAACTCCAACGGCGCACCGGGTGCTTCCTCGCGGATGGTAATCCGGGGTGCCAGCTCCATCGGTAGCAACAACCAGCCCCTGTTTGTGGTCGACGGTGTTCCCATCGACAACGGCAACTACGGTTCTTCGACGGCGGTGGATTATGGCAACGGTGCCGGTTCGCTCAACCCGGATGATATTGAGTCGGTTAGCGTTTTGAAAGGCCCCAGCGCGGCCGCCTTGTACGGTTCTCGCGGTGCCAACGGTGTGGTGCTGATCACGCTGAAAAGCGGGAAAGGAGGCCGGGGCATCGGCGTTTCGGTCAACTCCAATACGGCTTTCGACAGCCCGTTCCGCCTGCCGGAATGGCAAAACGAATACGGCCAGGGTGGTAAAGGCCTGTTCTCGTACGTCGATGGGCGGGGTGGTGGCGTCAACGACGGCGTCGATGAAAGCTGGGGGCCTAAACTGGATGGCCGGTTGTTGCCGCAGTTCGACTCACCCATTGGGGCCGATGGCAAGCGGACGCCCACGCCCTGGGTAGCCCATCCGGACAACGTCAACCAGTTTTTTGAAACCGGCCGGACGCTGACCAACAACGTTTCCGTGACGGGCGCCAGTGACAAAGGTGATTTCCGTCTCTCCTTCACCGACCTGAACCAAACCGGCATTCTGCCCAACACCGACTACAAACGGCGGACGGTTTCGCTGAATGCGGGTTGGAATCTGACCAAAAAACTGAGCATCCGCGCCACCGGAAACTACGTGAAAGACGGCAGTGACAACCGCACCAACTGGGGTCTGTATTTTATCTGGTTCGGGCGGCAGGTCGACATGGAAAAACTGAAGGCCTTTCAGAAACCGGGTAGTATTTACCAGAACAACTGGAATGATAACTACTGGACCAACCCCTATTATCAGCTCAACGTCAGCGCCCGCGAAAACGAACGCGACCGTCTGTTTGGAAACCTGGCCGCTACCTACAAATTCACACCCTGGCTGACCCTGACGGCCCGCACGGGAACGGATTTCTACGAAGACCGCCGGAAAACGAAGAATGCTGCCCGGACCTCCAACCTGTTCGACAGCTACAACGAAGAGCAAATTTACGTTCAGGAATCGAACTCCGACTTCCTCCTGAATGCCACGCATAAATTCGGCGAATTCGATGTGACGGCCAACATTGGCGGGAACCACCGCAAAAACTTCTACCAGCGTAACTACATGGGCGCTACGGAGTTGGCCATCCCGCGTGTCTGGAACATGGGGAACTCCCGCCAGCGGCCGGTAACGGAAAATTCCTACAACCAACGCGTCATCAACAGTGCCTACGCATCGGCCAACGTTGGTTTCCGGAATTACCTGTTCGTGGATTTGACCGCCCGAAACGACTGGTCGAGCACGTTGCCATCGAATAACCGCTCGTATTTCTACCCCTCGGCCGCCGTCAGTGCGGTGTTGACCGATATGTTCAATGTGAATTCGTCGGTGCTGTCGTTTGCCAAAATCCGGGGCGGTATTGCCCGCGTCGGGAACGACACCGAGCCGTTTAACCTGCTCCAAACCTACGCCTACGCCAATGCCTGGGGCAGCACGCCGTCGCTGGCCGAAAGCAACGCCATGCTGAACGCCAATCTGAAACCGGAAATCACGAATTCGTACGAAATCGGGGCGGAAGTAAAACTCTGGAACAACCGCGTGGGCGTGGATGTGACGTATTACAACAAACAGTCGTTCAACCAGATTCTGAACGTCAACATCTCCAACGCAACCGGTTTTGCCTCGAAACTGTTGAACGCGGGTCGGCTGGAAAACAAAGGAATCGAACTGCAACTGTCGGCCACGCCGGTCAAAACCGGTGCTTTCCAGTGGGACATTGTCCTGAACTGGGCCCGCAACCGCAACAAGGTGCTGGAACTGGCCGAAGGGCTGACCACGTATACGCTGAACCCGACGACCAACATCCGCGGAATGGGTGTTGAAGCCCGCATCGGTCAGCCGTACGGCACATTCTTCGGACAAGGTTTCCTGCGCGACCCGAACGGCAACATCGTCTACAGTGGCGGAGCGCCCCAGATCGACCCCGTTCGCCGGATTCTGGGGAACTTCACCCCGAAATGGATTGGCGGTATCCAGAACACCTTTACCTACAAAGCGCTTTCGCTGAGCACGCTGATCGACATCAAACAGGGTGGTGACATCTTCTCGCAATCGATCAACATTGGTCGCTACACCGGGGTGCTGAAAGAAACGACGTTCGGTCGGGAAGACGGCATCATTGGCGAGGGCGTTAAAAACATCGGAACTGCGGCCGAACCCAACTACGTGCCGAACGATGTGCGGATTTCGTCGGAAGAGTGGCACCACAAATACTACTCGCTGACCAACAACGAAGGCACCATTTTCGACGGAAGCTTCGTCAAACTGCGGGAAGTCCGGTTGAGCTATGTCCTCTCCGGTCAGGTGTTCAAACGGTTACCGTTCCGTGACATCTCGTTCTCGATCGTGGGCCGGAACCTGGCACTGCTGCACAGCAACGTACCGCACATCGATCCGGAAACCAGCTTCTACAACGACGGGAACCTGCAGGGCATCGAAAACGGCCAGATTCCCACCACCCGCTCCGTTGGCTTCAACATCGGCTTTAACCTGTAATCTGTTTCCGGTTTTCGGTATACGGTATACGGTTGGCTGACGCGTCCTTCTTCGTGGGGCAACCAACCGAAAACTGAAAACCGGAAACACCAAACCAACATACCATGAAACGCAACACTTTTTCGTTCCGCTATAAAGCCGCTGTGGCCGCACTCTTTCTGAGTATGTCGGCCTGCACGGAGAATTTTGACGACATCAACACCAACCCCAACAACCCGACGGTAGCCTCCGCCGACCTCTTCATGCCCCACGGTATTCAGAGCGCGGTCGATGTGTACTGGGGTGGTTCGCTGGGGCAGGACATTGGCTCCGGTATTTCGCAGCACTGGGCCCGTATTCAGTATACCGACGTCGACCAATACACGATTTCGAACGACATCATCAGCAATAGCTGGCGGGATTTTTACATCGAATCCCTGGCTGATTACCAGCGTATTTATAAGATCGGGGCCGAAACCGGCAACACGAATTACCAGGCCGTCGCCGTTATTCTGCGCTCCTGGGTGTTTTCGTTGCTGACGGATATTTACGGCGACATTCCCTACAAAGAAGCGATCATGGGGCTGGAAGGCTCGCTTCAACCGAAATACGACGCCCAGAAGGATGTCTACGCCGGTTTGGTGGCCGAACTGAAAGCAGCCAGTGACCAGATCGACGTGACCGACAAAAGCAAAGCCATTGGGGGCGACATTCTGCTCGCCGGTGACCTGACCAAGTGGAAGAAGTTTGCCAACTCGCTCAACCTGCGCCTGCTCAACCGGATGTTGAGCAAAACCGACGCGCCCATCGACGTGAAAGCCGAAATCACCCGGATTCTGAGCGATCCTGCCAAATACCCGGTGCTGGCTTCCAACGCCGATAACATTCAGTTGAACTACCTGGCGGCTGTTCCTAACAACAATCCGATCAACGAAAACCGCAAAACCCGCGATGACCACCGCATCAGCGCAACCATCGTCAACAAGATGCTGGCGTTGGGTGATGCGCGGCTGGCGGTGTATGCCGACCGCCCCGCCGACGGGGGCGAATACAAAGGAGTTCCGAACGGCCTGTCGGCGTCGGATGCCAATGCCCTGGGTTTGTCAAAAACCTCGAAAGTCGGGACGTATTTCACCAGCGCAACGGCGCCTGGTGTCATCCTGAGCTACGCCGAACTGCTGTTTATCAAAGCGGAATTTGCCTACAAAGGCATCACCGCAGCCGGTACGACCGCCACGCTCTACAACAGCGCCATCACGGCATCGCACGATCAGTATAAACTCACGGTTTCACCGGCTTACCTGACGGCCAATGCCCTGAAAGACGGCGCTGCGGGCTACACCCAGTTGATGGAACAGAAGTGGATTGCGCTCTACGGGCAAGGTCTGGAAGCCTGGTCGGAATACCGCCGGACGGGCATTCCGACGCTGACAGCACCCGCCCTGAACACCAATAACGGGGTGGTTCCCACCCGTTTACCCTATCCCGGCTCAGAGGAATCGCTGAACTTCACCAATTTCAATGCGGCTCTGAAAAGTCAGGGTGGACAAAACGACAAGAAACTTAAACTCTGGTTTGCGAAATGAAAAACTGGCTATTCCCAACCCTCCTCGCCTGTCTGGCAACCGGCGTGCTGCCCGCATCGGCCACCGACGATGACAAAGCCCTGCTGAAAAAAGCGAAGAAAATCCACGAAAAAGCGTTTACCGTGGATACCCACGCCGACACACCCATGCTGCTGTCACGCGGGGGATTCGACGTTACGAAGGAAAACGATGCCCGCACAACCAACAGCAAAGTGGATTACCCGCGCATGAAAAAAGGCGGTCTGGATGCTATTTTCTGGGCGGTTTATCTCGGACAGGGACCGCGTACGCCGGAAGGACACGAAGCGGCCAAACAGAAAGCCCTCGGCATCTTCGATGCGGTTCATGCGACGCTCAAAAACACGGCTTCGGAAGCAGAACTGGCGACGACACCACAGGATGCCCTCCGAATCGGAAAAACCGGGAAGCGGGTCATTTTTATCGGTGTGGAAAACGGCTATCCGATGGGGCATGATGTGTCGATGCTGAAGAAGTTTTATGACCTCGGCGCCCGTTACATGACGCTTTGCCATTCGAGCAACAATGACATCTGCGACTCGTCGACCGATCCGAAAGGAGCCGAATACCAAGGCCTTAGCCCGTTGGGCGAACAGGTGGTTGCGGAGATGAACCGGCTGGGTATGATGATCGACGTTTCGCACGTTTCCGACTCCACATTTTACGATGTCGTCCGGCTGTCGAAAGTTCCCATCATTGCCTCCCACTCGGGTGCCAAAGCCGTTTGCGATCATCCCCGCAACCTGACCGACGACATGTTGAAAGCCCTGGCCAAAAACGGGGGCGTGGTGCAGTTGAACCTCTTGAGCGATTACGTGAAAACCATTCCGCCCAGCCCCGGGCGGGAAGCAGCCCAGAAAGCCATGCTGGAAAAATGGGGCGTGAAAGACCGGCGGTCAATGATGGGTGCCATGAGCAAGCTGTCGGAGGAGGATCAGAAGAAAATCCGCGCTGATTTCATGGAACTCAACCAAAAATACCCGGTGCAACTCGCCACGGTGAAAGACGCCGTCGATCACATCGACCACATTGTGAAGCTGATCGGCATCGACCACGTGGGCATGGGAGCCGACTTCGACGGCGGTGGCGCCCTGGCCGACTGTTTCGATGTCAGCCAGTACGAAAACTTCACGATCGAGTTTGTGCGTCGCGGGTATTCCAAAAAAGACATCGAGAAAATCTGGAGTGGCAATTTTTTCCGGGTCATGAAGGCCGTTGAAAAAGGTGCCCCGACGGAAATGATCGGTAAATAAACCGGTTGAAATCAATCTGCCTTTCGTAACCTGAATATCCGAAACGCCCCACTTTGCAGTGGGGCTTTTTTTATGGCGCATTCGCCCGAAATGTCCGCAATTTTGGTTAAGCTTGCCGTGGCACAAGCGTTCAAAAAACAACCGAAGCCATGATGACCCCGGAAAAACCAGGACGAAGAGAATTTGTCGGTACCCTTACCAAAGCATCGCTACTCCTGACCCTACCAGGAAGTACGCCACCGAACGGTTTCTGGCAACCCGCCGAACCCGTTACGGTGGGTCAGGTCATGGAGTTGATTCTGAAAACCATTCCGAACGCGCCCTTTCCGAAAACCGTCGATACTCTGAAATCCGGAACGGCGGATCAGAAGGTGACCGGTATCGTTTCCACGATGTTTGCCACCATGGACGTCATCGAACAAACCGCCCGGCTGGGAGCCAACTTCATCATCGTTCACGAACCAACCTTCTACAACCACGCCGACGAAACCGACTGGCTGGCGAAAGACGAGGTGTTCAAACGGAAACACGATCTGCTGGCGAAACACGGCATTGCCGTCTGGCGGTTTCACGACTACTGGCATTCGCACCGCCCCGACGGCATCCGGATGGGTGTGGTGACGGCTCTGGGCTGGGAGAAGTACATGGATGCCGGCAACCCGCGGATGATTACCCTTCCCGCGCCCCTGCCGTTGAAGCAGCTCATTACCCACGCCAAAGAGAAACTGGGCATCGCGATGATGCGGGTGGTGGGCGATCCGGCGCAGGCCTGTCGGCGGATTTTGCTCATGCCGGGTGCTTCGGGTGGCCGAAGCCACATCCTGGCGATTCAGCAGGACAAACCGGATGTGATTCTGTGCGGGGAAATCAGCGAGTGGGAAACCGCTGAATACGTCCGGGATGCACGCCTACAGGGTCAGAAAATCTCCCTCGGAATTTTGGGGCACATCATGAGCGAAGCGCCGGGAATGCAGTGGCTGGTGCCGTGGCTGCAACCGAAACTGCCCGGAAGGAAGATTACCTATATCGATTCCAAAAATCCGTTTATGTATTTGTAGAAGGTAGAAGGAATGTAAACTATTAAATGATGAATGCTAAATGCAAAAGTAGCTAGGTGCTCTGGAAACACTTTTACAATTAACATTCATCATTTCGTATTTTACATTCACTTATTTTAAATAAAACTATCGTCAAACTCGTCAACAACGGTCAGGTCATTCACGTCGAACCATTCTTCTGAATCGTCATCCAGTCGGCAAAGGACCTGCGTTTCTTCTTCGTTCAGGCTCGAAACCGTCAGAGTATGGCCGTTGTTGATGCTCGCATCCGCATGTTTTACCGTGTCTCCGTAGTGCATAGGTTCGTGATCGATTATTACTAACTGGTTTTGTTTGCTTTATTTACAAACAACCAAGTCGATACATTTGTTGAAAATCCCGAAATCCCCGTTCTTATGGCTTCGGGGCAGAAATTAACCCCAAATCCCACACATCCGTACGGAACGGAATCACCGGCAGTCCTTCCTTGCTAAAGAGATTCGGCACCGGGGCATCGCGGAACGCAAACCGCACCGCCACCGGATTTTTGATGTTCTCGGCCCAAACCTCCAGCGTGTTTCCCTTGATGCGGGCCTGTGCTTTCGAAAACACTTTATCAGCTTCAGCAATTTCCAGCTCGGTAATGTCGGCTCCTTTGGCGATCAGGCCGTTGGGCGCGTGGTCGAACGTAATCCGGATTTTGCTGCCGTCCACCTGCATCGAACGGTATTGCGGGCTTTTGTACAGTCCTACATTCTGGCCGTAGGTTTCCGCCAGGGCCCAGTTTGCCAGCCGGTTACCCACTTCTTTTTTGTAGGCCGGGTGAATATCCTTCAGGTTGTCCACCAGATCCGTCGTCACAATCATCCCGGATTTCGGAATATCCATCGCCTTCGTCTGGCTTTCCCGCGTGGCTGCGGTCTGGTACTTATCCCCGTAGGTATACGGGGCAATCTGGACGTAATAAAACGGAAAATCCGTTTGCCAGACGCCCCGCCAGGCATCGACCAGCGCGTGCGTCAGTTTGTAGTAGGCCGGGGCATCGTGGCGGTTGGATTCACCCTGGTACCAGATCACCCCGGCAATCGGAAACGATGTGATCGGTGCGGCCATGCCGTTGTAAAGCACGCCCGGTTGATTGGGGGCCCAGGGCGCTTTCGGCATCGTTTGGGCCGACCGGCGGGTTTCCGGATAAAGCATTGCGATGGGTTCCGGCACCCAGGAATCCATGAACGAACCGCCCCACGACATATCGATCAAACCGATGGGAACGTTGAGCGTGTTCTGTAGCTTTTTCCCGAAAAAATAACCGACCGCGCTGAAATACTTCATCGTCAGCGAATCACAAACCGACCAGTTGCCCCGGACATCGACCTGGGGCGAATCCGCGGCCCGTTTCGGAATTTTGAAAAACCGGATGTTGGCGTTGAACGCCGTTGACAGTTCGGCGCGGGCATCTTTGACGCCCCCGCTCGCCGTCATTTCCATGTTCGACTGCCCGGAACAGAGCCACACTTCCCCTATCAGAATGTTGGTCAATTCAACTTTGTTGTACCCGTTGATGGTAATCGTATACGGACCACCGGCTTTTGGGGTTCGGAAGCTCACCTTCCAGATGGCATTGTCGGCGCAGGTGGTGCTCACCGGCCGGGTTTCCCAACTGGCCGAAACCGTCACTTTCTCCGTCGGATCCGCCCAGCCCCAGATCATGATTTCGGTCTGCTGTTGCAGCACCATGTTGGAACTTAATACAGACGGTAAGCTGACATTAGCCCAGGAAGTCGTAGCCAGCAATACGAGCGCGAGTATCTTTTTCATGCCATTCAACGAAAACGGTTCAGGATGTATCTTCCAGAATCGCAAAGTAAGTGGTATTCCGTCATAAAACCGTCTATTTCTCCACAATGGCATCCAGCAACGGCGGCACCGGCACCACCCCCGCCCGGTGCTTTTCAAATTCCTTTTTCAGATCTTCCAGAATTTCGGGGTGTTTGCTACCCACCTCGTACCGTTCACCGGGATCAACTTCCAGATTATACAACAAAGCCGGCTCATGTGGAACCGGAGCTTCCGGCGAATACGACGGATGCGTTGTAAAATGCGCCTTCCAGGGGCCTTTCCGAATGGCATACAAACGGTCGGAATCGTAATAATAGACCAGATCGGTTACCTTCTCCTTTTTGCCGGTCAAAAGATCGTTGATGTTCTGACCGTCCAGCACCCGATCGTTCGGCAGTGGCACCTTCGCCAGCGCCAGAATGGTTGGAAACAAATCCATCGACGTTGCCACAGCGGACGACACGGTGTTGGCTTTCACCAGGCCGGGACCCCAGACGATGGCCGGGACGCGCATCCCGCCCTCGTAGGTCGACCCTTTCGCTTCGAACAACGGTCCCGCCGAACCGCCCTCTTCTTCCAGGCGGTTTTTGATCAGCCACGGACCGTTATCACTCAAAAAGACGACATAGGTATTTTTATCCAGCTTCAGATCCTTCAGCTTTTTCAGAATCTGCCCTACGCTCCAGTCCAGTTCCTCCACCACATCGCCATACAAACCGCGTTTGCTCTTGCCGGCAAAATCGTCCGAAGCATACAGCGGCACATGCGGAAATGGGCTGGCGTAGTACATAAAGAACGGTTTTCCCTGGCTCTTCGAAATGAAGTTCAGCACCTCGTCGGTATACCGTTTGGTCAACAGCCGCTGATCCGGTTCGGTTTCGATTACAGTATGATCGCGATAAAGTGGCAAGGGCGGATTCGTGTTGGGCGGAATTCCGGCGGCTTTCGACCCCGAAATTGACCCCACTTTTCCCATATCATTCGAATACGGCAAACCAAAATACGAATCAAAACCGTAATTCAATGGCAGATATTCCGGCCGGGAACCCAAATGCCATTTCCCGACCAAACCCGTCTGGTAGCCTTTCGTTTTCAGGGCTTTTGCAAGGGTAACTTCACTGTGGGGCAAGCCATTGGCCGAGTTTGTAAAGAATACCACCCGCTTGCCAAAAATGCCGTTCCGAATTGGCAACCGCCCCGTCAGCAGAGCCGCCCGGCTGGGCGTACAGACGTTGGCGGCCACATAAAACTGGGTAAAGCGGGTTCCTTCGGCGGCCATCCGGTCCAGGTGGGGCGTTCGAATGGTGGGGTGACCGTAGCAACTCAGATCACCGTAGCCTAAATCATCGGCCAGAATGATGATAAAGTTGGGTTGTTTGGCCGACTGGGCGCTACCATCATAGAAAGTCGATAGTACCAGTAGAGAAAATAAGCCTGCAGTTTTGAAAAAAGACATCATGAAAGTTTCGGTTTTGATTCGAACCGCAAATAAACGGTTTTAAACGCGATTAGTCCACGGGAATCCGCTTCTTATTTTGTCTCCATTCCAAAAACATTTACTTTAGCACAACCCTAAATTCAACCTGAAATGCGATCTTCGTTTGCCGCTCTTTCATTGCTCTCCCTCCTTTCCCTGCGCGTGGTTGCCCAACCGAATCCCGACCGGCCCGAATTGCGGCAGGGGGCCTACTTTAGCGAACCCGACGGTGCAAAAGCCCTCCAGAATTGCGCCATGGCCTATACTGACCGGGCTTCCTGGGAAAAGCGGGCCGTCCAGATCCGGCAGGGCATTCGAGAGGGTCTGAAACTCCCGGAAAAACCAGCCTTTGCTCCGCTCAATCCCATTCGGCACAGCCTGCGGAAAATGGACGGCTATACCGTTGAGAACGTTGCGTTTGAAAGTTTACCCGGTTTTTACATAACCGGAAATCTGTATAAACCGGCCGGCATTTCCGGAAAAACAGCCGCCGTTCTTTGCCCCCACGGTCACACGGCCAACGCCGACGCCCGGTTTGTGGAACAGACCCAACAGCGCTGCATCACGATGGCAAAAATGGGGGCAGTGGTGTTTGTGTACGATATGCTGGGCTATGGCGATTCGAAACAGTGTAGCCACAAGCTCCCGGAAGCCGCCAAATTACAGACCCTGAACAGCATCCGGGCGCTGGATTTTCTGACCGGTTTGCCGGAAGTCGATCCCGAACGCGTGGCGGTTTCGGGTGAATCCGGTGGAGGAACGCAAACCTTTCTGCTGACGGCGCTGGATTCCCGCGTGAAAGTTTCGGTGCCGGTTGTGATGGTTTCGGCGCATTTCTTCGGTGGTTGCGTTTGCGAAAGTGGCATGCCGATTCACAAACGCCCGACCCACGAAACCAACAACGTTGAGATTGCGGCCCTGGCCGCTCCCCGGCCCATGATCATGATTTCAGACGGCGGTGACTGGACCAAAAATACGCCGAATGTCGAATTCCCGCATGTCCAGCGGATCTACGGGTTTTACAACGCCAAAAACCGGGTCGAGAATGTTCACCTGCCAAACGAAAAGCACGACTTCGGCCCTTCCAAACGAACGGCGGCCTACCGCTTTCTGGCCCTGCATCTCAAGCTTGATCTAAACAAAGTGATGAAAGACGGCCACATCGACGAAAGCCCGAACGTGCTGTTGAAACCGGCTGATTTGCAGGTCTTTACGGACGCCAATCCGCGCCCTGCCAACGCGTTGGTGGGTGATGAAGCCGTGATGGCGTTGTTGAAGTAATGTCACTTTCAAACCAGAAGGTCTATGCGTAAGATTTTCAAAGCTCGTTCGCGAGATGACATACTAAGCTACGACAAAATGTATTGGTGGTCAAAAACACCAGAGGAACGATTGCAAGCTGCCCTAAAACTGTTCCAGCATGCTAAGGAAATCTACCGTTCCAATCCGGCTAATCCTCCCCTTGCCAATGGAAACCGAATACATAAATCTAATACGCCTATTGAACGAAGAAGGCGTTAAGTATGTAGTCCTGGGCGTCGCTACGACGGCTGGATTGATTTAATGACATTTACGTTAGGTGTTACATTTAAAGAATGTTACCAAAACCGCGTCATCCTGACCATTCAGGATACTCCTGTCAATTTTATTAGCCTACCAGACTTAATAAAGAACAAAAAAGCAGTCGGCAGACCGCAGGATTTGCGTGATCTGGAGAACTTACCCAATCTCTAAAACCGGTTCACTACTTTTACAACAACTGACTCTATCTACTACTCGACAATCCGGAAACCAGCCGGGATTCATCGCATTTAAACGCTATAAAATCGTTGAAAGTCGATCCTTCGATCAACCAGTCGTTGCCGGTAATTGGGCATTTACGGGCTAAATCCTTTTTCCGTCCCCAATCCCGGTAATTCAGCAAGTAGTAGAATGTAGGCACTCCGGTTGCTGCTTCAATGTGTTGACAAATGTCCCTTCCCTGTTTTGACAAGTTCGAGTTGACATCTTCCATTTCCTTGCGGGCTCGTTTTTCGTATCCATTGATGCCGTACCACAGATCATAAAAAGTCTCGTAGTCCCACTGCCACACGTTGATGTCCTTGTAATTTTTAAGGGCCGTGTACGTGTAGGGGATTTTATAAAGCGGGATTTCCTGATGCGTATCTCCGCATACCAAGGGCGAAAACCCTCTGTAATGCAGGATATAAAAGCTGGAATTTTCAGGAATTTCATACCCTTCGTAAGCCGCTTCCACGCCCGTGTGCACAAACTCGATGGGCGTGCCAAGTTGGCTCTCCAACGCAAAACGCCACTTTTTCGCGTAATCCGTTGCGTTTCGGTCGTCCAGCGAGTCCTTTTCCGGACAGGTCACCGGAATTCTGATCTGGTTTCCATTCCGAATGAACTGGTAACTATTCGTACAAATCTGTCGCGAGTCGTATAAACCCTCGAGAAATAATGAACGATTGTAGGCCGATTCATCAAACCCGGCTTTTGACATATTAAGCACAATATCAACGGAATACATGGTTCAAAATCTGAATAGTATGATTTTCAACTTTGTAAAACAGCTTCAAAATAGGCGAATTTTTCCACAAGATTACAGCATGAGTATACCTTCGCTGCAACACCATTCCAACCCGGCTCCGGCTTTAAAGCATTCCGCAAAATAGTCCAACAAGAACCTTTATCGCCTAATAGTCCAATTCGAAAAATAAATAGGACATATCCCCTATACTACCAAAAGTATATTTTGATATTTCGAAATTTATAGTAGATTTATTCCGGCCGCTTCATTCCCTTTTCCAATAGCCCGATCGAGCTATTGACCCATTTTATGATCACCTAATCCAACTAAAACCGGACAATTTGTCCGGTCTGCGACTATGAACCGTCGACATTTTCTTCACAAGGCCAGTCTGAGTTCACTCGCCCTGGCTTCCGGTGTCTCATCCTGCGCGCCCCGCCTGAGCGCCATGTCAAACCAGCCCCTGCACCGCGTTCCGAAACTGAAACTCTCGCTGGACCGCATTGTGAAAGAAACCGTGGGACTACGACCCTTCCGGGCGTCCGGTCCACGCATCGCCAGGGAAACACTGGGCAGCAAAACACTGGTTCACAACTATGGCCACGGCGGCAGCGGATGGTCGCTCTCGTGGGGAACCGGCAATCTCGCCCGCGAGCTCGTCCTGTCGACTGGCGAGAAGAAAGTGGCGGTTTTGGGATCGGGAACGGTGGGACTAGCAACCGCCCGCTTGCTGCAGGAAAAGGGCTGTGAAGTCACCATTTACACCAAAGACCTGCCGCCCAATGTGACGAGCAACCTGGCAACCGGCACCTGGTCGCCCGCTTCCCGCGTGTGTGACCCCAAAGTGGCCACGCCCGAATTTCACGCTTTGTGGGAAAACGCCACCCGGTTTTCGTTCCGGCGGTTTCAATTTATGCTCGGATTAGACGATATTGTGTCGTGGGTCGACGAATATGGGGTCAGCAATGAACCGTTCCGGCAACAAACGGACCTGGCTATCGGGGGTGAGGTCTACCATCTGGCCGGGTTGATTCCCGAGCGGAAAGAGCTGACGCCGAAAGAACATTCGTTTGGGGCCAAATACGTTTCCTGGCGGTCGAGCATGATGTTCAATATTCCGAGTTACCTCCACCACCAACTGAGTACGTTTATCATGCTGGGCGGAAAACTCAAGGTGCAGGAGATTAAAAATTTGGAAGATATCGATGCCCTGCCCGAAAAGTGCGTCGTCAACTGCATGGGACTGGGTGCCAAGGAAATCTTCAATGACGAAGAACTGACGCCGATTTCCGGGCAACTCGCCTGCCTGATTCCGCAGAACGAGGTGACCTATAAGCTCAACGCCCGGGGTGCCAGCATCATTTCGCGGAAAGACGGGATTTACCTGGGGGGCAACGGATTGGTCGGCAACTGGGATACGACCCCCAAACGGGAAGTAACCGAAAAGTTTGTCGATACCATTCAGCAGGTCATGAAGGAAATGAGAAGCTAACCACGTCCTTATTATTATATCGATTACCTAGTGTCAATTCACCTTAAACGTTACCCTTTGTGAGAAAAATCTGTACGGTTCTTGTTATCGGTCTATCCATTGTTTCGAGTGCGGCATTCAGTCAATCGGTCGAAGCCAAATTAAAAGAGCAGGGCATCGAACTGGCGAAACCAACCGCATCCCTGGCGAATTACGTCAAAGCCGTCCGCACCGGCAATCTGGTTTTTCTGTCGGGCCACGTCTCCAACCGGGCCGATGGAACAGGTATCAAGGGCAAACTGGGCAAAGACCTGACGGTTGAGCAGGGCTACGAAGCGGCCAAATTATCGGCCATCGGCTTGCTATCCTCCCTGAAAGCTGAAATTGGCGATCTCAATAAGGTAAAACGCATCGTCAAAGTGCTGGGGATGGTCAACTCTGCTCCTGATTTCACCGATCATCCCAAAGTGGTCAATGGGTGTTCTGATTTACTGGTTAATGTGTTTGGCGACAAAGGCAAACACGCCCGCTCGGCCGTCGGAGTAGCCGCGCTGCCATCGGACTACGCGGTTGAAGTGGAGATGATCGTAGAAGTACAGTAAGCGTTTTAAAGCAAAATCCCCTCCCCGCTGCCGATCAGGTGCTGCGGAGGGGATTTTGGGTTATTGAGCGAGTACCGGGTTGCGGCAAGCCTTTACGAAATCGCGCAGAAGAGAGCTGTTGAGCGCAAAATAGCCCAGTAGAAGGACGACAACCAGCGACTTGAAATAGAATTTCCAGGTGTAGGTACCCACAATGAAATTTTCCCAGAAGGTCCTCAGATCGTACCGGGGAAACTCGACCAACAAATACCGAACGGATTGCGTGATGGGGTTAAATACAAAAAAAGCCAGCAACATGACAGGCAAAAAATACAGATTATAGCGTAGCAACGACCACCACGACAGATTAAACTCTTTGATTTTTAACAACTTATGAAAGCCGTCGATCAAAGCCACAACGATTGAAAGCGTAACGAGCTCAGGCAGAAGCCCCCTTTGGATAACGATGTATAGATACCCTAATGGACCACCATACTTATCTACTATTTCAAGTTTTCTTTCTGGAAGAATGACCCAGCTTATGATTTCAAACAAAAGGGCTGCGAACAATAGGGAGTAAATGGCATACGTGGGCCTTTTTAAATAACTTCTCGAAAGCTGAATTTTGTCCATAACAACGACTTGAATAAAACTAACCTCCTATTTTTTAACAAGATAACAGGAATCGTTTACTGGTACGCAAAAAATTATCAGATTTTCAAAGACAAGCTCGCTCACCTTTCGATCAAAATGAATCATAAACTATCAATAATGATCAATTTTAATTACCTTTGTTGCGTAGACGGTATAAACAATGGAATTGATCGATGAAAAAAATGATCCTGGTTGCCGGTCCGTATCGCTCCGGCACGAACGATGATCCTGAAAAGATCGCACAGAATGTCCTGCTAATGACCCAAACCGCCCTCCAGCTTCTGGAACTGGGCCATTTGCCGATGCTGGGGGAATGGGTTGCACTACCATTGATAGAAGCGGCCGGTTCCCAACACATCGGCGATGCAGTATTCAATCGCCTGTTCCATCCGGTTGCTATGGATCTTTTGTCCCGCTGTGATGGTGTACTGCGCATTGGCGGTTCCTCCCAGGGAGCCGACGAAATGGTTACGGAAGCGCAACAGCGGGGACTGGCGGTTTTCCGTTCGGTGGACGAACTGACCGGACGATCCGTTTAATTTTACCGGTTTTCGGGGCTGGTTCCGTTTTGACTGAGTCCCCATACAGTTTCTTTTGTTAGCTTTGCGGCCTATACCGCCTGCTATCATGAGAAACTTTTGCATCTTCCTAACCTTTCTTTGCTTCAACGCTGTTGCCAACCCGAATGCACCCGGCGACACCCAGATTGCCATCGAAACCCGGCGAACGGCGCTGGTCATCCGGATCGATAAAGCGGGCGATCCCACGGTTATCCACCTCGGAAAACGGTTGCAAAACACCGCCGAATACGGCCTTTTATCAGACAATGGAAAGCGCGGAGAAGATTATACGCAACTTTACAATTCGGCCTATACCCCAGCGGGGGCGCGCAATCTGCTCGAACCGGCGCTTCAGGTTGCCCACGCCGACGGCAATCCTTCCTCGGACCTCAAATACGTCCGGCACGAAACGCAGACGGTTTCCGACGGCGTGATTCTGACCACGGTTTTCCTGAAAGACCCCCAGTATCCGTTCGAAGTAAAACTATTTTACAAAGCCTATCAGCAGGAAGATGTAATCGAACAGTGGTCCAGTATTCGCCATACGGAGAAAAAAACCGTTCGTTTGCAGAAATACGCGTCGGCCAATCTCTACATTCCCGCGAAAAACTACTACCTGACGCACTTCCATGGTGACTGGGCAAAGGAGATGAATCCCGAAGAAATCCCCTTGACGGCGGGCTTGAAAGTACTCGATTCGAAGCTCGGAACCCGCGCCCATTTGTTCCAGCCGCCCTCGTTTCTACTCTCGCTGAACAAACCGGCGGAAGAAGAAACCGGTGAAGTAATCGCCGGAACGCTGGCCTGGTCGGGGAATTATCAGATTCAGTTTGAGGTTGATCCTCTGCGAAATCTGCGGCTGATTGCGGGCATTAATCCGTATGCTTCGGAGTATATGCTGGCTCCGGATAAAGAGTTTGTCACCCCGGCTTTTCTGTATACGTATTCGGATTCGGGCAAAGGACTGGCCAGTCGGAATTTGCACCGCTGGGCGCGAAAACACCGCATTCCGCAGGGCGAAGGCAACCGGTTAACACTGTTAAACAACTGGGAAGCGACCTATTTCGACTTCAACGAAGAAAAATTGACAACGTTGTTCAAAGACGGCAAGAAACTGGGCGTCGACTTATTCCTGCTGGATGACGGCTGGTTTGCCAACAAATACCCCCGCAACGACGATCATACCGGTCTCGGTGACTGGCAGGAAAACAAGCAGAAACTCCCGCACGGACTGGGTTATCTGGTGAAAGAAGCCGAAAGCGCGGGTATCAAATTTGGGATCTGGCTGGAACCGGAAATGGTGAGCCCGAAGAGCGAACTCTACGAAAAACATCCCGACTGGGTGATCAAACTACCCAACCGCCCGGAATACTATTTCCGGAATCAGTTGGTCCTGGATTTGTCCAATCCGAAGGTGCAGGATTTTGTCTACGGTGTCGTTGACGGTCTTCTGACCAAAAATCCGACGTTGGGCTACATCAAGTGGGACTGTAATGCGGTGATTTACAACGCCTATTCAGCGACCAACCCCAACCCGTCGCACCTGTATGTGGAGTACGTACAAGGGCTTTACAAGGTGCTGGAAAAACTACGGGCCAAATACCCGACTCTGCCGCTGATGCTGTGCTCGGGCGGAGGTGGCCGGGTCGATTATGGAGCCTTGAAATACTTTACGGAATTCTGGCCGAGCGACAACACCGACGGTCTGGAGCGCATTTACATCCAGTGGAATTACTCCTATTTCTTCCCCGCCATCGCATTATGTAACCACATCACCGACTGGGGCAAACAACCGATCAAATTCCGCACCGACGTCGCGATGATGGGCAAAATGGGGTACGACATCGTGGTCAGCAAACTGGACGAAAAAGAGCTGGCCTTCAGTCAGGACGCGCTGAAAACCTACAGCCGGGTGAAGGATGTGATCTGGAAAGGCGACCTGTTTCGGCTGGTTTCTCCGCAGACTTCCGACATGGCGTCGTTGCTGTATGTCAGCGAAAAACAGGACAAAGCCATGTGGTTTAACTACCTGGTCGGAAACCGCTACCGGGAAGGCAGCCAGGGAGCCATTCGGCTGAGCGGTTTACATCCGGCGAAAAAGTACCGGATTCAGGAAGTGAATGTGTATCCGGGCACCAATTCACCAATCAACCGCAGTCAGACGGTTTATTCAGGCGATTATCTGATGACGGTCGGCTTTAACCCCGCGGTCGATGCGCGCCGGGCCAGCGTGGTACTGGAAATCACGGAAGCAAACTGAGGTCGGCTGTCGTTTCACCGGTTCGAACTTCCATTTCACCCCCGGTTTTTGTCAATTACTACCGGTTTCGGATGAATTCGGGACGGTTTGACTGCACATTTGAGAAAGTAAACAACCTACTTTCTCATGAAACCAACCCTTCTCGCGCTGCTGACCGTTGCAGCGCTCAGCCTTTCCTCGTGTTCCAAAACCAAAGACCCCGTTGAGCCAGGAGACGCTCAGGCCGGTTTCGTGTCCGGCAAAGTGGTCGATTCGCAGGGCAAACCGATCGCCAAAGCCGACATTGTAGCCGATGATACCCGGTATTACAACAGCAACGTGTTGGGGCAAACCGATGCAAAAGGCAACTACAAACTGGAGGTCGGCAATGGTTCGTTTTATGTCCGCGGAACCGTCAAAATGAAGTACGAGGGCCAGAATTACGTACTGGATCTGTTCGTCGAAGACGACGGTGCTTTTGCCGGTTCCGACGGTGCCGTTAAAAATATGACCTTAAAACTGACCGGTGAGCGAACCGGGAATTTCGGCGACGACGGTGTTTACGGCGGCAAAATCGAGGTGTTTACGCCCATCGGTTTCTACGACACCGAGAATGTAGAATTAACCCTGGAACCCGTCGCCCCGCTCATCGACGGCACCACCGGGAAGAAGATCGTTCAGAAACCGGATTACCTCTACATCGACGACGTTCCCCTTGGAAAGTACAAGATTACGGCCCGGTATGTCCCCGAAAACAAACCCATGAAAGTCCGCGTCCGCAATGTCGGGAGTTTCCAGAATTCCCTCACGACGCTGTTCGTACCGGCCTATGCCGGTGCCACCGGCCGGTATAAAATGGACATCGAAGTTTCCGAGCCAGAATAGAACTCCAGCCTATCGTTCAATTTTCACATCGAACGTAAACGAAGCCGTTCCGCCTGCTTTGTTGACCTGGCCCTGCGTGAACCGGATCAGGCCTTTTTTGCCCTGCTGGGTGCGAAACGACCACAAATACGGTGTGAGTGGAGTCGACGTATTGAGATCCGTCAGTCCTTTGACGAGTTCAGTTTTCTCGTCGGCTCCCGCATCGAACGTCCAGGCTTTGCGCAGAGACGCGGCATCGCTGAACGTCTCCCACTGGTTGGCCGGAATGATGGTGTAGCGCAGGAAGGTGTTCGCGAAAAACGGCCATTTCTGCTGCTCCATCAGCGGCCAGATGGTGTAGGCTCCGCAGGAAACGCCACAGTTTTGGACCGCCCGCGGCCCCGCAAACCAGGGACCGGAATAGTAATCAAACACCACATCGATTTCGTAAGCAACTTTTGCGCCATCGGCAAACCGGTAGAACGTGCCGTTGTCGAGGTCCAGTACATTGCGGGTTTGCGGGTCATTCGACTGCCCTTCTTTCAGATCCAGTTTCAGGTTGGTGAACACCCGGACGTCGGCGCCGGCCTGAAATTCCTGCTGACCCAAAACCGCCGACCGCACCAGCCGCTCGTCGCCCGTCATGGCCACGTCAAAAATGCAATGGCCGAGTTCGGGCTGGCGGCTAACGCCCGCAGCCAGACACATGCCTTCCGCCCATTTGTATTTTTCGGGGTCAATCGCCGGATACGTTTTGGGAAAGGCGCGGTCGGTGTACGAATCGGTATTTTTTCCGTTTTCATACACAAAGAGGGAGGTCGGGCCGGTAATCCGCCAGCTATCGGCGAAGGTGGTGTGGATCGTCGGAAAGCTTCGTTCGATGGCGGTTCCATTGGCCAGTTTAAAATCATTTTGGTCGTCTCCGTCGAAATTGCCCATCAAACCGGTCACATTTCCTTTGCGGGCATCGCCGAGCAGAACGGCATAGTCGAGGTAGGGCGTATTCCAGCGAATCGTGACGCCCTCACCCTGCGCATTCATAAACACCAGCTTTTCTTTTGCGGCTACCCGCAGTTGGTTTCCATTGGCGAGCGTCAATAGGGTAAAGGAGGACAGCGCGGTTTCTTTCTTGTTGACAAAAAGCCGGGGCGCTTCCAGCGAAGCGGGGTTTACCAAAAAACAGATTTCATCGGTGCCGATGCGGGCTGCCACCCCCGTCGTAACGGTTGCGCGGTTGGTCTTGTAGGCATCTTCCTGCCGGGCCTGAATTTCAATCATCGCGCCTTTGGTGGCGACAAACTCCCCTACGGCCTGAAAACCGTAATCCAGTCCATCGTGCGTAACGACATGCGGGTCACCCATGGCCCGGCCTGCCGCAGCCGCAGCATTGCCTAGTGCGTCACCCAGGCGATCAAAAATACCGTTAAAGGCATCGCTGACACTCCTCGGACCTCGGTTTGTGCGCCCGGCCTGGGCGGCTGCCCGGGCGGCTTCTTCGCGAGCCGCTTGCTCGGCAGGTGTTTCTCCCCGCGAGTTTCGTTGCACCGGGGCGGCATTGGAAGGCATCTGTGCCTGCGGAACCGGATTGACAAACCGGTATTCGGGCAAAGGCGAACCGGGCTGGGGCGGAGGACTGTAGTAATAGGCACTGTGGTAGTTGACACCCTGATTTCTACCCAGCGTCTGTGCCCGTGCGGGCGTCGCCAGCAGCGCAACCAGAAATTCGTCCAGACCGAACAGGCCGGACTTCCGGTGCAGATCGGCCAGTACGGTTTCTTCATTCGCCAGAATGCCCCAAATGGCGTTTTCGCTCAAATTGGATTTGGTCGTGTTGTAATCAGCGACTTTCGCGAGTCGGCTGACCATGAAATCAGTCATGGTTCCGAAGCTTTTGACTTCGGCAGTTTTGGCGGCAATGTCGGCCTGCGCGGTTTGAATGGCCGCATCGATGGTGGTAAAGCGGGTGGTTTTGTAGGCCAGGTATTGCGCCGACATGAACCCGGCTACCTCCTGATTCGCATACACATCAAACCGAAAATCCAGAATGGCCACACCCTTGTTTTGGGTAGCGGCTTCCGTACACTCGATGATGAGCTGGTGATACCGGATTTCTTTTGGCCCGTCGGAAGTGGCAGCCGGATCGGAGTCCTTCTGTTTACAGGATTGCGGAAGGAGCAACAGGAACAGCACAACCGCCCCGAGCCCGTGTCGAAAACCCATTCGCCCGGTTTTTTTTTGGCAAGTAAGATCCATAGCCTTTTGCTGATTCTACGGTTGGATAGCTTTCATACAGACGCTCAATCAATCGTTAAAAACTCACCGTCGGTAATGGTAACCGTCGTGGGTCCGGCGGTTCCGGTGCCCAGCGCATATTCCAGGTTCAATGTACCGCTGAAGGTTCCGGACACACGCGTATCGCTGGCCTGCGTAATCTTCACGGTCAGGCTGCTGCCGGGTGCTTTGGTGCTGAGGTAGCTGCCATTTACTGAGCCATCACTCAACGATAAGGCTGCTATGCTGCCACCGGCACTCTGTGGCATGATGATGTACGTACCGGGGGCTGTGCTGCCATAAATATTGACAGTCAGGTTGTCTTTCCCCGCGTCACCACTGAAGGAGATGATGCCCTGGTCGGCAATACCGGGCACTTTGCCCGCAACGCCCGTGATCTTGCTGGTCGCCGTCCAGACCTTGCCGTTGATTTTCATGCGCAGAAACGCCTGAGCCCCTGGCTCCGGATCGTCGGTTTTATTGCCCCCGCAACCCGCTCCCGAGTTGACCAGCAAAACAGCCAGGAACAGACTGTACGTGAAGAGTTTTTTCATGATTTTACCCGTGAAAGATGGACAGTCACTTTTTTATCAAACCGGGGGTCGTCACTGCTCGAATACCCCGAGCCGGTGGCCGTGGTGTACGTAAAAGCAAGCGTAAGCGTCAGGCTGTCGTTCTGCCATTGTCCACCATCTTCCGCCAACAGCACATTGAAATTTTTGCGCAGTTGTTGTTTTTCATCCACTACCCGAAAATGAACCGTGTTGAGTCGGCTTCCGGTTTTGTCTCTGACCGCCCCGTAGCATTCGTATTCTTCAATACCCCGTTGACTGGTGACGGTCGCAAACCCATCGAACCGCTGTTGATCGGATCGGGAACCCAAACCGCTCCGGCGCCGGGTTCGGCGGCTGGCTTTTTTGGCCCGGTCGTCTTCCGTCATCGGCACCAGAATCTCGAGCCGCATGGTTTTCCGCACGCCGTCGGGGTCCAGAAAGTCGCCCTGCCATTCGCCCACCAGCAAATGGGCAGCCTTGTCTTCGCTGTACGCCCACGGACGCTCTGCCAGGTCGTTCCGGTAGCTGAAGTAATACTTCCACTCGTAAATGCCCCAACTAATGACCGCCAAACCGAATAAAAAAAAGAGAATCGTTTTTCCTTTTGCCATAGTTTCCATGCGGTTTATAATCAGCCGGTGTGAGGTACGACGCGAATCGCATCAGCCCCGGAGACCGTATTTTTCCACGAGAGCCTGCCGCTTTTCAGGAAACCCTTTCATTCCGAACTGTTCGGTTAATGCCCGGTGCCTGGCCCGGATTTCCGGCGCATCCATCGATAATCCCTTCGCCTGTGCTTCCCGGGGAAGGGTGTGAAAAACGGCTTCTAGATAGTCCTCAAACGGCTGCTGGAAGTACATATCGATGGCGCGAACGGTCTGGTCGGTCGCATTCCAGAACGTATGGACGATCCCCCGCGGACGCAGGTGCCAGCCCCCCGCCTGAACCTGAAAAACCTCCTCACCGACCAGCACACTGACGGTTCCTTCCAGAACATACATCAATTCATCGAGGGCTTCGTGGAGATGCGGAGCCGGACCCATTATTTTCGGACCGACCACAAACTCAACACTGGAATATTGCCCATTGGTCTGCCGCTGGCGAACCCGGGTGCGAATGCCGATCCCCTGTGGACCCGGCAACAGCGGTTCGGTTGCGGGCGGAAGGTAAAAAGGCAGCAGGTGCTCACCGGGTTCGGACTGATCAGCCAAAGTCGCCGAAGGGAACCCTGCTAAGAAACCGGATGCGACCGTTGCCGCAAGAAAATCACGACGTTCCATAAAAGATCAATAGGTATTTCCGAAACCTGCTGGCCTGAACGGGCTGTCAGATTCATTTCCCCACGCGGGCGGTTTGGTCTATAGGACCCCAAGGTGGGCGCGGACTTGCTTAAAATCCAATGCGTTGAGGGAACGGAAGCCGCGGTTGAGGAAACGGCACAGCCGGGCGTTGACAACGTAGAAATCCGGGTGTACCTTGTGGGCGAAAGCCTTTCCGGATATGAAGCGCGTTGCCCGGCTGTTGATGGGGTTGATGATGAGCCTGTTGCCCTTCCTTTCGCAGGGGCAGACGGAGTCGTTTGTGATCGAAACCATCGGCTTGCGTCAGGGTTTACCGACTTCCGATCTTCACGCCCTGTTCCGGGATGCTAACGGCTACCTCTGGCTGGGCACCGACATCGGACTGGTTCGCTACGACGGCTACGGTTTTGAAACCATCAGCGTGGCGCAGGAAGGTCGCTGGCTGGGCCTGGTCAATGCGATCACGGAAGACCGAAACGGGCAGTTGTGGGTCGGAACGGAAGACGGTTTGTTTGTGGTTCAACACGGCATCGCTCACGCGGTTCGGAGCCTCCAAACCGGTCGTTTCGTGCGTATGAATCACCTGCTCTTCGATCAACGGCAGAACCTCTGGTGCGCCACCAGCAGCGGGGCCTACCGGATCGATCAGGCGGATCTGCAAACCCTCACCACCAATCCAGCCGCGACCGTTCACCCCAGGGCCTTGCCGGATTACGAAAAATGGGTTCCGAAATTGGCGGACCGGCGGGTGTTTTCGCTGGCTTTCGACGAGCAAAACCGGCTCTACATCGGCGGAAAATTCGATTTATTCCGCTACCAACCGGGAAAACCGCTGGAACGAATCTGGCAAAGTCCGGGGCCCAAAGTGGAGATTCAGTCGCTGGCCGTACGGTCCTCCAGCGACCTGATGTTTACCCCCCTCGGACTGTCCTGTGTGATCCGGCTCCGAAACGGTCAGGAAGAACGGCTCTTAAACGACCGGATTTCCAGCGATGTCGCCTACCAGAAGAACCATTTCTGGCACCTTTCCTACGGGCTTTACCGCCAGGGCGCCGGCGATGCGCAACCCATTCAGGAAATCAATTTATACCGAAAAACCAGCGGCAGTTTCACCAAACTGCTGCTCGACCAGGAGGGCATTTTCTGGATAGCCACCAACGAAGGGCTGCTCAAACTCCGGCGTTCGGGCTTCGAACGGTTTCCTTTGCCAACTTCGGTGGCGGGCAACGAAATCAGTGGTTTGGGCCGGTTCCGGGGGCAACTGCTGGTGGGTGCCCCCCACGGTCGGCTGTTTGTCCGAAAAGGGAATCAGCTTCAGAAAATGGGCCGGGATCTGACAACGATTGCCGGGATTAGCGCCCTTCGGGCAGATGCGCGGGGGACGCTCTGGCTGGCCACTACCTACCAGGGACTGTTTTCGTTCGACGGCCAAACCGCCAGACAATATACGGCCGCCGACGGGCTGGGCGATGAAGGATTCAACGACATTTTTCCCGACCGGGCGGGCAACCTGTGGGCCGTGGGCGACGTCGGCATCACCCAAATTCGGACTGACAGCGTGGCAGATCGACGGTATCGGCTGCGGTTTTACGAACCAGTCACCAACCGCTACAAGTTCACCATTTTTTATTCGGGACTGGCCGCACCAGACGGCACGCTCTGGCTCGCCAGCGACTACGGTCTGGTTTCTTTTCGACACGGTAAATTTACGCACCACCGCCTGACCATCGGGCCGGTGACGGTTCGGTCCATCCGCAAAATTGCCCTCGATAAACTGGGCCGGGTTTGGCTGGCAACCGAAGGACAGGGGCTGCTACAGGGCCAGTTTGTGGGCGGTCTTTTTCGCCCTGTCCGCCAATACACCACCCGCGACGGCCTGCCTTCCAATACATTCAACGACGTAATGGTGGACAGCAAAGGGCGGATCTGGGCGGGTGGATCAACGGCCCTAACCTGCCTGATTCCTGACGCAGCCGCTACCCAAATCCGCAATTTTGACTACAAGGACGGTTTTTTCGGCGAGTCATTTCAAAACCCGCATCTGTTTGAGTATCCGAACGATACGCTCTGGATCAGCAGTTCAGAAGGACTTCTGCGCTTCCCGCTCCGGCAACTTGACCCAATCCAGGAAGCCCCGTCCAGTCTGATTACGCGGGTTCGGCTGCGCGACGGGAAAGACGCCATTTTTCAGTATGCCGATAGTCGGGACGTCCGCAGCGGTTTGCCGGTTCGTTGTCAGTTGCCGGCTTCCCTAAACGCGCTGACATTCAGTTTTGCCTTGCCGAGCCTGGTCAATCCGTCGTTCAACCGCTACCGGTTTCGGCTCGATGGCAGTGGCGAAAGCTGGCGGCAGGCAGCGGGCAGCGATCGATCCGTGACCTACGCGGGTCTGAAACCGGGTTCGTATACCTTTCGGATGGTGGGGGCTTCGGCCAATGGAATCTGGAGTTCCGTCGTTTCGTTTCCGTTCGAGATTCTGCCGCCCGTCTGGCAACGAACGTGGTTTATCGCGCTGGTACTCGCCGGGCTGAGTCTCGGGATTTGGGGATTGATCCGGTACCGGGAACAGCAAATCAAGCGTCGGGAAGTGGAGAAAAACCGCCTGGCCCAATTGATTGCCGACCTGGAAACCCGGGCCATTCGGGCACAAATGAACCCGCACTTCATCTTTAATTGCCTCAATTCCATTCAGGAATGCATTCTGGCCGACCATACCGATGCGGCATACCGGTATTTGTCGAAGTTTTCACGGCTCTTGCGCATGGTTCTGGAAGAATCGGCCCGAAATTTCCACGCCATCCATCACGAACTGGAACTGATCCGGCTGTACCTGGAACTGGAATCCATGCGCTTCGACCAGCCGATGCACTACAGCATCGACGTCGATCCCGCCATCGATACACAAAACTGGCAAATACCGTCGCTCCTGCTACAACCGCTGGTCGAGAATGCCATCTGGCACGGCCTCATCCACCAGTCGGAACCGCGCCAGCTTCGGCTGGAAATCCGGCAAAATGACGACCAGACGTTCACGTGCATTCTCGAAGACAACGGTGTCGGTCGCCAGCGTGCGGCTGCGCTTTCGGCCCAAAAACTGGTGACCCGCACCACCCGCGGACTGGCGCTGGTCACGGAACGTTTGCAATTGCTCGAACCGGCGGGTCACGGGCGCGGAACCTTGCAGATTGAAGACCTGGTCGACGCCGAAGGACACCCCGCCGGAACCTGCGTCCGCGTTCACTTGCCGATCATCACCCAAATTGCCGTCCGGGCCAGCCCCCTCTATCCTCCTGCCTATGTACCGCGCCCTGGTCATTGACGACGAACCCCGAGCCTGCCACGTCCTCGAAATTCTGGTCGGGAAATACCTGCCCGAAATCACGGCCTTCAGAACCGCCTTAAGTCCCCAGGAAGGCATTTCCCTCATTCGTTCCTTCAAACCTCACCTGGTTTTTCTGGACATCGAAATGCCGGTTTTGAACGGTTTCGACGTCTTAAATGCCATCGATGACTGGGGCGCCAGCCGCTGGGATTTCGAAGTTATTTTTACCACCGCCCACCACCAGTTTGCGTTGCAGGCTATCAAAGTAAGTGCGCTGGATTATTTGCTGAAACCGATCGATATCGATGAATTGCGGACTGCCTTCGACAAATTTCTGCGCCGACAACCGCAACCGTTTCCGCCCGGTGTCCTGATTAAAAACCTGGTTCATAACCTCAAAACGCCCAATCCAAGCCAGCATAAATTACCCATTCCGACCACCGAAGGTATGCACCTCCTGACCATTGCCGACATCATCCGCTGCGAAGCCGACAATAACTATACGTTCTTTTACCTGACCGGAAACCGCCGGTTTTGTGCTTCCAAAACCCTGAAAGAGTTCGAAACCATGTTGCGTGAACACGATTTCGTTCGGGTTCATAAATCCCACCTCATCAACCTGCAGTTTGTCGAACAGATCGACCGGGACGGAACCGTTCAGCTCACGAACGGCACGGCCATCAGGATGTCCCGGCGCGTCCGGCAATCTTTTTTCTCCAAACCGGGCTAACCCTCCGGCTCCCGACCGACGGTTATTCAAACGACCGGACCTCACCACACCGCCAACAAAGCCCGAAGGGCTGCCCATCTCCAACCCCGGATGAAATCCGGGGGATAGGGACACAGACTAACCTCATCCCACACCGTCCGGAAAAGCCCAACGGGCTGCCCATCACTAGCCCCGGATGAAATCCGGGGAATTGGAATGCGTGATCCAATTCGTGTATTAACCCTGAAAGGGTTGAATCCCTCCCACCATGATCCTATTTAACCCTTTCAGGGTTTGGGCTGGAACGACGCCTGTTCTGTCCCCCGGATGTAATCCGAGGCTAATGATGGGCGCCCGTTGGTTTTTCGAGCGGTGTGGGTTGACGCGTTTCCATTCCACGGCTTTTATCCGGGGTTAATGATGGGCAGCCCTTCGGGCTTTTCGGAAGATGTGGTGAGGTTCGTCCGTTGCTCAAAACATTTTACATACATTTAGTGAATTAATAAGCCTATTTTACATACATTTGGTGAATTAATAAAAACCACTTAACGAACGAGCCCATGAAGGGGACGAATCTCGGAGAATTTGAGGAACTGGTGCTGCTGACCATTGCCGCCCTCATCAGCGATGCCTACAGCGTGGCCATTTGCGACGAATTGGAAAAATACACCGGAAGAGCGGCCAAGCTGGGCGTGGTGCATGCCGTCCTGAACCGGCTGGAAGAAAAAGGCCTGGTGAAAAGCCGGATGGGCGAAGCGACCAACGCCCGAGGTGGAAAACGCAAACGGTATTACGAAGTGACCCACGCCGGAAAAGTCGCCCTGACGCGCTCCAAAGAGGTACGCGAAGCCCTTTGGCGCATCATTCCCGGTTTTAATCTGGAGGGTTCCGTATGAAAACGACCGCTCAAAAACCGCCTGAACCACCGCGCTGGGCCCGGAATCTGCTCCGCTGGTATTGTCGGCTCGACTTGCTCGAAGATCTGGAAGGCGATATGAATGAATATTTTGAAAGGAACCTGAAAACTAAAGGCATCCGACACGCCCGCTGGATTTTTGTCCTCGATGCGCTGAAATTTTTCAGGCCCTACACCATTCGCAAACCCAAATTCCTCAACCTACTCATCCATTGGCTCATGCTTGGCAGCTACTTCAAAACGTCACGGCGCAGTCTGGTGCGCAACAAATTATTTTCGGCCATCAACATTATCGGGCTGGCCGTTAGCCTGTCGGTAGGACTCCTTGTCATCGCTTTTTTAACCGATCTGCTTTCCTATGATCTCTTTCACGAAAAGAGGAATCGAATCTACCGGCTTTTAACCCGAACCGAGTCGGCGGACAAAAGCGTCATGGATTTAGCATCAACATCTCTGAAAGCCGGTTTTAAAATTCGGGAAACGATCGCGGGTATCGAAGACGTATCGCTGATCCGCCGGGGATTTTACAGCGATGCGAAAGTCAGCGACGAAACCATCATTCCGCTGGAGGCAACCTGGGCCGATCCCTCCTTTCTGAAGATTTTTACGTTCCCACTGCTCAAAGGGAATCCGGCTACCGCGCTGAAAGAGCCGTATTCGCTGGTAATTACCGAAAAAACTGCCCGGAAGCTATTCGGCGAAACCGAAGCTCTGGGAAAAACCGTCCGGTTCGATACATTGAATTACAGGGTGACCGGCGTTTTGAAAGACCTCCCCAAACTGTCACACATGCGGTTTGAAGCCCTGATTTCATTGTCGTCGATGCTTGGCCAGAAAGCCGATTCCGACGGCGGTATCATGGACTGGAATAACATCTATCAAAACTATGTGTATCTAACACTCCCCGAAAATGCCAACCTGCAGGCGATTCAGGCCGGACTTGATCAGCTTTGTGCCGCCGAAAATGCGCTGCTTGATCGTCAGAAAATCAATCTTTCGCTCCAGCCGATGGACACCATTGTTCTCGGCGGGCGATTGTCCAATGAGATTGGTGTCAATATTCCTCTGCCTGTGGTCTGGACGCTGGTTGGGCTGGCACTCGTTGTGATCCTGTCGGCCGGTTTTAATTATACGAATCTTTCGATTGCCCGGTCGATGCGCCGTTCTCGCGAAGTGGGCATACGCAAAATCGTTGGCGCGCTGAGAGGCCATGTGCTGGGGCAGTTTCTGGCTGAGTCAGTCATCATTTCCGTGATGGCACTGTTTTTTTCGTTTCTGCTTTTTCTGTTCCTGCGCATTCAATTTCTGGCGCTTGCTCCTCCCTTAGCAGAGGTGGTTTTGCTTGAATTATCACCCCGTCTAATCTTTTATTTTTTGCTCCTGGCCGTTGTTGTTGGGCTTGCTGCCGGTTTTTTACCCGCCCTGTTTTTCTCGCGCATCCAGGCGGTTCAGGTTCTGAAAGATGCCTCCACGCTAAAAGTGTTTCGGCACGTCAACCTGCGCAAGGCGCTGATCGTGATCCAGTACACGTTTTCTCTGATTTTTATTACGGCTACCCTGATCGGCTACAGGCAATACCGGGGATTTCTGTCGTTCGATCTGGGTTTTACCACCGAAAACATACTGAACATCCGGATGCAGGGGAATAAATCTTCGCTGTTGAAAAAGGAACTGGCCGAAATTCCGGCAATACGTCAAATCGCCACCTCGAGCATGATCACGAGCCTCGGGAGCCTGTACGGTACCCAGATGAAATACCAGGACAAAGGGGGAAAGGATTCGGCGAATGTGTGGCAAAACTTTGTCGATGAAAATTACATTCCGCTTCACCGACATTCTTTTGTCGCGGGAGCTAATTTCAAAAACCGTCCGACCAGCGGTAACGAAACGGAAGTCATAGTGAACGAGCAGGTTTTGAAACGATTTCACATGGCCGACCAAAACCCGGCCGAAGCAATCGGCAAGCAGGTGATTGTGGATAACAAACCATTGACAATCGTGGGGATCTTAAAAGACTTTCATTATGGAACGATGGATCACAAAATTGAACCGACCGTCTTTCGGTATTCCTCCGACCAACCCGGTGGTTATCTTAACGTTGGCATCAAATCCGAAGATTACCCGGCGGCATTGGCGAGCATCGAAGCGGCCTGGCAGAAAATCGACAAAGTACACCCGCTCAAAGCAGTATTTTACAATGAGCAGCTAGAAGAAGCCTACAAGCAGTTCGAAGTGATGGTGAAAGTGATCGGCTTCATCACCTTCCTGGCCATCTGCATTGCGTCGATGGGCCTGTTCGGCATGGTAGTGTTCACGACCGAAACCCGGCTGAAAGAGATTAGCATCCGCAAGGTGCTGGGTGCCAGCGAAGGCGGACTGATTTTTCACCTGAGTAAAGGCTTTTTGGTGCTGTTGTTCATTGCCACCCTAATCGCATTGCCGGTGACGTACCTCTTCTTCGACCAGTTCATCCTGACGAAATTCGTGTATCACCAACCGATCGGGCTGAGTGAATTGCTGATCAGCGTGCTGGTCGTCATGGTGCTGGCCTTCCTGCTGATCGGATCGCAGACCTTGAAAGCGGCCAGGAGCAATCCGGCGAAGGTGTTGAAGAGTGAGTAAAAAGAGTTGTATCGCGGAGTTGAGCGGAGTAAAAAAGAGTTAAGCAGAGTTATTTATTTTCTCTGCTTAACTCCCTTTTACTCCGCTCAACTCTGCGATACAACTCTTTTTACTCACTTCTTATACGTACACTTGGAATTATCCGCCACCCGGTAATACGACTTGTAGTTCAGCGCCTTCTTCACCATGCAGCCTTTCAGATTCAGCACTTCGATGTTTCGGAAGTCGATGGCGTGGCTTTCACTTTGCAGGGCGATGTAGCCACCCGTCAACAGCGTGTTGTCTTTTTTGAGCCAGTAGTCTGGATTTCCCACGTGGCCGGACGCAAAGTCGTTCTGCTTGCTGATGTACCCACCGCCAATTTTCGGTTTTTCGTAGGTCAACACCGTGTCGCCTTCAATGATGTGGTGGATGATTTCCCCGCCCAGCACCACCGCCGTGACGCTGACCCACTGATCGCCGTCGTAGGTTTTGGATTGCGAGTCGATGCAGTGATCGGGAATCACTTTGCCACCCATCTCGACGATGGTCCCCGGCGTGCAGAGGTTGGCCGTGTGCCGAACGCCCTTGCCCAAACCGCCCAGCGTCTGAATCTCCAGCGAAATCGGAAAATCCTGGTCTTTGGTCAGGCTCTTCGCCGACTGCGAGTGGATCATCACCCCGCTGTTGCGCACATTCCAGTTGGCACCACCCGGCACCTGGTCGCCCAGAAACCGGTAGTCAAACTTGAGGATGTAATACGAAAAAGGCTCTTTGTAGTAAATGTGGCCGTATTTGTTGTCGAATGTCGTGTACTGATCATACATGATCCGCATCATGCCGTTTTCGGCCCGGAACGTATTCTTGTAGTTAACGTTCAGGTCTTCCCCGGCAATTTTAATATCCCAGCCGCTCAGGTCTTTGCCGTTGAACAGTTGAATCCATTCCTCTTTTTTCGGGTCATTCTTCTGGGCGAAAGCGGGTTGGAAGAAAAGAAGAAAAAGGCTGTATCGCAGAGTTAAGCGGAGAATACCAGAGTTAATCAGAGTTTCCCTGATGAGCTCTGATATCCTCTGATTAACCCTGTGTAATAATTTCTCAGTATAGAATATCATCAGTTTGAAGCTTTATGTTGATTGCTGCCATAAGAAAAAACCGGATTGAGTCTACTCACGGTTACGCAGCCGAGGTTCTTTCTTCATCAGCTTCGTTGGTCCCAATTCTTCCACAGCGGGCAAACCGGTTGTATACGAGCGATGAAACGTATTTTCGACCAGTTTTGGATACGGTTCAAACGTGATCCAGCGCAGGGGGCCTTTTCGAAGCCGGAACGAAGCTTCCAGCAACCCGCAGAACCAGGCCGGCGGTTTTTGGTAGCCAAATGCTTCCCGCAGTTTGTCGTTGATGAGGGCAGCAAAAACCGGCTTCACGACCGGGCGCAACGGTTTGGGCACCCAGCCCTGCACAATTCGGACGGTGGAATCGGCGACGTGACGGTTGCTGTCGGCATACCGGAAATGTTCCGCTTCGTAGGCTTCCGTGAAGGCTTTCAACTCGTCGATGGTTTCAGGAATAGCAGTCAGGTTCATTAGCTGCCCGACTTCCCGGAAAAACAGAAAGAAAGCCTGCTCCTCCGCCGGAATCAGCTGCCGCCAGCCGTAGCGGTTAATCCAGTTGATGGGATAAAAAATAAAGGTGGCCAGCACCATCAGAAAATCCTCGTTCGGAATGCTGTAAAAACCGTGGATGCGGTTCATGTGGGTGATGGCCCGCAATCCGGTTTCGGTGTTCAAACCGTATTGCATGAACCAGGCAATCAGGATGCTGGTGTCATCGTACCGCTTCTGGCCGTGTTTCTCAAACTCGCCCGTTCGCATCAGCAGGGCCGAGGTGCGGGGACTGGCGTAGGTGTGAAAAAGGGCCAGTTCGAGGGCTCGCGTGATGTCGAACGGAAATTCGTAGCCCACCAGCAACTGCACCATGCGTTGGTAGTCCCGCTGCGGGTCGAGCTGTTGCAGTTCGCGTCGAACCGCCGGATTGCGAAATACGCCTGCTACTTTTGAATAAACCGGTGCCGTCATAGCCGTTTTTTCAATGAATTGTGGATGGGAACACGGATTGTACGGATCAAAACGGATTTTATCTGTGCTAATCCTTTTTGATCCGTTCAATCCATGTTCCCATCCAATATAATCAGCCTTTAAAATAAACAGACAATAGACCTCAAACCGTATAAATTCGGGCAAATCTTCCGGATTCGTGCGCTAAATTTGTAATTTAGCTCCGATTCCAAACTCACTCCTTCACTATGGCCTTGTTCAAACTGCAAATCAACGGCAAAAGCTACCAGACCGAAGCCGAAGCCGACACCCCGTTGTTGTGGGTATTGCGCGATAACCTGGGGTTGTACGGCACCAAATACGGTTGCGGAATCGCCCAGTGCGGTGCCTGCACTGTCCACTTGAATGGCGAAGCGACCCGTTCCTGCACATTGCCGGTTTCGGCCATCGGGACGTCCAAAGTTACTACGATCGAAGGATTGTCCAAAAATGGCGACCACCCGGTTCAGAAAGCCTGGGATGAGGTGGACGTAGCCCAGTGTGGCTACTGCCAGGCCGGACAAATTATGACGGCGGCTGCGTTGCTCAAACGCAAGCCCCAGCCCACCGATGCCGAGATTGAAGCCACCATGTCCGGAAATATTTGCCGCTGCGGCACCTACCACCGCATCAAAGAAGCCGTGAAAGTAGCCGCAAAAACAAAATAAGTTTACGGTTTACGGTTTTCAGTTTACGGTGGCCGACGCACGCTAAATGAATGCGTCAGCCACCGTAAACCGTAAACCGAATACCCCAAACCCCAAACCAACATGTCTTCACAACTCAATCATAACCGCCGGAATTTTCTAAAAATTGCCGTTGCAACCGGAGGAGGTCTCTTGTTGGGCTTCAACTGGACGGATTCCGAAGCCGCCGTTGCTGGCGCGCCCCTCAAAGGCGTGGCTGCTCCAGCCATTGATTTCAATAGTTACCTGTCCATCAATCCACAGGGCGTCATCACCATTTTGTCGCCCAATCCGGAAGTGGGCCAGGGCATCAAAACCGCCTTCCCGATCATCGTGGCGGAAGAACTGGATGCTGATTGGAAAAACGTTGTGGTCGAACAGGCACCACTCGATACCCAGAAATTTGAACGTCAGGTCGCCGGGGGAAGCGGTTCCATTCCGCACTCCTGGAAACGGCTGCGCGTGGCCGGTGCAACGGCCCGGCACATGCTGCTGGAGGCTGCTGCTAAACGCTGGAACGTGTCGGCGTCGGACTGTACGACCAGTAAAGGATTCGTGCTTCATGCCGCCAGCAAACGCAAACTGAGCTACGGTGAGCTAGCCACTGAAGCATCAAAAATGCCGGTTCCGGCGGATGTCAAGCTGAAAGAAATCAAAGACTTCAAGCTGATCGGGCAAACGATTAAAAACGTCGATAATCCCGGCATTCTGACCGGAAAACCGCTGTTCGGGCTGGATTTCCACCGTGAAGGGATGTTGATCGGCATGTTGCAACGCCCGGCTTTTGGCTATAAACTAAAGTCGGTCGATTCGGCAGCGGCCAAAGCAATGCCCGGTATCGTCAACGTCGTGACGATCAACAACAGCGTGGCCGTCGTCGGCAAATCGACCTGGCAGGTCAAAAAAGCCAAAGATGCCCTTAAGATCGAGTGGGAAAAAGATGGCAATCTGGAAAGCACGTCGGACCATAACCGGCTTTTTAAAGAGATGCTGGACAGTCCGAATACGACCGTTCGGCGGAAAGACGGTGATGTAGAATCCGCTTTCAAGAATGCGGCCAAAGTGATCAAAGCGGAATATCAATGTCCGTTCCTGCCCCATAATCCGCTGGAACCCATGAATTTCTTCGCCCATGTCAAAGCCGACAGCGCGGAGTTGGTCGGCCCCAGCCAAACCCCGGAAGCAGCCCGGAATCAGACCGCGAAACTGCTGGGTTTATCGCCCGAAAAAGTAAGCGTGCAACTGACCCGCATGGGGGGCGGTTTTGGTCGGCGGCTCAACACCGACTACGCCATCGAAGCCGTTCAGGTTTCCAAAGCCGTCAACGCGCCGGTGAAGGTGATGTGGACGCGCGAAGACGACATGACCGGCGGCATCTATCGCCCGGCCGTTCGCTACCGCTTCGAAGCGGCCCTGGATGCGCAGAACAACCTGATTGGCTATAAATTGCGGGGTGCCAGCATCAATGCCGGGAACGCTACCCGCGAAGACAACTTCCCGTCGGGTGCCGTCGATAACCTCCTGATCGACAGCATCGACCACAAATCGCCTATTACGACCGGCCCCTGGCGTGCGCCGATCACCAACTTCCTGGCGTTCGCCGAACAGGCGTTTCTGGACGAAGTGGCTCAGGCTGCGGGCAAAGATCCGGTACAGTTCCGGCTCGAATTACTGGACAAAGCCAAGCAAAAACCGGTCGGCAAAATCACCTACGACGTCGACCGGATGAAGGGCGTGATTCAACTGGCGGTTGAGAAATCGGGCTGGGGGAAAAAGAAAGGCGTTGCACAGGGATTTAGCGTTTATTTTTCCCACCGCTCCTACGTGGCCCAAATTGGCGAAGTGGTAGTTGAAAAGGGGAAACCGGTTTTGAAAAAAGTGTATTCGGCCGCCGATTGTGGTGTCGTGATCAACCAGAGCGGGGCGCAGCAGCAGGTTCGCGGGTGTGTGGTCGATGGGATTGGTCACGCCATGTACGGCAACATCACGTTCAAAGACGGCATTCCCGATCAGAAGAATTTCAACGACTACAAGCTGATTCGAATGAACGAAATACCGGAGATTGACGTCTACTTCGTTCAGAATGAGATCGATCCAACCGGTTTGGGCGAGCCTTCGCTCCCCCCGGCGGGCGCGGCTGTGGCCAATGCCATTTTCAAAGCCACCGGCAAACGGTTGTATAACCAGCCTTTTGTTGAAACCGAAGTTTTCAAAGGCGTTTCGTAAGTGACGTGCGTTGACTTATGCTGATCGGGATTTGCAATCGCCGGGCGACCCCGCCCGATCCTAACTGTCTCGGATTTAAAATCCGAATCCGATGGGATCAAGCGGGGTCACCCGGCGCTTGCAAATCTTGATCAGCAAATACCGTATTCTTTCCCCTTTATTGCTTACTCAACGACCCGAATGCAAACCAAACCAGGGGTAAAACGTGCCTTTTTCTATTCAATTGTCAGTTTAACTTTACTAACCGGACAGTCCTGTACGACCAAAGAAGACGCCCAGCCTGACACCCGTTCCACCACGGATTTCCTCTACCAGTACTCCATCATCACTGCGCTGCTGGCGGGTGTTTTCGACGGTAACCTGACGTTCGGCGAGTTGAAGAAACACGGCGATTTCGGAGTCGGCACCTTCAACCGCGTGGATGGCGAACTGGTGATCAATGAGGGGAAACAATACCGGATTCGTTCCAATGGCAGCGTTTCCGAAGTAGCCGACCACGACAGTACGTCCCTGGCATTCGTGAAGTTTTTCAAAGCCGACTCCAGTTTTACCGTCCAAACCGCCGGGATGACCCTCGACCAGCTTCAAAAAATGATTGCGGCTACCCTGCCCATCAACGAAATCTACGCCATACGCATCAAGGGTACTTTTTCAAAACTGACCACCCGCGCCCCCGCGCCTGCCCAAAAACCGTATCCGACTTTAAATGACCACCTGGCCAAATCACAGGTCATTTTCAACCTGACGAATACCACCGGTGTGGCCGTCGGTTTTCTGGTGCCGACGTATATGGAAAAGGTGAACGTTCCCGGTTTTCACTTTCATTTTCTGGCGGACGACCGTAAATCGGGCGGACACGTCTATGATTTTACGGCGACTCAGGTTACCGTCGAAATCGACCGCACCAAAGGGTATTACGTGGAATTGAACACCAATACCGACTTCGGAAAAGTGACGTTATAAGCTGATTTGCAATCTTGATTACTTCTGCCGCGGATTTGTAATCCGCAGTGGATTGCAATGGCGCCGGCCAGTCCCGATCAGCCCAAAACAATTCGTCATTCCGGTGGTTTCAATCCTTTGGACACGACCATTTTGTACCCAACGAATCACCCGGAAATGAGCAGTGCTTTTTTGAAAAACGAAACCGCCGACGCGCCGGTAGTAATTCCCGCCCGCGCGCCCCTGCCGCCCGGGGTAACGAATTATGTGACACCCCGTGGACTGACGCTGCTGCGGGATGAGTTGACCGACCTGGAATCGGAACATGCTCACTTACAAGCCCGTGAGGAAAACGACGAAAACGAACGAAGTCGACAATTGGCACTACTGAACGGGCGAATGGCCAACCTCAACCAACGGATTTCAAGTGCCAAAGTGGTGGACTCTCACCCCCAGGACGAGGTTCGCTTTGGGGCCACCGTCGTTTTGAAAACCAAAACCGGAAAATCACCGGGGACTGAACGCCGGTTTACGATCGTTGGCGTCGATGAAGCCAATGCTTCGCGGGGGTTCATCGCCTTTACAGCTCCCATTGCCCGGAGCATCCAGGGGAAACGGGCAGGTGATACGGTCTCGCTGCGAACCGTACAGGGGGAGGAAATGCTGGAAATTACGGCAATCCGCTATGATGAGATTGACAGAAAAGAGCTTGCGAAATTAAAGAGCGATTAAATTCCTGCCATTCTCATTTAACAGGATTGGAAATGGTTGAAAAGGGCCTGAAATTGAGACGTATTTCACTTCTAATCTATTGATTTTCAAAACCTAAAGCCATGTCCTACTCCCCTCTCCGCCAGATCCTGTTTTGTAGCCTGTTCATTCTGATCGCAAACCCCGTTCTGAGTCAGACCACGCACTCCGTCGCCAAAGCCAATGAGACCGTCTGGGTCATCGCTTACCCGGTCAAAGCCACCAAGCGCGCTCAGTACGAACGCTTTATTCATGAGATCTTCTGGCCCGGTGCCAAAAATCTGTCGGCTTCGGAACAAAAAGTTTTTAAACAAACCCGGGTCTTGCACCCGACCAAACCGGAAGCCGATGGCTCGTATGCCTACCTTTTCATCATGGACCCCGTCGTGAAGGGGGCTGATTATGGCATTGAATCACTGCTGACGAAAATGTATGGCAAGCAAAAAGCGGCCGAACATTTCAAACTGTTTAAAGACGCCATCATCGAAAAGAACTACAAAGACTATCGCGTTACCCAATCCAACGATTGAGGTACGGGGCCGGTTCACGATTCGGGGGAATGGTGGACCGGCAGAAATTACGGGTTGACGCAAACAACCGCAAATGAACCGTAGTTTGTATTCATAAGGTTCTTCGCTTACGACCTTCCCTCTTGAATGACGATACGGTTTTTAGTTCGCCTGACCCTCGGCCTGAGCCTTCTTCTTGTGTTGACGCAGTGCCAGAAGACCGCCCCACAGCCACCAAAAGCCGAAGGCTTTGACCCCGCCATCCCCGGCGATACGTCTTATCTGGCGGGCCCGATTACCTTTACGCTGAAGGAATTACAGGAAAAAATCAATCAGGAGCTTGATCCCGTGCTGGTCGGTAAAGGCTCATCGAGTGGCAAGCAGGGTGGCATTTTTCCGTTTAAGGTCGTTCGCTCCGGGCCGGTTCGCATCCAGTATGTCAACAACCAGGTGAAGTTTTCGGCCCCTTTAGGGCTGTACATTAATTCGCCTTTTAGCTCCGGCAAAACCTCCGAACAGCGACCCTTCTGCTCGCTCCACGTCAACTTTCAAAGTCCGTTGACGGTGACGCCAAACTGGCGGCTGGCCAGTAAAGTGCAGTTTACGAATTACGAATGGATTGTCGAACCTGAGCTCCGGTTTCTGGGAAAGGAGATCTCATTGACCAATTTCGCCAGAAAACTCCTCGACAAACACCAGTCTGCCATCGAATCAGCCATCGATACGGCGGTTTACAAGGAACTCCGGCTCGACCAGATGGTGATGCCAATCTGGCAGAGCATCCAGAAACCGCTGTTGATTGACCGCCAGTACGGTCTCTGGCTGCTTCCCAAACCGCTCGGCGTCGAGGCCAGTCCCATTGATGGGGATTCGGTCAACATTACGACGCATTTGCGGATTGCTTTTGCCACCAAAACCGTATTACAACCCGAAAAACCGGCTTATTCGGAAGTCAAATTACCGCTTTTGCAGAAGCGGAATCGGGTTTCTCAACGCTCGGACCTGCGGTTGTTGAGTGTGATCCCGTATGCCGACATCAACCGGATGCTGGAACGCACCCTGGCCAGTAAGAAAAAGAAGCTGCTGCTGGGTGCCCTGACCATCCACAAAGCCTCGGTGTATGGCGGGCAACGTTCGTTGATCGTCAAAACGGAGGTCAGCGGATTACTGAACGGAACACTTTACCTGACAGGTCGCCCCACATTTGATACGCTCTCCAACACCCTTCGCATACAAAACCTGGACTTCGACGCCGGAACCGTTCGTGAACTCTCCAAACTATCGAGTTCGCTTGTTCACAATAGCCTCATCAAACTGCTGGAAAGCTTTCTGACCATTTCGCTGGGTGGTGAGATTGAAAAACTCCCTGAAACCATCACTGAATCGTTTAAAAAAGGGAAGTCCGGCAAAAAAACCGACCTCGGCATCCAGTCGTTCCGGTTTACCCCGCAGAAAATCGCGATCCGGCCCGATGGGATTCAGGCTCTCATCCATGTCCAATCGAAAGTGGCGGTTCGGGTCAAGCAGTTGTGACCACCTTCTTGGCTCTACTGACCCGCTGGTCAGAAACTTACAGTTTGTGACTATACCCCACCCGAATTACCTGGGTTTCGTAGTAATCGGTGCTGATGTACCGGAACCCATTGCCGGTTACTTCCTTTTTGATCCGCAGCGTATTGAAGAGATCACTGGCGTTTACGAAAAGATCTCCTTTGCGCAGTTGCTTTTTTGCCCCCGCATCTACCGAAAAACGCGAACCGATTTTTCCCTGCGGAATCAGGTCCGGGGCAAGGTAGAGTGCAGAAAGCTGAATTTCCGTCTGTTTTCGCACCTTCAACACCCCGTTGAATTTCACACTTCCCGAAGCGAGGGTCTCCTTTCCGGCGGTATAGACGGTTGGTACCGGATATTTATTTTCTACCGTAAACCCATTGATGGTATTTTTATAAATCGTAGCATTGGTATTGAAGGAAAACCACGGACTTACCTCCTGCTGCCAGATCAGTTCCAGTCCGGCATTGGCACTTCGACCGGCGTTTTGAAAAATGGTGTAGACGAGCGTGCTGCCGGGCACGATGGTGCCGATGCGGGTAATGGTGCCCAAGGTGGTTTTATGGTAAAGCGCCGAATAGAAATACCCGCTTTTCCAGTTGGTCTTGTAGCCCATTTCCAGCGAATTGGTAAACTGGGGCCGTAGCGCCGGATTCCCGATTTTGATAATTTCAGCATCGTCGTACTTCGGAAAAATACGAATATCCACCTCATTGGGCCGATCAACCCGGCGATTGTAAGAAATCGAAAATTTATTATTTCCGCTCACTTTGTACACCACCCGCACAGTCGGAAAAGGCTGCGTATAGGTGTACCCATCACTTTTGTAAGTATTGTGGTTGGGATTCACCGTATACCGCAAATCGACATATTCGCCCCGCAAACCGGCTTCGACTTCAAAAGTCCGGTTTTCAAAAACGTAATTCCCATACAGGGCCGGTATCGTTTCATTGTAAGTGGCCCACCCGCCAGCCGACGGATCCAGCGGGGAATTGAGTCCGGGAAAAAATTGCATGTTGGTCGGAATATACCGCCGGCGAAGTTTCAGCCCGCCCTCAAAACGGCCGTATTTCAGCGGTCGGACATAATCGATGGTCAGATCAGCGACGTTTTCGTCGGACAGCAGTTTGAAGGAATCATATCCGGTAAAATCCGGCAGGATGTTGGTAAAGAAGTATTTTTCATCTTCCCGGTGAAACGTGTAATTCAGGCCAACGTTCAGCAGATGCCCCGGCTGCTGAAATTTGTGCTGATACGCAGCGGATGTCGTTACCGTGGTCTTTAATTCATCCTCCAGAAATTGCCACAGCCGGTTCCGTGCGGTCAGACCGGCGTTAAAGAAAGGCTCATCACCCCGGTCGATGATTTTTTCGCTGCTGAACAAACCGGATACTGTAATCGCATTGTTTTGGTCCAGAGTCCAGTCGATGCCGGTTTTAATGGTCGCCACCGTGGTATTCCGGTTTCGTTTGGTCTGCTGCCTGACGGTGTCACCCCGGTCGTAAAACCGGTCCACAAATTCATTCTTATTGAGCGTGGGGGTGTACAGGTAATCGCCCTGAAAAAACAGATTTACGTTCTTTTTGCGGTAATTTAGCGACAGGGAGGGGTTGAGTTTGGGCGTTCGCTGGTATTGGGGCCGAATGCCGGGCAGGTTCTCCTGTTTGACCCATAAAGCCCCCAGCCCCGCCATCATGCCAATTTTTCCGTTGAAGCCCTCCTGTTTGTTCTTTTTGTAGATGATGTTGATGATACCGGCATTCCCGTTGGCATCGTAGCGGGCCGACGGATTGTTGATGATTTCGATCCTGTCAATGGCGGATGCCGGAATGTTTCCTAAACCGGTCTGGTCGCCAAAACCGGTCAGGGCGGTTTGCTTGCCATCAACCAGTACCATCACTTTGTCGCTGCCGCGCAATTGCACTTTCCCGTCCTGCCCGACCGTAACACCGGGCAGATTTTTCATCGATTCCAAGACCGAACCGCCACTTTGGGTGATGTTGTTGGCTATCGAAAACGTTTTTTTATCCATTTTGCCGTCCGGCCCGTCGGCCTGCTGCCCGGCTACGACCACTTCATCCAGTTGCCGGGCCTCTTCCGTCAGTTCGCCCCCCCCCAAATCCAGAAAGGGGCTGAGCGTACCGACCAACACCGGCTGGATGCGGGTTTGAAATCCCAGATACGAATATTCCAAAAAATAGCTTCCGCTGTTGACCTCCGCGATGCTGAATCGCCCCGCTTCGTTCGTGATGGTACCCAGCAGAAAACTACTGTCCTTTTCCGCCTTCAATACCACATTGACATACGGCAGGGCGGCTTTGTCTCTGGAGTTTCTCACACTACCGGAAACAGTTACTTTACTCCCCTGGGCGTTGACGACCATCGTGGGAAACACAAGTGCTAAGACTAGAAAAAACCGCTTCATTGAAAACCGTTCGGGAAAAATACACAGCAAAATGGAGCGTAATTTTGAATACATTCTGAATTCAGAACGTCAGCCGAAACACATGCTGTCCAGCGGTGAAATCGTAGGTGATCTTCCACCCATACCGGTTGCCGATTTCCTTGACTAAGGCCAGACCCAAACCGCTACCGGGGGTTTCAAACGAGCCGGAGCTGAAACGTTTGAAAAGATTTTCGCGGTGGAGTGCTACCCGTCCGGAATTCGAAACGGTTAGGCCATTGGCAGACAGTTTGACATCAATCTTTCCGCACACGTCCGTATGGCGAATGGCATTCAGCAGAAGATTGGTGAGCAGGATTTCAATCAAAATCCGGTTTCCTTCCACGCCTATACCCGGCTGAATGTGTGAATCAACCACCAGACTTTTGACTTCCAGGTAATCCGAAAGCAGCCCGATGTGGTCCGAGAGCAGCGTGCTCAGGTCCACCGGTTCCTGTTCAGCAAATTGCAGATTTTCCAGTTTAGCCAGCAACAGTAAGTTCTTGTTGATTCGCGACACCCGGGATAAAGCCCGGTTTGCAACCTCAATTTGTTCCGCCTGTCTGGCGGTCAAATCGGGGCTCTGAAGCAGTACATCCAATTTTGATTGAACGATTGCCAATGGAGTTTGTAATTCGTGAGAGGCATTTTCGGCAAATTCTTTCTGCTGCCGGTAAACGGCAATATTGCTTTCCAGTACCTTAGTCAGGCTTTCGTTCAGCTCCTTAAATTCAACCGTGTCGGTATTTTCAAACGAAATCCGGTGTTCTTCCTGCAAGTTGAATTGTTTCAATTTTTGAAGAGCCGCATAAAAAGGTTGCCAGAGTTTCAGGGACATTCTTCGGTTTAGAAAAATCAGCCCGGACAGCAACACAAGAAAGAAGAAAAGAGTGACGGCGGCAATGGCAAGAATGGTTTCGTCAATTTCCTCCATGTTGGTTTCGATCAGAAGCCGGTAGGGTTTCCCATTGATGCGAATGTAGGTTACCAGACATCGAAACTGCTCACGATCCTGCATGAAACGATCGAAACGGATGATGGAATAGACCCGGTCGTCGCCGGTTTGGCCAACAGCCGTCAGGACAAATCCCGGTTCGGTCTGGTTCAGAATTGCCACCGTTTGCCAAATGGTGCTGTCCGGCAAATGCAGGCTGTTGACGCGGGTTTCAATTTTTCTTCTGATGGCATAATGGTGCTTGTCGAGTTCCCGCACCCAGATGAAATCAATGATCAAAAAATAAACCGGGATGCTCACGACCGAAACCACCAACGCGTAGATCAGGATCGGTTTTAAGGTGCGGTTCATTAACTTTTTCATACCTCCCATTTATAGCCGGTTGCATAAACCGTTTTGAGGTGATTGCCGTAGTGGGCCTCGCTCAATTTCTTTTTCAGGTTTTTAATGTGGGCATACACAAAATCATGATTGTCGAGCATATCGGCCAGATCGCCCGAAAGGTGTTCTGCCAGAGCGCTTTTGGAGATCACCCGGTTTTTATTGCCGATAAAATAAAGCAGTAGGTCAAGCTCTTTTTTGGTGAGCAAAACCGGCATCCCGTTGACGGTTACGGTTTTAGACAGCAAATCGATTTGCAGTCCGTTTTGCAGAATCAGATTGGTGTTGTCGAAGTTTCTACGGCGAATGACGGAATAGATCCGGGCTGCCAGTTCGGGCAGGTGAAACGGTTTGGCCAGGTAATCGTCGGCCCCCATTTGCAGCCCTTTGATTTTGTCTTCAAACGAATTTTTAGCCGAGATGATTATGACTCCGTCCTGCTTGTGCTGTCGTTTCAGTTCGTCCAGAATCTTCAACCCGTCCCCGCCTGGCAACGTCAAATCCAGCAGAATGCAATCATACTGATACGCTAGCACCTTGTTCAGCGCCTGATGGTAGGTGCCCGCCAGCTCACACAAATAATTCTCGTCCGACAGGTAGTCGGTGATGCTTTGAGCCAGTTCAGGTTCGTCCTCGATGATCAGAATTTTCATGCTCGAATGTACCGAAGTGATTTCGAATAAATTCTGAAGGAAGTCCACCCGTTGCAGCCAACAAACTCCCCGTTTTAAGCCGGTCAACCAACTGGTCTTTCACTGAAAACTCTGGTTGATGAACTGCAGCGCATCCGGCAAGCCCGTTCGCCAGTATTCCCAGGTATGACCGCCGTTCCGAACCCGGTATTCGTGTGGAATGTTCACATCCCGCATCAGGCTGTGCAAGTCGGAATTGCCCCGGTAGAGCAGCAGATCATCGTCTCCGCAATCGAGGTAAAACCGGACGGCTTTCTTTTGCGCTTCCGGCATTTTCTGCACCAGGTACAGAATGCTGTTTTGGTTCCAATACTCCGTAATGCGGTTTTCGCCTTCCTTCAACTCACCCATTGTGGAACGGTACCGGCGCAGATATTCCTGATGTGGCATTTCCTTAATCTGCTGATCAGTCCGAACGCCTGAGCTCAAAGCCGCACAGGAACCGAACAAATCCGGGTGGTGCATGGCGTAGAGCAGCGAACCAAAACCGCCCATCGACAAACCCGCCACCGCCCGGAACCGTTTCTCCGTCCGACAACGGTACGTTTTTTCGATAAACGGAATCAGCTCTTTCATGAAGTAGTCTTCATATTGATACTTCCCGGCGACGTTGTTCATGTAAAACGTCATCTCGGCATCCGGCATCACCACAATCATCGGCGAGATTCGGCCTTCTTTAATCTCCTTATCGACAATGGCTTGCATATTCCCCGACTGGAGCCAGGCAGTCTGGTCATCGCCCCCGCCGTGGAGCAGATACAAAACCGGGTAGGCCCGTTGGGAAGTTTCGTAACCGGGTGGCAGGTAGAGCGCAAACTTCTTGTCTTTTTTCAGGAGCGTGCTTTTGATCGTCAGATCATCGAAAACCCGGCTCTCCTGGGCATAACCGGACCAGGAAACCAACAGGCAAATCAACCAGAGAAACCGCATGGAAAGTGAAACATTAAAGATTGGAACCGGTCGTTACAGGCCGTTAAAATTGAAAGCAAGGTAACGGTTTTCTGAGTTTCTTTTTTAACTTACTTCCCGTTCATCGCTCAATCAATCGAATACAACCATGAAACGTCTTTACTGGATTCTGCTGGCCTTGCTGCCGGTACTCGCTCACGCCCAAACTCCCGATTCCACCTGGTTCCGGAACCACTACACCAAACAGGAAATTTACATTCCGATGCGGGACGGAACGAAGCTTTTTACCTCCATTTATGCCCCCACCGATCAGGCCGAAAAACACCCTATTCTGATGTCCCGAACACCCTATTCCTGCGCACCTTACGGCGACAAGGCATACCGGAATTTCTGGAGCAATCACTACAAGGAATACCTGAAAGAAGGCTACATCATGGTGGTGCAGGACGTGCGAGGGCGTTGGATGAGCGAGGGAACGTTTGAAGATGTGCGCCCGTTTAATCCCGGCAAAAAAGGAAAAACCGAGGTAGACGAAGCCAGCGACACCTACGACACCATCGACTGGCTGATCAAAAACCTGCCCAACAACAACGAAAAAGTGGGCGTTTTCGGCATTTCGTATCCGGGATTTTACGCGACGATGGCGGCCCTGAGCAATCACCCGGCCCTGAAAGCCACCAGTCCGCAGGCTCCGGTGACGGAATGGTTTCTGGGCGACGATTTCCACCACAATGGCGCCTTGATGCTGATGGATGCGTTTAACTTCTACATCCGGCGTGGCTTCGGGATGCCCCGCCCCAAGCCCACGACCGTCGGCCCGAAACCGATGACGGTGGCTACGAAAGACAGCTACGAATTTTTCATGCGCAACGGAACACTTCCCCAACTGACCCAGTTTGCCGGTGACAGCGTTCGTTTCTGGAAGGATCTGATGGCGCATCCCAATTACGACGCGTTCTGGCAATCCCGCAACGTTCGCAACTTTGTCGGCACCATTGCGCCCGAAACCGCCACGCTGATCGTGGGCGGTTTGTTCGATGCGGAAGACTGCTACGGTGCCTGGAATACATACAAAGCCATCGAAGGGAAAGCGAAAAATAACAACAAAATCATCATGGGGCCGTGGTTTCACGGGCAGTGGGCCGGGCGCGGCAGCGATGGTTCGTCGCTCGGCCATGTGCAGTTCGGGAGTCCGACCAGCGAGTGGTATGCGACCAACGTGGAAATTCCATTTTTCAATTATTACCTGAAAGGCAAGGGCAGCGCCGATCCGATCAAGGAAGCGACGGTATTTTTCACTGGCGAAAACCAGTGGCATCAGTTCGAGAAATGGCCCCCGGCCAGCACCACCGAAACCGCCCTTTACCTGCAACCTTCTGGTAACCTGAACTTTACAAAACCCTCATCCGCCACCGATTCGTTTACGGCTTACGTCAGCGACCCGGCCAAACCGGTGCCGTACGCGGAGGGTGTCATTGTCAACCGCACCCGCGAATACATGACGGACGACCAGCGGTTTGCGGCCGCCCGCCCTGACGTGCTGGTTTTCCAAACGGATGTATTGAAAGAAGATCTGACACTGGCTGGACCGCTCACCGCCGATTTGCAGGTAAGCATCAGCGGCACCGACGCCGATTTTGTGGTGAAACTGATCGACGTTTTCCCGGACGATTTCGAATACAGCAAAACCGATAAATACCTGATGAACGGCTACCAGATGCTGGTGCGGGGCGAGGTGATGCGCGGTCGTTTCCGCAACAGTTTCGAAAAACCGGTCGCTTTTGTACCGGATCAGGTCACGACCGTCAAGTATACCCTGCCGGACATTGCTCATACGTTCAAGAAAGGACACCGGCTGATGGTGCAGATTCAAAGCAGCTGGTTCCCGCTGGTGGACCGGAATCCGCAGAAATTTGTGGACATTTATCACGCCAAAGACGCTGATTTTCAGAAAGCAACGATCAAAATTCACCACAGTGGAAAAGCCGCCAGCCGCATCGTGCTGCCGGTATTGAAACCGTAAAAACCTTTTTGCATGGCCTATTTGATTTTTGGTCTTGCTGTCCTGCTGCTCGGCGGGCTAATCTGGCACTACCAGCGACGGAGCCGTCCGATTAGCCCGCCCGCAACAATGGATTACCGCCCGTTGTTGCAGGAACACGTCGCCTATTACCGCGCCTTGAGCGACGACGACAAAAAGAAATTTGAAGAGCGTGTCGAGCAGTTTTTGAGCCAAACCCGCATTGATGGCGTCGGCACAACCGTCGATGAACTGGATAAAGTGCTGGTGGCCAGCAGTGCGGTGATTACGATTTTCGGCTTTAAAGACTGGTCATTTTACCGGCTGACGACGGTTTTGCTCTACGAAGACCGCTTTAATACCGCCTTCGAAACCGACGGAAAAGGGCGCAATATCCTGGGCATGGTGGGTGAAGGTGGCGCGTTGCAAAGCACGATGGCGCTCTCGAAACCGGCACTGCACGAAGGCTTTGCGGATGAATCCAGCACCGAGAATACCGGGATTCACGAGTTTGTCCACCTCCTCGACAAAGCCGACGGGGCCACCGACGGAACGCCACGGTTTTTCCTGGACCGCAACCACGTCAAACCCTGGCTGCAACTGATCCACGCCACCCTGGCCGACATCCAGGCCAACCGCTCGGACATCGACCCCTACGCCCTGACCAACGAAGCCGAATTCTTCGCCGTGGTGTCCGAATATTTCTTCAAACGCCCCGATCTGCTGAAAGAGAACCACCCGGAGTTGTTTGCGCGGTTGGAGGAGATTTTTCAGCAGCGGCCATTTTGAAATAGCCCCTTAAAACCCAAAATTCCCCAAACCGGAATTTGCCATTCCGGTTTGGGGAATCGATCATGAAAAGCAATGCTACAGTTTCTGTATTTTTAGAGTAACCTGGCTCCCGCCCTGTTGTACCCGAAGAAAGAACAGGCCCGCTGGTTGTTGCCCAACGGATAGCGACTGACGCTCAACCGCTTTCGCCTGATCGATCTGGCGTTGACTCACCAGCCGACCACCCGCATCCGTCAGTTGCAAAAGAACCGCCTGGCCCCCGGCACCCCGGATTTCTACCGCCACCTGATCCCCAGGAACCGGGTTGCCCAGAATCGTGACCTGAAGTTCCGGTTTCTGTTCGGCCGAAAACCGGGCCGGGGCGCACTGGAACACTTTGGGTGAACCTTTCAGCACAAAATTCGATCCCAACACCCGCGCCAGCACCAGCGTCCCGGTGGTGACACTGCCCGGTGGCGTAAACTGATAGGCATGCGCGCCGTTGCCTTTGCCCGCGTCCTTCAGATCCTGGCGGGAAATATTGGCCAGGGTGCTGCCCAACACCGTGATGTTGCCCGGACTGGGTTCGAGGTAAAACTCGACCGTCAGCGGTGTGTTGGGTTTGTTGCGGTCCCAGACCCAGCCCCGGATGCCTCCGCAATCCAGTTTGTCCAGATAGCCTTCGAAGCTGCCCGTCACCGTCGTGGTCGACGTCGGCTGAACCGTCAACGGGAAACTCACCGAGTTGGTCAGGTGGCCATCCGTTGCCGAGTAGGCCAGCACAAAGGTGCCCGCTTCGGAGGGCGTCCCGCTGATGACCCGCGTGGTGGGGTCGATCGACAAGCCCTCCGGCAGTCCGCTCAGGGCGTACGTCAGCGCATCACCATCCGGATCGGTGAAGGCCACCAGCGTTCCCGAGAAAGGAACGCCTACCTGGGCCACCACGGGCGTAATCAAAACCGTCGGCGTGGGCGGTTGCGGAGCCCTGTTGCCCCCCGGTCCGGTGTTTCCCTGACAGATCAGGGCTTTTGGCGAATCTTTCAGCACAAAGCTGCTGCCCGTCACCCGCGCCGAGAGACTATGGGGCAAACCGTCCTTGAGGTTTTCGGGAATCGACCAGGTAAAGGCGTGTTTTCCGTTCCCCTTCCCTGCGTTCAGCAAATCCTGCCGAAACTGGTCGGCCATGAGGGTGGCAATCACGTTCGCGCCGTCGAGAATGTCAATCGAAAGGACGGTATTGGGTTTGTTGCGATCCCAGGCCCAACCCCGGAACGTAGCGCAATCGGCCCCGTAAATGAACCCATCGAAGGAACCGGTGATGGTTGGAGGGTTGACCACCACGGTTACACTGGCGGGATCGCTGGTACAGGCATTGGCCGTACAAACGACCTGATAGACAAAGGTTCCGGGCGTGCTGGTGACAACGGTGATGGCCCCGGTCCCCGAAGAACCGCCCGGCCCGGTCCAATGGATCGTCCCCGAACAATTGCTGGCTGTTAAATTGACCGCTGCCCCCCCCTGCGTGACGGTGGTGCTGGTGAGGTTGGGAACGGACGGTATCGCAGCAACGATCAGCTCACTCATGGCCGAGGTTGACTGCTCATCCGCACGAATCGTCAGGGTGAAACGTTGGGTACCCGAGCCACTGGCTACCAGCGTCTGGCTGAACGGGTTGCTGCTGCTCGTGCCTGTTACCGGCGTATTGCCGTTGGTGAGCGTATAGGCATAACTGCCCGTGACATTCCCGATGGTGGCGGTGAAGGTGACCGGACTCCCTACGCAAACGGAAGCCGAATTGGCCGTAAAACCCGTCAGGCTGGGAACGGCAGCCGCTCCCTGATAAACCAGTTTGACATCGTTGGCGGTATACAAAACCGTCCAGCCAGACGGAACGGTAACGGAGCTGAACGTTCCATTGAGCCCCCAGGGTGCCTTTAACAGGGTCACTTCATCGCCATTGGTCGGGGTATAGGCAATCGAAACGGTTAATGTACCGCTGATGGTGGCGGTGTAGTTCACGGAAATCTGATCGTAGTCGACACCCGCCGTGCCGGTTCCTTTCACATCGATTTCCAGGGTGCTGGTGCCAAAATCCCGGCTCCCGTTGAAACTGATCCAGCCGGGCGAATACCCCGGCGACAGCGTGCCGCCCGCGTGGAGGAAGTTCGCGCCATCGATGGAACCGGTTCCTTGGAATACCCCGCCGGTTTTATTGGTGAAGGTACTACCGAATGACTCATTAAAATGCGCCAGTAGTTTGTTATCCGCTGGCGTTAATGCGCCAATGGTAACGGTTCCGGCATTCGCGAAGTCGTCCTTTTCGATATCCAAACCGCCCAGAAAGAAATGGTCGATGTTGATTTGCCCCCCCGTTTGGTTGGCAAAACCCGCCCGGTTGATGATGCCATACTGCATCACAACGTCAAGGCTCCCAATAATGAGGGTTCCGGCATTGGTAAAGGAAGCGGGCGCTGTCAGGGTGATGTTGTGAAGCCCGACGTACGAGGAACGGTCGATTTTGAGGTCTCCTCCCGCTTGGTTGGCAAAGGTGGCCTGGTTCTCCAGACCCGTCGAACCCACACCCGCGACCCCGCCGATGGTGATGGCGGCTGCATTGGTGAACGTTCCCAAACGGTTGTAAAGTCCAATTTCGCTGGAACGGTCAATCCGGATATGGCCGCCCGTTCCGGTATTTGTAAAGGAATTCTCATTTACAATACCATACTTCCCTGTACTTTCAGATGCTCCAATGGTGATGGCGGCCTCATTGGTCACCGTACCTTTACCCTGATCATTCGAAATTTTCGTATTGATAATACCGGCTTCAGTAAAGCGATCGATGCTGATGGTTCCTCCGGAATTGTTGAGGGGACCAACGTTGTAAATCCCGTACTCGCCGACACCCGCTACGCCACCGATGGTAATGGTCGCCGAATTGGTGAACGAACCCGAAAGGCCGAGATTCGAAGCATTGTAAATTCCATATTTGGTCGAGCGGTCAACCCGGATGTGGCCGCCTTCATTCGAAAATACGCCGTAATTATAAATACCGTACTGCCCGATAGTTTCTGATCCGCCGATGGTGAGGGTCGCCGAATTGGTAAAACTTCCTTCGGCAATGTACACTCCGATCGTCGTGGAGCGATCGATGCGGATGTTTCCCCCGGCATTATTCTTGAAATTACCGGCTTCCTGAACGCGAATGCCCACATATCCCACACCGGCAATGCCACCGATGGTGATGGCGGCTGCATTGGTGATTGTGCCGGCGATGAGATTAATCCCGTAGTTATCGGAACGATCAACAGCAATCGTTCCGCCCGAATTGTTGTTAAAAGTGCCCCGGTTTTCAATACCCGAGTATCCCACTGCAGCGATGGATCCGATGGAAATGGTCGCCGAATTGGTAAAGATTCCATTGATCGACTCGAGTTCGTCGGCATAGTTCACCAGCGCCCGCAGCGAGGACCGATCAATTTGGGTGGTTCCACCGGTGTTGTTGAAGGTGGCACTGTTCCAGATACCGTGATACCCCACCGTGGCATTTGCTCCAATGGTAAGGTCGGCAGCATTGGTGAAGGTGCCGCTGGCGTGATAAAGCCCGGTGTCGGTCGAGCGGTCAATCCGGACCTGACCACCCGCATTGTTGTTGAACGTAGCCTTGTTCCAAACGCCATAAGCCCCCACGTTGGTGTTTGCTCCGATGGTGAGGTCGGCCGAATTGGTGAAGGTCGCATGGATCGACTGGGCGACGTCCCCATTATTCATCACCGCCCATTCGGAGGTACGATCGATGTGGATGCTCCCGCCGATGGTGTTGTTGAACGTCGCATCGTTCCTGATTCCCTGAAGCCCGACGCTGGCCTGCGCCCCGATGGTGATGGTGGCCGCATTGGTGAAGGTATCGGACCGGTGAAACAGCGCGGTGGTGCCGTACCGATCAATGCGGATTTGGCCGCTCCCCTGGTTGGTAAAAGCCGCCCGGCTGATCAGACCGTACGTCCCCACAATCTCCGAGGCCCCGATGGTGACGGTCCCGGAATTGGTAAAGGTGCTGGCGGCCTGATGAAGGCCGACGTACGAGGAACGATCGATGTGGAGGTCGGCCCCCGCATTGTTGATAAAAGTCGCCTGGTTTTCTACTCCCGTAGCTCCGACACCGGCGTTCGCGCCGATGGTGATGGACGCCGAATTGGTGAACGACCCCGACGCGTTGAGAAGCCCGATTTCGCGGGTACGGTCGATCCGGATCTGGCCGCCCGTGTGGTTGAACGTCCCCCAGCTCGACAAACCATAATTTCCCGCCGGTTCTGTGGCCCCAATGGTGATGGTGGCAGAATTGGTGAAGGTCCCGTCGGCGTGATAAAGCCCCGTTCCGCTGGTGCGATCGATGGTGATGGCGCCCCCTGCATTGTTGTTGAACGTTCCCCGGGTTTCAATGCCCGCACTGCCAGCCGACGTCGAGGTCCCGGCTGAAACGGTCGTGGCATTGGTAATGGTGATGGTGGCAGAATTGGTAAAGGTAGCGTCGATCGATTTTGCGGCTTCGGCATAGTTCACCAGCCCCCGAAACGTCGAGCGATCAATCCGGATGGTCCCTGCGGTATTGTTGAAGGTGGCATTGTTCCAGATGCCGTGCAGCCCAATATCGGCCAGCACGCCGATGGCAATGTTCGCTTCGTTCGTAAAGGTGCCGCTGGCCTGAAAAATTCCGGTATCGGTCGAACGGTCAATGTGGATTTCACCACCGGTTTTGTTGGTAAAACTACCCTGGTTGATCATTCCGTATTTTCCGACGCTGGCGACCGAACCCAGGGTCAGGTTGCCGCTGTTGGCGACGGTCCCCAGGTTATTCAAACCCGCCGTGAATTCAGTCGGGGTGCTGTATGTAGCAAAACCGTTGATGGTCAGGCTTCCGGTCGCGTTGATGGTCAGCAAGCCACTGGCCTGAATGAGCACCGATTGGGCCAAAGCCGCCGTACCGCCGGCAATGACGGGGTCGTTCGTCACGTCGGGAATAACGACGTCGTCGGCTGCATCCGGCACCCCCGCCGACCAGTTGCCCGGTTTGTCCCAGGCGGTATCGACTCCCCCGGTCCAGGTGGTCTGCGCAAAGGTGCTGGTGGTTACCCACATGAACATCGGAAGTAAAAGCCAAGCCCGCCGGGCTGCAACTCTCCGGCGGGCGTTTTTTATTGTAAGGTTTAGTAAGGGTTCTCTCATGAAATATTCTGTTTCATTGGTGGATGACGAATGACGATTGACGATCGACCATTGACCATCAGTACTGTACGAAGGATTGGTTTTGGCCGAATAATCTTTGGATTTCGAAGCAAAGCTTCCGCTTGCAAAGGCCATTTTTATCCAATTGATAGGGGTTTGTATAACACCGAGACCGAAAAAATGGAAGTAAAATCCATTTTACCAACCAGTTTTAAATCCTTCGTACAGTATTAATTGACCATCGACGATTGCCAATGGTCGGCGGTCGATGGTCAATCGTCAATCGGCTGTATACAGCCTGACATCTTCTACCCGGAATTTAACCAGTTCGATGACCTGTGCCTGGGGTCTCATCAAAGGCGGTATGGCCCGAAGAACACTTTCTTTGTCCTCAAAATCGTAGATAAACCACATTTTATGAACGCCGTCTTTACAACCCCAGTGCGCGTGGGAGATGATGTGCGAACCGGAGTTCAAAAAAACGTTGATCACTTTTTTACATTCCGACACCGTCTCCGAGTGCGGAATTTCAACGAGGTAGGTTGGCATTTTCTGCGTGTTCAGGGGTGAGTAATGATTCTGTGTTAACGGGTCGGAATCCCGAACCAGCGGGCTTTTCGGCTGGAGCCAAAATGGTCCTTGTCGACGACCAGCATTTCGGAGGGTTCGTGGTGAATCCCGTGGGGTTTGGGTCCCGAAAAAAAATCGACATCCACCCGGCCAACCCGGCCTTCGCCAAATTCGATGTAACAGGAACCTGCACCCGTATAAACGGACGCGTTGTTGTTCCCCCGAAACGAGGCAATGATGGAAGCGGCCGCAATTTTGGCCGCCCCTTCCGCAAAAACCCCGGCTTTGGGGGTTCCGACGCTGGTGACATCGCCGATGGCATACACGCCGGGAAACCGGGTGATCAGATCCGTTTTAGTGACCGGAATCCACCCGTTTTCGGCCAGACCGCTTTCCAGTACCACCTCCGGAGCCACGTGTTTGGGAATCCCGAGGAATAAATTGTACGGCATTTCAGTGCCATCGTCCAGCATGACGACCTGACGCGACGGGTCGAGCGAACGAACTTTCCGCTGGGGAATGAACTGGATGTGCCGTTCTTCAAACGCGCGGAGCAAGGCTTTCGACGTATCGGGCGACGGCGGAATGGGTGAGCCAAACGGCATGACGATGCTGATGGTGCAAGCGTCCCGTACCCCGCGTTTGAGCAGGTAATCATGCAGCATCAAAGCCGCTTCGCTCGGGGCGGGCGGACACTTGAACGGTGCCCCACATACGCCGACGATGGCATGACCACGGGTAAACTGCGGAATCACGTTCCGCAACGTTTCGGCCCCGGCAAAAGAATAATATTCATTCCCGCCTTCTGCCAGCCCCGGCGTGGCCGCCAGGTCGTAGTTGGCCCCCAGGGCAACCACCAGCACATCCGCGTCGTAGGTGGCATTTTGGGTGGTAACCTTTTTGGCAACCGGATCAATCGCCGTGATGGTTTCCTGCCGGAAACGCACACCCGGTTTGACCAGATGACGGTATGGAATCTTGACCGCATCCGCCGGTTTTCGCCCAAACATCACATCCAGTTTGGAAAAACCGAAGAAAAAGGAATCGTGTTGATCGATCAACGTCAGATCCAGCTCTGTTCCGAGGGATTCCGAAAGAATGGTGCTGAGTTCCAGGCCACCAAAGCCTGCTCCGAGTACCAGTACACGTAATTTCATGGTACGATTTTAAGTGATCGGTTTGATTGGAAATCGCCTTGATGCGAACCTTAGTTTTGGCCTGGTTGAGCCACGATGCGCAGGTACGGTTTGACGGTTTTCCAGCCGTTCGGGTATTTTTCTCTGGCCTCCGCATCCGAAACAGCCGGCACAATGATCACATCGTCGCCATTCTGCCAGTTGACCGGCGTCGCTACTTTATGAGCCGCCGTCAGTTGCATGGAATCCAGCACACGCAGGATTTCGTGGAAGTTGCGCCCGGTGGTCATCGGGTAGGTCAGGTGCAGTTTGATTTTCTTGTCGGGCCCCACGATAAAAACCGTCCGGACGGTGTGGTTGGTAGCCGCCGTCCGGCCTTCAGACGTTCCGGGCTCATCGGCCGGCAGCATGTCATACAGTTTGGCGATGGCCAGGTCGGTGTCGCCGATCATCGGGTAGTTGACCGGATAGTGTTGCGTTTCTTCAATGTCGGCTTTCCATTTCAGGTGGTTCTCGACCGGATCGACGCTGAGGCCAAGCACTTTGCAGTTGCGTTGTTCGAAATCGGAAGCCAGTTTGGCCATGTACCCCAACTCAGTGGTGCAAACCGGGGTAAAATCTTTCGGGTGGGAAAAGAGAATGGCCCAGCCGTCGCCGATCCAATCATGAAAATTCAGGGTTCCCTGGGTTGTTTCCGCCTGGAAATCAGGAGCAATGTCACCTAATCTGAGACTCATGGTGTTTGATTTTTGGAGGGTTTGTAAAATGTTTAGAGCAGCATGTATCGTTTTTGGCACTGTTCGCATTTATAACTTTTGGGCGTTAGGGTTCCCAGGGATACCAGCTTGATAAACCGCCCGGCGATGGATCGTTTGGGAGAAAGCACCAGATTACCACCACAGTTGCTGCAGCGAATCCCCAGAATAGTCCGTTTGATGATGATTTTGTCCAGATCGAGCAATCCCATAACGGAACCAAAACTGTTACCGTTTGGGCGAATGACCAACTAAAAGGGACGAATGTGGCTTTTCAGGGATGAATGCAGGGAACTTGGGGAGGAAGTCTGTGACGATAGGAACACGGATTAGACGGATTGAACAGATCAACACCGATCGTAATCTGCGCAAATCCGTTCCATCTGTTTAATCCGTGTTCCTGGTCAATGTATACAATCAGGATTCAGGTAGGCCCAACGCTTTGAAAAGCTCTTCCCGGTAGGATTTCCCGATGGGAATCTTAACGCCTTGCAAGGCCATTTCTGTTGGAAAAATATCCTCGATGTGGTTGATGTTTACGGCGTAACACCGGTGGATGCGGATGAACAGGCCGGGCTCCAACTGTTCCAAAAAATCATGAATGGTAGAACGAACCATGACTTTCTTTTGGGAGGCCAGGTGCAGAGTTACATAATTGGCGTCGCTCTCCAGGTAGAGAAGTTCTTTAAAAAACACCTTCCTGAACACATACCCGTCCTTCACAAACATGAAATTTCGGGTGGAGGACGTGGCTAGCGAAGCGGGCTTTCCACCCGTCTGTTTCCCGGTAAAGTTGCTGAAGGCGATTTCAATGGCAGCAAACAGTTCTTCTTTCGTAAACGGTTTTACAATGTACGCATGCGGTTTTACCTTTTTGGCCCGGTCAATCGTATCGGCATCGCTGTTGGCCGTTAAAAAAATGAACGGAACCGGATCAGCTTCATTAAGCTTCTGCGCCACATCGATCCCGTCTTTCCGGCCGGCCAACTGGATGTCGAGCAAAACCAGATCCGGCTTGTCGTGTTCAAGCATTTCCAGGGCTTCGGTGTAGGTGATGGCAGGGCCGCAGTGCGAATACCCCAGCTCGTCGAGGGTATTCAGAATTGTCCGGGCAATCACCAGTTCATCCTCCACAACGCCTATTTTTAAAACGGCCATGACCTTTAGTCTTCGTTTTTCCGCTGATCGCGGTTGGTAAAGTAAATGGTAAAAGCAGCCCCGTTTTTCATTGCATACTGCACACTTCCGCCAATTTGCCGGCTCAGGTCATTGACCAGTTGCAGACCCAGCGTCGACGCCCGGGCCAGATCGAAACCGGGCGGCAGGCCGGGGCCATCATCGGCGTACCGCAATTGGTATCTCCCCTCGGTGAGCGAACGAATCTCCAGTTGAATTTCACCGGCGGCTCCTTCCGAAAAAGCATATTTAAATGAATTGGACAACAGTTCATTCAGAATCAACCCCAGCGGAACGGCGGAATCGATATCCAGGTGCAAATCCGGCACGGCAATCCGAATGGTAACCGGTTTTTGTTTTTGAAAGACGCTCTGAACCTGCCTACAAAGGTCATTGATAAATCGTTTCAGATCAATGCTACTGAGGTTTTCGAACTGGTACAGGTTCTGGTGAATCAGCGCAATGCTGCGGACCCGGTTTTGTCCATCCCGTAAGGCATCTTTTGCGGTTTCATCCGTCAAGCTCTTGCTCTGTAGTTCCAGCAAGCCCGAAATAACCTGTAAGTTATTCTTGACCCGGTGGTGAATTTCCTTCATCAGCACATCCTTTTCCAGCAACAAATCCGACTGTTCGGACAGGGAGCGCTTCAACTGGACAGTCCGTTCGTTTACCATTTGCTCCAGCTTCTTTTTGTCGGCCGCCAGTTGTTTTACTCTGAAACGAATGAAGACGGAAACCGCCAGAAGAAACAGCAGGATGGCTCCGGAAATAAACCACCATTGCCAATAAAACGGCTTTAAAACGGTCAGGGGAAGGATCAATTCACTTTTACTCCAGGCTCCCTCCCCGTTTTGGCCCTTGATGTGCAGGGTAAAATCGCCGTAGGGCAGCCCACTGATGCGGATGGAATTCTCCGTAATGTAATTCCAATTCTTGTCAATGCCTTCGATTTTATACGCATACCGGTGCGCTGCCTCTTTGGTAAAATCCAGCAGCTGAAATTCCAGGGTAAAAAACCGGTCGTTGGGTTTCAGCGTGATGTGTGACGTATTCAGCAACTCGGTGGTTTTGTTGACTAGCTCATTTTGTGAACTTACAAACTGGTTAAACGCAATGATTCGCAACGGCACCTGAAGCGTCGTGGTATCAGCTCTGAAATCCCGGGGGTAAAACGCATTGACCCCGTCGATGCCTCCAAAAAAGAGCCGACCGTCGCTGGATCGGAACGAAGAGGTTCGGTTGAACTCATTGTGCGTAATGCCGTCGACGGTCGTGTAGGTATTGACGGAAAACGACTTCCGGTGAAAGCGGATCAGGCCGTAGTCTGAACTGATCCAGAGGTGATCAAATTCGTCGGGTTCAATCCGGTACAACACATCGGACGGAAAACCGGCGGTGATATTGAACTGCCGGATCGCGTTGGTTTTGGGATCCCAGCGGTATAACCCTTCGCCGTTGGTGGCCAGCCAGAAAATCCCGTCGGCATCCCGGTAGGCATCCAGCAAACTCAAACCATTGAGAAAAGTGGATTGAATTTTGACGATTGACCATTGACGATTGACCATTGACGATTGACCATTGACGATTGGCGATGGTCGGCGGTCAATGGTTAATCGTCGTTCGTCAATCGTCAGTTTATACAACCCATTCTCGGCCACAGCCCAGACGGTACCGGTTTTGTCTTTGAAAAACCGGTACACAAATTTGGCTTCGGGCGTGTTGGGAGTCGCCAGGGAAAGCGAATCAAACTGGCGGGTACGGGAATTGAACACCGACAAACCGGTGGTTCGTCCCAGAAGCAACAGGCTGTCGTTCAACGAAAACATCGACCAGATTTCCGACCCCTGCCCGCCCGGAGAGGCCCTGATCGTATTTTTCGCTGCATCGTACCGAAACAGGTTATAACCGCCGACGTAGAGTGCCGAATCGTGTTTAACAATCGCGTATTTAATTTCCTCATCGGAAACCGCCTGTAGTTTTCCACCCTGCTGACTGAAGGTGTGCGTCCAGATATTGGCAACGATCGGGCCGGTATCATCCGCATAGATTCCCCGGGCCTGGCTGTTAGGCTGGAGGGATTGCTGACTGATGGAAAAATACGGCTCGAACCGGTTCTTTTCGATCGCCAGTTGCAGAACCCCGAGGGAAGTACAGAGCCAGAGATTGCCCAGATTGTCCGGAAAAAGCCCGTAGATAAACAGATTCTCAAATCCCTTCCAGTCCGATTTAGAAATCACTTTCAAAAAAGCATCTTCCCTCCACAGGTAAAGCGCATCCGTACTGATGTACAAAATGGAAGAAAGGGCATTGGTTGCGACCACAATCTGATACCAGTATTGGTCTTTTACCGCATTCAGGTGGTATTTATGCAGATCACCGACGGATTCAAACCGGCCTTTCTGGGTCAGCCTGCCAACGGCAAAACGATCCACCTCGGTTTTGGTGTTGTAAGTAACAAGCAGTTCGTTTTGGCGCGTAAAACCCAGGGGTAATGATCGCAACACATCCTTTTGCGTAAAGGCAAAAACCGTATCGTTCGTGATCAGATACTGGGGGTCCTGGTTGGTTAATTTCAGCAGGGCACTCCCGTTTCCGAAAACGCAAAAAGGCCCGGTGACGCGGGGGTTAACGGCTGACTGGGTTTGATTCCAGCTTTTCAGTTCGTAACGAAGCCGAAACCCCCGTTTGGAAGAGTATTTCCAATACCGGAACGGAAAGGCTGTTAAAAAACTGACTTCATCAGTGCCGTCATTGGCGATCCAGTAGACATCCTGCTCTTGAAACGGCAGGTTGGGAAAAGCCGCCTTCAGTGTTTTAACTTCCTGCGTCGTGGCATCCATCACATCCACTTTCCCATTGGTGGTGAGCTGAAAACCCGTACTGCTGTAGGCAATGAACAGGTGATTAGCATCATCTTTTGCTAGTTGCACCACTTTATTATCCTGCAGTTTATTCCGTTGCCGGGTAAAGAGCAGACAGTCTTTCCCATCGTAGCGGTTCAAGCCGTTGCGGGTGCCAAACCACAGAAAACCGGCGGCATCCTGTAGCCCGCAAAACACCTCGTGAGAAGCCAGGCCATTTTCAATGGAAAGCAACCGCTTGGTAATGGTGTAGTCCGAAGGCGCTGGTGTAAATTTGCTTTGCGCCAGTACGAAATGACCGGTGATCCCGAAAGCCAGCATCAGGAGGCCGCGAAAACAACAAGAAAAGAGGTTTCGCTTGAGGAGCCGAACGAACCGGGTCATTTTAAAGGGTCTTAAAACCGCAGGCTAGATACGATAGATGTTCATAAAGCGCAACAATTATTTCGCTAATGTTACCTTAGAACCATCACTGGTTGCTCCTCAACCGCATTTGCCCCCAGCCTTGCCCCCCCGCCCCTAAAGGGGGAGTTGAGTTACCCGCGCTCCAAGCTCCCCCTTTAGGGGGCGGGGGCAACCAGCAACCTAACCGCCGGATTCGTATTGGGCTTATCAGCCCACTGCTTTAGCGGTGGGGATAGCGAAAAGTACTCCCTTCCAACAAAACCGTTGTAACGGTTTGCGGGACGATGAATCCGTTAAAACGGTTCCGTCATGCTTCGGGTTTATTTCCATCTACCCACAGCTAAAGCGGTGGGCTGATAAACATTCAATCAGGCAATTATTTTGTATGAATCAATAAAACGTCACCGGCTCAGACCCAACTCTTCTTTTTAGAACCGCCCGAATTCTTTGTAGACGTCGAAGGGATCACGCCCGGTTGCCATGGCTTCCCGGCTGCGGGATTCACTGGCAAACCACGCTTCGGCCAGTTCCAAAACCGGAATCGTCAGGTCGGACGGTACCACCACCACACCGTCGTTGTCGCCAAAAATGTAATCGCCGGGGTTCACTTTCAGCAACCCATCCATTCCCTTCACAAAAATGGGAATCTGGTAATCCACCACCATAAACCGCCCGAAAGCTTCGACCGGATTCCGAAACCGGCAGAACGTCGGAAAGTCCATGTCGATCAGGTAGTTGGAATCCCGCGTGGAACCGTCGATAACTGCCCCGACGCAGCCGTGGGCAGCCGCTGCCGTGGCCGAGATTTCGCCAAAATGCCCGCAGGAAGTGTCGCCCTGCGTATCGCGGATCTGGACAATCCCCGGTTTCATGCTTTTGAACATGCCAAGCCGGATGTCGTGGACTTTCGTGTCCCGGCTGGGCGTGGCCACCCCGTGGGCTGTAAACGCCGGGCCGGCCACTTTCATGGTGTGGGTCAGCGGATATACTCCGCTGGCCATGCATTGTTTGTGATACCCGAGGTGTTCGAGGGCGTCCGAAACCAGGCCCGTATACAGCGTGAGATACCGACTCTGGATTTCCTGCCAGTCATAGTTAACATCCACTTGCCGAACAGGATACGAATTTGTCATTACTTCCATTATGCTACGTAGTTAGTGAGTTTATACTCGGTTTATTGTTGTTAACCGCCGTTCCCGACCGGGTTCGGCAGCGGATGATTTTGATGAATCTGCTGAATTTCTCCGGCGGACAACGCCCGGTCGAAAACCGCCAAACCGCCCAATTGTCCGACAAAATCGTTGCCGATGGCCCCCAACCGGTGGACGGCCCCCACCGTGAAGTCGGAGCCGGTTTCGCCCCCGTCGAAAATACCTTCGGCATACGGATACGGATTTCGGTCGGGCCGCGCGTCGAACTGGCCGTTGCGGTACGACCGGATTTCCCGGCTGTCGTACGTCATGGCCACAAACGTCCACGCATCAAACGGCACGGGCGTCTGGCCGATGGACACATCGACGCACCACTTTTCGCCGGGGGTCGGCCCGCCCACGCCCGAAATGTGCCCGCACACCTGGTCTGCACTCTGGTGCAGCCGGATGTTCAGAAACAGGCAGTACTGCCGCATTTTCCGGGTTTCATTCCACAGACCGGCAATGGCTTCACATTCGGCGTTGTGGTTGCTTTTGGGTTGGCGTTTCACCCAGGCCAGCACCGTCACCTGGGAGTTTTTGCCGTGAATATTCAGGCCGGAACAGTCGGCGCGGGGAATTGTCAGGTATTCGTGTTCCCTGATATCCAGGGAATAGCCCGACAAAATACCGCCTTTCACGATCAGCACCGGCCCGGTTGGCTCCTGCAACCGGTAGGCATATTTCCCTTTGGAGAGCAAAGGCTGTTTCTCCGAAAAATCCCAAAGGCACAGCAAATTCGGAACCGAGACAAGGGATTGATCCGGTGGCGAGGCTTTACGGGAAGGCATCATCATCATACCGCTGAGCAGGGTGGTTTGCGTTAAAAAAGTTCGTCGGTTCATTCGGCTGGTTCGCGGTCTTTGTCAAAAAACCAGATCGCTCCGCTGCCGATAAACAGGCTTCCCAGCACGTAAACCCCCGAAAGACTGGCAAGACCCAGCGTGAGGCCCAGCGTGGGTTTCAGAACGCCAAGCAGGTAGGGTGCCGAAGCACCAATCAGGAAGGCACAGGCCAGCATCAACCCGTAAGCCGACGAACGGATTTTGGGCGACACCACCTCATACAGCGAAGCGACAATGTTGGAATCGTACCAGCCCCGAAAAATACCAAACAGAAACAGGGCGACATAGGTCATGGTTTGCGTCTGGCTCATGCTGATCCAGTAGATAAATGGCGCCCCCAGCAACAGGCCCAGCGCCTGAACGACCAGGCGGCTGCGCGGGTTGGTTTTCGCGAAATGATCGGAAATTCTGGCGCCCGACAACACGCCCAGAAAAGCTCCGAGGTGGTGGTAGAACAGGGCTGAAAAACCGGCATCGGTCAGGCTCATCCCGAACTTGTCGACCAGAAAGGAAGGCATCCAGGTCAGGTAGCCAACGTTGACAAAAACCATGCAGCCAAAGCCCAGCGTCAGCATGATGACGGTCGGTTTTCGAATCACAATGCGGGCGGTTTCGCCGATTTCGGCCAGCAGCGGTTTTTGCGAGTCGGTTTTCAGAACGGGCGTGTCTTTCGGAATCCGGATAAAGAACACCACCGCCAGCAAAATCCCCAAACCGCCGAAGAGGTAAAACGCCTTCTGCCAGCCGTATTGCTCCCCGATGTACCCGGCAATGATACCGCTCAGAATAATCCCGAAATACACCGCCGTCTGGTGAATCGACAGGGCAAAAGATCGGCTTTCCCGGTATTTTTCGCCGAGAAGGGCGTTGGCCGAAGGCGCATAAAACGCTTCGCCCCCGCCCGTGGCAATGCCCCGCAGCAGAATGAATTGCAGAACCGTGGCACAGAAGCCCGTCAGCAGGGTTGCACACGACCAGAACAGCAGGCAAAATCCAAGAATGTTCCGGCGCGAAAACCGGTCGCCGACAAAACCGGCGATGGGAACCAGCAGTCCGTAGGTCCAGACCAGCGCAGAAGCAATCAGGCCCAGCTCGGCATCGGTCAGGCCGAGGTCCTGGCGGATGAGGGGTAGCACGACGCTGAAAATCTGCCGGTCGGCCTGGTTCAGAAAAAACGCCAGCCAGAGCACCGTCAGCAACTCCCAGCGAAAACCGGCCGGTTTTTGCGTTACAACGGGGGCGGGTTCGGTCATCTTCAGGGAAGTTTAGCGGTGATCGTTGGGGCATTCCAGGCACTGACCGACAGGGTGGCATTCTTGCGGGTTTCGGGTTCCCGCCAGAGCACATCGAGCGTCAGTTCCTGCGTTTCACCGGGGGCCAGCCAGTTGTAATTGTCCGACGCGACGATGGCCCGTTTGGTGCCGGCAATGTCGACTTTGGTCATAAAAGCCGGGACGATTCCGGTATTGCGGATTCGGACCCGAAGGCGGCTCTGGTCTTTCCCGAGCGGTTCGCTTGATACAACCGCCGAGGTCAGCGACGTAGCGGTTTTAGCAACGGTAGCCTTCAGAAACGGCCCTTTTTCCAGCGTCGGCCACGGAATGGGGGTGCTGACGTATTTCTGATAAAAACCGTCTTCTTCCAGCATCGAAAGGCTGCGGGGGAAATAAAACGAACGGGACAGCAGCTTTCCACCGGCATCGCGCAGTTCAATGAGAACCAACAGAAACCGGTCGCGGTAGTCGGCAGGAATGGTGTAACTGCCACCGTTCACCTCGCTCACCGAAGTGCCTGCGCCGACGTTCACCGACTTCTCCTGTTGCCAGAGGGCTTTAAACGTGTCGTCGAACACCCGAATGCTTACTTTCGCACCGGCGATTCCCGTTGGTACTGAATTCGTTATCTTCACAGGAAGCGCCAGGCGTTCCCCCGGTTTCCAGAGCAGTCGCGGCAGGTCGATGGCCACGTGGGTGGGTTCGTAGGTTCGTTTCAGGAAGTAATACGGCGCTCCGGCATTCCCGAACCAGTCCAGCATCTGAATGGCAATCACGGGCCAGTGACGTTTGAAAACCCACGGCATCAGCCCCGCCGTGACGGGGTAATTGCCCTGCATTTTTTCCGACAGAATCTGGTAAAACTCCCCTGCCCCGATTTGGGATGCCTCCGCAATGGTTTCAATGGTGGGGTCGGCCATGTCGGCAACGTGCGACGCCCGGCTTAACATCCGGGGAACACGACCGGGGCCGTATTCCGTAAAATGGTGGATAAATTCCGGGTGAGCAGCCCCAAAACTTTTGTCCCACATGTTGCCCAGTCCCGTAAACTCCTTGTTATCAACCGTTTCGTAGAACAAACTCGCTTCGGGAATGCTGTGCATCCCGGTTTCCGACACCCAGGGTTCGAACTGGTAACTGCGGTTATACCAGGTTGGGTCCATGTCGGGATAGGCATGCATGGAGCCGTCATCGGGCGTGGTGCGCACAAACAGCCGCGATTTGTCAAAAATATCCAGGTTGCGTTCCAGAATCCCGATGGACTTCGCATTGCCGGACGAATACGGATTGAATTCGTTGCCCCCGCACCAGATCACCAGCGAGGGGTGATTGCGCAAACGGGTGATGTTCTGAACGACCTGCGCTTCCCAGATGTCCTGCGGAAAATCGGGCGTGTCCTGGTTGCCGATCGGAAAATCCTGCCAGACCATGATGCCCAGTTCGTTGCAGATGTCGTAGAAGGCGTCGGTTTCGAGCAGACCACCGCCCCAGATGCGGATCAGTTGCACGCCCATTTTTTTCGCTGCTTCGAGCGTCCAGCGGTAGCGTTCTTTCGGCAAATCAAGCAGAATGTCCTGGGGAGTAAAATTCATCCCTTTGACAAAAATCTTCCGGCCGTTGACCACAAACTGCCAGTTTTCCCAGCGGTCGGCAATGCGCGGCCCGGCGGTGGCGACCCGGTCGATGGTGCGAATCCCGTAGTCGAATTGCAGGACATCGGCGGTTTTCCCGGCCCGTTTCAGGGTTACTTTCACCGTGTACCGGTTCGGTTCTCCCAGGCCATTCGGCTGCCAGAGTTTGGGGTTGGGCAGGGTCAGGTCGTGTTCAAACCAGTTGCGCCCTTCATACACGCTGAGCGGGAATTCTTTGGACAAAACCGTGTTTTGGGCCGAGATCAGTTCGACCAGCAGGCTCAGTTTCTCGTTGACCGGGCTAAAAACCGTCCCTTTTTCGTTGGGATGGTTCAACTGCGTGTTGTTCCAGGGGTGCAGTTGCTGCTGGAGTGAATGGCGGTTGGCAAACACTTCGCCCGAAAGGTGTAACTCGGCTTTCCCGTTCGTCACGGTTTTGGTGGTCAGATAGGGTCGCTCCAGGTGAATCGGCGGCACAATCTCCAGACGCGCCCCCTGCCACATGCCCACGCTGAAGAACGCTTCTCCCCCCGAACCACCCGAGATTACCCAGGGTTTGATGATCCGGCCACTGGCCCGCGGGTTGAAGCCGGTTCGTTTGGAAAAATCGTAGTCGCCGGTCGAGGTTCGGGGCAGATTTTCGTAATCCGTGGCCTTGTTGCCCCAGTTTCCGGCGCGCACTTCCACCGTAATCTCATTCGCCTGACCCCACCTGACCAGACGGCTGATTTCAACCGAAGGTCCGCCAAACATGCCCTCGTGAACCCCCACCAGGCTATCGTTTACCCAGACTTTCGAGAAATAATCGACACCATCGAAGCACAGAAAGAGCAACGACCCCTGCGCAGATGCCGGGAGGTTTACGGTTTTCCGGTAATACCAGACTTTTTCCTCCAGCCAGCGGTATTGCGTCGAGTTCTTGTGGTAATAGGGATGCGGTAATTTTCCGGCTTTGAAATACGCCCAGTGAACCGAATTAGGGACGGTAGTCGGGAACGGGTCTTTCCGGGGCGTCTTCAAATCCGCTACGGGAGCATCGGTGTGCGACAATTCCCAGCCGCTCCCCGACAAGTCGACGTGCTGCGCTCCGGTGCGGGGGGTAATGCGGTACGGACTCCAGAGTTTCGGGCTTTTGTCATCCGACGGTGTCAATCCCGGCTGGGCCGAAACCGAACCGACCGTCAGCAGTGTTGTGAGTAGGAAGAACAAATAAATCGGATTATCTTTCATTGTTAAAAAGCTAAGGTCATGGAAGCACTCAAATTTGTACAAAGAGTTACCGACGATACGCTGGCGTTGCCGATGCCCCCATCGTATCGGGAGCAGGAGGTCGAGGTGATTGTTTTGAAGAAAGAATCGATTCCAAAACCGGAACTTACGAAAGAAGAAAAGCTGGAAATTCTTCGCAAATACAGAGGTACCTTACCAAAATGGGAGCCCGGCCCTGATTTTGAAGACGAAATGTATACGCAGGAATGAAAATATTTGTCGAATCTTCGATTTTGATAGAATACATCAAAGATCAAAAGACCGTACTGCTGGAAGAGATGTTCATTTAAAGTCTTCCACTTTATTACAATAGCATTGTTCTTACGGAATACATCTACTACTTTCTGGGGCATCACGGTACAAAATCTCCACGCACCTTGAAAGAAAATAAACGGATTCCTGAAATTGTGATTCAGAACGAACCGCTTGGACTGCTTAGCTTGTTTGAGCAAGTTAATAATCCCGAGCCTTCTTCTTCGACTGTGATCCGTTTGATGAAAACATACAATTTGCTTCCGAATGATGCCATTATTTTGGCACATTGCCTGACTGCGGGTATCCATTACTTAGCTTCTTACGATTCTGATTTTCAAATTCCCTGCGCAAGCGAAGGCGCTACATTAATCGACACCGTCGAGGTGTTTCACGCTCATTTTCCGGCTTCATAAGGCCCCGGTTTTCCGTATCCGCGCATCAGCAGCAAACCGCCGTCAAGCGTGATCGTTGAACCGGTCATGTAACTGCCCGACGCCACCAGATCGACCAGCACTGCCGCCACCTCATCGGCCTGCCCCAGTCGCCCGGCCGGAATCCCCTGACTGACTTCCTGAAGCAGGGCCGGATTTTCCCAGACCGCCCGGTTGATGCCGGTCTGAATGGCCCCGATGGCGAGCGTATTCACCCGAATCTGGTGCGGAGCCAGTTCCATCGCAACGCCTTTCATCAGGGTTTCGAGCGCCCCCTTGGTTGCGCCGTAGAGACTCAGCCCCAAACCGGGCCGGATGCCGTTGACTGATGTAATCGTCCAGATGCTTCCCGCAACACCCAGCTTCACCATGTTTTGGGCCACCGATTGGGTCAGGAAGGTGGTGCTTTTGAAATTGACCGCGTTGAACTGCTCAAAATCAGCTTCCGTTACGTCCAGAAAGTGCTTTTTATACGAAACCCCCGCGTTGTTGACCAGCACATCCAGCGACCCCGCCAGTTCCCACGCCTGTTCGCCCAGGCGGATGGCCTGAGCGGTTTGCTGCAAATCGGCCTGCAGCACATGAGCAACACTGCCCTTCTGCCGGATCGCGTCGGCAACGGTTTCGGCGTCGGCCCGGTTTTCGTGAAAGTGAATCACCACCTCACACCCTTCCTCCGCCAGCCGCAGCGCAATGGCCTTTCCAATACCGCCCGACGCCCCCGTCACCAGGGCTTTTTTACCCGTCAATCTCCTCATTCAGCATTTCTATTAATGTTGTTCGCTAGTCGTTATTATTTTTGACATCATCGCATTCTGCCCCTGGATCCCCTGAAGGGGACTTTTGGCACCTGAGGTTTCTGCGTCCAAGTCCCCTTCAGGGGATTTAGGGGCAGAATGCGCTATTCGATGTTCAATATTTACTATCCCCACTTCCTTTCACATTCCTCCCACCGTCGGAAACCAATCCGGACGATACGGATCCTGGTGAAAACGGGCGTAGTAATCGCCTTTCTCTTCGTAGTATTTTTCGTAATGTTTCATCTTGTCCTCATCGAGCGAGACGCCTAGCCCCGGCCCGGTCGGCACCTTGATGCAACCGTTTTCGTATTTCATCAAACCGCCTTCAATGATGTCGTCAGTGAGGTAATGGTAGTGGGCATCACCGGCAAAATTCATGGTCGGAATGGTCGAAGCGGTATGTATCATGGCCGCCAGTTCAACACCGAACTCCGCCCCGGAATGCATAGCAACGCCCAAATTGAAGGTGTTGCAAACCGCAGCCAGGTCTTTCACCCCGCGCGGCCCTTCCCAATAATGCAGGTCGGTCAGCACAATGTCCACCGAACCCATCCGGATTGCCGGGGCGAGGTCGTCAAATTTGGCAGGATACATGTTCGTTGCCACCGGAATGTGAATCTGCTTGCGGACGGCGGCATTGCCTTCCAGTCCCCACGATGGATCTTCAAAATATTCGAGGTTCAGGTCTTCCATCCGGCGGCCCATCTGCACGGCGGTTTGCACCGACCACAAGCCGTTCGGATCGATTCGCAAGCCGAAATCGTCGCCCAATTGCCTGCGGCAGAGTTCCAAAACCCGAACCTCCTCTTTGGGAGCCATCACTCCCGCCTTGAGCTTCATCGCCTTGACGCCCAGTGTTTCGTGCAGTTCCTGGCAATAGTCGGCCAGATCCTCGGCGGTTTCGTCGTGCTTGCCATCGCCCGGCCGGTCATACCGCCAGAACAGATACGCAATAAAGGGCACTTCGTCGCGGATGCGGCCGCCCAGCAAATCGCTCATCGGGCGACCCAGCACTTTGCCCTGAATGTCGAGACAGGCCATTTCGAGGGCGGCATACAGGCGGGCATTGGACAGGTAATAAATACTCCGCAGTACTTTCAACTTCATAATTTCCAGTTGAAACGGATCGAGCCCGATGATGCGCGGTTTCAGCTTTTGCAAAGCGCCCCGCTGGTCTCCCCCGCCCACTTCACCCAGTCCGACAATGCCTTCGTCAGTGATAACTTCGACAATCGTCCGGAGAAAATAACCGGGATGAACGCCGGTATTGTGGCGAAGCTGGGCGTTGAGTGGAATGGCCACGCAGCGGGTTCGCAGGTCAATGATTTTCATGCTTGTTTTTTGATTGCCGTAAAAGAGCCTTATTCTACGATTTTAATACGAATCGACCATGTGTGATGTCAGTCCAGCACCACGACCTGGGTGCGTGCGCCACTTTTCGGAAACTGAACTTCTTTCTCGTATTTCTTCCCGTTCCGTTGCGTGACCACTTTATACGTACCGTAGAACCCCTTGTAACTTACCGCGTTATTTTTGGGCGAAGTCGTTACATTCGTACGCCATTCCTGATTGATAAGCCGGTCTAATACGTCGTAAGCGGGCTTTTTGGTAAAGTCCCGGTTCAACAGGCCGCCTTTCCACTTGTCTTCGCCGGGCACGATCGTACCGTCCGGTTTAATCCGGGCGGGTGCGGCTGTTCCATCGACCAGGTTCCACCAGATAATACCTTCTACTTTGGGGTGACTAAACCATAGTTTGTAGTAATTCTCCGTCATGATGGCCTGGTATTCCGGGCCTTTTTCAGACAATGCCGAAACCGTGATTTCGGTAATGTGAATGGGCAAATTGAAGTCGGCGTACAAATCGAGGGTGTGGAACAAGGTAGAAGGCGTCATGGCTTTCCCTTTCAGAATCTGCTCATATTCAGGCTCGCTGAAGTTATGAAACTGCATACCGATCGCATTGATTTTGGCATTCCGCAACAGCAGATTTTCGGTGAGCAGGTAATCGGCATTGTATTCACGCTTGTTGCTACGTCCCCAGATTCCGGTAGTGAAGTTGAGCGTAAACACATTGCTGTTTGGGAAATGGCGCTCGCTTTCTTTGAATGCCTTCAACGCGAAATCTTTAGGCATCAGCACGTCGGGGTGGCGGTCGGTTACTTCATTGACGACGTCCCAAATCTGAATGTCGTGACCATACCGCTCGCCGATTTCCTGGATGCGTTTGCTGATTTTCTGCTCCATGATTTTTTCATCCTTCGGTAGCCAGGTTGGCAGCGACCAGCGTGGATTGTCCCACACGAGCGTATGGCCTTTGGGCGTGAGATTGTATTTCCGGACAAACTCCATCACGACGTCGGGTGCAGGACGGCGGTAACTATAGGGGCTGTCTTTCCCAAAACGGAGTTTTCCCGGCTCAGGCTCCAGTTCGGGCCAGTAGAACGGAATGGTCACGAAATTAAATAGTTTGGCAAAATGCACTTCATACAGCGCATCTTCTTTCGGATTCCGGAACCCCTTCACCATGAAGCCATTGGCTCCGAAGTAAAAATCGTGGCGGGTTTGAGTTACCGAAACCTCCCCGGTTGAAATGGGATTCCCTTCCTTATCCGTAAACTGAATGGTGAAGGCACCCATCCGGTTTTCGCGAATGCCATCGGCAATGCGTTGTTGGATGGCGGGGTCGTTCCACTGATTTTTATACTCGTCGGAAAGCTGGGCCGAAGCCTGAAGAGCTGATAAGGTCAGGAATGCAGCCGTGACAATGTGTTTCATCTTCAATGGTTAATCGCTTGGAAATTGGTGGGCTTGTTGTTTTTTTGGAAATTTTCAGTTGCCCGGTTGAGCCTGTTTTAGTAATTCATTGTATCGGATATCGAAAACCGGCAATCAATACCCCGGGTTCTGGTCAGTTGCGGAAAGGGCGGTGTTGTAATTCAGCTCCGAAACCGGAATGGGCCAGAACAGGTGTTTATCGGCCACGTCTTTTCCGGTGGCGGTTTTGATCACCTCTTTCAATTTGGCCGTTCCGAGCCGTTTCAGATCGAGCCAGCGTTTGGCTTCATACTGCGTTTCGTAGCCCCGCTCTTTCAGCACCAGGTCATGAAAGGTCGTTGCGCTGTAGTCCGCCAGTTTGAAATCCACGTCCGAAGCCACCGTTGGCACTTTTCCGTAGGCCCGGCGGTGCACCTGATTCAGCGCTTCCATCGCAGCAGCCGTTGGCCCGGTTCCGGCCCGGCTGGCGGCTTCGGCATACAGCAGCAAAATATCAGCGTAGCGGTAGACTGGAAAATCATTGCCCGCGCCGTCGCTGGTAGCCGCAACCGGGTCCGAAAACTTCTTGCACAAAATGCTGTTTTTCCCCAGGCCAATGTCCCAGCTATACCAGAAGGCGGTTTTCCGTAAATCTTTTTCGTCCCAGGCTTTTTGCACCGGATTGCTCTGGGTGTCGCTGTAATGCGCATAGAAACCGCCCGCGCCGTGGAGTTTCGAACCCGGATGGTGCGCAAACATCGCCAGATACATTCCCTGCCCGCCCTGACGGGTTTCTTTCAGGTACCAGATTTCTTCCGTCGATGTAACGACCGTCGGGCCAAATACCTTGCTGTCAAAATCGGCGGCAACCGTCACCGGCACCAGCGAAAACTTCCCGGATTTGATGATTTCATCGGCTTTGTCGCGGGCTTCGGCGTACTGGTTTCGGGTAAAATACACTTCAGCCAGAGCCGCCTTGGCCGCCCATTTGGTGGCCCGGCCCACCTGCGTGCCTTTGTCGGGCAGATTGGCTTCGGCTTCTTTTAAATCACTCAGAATCAAGGTGTACACTTCTTCGGCGGAGTTGCGCTTGACATTGGGTTCGTTGAGCGTCGCTTCGGTGCGGATTGGCACCCCACCCCAGTTGCGGACTAACCAGAAATACGCGAAAGCGCGCAGGTATTTGGCTTCAGCCACAAATTTCGTAACGTCGGCCGGACTGATGCTGCTGCCTTTCGGGGCATTCTGAATCACCAGATTGGCATTGCGGATGCTGAGGTAGAACAACCGCCAGCCGTCGTCGGTCCGTGGAATGTTCGTGCTGTTCAGTCCCTGAAAATCGCTCAGTACCTGGTAGCTACCCCGCCCGTAACTGTAATCCGTATACGCTTCGAGCTGCGCGCCCAACTGCCCCGTGATGCCATTGGTGGCCCGGAGCTGGGCATATGCCGCATTCACGGCCGCTTCTACTTCACTGGCGGTATTGTAAAACGTCTCCACCGCGACGGCTTTGGGCTTCTCAACCAGCACATCCTCGCAAGCCAGCAGACTGAGGAATAAGGGAAGGAATAAGATCTTTTTCATAGCTATTTGTGATTGAGCGAATGAGTGATTGAGTGAATTATCCATGCGACAGCCACTCAATCGCTCATTCACTAATTCGCTCAATAAAATTAAAAACCGACCCGCAGGCCGAAGGTGACGGATTTCGAAGTGGGATAGCTGTAATGGTCGATGCCCTGGCCGATGGAATTGGCGCCCCCCTGCGAGTTGGTTTCCGGGTCCCACCACGAGTATTTCGTGAGGGTCAGCAGGTTCTGCCCACTGGCGTAGACCTGCGCCGTCCGCATCCAGGTGACGCCCATTTTCTGCAGCGGCAGGTTGTAGGCAAGTTGAATGTTTCGCAGGCGCAAATACGACCCGTCTTCGACAAAGCGGTTGGAGTAATTGTAGCTGTTGGCGCGGGAAATAACCGGGTATTTCGCCGTGGTGTTGGTCGGTGTCCAGTGGTTATACAACACGTCACGCGGCATGTTCAGCCCAAAACCGTAGTCGAGCGTGTTGTTGATCGAACTGACGTTAACCAGGTTGTTTCCCTGCGTTCCCTGCACGAAGAACGTCAGGTCGAAGCCCCGGAACGACATGGCCGAATTAAAACCGTAAATAAAGTCGGGGTTCGGATTGCCGATAATGGTTTTGTCGAGCTGGTTGATCACGTTGTCACCGTTCTGATCCACATACTTCACCTTGCCCTGTTCGGTGTAGCCGTTTTCCACGTAGCCGTAAAAAACACTCATCGGCTGGCCTTCGCGCAGCAGGTTGGCGGCATCGCTGATGAGCGTCACACCCACACTGCCGCCCAGAATGTCCTGCCCGCCATTCAGCTTGACCACCTTGCTGCGGTTGAACGAAATATTGCCGTTGACATCCCATTTAAAGGCCTTGTCAAAAATGCGGGCTTCCAGCCCAATTTCCAGCCCTTTGTTCTGAATTTCGCCAACGTTCCGAATCGTGCTCGTAAACCCAAAACCGCTCGGTAACTGCACCGTATTGAGCAGGTCGCGGGTGTGTTTGATGTAATAATCGAGGGTCAGGCGGAAGCGGTTGCTGAGAAAACCCGCGTCGATCCCGAAGTCGGTTTGCTCCGTAGTTTCCCACTTCAGGTTGCCGGGCAACTGCGTTCCGGGGGCGAAGGTGTTGTAGAGCGCATCGTCGAACACGGTTTTTCCCGCCGACAGGTTGTTGAGGGTCGCATACGCTCCAATCGCCTGGCTACCCGTCAGGCCCCAGCTTGCCCGTGCCTTCAAGTCGGTAATGAACGGCACATTTTTCATGAACTCTTCTTCCGATACCCGCCAGGCCAGAGCACCCGAGGGGAAGTAGCCCCATTTGTTGCCTTCGCTGTATTTGGAAGACCCGTCGGCCCGGAAACTGATCGTAGCCAGATACTTATTGTTGTAGCTGTAATTCACACGCCCCAGATACGACAGCAACGTACTGAGCGAATAGCCCGTCCCCGGAATACCCGGTGTTGCCGCCGAACCCAGATTGGCGGTTTCGGTGATGTCGCTCAGAAAGCCCACACCCGACGCGTTCAACGATTTGCTCAGAAAATCCTGGTAGGTAAAACCAGCCACGGCCGAAATGCTATGTTTGACGGCCACGGTTTTGATGTAGCTGATCGTGTTTTCACTCAACAGGCTCATTCCCCGGCTCGTCGACACGCTGGCACTGCCCTGGGAGTTGACAAATTTGGTCGTTGTGTAGGAGTCTGTGCGGTCATCGCTGTTTTCAATACCGCCGGAAATCTTGATGGCCAAGCCATCGAACGGTTTAAACGTCAGGGCCGCGTTGGCCAGCACCCGATTGGCATCGACATCGTCGGAAGACTGGTAGATGTAATTCAGCGGATTGGTCAATACATTGGAAATGAAGGGATAAGCCGTTGCCAGCACGCGATACGAACCGTCTTCGTTATACGGCGTCAGGGTTGGCGGGGCCGAAATGGCCGCCGAGATAAGCGAACCGCCCCGGTTGCCGCCCCCCGAATTCTGGCGGCTCGTTGTGATTTTGGTCAGCGTGGCACCGTACGACAGGTTGAGCTTCCGGCTGACATCCGACGAGATGTTGGCCCGGAGCGAATACCGTTTGTAGTCACTGCCGATCACGATGCCCTGCTGATTGAAAATGCTCCCGCCCACCGAATACCGCGTTTTCTCATTGCCTCCGCTGATGGTCAGGTTGTGCGTCTGCATGGGTGCTTTCCGGAAAATCAGATCCTGCCAGTCGAACCCTTCGCCAAACCCATCGATCTGCGCCTGTGTAAAATACGGGGTCACTTTATCGGTCGTGGCCTGCTCGTTGTAGAACGTCGCATACTCCCGGGCATTCATCAAATCCAGCTTTTTGCGCAGGGTCTGGGTGCTGTAGCTGCCTTCGTAATCCACCTGCATTTTGCCGGATTTGCCCTGTTTGGTCGTAATCAAAACCACCCCGTTGGCGCCCCGCGACCCGTAAATGGCCGTCGCCGAGGCATCTTTCAGAATTTCAATGCTTTCAATATCCGTGTTGTTAATGATGGTCGGATTGCTGCCCGAAGTCGGAAAACCGTCCACGACGTAGAGCGGTTCGTTGCTGCCCTGAATCGAATTGGTCCCCCGAATCCGGACACTGATCCCGGCCCCCGGCGCGCCCGTGTTCTGCGTCACCTGCACGCCCGGCGCCCGGCCCGACAACGCCTGGAGGACATTCGTTGCCGGAAATGCGTTCAACTCTTTGGCCTTGACCTGCGCCAGGGAGCCGGTCAAATCCGACTTCCGGACGGTTCCGTAGCCCACGACGACGACTTCATCCAGTTGCCGGGAATCGACCACCAGAGCCGCATTGACCACCGACTGGTTTCCGACGGCGATTTCCTGCGCCACGTAGCCCACCGACGAAATGACCAGCGTTGCATTGGCCTGGTTTGCCAACGTTAGCCGGTAATTTCCTTCTGCATCCGTTGTGGTTCCCGTGGTGGTTCCTTTGAGCGAAACCGAGGTGCCGGGTAAGGGCGCATTGTCAGCCGCTCCCGTTACCCGGCCCGTTATCACCACCGATTGCGTCCATCCGATCGACGGGATCAACAGAACCGCCAGACAGACACGAAGCCATCTATAAAGGTTTTTTTTCATAGGGTTCAGAGTTTTAATTTTTATATTATAAAATCTAATTTTATTTCATTGCAATTCTAATCACAAATGCGGGTTCACTCCAAATTATTTTCAGTTTTTTTATAAAAAATAGTGCTTTCAGTCGAGTGATGGATTTTACCGGGCACAAAAAAAGGGCCGAAGCCCCATTTTATGTTAACATAATTTGCTTTAAATCAATCGGTTATTGATTTTCTCAGCCGAAGTGCGAAGCGAGGTAATCAGTTGTCTTTTGTCCAGCGCCATATAACGGTATTCGGGCAGGTAAATGCTGAGACTTGCCACCACCAGGCCATTCTTGTAAATGGGCACTGCCAGCCCCATGACGTGCCGGTTGGCAATGGTTTGTAGGGCCAGTTCTTCCCGCTTAATAAGCGCCAGGGTCTCCAGCAGATTCGATTCGGTCTGAATTTCGGGCCAGGAGTCGCCGGATGGAAGACCATATTTTGCGATGAACCGTTGCTTCTTTTCGTCGGGAAGCATCGCGATCAAAAGCCGCCCGGATGCCGAATCGTACACCGGTTTGATGTCGGTCGTCCGCACCTGCAAATCCTGCTCGGCGAAGGTTCGATACAGCGCAATCCGCTGATTATCTTTAAGAACAGCCAGCAAACAGTTTTCATTGATGAGCAGCGTCAGGGCATCCATTTCTTCGCGGGCCGCTTCCAGCAAGTCTTTCTGGTACGACTTATTTCCCGTTAAGTAATACGATTTGGCCCCCAGAATATACCCTTTTTTGGTACCAATCTGCTCGACATACCCCCGGGTTACCAGCGTCTTGAGAATGTTGGCGCAGGTGCCGTGGTTGAGACGTAAGCCATCGGCTAGTTCGGTCAGGGATTTGGGTTTCTCCGGTTCGTTTGCAATTTGCTCCAGCAGGTCAAGAGCGCGGTTAATTACCTGGATCATTTTACATCAATTTTACAATGCAAAATAAATGCAAATTATAACAAACCAAAAATCATTCTTTCTAATCCTTATCAAGAGGTCCTTAAAACAAAACTGGCCAGGATTAGAACCGCTTTACGCAGCACCAATCCCGGCCAGTGGAATCATTCCGTACCGACCCCGGTTAGGGCATCGACGTCGAATACAATTGGTTAAACAGCAGCTTGAACGTTCCCTGCGCCTGCGCACGGAAGGTGATTTCCGGACCGAAGGCGTAGAGTTTGCCGGAACCTACAGGGGCCATGAAAGCCGCTACGCCGTCCTGCAAATAGGCTTGACCCCAGGCCCAGCCACTCCGCAGCGGTTTGTTGGTCGAGAACCACGCCAGCGGTTTTACGGTCCCTTTCGCCACAGCATCCGGGGAAATTTTGAAAACCGGGCTGGCATCGAAATACACATCGGTCTGCTTCGCCATGCCCCAGGTTGCCTGCTGGGTCGAGTCCAGATCGATCCGCAGGATGCTGCCGGGAATGTAATATTTTTCATTCGACAAAGGCCGTTCCTGACCGGCGCTGGTCATTTCGACCAGCGCATTTTTAACCGGCAAACCCAGGTGATAGGCGAGGTTCGTGCTGCTGCCGATGGTGACCACATTGCCACCCGCTTCCAGGAATTTCCGGAGTTCCGGAATCGACTTGTCGGCGGTAATCTTACCCAGCCACGGCCGGAACTCCGCGGGCACTTCCTCGACCTTCGGTTCCCGGCTGGCATAACCGCCATCACCCGATCCACCGCCCGTGCCCGAACCCACCGCCGGAATGGCCCGGGTTACGAACACGATCACATCGTATTTCTTCTTCAGATCACCCGCGTCGATGTCCTGCGAATACACCACCTGCATCGGAAAATGGTATTGTTCCATGATCCAGCGCACCCAGCCCGACGGCATCGATCCGCCGTAAGCATCCCAGAGGGCAATCCGCATGGGTGCAACCTTGACCATCGCACCCGTCGGCCGTTTGGCCACACCCGCTACGTCCAGCCCCAGTTCTTTGGCGGATTTATCCAGTATTGCCTTCGCTTTGGCCGATGCCGGGACAAAGAATGTGCCCGCGCCGAACGACGATTTTCCGCTAAAACCGGTTGGTAAACGAAACACCTCGACACCCGATTTCAGCAAATCATTGACTGCAATGAAGGTGTTATTGGCCTGCGCACTTAGTGTGTAGCCAGCCGCAGCCGTCGCATCGATTTTTCCTTTCGTCGACTGCAATTCGCCATACGGCAGTTTTTTAAACGGCCCATCGAAACCCTCCAGAATCCGGTCCACTTTGACACCCATCTGGAACGCCAAAGTCCATCCGGCGGCATCATACGGACGCACCGGCGGGCCACCGGGATACTGAAAATCGTTCGGGTGATCCTGCGGTTCGAACATGTCCAGCACGTGGGGCCGGAATGCCTGATCGGTTTTTACGACGTACGAACCCGCCGGGTATTTCTTGCCTGCCACCGTAAAATCAGCCGTGGCTTCCTGAATCTGGATGCCGGTTTTGATGAGCGCATTGACAAACTTAACCGCCGTTCCGAAATCCGGTTGGTCGGCCGAAATGATAAACCCGCGCGGGTCCCGCAGGGCCGGATCTTTCAAAACCGCATCGAAATATTTCACCGGAATTCCACCGCCACGGGGTAGCAAACCGTATTGGTCGGGCGTTGTGGCACCGGCGGCTCCCGGCGCGGCTTTTTTCAGATCCGCCTGGTGCAACTGGTTGATCGCATCGACGCGTTTTGGCGAAAGCGTCCAGTAATCGGTGCTGCCGTGCTCGATGGCGTTTTTGCCCATCTTATAAATGTTGTACAGCAACTGATCGCCATGACGGGCCGCGTAATCCAGCGTGGCGTAATTGAGCGAAATTGAATAATCGATCGATTGCTTGAAATGCCATTTCTGGGGTGTCACCGGAAACGGCGTATTGCCGTTAGGAATCAGCCGGTTAGGAACGAGCGGCACATCTTCCGGCGTCGGATTCCCGATGATCTCCGTCAGCAAACCGATCATGTTGTGGAAGTGCGTCGTGGTGCGCAACCCGCCGTTGTACCAGGTCGAGAAAACCGAACCGCCCAGTCGTGTAAAACCGGGTTTGTTTTCGGAATTCAGCCGGTTGATCATCGCGGCTCCGAGCGCATCGATTCCGGTGATCATCAGCGGCTCAAACACGTAATTGAACGGATCGCGATACGGCGGTCCCGCAAGCACCGAACCCGCCGGGCCGCGCTGGTGGTGGTTGTACATGATCTGCGGCAGCCATTCGATAAACAACTGACGGCCAATATTTTGCGACTCTTTCATGTTCATGATGAAAAAGTCGCGGTTGTTGTCGTGTCCCGCGTATTTCTGATACAGACGCGGCACATTTTCCAACAGACGCTTTTCCGGTTTGGGTTCGCGCATGTACCAGCTACTCACCAGTTCCTGTCCGTCGGGGTTGGCGTGGGTGAGCAGAATTACCACGTTATCCAGAATCCGCAGCGTTTCCGGGTCTTTGCGGCTCACCAGTTGCCAGGCGGTTTCGATCAGTTGCATGGTGCCGACTGTTTCGGTCGCGTGCAGTCCGCCGTCGATCCAGACCACGGCTTTTCCTTCGGCCGCCATCGCCCGGGCCTGCTCATCGCTGATGCCTTCGGCGCGGGCCAGTTTCGTGGAAATTTCCTTGTACCGGTCGAGCTTTTTGAGGTTTTCAGGCGACGACACGATGATCATATACTGGTGACGGCCCTCTTCCGTCATGCCAATATCGACCAGTTTGGTGCGGTCCGAAGCCGCGAGTTTTTTGAAGTAGGATTCGGTTTGAGTGTAGGTGGCGAGTTGGTAGTCGTCACCGATGTTGAAACCGAAATGTTCTTTGGGTGAAGGAATTGTCTGAGCCTGAGCAGCCGTCAGATTCAAAACCAGCAAGAAGAATAAACCGTGTAAAAAATGTCTTCTCATAGGAAATCGGATTAGTTCGTTGGTAAGACGAAATAAGCTAATTTTCTGATTCTATAAATCAGTTACAAAATATAATTTTATCATTTATAATGATTGCCATATATTTTATGGAGAATTACAGAAAACAAAGCTGTTGCGTAGCTCTAAACGACAAACCAGCTACTCAATCTTCTTTAGCTCTTCCTGCCGGTCTTTGTCCAGACTGACTTTGTCGAAGTCGGCGTTGGTGTTCAGTTCCACGCTGTATCCCTGAATCTTGTCAATCTCAACGGTGAGGTTGTTCGTCGTAAAATCGAAGATATGCCCACCGGCTTTGTGGTCGTCTGTCAGGTAGTGAAAGTGAAAGCCGGGGACGTTGACCTTCGCCAGATAGCCCGGCAACAGAAAGCCGATCACCACACCCCGCGTGTTGGTGAGGTTGAAAAGGTATTGTTCTTTGGCGAGGTGGTCTTTCAGCGACGGATACGGTTTTTTGGCGGCACCGGGGGCGCGGGCCGTCAGTTTCGGAAAGTCGCCTTTCATCCGGATGGCATATAGCTCGTTGGCGGGCAAAGCCGCCATCAGGTCTTTTTCAAGCTGGTCGAGCGTGATTGCCCCCTTGATGGTAAAGGTAGAATCCGCTTTGAAAAACTTCACAAACGCAATCGATGTGCTGTCGGTGTCCGGCATCTCGTGAATGCTGCCGTCGGCACTTACTTTGTACACCGTACCCTGGTCCATAATCAGTTCGCCGTCCACGCGGTTGAAGGTTCCGATGCCAAAATCACCTTTGGTTTTTAGCTGCCCCAGCGTCAGATTGCCGTCGAAGACCCCGGCGAGCAAAGCATCGATGATGGAATACTGGTACATGAAGTCATTGGTCGGGACGGTGTTGGCGGTTTCGGCGGGTTGTTGTTGGGTGCAGCCCTGCATTAAAAAAAATCCACCCAGCAGAATGGTCAGAACGTTGTTTTTAGCCGCAGCCGTTGAGTAAGTAGTCATATGAGGGAGAAAGGGTTATGTTTTTTACCCCGTAGGAGTTCAACAGCGTAACGTCGGAAGTAGCCAAAATCAGGATCAATTCGCTCAGAGTGCCTTTAGGTAGGCAACTAACGGTGGTGAATGCGTACCTAAAGGCACGCCGTGAGCTTGAAACAAACACCTCCGCGACTACCGACGCGTTGCTGTGATGTCCCGATGGGACAACCGTTCGTAAAAATCAATCCGGAACTTGACTTCTTTGAACCTTGACAGGGTTCTTACCGCTTCGGGCCGACGGAATCATAGACGATTACTTTTTCCCACAGGGCCGAATACTCCTCCACGAATTTCAGGTGGATGGGATTCGTCTGGTAAATCTCTTCATCCATCAGGTTATCAAAAAAGCACAGCCACGACACCGCATACGATCGTTCGATCACGGAGCGGGTGGTGGGTGCGGGCGTACCGATGTGTACCAACTTGATCGTCGGGACTTTAGCCAGTTTATTCAGCCCTTCGATCAACTTGGCTTTATCGGCCTCGCTGCCCGGGTTTTTCAGGTAAAAATAAACGTGATGGACAAACAGTTCTTTCGGTGCGCTGCCTGACAAACCCAGACCAAGTCCGGCCCCAACACTGCTTTTGACAAAGGCTCTGCGTGATTGTTCTTTCATAAAAATTTGCTCAGATACTGAAGTTTGGTTGTGTTTTGCCCCTCAATTCCGAAGCGTCAGCCCGGCCTAAAGGGGACTTTGACGCAGCTTAAGTTGTTAAAAGCCCGGCTGCGGCCGACCGTCCTCCAGGGGATTTAGGGGTTATAAGACAAAAATGATCAAGATTCTCCGAATTACTGCCGGGGATAGTCGATTTCTGAAAAATACTTTCCCCGACTGAAAACCGCCCCAAACCCCAGCTTATTCCGGACAGATCGTCGGGGTCGGTTAAAATCCGTTACTTTTGCAGGATGGAAACCAATCTAGACCTTGCTCCCCTGCTTTCGAACCTGGGAATTGAAACCTTCAACCCCATGCAGCGGGAAGCCCGGGAAGCCGTTGTGGCCGAGAAAGCGGTATTGTTGCTGGCTCCGACCGGTTCCGGGAAAACCCTCGCTTTTTTGTTACCGATTCTGCAACTTCTCAAACCGGAGCAAAAAACAGTCCAATGTCTGATTCTGGCGCCTTCGCGCGAACTGGCGTTGCAGATTGAGCAGGTCTGGAAAAAAATGGGGACGGGTTTTAAGGTCAACGTCTGCTACGGCGGGCATCCAATGGCAACCGAAATTCAGAATCTGAGTACGCCACCGGCGGTTTTAATCGGAACGCCGGGCCGCATTGCCGACCACATCGACCGCAAAACGGTCGACCTCGACGGCATTCATACGCTGGTGCTGGATGAGTTTGACAAATCACTGGAACTCGGTTTTCACGACCAGATGTCGTACATCATCGGCGGTTTGCGGAATCTTCAAAAACGCGTGCTGGTTTCGGCCACGTCAGGCATATCCATTCCGGAGTTTACGGGCGTGCGTTCGCCTGTCAAACTCGATTTTATTCCCGACGATGACCGCGACAAAAGCCTGACGACGAAAATTGTTATTTCGGAAGAAAAAGACAAAGTCGATACGCTGTTTCGCTTGCTCTGCGCGCTGGATTCGGAAGCGGCTCTGATCTTTTGTAACCACCGCGATGCTGCCGAACGAACCAGCGCCATCCTGAATGAAATGGGCATTGTTTCGACCTTCTACCACGGCGGCATGGAACAGGACGACCGCGAACGCGCCCTGATTCAGTTTCGAAATGGCAGTGTCAGTTATCTCATTACGACCGATTTGGCCGCCCGGGGGCTGGACATTCCCGAGATGAAATACGTCATCCATTACCACCTACCGCTGCACGAACACGAGTTTCTGCACCGCAACGGCCGGACAGCCCGGATGCACGCTTCCGGAACCGCCTATATTCTGCTGCACCGCAACGAAGAACGACCCCGCTATCTGCCCGAATCACTCGATGAGTTTGTTATTCCAGCTAATCAGCCTTTGCCCAATCCACCCCAATTCCAGACAATTTACGTCAGTGGCGGCAAGAAAAACAAACTTAACAAAATCGACATTGTCGGTTTTTTTTCCCAAAAAGGCGGGCTCGAAAAAGGCGATCTGGGCCTGATAGAAGTGAAAGACTTCATCTCCTTCGCAGCCGTCCGCAAATCCAAAGTCAAGGAGCTGCTGGCGAAGATCAAGGACGAAAAGATGAAAGGTAAAAAGTATAAAATTGAAGTGGCGCGATAGCATTGACTGAGACAAGAGAGTAGAGACAAGAGAGTAAAGACCGTCTCTATTCTCTGGTCTCACTTCTCTTGTCTTTACTACTTTTTCGTAAAATCCAGGTCGTGGAAGTCGTAGCTAAAATCCGTTAAGGGCGAAATGGCCTTCATTTTCATCGAAACGGGCTTTCCTTCGTAATCCAGCCCAAACATCACAAACGCATCCGCTTCCAGACTCCGGTCGTTCCATTTGACCACGAAGGTGTTGCCTTTGTAATGAAACAGCTCGCCGGTTAAGCGCGGAGAACGCTTTGAGACAAACAGGAGTTTCAGGTTATCCGGCACAATGGAAACGTCACCCAGCCACTTGTCGTGGTAGGTGCCGGTGTAAAAATGAATCGGCGGTTTTGCCGCGGTACTCTCCTTTTCAGCCGCAACGGTTTTCCAAACCTCGTCGGTTACTTTGTCGGCACTGGCGGTATTTTCGCGGAGCCGGTCGCTGTATTCTTTCACCCGGTCGGTGCCGGTGATTCCGAAATAACTGTCGAGAATCTGGTTGGTGATGGCCGTGAAAGCTGCTCCGGATTGCTGGTTGGTCAGCACGATAATGCCCAGTTTCATTTCCGGCACCAGCATCACCTGCGTCACCATACCGGGCAAGCCGCCGGTGTGCGAAATCTGTTTGTAGCCCTTGGCATCATTCAGTCGCCAGCCCAAACCGTAGGAACTGAAATGGGTGTTGTAAGGTCCGGGATTGCGCACCGGAATAATGGTTTGGGGCGACCACATGTCATCCTGCACTTTCGTACTGAACAGGGTTTTGCTCAACCCGTCGCCGTATTTTCCCCCATTGAGTTGCATGATCACCCATTTGCTCAGGTCGTTGATGCTGCTGTTGATGCCACCCGCCGAATTCCCGACGTCCAGCCGACCGCGCCTGACCGTCCGCAATTTGCCCTCAATGACAGCGTGGGCATCGATGACGTTCGATTTATTTTTGAGCCGGGAAAATGACGCTGCGCTGTTCTCCATCTGGAGCGGTTTCATAATCCGGGTTTCCACGAACTCTTCCCAACTCTGGCCCGATGCCCGTTTTACCACCTCACCCGCGACCATATACAACAAATTGTCGTAATCGTATTTGGTGCGAAAACCGGACGTCTGTTTCAGATACCGCAGGTTATGAATGACATCTTTCAACTGAAAATCACTCGAATCAGGAAAGAACATCAAATCTCCGGCGCCGAGACCGAGGCCGCTGCGGTGGGTCAGCAAATCACGAATCGTAAAATCTTCGGTGACGTACGCATTGTACAGCCGAAACTCCGGAATGTAGTCGATCACCTTATCATCCCAGCTCAGTTTGCCCTCATCGACCAGGATGCCGAGCGTGGCCGCCGTAAATGCCTTGCTGTTCGAGGCAATGCCGAATAACGTATTGACGTCCACTTTCTGCGCCGAATGCATCGACCGAACACCGTAGCCTTTTGAATGAATCACTTTCCCGTCTTTGATAAGGGCGACCGCAATTCCCGGCACCTCGAAGGTTTTCAATGTTTTTTCAACCAGTTGATCGATTTGGGGCGACGTGATAACCTGCGCAAAAGCCGGTTTTAAACTCAGGAAACTGACCAATAGAAGGCCAACGAAGTGTATGGATGCTCTCATAAGGGGATTTTGATGGGTTTTTAAAGATACACAGTTCGCGCCGATTAATTATTCATCCATCCAGCAAACCATTCATCGATCCGTTTAACCGCCGGAGTACTATGCATAGCAAGGTAGCGCATTTCGCCGTTGTTTTGACCCATCGAAACGGCGAATCACAAGTAGCCGCAGAAAACAACAGATACGAAACACAACACAAAAACAACAAATACCATGAAATCACTCATCGCTTCCGCCTTCCTCGCTTTAACCATTGCCACGACCTCATCCAGCTTTGCGGCTGATCACAAAGAAACCGCCGGTACCCAATCTACGTACCAATCGGTCGTTTATCCGGTGATCAACACGTCGAAAATTCGGGTGAATGTTAACAAGGACAAAAATGCCAAAATCAATGTCACGCTGAAAAATGAATCCGGCGAGATCCTGGCTTCCGAAAAACTGGGAAAAGGACACGAGTCATCGGCGATTCGTTTTGACCTGAACCAACTGCAGGACGGTATTTATCAGGTTGAAATTTCGGACGGCAACACCAAACAGGTGAAAGAAGTAAAGTTGCAGACCTCATCGCCAACGGTGACTACGGAACGTCACATCGCCATGAACTAAGACCCGAAATCTGCGGGTGGTAAACGAAAGAAGCCGACTGAAAAGCCGGCTTCTTTCGTTTTTAAAAGTTCTTCTCTCATTTGCCACCGGGCCGGGAAGGACGCACCTCGATCTTGCTGGGGAGTGTCCGGGCGGGCATCCGGATCAGGTCGGCAACAATCTGGCCGATGTCTTCGGGCTGTATTTTCCAGGCGTCTTTTTCACTCGGCTCGTGGTTGTTGAAATACGACGCCACCGAACCGGGCATGATGGTCGTCACCTTGATGCCTTCGCTGCGAAGGTCGAGCATCAGCGCCTGGGAAAAACCGACCATCCCGAATTTGCTGGCGTTGTAGGCCGTGCCATTTTCGAAGAAGTTGGTTCCGGCCAGGCTTGAAATCGTGATAAAATAACCTTCCTTTTTTTTCAACTCGTCCAGGGTTGCCTTGATGGAATTGAAAACGCCGGTCAGGTTGATGTCGATGGTTTCCTGCCATTGGTCGGAGGTCAGTTCCTGAATCGGCGCAAAGTGACCCACCCCCGCGTTGGCGATCACGTAATCCAGCCGCCCCCACTGCTGGATGATGGCATCGACGGCGCGTTGCTGCGACACCAGATCGCGGACGTCGGCGGCAATGCCCAGTGCAAAACCGTCTTTGATTTTGTTGAGTGAAGCGGCTGCTTCCTCGGCTGCTTCCTGCGAGCGGCTGGTGATGGCCACCCGGATGCCTTCTTTGATCAACACTTCGGCAATGCCGTATCCAATGCCTTTCGATCCGCCGGTAACGAGGGCGGTTTTGATGATTTCTGCCATACTGCTAAAAATAAAATTGAGTCGTTGACGCTTCGTGAAGCTGATGAGATAACCGTGAGTTTTACGGGAAAGTTTGGTTCATCTCAGTAACCGGTATCAGGATATTGCTTTTGAAGGAGTGATCTAAACCGTATTCCATGAAATTCCTTTTCCTTTTAAGCGCACTTTTAGTTATTAACCACACCGCCTTCTCCCAAACCATTCTTTCCAAAGTCTATTCCTGGGATAAAGCGCCAGTGGTCAAAAAAGACGGCGTGATCGATCGGACGATTGTGGAAGGCACCACGCGGGATTTCAATGGTTTTTCCGTCCACGGCATCACGCTTCCTCCCAACCGAGCCCCGCAACCCGCCCAAACGCTGGACGACGAGATTCTGATTATCGTCAAAACCGGGGAACTGACGGTTTCGCTCGGGAGCCGGATCAAAACCCTGGGCCCCGGCAGCGTGGTTCTGATCATGCCCGGCGATGCCCACCGGCTTGAAAACAAAAGTGCCGCGCCCCTTACGTATCACCTCATGCGGTATACCTCGAAAGAAGTGCCGGATCTGGATTTAGAGCAAATGAAAGGGCAATCGTTCTGGGTCGACTGGAAGGATGTGGCGTATCAACCCAACGCTAAAGGCGGTCGGCGCAACATCTTCGACCGCGCAACCGTCATGTGCAAACGGTTTGAAATGCACGTTACGACACTCAATGAAGGCTTATGGAGTCATCCGCCCCACACCCACCGGGCCGCCGAAATCCTGCTCCTGATTGAAAACACCGCCCAGGAAAGCATTGATGGCGTGATGCAACCGGCGAAAGTCGGCGATATCATTTTCCTGGAATCCAACGTTCCCCACGGTATTCTGAATACCACCAACGGTTCGTGTTCTTATTTCGCGTTTCAGTTTGAGTAGTGGTCAAATTGACGGTTACTATCAAAAATCCCTTCACGATTTTCAATATGCCCCATGAGGGGCAAAACAGCGCAGCGTCGGTAGAAACGCTCCTCCCGTTGCCATGAGGTACGCAACTGTCAGATTTCTGTGACTGGTAGCGTACCTGACGACACGCCGTGGTGCGGAATGCTTGTTTGGCTACCGACACTGCGCTGTTTAATCACTACGGGACGACTAACGCTCTTAATTGAATAAACCCTTCACCACCTTCTGCAAAATCCCCACACTTTGTTCCAACTCGGTTTCGGTGCTGGACGCAAACCCCAACCGGGTGCTATTCAGCACTTTTCCGGGCGGGTTGTGCGCCAATCCATCCGAAAAAGTCAACCCTTCCGCCTTGGCTTTTTGAGCAAGTTGGGCAAGATCGACGGGTGGATCGAACGTCGCCCAAACCGCCAGACCGCCCTCCGGTTTAACAAATTGCACCTGATCCGGTAAGGCACTGGTTAGCAGCGAACAAAATTGATTGCAGCGTGACAGATAAGTCTGGTGGGCCTTTTTTAAATGCCGTCGCATATCGCCGTTTCGGAACAATTGCCCAATCGCAAATTCCAGCATCGCGTCGCCCTGCCGGTCGATGATGCGTCGCAAACGGGCCAGTTCATCGATGACGGTTTCGGACGCGACAACGTAGCCCATCCGAAAAGCCGGGGCCACCGATTTCGACAGTGAACCAATGTACACCACCATGCCATTTGGGTCGGCACTGGCGAGCGGCAAAATTGGTCGGCGGTGGTAGTGGAACTCATAATCGTAATCATCTTCCAAAATCACAAAACCGTGTTGCTGACTCAGTTGCAACAGCCGAAGCCGCCGATTGGGCGGCAACGTGACCGTGGTCGGATAATGGTGGTGGGGCGTCACATAGACCAGCCGAACCGGACGACGCTGGCATAGCTCCGCCAGCGCTTCTACATCCAGACCGTGTTGATCGACGGGAACGGTCAGCAATTCGGCCCCGGCCTGCTGAAAATTCATGTTGGCCCCCGACCAGTTGGTTTCGCCCACCACCGCCGTTTGTCCCGGTTTCAGCAGCAACGTACTGGCCAGGTGAATGCCCATCATGCTGCCACGCGAAATCAGGATGTTGTCGGCGGTTGTTCGCAACGCCCGGGTTTCGTTCAGGAAAACCGATAATTCTTCGCGCAGAAGCCGGTTGCCTTTTGGATCGCCGTACCCAAAATGCTGTTGCGGATTTCCCCAGCGAAAATAGCTCCGGTACGCGCGGGACAGTTCCTCCATCGGGGCCAGACGGATGTCCGGAAAACCGTCGTCCAGCCGAAGCCCTTCGCCCATCAAGAGCAACGGACGGACCAGGTGCGGTTGGGTGTCGAATTGAAAGCCCGGTTTGCGATTAGTCTGTTGCCCATCAACCTCACTGACAAGGGATTGTGGCCGAACCAGTGGTAACGGATCGGCCACAAAGGTGCCACTGCCCGCCCGCGATTCGAGCCAGCCTTCCGCCAGCAATTCGTCATAGGCAGCAACGATCGTTTTGCGGTGAAACTGAAGCAGTTCGGCCAACTGCCGCGTTCCCGGCAACTTCTGGCCGGTTTTAAGAACGCCATCGCCGATCAGCCGCCGGAGTTGTTCAGCCAATTGGAGGTAGACCGAGGCTTCGGTGGATTTGTCAATCGTGATTAATGTTTTGAAAGGCAACATACCGGACTACTTATTTTTGAAAAACCGGACGACATAGATAGTCCGGTAAAGGTGCAAATTTGCAGGACAACTCACAATTTTAAATCGTTTACGGTTTTCAGTATTTGGTTTACGGTGGCTGGCGCGCTCTTATCATGCGCCAGCCACCGTAAACCAAATACTGAAAACCGTAAACCAACTTAACACATGCAAACCCCGCGTACAACACCCAGTCGCTCAGCGAAACAGGCTCATTATGAAGCCGAAACGATTTATGCCATTCTCGATGAAGCCCTCTATTGCACTATCAGTTATGCCATCGATGGACAGCCGGGATCGATTCCAACGGCTTACGCCCGGGTGGGCGACCGTCTGCTGATTCACGGATCGGTGGGCAGTCATTTTATTCGGGAAGTCGAAAAAGGCATTCCGGTTTGCATTTCGGTGACGCTGCTCGACGGCCTGGTGCTGGCCAAATCGGGGTTCAGCCACTCGGTCAATTACCGCTCCGTCATCGTTTTTGCTACCGCCGAAAAAGTGGAAGACTATGCCCAAAAAGTAGAAGCGTTGGTGCTGATTACCAACAAATTGATTCCAGATCGGTGGGATGATTTACGGAAAGAAACGGAAAGCGAAATCCGAAAAACAACGGTTTTGTCGTTTTCGCTGGACGAAGCTTCCGCCAAAATCCGGACGGGTGGCCCCAAGGATGAGCCGGAAGATCGGGAGCTCCCAATCTGGTCGGGCGTCATTCCACTGGAAACCGTCAGACGGCCTCCCATCCCCGATGAATCAAGCCTGACGTTACCCCTGCCTCCCTACCTCTAAACAAACCAAAAAGTCCGAAGGACGCAACGTTGGATAACCCCGGATGCAATCCGGGGACTGGACTGACTGACTGACTGACTGACTGGACTGACTGACAGACTGACGGGTCTGGCCTGACCCTAGACTGGACACCAATACGAATGAACATTGTTTTTTTAAGAGTAGGAATTTTACATTCTCACGTTTAACAGGAGTCCGGAAGCTATCGTCCGGGCTCCTGTTGTATGAAGACCAGTGGAAATGCGTCGGCCGGAATGGACTTGCTGTTTTGGGAGCAGCTCAAGACCGGGAACGAAACCGGTTTGCGGAAATTGATCGAGAAGTATTTCAACGCTTTGCAGAACTACGGATACAAATTTCTGCGGGATGAAGACTTCGTCAAGGACTGTGTTCAGGAGGTGTTCATCGAAATCTGGAACCGGCGTGAACGCGTGGCGGTCCCCGACAGCGTCCGGGCCTACCTGCTCAGTTCCGTCCGCAAGCGGGTGTTGCGCGAAGGTTACCGGCAGCGCATCAACCGGGACGATGAGCCGACTGACCTCGAAAATGACCTGAATTTCGTGGAATTTTCGCCGGAATGGTCGGTTATCGAACAGGAAAGTCTGGCCGAAACCACCAAACGGATTGCCGATTCGCTGAATCAACTGCCCAAACGGCAGCGTGAAGTGATTTACCTCCGCTATTACCAAAACCTCGAACGCGACGAAATTGCCGAAATTATGGGCGTCAACCCGCAGTCGGTTTCCAATCTGTTGCAGGCCGCCTTCAAAACCTTCCGCGACAACTGGGTCGGTTTTATCCTTTTTATCGACCTGATCAAAACCAGCACTTTTTAAATAAACGGACATGGGCGGGTATCAAAACGAATCATCCGCCATCTGTTCATAGCATGAACGCTTACCACCATGAGGACTCCCGATTATCGAAACTACAGCGTTGACGATTTGACGCGGGACGAGTACTTCCGGCATTGGGTCATCGACCGCAACGCCCAAAGTGGCGCGTTCTGGTCGGAATGGCTGGCCGAAAATCCGGATTGCACCGACAAAGTGCAGGTAGCCCGGGCTTTTTTGCAGGCGCTGGAGGAGAAAAATACCGCCTTACAACCGGCCGAACTGGATCAGATTTTTAATAATATTATTCAATCCAATCAGCAGAACGTCGTTCCGTTGTGGCAAACTACGGTTTTTCGGGTGGCGGCTTCCCTCTTGCTTTTTATTGGTTTGGGTTATCTGGCGTTCACGTATACCGTCAAATCCGATGCGCGCCGACAGGCCGATACCCGTCTTTCGGCCCTTGAAAAACTGAGTCCTGCCCTGGCGAGCGATTACACCGAAACCGTCAACGAAAGTTCCGAACCCCGGACGTTTGTGCTCCACGACAGCAGCACAGTGGTTCTGTATCCCAAAGGAACGCTGCGGTATCCGAATCGTTTTTCGGCCACCAAACGGGAAGTTTACCTGAGCGGGCGGGCGTTTTTTTCTGTTAAGAAAAATCCAAAAATGCCCTTTTGGGTGTATACCGACCAGATTTCGACGCAGGTATTGGGAACCAGCTTTCTGATTACAACGGGTGAAACCAACGCCAAAGTAGAGGTTCGGTCGGGCCGGGTGTCGGTGTATATGCGGAAAGATGTGGAAAAAGAACAGCCCGCCCGCAAGAACGAGTCGGTCGGCATGGTGCTGACGCCCAACCAGCAGGTGGTGTTCTCGACGACCGAAAAACGGCTCGTGAAATCCGTCGTCGAACAACCGATTACGCTTCAGAAGGTCACAAAAGAGGCTTACATTTTTGAAGAAGCACCGGTTTCGGAGGTGATTTCGTTACTGGAAAAAACGTACGGACTGACGTTCATTTACGATGCGGCCAACCTGAAAGACTGCTATCTGACGGCCAATCTCGCCGGTGAATCGCTGTTTGAAAAACTGAATCTGATCTGCAAAATTACCCGCTCGTCCTACGAAATGGTGGATGGGCAGATCGTAATTCACAGCGAAGGGTGTGAAAATAACTAGTTATAATTGAACCGATTAGGCAATTCCAGTAAATTTTTTCTAAAAAAATTACTGGAAACCAGTATGCAACCACCGCTGTCGCTATCCATGAGCAAACCCCTTTTCTCATGGATAGACTTTATAAAAAGCCCCTTTCCTTCCGGACCCTCATGAAACTATCGGTTATTCAGCTTCTGATGACGATCCTGTTTGTGGGTGCGACGTATGCCCACGATGCCAACGGCCAGGAAGTGCTGGATCAACGCATCGCGGTGAAAGCCGAAACCACCAACCTGAAAAAAGCACTGACGTTTCTGGAGCGCAATGCCAATGTCCTTTTTATCTACAATCCGCGTGAAATTCAGGTCAACCAGAAGGTGACGCTGGAAAACCGGTTTGCGACCCTCAAGGAAACGCTCAATGATTTGCTGACTCCGCTTCACATTCGCTACGAAGTGAGCGGGAAGCAAATCGCACTTTTCAAAATGAACAACACCGGCAGCACGCTTCCAGCCAACACCCTGATTACCAGCGATATTCTAGCCGATCTGACCGTATCCGGTACGGTTTCGGACGAAAAAGGCGAAGGTTTGCCGGGTGTCAGCGTGCTGGTGAAAGGCACCACACGCGGCACAACGACCAACGGCGACGGGAAATACCAGATTGTGGTTCCCAGTGAATCGGCTGTTCTGGTTTTCAGCTTTGTCGGGTTTGTTTCGCAGGAAATGGCCGTGGAGAAACGCACCACCCTCAACATTTCCTTGAAAACCGATAACAAGAGCCTGGAGGAAGTCGTCGTCGTGGGCTACGGAACTGTTAAGAAATCGGATCTGACGGGTTCGGTTGCCAAAGTCGGCGAAGCCAACATCAAGGCCACGCCCATTCCGTCGCTCGACCGGGCCATGCAGGGCCGCGCTGCGGGGGTTCAGGTGGTGTCGAATTCGGCCCGGCCCGGCGGAAACTCCACCATCCGGATTCGGGGATCGGGTTCGGTCAATGCCGGCAATGATCCGCTCTACGTCATCGACGGTTTTCCAACTACTGGTCTGAACTCCATCAACACCGACGATATTGAGTCCATCGAAATCCTGAAAGATGCTTCGGCAACCGCCATTTACGGTTCCCGGGGTTCCAATGGGGTCGTTCTGGTTACGACCAAACGCGGCAAGGTCGGCAAGGCGGTAATTAGCTACGAAGGCTATTACGGCAACCAGTCCGTGCGCCGGAAGCTCCCGATGCTCAACGCCCGCCAGTTTGCCGAACTGGTCAACGACGCCCAGATCAACAACGGCGGCAAGGCCTATTTTGACGGCAGCACGGCGGATCGTCCGCTGGTTTCAACCCTGGGCGAAGGCACCGACTGGCAGAGCATCGTCATGCGCGATGCACCCATCCAGAACCACCAGCTTTCGGTTTCGGGAGGTGCCGAAAAATCCCGGTATGCGGTATCCTTCGGCTATTACGGCCAGGATGGCATTCTGCTGAAATCGGATTTCAAACGCTACACGCTGCGGGCCAACCTCGACAACGATCTGACCTCGCGCCTGAAAGTGGGTGTCACCATGCAGGGCGCCTATACGCTCACCAACAACCCACGCACCGAGACCGATGGCAACCTGGCCGTGAGCGGGATCATCAGTTCGGCCCTGAATTATTCCCCCACGTTTCCGGTGCGGAATGCGGACGGAAGTTATTACAAAAACCAGGGGGCGCTGAACGGTCTGGGTGCGGATAATCCGCTGGCCGTTGCCAATGAGTTTACGGACAAAACCGCCCTCATCCGCATCCTGGCCAATGCCTACGTCGACTACAAAATCATCGAAGGACTAACCTTCCGGACCAGTTTCGGAACGGATCTGCAAAGCTCGAAAAACAATTCGTACATCACCCGACTGGCGGTTCTGGGCGCGAGTGTGGGCGGTAGCGCGTCCGTATCCAATTCCCAAAGCGTCAACTGGTTGAACGAAAATATCCTGAATTACACCCGCCAACTCGCCCCCAAACACAACCTCAATGCGGTTTTGGGGTATACGATTCAGGGGCTGGCCGTCGAAAGTGTAGTGGCCAATGCCAACACGTTTTCCGATGACTTTGCTTCGTACAATAATCTGGCAGCCGGTTCGACGCTGGTGGCACCGCGATCCGGAAGCAGCGACTGGCGGCTGATTTCGTATCTGGCGCGGGTCAATTACGGCTTCGACGATCGCTTTCTGCTGACGCTGACCGGTCGCCGGGATGGGTCGTCGCGCTTTGGGCCGAACAACAAATTCGGGTTCTTCCCCTCCGGTGCCATCGCCTGGAAACTCGCCAACGAACCCTGGCTGAAAGACCTCACGTTTATTGCCGATGCCAAACTGCGGGCCAGCTACGGTCTGTCGGGGAATCAGGAAATCGGGAACTACCAGTACCTGGCCAACATCAGCTCGGCCCCGTACGTCATCGGCGGGGCGCTGAACGTCGGATCGGCCACGGCAGGCATTGGCAACCCCGATTTACGCTGGGAAAAAAACGCCCAATTTGACGTCGGTTTTGACGTCGGATTGCTCAGCAACCGCATCCAGGTATCGGCCGATTATTACATCAAAAAGACCTCTGATCTGCTCTTTAACGTGGGTGTACCGACTTCCTCCGGTTTTTCCACCACGCTGAAAAACCTGGGCAGTGTTCGCAACAAAGGGTTCGAATTTTCGATGAACACAATCAACGTAGACCAGGGCGGTTTTCGCTGGACATCGGAATTCAATATTTCTTTCAACCGGAACAAAATCCTGTTTCTGGATGGCCGGAAAGAATTCAGAACGGGCTCGGATGCCACCATTTCCAACACCACCCAAAATCCGATTTTGCTGCGGATCGACAGCCCGCTGGGCAATTTCTTCGGGCTGGTTACCGACGGCATTTTCCAGAATCAGGCAGAAGTGGATGGGTCGGCCCAGAAAACGGCCAAACCGGGTGATCTCCGGTATGTGGATCGGAACGGCGATGGCGTGATCAATGATTCGGACCGCGACATCATCGGCAACAGCAACCCGGATTTTTTCGGCGGGTTTAACAACACCTTTTCCTACAAAGGCTTTGACCTGAACATATTTGTGCAAGGCTCCTACGGCAACGAAATCCTGAATTTTGCCACCTTCGACCAGCTGAACCTGACGGGAGGCAACAACCAGTCGGCCCGCGCACTGGACCGCTGGACGCCCACCAATCCGAGCAACACCATTCCCCGCGCCAACGCCGGGGGCGGCTCCCGGCTGCTTTCGTCGCTGCACGTCGAAGACGGTTCGTATCTACGCTTTAAAAACATCTCGCTGGGGTATAACCTGCCCAAAAGCCTGATGAACCGCCTGTCGGTTGGCTCCGCCAAAGTGTATGTGACCGCCCAGAATTTCATTACCCTGACCTCGTATTCAGGCTATGATCCGGAAGTGAACCGCTACGGAAGTTCGTCACTGAGCCAGGGGTTGGATTACGGCGGCTACCCCTCTGCAAAAACCGTATTAGTAGGTCTGAACCTGAAATTTTAATGCATAGATGGCTATGAAAACCAACACCTTATTGCTCTTTGTGGCCCTGTTGGCAACCGCCTGCGAAAGCCAGCTCGACCTGTCTCCCGTAACGAACCTGACCAATGCCACTTATTACAAAACCGCCGACGATGCCAAAGCCGCGCTGGGAGCCTGCTATAACGCCATTGGCAACCTGGACCCGAACCTGGACATCACCACGACCGACGACGCCATCCCCTTCTTAACGGGTGATGCCAACCGGCCGTTGCTTTGGCGGTATGACATCACCCCCGCCAATTCCTACGTCAGTCTGTATTCACCAGCGTACCGGGGCATTAACCGCTCCAATACTGTCATCGACCGCTTGCCCGGTATAGCGATGGATGAAACGCTGAAAAAACGGTACATCGCCGAAGCGAAGTTTCTCCGCGCGTTGCACTACTTCAACCTCGTGCGGCTCTATGGCGACGTGCCACTGGTGACGAAAGAAACCACCTCGCTGGAAGGCCTGGAACTCCCCCGGTCACCGGCCAACGACATCTACGCCCTGATTGAAGCTGATCTGAAAGAAGCCGAGAGCGTTTTGCCGGTCACGTATCCAGCCAGCGAGTCGGGCCGGGCTACGCAGGGAGCGGCCAAAGGGATGCTGGCGAAACTCTACCTCTGGCGGGCTGGAACGACCGCCGGTTCGCCGTTCTGGACCCAGGCGGCAACCAAAGCGAAGGAAGTAATCGACCAGGGCGTTTATGCACTGTATGATAACTATGCCGATGCGTTTGCGCTCACGGCGCGGGGCGGCAAGGAGAATATATTTGAAGTGCAATACCTGACCGATGTGCGCGGCCACAGCATTGGGCGCGGTTTTGGCGTCCGGGCGGCCCTGATTTACCCCAGTGGCGGAGCGGGCATTGCGCGGGTCAGTGCCAGTTTGTTCAATGCTTATTCCGCAAACGACAAACGGAAACCCGTTACGTTCATCACGTCGTATGTCTACAATGGCGTGACTACCAATCTTTCCATTACGGACCCTGACCCAACCAAAGCGGTTTCTTTCCAGAAACTGTGGGACAAAACCGCCAAAACCAACGGCGGTGAAGGCACGAGCGTTCCGATCCTGCGGTATTCTGACGTGTTGCTGATGCAGGCCGAAGCCCTCAATGAAGTGAACAATGGACCGACCGCGGAAGCCTATGCCGCCATCAACAAAGTCCGAATCCGGGCGGGCCTGACGGCCTTAGCAGGACTCAACTACCTGCAATTCAAAGAAGCGGTTTTGCTGGAACGACGGCTGGAGCTGACGTTCGAGAACAACCGCCGGTTTGATCTGATCCGGACGGGCAAGCTGGTGGAGGCCGTGAAAGCCGACAACACCTTCAACCGAAATCCGATTATCAAGCCTTTCCACGTTCTGCTGCCCATTCCGCAGGTGGATATGGACGCCAATCCGAGTCTGGTGCAGAATCCCGGCTACTAATCGAACCAACCATGATGCGCAGTCGAAGAGACTTTCTGAAAACAACCAGCCTGTCGGTGGCCACCGCTGCCCTGCCACCGATGGGAACACAACACCCGGTTCCGCATTCTTTCGTTCCGAAGAAGACGCCGACCATCATGCTCCGCTCCTCGTGGCGGGATGCCAACATCGGCGATCAGGGTCACACGCCCGGCACGTTAAGGCTCCTCGAACGCCATATTCCGGAAGTGCAACTGCTCCTCTGGCACGCCGAACCCCGGCCCGAAACCGAAAAGCTGGTGACCCAAAATTTCCCGAAAGTCAAAATTGTGCGGGGTAATTTTTATACAGGCGACACCCTTTCGGACGAGCTGAAAGCGGCTTTTGACCAGACGGATCTGCTTATTCATAATTCGAGCCAATCGTTTAATTACGGCTTGTATAACTACGAATGGGGCGGCCCAATCCGGGCGCTGACGCCGTTTTATTACTGTTATGACCGGGGGATTCCGTTCGGTATTTATGGACAGTCGTTCGATAAATTCGCCCCACCTTCGCAGTATTTTTTTCGGGATATTCTGAACCGGGCGGCTTTTCTGTATGCCCGCGACAACGAATCGCTCAACTTTCTGAAAGCTGAAACCTTCCATCCGTCTATCCTCGAATTTGCCCCGGACGGCTGTTTTGGAATCGATATCCGCGATGAACGCAAAGGGCTGGCGTATCTGAAACAGGCGGGTCTGGAAGATGGCCGATTTCTGGTGGTTATTATCCGAACCAACACGCCCCATTTCAACGAAAAAGGGGAAGGAAATTTACTGAATCCCACGAAACCAACGCCCGGGCAACAGGAACAGGACCGCACCCGGATGGCTAAAATCCGGGAAGTCATTACGCACTGGGTCAGGGAAACCGGTTATAAAGTGCTGCTGGCGCCGGAAGTAGACAAAGAAATGCCGCAGGCGAAAAACCACCTGTACGACCAACTGGACGCGACCACCCGGCAGAAAGTCGTTTTGCGCGACACCTTCTGGAATGCCGATGAAGCCATGTCGGTTTATGCCCGCGCTCATTCACTGATTGGTATGGAACCGCATTCGCTGATTATGGGCCTGGCCCTCGGCAAACCGGTGGTTCACGTTCGCTCCCATTTCCATGGTCGAAAAGGCTGGATGTTTCGCGACATCGGCTTGCCTGAGTGGCTGTTTGAAGTGGACGAAAGCCCGGCTTCGGCCTGGATCGACCAGCTCTCTAAAATTCACCGCGACTATCCGGCGGCCAAAGCCAAGGCGCAAAAGGCGATGGCATTCGTGCAAAAACGTCAGTCCGAAACCATGATGGCTGTCCGCAAAATCGTGGGTTTACCAAGCACCAAATAGTATGACACCTGATTCAACGTATTCCAATCGACGCATTTTCCTGAAAAGTGCTGCCCTGGCAACCGCTTCCCTCCTGGCATCGATAAAAGGCATTTCCGGTAAAAAAGCACCCGCCATTGTGCTGCGGTCGTCGTGGCAAACGGTCAACATCGGCGACATCGGGCACACGCCCGGCGTCCTGTCGCTGCTGGAAAAATACCTGCCCGACGCCAGCATCCGGCTCTGGCCGAGCAGCGTCGGAAATGGCGTTGAGGAGTTGCTCAAACGCCGGTTTCCCAAGGTTGCCATTGTCCAGACACCGGAAGAGATTGCGGCTACCCTGAAAGAATGCGACTTTCTGCTGCACGGCTCCGGGCCGTCGCTCGTGGCCCGCAAGGATGTAGAACGCTGGCACCAGGAAACCGGCAAACCGTACGGGATTTACGGCATCACCTTTCCCGGTGTCTATGCGCCCGGCCCGGCCGCCAGCAAGGTCAATGCGCTGGACGTCGGGTTGTTGAACAATGCCCGATTTGCGTTTTTCCGGGATTCGGTTTCGCTGAAAGTAGCGAAAGAATTCGGGATTAAAAGTCCGGTTATGGAATTTTGCCCGGATGGAGCTTTCGCTGTGGATTTCCGGAATGACCAGGCCGCTACCGACTTTCTGTCGAAACATGGATTGGAAGCGGGTAAATTTCTGTGCGTGATTCCGCGCACCCGGTTTACGCCCTACTGGGAAATTCCCGCCAAAAAAACACCCTTCGACGCGGAACGAAATGCCATTAATGAAAAGATGAAGGAGCACGACAACGCCCCCCTGCGGGAAGCGATCATTGCCGTGGTGCGCCAGACCGGGTTAAAAATCCTGATTGTTCCGGAAGACGAAACCCAGGTCAAACTGGGCAAGGAAATTCTGTTGGATAAACTGCCGGAGGATGTGAAGAAAAACGTGGTGTGGCGCGACCGGTATTGGCTCACCGACGAAGCGCTCAGCACCTATCTGCTGTCGGCGGGCTTGTTCGGACTCGAAATGCACTCGCCCATCATGTGCATCGGCCACGGCATACCGGCCATTGTCTGCCGCTTTGCCGAACAAACCAGCAAAGGGTTTATGTGGCGCGATATTGGTCTGGGCGACTGGCTGTTCGATATGGACAAACCCGAGGAAGTGGCCCGGATTGTTCCGGCGGTTCTGGCCATGGCCAAAGACCCCAAAGCCGCCAAGGCCAAAGCCGCAAAAGCCCGAAGTTTTGTTGAAAAACGCCAGCGTGAAACGATGGCCGTTGTGAGCAAAACCCTGGCTGTCTAGCCATTACACCAAGCCCGAAGGGCTTGACTGTGGATAACCCCGGGTGCAACCCGGGGACAGTCGCGTGGGGTCGTGTCCCTGGAGATCGCCCGCTCCCGGATAGCCTATGCCCCATAGCCCCATAGCCCCGTAGCCCCGTAGCCCCGTAGCCCCGTAGCCCCGGGTTGCACCCGGGGTTATCCAGATCAAGCCCTGCGGGCCTTAGGGCGGGGTCTGTGCTTGGGGGACAGTAGCCCTCGGCTTTAGCCGGAAAACCAATTGTAATGACATTCTAAACCGTTGCTCTCATGCAAAACCGCCGATCTTTTCTCCAACAAACGCCCGCCCTCATCGGCCTGCTGATGAGCATTCCGTCTCTTGCCAACGCAGCTGGAGCCGCAAAAAAAACCATTCTGCTGCGTTCGGCCTGGCAAACTGTCAACATCGGCGACATTGGACACACGCCGGGCATCCTCACCCTGCTGGAACGGTACCTGCCCGACGTCACGATTCAACTCTGGCCGTCAGATATTGGCAACGGTGTGGAAGAACTCCTTCAGAAACGCTTTCCAAAAGTGATCATTCTAAAAGGCCCGGAAAAGATTTCGGCAGCTTTCAACGACTGCGACTTTTTGCTGCACAGTTCCGGGTCTTCGCTGGTGGCCCGCAAAGACGTGGATCGCTGGCACCGGGAAACCGGCAAACCGTTCGGCATCTATGGAATTTCGCTGCACGGCGTTTTCCCGACACCACTGGCCTCCAACGCCACCTCGGCGGCTGAGGTAGAACTGATCAGTAAAGCGCAGTTTATCTTTTTCCGGGATTCGGCTTCGTTAAAGTTTGCGAAGGAAAAAGGAATCACCTGCCCCATCATGGAATATGGTCCGGATGCCGCTTTTGCGGTCGATCTGCGGGACGATGCGTCAGCGGAGGCTTTTCTCAAGGCGCACCAACTGGAAACCGGCAAATTCATGTGCGTCATTCCCCGGCTGCGGTATACGCCCTATTGGAAAATTCCCGCCAAAAAAGCCGCTTTTGACGAATTTAAGCACACCCGGAATGAGGAAATGAAAGAACACGATCACGCCGTGCTCCGCGAAGCCATCAGCGCCGTGGTCCGGCAAACTCCGATGAAAATCCTGATTTGTCCGGAAGACGAAACGCAGGTGGCCATTGGCAAAGAAATGCTGTACGATCCACTGCCCGCCGATGTCAAAGCAAAAGTCGTCTGGCGGGATCGCTACTGGCTCACTGGTGAGGCCATCAGTACTTACATGCGTTCGGCGGGTTTGTTTGGGCTGGAAATGCACTCGCCCATCATGTGCGTCGGCAACGGCGTTCCGGCCATCGTTTGCCGGTTCGACGAACAAACGAGTAAGGGCATCATGTGGCGGGATATTGGTCTGGGCGACTGGCTGTTCGATATGGACAAACCCGAGGAAGTGGCCCGCATCGTCCCGACGGTTCTGGCGATGGCCAAAGACCCAAAAACCGCCAAAGCAAAAGCCGCGAAAGCCCGAAGTTTTGTTGAAAAACGCCAGCGCGAAACCATGGCAATCGTGGGCAAAACACTGGCGGTCTAGCCAACCCACCAAGCCCACCGGGCTTTTCTATGGATAATCCCGGGTGCAATCCGGGACTCCTCACCCTAACGTCCAACCGAGTACTCATGCCAAACCGCAGAGAATTCCTGAAGCAAACGCCGTCACTGATCGGGTTGCTACTCAGTATGCCGTCCCTCGCCAACGCGATATTTCCCGCAAAAAAATCCATCATTCTCCGCTCCTCGTGGCAGACGGAAAACATCGGCGACATTGCCCATACGCCCGGCGTTCTGACGTTGCTGGAAAAGTACCTGCCCGATGTCGAGGTGCGTTTGTGGCCATCCAATGTGGGCAACGGCGTGGAGGAAATGCTGATGAAGCGGTTTCCCAAACTGATTATCCTGAAATCAGCAGAAGAAAAGAAGGCGGCCATTTCCGAATGCGGTTTTCTGCTGCACGGCTCCGGGCCGTCGCTGGTGGGTCGGAAAGAAATTGAACTATGGCAGCAAACGGGCAAACCGTACGGCATTTACGGCATCACCTGGCCCGGCGTATACGGTTTTCCCGAAGACCGCTGGAAGTTCAATCCGGCAGATGTTGAGCTACTCACCAAAGCCCGGTTTGCCTATTTCCGGGATTCAGTTTCGATGGAATTTGCCAAGTCGAAGGGCGTTGCCTGTCCGATTATGGAGTTCTGCCCCGACGGTGCGTTTGCCGTGGACATCCGGAACGACAAAGCCGCCGACACTTTTTTGAAGGAACACGGGCTGGAAACCGGCAAGTTTCTGTGTGTGATTCCGCAACTGCGGTTTTCGCCCTGGTGGGAACTCCCGCAGAAAAAACTGTCGGTCAACCCGGAAAAACACGCCCGGAATGAGGCCATGAAGGAACAGGATAACAAGCCGATTCGGGAAGCCATCATTGCCGTCGTTCGCCAGACTTCGATGAAAATCCTGATTGTTCCCGAAAACGAAACCCAGGTCCGGATTGGCAAGGAAATGCTGTATGATCCGCTGCCGGACGATGTGAAAGCGAAAGTCGTCTGGCGCGATCACTACTGGCTCACCGACGAAGCCGTCAGCACCTACATTCGCTCGGCGGGCTTGTTCGGCATCGAAATGCATTCGCCCATCATGTGCATCGCGCTGGGCATTCCGGCCATCGTCTGCCGGTTTGAAGAACAAACCAGCAAAGGGGCCATGTGGCGCGATATTGGTCTGGGCGACTGGCTTTTTGATCTGGATACGCCCAAAGACGTTGCGGGGATTGTCCCGGCGGTTCTGGCGATGGCCAAAGATCCCAAAGCTGCCAAAGCGAAGGCCCTGAAAGGCAAGCAGTTTGTCAATCAGCGACAAAAAGAAACGATGGCGGTGGTGAAGAAAAACGTCGGAGCCTAGGGGCGACCTTCGCGTTTTGCCTACGATTTTGCGCCGACAAACGTTCGTAACTCCCGGTAAATGAGGTTATTTTGCCAGTAAAGCTGCGTCACCATCCCGACGTGTTTTTTGCCCGGAAGAACTTTGTAATCATGCTTTACACCGAGTTCCCGGAGCCGCTCGTGGAATTTTTGAGTACTGCTGGCAATGCTCGGATACGTGCGGCTTCCGGCGTAGATCAGCATCGGCGGACTGGCGGACGTAACCTGGTAGTGAGCCGACATCGCCCGCCAAACCGTGGAATCTTTCCCGAACGGAACGAGGTATTGTTCATCATTGGGATACTCCATTTTCTGCAGATAGTCGAACATATTCAACCCGGCCGGATCATCGAGAATGGCGCCCTTGATGGGATTTTGGGTCAGTCCGAACGTCTGAAACAACCGGTCGTCCGTGGCTATCAAAGCCGCCAACCCGCCCCCCGCCGAGTGGCCCATGACGAAAATCCGGTTGGGATCTCCGCCAAATTCGGCGATGTTCTGCGAAGTCCAAAGCACGGCGCGAACACAATCGTCGGCCATGCCGGGCACCAAAACCGCCGGGGAAAGGCGGTAATTGATGATGACGGCCACCATCTTCTGTTTGGCCAAGCGACGGCCGATGAACGAATAGAGATTTTTACTGCCGCTGTCCCAGTTACCGCCGTGAATAAAAACCACGACGGGAAAAGGTCGCTCGGCTTTTTGCTTAGGCGCATACACGTCGAGTACATGCCGTTCTGCATCGAAATCCGGAGCGTCGGCTTTTACGTACGGAATGTCTTTGGTCCGTACGCTGGGTCGCGCCGTGGCGTATTCATGGATGAAAAGACTGAGCAGGCTCACGGCAAAAAAGGCAACGGGAATTTGCCAGAGCAGTCGGAGAAAGGACATCGTTTTGAAAGTGGATGGTTGAAAATGGTTAGGATGGCTGAATGGTTAAAAATGGTTGGCTGGCGCGTTCAATTGCGTGCGCTTGCCAACCATTTTTAACCATACAACCATTCTAACCATCCAGCCATCCTACAACCCTCTAAATTTGAGAAAAAGCCGGTTCATCCAAAAACCAGTGCACCTCGCCCTCGGCGGCCCGAATCAGTTGAGCGGGGTGATTATCAATGTCTTCGGCCCCATTCAGAACCGCATTAACAGCTTCGGCCTTTCCTTTTCCGTAGACCAGAAAGGCCAGATGATGCGCCAGATTGATCAGGGGCGCGGTCATCGTGATGCGGTACACGTTCTGATCGTCCAGAAAAACCGCCTTGACCGAAACCGAGGTATCGTGCAAAACCGGCGTATGCGGAAACAACGACGCGGTGTGCGAATTGTCGCCCAGACCCAGCAACACCAGGTCAAACCGGACCTGTTCCGCTTGATACCGATGCTGAATGGCTTGGGTATACTTCAGCGCGGCTTCGTCGGGCGACAGGCTCGTATCGACCGTAAAAATGTTCTTGGCCGGAATCCGGAGTGGCTCGAATAACGCTTTTTTGACCATCAGCGCATTGCTGTCCGGATCGTCGGAGGGAACGTAGCGCTCGTCGCCGAAGAAAAAATCGACTTTGTCCCAATCCAGTTGGCTGCTGAATTCGGGCGAAGCGAGCAGTTCATACAGTTTTTTGGGCGAACTGCCGCCCGAAAGCGCGACCGAAAACCGGCCCGTTGTGGCAATCGTTTCCTTTGCCGTTCGGATGAAGAATTCGGCCAGTTCCAAAACCGCCAGATCGGCGGTTTTGGAGACGTGTAAAATCGGCTGGCTCATCAATGTTTCCCGTTAAGTGGTAAGGTAAACCAGTGAAAACCGTCCTGCGCAATGAGGGCTTCGGCGTTTTCAGGCCCCCACGAACCGGCGGGATAATTCGGAAAACTCAGGCTTTTCTTGCTTTCCCAGGCGTGTAAAATCGGCATAATCAAATCCCAGGCGGCTTCCACCTGATCGCTCCGCATGAACAGTGTCTGGTCGCCCAGCATCGTGTCGAGCAGAAGCGTTTCGTAGGCTTCAGGCGGTTTTCCGTGGTAGGTGCCACTGTAATCGAACACCAGATCTACCGGATTCAGCGTCATGTCCAGACCGGGCCGTTTAGCCTGCATCTGCAAGCGGATGCTCATTTCGGGCTGAATGCTAAAAACCAAGCGGTTTTGCTGCCAGTTCTCGGCGGATTCGGGCGGAAAAATCGAGTGCGGAATGTTCTTGAACTGGATCGAAATGATGGAGGCCGACTGCGCCAGGTGCTTGCCGGTCCGGAGGTAAAACGGAACATCCTGCCAGCGCCAGTTGTCGACAAAAAATTTGAAGGCCGCAAACGTCTCCGTGTTGGACTCCGGGTTCACCTCCGGTTCTTCCCGGTAGCCTGCTACTTCTTTCCCTTCAATCCAGCCGTGGCCGTACTGCCCGCGAACGGCCGAAAACCGGATCGCGTCGGCATCGAACCGGCGCATGGATTTCAGGACATCCACCCGGCGGTTCCGGATTTCGTCGGCGTCCAGGTTGATCGGCGGTTCCATCGCAATCAGACACAGCAACTGCAAAATGTGGTTCTGCACCATGTCGCGGGTCGCCCCGGCCCCATCGTAATACCCGCCCCGGTCTTCGACGCCCAGTTGTTCGGTCACCGAAATCTGGACGTGGTCGATGTAGTTGCGGTTCCAGATCGGTTCCAGCAGGGCGTTGGCAAACCGGAAGGCCATGATGTTCTGCACGGTTTCCTTGCCCAAATAATGGTCGATGCGGTAGATCTGCTTCTCGTCAAAAATGCCCTGCAATTGTTTATTCAGGGCTTTGGCCGATTCCAGATCATGCCCGAACGGTTTTTCAATCACAATGCGCGTACGCTCCATGCCGTCTTTCGGACATTTTTTAGCGATGTTGTCCGCAATGATCGGGAAAAAATTGGGAGCCACCGCCAGGTAATAAATCAGGTCGGCTTTCTCGTTCCACTCGGCTTCATACGACTCGATCCGGCTGCCCAATTCCTGGTAGGTCTTCGTGTCTTTCAGGTCCGAAACCTGATAATAGATGTTCTTGCTGAACGTGTCCCATTGCTCGGCTTTGGCTTTGCCACTACGGGAAAACAGGTTGATGCCCTCCAGCAGTTTTTCCCGGAACTGATCATCACTAAGTTGGGTCCGACCGGTTCCGATGATTGAAAAATGGGACGGCATCCAGCCGTCTAAATACAGGTTGTATAATGCCGGCGCGAGTTTACGCCAGGCTAAGTCGCCGGTTCCGCCGAAAATGATAAATACGGTGGGTTGCGGTGTGAGCGTTGATTTCATGGTTTACCGGGTAATGGCGTCCAGTGGGTGTGGAAAACGCCTTCTTTACCAATTAGTTCGTAGGTGTGAGCACCAAAATAATCGCGTTGCGCCTGAATCAGATTCGAGGGCATGTTTTCGCTGCGAAACGCATCAAAATAAGTCAGGGAAGCCGCAAAAGCCGGCAAGGCAATGCCCGCTGTCAGGGCCGAAGCCACCACCGACCGCATGCCCGGAACGGTTTCGTTCACCAGCGTTTGCACCGACTCGTCGAGCAGCAAATGTTCCAGGCTCGGTGCTTTTTCGTAGGCGTTGAATATCTCATTGAGCAAGGTCGCCCGGATGATGCAACCACCCCGCCAGATTTTAGCAATTTCGGCCAGATTGAGGGTATACCCGTACGAAATCGAGGAACGATACAGGAGATCGAGCCCCTGCGCGTAGGTCATCACCGTACTGAAGTACAAGGCCTGCTCCAGGCTTTCCAGCAAGGTATCTTTGTCGATTTCCAGAAGCGACGGTTCATCGCCATACACCGTTGCCGCTTTGACCCGCAACACTTTGTATTTGGACAAATTGCGCATCGACACCGCCATATCGATCGTCGGAATCGGCACTTCCAGGTCCATCGCCACCTGCGACGTCCATTTGCCGGTTCCCTTCGATTTGGCCTGGTCTTTAATCAGATCAATCAGATACTGATCGGAATCCGGTTCCTTGAATCCGAAAATATCCCGGGTCACTTCGATCAGAAACGATTGCAACCGGCCTTCGTTCCAGGTTTTGAAAAGTTCGTAAATCTCCTCATTGTCCAGTTTCAACCCTTTGCGCAACACTTCGTAGGTTTCAGAAATGAGCTGCATCAGACCGTACTCGATCCCGTTGTGCACCATTTTCACAAAGTGCCCCGACGCCCCCGGCCCGATGTAGGTCACGCAGGGAACGCCATCAACCTTGGCGGCAATGGCGTCAAAAATCGGTTTCAGGGTCAGGTAAGCGGCTTTGTCACCGCCCGGCATCATGCTCGGCCCTTTCCGCGCACCTTCTTCGCCCCCGGAAATGCCCATTCCGAAGAAATGAAGCCCCTTGGAATCCAGCGTTTTGTCGCGGATGTCGGTGTCCGTAAAGTGCGAGTTGCCACCGTCGATGATGATGTCGCCCGGTTCGAGCAGCGGCACCAGTTTGTCGATCACGTTGTCCACCGGTTTGCCGGCAGGCACCAGCATCATGATGGCGCGGGGCTTGGTCAGGCTCTGGGTCATGGCCGCCAGATCCGTAAAACCTTTGACCGGTTTGCCTTCGCCTTCTTTTTCAAAACCGGCCACCTGGTCGGGATTGATGTCGTAACCGGCTACCGGAAAGCCGTGGTCTGCCATGTTCAGCAGCAAGTTGCGGCCCATCGTACCGAGGCCGATCATTCCAAAATTATACTTCGTTTCTGCCATTGAACTCGTGCAAGTTTATCGGTTGGTTTTTAAGCTTTTCCAGAATGGCTTTGGTGGACTCAAACGTCTGGTGGTGCAGGGCGTTGATGCCCAGTTTGCGGGCGGCTTCCACCAGCATCAGCCGGTCGTCAAAATAAACGCACTGTTCCGGACGGGCCTGCGCCACGCCCATCGCCAGCCGGAAAATACCGGGGTCCGGTTTCCGCATGCCTACTTCGCAGGACGAGATGAAGGCATCGAAACACCGGTGAAGCTTGAATTTTTTAATGCGGTATTCGTTCAGTTCGCGCCCCTCGTTGTTGATGGAAATAATCCGGATGCCCCGGTTTTCATTTTTCCATTCCGTCAGCCATTGCAGCATGTTGGGCAATTCCAGCGACTGTGCAAACATAAACGCCTTGAAATCCTCCCGTGTAAAATCGCGCGGCTGGCTGAAAACGACCGTGTCCAGGTATTCATCGAGCGTGATGCGACCAATTTCGTAGGTGTTGAACATGAAATCGTGCAACACGTCCATTTCCGAATAATCGAAACCAAACGTGTCAGCCGCCCGCTGCCGGGATTCGTGCCCCCAACCGTTGGTCAGCAGCACGCCCCCGACATCGAGAAAAAGGATTTTAAGTGGTGCGAGATCCATTATCAGGCGGTTTCGAGCGATTTTTTCTGGGTTTCGATGGCCGCCAGCAGTTTTTCGTACGGCTTGTTGAATTTATCGATGCCTTCGTCTTCCAGTTTCTGGGTGATTTCGTCGATGTCAATGCCCGCCGTTTTGAGTTTTTCCAGAATTTCGGTCGCCTTGTCCAGATCGTTTTCCAGGCGGCTTTGCGCATCGCCGTGGTCGCGGAAGGCCACCAGTGTTTCCATCGGAATGGTGTCCACAGTGTCGGGGCCAATCAGTTCTTCCACGTATTTGGTATCGGGAATCGCCGGATTTTTGCTGCTCGTGCTGGCCCACAACAACCGCTGCGGTTTCGCACCGAGTTCCTTCAGTTTCGCAAACCGTTCGCTGCTGAATACCCGCTTGTAGATTTCGTAGGCTTTGCGGGCCGAGGCAATGGCGACCTGCGCCTTCAGTTCGGGCAATCCTTTCTCGTCCAGAATCGGATCAACCATCACATCGATCCGGCTCAGGAAGAAACTTGCTACCGAGGCAATTCCGTCGACTGGCTGACCAGCGGCTGCGCGGGCTTCCAGACCGGAAATGTACGCATCCGTTACCGCTTCGTAGCGATCCAGTCCAAACAGCAGCGTGACGTTGATGTTGATGCCTTCGCTGATAGCGGTTTGAATGGCCGACAAACCGGGCGCGGTTCCGGGAATTTTGATCATCACATTGTCACGATCCACGGCTTTCCAGAGTTCACGCGCCTGTTTGATGGTGCCTTCCGTATCCAGCGCCAGAAACGGCGATACTTCCAGGCTCACATAACCATCGGCTCCGCGAATTTCTTCTTCATACACCGGCTTAAACAAATCAGCCGCCCGCTGGATGTCGCTGACGGCCAAACCGTAAAATATAGCTTCGTTGCTTTTGTCGCCTTTTGCCAGCATTTTGATGTCCTCATCATAGTCGGAGCTGCTGCTGATGGCTTTTTCGAAAATCGCCGGATTCGACGTAATCCCGCGAACACCATCTTCGTCGATCAGCTTTTGCAGTTCGCCGGAATCCATAATTTTCCGGTCAATAAAATCCAGCCAGATGCTCTGACCAAACTCATGAATTTGTTTTACGCGATTGGTTGCCATGTGTGTAGTTTAAGGTTTATCGTTAATGGTTGGAAGTATTATTTTTAATGGCTAAATGGTTGGGATGGTTAAATGGTTGGCTGACGCACGCAAAAAAGAACGCGTTAGCCAACCATTTTTTAACCATCAAAACCATTCAGCCATCAATCCTTAAGAATCTATTTACCTTCGAGTTCAATCACTTTTTTCAATCTCCGCAGGTGCCGTTCGGCACCGCTGAACCGGGCTTCCAGAAACGCGTGGACAAATTCTTCGGCGACCCGGTTTCCCGTAATACGTCCGCCAAGGCAAATTAAGTTCATATCGTCGTCTTCCACACCCTGATGGGCCGAAAAATGGTCGTTGATCAATGCGGCCCGCACGCCGGGAATCTTGTTGGCGACAATGGCCGCTCCCACGCCACTCCCACAAACCGCCACGCCCCGCTCCACATCCTGGCTAGAAACCGCCTGCGCCAACGGAATGATCAGATCGGGATAATCGTCCAGAGAATCCAGCCGGTACGCCCCGAAATCGACAACCTCATAGCCCAGGTTGGTCAAAAAAGCATGAAGCGTTTCCTTGAGTTCAAAACCGCCATGATCGGCGGCAATGCCTATTTTCATTTCATTACAGTTTACGATTTTCTTTACTTCGATATTCGGTGTTCAACATTCACTATTCGATATTATAAAACTTAACAGAATGAATATCGAATAATGAATGTTGAACACCAAATATCGAAGTTTAACTATCCAGCAACGCCTTCGTCCGCTTCACCACATTCTCTACCGTGAAGCCAAACTTCTTAAACAAATCCTCAGCTGGGGCGGATTCGCCATAGGTGGTCATGGCCAGAATACCGCCTTCGTCGGTAATGTATTTATACCAGCCCATTTCGGCACCGGCTTCTACTGCCAGCCGTTTTTTCAGGGCTTTCGGAAATACTTTTTCCTTGTAAGCCGCACTCTGCCGGTCGAACAGTTCGAAGGACGGCATGCTGACGACCCGAGCCGAAATATCGTCTTTTTTCAATTGTTCCTGTGCCTGAAGCAACAACGAAACTTCCGAACCGGTGCCTATCAGAATCACATCCGGCTCTTTTTCGGAATCCGACAGAATATACGCGCCTTTTTCCAGTTCCGTCGCCGGGGTGTATTTTTCCTGATCGATAACCGGCAATCCCTGCCGGGTCAGCACAATCACCACAGGTCCACCGGGATGCTGAATGGCCACGCGCCACGCCTGGGCGGTTTCGTTGGCATCCGCCGGGCGAATCACCACCACATTGGGCATGGCCCGGAGTGCCATCAACTGCTCGATGGGTTGGTGCGTCGTTCCATCTTCCCCCAATCCGATGCTGTCGTGCGTAAAGATAAAAATTGGCCGGATTTTCATGATGGCCGCCAACCGAATCGGGGGACGCATGTAGTCCGAAAATACCAGAAACGTCGCCCCGTACGGAATAATCCCTTTTGTAACCGCCAATCCGTTCAGGATCGCGCCCATCGCGTGTTCACGAATTCCAAAATGGAAAATGCGGCCCTCCCGGTTTTCTACCGAAAAGGAATGGTAATTTTTCAAATCCGTATCCGTCGAGGGCGACAGATCGGCCGAACCGCCGATGAGGTGCGGCAATGTGTCGGCAATGGCATTCAGTACTTTTCCGGAGGCTTTCCGGGTGGCGATTTTCTCATCACCGGCAGCAAAAACCGGAATTTTCTTCTCCCAGCCTTCCGGCAATTGGCCGTTGCTCACCAGTTCATATTCCTCCGCCAGTTCGGGGTATTTCGCCTTGTAGGCTTTGTAGAGATCGTTCCACTGGTCTTCCTTCTTCGCCCGTTCTTTCCCGATTCCCCGGTAATACTGTAGCACGTCTTCCGGTACAACAAACGATTTTTCGGGATCGAATCCGAATTTTTCCTTCACCAGCTTGATTTCATCGGCACCCAACGGCGAACCATGCGCTTCTGCGGTGTCTTCTTTATTCGGACTACCGTAGCCAATGTGCGTTCGCACCTTGATCAGTGACGGTCGTCTGGTTTCTTCCTGCGCGGCTTTCACGGCCTGGTACAAGGCTTCCAGATCGTTGCCATCGGGGACGACCTGCACGTGCCATCCGTACGACAAAAACCGCTGGGCAACGTCTTCCGTAAACGTCAGATCGGTACTGCCTTCGATGGAAATGTGGTTGTCGTCGTAAAAATAAATCAGGTTGCCCAGTTGCAGATGCCCCGCCAGCGAAGCTGCTTCGGCCGTAATGCCTTCCATCATGTCGCCATCGCTGCAAATGGCGTAGATTTTATAGTCAAAAAGCGGAAAGTCCGGTTTGTTGTAGCGGGCGGCCAGGTGATATTGCCCGATGGCAAAGCCGACCCCGTTGGCGAAACCTTGTCCCAGCGGCCCGGTCGTTATTTCAATGCCTTTCGACAAACCGTATTCCGGGTGGCCGGGTGTCTGGCTATCCAACTGGCGAAACGCCTTCAGGTCGTTCATACTCAGTTCATAACCGGTCAGGTAAAGGTAACAATACTGCAACATACAGCCGTGCCCCGCCGACAGAATAAACCGGTCGCGGTTGGGCCAATCCGGATTTTTCGGGTTGTAGTTCATGGCTTCCGTCCAGAGAATATGGCCCATCGGGGCGGCTCCCATCGGCAAACCGGGGTGGCCGGAATTGGCTTTCTGCACGGCATCGGCGGCCAGAATCCGGACGGTATTGATGCCTACCTGTTCAATGGATTGGGTTGGGGTTTTCATCGAAATGGGGGATAAAGCGACTCGTAACGTTGACTTAGTTAACCCCCCGCCAAAAGGGTTTGTTCATCACTTCGAAGTTATTTCACAGAGTGTATCAGAGACAATCAGAGGTACACAGAGTTTTTTTTTCTCTGATAAACTCTGATTTACTCTGCTCAACTCTGCGAAATAACGCTTTACATCGTATTTTCGAGCATATGAAAACAGCCTTATTTCGCTTTATAGCCTGCCTTCTTCTAGTACTTCCTATCCTCACACAGGCGCAATCGTTTAGTTTAGAAACCGTTAGAAGTTATCCTTTCCCCTCCGACCTCACCAGTTCGGCCCAGGGATCGCGGCTGGCCTGGGTGTGCAATGAACAGGGTAGACGAAATGTCTATGTGGCCGAAGGCCCGGATTTTGCACCCCGAAAACTCACAAACTACACCGAAGACGACGGACAGGAAATTACCAGTCTGACCCTCTCTGCCGACGGAAAGTGGGTCGTTTACGTACGCGGTGGCGATCACGGTTCTAACTGGGACGAAGCGTTGCCGGTAAACCCATCATCCTCACCCAACCCCATCAAGGTTCAGATCTGGAGCCTTCCCTTTGTGGGGGGCGAACCGAAGTCGTTGTCGGAAGGCGATGAACCGCTGATTTCGCCCAAGAATGATCAAATCGCTTTTATCAAAGGCAATCAGATCTGGACAGCCCCTCTTGACGGGTCTTCTCCCGCCAGGAACCTCTTCACGGCCCGGGGCGAAAACGGCTCCATTCAATGGTCGCCCGATGGATCGCGGCTGGCCTTCGTCTGCAACCGGGGTGATCATGCTTTCGTCGGGGTTTTCACCAATTCCGAAACGCCCATCCACTGGCTGGCTCCCTCTTTTTCGCGGGACCGATCTCCCCGCTGGTCGCCCGACGGCACCCATATTGCCTTCGTCCGGACAGCCGGTGCGGGTGGCGCACCCGATTCTCTTCTGGCCCGCAAACACCAGCCCTGGGGAATCTGGACGGCAGATGTCGCCACTGGAAAAGCTCAACCGCTCTGGCAGGCTCCCAAAACGCTGGCGGGGTCGTTGCCACCCACCCACGGCGGCACCAACCTGCACTGGGCCGCCAACGACCGAATCGTTTTTCTTTCGTACCAGGATGGCTGGCCCCACCTGTATTCGATGCCCTCCACCGGAGGTTCCCCCCTGCTGCTGACGCCGGGCGGTTTCATGGCCGAACACATTCAACTAAGCCCCGACCGCAAGTGGCTCGTTTTCAGTGGTAACACCGGCCCCGACAAACAGGACATCGACCGCCGGCACGTGGTTCGGGTGCCGGTCGACAAAGCCGCCTTGGAAGTGCTGACGCCCGGAGCCGGGCTGGAATGGACGCCGGTCGTAACGGGCGACGGGGCGACAATTGCGTTGATAAGCGCGACGGCCCAACGCCCCCCGCTGCCCGCCGTCATGCCTTTTTCGAAAGGAACGCCCCGGCTGCTCGCCCAAAATCTGATTCCTGCCAATTTCCCAACCAGTCAGTTGGTGACGCCTAAACAGGTCATTTTCAAAGCCGCCGACGGCGTAACGGTTCACGCCCAGCTTTTTGAACCGGCAGGCGGACCCTCCAAAAAACCCGCGATTATGTATATACACGGCGGACCCATGCGCCAGATGCAACTGGGCTGGAATTACTCCGATTATTATTCCAATGCCTATGCCTGGAACCAGTATCTGACGAGCCTCGGGTTTGCGGTTTTGTCGGTCAATTACCGGCTCGGCATTGGCTACGGTTACGCGTTTCACCAACCCGCCAGGGGCGGCAAAAATGGCGCGGCCGAATACCAGGACATCCGGGCGGCCGGCGAATGGCTGGCGAAGCAACCCCAGATCGACGCCAGCCGGATTGGAGTATACGGCGGTTCCTACGGCGGTTATTTGACGGCTTTGGCACTGGGTCACGATTCCAGACTGTTTGCCGCCGGGGTCGATATTCACGGCGTCCATGACATGACCAACGACCGAACCGAACAGGTTTCCCACCAGATCGAACAGATACCGGATGCTAAACTGGCCGCAAAGGTAGCGTTCGAATCATCGCCGATATCGGTGGTCAACACCTGGACCTCGCCCGTGCTGATCATCCACGGCGACGACGACCGCAACGTCCGGGTCAGCCAGAGTACCGATCTGGTCCGGCGGCTGGAAGCAAAGGGCGTCCCGATGGAGACGATGATCATTGTGGACGATACGCACCACTGGATGCGGCATGTTAATGCGCTGAAAGTCGGCAACGCTATGGCGGATTTTTTCAAACGGAAACTGCTCAAAACCGGGAAGTAAGTTTTTTCTCATCGGTTTACAACGCATCGCGGTTCAAACTGGTCACTACAGCATGTCCTTATCAACCCAATGCCTTTTTCCCATGCATCGCTTCTTTTTATTGTTTTTGATTGTTCTGTTTTCCAGTTGTGACAAAAGAGACCTCAAACCCGATCTGATTACGATGCAGGTGGCCGACCATTACCAGGATTGCACGGGCGTTGGCCCCATGAAGTGCCTGTTGGTCAAAATTAACGGTGCGCCGAACTGGACGTATCACTACGCGGGTATTGAAGGTTTTGCGTACGAAGAAGGGTTCGAGTATAAACTGACCGTAAAGCGGGAGAAAATCAAAAATCCACCGGCCGATGGTTCCAGTATCCGGTATACGTTGGTCAATGTAATTGAAAAAATCAAACCCTAACCCAGAAAAACCGCTTCGCCCATGAAAACCTTTACCCTTGCCGGTTTATTGCTTTTTGGCGTTTATACCACCCAGGCCCAACACTGGCAGGGGCAGCTAGGGACCAATTTCGCCACGCTGCCGGGTCGTTCGCTGGAACTTACCTCCGCCTGGAGTCCGAATTTGAACCAGTGGGCGCTGACGTTTAATGCCGGATACACCTACCACAATCCATTCGGCGGTTTTCGTTCCGGGTATGCCTGTGATTGCGGAGTCGACAATCTGAAAACATCGGGTGCCTTCGTTAAGGTCGGCTCCCGGTTCGACGTCATTCGCCGGGCAGGCAAACCGACTAAAGTAGGTTTACCGATTGGCGCCCATTTGATCGGTTCACAATACCGGCAGGAGGGCACGATTTCGTCCTTCCCCGACGGGCAATCGCGGACGCGTCTGCAAACCGCCAGCGGTTTTGTACTGGGTTTGGGGCTAACAGCCGCCATCAACATCCGGTTTTCGTCCCGCTGGAATCTGGATTTGGGCGTTCAGAAGTTCATCGCTTTGCAAAAGCGGACGGACTATTTCCTGTTCGACACCTTCATCTCGCACCAGCCGGGAATCGGCCTCACCGACTGGAAAAACTCCTTTCCCGGTTTGCAGGGGATTGTCGGCCTGAATTATCGGTTGGGGCGGTTGTAAGGCTGATCGTGACGTTTATCTTGCGGTTGAACTATCTTTGTTTAAATCCGGTATTCAGAACATGAAAACGACGGTCGAGTTAAACGATGATTTAGTGCAAGAGTCAATGCAACTCAGTCACATTCATACGCCTGAAGACTTGATTCGAACGGCTTTGTATGAATTTTTGCGGAAGCTCAAAAAGCGTGAATTAGCCGCGATGCGTGGCACTATTCACTGGGAAGGTGATTTGGATCAGATGCGCACTTCACCGAATGAATGATTTACAGTTTGACAGTTCAGTCTGGATAAATTACTTCCGAAAAAACCATTAGTCCTCAAACTGAATTATTGAATACGGCTCTTCTTTCAGACTGGACTATCTGGCTTTGCCCACCAATACGGCAGGAAGTGTTACAGGGTGTAAAATTGCCGAATGAGCTTCGCTTCGTTCAGAACAGTTTTAGCTTCCTGGAAAGACTGGAATTGATCCTTATCGAATGGCAGATAAAGCCGCTGGGCTCTATCGATCATTGCGTCAGCAGGGAGTTCCCATTTGAAAACCCAATGACTGTCTAATTGCTGCTTATGCGATTCATTTTAACCTGAGCGTTGTTCACAACGATATTGATTTTGACCGTATAGCTACGAATTTATCGACTCAGGAAGGCGTTTTAAGGATTTGGTCTGAATAACCAAGTTATCAGTATCTCTTTTTTTATTCCCGATCCCTTCCCAACTTGCCGTCCTTAATTCAATTATTCCATGTCAACTCCAAATTCCCCCGTGCGGGTTCTCGTTGTCGGCTGCGGCAACATGGGTTCCTCGCACGCCATAGCGTATTCAACGAACGACGGTTTTGAAATCTGCGGCATCGTTTCTACCGGCAAAAGCAAGGAAGTTCTGAACGAGCGTCTCGGCGGTGGCTACGCCTTGTTCACCGATCTGGCCACGGCCCTCGCCGAAACCCAACCCGATGCCGTTTGTATTTCGACCTATCCCGACACCCACGAAGCGTTTGCCATTCTGGCGCTCGAACACGGTTGCCACGTATTCATCGAAAAACCGCTCGCCGATACCGTCGAAGGGTCCGAGCGCGTGGTGGCAGCCGCCGAAAAAGCGGGCAAAAAAGTCGTCGTTGGGTACATCCTGCGCCAGCACCCTTCCTGGGAGAAGTTCATCGAAATTGCACACGAAATGGGCAAACCGCTCGTGATGCGGATGAACCTGAACCAGCAAAGCCACGGCGGCATGTGGACCGTCCACCGGAATCTGATGAAAAGCCTCAGCCCGATTGTCGATTGTGGCGTCCATTACATCGACGTGATGTGCCAGATGACGCGCTCAAAACCGACGCAGGTAAACGCCATCGGTGCGCGACTGACGGAAGAGATTCCGGCGGGCAACTACAACTACGGCCAGTTGCAAATCCGGTTCGAAGATGGATCGGTGGGTTGGTATGAGGCCGGTTGGGGACCGATGATGAGCGAAACCGCCTTTTTCGTCAAAGATGTGATTGGGCCGAAAGGCTGCGTTTCCATTGTAGCGAAAAATGCCGGAGCCGCCGGCAAATCGGATAACGTGGATTCACACACCAAGACTGAATCCCTCCGGGTTCACCACGCGCCCCTCGACCAAAACGACCAGTTTGTGCAGGAAGACACCTGGATCGACATGCAGGATGAGCCCGATCACCAGGAGCTTTGCAACCGCGAGCAACGGTATTTCCTGAAAGCCATTCGGGAAAACATCGACCTAACGGATCATCTACAGGACGCCGTCAACAGCCTGCGCATTGCCTTTGCCTGTGATGAGTCGGTGCGGACCGGCCAGCCGGTAATGTTGTAAATGCTGGTCAAGCGGGGTCGCCCGGCGGTTGCAAATCCTGACCAGCAGCGTTCGGGCGATCCACTTCCGTAATTTGATACGCGACGGCATGAGCGCCGGGTTCGGCTTCCAGATGAATCCACTGGGCAAAATGGCGGGTGAAGCTCGCGCCGTAATAAAAAATCAGCGAGGAGTAGAAAACGAAGAGCAGAATCAGCATTATCGACCCTGAAGCACCAAACAGGGAACGAACCGAACTGGTAATTAAAAACCGGTCCAGCACCTGTTCTCCGGCTTCGACCAGAATGCCCGTCACCAGAGCGCCCACCCAAACCGCCGGCCAACGGATGCGGATGTCGGGCAAATACTTGAAAATAACGGCAAACCAGACGGTCAGCATCAGAATCGACAGAAGATGCTGACCGACATCTGTCGACCAGTCATACATCGCATTCTGTTCCAGATTATCCTTCAGCGGCAGTAACGTCCGGCGAATGGCCAGCGAAACCGTGAATAACAAACCGGAAAACAGGATGATGCCCAGCGCAATGACCCGATCGACCAGCAGGTGCCAAACCTGTCTTTTAGCGATGGTTTTTACCCTCCAAAGCTGATTCAATGAATTCTTGATGATGGCGAACAAGGTGGTGGAAGCACCCAGCAAAAGCACAATGCTTAGGCCGGTTAAGAACGGGTTGGCCCGCTCCTGTTGCAGATGTCGTGAAATATCCTGCAATTGACGGGCACTCTGATAACCAACCAGTTCAGCCAGTTTACGAATCAGCAGGTAGTTCAAGCGCTGGCCGTGTTCATCAAACAACTCTTCATACAACTGACTCAGGATAATGACGATGGGCGGTAACGCAAACAGACTGAAAAAAGCCGTTGCTGCCGCCATGCGAATGGGGTCATTCGTTTTCAGATCCGAAAAAGCCCGAAATGCTAATTGAAAAACAGGAATGGCTTTTTTCACGGTTGGTCAGGTAACAATACCCTTCACTAACCCTGCGTTCAGGCACATAGTTTAGACGTTTCTCTACTCTTTTGATACCCCACGCTACCTGAAAAGCGTTTATCTTTGCTTTTTCGATCAACTAGCTGATCTGATGAAAACCCTGCTACTCGCCTTTGCTCTGTTTTTTGGAGCATGTACTGCCGTTTATTCACAGTCGACCACCAAAGCCGACGCGCCAAAAATTTATGATCCGAATGCCAATGCGCAGCAGGACATCCAACAGGCGGTGGCCCAGGCGCAAAAAGAAGGCAAACACGTGCTGCTGCAACTCGGGGGCAACTGGTGTGTGTGGTGTCTCCGGTTCCATACCCTGACGACTACCGACACGACACTCAACCGCATATTGACCGACAATTATGTTGTGCTGCGCGTGAACTACAGCCCGGAGAACAAGAACGAGGAAACCCTGGCACGACTGGGCTACCCGCAACGGTTTGGCTTCCCGGTTTTTGTGGTGCTGGATGAAAAAGGGAACCGGCTACACACCCAGAACTCGGCCTATCTGGAAGAGGGAAAAGGCCACAGTCCGAAACTGGTAGCGGATTTTTTGCAGAGCTGGTCGCCGAAAGCCCTGGATCCGAAATCGTATCTCCCGAAAAAAAGTAAGTAAAAAAACGGAGCGTACCGGGTTTCCATCGGTGTCACTATTCCTGCCATCTGTAACCACATTTGCTTCCATGCGGTTTTTAGCCCTCCTGCTGGTCCCCTTTTTTTTCAACACCACCCCGGTTTTTGCCCAGAAAGCCCACGAAATCCAGCGATTTCAGTTAAAGGAAGTGAAACAGGGCGTCGCCGTCGATGCGGCTCACTTTTACGTCATCAACAACACCTCCCTCACCAAACATACGAAAACGGACAGCAAACAGGTGGCCGCCTGGCGGGATACAACGGGTTTATTGAAACACCTGAACAGTGGCATCGTCCTCAACCGGAAACTCTACTGTGTTCATTCCAATTACCCGGACGTGCCGATGGTAAGTTCCATCGAAATTTTCGATACCGAAACGCTCCGGCACACGGGTAGCCACAGCTTCGGATTGCTCCCCGGCTCGGCCACCTGGGCCGACTTTTACCAGGGCTATTGGTGGGTCGCCTTCGCCAATTACTCCGACAAAGCCTCGGCGGAAGGGCGCGACAACCGCTGGACGATGCTGGTGAAGTTCAACGCCAACTGGGAACGGCTGGAATCCTGGCAGTTTCCGGCGACGGTTTTGCAGGCTTTCGCCCCCAAAAGTACGTCCGGCGGCACCTGGGGAAAAGACGGTTTGATTTACTGTACCGGTCACGACAAACCGGAACTGTATGTCCTGAAACTCCCTGACCGTGGCTCTACGCTGCAACACGTAAAAACCATTCCGACCGTCAGTGAAGGACAAGCCTTTGCCATCGACCGCAGCGTGAAGTCCAAACTGATTCTCTATGGCATTACCCGAAACGATAATTTTGTGGTGGTTTCGGAGGTAAAATAACGGTTTTCAGTTTATAGTTTACGGTGGCTGACGCATTCACTGCAAACGTGCGTCAGCCACCGTATACCGTAAACTAAAAAACCGTAAACCGTCCTACAGCTTAAAAATCCCCGTCACATATTTGGCATTTACCCGGGCGCCGGGTTTGGCCGTGGCGGTGGCAATGTCGATTTCCCAGATGTAGGTTCCCTCGGTGTAGCTCGTCACCGGCAGGTAAGTTTTTCCGTTTTCAACCGGCACCGACAGCGTGATGCCCCCTTGTCCGGCATGGGCCGGTATGCCGCCCGACACTTCTTTCACGGTTTTGGCATTCAGGTCGATGATGACAACGCTCAGATTAACATCTTCGTAGGCCCACTGCCCGTTGACAGTCGGAAAACGACCCATTTCGGCCAGCACCAGTCCGTTACCCAGATACTGGCAATAGTAGATTTTCCGGTTGTTCGAAATCTCATCCAGGTTGAAAAAATACGTGGGGTCGAAAACCGTCTCTCCGTTTTTAATCCGCAGAAAACCAGCTGGTTTGGTCCGTTGTGAAAACGTGTACGCCGACGAAGCCACGGTATAAATATCGCCGTTTTCGGTTTTGATCAAGCCATTGCTGCTATTGGACGACCCCGCCGGTCCCGTACGAACATCCTTGATGACTTTCTCCAGCGTAAAAGCCGGGTAGCTGTAGATGGCCACATACGCCGTATCGGTAAAGGCCGTCTGCAACGTAGTCCGGTTCTGGAGGTAATACGACACATACGCTTTTCCGTCACGTACCCGCATACCCGACGGCCACACCAGATCATCCTTGAACAGGGGAGCCAGCGAGTTTTTCACCTGACCCGATAGGGCTGGGGTAGCAACGGTTGCCGTGTAGAATGTGGCACTCCGGTTATCGGCTGCCGTCCGGGGAATCTGAATACCGCCGAGCGTATTGTCATCAATGACCGTCGGCGCGTCGAAGTATTTTTCGAAGGTAAAACTTCCCTTCTGAACCAGTTTGTTCGCGGCATCCAGCACATAACCCACTGCCGAGGGCGTTCCCTGGTTGGCTCCGCTCCCACCGATGCTGAAGACCGTTTTACCGGCCTGCACGTACGTCCGATTTCCCGTTTGCGCAATTCCCTGTCCGGCTACCGAGAGTGTACCGCTCGTAATCGAAGTCGTTTGCAACAGATAATCCGTTGATTGGCTGGCTCCTACATCCCGGATGGCGACGACATACCCGCCGGTAACCGCCGGTGGATCAACCGGGTCCGGATCCTTGCTACACGAATTCAGCGATAACCAGCAGCCTACAGCCGCCAGCATCAGTATGGTTTTGTTGTACATAACGAGGCCTGTTAATGGCTACCAATTTACTGATAATTACGGGCAAAATCCAGGATTACGCTCGTGCGAAAAATCCGACACCCTCTCAACGGCCTGAATTCAATCGGTTTCCCTTTTTACAAATCAGTTCTTCGATTGTGCAATTCAATCGGAGGTTGTTGCTGTCCATACCGGAACGGGTTGAACCGGGCGGGATCAGTTAGTTTTGCTGATCGAAACCAAACAACAACACGACCATGAACACACCACCAATCCTACGCGGATGGACCCGCACAGCCCTTCTTCTGGCCGGAAGCCTCACGTTTCTGACGGCCTGCAAAACCGATTCCACCGAACCGGAACCCGGCTCACCCAGCGAAACCGGTGGAAAAGCGGGTTACGTTATCGGAAAGGTGACCGATCCGCAGGGTAAACCGTTACCCCGTGCCACGGTTTACATCGACAATACAGTTATCAAAGGGCGCGGGGCCGAAGTCGCCAGCAACAGCGATGGAACATACCAAATTCAACTGATGAAAGACCTGGGGCAGTGGGTAACCAAAGGGTATATTCTGAAACAATACAATAACCGGGTCTACAAACTCCTGCTCGATCCCGAAAACCCGGACAGCTTTTCGGAAACCGAAAAACCGGTTCGTAATTTTCAATGGAAACTGACGGGCCATATTCCCGATCTGAGTCTGGATCTCTATTATGGCGGAACGGCAGAGTTGTTTCGCGATCCCAATGTCACCGACCTGCCGGATACTGAAAACATAGAATTTACTTTCAAACCCATTGGGACACTCATTGACGGATCGACCGGTAAAACGCTCAAACTCCGGGTCGCCAAACGCACCAACGACTTTCTGAAGGACATTCCGATGGGCCGCTACGAGGTTTCGGCGGTGTATAAACCAACGGGAGCAACCTTGCTGGTGACCGATGCCTGGGGCGATGATCTGATCTACAAACCGGTGGTTACGCTCGATTTTTTAGGCACCGATTCGGCCACCCGCTCCAATACACTGGGAATTGGCTACACGAATCGGCGGTAATGGGTCGCCTTTGGGACGTGTCGCTGATTGCCTGATCAATTCGGCGACACGTCCCAAAGGCGATGCGGGCGGTCTTACTTCTGTTTCCGGCGCTCTTTGAGTTCGGCTCTCATCTCTTCTTTGATGGCCTGATACTGTTGGTATTGATCGGAATTCAGGACCTTTTTCAGTTCCTCGTCCTTCTTTTTCATCACAGCCTGAGCCTGCCGCGCCGTGCGGAGGTTTCGACCACCGGTTTCTAGCAACGCCTGGTTTTGTTTGGCATATTTCAGGTTGATAGCAGCTACCGGTGTTTCTTGTTCAGCGGACAAATTCAGCTTTTCTTTCATCCGCGCCGTCATTCGGGTGGCGCGTTCTTCGGGTGTTCCCAGTTCTGCCCGCTGGGCAAACGACGAGACTGAAAACAGGAGGAGGGCAACGAAACAGAGGGCTTTTGACAGGTTGGTTTTCATACTTTTCGATACGCGTTTCATTCTATTGGGTTGGCTTTTGATTGAATGGTCTGCGCGACCGCGAAGACGATACAAACGTAGCCTGCGGAAAGACCGAATTCCTGAAAACCGCCGTGAAGCCGACTAATTCGGCCCTCAAAGCGCCAGGGCTCCGGGTGAACGTTCAGAAGTCCTCCATCCACTTTTTGAACTGGGGCGCGCGGTCTTTGCTGATCACCACCGACCCGCCCGGCAGGGGCTGAAGCTGCAATTGCAACCGGCCGTTGAAATACAGCTCCGCTTCCTGAATGCTTTTCCGGGAAACGATAAACTGGCGATTGGCGCGAAAAAACTGCTGTGGGTCCAGTTGGATTTCCAGATCGTCCAGCTTCTGATCGATGGGATAACGGATTTTGGTAAACAGCGTCGCGGAAACCACACCCCCTTCAATGTCAAAATAGGCGATGTCACTTACCTTGACCGGCAGCAGTTTGTCCCGAAACTGAATCAAAAAGCTGTTTCGGTAGGTTTTGGGCATAAACACCTGGCCACGGAGCATTTCCCGCATCTGTTGCACCAGATCGTCGGTGGCCGGGCAGGTCAGCGAACGGTATTTCAGCAGACTGGCTTCCAATGCTTCCCGTTCAATGGGTTTCAGCAGGTAATCGATGCTATTGAGCTTGAAAGCCCGGATGGCATATTCGTCGAAAGCCGTCGTAAAAATGATCGGACACGGCACCCGAACCTGCTCCAGCAGCGAAAACGACAGCCCATCGGCCAGTTGAATGTCCGAGAAAATGAGGTCGGGCGTTGGCAGACTCTCCCACCGCTCCCGGCCCTCGGCCACGCTGTCGATGACCGCCAGAAACGTCAGGGAAGGTTCGATGTCCCGCAGTAAAGCGGCCAGGTGCGTAGCCGCCAGGACTTCATCTTCAATAATCAAAACGCGCATCAGACGGCAGGAATTATGGGTAAATGGACACTGAATTCTCGCTCGGTTCGAACGATCTGAATGGCTTTGCCGGTCAGCAGCCGGTAGCGGTTTTCCAGATTGGACAGGCCCATTCCAGTCCCGTCGGCGGGTTCGGGTTTGGGCTGGTAGCTGTTGCTGACCCGAATGAAGGCGCCCGACAGGTCGATGGAGAGCCGAATTGTCAGCGGTTTGACGTTAGAAATAACGTTGTGTTTAACGCTATTTTCAATGAGAAGCTGCAACGACATCGTCGGAATCAGCCAGGATACTTCGACCGGTAACTCGTTGTATATTTGCAGATTAGCACCAAACCGCATGGTTAATAGAAACGAATAGGCCATCGTAAACTGCATCTCTTCGGCAAACGGAACCAGCGACCGGTTTTGAACCTGAAGTGAATACCGCAACACCTGCGATAATTTGGACAAATACGGCTGCGTGTTGGCACTCCCTTCCCGAATCAGCGAACTGAGGGCATTGAGGGAATTGAACAGAAAATGAGGATTGAGCTGGGCGCGCAAGCCGTCGAGCTGGGCTTGCAGACTCTCCCGTTTCAGCCGCTCGTTTTCGGTCTGCATGCTGCGGTTTTGTTGCAGAACCGTCAGGAAATTCGCCACCAGCAGGGCCGTTCCCCACACGAAAAAACCGCGAAAATACGTGGTAACCAACACGAGAATCGGTCGCTCGGGATACCACGGCAAAACCAGCGCGACGAAGAGCGCGTTGATTGCCAGAAACAACAGAAAGTTGATACCATACCAGCCCGCGAGGTTGAGCCAGGGTTCGTAGCGTTTCCGAATCAGCACATAGCGGTTTAATTCAATGAAGAAAAAGGTGAACGCGATCTGAAACAGCACCCGGACGACCAGAAAAACCGTGTCCGGCAAACCGGGAATAACCGCCAGTTGGGTTTGGTTCGCCAGCCGGATCAGCGGCAGGTTCACCAGAACCGCCACGATCACCGATGCGATCCCGGAAATTTGCCGAAAAGAAAAGCGCGCATTCATGCTGCAAAGATGACGCCTTCGGGGACGAATCGGGAACGAATCGACCTGAAACCGGAAAATTCGACGGTCAATCCTCCAAAAACCGCCTTGAATTACTTATTCCGTTGCCTTGTCAATAATTTCAGCGGCTTCTATCATGTCATCTTTCTCGGGCGTCGGCACATCTTTCGGCACTGCGTCGGGGACGTAGGTCAGCGAAATCAGGATCGGAAAATGGTCGGAACCGCAGTTCGGCAGTCGGCGGATCAAGCGCAGTTTGAAATGGTGGGACACAAAAATATGATCGAGCGGCCACCGCAGAAAGAAATAATTGGCGTGGAACGTGTTGAAAAGTCCCCGGCCAATGCGCGGGTCGAGCAGGCCACTGACACGCTGAAAAAGCCGCGTGGAGTGCGACCAGGCCACATCGTTCAAATCCCCGGCAACGATGATTGGTTCTTCCCGCCCCCGCACCTCCTTGCCCACCACCAGCAACTCCGCATCTCGTTCCGTCGAGCGATAATGTTCCGTGGGGCTGGGCGGCATCGGGTGAATCCCGTAAAAATGAATCACCTGACCCGAATCCAGTTCAAGCTGGGCGTAGATGGAAGGAATATCGTCCTGAATTAGAAACCGCACTTCGTGGTGCTGAATGGCAAACCGGGAGTAAAACAGCAGGCCATAGGTATTTTCGAGCGGATGCAGAATCCGGTATGGAAACTTCGGTTCCAGGGGTTCCAGTTCCTTTTTCCACCGCTCGTTGGCTTCCAGAATCATCACCACATCCGGGTTATGTTTGTCCACCAGTTTCAACACGTCGGGGCAGTGAGTGTTGTCCATGAACACGTTGGCGTTCAGGATTCGGATGGTGTTACGGTCTTCGGAACGGTCTTGCGACGGTTTTCCGAAATACTTCACCTGTTTCCGGTGCAATTGCGTGAAGGGGTAAATCAACCAGCCTTCGTAGACCAAGGCAGCCAATAAACCCGTCACGCCCAGCAACATCGGCCATTCCGTGTTTCGGCTCAGGGCCACCCACCCCAGTAGGCCAATGGCCGCGAGCACCGTGAGTTGCAGGTGTGGAAAATCCCAGATCCGAATCCACCAGGCATCGACCCGGATCAGGTGTATGAACGAAATGGTGGTTATGACAAATGCGTATCCAATCAGAAAAGTGTCTATCGTGCTCATTTCAGGTTCAGTGGGCCATTCGTATCATAAAACCGGAAAGCAAGTTAGAGGTTTAATCCTGATATTTATTTTTAAAAATCGGCAAGATCGGCTGTAAGCTATTTTCTGGCTCTCAGGCTTGTAAAAAAAACGCTTTTGCGATAGTTTTGCAGCATGAGAATGGCACCAACGCTTTAATCTTCCCTCCTGCGGTCGCTCCGACCATGGGCCTTTTTTAGGCCTGTTTTCCTATTGTCTTCACAAAAAAACTGGCTGGCTCCGGCCCAGCTCTCTACCTATGTCTGCCCTTTTCAATCAGAACGAAATCGAGCAATTCCTTCAAAATGGATTTATTCGCATCGACCATGCCTTCTCTTCCGAAACCGCCCGACAGGCCCGAAATATTCTCTGGAAAGACCTGAACGCCGACCCGGGCAATCCGGCAACCTGGACCCAACCGGTTATCCGGCTGGGCATGTATTCCCAGGAACCGTTCGTTCAGGCGGCTAACTCGCCCATTCTCCACCAGGCTTTCGATCAACTCGTCGGGCCTGGCCGCTGGCTTCCCTGCCGAAGCATGGGTACGTTTCCGGTTCGTTTCCCATCGGATACCGACCCCGGCGATACCGGCTGGCACGTCGACGCCAGTTTTCCGGGTGACGATCCAACAGACTACTGGACGTGGCGGGTAAACGTCCGGTCAAAAGGCCGGGGGCTGCTGATGCTCTTTCTTTTTTCGGATGTCAGCGAACGCGATGCGCCGACCCGCATCCGCGTTGGCTCCCACCAGGATGTCGCCCGCCTGCTTAAACCGGCGGGCGAAGCCGGGCTTCCATTCCTGGAAGTGGCCGGAAAGCTGGCGGAATTGCCGCAACGAAACGAAGTGTTGGCCACTGGAAAAGCCGGGACGGTGTATCTCTGCCACCCTTTTCTGGCCCATGCCGCCCAGCCCCACCACGGCCGGGAACCCCGTTTTTTAGCCCAACCTCCACTTCTGCTCCGGCAAGAACTGCAGATTGAAGGATTGAAAGGGGCATATTATCCGGTGGAAGAAGCCATTCGGCTGGCTTTGATTTTGTAATTTCAAATGATGAATATCGAATGTAAAAGTGTATGGCATGTCCAGCTACTTTTACATTTAACATTCATCATTTTTCATTTAGTTAGGACTTTCGCTTTCTGCCCCGTTCCCCTAAAGGACGGTCGGCCGCTGCCGGACTTGGACGCGGCTTAGTCCGGATGCTAAAAGTCCGGCAGCGGCCGACCGTCCTTTAGGGGAACGGGTATAAAGCGAAAGAGTGTTAGAATTATCAGACGTAAGTCCTATTAGTATTCCTTTTATTTTCCCCTTGAAAATAATCACACTGCGTTTTCAGCACACACTGCGGGCATTTGGGGTAACTCCAGGTGCAGACCCGCTGGCCGTGCCAGTAAAAGTGTCGGTGGAAATTGAATAAAACCGTCGCATCCTGCGGCAAATAGGCCAGCAAAATCGCGTGAGCTTTCTCGGCGCTGACTTTCGGACCAATCAAACCCAGGCGCTGCGACACGCGGTGGACGTGCGTATCGACGGGCAAAACCGGCTTCTGAAAATTGAAAAGCAACAGCAGAGTCGAGGTTTTCGGTCCGACTCCGGGCAAGGCGTTCAGCCAAGCCATCGCGTCTTCGGTGGTCATATCCCGCAAAAAGTCGATGTTGGCATCCCCGCGTTCGGCAATGATCCGGCTCAGAATTTGTTTGATATACGGTGCTTTTACCTCCGGATAATTGGCGGTTTGGATTGCCGCCGTCAGTTCCTCCACCGGTGCATCCCGAATGGCTTCCCACGAACCAAACCGCTCCATCATGGTGCGAAACGCCGTGACCTCATTGGCGTGGGTAGTTCGGTGCGACAAAACCGTCGCAATCAACTCGTGCAGGGGTTCAAGCCGTCCGCGAATAGCCTGAATTCCGTACTGTTGATTGAGGAGTTCGTGTACCAGTCGCGTTTTCCCGCTTTGATCCAGGGTTGTCATCGAAAAAAATGATTTTTGTCAGAACAACCGAATGTTTATCGACTTGGTTAATTGTCGTTGTACTTTTGCGGTTCCTTACCGCCCATTCTGCGAACCCAATGACGACAACGTTCTTTCGTAACTCCCTTTTTCTGTGTCTGCTGACACTCCTAGCCCTCACCGGTTTTTCCCAAACGCCCACCCAAACCATTCGCGGAACCGTCTACGACGCCAGCCAAAGTCGCCCGCTGGTCGGGGCTTCCGTGGTGGTTCAAAATTCAAAATCAGGTGCGATCACGGACGAACAGGGTCATTTCCGGCTGACCAACCTTCCCATTGGCCGTCATCAGCTCAGCGTTTCGTTTGTGGGCTATGAACCGTCGGTGATCAATGAAGTGCTGGTGGAATCCGGCAAGGAACAGGTGCTGGAAATTTACCTGCAACCCGGTGTAACCCAACTGGGCGAAGCCACGGCCATTGGCACCCGCACCGACCGCACCATCAGTGCCGAACACATCACCATCGAACAGGTGCTGCGGTTTCCGGCCAGCTACCTCGACCCGGCCCGGCTGGCGACAGCCTACGCGGGCGTGGTGACGACCAACGACGGCACCAACAACATTTCCGTGCGCGGCAACTCGCCCAACAGCCTGATCTGGCGGCTCGAAGGCGTTGAGATCGTGAACCCCAACCACCAGAGCAACGCCGGTACCATCGGCGACCGTCCCACGGCAAACGGCGGTGGCGTCAATATGCTGAGCGCCCAGTTACTCGGCACAACCCGTTTTCTGACCGGCGCTTTCTCGCCCGAATACGGCAATTCGGTCGGTGGCGTCATGGACATGAGCCTGCGTCCGGGCAACAACGAACGCCATGAATTCATCGCCCAGGCGGGGTTGATCGGCCTCGATCTGGCGGCTGAAGGACCGATTTCAAAGCAGAAAGGGTCGTCGTATCTGGTCAATTACCGGTATTCATTTACGGGTCTGCTCGGCACAATGGGTGTCACGTTCGGGGGCGAAGACATCCGGTTTCAGGATCTGTCGTTCAACCTGACCTTCCCGACTCGCAAAGGCGGACGGTTTACGGCGTTTGGCGTTTTGGGGAATAGCAGCAACGATTTTACGGCCCTGGCAACTGAGGAACAGACGCAGGACAAAGACCGCAACACCATCTCGTTTACGACGAAAATGGCCGCCGGGGGGTTGACCCTCTCCCAGCCCATCGGTACGCGCTGGTTGTGGAAAACCGCCCTGGTGTTATCGGCCAACAACAGCGCCCGGAATCTGGAATCGCCGGGAGACGCACGTTTTCGACCCAACTACGAAAGAGACGACCAAACCGGGTCGCGGTATTCACTGACGAGTTCGTTAAATTACCGGATCAATGCCCGAAACAGTTTCAAAGCCGGATTATACCTGACACGGGCTTATAATTCGGTGGATGTCTGGAAAGATGTGAACCCATTTTTCATCGGCAGTTCGGCGAATAACTCCCTGTTCGCAGGGTCAATGGAAGGCTGGATGATTCAGCCGTATGTGAATTACCAGTGGTTGCCGGCGGACAACGTGACGGTGAATGCGGGTTTGTTTTACAACACGTTTACCTTCAACCAAAGCCGCTCGCTCGAACCCCGGGCGTCGGTTCGCTGGGAAGTGCGGCCGGGGAAAGCATTGACCGTTGCTTACGGTTTACACAGCCAGCCGCAACTACCGCAGGTGTATCTGGCGAAACGCAATCCGGACAACAAAATGCTGTTTAACAACGAAGATCTGGGCTTTACCAAAGCATACCACCTCGTCGCGGGGTACACACACCAGCTCAGTCCGGATAGTTACTGGAAAATCGAAGGCTATTCCCAAATGCTGTTCGACGTACCGATCAGCACCGTTTCGGGCAGCAAGTTTTCGGCCGTGAACCTCATCGAAGCCTACGCGAGCGAGCCGCTGGTCAATGCCGGGAAAGCCCAAAACCGGGGCGTTGAACTGACCTACCAGAAGTATTTATCGAAAAATTATTACGTGCTGGCGTCCGGTTCGGTCTACGATTCACGGTACCAGGCCGCCGATGGCGTCTGGCGCAGCACCCGGTTCGACGGCGGTTTTACGTCGGGCCTGACCGCCGGGAAAGAGTGGACGAAAAGCCGGGAAACCCGAAGCCGGATCTGGGGGATCAACGGCCGGATTTCGTACCTGGGTGGCTTGCGCGACCGCCCGATCGATGCGGTTTTGTCGCAGCAAACGGGTACGACGGTCTACAGCAGTGAGGAGTTCAGCGTGCATTTCCCGGCGTATTTCCGCACCGATCTGCGGATTTACTGGAAGAAAAGCAAAGCCCGCTACAGCCGCACCCTTTCCCTCGATTTGCAGAACCTGACCAATGCGCAGAATGCTTTTTATAGCTATTTTGATGCTTTTCAGGGGAAAGTCGTCCAGAAATACCAGTTGGGATTGATTCCGATTCTGAATTACCGCTGGGAATTTTAACCGAACACCGACCAAAAATATCGCCTGCTATTTCTTCGAATACGGGCGGTATTTCACGAAGATGTTAATCCAAACGCGACGCGCGACCCGGAAGAAAAACGGCGTCAGGATAATCAGCGACGGTATGAGTCCCCACAGAAAGGCAATCACGTCGATCTCCAGCAGAACGCCAAACAACACGAACGTACTGATGATCCAGGCTACATACAGGGCATAACTGATGTAAAGTGAGCCGGTGTAAAAACCGGGTTCCGGCTCAAAACTCTGGCCACAGACGGAACAATTCTTGTGCATTTGATCGAACTTCTTCAAGTTAAATGCACTTTTGGTTACAAAAAAGTCGCCCTCATGACAATACGGACACTTGTTGAATAGAATGCTGTAGAGTTTCGTACCTTTTCGCATGGAAAATCAGAAGGGAAGCTATTTTCCGAACCCGGAAAGCCCAAAAGTAGTTGGTTTCGCTCATATTTTAGTAATACCGTAGCGGTTCTTCGTGGTAGATCATTCAACGGTTTTGCTTTTCCCAATTCATTACGACGCTCATGAAATTTGCCTTTTCACGAAAGCCCCTACACCATTTGGTCCCGCTATGCCGGTTCATTTTCTTCCTGACTTTTTTCATCCCCAAAGTCGGTTTTGCCCAGAATATCACGCCGGCTGAAATCATGTTTGTTGGCTTCGACCACCTCAATCAGCTGGCGAACGGAAAACCGCAGGCGGAGGTATTCAGCCCCAAAAAACAGGCCGAACTCGCCCGACTCAATGCCGCTTTGAAACGTTTTGCACCCGATCTGATCCTAGTGGAAATGGACCCCAAAACGCAGCCACGGCTGGATAGTTTGTTCCGGGCCTACCGGGCGGGATCGCTCAAACTGAACGAGCTGGAAGGGGGCCGGAATGAAACCTACCAGGTCGGTTTTGCACTCGGAAAACTCCTCGACCACGCCCGGATTTTTGCGGTCGATTCGTACGATGCGACGTCGCAATCGCTACTGAACAAGGGCGAGAATATCGACCTGTTCAAGCAGGGATTGCAAAAACTACAGGCGACGGCCCGGCCGTTGAAAAAAGCCGTGCAGGCCGACAGTCTTTCGCTCTATGAGTATGTGGTAGCGATGAATCAGCCGGAAATGATTCAACTAACGCACCGGTTGTTCTACAATCTTCCAGCCGTAGTCATTCATGGCGATTTTTCGGAATCCGGGACGCACAGTGCCGACCTGAGCAAAATCGATAAAGCCTACATTGGCGCCGAATACATCAGCCTTTTTTACAAGCGAAACCTGAAGATTTATGCCAACATTCTCAATACGCAACTGCAAAACCGGGGCCGTAAACTCCTGGTGATCATGGGACAAACGCACGTGGGCGTCCTGCAGGATCTGGTCAAAGACAACCCGGATTATTCGATAGTGTCTCCACTGACGTATTTAGTGCCGAAAAAATAACCGTCATCGCCCCTGACAACGGTTTGGGAATCCGATGATTTTACTCACAAAATCCAACCCGTTCGGGCGGTAGGTTTGTCAAAAAAAATAATCCGATCATTCGTCATTTCGTTTCCATACCATGCAAAATCTGGTTCCTATTGTTAGTCCGGAGCAGGCCGTAGAGGTGATTCAATCCGGCAATCGGGTGTTTGTTCACAGCGTTGCCCAAACGCCCCACCGCCTGATTGCGGCCATGGTCGGGCGGGCTTCTGCTGCCGGGCTGCGTGACATTGAAGTGTGTCACATGCACACGGAAGGCCATCTGCCGTATTGCGAAGAACAGTACGCCGGGATTTTCAGACCGAATTCGTTTTTCATCGGAGCCAACATGCGCAAGCAGGTCAATGCCGGGATTGCCGATTACGTTCCTATTTTTCTGAGCGAAATCCCGCTGTTGTTTCAACGGAATATTTTGCCCCTCGATGTCGCCCTGATCCAGATTTCACCCCCCGATCAACACGGTTTTTGTTCGCTCGGCCCATCAGTAGACATTTCGTTAAGCGCCGTTAAATCCGCCAAATACGTGATCGCCCAGATCAATCCGAACGTTCCGCGGACCCACGGCGACGGCATTATCCACGTCAAAACGATCCACGCGGCCGTCGAATGCGACGATCCCTTGTACGAAATGCCGCTGAAACCGGCATCGGAAACTGAGCAGAAAATTGGCCGGTTTGTGGCTGAACTGGTGGAAGACGGGGCCACGCTGCAAATGGGCATCGGCGGGATTCCGAACGCCGTGCTGGCGGAGTTGATTTACCACCAGAAACTGGGAATTCATACCGAAATGTTCTCCGACGGCGTCATTGATCTGGTCGAGCGGGGTGTTATCACCAATGAACTCAAGAAAGCCATTCCGTATAAACTGGTCTCCTGCTTTGCGATGGGAACGCGCCGGTTGTACGATTTCATCGACGACAACCCCGCCGTGGTGATGAAGGAAGTGACCTACACCAACGACACGGCCATCATTCGCCGGAATCCGAAGGTGACGGCCATCAACAGCGCCATTGAGGTGGATCTGACGGGTCAGGTGTGCGCCGATACGATTGGGACCTATCAATATTCCGGGGTCGGCGGGCAGATGGATTTTGTGCGGGGAGCCTCGCTCTCGGAAGGTGGCAAACCGATCATTGCCCTGCCCTCCGTAACGAAATACGGTGAAAGCAAGATTGTGCCGTTCCTGAAAGAAGGGGCTGGCGTGACGACCACCCGAGCCCACGTCCACTACATCGTGACCGAATACGGGGTGGCGTATCTGTACGGCAAAAACCTCCGCCAACGCGCCCGGGCGCTCATCAACATCGCCCACCCCGACCACCGCGAGTTGCTGGAACTGCAGGCCCACGAGCGGTTTAAGGTGTTTGAGTAAGCGTTTTTTCCAATTCAGCCATCCCAAACAAAACCGTCAGCATCCGCTCAAATTCGGTTTGTAGCGGGGCCGAAATGATACTTTCTTCGTTCGAAACCGGGTGTTGAAACCGGATTTCCAGCGCGTGTAACAGCATGGTTTCCATCCCGAAATGCTCCTTAAACAGCTTGTTCTGTTTATTGCAGCCGTGTGGCCGGTCGCCAATGATCGGGTGGAAGATGTGCGCCAGGTGCTTTCGGAGCTGGTGAAACCGGCCGGTTGTGGGTTTCAGTTCGACCAATGAATAGCGTGAGGTGGCGTGTTTCCCAAACGGCAGTGCCACTTCGGTCCGTTGGAGCGTTTTTAGTCTGGTAAAAGCCTCTTGAACGATTCCGTCGTCGCGCCGGAGCGGATAGTCGATTTCCAGTTTGTCGTCGGTATATCCCCGCACAATGGCCCGGTAGGTTTTGTGTACCTTCCCTTCGGCAAACTGCTGCTGCATGGCGGAATTCAGGGCTTCATTCAGCGCAAAGAGCAGAACGCCCCCGGTTTTTCGATCCAGCCGATGAACCGGATAGACCCGCTGCCCCAATTGATCGCGAAGGAGTTGAACGGCAAATTCGCTGGCGTCACTGGCGATCATCGACCGGTGTACCAGCAGTCCGTGCGGTTTGTTAATCGCCACCAGATCAGGAGACTGATACAAAATTTCGAGCGGTTTTCGCTCATTGGGCACTTCCAAAACCGGTTGTTCCTCGCTCATCAATACTTCGCCAGCAGGTTCAATAATTTCCGGTCCAGTTTATGACCGTGCCAGTCTTCATATGCCACGTCGGCCCGTTTGGAATCAAGTACCCCAAAATCTCCGCTGAATTCCCAGAGCGCAAAACCGATGCCGTTGCTCGTCAGAATGTCGAGCACATCGCCAAACCAGGCCAGAAAAACGTCGTGCGGGGTTTTGTTCCAGGCACCACATTCGCCACAATGCACGCCGACACCCTTGTTAACCAGTTCTATCCACGGTTTGTAAAACGTTTCCAGCATCGCCCGGCTCAGGTATTTATCGCCCACCTGTCCCGGCCACTTCGGCAGCGGCAGATTCTCGGGATCTTTGTTGGCCCAGGGGGCTTTGTAATGCGAAATAATGCCCGGATTGTAGCCCCGGCAACTCTGCGCAATGTCCAGATCGGTGATTTCGGGAATCACCGACGAGCCCACGTCGTTGCCATCGGCAATCACCAGGTGTTTCGGGTTTTCTTTGCGAATGGCTTCCAGAGCCGCCAGCGCCACTTTCCGGTATACGGCACCCGGCACCGAACTGCGTTTGGAAAGCTGGTCGTTCATGTCTTCCCGCATACTCGGCTCGTTCAGCAAATCGAAGCTGATTTTCTGAGAAGAGACGTTTTTGTAGCGTTTCGCCCAGTAGTTCCAGTGAAAATTGAAAGCGTCCTGCGCGGGCTGATCGGTCCAGAGGTTGTAGGGTTCGTGAAAACCGGCGTTGACACAGTAGCCCGGTGCGCGGTGCAGGTTCAGGCTGACGTGAAGGTTGTGTTTGTGGGCCATCGCCACCAGCTTGTCGATCCGATCCACGGCCGACTCGTCGATCTGGTAGACCTCGTCGGGCGTAATGTTGCGGCTCCGGTCGAATTTCAGATAGGCCGGATAGGCCATCGGCAGCCGGACAAAATCGAAACCCCAGTCGCGCATCCATATGAAGTGTTCTTCAGTGGTCGGCTTCCGGCCCTGCGCCGGATTGGGTGAAAAGAAATCCAGCAGGTTAAAGCCTTTCCATTTCGGCAGTTTGTTTTTGGCCACCGGAGCGGACGACGCGGCTAAAACCGCCGGGCCGGAAGTGGTCACGGCTGCGGCCAAAAGCCCGGTATTTTGAAGAAACGTTCGGCGTTGCATGAAGGATTGTGGAATAGATGCAGTACAAACTTACTCAAAAACCAACCTGATCACCCCGTATCCTGGCGACATTCGTCAGTTGTGAATCTTTTCTACTTCACTTTGTAGTTTCAAAACCGTCTGTTTGTCCTCCTGTTCGATCACCAGCGCCGGATTGTCTTCGGAGCCGTTTCGCTTGATCTTTGATCCTTTGATGGTTTTTTCAATTTCCTCTTGGTGGACTTCCACCACCTTGCCTTCGGCATGACCACTGGCGTATTTCCAGCGCACCCGATCTCCTTTTCTAATCATGATTACTGCCTGTTCATTGAAAAAAGTAGTAACCGGGTTTGCCAAAAAAGGTTTGTTTTTTTTGAAACCGTCGAACGCGCGCTAAACCGGATCCCGGGATCGAAAAAGCCCCACTCAAACGCGATCGGTAAATATGGAAAAGTTATCATACTGTTAAATAGAGCGGCTTTTTATCATTTCGGAGCGAAAAAAAAGTATCTTTACTTACCCACAACTCTCAACCCGAAATGACGGACAGCAGAAGAGAATTTCTCAAAAAAGCCGCCTTGCTAGCCGGTGGCACGAGCCTGTTTCAGGTTCTCCCCGATTCGATCCAGAAAGCCCTCGCCATCGACCCCCAGCCGGGCAGCACCTTTCAGGATGCCGAACACATTGTCATTCTGATGCAGGAAAACCGCTCCTTCGACCATTGCTACGGGTCGCTGCGGGGCGTTCGGGGCTTCAACGATCCGCGGGCGATTACGCTTCCCAACAAAAACCCGGTTTGGCTCCAGACCAATGCCGCCGGTGAAACCTACGCTCCCTTTCGGCTGAATCTGAAAGATACCAAAGCCACCTGGATGAGTTCGCTCCCCCACTCCTGGACCAATCAGGTGGATGCCCGCAACGACGGAAAATACGACAAGTGGCTGGATTCCAAACAGTCGGGCCGGAAAGAATATGCCAACATGCCCTTGACAATGGGCTATTACAACCGGCAGGACATTCCGTTTTACTACGCCCTGGCCGACGCCTTTACGGTTTGCGATCAGAATTTTTGTTCGTCCCTGACCGGCACCACGCCCAACCGGCTTTACCTCTGGACCGGCACCATCCGGGAAAAACCCGACCGGAATGTGAAAGCCAACGTCCGGAATGAGGACGTCGATTACGACGATCCGGCCCACTGGAAAACCTTCCCCGAGCGGCTGGAAGAAAACGGCATCTCGTGGCGAATTTACCAGAACGAACTGAGTTTACCCGTCGGCTTTGAAGGTGAAGAAGAAGGCTGGCTGGCCAATTTTACCGACAATCCCATCGAGTGGTTCAAACAGTACAACGTCGGTTTCTCGGAAGCCTACCAGCGTTATCTGACCAAAAAACTCCCCGAACTGCCCGGCGAAATTCTGGCCTTGAAAACCAAAATCAGCTCCCTGCCTGAAACCGACGGCGAACTTCCTAAACTGAAGCGGGAGTTGGGTCGGAAAGAGCAAGAGTTGATTGTCGGCCGGGAGCACCAAGTGAAATACAGTCGGGAAAACTACGCCAAATTGTCGCAGCGGGAGAAAAACCTGCACGAGAAAGCCTTTACGACCAATAAAAATGATCCGCATTACCACGAACTGACGAAGCTGAAATACCACGACGGCAGCACGGAACGGGAAGTTGAAATTCCAAAAGGTGATGTGTTGCACCAGTTTCGGGCGGATGTAAAAAACCGCACCCTGCCGACGGTCTCGTGGGTGGTGGCCCCCGAAAACTACTCCGATCACCCGGGCGCGGCCTGGTACGGAGCGTGGTACATTTCCGAAATGCTCGACATCCTGACCCAAAATCCGGATGTCTGGAAAAAGACGGTATTCATTTTGTGCTACGACGAAAACGACGGTTATTTCGACCACGTTCCACCGTTTGTGGCTCCCCATCCCGACAAGCCCGAAACCGGCAAAGTCTCCAAAGGCATCGACACCAGCGTCGAGCACGTCTATATGGACCAGGAGTTGCAACGCAAAAGTCCGAACGCCCGTAAAGAAGCCCGGGCTGGTGCCATCGGGTTGGGGTACCGCGTGCCGCTCGTGATTGCCTCGCCCTGGAGCCGGGGCGGCAAGGTGTCGTCGGAGGTCTTCGATCACACGTCCATTCTCCAGTTTCTGGAGGTGTTTCTAAGCAAGAAAACCGGTAAGAAAATCGAAGAGTCGAACATCAGTGCCTGGCGACGGACGGTTTGCGGGGATTTGACCTCGGTGTTCCGGCCCTACAAAGGCGAGAAAATACCGATGCCGGCATTTGTGGAGAAAAACGAGTTTGTCGAAAGCATCCACAAAGCCCAGTTCAAGGAGTTGCCATCCGATTTCAAGGTGCTGACCACCGACGAAATCAACAAAATCAAAAAAGCTCCCTACACGTCTCCGTTCATTCCAAAGCAGGAGAAAGGCCTGCGGTCGTCCCTCGCGATTCCGTACGAATTATACGCCGATGGGCAGTTCGATCCGGACCAGAAAGCGTTTGACATCACCCTGAAAGCTGGAAATGACGTTTTTGGTTCGAAGTCGGCGGGTTCGCCCTTCACGGTGTATGCGCTGAACAACTTCGTGTCGGAAAACGAAAACGCCGAGCGCGATGTGCAGGTTCGGAATTATGCCGTATCCGCCGGAGACCGCCTGAACGACCGATGGGACATCCGGGAATTCGGGAACGAAACCTACCAGTTCCGGGTCAATGGCCCCAACGGTTTTTTCCGCGAGTTCATCGGCACCGCCAACGATCCACGGGTTGCGGTTCAGTGCGACTACCAGCGCACGGCCCCGCAGGCCAGCACGCTCACCGGTTCGGTTGAACTCAACATCACCAACCTCGATCCGGCCCGGGCCTACACCATCGACGTTAAAGACAACGCCTACCAAACCGGCACCCAGACCCAAACCCTGGCCGCAGCCGGTTCGAAAGGAAGCCGGATCAGCCTGATTCTGGACCTGAGCCGCAGCTTCGGCTGGTATGATTTCAGCGTGACCGTGGACGGCCATCCGGTTTTCGAGAAGCGGTATGCGGGCCGGGTTGAAACCGGAAAGGAAGGATTTTCGGATCCGGTAATGGGTGGGGAGTTGGTTTGAGGATACCCAAAAAGAACCTTTTTACGGATCAAATTGGAACATAAATATTGGTAGCACGACTTAGCCTAATCGTCAGGCAGTCGTGCTACTGGTAAGTTTTTTATGAACACTCAAAAATTGGTCGTCCCTGAGCATCACGCACAATATTCCCATCGGCATCTTTTACCGGCCTGCAGACCAGGCCGTGAGTGTTGGCTGCAATTACCATTCCTTGTGGCAAAGTTTTATCCACTTTCTTTTCATTATCATCGAAGCCATCATTTTCAGATTCAGTCTTATTTTCTGACTGATCGTCTTTCTTTATCTCTTCGACAAACTGTAGCCTTACTACACTAAAATGGCTCAGGTTATGGTGCAATAATACGGCATGAATGGCATCAAGAATTGAGGGCAACGTGCGATTTAGGGATGTCTGGTTTTCCATGAGATTTAATCAGCTTTAGATTCGACGGTTTTTGTCCCCCGTAGCGGGGTAACTGCACTAAAAATAGTTTCAATGTACTTTTTTATGTCCATGTCAAAGGAAACCCCGATGAAAGGCAAATTGGTTAACTGGCGGGGTAGTTCCAATGAGGCCGGGCGTTTGTAGTACCAGGTATAACCTCCAATCAGCTTAACAGTATTACTGAACCGGAAGCCTAGTCCCGTGAGTAATGAGCTTTTCTCGAAAAAATCGTCACGTGGGGCCTGTGTATAATCATCTTTGAGTGGAACAAGACTGTAGCCCACAACAAGGGATAGACGTTGCCAAAGCGTTTTTTTTCGGATCAGCTTAAACGGAACATCGCGGTCAATCTGGCTGAAATTTATGCTGGCGCCCAAATAGGGAATCAGCAGAAAATTGCTGTTACGACCACTTTTAAACAACCGGTTGGTAACCAGCCCCACCTCCGGAACGATACTCAGTTTGGTACGGGTTTCAAAGCTGAAAATAAAAGTATCCCCATTTGTTACATCTGCTCCACTGAACAGGGCATTCTTTTTTATTTCATCCTGAACCTCCGAGATTTTCTCACTCATTATTTTTAAGTAACCACGGGAGGTAGTGACCGATGCGAGCAAACTTTCAAAATAGGTAAAGGTGTCATTTAGAGCAGTCTCCTGACTAGCTAGTACCTGAGCAAGCAGGTATATACGTTGAATATCCGCAAAAGTTTCCTCTATGTTTTTTAGTCGGTTCCCATAATCCGTGGATTTTGCGGGTTTGCAAAGGCTGCACAGAAACGGCTGTAACCCCTGCATTATCGCGTCGGTTTCGGTCCGAGACTGCGAGAGCAATTTGTTCACCGTTTTGAGCACCCGGTTATTATCCTGCGTAAATTGTTCTTTAAGCTTACTATGTTCCCGAAAATCAACACTGATATAGGCCTTGTTTAACAGGGCTAATTTAGCTTTCTCAGTATTTGAAGGGATGAAATTTGCGCCATTGGTCGAAATATGAGTCGTAAGATTAGTACTCTCTGCGTCAATAGCATCGTATAGTACTTCAATCTTTTGGTTATGGAATTTCAGAATGTCCTGAACTACATTTTTGTTAATAATAGTAATTGTCTTGCCTCCGATGTTGACCGAATTGCGGGTAACAATGCCATCATTGTCGAAATCTGACTCTGGCAAGCTGGCTACATCCGTTTCGGATATGTAATCGATAAATCGGATATTAAAATAAATACCTAATTGCTCGTTAACCTTATCAGCCAGTGATTTGTAGACATCCATCGCCTTACTAATTTGCTTTGCTTTTTTGAGCTTATCACCTGTAGCCGTTCCGGTAATTTTCATTGACTCATGCAAGGCATTAAAAATAGTAAGCGTTCGTGCATCCGGATCGGTCGCAATAACGAGAGAGTACAATTTATTGGGCTTCAGAGTGATCGTATCCTTAAATCGAATGAATAGAGAATTTTTTGTACCTTCTTTGGCCATAAAAAAATAAGCGGGCGGAATCGGCCTCAAATGATAATCCTTGAAGAGTGTATCCGTTATTGTATTTCCGCTATCATCGATTCGGCTGACGATCTCTGTGGTTCGTTTTTGGATGGTTTCCGAAAGTGTTTTGTTCCCTATGTGGTCTATAAGATACATGCTGGAATACTCCTTCTGCTTAGCGGGTATTTTAAGGATGAAAGGCCTATTAAAAGGCAAAGCTTTAGCCGGCACACCGGTGGTCGTATCGACCGCAATGACATCAATTTGGGCCAAGGAAGTAAAGCCGCTCAAAAAGCAATTTAAGAAACACGCACTAAATAGATAAGCTCGAATAAATAAACGATTGGTCATGACAAAGAGGTGATTGGTTGATCACAAACGTACCCAACCATGCCATCCTCCACAATGGGATATTTCCCATTTCTCGCGGGCTATTGCGCACATTTTGGATTCAATAGTTTCTAACTTTTACCATCCGCTATTTACTTATTCCATTTTTAAAACGCAGAACGGGTAACATCACCGTACCTCCCTAACCAAAAACCGGTTGTAAAACCGGCCCCAATCCCCTTACTTGCCAATCCGTATGAAACCGTCGATCTGGAATCTCCTTATGCTGCTGTACTGTAGCAGGGCTTTGGCCCAACCGCTTCCCACACCCGCGAACCTTACTGCGATCCAACAGGCTGAAAAACAGGTGGTCGTGCTCAACAACCCATCGGGACTGGTGCCGGTCACTGACCTTCTGAACGTGAAAACCGCCATTGTGAATGGTCGCTACGCTCAGCAAGCGGTTTTTGATAGTCTGGCGGCTAAATACAGTCCGGTCACGGGTTTTTCACTCGGTGCGGCTCCGACCGATTCCGTTCTGTTTGATCTCCATGACCGGTTAAAATTGTACAATCTGGTCGTCATCACCTTATCCGATTCGTCACCCTTTGGCCCTAAACTGCTGAATTTCATTGCCGATCAGCAGGCGATCAATAAGGTCGTAGTGGTACTGACCGGGAGCGGAAAAAACCTGGCCGGTCTGGAATCCCTGCGCTGTCCCATTATCTGGTATCCGGCCAATACCGCCGAGGGTGCGTCAGCCGCAGCCCAGGTCCTTTTTGGCGGTATGGCTTCTGTCAATCGCCTTGAAACCACGTTTAGCACCCTTTTCAAAGCAGGCAGCGGGTATTCGACGCCCAAAATCCGGCTGGGGTATTCGGTCCCGGAGACTGTAACGGTGAGTAGTAAACGTCTGAAGGCGATTGACTCGCTGATGGCTGTAGCCATTGCCGACCACGTGACCCCCGGCGCGGTGGTTTTGCTGGCGAAAGACGGCAAAGTCATCTTTCACAAGGCGTATGGACATCATACCTACGCGCGGGATGCCGTAACGAAACCCGATGATCTGTTCGACCTCGCTTCGGTCACGAAGGTCAGCGCGACCACCCCGGCGGTTATGCGGCTGCTGGATCAAAAGGCGCTGGATCTGAAAACGCCCATCAGTACCTACGTGGCCCGAACCCGGACGATCCCGGATAAAGCGACGGTCACCATCCGGGAGGCCCTGCTCCATGAAGCGGGGTATACGCCGTACATCAAATTCTACGAACAACTCAAACCGCTGGATCTCAGCTTCGACTCGTCGGCGGCCTATCCGACCAAAGTAGCCGACCGGTTTTTCCTCCGGGCCAATTATTTCGAAGAGGTCATGTGGCCCGTCACCCTGCAATCGAAAGGCGGGACGCGGGGCAAATTCGTGTACAGTGATGTCAGCATGTACATGATGAAGGAAGTCATCGAAACAGTTTCTCACCAGAAGCTCGATGAGTTTGTGCAGGATGCGTTTTACCGGCCGCTCGGCATGACGTCGACGGGCTATTTGCCCCGAAACCGCTTTCCCCGCTCCCGCATTGTTCCGACCACCGAAAACGACAACTGGTTTCGCAACATGCGCGTGCAGGGTTATGTCAACGATCCGGGTGCGGCCATGGCCGGGGGTGTCGAAGGCCATGCCGGGCTGTTCGCCAACGCCAACGATCTGGCCATTCTTTACCAGATGTATCTGAACAAGGGTTCTTACGGCGGTCGCACCTACATCCAGCCCGCTACGGTGGATCTCTTCACGGCGGAACAATCGAAAACCAGCGCCCGTGGCTACGGTTTTGCCAAAGCACCGAATCCCAAACAAGGCCCCAAGGCGTATCCGTCTCCCCTGGCCTACGGACACAGTGGCTATACCGGCACCTACGTCTGGGTCGATCCGAAATACAACCTGGTCTACATTTGCCTGACCAACCGGGTGTATCCCGACGATTCCAAAACCTACGGCAAACCCACCCTGAACATCCGGGCGCTGATTCTGGACCGGTTTTACGAAGCCGTGGTGCAGGGACAGTAAAACCGACCTCAAACTACCGGAATTTTTGCTCCTTTGTCCATCCCAAAAGTAGCAGGGATTGACTCATTTGTGACAGCCTTTTCAGGCGTTGAAGCGGACCTTTGATTCATTCAAACGGACCAAAACAAAAACTTCATACGCCATGAAAACGCTCTCCAAATCCCTGCTCGTTGCCTTTCTGATGACCTTGACCAGTCTCTCGTTTGCGAAGGCTGATGTCTACATGTCCTTCGTTCATCCCAAAAAACCGGTCGCTTTTCAGAGTGGCATGTATACCACCACTGAAGGCAAACTCCGGATTGCGCTGGATAAACAAACCGGTGGGGCCGTCCAGGTACGGATCGTCAACCGGGCGGGGGCCGAAGTATTCAGCAAGCAAATTGGGAAAAACCGCCAAAACGCCCGGCTGCAACTGGACGTCCGGAACCTGCCCGACGGTGTCTACCAGGTTACCATTACGAACGGCGTAGAAACCACCACGCAGGAACTAACCCTGGCCACTACGCCACCGGTACCGGCAACGCCCCGACTGATTGCTTTTCACTAAAACCGCATCGAGTGGCCGATGTGATATCACCCCAGACTGACTATATCCACCCGGAAAGGCTGGCCCCGAAAGAGGTCAGCCTTTTGATTTATCCGGGCGAAGCCATGTCGATCACCAATCCTTTTGTACCTTGCTCTCCTAACCCATTCATTTAAGGCCCATGAATCAACCCGCTCCCCATCGCCTTCAATCGACTCATACCTCGTCAGGCAGACTTTCCGTTTTCTTCTTTCTGACGCTCGGAATGCTGATTTCGGCACACCTGTCGGCGCAGGTTCAAAAGAAAATGACTGCTAAAACCGCAAACCGGGCTCCTGAATCCGCTGCGAGATATGCCGGACCCAAAAACTGGAAACTGGGCGTTGCTCTCTATACGTTCAATCGGTTTCCGTTTCCCGAGCAACTCGCCAAAGCGGACAGCGCCGGGTTGAAATTCGTGGAAGGCTACACCTTTGGCCGGGCCGGTGCCGATCTCAAGGATTCGCTCCTCATGAATCTGTCGTGGTCGGGCATTGCCAAACTCAAGCAGCAGGTCAGCGATAAAGGCCTCCTGATGGAATCCATTTATTTAACCGGTGGCAAAACCATCGATAAATGGACGCACGAATTTGAATTAGCCAAAAAATTGAATGTGAAGTACGTCACGGCAGAACCGCCGGTGGAACTTTGGGATAGCGTGGACAGTCTGGCGGGGGTATACGGGCTGAAAGTCGCTCTCCACAACCACTGGAAGGGTGTGAGTGCCTACTGGCATCCGGATTCGGTGTTGGCGGCTCTCAAAAACCATCCTAATTTCAAAGTTTGCGCGGACATTGGCCACTGGCCTAAAAGCGGCATCAACCCGGTCGAGGGCCTGAAAAAGCTGGAAGGTCACCTGATTGCCCTGCATTTAAAAGACATTGCTGCTTACAATGACCCGAAACTGAAGGATGTGCCGGTTGGTACGGGCGTCATCAATTTCCCGGAAGTTTTTAAGGAATTACAGCGGCAGCACTTTACGGGTCATATTATTATTGAGCGGGATACACAGGATAAACCCAGCAACTTACCTTCGGTGATTCAAACGGTCCGCTATTACAACGAGCAGTTGGGCCTGACACCGAAGCGGGGAAAATAAATGATTCTATCGAAGCTTGTCAGTATCGTAACGCCACTCATGCTGATGGCGTTGATCGGGGTGGTCATGATCATCTACGGGCTTTTAAACACCGGACGGGAGAACAACATTCTTCAGTTTTTCTTCGGCATTCCCATTGCCCTGGGTTTCGCCGGAATGCATTTTTTAATTCGTCGGGTGCTGGAGAAAAACAACCTCCGGATCTGGATCCTGGAGACGCTGATCGTTGCCGCCCTTTGGCTTATTTACCCTCATCTTTAGGCAAGTCCGTTCTGTTGGCTGATTCGGCTTTGGAAGTCAATAAAAGATTGCCAGCCAGATGGTTTCTTCGTCTTCTTTCGTCCAGTCAACCCGGTGTTTGACGTGCGCGGGCAGGTTGATGTAGGTTCCGGCGGTTAGTTCAATGGGTTCGTCAACGCCCTCGATTCGCAGCCGGGCCGCTCCCCGCACGACCAACACCCATTCGTTCTCCGGCTGATCGTACCAGAAACCGTCCGGTGAAGCCTGCCCTTTGGAGACGATGCGTTCGATTTTAATGCCTTTCTCCGCCATCAACTCCTCAAAAAGTTCATCAGGCAGCGAGTCCGGAATGGCCGCAAACAGATTACCCATGTTCATCGATCCAAGGTTCGGTTAGAGGAACGTATTTAACGTGAATTCAGGATTCTTTTCTGCGCAAGGAGTAGTCGACCCATTTTTAGACCCGTTAGGGTCACCACAGCGCAGCGTCAGTCAATAAAACCGGTCCAAGCATGCCCATGTACCGTCAGGTACATCACCGTTGTGTACCTGACGGCACACGTAGCCGCATATGGGAAACAATTTCTACCGACACTGCGCTGTAGTGACCTTAACGGGTCAAAAATGTACGGATCAACTAACCGTAATACTTACGATTTCTTGGCAACCGTCACGGCTTTCTTGGCCGGGCTAACGGGTTTCTTTTCCGTCGACGCTTTCTTGCTTTTCGCCCCATCGGGGTATTTCTGCGTCATTGTCACAGGGTCCCAATGCACAACTTTGTTTTCGAAATAACTCTCGTTGCAGGCCAGCACCGGGGCGGCTGCGCGGAACCCGAAAACCGGGTCCTCGATGGTTCCCTGGCTGCCCGCCCGCATGTTCGTAAAGAAATCTGCGAAGTGTTTGGCGTGGGCGTCGTCGTCTTTGGGGGCTTCGAATTTAATTTCCTTTACCGGTTCGGCGGTGCGGGTTTCGGGCGGGTATTTGGCGTCGTATTGCTCCACAAACTTCTTCTGCACATCCTCCGTGAACGTAAAGAAGCTGTCGTAATTCCCGTAGCCCGGCGCAATCGGCAGTTTTTTCCTGGTCAGAATCAGGTTGTTCTCCGAAAACTCGACCGTGCCTTCGTTGCCGATGATCCGGGTCACGTTGCTGATTTTGCCGGCATTCGCAAAATTGACGCGCAATACCATTTGAAACGCTTCGTGTTGCTCCGTTTTCGGGTAATCCATGATGCTCGTCATGATATCCGGCACATCGCGGTTTTCTTTCCAGTAGGCCAGATTGCCCGACGAATACACCCGCGTCGGCCCCAGCGTGTTGGTCACGTAATGAACGCCCGTAATCAGGTGAATGAACAGGTCACCGGCCACCCCCGTGCCGTAGTCCTTGAAGTTTCGCCAGCGGAAAAACCGGATCGGGTCGAACGGACGCTTCGGCGCATCGCCCAGAAACCGGTCCCAATCGACGGTTTGCGGGGAAGCATCGGGCGGTACGGAGTAGTTCCAGGCACCGATGGCGTTGAACCGGTCGCTGTTGGATTCGATGTAGTTGATCTGCCCGATTTCACCGGCCTCGATCAGTCGCTTGGCTTCCTTAAACGACGCACTGCTGATGCGCTGGCTACCGACCTGCATGGTTTTTCCCGATTTTTTCCACGCATCGATTACGGCTTTGCCTTCGTTGAGATGCTGCACCATCGGTTTTTCGCAATAGACGTGTTTCCCGGCTTTCAGGGCGGCAATGGTGATGTGATCATGCCAGTGATCGGGCGTGACCACCAGAACGGCGTCCACGTCTTTGCGGGCCAGGATCTCGCGGTAATCACGCGTCGTGTAGACCTGTTGCCCGAAAGCCGTCCGCGCGTGTTCGAGCCGCCCGGAGTAGAGATCGGCCACGGCCACCAGTTCCACATCCGGGTTGCGCAAAGCCGCCTGGGTGTCGAAATTCCCCTGAATCCCCATGCCGATGGTGGCAATCCGGATCTTGTCGTTGGGGCTGACCTTTTTCAGATCCCGTATGATATTGAAAGGCTTGGCGACACTTTGGGTGGCCACCAGCGCCGAAGCAGCTGACAAGCCTTTAATAAAGTCGCGACGATTGGAATGCATGGGGTTTATTGGGTTTTGGCTATTCAAAAAAAGCACATTTGCGTTTGAATATACGCAAATGTGCCGAAACAGGACTAGTAAACACACTATTTAACAACAAACAGCGCTTACCGTTTTAATCTCAATCCCCTGAAGAAGGCTTTCGCAATCCGGATGTTGCGGCTTCCAGGCCCGGTTGATTACACCCGAAGCCCGCACGGCTGGCACAAGGATAACCCCGGATGGCATCCGGGGGTCAGGGTCAGCAACCGAACAACCCAATAGTCAACTCTGAGAGGGTTAAATACTCTGATCTGAAATTGATGCAACCCTTTCAGGATTGATTCTGCATCGTTCTGATCTCTGCTCCCGGTCTCTGGATGGCATCCGGGGTTATCCAGGTGCCAGCCCTGCGGGCTTCGGGTGTAATCAACACGACAAAAATGAATTAGCGGGTATACAGAGCCCCTTTGGCAATGGTCGATTCGTATTCGCCACTAATGGTCTCCAGAAACTTGCCGGTAACCCAGCCAATGTCCGAATTTCGGATGAACACAAACCGCTTGGGAGCCGAGGGCGTCGAGTAGGTTTTCATGATGGATTCGAGCCACAACGCCCCGGCAATGAGCTGCTTTTCACTCAATTGATCTCGAACCGCGCTGATTTCCTGCTCCGCTTTGCTGCGAAGGGCTGCGTCGGCGATGTCTTTCACATTGGGGCGTGTAAGCGTCTGGTAATCATCCATCACCATTTTTTTAAACCGCTCCACATCTTCCATCGAAATGGCTACCGCCGTGGTTCCGGTTTTTTCGGGGTGCAGATAGGTCACCAGCGCCCAGGCCACATCGCCCCCCAGCCCCACCGTCCGACGTTGTTGCAGTCCTGCGCCACTGGTTTTGAAACGGGGTGCCAGGGCCGTATCCGCCACGGTTTTGATGACCCGTTGCGCTTCCTTTTTAAACGCGTCCGTGTTCAGCGAACGCTTGCTTTCAATCTGGCTCACCAGTGTGTTCATTCCCACCGGCATTTCAATCGGGTGAAACGTTTTGTCAGCATCGAAATAACCGCCCACCGTGACATCGCTGCCGATGTTGAGCGACGAGGTGGTCGGCCAGACTTTTCGGGGAATGGAGCCAACGGTAAACAGTTCAGCTTCGCGGTCGATGGAAAGTGTGGTGTCGATGCGCAGATTGCCCGTCGGCAACGCCCGCGACAACTGATCATACAGCATCTTTTTCGTCGCCGGGGTTCTGGCCAGTCCCTCCTTCATTTCGTTGCTGAACACAATGAAGATCCGTTCGGTCGGGATGTTGTAGCGACTGATGGTGTCGAGACAGACTTTCAATGCATTCTGCCCGGCTTCCAGCGACTTCGAGGCATCGGCTACAAAACTAACGTTGGGAACCTCAAACCGGGTTTTGATATCTTTTTCGTAAAAATCGCTTTCGTATTTGGTTTTGAAAATCGCCAGCTTCACATCCGAAGCCCCAAACTGAATACCGGCATACAGATTTTTACCGGAAATGTCGCGAATCAGTTCATTGACGCCCCAGGCACTGGCGACATACCGCAGCTTCTCGTAGCGGCTCCGGGCGATTTTCAGATAATAATCAGCGTTTTCGCTGTTGTTATTTTCGTAGTGGGCCAGTCCCAGCAGCTCGCAGGCAAACGCTTCCCAATAGGGATTGGTGCCCCGAACGGCCGGTAACGCCCTCTCCAGCAGGCTGATGGCGTCCTGCGGTTTGTCCAGCGCCCGAAGCGTGTTGGCAAGTTTGATGTACCGAATGGCCTGAACGGTGCTGGTGGCTTTCTGGGCAAAACCGGCCTGAACCAGCAGAAAAAGAAGGATGGACAGAGAAAAAAGGCGTTTCATATCTCGCTTGGGTTAACAGCAGGATATATACGCAGAAACGACTCAAAGCGATTTCGGACTGCCCGAACCGGGTCGTCGATTCGGGCAGTTTTCGTCAACGCCGGTTCCTACAAATTCCGCCAGCTACCGGCATCGAACAGGTTTTCAACGCCTTTCCCGCGCAGGATGGCTTTGGCGCGGGCGCTGCGCATCCCGGAGGCACAACATAAAATCAGAGGTTTCTGATAGCCTTTGATCGTGCTGAGTTTGGATTCGAGCTGGTCGAGGGGAATGTTGACGGCCCCCGGCACATGCCCACCGGCAAATTCACCTGGCGACCGAACGTCAATAATCAGAGCGCCCTGCGAGCGGATTTCGTTAAACTGGCTGGTGTCGGCCTTACCAAACAGACTTTTTATGAGGTTCATCATACGAATGCTTTTGAAGCTGATGGGGCAAAAATACGGTTTTGGAAAAACGGGTTCCGTGACAATTGTCACGTTCATCTTTTTTCGTGACTCGCCGGATCGCATCGCAAAAAAAACACTTCAAATACTGATCCCGTCTATTCGTACAAACCGCCATGGCAAACCGGCGAGGCCTCGATAGGTTTGTGATGACCCATGTCATTCACACCAACCTATTTCGTCTTTTATGAAAACCGCATTGACAACCCTATTGCTGGGGTTTACCCTGCTGAGTTTAACACACTGCAAAAAATCGGAGATCGATGCACCTAGCGAAGCGAGTTGCAAACTGACCGCCATCGACCGTGGCAACGGCAACAAACACCAGTATGCCTACAACGCGGCTGGCTACGTCAGCCAGTTGACTGTCAATTTTAAAGGGCCGACCGGCGGCAGTACCGAGCATGTATACGTTTATACCTTCGCATACAACAGCGCAAATCAGATAACCGGCGCCACGATTACCGTCGACGGAAAAACACCCGACCAACTCACCGACTGGGGCATTGGCAGTGGCCTGAAATGCCGATGGACCGACGGTAAACTCACGGAAATCCAAGACCTTGTTGGCTCCCAAACCGTCCTGACTACGACCATCCGGTACGATGCCGAGGGGCGTATCCTGAGCTTCAAAGCTATGCCGGCCAGTAAGGACGAACCCACGTTTGAAAAAGTCTTTTCGTACGACGCGAACGGAAACAGCACCTACCAGTATCTGGAAGACGGAACGAAATATTATGCGGAAGCCCACGTCTACGATTCCTCCACCCAAAGTCCCGAAGCGCTGCTGGCCAAACGGGGTTTACCGTTTGATGTTTTCAACCTCTACCCCTGGAAGAAAACCATCCTGAAGGGATTTGAAAGCGATGAATTTGACGAGTCGGGAAAAGTGACGGCTCACAAGACGTTCCAGATCACCAATGTGGTCAAAAACAACCAAAACTATGCCGTTTCGCAGACGGTTGAAGAAGGCAGTACGAAGCGGGTAAATACGTTTGGATTGGCGGATTGCGATTGACCGTTCGTCACGCTACCGAATAATCCGCACTTCCTTTGGCCCGCTCACCTCCGTCTGAATTTTGCCGCCCGCCAGTTTGGTGTGCTTCACCTTCACAACTCCGTACGGCGTCGGGAACGTCCCTTCGGCGAAGGTTAAATCTTCCAGATGCGGTTCGATTTTTATCGCTTTGCAACCCGGTTCTACTACCTTGATGCCCAGCACGTGTTCGGTCAGCCAGGGCGTGGGGCCGGACGCCCAGCCGTGGGCCAGACTGTGCCGGAACCCGACGTAGCAATAGGCCCCACAGTCGCCGTGAATGTCTTTTTGACCTTCCTTCACCAGTTCGTCGATGCGCCCGGCATTTTTCACCCAATCCAGGTTAAAATCTTCCCAGAACGTCGTTGCCCCGAGCTTGAGCATCCCGCCCCAGAACTCGCGGATGTTGGCGAGAGCGGTTTTGTAATCACCGGCTTTGGCCTGCGCCTGCAGCATGTAATAGCCGTAAAAGGTCGAGAAGTTGCGCGCACCGTTCACTGCCAGCACGTCCTTATTGGCTTTTTCGGCGGGCATCAACCCGGAGAGCGCGAGCAAAGCCGCCCCCTGCTTGGAGTTGTTGGGATCGGGAACGTACTGCTTCAGCCGGGCGACCGCATCAGCACATTTCTTGGCCGTGGTCGGGTCGTTCAGAATGCGGCTCAAATCCCCCGCGGCATTCAAGGACAGCACCAGCATCGACTGCAAACCGGCGTGAATACCTTTCGGATTTTCGCTCGACGGCCAGTCCAGAAACCGGGTTCCGTCCAGCTTTTCGCAGTTCTTGTCGTCAATTTTCTGAATCAGCAAGTCGACCAGTTTCACCAGATACTCCTTCTGCTGTTTCAGATAGTCGAGGTTGCCGTTTTGCAAATACCAGTCTTTCTGAATCAGAATCCACCACATCGAATAGGTGCTGATGCCGTTCATCCAGCCCGGCAACGGCGTAATGTCCCGCGCCAGATCGAGGCTTTTCGTCACCACCTCGTTGTAGCCAAAGACAGCGTTGATGGTCGCCACTTCGGGATGCATGTCCCCCACCCACACCAGCCGGTCGCGCTTGATGCCGTCCCAGAGGTAATCCTGCATGTTCAGATGAACGGTATACGCACCGGTCGCCCAGATTTGATTCAGCAGTTCGTCGCTGCTCCGAAACGAGCCGAGGTACGGAATATCCCGAAACACGAAAATGGCCCGCAACTCCTTCAGCAGCAACTCGGTATTGCCATCGACCAGATCGATCCGAACGAAGCGAAAGCCGGTATTGCCGATTTCCAGTTTGCCCAGCCACGGCACCTGCACCGTCAGATCCCGGATGGCGTGGTCGTTGGTGGCATTCTGTTTGGGTTCGATGTCGGCCATCGCTTCACTGGCCGATTCGCCGAACCGAATCCGGACGGTGATCGGCTTGCTTTCCTTCCACTGCCCCGTCACGATCTGCAAACCGCCGTGCAATTCCCGCCCAAAGTCCAGCAGCAGACTTGCTTTGCCATTGGCGTCACTTTTCAGCGAACACATGTCTTTCCCCGACAAATCCGCCTGGCCATTGCCGACTTTCAACAGCCGCTCGGCGTTGCGAATGGTGCCGGTTTGCCACAGAATTTTGACGGGCGACAGAAACCGCCGGACGGTGGCTTCGGTTTGGGCTTCTTTGGCGCGGTTGGTTTCAAAAATGGGCGGAAGCTGGGCCTGTGCGGAGTCGATCAGAACCAGACAAAAGAAAAAGGAAAGAAGAGAAGCGTATTTCATACAGTTTGTTAGTCCAGAATTCTAAACAAAATGGGTAATTTATCCAGTTCTAAACGCTAATCCGATCAACGGAATGGCCGCTGACAGGGTCTTCGACCGCTGTCAGGGCATCATTCCAGCCACACCTGCTGCGTAAACGCCCCGTTGACGGCAGCATCCCAGACTTCAACGCGCACCCATTTTTTGCCTTTTAAACGGGTATTGAACATAAAGGTCTGTTTGCCAAACGGCAGTGTTTTCGTCAGGTCGATGCGTTCCCGAAAAACCGCTTTTCCATCACCCGAGACGATCTCGGCAAACGTCAGTGGGAAGGTCCAATCCACCGTCAGCGAAATGGCGCTTTTGCCGTCCTCGGGAAGTTTGACGGTTTCGCCCGCGCCTTTTCCATTTACGGTAAATGCCGGAAATAAGACCTCCCCGGTCGTTACAAAAAATTTGCCCTGCTTCATCACGTCCAGAACCGGTTGCCAGCCCTGACTGTAGGCCGGTAATTGATCCAGTTGGAGGTAGTTGACGTTGAGGTGGGCGTAGGTCTCATTTTCCGGTTCCATCGTAAAAATATCGGACTCGGCGATGACGTGTTTTTTGTGGCCCCAGTTTGCCATGTCGTCCATCAGATCCAGCACCCGGCGGCTCAGTCGCGGTTCCGACAGGTCGGCGGGGATGTTTTTCCAGGCGGCTCCGAAAAAATGATCGGACTTGAAAAACGCTTCCTCCCTGTATTTGTCCGGGTAACCCGTCGACCCTTTGGTTCGGGCATGGGCCGTCCAGGCCAGGCCATTTTCGAGTTCCAGCAGTTTCAGCATGTCATTTTTATCGGCAATCCGGTAGACTTTTCCGTACGTCGGGTCGTCCGTCACAAACGGCATTTCCGGTTTTCGCGACATGATCCAGTAAACCGGTTTTGGAAAAAACTCCAGCCAGTGACCGCCAAAAAAGTTGTTCGGCTCTTCGCCCGGCAGCAACAAAAAATCCTTGGTAGACAACCGTTTGCATTGTTCAAACAACGCTTTCAATTCCCGCAACCGCAACGAGTCCGGGCCTTTCGGATGGCCGGGACCGTGGAATTCCGCCAGGTGAACAATATCGACACCCGAGTTTTTGAAGACATCGACAAAAGCCGGTTTTTCCGGAATCGGCTTGTTTGCCAGCACCACACTCATCGTGAACTCATTGTGAAAATGGCTCGACATGGTTTTGTAGCCTGGAACCACCGGGTACTTGTCGTTGTGCGTAAATCGCTTGACGTCGGCCAGCGCTTTGGCGGGCGAATCCGTGCTCAGAAGGCAGAAAAAGTTGAGCCGCTGCCGGGTTTTCGGGGGCGCATTCACCCACGGCACCCACCGCCGGTCACCCATCAAATCCTGCCGGATGCCGATGCCAAATTCCGGTACCAGACTCCGGTAGCCCGATCCATACCAGGTAAAGTCCAGGTTATACGCTTCATCGAGTGGATAAAAATACTGGTGCGGAGCCGGAAAAACCGCCAGACTGCCCTGGTCATTCACGCCGATGATGGTGCGGTATTTAACCGCCTGCGCCTTGTTGGGTTCGCTCAGGTTGGCCGGGACCTGCTGCATGTTATCTCCGGTGTCCGACCACGCCAGGGTTTTCCAGACCGGCACTTTTGTCACCAGACCGGCATCGTACAGAATCGCCGTGGAGTCCACCTCGGTCGCCATCACTGCAGCCACATTGAATAACGGGCTGCCGTTATACACCGTAATCTCAATGTCTCCCTTGAAATGAGCCGCCTGTACCTCTGAAATCCGAACCACGGTTCGCGTTCCAATGGTGTTGACGCTCGCAGCCCGTTTGTTCAGCGCCACGGCGTAGGCTTTGTGGGGCAATTTGTTGGTTTTGTCGAAGAAGATGTTCCAGCCGTTCTGGGAGATCAAATCCCGTTTGCCGATCGTCAGCACAAAAGCCGGGTCGAGGGCTTTCGCAATTTCTTTGAAAGTCCCCTGTTGTGATAACTGGAGGCTGGTAAACAGCGGTTTCCCGTTTTCCAGGTTGATCACCAGCCTCCCTTTTTCGCGGGCGGTGGTCGGCCAGCTTACCACCAGACTGGTCCCCTGGCTGGCGACGACGGTTCCGTTTTGGGGTTGAAAACCAGTTCGATCCACCCGGAATTGGGCCAATGCCAACGAAGGCAGCAGCGCCAGAAAAACGACGATGTACTTTTTCATAAAGGAGGGTTTAGGAAGGCAAGTAGCGGTTTTAAACCGGTACGCCGTACGCAATGAACTGCTCTTTTAACTGCTCCGGATTCACAAAATGAATGGCGTGAATCCCAAGGTCTTCGGCCGCTTTTACATTCCGAAGGTTATCATCGATGAAAAGGGCTTCATTCGGTTCAATCGAATACCGACTCAGCAGCGTCCGGTAAAAAGAGGGGAACGGTTTGCGGTCTTTTTCATCGCCGGAGACCACAATGCCGTCGAACCAGGACAAAAATTCGAAACGTTCAAGGGCAATCGGAAACGTCTCGGACGACCAGTTGGTCAGGGCATAGAGCTTGTAATTTCCCGAATCCCGGATCGTTTTCAGCAGTTCCACCGTCCCCGGTATTTCACCCCGCAGCATTTCGGGCCAGCGATCATAAAATAACCGGATATTCTCCTCGTGCTCCGGAAATTGGGCAATCAATACCTGCGTAGCCTCTGCCAAAGACCGGCCTCCATCCTGCTCTTCATTCCAGGCGGGGGTACAAACCGTCGCCAGAAAATGATGCATTTCGTCTTCCTTAAAGATTTTTTTGTACAGGTAATGCGGATTCCAGTCGATCAAAACCGCCCCCAAATCAAACACAATGGTGTTAATCATGTCGTTGAATGCAATGAGACAAATCGTTTTTCAATTTTTGCCCAATAACTTAAAAATTATCGGTTTTATATACCGCTTACCCCCTCCTTTCCCATTTCCGACTTCAGGATTTCTTAGCACCCGCCGTTTAGGAACTGATTATCCCAATGAAATTTCAATCAATTCATTTTTGCAACATTGTTGCATTTACGAAAAATGCCATACTTTTGTGCCGTTCATTTTCAACCACAAGCCAACACCAATTTATGGCCACTTTCTCTTCAAAAGCCGATTACATCGGCATTACCGGATCAGTGCTTTGCATTATTCACTGCCTGATCACACCCATCCTGCTCATTTCCTCCAGCCTGCTGGCGGATCGAACGCTGCGGATTGGCTTTCTAAGCCTGGATTACGTCTTCATCGGGGTCAATATTGTGGCCGTCTATTTTGCTACGCGCCGGGCCAGCCAGCGGATGGTCAAAGTCGGCTTATGGTATTTCCTGGGTCTTTTCGCCGGAGCCCTGCTCCTGGAAGACGTTCACGAAGCGTTTGAATACCTGGCCTACACGGCGTCGGCCGGGTTAATTGGCTTTCACCTGCTCAACCTGCGCGCTCACGCACTCCACCACGCGCACTGACGATCACCTCCATTCTTTAATTCAATCATTCACCATGAAACGACTTCCCGTTACGGTTTTGAGCGGTTTTTTAGGAGCCGGTAAAACCACCTTACTCAACCACATTCTGCACAACAAAGCTGGTTTGAAAGTAGCCGTGATCGTCAACGACATGAGCGAAGTGAACATCGATGCACAACGGGTTCGGAATGAGAACACCCTGTCGCGGACGGAAGAAAAGCTGGTGGAGATGTCCAACGGCTGCATTTGCTGCACCCTGCGGGAAGATCTGATGCTGGAAGTGGAACGGCTGGCAGCCGAAAACCGGTTCGATTACCTGCTTATCGAGTCGTCCGGCATTTCGGAACCACTGCCGGTGGCGCAAACGTTTTCATTCCAGTCCGACGACTCGGTCGATGCCCAAAACCGCGTTGACCTGTCCCGGTTTTCGCGTCTGGATACGCTGGTGACGGTGGTCGATGCCAGCCAGTTCGGGCGCGATTTCGGGAGTATGGAAACGGTTTTCGACCGCAACCTGAATGAGGACGCTTCGAACACCCGCACCATCGTCAACCTGCTCACCGACCAGATCGAGTTTGCCAATGTGCTGGTTCTCAACAAAACCGATCAGTTAAAACCGAATCAGGTGGGCGAACTGAAAGCCATTCTGAAAACACTGAATCCCAAAGCCCACCTCATCGAAAGCCAGTTTGGCCGCATCGACCCGGCCCGGATTCTGAACACCGGCCTGTTCGATTTTGAGGAAGCGTCGCAATCGGCGGGCTGGATTCAGGAGCTGCAAAACCACCAATCCGGCAAAGGCCACCGGCCCGAAACCGAAGAATATGGCATCGGCTCCTTCGTTTTTCGCGACCGGCGACCGTTCCACCCCGCCCGGTTTTGGGCGTATCTAAGCGAGAATTTTCCGGCGGGTATTATCCGCAGCAAGGGATTGTTCTGGCTGGCGTCCCGGCCCGATGAAGCGCTGAATTTTAGCCAGGCCGGCGGCAGTCTGCGGGCCGAACGGGCGGGCGTCTGGTGGGCGTCGATGCCGTTCAGCCAGCGAATCCGCTATGCCAGTTTCATCGAAAACCAGAAAGCGATTGAAGCCCGTTGGGACAAACAATTTGGCGACCGGCAAAACGAACTGGTGATCATCGGTCAGGATCTGGATGCCGAACAGGTGACGCAGGAATTGCGAACGTGTTTGTGTAGCGAACCCGAGCTGATGCATCTGGCAGTCGAGGGCCGGTTCAATGATCCGTTTCCGGTTTGGGAATAGAGCGAGTATCGGTCGATCTGTTACTTTAAAAAGCTACATTCTTGCAACAACGTTGCAATTTACGTAGATTTCGGTCCACTTCTCTTCTGAAACAACCTGTACCATGAAATGCACCCTTTCACTGATCATTCCGCTTGCCTTCAGCCTGGGAGCCTGTTCCCGTTCGGACCAAAAAGATCCTTTGCTCGAAGAAGCCGCCAAATTTCACACCGAAGCCACACAGATTCAGGCGGTTATCGAACCCCAAATCGAGCAAATCGATTCGCTCAAAATCCTGCTGGCAAACCGTTCGGAACCCGTTGTGCTGGCGACCGTAACGACGCTCGACAGTCTGAAAAAGGCGTTTGAACAATGGGAAGAAAACCTGGTCGAGGTGCCGGGAATGCCGCACGAACACCACCACGATCACGGCAAACACGAGCATCACCACCATGCGGATGCCACGCTGAAAGATTTGCCCGCCGATAAAATGCGCGATTTGCAACTGGGCATGCTCGACAACATCCGGCAGATTCAGGAACGAACCGAATCAACTTTCTCACAAGTAACGTCAATCCTGCACTAGTTACGGTTTAAACCATTCCGCTTCTTCCAGAACTACGCCATCCTGACCAATGAAAGGATTACTACCAGTTGTTTAAGTGCCAGCGGCACGTAATGTTGATAGCAAATGAGTATGCTGAGCACTCCAGGCGTGCCGGAGGGACGCGATATAGGCTTAGTTGCGTACTCCGGCACGCCTGGAGTGCTCAGCATACTCATTTGCTATTAACATCTGCCCCCCTCCGGGGTCAATAATCTCACAGATTGCGTTAAATTTAAATCAATTGGAGGAACGGGGACAGAAAGCAAAAGTCCTACATCAGAAGAACCTTTATGAACCAACCATCAACTCCCTCCTACGACGTCATCATCATTGGTGGCAGTTACGCCGGACTAAGCGCAGCCCTCGTCTTGGGCCGTTCCTTGTGGACGGTACTGGTCCTTGATAGCGGCCAGCCCGCCAACCGGCAGACGCCCCACTCCCACAGTTTCCTGACCCGCGATGGCGAAACGCCCGCCGAGCTGACGCGGATTGCCCGGCAACAGGCCCTTGTTTACCCGACCGTCAGTCTGCGGGATGCAACGGTTACCACCGTTCAGCCATCGGATTCTTCGTTTCAGGTGTACACAAACGACGGCGAGGTATTTACGGCCAAACGGCTCATTCTGGCGACCGGTTTGTCCGACGTTCTACCAGCAATGCCCGGTTTTGCCGAATGCTGGGGCATTTCGGTTTTGCACTGTCCGTTTTGCCACGGCTACGAAGTGAAAGACCAGGTTGTCGGGGTGCTGGGCAATGGCGATGAGGGATTCGGATTGGCGAAATTGATCCACTACTGGAACCCCGGCCTAACCTTGTTCACCAACGGCCCGTCCACCCTGAACCCGGAACAAACCGCCAAACTGCACCAACACGCCATTCCCATCATCGAAACCCCGCTGGTGGCCCTGCAACACCGGAACGGTCAGCTCGATGCACTGAAACTGGCCGATCAATCGGTGAAACCTTTACAGGCCTTGTATGCGCGCCCGGCGATGCAGCAGTCGAACGATCTGGCGCTGCAATTGGGCTGTGAACTGGATGAGATAGGAATGATCCAAGTCGATGAATTTGGCAAGACTAGTGTTAGGGGCGTGTTTGCTGCCGGGGATAACCAAACCATGATGCGGCAGGTTTTGGTCGCAGCCACCAACGGACTGCGGGCGGCTGTGATGATCACGCGGGAACTGATGGAGGAAAAATTCTGAATGGGTTGCGGGATGAAGAAAAATTAATTTCAGGTTCAGGTTGGCCTTAGAGCACGTCGTTAGTTTTGCTACCGTAATCAACAGTAAAGAACACCTACGAATGAAAACCAACGCAAAACTCATGACCGGTCTGCTACTGACCGGCAGCCTTCTGGCCCCTCATCTGTACGCCCAAACCGCCCCGGATCAGCCCAATGGACCCGAAGTAACCACCCTCTCCCCCGGTATGGCCCCACCTGCTTTCGATCAGCCGCGACCGGAAAGACCCGGGGGCCCCGGTCGGCACCCCGGCCTCCGACCCGATCGCCGGGAAGCCCGTGGACCCCTGGGACGGCGGGAAGGGCTGACGGCACTGACCACGGTGACCGGAACCGTCGGCCAGTTGACGGGCAATGACGATTTTATTTTGAACGGTTTTACACTCAAAAATGCGTCCGGAACCGTCACCACGGTAAAATTTCCGGCGCACCTCGGCCAGTCGGTTCAGCAGGCGGTTAAAGCCGGTAGCAACGTCAGTGTCACCGGTTTTACTGAAACCAGCCACAGGGGTGAAGCCAACTTCCGGATGACGAGCCTGACGTCGGGTAAAACAACGGTGACCGACGCTCCTCCAGCGGCATTGCCCACCCCGCCCGCCACGCCGACGATGAGTACCGTTACCGGGAAAATCGCGGATTACCAGCTCGACCGCGAAGGACGCGTCAACGGGTTAATTTTGTCTACCCCGGGCGATGCGAAAACGATTGTTCGCATTCCGTCGAACGTAGTCGCTCAACTGTCGAATCTGGCGACCAAAGGCAGCACGATTACCGTGCAGGGTTTTGCCAAAATTCCACACGAGGGACAGGTGCAACTCGAAAAAGCGACCATTCTCCGCGCATCGGTGTTGACCATCAACGGCCAGCAGTATCTGGTTCGGTAAGTCCTGTTTTCAAAACCGCTCCGGCTGGAGGAAAGGCCGGAGCAGTTTTGTTTTGGTTCGAATCTCTCCTACTTTTAGCCGCCACCTGCATCCGTTGCATTTCTGCGTTTTTCATGAAAATTCTGGTTATCGAAGACGAGCGCAAGCTGGGCCGGTTTATCAAACAGGGCCTGGAACAGAACGGCCACGTCGCCGACCTCACGCACTCCGGTTCCGAAGGACTCGACCAGTTGGCCGGTGGTCTGTACGACCTGGTGCTGCTCGATCTGATGTTGCCGGGCCAAACCGGTTTTGAGGTACTGAAAAACCTCCGGGCTTTTGGGTTAACCGTGCCGGTGATGATCCTGTCGGCGCTGAGTGATCCGGCCACGGTGGTGCAGGGCCTGGACCTGGGTGCGGTCGACTACCTCCGCAAACCGTTCGATTTTGACGAGTTGCTGGCCCGAATCCGCATTCTGCAACGCCGGACGACCACCAGCGACAACGTGGTGCTTCGGGTGGCTGATCTGGAAATGCGGCTTATTTCGCACGAGGTTTTAAAAGGCGGAACCAGCCTGAACCTGACCAACCGCGAATTCGCCCTGCTGGAACTGCTGTTGCGCCGGGCCGGGCAATTGATTACCAAAAACGAAATCGCCGAAAAAGTCTGGTCAGCCGACTACGATATGGGCAGCAACGTGATTGAAGTACACATTTACCAACTGCGTAAAAAGCTGGACGCGAGCGGGATAGCGGGGCTGATCGAAACGCAGGTGGGCCGGGGCTATCGACTCAAAACGCCATGAGCCTGCGAAGCCGGATCGTGCTGGCCGTGCTGGCTGTTTTTGCCCTCATCAGTGGAGCCGCAGGTTACCTCATGCTCACCCGCGCCGAAGTCGGCTTGCAACGGGCCTTTGACCGCGCCACCCAAACCCGGGCGGCCTGGCTCCTGGCACTCGTCAGTGTCGACCCCGTCGTGATTCCGTTGCCCACCGAAACCGAGCGAATGCGGGTGGTTTACCGCAGCTACGGCCAGCGTCGCGAGTTGTTCCGCAGCCCCGGTTTTCCGGACGAAACCGCCCCTCCTTCAAACCGGACCTCCCACCGATCCATCACCGTCGAAGGGACACCCGTTCAAACGCCCGACGGGCAGCTTATTCTGACGCTGGCGGTGCCGGATGAAAGCTTGCGACAGGACATCGGACGACTTCGGTGGGTGTTCGGACTGAGCTGGGTGCTCAGTCTGATCCTGGCGTTCGGAGCGGGCTACGGGGTGGCGGGCTGGCTTCTACGACCCATCCAACGCATTGTCAACCAAGTCGATGCGATCAACAATACGAGCGCCATCGACCCGATCGAACTGCCCAAAACCCGCGATGAACTTTATCATCTCACGGCAACCTTAAACCGGATGCTGGCCCGGATTCGGGAAAGCGTCGAGGGGCAGCGACATTTTTTCGGGGCGGCCGCGCACGAACTCCGCACGCCCCTGACGGTGATGAAAACCGGTTTGCAGGTGACTTTGAAACAGAGCCCGCCCGATGCCGCAACTACGGCTTTTTTGAGCGGTCAACTGGAGGAAGTGAGCCGATTGACGCGCCTGATCAACGAGTTTCTGACGCTGAGCCAGCCCGACACCATCGCACCGGTTCTCAAACTTTCTGCCGTCGACCTTCCGGAATTACTGGACAACTGCCTGCGGCAACTGGCCTCGCTGACGGCCGACTATGGCGTCACGACGGTTTTCGACCGCAACGGTTTCTCCGACGCCATTTTACAAACGGATGCCCTCAAACTGGAACACATCCTGTTGAATCTGATCGAAAATGCCGTCAAATACGCCGTTTCGGACAGTGTTGTCACCATCCGGCTACAAAATTCCGGGCAGTGGCAGGTTCGGATTGAAAACCGGACAATTCGGGAGAGTGGCCCGACGCTCGATTTGCGACAAGCCTACTACAGGGCCGATCCGTTCAAAGAAGGCCACGGTTTGGGACTCTGGATTACGCATCGCTTAACCACGCTCCTGGGTGGAACCCTGCAACTGGACTGGAAATCCCACACCTTTACCAGCGAGTTGAGCTTGCCGGTTTCGAATCCGGATTCATCAACCATTAATCCGTGATCTTCACCCGTTTGGCTTTGGTCGGCAGCCAGACCTGCATCGGACTTTTGCCGCGATTGGCCCAGACGTAATACGGAATGGCCGTAATTTTCTTCCTTTCCGTCATTACACCCGCACCATCCGCCGACGGCCCTACCACCGGCACCTCGGCCTGAATCGCCACCACCGGTTCCGTGCTGACCTGATAAGCCTGGGTTGTAAACGTCGTTTGATCGGGCACCAGTAGGTTCCAGGCCTGGCCGTTGTTGTCGGCCCCTTCCACGCAATAGACCAACGGCCCGCGCTGAATGGCCACGCGGTCATTGGCGGCCACCAGTTCTTTTTTCGCGACCACCCGCTTCACGTCCATCGGCAGCGTCAGCTCGATCACATCGCCTTTCTGCCACGTCCGGTTCACCACCACGTAGCCATTTTCTTCCCGGTAATCGACCGGTTTTCCGTTCAAATTGACGGTAATTTTCGCCGGACTCTCTTCCTGAAACCGGTAGAGATCACCCGGCACCGGCACGTTGCTAACCCAGCCCGGAATCCGCAGATGCAGGGCGTAAGGCGTCTTTTTGGCCGGCGTCACGGTTAGTTTCACACTACCGTCCCACGGATAATTCGTATCCATCTGAACCGGAACGTCGGTTTTGCCAATTTTCAGCGTTGTGTTGCTGCCAATGTACAGATTGACCCAAAGGCCGGAGTCGTTTTTGCCATAAATATAATCGCCGAGCGACGCCACCAGCCGGGCAATGTTCGACGGGCAGCAGGCCGTTCCAAACCAGGCACTCCGGGCCGTATTGCCGTTGGAAGCCAGCGGATTACCATAGAAAAACCGGTCACCACTCAGGCTCAGGCCGTCGAGCGCGCCGTTGTACAAGCTCCGTTCCAGCACGTCGATGTATTTGGCCTCGCCGGTGAGCAGGTTCATCCGCTGGTTCCAGAAAACCATTCCGACCGACGCGCAGGTTTCGCAATACGCCGTTTCGTTGGGCAGGTCATAATCCAGCGAAAACCCTTCGTTTTGACCCGACGAGCCAATGCCGCCCGTGATGTACATATTGCGGTAGACGACATCTTCCCAGACGGTTTTCATGGCGTTCATGTAGCCCGCGTCACCGGTGGTGGCGGCCACATCGGCGGCCCCCGTGTAGAGGTACATCGCGCGAACCGCGTGTCCGGTAATCTCTTTCTGATTCTTTACCGGGGTGGCATCCTGACAGTATTCCGGCGTCTTCCACTGGTCCCAGATCTTGCCGACGCCGAAGCCCCGCCCGCGCTGATCGAGAAACCAGTCGGCCAGTTTCAGATACCGGTCATTTTTCGTCAGGTGATACAACTTCATCAGCGCCAGTTCAATTTCCTGATGGCCGCTCACCCAGTGGCGGTTGGGTTGGCGGAAGGTGACGTCAAGGTGGTCGGCAAAACGAATGGCGACGTCCAGCAATTTCCGTTTTCCGGTGGTGTTGTAATAGGCCACAGCGGCTTCGATGAGGTGACCCGCGCAGTAGTCTTCGTGCTTTTCCATGTCGGTCCAGCGCTGGTCTAAACCGACGAGCGAATAATACGTATTGAGGTATCCGTCAGGCTGTTGGGCGGCCGCAATCTTGTCGATCCACTCATCGGCTTTCTTTTCGAGTTCGGCGTCGGGGCGGTTTTTCAGCGAATAGGCAATGGCTTCCAGGGCTTTGTAGACATCGCTGTCGTCGTAATAAACACCTTCGTGTTTTTCGTGCTTTCCACGCTGCACTTTCTCAAAATTCCGGATGCGGCCCGTCTTTTCTTCGGTCTGGAAAATGCAGGCCTGCAGGGTGGCCGTGGCGACTTTATCGAGCTTTGGACGCCAGAACCGGTCGGTGATGTTGACCTGCGAGAAACTGACGGGTTCGAAGCGTTTGACCGGTATCTGGGCGATGGCGATCAGACTTGCCGTCGTAGTCAAAACCGCAGCAAAAAATCGAAATCGGGTGATCATGGGGTTCAGAAAGGGTTAGGAATACCGTGAAGGGATGCTCAAAAATAGAACTTGAAACGGATTATTTCTATGGCAAGCGCGGCTAATGGCGTAAATTGCGGAACAGTCTACCCAACAACCTTCGTCGGTCACCCATGCTCAACCTTTCGGCTCACCCCGCGTATTGTCTGGAAACGGTTACAATACCGACTTTGTCCGACGGAATCCTCTTCAAACACAGTTCCGCAGCCGCCTTTTCCACAGGGAGTTACACCGACGTCATCGCGGTTGAACTGGCCGTCGATCAGGGTACTTTTGTCCTCGCATCCCGGGACATTCAACGTACGGAAGTAGTTGTCAGCCAGTCGGAAGAGGCACTCCGGATTTCCTGTTCGTGTCTGGCTCCGAAAGACCGGTTGTGTGAGCATCAGGTCCAGGTTTTATCGGCGATTGTCAGACGAAAGGAATTCCGGATCTTTTTTGATCAGGTCCTGCGGTATGAAGCCATCAAACCGGTCGCCAGAGACTACGGTCTGGAGAATGAGAGCCAACTGGATGCGTTTTTCCAGGTAGACTACGAGAATAAAACCCTCACGATCAAACCCAATCGACCGGAATTACTGCGATTTAATCAGGCCGACAAAGCGTTGCTGGTGTCGACCCTGGTACCAAAACCGGGTCGGCTGGAGCTGATTCTGGAAGAAACGGCGTCGAAGCTCAAGCGAATTGTCGTCTTTACGAAACACCGCTATTCCGATCATTTCGGGCTGGAATTGTTCGACGCGCCAACGACGCGGGAAGGGAACGTAAAAAATCCACTCACCCCGGTACAGCCGCTGGAAGCGATCAACCGGATTGAGCATCTGAACGAATTAAAATTCTATTCGGCGCTCGCCCGATTTCAGCATACCCACCGCAGCAAAAAGACCGAATCCGACCTGGAAGCGCTGCGGTTTGTGGCCGAAAACCCCGGAAAACTGGCTTTTTATTACCATTCGAGCAGCGTATCCGAAAACATTTCCTCCCAGTCGCTCATCCCGGTAAAGCTCAAAATTCTGATGGGCGACCTGCGGTTGTGGGTTCGTCAGGTCGATCAGTTTTACGAAATCCGGGGTTCGCTCGTGGTGGAAGGTACCACGCAGGAACTCCACAAACTCGTTCTCAAATACGATTACTTCATTCTGCTGCACGACACGCTGCACCTCATCGACAACCCTGACTATCTGCGGGTTATTGAGTTTTTTAGCAAGAAAAGTACCCGAATCGTTCTGCACCAGTCGAAGTACAGCGAATTTCAGGAAGCGGTTTTGGCCAAACTGGAAAACCAGATTCGGATTACCTATTCGTATCTGCAACCGGCAACACCCGCGCAGCTCGAAGAAAACGGCTTTAATCTGGAACGCGAACACCTCCTGTATCTGGCCGACTCCGAAGATTACGTCATTCTGACGCCGGTCATGAAATACGGAACCGTTGAAGTGCCGGTATTGTCCAAAAAACAGATTTACTCTGTCGACAGCCAGGGAAAACCGTTTACGGTGGAGCGCGACGACGAAGCGGAAATTCAGTTTACGATGGCGATTGCCAGCCAACACCCTGATTTTCAGAGCCAACTTGACCGATCTGAGTTTTATTTACACAAAACCCAGGTGCTGGATGAAAACTGGTTTCTGGACGCTTTCGATGCCTGGAACAGCCAGAACATCCGGGTTCTCGGTTTCAATTCCCTGAAAAACAACCGCCTGAATCTCCACAAGGCCAAGGTGTCGGTAGTGGTCAACAGTGGTCTGAACTGGTTCGAAACGCAACTGGGGTTGTCGTACGGCAAGCAGCAGGTTTCTCTGAAACACCTCCACAAAGCGATCAAAAACAAGAGCCGGTTTGTGCCGCTAGACGACGGAACGCAGGGACTGTTGCCTACCGAATGGCTCGAGCGGTTTTCGGCTTATTTTCAGGCGGGTGAGGTGGTGAATGACGTGATCCGGACGCCCCGGATTCGTTTTTCGGACTTGCAAAAGGTGTATGACGACGGGCAACTCAGCAGCGGGGTTTCGGACGAAATCAAGACGCTGGCCGCCCAATTCGCCGACTCCCCATCCATTCCGCCCGTTGCAGTCCCCGACGAGTTGCACGCTACGCTCCGGGATTACCAGAAAGAGGGCGTTTACTGGCTGAACTTCCTGGACGAACTGGGATTTGGCGGCTGCCTGGCCGACGACATGGGCCTCGGAAAAACGCTCCAGATCCTGGCTTTTTTGCTGGTGCAGAAAGCCAAAAACCGCACCCGGGCCAACCTGGTCGTGGTGCCGACCTCCCTCCTGTTCAACTGGCAGGCCGAGGTGGCGAAATTTGCGCCCACGCTCCGGCTGTACACCTTCTACGGAAACAATCGCAGCCTGAAGAAAAAAGACATCGACCAGTACGACATCATTCTGACCTCCTACGGCACGCTGTTGTCAGACATCCGGTTTCTGAAAGACCATACGTTCAATTGCATCGTTCTGGATGAGTCGCAGGCCATCAAAAATCCGGAATCGCAACGCTATCACGCGGTTATGCTGTTGCAATCGCGTACCCGGTTTGTCCTGACCGGAACGCCCATTGAAAACCATACCTTCGATCTGTTCGGGCAACTTTCGTTTGCCTGTCCGGGTTTGTTGGGCAATTACCACTATTTTCGGGCGCATTATTCCACGCCCATCGACAAATTCGATGATCGGAAACGCGCCCGCGAACTTCAGCAGAAAATCAGCCCGTTCATTTTGCGCCGGACTAAAGAGCAGGTCGCCACCGAATTACCCGACAAGACGGAGATGATTCTGCACTGCGAAATGGGACCCGACCAACGGAAAGTCTACGACGCTTACGAACGTGAATTCCGTACGTTTCTACTGACGACGCAGGACGGCGACATTCCCCGGGAGCGCCTGCATGTGTTGCAGGGACTCACCAAACTGCGGCAGATTTGCAACTCGCCGATGTTGCTCAACGACGATGAATTTTATGGCGACGCGTCGGCCAAGATCGACATGCTGATCGAGCAGATTGAAAACAAATCACCGCAGCACAAAATTCTGGTTTTTTCGCAGTTCGTCACCATGCTCGACCTGATCCGGAAAGAACTGGAAAACAGACAGATTGGCTTCGAATACCTCACCGGCCAAACCACCAACCGGGAAGCCTGCGTCAACCGGTTTCAAACCGACGAAACCGTCCGGGTGTTTCTGATCAGCCTGAAAGCGGGCGGAACGGGCCTTAATTTAACCCAGGCCGACTATGTTTATCTGGTCGATCCGTGGTGGAACCCGGCGGTGGAAAACCAGGCCATCGACCGAAGTTACCGCATAGGTCAGAAGAAAAATGTGGTGGCCGTGCGTCTGATCTGCCCGGATACCATCGAAGACAAAATTCTTCAGCTTCAGGAATCTAAAAAAGACCTGGCCGATCACCTCATCAAAACCGACTCGTCCATTCTGAAATCACTGAATCGAACGGAACTGTTGAGTTTACTGCATTGATTTTTTTATCTAGGACTTTCGCTTGTTGCCCCTAAATCTCCTAAAGGGGACTTGGACGCGGAACCCTCCGGATGCTAAAAGTCCCCTTTAGGGGATTTAGGGGCAACAAGCGAAAGTGTAAAATATTATCAGACATAAGTCCTATTATCGTTAATTCCATTGAAATGTCTATCAGTCCGTTACTTTCTTTACAAAATGCCACCGTTCGCCGGCCCACCGGCCTTATTTTACAGAACCTGAGCTGGACCCTGAAACCCGGTGAACACTGGGCGGTTCTGGGGCCTACGAGTTCGGGAAAAAGTACGTTCCTCGATGCCCTGAGCGGGCGGTTGCCCGTGGCGAGTGGCGCGTATGCTCACCCGGTGGGTGTTTTGCGGGAAGTGGTCGAGCAGGTGGCAAATGATTACCGGTTCGACCGGCAGGTGGCTTCGTCGGCCCGGTACTACCAACAGCGGTTTAATGCTGATTCGGCGGAAGAAGCGCCGACGGTTTGGGAGGTTTTGCAACACCGGATCAAGCCCACCGGAACCGTCAATGAACATTCCGTCGAATTACCGCCACCGGCTTTTCCGGAAGATTGGCTGGCCGAAGTAGCTGACTGGGTGCATATTACGCACTTGCTGGACCGCCATCTCACGTCGCTCTCCAACGGCGAAACCCGCCGGACGCTGCTGGCCCGCTCGCTCTTACGCCGTCCCGAAATTCTGCTGCTCGACAACCCGTTCGGCGGTCTGGACGTGGATAGCCGCGAACGGCTGCACGGGATTTTGAACCGGATTGCCGCCGAAGGAACGACGCTGGTGCTGGTGACGACACCCCGCGAAATTCCGGATTGCATCACGCACGTTGCTGAATTGACGGACGGCCAAATCAGTTGGCAGGGACCGAAAGCCGAACGACCCGCACTGCCCGAATCCGCCCCCGAAACCCTGACCGACCCGGCCCTGCTCCCCCGCTGGCTGAACACCTCGGCAACTTCGTTCCATACTGCGATCGGGATGCGGAATGTGACGGTGAGTTACGGCGAGAAAGTGGTGTTGAACGCGATCAACTGGGACGTGAAACGGGGTGAAAAATGGGCGGTTTTGGGTCCCAACGGTTCGGGAAAATCCACCTTGCTGAGTTTGATCACGGCCGACAATCCGCAGAGCTACCGCAATGAGTATGAACTGTTTGACCGAAAACGAGGCACCGGCGAAAGCATCTGGGATATCAAACGGAACATTGGTTTTGTGTCGCCGGAACTCCACCTGTATTTTCCCCGCGAGCAACCGGTCTGGAAAGTGGTGGCTTCCGGCCTGTTCGACACGGCAGGACTTTTTCGCAAATTGACCCCAGACCAAACTGAACAAATGGAATTTATGCTGGACTTGCTGCGCATCCAGCCCCTGCGCGACAAGCGGCTGGCGCAACTCTCGACGGGAGAACAACGCTGGGTGTTGCTGGCCCGCGCTCTGGTGAAAAACCCTCCCCTGCTCGTGCTGGACGAACCCTGCCAGAACCTCGATCCGGCCCACATCGCCCGGTTCCGGGATTTAGTCGATGAACTATGCCAGTCGCCGGAACGGACGCTGCTGTATGTGTCGCACTACGCCGAGGAAATTCCGACCTGCGTAACGAAGGTGCTGCGGCTGGATGCGGGGAAAGGCACGATTGATCTCCTGTAATACAACCGAGTGTGCATTCCCTCACAACAAGCCCGAAGGGCTTGACTCATGGGTAACCCCGGACAAAGTCCGGGGAGGCTGACAGAGTCCGTAGGCCGCGATAGAGCCCAGAGCAGCTGATAGAGTCTGGTACTACTGACAGAGTTCGGGGAGGCTGATAGACTCTGAGGCTACTGACAGACTTGCCCCGATGGTGTGATCTCCCGCTGCCCCGGACTCTGTCCGGGGTTATCCATGCGGAACCCCGTTAGGGTTCTGCGGTGTAGCTGCCGAACACTCAATAAGTCTGTTATTCAAAACCGCCGGCAAGTATCTTTCTGTCAGCATACAACCTGACGATCATGGCGACCAAAACCGTTACCTTCCTCTACCTCACCGGTATCAAAAGCCCCTTGTTCTCAAACGCTATCCTGCGCGGAAGCTGGGACGAAACCGGCCACTATTCCGATCTGTGGACCGATACGCCCATGCTGGAAATCACCGGCGACGATGGCTGTCCGGCGTTTCAGGCAACCATCCCGCTTCAGGACGATGGCGACGACCCCTTTTTTCACTGGGGTGTTCGGCTGGATGGCCCCGAGCGACCGAACCAATGGGGCATTCCGACGGAAGTGCCGAATCCATATTCCGTAGACCGGTTCCGTTCGTTTCGACTGAATGCCGAATCCGATAGCCAGACCGAACGGTATTACCTCACCTTCAGTCGGCGGTTGGGGGCCAACAAGGTGTATTCCGAAACCGACGCCGAACCGGCACTTCAGTTCTCGGTGTGGGCGCCCAACGCGCAGGCCGTTCAGGTGGTTTTCGGGTTGCCGGATTCGGGCTATATTGCCAACGACGGAACTGGCATCGATCCAACCCGACCGCCCATTCCGCTGGTCAAACCGTCCGACGACGGAATTTGGAGAAGTACGATTCTGCCCGGTTTTAAAACCTACGAGCGCCTGCCCTACATGTACCAACTGGTGACTGCGCAGGGCGAAACTGTATACCGCACCGACATTTTCTCCCGCAGCCAGATCGGTTGTGGTGGCATCAATCCGGAAAATAACCCAAGCTGGCCAGGCACCATCGAAACCCTGGATGGTGCCATCAGTTGCAGTCTGATCATCGATCCCGACACCATCAGCCGCGATTTTGAACCACCTTCCGACCAAGCGCCGGTTCTCGTTCCGGCCACTGAATTTTGGGCGGATGAATTTACACCCAACCTGCCGCTTCCGGCACACGTGGACGATCTGGTGATTTACGAATTGCACATCGGCTCCCTCGGTTTCGGGAAAGACCAACCGGGCGACCTGACGGATGCGCTGGCCCTGCTGGATTATCTGACGGCCCTGGGAATCAACACCATCGAGCTGTTGCCGATGGCCGAATTTACCGGCAGCATTGCCTGGGGCTACGGCGGAACCCACCACTTTGTGATCGAATCCAGCGCCGGTGGGCACGACCAATACCGTCATTTTGTGCGCGAATGCCACCGTCGGGGCATCGCTGTTCTCCAGGATGTAGTCTATAACCATTACAATTATGCCGCCGACCGGGCGCAGTGGCAGTATGATTCAACGCGGCCCGAAGACAACATCTATTACTGGTACGAAGGGCATTCGAGCGATTACGCGCATTCCGACGGCGGTTATCTCGACAACGGTTCGAGCGGCTGGACACCCCGGTTTTCGGAAGAAGTCGTTCGGCAACAATTCATCAGCAGTGCGGCTTTTCTGATCGACGAAATGCACATCGACGGTTTGCGGGTCGATCTGACGCAGGCCATTCACCGCGACAATGTGCTCCACGCCAACGGCCATTTAGTGGGTCGCGCCAACCAATTCGGGCAGAAACTGCTGCGCGAATGGAGCCGCACGCTGAAAATGATCCGCCCCAACGTCATGCTGATTGCGGAGGATCACACGGGCTGGGATGCCGTCACCAAACCGGCGGCTGGCGGTGGGCTGGGCTTCGATGCAACCTGGTACGTCGATTTCTACCACCACCTGATTGGCGACGCCAAAGGCCAGGATTCGAAAGCCCGGCTGCTGGAAAAAGCCGGTTTTGGGTACAACGATCCGCTGCCCATGCGCCAGTTTGCGGCTTCACTCCACCAGAGGCCAGTACAGCACGGTGGTTTTTCACGAATCGCACGACGAAGCCGGAAACCACGACGGCCCGCTGTCGGAAAGCACGGCGCGGACGATGGTGGTGGCGGTCAACAACGCCGAAATGACGCCCACTACCCGGTTTTGGGCCGAAATGCGCTCCCGAACGGTTTTTGGTTTATCGCTGCTTTCCGCCGGAACCCCGATGTTTTTCATGGGCGAAGAAATTGGCGCCCGGAATCGCTACAAGTACGATACATTCATCCATTTACGGGAAGATTTGCTGGGAGAACGCAACGGTTTGGGCGCCAACATGTACCGGTTTTACCAGGATTTGATTGCCGTCAGCAAGCGACTCCAGTCCATTCGCAGCCGGAACATCGACATTCTGCACGCCCAAGACAACAGCCGGGTGATTGCCTTCAAAAGGTGGCTCGGCCATGAGCAGGTGCTGATCGTCGCCAGTCTGAACAACATGCCCTACGATCAATATACGATCCACAGCGATTCGTACCGGTTGCCCACGGGCGGCTGGAAGGAAATTTTCAACAGTGATTCTGAACTCTACGGCGGGGCTAACGTGGGCAATGGCGGGGCCATTCACCAAGCTTCAAATGGCTCCATTACGATTGCCTTGCCGGCCAACGGTTTGGTGTTGTTTGTGTTGCAATGATCCGGTAGTGTCATCCGCCGAATGGTCCGGGGATGGATCATCCGCAACGATCCGGGGATGGATCATCGCAACGATCCGGGAATGAATCATCCGTACCCGGATTGCATCCGGAGCTAATGTTGTCAGCCCGTTGGGCTGGTTGTCGGTTGTGTTTCAGGGTTTTTCGGGGGCGGTGGCGACGGCAATTTTGGAATCGGCGGTGCCGTAATACAAAAACCACTGGCCTTTGTAGGGGACTAACCCTTCGATAAAACAAACGTGGTTGATCTGGCCGACCATTTCGTAAGGCTGATCCGGTTTGAGGAAATAGGTTTCGGAGCGGTCGATGAGTTTGGTGGGCTCGCTGGCATCGAACAGCAACTGACCGGCCGCGTAGGTTCCGTCCGGCAAATCCCGGTCGCCGTCTTTCCCGTGGTTCATGCCGTTGTACAGCAACACAATGCCACTGGGAGTGATCAGGGCGGGTGGGCCGGGTTCCAGCAGGCGGTAATCGTGCTTGTCTTTCCGCCGTTCGGCCACCGCAAACAGTTTGCCGTTGGTGGTTTCGACGGGCGTCCAGTGGATGAGGTCCGGCGACGATGCGCAATACAGTTGCGGCTGATCTCCCCAGTACATCCAGTATTTCCCGTTGATTTTCTCGGCCACCAACCGGCTCCCGATGCGTTTGCACACAATCGAACCCGACTTCGACCATTCGTTGCGGTATTTCAGATCATCGAACGCCAGCCCCTGTTTTTTCCAGTTGATCAGGTTTCTGGAGGTTGCCACGCAAAGCCGGGCCTTGTCGCCGTCGTAGGCCGTATAGGTCATGATATAGACCCGGTTGGGGCTTTCCACAATCCGCGGATCTTCACAGCCGCCCTCCCACTCATACACCTTCATGGGGTCGTTGTCGGGGTAAAAAACCGGTTTGGGCCGTCGCTTGAAATGGATGCCATCGGTGCTGACGGCAAGTCCCAGCCGCGAGGTTCCGGCGTGTTTTCCAACGGTATCTTCGGCCCGGTAGATCATGCAGATTTTGCCTTTACGAACCACTACCGCCGGGTTAAAGACATCCTTTTCCTCCCAGTGTACGGTTTCGCCCCGCAACGGACAATCAAAGGTGGTGTTTTTTTGGGCATCCAAAACCGGGTTGGCGGCATGTTGCTTCGTGAATTCGCCAATCATCCACGGTTTATAGGGCGACTGGGCGTAGGACGCGACGTGGAATACGAGGACGACAAGCGATAAAAAGGAACGATATACCATGAGCAATTGCGAAAGTAATGATAGGAACACGGATGGAACGGATTGGACGGATTCACGCTGATTAAAATCCGTTTAATCCGCTCCATCCGTGTTCCCATCCAAAAATTCAATCCCAACATACAGGAATTTAGGTTAACAACCGCAATCAGACGGTTCAGGTTATAAAAAACGCAGTTGATCCAACTATAACTTGAACCGCAAACCGATTCACGCCAATTTTGAGTGACATAAACAACAACGACCAATGAAACGATTTTTTTTATTTGCAACGCTATTGGCAATTTTCGCCAGCGTTCTGTCCGGGTGTAACCGCGAAGACATCGGCCCACTGCAGGAAGGCGAGAAAGCTTTTTTACTGACGGGTTTCGACCGCCTGGAAATGGGCAGCGGTTTTGATGTTACGCTGGAGAACGGCCCGGCTTTCAAGATCATGGCCAAAGGCGATCAGCGCAACCTGGATGACCTGGATGTGGAAGTCCGTAACGGAACCCTGTTCGCCGACTACCGCACCAATAGAAGCCGGAAATACAGCACCGCTTTCACGATTACGATGCCGAACCTGCGGGGTGCCAACTTCTCGGGCGGAGTTCATGCGAACGTGAAGGGCTTTGCGAATCTGACCAACTTGGACATTGAGCTCTCCGGCGGTGCGCACGGATCTTGGGAAGTGATCGCCACCCGCACGAATGCCGTGGTGTCCGGCGGTTCCAAACTGCGACTGATCGAGTCCAAAATTACGACGGGCGGTGATGATTCCATTTCCAGTTTGATCAATCAGCTCACCGTCGATGCGTCCGGCGGCTCCCACGTCGAAGCCTTCGACTACGCGGCCAAGTCGGTGAACGTGAAAGCATCGGGAGCCAGCCACGCCGAAATTACCGCGACCCAATCGCTGACGGCGGAAGCCAGCGGGGCCAGCAAAATCCGGTACAAAGGCAATCCGGCCAACGTCAACCAAAGAGCTAACGACGCCAGTAAAATTGAGAAGAACTAAACCCTGACAGCGGCCAAAGGCCCTGTCAGCGGTTAAAAGCCTCCCCAACTATACACACTACTGTCCACCCCATCCCGAAAAAGCGAAAACCGCTGACAGGGCCTTTCGGCCGCTGTCGGGGTTTTCGCTGCATTTTGAGATTCATTTGCCGGTAAAATGGCAAAAAAAGGCAAATTTCCGTACCTTTGCACCTTCATTTCAACAAGGAGAGCAATCGAATGATTTCAGTACAAAACGTCTCACTCCGCTACGGCAAGCGGGTTTTATTCGACGACGTCAACATAAAATTCACCGCTGGCAACTGCTACGGGGTGATCGGCGCCAACGGAGCGGGCAAATCAACGTTTTTGAAAATCCTGTCGGGCGAAATCGAACCCCAGACGGGTTCAGTCGTCATCACGCCGGGCGAACGGCTTTCGGTGTTGAACCAGAACCAGTTTGCCTACGATGAGTTTCCGGTTTTGCAAACCGTCATCATGGGCAACAAACGCCTGTATGACATCATGCAGGAAAAGGACGCCCTCTACGCCAAAACCGACTTTACGGATGCCGATGGCGAGCGGGCGGCCAACCTCGAAGGCGAATTTGCGGAGATGAACGGCTGGGATGCCGAGTCGGACGCTGCTTCACTGCTGAGCGGTTTGGGCATCAAAGAAGACCTTCACTACAGCCAGATGGCCGATCTGAACGGTTCCGAAAAAGTGCGGGTGCTGCTGGCCCAGGCACTGTTTGGCAATCCGGACATTCTGCTGCTGGATGAACCGACCAACAACCTCGACGTCGAATCGAGCCTGTGGCTGGAAAACTACCTGGCCAATTTCAAGAATACCGTGATTGTGGTTTCTCACGACCGCCACTTTCTGGATCAGGTTTGTACGCAAGTCGTTGATATTGACTTCTCTAAAGTTCGGCTTTTTACCGGTAACTATTCATTCTGGTATGAATCGAGCCAACTGGCCCTGAAACAACGCCAGGATCAGAACAAGCGGACGGAAGACAAACGCAAGGAACTGGAGGAATTTATCCGGCGGTTTTCGGCTAACGCTTCCAAGTCAAAACAGGCCACCAGCCGGGCGAAATTACTCGAAAAGCTGACGCTCGACGACATTGCGCCTTCGTCCCGGAAGTATCCTTACATCAATTTCAAACCGGAACGCGAACCCGGCGACCAGATTCTGAACGTCGAAAACCTGACCTACACGAGCGAAGACGGCGCCCGGCTGTTCACCAACCTGTCGTTTTCGATGCGCAAGGGCGACAAGGTGTTCCTGTTCAGCCGCGACGGTCTGGCCGTGACGGCCCTGTTCGATATACTGGCCGGTGAACGTAAAGCCGATTCGGGCGAATTCAAATGGGGCGTTACCATCACGCCGTCGTATTTTCCGAATGACACCGGTCGCGATAAATATTTCCAGAATGACCTGAACCTGGTGGACTGGCTGCGGCAGTTTTCCGTGGAGAAAGACGAAAGTTTCATCCGCGGTTTTCTGGGCCGGATGCTGTTTTCAGGCGAAGAGTCGCTGAAGAAATCGACGGTTTTGTCCGGGGGCGAAAAAGTGCGGTGTATGCTTTCCAAAGTCATGCTTTCGGGTGCCAACCTGCTGTTGTTGGACGAACCGACCAACCACCTCGACCTCGAATCCATTACGGCCCTCAACAACGGCCTGATCGACTTCAAAGGTCCGATTTTGTTCACCTCGCATGACCACCAGTTCGGCGAAACCATCGCCACCCGCATCATCGAAATTGCCCCGAACGGCCACCTCGATAAACTGATGACCTACGACGAGTACCTCACAGATGAAAACGTGAAACAACAACGCGAAGCGCTTTATAAATAAGGTTTTCAGTTTATGGTTTACGGTTGCTGACGCATTCTACATTCGCTATTCTCTATTCAATATTCATTATTGATGAATGCAGCAGCAACCGTAAACCATAAACTGAAAACCGTATACCGTACCCCTCAATCCACTCTTCCTTTCTCCGCATCAGCGGCATTGTCGTTGTGCCGGCGTTTCCGGGCGAAGGTTTCCTTGCCAAACCGGTACGAAAAGGCCACCCCAATCCGACGTGTATCGGTGATCTGGGTATGAAAAGCATCGGCCTGTTTCAGACTGACCGTTCGGTCTTTTAAATTCCACGAATGAAACAGATCCTCGGCTAACAACCGAACACTTCCTTTGTCTTTTAATACTTTCTTTTGCACTGCCAGATTGATCCGGTAACGCGGATTTGTTATCCTTTGTCCATTCAAATCTTTGGTAACATAAAAACCGGTTACCTCGCCATTCCAGCCTTTATCAAATTTCAATTGATTGACAAGATTCATTCTGGCCTGGTAGATTTCAGGGTTAAGTTTTTCAGAATAAGCCACTCCGTTTAATGCCATATGGGCAATGGTTAAGTTGGCATTTAATGTCCACCATTTTGTGAGCGATTGATTCAGATTGGTTGCCATTGCCAGAATGCGACCGCTTGCCACGTTGTTCGGACTGGTGATAAAAATGTCATCAATGGCTTGTGTCGTCTGGAAAATCACATCGGTAAACTGATTGTATTGCAACGCAATGCCGAAGTTATTTTTATGCTGGTACTTCAATTCATACTGAAAATGGTATTGCGGTTTCAACAGTGGATTTCCGGAAATATAGGAATACGCATCCCGGTAAAATAAAAACGGATTCAGCAGTTGGTAATTGGGGCGATTGATCCGACGGGCTATGCTCAATGCCAGGGTGTTATTTCCCAAACTATCCAGCTTGTACCGAAAAAAAGCCGTTGGAAATAACCGCGTGTAGTTTTTATCGAACGTGGTTGCTTTTACTTCCGCATTTCCCAACTGACGACCGTTCACCAGCGTATTTTCCAGGCGAAAACCGAGTTGGGCGGCCATCCGTTTCCACTCTTTGCGGCTGTTGAGGTAAGCTGCCTGGATGGTTTCCCGGTAGATGAAATGGTTGGATTTGCCATAATCCGGCGTCTGAACGTTGCCTGATACAGCATAATAGTGGGAATCATTATCCGTGGTAACAAAACTGGATTTAAAACCGGCTTCCAAAACGGCCTTATTTTTTAAGGGATGCACGTAATCAGCTTTGGCCGTATAAATGGCGATTTCCGAGGGCAGATTATACAGAAAGTCCCTGCGGTTCGTAAATGATCCGTCGGCGCTTCTGATCATCGTAGTGAGTCGTTGTTCGCCCGTTGTCAGGTGGGTAATGTAGTTGACATCGGCCGTAAGTTCCCGGCCCTCCAGGTTAAATTTATGCTGAAAATTTCCATTTACACCCACATTGCGCCAGTTGAAATGACCATTGGTGTACCCCTTTCCAAGCGAGTCTAAAACGGACCTGGCCGTAAAGTTTTTACTAAAATAATCGAGCCTTTCCTGCCTGGAGCGATTCTGATAATTGACAACAAAACCGAAAGTTGTTTTGGCCGAAATGGCATAATCCATGCCCAGCCTGGTCATGACTCCGGGAACGGTGTACATAAGGTTATTCTGTAAAACGACCGAGGAGTTAACGAAAGAATTCTCATTGTAAAGAATTCGGTTATACGAATCATCTGCATAATCGGCATCCCGGCTATATCCCATGCTACCAAACAGGTTTATCTTCTTGCGGTTATAATTGACGTTGATTACATTATTGGTTCGTGCTGTCACGCCCTGGCTATAACTGGCAGAAATATCCCCAACAAAGCCCTGCACCCGGTTTTTTTTCAGACGAATGTTAATGATACTCGTGCCAGCCGCATCGTACTTGGCGGGCGGGTTGGTCATGAGTTCAATTTTATCCAGCGAACCGCCTGGCAAAGACTTCAGATACGACGCCAAATCCGGCCCGGACAGGTAGGTCGGCCGACCGTCGATCAAAACCAATACGCCGGCTTTTCCGTTCAGGCTAATTTCGCCATCGGTGCCGACCGTGACACCCGGCGTTTTTTCGAGCACTTCCAGCGTAGTACTGCCAATACTGGAAATCATCGCATCTACATTGACGACGGTTTTGTCAATCTCCTGCTCAATCAAGGGTCGTTTGGCCACTACGACCACTTCGTTTAGCATTGTTTTTGAAGGCGTTAAAATAATCACCGGCAACGAAACCTCCGGGTGCTGGTCATCGATGGTCAGGGGACCACTCCGGTAATCGTTGCTGCCAACGCTTGACACACGCAGAATATACCGGTTAGTAGCCAAGCTTTTAAGCTCAAATTTACCATTCCCGTTGGTGATTTCACCCTGTACCAGGGTCGAGTCGGAAGCGCTTAACAAACTCACGGTCGCGCCCGGTACGGTTTCATTTTGGGAATCTTTAACGACTCCGCGAATGGTTTTAGGAGTTACCTGAGCCAACGCTGAAAAGGCAATAAGCAGGAAGAGGATGGAAAAAAAAGACTTCATAGTGTAGTCGTTCTAACGGCAATTGTCATACTTGCCAAGCAAATATGAATGGCGCAACGATCGTCGGCAATAAATCAGGCTATACCGGACTAACCGGCTGACAGAATGCGGATTTGAGGGGTTGAAACACTTGGTGCGACTCTACACGGTTTCCGTCAGCATTTTTTTCGAGTTCAACCGGTATGTTTACCGGAGTGGAAGATTTTGATCAGCTTTGGGATGCAAACCAGCCCATGCGGATGCAACAAATATGAAAAAAGCAGAAAATACGGACTTTGCGGGACTAACGGGACTTCAAAAACACCTGGTTTTTAGCCTCATCACGGCCATACCAATCTACCTCGCGAGTAATTTGTATACCCAATCCATCGTAACACGGGATGATGAAGAAGCGGCTTTAGCCGCCACGATTTTCTTTTTAGGAGGCATTTATATCGGTCGGTATGTTTCTTTAATGTGGGTGTCAAAAAAAATACCGTTCCGCCTTTTTCTTAACTTATCCTTGCTCAGTATACTTTGCCTTTGCTGGATTTTTTTTCACGCCGATTTTCCGCTCAAAGAAACCCGGATCTTCCTTAATTTAATATTGTTTTATCTGCCGCTATTCCTGATGAGTATTGCCATTGGAATGCTCATCAAACTGGGGCGAATAACCGTTGAAAATCAGCTTCAGGAATCGAAAGCGGTGGCCGAACAGAGCCAGAGCGAACTGCATTTGCTCCAGTCTCAGTTAAGTCCTCATTTTCTATTTAATACCCTGAATAATTTATATGGAATTTCGATTTCCCAACACGAGAAAATTCCCACGCTATTGTTAAAGCTTTCTGATTTGCTCCGGTATTCGGTGTATGATGCAAAGGAATTGTTCGTCCCCTTGCGGGACGAACTGTCCTACATCAACAACTACATCGATTTCGAGAAAATTCGCATTGGCGACCGGCTTACACTCACGACTTCGGTGGAGGATCTGACCCATGCCGATCTAAAAATTGCGCCGATGTTGCTCATCGTGTTTATTGAAAATGCTTTCAAGCATTCCAAAAACACGACCGAACCGTATATTTCGATTGATATTCACCTGAAAACCTGGGGAAATTCAATTCTGTTTGCCGTAAAGAATTCACATGGTGCAACGTCTGGTGAGAGCGGTTTTCTGGAAAAAAACAGCGGTTTGGGGTTGGCAAATGTGAAGAAAAGACTGGATTTGCTGTACCCAAACGCCTACGAACTCACCATACAGAACGAAGGCGGATTTTATCAGGTCATGTTACAACTGAAAGTAAAATGAACCCAATCCACTGTTTGATCGTGGATGACGAACCTATTGCCCGGGACATCATCCAGACCTATTGCAGTCATTTCCCGAATTTGAAAGTCGTAGCGTCCTGCAGCAATGCGCTGGAAGCTAAAGCGGAACTTCAAAAACAGCCCATCGACCTACTCTTTCTGGACATTAATATGCCGGTTTTGAACGGGATTTCTTTTTTGAAAACGCTCAGGAATCAGCCGCAGGTTATCTTCACAACCGCCTACAAAGAATACGCGGTAGATGCCTTCGACTTATCGGCCATTGACTATTTATTAAAACCATTTTCGCTGGAACGGTTCATGGTTGCGGTTGACAAAGCGCTGGAACGATTACAGCCTAATCCTGTAAGTATTCAAGAAATAACGGAGAAAAACACCGAAGATTATCTATTTGTAAAAACTGACGGAAAAATTTACAAAATCTTCTATTCTGATTTGTTATACGCGGAAGCCAGCGGCAATTACACCAAAATTATAACGATGCAAAACACGATTCTGCCCGGTATGACCTTCTCCAGTCTCGAAGAATTGCTACCCAAATCCCGGTTTCTCAGGGTTCATCGCTCTTTCCTTATCAACAAATCGAAGATCACGCACATCGAAGGAAACCGGATTTTTATTGGCAAAAATGAAATCCCAATTGGCAGTAATTACCGGGACGGTTTTTTGAAGTCGCTGGGCTTGTAACGCAGCTTTATTCTCCGTCAACACAAAAATGGATAGCAAGTGGGTCAGGTACCCGGTACAACAAAATACAAAAAAGGAGTTTAGACTCGCTTGGAAATCCGGTTGTGGGTCACCGTCCGCTGCTGGTTCGATTTAAACCGGGCATCTTCCTCCGCCGACAAAGCCGCGTGTTTGGTAGCCCGACCCTGAACCCGAGCGCGCCACTTTCGCCACGAGGCCGGTTTCAGTTGCCGGCGCATGACATCGATCACTTCCTGTTCCGACAGCCCAAACTGAGCTTCGATGGCATCAAAGGGCGTGCGGTCTTCCCACGCCATTTCGACAATGCGGTCCAGGTCTGTTTCTCTAAGCTCAAGTGCCGGTTTGGAACGTTTCATACCGGAACAACGATCCCGGCTTTCACATAATTCCCCCGCAGTGCCCCAGGCAAAAACAAATGCGTTGGACGCGTATCTGACGCCTGACCTTAAACTGGGGGGCCAAAAAGAATGTTGAACACCTCGCGGGCGGATTTTGCCCTTCGCAGGTCGCGGCCAATCTCGACCCAGACGTGGAAGTTCAGATACACCGGGTTAAACGATTCTACCGGTTTGGTCAGGCCGTAGACCGGCGCTTCGTCTTCTTCCTGAAAGGTTCCGAACAGGCGGTCCCAGATGATGAGCGATGAACCAAAATTTTTGTCGAGGTAGCGGTCGTTGCTGCCGTGGTGAACCCGGTGATGGGAAGGCGTCACGAAGAAAAATTCAAACCAGCGTGGCAACTTGCCGATCATTTCGGTATGAATCCAGAACTGATACAACAAATCGATCTGGTAGCAGGTCAGGATAACCACCGGATTAATGCCTGACACCCAGGCCGGTATAAAAAACACCAATTTCAAATGCTGGGTCCACGAATTGCGGAAAGCCGTCGAGAAATTCAGGTGCTCGGACGAATGGTGCGTAACGTGCGTAGCCCACCAGACGCGTTGTTTGTGGGCGATCCAGTGCGCGGTGTAATTGCAGAAATCGATCAGCGCGTAGGCCAGCAGCCAGGTCCACCACCGGGTTTCGAGCCGCCAGGGCGTGAGGTGGTAGAAAAACAATGCCATCCCGAAAACGCTGGTTTTCAAAATGGCATTGATCAGCAGACTTCCGGCCCCAATGCCCACCGACGACCAGAAATCACGGCTTTGATACCGGTGTTCCTCGTCGTGGCGGGTCAGCCAGAACTCCAAAAGTACGGAGCCAAACACCACCGGAGCGGCATAGGCTGTTAGGGGGAGCAGTTCGTGCTCCAGTTGTTGCAAGTCCATCAGGTCGTTGTCATTTACTGTTCGACCCTATGACAGCCAATTGAAGCCTTCCCCCTATTGAATAGTTAAAAAAATGTTAAATGAAAAATGATGAATGTCAAATGCAAAAGTGGCTCACTTGTCCACACTTTTACATTTGACATTCATCATTTTTCATTTAACATTCCTACTTGACTAAAGAACAAGGCATTTGTTGAATCAAAGCTGTGCGCTTCCCGATGGTAATTCGGTCGGCTGATTCAGCGCGGCTTCCACATCATCTTTCTCCATAATTTCTTTAAACCGGTAGAGATCTTTTTCGATCATCTGTGAGAACGTCGGGTTAAAGAGCTTCATCAGTGCGCTGCCGATCTGTCCCACGGGTGGCCGGTAGTGGATCGTGGCCAGAATTTCGGTCCCAAAACCGTCTGCCGAATCCCGAAACCGCACCTCGCCCGCATTGTCGACCCGGGCCCCTTCTACGGATTTCCAGACCAAACGTTCGTTGGGTGTTTCGTGGATAAGCTGCGCATCCCATTCCAGGGTTCCAATGGCTTCGGCCACGGCACCTCCAGACGACGAAGCCTGGGCAATCCAGTGCGAATGCGTCGAATCCAGTTGACGGACTTCTTTCAGATGAGACATAAACCGGGGCAGATTCTCCAGTTTCCGCCAGAACTGATACACCTCTTCACGGGGCTTGTAGATGGTCATGCCGGCCGAAATCTCGATGGGTTTCACCGCCATCGCTTCGCCCTGCGCCGTGTTGCGACCCACGGCTTCACTCACGGGACAATGACCCGATAACCCCCGGTAGGCTAGGTAACCGCCTGCTGCAGCCAGCAACAATCCGCTCAATGATCCCCCTTTGAGGCCAAAGGCGACCAGAAGGGCTCCCCCGGCGGTCGACCAAACCCGCTCCTCTTCTCCTACATTGATCCGGCTCGATCCGCTTACTTCCGGTTCGAGTGGTCCGATTCCGGACTGTCCCGAAACCGGTGTTCCTGTATTTGCCATACCTGTATTTTTTTGCGTTTTTGTTTGCAGGATAACCCGATCAGGAGGCAGATGTTTGGAAATATGAGGGATTGGCCTGGCCATTCTTCCGGAAAAACTCCTTCCGCTGACGGCATGAGGTAAGTTCGTAAAGCTTGGGCTTTGAATTGTGCGATTAAATGATTAACTATGATTTCTTGTTGACGAATGTCGTCAATCATGATCTCTTAAGTCTGTACACATAAATTTTTGAACATGGGAAAAGGAGATGTTAAAACCAAGCGCGGAAAAATCTGGCGCGGTTCGTACGGCGTAACACGCCCCAAACTGAAAGATCAGCGAGGAAAAATAGCGAAAGTGGTCAAAGAATAAACTGCTATTTCCATAAAAAAGCCCCGCCAGACAAATTGCGGGGCTTTTTTATGGTATATATTTTGTGGCAATTCAACCGAACTCTGAATCCTGCCATGGCCAAACCAAAACCGACCGGACAACGGACGAACCCGTCGCGTCCTCAGGCGATACCTGCCTCTTCTCCTTTAAAACCGGCTCAACCAGCACCGCCCGTGCTGGCGAAAAATGGCTATCAAATCTACCTCTGGCTCCCGCTGCTGCTGCTGACGGTTTTTATTGCCTACGCTTTCGGGTTCAGCAACGGGTTTGTAGACTGGGATGATTCGGAATATGTTTTCGGAAATCCGTATGTTCTGGAACCCACCGCCGATCACGTCCGCACCTTGCTAAAGTCGGTGGTTGCGCTGAATTACCATCCGTTAACGATGCTGTCACTGGCCGCTAATTCAGCTTTATTCGGCCCGGAAGCCACGTCGTTTATTGTTACCAATACGGCAATCCATCTTCTCAACACGTTCCTGATTTTTGGTTTTGCGTATCAACTAAGTCATAAAAATCAGTGGGTTGCGCTCTTCGTGGCCGCCCTATGGGGGCTGCATCCGATGCACGTCGAATCGGTCATCTGGGTGTCGGAACGAAAGGATGTTCTCTACACCTTTTTCTTCCTGTTGGCCTGTATGACTTACCTTCGCTATCGGAAATCAGGGGCAATAATCTGGTTACTTTTCACCTTTTCTTTGTTTGTAGCATCATGTATTACCAAAGCGATGGCCGTCGTGCTGCCTTTTGTGCTGCTGTTGATCGACTATTGGAATGCGGGCGATCAGCCTCTTAAAAAGACGTTTAAACCGGCGGTTCTAGTTGAAAAATTCCCCTTTCTGCTGGTAGCGGTTTTCGTGGGTCTGGTGGCAACCAACGTACAGGCTGGCGGTGATTTTCACGGCTGGCTGCTTCGGATTGCGGAGAAAAAAGACGCCGTCGGCCAGGAACCCTTTGCCGCCCGCTGGCTGGTCTACGGCAGCTACGGTTTTCTGATGTACCTGATCAAACTCGTCGCCCCCTTCCGTCTGTCAGCTTTTTATCCGTATCCCGAAAACGTTCGGAACATCGAGCTCCAGCACTGGCTGGGGCCGGTAGCTTTGCTGCTGGTGGTTGGTTACGCCGTCTGGCAGCTGCTGACCGCCAAAACCGAGCGGCAGCGGCTGGTGGTTTTTGGTATCGGTTTTTTCCTGATTACTATTTTTCTGGTATTGCAATTCATGACCGTCGGAGCCGCCATCATGGCCGACCGGTACAGCTATCTCTCCTACTTTGGCCTGATCTTCCTGGTAGTTTACGGCTTGTATTTACTGACTGGCCAGAACCCTTCCCGGCTCCGATTGGCCACCATCGGTTTAGGTGTCTTTACCGCCCTGTGTTTTTACCGAACGATTCAACAGGTAAAAGTCTGGAAAAACACCGAAACGCTCTGGCTCAATGCCCTCCAGTATTATCCCGATAACGATCAGATGCGCGAAGGCCTGGGCGATTATTACGGCAAAAATAACCGCATCGACGAAGCCATGCAGCAGTTCAAGGCCGCCATGGAGAACGGCAGCAACCGCTACCATTGCTACGAAGGGCTGGGCAATGCCTACGGTTTGAAAAATGATTTTCCGAAGGCGCTGGAAATGTATAACCAGGCCATCCGGATGGATTCGACCAAGAGCGATGTGTATTACAACCGGGGGTTAACCTACAACAAAACCAGCCGTTTCCAGGACGCCCTGCGTGACTTCAACAAAGCCCTGACGCTGGCACCCGGCAAAGATTCGGTGGTACTGACAGCGCGCGGTTTTACGTACCTGCAACTCAAAAAATACCAGGAATCACTGTCTGATTACGAACGGTATCTGCGCTACAAACCCAACGATCCGACGGCCCTGCACAACCGGGGTGTCGACCGGTTTTACCTCGGCGACCGACCGGGCGCCCTGGCAGACATTCGCCGGGCGGTGGCGCTGAAACCGGATTACGAAGAAGCGAAGAATAACCTCCGGCAGTTGGAACAGGCGGGGCAATAACCGTTTTTTGGTATATTTACGCTCCGTCATTTGCACGAACTTTATGGGAAAATTTCACGATGTTATCAAGTCTCCCCACCAGACTTTCATCAAAAAACAGCATATTTTTTTCGTCAGCACCGCCCCGCTGCGTGGGGATGGTCGCGTCAATCTCTCGCCCAAAGGACTGGACTGTTTCCGGGTATTGTCGGACAAGCAGGTGGGCTACATGGACCTAATCAGCAGTGGCAACGAAACCTCGGCGCACACGTTGGAAAACGGTCGCATTACGATCATGTTCTGCTCGTTTGAAGGCCCACCCCTGATTTTGCGGCTGTATGGCAAAGGGCGAACGGTTTTGCCCGGTTCGGACGAATGGGCCATGTATGCCCCGAATTTCACAATTTATCCGAGTACCCGGCAGCTTATTTTGGCCGACATCGACCTGGTGCAAACCTCCTGCGGGTTTGGCGTCCCGTTGTTCGATTACGTTGGCGAGCGCGACATCCACTTTGAGTGGGCTGAAAAAACCGGCAAGAAAGGACTTGAGGACTACGTTACCGAAAAAAATCTGACGAGTCTCGACGGTTTGCCAACGAGCATCGGTCTGGAAAGAACCCAATCGTTACGGCACTAACACCACGACGCCCCGTTTTTGAAACCGCCTGCCATCCGGTTTTTCCTGATCCAGCCGATACGAGTAGGTTCCCGGCGGAACGGTTTTTCCCTGTTGTTTACCATCCCAACCGGTCAGGGCATCATCCGTTGAAAAGACCACTTCGCCCCAGCGATTGAAAATCGTCAGCGTTGCCTTTCCGCCCAACAGCCCCTGAAGCTGCCAGTGGTCGTTGATGCCGTCGGCGTTGGGGCTGAAAGCGTCGGGCAAGAAAACCGTCGAGTCGGGAACCGGTGCGGGTTCGGGCGGTTTGGGGGGCGTATAACACACCTCGGCAGAAGGTGCAGCCTGTAAGCAGGTATCTGCGAGAACAAGTCGAAAACAAACCGCCATTGTCGTATCCGCTATCAGCCTGACCGTTGCATTCACCGCGTCAGAACGTTGGCTGGTTTGGACGTAGGTTCCGCCGGGCGACCGCTGTTCAATTCGGAAGCGGTTTCCACCGGGATTGCTGATGGTCAGGTCGATTGCCTGGGCACCGACGGCCCGCACCTGATCGATGACGGGCGTCATGGCTTTCGTATCGGGCCGGAAAGAAACCCGGGTTGTGCCGCCACAATTGCCGTAGAGATGCACGCCCCGAACGGAAATAGACCGCTGACTTTCACTGGAGTAAGTATGAACCCCCACGGGAGAAACACCACCGAGCTGCTCCTGCGTCCCATCGCCCCAATCGACCCGGTACCAGTCATATTGATACTCCACTGACTTCGGAATCGTGACCATCACCCGCATTTGACAGCCCGTCACCACCAGTTCGGGCGGCAGCGTGTCATACACCTGAACAATGGCGCACGCCCGAAGCTGGCGTCCATCCTGTTCCGAATATTGCAAAACCCGGAATAGTCCGGGCTTTTGATACGTAAAAACCGTGTCCCGAATCAAGTCGGAATCTTTCACTGCTCCTCCCTGATAATCATATACATACCGAACATTCGTCACATTTCGGAGGCCGCTCGTGGCCGTAATTTTCAAAGGCAGGCAACCGATACCGGGACTGATCTGAAGCGCACCCGTAAACTGACCGGCGGTGGGCGTACACTGATCCGGCTGGGCGAGGCAGAAGCAAGAAATAAAAAGAAAAAGTACAAGGAAGAGAATCCCGGAACGATGCGTTACGGCTTTTGCGAGATTCATCGGTCGGGTGGTTTACACTAGGTCAACTTCACCGATTGGCCGGATTTGGCCGCCCGATAAATCGCTTCCACAATCCGGATGTCGCGCAGTCCTTCTTCGCCGGGAGCAATCAACGGTTTGTTGTTCATGATGGCATCGGCATCGTCGTCCATCTGCATGGCCTGCTGGCGGGGAACGTCGTAGGGATGCTTGATTTTTACCCCGCCCGATGCTTCGCCCGTCTGACCGTTGTAGGCCGAATACGGTTCCATTTTCAGAAATCCTTTCTCACCCGTCACGTGCAGGAAATTCATATTGATCCCGAAGCTGGTCTGAACAGCCGCCCGCGCCCCGCTCGGAAACACGAGTTGGGCCATCGTGGTCTCGTCCAGTCCGTTTTTGTAGATTTCGGGCCGGGTCGTATACTGCTGGGCGGTAACCGAAATCGGTTCTTCGCCCGTTGCCAGCCGCGCACCCTGCAACACGTAAACGCCCATGTCGTACATCACGCCCCCGCCCATTTCCTTTTTCTGCTTCCAGTGCGTGGTGCGGTTGTCGTTGTACCCCGCCGAACAACTCACCATTTTAATCTTGCCGATTTTGCCGTCACGCAAAAACTTGATGTATTCCTGCGTATTCGGTTCGTGCTGTAGACGATAGCCAACGGCCAGCGAGCGTTTGTTCTGCTTGCAGGCGTTGATCATGTCCTGGCACTCCTTCTCCGTCATGGCCATCGGTTTTTCCACCCAGACGTGTTTGCCCGCTTTGGCCGCCCGGATCACATACTCGCGGTGCATGGACGGGGGCAGAATTACATAGACAACATCGATGTCGGGGTTGTCGGCAATTTTGTCGAAGTTTTGGTAGTTGTACACATTCTTTTCGGGAATGTTGTACTTCTTGGCCCAGGTCTCGGCTTTCGAGGGAGTTCCGGTAACAATACCGGCCAGGTAACAATTTTTGGTCAGTTGCAAAGCCGGCGCGATCAAGTCCGTGCTGTAATAGCCCAGTCCCACCAGTGCTACTCCCAGGCGGTCTTTTTTGGGCGACTGCGCAATGGTCAAGGGCGAGAACGCCAGTGAAGAAGCAATAAGACCGGTTTGTTGCAGAAAAATCCGTCGAGTAGGCATAAAAGTAAGTTATGAATTAAAAGTTAAGAGTTAAAAATTAAAACGGGACGTTGCTGCGTTAAAACGTTAAGCGTCAAACCAATTTGTAATTTTTAACTCTTAACTTTTGACTCTTTATTCGTCGTAGCTTAAATTATACTGCTTCAACACATCGGCCGGAACACCTTCCCACTGGTTGGGGGTGTTGCCGACGTAGCCGAGGTCTTTGATGCCCATCTGGCTGGTGAAAAAACCGGTGGCGACAAACCCGCGCATCATGTTGAAAAAAGCGACACCCTGCGACATCTCCGGCTTGGCTTTGCCCGGGTAGGCGATCTCGTCCACGATTTCGATTTGCTGTGCTTTGAGACAATCAGCAAACTTCTTGCCAAACCGCTTCGTACAGACGTTGTCGAGCCAGCGAAGCCCACCGCGCATCGGCGTCTGCCACTGCGGCTGGTCTTTCATCATAAACTCGATAAACGCCGGGGTTCCGGCCTGTGACGCACTGCCGGACTTGGCATCGGCCGGAATGATGATGTCTCCCAACACGGTGACGGTTTTCAGTTCGTGGGGCGTAAAAAACTTGTCGGCATTCAGTTTGGCATCACGCTCCGCTTCAAATTTCTGACGACCGCCGGGAATTTTCGCCGGTTTGACATCGGGGGGCATGATGGATTCGGCAGCGGAAATCTGCGGATTCAAACCGGCAAATCCCAGGCTGCTGAGGGTTATGGCTTTGAGAGAATCTCTACGTTTCATATTTATGCGGGTTTACGGTTTACGGTTTTCAGTTTACGGTTGGCTGACGCATTCATTTCGTGTGTGCGTCAGCCAACCGTAAACTGAAAACCGTAAACCGAATACCATAAATTAGATATTCTTTTGTTTGACCTGATCGATGATGTAGTCGGAAGTCCGCCAGGAGTTGGCCAGGATCGTCCACGTCACGTTTTTGTCGCCCTGCGACGGGAAAGCGGCCGCATCGACCACGAACAGATTCTTGACGTCGTGCGCCTGCGAATACTTGTTCAGCACCGAGTTTTTCGGGTCGTTCCCCATCCGTGCCGTGCCGATTTCGTGGATAATTTTACCGGGAGCCTCCAGACCGTAGTTGGTTTCCGGACCCGGTTTTTTCCCCAGCGCAATACCGCCCATCGCATGGATGATTTCCTCGAAGGTATCCTGCATGTGTTTGGCCTGCTTGATTTCCGCTTCGCCCCATTTGTAGTTGAAACGCAGCGTCGGAATCCCATACTTATCGACCGTGTTCGGGTCAATTTCGCAGTAGTTGCTTTCCAGCGGGACGGGTTCGCCCCGACCGGCCATCCCGATGTTGGCTCCGTAGAACCGGCGGAAATCGTCTTTCAGATCCGCACCGTAGCCACCGGCCGCTTTCGGCTTGCCATCGCGACCCGGCACAATGCTGTTCCGGCCTTCCATGCCAAAGCCAAAACCATACATCGGCATGCCCATACCGCCACCGTATTCGATGTGGTAGCCGCGTGGGAAATCGAGTTTTTTGTTGTCGAGCCACCAGGGTGAATAGACGTGCGCACCGCCAACGCCATCTTCGTTGTACCGCTTACGGTCCATCAGAGCCGGAATAAAGGCCCCGCGTGAAGCACCCGTCGAATCGTTGAGGTATTTTCCAACCACACCGCTCGAATTGGCGAGTCCGTTCTGGAACCGGGCCGACTTGGAGTTGAGCAGCAAACGCGCCGTTTCGCAGGTACTGGCCGCCAGGACCACCACTTTGCCCATCACCGACTGTTCGGTCATGGTTGGCACATCGACGTAGGACACGCCGGTAGCGAGACCGGTTTTCGGATCGGTGATCACCTCACGGGCCATCGCGCCATTGATCAGCGTAACCCGACCGGTTTTCACCGCCGGAATACACAACACCGACGACGACGAGAAGTCGGCATAAGCCTGACAGGCCCGGCCACACTGGGCGCAGTAGAAACAGCCGCCCCGGTCATGAATGGGTTTGGTCAGAATCGAAAGCCGTGAGGGAATAACCGGCACACCGATGCTCTTCCCGGCTTTCTTGATCATCAATTCGTGCAGACGCGGTTTGGGGGGTGGCAAAAACCGGCCATCGGGCGCATCCCGAAGTCCTTCTTTTGAGCCAAACACTCCAATCAGGTCGTCTACTTTGTCATAATAGGGCGCGTAGTCTTCGTAGCTCAGTGGCCAGTCTTCACCAATTCCCGTCAAGCTTTTCCGTTTGAAATCGTCGGGACCCATCCGCAGGGAAATCCGGCCCCAGTGGTTGGTCCGACCACCCAGCATCCGGGAACGGAACCAGTGAAATTCGGTGCCTTTGACGGCCGAATACGGTTCACCTTCAATTTCCCAACCGCCCCAGGCCGCATCGAAATCACCAAACGCACGCGTTGTTCCGGCACCACGACGGGGCGACTCATACGCCCATTTTAACTGGTTAATATACTTAGGATCAGCCGGGTCGAAATACCCGCCGGCTTCGAGCAAACAAACCGTGGCACCCGCTTTGGAAAGCTGATAAGCCGCCATTCCGCCCCCGGCTCCCGAGCCAACAATGACAACGTCGTAAACTTTCGCTGCCTTTTTTATTTGTGGAACATCCATTGAATTTTGGTTTAGTGAGTAGGTCACTGAAGTGATTACGTGAATACGCTGCTAAAAGTAATACCGAATGGGCTAAATATCCATTTTTTTAACAGAAAAGCAACTATCCACTTCCATCATTACTGCTAAAACCGTTTGGGAGACTACAGCAACGGAGCGATTTTTTTGCGGAGCAACTGCTTTTCGGCGCCGGACAAGGTGAGGTGCAGGGCTCGTTGGTAATGCTGGCGGGCGCGGTCGGTCTGGTGGAGTTGAGCATACAGGTCACCCAGAATCGCATGGTAATACTGATTCGTCTCCAGTTCCTTGATTTGTAAAACCGCCAGCAGGGCCTCCATGGGGCCGTCTACTTCGGCAAGCGCCACTGCCCGGTTCAGCGCCACAACGGGGCCGGGTTTCCGGTCGAGCAGCAAATCGTAGTAACGGAGGATGGACGGCCAGTCCGTTTGTTCGTAGGTGGGTGCCAGACAATGCTGCAGGGCAATGGCGGCTTCGAGGTGGTAGTCAGTGAGTTCGTGGCCTGCCGCCGAAGTCGTCAGTTGGCGTTTTCCCTGCGCAATCAGCTCCCGGTTCCATTGCGTCCGGTCCTGATCCTTCAGGAGAATGATGGCGCCCGTTGCATCCGTCCGGGCCTCGAAGCGGGCTACCTGGAAACACATCAACGCCAGCAAAGCGTGGGCTGGGGGTGTGGTCGTCTGGGGTGTTTGGGTGAGCAGCAGCGTCAGGCGCATGGCTTCTTCACACAAATCCTGACGAATGAGCGTATCGGGATGCGACGAGGTGTACCCTTCATTAAACAACAAATAAATGCTTTTCAAAACCGCATTCACGCGGATGGGCAACTGCGGCCCGGTCGGCACTTCCAGGCGGATTTCGTTGGCACGAATCTTTTCTTTGGCCCGGTATATCCGCTTGGTGATGTTTTCTTCGCTGGTCAGAAAAGCGTTGGCAATTTCGCGGATGCTCAACCCGCAGAGAATTTTCAGACACATCGCCACCTGCGACTCGAACGGCAGCGACGGGTGACAGCAGGCAAACAGCATCCGCAACTGGCTGTCGTTGATCTCGTCTTCGAAAAAAAACCGCTCCATCATTTCTTCTTCCTGCCGTTCACTGGCCCAGTCTCCGCTGATTTGCCGGAACAATTTCTCGCGACGAACCACGTCCAGTGCCTTGTTTTTTGCCACCCGGTAGAGCCAGGCCGAGGGGTTTTCGGGAATGCCCTGAAACGGCCAGCTTCGCAGGGCCTGCACCATCGCATCCTGCACAATATCCTCCGCCAGCTCAATCCGGTCGAACCCCAGCATAGCCGCCAATACCGAAACCATCCGGCCTGCTTCATGCCGGAAAAGGTGCGCGACGAGTTGGGAAGAATCGGAAGAAGACACGGATTTTTAAAGGAATTTCAAATGTAAAATGATGAACGTCAAATGTAAAAGTGAATGGCGTATCCGGCTACTTTTACATTTGGCGTTCATCATTTTACATTTGAAATTTCATTTATTCAAATTTCTGAATCTGCCGCACTTCCACTTTTCCGCCGGTTTCGAAGTGGGGGCAGCCTTGCGCCAGTTCGATGGCTTCGTCGAAGGTATCGGCGGTTAAAAGCATGTAGCCGCCGACGATTTCCTTGCCTTCCGTGAACGGGCCGTCGGTGACCACTTTGCCACCGTCGGTCAGCACTTTGCCGGCGGGCAACAATGCTTCGGTTCCGATCATCTTCCCCTGAGCGGCAATTCCGCCAATCCAGGTGTTCCATTTCTCGATTTCGGCCTGAAAGTCTTCGGGTGACAAGTCCTGAAAGGCGGTTTCATCCATTTGTTGTCCGTGGAAGATCAGCATAAATTTTTCCATTTGTGTACTGCGGTTTAACGTGATTATTTGATTTTTGACGCTAAGACGAACGAAGGAATGGAAACCGGACAGGAAATTCAAAATTTTTTTTCAAAATCGTACCTTTGCGGCATGGCACAAATTGGAACAGATGTTCAGAAGGCAAAAGACTTCCTGGAAGCGGGGAAGGTGATCGGACTGCCCACTGAAACCGTGTATGGACTGGCGGGCAACGCCCTGAATCCGGATGCCGTTCTGGACATCTTCAAGGTCAAAAACCGCCCTTCGTTCGATCCGCTCATCGTTCATACCGATTCGATCGATAAGGTCGAGTCGTTCGTGACGCGGATTCCGGAACCGGCGCGTCGGCTCGCGGAGCGGTTCTGGCCCGGCCCGCTGACGATTTTATTGCCCAAAAGACCGATCATTCCCGATCTCGTCACCTCGGGTCTGGAAAACGTGGCGATCCGGATTCCGAACCATCCAATGGCGCTCAAACTGCTGGCTTTGCTCGATTTTCCCCTGGCGGCTCCGAGTGCCAACCCCTTCGGCTACATCAGCCCCACCACCGCCCGGCACGTGGCCGATCAGTTGGGCGACCAGATTCCGTATGTGCTGGATGGCGGCTCCTCCACAGTCGGCATCGAATCGACCATCATCGGGTTTGTGGAAGGCGGCCCGATTGTGTACCGGCTGGGCGGCATGACGCTGGAAAAACTGGAAGCCATTGTCGGGAAGGTGTCGGTCCGCAGCCATTCGACCTCCAACCCGAAGGCACCGGGGATGTTGAGCAGCCATTATGCGCCCCGCAAACCGCTTTTTCTCAAAACCCCGGAGCAGGCGCTGGCGACCCACAAACCCGAGCGCATCGGGGTGCTGGCCTTCGATGCCATGACGCGGCTGATTCCGTTGGAGAACCAGCAGATTCTGTCGGTTACGGGCGACGTTTCCGAAGCCGCCAAAAACCTGTTCGCAGCCCTGCGCGCACTTGATCAGTCGAACGTCGATGTTATTATAGCCGAACTGCTCCCCGAAACCGGGCTAGGCCGGGCCGTCAACGACCGCTTGCGCCGGGCTGCGTTCAAGTGAGAAGCGATGTTTGGGGTTTTTCGTAAACGGTAATCGTAACCTCGATCAAAGGTTAGAACTTGCAGACCAATTGATTAGCGTCACTAACAGGACGCTTCAACAGACTTTGCCAGCTGCTACCATCCCACCCCACCATGAATACGTCTCTTTTTCTAGCCCTCCTGACCCTTGGCGCCTACAGTGCGTACAATACTGAAGAAAAACCGCCCCAACAGGCCCTCAATCAATACGTTGCCTTTCTGAATCAATCGGTCGATGTCGTCTTTGACCGAATCCAGGTGCTGCAATCGTATTATGCGGCCACGAAGCAGTTTCGCACCCGGTCAGGCACGCTGATCCGGCTGCCATCGTCGGGACCGCTGGAAGAATACTACTACCGAAAAGCCCTCGAAACGACCAACAATGGCCTCAGTGCGCAGGAAAGCCAGCAACTCAACGAGGAAGCGGAAGCCCTCTGGCAATTGCTCGAAGCGTTCGACCAGTCGGGCAAAGCACTGGAAACCTACGTCCGGCTGAACGATTACCAGCGCGACGGTCTGAAAAAATCGGATGCGTTACTGGCCGACCTTCAGAAACAGGCCGGGCAGATCAGCCGCAAACGGGACGCTTTTTTTCGCCAGATTCAACGGATTTACCGCGTTTATCAACCCTATGACGCCAGCGATCCGTACCTGAAACTGGAGCGGGAAATGGTTCAGATCCTGATTCGCGAAAAACAAACACTGGCGTCCTGGCCGTTTTCCCTCAACGAAGAAGCCCCTTCGGGCTGGCCAGCGGATAGCCTCCGCGACAGCATGCTGCACGACGCCGAGGTGTTGGCCGGTTTTGGCAAAAACGAGTCGGCCATCGCCTACCCGGCTTCCAGCATGATCGGTTCGTTCAAGAGTGCCTTGCAATCCATTCTGGGCCTGAAACTGGACGCTATCAATGCCTATACCTTTGAAGCCAAAAAGTCGGCGCAACACGGCAACCGCGTGTATCTGAGCCTGATCAATCACTACAACAACGATCTGTTGTCGAATTACCAGTCGTTTGTCAAGTACAGTGTTTCGGTTAAACACCTGCTGGATTATCCCAAATTCTGCCCGGTTTTTGTACTGGAATCTGCGGGAATGGCAGCGCAGAAAACCGCCCGCACCGAACCGTTCCGGGATTTGCCGCGGGTTCCGTTCAAAACCAAACCGTCGGCGGCTCCGGCTTCCGATGCCACTTTCCACGCCCTGAATGCCTACATCGACTTCATCAACGAGTCGCTGCGACAGATGAATCACCTCCAGGTTCAGGTGCGCAACTACCAGTCGTCGGCCGAATACCACCGTTATCCCGATCCAAACCGGCGACGGGGTCAGTTGACGTATTCGCACACGGAATACAAACTACCGCTGGCCGATTACCAGCTTCTTCTGAACGGCAGCAAACCCATTCCGGCGGAGTATCGGACTGCGATTAATGCACAGACGGAGGTGCTGATGAACATGTTAAAGGAAATGGACGGGCTTAGCATTGAGCTAATTGCCTACACGCAGGAAAAACAGTATGAACAGGACGGCCTGAAACTTTCCGACGCCATTCTGGACCGCTACGCCGTTTTGTTCGACCTTTTCGATCAAAAAAAAGAGCAGTTGTATGCCGACGTTCGGCGGATTCACGAGAGTTACAAACCGGCGAATCCGGCCAGTTCGTGGCTCCTCGCCGGCAACGCGCTGCTCAAAGCCATCGACGACAACAAGACGGTTTTGTTTGGCATTCGGTCGTATTACGGGGACGAAACCCCGCAGATTCCCGCGACGGAAAAGCTGGAGGAAAACCGCCGGGCGCTGATCACCGATGAATACAAAAACCTGAAAGGATTGACCCGCTACGGTCGCAGCAACGGACTCTGTCCCTATTCGCCCTATGAGGACCTGGCCGAAAACACCGGGCGTTTTGCCGAAAAAGCCCGAACGGTCAAACCGGCTTCACCGACGGGTTCGCATCCCTACGAGTCGTTCTATTACTTTTACAACAACGAACTGGTCTATCAGTATAACAAGTTCAGCGAACTGGCCAAAACCGGCGTTCTGAAAACGATTATGGAACCCAACCTGTTTGCGTTCCGGCGACCGGTGACAGCCAGGCGAGTCGAGCCGGTTGCTGAAAAAGGGGAACCGGCGGCACCCGTTCCGACCCTTCCGGCACCGGTGTCCCTCCCGACACCCGCACCCGCGCCCACTGAAGCGGCTCCTACACTGGACGGTTTTGCGACCAACAACATGGTGCTGTTGCTGGATGTTTCGGCCTCGATGGAGTCGCCGTACAAGATGCCGTTGCTGAAAAAATCCATCAAATCACTGCTGCCGTTGCTGCGGCCCGAAGACCAGGTTTCGATTGTGGTGTATTCTGGAAAAGCCAAAGTGGTGTTGCCACCCACCTCCGGGTCGAAAACCGCCGACATTGCCCACGCCATCGACCAGCTCCGGTCGACCGGCGAAACCGACGGCAACGACGGCATCAAAACCGCCTACAAACTGGCCGAAAAGCACTTCATTCCCTGGGGAAATAACCGGATCATTCTGGCTACCGATGGCGAATTCCCGATCAGCGAATCAGTCTATGAACTAGTCGGTCAATCAGCCCGTAAAGAGATCAATCTTACAGTGTTAACCTTTAGTCGAAATGTGGTTAATTCAGCCAACCTGAAAAGGTTAGCCACCTTAGGGCAAGGCAGTTATGAGCATGTTACTGAATCAAAAGCTCAGTTACAATTAATCCTGGAAGCCCAGGCCCGAAAAGCCCCCTGAATCCCCATTAACTCTTAACTCCTAACTCTTAACTCCTCATGTCTGCCCCAACCAACGCCGTCGAACGCACGTACAACGCGCGGCCCGACACCCTGGATTTTCGCGACAAAATCTATGTTCCCAATCTGTATGAAGTGCCGATCAAGATCACGCTCAACGACTACCAGGCCTGGGAGGTTCCCATTCTCGACCAGGGTCAGGAAGGCGCCTGTACGGGGTTTGGGCTGGCTACGGTTGCCAATTATCTGCTGCGCCGTCGGAAGGTCGTTGCCGATCCCAATCCGGTCAGTGCCCGGATGCTCTACGAAATGGCCCGGCGCTACGACGAGTGGCCCGGTGAGGAATACAGCGGATCGAGTGCGCGGGGCGCCATGAAAGGCTGGCACAAACACGGGATTTGCGCCGACGAACACTGGCCTTACCAGACAGCGGCCCAAAACGAGCGGTTGACGGAACAAAGAACCTCCGATGCCCTGAACCGCCCACTGGGAGCTTACTACCGAGTGAATCACAAAGACCTGGTGTCGATGCACACGGCAATGGCCGAAGTCGGCATTCTGTATGCGACGGCCACCGTTCACGAGGGCTGGGAGAAAGTCGGTCCGGACGGCTTGATTTCGTTTCCGGAGAAAATCCTGGGTGGTCACGCCTTTGCGATTGTCGCCTACGATCAAAACGGTTTTTGGATTCAGAATTCGTGGGGACCGGATTGGGGAAAGGGCGGTTTTGCCCAGATTTCGTACGACGACTGGCTCACCCACGGCACCGATGTCTGGGTTGCGCGTTTGGGTGCGCCCGTGATGTTGTACAAACCCCAATCCATCGCCATTAGCAATTCGGCCTCTTCCGGCAAATCGAATGCCTACGCCTTCGCCGACCTGCGTCCGCACATCATCAGCATTGGCAACGACGGCAAACTGAACGAAGGCGGCAGCTTCGGAACCTCTGCCGATGAAGTGAGAACGATTTTTCAGGACGATTTTCTTCGGGTAACGCAGAACTGGAAAAAGAAACGGTTACTTCTATACGCACATGGCGGTTTGGTCGGAGAAGAATCTGCCGTGCAGCGTCTGGCCGACTACCGGGCCGCGCTGATGGATGCTGAAGTATATCCGGTTTCGTTCATCTGGCACACCGATTTCTGGACAACGACCACCAACATTTTGCAGGATGCCCTCAAACGCCGTCGGCCCGAAGGCTTTTTGGACGCCAGCAAAGATTTCATGCTGGATCGGCTCGACGACGCCCTGGAACCGGTGGCGCGGATGCTGATGGGAAAAATGCAGTGGGACGAAATGAAGGAAAACGCCTTTCTGGCCACGACGAAGTCGAACGGCGGTGCGCGAATTGCTCTCCAGGAAATTGCCAAACTAGCGAATCAGACAGATCTGGAAATTCATATTGTCGGACACAGTGCCGGTAGTATTTTTCACGCCCGGTTTATTCAGGCACTTACAAACGAATTTGGGTTAAAGATCGAATCCTGCACCCTCTGGGCACCGGCCTGCACAATCAACCTGTTCAAGGAAGCCTACGTACCCGCTCTGAAAGCCAAAAAAATTAACCGCTTTGCGCTCTATACGCTGACCGACCAGGCCGAACAGGACGACCACTGCGCCCGGATCTATAACAAATCGCTGCTGTATCTGGTCTCGAACGCGTTCGAAACCCAGGGGCGAATCCCGTTTTTCCGCGAAGGAGAACCCATCCTCGGCATGGCAAAATTCATCACGAAAGTGTTGGACAAAACCGACAAAAAATACTTTGATCAGAGCCTATCCGATCTCTTTAAAGCCAAAAATGTCGACTGGGTTCAGTCCCCCAACAACGAATCGAAAGACGCGAAGAAGCGGTCGACCTCGCTTCATCACGGCGATTTCGACGATGACCGGCCTACGGTGGAATCCACCCTGGCCCGGATGCTTGACAGCGCTAAACCGGAGGTAAAAACGGAACTGGTTTTCACCCGTTCGGCCTCATCCAACCGGGAGAAACGGGAGCAGTTGATGCACTGATCGATCTGCTTTTGTTGAACACGGATACTAGAAATTCTAAATGTAAAATGTTGAATTCTAAATGTAAAAGTACACTGCTGTTGGCCACTTTTTCATTTAGAATTCAACATTTTACATTTAGAATTCTTCTTAATCTAAAAATCTTCAATTAAGTACCCTTCATTTTATCAAACGAAGAAAGAATTTTAATCCCACTTCGTTTCATTAGTTCGCTCGCGTTAAAGTCGGTGCAAAGGCCCGGGGTCAACTGGTAGTTAAAATTAATTTCACTCCCTTTTATTTCGCTGTTAAAACTGTAATTAGCCACTGCCATGTGATTTCCGACGACGTTAGCCAATTCCAGATCGTGGGTAGAAATCAGGCCAAACGCGTTGAGTTCGTTGAGTTGTTTGATCAGCGAAACACCCCCTTTATACCGATCCTGTGAATTCGTCCCTTTGAACATTTCATCAAGCAGAAAGAAAATAGCCTGTCCGCTTTCAATCAGTTTCAGCAGTTGCTCGATTCGTTTCAGTTCAGCATAAAAGGAAGAAACGCCTTCTTCCAGGTTATCCTGCGTGCGCATACTCGTGAACAAGCGCAGGACGGACACCCGCGCGGTCGTCGCACAGCAAGGCGCACCCATCAGAGCCAGCACCAGATTGACTCCCACGGTTCGGAGAAACGTACTTTTACCGGCCATGTTAGAACCGGTTATCATGGCAATTTCACCCCGCCCCTGCATCGCAAAGGCGTTGCAAACCCTTCGTGCCGGGCTGATCAACGGATGGCCAAGGTGTTCAAAATGGATGCAGTAAGGTTCCTCCACAATTTCGGGGAACGAGAAGCCGGGATTGGCATGAGCAAAACCGGCCAAACTACAGAAAACCTCGAATTCACTCACCGCAGCCGCCCATGAACGCAGATACGCCCGGTTTTTGAGTTTCCATTTTTCCGTCAGCAGAATTCCATATACATCCAGCAGCCAGAGCTGATTGAAAATGGAGTAAAACAAATTGCGGCCAACGGTATTTTGGGTGCCACGTAGTTGAAACACCGTCAGTGTTTTTTTTAAGCGGTTGATTTCCAGAACGGCGGAATAATGGTCCCGGCGAAACACAGCTTTTATCTGCTGGAGCGGCTTTGTCCCAAACGGTTCAGTTTCAATCTTCGAGATAAGGGCTTCGTAGCTGCCCAGGATTTTATGGTTTTGCTGAAGGCTTTCAATGATCTCTTCAGCAATCGGCTTAACGCGTTTTAGAATCCGGGAATTCAGGAACACCAGTAAAATCAGTGCCAGACTATAGCCTACTGAAAATGGCTGACTAAAATAGTTTACCTGAACCAGATGAACCAAAAAAGCAACAGCCGCCGAGGTCGATACAACCGCCAGCAGAAGGCTGACGAAGAGGTATTTCGATTGGTTGGGCAGAAGTTGAACCGGCTTTTCGACCCAGGCCAGCAGACTGGCGAAATCACTTTTTGCGTTGAGGAAAGGCATTCCTGTAGCCTGAAAATCCTGCCTCCAGTCGAGTTTTGGCGTCAATTCTTTTATGGCCTGTTGTCGTTCTAAAATAACCACTTTTGTAGCCGGTACAGTCAGCCATTCGGCCAACCGAACCTGACCCGACTCGGTGGTGGTTCGATTCAGCAATTGAAAAACGGAGTGCGGACCGAAAAGATCAACATCGGTTGCATACGCATGATCGCGACTGAGAAACGATTGACCCGTTGGAAAACCGGCCAGTGTATTCTCCTGTCTCAACACTTCCTGCTCATTGATTGCCTTTAAAAAAGTTGTATGCTGCAATTGAAATACCGTCTGATTATAGCGATGAATGAGCTGTCCGAAACCCACCATACAGAGAAGAAGAACAAGCAAAATCAGCAGCCCCAAACCGGCATTAGCCAGTACTAAAATCAAGACCATTGAACCGATAAAAGCCGCTAATCGCCAAGTCGAAAGCTTCTTTAAAGACTCGTTTACCTGTGCAATTTTTGTGGTATTTTCTTCAATTTTAGCTTGATACTGCTTCATTCGCCCTAAATCTCGTGTTTTACCCGAATCACCACATTGCCAACTTTCTGGCCGGTTTCTACATACCGATACGCATCGACTATCTGCTCCAATGGATAATGTCGGTCGATCACCGGTTTATATTGACCGGTTTCGACCCGTTTTTTCAGATAAAGCACGTCGGCCTGGCTGATGGTTGGAATCGGGAACAACACTTTTTTACTACCTACAAAGGGAGTTATCAGGGCAAGGAAAGGATTTTGGGACATAGATCCCAGTTCGGTCGATAGGTAAATGCCTCCGGTTTTGAGCAGCGGTTTGCACTTTCCGAACGAACTTTTGCCGACTGCATCAAACACCACGTCAAACGTTTGACTGATTTTAGTAAAGTCCTCTTTCGTGTAATCAATGACCACATCGGCTCCCAGGGATTTCACGAGCGCAACGTTTTTTGTGTCACAAACCGCCGTAACGGATGCCCCCAGCACTTTGACCAATTGGACCGCGGCCGAGCCAATGGCACCCGTTGCGCCATTGATCAGAACGGCTTGCCCCTTCCGGATTTTGGCGGCCCGAATATCGCAAAGTGCGTAATGGCCGCCTTCGGTGATCGGGGCAGCCTCTTCGTAGGTCATCGCTGGCGGCATGGGCGCAACGGCATCATTCTCCGCCATCACCATGTATTGGGCATGGGCTCCAAACTGGCTGTCGTTGTACCCGAAAACCCGGTCGCCCGGTTTGAATGCCGTGACGGCCCTGCCAACTTCGGTGACCTCCCCGGCAAATTCATTCCCCAAGATGGGCTGTTTGGGGCGGAACAACCCGCTGAAGAACCGAACAATGAAGTATTCTGCACTCCGAAACCCGCAATCGGTGCGGTTTACGGTGGTCGCATGAACTTTGATCAGGATTTCATTGGCCTTCGGGACGGGTCTGGCAACTTCTTTGATTTGAACAATTTCGGGAGGGCCGTAGGCCGTATAAACGCTGGCCCGCATCGTGGTTTTGTCCGTTACAGTCAGTTTTGCAGGATTCATTTCGGATCAGTAGTGCGCTAAGTATCAGTTGTTACCTGTCACGAATGAACTAAATTTCCCACTCTCCCATCCCGCCAATTGTACGGTCGGTCGTTCAACGTTACGGTCGGCATCAGGCGGTATTGTGACGATCGGCGGAGCTTTTTCCCTTTTCGCCCGTCAATCGCCAAAAGGGTATGGCTGATCCATTTTGAACCGCTTTTGCACACAGCCCCCTAAAGGGGGAGCCTGGAGCGCGGAAAAACTCCTCCTTTAGGGGGCTGGGGTGGCAAAACGGCCGACTCAGCCGATTCCACGTCAAGAACATAACAACATTTGCCTTGAGGGGATCAAGGGGTAAATCTCATTTAAAAACCGTCTTTTCCCGCAAATTCTTTTCCGCTTCCTCCCGCAGGAACCAAACCGGGCGCATTTTCTTTTGGGAGAGCAGCGGCAACTGGTCTGTGCGGTGTTTGGAACCGGGTTGGGAAGCATTGCCGTAACTGGTCAAAACCCGGGCTTTGAGCGGTTTGGAAAACTCGATGGCTGCTACGTAAGTGTCACCATGCACGGGGGTGAATTTACCATCGGCACCCGCCGGGCTCAGCGTCATGGACCGAAAAACGCCCATTGGTTCGGGACCTCCGTTGCCCGGCAAATCAACGTCGCCGATCCGAAACCGGAACACTTCGCCCCACGGTATGTCCAGTCTACCGTATTTCTGCTTGACCTCCCGGGCGGCTTTCACCAGCCATTTCACAGCAGCTTCAGGATCAGCCAGTCCGTCGGGCGTGTTCACCGGGTCGTTGTGATCCCAGGGTTTGGCGAACCGTTTGGAAGCCGTTCCCAACTCCGTTAAACCGGGTGCCCACAACCGCACAAACCGGTCAAACAGAAAAGCGCCCTTGCTGTCGGTGTCGGTCTGATGGTCCCAGGCTGCCAACACCTCGGCGGCTTCCTTCGCTTCGGGGCTTCCCTCCTTTTGGGCGGCCAGCAGAAGATCATCGGCAATGCGGTCGGCCAGTTCCATGCGGGTCGACAGTTTTTTGGCAATAAACTCATCCAGCGTAATTTTGTCATTCTCCATCAGCATCTTGATCGAGCGTTGCGTCCGCATCGACATGTTGGGCACCGGAGCCATGTAAGGCGGAAAGTCGGCGGCTTTGTTCACCATCGGCCAGGTGGCGGTCCAGGGAGGTTCGTTCGTGTTCTGGAGCCAGCCCGTCGGCGGATTGAGCACTTTCGGCAGGTCTTTGTAGGGGTGCGTTTGGGTCCAGAGGGTTGCTGACGTGTCCCCCCGAACCAGGCCCGACCAGTAGTTCCAGTCACCCTGCGACCGCACCGGTACCTGCCCGTTGAAGAGGTTAAAGATATTCCCTGCGTTGTCGGCAAACATCAGTGTATACATCGGAACCTGCAAACGGCTGACAGCAGCCTGAAATTCCGTGACGTTTTTAGCGCGGGCCATGTCCCAGTATTGCTCGAACATCGCCGACTGATCGAGTCCGACCACGCGCATGGCGATGGTTTTCCCGCCTTTCTCGCTCACGACCGGCCCATGCACCGAGTGCCGGACCACCATCTTTTCTTCTTTCAAACGTCCGTCGGTTTGCCTGATTTTCAGGGTATGTTCGCGGCTGGTGAAGGGCTTCACCTTTCCATCGAACACATAGCCGCCTTTGACCGTTTTCAGCTCGTAAAAATCCTGTCCGTCATGCGTGTTGACAGTCTGTGAATAACCAGCATTCTCGTTAAAGGCCATCGTCAGCATCGGAAAGCCCATGCGGGCAATCCCGTAGGCGTTGATGTTCGGCGAAACCAGTTGCACTTCCATGTAGAGGTAAAAATCGGACCAGGGAAGGTGTGGATTCGTCAGCAGTAGCGTGTTTCCGCTGGCTGATTTTTGGGGCGCTACTGCCCAGGCATTCGATCCATTGTCGGCCCCTTTCGGGCTCAGAGCGGCATTCAGCCGGGAAAAAGGAGCCACAAAAACAAAATGCGTAATCCGCTGCATGTGCGCCAGCAAGTCAACGGCGGTGATGGGCAAAGCCGCTTTGGCTGCGGGGTCAATCTGATCGGGATTCTGGGAACAATAGTCGTTCACGCCTTTGGCAAACGCTTCCAGCTTGGTTCGGAAAGCCGGTTTTTGCACTTTTAGCCACCCTTCCGCCCGTTCGTAAACGCCATTGGTGATCACCCAGCGGTCGGCTTCGGCGTATTTTTCGCCCCAGTATTCAGCCCCTTTTCCGCGGGCCTGACCGTACAGATGGAGCAGTAAATCACCGTGATTCCGGGTTTGCGCCCAGCCGTAGGCGTAGAAAAGGCTCTCGTCGTTTTTGGCATAAATATGCGGAACACCCCAGGTATCCCACAAAATTTCGGCTTGTTTATACGATAACCGCGATTGGCTTTCGCCCGTTAAAAAGGGTATTAAGCCACAACAAAGCAGCGCTATTTTTTTCATGGAAGCACGGAAAGTTGAATCGATATTGGAAGAACCTGAACACCGGATAAGCCGGAGCCTAACCACACCAATATTTTACATTCACCGTACTTTTCCTAATTAAATAGCAAAAAAACAACAATACTCAGAGTATTATTCTGATTGAACACCATTTTGCCGGAATAACAACATTAATTCTACAAACCACTACAGCACAGACCTTACAGCATGTTTACGTGGCTCCGCACAAAGCGAACGGCTAAATACAGGTACAGGATCTGAGCGCCTGTCTCCAGAACGCCCTCCATCCGGTTTTGCTGGTAGACACCGGTTTGAACGTCCCGTACCCAATCTACGACCGAGATACAATAGGCAGCAAAACACAGGAGGCTCGTTATCAGCAGGACAATAAACCAGAGGGTGTTGCGCATGGGTGTTCAGGTCGTTTATGATTTCAGTCTGGTACCGGACAGACGCTTTTTTAGCAATCGGGTGCCAGCTTCCAGTCGGACACCAGTTGGAAAACGGTTTTTTTCAATTCTTCGATGGTCGACGGTTTAATCAAGTAGGCACTAGCCCCCAGATCGCGGGCGTGCTGCCGGTCCGACTCCTGAACGGAGGTGGTGAGCATCACAATCGGGGTGGCCTGATACGCCTTCTTGCTGCGTAACACCTTAAGCGTTTCAAAACCGTCGAGCCGGGGCATGTTAATATCCAGAATAATCAGGGCGGGACTCACTTCTGAATCCAGCAAAAGGCGGAGTAAATCCAGTCCGTCGTTGGCAAATGTTAATGCGGAGTCAAACCCCAATTCCTGAAAAGCGAATTGCAACAGAAAACGATCATCTTCATCGTCGTCAGCGATAAAAACACAACTGGTAAGTGAATTTTTCAAATGATTTACGCTATTGAAATACCAAATTGATTAAAGTCCATCTGACTGAGATACCGATCCAGCCGGTCGATTCGCGAAAAGGAACAGATACAGGTCAGTTTTCCGTTTAAATTATCATAGCACATTTCCACGTAGAACGTATTGAAACTGTATAAATACCGGGTTCGGCAACAGTCAACACGATGGGCCAGCAGCACCCCCCAAAGTTCGATGGCTCCCTGGCGAATCAGGAGCGGCTGACGATCGTATTCTTCACGCGAAATATACATTGCCGTAGCGGTCATGAACCCGAATGCCCGGAGTGTGGGTGTCCCTGTTTTACGATGGAATGAACCGGAGGTCAGTCGGAAAGGGCGTGAAACGGGAGCTGACGGCTTTTCCAGTCGGGGAATCCCTCTTCAAGCCGACTGGCAGCAAAACCCTGGTTTTGAAGCAAATCCACCGCTTCATCTGCATAGACACAGAAAGGTCCCCGGCAGTAGACCACCACCTCCCGACCCGAAGGCAAACCCACAATGCGTTCCAGAAGCTGGTCGATCGGAATGGACAGGGCGCGGGGAATGTGGCCCGCCCGGTATTCTTTTTCCGGTCTGACGTCCAGAATCACCACGTTGTCCTGCTCCATTTTCAGCAGCAGCTCGTCAATTGTAACCGCCTGAAAAACGTGCTTTTGTGACCGGAAATCGTTCAGCGTCCGTTCAATTTCCGCCAGCCGCTCCATGCCCAGTTCGCGCAGGGATTGCCAGACCGCGACGACTTTGTCGTCGGCCAGATGATAGTGTGCATAATGGCCTTCTTTTAGGACATGAACCAGGTTGACAGCTTTCAGCACTTGCAAATGCTGTGACGCATTGGCCATGCTGAGGCTCAGTTGGGTCGCAATTTCCTCAACGGTCCGACTGCTCTGGGCCAGTAGATCGATTATTTGTAGGCGGAACGGATGGGCCAATGCTTTCGCAAGCCCCGCCAATTCGCCGAACACCCTTGCTTTAAACTCTTTTTTCTCCATTCACTTCTGCAAATAAGTAGGAGCAAGATAAAAAATGCTCAATTAATCAATGAATCTATTGAATAAATTTCCCCAATCTTTTATTGAATGGATCTGAAATGCGAACGGAGTGGTTTAATACGAGCCGCCCACTTTGATCAACATTCGCTCATTCTTCTTCGCTGTTGTTTAGTTTAGACAACAGGCTGTAGGCCCCGTTGACGACGATGGGCGTTTGCTGTGTATCGACCCCCGGCGGTAAGGTAATGGCGACATAGCCGTTTTCCCGGACTCCGGTTTTCACGCCGATCTGTCGGAAGGCATACGAAACCGGATTCGCCTGCTTCTTCTCCAGCGCGTAGATAAACATCTGCCCCCCAAAACTGACCACCGCCGACTCGGGCAAAGCGGGCAGGGGCTGGGTTTTGACATCGACCTCCGCCGTCACGTAGCCGCCCGGGATAAACCCGTCGGCATACGCGTCAGGATGCGCTAATACGGACACCGTGCGGTCGGCCGAGAGCGATTTGCCAATCAGAAAAATCGTTCCCCGGTGAATCGGTTTCGAGTCGCCCCCGACGCCGAACCGCACGGTTTGCCCGGTATGAATCCGGCTAAGGTCCTTCTCAAAAATACTCAACTGAACGTGCATGTGATCGATGTTCGTGATCTCGACCACCACGTCGGCGGGATTCACAAACCGGCCGTTGTTGACAGGAACGCTGGTAACAAAACCCGACACCGGCGACGGAATCGCCACCAGCCGCGTCAATTGGCCGGGGCTGAGTTTGGCCGGATCGATCCGCAACAGAGCCAGCCGCTGCGCCATGCCCGCCAGTTGCGCCTGCAAACTCTGCCGGTTGGAACGGACCTGTTGAAACACCTTCAGGGCGTTGACGTTGTCGCGGCTCAATTCCTGCTGCCGGGCAAACTCCAGATCGGCGTAATCCAGTTTGGCTTTGGTGTCGAGGTAATCCTGCTGAAACTGAATGTACTCCGGATTTTCAAGCACCACCAGCGTCTGGCCTTTCTGAACGCGCATGCCCGGTTCGAGCCTGATTTGCCGGATGTAGCCGCCAAACGGGATGGAAACGGACACCACTTGCTGCGCCGGTACGTCGAGCATTCCATTCACTTTCAGGGTGGTGCTGAGGGGGCGCAATACGGGCTGCCCGAGTTGAATGGCGGCCACGTCGTATTGCGCCTGCGTCAGCGAAACCATCACCGGTTCCGTCTGGGCCGAATCCCCTGCGACTTCGGTTAACGACGACGTCAGCGGCTGTTCGGCCTGGGCCGTATCGTCTCCACCCCCGCCCGAGCCGCAACCCGACACACCGAGCAGCCCAACCAGTACCACCAGCACAAGGTATTGATTTTTAACCCATTGAATTTCGTATACTTTACCTATTGTTTGCATGATCAGGGATTGCCGAGCAGATAGTGGATGGAAAGAACCGATTGATTGTATTGATGAAGCAGGTCGAGGTAACTGGAGCGGATGGCCAGCGCCTGCTGCAAAGCGAGCGAAAATTCCACGTAGCCAATGTCGCCCCCACTGAAGGCCCGCCGGGCGTTGGACTGGATGAGCGCAGCCTGGGGCAGACCGCTTTCTTCATAATAGGCCAGGGCCGTCCGGTACTGGTCAAATTGCTGCACCGCCTGCTTCACCTGCTGATCGAGGAAAAACCGCTGGTTCTGCCAGTCGGTTTGCGCAATTTGTTCGCCCATGCGGGCGGCATTGATCCGCGCTTTCTGCGCCTGCCCCAGCAACGGAAACGAAACACCGATTTGCCCGCCATAAAACCGGTGTCCGGCCCCGAAATACAATTCCTGCCCGTTGATGAGTTGATTTCCAATGAGCGTCTGGCTGAACAACCCTACCGAAAACTCCGGTTTGAGACGCGCCTGCTCGACCTTCCGGTTTTGCCCCACCCAGAGAATCTGCTCCTGAAGCTGGCGGAGCAGCGGATTGCGCGATGCCGTCAAGCTGTCTGCCACCACCGGCAGCGTCAGTCTGGGCAACGGATCGGGGCTGATGTCCAAGGGCTGTGGGCTATGAAGCAGGGTTTGCAACCGGGTGCGGCTGGCCGTCAGACTAGCTTCGTTCTGGGCGAGCCGTACCCGCTGGTCGGCCCGCTGGCTTTCGGCGGTGGCTTTTTCCAGACTTCCCGTTTCCCCGGTTTTGAAGCGAAGGTTGGCGGCTTTCACGAATTCCGCTAAAACCGTATCCTGTTCCTGAAACAGGCGGTTTTTCTGGTACAGGTAATTGATCTCGTAATAAACCGACCGGACCTGATACTGGACGTCGTGACGCGTAACCACCACGCCTGCTTCCTGCACCCGCACAGTCTGGTCATTTTGTTCGGCCAGTCGTCGCATCAGCGTTGGATTGGGGATGGAATGCGTTACCGTCAGGTTGTTGTCAAACCGCCGGGTGTTGTATTGACCGAGCATCGCCGTGGCCGAAAACCGGCCGGCATCGTAGGCCGTTCGACGGAGCGCCTGTTGCTGGCTGACCGTCAAACCCGCGATCTGAATCTGTGCATTGCGGGTTCCGGCCTGTTGCAACGCCTGTTCGAGCGTCAGCGTTTGTCTGGAAACGGGGGCTTCGCTTGCCGGTTGCGCCCAGCCGACGGTTGCCGTCAGAAACAGGATTCCGACGGTGGCCGTCACAACGGTTTTCGGTCCGCCTGCTTTCTTAGCCGCTTCTGCTTCTTTCGCTACGGCTTTTTTCTCCGACAGGGAATACAGTATCGGTAAGATGATCAGGGTCAACAGTGTAGCCGTCAGCAGTCCCCCGATGACGACGGTCGCCAGCGGTTTTTGCACTTCGGCCCCGGCGGAGTTGGAAATCGCCATCGGAATAAAACCGAACGAAGCCACCAGCGCCGTCATGATCACCGGCCGCAGCCGAACCTCCGCCCCCAGCCGGATGATTTCGGTCAGGTCGGTCAGCCCTTCCTCGTGACGAAGCCGGTTGAACTCGGCAATCAACACAATGCCGTTCAAAACCGCCACACCGAAAAGTGCGATGAACCCAACCCCCGCCGAAATACTGAACGGCATTCCGCGCAGCAACAGGGCAAACACGCCCCCAATGGCCGCCATCGGAATGGCCATAAAAATCAGCAGACTTTGGCGAATGGAGCCGAACGTAAAAAACAGCAGGGCGAAAATCAGCGCCAGCGCAATCGGAACGGCAATGGCTAGCCGCTGTTTGGCATCGACCAGGTTCTGAAACTGACCGCCGTAGGTGATGGAATAACCGGGTGGAAATTTAATTTGTGTTCCGACTTTTTGCTGCAATTCCGTGACGATGCTTTCCACATCACGCCCCCGGACGTTGAACCCCAGCGTGATGCGCCGGTGCGTATTATCCCGCTGGATCTGGTTGGGGGCTTGTTCGATGGTGACCTGGGCAATCTGACTCAGTGGGATTTGCTGCCCGGAACCGGATGGACCCTTGGGCGTGGTTACATACACATTGCGCACATCGTCGACACTTTGGCGCTTGTCGGCCGCCAGCCGAACCACGAGATCGAATCGTTTTTCACCTTCAAACACCAAACCGGCTGACTGTCCGGCAAAAGCCGTATTAATCACCCGGTTGACATCGGTTACGTTCAGGCCAAATTTGGCAAGCTGCGCCCGGTCGAGTTTGATCAGGATCTGAGATAAACCGCCTACCTGCTCCACATACAGGTCTTTGGCCCCGTCGATTCCCCCGATCAGGGTGCCAACCTGACCGGCCAGTTTGGTCAACTGCCCCAGCTCTTCGCCGTATATTTTGAGGGCCACATCCTGGCGCGCGCCGGTCATGAGTTCGTTAAACCGCATCTGCACCGGCTGTTGAAAGCCAAACGTAACGCCCGGAACCACCGAGAGTGCTTCGGCCATTTTGCCGGCCAGTTCGTCGCGGGTGGTGGCCGACGTCCACTGATCGCGCGGTTTCAGGATCACCATCAAGTCGGAAGCCTCGATTGGCATCGGGTCGGTTGGAATCTCGCCGGAGCCGACTTTGGCCACCACCTGCTCGACTTCCGGAAACTGTTTGAGCAAAATCCGTTCGGCCTTCAGGGTCGCATCCACGGTTTCGGAAAGCGAACTTCCCGTCAACGTCCGCGTATCAACCGCAAAGTCGCCTTCGTCAAGTTGGGGAATAAACTCTCCACCCATCCGGTTGAAGAGAAAAACCGCAACCGCCAGCAGGGCAACGGCACTGACCAGAATGATGAGCCGGTGTTTCAGAGCCGACAGCAGAACGGGTTCATAAAACCGCTGGATCCGTTTCATGATTTTGTCCGAAAACGTCTCTTTGTGGACGATTTTCTTATTCAGCATCAAAGCCGAAATCATTGGCACGTAGGTCAGCGACAGAATGAAAGCCCCCAGAATGGCAAACGCAACGGTCAGGGCCATCGGCCGAAACATTTTGCCTTCGATGCCCGACAGGGCCAGAATCGGCAGGTAAACGATCAAAATAATGATTTCACCAAAAGCAGCCGACGAGCGGATTCGACCTGCCGACTGGAAGACTTCGTCATCCATTTCGGCCTGGGTCAGCGTTTTGTTTTTGTTTCGGCCGGTAATGTGGTGCAGCGTCGCTTCGACAATGATGACGGCGCCGTCCACAATCAGTCCGAAGTCGATGGCCCCGAGACTCATCAGGTTGCCCGACACCCCGAAGAGGTTCATCATCGCAATGGCAAACAGCAACGCCAGCGGAATGACGGAGGCTACGACAAACCCCGCGCGGAAGTTGCCGAGCATCAGCACCAGCACAAAAATGACGATTGTTGCCCCTTCCAGCAGGTTGCGCTCGACGGTTCCGATGGCACTGTTGACCATTTTTGTGCGGTCCAGAAACGGCACAATCTGCACCCCTTCGGGCAGCGTTTTCTGAATTTCGGCAATCTTTTCCTTCACCCGTTTGATCACCGCCGATGAATTTTCGCCTTTGATCATCATCACGACAGCTCCCACAGTTTCGCCCTCGCCGTTGCGGGTAACGGCCCCGTAGCGCACTGCCGAACCGAGTTTGACCTGCGCCACGTCGCGTATCCGAACGGGCAACGACTGGTCGTTCAGCCGGACGACGATGTCTGCAATGTCGCTGATCGAGCGAATCAGGCCGTCGGAGCGAATGAAGTAGGCGTTGGGCTTTTTGTCGATATACGCCCCGCCCGTGTTCTGGTTATTCTGCTCCAAGGCGTTGAAAATATCGGTAATCGTGACGCCCATGCTCCGCAGCCGGTCGGGATCGACCTCGATCTCGTATTGTTTCAACAGCCCCCCAAAACCGCTGATGTCGGCCACGCCGGGGGTTCCGAGCAACCCGCGCCGGATGGTCCAGTCCTGAATGGTGCGTAGGTCGGTGAGTGAGTATCTGGTTTCGTAACCATTCCTGGCCAAAACCGTATACTGAAAAATTTCGCCCAAACCGGTTGTGACGGGGGCCATGACGGGCGTCCCGACGCCGGGTGGAATCTCTCCCACCACATTTTGCAAGCGTTCGGCAATCTGCTGGCGAGCCCAGTAAACGTCCGTTGCGTCGGTGAAAACGACCGTTACAATGGACAGCCCGAAACGCGAAAACGACCGCAATTCGGTAATACCCGGAATATTCGACAGGCTGACTTCAATCGGAAACGTCACGAGCCGCTCGATGTCTTCGGCCGCCAGCGACGGACTGCTGGTGATCACCTGCACCTGGTTGTTCGTGATATCCGGCACTGCATCGATGGGCAGTTGGGTCACCGACCAGGTGCCCCACCCCACCAACGCCAGCACGAACAGGCCAACAATGAGTTTGTTGTGAATGGAAAAATGAATAACGGCATTCAGCATAATGCGTTCTGAAAGAAGAAGTTGACTAAAAATCAGGAAGAAAATAGGGCCGTGGGAACTGACGAAACAATCCGCCACCACTCGGCACGCGTTGTGCGGGTAGTATGGCCGAGAAGACAAGGCGGAAAAACCGTCCGTTTCATCCGGACACACGTCGGCCAGGGGCGATGGAAAACTAGCGTCGGGGGGGATTGATCAGCGCGAAAACCGCCTGAAAAGAATACAGATCGGCTTTGCGGAAAAAATCAGCCTGGGGAACGACCAGCACCTGACAGAGCTGAGGTGCCGATAGCCAGACGGTGTTGGGAGTAAAAACCGGTACGGAATGACCGACCGAAGGCAAATTCTGGTGACTGTGGTTGGGGTGCTTCTGGTGTTCCGAATCAGCCCCGTAATGCATTTTGATGAAGTCGATGAAGCTCAACCGGGCGTCTGTGGCCCGGTGTTGCTGGTAATGCTGCACCAGATCACCCCAATGGGAGGTCTGGTCGATGCTGAAGCCAGGGAGCAAACTCCCGCCCAACATCCAGCACGCAAATACCAGGGCAACGAAAGATTTCATGACGATTCTGATTGTAACCGAACAACAAACCTGCCGGACGAAAGTTTCCGGCAGGTTTGCATTTGCTGTAATTTGGAAATAATCTAATACCAGCTACCATTTTTTAACAGTAGTAAACTGATAATCAGAGTACAGGAGCAGGAGCATTTATTGATTTACCGGAGCGGTTTTGTGGTAGGCCATTGAAAATTTTACCAGAAAAGACTCATCGGTCGGAACCATCATCAGCGACGGCCGCTCGATGTTGTAGTCACTCATTTTGATTGAAAATTCTCCGGTTGCCAGCAACTGCCCGGCCTTATCAACCCGAACAGCCAGCACCTCGACAGGCCTGGTTACCCCGTGAAAGGTTAGATTTCCCCAAATTTTGAGTTTATCCTGAGTTTGCTCGATGCCCGTACTGCTAAAGGTTACGCGGGGGTACTTGATCCCATCCAGAATTTCAAGCGCGTGCGAATCGCGGTTTGCATTCTGGCTATCGAACGAGGCCAGTTTAACCGCAACGGCTACAGCCTCGATGCGATCGGTAGCGTCGTTATACAACAGCACACTTTGCACTTCCCGGCTGACGCCGTCCCAGGTATGCATGGGGTGGTGCATGGTGTAGGTCATTACCGATTGGGATTTATCAGCCATCAATTTGCGGGATGCAGTTGGCGCAACGAATGCCAGCAACCCAACGATTCCAATGGCAAAAGCAGAAAGAATTCCGATTGTACGATTCATGAGCGATAGGTTAGAATTTGATGGCAATAACCGACAGCGCAAAAGCGCCAAAGGTTGTGTAGGCGGCCGCCCGGTGATACGGTTTTAGTTCGGGGTGGTTTTCGATCGAACTCGCCAGGATGTTGGTCGCCAGCATACCGGCCATGTGGACAACGCCCAGGTATTGGTGCAGTTTGATCGAGCTAAATCCCCGGCGTTCACCAACCAGTTTGGGCGGAGCCGTTAGTGACAAGAGAGCCGTGGTGACGTAGGTTAGGTTGATTCCCGCAGCCAGTGAACTGTGCACATTCTGCAATCGCCCATACTGGTCGCCGGTAGCGTGATACAATTTAGCGCCAACCAAACCCTGGGCCACAAACCCCGCCAGCGTCACAAAGCCCATCACCTGGTGGCTCACCAGCATAGTCCGGCGGATTTTCAGTTCTTTTTCCCGGCCTTCGGGCGTCAGTGGAGCCAGATTTGTAGTTCGCAGCAGCCCTTTCGGCCCCCAGAAAATACGCTGGGTAAAGAGCATTTTATGTGGTAATAACGCCTGTTGACTGGTGCTGTCGTCCAGATCAGAAAGCAGGTCATCCGTTTTTTCGACGGGCGGAATCGTATCGGCCGAAACCGTCTGAGCCCAGGTCTGGGAGAAAGAACCCAGCCAAAGCAGGGTGATTATCATACGCGTGCGCATCCGGTTTGGGGAGTGTTTTAGATGACAATTTCTGAAGGTACTTTTGTTTGGAAAACCAATCTCAGGTTATGAAATCGTCAACACATTGCCGGATTGCGTCACCGTGTAAACCGTTAATCCGCGGCTTCCCTCGCTGTTCAGTCCTTTTCCGGTCAGATCATACCGGGCACCGTGTTCCGGGCAGTAGAATTCACCATTGCGGAGCTGAACTTTCTTTTTGCCTTCGTGGCTGCACACCACTGTGACCGCTACATACCCTTTGGAAGTGTTAGCCACTACCACATTATTGGTGACGATGTATCCGCCAACGGTTTTCAGCGCGGAATTGGTCGAACTGGTCAGGTCAACGGTGATGGCACTGGTGAGCGGATCAGGCGTTACATCGGAGCTTTTGCTACAGGCCGTCAGGGATTGCCCGGCACAATAAACGGCAAGCAGCGCGGCCCCCTGCATGCCGAGTTGACGAAGAAACTGGTGACGACTCAGTGCGTCGGAATTCTGATTCTGTGACATAGATCCGTATGGCTTTTAATGAGCAATACGGTTTTCTTCTGTTCAGCCGTTGCCTGCGTCCGGAAAACTTTTCATTCTTTTTATTTGAATAGATCGATCCAAACCGACGCTTTCAGCCCTATGTTACTCCCACCGGGGGCGTCGGCCAGGCTGCGAAAATCGTAGAGATAAAACGGAATCAATTGCGCCGAAAGCCGGGACTGGTGGAACTGAACTCCTCCGCCGAACAGAAAATTGTGAAAAACCCGGTGTTCCGCTTTCAGGCTAAATGCATGGTGCTGTTCGTCGCCCCGAAAATAACTTTCGTATTTGATTTGCTGGTAAGCTGCCAGATCCAGACTTGTTCCCGTTTGGAACGACAACGACCATTTCGGGTCCAGCGGTACGTAATATTTCAGCGTTATGGGCAAACTAATGCCGGACGTATGGATCGAAATCTCCTCGATGCGGTCGTATTGCGCCGGTAAATATGGCCGGTACTGCTCGATAAATTCCTGGCCGGTGGCCGAATTAAAATCTTTCAATCCCCGGTGTTTTTCCGAATTTTGGCGGGTTGCCAGCAAGCCAACGGATATCCCCAGATTTTCCATCGGAAATACTTCGATAACCGGACCAATGCCCACACTGTTTCGGGTCAGCAGGGTTTCGATTCCGCCCCGGGGGCGTAACGATGAAAGCCGAAACGGCGGGCGTTTCGGTTCAATTTTAGGAACTTGGGCCCGCAATGAAGCGGGCGCCACAGCCCCGTTTTGTGCCGCCGAGTCAGGTGGAGTTTTTATTTGGCTGTCCACCGGAATCGGCACCAATGCCTGACCCACATCCTCCCGTTTTTCGCCCGAAGCCGGGTCGGTTTGGGCCAGTGTTTGCAACGAATCATCCGTTACGGGTGTGCGGCTGCCCGCCGACCAGACCCTGTTTGGTGTTTTACCCGATCGATTGGCGTTCATGGGTGGAGCCGGTGAAACTAACCGGGCTCCAAAACCGGGCTGGCGACGCGATTCCGCTTCGGTTGTCCGTTTTGCCGGTTTCGATCCGAAAGGTTCGGTTTCATTTCCTGATCCCTTCAGAACTTCGGTTGACCTGACCAGGCCTGATCGATCCGTAGCGTCGGCTAGCGAACGGTACGAATGCCGGTGTTCCACCACCGTCCGTTTGACAATGTAGACCGTGTCGACCCGCTGAACCGGAGCAACCGGTTGGCGAACTTCAGTTTGGGTCGTCGATTGCAGCGTTTTATGCACGGTTTCCAGCAACCGGCGGTTTTCCTGCAGGGTGTAAAGCGTTGTGAGCCACCCCGTCAGCATCAGCGCGCTGAGTACCCAGCCGCCATACTGCAGCAACCAGGGCCAGAATCCCGAGAGGGGCAGGCGTTTCCGGAAACGGTCCCAGGCCCGGGGCTGGTAGCCCGGCTTGACCGCTTCCAGGTTTTTCTTCATCAGTTTGTCGAAACGTTCGTTAGACATAGTTTCGTCGGTTTACTGAGTTTGTAGAGGTCCATTCGATAAGCAGTTCCTGTAATTTCTGACGCGCTTTCGCCAGGTTTGAGCGTGAAGTACCTTCATGAATGCCCAGCATTTGGGCAATTTCCGGATGAGAATAGCCATCCACCACATGCAACGAAAAAACGGTTCGGTAAGCGGGTGGCAATTGCTGTACAACCGCCAGAATTTCGTCGGCGGCCAGTCGCTCCAGCAACGCGTCCGTCTCCCCCACTTCGTAGGCTTCATCGATGTCGGCATAAACCAGCGGGGATTTGTTCCGGCGGTAGTGGTCGATGGCCGAATGCACCATCACCGTACGAAACCAGGCATCGAAAGGCTGGTCAGAATCGTAATACGAAATTTTGTTGAGTACCCGCAAAAAACCGTCGTCAAACATCTCCTCCGCTTCTTCCCGGGTGGCCGCATAGCGCAAACAGATATTGACTCCGAAGCTGTAATAAGCCTCGAATAGCTGCTTCTGGGCAGCCGGTTTTTCACGCCGACACCCCTCGATGACCTCCGGCAGTGCCAGAGATTTACTTCGTCGGAATAGCACAGATGGTCGCTGTTGTTACGGTCCAAATTTCTTTACGACAGAACAGGCTTACTCCGTTGCCTGAAAAAAAAATATTTATCTGACTCAGGCAACGCAATGCTGCATTGTATCCGTATGGATCACTAACAGCCATCTTCCATTCATCTAACTGACCGATCCCATGCGCGTCCTTCTTGTACCCGTCGCCCTTTTCATGACCCACTATGCCCTGGCTCAGGATAACCTTGTTCTGCGCAGTGGTGAGGAAATTCCTGCGAAAGTACTGGAAATCAACCAGACCGACTTAAAATACCGGAAATCAGCTAACCTGGACGGCCCGGTGTACACCGCACCGTTGCGGGATGTGTTGTTCATAAAATACGCCAACGGAACCAAAGACACCTTTGAGGCCGGGCGTGCGGTGGCTCCCACCTTGCCCGCCCCCCGGGAAAGCGGGGAGTCCGTGGCGCCCGCTTTGAACACAACAGGCTTAGCCGGACTTCGTTACCACCGGAGTCTGTTTAGCCGGTATTTTACGGATGCAAACGACGAGCCAATCCCGAAATCCGAGGTTCGATTGCTTCTGCAAGCCCAACCCACGGCGTTAAAATACTACCAGCGTGGTCGGTCACTGCGGGTGTGGTCGGTGGCGACGGCCATTCCGGCGGCCCTGCTGATCGGAACGGGTGTCGGTTTGATGGTGGTAGGCGACGGCGAACAGGGCCACAACCGGATGCTGAGTGACCGCCCGTACCGTAACCGTGACTTTGACAATCCGGTTCGGCCGGAATCGGAAGATGGAAGTGGAATCGAAAACTTCGGGGCAATTCTGGCCGGCAGCGGGGTTTTGCTGGGTGCGGCAGCGGTCTGGTTCGACCACCGGGCCTCCGTCCAGTTTCGGCGGGCTGACAACCGCTTCAACCACCGGCATTCGACGAGCGTCCGGTTTGTACCCGCCCGGCGGAGTCTTGGCGTCCGCGCTGTCCTGACGTTCTGATTTTACCTGCCTGGCGGTTTTACGCTTTTCCGGTGGCATAAAAAAAGCCTCGCCGGTTGTACGGGCGTGGCTTTCGGAACGTAAACGGTATGGATATGGAAGAAGGAAGATTCAGATCAGGCGGCTGCCTGCGACAAAAACCGTTGTTCCAGCAACTGCGGATGTTCGTAGCGGTTTCCCAGTACCCGCAACTGGCGGGCGTGCAGGGCACTGAGTGAAAATGCCGGAAACTCGCCCGTTCCCAGGGGTTGAAACAGCGCATAGCCGCAACGGTGATTCGACCAGCCAATCTCGAAAATCCGTCCGTCCCACTCCACCAAATCGCTTTCATACAGCAGAATACCCTGCCGATCCGACTGACCGATGGTGCGCATCAACCGCCAGGAAAAGCTGGTGGGTTGCGGTAATTCGTCAACCGCCGACACCTGGCTCACCAGGGCAATGGCTTCCTGCAGCCAGATGGATAAATAGGGCTCCGGGGTCATGGGCAGCCCGGCCAGGTAGAGCATTTTCTGGCCGTCCCATATACGGGATTGGATTGGTTGCATCGTCCTCTCTATATTTTAGTTATACGATAATGACTAACAAATATATACGATAAAGACGACATTTTGAAGTCAAAAGTTACTTATTTATATCATTTCGCATACATTTAGTAAACGGCTCAGACGCTTCCCAGAACTAATTCCTCGGGTTTCCAACAAAAGTATGCTATACCCAAAAAAGCTCTATCTTCCCTTGGCTGGGTACAAATTTAATACCGTGATGCCAGTTTCACCGAAGGTACAGACAACACTTGCCGCAGACACAACCCGCTATAACAAGCTGTTATGACTGCGGCAAGTGTCATGCAATCAGGTCCTTCTACAGGCTGGACGGTTCTAAATCTGGGAAATGGCAGTCGGAATCAGGAAGGTCCTGGTGATGTTTGAAACGATCCGGGCATTGGCATATTCGGGCATGGAACTGATTTTTTTCCATTCCGGATCGCTGCCGAACGTCTTCCAGTTCTGATCGTGCTCTTCCATGTTGTCAAACGTCAGCAGGTACGTCAAATTCGGACGCATGGGGCCAATCAGCGTTTCGCCGAAGAAAACCGGCGTGAGGCCAACGCGTTTGAAAATGGCAATTTCACCGCCTTCATTGAACATCTCGATTTTCTTCTTTCCGGCGGTTTCGTTGTGGCTTTCGTAGCGACGCAGCTCAAAAATCCGCGGTTTTTTCTCCGGGGCTTCCAGTTTGGGCATGAATGCAAACGATTTCAGCAACGAGCTTTCAATGCGCTCATAGGCCGGATCAGTTGCCTGGGCCGTCAGATAATCAGCGCCCGCCTGTTGGTAAGCGGCATCACCGGCCAGTTTTTCGGGCAACTTGAAATAATCGTCCAGCGAATTAAACGGGATCACCGTCACCAGTTTCGTGAATCCCTGGGGAAGGTATTCCGTAAAAACCCCGATGTTTTTGCTCCCCAACCGATTGAGGGCCGGGATGGCGGCATTCTGAAAATAGCTTTCCACCATTTTCTGCTGTTTGCCATTTTTCAGGGTATAAATCCGCAACTCATAAAATTCAGAACCGGCATTTTGATAGGGTGCTGCAGCCACGCTCAACGGATTCAGAAGACTGGCGGCAGAGGTGGTAACCAGGGTTGTTTTAACAAAATTGCGTCTTTTCATAGCGGTTTTATTCGGGCTTACGCGCGGTTTTCACTGTTGTCGAAAGCACAACCACCTTCTTTTCTACCTCATCCGATTCTTTTCACATCACTCTCCTTCCATTTATGCTGTTTTGTCGCGGTCGTCAGCCCAGCCATTCCGATTGCCCGGCTCCGGATTAGCCCTAAATACTACTATTTTTTCCATCTATTCTTATACAATCTTTTAACCGCTCCCTCAAAACTTAGCGGCCCATTTTGATAATTACCATTACCTTGCTGTCGGTTAATGCGTTATACGCAGACTCTCCTCAACCGTACCCATCACCGACCGTCGATCTGGTTTGTCCCCTGAAATCGGGTGGACATCTGGGCGATTTCTGTTTTTTCCTGACCTGTTTTCTGACGATCATCCTCTATCCACTAATCAATCATGCTATGACCAAACGACGAGCTGACGAGCCGGACAATAAAGCAGCCGAACGTCTGAGACAATTTAGAGAAGCCCGTGGTATTCCGGAAAATTACCCGGAAGAAGAAACTGAATCTCCCGAGAAGAAACCGAAGAAACCAACCAAAACGACTCCGTCAGATGAAGGGACCGAAGGATGACCTCTTGAACCCGACCGACCAACCCGCTCCTGCGGTTCGGGGACGGGCCACGCTTCCCAAGCCACTCACCAGTAAAGTGCTGCAACGATTGCTGTACTTTTCGGAAGAGCGCGGTCTGCCAATCACGGAAGCGGTGGCCGACGAGAAACCGAAAGCAAACCGTCGCCGTTCGGCCACTGCAGCCCTTTCGGTCGAAGGCCCACCGGAAGTGGTTTCGAGCTATGCTCAGGCGCTGGTCGATGCCGCCCTGGCCCTGCAACCCGCTCTTGTTGAACCGGCAGAAACCGAAAACGGTGAGTCAGAACCGACCGCTGCCATCAAAACCCTTTCCGGCCCATCCCTCTCACCGCCTACCGGTTTTGGCCCACAGTGGCGGTTTTTGGGTCCTACGATGATGTCGAACGGGCAGACCTACGGAGAAAGCCGGGTAGTTGTTTCGGGTCGGATTGCAGCAATTGCCGTCGACCCCTCCAATGCCAATCACATTTTATGTGGCGCGGCAAGCGGAGGCATCTGGGAGAGCTTTAACCGGGGAACCTCCTGGAGTCCGCGCACGGATTATGCCGCCACACTGACGGTCGGCGCACTGGCCTTCAATCCGTCGGCTCCGGCCACGGTGTATTGCGGCACGGGAGAAGGCAATTTTTACGCCTGGCTGGGTGCCGGGTTGCTGCGCTCGACCAACGGCGGCAGCACCTGGACGATGCACGCAACAGCGCCTTTCGTAGGGCAGGGTTTCTATGATTTGCTGGTCGATCCCGCCAACGGCAACCATTTGCTGGCGGCCACCACCCACGGCATTTATGAATCCACCGACGGCGGAACGGCCTGGACACTCCGCCGGTCGGGACGCTGCTGGGACCTGGCCGCCCATCCTTCCGGTGGTGCCACGGCGGAGGTGCTGGCGGGTTGTCAGAGTGGGCTTTTCCGCTCCACGAACGGCGGTCAGACCTGGGCGGCTGTTGCCTTACCGGGGGGACCCACGGCCTACGACCGGCTAGCGGTGGCCATATCCCGTACGAATCCGGCCGTTGCCTACGCGTATGGCGCAGCCGGGACCACCCTGTTTCTCTACCGCAGGGCCAGTACGGGTACCTGGGCGCGTATTACCGGACCGGCGGGGTTGTCGACCGGGCAGGCGTGGTATGACTGGTTTCTGGCTGTAGCTCCCGATACGGATTCGGAAATTTACCTGGGGGCCATTGAAGCCTACCGTGGAAACCTGTCGGGCAGCACCTGGACCTGGGTGACGATTTCCAACAAAACCGGTGACGACATCCACCCCGACCAGCACGCCATCACGTTTGATCCCACCAATGCCAACATCGTTTATGTGGGCAACGACGGCGGATTGTTTGTGTCGCCCAACCGGGGTACCAGCTGGACGTCGCTCAACAACGGTTTGGGTATTACGGAGATCGAATACATGGCCCAGGATTACGGTTCGTCCCGCTGGCTGATGGCCGGAACGCAGGACAACGGCAGCATTCGCTACACCGGCAATCCGGCCTGGGATCACATTGCCGACGGCGACGGGGGCGACTGCGGGGTACACCGCACCGATCCAAACGTGGTGTTTCATTCCTACTACAGCATGGGCATGGAGCGCTCCACCACCCGGGGAAATTTCGGATCGTTTGGCTGGATCGGCCCTAATGTTCCCGATGGCTACAATGCCCTGTTTTATCCGCCGATGGAAGCTACTAACGACACGGTGGCCCAGGCGGGTCAGAGCGTGTACATTTCCCGAAACCGGGGGACCAACTGGACGGAGGTGGCCCTGCCCGCGGGTCAGGTAGCATCGGCCATGTACATTCCCAACCCCGATACGGTTTTTGTCGGAACCACAACGGGTCAGGTGTACCGCATCAGTTGGTTCGGCACGGCCTGGTCGTCGGCGACGGCCCTGACGACGCCCCGCGCCAGTGCTTATGTCAGTGATTTACACGTCAATCCGGCCAACCTGAACCGCATCTGGGCAACGTCCACCTCGCTGAGTGGTGACCGGGTGTTCCGGTCCGACAATGGCGGCAGCACCTGGGTCAACTGCACGGCGGGTTTACCCAATCTCCCCATCACGGCGGTAGAAGTCGATCCCGGCAATGCCAACCGGGTGTGGGTGGCGGCCGACGTGGGCGTCTACCAATCCCTGAATGCCGGGGCCTCCTGGAGTGCCTTTGCCAACGGTCTGCCGAATGCGCTGGCAGTCGATCTGCTCTATCATCCGCACGCCCGCGTGTTGCGGGTGGGAATGCGCAACCGGGGCGTTTGGGAAATTCCGGTCGATGGCTGGCTGGCGGCCCCCATTTGCGGGGTGCAATGGAACGGCAGTTTGGCCCCGAACCAGACCCACCGCTGGTTTACGCATAGCTGGCCGGCGACCTGGCACATCATCTGGACCATTATGCCCACCTCGCCCCTGCCCGGTGCTCCGCAGGTGAGCTGGAAAGTACAGGTAGAACGGGCCTCCGCCGAATTTGTCACCTACTGGATCAGCGTCACCAACCACACCGGTTCTCCCGTCAGTTTTGAAGGCCGGTATGCCATATTAAGTTTCTACTAATCAACCTTTTACTATTCATACCGATGCGAACAGGAACACAATTTACCGGCACACTGGCTCCCAATCAGACCCACCGCTGGTTTACGCATAGCTGGCCGGTTGACTGGCACGTCACCTGGTATATGATGCCCACCTCGCCCCAGTCGGGAGCGCCCCAGATCGACTGGGACATTTTTGTGGAGCGGGCCAATGCGACGCACTGCACCTACTGGATTACGGTAAAAAACCTGACCAACGCGCAAGTTACCTTTGAGGGTCGCTACGCGGTTTTGAACTAAATTAACCGCCTATTCCCATGCGAATTACGATCGAAATCGATACCAAAGACCTGCCCAATGTGAGCGTAACGCCCAAGGTGGAAGTTCAGCAAGTAGAGGGCAACGCTTCCCGTTCGTCGGCAACCGACGCGGGTGCCGCCCCAGGCGCCGGAGTTGGAACGGAGGAGTCGCCAGCACCAGTCCCGCCAACGAAAGTTTCGGCCCAACCGGCGGCTGATATGACCTCGGCGGGGGGCGCACCCTCTCTCATGAATGATGTCCCATCCTAATCCACCGACCACAAACCCATGTATACATTGATCCGTTCGTTGCCGTGGTTCAGAATCGCGACCGAACAACTCCCGGCTTTGGTGGTGGCGATGCTAACGGCTGAGGTATTTTACAAATTCCACAGTTTTGTGCTGGAATGCCTCGCGTTTTTGCTGACGTGGTTCATCACCGACGGTTTAATCCAGTTCGGCCGCAAGCTGTTTCGGGCGAGGAAGTAGGTTTTTCGCCCACTGAGAAAGAATGCTGAATGAAAAATGATGAATGTTGAATGTAAAAGTGCTGACTTGGACGCAACTTTTACATTCAGCATTCATCATTTTTCATTCAGCATTCCCGTTTTTAAATTCTAAACACCTCACGGTTTGATAACGGGATTCAGGATGAGTTTGCCCCGTAACCGTCCTTCAATATAGGGCGGCTGCTGGAACCCACGCTTTTCAAGGCCCCGATCGATCCGGTCGATCAGTTCAAAAATATCCAGATTCGGTTCTTTGATGTTATTCACCAGTTCGCTGGTAAACAGACCGTTTTCATTGCCATCGCTGGCCGTTTTACCCGGTTCCGTGGCATACACGATCAAGGTTCCGACCGGCGGATTGATGGTGGTATAAACCGGTTGTCCGGCACTCCGCGTCCAGGAACGATAGGGATTGTTGCGACAGGCATCCCAAAAAACGAGGTTGGAACCATTGGGATTGGCGGTTTTCATTCGGGCCACCACGCGTTCCAGCGAGTAGCAAACGTACCGGGCGTCCACTTCAGTCGATGGATCAGCATCGGTGGGTTGAATAAAGTTCTGGTTATCCGCCATGATGCCATGTCCCGCGTAGTAGAACAAGCCCACGTTGTTGCTGTCTAATTCCGAATAAAATTTTTCGAGCGCCTGATCGGTTTCCCGGAGTTTCAGGTTTTCCAGAAGGGTCACCGTGAATCCCAGCTTTTCAAACTGTTCCCTCACGCTGCGACCGTCGTTGACGGGATTTTTGAGCGGGTGTTTTTCATAATTGGAATTGGCAACGATCAACGCCACCCGCTTCTGTCCGATGACCGTATCTTTTTTAGCTTCGTAAACGATGTGCCGTACCGTGGACGTGGTGGTCCCCACCGAGTTGGTGGCCATAATTTGCAGGACATTGTCGCCAGCCTGAAGCAGCACTTCCTGGGAAACCTGTTCACCGCACACCAGGCGTTTCATGCCCCGCTGCTGACCAAACGTTTTCCCGTTGACGACCACACGATGTTCCTTCAACGCTTCAAAGGACTGAACACAGGCCGAAACCGTGAAAGCTGGTTGTTTCACCTGCAGGTAATCAGTGCCCGGAGATTGCCAGGTAATCACCGGAGGCAGATTTTTGGGCGCTTCTCCCTTCAGTTTCAGGGGTTGACTTTTTGCAGAAATCACCGTGGGCGACTGGGCTCCGGCCAGGAAATGGACGGTTAAGCCGCCCAGAAGGAGTAGTATTTTTTTCATACAGGGTGTGGTTAAATAGTTCGACGAATGCCAATAAGGGGTGTATTGCCCTGAAAGCCCAGGGTAAGCTGATTGGATTTCCTGCGATTACGACTCCCCTTAATGGCGCTATAAATGACATCCGAAACCAGAATAAGGGCTGCGGCACGGGTCGCAATCAGGTATTGATGGCGCAACTGGTTTGCTTTCGTAAAATATGGTTCTGCCTGGTTTTCATACGGTTGGGACTCATAAATCGCATACTGGTCCATCGCCTTGCTTCGCTGCATGAGCCCATACACGAGCAAGCCCCCGTAGGCAACCGTGATCAACGGGCGGAATCCAATCTTTTTATGCGGTTGAACCAGCACATTGCCGAGCCCCGGAACCAGAATCGAGAGCAGGGCATTGGCGGGGCCGCCCCCCAGATCTGGTGGCGCTAGCTTGACATTGACGACCACCTGGACTTCATCTTCCGCCAACAAACCATCCGCCTGAATATCCCAGTAAACGATTTTTCCCTTGCCGGAACCAACGCCTTTGCCAACCGCTCCGGTCACCGACCGGGCGATTAAAACCCGGTTATTTTGATTAACCGCCTGAATATAAACCGAATCATTTTTTACCAGACTTTCTACATCATACGTAATCTTTATCCTGGTTTCCTGCTGTTCGATTTTAACGTTGGTAACTGTAACCTGACGGGTCGACTGACCCATGGCCGGAGTCAGAAAGAAAACGCACAAAACGACCAGGGCATAGAACATCGTTTCATAAAATATCCTTTTCATAAAGCAAACAGAGATTGAACGTCAACAAGGGTTAAAGCCCGGTTATAAAATCGCAATTCATCCACACTCCCCTGAAATTTATTCGGAAAAGCCTGGCTGAGTAACCCAAGCCGAACATCACCACCCGGGCAATTATCGATGTTCGAAATCGGCAGATTTTCCCGACTGGTTACCAATTTTCCATCGAGGTATAATTTCAATGAACGACCTTCATAAACACCCACGACATGGTGCCAGTTGTTGAGCCATTGGGTGACGGTATTGCTCGCATTTTCCCACCCGGCTCCCGAAACACAATTGCTGTTTTGTTTGACATCGACGTTCAAGACATGGCTGCTTGAATTGCCCGCCAGGGGACGAATGCTGATGCCATATTGCTCATCTCCACCCGTATAACGCGACTTCACCAGCAACTGCATCGGCTGGCTGACCGTTCCCGTTGGTTTTACCCAGAAGCTGACCGTCATGGCATTCGTAAACCGCAAAACAGGGTGATCCGGAATCTCAACAAAGTCATTGTCACCATCCAGGAAAACCGCGCTGTTGGGTGCCTCTTTCCGATCCGTTGTCGAGGGCGGTTGATTCACCAGTTTTCCGTGATTGCTACCCGCGAAATCATTCGCATTTCCGTTCAAGGGATAATACGCGACCAGTCCGCTCGTAATTGATGAAGCCAGGGTATTGAACGTCAAAACCGCCCCGTATACCGTACCGACTGCGTTGATGGCAAAGGCCCGGTAATAATACAACGTATTGGCCTGAAGGCCGGAAACGGTAAAATCGGCTTTGTTACCGGGCAACGAAGGCGCAATCCCCTGCGTATCCGTATTGAATGTCTGATAAGTACCCGTTTTGCCCGGGTCCGTAGAGGTAGAAGACACATACACCCCATAGCGCGTTAAAACGGGGGTTCCCGGGTTGGTCAGCGACAGGGACAGGACAGCACTAGTACCCGTTATGGCCGTGGCCGCCAGGGTGTTGACGACAGGCTGGGACGTGGTTAAAAACGTCTTGACGACGCCATAGGAAGTACCGGCTTCATTCGTTGCGAATGCCCGTACATAATAGAGGGTGTTGGGGAGTAATTGAGCGGCCTGAAAAGTCTGGTTATTACCAATTACCAGACCCGTTTTTGTAGAAAGAACGGTGGAATTATCAACATCCGGAACACCCACTACGTTCGAATAACACACGCCGTATTGCGAAATGGTGGCATTCCCAGCATCATTTACTTTTACGCCCATTATCGCCGAAGTACTGGAAACACCCGAAGGATCGAGTGTCGTGACGGAAGCTAAAGAGGCATTGGTTAGTTGGGTGGTCAGGGTCGCGTTGTACGTATCTCCGCAAGGATTTTTAAGCTCGGCGTTGACGGTATACGTACCTGCTGCCGAATACGTAAAGGTCTGCTCCCGTTCGGATGAGGTGACGGGATTACCGGCGCCAAAATTCCAGGAAACCGTGGTAAAATCGCCCTGAATATCGACGAGTTTATAGGTTACCCTCAATTTTTCAGCCGTAAAAGAAATTCGGGCCGAAGGCTTCGCGCAGGATTGAAATGATTTCCGCTCAAAATCCCATCCTTCACATCCAAAGAGAAAAAAACAGATTATACTAAAATACGCCGGTAGCCGTAAATTCATACCAAAGAAGTAAGAAAAAATTCTTATATACTCCGCAATACTTTTTTTATAAGTATTTATAGCGTATAAAATTACGACAACTTTAATGCAGTTGGAGAATATTTTCCGTTTTTATTTTTAACGGATAAGTGTGCTAATTCTTGATTTAATGACAAGGTAGGTAAAGACCTGGACTATTGTTTTAAAACAACCTGATTCCCTGTTATTCGACCCGGCGTACGCCCGGTTTTATGACAAACGCAGTGCTTTTTTCAGCTCTTCTTTTTTAGCCCTCGAAATGGGCACTTCGGAGCCATTGGTCAACACCAAAAAGTCGCCGAACTCTTTTTTCCAGCTCCTGATAAATTGTTTATTCACCAGGTGTGATTGATGGCAGCGCACAAAACCGTAGTCTTTCAACAACTCATCGTACCCGAAAATGGGTTTGCACACCAGCAGGGCTTCCCCATCGACCAGGTAAAACGTCGTATAATTGTTGGACGATTCGCAGCGGATGATTTCACCGGTTTTTACAAACCGCGTCTCCTTTGCCGTCGCCAAAGCAATTCGCGGCTCTTCGGGCGGCTGACCCGCCTTAAGGAAGTGCATCAGGTTTTGCAGGAGTTGGTTCTGTGCTTTCAACTGCCGTTGTTGGCGGGCTCTTTCCACGGCTGCCTGTAATTCGTCAATCGCAACGGGTTTCAACAGGTAATCGACCGCAGCAAATCGCAGGGCCTGGATGGCAAATTGATCATAGGCCGTGACGAAAATCACCGCAAAGTCGTAGGCAGGCAGACTGCGCAACCAGTCGAATCCGTTTTGTTGGGGCATCTGGATGTCCAGAAAGACCAGATCGGGCTGGAGAACGTGCAGTCGGTTGGTAGCGGTTTCCGCGTTCAGGGCCGTGCCAGAGACTTCCACCTGCGGACAATACGCAGCCAGCAGGGCCTGCAGATTCTCCAGATTCGGTTGCTCGTCGTCGATCAGCAGTGCTTTCATCAAAACCATGCCCCAAAGGTAAGGGTTATCTGCGTTCCCGATGGGGTGGCTTTTTGAATGAACAAGGTAATTTGCCCGTCGGAATGGAGTTTGTTCAAGCGCTCAATTCGGTCGCGGGTGAGGCTCAATCCCAAACCGTTACCGGCTTTTTCTTCCGTAAAACCGCGACCATTGTCGGTGATGGCCACGGTCATGACCTGATCCAACCGACTGAAAACCACAGCAATCACCCCTTTTTTCTGTTGGGAAGCGACGCCGTGTTTGACCGCGTTTTCGACCAAAGGCTGTAAAAGCATCACCGGGATAGCCGTTTCATATACATTGATTGCAATATCGGCGCGGATGGAATACTGAAACCCAAACCGGAGTTGCTCCAGCTTCAAATACGTGTCCAACATCTGGATTTCTTCGTGTAGGGAAAGCTCGTTTTTGTGAGCATGATGGAGCGACTCCCGCAGCAGCCGGGCAAAATCGGACAGGTACCGGTTGGCCCCTTCAATGTCCTCTTTGTTGATGAGGCCCTGGATCGAGCTGAGGGCATTAAAGACGAAGTGCGGATTGAGCTGGGCGTGGATCGCCTTCAGTTCGAGCTGCAACCGGTTTTTATCAGCTTGTTCCAGCCGGGTTTTCCGCCGTTGCCGGATGAACAGGAGCAGAAATAAACACGCGCCTAGTAAAACCGATGAAAAAATCACCGCTAAAAGAACGAACTGGTTTGATTGATACCAGGCGGGTTTGACGTCAAAGCGGTATTCGGTCACATGCTGTGGCTGAGCCGAATACCGAATTCGGATCGTATACGCTCCGGGGGGACAATCTTTGATCCAGATAAAACTGTTGTTGAACGCATTGTCTCGCCAGGGGGTGTAAACGCTGCCGGTTCGGATCAATTCGTACTGAATCTGTTTTTTACTGAACTGACCCTTTTCGAGCGCAAAAATCAGGTTTTCGTTTGTGGATGGCACCGTAAAAACCGGGGGAAAACTACCCGTGGATTGCCGGTCGGGCAGCCAGGGCGATTGCAACTTCTGAAAAAACTCATCGATGGTTTCGGACGTATACACACTGGTGATCACCGGCTTGACCGACTCCCAGGCCACCAGCGAAGTCGCCACAATCTGGTTCTGTCCGGTGTTTCTGACATCCACGATCAGCATCTTCCCCAGCCGGGTTCTATAACCGCCCAGGTAAGCCATCGCCGGCATCCCCGAATCGTGGATCAGGGTTGAATCGGTAAACCGCTCGATGCCATGCCAGGGAACCAGCACCCGATGGCCCGGATATTCCATCACCCGAAACTGGTATTGCCAGGCCATTTGCGGACCCACGCCGTGCAGAAAGAACTGCGCCCGCGCCGTATCGAACGTGGTGCGGGCCACGAAACCACGGGGCCGTTCCCGTTGAAAAATCGGGTCTTTCTCCAGAGCAAGCACATGGCGGCTCTTGTCCCGGATTTCCCAGAATGCGTTGTTCTCTTTTCGGATGGCCAGGATCAAGCCCACCGCTGAGGACTTGTTTCCGACCTCAGCCGAAAAACTTTGGGAGTAGTCGCCCCAATTGATTTGCGCCTGGACTGAAGTCAGGGTCAGGCACCCTGCGATGATGGCGAAGATGGTCTTTTTCATGTTGTCGAATTTGAGACATCAAAAAAAGGATCTTTTTTAACCATCGTGTTGGGCAATGTGAATTTGGTCAGTCTCAGTGTGAATTCGAACCAGCGATCAGATTACACTACAATTTTTCGTGTTTATCCGCGAACTATAACAAACCAAAAACACCTTACAAATCACTGAAAATCAGCTCTTCGTAAGGTGTTACTTGTACCGGGAGCCGGACTCGAACCGGCATGCCCTTGCAGACATTGGTGTTTGAGACCAACGCGTCTACCGATTCCGCCATCCCGGCATTCCTACGGCGCGTGTCGCTCAAGCGAACGTGGGTGCAAAAGTAGGATTAATACTGAATAAAGAACCATTTATACTGAATATTTTTTTAGGGTTTGTCTCATCCAACAGCCTTTCTAACGCTTATTTGAAGGGTTTTGTCCTCATTGACAATCCGTTACTCGTACCGCAGGGCTTCAATCGGGTCGAGACGGGACGCTTTGAAAGCCGGGTAAATGCCCGAGAATAAACCAACGGTCACACACACCAGAATGCCGACGGCCATCCAGAACCAGGGCACCACGAAGCTGCCATTGCCCTGACTTACTACCGTCGATATCAGGTTACCGATTCCGATGCCCAGGATTATCCCGCCAATGCCGCCCATGATGCAAATGACCACGGCTTCGATCAGAAACTGCTCCCGGATGCGTTTCGGGGTGGCTCCCAACGATTTCCGAATCCCGATTTCGCGGGTGCGCTCCGTCACCGACACCAGCATGATGTTCATAAGCGCAATGGCCGCACCCAGCAGCGTGATAAAACCAATGCCAAAGCCGCCGATCCGGAGGTAGCTGGTGATGTTTTCAAAGTCCTTCGCCAGCTCGTCGGCCCGCTTGATTTCAAAGGTGTCGGGTTTTCCCAGCGGGTCCCGGCGAATCTGGCGCATCAGGCCCCGGGCCTCGTCGACCGCCGTTTCGGCGTCGGCCATGTTGGGCACCGACCCCGTGATGTCGAAGGTGAGCGTCCGGTTGGCGGCCATGGCCCGGGCATTTTCCAGCGGCACCAGTACCATGCGGTCGTCTCCTCCCCCCGAAAAACCGCCTTTTTTCTCCAGTACCCCAACGACTTTGTATTTACCGCCCAACACACTAATCTCCTTATTGAGCGGATTCTGGCCCTTATCAAACAGGGTGGTCGCCACTTCGTTACCGATAATGGTTACGTTGAGCGAATTTTCGAGGTCATTCAGGGAAAAATTACGGCCCGACTGCATCTTCAGGGCTTTGATGCCCATGAAGTTATCATCGATACCGATCAACTGCACGTTGGGATTGGTCTTCTTGGAAGCGTATTTGATCTGGGCGGCTCCGGTCACGGCGGCATACACTGCAATGTTTTCGCCCTGCTGAAACCGCCGTTTAAAGGTCATCGCCTGGTGGTAGTCGATCGGTGGAACTCGTTTTTCGGACCGACCGCCAAACCGCCGGTACATTTGCGGTCCCTGAATATCGAACGTATTCGCCCCCAGTCCGGCAAAACTGTTATCCACCGAGCTCTGAATACCGTCGATGGCCGTTAAAATCCCAACCAGTGACGTGATTCCGATGGCAATGATCAACGAGGTCAGAATGGTTCGCAGGCGGTTGGAAATGATGGAGCGCAGTCCTTCACGGATATTTTCGAGGAGATTCATAGCGTGTCAGGGTGAAGATTTAGCATAAAATTTGCTTATCTTCGTTGAATACGAGTACGTACAAAGCTACTTAAAACAGCTAAAAAACGATTACCGATGAAAAGGCTGCTATTACCGCTCATCCTGATTTTGGCATTGACGACCCCGGTTTGGGCGTCGAAAATCCTGATTCCAATGGATGAAAGTCAGAAGAATCACCTCAAGGCGTACGGCATAGCCTACTGGGTATTACGACAGTATGATACCGAAGTGGATTGGTTGCTGAATTACCGGGGGGGCAGTTTCATGATGCCGCACACCCAGAAATTTGTCAACGAACTGGTGATCCGGGGCGTCAGCTACGAGGTCATTTCCGACGCGCAGGGCGGGCAGATCATCGCCGAGGTGTCGTCGCCCGATGCCAACATGGATGCCGTCAAATTGCAGAAAGCCCCCAAAGTCGCCGTCTATTCGCCCAAAACCAAGCAGCCGTGGGACGATGCCGTGACACTGGTTATGAGTTACGCCGAAATCCCATACGAAACGGTTTTTGACGAGGACGTGATGGATGGCAAACTGGCGCAATACGACTGGCTGCACCTTCACCACGAAGACTTTACGGGACAGTATGGCAAGTTTTTCCAATTTCGCGACCAACCCTGGTACCAGGCCCAAAAGCGCGAATCGGAGCTGATTGCGAAGAAATACGGCTATACCAAAGTGTCGGAACTGAAACGCAACGTGGTTAAAAAAATCCGGGATTATTGCCTGGGGGGCGGTTACATGTTTGCCATGTGCAACGCCACCGATACGTACGACATTGCACTGGCGACTCAGAACACCGACATTGCGGAGTCGATTTATGATGGCGATGCCGCCGATCCGGCAGCCAACAGCAAACTGGATTACAGCCAGACCCAGGCTTTCCGCAACTTTCAGGTCTACATCAATCCGTATCAGATCGAGTTTTCGAACATCGACAACCAGCCCGAAGAACGCGGACTGATCGAGCAGAACGACTATTTTACGCTGTTCCAGTTTTCGGCTAAATGGGACCCCATCCCGACCATGCTGACCCAAAACCACATGAACATCATCAAGGGGTTTATGGGCCAGACCACCGCCTTCAAGAAAGGATTTATCAAACCGGAGGTGGTGATTCTGGCCGAAAACCGGGCCGCTAACGAAGCCCGCTACATTCACGCCCCCTACGGCAAGGGCTTCTTCACGTTCTACGGCGGGCATGATCCCGAAGATTACCGGCACGAGATCAACGAAGAACCGACCGACCTGAACTTACACCCCAATTCCGCCGGTTACCGTCTGATTTTGAACAACATCCTGTTCCCGGCGGCTAAAAAGAAAAAGCAGAAGACGTGAAATGGGTTTAGGGTTTACGGTTTATCGTTTACGGTGGCTGACGCCTGCTTGCCAGTTCATAAACAATAAACCAAAAATGCGAAAAGCGGGTATGAAGCGGATGCCGCTTCATACCCGCTTTTCGCATTATATACCCCCGTGCGCAGGGCATGTTGAGGGAACGGTTTCACGCCTGAAAGTTTCCAGTTCAGGGGCGAAAGTTACGTGTTCATGGACAAGAGCGTTGAAAAAAGTGCGTTAGTCTGCCACCTTTGACCCATGAAGTACACAACTTCAGGTTATTGGTAAACAACAACAACATCCATACTCGGAAACTCATGAACCCTTTTGCCACCACTCAGGCGACGCTGAACCTGTCGCACGTCGCCATCCGCGAGGCCGATCTTGACCTGTCTTCAACCTGCGGCATAAAATACTGGTTTTTGCCATCGCTGCCGGATTCGAAAGTCGATACGGGCGTGGTCTGGCTGGCGGCTGGAGCCAGCGGAACGGCCCTGCACACCCACTCCGAAGAAGATGAATATTTTTCGGTTGAATACGGCGAACTCGAAATCTTTTGTGGCAACCGCTGGATTCGCCTGACCGCCGGCCAGTCGCTGACCATTCCCGCCGGAACCCAACATACGTTACGGAATCAGTCGGGCCACTCCTGCCTGTACTTTTATAGCATTTCACCCCAATTTGCTTCGCTGATCTAGCGGCCTTTTGTCCCGCCTTCCCCTGCGGGTTTGGTTCCAACACCCACTCCCAAAAATGGTGTACCGGAACCGTAGTGCTTCTGTTTTTTAACCATCCAACAACCAATACGCATGAACGCCAACCCGACTACGCTGAACGCAACCCTATATTATAAAAAAACTGCCGGATGGCTGGCCATTCTTTCAGGAATGCTGGGCTTCGGTTCGCTATACATCGGGAGTTGGGCAACACACTTCAATCCGGATGTTTTCACGGATCTGGGTCTGGTTCTGAGCATTCCGAACGTCAGTATTGCCGGGGTGCGCTGGTCGATGATCTGCGATATGCTGGGCTATTACCTGCTCCTGATTCCGACACTTTTTTACCTGCACAGTGAGTTAAAGTCCCGGACACCCTGGGCCGCCGTTGCTACCTATTGCGGGGGTGCATACCTGCTCATCGGCGCCATTGGAGCGGCTATCCTAGCAACCGTCAATCCTTATATCCTGACCGCGTATTCCCTTGCTTCCGAACCCGATCAGATCGCACTAAAATACAATTACCTAATTATAAACGAACTGGTATACGGTGGCTTATGGAATTTACTGGAAGAACTGCCCGCCGGTATCTGGTGGCTGATCGTCGGAATCGCACTTCGTCAGGCGTCGGCAGCACTCGGCTGGGTAACGGTTATACTGGGAATCTGCTCCCTGGCCGATAGCGTCGGCGAGATTCTGGGCATCAAAGCCATTGCCACCATCGGCCTGAACGGGTATTTAGTGCTGGCTCCGGTCTGGGCCATCTGGATGGGCATTCTGCTGATCAAACATCGTCAGGGATTCTTTTCAACGGGCCAGATTCCGGGAAGGAAGCCCCTGGCAACGGTCTAAACAATTTACGCTTACCAACCAAACAACAACTCATGAACGCCAAAAAAATCCTCTTTGCTACCATTCCCGCCGATGGTCACTTCAACCCGCTGACGGGCCTTGCCAAACACCTGCAGGAACGGGGGCACGACGTTCGCTGGTATACCGGCGGATCGTACCTCACCAAAGCCGAAAAGATCGGCATACCGGTTTTTCCGTTCAAAACCGCCCAGGTAATCAACCAGGAAAATTTCGAAGATCTGTTTCCTCAACGGCGGCAGATCAAAGGAACCATCGCCCGGCTTCGGTTCGACATCAACCAGGTCTTTCTGAATCGTGCGCCCGAGTTTGTGGCAGACATCGTTGAACTCTATCAGGAGTTTCCGTTTGAACTCCTGGTTTGCGACGCCCTGTTTACGGGCGCGCCTTTCATCAAACAGTTGCTCCATGTGCCGGTAGTGACGATCGGCATCGTTCCCCTGACCGAAACCTCCCGCGACCTGCCACCTGCCGGCATGGGCCTGGAACCGGCAACCGGTTTTTGGGGGAGACGCAAACAGGATGTGATGCGGTATGTGACCAAAAACTTCCTCTTCAAACCGTGTACGGACCTTTACAACCACTTTTTGATCCAGCACGGGCTGGCTCCTACCCAGGATTTTGTGTTCGATTCGTTCATTCGCAGTGCCGATGTGTACCTGCAAAGTGGCGTGCCCGGTTTTGAATACGTCCGACAGGATATGAGCCCGAATGTCCGGTTTGTCGGCCCGCTCCTGCCCTACACCCGGGGTGCCCGGAAACCTTTCCAGCACTACGATACGCTCAAAAAATACCGCAAAGTGATTCTGGTGACCCAGGGAACCGTTGAACGCGACCCCGAAAAAATCATTGTTCCAACCCTCGAAGCGTTCAAGGATTCGTCGTACCTGGTGATTGCCACCACCGGCGGTTCGCAAACGGAAGCCCTCCGGGCGCGGTTTCCACAACCCAATTTGATCATCGAAGACTTCATCGATTTCAACGAAATCATGCCGTATTGCGATGTTTACGTCACCAACGGCGGCTATGGCGGGGTAATGCTGAGCATTCAGAATGGTCTGCCAATGGTGGCTGCGGGCATCCACGAGGGCAAAAACGAGATTACGGCCCGGATCGGCTACTTCAAACTCGGCGTCAACCTGAAAACGGAAACACCCACGCCCGACCAGATTCGCACGCAGGTGAAAACCGTCCTGAACACCCCCGACTACCGCCAGCGCATCCTGAAAATGCGGGATGAATTTGCAGAATACAGTCCGAATGAATTGTGCGAATACTACATCGCGGAGGTTCTGGGCGAATATAAAAGTACGGTTTCACACCACACCACAGCCTACTGAGTGAGTGGTCGGGACGTGTCGTGATTTGCGTGTTTTCTGCGTAAAATGACACGTCCCGCGCCGTTTTTTGCCCGTACCTTTGCCTCCAACAAACAACAACTACGACGAACAAAAATGAAAAAATTAACACTCCTCACGATTCTGGCGTGGCTGATTGCCGTCGCCCTGATGCCTTCTGCCAAGGCACAAACCATTGAACAAGGTACGAAACTGATCAACGCCGGAATTGGCCTCGGTACGTATACCTACCGGGGATTGCCCATCGGTGCCTCCTTCGAGTACGCGGTCAAAGATAATTTTTCGGTCGGTGGCTCCTTCGACTTTGCCCGCTACGGGTACAACAGCGGGGGGTACAAATGGAATTATACGTTTCTGTTTTTTACGGCCCGTGGCACCTATCATTTTGGCGAGCTCCTGAACGTCGGCGACTCCAACTTCGATCCTTATGCGGGCCTCTCGCTGGGTGTCCGAACCTCTTCCTACCGCGATTCCTACGGTTCTTCCAGCGATTATTACAGCCCCTACGGCAATTCCCTGTTCCTTGGTCTTCACCTGGGTTCCCGGTATATGTTCTCCGAACAATTCGGCGGTTTTGCGGAAGTGGGTTACGGCGTGGCGGTTCTGCGCGTGGGTTTGACGGCTAAAATCAAGTAATCGACCGGCAATGAAAAAGAACGTATTTGCAGTAGCGTTCCTGGTGGTCGCCGGTGGGTGGTGGATAGCCGCCCGTCCCGGCGACATTGTGACCGACCTGGGTCTGACCACCGAACAGGTTCAGGAAACGACCTTTACCAATGTCACGTCTGAAGAATTCAGCATACCCTATAGCTACAAGGTTCGGCAATTGGCCAAGAAGATTCCAGAAGGCTCCCGGGCAACCGCCGTTCAGGCGCTGGGGGCCGTGGTACGGTCGTATGCCAGCTCGGCCGACTTTAAAAACCGCTATCAGGACTGGCTGAAAAATAAATACCAGATCAGCGACGACCAGACGCGCGACGCTGCCCAGAACCAGAGCACCACGATGAACGATGTGAAGTCGGCCTATAACCAGCAGGCGGCCATGGTTCAGAATGCTTACAGCCAGATGCCGCCGTCGGCGCTGGCGATGATGATTCAAAGCCAGATTCAGGTGGCGCAACAGGAACTTTCGGAAACCGAGGGAACTGAAAAGACCGCCAAGACGCAGGAAATGATGGAATTGAAACGGTTGCAGGCTCTGTCGAAAACGAAACCCGAGGAGTTCAAGAAACAATACGTGGCCCACTTCGACAAAATGCTTCAGCGGGAAATGGCGAAGAACATGGGCAAGGTGGAGAACGACCTGAACGAATCGAAGCAGAAGGCTCAGGAGTATCAGAAACGACTGGCCGATTACAAAGCTGCCCCGTCGGTCCATGCAGCCCTGAAACAACGCCTGACCGATTTCATTGCCCTGGCTGGCACCGTCGACTTCGACGCCCAACTCACCAAACAGGGCTACAAAATGGAGTTCGTCAATCCGCAATACCGCAACCAATCCAGTCAGTGGAAGCTGTTGTTTCGGATGGGTAAAGAACCGGTTCTGGCCGCGCGCTCGTTCGCTCAAACCTGGGTGAATGAACTGGAAAAGAAAAAGTAAACGTTGGTACTTAATTTTTCAGGTAAACTGCAGAAATTCTGCTGACACTGTCGGCAGAATTTTCTCTTTTTAGCGGACGTCTTGAGCAAGAGCCGGAAAATGAGTAAACTGCACGCCATGAAAACCGCTCTTTTCGCCCTTTTCCTGCTAGCTAACAGCCTTTTCCTTCGGGCTCAGAGTCTGCCCCTGCCTGATCCGTTCACGTTGAAAGACGGGCGACGGGTCACGTCCGTCCACCAATGGAAAACCGTACGACGCCCTGAGTTGCTGGCGATGTTTGCCCATGAGATGTACGGTCAGTCGCCCGCCAAACCCTTGCAGATGACGTTCAGGGTGTTCGATACCGATCCGAAGGCACTGGGCGGAAAAGCAACCCGCAAACAGGTTGCTATTTTTTTGAACGGACAGGCCGACGGTCCGCGGATCGACGTGTTGCTGTACATCCCGAACCAGGCTAAAAAACCGGTTCCGGCCATTCTGGGGCTTAACTTCTGGGGAAACCACAGCATCCATGCCGATCCCGGTATCCGGATTTCGCCGAGCTGGATGGAGTCGAGCCGCCACAATCCGTATGTCGATGTTTCCTGCGTGGTCGATCACCGTTCCACCGAAGCTTGCCGGGGCATCAACGCCCGGCAGTGGCCCATCGACAGCATTCTGAGCCGGGGGTATGCCCTCGTGACAGCCTACCGCGAAGACATTGCGTCCGACGAGCGGGCCACCGGCTTTTCGACGGGCGTTCACCCGCTCTATCCCGACTTTCAGAAGCAGGGCGATAATTTTGGCACCATAGCCGCCTGGGCCTGGGGACTGAGCCGGATCATGGATTATTTGCAAACCGACCCTGCCATCCAGGCCAAACGGGTGGCTTTGTTCGGCTGGTCTCGGTTGGGAAAAGCAGCTTTGTGGGCGGGAGCAACCGATGAGCGGTTTGCAATGGTGCTCAGCAACGAGTCGGGGGCGGGTGGGGCCAAGCTGTTCCGCCGGGGCGTGGGCGAAAACATCCGGAGACTGAATACCGTCTTTCCGCACTGGTTCTGCGGCAATTTCCGAAAATACATGGATCAAGACACGCTACTCCCCTTCGATCAGCACCTGGTGATTGGCCTGGTGGCCCCGCGACCAGTTTACATCGCCAGTGCCGAGGACGACAAAGGCTCCGACCCGGCGGGGGAATTTGCCTCAGCCCAAGCGGCCGATGCGGTCTACCGGTTTTTAGGAACCGATGGTTTGCCTACGCAGACGATGCCCGCCCTCAATGTGTCCGTTCAGGGCCGGATTGGCTACCACGTCCGGTCGGGTGGTCACGATGTGTTGTGGTACGACTGGGCTCAGTATCTGCAGTTTATGGACAGGCATTTCAAAACTGAATACCGTAAACCGTAACCTAACGTGAGCTATGAGATTATTGACCCCGGAGGGGTCAGATGTTAATGGTAAATCGGTATTTTAAGAACTCCAGGCGTGCCTCCGGCACGCCTGGAGTTCTTAAAATACCGATTTACCATTAACATTACGTGCCTCTGGCACTTAAACAACTGGTAGGCAAGGGCATCATCTCATAGTTCGCGTTAACCTAATACGTCGCCAGTTGATAGGCCTTCGGGTTGTGTCCCGTCCATTTTTTAAAAGCCCGGCGGAACGAACTCGGTTCGTCATACCCCATAACAAAGGCAATTTCGTTGATGTTATGCTGGTTGGTGCGGATCAGACGCAGGGCAATGTCCCGGCGGGCGAGGTCGATAATTTCGCGAAACGTAACGTCCTCTGCCTGCAACCGGCGTTGGAGCGACCGTACCGACAGTCCCAGTTCGTCGGCTACATCTTCAATCTGGGCGGTTTGTTGGTTATCGAGCCGACGCAGCACGATGGCGCGGGATTGCTCGGCGAGGGGCTGGGTTTGCAGATACCCCGTTCCGTATTCCATCGCCTGACACACATGATCGTATAATTCGTTCGGATTGATGCCCATTCGTTGGCAAATGGCCTCGACGTGGTCTTTATTACCGTTCAGAGCAATATTCAAAATCGTTTTTAACGAGTTAAAAGGAGTCGGTCCTGCGTACATGTCGATAAACGGGATGGGTGAATTACTTAAATCGGTTACAAGTAATTCAACTTTGATCGACAGGGAAACGCAGAAATCTTTAAAGTGCAGGAATCAGTATCTGAAATGGTATTTTAGGGTGCTCAACCGCTATTAGAAACTGAACCAGTTTTCCATGACCTGCGAAGGCCGGGCGCTTTCCAGTTGCTGTTCCATTTTGTCAGGAATCGTGGGAAAGAAGTCGATCCCGGTACGTTTTTCCACCTCATCGACCGTAACCACAAACTGTTTCAGGGAGCGATCCGACTCCTCGTTTTTCATCAGAAAAGCAATCATGCGAATGTCGGGGTTGTTGCAGTACAGGATCACTTTGTAGTAATATTCCGGAACGGCGACCTGGTTTTTCTTGCCGATGGTCGGCAATCCGGGACGCAAAACCGGCCCCGTAACCACATACAGCCCTTTGTCGCGCAGCGCCCAAACCCGTACCTGCTCTTCCAGTTTTTTCCAGATGCCCCGGTTAAAATTCGGCGCCTGCGGACTGATGTTGCTCATGTAAAACGTTTGCTGCATCATTTCTTTCGAAAACTTGAAGTCGCCCGCCGGGGCCAAGTGCCCCCGGTCGTAGCCCGACCGGGTATAATCCGACGAGAGTGCGGAGCCGGTTTCGACCAGCGGATCGGGCTGAAACTGCTCGTTTTTGCGGTCGGCGTCGCCCAGAATCTCGTCTTCCAGCAACGGATACGACACCCAATCGGCCTGTTCGTATTCTTCCCGATAGCGCAGCGTATAACCGTCGTGCCGAATGATGGCGTCGGTGGGCTGGAAAGCGGGCAACGTAAAATCAACGACTTTTTCAAAATCAAACAGCTTCTTTCGGTCACTTTTTTTCGGAACGACCAGCGTTGACCGTCCCTCCGCCTTCGCTTTTTCCAGCATCGACCGGTCGTCACTCGCTTCGGTATCGGTATTGTCCGTGGCCACTTCCGGCGTGGGTTCGGGCGCCTTGTAGGGATTTCCCTGCGATTCATGGCGGGGCGATTTGAGGCCCACCAGACTTTTGACATCGTTCCAGAAAGCCACAACGGGCTCAGTCCGACCGCCGTAGTGGAGAAACAGCCCAATCAGAAAAAAGACAAACAACAGCAGCAGCGTATTGCCCCGCAACCGAAATCCGCGCTGGTGATAGCGTCGGGCACGAAAAGACGAACGAAAAAACATGGTGCTAAGTTACGAATACAATCCAAAGAGAACTGACGATAATTGTTACCGAATACAAGATAAAGGTTATTAATTTTGTCTTTCTTGCCCACTCCCAGTTGAACCGCATGCCAACCTTAAAAATTGTCGTTATCGGTGGAGGTGCTGCCGGTTTTTTTGGTGCCATCACAGCCGCCGAAACCTTTCCGGATGCCGAAATCACCTTACTCGAAAAAAGTAAAACCGTCCTGAACAAGGTCCGGATTTCGGGCGGTGGACGCTGTAACGTCACCCACTCGTGTTTCGATAACCGCAAACTGGTCAAAAACTACCCGCGCGGGGAGACTTTTTTGCGCCCGCTCCTTAAACAGTTCGACGCCACCGCCACCGTAACCTGGTTTGAAAGCCGGGGCGTCCGCCTGAAAACAGAAGCCGACGGCCGCATGTTTCCGGTTACCGATTCGTCCGAAACCATCATTTCGTGTTTACTCCAGGAGGCCGCCCGGTTGAAAATCCGGATTCGGACCAGTTGCGGAGTCAAAACGATCACCCGCCCGGACGATCAATGGCAGATCGAAACCCTAACCGACGAAACCCTGCCTTCTGACCGCATTCTGGTGGCCGCTGGCGGTTATCCGCAGGCGGTTTCCTACGGCTGGATTCCGGGACTGGATGAACCCGAAAAGGAAACGCTCGTTCCGCCGGTGCCGTCGCTGTTTACGTTCAACACCCCCGACAATCCGTTGCTGGCGCTGGCGGGGGTTGCCGTGCCGGACGCGGTGATGCGCATTACCGGCACCAAGCAGGAACAACGTGGGCCGGTGCTGATTACACACTGGGGATTCAGCGGCCCGGCGGTCTTGCGGCTTTCGGCCTGGGCTGCGCGCGATCTCGCAGCGATGCACTACCGGCACGAAATCCGCATCAACTGGCTCGGTGCCCTGAATGAAAACCAGGTTCGGGAACAGATGCAGACCTTTCGGCAGCAACATCCGAAAAAGCAGGTAGCCACCCAATCGCTCTTTGGCTTGCCCGCCCGCCTGTGGTTGGCACTGGCCACCGAAGCCGGTATTTCGCCAACCGAACGCTGGGCCGAACTACCCGCCAAAGCCCAGAACCGGCTGATCAACCTGCTGACCAACAACACCCATGCGGTTTCCGGAAAAAGTACGTTCAAGGAAGAATTTGTGACCTGTGGCGGTATTCCCACCGACAATGTCAAGCCCGAAACGCTCGAAAGCCGGACGCAACCGGGACTGTTCTTTGCGGGCGAAGTCCTGAACATCGATGGAATTACGGGCGGTTTTAATTTCCAGAATGCCTGGACCACGGGATATGTCGTGGGAAAAAACATTGGATTGTAAGCATGATCCGTGTTAGAAATTATTCCTGATAATTTAGTTTCGCGTTGGCTTTCGCCCCGTTCCCCTAAAGGACGGGGCGAAAGCGAAAGTCTTTTTAACTACCCATTCGACCCTCAACCCCCTATGATTGAGCCGATTCTGAAAGCCGTCGACCTCATCCGGTCTTTCCATCCCACGCAACCAGCCATTGGCATCATTCTCGGCACCGGTTTGGGAGCCCTCGCCAACGAAGTAGAAATCAACGCAGCGATCCCATATGCCTCCATTCCGGGGTTTCCACGCTCCACCGTCGAATCGCATTCCGGCCAGTTGATTTTCGGCACGTTGTCGGGAAAACCGGTGGTCGTGATGCAGGGGCGGTTTCACTTTTACGAAGGCTATTCGATGCAGCAGATCACCTTTCCGGTGCGGGTGATGAAATGGCTGGGCGTCGAAACCCTGCTCATTTCCAATGCCAGTGGTGGGCTAAACCCTGCGTACGACGTCAGTGATCTGATGATCATCGAAGACCACATCAGCCTGTTTTTACCCGAAAGTCCGTTGCGGGGTCAGAATTCGCCCCAGCTTGGCGACCGGTTTCCCGACATGAGCGAACCGTATGGCAAGGATCTGATCTGGCTGGCCCGGTCGATTGCGAAAAAACTGGGGTTCCCGATCCAGAAAGGCGTGTATGCTGGCGTGACCGGCCCCCAACTGGAAACCAAAGCCGAATACCGGCTGCTTCGCCAACTCGGTGCTGATGCCGTTGGCATGTCGACCGTCCCGGAGGTAATTGTTGCGCATCAGATGGGTTTGAAGGTTTTTGCCTGCTCGGTCATCACGGATTTGTGCATTCCCGAAACGCTCGAAAAAGCCAGCCTGCCGAAAATTCTGGCCGCTGCCGCCGTGGCCGAACCCCGCCTGACGGCCTTGATGAAAGAATTGGTGGCCGGGCTTTGAGGGGTGTTTTTTTGGGTTAAAACCCAAACTGGAACACCATAGCCCCCCTACCATCGTTAGTAGATCAGGTTCACGTGTGTATCTGTCCGTCACAGAAAAATGCCAACGCTGTCGCTCCCCCAGATCCTGGGAAACCATAACGTTTATAAAAACGAATCCGAACAGACCTTGACCGTTTTCGCAGAACTGTATCTCTACGGGTCGGTTGCGACGGACGATCTCGCTCAACGGATTGCCTACAACGTCGGGCGGGTCTGGGATCGCCCCGAAATCATTCTGTCGCTGGATGAAACGGATTACCTCATCCGGTTTCAGGTGAGCGGTTTTTACAGCGAAGATCCGCGACCGCTGCTGCACAAAAACCGCGACTACAAAAAGCTGTTTTTCCGGATCGAAACCGAAACCGACAACCCGCTGGGCGGTATTTCCTACATGGATGGCCGCAATAGCAACACCGGTTTTTTCCGGCTCGACAATGTCGGTTTCGACGGCTCGACTACCGAAGCCCACGAAGTCGGCCACGGCTGGGGGCTGGTTCCGGGAACGCCCGACGGCCACCCGCTTGACCTCAACCTGATCGGGAAAGGCCAACCGGGCATCATGTATCCGCGTGGAACGCTCGTCGATCCGCAGTACCAGTGGAACCCATCGGCCCGACCCGGCGAGTTTGGTGGCACCCTCAAACCAGACAAACGGATCGTTACCCTGGAAGACATTGCCATGCTGGGTCTCGACCAACTTGACTACGACTGGCAGGGCCGCGCCCGGCTGGGCGGTTTGACGAATGTCTACCACGAAGGGCAGTCATCCTGGCCGATTGCCTGATTGCAAGCCCTGTCAGCGGTTGAAAAACCTGACAGGGCTTGCAATCAGGCAATCGGCAGCGCATCAATACACTTTTTGATAATACTCCGTTGCCATCCGGTTGGAGTTGAAAAACGCGTTGACGTCGTTCATGCTTTGCAGCGTCAGGCGATGCCAGTCAGCCGGTTTATCGTAATAAAGCGGCATGATTTCGTTTTCCAGTTGATCCAAGAAGTGGTTCCGGTCCTGCGTATCCCGTTCTTCGGGCGACAATCCGGGTTGGGCCACCGGTACGATGAACGCATTTTTCTGGTGCTCCGCAAACTCGCATATCCAGCCATCGAAGGTTGAGAAGTTGATTCCCGCATTCATAGCCGCCGTCATGCCGCTCGTGCCGGATGCCTCGCGGGTCACCACGGGCGTGTTCAGCCACAGATCAGCGCCGTCTTTCAACTGTTTCGAAAGTGCCAGTTCGTAGCCCGTCAAAACCGCCATGTTTTTGTGGAGGTGACTCCGGTACACCAGCGAATTGAAGATGTGCGTAGCGCCTTCGTCGGACGGATACGGTTTTCCGGCCCAGATAAATTGAATGGGGTACTCGGGATGATTCATCAGGTGGTGAAAGCGTTCGTCGTCCTGCACTAGCAGATCCGGGCGCTTATAGCCCGCAAACCGCCTGGCCCAGACGATCGTCAGCACCTCCGGGTCGAACAATTTGCCGCACTGATCGGCCACGGTTTTGAACAGGGTTGCTTTCAGGCTTTTCTTCCGCTCCGCAATGGTTTTTCCATCGCTCTTTTTTCGGGCCTGCTCCAGTTCAGGGTCAGCCCAATACCGCTGATTTTGCGCATTGGTCACGTGTGTAATCTCGGGAATGCCACTGTACGACCCCCACAGATGCCGCGACACTTCGCCGTGCAGTTTGGAAACCGCATTGGCCTTCCGGCTCAGTCGCAAGGCCGCCAGCGAGTGATTGAACACGTTGTCTTCGATACCGGTTATTTCCCGCACGGTTTCCAGCGGCACTTTCCCAAAGAAACTCATGATATTCAACTGGTTGATGTCGTGTTTTTCGTTGCCGGCTTCTTCGGGGGTGTGGGTCGTAAAAACCATCCGTTTGCGAACTTCGTCTGCGCTACCGTATTTCTGGTATAAGTGAAAAGCCGCCGACACCGCGTGGGCTTCGTTCAGGTGATACACGTCCGGTTCGTACGTCAATTCATCGAGCAGTTTCGCCCCACCCAGGCCCAACACCATACACTGCGCAATTTTAGCCGACGTAATGCTGTCGTATAACCGGTGCGTGATGGAGCGGGCCATCCAGTCGTTGCCTTCGATGTCCGTGGTCAGAAAAAACATCGGAATTGTGTTGAAGTGCTTGGGGTTCAGGTAATAGGCCTTGACCCAAACCGGCGTATGGTGAACGTCGATGGTAAATTTGATGTCGGTATCTTCCAGAAAACTGTAGATTTTTTCCCGAAACAGCACATCCATCGCGTTGTCGGTTTTGCGGGTCTGGTCATAATACCCATACTTCCAGAGCATGCCGATGCCGATCACATTCTGCTTCAGTTCATAGGCACTCCGCATGTGCGATCCAGCCAGAAAACCCAGGCCACCGGAATAGGTCTTTAAAGCCTGATCGATGGCAAATTCCATCGAAAAATACGCAACGGATTTCTTGAATTGGGGATCAAATTCGTAAGGGTGGCGAAACGCCTGGGGCAAGTTCGATTTGGTCATTCGGGAAACGGATGGTTGAGTCAATGGGATCGATCAGTTGGCAAGATAGCAAAAGACTCATCAATACTCATTTCCGGAGAGTTATGGGCATTCTGCTACCAACTATGTATTCCGACTCGTTTTCTGCACCCGGGCCTGCCAACTTTGCAGCGCAACAACATTTTAATCGACACAACAGTGAACAACAACTCATTTCAAAAAACCGCTCTGGCCATTGGTTTGGCCTTATCTACCAGCCTGGTATCCTGCCAGAAAGACAGTGCCATTACACCCGATCAACCACTACGGGAAAATACGTCCGCCCAAAAAGCAACTGATGACGTCATCGTGGTGAACGTGGCGAAAAAGTACACCTTAACCCAGCAGGGGAATGCGATTTTAACGTACTATCCCGATGGTCGGCTGCAAAAAGTGACCCAGGGTGCGGAATTCCACCGTGATTACACCTACAACGGCAATACGATCCAGGCCATATCCTACCGAAACGGCAAAATGGCTTTCAAGGACACGTACCTGATCGACCCGGCCACCAACCGCTGCTACGAATCGGAGCAAGTCGACTACAAAGTATTGCAAACCCCTTTTAACTCTAACTTAAACGACCCATTCCGAGTCCGTACCTGGGTGTATGCTTACAATGCAAAGGGTCAATTAATCAGTTGCGGAGAAAAATACAAAGCCGTTAACCGGACCGAATATAGTTACAACGCACAGGGCAACCTGAATCTGGTGACGACCTACTGGGAAGGCATGTCGAAGGTAAAACCGTGGTATACCATTACGCTCAAATACCTGGAAAACAAAACCCGTCAATCCCAGAACCCGGGTCAGATCAATGTGATTGAATACGTTGAGGATAAATATCCAACAAATTTCAACTGGATTCTTCTGCCTACCCCGTACAGCTACATCGATTACTATGCTCAGGCGATTCCGGAACGGTATCTGAAGATTTACGGCAAGATGAGTAAAAGCTTATTGTCGGCGGCCAACTGGCAGGTTGAAGGCATGGGGTACCATGGTTCAAATTTTACGTATTCCCTGAACGCCGATGGGTATGTAACGGAACGGAAACGGTACGACGATCAATACCCGCAATTGCTGGCAACGGAGACCTATAATTATACAGTATCCTACCTGGGCGCAAGTTTATAAACACCTGGTGAATTTCCTTGCCTGATTGTATGGGAACACGGATCTAACGGATCAAAACGGATTAACACAGATTGAAATCTGTTTTGATCTGTCCGATCCGTGTTCCCATACAATTAAATCGTTTTCAGATACGCCATGCTCTGCGGCACCTGCTGCTGGGCCGTCGGGCTTTCGTCTTCGATGTAAAAAAACTCGATGGCCGTTTTCTGGGCGGCTTTCAGAATTTCCGGCAGATTGATTTGTCCCGTTCCCAGGGCCACGTCGTTTTCGGGCGGGGTTCCTCCCGACCTATTCCCCTGCACACCTTTTTTCACATCCTTCATGTGCATCAGCTTGAAGCGTTTCGGGTATTTTAGCAATAGCTTGGCCGGGTCCTGTCCGGGGAAGTAAACCCACAAAACGTCCATTTCAAAACTCACCGCTTCCGGGTCGGTTTTCTGAACGATGTAATCGAACAGGGTTCCGTTTTCGTAGGGCTCAAATTCGAAGCCATGGTTGTGATATACAAACACCAACCCTTTGTCTTTCAATTGCCTGCCGATCAAATTAAAGTCACTGACGGTTTTCTGGGCGGCTTCCAGCGTATACGTTCCCTTGTGCGGAACCGATCCCAGCCGGACATACTTCGCGCCCAGCGTTTTGGCATTCTGAACCACCATGTCCATTTTGTTCATCAGGTCGTCGTAGCCAACGCCGTGACTGGAGCATTTCATGCCTCGTTTGTCAAGTTCCGCGCGAATTTCGGCAGCGGTTTTTCCAAACAGGCTGGAGAACTCCATGTTCGAAATGCCCATCGCCTTAATTTTGTCGAGGGTGCCGGGCATGTCTTTCGCAAATTCGTTGCGCATCGTATACGACACCATACCCGGTGTATCTTTCAACGTTTTACCAAACCGTTGACCAAACGTGGTGATTGCCAGAAGGCAAACCAGCGAGGTCAGCAAGACCTGTTTTTTCATAATCGTGAATTCGTTTATGCCCTAGTAAGTACGAAAACCGCACGGCCTACTGTAAACAAACCCAGTATGGTCAGTATTCGTCGTCATCCTGAAACGCCCGATAAGACCGGCTCAATTCCTGAAACGCCTTTTCATTTTTTTGCGCACGGGCCAGTTCTATTCCCTGCTGGTAGGTTTCCTCCGCTGCTGGCCGGTTTTCCTGTTCGGCATAGAGGGCAGCCGCGTGGTAATAGGTTGGCAAATAGGATGGATGCTGTTCGAGTAACTGCTGGAAATAAACCAGGGCCTGAGCGGGTTGCTCGTCCCGGTATTCCATCGCCAGGGCGTAAACATTGAAAGGATCTTCGGGTTGTTCTTCTATAAATTGAAGCAACAGTTGAATTCGAGTATCGTTCATAGGGATACAGTTTACGGTATTCGGTTTTCAGTTTACGCCGGCACCAAATATTAGTATGCACGCATACGTTTTATTTAAGACAAGTTTGTATTTTTGCCGCCATCACCTCTAAACCACAGATAACATGAAGATTTTAGTGTGTGTCACCAGTGTTCCGGACACGATCACCAAAATTACCCTCACGGATAACAATACCAAACTGAATAAAGCGGGTGTGCAGTTTATTACCGGCCCTTACGACGATTACGCCCTTTCGCGGGCCGTCGAGCTGAAAGAACAACTGGGAGGCAGCGTCACGGTTTTGAACGTGGGTGAATCCGACGCCGATCCGGTGATTCGGAAGTGCCTTGCCATTGGTGCCGACGACGCCATCCGGGTCAATGCCGAGCCAACGGACGCCTATTTTGTGGCCGAACAAATTGCCGCCATTGCCAAAGAAAGCAGCTATGACCTGATTCTGATGGGCCGCGAATCCATCGACTACAACGGCGGTCAGGTCCACGGCATTGTGGGCGAAATGTTGGGACTTCCGTCCATCTCGCCGGTTATGAAGTTAGCCATCGAGGGTTCAACGGCCAAAATCACGCGGGAAATCGAAGGCGGTCACGAAGAACTGGAAGCCGGTTTGCCGCTGGTGCTGGGCTGTCAGGAACCGATTGCCGAATGGAAAATTCCGAACATGCGCGGCATCATGAGTGCCCGCACCAAACCGCTGAAGGTGGTGGAACCCACGGGCAAAGAAACCCTCACCCACATTGCCAACTACGAACTCCCACCCGCCCGCGGAGCCTGCAAAATGATCCCCGCTTCGGAAGCCGAAACGCTGATCAAGTTGTTGCGAACCGAAGCAAAAGTAATATAAAGAGTTGTTGCACAGAGTTAAACAGAGTAAAAGGGAGATAAGCGGAGTAAAAAGTAAGAAAAACATTTCTCTGCTTAACTCCTTTTCCTCCGCTCAACTCCGCGAAACAACCTCTTTCCCAACCTTTAAAGCCATACTAAAATGTCAGTTTTAATTTTTGCAGAACTCGATGAAGGCGCGTTGAAGAAATCATCGCTCGAAGCCATATACTACGGTTCAAAAGTAGCCGAACTCACCGGAACATCCGCCACGGTCCTTGTGTTGGGCGAAGGCAACGCCGACGAACTGGCGAAAGCCGGGCGGTTTGGCGCGTCGAAAGTGCTACACGCCAGCGACGCCCAACTGACCGAAGGCAACGCGATGGCCTATGCCAGTGTGGTCGCCGAAGCCGCCAATCAGGAAGGAGCCGACGTGATTGTGCTGGCCAAATCCTCCCTGGCCGATTCGATGGCGGCCCGGCTGGCCGGAAAACTGAAAGCCGGATTGGCAGCCAATGTGATCGAGTTGCCGGATGTCAGCAACGGTTTTCGGGTTAAACGCAGCATTTTCACCGGAAAAGCGTTTGCCTTCACCGAGTTAACGGCCGAGAAAAAAATCCTGGCAATCAAGAAAAATACCATAACACCGGAAGAAACCGAAGCAACCGCAACCGTGGAAGCATTCAAACCGGCTTTGAACAACGCGGATTTTGCCGTTAAAGTGACCAAGGTTGAAAAAGCCACCGGCGACATTCTGCTGCCCGAAGCGGACCTGGTCGTTTCGGCGGGGCGCGGACTGAAGGGCCCGGAAAACTGGGGAATCGTCGAAGATCTGGCGAAGGCACTGCATGCGGCCACGGCCTGTTCCAAACCGGTTTCAGATCTGGACTGGCGGCCCCATCACGAGCACGTCGGACAAACCGGGATCAAAATCAGCCCGAATCTCTACATAGCCTGCGGGATTTCCGGGGCCATTCAGCATTTGGCCGGTGTGAACTCATCGAAGGTCATTGTAGTTATCAACAAAGACGCTGAAGCACCGTTTTTCAAATCGGCGGACTATGGCATCGTCGGCGATGTGTTCGAGGTGCTGCCCCGGCTGACGAAAGCGGTACAAGCGTTGTAATTTAGGAGTTTGGGAGTTGAGCGGGTGGCGAATTTGGAATTTTTTTAGTTTCTGGTGAAAAAACTCCTAAACCCTCAAACCGCTAAACTCCCAAACTCTATTAACTTTGCGCCGTGGAGAAGATTAGACTTGAAATCTTAGGTTTGTCACCCAGCCAATCGCAGTCGGGTTCATTTGCATTGGTATTGGGAGAAGAATATGGGAACCGCCGGTTGCCAATCATCATCGGTATGTTTGAAGCTCAGGCCATTGCCATCGAGATCGAGAAGATTGTGCCTAACCGCCCGATGACCCACGACCTCTTCAAATCATTTGCGGACAAATTCGGCTTTACAGTTCGTGAAATCGTGATTTCCGACCTGCGGGAAGGAATTTTCTTTGCCCGGATCGTTTGCACCGACGGCACGCGGGAAACCGTGGTCGATGCCCGCCCGTCCGACGCCATTGCGATTGGCATCCGGTTTAACGTTCAGATTTACACCTACGAATCCATCCTTTCAGAAGCCGGCATCACGGCCAGCGTCACCGACGAAAGCGAGGAACAGGAAGAACTGGTTCCTCAACCCGCGTCGCGCTCGTCCCGCTCGTTGACCGAACAACTGAAAGACATGACCCACGACGAGTTGCAGCAATCGCTGGACGAAGCCCTGAAAAAGGAGGAATACGAAAAAGCCGCCAAGATTCGGGACGAAATGAGCCGTCGTAATTAGTCTTCCTTTTGCCAAAGCCAACCGAAGGCTGTAAATTAGTCCTTTCACCCCTGATTCAAGCGGTATGCCTGAAGTACCCAACGATACCAATAACCGTATTTCCAACGAATCGGAACGCCGGAGCGATGCCCCTGCGGAACGTTCGCTGAATTTTATCGAGCAAATTGTTGAAGAAGATAGGGCCAGCGGCAAAAACGGAGGCCGTGTTCACACACGCTTTCCGCCCGAACCCAATGGCTATTTGCACATCGGTCACGCCAAATCCATTTGCCTGAATTTTGGGCTGGCCGATAAATACGGCGGAAAAACCAACCTCCGCTTCGACGACACCAACCCCGTTACCGAAGATACCGAGTATGTCGAGTCAATCAAAGCCGATGTACGCTGGCTGGGTTTTGAATGGGAAAATGAGTTTTATGCGTCGGATTATTTCGATCAGCTTTACGCATTTGCCGAAAATCTGATTCAGAAAGGATACGCCTACGTCGATGACTCGCCGGCGGAAGTGATTGCTGCTCAGAAAGGTACACCAACGGAACCGGGAAAAGAAAGCCCGTACCGGACGCGTTCGGTTGAAGAAAATCTGGATCTGTTTCGGCGGATGAAAGCCGGAGAATTTCCCGATGGAGCCAAGGTATTGCGCGCCAAAATCGATATGGCGTCGCCCAACATGCACTTCCGAGACCCGATCATGTACCGGATCAAACACGCCCATCACCACCGGACAGGCGATGCCTGGTGCATTTATCCGATGTACGATTTCGCCCACGGGCAATCGGATTCCATCGAGCAGATTACACACTCACTTTGCACCCTGGAGTTTGAAGTTCACCGGCCGGTTTACGACTGGTACATTGAGAAACTGGGAATTTTCCCGTCCCGGCAAATCGAATTTGCGCGGCTGAATTTGACGTATACCGTCATGAGCAAGCGGAAATTGCTGCAACTGGTCAACGAAGGCCACGTTACGGGCTGGGATGATCCGCGGATGCCGACCATTGCCGGGATTCGCCGTCGCGGCTACACCTCCGCCAGCATTCGGGAGTTTGCCGACCGCATCGGGATTGCCAAGCGCGACAACCTGATCGATGTGGGCCTGCTCGAATTCTGCATCCGGGAAGAGCTGAACAAAACCACAACGCGGGTGATGGCGGTGGTCGACGAAAAACCGATCAAAGTGGTGTTGACCAATTATCCGGAAGGCCAGGTTGATGAAGTAGCGATTGAAAACAACCCCGAAGACCACGAAAGCGGTCACCGGAACGTGCCTTTTTCGCGGGAACTCTACATTGAACGGGACGATTTCCTGGAAAATCCGCCAAAAAAATACTTCCGGTTGTCACCCGGCGGCATGGTTCGGCTCAAGGGCGCTTACATCATCAAATGCGAGGAAGTCGTTAAAAATGAGGCCGGTGAGCTTCTGGAACTGCGCTGCGTTTACATTCCCGAAAGCCGGAGCGGTTCGGATACGTCGGGCATCAACGTGAAAGGTACGATTCACTGGGTGTCGGTGGCTCACGCCATCGAAGCCGAAGTGCGGCTGTATGACCGGCTGCTGACGAGTGAAGATCCATCATCAGAAGACCGTGATTTCAAGGAGTTTATCAATCCCAAGTCACTCGAAATTGTTCGGGCCTACGTGGAGCCTTCGCTAAAAACCGCCCAGGCCGGAGATCGTTTTCAGTTTATCCGCAAAGGGTATTTCTGCATCGATCCGGACTCATCCAACGAAAAGCTGGTTTTCAACCGGACGGTGACGTTGAAGGACACCTGGGCGAAAGAGCAACGCAAATCATAACTTTTACGGTTTTCAGTTTGCGGTTTACGGTGGCTGAAGCGTTACACTTCTTGCGACAACCGCCGTAAACTGAAAACCGTAAACCCTGAACCAGATTTCTACCCCTATGAACCCACAGCAGGAAAAACTACAGCAGGATGCTGCCGAGGTGATGGAAAAACGCATGCCTTTTCTGAATAAAGAGAAAAAGCGTACGATTACCGTTGAACCGGACGCATCAGATTTGACCATCGACGGTTTAGATGATGAGGAAGAAACAATTGTAAAGGAAATTCTTCGAAAAGAATACGGGTATACTGACCTGAACTAATCAGTCTTCTTTGACGGGTTCGGTGTTTTTTTGCGGGGGCAACGTTCGGACTTCCCGCTCTCTTTCCTGCTGCTCAACGTATACGGCATAATCGGCGGGTTCGATTTTGATGCCGTAATGCTCTGCATACACCTGCGTAAATTCCGCCCCGAAATACAGGATGGCCGCCGTATAATAAATCCAGACCAGAATGACGATGAGTGATCCAGCGGCCCCGTAGGTGGAGCCGGTGCTGGTGGTTTCGATGTAGAGTCCAATCAAATAGCGCCCCAGCATGAAGAGCAAGGCGGTGAAAATAGCCCCCCAGCGAATGTCTTTCCAGGCAATTTTAGCATCCGGCAATACTTTGAAAATCACGCCAAATAAAACCGTGATGACCCCGAAGCTAATCAGAAAGTTGAGAGTCTCCACGAAGATGACGGCCAGATCCGGAAAGTAGCGGGTCAGCGTGTCACTCAAAGCCAGAATGATCCCGTTGACGATCAGCGATACGACCAGCAAAAAGCCCAGACTAACGATCAGCGAGGACGATAACAGCCGGTCTTTCAGCAACTTGACCCATCCCCGTTTGGGCTTGGCTTTTACCCGCCAGATCAGGTTGATCGAATCCTGAATTTCCACAAAAATGCTGGTGGCACCCAGAATCAGGGTGAAAATACCGGTGACCAGCGCCACGTTCGTTTTCCCGGAAAGCTCCACACTTTTGATCATTTCCTGGATCTGAATGGCCGCCTGATTACCGACCAGGCCATTGATCTGCGAAAAAACCTGCCCCCGGATGGCTTCCTGGCCGTAAAAAATACTGGTAATTGAAATCAACAATACCAGCAGCGGTGCCAGGGAAAAAACCGTGTAGTAGGCCAGCGCGGCACTAAGCTTTAGGCCCCGATCGTCCATAAAACCGTTGAAAGCTCCCAAAAGCAGCGTCCACGCGTCGGAGAAGAACTTTTTGTATTTTGATTGTGCCATACCGTTGTTGATGGTGGATTTCAGAAACCAGAGGAGAGCAGTAAAACAAAAGAGGTATCAGCAACGCTCTTCTCCTTCCTCCACTCCTCTTTCTTTATTTCTCTACTCTTCGTGTATTCTAAACCACAATGCCAGCGCGTTGTTTGGGTCTTCCACTAAACAAACCGGCATTTTGGTGGTTTTAAAAGAGGCCGCTGATAGAATGCCGCCCTTTCATTTAAGACATCACACACTATGAAACTCAACATTGGTCTTGATCAGGACACCCTCAAACAAGTCAACGAGCTGCTGAACGCTCTACTGGCCGATCAGCATGTGTTATACATCAAAACCCGGAAATACCACTGGAATGTCAGCGGGCCGAGCTTTCTGGAATACCACGAGTTTTTCGAGAAGCAATACACCCAGCTTGAAGCCGCCATCGACGAAGTGGCTGAACGCATCCGTACCCTGGGGGGCCGACCACTGTCGACGATGGAGGATTTCCTGAAACACACCAGTTTAAAGGAAGACAAGAGCAGTGAAGTGAAGACCGAAGATATGTTCAAACGGTTGCTGGACGATCACGAACAATCGATCCGTGAGCTGCGGGAAGATGTCAGCAAATGCGAGGAACTGGAAGACGCCGGAACTGCCGACTTTCTGACCAATCTGATGGAAGAGCACGAAAAAATGGCCTGGATGCTGCGGAAGTATTTGTCGTAACGCCCCGGTTTTGAAGATAAAACCCCGGTTTCCTGACGGATGCCGGGGTTTTTCATTGGAGGAAACCATTCTAGTTGAGGGAACTATCCATGTATTTTGTTATTTTTGGCAAATACGATTTCCATCAGTATGGTAACGACTGTTAAATCGACATTAGCGGAGGCCCTTCAACCTTACTTTTCTCAACAACCCGTTGTGCGTGTCTATTTATTTGGCTCTCTTGCCCGTGGAGAAGAAAACGAGGACAGTGACATCGATTTACTAGTCGAGTTTGCGAAAGGAGCTACTTTATTTGATCAAGCTCGAATTTCCTGGCAATTGGAAGAATTACTAAACCACAAAGTTGACGTCATTTCCGAAAGCGGGGTTGCTTCCACAATCCGCCCTTTCATCGACCAGGATCGGATTCTAATTTATGAAAAGTAGTCTTGGCGATCGACAACGAATTCAGCATATCCGTGAAGCCATTGACCATATCGAAAACTTCACCGATGGTATTGATTTTGAAAGTTATATGAACAACTTTCAACTTCGCCTGGCTTTGGTAAAATTATTAGAAATCGTTTAAGAGGCTGCAGCAGCCTTAAGTGAAGATCTGAAACAGGAGTTTTCGGAAATCGAATGGAGAACTCTAAAAGCCGTCAGAAACATATTGGTTCATGAATATTTTGGCATTAGTTACGATATCATCTGGACTTCTATACAAAAAGATATTCCTCCATTAAAAGAGAAAATCGAATCTCTGATCGCTACAAAATTCAGTGATGGCATTGAGTGACGGCCTTTCCAGATATGAATACAACCTGAATTTATTTTCATGACAATCATCCCCATCTGAATATTCCTTACTGCCAGATGCTTTACCATTCCCTTAATCCTTTTACCGTTTCCTAATAAATTCCGTTTCCCAAACGGAAAAGGAGGTAGTATTGTGCCGATCACACCGGTATGCTTTCATCCTAACTCCTTCAAAGCCATGTGGAAACGTCTCGCCTTCGTTGCTGCGACTCTGCTGATTCTGTCGGTTATCCGTTGCACGCCCACACCCCATCAGGTTCCGAACGACTCGCTGAAAGTCTGGCTGGTGGGACTGGATGGGAAAACCCTTCTGCTCGATCAGAAAGCGGCTGAGTCCGTTCCCCCACCACCGGTTAAACAGGACAAGAACGGGAGCTATTACGGCACACGGTTCGCCCTCAGCCCGGAGCAATATTCACGGTTGAAACAGGCCAAAAATCCGGCGATTATCCGGGTTCTCTACGGCGAAAAAGATCAGTTTCTACGGGCCGAAGCCTTCCCGCTTTCGCAGCTTCTCCAAGAAGGCAACATCGATCTGCCTGATGCCCAGCTCATTCCGCCCAAAGCCGTTCAGATTGATTATCAGGTGGTGGATTACCCAACTCCCTTGTCGTTGCCGATGATTATTCAGGAGGTGGATCTCCGGAAATATCCGTGGAGTATCTATGGAAGGCTCGTTATTCGGCTCCCGTATCGAATAGTCTGCTACTTCACCACTACTTCTCCCTGCGAACTGGAACGCTGCCTGCGGTACCCGCCGGAATTCAATTTTGAAAGCATCGAGATCCTGGCCAATGCCGGCCCGGCGGTCATCAAAACGCTGACCTCCGCTGATTGTGCCGTTACCCTGGCAGCCTCTCAGGCTTTCAGTACGGCGGGTCCGAGTGCCACCTTTAAAATCCGGGCGACACTCAAACGGTTACGCGCGGCCCCGGCAAGCCCGGCGCCGGTATATTCGTTTCGGTTTTCCAACTCATCCTTGCCCTCGCGCCTGGAAGCCTCGAATCTGGTAAGCGTCGATCTATCCAGCCTGGCAACGCTGGCGGTTGGGGCCACCCAGACCATTGAGTTCCAACTAAGCTGGATTCTGCCCACCGGCATTGGAGCCAAAGATTTCTTTGTCGTCAACAATGCCACGTACGACGCGATTGTGGCAAAAGGCGGCTGTTCTACCCCCAACACCATGCAATATTACGCCGAAGACCGGTTTCGGTTTAACCTGAACGGGGCCGTTGGCGGCTGTTTGTAAAGTTATCACTCCACCACCCGAACTTTCAGAAAGCTGCTGCCATACACCCGGTGGGTGGCTTTTTGAAAGTCGGTTTCGCTGGCTTTGTGGATGTTCGGGACAAACTTCTGCGGGTTGCGGTCGTAGAGCGGAAACATCGTGCTTTGCACCTGCACCATAATGCGGTGGCCTTTTTTGAAGGTGTGCAGCACATCGATCAGCTCGTAGTTGACGGCGGTAATCTCGCCCGGCCTGAACGGTTTGGGTTTCGTTTTGTCTTCCCGGAATTTACCCCGGAATGCGTCATGCCGGATCATCTGCTGAAAACTGCTCATCTTCTCGTTTTTAGCCGTGTTGGCATTGTCTTTCGCATCGCCCGGATACACGTCGATCAGCTTCACGATCCAGTCAGCATCGGTACCGGTCGTCGAGACCTTCAAATTGGCTAGCAGGTTACCGGCCAGCGTGACGTCTTTGTCCAGCACATCAGTCTGGAACACCAGTACATCGGGACGGCGGGCGGCAAACCGCTGGTCTTCCACCATATAGTCGCGGTTCATGTCAAGCGAGATGGTTTCGGTGAACGGCACCGGTTTCGCCGGATCGGAGACAAACTCCGAAAAACCGGTGTTTGCTGCCGGAGCCTCAAACGCCAGTTTTCCACCCGGCAACAGGTACAAACTCTTTTCGACGGCGGCTTTGGGCGGCCAGGCGTCGAAGCTGCGCCATTGGTTCGTTCCGGTTTCAAAGACCTGGGCTTCGGGAAATTTGGCGTCGCCCTCCCCTTTCAGGAAATAAGCAAAGAATTTCCGCTCGATGTTTTCCTGAAAATACGGCCCGGTTTTTTCACCAAAATTCACACTACCCAACTGCTCACCCGTGTCGTTCCACCCGCCGTGCGTCCAGGGACCGGCCACCAGAATGTTGTAAATGCCGGGATTTTGTTTTTCAATAGCCGCATAGGTCTTGAAAATTCCGTGCAAATCCTCGGCGTCGTACCACCCCCCGACAATCATGACAGCGTGTTTGATGCCTTTCAAATGCGGCAGAATATTCCGCGACTGCCAGAATTCATCGTAATTTGGATGCGCCAGATTGCCGTTCCAATACGGATCTTTTCCGCCGTACAGTTCCGGTTTCTGCGAATTTTTCATCGAGCCGAGGTTCAGAAAGAACTCGTAACCGTCTTCCGTGCCGTACTTAAATTCGGTCATGGCTGGTGTTTTCGTCGGCTTCCCGTCCGTGCGGTTCGTAAAATACGGGTAGAAATTGAAGTTGTGCGGAATCAGAAAAACGCCGTTGTGGTAGCTGTCGTCCCGCCAGAGATCGGCCATTGGGGCCTGCGGAGAGGATGCCACCAGAGCCGGATGGCCGCTTAAAGCCCCTACGGAGGCATAAAAACCGGGGTAACTAATGCCCCACTGCCCCACTTTGCCGTTGTTGTTCGGAATATTTTTAATCAGCCAGTCCACCGTATCGTAAGTGTCCGTGCTTTCGTCTACGTCGGTTTTGGCTTTTTTATTGACAAGCTGCGGGGTCATTTCCTGAAAAACACCCTCACTCATCCAGCGCCCCCGAACGTCCTGATATACAAAGATGTACTTGTCTTTCATGACAAACTCGGAAGGCCCAAACCGCCGGGTCGGAAACTGCTCTGCGCCGTAAGGTCGGCAGGAATACGGCGTCCGTTGCATCAGAACCGGGTACTTCTTTTCGGCCGAAATGTCTTTCGGAATATAGACAGCCGTGAACAGTTTGACCCCATCGCGCATCGGAATCTGGTATTCAACCTTGGTATAATTTTCTTTGATGAACGGATTGGCAGCCGGAGCCTGCGCGAAACTGCTAACGGAAATGGTCAGGAAATAACTAATCAGAAATCGTATTTTCATAAAAGGACCCACGGATTGAAGTCCGTGATTTTCTAGTGTTTGTAGCATAATCAAAACTAACCAGTCACGGACTTATTGATTTAACAAAAAACCGCCATATTCATATTTTGGCTTACCAGCCCACTGCTTTAGCTGTGGGAAAATTGTCATGAAACCGAATCATTCCGGAACCGTTTTAACGGTTTGCCGGACGATGAAACCGTTAAAACGGTTCGGTTAGCACGGGGTTAGTGTTCGCTTGACCCACAGCTAAAGCAGTGGGCTGATAAACATTTACTTCGGCGGTTGTTAAATCTAAATCAATTAGTTCGTGGGTACTTTCCTATTCATTCTGCAACGACTGCGTGGGGTTGGCCAGAGCCGCTTTCACCGTCAGGTAACTGATGGTTGCCAAAGCGATCACGACCAGAATCAGCATCGGTACCAGCCAGTGAATCGGGTTCAGCTCAATCCGGAAGGCGTAAACCGACAGCCATTGCGTCATCAAATACCACGAAACCGGAATCGCCAGCAAACCCGCCAGCAGCAACAACCGGACGGATTCCCAGGCCAGCAACCGCAACACGCTGGTCACCGACGCCCCCAGGACTTTCCGAACGCCAATCTCCTTGGTTCGACGGGCCGTACTGTAGGACGTCATCCCGAACAAGCCCATGCAGGCAATCAAAACAGCCAGCGACGAAAACAGTATAAAGGTGCGGCCAAACTGCCGGTCCTGTCGGTATTGCTGGTTGAAAAAATCATCCAGAAAAAAGTAATCCATCGACGATTCCGGAAAAAACCGTCCCCACACGGTCTGCACCTTTTCCACCAGTCCCTCCACCTGATTAGCACTGATTTTCAGGGAAAAAAAATCAGTCGGCAGCCAGCGGTAGTCGGGGTCCATGAACAGAATCAGGGGCGTGAATTGCTTCTGGAGCGACTGCTGGTGGTAATCTTTGACAACGCCGATGATCTCGTTTGGCCGGTCGTGGGTCGATTCCAGCAGTACTTTTTCGCCGATGGCCTGTTCGTTAGACTGAAAACCAAATTGCTTCACCGCCGATTCGTTCAGCACCAGCCCCAGCGAATCGGCGGGGCGACTGCGGTCGAACGAACGACCCGCGACCAGTTTCAAATCAAAAGTTTTGATAAAATCGAAGTCGATCATCAGCATTTCGTAGAGCCGGTCGGCGCTGGGTTCTTCATGCAAACGACGGTTGGCCAGCATCTGCCCCACCTCCTTGCCCGGAACCGCCCCGGAACCCGTCACTTCCGTAATCCCCGGAATGGCTTTCAATTCGTTTTTCAGCGTCTGGGTTTTCCGGCTGTAGTCCTCGGTTTTTACCGGTGCTTTCAACACCAGCACCTGATCGACCCGGACGCCCAGGTTCTGGTTCATCATGAACGAGAGTTGACGCCAGGCGACAAACGTGCCCACGATCAGAACCATCGAAGCGGCAAACTGAAACACGACCAGTCCTTTGCGCAAAAACGCTCCACTGCCCGTAAACCGGTATTGCCCTTTCAACGCCAGCGCCGGTTTTACTTGCGACAGCACCAGCGCCGGATAAATCCCGGAAATGGCCACGCCAAACCAGAAAATCAACGCAAAAAGACCGTACTGGCCGGGTTCCGACCAGTCGAATGAAGCGTTTTGCAGATCCAGAAAGACGGGCAAAACGAAATGGGCAATGACTACCAGCGCCACCGCCAGAATCAATGCCAGCCCATTGAGCAACAGCGATTCAAACAAAAACTGAAACACCAGCAGGGACTTGTGCGAGCCAACGGTTTTCCGAATCCCGATTTCTTTGGCCCGATCCATCGCCCGGGCGGTCGAGAGGTTGATGTAATTGACCCAGCCGATGATGAGGATAACAAAGGCAATGGCCGACAGAAACTGAACCGCCCGCCGGTTTCCTTTTACCTCGATTTCGTTCTGCGTAGCCGGGTTCAGGTGAATGTCGTGCAGGGGAACGAGATCAATTGCCCATACGTGGTCACGCAAGGCTTCGGCGGTTTTATATTTTTCGGACAAAGCCGGAAACTTGGCGATCACCCTGGCGGGATCGGTCTGCGGACGAAGCCGCACAAAGGAATAACTTTCGTGCTGATACCAGAAATCCCAGTTCCGCCGGTTCGAGGTGGTCCACGACAGCAACATGTCGAATTGCATGGTGGAGTTGGGTGGCAAATCGGCAAAAACGCCCGTCACCTGGCAATGGTACGAACTGGCGATGGTACTGACATCCAGGTATTTCCCCAACGGATCGGTGTTGCCAAAATACCGCCGGGCCGCCGACTCCGAAATCACAATCGTGTTGGGGGACGCCAGAAAGGTGTTGCGATCGCCTTTGAGAACCGGATAGCTGAAAAACGTAAAAAAGTTGGAATCCGCGAAACATACGTGGTTCTCCCGAAACTTGGTTTCTTCGTGCCGTACCACGCGGGTCGAACCGCGCCAGGCGATGCGGGTATAGGTTTCAATTTCCGGAAAGGCCTGCTTCATGGCCGGAACGTAGCCGTTGGAACTGGTGGCCCAGTGATCGGTTTCGACGCCATTTTTGAAAAACACGCTTTCAACCCGGTAAATCCGGTCGCCGTCCGGGTGAATGCGGTCGTAGCTCTGTTCAAAGCGGACGTAACCGGAGATGAGCAGGAAAGCTGCCATGCCCAACGCCAGACCGCTCACGACGATGCCGGTATAGACTTTATTGCGAAGAATGGTTCTAAAAACAACGGTACAGTAGTGTCGGAGCATTGGCCGGAACGGGAGGAAAAGAGCATGAAAAGGATTCCAGAACGCTGGAATCGCCTGTTTGTTCCGTAAAGTACAAATTAAATGAGAGAAAAAAACGCTGACTCCCGACAAAAGTTGAAGGTCACTTCTTGATGTATTTTTCCAGCGCGTTCACGTAATTTTCAAATGCCGTAAGACCCAAACTCGTAATTTTACACAGGGTTTGGGGGAAATTATCTTTATAGCCTTTCGTCACTTCAATGTATCCCGCGTCTTTCAGTTTGGTAATCTGAACGCTCAGATTACCCGCCGTAGCCCCGGTTTTTTCGCGCAGAAACGTAAATTCCGCTTCCTGAACGCTGATCAACAAGGACATCACGGCCAAACGCAACTGCTGGTGCAGCAAGGGATCAAGTTCTTCAAACATCTCAGTTCCTGTAATTTAACCGTAGCAAATGCCCGGGAATGATGTAGCTGCAGGTGACGGCTAATCCAAGTAACAACAATTGGTATTCAAACGGCACGAAAAAAGCCACAATGGCAATTGGCCAGTTCAGGGCACCCCCAATGATCAACGGTTTGAAACGCAAGGCTCCCCCCGAAACGAAGGTGCCGATGCCGTACAGAAGGATTAAAATCGGGTACGTTTTCTCCATCCCGAGTTTAGGCATGAAGGCCAGCAGGATGATGATCGAAACGATAAAAGCCGCCCATAAATAGGACATAAATTCACCAATGTAGGTTTTAACCGGTTGCCGTTTCACCATCCGGCTGACAAAAACCGCATTGATGATCCCCGCAATCGGCATCGTAGCCCAGGGCAGATACGGGTACGCAAAAGTAGTCATGGTCATCAAAAGGTAATGCGTCACACTGGCAAATAACACCAGCCAGCCCCACATCAGGTAGAGGGTGCCGTCGTCCTGGATGGTTTTCTTGGCGGAATCGATCATGGCATGAATCACCCGAAGGCTTTCCTGTTCGTTCATTAGCGGTTCTGTTTCCATTTGTTTTCAGGTAGTTAGTTACTTCAGTTTGTCTAAAGTCATTTCAAAATTTTGGTACCATTTCTGGCCATCCGGACTGTATTCACCGATTTCGTGCCACTGTCCTTTTTCGTTCAACTTGATGGTGTATCGGATTTTTCCACGCTGAACATCAAACCCCCATTCCAGCCAGTTGTCGCCTTTCACGTCCAGATACGCGTCCGTGGCATTGCCCTCGGCGGTATACGCTTTCATCGAATACTTCCGGTTTAGTGAATCATAAGCCGCAACCGCCAGTGCCTGAAACACCACCTTATCCTGTTCCCGACCGGTTCCTTCGATCAGCAAAACTCGCTTGTTAAGTTTAAATTGCACATTTTCGGACTGAGCCAGGTTCAGCTCTTTTCCCCGACCGATCATCGCCCTGGCCGGACCTCTCCACTGCCCTTCCAAAAAACTCAGTTTTTGCATCGCATCACTGGTTTGCGCAAACGTCCGGAAGGTCATCATTATTACGAAGAATAGCCAGAATACTGAAAGCACGATTTTTTTCATGATAAAGTAGTTTATAGTGTAAACTAAATTGGTAAAAATAAATCCCGATGTGGGATAATGACACAAACATAAAGTAGTTTATATTATAAACCAAATGGCGGCAATAAAAAATCAGCCGGAATGAATATTCCTGACCAAAAGTGAATTAATTTTAGCTATCCGATCGTTGTAGTAGCAATTAGTGTATCTACATCTTTTTTTGACTTATTGGCAAAATGAAAGGAAAAACCGCATGAAGCAGTACCAACATCCTACCATCGACCAGATCACCTTAACCGGTATTCTACACGCGCTGAGCGATCCGGTGCGGCTGAATTTTGTGCGAAGTCTGGATCAATATGCAACAGAGCAACGTTGCGGGGCCATTGCGACCCCCGTTGCCAAATCGACGATGTCGCACCACTTGCGGGTATTGCGCGAGGCTGGTATCATCCGCACCCGAACCGAAGGTACGCAGTGCCTGACTTCCCTGCGGCTGGGAGAATTGGACGCAAAATTTCCGGGTGTTATGGACTCTGTTTTAAAAGCTGCCGATCGTTCAGAACTGACATCAACGCCCTAAGCATACTCATGTGTTCACTCGTTATAAATCTTCCCGCGGCAGGGATTGATTCCATGACTACTATTTCAGATATTAGCCGTTCAGATTCAGTCACCTGGATTCGGGGATCTGGTTTTAGTCTAGTCACCTAAACGAATGCGGTTTCGGCAACCTGTCCATTTTCTTCAATCCCGTTACTCCACGCAAAGTATCTGGATTTTTATCGGCGTCATTTCCTGGACCGTTCCCCTCGGCATTTACAACTGGTTTGGCCCCCTCTACTTTTCTGATGGGCGCATTCTGGTCGCTTCCACCCTGATGGGTTACGTGGTTTGTGGGCTTCTCCTGCTGGTTTAACAGCACATGCTGCGTCTGATCGTATTGCGCTTCCCGGAAATTAGCCAGACACCAACCCGCATTGTTCTTGAATTTGTCGTTTTTTCAACGGCCATTGCCTCTTCCACGAGTCTGCTTTTTTTCGCTTTCCGCACCATTCCATTTTTCAACTTCCACACGATTTATTTTTGGCCAACTACCAACCTCTGGCTGGCCGTCTGCTCGACACTTCTGTTTATCGGCTTCTACGAATGCTACTATACGTTGACGAAATGGCGGGAAAACAGTCTCCAGGCCGAAGCCTACAAGCGAGAAGTATTGCTGAATCAATTGGACGTTTTGAAGAACCAGATCAATCCGCACTTTCTGTTCAACAGCCTGAATTCCCTGTCCTCGCTGATTAGTGAAGAGCCACGGCAGGCCGAACAATTTGTAGATGAAATGGCAAGAGTATACCGGTATTTGCTTCAGACCAACGAAAAGAATCTGACGATTTTGAAAAACGAGCTTGATTTTATCAGGTCCTACTACCACCTCCTGACGATGCGGTATCAGTCCGGTGTTTCGCTCACCATCGACGTTTCGACGGACTATCATACCCGGCGGTTGCCCCCGCTGACGTTGCAGTTGCTGGTTGAAAATGCCGTCAAACACAACCGTGTTCAGGCCAGTAAACCGTTGAAAATTCGAATCGGAACGACGCCGGAAGGTTGGCTGGAGGTACGCAACAACCTGCAACCCAAAACCATCCGCGTCCCGTCCAACAAAGTGGGGCTGACGAATATCGCGGCTAAATACCGTCTTTTGGGCGAATTGGAACCGGTTATTTCCGACCAGGATGGACATTTCACCGTCATTCTACCGCTGTTAGCTCCGGAAACCGTCTAAGAAAAAACCGGCTATTTCCCGACTATAACCCTGATGATAACCACTTTATCATTTGCTCCTTCCGGCACCACGAGCCGCCCGTTCACAACGGTTTCCGATCTCAGTTTTTGTCCCGTTACCACATCCATCCACTCCGCCCGGTAGGAGCCTTTTTTCAAATTCAGGTTCAGATCATGCGGTTTCACGGCCATTGGTTCGTAATACAGAACCCACTCCGTTTTTCCGTTGCCCAGCACCTGCGTCAGTGCACCCGGAGCCGAAGCCACCAGCCCCGGATCGGGTTTGTAGGTCACAAAATCCAGCTTTTCAAAAAAGTTCTTCATCGTTTTGAATTGCGACCGCAAGGCCGGACTACCTCCGCCGGGGGCTTTATACGACGTATCCTGACCGGTTTCGGCACCAACGGAATACGAATAATCCAGATGATTGAATAAACCGCCCCCGGCCATCAAGAACCGCCAGGCCTGCCGACGATACGTGGCGTCTTCACGACCGGCAAAACCGGTTTCGTTAAATCCGATCACACGGTTCAACTGGTAATTTTCCGTGACGGCTTCGGGCAGGGCATAGTGAAACGTGAAAATCGAAATGTTGGGATCGGCATCGGCAATCGGATAGTGGAAATTGCTGATATCCTGCGAAATCAGATGCCGGTTTGGAAGTCGGCTTTCTTCGTCTTTGATCCAGCGGGCTACCTGCCGGTGCCAGTCGTTTGAGCGTTGCGAAACCACCTGCAGGGTCGAACGCCAGTCTTTTTCGGGGCCGTATTCGTTGCGTTTCAGCACAATATCCGTCTGATCGGCCCAGGGTTCATTCTGAATCTCGAAGTAGCAATTATCGAAACCATTCAATTCCCGGACAATTTTCCTGACATATTTTTCCTGATGCGCCAGCAAATTTCCATTCTCCAGCGTGTTGACAAGACGGGACGAGATGCTGTCGGTTTTATTGATGTTATTCTTTGGATTCAGCGCACTGTATTTCCAGCCATCGCCATAATGCGCCGAAAATAGATTGATCTCCACAATCACCCCCTGCTGCCGGGCCTGGGTCATAAAGTCTTTCAACCGATCGAAATAAGCCCCATCCCACTGGCTGAGGTCAAACTTGTTTCCGCCCAGCGTGTAACCGGGTTCGGTGCTCCGTCGCCACGGCAAAATCAACCGGCCTTCGGCGGCTGCCAGGGTGTTTTTCTGGATGCCAAAATCGCCCAGTTTCTCGATGTAAGCACCCGTAAAAAGCCGGGTGGTGTTCATGCCATCGGCGGCTGTGGCCTGCAAATACCGGGCGTAATCGAAGTCGAGGTTGATCACCGAACCGTAGTGTTCTCCCGAACCGACCATCAGAATCGGCTTGTTCCGGTATTGAAAATAATGCGGATTCTGCGGATGCAACCGAAAGGTTCCGGAGGTTTGCGCCCAACTCCATGCGGTAGAACATACCAGGAACCCTGCCCAAAAAAAACCGGGTTTTCTAGTCCGTTTCCACATAATTCATGTCCTTTTTGAAGGTTTCCTCCATAAAGTACAGCGCAATGAACGCCAGCGTTGCCGTCAACAGCCCGACACCGAGTGCACTATTCAGCGTTCCGATCTGGCCTTTTCCGTACACAAACAGCGACGTTAACGGAATTACCGCTCCCCGCACAAAGTTGGGAACCGTGGTGGCCACCGTAGCCCGCAGGTTGGTTCCGAAAAGCTCGGCGGCAATGGTCACGAACAGCGCCCAATAGCCGTTGGCAACGCCGAGGAATACACAAACGAGGTAGAAAACCGAGAGGTCTTTCATGGGCGCCAGCAGATAAACCAGCACGAAAATCAGCGAAAGGGCGATGAAACTACCAATGACTTTTTTGCGGCTTTTGAAATACTGGCTCAGCAAACCACTCGCAATGTCACCAAAAACCTGACCGGTAAACGTCAACATGACGGCTTTTCCGGCTACGACCGGTTCGGTCAATCCCATGGCCTGACCAAATTCCGGCGAAAACGTCACCAGAATGCCGACGACAAACCAGATGGGCAAACCGACCAGAATGCACTGGATATACTTTAGAAACCGCTCCCGGTTGTTGAACAGCATCATCAAATCACCGCGCTTCACCTGACGCTCTTTCACCACTTCAAAAATCTTGGATTCAAACACGTTCATTCGCAGCACCAGCAGCATCAAACCGAGACCGCCCCCCACGAAATACGAGATCCGCCAGGCAAACAAATCGGCCACGAAATAGGCCATGATGGCTCCCAGAACGCCCATGGTGGCCACAATCGTGGTTCCATACCCGCGAATCTGTTTCGGCAACACTTCGGTTACCAGCGTGACACCGGCTCCCAACTCACCGGCCAGACCCACGCCGGCCACAAACCGCAGCGCGGCATACATCGGCAGACTATCGACAAATCCGTTGGCAATGTTCGCGAGCGAATAAATCAGAATCGACCCGAAGAGCACGGAAAGACGCCCCCGTTTGTCGCCCAGAATGCCCCAGAAAACACCGCCCAGCAGCATCCCGGCCATTTGCCAGTTTAACAACATGATGCCGTCGGGAAGCAGCCGGTCGTCAGCGACGCCCAGGGCTTTCAGGCTCGGCACCCGCACGACGCTAAACAGAAACAGGTCGTACATATCCACCAGATAACCCAGCGCGGCCACCAGCACCGGAATTTGAAGCAATTGTTTACTCAGGCTTTGTTGGGGTTTCGGTTGCTCAATCATTTTTTTCGGTTTCAGTTTTATCGTTTACGGTATTCGGTTTTCAGTTTACGGTGGCTGACGCGTGCTTATAAATGCGACAGCCCACCGTAAACCGTAAACCGAATACCGTAAACCGAAAATTATACTTGCTTCGGCAGCGCGTACGGTGCGCGGTATTGACGGCTCAGGTGCGAATTGGCTTCCGAGTCGCCGATGAATTCTTCTTTCTTCGGATCAAATTTCAGGGTGCGACCCAGGCGGTACGCAATGTTACCGATGTGGGCCAGTCCCGACGCTAAGTGGGCGGTTTCGACCGGGCCGTTCAGCTTCGATTTGTCCCGCGCCCGAACCGCTTCGATGAAGTTCAGGTAATGGTCGCCCCCGGCATGACCCGCCGGTCCGGGCGTCCGTTCTTTGCCCAGAAACGTTTTGTAATCGTTGTAGCCATTGATGACCATATAGCCTTTGTCGCCGTAAAAGAGGTTACCCACTTCCACGCCGTCTTCCCGGTTGGTCATCCACGGCCGCACTTCGAACTGGATTACTTTGCCTTGCGAGGGATAATTATAGGTCGATGTCAGCAATTCCGGTGTTTCCTTGCAGTCTTTCCAGAGGTATTTGCCCCCCGCGGACGTCACCTCTTCCGGAAAACCGACGTCCAGCCCCCACATGGCCAAATCCGTTTCGTGGATGCCCTGGTTGCCAATGTCGCCATTGCCATAATCCCAGAACCAGTGCCAGTTGTAGTGAACGTAGTTTTTGGAGAACTCGCGCGCTTTGGCCGGTCCCTGCCACAAATCCCAGTTCAAACCCGCCGGAACAGCGCTGGGGCCCTGGTTGCCAATGTCGGGACGCCATTTGTAGACCAATCCGCGGGCCATGTACACTTTCCCGATCAACCCGTCGCGGAGGTGTTTGATGGCTTCTTGAATGGCCGTCGAGCTGCGCAATTGCACGCCGTGCTGCACAATCCGGTTGTATTTGGCCGCGGCTTCCACCAGTTTTTTGCCTTCGCGCAGGTTGTGCGTACCCGGTTTTTCGACGTACACATCTTTTCCGGCCTGACACGCCCAAATGGCCGCGAGGGCGTGCCAGTGGTTGGGTGTGGCAATGCTGACGGCGTCGATGTTTTTGTCGTCGTACACTTTCCGCAAATCCTGTTCGGTTTTCACCTTTCGTGAATACGTTTTCTCGAAATCAGCCGCGCGCTGGGCTGAAACCACGTTGTCGACGTCGCAGAGCGTGACGACCTCGACGTTCGGCAGTTTGGAAAAATTGGAAATGTGGTCTTTCCCGCGTCCGTTGACGCCGATGACGGCCACGCGGATGCGGTCGTTGGCACCAAAGGCGTGGGCCGGAATCAGGGTCGGCAACCCCATCACGGCCAGGGAGCCGGTGGCTGCGGTTTTGAGGAAAGTCCTCCGGGAATCGGATTGGTTTTTCATGATTTAAGCGGTTTAGGAAAATGAGTTATTTCGCAGAGTTGAGCGGAGTAAATCAGAGTTCAGCAGAGAAAGAGAGAAAAAATCTCCGCTTAACTCCTTTTTACTCCGTTCAGCTCTGCGAAACAACTCTTTCTTTTACAGTCTTGGCAAGGTCAGGCCGCCGTCGACCATGATGACTTGCCCGGTTGAATACGGAAAGTCGCCACGGGCCAGAGCCGCCACCGCCCGGCCCACATCGTCTGGAAATCCCCAGCGTTTCTGGACCGTCAGCCCTTCCTCAATAAGTTTGTCGTATTTCCCGACGACTCCCGCCGTCATGTCGGTACGGATGATGCCGGGACGTACTTCAAAAACCGGGATGTCGTATTCACCCAGCCGGGCAGCAAACAATTGCGTGGCCATGCTGAGTCCGGCTTTGGCAATGCAATATTCTCCCCGGTTCACCGAAATAACCGTCGATGAGATCGAGGAAATCGTTAGGATACACCCCGTAAAGCCCGTTTGATCAGCCTTTTGCGCTATCATCCAGTTGGCCACTGCCTGGGTCAGAAAGTAGGCCCCCTGCAAATTGGTCGACAACACGTATTCGAAACTTTCCTCGGTTGCCTCCAGAATGTCCCGACGTTCCTTCGGCGCAACCCCGGCGTTATTCACTAATACGTTCAACCGACCAAAACGGGCCTTGATTTGTTCCAGCATGCGGGCGCGGTCTTCTTTCGACGCAATATCACCCTGGCAATAGATGACCTCTGCTCCCAGGGTCTGAAGACCAGCCAGGGCCTCCCCGACCGCTTCTTCGGGCCGAACGCCATTGATGGCCAGGTCGAACCCAGCTTTCGCCAGGTGTTCCGCAATCCCGTATCCGATTCCCCGGCTTCCGCCCGTTATAAATGCTACTTTTTTCATAACTCCGGAACATCGACCCAGCAGCGTTTTTCCCAGCTTTCGATGCCTTTTTCGGCCAGTTGTACACCCTTGGCACCTTCCCGCAAGTCCCACGGAAATGGATCATCCTTCACGACGTGTTTCAAAAACAACTCCCACTGCACCTTAAAAGCATTTTCGGCCACTTCCTGCTCCGGCACTTTGGCCCAGCCTTCAAAAAACTTGATCGGCTGCTCGATGTCGGGGTTCCAGACCGGTTTGGGGGTGTTGCCGTAATGCTGAATGTAACATTCCCGCAAACCCGCCACCGCCGAGCCCTTGGTACCATCCACATGCAAGGTCAGCAGATCATCGCGACGAACGCGGGTGGTCCACGAAGAGTTGAACTGAGCGATCACTCCACCTTCTAGTTCAAAGGTCGCATAAGCGGCATCATCAGCCGTTGCGGTATACGGTTTGCCCTGCTCGTCGATGCGCTCCGGAATGTGGGTCGCACCCAGACAAGATACAGCTTTTACTTTACCAAACACCTGATCAAGCACATAGCGCCAGTGGCACAGCATATCGACAATGATCCCGCCATCGTCTTCCTTGCGGTAATTCCACGAGGGCCGTTGCGCCGGAATGGAGTGTCCTTCAAATACCCAATAACCGAATTCGCCCCGAACAGACAGGATTTTTCCGAAGAATTCGTTCTGCATCAGGCGTTTCAGTTTCAATAAACCGGGTAACCACAGTTTATCCTGCACAACGCCGTTTTTCAGACCGGCAGCTTTGCAGAGTTCATACAGTTCCAGGGCTACTTCGGTGCTGACGGCGGTCGGTTTTTCACAGTAGACGTGCTTTCCGGCGGCTACGGCTTTGCGAACGCCCTCCGCTCGGCGCCCGGTCGTCTGGGCGTCGAAATAAATGATGTTGTGGGGATCGGCGAGGGCTTCATCGACGTTGGTCGTCATTTTCTGCACGCCCGACTGCTGGCACAATTTCTCCAGTTTATTGACATCACGACCTACCAGAATGGGGTCCGGCATGATGACCTCGTCCGGTCCAACCTTCACGCCCCCCTGTTTGATGATGGCAACAATGGAACGCATCAGGTGCTGATTGGTACCCATCCGGCCGGTTACGCCGTTCATGATAATACCGACTTTGTGTTCTTTCACTTTTCAATAAATGGCTAAAAGATGGTTGAATGGTTACGCCCCTAAATCCCCTAAAGCGGACTTTATGCATCTTGGTAATTCTGGGTCTAAGTCCCCTTTAGGGGGATTTAGGGGTAATTATGTTACGAATGATACAAATACCCGTGTTTGATTTTTTCCAGGAATTCCGCCTGATCTTCCGCCCAATACCGGTTTGAGAAGATCTCGACTTCGTTGAACCCCGAAAAACCGGCGGCTTCCACCCAAGACCGAATCTGGCGGATGTTGATGCAACCTTCGCCCATCAGTCCGCGGTCGTTGAGCAGATCGAGGGTCGGGGTTTTCCAGTCACAGATATGGAAAGCATACAAATGCCCGTTTTTACCGCATCGGGCAATTTCCTGTTCCAGATCGGGGTCCCACCACAAATGGTAGACATCGACAGCGATGCCCACATAGGAAGAATTTAGCTCCTCGGCCATGTCATTCGCCTGACCTAACGTATTGACAGCCGAGCGGTTATCGGCATACATCGGATGTAAAGGTTCAATGGCCAACCGGACACCATTGGCTTCGGCATGGGGCAGCAGCGCGGCAATACCGTCCCGAATTTGCTTGCGGGATTCCGTCAGGGACTGGCCCGGTGCGGCACCACACACCAGCACGACGTGGGGCGCACCCAGTTCAGCGGCTTCGTCGATGGCCCGGCGGTTGTCATCCAGGGCGGTTTGTCGGCCAGCGGCTTCGAGGTGCGGAAAAAAACCGCCCCGACAGAGTGACACAACAGCCAGGTTGTGGTCCCGCAGTAATTGACTGGTTTCCCGAATGTTTCGATTAGCTAGCGCATCCCGCCAGATCGAAATCCCCCCAATGCCCGAGCGGGAATAGTGCTTTGCGGCTTCTTCAATGGCCCACGGACGGGTGGTGATCGTATGAATGCACAGTTTTGAAAAATCCTGAAATGCCGGTTCCCCAGGCGAGGACTCCGTTAGTGGTGTTGTGCTCATCACAGGGCGCCGAAAAAGGTGTAATACGGTTCGTTATTGACCACGCGTTGCAGGTATAACGCAACCTCACGGGCGTGGTAATCGCCCCACATGCTCGACTCGCCGTAGGGAATTTTGCTCCCCGCCGGAACATGATCCCAGCCGTTGGGCCGGTGGTAGATCGAATGCAGAATCAGTCCCTGGTGGTTGGGGTCCGTGCTGAGATACGGTTCTTTAAAGAGCGAATCTAACACTGTTAATCCCGCCTGCCAGTACCGTGAGCCGTTTTCGGTTTCGCCCCGTTCGGTCAGGTAGTGGCCCAGACGAAGCAATCCCTGCGCCCCGATGGCGGCCGCGGAACTGTCTATCGGTTCAAAATCATTGTAAGGATCGGAGGGCCGGTCGAGGTAATTGCCCAGTTGCGACAAACCGGGTGCGCCGGTATCCCAGTACGGAATGCCGTCGATCGGCGTGTGTTCGATGTAAAAGTCGCAGGTAGCGCGGGCGGCTTTGAGCAGATACGCTTCCACTATCTGCCGTCCACCGAACGGTTCCAGATCAACGTCTTCGAGGGTGGTCAGGTATTCCAGTTGTTCGGCAAAGCCGCACATGGCCCACGCCAGGCCGCGCGTCCAGGTCGTAAAACCGGTGTAGCCCTGCTGGGAGTTGGGGCAACGGAAATTGCCGTCTTTGGTATTGAACACGCTTTCGTGCGCGGTGCGACCCCACAGGTCGTAGATGTCGCGTCCTTCGCCATAAAAAACCGAGTACTCGGCCGTTGCTTTCATGTGCTCCAACCCCCGCTCGAGCAGATTGATTTTAACATCGCCTTCCCCCTGAAAAACGTGACCGAGGCTGTGGCTCAACACAACCGCCCGGCAGGAACGGATCGTATCGACAAAAAGCGAATGCGGCCCGTTGAAGGAGTGAATAAATCCGCCGGTTTTGACGGTTGTCCAGCGGCTGGCCTGCACGGCTCCCGAAATTTTGAGGGCAAGTTCATAAAAATTCTTTTCCCACTCGTCAAATTCCACTTTGCCTTCCCGCATCAGCCGCAGCAGGTTGCCGTAGGTACTCACGTTGTTGAAACCGTGGTCGTGAACGCCAATGTGGCTGATGTGGGGGGCCATGACGCCGAGCGTTTTTTGCCGCCCCGTTTCCAGAAAATGCGGGTCGCCGGTGGCGTCGAACTGGAGGATGGAGGAGCCAAACTGGAAGCCCTGCGTCCACTCGGTCCAGCCGCGGGTGGTGTAGTGTCCCTGCACCGTAAAAACCGGTGACCCTTTGGCGGTATCGTAATGAGAGTCGATCAGGTTGATTTTTTGGGCGGATAAATCCCAGAACTGCTTGAGTCGGGTAGTGAAGTCAGCCGGTTGAAGGCCGTAGTTGATTTGAATCATTGGTCGATACTGGAAACGGAAGGAAATCCATTGAACTACCGGTAAAAGACAGGATGGGGCTGGAATTACCGGTTTGAGTGGAAATAAGTTAACGTGAACTATGAGATTATTGACCCCGGAGGAGTCCTATGTTAATAGCAAATGGCTATTCTGAGCACTCCAGGCGTGCCGCAGATACGAGATATAGGCTTAGTTGCGTACCTTCGGCACGCCTGGAGTGCTCAGAATAGCCATTTGCTATTAACATTACGTGCCGCTGGCACTCAAACGACGATTAGGCAAGGGCATCATCTCATAGTTCGATTTAATTTAAAACAAGGCCCCTGAAAAAATAGACCGACGGCTGTGGGGTCTACTTTTTCAGGGGCCTTTAGGTGACTGATCCGCTTTCCTTTTCTACTCTTCCTGTTTCTTCGGAGTGGTTTTCGATTTCGCCGACTTGGCTGATTTCACGGTTTTTGCTTTGGGAGCGTTCTTCGTTTTAACATGAATTACGGTTCCTTCCATCGTGGACCAGGTGGAGACCTCATCCCCTTCTGACGGTGCGGGCGGAACAGGCGGCTCCGGGGGAGCCATCGCTGCCGGTGGAACAGACGGGACTGGGGCCATCGCTGCTGCTGGCAGATCAGGGGCGTCAGCGGCAGCCGGTGGAACTGGTGGATTGGGCGCTTTCGGCAGGTCTTCCGAACGGTTGTAGCGTTTGCCGTTGTACCAATACGGCCCTACACCCGCCGGTTTGGGCATCCGGGCAGGCCGGGGAGCCGCAGCGGGAACGGGAGCAATGGCCGGTACAGGGGCGAGCGCGGGTACGGAATCCAGTTGGAGTACTTTCTCCTGTATCCGGAGTACTTCGGCGGCATGAAGACCCGCTTTTTCGGCCATGCCCGCTATTTTCGCCGAAAAAGTCCCTATTGAGTCGGTGAAAATCCGTAGTTGCTCACCCGTCAATGACTGAAGCTTCGCCATCTGCTGGTTCATCTTTGCCATTTCTTTGTCGGTCAGTTGCTCCAGTTTAGTTTGCAACTCCAGTTGCTTCTCAAGCTGGAGCATGGGCAGATGGATCTTCTCCATTTCGCGCTCCAGCCGCTCGACCTGCTCCAGGTGGTGATCAAGTTCAGTTTCCAGCCGAATGCGGACCACCGGGTCAACCGCATCCGTATCGATTGAAAGGGAAAGAGGTTCCGGCTTCTCTACGACCTTGATGCTGGTTTCTTCCGGAACCGACCGCTGAACGTTTGTGTCCGAATGCCAGGCATTGAACGTCTTGGCGTCGCCATGCAGACCGCTGGTGGTTGCCGGACGATCGACACGCTGTCCTGTTACCAAACCGGCAAGCAAGACCAGACAACCCGCTGCCAGCAAACCGTTTGGTTTAGACGACGGCTGTTCACTCACGCCGATGACCCGTTTTACGCGCTGCACAAAGGATGGCTTGCGGGCTCCAAAGGCCATCGCCAAAGTGGGCGTTGAAGCAAATGCCTGCCGGCGTTCTTCGATTTGAACCAGCGCCTGCGCCAGACTGGCCCGCTCGCCCCGCAACTGAATGGCCACATCATCGCAGCAATGCTCCCGCTCTTCCCGAACCCGGGCCGAGAGCCACCAGATGGCGGGGTGAAAAAACAACACAATCTCGACCGCCGACTGCACCAGATTGACCAGGTAGTCATACCGCCGGATGTGCGCCAGTTCGTGGACCAGCACGGCTTCGACCTGCCGGGGAGACAAACCTGCCAGCAAACCGACGGGAATCAGAATGACCGGTTTTAACCAGCCTATGGTCATCGGCACCGCTATCTCCGCCGACTCCACCAGCCGGACGGCCTTCGTGATGCCAAGCTGATCGGCCACCTTCTGCGCATACGTCTGCCAGGCTTCCGGTGCCGGACTGGTATTCCTCTGCGTCAATCGCTGAACGAACACCCAGCCGCCGAATAACCGCACCATCAGCAAAACCGCACCCAAAAACCAGACCGTCACGAGCAGGGACAAATGCGGATGAAGCCAGCTCATCAGTTGACCCGACCAATCGCTGGTGAAGGACAAATCCCGAACGATGGCGGTTTGCCGGTCGCCCTGAATCGACAGGGTGGTTCGGATGGGTTCGTAACCCAGCCAGAGCGTTGCCACAAAAGCCAGGAGTTGCAGGAACAGCGTTCCGATGCCGATGCCGTAGCGCACCGACGCCGGGCGGTTTTGGGTCAGTCGCAACGCCAGAGCGGCCGCAGCCACGAGCAGGGTACCCTGCCAGAGCGTATGCACCAAAGCCCAACCCAGCGCATTCGTAAAGGGTTCTGAAAACACGTTAAAGTTGTTCATCGGATTCGTTGTTTTCGGGGTTCAGATGGTTGATCAGTTTTTGCAATTCTTCGAGTTCCCGGGGTGTTGCCTTGCTGTTGCCCAACGCCTGCATCACGAGTTTCATGGCCGAACCCCGGAAAGCCGTGTCGACAAACCGGTCGAGCAAATGCTGCTGCGTTTCTTCTTCCCCGATCAGGGCCTGATACACATGATAACGGCCTTCTTCGGTACGGCTCAGGAGTCCTTTTTCGTGCATGATCTGCATCAGTTTCAGGGTCGTGGTATACCCAATGTCACGAGTTTGGCTCAGATGTTCGTTCACCTGCCGCACGGTGCTGGGGCCTTTCGCCCAAAGTACCTGCAGGATTTCCAGTTCAGATTCGGTTGGTTTCATGGTTTTTTGTTTACTGTTCGAAACGGTAGTTTGCGCGGTTGTCGACAACGAATTCAGACCTACGAAATATTTCGTAACAAAGATATACGAATCGTTTCGTAGAAGTCAAGTATTTGATACGAAAGTTTTCGTAATAAATGTTAAAACCGTATTTTGATCAGATTCATTCATCCCGTAGGGATTGAACAGCGGAGCGTCGGAAGTAAATAGACGGCTGATGCACCCTGTCGTGCCGATAGGTACGCGACAATTCGCAGCAACCCAGCCGTAGGTTGCGTACCTATCGGCACGCTGGAGGAAGATTCCTGGCTTCGTGCCTACCGACGCTGCGCTGTTGAGCCCCTAACGGGGCAGTGTCGCCGGGCTGGGGGCGGTATAATGAAAAACGTTGGTACCAATAAACATTCAATCATCCCACTCAACTGTCCACTTCTGTACAGAAAGCTGTCCGTTTCTGGACAAGCTCTCTCCTATTTTTCTTTTAAAAACTGCCTCATTTCAATCCAATCGCGCTTTTAGGTAATTGGTCTGCTATTTGCTATGCAAATGAGGAAGATACTATTTATAACGATGAAGGGTGATCAACTAGGAGAATTTGAGGAGTTGGTTCTTCTCACCATTGCATTTCTGTATGATGACGCCTACAGCGTGGCCGTCGTGGAAGCCCTCAGCCAGCGACTGGAGCGGCCCATGAGTCTGGGTGCTGTTCACCGCACCATGCAACGGCTGGAAGAAAAAGGGCTGGTCTGTTCTCGGTTTGGCGAATCGACGGCCGAGCGGGGTGGTCGGCGGAAACGCCTGTTTACCGTCAGCGTGGCCGGCGAACAGGCCTTGCAGGAAGTGCGACGAATCCGCAACGCGTTGTGGGATGGGATTCCAATTACCGCTTTCGGCGGAAGTAGGTCATGAGTCAGAAACCGAACACTCCCCAGCCGCCCCGCTGGGCCGAACGACTACTGGAACGAATCATCGCGCCCCACCTCCGCGAAGAGCTGCTGGGGGATTTGTACGAATTGTTTCAGAAGCGGGTCCGTCGCTCCGGGTCTTCCCAAGCCCGGCTGCTGTACGGGCTGGATGCGCTCCTGCTCCTGCATCCCCGACTCTGGCGCCGGAACTCCGCCGATCAACAGTACCGGTATCCTCAAACCACTGATTATTCAACCCCTGCCCTAACGGATATGCTCAGCAACCATTTCAAAATCGCCCTCCGGAAGCTCAACCGCCACCGGTCGCATGCTCTCATCAATGTGTTAAGTCTCAGCCTCGGCATGGCCTGCGTCATGCTGATTTTCACCCTGATCACTTACCACCTGAGTTTTAATACCTTCCACGCGCACCAGGATCGGATTTACCGGATTTACACGGAATTCCACGATGACAAGGTCCGGTACAATACCGGCGTTCCCAATCCGCTCGGAACGGCCTTTCGGAATGAACAACCCGCGGTCGAACGCGTGGGGCGAGTCGCCTTCCTGAAAAAAAGAGTCGTGGAGGTTTCGCCAGCGAAGAAATTTGAAGAAGACATTGCCTTTGCCGACCCCGAATTTCTGGAAATTTTTAATTTTCCACTTGTGCAGGGAAACCCAAAAACCGTGTTACACGAACGGAACACGGCCCTTTTGACGGACCGGGTCGCCCGGAAATTTTTTGGCGACGAAGATCCCATCGGCAAACTCGTCCACGTTGATGACTCCCTGGTGGTTCGGATCACGGGCGTTCTGCGGGACCTTCCGCCCAACACGGATTTTCGCTCCGAAATGTTTATTCCCTTCGACAATTTGAAGGATCATACACCCTGGATGGTGGAAAAAGACTGGTGGTTTAGCGTCAATAGTGAGATGCAGAGCTTCACCCGGCTAAAACCGGGAACGTCGGCGGCTACAATCGACAACACGGTCCTTTCCGCCATTTCCGATAAATACTACAACAAAGACATGGCGAAGTACTTCCGGTTTAAATTGCAACCGCTTGCCGATGTACATTTTAACCCCAACCTGAAGGGCTATACGGAGAAGAAAAATCTCTGGGCTTTTGGCCTGATTGGCTTTTTCCTGATCGTCACCACCTGTGTCAATTTCATCAATCTGTCCACGGCTCAGGCCCTCGGCCGCTCGAAAGAGATCGGGGTTCGAAAAGTGCTGGGCAGTCGGCGGGGGGCGCTCTTCTGGCAGTTTATGACCGAAACGGCGATTATTACCGGGCTGGCTACGGTTTTCGCTTTCATGCTGGCCTATCTGGCTCTCCCAGCCGTGAACCACCTGTTCGAAATCGAGCTGAGCCTGAATCCGCTGAATAATGTTTATCTGGTTATTTTCTTACCCATTTTGCTCCTGATCGTCATCTTCTTTTCGGGTACTTATCCCGGCCTGATTCTGGCGCGCTTTCCACCCCTGCTGGCGTTGAAAGGAAAACTTTCCGGACGGCAAACGGGCGGTTTTTGGCTGCGAAAAAGCCTGGTCATCACCCAGTTCGCGATTTCACAACTACTCATCATCGGTACGCTCGTGATTGCGAACCAACTTCGGTATTCCCGGCAGGCCGATATGGGTTTTCAAAAAGACGCAATGGTTATTTTGCATGTTCCAGATAACCAGAAAACAAAAATCAATACGATGCGTTCGCAGTTTTCTGAACTAACCGGGGTGGAAAATGTAACGTTTTTTGACACGGCACCCGCATCCGAGGAGGTAGGCAGCACCGGCATCCGCTTTGATTCCCGCACTGAAAGCGAAAATTTTCCCATTTCGATCAAAGCCGCTGATGATCACTACGTAGCCACGTTTGGCCTGCAGATTCTGGCCGGACGCAATCTGAAACCTTCGGATACAATCCGGGAATATATTGTGAATGAAACCACCGTAAAAGCCCTTGGGTTGGCCGCAAACCAGGACGTTATTGGTAAAAATGCGTCGATCAACGGGCGGAAAGGCACCATCGTCGGCGTCATGAAAGATTTTCACAACCGGTCGTTTCACACTGCCATCGACCCGCTTTGTATCACGACGCGCAGTGAGAATTACAGCCATTGCGGGGTGAAAGTAAGTCTCGCTAACCTAGAGCCAACCCTCGCCGGGCTGGAAAAGAACTGGTCGGCGATGTATCCTTCTTCTATTTTTACCTACCGCTTTCTGGACGAGGACATTGCCCGGTTTTACAAGCTCGACAACATGATTCTGTGGCTGATTCAGGCCTTTTCCATTATCGCCATCGCCATCGGCTGCCTGGGTCTCTACGGTTTGGTAGCGTTTATGGCCGCTCAGAAAACAAAGGAAATCGGAGTTCGCAAAGTACTGGGAGCCAGCGTTTCCGGTATTCTGTGGCTATTTGGGAAAGAATTCTTCCAATTGCTGCTGATCGCTTTCGGGCTGGCGGCTCCGCTGGCGTGGTGGGTCATGAGTCGCTGGCTGAATGATTTTGTGTACCGGATTGAACTGGGAGCCGGTATTTTCGTTCTCGCGATTGCCATTACTTCTATGATTGCGGTGCTGACCGTCGGATATCGATCGTTGCGGGCTGCACTGGCCAATCCGGTGAAATCCCTCCGATCGGAATAGCGGTTTTCGGTGGTGAAAATGGTAAAAAGTGAAAGGTATCAACAATTCAACTATATTTACCGTTATTCACCTAAACACTACGTTAAAGGCTTATCGTCATGCTCAATTACCTCGTAATACTCGCCGGAATCCTGATCACCGGGACACTGTCGGCCCAAACCGTCTGCCTGACCAAACCGGAGCACGATGCGGTTGCTAAAAAACTGGCGAATGAGTACATCCTGGCGCAAACGATCATCGATCCGGGTTTCCGAACGCGTCAGCCCGGTTTTCGGACGGTTGACGAAATGGAGCCAAGTGAAAAAAAGTGGTTTGAGTTGAGTGAGCAGTTTGGGAAAGACCTCAACCTGATGCTCAAACAGGCCAACGTCTTACAGGACACCGCCGGTTACCTGATTGTCAACCTGTATGCCAACCCCGATGGCTCCCTAAACCGGGTTTTTTATGAAGTGGGCCGGAATTTCTCCGTTATACGCTCCGATAGCCTGGCCACACTCCGGTTGAAAGAGCGCATCGACCCGGTTTTGTGCCCGTGGTTTTCGACCTATCGTTTCCCTGTCACCGGCGACAAACCGTACCGGTTTTCCTCCGCGCTGGCGATTGGCAAGTTGCCTTCCAAACGAAAATTGCGCAAAGGACCGGGTATTATGACTACCCTGGCAGAAGCCGAAAAAACCGCTCGTCCGGATACTGTTAAAAATCTGGTACTGTATACGCTGGAACTGAAGGACGTACCCGAGGTGATCTACCGGTTTCCGAATCTGGAAATATTGGATTTAAGCGTCAACAACCTCAGCGTGATCCCGGAAAATGTGTTTCGGATTCCGACCTTGAAACAACTCAATGTTTCCGGCAACCCACTGGGCAACGAGGGCCTGCACGTAGCCCGCAACAAACATCTGAAAATTCTGAATATTCAGTCGACCAAAATCACGGCGATTCCGAAAGCCGTTACCCGAAACCGGCGGCTGGAGAGTCTCTGGCTCGGTTTGAATGATTTTTCGGGAGGGCTTAATACCGCTCCCTTCCACCGACTGCGCCGACTCAAAGACCTGAACCTGTATAAGGCGAAGCTGTATGTGCTGCCCAATCAAATCCGCCGGCTGCGCCGACTGGAGGTTTTGGACCTGTATTACAATAACCTACGCGTGCTGCCGGAGCGTCTTTGCCGACTGCCCCGGCTCCAGCAACTGGCCATTTCCAACAACAAGCTCAACACTTTGCCGGAAAATCTGGGTCGTTTGCGGAAACTTCAGGTGCTGTATACGCACCATAATTTTCTGGGCAGTTTACCTGCGAGCCTTCAGAAACTCTATTATCTACGGATTCTGGATGTCAGTCACAACGCTTTTGTCACGGTTCCCGACCCGGTTTTGACCCTCCCTTATCTGGAAGAACTCGACCTGAGTCACAATCGCCTGACCGACCTGCCTTCCAGCCTGACCCGGATTCAAACGCTCAAAAAACTCTTTGTCCGCGGTAATCCCGTCAGCGAACAAAAAACCGTCTCCGCCAACCTCATTAAACAACTGGAAGGAAACAAAACGGAAGTGTTTTATTGATTGAAATGCAATCATACATGAATGTTTCACTAAAAACTCCTAATCTCCTCCGCTTTCTCCCTCCATCTTTTCCTGCACCAGTTCTTCTTTAATCTGCCGGATGCGGTCGTTGAAATTCAGGTTGTGAAAATCGACATCGCGCACGCAGATGGCCGCCAGAAACGCCATGACGTCGGGATCATGGGGGATTCGGCGGCCCGTTACTACGCTGACGTATTTTGACGTCATCCACAGCACATTCTTCAACTGCCGACCCGAATCGTCGGTCATATAATACTCCGTGACAATCGTATCTTCGCTGACGTAGATGATGCGGGACACGATCCGGAGCCACTCGTTTACCGTGGCCGGTCGAACGTAAGCGATCTGGTGCTGGTAAACCACCCAACTCGTCTTGTATTCGCGAAACAACTGCGCCGGACTGAAGTTATATTGGGTAGCAACCTGGTCTTCCCGTGCGTTGAAATAGTAGTCGAAGTACTTCGCGTTGTTGAGGTGCTGCAACGGATCGCAATCCTGAAAACGGACGATGGTGCGCGATTCCGTTTCGTGCGGGTAAGTTCTGGTCGGATCAAGTTTGATCATAGCGTGGTGGTCCCTGACGGACTTTTGGCAAATAGGGTGAAAATCCGGCCGGATCGCAGAAGCAATAGCCGGATTCATTCCTGCAAAAATCAGGGTAATTCCGCAAATCAGCGTAATCCGGTAACACACATTTTTAATTATTTTTACGTTTTAGTCCGTACAGTGTTCAGCGTTTCCATCAACATCTTAAAAATCGAATGAAGTCGTTTTCTCTCCTTATTCCCTTTCTTTTGCTTGCGCATTCGCTCACCGCTTTCACGCCCCAATTTCATCCGGATGCGGTGGTAGGCACCTGGCTCAACGGCACCAAACAGGGTCATATCCAGATTTATAAAAAAGGCAACCAGTATTACGGAAAACTGGTCTGGCTGCGGGAACCCAACAACCCCTCGACCGGAAAACCCAAAACCGACCTGAAAAACAGTCAGGCAACGCTGCGTTCGCGGCCACTTATGGGGCTGGATGTCATGCAGGGGTTTATACACGATGGTGGCAAAGTCTGGGAAGATGGTCACATCTATAACCCCGAAGACGGAAAAGAATACAGTTGCAAAATGACGCTGAAAAATCCCAATACCCTCGACGTGCGGGGGTATGTCGGCATTTCGCTGCTGGGAAAAACCCAGACCTGGACCCGGATCAATTAACACTCCCGTTGAGAAGTTTGATCATTTTTTTTCACCCGAATCGTCAAACATTTTAAACGCATCGCCGGTTTATACAGCATGATTCTTCGGAATCGTTTACTGGATCACTCACGTTATAACGATTATCAATCATGAACGAGACAACCCTTAAAGGTGGATGGAATGAGTTGAAAGGCAAAATCAAACAAGCCTATGGCGATTTGACCGACGACGATCTGACGTACGCAGAAGGTAAGGAAGACGAAATGTGGGGCAAACTTCAGCAAAAAACCGGAAAGACGAAAGACGAAATCCGGAAGGCTGCTGCCGACCTGTAATTCATACATATACACGAGTCCAAAACGCCGGAAGCCACAAACTTCCGGCGTTTTTGTTTGATGCAGTTATACGTTCTTTGGCCATACGGCTCTCTGCCGGTACTGCACCAACGGAAACGAGGGCCAATTTCGGGTAAACCGAACGAAATACCGTGTCCGTCTTTTTGACGCCGATGCCCTAATTTCCAGACACTGAGTTCACTACTTCCTGGCCACGAACCGCCCCCGGAATTTTATTTGAAAAGGACACAAAATTAGGTGTTACTTTTTGTGTGATGTGACATCTAAATGGGTGACGAAGCGGCAATAAAGGATTTCCGGCCATTCGTCACCTAGTCACGAACCAAAACTCCGTCCACTGAATGAGTTTCTATCAACGCCCTAATCCATTGATTCATTTTAATAATCTTCTGCCTGAATGGGGTCAGGCGGCTGACGAAATCTACCACAATTATCACTTCTTAAACCACGCCCTCAGCCAGACCGATAGCCTGCTCATCCCGGAAGAGGCTCTAACCAAACTAGCGGGGCTCAAAGCAGCTCTGGTGATGACCCTGGCCCGACTGATTCAAGATTTACCACCTTCCACGCACCGGATTTCCAATGAGCCCACCGAGTCCATAAGCCGGTTTAACGCACACATCAATACATTAAAAACCGTTAATTTACAGACAGACCATACGTTTGATGATTTGCTGCAACAGCACCCCTCTCTGAAAAATTGGTTTGAGTCAGACCTGAACGACTAGAACTCCCCTGTTTCCCTCTCTGAATCCACGAAACGATGAACGATACCGTCTACGTAACTGAATTGCTCCGGCGTCTGAACGCCACCGACGATCCTACCCTTTTCGATGCCCTGTTTACCCTGTACATTCACCGGTACCGCCAGGTCCTCAGCAACAGCATCCGGTTTACCGTTGTTGAAAAAGTCCCTTTATCGCTGTGTACGACCGAAAACGACAACTAAACCATTCGTTACGCCCATTTTCATTCTGACTATTATTAAAACTAATCACTTCCATTAAAAAAATTTGCGGTTCATCTCTGGAAATATTTCTATTTCTTTGGTGTTGTAAAAATAACCAAGAGAAAAGTGAGTGATGAATCCGGTTTTCGTTAATAAAGTACAGCCTCCCCGCTTAACGCTCTGGATGGCCTTGATCTCCGTGTATGTTTTGTGGGGGTCGACCTACCTTTTTGTTCATTTTATGACCGAGAAGATGCCGCCCCTGTACATGGCATCTTTGCGGCTCAGTACGGCGGGGCTGATCTTGTTTCTGTATGCCCGGCTAACCGGCACACCCGTTCCCGCTCCCAAACAATGGCTTTCGGCGGGAATCATCGGGGTCTTGTTGCTCACGATTGCCAACGGCAGCATGTCGGTCGCGCTGCAATACGTGCCGTCGAGCATTGCCGCACTGCTGGCCGCGCTGGTGCCCCTGTTCATTATTCTGTTCAACTGGGTGGGTTTTGGACACATCCGCCCCACCAACTTATCGCTGGCGGGGCTGGTGCTCGGGCTAATGGGCGTTTCACTACTGGTTCAGCCCTCCGGTTCCGGGATGGCTTCGACAAGCCACACCTGGACGGGCGTCGGGCTGATCATGGTGGCGAATGTTTCGTGGGCAGTCGGTACGCTCCTCTCCTCCCGGCTTTCGCTTCCTTCCCAACTGATTTCCAGTGCCATCCAGATGCTGGTGGGCGGTCTGGTGTTGTTACTGTGCAGTATGATTACGGAGAATGTTTCGTTGACGAGCATTGAGCATGCACCGGTAAAAGCCATTGGGTCACTGGTTTACCTCATCATATTTGGCTCGATCATCGGTTTTTCGTCCTTTGCGTGGCTGGCCCGAAACGCACCTCCACAACTGGTTTCGACCTATGCCTACGTCAATCCGGTGGTGGCCATGCTGCTGGGCTGGGCCTTTGCCGGCGAAACCCTGAACGCGTATTCCATCCTGGCCGCCCTGGTTATTTTATCGGGTGTCGTATTGATCACCCTGGGTCGGAAATAAAGGATTGATTTGCCCACAAGCCCCTGAAAGGGACTTAAAAATCGGCGGAATTAAGCCCCCTTCAGGAGGTTGGGGGCAAATCGATCATCCAACCGGCGGAGGGCTCACCGCCGTCCAGCCGCCATCGACCACCAGGCTCTGACCCGTGATGTGACGCGACTGGGGTGAAACCAGGAAGAGGGCGGCATTGGCAATATCGTCGACGGTGGCGGGTCGGCCCATCGGTGTGATCCGCGACCAGATTGGTACGTAGGTAGGATCATCGAGCGTGCGCTCGGTTTGGGTCGCGCCCGGTGCCACGGCATTGATGTTGATTCCGCAGGGCGACAGATCCAGCACGAGATTTTTGGCCAGCATTTCCAGCGCGGCTTTGGTCATGCTGTAGGCTGCCAGTCCCGGATGCGCCTGATGGCCCGTAACGGACGACATCAACAAAATGCTGCCCCCTTCGTTCTGGTTCCGCATCTGGCGGGCGGCTAACTGGGTTAGAAAAAAGCTTCCCCGCAAGTTCAGATCGACCACTTTTTGAAAGGCATCCGGCTGGTAATCAAAGAAATCGCCAAAGATGGTGATGCCGGCATTGGCGACAACAATGGTCAGTTTACCGAATTCCGAAACGGCTTTATCGACCATGCCCTGAATGAAGGTGACGTCGGAAGCGTCACCGGGATAGGCCAAACAGCGGCCCCCTTCCTGTTGGATCCGGTTGGCGGCCTGCTGAGCCACTGCGTTATCGAGGTCATTGAGTAAAACGGAAGCACCCTCGCGGGCAAGCTGGCGGGCAATGGCAAAACCGATGCCGATGCCTGCGCCCGTTACGATGGCAGTCTGGGTTTGGAAAATCATGGAAAATGCGGGTGGCAAAAAGGTTGCTGCAAAGATGCCCCAAATTTGAAAAAAAAGGCAACGTTCTGATCAATTACTGCTCAAAACCCGCTCCCGTTCGTTTTCACTCTCAATTGAAGCATCCTGTAAAAACCGTACCTTTGGGCGAAAAATCAGCAAAACCGGTAGCCTCCGACGGCTTTTTCGAATGATTCAACGGCCTCACCGACGATTGACCTCTTTTTTCTCCAACTGGGAGCTTTGGTACCACATCCTGATGATGCCGGTGTTGTTTCCCGTCGGCAATTATTATTTCGTTGGCTCTCGCTATTTTAGTGATGCCCGAGTCTTTTTGCTGGGCACAGCGGTGGTTTTCGGTCTCTACTGGTTATCGGTCATCACCCTCACGCTGGCCGTTCGCGGAGTCATTCGCCACTACCCTGATGTGCTCCGGGCCACGCTCCGCACCCTGGTGATGCTGGCAGTTGTGGGCCTGATTACCATCGGATTGGCGGTTTTGGATGTGTTCATCTACAGCCTTTTCCCGCTTTTGAATGTCCCGTTTACGTGGGATGCCATCCGGCCCATTCTGATTCTGGGGCTCATTTTTGATCTTTGTTTCTGTGTGGCACTGAATGTTTTTTACACCTACAACCAGTGGCACCGCGACCAGACCGAAAACGAGCTTCTCCGGCAAGCTACCCTTCAACACCAGCTCGACTCGCTGAAGATGAAAATCAATCCGCATTTTCTCTTCAATAGCCTTACCTCGCTGTCGTCGCTGATTGGCGAAGACCAGAAACAGGCCGAGCAGTTTGTCGACCAGCTCGCCAAGGTATACCGCTATCTGCTTCAGGCCAACACCCAGGCGTTGGTTAGTTTACAAACCGAACTGGAATTTGTTGCCAATTATTCGGCGCTGTTGCAAACCCGCTACGGACCGGCCCTGCGTGTCGATCTGCCCGCCGACTCAGCCTTTTCAGACACCCTGCTGCCTCCGCTGACGCTCCAGCTCCTGATCGACAATGCCATCAAACACAATGTCATGAGTACCGGCAAACCGTTGTCGATCAGCCTTCAAACCACCCCAGACGGGCGACTGGCGGTTCGGAATACGCTCCAGCGAAAGTCGGTTAAAATGGATCTTTCGCAGGCCAGACTGGCTACCCTGATGGCTAAATACCGACAATTGGGCCTGGAAGAGATCCGGGTGGAAGAAACCGGAACGCATTTTGAAGTATGGTTGCCGTTGCTGCGTTCTATACCCCCACACACCGCTTCCTGATGTCCGGAGCATCCTTCGCAATTCATTCCGGCTTTTTGGCAATTCAGGCAGCCAATCCATCAATTTACGCACTATCTTCGGGTTTCGTTCACTCAATATCGCTAGATTAAGGTGGACACGGTCGGTTTATGAAGTCATTTCATTTCAGCTTTTTTCAACATTTTCCGCGCCTTCGGAAACAAAGCCAGTGGCACTTTTTGCTGCTGTTTCCGTGGTTTATTCCGCTTATTTCCTACTGGGTGGTGGGCGATCGTTACCTTGCCCACCTGGGGACTTTTCTGTCAGCCACTGCCCTGAATCTGGCCATTGCCAGCCTCTGTTTATTTACCCTCGACCAGTTGACGCAGTGGGTCATTCAGCGGTATCCGAACCTGGGCCAGACCTGGCAACGGGTCTGGCGCCTGTTGCTGGTGTTTGTGCTGGTAACGCCTTTCTTTATTCTGGGAGGCATTTTCATTTACGAAGCGTTCCACTTGTTTGGGTATCACCATAATCCGGCGGCAACCGGGCAAATCCTGCTGCTCAATCTGGCGGCCAATCTGGTTTCGGTCGGTATCGACGAAAGCGTTTACTCCCTGAATAAATGGCGCGAGAACACACTGGAAAAGGAGCAGTTGAAGAAAGTCAATCTGCAAAGCCAGTATGAGAGCCTCAAGAGCCAGGTCAATCCGCACTTTCTGTTCAACAGCCTCAACTCGCTATCGTCGCTGATTGCCGACGAACCTGACCGGGCGGAAGAGTTTGTCGATGAAATGTCGAAAGTATACCGGTATTTACTCCAGACGAACGAAGGCGAACTGACCACCCTGGAAACCGAGATGACGTTTATTCAATCGTATTTTCATTTGCTTAAAACCCGGTATGGTGCCGGGATTCGCCTGGAAATCGCCATTGCCGAGCCATTTCTTGCGTTCCAACTTCCTCCACTGACGCTGCAGATGCTGGTTGAAAACGCCGTCAAACACAATGTGATTCACGCCAGCAAACCGCTGTTGATCGAGATCAAAACCACGCAGGTCGGCCGCTTGGTGGTTCGGAACAACCTCCAGCGTAAATCCGGTCGGGTTGCCTCCAATCAGGTGGGGCTTTCCAATATCGTAGCCAAATACCGCCTGCTGGCTCAAAGCGACCCGATTGTCACCTCCGACAGTTCGCATTTTACCGTAGCCCTGCCACTGATGGCTCCGCAGTCCTGACGACGGGCATCTGCCCCCCCCACGGGTGCCTGTTAAATCTGAAAAACGGGGTCTCCCTGCACTTTTCCCCTTCGATCAAGCCCGGTGAGTAAACCGGAAGCATTCTGTGCTTTACCCATTTATCAGACCTGATCTTGATTTTTACCAACTCTTTATTAAATCGATCCAAGGAATGTCGACTCCTTTCATTCGTCGCCGGGAGGCTTTGCAACGGCTGGCACTACTGGTTGGCGCCACCCTGTCCTTACCGGTGCAGGCCGCTCTCCGGGGCGAAACCACCGCCGGGGTTCCGCTGGTTTTTTCGGAAGCCCAGCAAAGACTCATGGCCGATTTGGCAGACGTTATTCTTCCGTCCACGGACACGCCCGGCGCGAAAGACGCGGGCGTTCACCAGTTTATCGGGCATGTCATCGGCCATTGTACCGCCCCAGCCCAGCAGGAATTGTTTCTGAAAGGACTCCAACAAACCGATGCGCTGAGCCAAACGGTTTTCCGGAAACCGTTTTCGGAACTCGACAGCCCGCAACGAACGGAGGTGGTCAGGCAACTGACCCAGCGCGAAAAGCCTTTTTTCCTCACCCTCCGCGAGCTCACCATCGTAGGCTACTTTACCTCGGAAACCGGAGCCACCAAAACCCTGGCGTACCTTCCCATTCCCGGCCGGTTCCAGGGCGATCTTCCTTTAAAACCGGGTCAAAAGGTTTGGGCTTTATAAATGCATGAGTTGCATCCTGATCGGTAAACTACTATGAATCTTAACATTGATGCGGTAAAAGCACAAACCTACGACGCCATTGTGATTGGATCGGGGGTCAGTGGTGGATGGGCCGCCAAGGAATTGACGGAGAAAGGCTTGCGGGTCCTGATGCTGGAGCGGGGACGTCCGCTGGAACACGTTTCGGGCTATACCGAGGCCCTGAAAGCACCCTGGGAAATGCCGGAAGCAGCCCGGCTGGGCGATCTGGCCCTGAAGTACCCGCAGGCCCCGCCGGATGCCGCGAAAACCGTTCCGACCTACTGGATGCCTGGTGCCGACACGTCGTACCGGCAGGAAAAACCGTTTCGCTGGCTGCGGCCGGATATTGTGGGCGGCAAATCCATCATGTGGGGACGACAGTCGTACCGGTTCAGTGACATTGACTTTGAAGCCAATGCCAAAGAAGGCATCGGTATCGACTGGCCGATTCGGTACAAAGACCTTGCTCCCTGGTATTCCTACGTGGAAAAGTTTGCGGGGATATCGGGCGAAAAACTGGGGTTACCCCAACTTCCCGACAGCGAGTTCATCGCTCCGATGGACATGTTTCTGGTCGAAAAAGAGGTCCGGAAAAGCATCGAAAAAAACTATCCGGGCCGGGTGATGACCATCGGGCGAACCGCCAATTTATCGGAAGCGCAAAAGGTCCACGTCGACAATGGCCGGTCGCCCTGCCAATACCGGAACCAATGCATTCGGGGGTGTCCATACGGTGCGTATTTCAGTACCCAATCCTGCACACTCCCCCCCGCCGTCAAAACCGGTCGGCTCACTCTCCGGCCAAATTCGGTGGTGACGGAGGTGATCTACGACGCCCAAAAACAACGGGCCTCGGGCGTGCGGGTGAAAGACGCGCAGACGCTGGAAAGTCAGGAGTATTTTGCGAAGATTATCTTCGTATGTGCCAGCGCCATGGCCTCCACGGCCCTGCTCATGAACTCGGTTTCTGAGCGGTTTCCGAACGGCCTGGGCAACGATTCAGGGCAACTTGGCCACAACCTGATGGACCACCACTTCCGGATCGGGGCCAATGGGCAGTGGGAAGGCGGACAGGACCGGTATTATTACGGACGACGGGCCAACGGCATTTACATTCCCCGCTACCGCAACATTGGGCCAGACAAGCGCGACTACCTGCGCGGTTTCGGGTATCAGGGCGGTGGGGGCCGACAGGGCTGGCAGCATCAGGTGGCCGAACTCGCCTTTGGAGCATCGCTAAAGGAAGAACTCACCAAACCGGGGCTTTGGAACATGGGCCTGATCGGGTTTGGCGAGCAACTGCCCGAATACAAAAACCGCATGTACCTGGATAAAACCAAACTGGACAAATGGGGACTGCCGATGCTGGTCTTTGACGCGGAGATCGGCGAAAATGAGAAGAAAATGCGGGTCGATATGCTCAACGATGCGCAGGAAATGCTCGAAAAAGCCGGGTTGATCAACGTGAAAACCTACGACCAGGGTTCGGTTCTCGGCCAGGCCGTTCACGAAATGGGAACCGCCCGCATGGGTCGTGACCCCAAAACCTCGGTGCTCAATGGCAACAACCAGATTCACGCGGTCAAAAACGTGTTTGTCACCGACGGGGCCTGTATGACCTCATCGGCCTGCGTCAATCCGTCGCTGACTTACATGGCGCTTTCGGCCCGTGCGGCTCACTTTGCCGTTCAGGAGTTGAAGGCGATGCGGATTTAAAAGGATTAGTTAAAAAATTATAAATGAAAAATGATGAACGCCCAATGTAAAAGTGGGTAGCCTTGAGCTAGTTACTTTTACATTTCTCATTCATCATTTTTCATTTATAATTTATATTTCAACCCAGTTTCTCCTTAAAAAGCGCAATGGTGCGTCCCCAGGCGAGTTTGGCAGCGGCTTCGTTGTAGCGCGGCCCGGCGGTGTCGTTGTGAAAGGCGTGTTGTGCCCCTTCGTAGACATACAACTGATACGGCACATTCGCTTTTTTCAGAGCTTCCTCGTAGGCCGGAATCCCGGCATTGATCCGCTCGTCCATCCCCCCATAATGCAATTGAACGGTCGCTTTGATTTTGGGAACATCGGCGACTTCGGGCTGGCGACCGTAGAACGGAACGGCAGCTTTCAGGTCCGGGTAGTTGACCGCCAACTGATTGGCCATGGCCCCACCCCAGCAAAAACCGACACAACCGAGTTTGCCATTGCTGTCGGGACGGCTTTTCAGGTAATCCAATCCCTTCAGAAAGTTCTGCTTCGTTTTTTCGGCATCCAGTTTCCCAAACAACTCCCGCATCTGCGTTTCGTCGGTGGGCGTTCCTCCGGCGGCTGAGAGCGCATCGGGGGCCATCGCCAGAAAACCAGCCAGCGCAAGTCGGCGGGTCACGTCTTCGATGTGCGGATTCAGGCCCCGGTTTTCGTGAATGACGACCACCGAGCCGTATTTCCCATTCGCTTTCGGGCGGGCCAGATAGCCTTTCATGGTGGTGTCGGAACCCGGATAGGTGACGCGTTCGGTGATGATCCGGTCATCCTGTCCCGCAACGGTTTGAGCCTGGGCATAATTTACTTCCAGGGTCGATAAAACCGCCAGCGCTGCGGTCATGCTTCCGGTCAACTTGGCCAGCCGCGACAGAAAAACATCCCTTTTCAGCGGTACATGAGTATACTCGTCAAATAGGTTGATAATGCGTTGATCCATGGGTCAAAGGTTTAGCAGGAAAGATACAAAATAGTTTACGGTTTTCCGTTTACGGTGGCCAATCTATTGAGATGACCGCTACAGCCACCGTAAACAGAAAACCGTACACTGTAAACGTTTATTTCAAATCAAAACTACTGCCTTCCTGCACCAGCTTCTGGTACAGATCCTGATCGAACTGGTAGTAAAAGGCGCCTTTTCGGGACGAACCTTTATCTTTTTCATTCAGCTTCACCAGCCACTCCATCGAATTGAGCCGTTTGCTGAAGTTCCGATGATCGAGCGGCTGGTTGTTGATGGCTTCGTAGAGACTGCGCAACTGGGGAATGGTAAACTTCTCGGGAAGTAACTCAAAGCCAATCGGTTGGGTGCGCGCCCGACGCCGAAGCCGGGCCAGGGCTTTCTCTACCATGTCGTTGTGATCGAAAATCAAATCCGGTCGTTGCGAAACCGGAAACCACCTGGCATTGTGCGAATCGGCGAGGTCTTTGTTGTACTGGTCGGTGCGAATCAGGGCGTAATAGGCAATCGAGAGGGTACGGGCCACCGGGTCGCGCCGGACTTCGCCGTAGGCATACAGTTGCTCCATGTAAACGCTGGTCAACCCCGTCAGGGTCTCCAGAATCCGCTCGGCGCCTTCATCGATGCTTTCGTCACGTTTCAAAAAACCGCCCATCAGCGACCAGTTGCCCTGTTCGGGTTCAAATCCCCGCTTGATCAGCAACAATTGCAGTTCCTGCTGATCGAATCCAAAAATAATGCAATCTAAAGCTACAAAATGCTTTTCGTGCTGGTCGTATACAATTTCCATTCGACGTACCCACGGCCAAAAGTCCGTGAAATCCTTACAACGATTGATCCTAACCTAAATATTAAAGCAAACTATGAGATTTACTATCAGGACTTTCGCTTTCTGCCCCGTTCCCCTAAAGGACGGTCGGCCGCTGCCGGACTTGGACGCGGCTTAGTCCGGATGCTAAAAGTCCGGCAGCGGCCGACCGTCCTTTAGGGGAACGGGGCAGAAAACGAAAGAGTGACAGAATTATCAGACGTAAGTCTTAATGATAAATACTAAATGTAAAAGTGCTGAATTGGGAAATACTTTTACATTTAGCATTCATCATTTTACATTTAGCATTTCATGTAGTGTTCTCCTTCCGCTCAGGAGTTCAACCCAATGCGCAGTGGCCGCCAATCATTTTTGACAATTGATCCTTTTTTCCATGAATCCAACCGAAAACCAACCGTCAAGAAGAACCTTTTTAAAGGGTGCCACCGGAATGCTGGCCGGGATAACCGCAGCGAGTGCGCTGGCTAAAGCCGGAATGGGGGAAGAAACCAGGGCCGGTTTATCCCTGCCTTTGGGCGTTTGTGCCGGTTATGAAAAGGTCGGGTTATTAAAAACGCTGGGCTTTTCCTTTATCGAGGAAAGCGTCGGCCGGTTTTTGATTCCCGACGCGGGGGATTCGCAGTACGATAAAAACCGGGTGACGCTGAAGACGGAAGGACTGCCCGTTCGATCGTACATTTATTTTTTTCCGGGCACCCTGAAGTCGGTGGGGCCAACCCTCCACCACGAAGCTATTTTGCAGCGGGCCGATCTGGCGCTGAAGCGGGCGAAGGAATGCGGCTCGAAGAATATTGTGTTTGGCAGTGGCGGTTCGCGGGCGATTCCTGATGGATTTGACCGGGCGACCGCCAAAGCGCAGCACATCGAACTCTGTAAAAAAATGGCTCCTCTGGCCGAAAAACACGGTGTTACGCTGGCGGTTGAGCCGCTCAACCGGGGTGAAACCAATTTTATCAACAGCCTGGCCGAAGGCGTGGAAATCATTCAGGCCGTCAACAACCCGTGGTTTAAGTTGCAGTGTGACATTTACCACATGCTGAAAGAAGACGAAAAACCGGAGGAAATCATCAAATACCGCCAGTACATCACGCATTGCCACATTGCGGAAAAACAGAAGCGAACTGCGCCCGGTGTGATGGGCGATGATTTCAAGCCTTATTTTCGGGCGTTGAAGCAAATCAAATACGAGGGTGGGCTGTCGCTGGAATGCAACTGGACCGATTTTGACAACGAAGTCGCCCTCGGTTTGGCGACCGTAAAGAAGCAATTGGCTGAGGTATAAAACCGGACGGTTCTAGTGCTCAGCAGCAACTAGAGTTACTTCGTCGTCATAAAAATAAACCAATGACTGAGGCATGGATCACCACCGTCGCGCAAATGCTCACTCCAATCGGAACGTTCAGTGAGGAGCAGGTTCGGCTGGTTGCCCATCGCGTGCGTCGCCGGTCTGTAGAAAAAAAAGCCATTCTGCTGGCGGCAGGAGCCATTTGCCAGACGGTTTATTGCAGTCTGGAAGGCGCTTTCTACCAGGTTAGTTACGACGACGAACAGGAGCCGGTCATCATTGATTTACACCTTCCCGGGCAGTGGTTTTTCAATCACCAAAGTTTTGTCACCCAGGCGCCCTCGGCCTACACCATTCAGGCCTATTCAAACGGCGTTGTGCTCGAACTGTCGATTCAGGTGATTCATGAATTGATTGCGATGTCGCCCGTATTCCTGCAACTGGGCAGCCTGCTCAATCAGGCCACGGATCGGATTCGCTTCTTTGATCAAAATCTAACACCCACTCAGAAATACCAGTATGTGCTTGATTCACAGCCCCAATTGCTGCATCTGTTTCCCCTGAAAATGATTGCGGCTTACTTGAAAATAACGCCCGAAACGCTGAGTCGCGTCAGAGAGCGTCTGACGCGGGGCATTTCTTGATTTGAATCAAGTATCAAATCAAACCGGGTTTCTTATGTTTACCAAACAGCACGCTGAAAGCAAACGACAGCCGACAGCCCGAACTGACCTCATCGAACCTTAGGAACCCTATGCTGACAGCCATACATCCCAAATTGCCTATGCGCAACAAGCGCGTCACCCAAGACTTTTACCTGAACCAGTTGGGCTTTCAGGAAGTCGGGCAGACCGATTTTGCGGACTACCTGATGGTGCAAAAAGACGTGATCGAGATTCATTTTTTTGCGTTCGGCGACCTCGATCCCGCCCAAAACTACGGACAGGTTTACATCCGGACGGATGCCATTGACTCCTTATACCAGTCGCTAATGGATCATAATGTAAGCATCCATCCGGCGGGGCCTTTACAGGAAAAACCCTGGGGGCAAAAGGAATTTTCGGTCTTGGACCCCGACAACAACCTCCTCACCTTCGGGCAGCGTGTCTGACTGTAACATAAACCCAACAAACTACTGTCATGAAATTTACCAGACTTGTACCGAATGTATTTTACACGGACATTAACGATGCCTTGAAATTATTTGTCGATTGTCTTGAATTCACGATTGAGCACAATGAACTGGGCGCCAAGCAACCCTTTTGCGTCATTGAAAAAGACGGTTTGAGCATCAACGTTTTTGAAAATGCGGAGCTCGCTCAGGAACATAGCCCTGAATTTAGACTGGTAACCGATGAGATCGAAGCGGTTTACCAACAGATCGCATCCACCCATCCGGAGTTCCTGCATCCCAATCTCAATAAAATAACCCTACGACCCTGGGGAGCAAAAGAGTTTGCTTTAACCGATACGCAACTCGGTATCGTTATTCAACAATGGTAGGAAGGGATTTTCGATCCGACTGGTTTTAGCGAGGATCGAATGCCCGGCTTCTGACATTAGGAACACGTAGCTTTCAGGACGGTGATTTTAACGCAATTCTTACAGCTTCTGGCGGAGATTTTTAATACGTCCGTCTATCCTCCCGGGGAACAAGGTGGTCTGTTCTACGGTTCCGGTTTCGATCCGTCAGGCCATCCGGTTCAACGGCTGGGGCTGGTTCTTGAACCCTGGCCGGCGCTTCCGGAATGGCTGGTTACCCACCGCATCGATACGCTCTGGCTGCACCGCCCCTGGAAGCTCGACCGGGCTTCCCTGCCCGCAAACGTGGCGGTTCTTTACCATCATCTTCCGTTCGATGAGCATTTTACGATCGGATACAACCGTTGGCTGGCGGAAGCCCTGGGATTTTCTGGAACGCCGAAACCGCTCCTTGAGGTGATAGGCTACAAAGCGATGCCGGGCTATCCCGATCGGCCAATCGGGATGATCGGTTCGGAGTCGCAACTGGACTTTCAGGGTTGGTGCCAGCGGATTGCCCATGAGTTTGGCGGGTATGAAGACGCCATTCCGGGGCTAAAAACCGTACCGGGCCAAATTGCCATTGTTGGTGCCATGACTACGGCCCTGATTCAGGAAGCCTCGGAGCGGGGAGCGGGTTTATACCTGACGGGGCAATACCGGAAATCCGCCCAAAAAGCCGTCGAAGAAACGGGCATGGGCGTCATTGCCATTGGCCACCAACGGAGCGAGGAATGGGGCATTCGGAAGCTCGCTCAACTTTTGGCGGAGCTTGACTTCGTCGTGCTGATGCCTGATTGACTGACAAAGAGAGCATGGCCAACCTGAGAAGGTTACCAGCATGAGGCCCATTTACGGGATTTTTACCGCCCAATCGCTACTTTTCGCAGAATAGAATCAATGATCTGCAAAGTTGTCACACCGTCGGCTTCGGCTTCGTAGTTGAGCAGAATCCGGTGGTTGAACACGTCGGGGGCCACTTCCTTGATGTCTTCCGGCAACACGTAATCGCGCTGGTCGAAGTAGGCGAGGGCTTTGGCGGCCCGGTTGAGGTTGATACTGGCGCGGGGCGACACGCCGTATTGAATATACCGGGCTTCGTCGCGCAGGTTGTAGTCGAGTGGTCGGCGGGTGGCAAAAACCAGCTCGATGATATAGCGTTCGAGGGTTTCCGAAATGGTAATTTTATTGATTTCGTTCTTAATCGCGAAAATGTCTTCCTTGTCCAGAACCGGCTGCACCTCGTAATCGAAATTCAGGTTCGACATCCGGCGCATGACCTCCAGTTCTTCGTCTTTCGACAAATAGCCCACGAAAACTTTCATCATAAACCGGTCAATCTGGGCTTCCGGCAGGGGGTAGGTCCCTTCCTGCTCGACCGGATTCTGCGTGGCCAGCACCAGAAAAGGCTTATCGAGAATAAACGTTTCTTCGCCGATGGTCACCTGCTTTTCCTGCATGGCTTCGAGCAGGGCGGATTGCACTTTGGCGGGCGAACGGTTGACTTCATCGGCCAGAATCAGGTTGGCAAAAACCGGTCCCTGCTTCACTTCGAACTCGCCGGATTTCTGATTAAAAATCATCGTCCCGACCAGATCGGCCGGGAGCAGATCGGGCGTAAACTGAATCCGTTGGAAATCGAGCTGCAACGCTTTTGCCAGCGTGTTGATCGTCAGCGTTTTGGCCAAGCCGGGAACGCCTTCCAGTAAAATATGCCCACCGGTAAACAAGCCGATCAGCAGCCGGTTGAGCAGGGCCTGCTGCCCCACAACGACCTTGCTCATTTCGTCGAATACCTGACGGATTTTGGTATGATAGGTGATGTCTGCTGATGTCATTTTTTAAGGAATGATGAGTTATGAATGATGAACGATGAATGGGCTGGCGCATGCAATCCATCGTTCATCGTCCATAATTCATCATTCATAATTATTATTTAACCGCCTTAACAAATCGCTCTTTGCCATGAATGTCCTTGAAAATCTGCACATTCCGATAACCGCGTTCTTCGAACACCTGCTGGGTTTGCGGTCCAAACCGCTCGTTGATTTCGACGTAGCAGGCGCCGTCCGTGTTCAGGTGTTGCCGCCCAAAATCGGCGACGGCTTTATAAAATAGCAGCGGATCCTGGTCTTCTACAAATAACGCCAAATGGGGCTCATATCGTAAAACATTCGTTTCCATATGTTCCGCTTCCGACAAGGTTACGTACGGCGGATTGCTGACCACGCACTCAAACCGGCGGTTTTCTTCGCCCACATTGAGAATGTCGCGTTGTTCAAACTCCACGTCCGCCAGGAGCGTCCGGGCGTTTAACTGCGCCACTTCGAGCGCTTCCGGCGACAAATCCCAGGCCACTACCGATGCCTGTGGCAGAAACCGGGCCAGGGTTACCGCAATACAGCCGCTGCCGGTGCCGATGTCGATGATGTTCAGTTGGCCGGTGGTTTCGGCATAATCCCGGACGATGAGCCGGATCAGTTCTTCGGTTTCGGGGCGGGGAATCAGCACCGCCGGCGACACCTGAAACTCCAGACCGCAAAACTCCGTTGTGCCAATGAGGTGCTGAACGGGTTCGTGGCTGTTGAGCCGCCGGATGAGTTCGGCCCAGTCGGGTTGGGGAGGATTGGTGGGAATCGGCTTACCGGCCACCACGTCGGTTCGGCGAAGCAACAGGTAATGTTCCAGCAACAAAAACACGATGGCGCGGGCTTCTTCCGGGCGGTAGCCTACCAACTGCCCCACCAGCGAATCAAATAACGACTTGGCTGTAATCATGCGGACGTAAAATTTGCGTAAATCTAAACCTTCGCGAAACAGATTTCACGGATTTTACTGATTTCTTTACGTTGAAGTATACAACTGATCCTGAAAACCGTTGATTGACGACACCTTATTCATGTCCCGCGCCCTGGAACTGGCCAAACTGGGCCGGGGGCACGTCAGCCCAAACCCGATGGTGGGCTGCGTCATTGTCCACAATCAGCGCATCATTGGCGAAGGCTGGCACCGGCAGTACGGCGGCCCACACGCCGAAGTGAACGCCGTTCGCTCGGTAACCGACGAATCACTGCTGCCCGAATCGACGGTTTACGTCACGCTGGAACCGTGTTCGCATTTTGGAAAAACGCCCCCCTGCGCCGATTTACTGATTGCCAAACGGGTGAAAAAGGTAATCGTTTGCAACGACGACCCGAATCCACTGGTGGCCGGCAAAGGGTTAGCCAAACTGCGGGCAGCCGGTATTGAAGTAGAAACCGGTTTGCTGGCCGAGCGGGGCCGTGAATTGAACCGGCGGTTTTTTACCTTTATCGAACAACAACGACCGTACCTGATTCTGAAATGGGCCGAAACCGCCGACGGTTTTATGGCTCCCGCCGATTTTCGCCCCATTCCGATCAGCAGCCCGCTGTCGCGGCAGTTGGTCCACAAATGGCGAACGGAGGAAGATGCGATCATGGTGGGGACCAACACCGCCCGGCACGACAATCCGCAGTTGAATGCCCGGCTCTGGAGCGGGCGCAACCCCGTTCGCATTGTGATCGATAAGCAATTGCAATTACCCGCTTCTCTGCACCTTTTCGACGGTTTGCAGCCGACGCTGGTGTATACGGTTTTGCCGGGAAAGGAAACAGGTGTAGATGCCCCTAAATCCCCTAAAGGGGACTTGGACACAGCAAAATCCGGATCCACAAAGTCCCCTTTAGGGGATTTAGGGGCTTTAACAAAATACGTCCAATTAGACCCTGAAACTCCTTTCCTGCCCCAACTCATCGCCGATTTACACCGGCAAAAAATTCAGTCGGTGATTGTGGAAGGCGGGGCGGCTTTGCTGGAAAGCTTTCTGAATCTGGGGCTTTGGGATGAGGTGCGGGTTTTTAAAAGTCTGAAAGTGATGGGCGAAGGGCTGGCGGCTCCCGTGGCTCGGGGAAGGCTGGTCGCTACCGAGCGGATCGGCGATGATTCGCTGATGACGTACCGGCCTTCCTGAACCGAATTACCGATCGACAACCGCGACCGCAACCATGTTGAAAATTTCCCGTACCGTACTGCCGAGTTGCAAAACGTGGATCGGTTTTTTCAGCCCCATCAACACCGGGCCGATTTTTTCAATCTGCGCAATTTCTTTCAAAAGATTATACGCAATGTTGGACGATGACAGATTGGGGAAAATCAGCGTATTCGCGCCCGATTTCGCCAGGGGCGAGAACGGATACGTTTCTTTCAATAAGTTCAGATTGAAAGGCAAATGAGCCTGCATTTCACCGTCGACGATCAAATCCGGGCGTTTGGCGTGAAGAATTTTGACGGCTTTCTGCATTTTCAGAGCGTCTTCGCCACCGGCACTGCCAAACGTCGAATAAGACAGAAACGCGATGCGGGGTTCCACATTCAGCCGCTTCACTTCATTAGCCGTGATTTCGGCAATTTCCACCAGTTCCTCGGCGGTCGGGCTGATGTTGACGGTGGTGTCGGCCAGGAAAATCGGGCCGAATCGACTCATCAGGATATACATCCCCAGAATCTTGTTGATGCCGTCCTGTGGTCCAATCACCTGCAAGGCCGGTCGCAGCGTTTGGGGGTAATTGCGCGTCAAGCCCGAAATCAACACATCGGCGGCCCCGACTTCCACCATCACCGCGCCGTAATAATTGCGGTGCAGCATCAATCCCTTCGCATCGACGAAGGTCAGTCCTTTCCGTTTCCGTTTTTCATACAGCACTTCGGCGTAATCCAGCACGGTTTTTTCCTGTTTCCGGGAACGCGGATCAATGATGGTAACCCGTTCGATCGCCAGTTTATTTTCCCGAATGATCCGGTTTATTTTCGTCGCGTTCCCCAGCAAAATCGGCACCGCGATCTTCTGTTCAAGCACTTCCTGAACCGCCCGTAGCACCGTCAGATTTTCGCCGTCGGTGAAAACCACCCGTTTCGGCGACCGTTTCGCCTGGTTGATAATGCCCCGAATCAGCGAATTGTCCAGGCCGATGCGGTGCGATAACTGCGAATGGTATTCTTCCCAATCGGTAATCAACTTGCCGGCAACCCCCGATTCCATCGCGGCTTTGGCTACGGCGGGCGCAACGGTGGTCAGAAGTCGGGGGTCCGTCGGTTTGGGCAAAATATATTGCCTTCCGAACGACAGATTCTGTTGGCCGTAGGTCATGTTGACAATTTCAGGAACCGTCTTTTTCGCCAGATCGGCCAGCGCCCGAACGGCCGCCAGTTTCATCGCTTCGTTAATCGCCGTGGCCCGCACATCCAGCGCACCCCGAAAAATATAGGGGAAGCCCAGCACATTGTTTACCTGATTGGGATAGTCGGACCGCCCCGTGGCCATGATGATGTCGGGTCGGACGGCAACCGCTTCCTCGTAGGAAATTTCGGGCGTGGGATTCGCCATCGCAAACACGATGCAATCTTTCGCCATGGATTTGACCATGTCCTGGCTAACGACCTTCCCGATCGATAACCCCAGAAACACATCCGCACCCTGCATGGCGTCGGCCAGCGTCCAGCCGTCCGGGAGCTGATCCCGGACGTACTTGTATTGGTTCGGAACCAGATTCGTGCGGGCGGGGTGCAGCAATCCGTCCTTATCAAAAACCGTAATATGCTCTTTTTTAACGCCCAGTGCAACGTACAAATCCAGACAGGCGATGGCAGCCGCACCGGCACCATTGACGGCCAGCTTGATCTCACTGATTTCTTTACCAGATATTGTTAACGCGTTCAACAAAGCCGCTGCGCTGGTGATGGCGGTGCCGTGCTGGTCGTCGTGCATGACCGGAATTGTCAGTTCTTTCCGGAGCCGCTCTTCAATTTCGAAGCAGGCCGGAGCGGCAATGTCCTCCAGATTGACCCCGCCAAAGGTGGGCTCCAGAATCTTGACGGTCCGCACAAACTCATCGATGTTGGTGGTATTCAGCTCAATATCGAAGGCATCGATGTCGGCATAGATTTTAAACAGCAGGCATTTTCCCTCCATCACCGGTTTGGAAGCGCCGGGGCCAATATCGCCCAGACCCAACACCGCCGTGCCGTTGGTGATCACCGCCACCAGATTGCCTTTGGTCGTGTAATCGTAAATTTTTTCGGGAAAGCTGGCAATTTCCAGACACGGTTCCGCCACGCCGGGTGAATAAGCCAGCGACAGATCCCGTTGATTTAGCGTTTCTTTGGTCGGAACAACCTCAATTTTTCCCGGACGTCCTTTGGCGTGATAATGCAGCGCATCTTCCCGTAATTTTTGCGAACTCATGGAATCGTAGTTTGCTGATGGCGATTGTTGCGACAGCCCACTGCTGCCAAAAACCGCCCCTAAACATACGGACTCGTTGCTACAAAGTCTAAATTTTCGGTGATTCGTTTGCCGTCCTGCACCAGCGTGTTCATATACAGTAGAATCCGTTTTTTCGCCACGTCCAGATCCAGATTGTTGAGGTTGATGTTCAGCAGGTCGATGAACCAGGGCGGTTTTACTGCGCTCAGCGTGTAGACGTTCGCAATCTCCAGCGCAATGGGCAAGGTCGTCGTTTTCGAGGATTCGTACACATCCTTACTAGCCGCTTTCAACAGCTTTTCGTATTCTTCGGCCACCAGTTTTTGGTACAGTTCCTCCGAAAAAAACGCCCCGGCCTGTGTTCCGGTTTCGGGATCGTCGTCCGTCAAAACCGCCCCTTTGTGAATCCATTCCCACAGAATACTCAGCCGGATTTCGCCCGTTGCCATGTCTTCCATCAGGTACAAAATATCGTCGTTGCCGAAAAAATCCGCCGGTTTCAGGGCTGCTGCCTGCATCCCCTGCCCGAACGCATTACCGTATTGCAACGCTACACTCACCAGATTCCGCGCGCCCCGAATGTCGGTCGGTGCCGGTTCGATCAGAATTAAGCCGTCGGCGTCAGCTTGCGTGTACGTCAGCCGGGGAAATGCACGGCCCAGCTGATTGGCTTCGCCCACTTTCTCCCAAACCGGTCGGACGATGTGTACCATTTTCCAGTGCGCCACCCACTTGCCGCTGGCTCCCTCGCGCTGTTCGCGACCGGCACCCGCCACGGCTTTTTCCATGCTGGCTGCGACTCCGGCTTCGGAACCCACCGGAATGTTGGGTTCCATACCGCCCTGCCACAAGGCAAAATTGCCGTGCAAGTCCGGTGTGTTGACGGCCCGGCGAACCCGGTCTTCGTAATTTCGCATGTACCCGTAGGTCATCGTAATGGCTTCAATGTTCGGATTAATGAACGTTTTGTCCCACGCCATTGCATCCGAAACGCTGTTGATGTAATCCCAGCGACCGGTATTGTAGCCTACGAAATGTTTCCCCAAAGCCGCCCGGATTTCCATCAACTGGTGCGTCGCTTCGAGTTGTTCGACCAGCACATACACTTTAATCGTTCCGGCGGGGAGTCCAATCTGGCTTTCCAGTGCGTCGAGCAGGTCGTTCCAGACGGCGGCTTCCCCGGCAGTCTGGATTTTGGGTAAATACAGGACGATGGACGAACCGGCTTTTTGCAGTGCCTGATAATTATTGACGACGTAGAGTGTCGCATCGACAATAGACGCGGCCAGAGCTGTTCCGTCGGCGTCGCGGATGTGCCGGTCGTCGAGGTGAAGACCCCGCGCCCGGAAGATTTTGGTAGTAAAATTCAGTTGGGTTTCCCAATCGGTGATCATTTCGCGGCCCAGAAATGAGTTCGACCAGCGGTTCATTTCCTGGGCGACCTGTTCGGCTACTTTCAGGAAAACCGGGTCTTTGTGAATGGCGAGTTTGAGGTTGCGCTGGTTGTCGAGCGACATGGTGGTAATTTGTCCCAGCGCATCTTCGCCGTCGAACATCCAGCCGTCGGCACCCGACAACAGCGCGTAGGCCACGTTTCGGATGCTGTTTTCGACGGGGGCGTTGGGTTTGGCGGCTGGCCCGGTTCCCTGAATCCACTGGCGTTGCAGGTCGGCCGGAATAACCGAGCCTTCGAAGTGGCCGTCACGGGCGTCCTGCACGGTAATCGCCGTACCGGGAATCAGACTTTCCGGGTCGAGGAAGGTGATGCGGGTTTTAGTCTTTTGCCGATCAGCCCGCCGTTTCAGTCGGTCGGTCATGGCGGTTTTGATGCGTTGGTTGAAGGGAGCCAGTGCCGAAAGGGCCGCGAGGGCTTCGTCGGTATAGACGTCTGTATAGGTTTCCTGCAGGTTGTCGCGGATGATAAGGGTCATGTTCGGGGTTGAGTTACTGATCATTTAAAGCAAATGATGCGAATAGTCTTTTCGCTTTTTGCCCCTAAATCCCCTAAAGGGGACTTGGACGCGGAATCATCCGGATGCTAATAGTCCCCTTTAGGGGATTTAGGGGCAAAAAGCGAAAGGACTATAAATTATAAAATCTCCTAATTAGTAGTTAAAATAAACACGCTCATCGTAATCGGTCCGTGCGCGCCCATCACCAGCGCCTGCTCGATGTCCGCCGTTTTGGAGGGGCCGCCGATGAACGCACCAAAACCGTAATCGCCCACCCCGATTTGCGCATAGGCTTCGTGCAGGGTCGGAACGATGGTTTCGGCCCGAACGACCACCGCCAGATGCTGGCAGATATACGGAATAATGCGTTGCCCCATCCGTTGTTCCGGGAGCCAGACCGCCCCGTTTTCGGCCACGGCCAGTTGGGCTTCGATCACGGCCAGTTCGACATCGTTGAAGGTGCGCGGATCGGCGGTTTTGGAGAGAACTTCAAACGGTTCGCCCAGGTCCGGCAGGGTGGTTACCAGCCGTTTCGTAGAATCGAAGTTCTCCAGAAGCCGGGCGTTCACGGCGGCCAGATCGTCAACGACAAAGACGCTGCCGCCGATGCTGGTAAAAACCGCCTGATAGGTTGAAACGATGTCCGGTCGATTGCCCTTTAAAAAAGACAGATCGGGCAACGGACTGGCGGGAGGCTGGTTTTTCAAAACCGCAGCCAGTATACTTTCTCGGGTGCTCATGCCGGTTTTCAGGTTCAGGATGGGAAGGGGAGTTTAAACTTTTTCGGAACCGTTGTCGCCCTGGTTTTTGGCGTACCATTCCCCGAACGACTCTTTCGGGCCGTCTGGCATTTCCCGCTGTTTGTACCACGGATTGAACTTGTTATTCACGGCAAACGGGATGTTGTTCAACACCCATCGACCGGCCCTTCCGATGGTTGAATACGAACCGGGAGACGATAACGTCCAGGCCATCGCTTTCATACCCAAAACCTTGGTATTGGCCGCATAGCCTTCCTGAACAATCACCTGCCGCCACTGGTACAACTGATCGTGAATATTGATTTTTACCGGGCAGACGTTGGAACATGAACCGCAGAGCGTCGATGCAAAAGGTAGATCCGCGTGCCTTTTCATGTCCAGATTCGGGGCCAGAATCGCGCCAATCGGGCCGGAAATGGTGTTGTGGTAGCTCAAGCCGCCACTTTTTCGATACACCGGACAGGTGTTCATGCACGCGCCACATTTGATGCATTTCAGCGAATCCCGGAAATCCGGTCGACCCAACTGACGGCTTCGGCCGAGATCGACCAGAACCAGATGCATCTCCTGACCCGGACGCGGTTTTTTAAAATGGCTGGAATAAATCGTGATGGGCTGGCCGGTAGCGCTTCGCGCCAGGAGCCGTAAAAAAACGCCGAGGTGTTCCTTTTTGGGAATGATCTTTTCAATGCCCATCGACGCAATCTGAATGTCTGACAAATGAGCGCCCATGTCGGCATTCCCTTCATTGGTACAAACGACGTATTCACCGGTTTCGGCCACGGCAAAATTAACGCCGGTCAGGGCTGCCCGTCGCGATATGAAGGCATCGCGCAGGTGCCAGCGGGCAAACCGGGTTAAGGTGGTCGGGTCCGAAACACCTTTTTCGGTGCCCAGGTGTTCGTGAAAAATTTCGCCGATTTCCTCTTTTCGTTTGTGAATACAGGGCAGCACAATGTGGCTCGGCGGTTCGTTGTCCAGTTGCTGGATGTATTCGCCCAAATCCGAGTTGATGACGTCGATGCCGCGTTCGATCAGGTATTCGTTCAGGTGGCACTCTTCCGTGAGCATGGATTTGCTCTTGATCATCTGCGTGATTTCCTTCGCTTTCAGGATGGAATACACAATCCGGTTGTGTTCTTCCGCATCAGCCGCCCAGTGGACGGTAACGCCGTTTTTGGTGAGGTTGGCTTCAAACTCCAGCAGGTAATCGTGCAGATTGGACAGCACGTTGCTTTTGATTCGGGAAGCGGTTTCGCGCAATTGCTCCCATTCGGGTATGTTTTTGGCGGCAATGTCCCGTTTTTGCCGAATCCACCAGAGCGCACCGTCGTGCCAGTTCACGTGTTCTTCGTCCTGGTTAAACGCTTCGGCCAGAGCGGCATGATCTTTCGTTGCTTTTTCCATCACACGGTGGCGTTTAGAATTTCGGCAATGTGTACGGCTTTAATGGCGCTTTTGTTCCGGTGCAGGATGCCTTCCAGGTGCATCAGGCAGGAAAGATCCACGGAGGTAATGTATTCGGCCCCATTTTTCACGTGATCGGTCACCCGGTCTTTGCCCATTTTGACGGAGACGGCTTCTTCTGCCACGCAGAAGGTCCCGCCAAAACCGCAGCATTCGTCCGGGCGATCCAGATCAACCAGTTCCAGGCCGTCCACCATGTTCAGCAACTGCACCGGTTTGGAAAAGGGCGACGCATTGAGTTCGCTCATCTGGGCCAGATAAAGCCCCCGCAACCCGTGGCAACTCTGGTGAATGCCGACTTTGTGGGGAAACCGGGCCGCCAGATTCTCCACTTTCAGCACATCGGTTAGAAACTCCACCAGTTCATAGACTCGTGATCGGGTACGTTCCGCCAGTGCCGGATTCGTTGGCGCATGGAGGTGTTGCTTGACGTGTAACACGCAACTGGCCGAGGGCGCCACGATGTAATCGAACTCGGAAAAATTTTCCAGAAAAAGACGGTTGCAGTCCTGCGTGAGGTGTTCGAAGCCGGAATTGGCCATCGGTTGTCCGCAACAGGTTTGCCGGGGCGGATACACCACCTCGACCCCCAGTTTTTGCAGCAGTTGCAGGGTCGCAATGGCGGCCTGGGGGTAAAACTGGTTGACGTAGCAGGGAATAAAAAGTCCGACAGTCATGGAGTAGGGTTTAGGATCGGGTTGCTTAGACTCTTTTCTCCCTAAAGCAGCGAAGCGAATCAATTTACTAAGCAACTGCGAATCAGCTCCCTTTACCCTTTCTGGCGACGGATCATGGATCAGTCGACCGGCAAGGCTCTCTCCAAAAAGTCGGCGTAAAAATCCGGGATTTCACTGCGCCGGATTCCGTCGGCGGTCTGCGCGATGGGGTAGTCCACCTGAACCAGTTCATACCTAATCGAGTCGGCATCAAACCGGTTCTGAACGCCGGAGGTAGTGATGAGCAGGTATGTCGCCAGCGGGAGCGTTTCTTTGGATCGCCCGACGGAGCCACAATTGATGGCGGTTTTGGCCGGAAAACCGGGGCGGTTTTGAATCGTTCGGATGTACGACTGGTGCGTGTGACCCATGATCAATACATCGGCGTTCTGCTCCGCCATCATCGTCACCAGATCATCGGAATCATGGTCTTCGTAAATGTACTCGTCGATCGACCGGGTGCTGGCGTGGGTCAGGAGGACGGAAAGCGACGCATCCGCAAACGTGAATTCTACCCGGAGCTGGCGCGGCAGGCTGGCCAGGAATGACTTGTTTTCCGGCGTAATGTGCTGGCGGGTGTAGGCGATGGCGGCTATGCGGGCCTGCGTTTCGGAATCGCCGTGTTTCGCCAACGGAATAACCGGTTGGTCGAAGGCAATGCGTTCGTCGTGGTTGCCCATGATCGTCGGGATGCGGTTTCGCCGGATCAGGTCGATGACTTCGTTGGGCCAGGGTGCAAAATCGACTAGATCACCGAGGCAGAAAAGCTGATCGACCTGACGGTTTTCAATGTCCTGTAAAACCGCTTCCAGAGCGGGCAGATTAGCGTGAATATCGCTGATGACGGCAATTTTTAACATCCTATAAACCAGAAAGCAACATCAATACAAGCCACAAAGATAGCGGTTGGCGGGTTGGCTGGGCGGTAAAACGAATCATAAAAAGAGACGCAGACCCCGAACGGGCGAAATCGTATAGTAAAAAGCGGTAAAATTTGCTTTATCTGGTTGATCTACCTTTACCCTGAACCCTTAACGCCCGGATAGTTTATGAAATGGACCCAGGTTATTGATCCCCTGCAGAACCTCACGTTGTCCGTCCTCGTCGCGGCCCTCCCCATTCTCTTCATTTTCTGGGCGTTGATCATCCGAAAAATGAAAGGCTATCAGGCCAGTTTACTCGCCACGGTCATTGCCGCCCTGCTGGCCATTCTGGTGTACGGAATGCCGGTTAAACTGGCGGTTTTGTCCTTCGCCCACGGCGCGTTATACGGGTTGTTTCCCATTTGCTGGCTGGTGATCATGGCGGTTTTTCTGTTCAATCTGACGGTCAAAAGCGGGCAGTTCGAAATCATCAAACACTTCATGGCTTCCATCACGTCCGACCGGCGGTTGCAGGCGCTGCTCATTGCGTTTTCGTTCGGCTCTTTTCTGGAAGGAACGGCGGGTTTCGGGGCGCCGGTGGCCATCACGGCGGCCATGCTGGTGGGTCTGGGGTTCAATCCGCTGTATGCGTCGGGGATTTGCCTGATTGCCAATACCGCCCCGGTGGCGTTTGGCTCCATCGGCATTCCCATCACCGTTGCCTCGCAGGTTTCCGGGATTCCTGAGTTGCCGATTTCCCAAATGGTGGGCCGTACGCTGCCGATTTTGTCCATCATTCTGCCTTTTTACCTCGTAACGATCATCGCCGGTTTCAAAAAAGCGAAGGAGGTGCTGCCGGCGGTCATGGTCTCCGGGATCTCGTTTGCGTTCCTGCAATGGTTTTCGTCTAATTACCTGGGGCCGTCGCTGCCCGACGTGATCGCGGGACTGGGCTCGATCATTTGCCTCATGGTTTTCCTGCGGTTCTGGAAACCCGAAACCGTCTGGCGGTTTGCCAACGAACCGGCTCCCACGTTCAACACCGACGTTTCGTATAGCAGCGGGCAGATGCTGCGGGCCTGGTCGCCGTTTCTGGTGCTGACGATCATGGTGATTGCCTGGGGTGTGCAACCGATCAAGGACGTACTCAACGCCGTGGGCATGATCCAGTTCGAAGTGCCCGGCCTGCACAACGCCATCGTGGGCGAAAACGGAGCGGTTTTGCCAAAAGTGTTCAAATTCAATTACTTATCGGCGGCCGGAACCGCCATTCTCATCGCTAATCTGGTGGTGATTCCCCTGATTGGGCTGACTTACCGGGAGGCTGCCCGCATTTTCGTTAGTACACTCAACCAGTTAAGATTTCCCGTGCTGACCATTGCTGCGGTTTTGGGTTTTGCCTACATCGTCAATGATTCGGGCATCACGCTGACCCTGGCCGCCGTGCTGGCCAATACCGGTTTTTTGTTCCCCTTTTTCGCGCCAATCCTGGGCTGGCTGGGGGTGTTCATTACCGGCTCCGATACGTCAGCCAATGCGTTGTTTAGCAAACTCCAATACGCTACGGCTCAGTCGATTGGCGTCGATCCGGTGGTAACGGTGGCCGCCAACGTGTCGGGGGGCGTGGTGGGGAAAATGATTTCTCCGCAGTCCATTGCGGTGGCGGCTGCGGCCGGCGATTTGGTCGGCAAAGAATCGGAGTTGTTTCGCTTTACGGTCAAGCACAGTTTTATCATGCTGACGGTCATCTGTTTCATTACGCTGGCGCAGGCATACGTCTTTCAGTGGGTCATTCCGACGTACGAAATGCTCAGTAACCAGAAAACCGTCGTGAGTCCGGACGCATCGCGGGGCTATGTGTATCTGCTGATTCTGGCGCTGGTGCTGGTCGCCCTGATCGCAACGATCCGGGTGATTGCGAAGAAGAAAACGCTACGATTTCATCAATCCGAGACCTAATGAACCGTATAAGTTCGTACCCTTTATTGTTTTGCAGCCACCCGGCAAGGTCTGACTCATTTACCGGTTCTGAAACCGACCATCCACCAGCACGTCAGCAACCCGAACATCTTCCGTTAAAACCGCCAGATTGGCGACAAAACCGGTCTGAATCTTGCCCAGTGAATCCCCCAATCCAATGATTTCTGCCGGAACGGTGGCCGCCATCCGGAACACCTCGGCGGGTTCCAGCCCCACGTGCTGAATGCAATTCTGAACGGCTTTAAGCAGGGTAATCGACGAACCGGCCAGTTTGCCTTCCGGATTGGTATAGCGTCCGTTTTCGTAGTGAAGGATAAAATCTTCGAAGGCGTAGGTGGGCTGGGTCGGGTTGGCAAAAGTCGCATCCGAAATCAGAAAGAGACGCTCGCCGAGCAGCCGTTTCGCAATCCGGATGGTGGCCCAGTCGCAGTGAAAACCGTCGGCAATGATGCTGGCCCGAACGCCCGGATGGTCGAAAACCGCCCCGACAACGCCCGGTTCGCGGCTTTCAAACGGGCGCATGGCGTTGTACAGGTGTGTCGAAAGGGTAATTCCGTGGTGAAAAGCTCCGGTGGCTTCCGCGTAGGTGGCGTTGCTGTGACCCAGCGACAGCAGGGTGGAAGCCTGGTCGGCTTGTTCAACCAGGCTGGAAAGCTGCTCCGGACTGAAAATTTCGGGGGCAATGGTCAGCAGCCGGATGACGTCACGGCCCTTCTCGAACAGCTCGGCCAATTCGGCCTCCGTAGGCCGACGCACGTAATTCGCACTGTGCGCCCCCCGCTTCACGGCGTTGATATACGGCCCTTCCACGTGCAGCCCCAACACCCCATTCGGATTCGTTTGCCGCACCTGCCGCACGGATTCCACGGCTTTCAGAATGGTTTGCAATGAGGTTGAATACAGCGTTGGCACCACGGAGGTCGTGCCGGTTTTCAGGTGCGTTTCGTAAATGTGCGCGACGGTTTCGGCGGTGGGCGATGCGTTCAGGAAAAAGTCGGAACCACCGTACAGTTGCAGATCGACAAAACCGGGAACCAGCCAGTGTCCCTGAAGGTCGATGGCGTCCGGGCCGTCCGCTGTTCCGGCGAAGACCTCCTGGATCAGCCCATTCGAAATCCGCACCGAGGCATTCGGCAAAAGGGTTGTTCCGGTAAAAACCGTGGCGTTGGTCAGTGTTAGTTCGTGCATGGTTGCGAGGCCCTGACAGCGGTCGAAGACCCTGTCAGCGGCTTTTTTGCGAGACCTTAAAAGCGGTCGAAGACCCTGTCAGCGGCCTTTTGGGATGGGCTATAAATTCCAGATTTCCCAGGCTTTTTCAGCCTGCAGGTGGAGCATCGGCAGTCCGTTGTGCGTCGCGGCTCCCTGTTCGCGGCCCTGCTCTAAAAACCGGGTTTCCGCCGGATTATAGACCAGATCATACAGCAAATGCCGACTCGTCAGCAGACCGTACGGAATGGCCGGACTGGCTTCGACGTTCGGGTACGTGCCGACGGGTGAGGTGTTGATAATCAGGCGGTATTCGTCCAGAATCGTCGGGCTGATGTTTTCGTAGGCCAGGGCTTCGGCGGTTTGCTGGCGGGAAACCAGCCGATAGCGGATTAGCAGGTCAGTCAGGGTGGTGGTGACCGCTTTGGCCGCTCCGCCATTGCCCAACACCATTGCCTGGAGCGTTTCGGGCACTACGTTGAGCGATTTCAGCCAGACTTCCAGCGATGACCGAAACCCGTAATAATCCGTGTTGTAGCCGATTTTTCGACCGTCGGGCAAAATCCGGATGGTGTTGACCGCGCCAATCCGCCCGGCCGAAGCCGGATCGAGTTCATCCAGGAACGGCAGAATGGCCTGTTTGTGCGGTATGGTGACGTTCAGGCCAACCAGATCGGGAATCGAAGCGACCAGGTTTGGAAAAGTCGTCGGGTCGGGCAACTCGAACAAGTCGTAGCGACTGTCCGGAATGCCTTCTTTTTCAAACTTTTCAGTAAAATATTTCTGGGAAAACGAGTGGGTCAGCGGATACCCAATCAGTCCGTAACGGCGCATAGCAAAGGATAAATCGGTTGCCCAAAGCTACGACCAAAACCGGTAAACCCGACAAAAAACCGGCTAAATTGCCCCGTTGACCACCACCGAAAAAATGGCATCCCGAATCCGGATGGTGTCGGGCCGCGACCGGCCGGGCGAATCACTGTCGGGGTCGATCACAAACGTTGCGTTCAGATGGCCTTCGAGCTGGCGGCTGGTGGGGTTGTAGGCGTCGATAATAACCTCATTGGTCTCGGTCTTCGACGCGTAGAGGTTATAGCGGTCGCCGGTCGTATTGTCGCCAATGCGGGTGTATACCCAGGCCGAAAGCGGGGTGCCGTTGAGGTCGTCCCAGCGGATGGGCCGCAGCCGATAGGTGCCGGGCTTCGTTGGTAACTGGTTAATGCTGAGCCAGTCGACTTCGCCGGCGGTGCGGAATGTGCCGCATTCTTCTACCATAACATTGATGCTGTCGCGGTGCGCAAAGGTCGCCGTTGAAGCCGCCGACCATTCCTGCGAATTCTTCAACGCCATGAAATTGCCACAATTCGGGATCTGAGGAACCCCTATTTTTTTGTTGTCGCAATTCAGCATGGAACCAATCAGAGCCAGTAAAAGGATATTCTTCATGTGGATATAGGCGGGAAAAGGCAACTCTATATACAGTGACCATTTAGACCGGGTAATGGTTTAAAGGGCCACCGAAAAAAATTAACTTATTTGATAAAATTCAGGCTGTCACTTTCCCGATTAAACTCGGATATTTGCAACCTGACCGTCGAGTAGTGTATGCACAACCTGATTCTCTTTGACGATCCAACGATTCGCACGGCCCTTCTGCCTTTTACCTTTACCCGGCCCGTAAGCGAAATCCGGATTGGCATCTGCACCATCACTGAAAAATGGGCCGTCCGGCTCCAGACAACACCGTCGTTTTTGACGGACTTGTATCTGCAAATAAAGTATCCCCGTCGGACAATTCACGATAACTTTTTCGTAAACGGTGCCGTTTGCCCTACCAACGCCCTGATTAATGCGTTGAACGGGTTAAAACCGGAGTCAGGACTCGTAACGGCGGAGGGAGTGCTGCTGGCACTTCGTACCGAAAAACCGCTGGAAACCGCCCCTTCGACCGACGATGCCGGTACCTGGGATGTATTTGGCGAACCTCTGACGATTCTGAAAGACCTGCCGTCGATCTTTGTTCACAACGGTGAGCAGATCCGAACCGACTTTGAACTGCTGACGGTGGGCCGGACCTCGCAGCCGATTACCGATCCGCACACCCGTTGTTATGCCCCCGAAAACATTTTTGTGGAAGAGGGCGCGGTGATTCGGGCGGCTGTTCTGAATGCCGAAAATGGCCCGATTTACATCGGCAAAAACGCGCTGATTCAGGAAGGTACGGTCATGCTGGGCCCTTTTGCGCTCTGCGATAACGCCACGGTGAACTGGGGCGGCAAAATGCGCAGCAACACCACCATCGGGCCGTATAGCAAAGTGGGCGGAGAAGTCGGAAACTCGGTTTTTCTGGGCTACAGCAACAAGGGCCACGACGGTTTTCTGGGCAATTCGGTCATCGGCGAGTGGTGTAATCTGGGAGCCAATACCAACAATTCCAACCTAAAAAACGATTATACTAATGTGAACCTGTACAGCTATGCCACCAACCGGCTCGAAAACACCGGCCGGCTGTTCTGCGGGCTGATGATGGGCGATTATACGAAGGTGGGCATCAGCACGATGTTCAACACCGGCACCGTCGTGGGCGTGAATGCCAACGTATTCGGAGCCGGTTTTCAACCCAAACACATTCCCTCGTTTTCGTGGGGCGGTGGGGCTGAGGGGTTTACAGAATACCGGCTCGAAAAAGCCTTGCAGGTAGCCCGCGAAACCATCGGCCGCCGGGGGCTGGACTTTGACGAGGTCGAAGAAACGATTTTGCGGGAAGTGCATCGGCAGACGGTAAACCGGCGTCAGGAAGAAGCGGGAGAGGAGATTTAAACAGAAAGACGACAGGTTAAACGGCGGGATTTTCCGGCTTTTTTGATACCATGCAATTCAGCGAAATCATTGGACACGACGACACGAAGCGGGCGTTGACGCGGGCGGTTCAGACCAACCACCTGGCTCATGCCCAGCTCTTCGACGGGCCACCGGGCAGTGCAAACCTCGCGCTGGCGCTGGCCTTTGCGACGTTCATCAACTGCGAAAACCGGCAGGAACTTCCGGATGGCCTGGCCGACTCCTGCGGGCGGTGTCCGTCCTGCACGAAAATGAATAAACTCGTTCATCCGGACCTTTCCATCATTTTTCCGGTAGCGGGCAGCAAGGTCACCAGCGAATCGTTCATGGCCGACTGGCGCAAGTTTGTTGCCCAGCATCCCTACCGCGTGCTGGACGAGTGGCTGGCAGCGATCAGCATCAAACAGGGTAACATTCCGGTGGAGGAAGCGCGCGAGCTGATGGGCAAACTGTCGCTGAAAGCGTACGAAGGCGAGTATAAAATCGTGCTGATCTGGTGTGCCGAAAACCTGCATACCGCTACGGCCAACGCCCTGCTGAAATTGCTGGAAGAACCGCCCGCCCGAACGCTTTTTCTGCTGGTGACGAACCAGTCCGATAAACTGCTGATCACGATTCTGTCGCGGACGCAACGCGTGGCCGTGCAGGCGTTTTCGGACGATGAAGTGGCCACGCACCTGCGCCAGCACCTGAATCTGCCCGAAAAACGAGCCCGGGAAATGGCCTATCTGGCCGACGGAAATCTGTCGGAAGCCATTCGGTTGTCGGAAGAAGAACCGGACCCGAAAGACGGTGAACCGGGGTCGGACCGGCACGCGTGGTTTGCCGAGTGGATGCGGTTTTGCTACCGACAGGACCTGATCGCGCTGGTTAAGCAGGCCGATGGGTTCGATGCGCTCGGGAAAGAAAAGCAACGCGGTTTGCTCGACTACAGCCTGAACCTCTGCCGCGACCTGTTTTTGTGGAAACACGGCGTCAACGAACTGTTGCGACTCCCCGCCGAAGAACGTACGTTTGTGGAGAATTTTGGCAAAGTCCTCGAACCGGAACACCTCGAACACATGGTCGGCAACCTGAACGAAGCGGTATTTCACATCGAACGGAACGTCCGCGCCAAGATGGTGATGATGGATTTGTCGCTCACGTTCAGCAGCCTGATTCGCAACGGAAAATGAAAAAACCGACGCAGACGGCTTCGGCCGAGCGCCCCAAACAGGTCATCGGTTTTGCCGACCGGGTGGATTTTCCGGATCTGGACTGGACCGACATCGAAGCCAAAATCGACACCGGAGCCTATACTTCCGCCCTGCATTGTACCGACGTAAAACTGGTGTCTAACGGCGACCAGTCCCGGTTGCATTTCACGCTGGCGGGCGCACGGGGCCGGAAAAAAAAGCAGTTTGTAACCGACTTTTTTCAATACAAAACCGTTAAAAACTCATTCGGTCAATCCGAAAAGCGGTTTGTCATCCAAACCCGTGTTCTGGTGATGGGGCGGCTCATCCGGGCCGAATTTTCGCTGGCCAACCGCGGCACGATGCGCTTCCCGGTCTTGCTGGGCCGCAAACTATTGCGTAACAAATTTGTTGTTGACGTATCACTGCAAAACGTTTCGTATCAACTCAAACAACAGACGCCGAAATCCTGATTTCTGTCGCGAAAACCGGGTCTGTTCTTCCCAGATTCTACACCAACCGACTTTCCTTTTTTTACCGATATGCGTATTGCCATATTGTCAACCAATTCCGACCTGTATTCCACCCGGCGGTTGGTACAGGCTGCCGAGCAGCACGGACACGAACCCGTTGTGATCGACCACCTGCGGTGTCAGGTGATGATTGAAGGCGGAAAACCCGAAGTTCTCTACAAAGGCCAGCCACTGGAACAAATTGACGCCATTGTACCGCGTATCGGGGCTTCCGTTACCGACTACGGCTGCGCGGTGGTTCGTCAGTTTGAGATGATGAAAGTGTTCACAACGGCTCGTTCCCAGGCCATCACCCGTTCCCGAAACAAACTGCGGAGTTTGCAGGTATTGTCGAAAGCAGGGGTGGGGTTGCCCAAAACCGTGTTTGCCAAACACCCGAAAGACGTCGATCAACTGATTGCGCTGGTGGGTGGTCCGCCGGTGGTGATCAAACTGCTCGAAGGCACGCAGGGGCTGGGCGTGGTGCTGGCCGAAACCGCCAAAACCGCCAAATCGACGATCGAAGCGTTTTATGGCCTGAAAGCGAATGTTTTGATTCAGGAGTACATCGCCGAGGCCAAAGGGGCCGATATCCGGGCGTTCGTCGTGGGCGGGCGCGTGGTGGGGGCCATGAAACGCCAGGGCAAGGAAGGCGAATTTCGGTCCAACCTGCACCGGGGCGGTTCCGGTCAGGCGGTTTTGCTGACGCCCGACGAGGAATGGACGGCGGTCAATGCCGCCAAAGCCCTGGGCTTGCGGGTGGCCGGGGTCGATATGCTGCAATCGCAGCGGGGGCCGCTGGTGCTGGAAGTCAACTCATCGCCGGGGCTGGAAGGCATCGAAAAAACGACGGGGATCGACATCGCCGGTCAGATTGTGGACTTCATCGAGGAGAAAATTCCGACGGATGAAAACGATACGGTGGGGGTGTGAAGAAGATGAATGATAAACGTAAAATATCGAATGCTAGATGTAAAAGTTGAAACCAGCGGGCGAATCACTTTTACATTCAGCATTCGATATTTTACATTTATCATTCCTTTAACTACCGTCTCTTTGGTACATTTGCCGGCATGAAAATAAAAATTGGAACGCGCAGCAGTCGGCTGGCACTTTGGCAGGCCTATTACATTCAGGATCTGCTGAAAGCGGCTGAGGTCGAGTCGGAACTGGTGCTGATCGAAACCAAAGGCGACCAGATTCTGGATCGGTCCCTATCGAAAATTGGCAGCAAAGGCGTTTTTACGCAGGAACTGGAAGACCAGCTTCGCGCCGGTACCATCGACATTGCCGTCCACAGTGCCAAAGACCTGCAATCGTCCCTGCCAAACGATCTGGCAATTATTGCCTTCACGGAGCGCGAACGGGTCAACGATGTGCTGGTGAGCCACGACAAAAGCCTGTCGCTGACTGGTGGCCGGGAGTTTGTCGTCGGCACCTCCTCGACGCGCCGGGTGGCCATGCTGAAGCATTTCTGTCCGCACATTACCACCGTCGACATGCGCGGCAACCTGCAAACCCGCCTGCGAAAACTGGAAGAGGGGCACTGCGACGCGCTGCTGCTGGCCTATGCGGGGGTTCACCGGATGGAATACGACGACATGATTGCCGAATACCTGCCGACGCAGGATTTTACGCCCGCCGTGGGGCAGGGCAGCGTGGCCATCGAAGCGGCTGCCAGCCTGCCGATCGACAAACTCAATGCCGTTCGTCAACTCACCAACCACGCGCCCACCGAAGCCTGTCTGAAAGCCGAGCGGGCCTTTTTGCGGAGACTCGAAGGCGGTTGCAGCATCCCGGTTTTTGGGCTGGCCACTTTGCAGGATGAAACACTGACGCTGACCGGTGGCGTTGTGAGTCTGGACGGCCAGGAGCTGTTGCGGGAACAATTCAGCGGGCCGTTGGCGGATGCCGAACAGATTGGGCACGATCTGGCGGAAAGTTTATTAGCCAAAGGCGGGGACGAAATTTTGCGGGCAGTTCGCCAAAACTTGTAACTTGTCGGCTCAAGCCATCTGCCACCGTTTCCCATGATTAAAATTGCCCAAACCGAAGCCGATCTTCGCCGTTGTCTGCCCGCTCTGGTGACCCTGCGGCCGCATTTGACCGAAGAACAGGCCCTCCGACAGATATTTTTGTTGCAGGAAGAGGACCGCTACGTGGTCGCTTTCGTCGATCATTCGGATCAGAATCCGTCCGAAACCGTAGCCCCGGCGGCCATTGGCTACCGTTATATGAACCTGCTTTTCAGCGGTAAAACCCTGTACATCGATGACTTGTCGACCCTGCCCGACCAGCGCGGAAAAGGCTACGCCAGCCAGTTGCTCGACTTCGTGATCGACGAAGCCCGCAAAGCCGGTTGTGTGGCCGTCACGCTCGATTCGGGCCACAAGCCCGAACGGTACGATGCCCACCGGCTGTATCTGAACAAGCGGTTTAACATTGTCAGTCACCACTTTGCGTTGAAATTGTAATAAAATTGCCCCCAACCCCCTGAAGGCCGGGCGGCCGGTGCCGGGCTTCAGCATCCGAATTTATAAAGCCCCCTTTAGGGGGTTGGGGGCGAGCAAACCAACACACCACGTATGCGGCTATTTGCTTTCCTTATTTGCCTCCTGATAACCGGCTCGGTTCTGGGCAAGAAACCTTCCAAACGCAAGGATTATTTGGTGACGATCCAGACGGATTTTGGCGTCATGCGGTTGATTCTGTACGACCAGACGCCGAAGCATAAGGCGAATTTTATCAAGCTCACCCAGGAAAAGTTCTACAACGGGTTGCTGTTTCACCGGATCATCCAGAATTTTATGATTCAGGGGGGCGACCCGAACTCCCGGACGGCCCAGGCCGACCAGATGCTGGGCAATGGTGACGTGGGCTATACCGTACCGGCCGAATTTGTGCCGGAATTGTTTCACAAAAAAGGAGCACTGGCAGCAGCCCGCGATAACAACCCCGAAAAAGCATCGAGCGGATGCCAGTTTTACGTGGTGCAGGGTCGGGTTTGGGATGATGAAAACTTTCAGAAACAAACCGAGCGCATCACGCAACTGAAAGGACGACAACCAACCGACGCTCAAAAACAAGTATACAAGACGTTGGGCGGAACCCCGCATCTGGACGGGAACTACACGGTTTTCGGCGAGGTTATTGACGGCCTGGCCGTGGTGGACAGCGTGGCCAAACAACCCGCCAATCCACTCAACCGCCCCCTGAAAGACCTTCGCATGACGGTTTCGGGCGAGTGGATGAAGAAGAAAAAAATTACGAAACAGTTTGGGTATACCTATCGGAAGTAATTGAATGTTATGAAAAAACGAATTCTTATTACCGGTTCCAACGGCCTTCTCGGACAGAAGTTAGTCGATCTCTTGACTCAACAACCGGAGGTGGAACTCATTGCCACGGCGCGCGGAGCCAACCGGCTGCCGGAGTCAGATCGGTATTTCTACCAACCGATGGACATTACCGACCGCCAACAGGTGCTGGCGGTAATCGGCGAAACCAAACCGGATGTGGTGATTCATACGGCGGCCATGACCAACGTGGATCAGTGTGAGTCGGAGAAAGACGCCTGTTGGGCGCAGAACGTGAAAGCCGTCGAGTATCTGGTGGAAGCCTGCCGCAGCAACGATAGCTTCCTGTTACACGTTTCGACGGATTTTATCTTCGACGGAGCCGCCGGTCCGTATACCGAAGAAGCCGAAGCCAACCCGATCAGTTTCTACGGCTGGAGCAAATATGCCGCCGAAAAAGCCGTTATTCATTCAGGTATTCGCTGGGCCATCGCCCGGACGGTTCTGGTCTACGGCATTGCCCACGACATGAGCCGGAGTAACATTATTCTGTGGGTGAAGAAATCGCTGGAAGACGGAAAGACGATCAAAGTGGTGACCGATCAGTGGCGCACGCCAACGCTGGCCGAAGATCTGGCCCTCGGCTGCTGGCTCATTGCCGAACAGAAAGCAGAAGGTATTTATAACATTTCCGGGAAAGATTTTCTGAATCCCTACGAAATGGCCATCAAAACCGCCGATTATTTTAACCTCGATAAGTCGCTCATCACTAAGGCCGATTCGTCGACGTTTTCGCAACCCGCCAAACGCCCCCCGCGCACCGGTTTTGTGCTGGACAAACCGCGTCGGGTGTTGGGATACGAACCCAAAAGTTTTGAAGAAGGCATTGCGGTTCTGGCCGCGCAGATTTAAAATCGGTTTACGGTATTCGGTAGCTGACGTGTGCTTGCCTGGATGCGTCAGCCACCGAATACCGAATACCGTAAACCGAATACCGTAATCCCTAAACCCCTTCCTGAATCGTATGAAATGGATCCTGTTTTTTGTTCTTGCCGTCGTTTCCCTGAACGGTCTGGCGCAATTACCGGCTGCGGGCAAACGCATCAGCGGCCCCGTTACCACGAAGCGCGGCATCGTCCTGAAAGCGGGGGATTCGGTTCGGTTTGGGAAGGGCGGCTTGCCTTCGGGGGCTTATCAGCATGCCTATCTTTCGTTTGACAAATTTGGACAAAAAGAGGCCGCGCTGGAAGAAGGGTATGCCTTCAAATACGCGACCATCAGAGAGTTTCGGGAGGTTGGAACGGGCGCTGATAAACGGTTAGTGGTGCTGGTTCGGCCAAAAGGAGGCATCAGTGTCAACTTCAGAGCCATCGATATCGAGCCGGCGATGGAGACCAAAGAAGTCATTTCAATCAACGGTACGGCAATCAGCAAGCTGGTTGCGAAGAAGCCGATTTAAGCCCACTCCATGCACCGCCGGGTGAAAAACCGCCCACGATTGATTGCGCAAGGGTTATCCGGTATATTGCGTCCCGGTATCAACCACTAGTTTCTGTGAAAGCGAAGGAAACGGTTTTCAAGTCGGTCGTCGGGGCGATGGGGATTCTGCTGCTCAGCTACGGCTTTTTGCTGTGGCAGCGAAAAGCAACGGCTCCACCAGCCGATATGAAATTGTATTTTTCGGTTTCTACACAACTGTCTGAAGGGAAAATACCGTACCGCGATTTTACCGTCGAATACCCGCCATTGGCTCTGTTGCCGCTGGTAATTCCGCACCTGCTTACGGCTGGCATGACGCTCGATTACCGGGCGTATTCCTTGCTGTATCTACTGGAAACCTTTCTATTGCTGCTGCTGATTGCCTTCACGGTACAACGAGTGGCCCGGTTTTGGCCCGAATCATTATCTCCCTGGCGGCTTCTGGCGGTTTATTTACTGTTGGTCATCCTGAGTAAAGATTTTGTATTCTGGCGGTATGATCTCTTTCCGGCCTGGCTGACCTTACTGGCCTTCCTGGCGGTTTTAAAGAAGCAACCCCTGCTGGCCGGTATTTGGGTAGGAATGGCCATCATGGCTAAATTATATCCGGTTATACTGGTGCCGGTTCTGCTGGTATATTACCTGGCCGGGCAGCACTACCGGGCGTCGGTGCGGCTGGTGGCCGGAACGGGTCTTGCGGTCGCGCTGGTACTGCTGCCGGTTGTATTTCTGTCGGGTAGTCAGGTATTTTCCTTTCTAACGTATCACCAGTTGCGGGGACTGCACATCGAAAGTGTGGCCGGAGGCTTGGTCTTGCTGGGCCATTTAACGGATTTATCGCGGGTCAGCACTGAATTTAACTACGGCGCTTTTCACCTGAAGGCCAGTGGGGTCGAGTCGGTTTTGAAAGCCTTACCGGGAATCTTTCTGGCGGGTTTTAGCGGGCTTCTGGCGCTTGGCTGGTTCCGGTTCCGGCGTGAATACGGGCAGACCGGAACGGTTTCGGCGGACAGTCTGCTTCGGTTTTTGCTGGGCGCTTTGCTGGTTTTTATCAGTACCAACAAGGTGTTTTCGCCCCAATACCTGATCTGGTTACTTCCGTTTGTGCTCTTTCTACCCGTTAAACCGATCGCCTGGATGGGCTTTATTTTCTTACTGACCACGCTGGTTTACCCGGTTTTTTATCCCCAACTGGTTGATCCCACGGTTTTTGGCGTTTTGCTGCTGACGGCGCGGAATGGATTTTTCCTCTTTTTTTTCGTCCACGTTGTACGGAAAAGCCGCCCCTCTTCATCCTTACAGAATCTTTCCCCAACAGCCTTGCCGAATGGGTAGTCTGCCGCCGGGAGGAGCCGATTCTACATTTTTGCTGATTAATAATACTTTATTTCGGGATTGGGTGGGCTCGCTTGCGTCTACGCAGGAAATCCAATAAGATTGCCGTCTGTAAAAGTCTTCTTTGCTATACCTATGTCTCTTCGTATCAGCACGTACCGGTGGGGCCGTCGAATGAGCCAGACTGGCGGGTTTTTTCTGGCGGGCCTGTTCCTGATCGGATCAACGGGTCGAAAACCCAACGAAACGCCGGGCTTTCAGGTACCGGACGGTTTTACCATCGAACGGGTGGTGGCGCCGGATTTGCTGTCCTACCCCATGTTCGCCAGCTTCGATGGCGCAGGCCGTCTTTTTGTGTTTGAGTCAACCGGCCCCAATGCCATGGGGACCGAAAAGATGCTGGCCGAACCGTCGTATCACATTCGCCTGTTGGAAGATGCCGACGAGGACGGCCAGTTTGAAAAAAGCCGGATTTTTGCCAAAAATATCCCGTTTCCCAAAGGTGGGATATTTTACCAGGGTAGCCTGTATGTGGCCGAATCGCCCAATCTGGTGAAGTATACAGATACAAACAACGATGGCGTTTCGGACCAAAAAGACGTGATCCTGACGGGTTGGACGCTGCACGCCAACGGGGCCACGCTGGGCGGTCCTTTTTTCGGCCCGGATGGCTGGCTTTACCTGACCGACGCCCGCCGGGGCTTTTCGATTACCACCAAAGAGGGCAAGGTTCTGAAAGGAAAAAGTGCCCGGATCTGGCGTTGCCGCCCCGACGGAACCGGCCTGGAGTCGATGGCGGGGGGCGGTTTTGATAATTCGATTGAAATTGCCTTTCTGCCGTCGGGTGAAACCATCGGAACCATGACCTATTTTGTCGATCCGCAGGATGGGCAGCGCGACGCCCTCATGCACTGGGTGGAAGGCGGCACATACCCCAAACCGAACCCAGTCATCGCCGAAGATGGCCTGAAACTGACCGGCGAGCTGATGCCGACGATGACCAAAATGCCCCGCGTCGCGCCATCCGGCATCATGCGCTACCGGGGTGCCGGGTTTGGGGCGGCCTATCAGAATAATTTGTTCAATGCCGAATTCAATACCGGACGAATCATGCGGCATAGCCTTTCGCCCGACGGAGCCACGTTCAAAACGGTGGATGACGTCTTTTTGAAGTCGTTCAGCGCCGATTCGCACCCGACGGATGTGCTTCAGGATGCCGACGGCAGTATGCTGATGGTGGTTACGGGCGGCTGGTTCATCGAAGGTTGCCCGCTTTCACGCGTTGCTAAACCGGATGTTCAGGGCGGTATTTACCGCATCCGCAAAACCGGTACGCCCAAGCCAAGTGATGCGTGGGGCAAAAAACTCGCACTGGCCAAACAGACTCCCCAAACCCTACTGAACTACCTCACGGATACCCGGCTGGCCGTCCGCGACAACGCGATGGAGCAACTGATCCAACGCGGAAATGCGGCTGTCAACCCCCTTCTCATGGTTTTTCCTGCCTTAAAAGACGAGGAGTTGCGGGCATCGGCAGTTTTTGCCTTGTCCCGAATCAATACGCCTGCGGCCTGGAATGGCGTTCATAAAGCACTGACGGATCGGAGTAGCGTTGTTCGTACGGCAGCCGTTCGGGCGCTGGGATTGCACAAAGACCGGATGGCCGTGGACAAACTCATCGCCTTGATGCAGAAGGATGCGCTGCCGGTTCGTCGCCAGGCGGCCACGGCCCTGGGGCAGATCGGCGATCAAAAAGCCGTCCCGGCCTTGCTGAACGTAGCCGCGAGCAACACCGACCGGTTTGTCGGACACGCCATCGTTCATTCACTCATTACGCTCAGGAATACGGAACTGCTGGTCAGGGCGCTGGAAAATCCGTCTTCGAAAATCCGCGTTGCGGCCCTGATTGCGTTGGATCAGATGGACGGTGCTCCGCTTCAAAAAATGCATCTGGCCGCAGCCCTGGCCGCCCGGGAGACGGATTTCCAGAAAACCGGTATCTGGGTGGCGTCTCATCACCCGGAATGGTCGGACATCGTCATCGGTTTTCTGGAAAAAAAACTGAAGGACGGGACGCTCTCGGATGCCGACGCCGGTTCGGTGCGGGAACTGATGCTGACCTTTAGCAAGGAACCCGCGCTGCAGCACTTTCTGGCCGCGCAACTGGCAAGTGCGGCCACAACCTCCGCCCGAAAGGGTTTGCTGCTGGAGGTCATGGCAAAATGTACGTTGAAGAAACTGCCGGACGCGTGGGTGGAAGAGCTGGGGAATCAACTCCGGAGTAACGATGAGCGGGTGCTTTCCCAGGTACTGGGGCTGATTGAATCCCGGCGTATCCAGGTGCTGAATCCGCACCTGGACCGGATCGTTCAGGCCGAAAAGACGCCCGTTGGCTTCCGGCTGAAAGCCCTGAGCGCGCGGATCATGTCGTCGCCGGGCCTGACCGATCCGGAGTTTCAGCGCTTGCTGACGTACCTCGGCCCATCGTTTGACTCGCCGGTGCGCCAGCAGGCGGTGCGGCTCCTGAACCACGCTGAACTGACCAATGATCAGCTTCTGGTGATCGCCCGCACCCAAATCGGGAAGACGGACGCCTTCCTGTTACCGCCCCTGCTGAGCGCCTTTGAAGGAAACCGGGATGAGCGGGTCGGCCAGGAACTCATCACGGCCCTGCAAGCGGTTTCGGGGCGGCTGGACAATGTACCGGAGCAGGATTTTCAAAACCTGTTGAAACCGTTTCCCGCTTCGGTGCAAGCCCAGGCTGCCCCGCTGCTCGTCAAGCTAAAATCGCTGCATGCGGAGCGGTTGGAGCACCTGCAAAACCTGGAAGCCCGGTTGACAGGGGGCGATGTGGGCGAAGGCCGGAAACTGTTTTACGGCAAGGCGTCGTGTTCTACCTGCCATGCCGTGGGAGCCGAAGGAGGGCGTTTTGGCCCCGACCTGACCAACATCGGTGAAATCCGTTCCCAGCACGACATTCTGGAAGCCATTGTGTACCCGAGCGCCAGCTTTGCCCGCGAGTATGAAACGTTCCGGGTGGTCACGAAAACCACGTCGTATACGGGCATTCTCAAGGAACAGCTTCCGGAGTCGGTCGTGATTGAACTGGGGCCTGCCCCCGGTGTACGAATTGCCCGTTCGGAGATCACCGCCATCGAACCGCAGACGTTGTCGATGATGCCGCCGGGCCTGGACCAGCAACTGAATCCGACCGAAATGGCCCATCTGATCGCTTTTCTCAACGCGCTGCCCTACCGGCTGGACCGGATGATTCAGGCCAGTCAGAAAAAATAAAACCGGAATCTGTTCCTGATGAAAGTGAGAATGACGCTTTCTGCCCCTAAATCCCCTGAAGGGGACTTGTAGCATCCTGAAGGTTTCGCGTCCAAGTCCCCTTCAGGGGATTTAGGGGCAGAAAGCATAAAAAACACCTTGAAAATGAGGGGCTTGAATTTTTTAGTTCTGGCGGTGATCATCGCCCTGTTGGTTGCCACGGGCGACGCAACGGCTCAATCGGCGCGGTCGAAAACCGTCAAACTATTCAACGGAAAAAACCTGAAGGGGTGGTACGTCTTTATTGAAAAACGGGGACGGGAGAATGATGTTAAAAAGGTCTTTACGGTACACGACGGACTGATTCACGTCTCGGGCGAAGAATATGGCAGCATCATTACCAACAAGGCGTACGAGAATTATACGCTGACGGTGGAATTCAAATGGGGAGACAGAACCTATGCACCCCGGGAAGACCGCGCGCGGGACAATGGCATCCTGTTGCATTCCACCGGGCCGGATGGCGGGTACCGCGGAATCTGGATGCGTTCCATCGAATGCCAGCTCATCGAGGGCGGGTCGGGTGATTTTCTGGTGGTGGGCGATGGCAGTGAGAACTACGCCCTGACGGCCACCGTAGCACCCAAACAGGAAGGCCGGGGAAATGTATACTCCCCATCGGGTGCGCCCCTGACCATCCACAGCGGCCGGATTGACTGGTTCGACCGGGATCCGGCCTGGAAGGATGTCAAGGGGTTTCGGGGTGCCAAAGACCTCGAAAAACCGCTTGGCGAGTGGAACACGATGGTTTGCGTGGCCGAGGGCGACACGGTTTCGATTTACCTGAACGGGACGCTGGTCAACCAGGCTACCCAGGTGAAACCCGCGAAAGGTCGCATCCAGATTCAATCCGAGGGTGCCGAGCTATTCGTTAGAAAAGTAGAACTTGTTCCTTTACGAAGGAAATAACGCTTGCCTAAAACCGATTAACCGAAACCGTTATGTCTGATCAGTCAACCTCTTTGCGTGTCCTGGTGGTGGGATGCGGAAACATGGGGTCATCCCACGCCCAAGCCTATCACCGGCTGGATGGCTTTGAAATCTGTGGCATTGTCTCTACCGGAAAAAGTAAGGAAGTTTTAAATGAAAAACTGGGGGGCGGTTTTACCCTTTTCAGTGATTTTGAAGAAGCTCTGGAGCAGACCAAACCGGATGCGGTGTGTATCTCGACCTACCCGGACACGCACGAGGCATTTGCCGTCAAGTCGTTTGAGGCCGGGTGCCATGTTTTTATCGAAAAACCGGTGGCCGACTCGGTGGCCGGGGCTGAGCGGGTGGTGGAAGCCGCCGTGAAAGCGGGTAAGAAACTGGTGGTCGGCTACATTTTACGCCATCACCCGTCTTGGGAGAAATTTGTCGGCCTGTCGCATGAACTTGGAAAACCGCTGGTGATGCGGATGAACCTGAACCAGCAAAGCGAAACCACCATGTGGACCCTGCACCGGAACCTGATGAAAAGCCTGAGCCCGATTGTGGACTGCGGGGTACATTACATCGATGTGATGTGCCAGATGACGCGTTCCAAACCGGTTCAGGTCTACGCCATCGGTGCCCGGCTGACGGACGAAATACCGGCGGGTAACTACAATTACGGCCAACTCCAGATCCGGTTTGCAGACGGGTCGGTGGGCTGGTACGAAGCCGGTTGGGGCCCCATGATCAGCGAAACGGCGTTTTTCGTCAAAGATGTTTTCGGGCCGAAGGGCAGTGTTTCCATCGTGGCCAAAGAAGCCGGGGGCGCTGGTAAATCGTCGTCCATCGAAGCCCATACCAAAACGGAATCCATCCGGTTTCACCATGCAGACCTGGACGCCAGCGAGCGGTTTGCGAAACCGGATGAGTGGATTAATCTGGAGGACGAACCTGATCATCAGGAGCTTTGTAACCGGGAGCAGCGGTATTTTCTGAAATCAATCCGGGAAGATATCGACCTGACCGATCACATGCAGGATGCCGTCAACAGCCTTCGGATCGCCTTTGCCTGCGATGAATCGGTGCGAACCGGTCAGGTTGTTATCCTGTAAAAGCCCGGCTTGGGTGAAATTTCGTGCCAGAATTAAGGAGGAAAAAGTAGTCTGTTGTCTGAAACCGGAATACCTTTAGGCCGTTTGTGCCGCGCTTTTGCGTCGGTATCCGGTTGAACCACTAGATTTTAGCTAATGACCCCAATTCCGCAAGAAATCCCGGTCGGCATCGTTGGCCTTGGGCTGATGGGATGCAGCATTACCACCTGTTTATTGATTGCCGGTCATCCCGTCGTTGCGGTGGCTCCGATTCCCGTTGACATGGTTACCGCCCTGCCCCGGATCAAAGAACACCTCGAACGGTCGTATCAGAAAGGACTGATTACGAATCAGCCTGAATTGTACCTGGAAAACCTGATTCTGACGGAGGACTACGAACAACTCCGGCCCGCCCGGCTGGTCATTGAATGTACCATCGAAGACCGGGGGATTAAGGAATCGGTATACCAGAAAGTGGAACGGGTGATCGCTTCCGATGCGCTGCTGGCGAGCAACACCTCGGCCATTCCGATCAGTGTGCTTCAGAAACTGACCCAGCACCCGGAGCGGTTTTTTGGATTGCATTGGGCCGAACCGGCGCATACGACCCGGTTTCTGGAAATCATCTGCGGAGACAGCAGTGCGGTTTCCCGGGGCGAATACCTCTATGAACTGGCCCACTTCTGGGGCAAGGAACCGATCCTGGTTCGCAAGGATATAGCCGGTTTTATCACCAATCGCCTGATGTATGCCATGTACCGGGAAGCCATCAGCCTGGTCGAAAACGGCTACGCGACGGTGGAGGATGTCGACCGTTCCTGCCGCAACAATGCGGGCTATTTCATGACGCTGGTGGGGGTTTTCCGCTGGATGGATTTGACGGGCGTTCCGGCCTACCATACCGTCATGAAAGACCTGTTGCCCACGCTCAACAACAGTACGGAAGTGCCGAAACTGATCGACGACATCGTAAAAAGCGGAGGGCGGGGAGTCGCCAATGCACACGGTTTTTATGACTATACGCCGGAAGAAGCCCGGCTTTGGGAGGAAACGTTTACGGAATTTAGTTACAAAATCCGTGAAATCGCCTTGCAGTATCCGGCTGATTATGTGAAGCAAAAAATGAAAGAGAAAGAGGATTCGGTGTAGAAACGATTTCAGGATTGCAAAAAACGAATATCGAATAAAAAATGATGAATGTTAAATGTAAAAGGGGCTTCCAATCCAGTACTTCTACATTTAACATTCATCATTTTTCATTCGATATTCATCCTTCTCTGTTCCTGGAAGAGAAATGAAATCCTGAACGGATTCTTCATTTCCCCTGTATTTCTAAAAATTAGCTCTTCGTCGCCGTAGGCTCCGCCGGATGGCCGGGGTCCGTTTCCTGCGGTTGCGGCCCCCAGTGCTGTCGTCCGCGGCCGAATCCGCGCGGGCCGCACCCGCCTTTCCATTGTTCCTTCATTTGCTGCTTGAACTGCTGACGTTCTTCGGGCGTCATGTTCTGCCAGCGGTTCGACATTTTCTCGCGCCAGTAAGCGTGTCTCGGGTGACCGTAGGGACCACCGCCCCAGCCGCTACCGCCCCACCGTCGGCCACCCCAGCCCCCGCGAAAACCGACCAGAATCCGGCTCAGCAGGAGCAGGCCCAACGCCTGAACGAAGGTGATCGTCGGGCCGGCAAACAGCACCGGCACCAGCCAGTTCCAGAGACTTGATACGGCCCAGCCAGCCGCCGTTACAAAAATGACAGCGAATAACAGGCCGCCGACTACGCGTTTAATCCAAAATAGTTTCATGGTAATAAATGGTTGTAATGGTTTGATGGTTGAAGGGTTGTTTCAACCGCATTATTGTTGGAGCGATTTCTCGGTTTTTGAGGGATGCTCATACGGCTGGCAAACGGCGGCATGGTGGCGGTCAAAACCGTGTTGCCCGCGCCAGTGTCCGCCATGCCCACCGCCGAAGCCAAAACCGCCCACCAGCAGTCTGGTCAGAAACAGCAGGCCCAGCGCCTGGACGAACCGGATTTTCGGCCCGTTAAAAACCGAGGGCACCAGCCAGTTCCACAGCCGCATGACGACCAGCGTGACCAGCATGAAGAGAGCAATTCCGAGGGCTAAAAAGCCAATTCCTTTTAAAATCAACAGAGGTTCCATTGTCGTTGTGTTTAGTTCATGATCCATTCTTCGTATAAGCCCCGCAGGCGTTCCCGCAGATACAGAATCGCATAGCGTTTGCGCGACAGTAGCGTGTTGATCGGAATACCGGTTTCGTCGGCCATGTCCCGAAAGCTCTGTCCGTCGATCTCGTGCCGGATAAATACCTCGCGTTGTTCGGCGGGTAGCTCCGAAACCGCTTCCATGACGGCTTCCATCATCGCTTCCCGCATCAGCATCTCGTCGGCGGTCAAGTCGTTGGCGGGCAGCAAACTGGCCATCAGCAGCGGTTCGCCATCGTCGTCGGCATAGCCCCTGGATTGATCTTCCAGCGAAACCGTCCGCTTTTTCCGGTACCAGTCGATGATTTTCCGCCGGGCCACCGCAAACAACCACCCGGCCAGATGCTCGATGGGCTGCGTCAGCGGTTCCGTGGGCGACGGCAGTTGCGTCCGGCGGTCGATTTCGGCCCAGTCCATCAGCACATCCTGCAACAGGTCTTCGGCATCCTCGCGCGTCGGGAGCCGTCGACGGATAAAATCCAGCAGGCGGGGGCGTTCGCGCTGAACCGCCCGGGCCGCCCCGTCGGGTGGCCGGGAATCGGAACCGGAATGATCCGATCCTTTCGGGTTGATGGGGACAGACAGCGCTACGTTTCTCATACACCAGGGAAGTCGGATGAAAACAGCGGATATTGTATCACCAGTGCCTGAAGTCCTTAAAAATGGATAAGTGGCGCAATGGACCCGACGAAAGGTCGTTTAAGGCTTGGGAGTAAAGAAGTTAGACGAGTAACAAGAGGCTGAAAGGACGTTTTTTTGAGCCTCCTGTCACCTGTCTCAGCGCTTTGGTCGCGAACGAAAAAAGAAAAATGCCGCATCCATTTCATTTCTACCGGTTTTTTGGCAGATTCATGACCCGGATTCCGGATGACGTATTGGGGCATAACCGGTAAGACTATACGCTCTGGGGACCTTCCTTTTTCGGATGAAACCTGCCGAACGCCATACAAATAGCCGATCGATTGCCTATATTTGTCATGGATTATTCCGTTAGTTTTTTGAATCTCACTAATCTTTTACTCAATACAGTATGAACAGAAGAGATGCCTTGATGCGGGTTGCGGCCTTGATGGGAACCACCCTGACGCTGCCTGCACTCGCGGATACGCTCGAAGCCTCGGCCACCAGACGGGCCCTGAGCGGAAAGCCTCTGTTGTTTACGGCCGACCAGGACACGATGGTCGCTGAAATGACCGAAGTCATTATCCCCACGACCAGCACCCCCGGTGCGAAAGCCGCCAAAGTCAATGAAATCATTGACATTATCTTGAAAGACTGTTATCCGCAAAAAGATCAGAAGCAGTTTTTAGACGGACTGGCCCATACCAATGAGCTGAGTCAGGCTTCCTACAGCAAGAATTTCGTGGCGCTCGATGCCACGCAACGGACGGAGATCATGACGAAACTGCAGGCCGAAGCCGCCGAACAACGCAAGGCCATGGCTTCCATGCCCGCTGAAAAACGGTATACGCCCTTTTTCAATACGCTGAAATCCTTGACGCTGAACGGGTATTTTACGTCGGAAATTGGCGCCACCCAGGCCCTGGCTTACATTGCCGTTCCGGGCCGGTTCCAGGGGTGCATTGATCTGAAACCCGGCCAGAAAGCCTGGGCTACCTAATGTCGATGAACAAGGACGAATGGAAGGGTATCCGGTTCGTTCGTTATTTGGAGCTGCCTGAGCGGTCCCGGAAATTGTTCATTATCCATTTTATTCGTCATTAAAAAACATGAACCTTAACATAGATAGTATCAAAGCCACTACCTACGACGCCATTGTGGTCGGGTCGGGGATCAGCGGGGGATGGGCAGCGAAAGAGCTGACGGAGAAGGGTTTGAAAGTGCTGATGCTCGAACGGGGCGAAGACATCAAACACATCGAAGGGTATAAAACCGCCATGACCGACCCCTGGCAGTTTCCGCACCGGGGGCGGGTGACGTCGGAGATTGCCGAGGAACAGGCCGTTCAGGCCCGGACGGGCTACACGGTTTCGGAAGGAACCGCTTACCTGTTTGTCAACGATAAAGAAAATCCGTACCTGGAAGACAAGCGGTTCGACTGGATGCGCGGCTACCACACGGGTGGGCGTTCGCTGATGTGGGGCCGTCAGAGCTACCGCCTGGGCGATCTCGATTTCGAAGCCAACATCAAGGAAGGCGTGGGTGCCGACTGGCCGATTCGCTACAAAGACATTTCGCCCTGGTACGATTACGTCGAAAAATTCATTGGTGTCAGTGGTTCACGCGATGGTTTGCCGCAGTTGCCCGACGGGCAGTTTCAGCCGCCGATGGATATGTATTGCCTCGAAAAACACGTCAAAGGCGAGGTAGAGAAAAAATTCAAGGAGCGGACGATCACCATCGGCCGCGTGGCACACATCACCAAGCCTACGGCACAACAAAGCGCCCTGGGCCGGGCGCAGTGCCAATACCGGAACCTGTGTAGCCGGGGGTGTCCGTTCGGTGCGTATTTCAGCACGCAGTCGGCCACGCTGCCGGCGGCCATGAAAACCAAAAACCTGACGCTTCGGCCGCATTCCATCGTGACGTCGGTGATTTACGACGAAGCGAAGAAAAAAGCAACGGGCGTTCGGGTGGTCGATCAGTTGACAAAAGAAGAACTGACGTTCAACGCCAAAATTATTTTCCTCTGTGCCTCGTCCATGGCGTCGACGCAAATCCTGATGGCCTCGGTTTCCAACCGGTTTCCGAACGGTTTGGGCAACGAAAGCGGGGTGCTGGGTCACTACGTGATGGATCACCATTTTCGGGTGGGTGCCAGCGGTGTCTACGAAGGGTTTGGCGATAAATACTACTACGGTCGTCGGGCAAACGGGATTTATGTGCCCCGTTTCCGCAACCTGCCCGGCCAGGCAAAACGCGATTACCTGCGCGGATTTGGCTACCAGGGCGGTGCTTCACGCATGAACTGGGGCCGGGGTACGGCTTCCGAAGGTTTCGGAGCGGCCTTCAAAGACGAAATGACCAAACCGGGACCCTGGGCGATGAACCTCGGCGGCTTTGGCGAATGTCTGCCGTATTTCGAAAACAAAGTCGTGATCGACAAGTCGAAAACCGATAAGTATGGTCTGCCGGTACTGCGCTTCGATGCCGAGTTCAAGGAAAACGAAATGAAGATGCGCAAGGACATGGGCAACGATGCGGCTGAAATGCTCGAAACGGCGGGTCTGAAAAACGTGACCATCAACGATAACGGTTCGTGGCCGGGTCTGGGCATTCACGAAATGGGAACCGCCCGGATGGGGAATGATCCAAAGCAGTCGGTGCTGAACAAATTCAACCAGGTGCATTCCGTGAAAAACGTCTTCTGTACGGATGGCGCGTTCATGGTTTCGGCTTCGTGTGTCAACCCGTCGCTCACCTACATGGCCATGACCGCCCGCGCGGCCAACTACGCCGTGCAGGAGCTGAAGCGGCAAAACCTTTAGAGAGTTAAGAGTGAAGAGTGAAGAGTTAAAAATTAAGAGTAGAAACACATCGCGGCCTGTTTGGCCGATGGGGTTTACTTTAACTCTTAATTTTTAACTCTTAACTCTTCACTAATTTTTGCAACCCTTTCGGTATCAGCCTTGTCATATCGTTCAGAGCGTTGTCTCGACGGTGATATGTTTACATCCAGATTTTTTAGTACGGTATTGACGGTGGTATTGCTGGGCACAGTGGCTTGCGATCGAATCGCGCAGGATGCTGCACCCGGCCCCGACGGCGTGGATACGGAAGAAATAGAATATTATACCCTGCCCGACCAGCAGGTGGCGATTGACTTGACGTCCATTTCCGGCCTCAATTCGGTCACAACGCTGTACATTACCCAAACTCCGCGACTCGGTAATGCCCGATTCAGCGGCAGCGGTTTGCTGGTTTATACGCCTTATTCCACTTTTGTGGTGGGTGAAGACCAGTTTGCGGTCAGCACGGGCAAAGAAACCCGCCTTGCCCGGTCGTTTCGGATCAGTATGGCGGCCGACAGCAGCCGGATTCCGTGTAATGCCGGCCCGATTCCGGATTGGTACCGGACGGCCGAAAACCAGGCCATTACGGCTGATGTCCTGAAAAATGACCGGTTTTGTGATGCCACGGTTGATCTGGCTAGTCTGGCTGTCCAGCAGCAACCGGAGCATGGCAAAGTAACGGTCGAAAACGGAGAAATTAGTTATACGCCCGCGCCCGGTTTCAACGGGTTTGATTTTTTCTTTTACAAAGTAAAGGCTGTTTTCCCGCAAAAAACCCGCACATTCTTATGTCCGGTTCGGATTAGCGTCGGTGATCCGTATAAAGATTGTAAAATTCTGCTGAAAGACGAGCAGATCTACTGGAAACAATGGTTCATTACCGATTCACTGCGCATTCCGGTTCTGGCCAACGACCAGCTTTGCAAATCCCGGTATGACCTGCCGGTTACGATTGTCAAGGCCCCCGGTAAGGGCACGGCAAGGGTGTTGAAGAACAATACGGTATTGTATTTTCCGACAAACGGTTATACAGGGGAAGATGAATTTACGTACCGGCGTTGCGATGCCGGCGACTGTCAGGAAGCCACGGCCCGTATTTCGGTCACCGGTTCGGATGCCGACTGTGCGTTGACGGCACGCAATGACAATGGGCAGATTTCGGCCGCTATTTTGCCTACCGACCCCAAAAAGCGGATTGTTTACATTTATGCGTTGGGAAATGACCGCGTTTGTTCACCCTTACGAAGTATGACCATTACGGATAATCCATCGGGGGCCGCTTTAGAAGTCCTGCCAAACGGGGCTATTGTGTACCGGCCCTCCCTGGATTTCAGAGGAAGTTTTCAGTTTACTTATGAATTAACAGACGTGAAAAATAACAAGGCGTCGGCGACGGTAAATCTTGCCATTCAATGAAGTAGAAATGGTAACTTGGGTCGGTTTAAGGAAAAGTTGTAATTCGTACATACACCGTCGTCCTGAAGAAACTCTTTGTCTGAAATAGAATTGTTGCGGGCATGCCAGCGGCACGATGCGCGGGCTCAAACGGCTTTGTACGAACGTCACAAAGGCCGGATGATGGGCCTTTGCCGTCGCTATGCCCATTCTCGCCCGGAAGCGGAGGACATGTTTCAGGAAGGGTTTATCCGCATCTTCCAGCAAATTCATACCATCGAACAACCCGAGCGGTTGTTGAACTGGATGAAACGGGTGATGGTCAACACGGCCATTAACTGGTATCACAAGCACCACCACGAGCAGTCCGAAACCGATTACGACGAAGCCTGGGAAACCAGCAATACCGAGCATAACGACATTCTGGCCCGCATCTCAACGGAGGAATTGCTCACGCTGGTGCAGGACCTGGCCGATGGCTATCGCATGGTGTTCAACCTGTATGTCGTCGATGGGTACAGCCACCAGGAAATTGCCCGGATGCTGGGGATTTCGGAAGGGACCTCGAAGTCGCAACTGGCGCGGGCCAAAGACGTTTTAAAACAAAAGTTGAAGAAAATAGGGATTGTCAGCTATGGCAGCTACTGAAGAGGAGTGGGAACGGATTTTCCGGCAGCGACTCGAAAACGACGAGTCTGAACCGGCCGAAGACGCTCTGGAACGTATTTTAAGGGGATCAAAACCGCCATCGGCTGAAAAACCGGTGCGTCATGTGGGCCGGCGAATTGGCCTGGGTCTGGCCTTTCTGGGTATTCTGGTCCTGCTAACCGTTGGCATCCGGGAGTATACAGCCTCGTCGACAGGCACCGTTGCGCAATCACCGACGACGGGGAAAACTGTCCCAATAACGGAAACGGCGCGGACTACCCTTGCTTCTGAAAACCGTCCGATGGCCGGGAGTCGTATATCCCGAAACGGAAGGTCAGCCCGCGCGGCAGAAATCCTTCCCGACCCTGCCAGGATTCGGGGTGATGAATCATCGGTTTTCGCCCGGGCAACTGAAAAATTCCGGCGAAAACCGGATGGCTCAGGTTCGGAGTCACTGCGAAGGAATGAACAGAATACGAGTCTGAACATAGTCAATCAAACCGGAAGCGTACACAAAGAAAGAGTAAGTGAAGCCTATGACGTAAACGCTACGATCCCATCATCCAATCCGCAAACGCGTATTGATCCGCAAACCGAATCAGTTCTGACCTACGCATTGATAACCGGAAAGACGACCCGGCTGGTGTTTCCGGTTGCCACCTTACCTGCTGTTCATGCCCCGGCCAGGCAGCAGGCTCCCGGTATCGAACCAGAGTGGTTGACCGCCCGCCCATCTTTTTTCGCCAGTGTCATGCCCCTGTACACGTTCCGGGAGGTGACGCCTGTGCGACAGGATAATGTGGTGATGGAGAAAATCCGCCCGTCCACCGCATTGGGTGCCCGGACGGGTTTGCGGGTGCAGGCCGGGGCCGAATGGTCGCTGAACCGCAGGCTCAGTTTACGGGTTGGAGCGGTTTATCAGAAATTGCAGCAGGAAATGACCTACTCTGCCCGGGCGCTTCACTCGGATTCGACCAAAGTGGAGTGGGTCGATCAGCAAACCATCAAGCTAACCCCGCTGTACAAATCGGTGGAACACCGGGTAAAAACCGCCTGGCAATATGTGGCCCTGAGCGCAGACGGTCGGTGGCAGTTGAATCCGGGTCAGACGACGGGGCTGCGGCATTCGATGGCGATCGGAGGGAGTCTGGGTTATCTGGTCAGTGGCCGCTCCAGCCAACGCTGGCAGCCCTTTTTGCAGGCTTCCTACGGAATTGAGCGCCAGTTAACGGAGAAGTTGCGGTTGCAGGTTGAACCCGGAATTGTCTATAATCTCAACGCCATCAGTGATAACTCCCGTTGTTTCAGCGTCCGTCCCTACAGCTATGGTCTGGTAGTCGGATTACACTGGCAGCCTTAAACATGAACGGAGCCTTGTCCCGTTGGCTCAGGAATTTAAAATTTTTCCGAACAACTTTAGTATGATCAGAGTTTGTTTTATAATTGATTTGGTTCAAACAACCATCATAAAACAAAACTCAACGATGAAAAAGCTAGTGATGATGGGGGCTATGTTCGTGGCGGTTGCCCTCAACGCCAAAGCGCAGAACACGACCGGGTCGACAGGCGCCGGTACGACGACCGGTACAACTGTAAACCCGCAGACGCAGACGACCAATCCGCAAACCCAGGGGATGAACGGCCAGTCGATGGGTACGACGGGAAATACGAATACGACGACGTATCCGCAGGGCCAGACGACTTTAGGGTCGCAATCGCCTACCGGTTCGACGGCCAATCCGCAAATGCAAACGCAGCCTCCAACGACCGGAACCACTACATTTCCGCAAACGCAACAAGGCCAGCAGGGACAAATGAACCAACAGGGTCAGATGAACCGCGAGCGTCGTACGACCGATCCAACGTCTACCCAGACCGATCCGGTTCAGGGTTCAACAACGACTAATCCTTCGACTACGACCAGCCCAACCCCGACGAATTCAGAAATGAACACCAAGGGAACGACCAACAATTCGAACGACCGCAAAAACCGGAGAAATAGAAACCGGAATGATTCGACGATGAAGCGTGATACGCTACAAAATAAATAGTAGAGAATCAGTTAGGTAATCCAAGAAAAGCAGTCATCACTCGGTGTCTGCTTTTTTTCCTTACAACCATGAAAAAGCTACTGATTGCCAGCCTAATCGGAGTTTCCCTTTTTGGGATTTCTGCGCAAACTACGGGGATGGTTCGTCTCTGGGATCCTGTTACCGGGCAAACCGTTACGCAGGATACGATCAAAAAAGACACGAACCGGCTTCGTCAGGGCGACCGGATGCGCCGGGGACAAATTGAGGACCGGCGGCCAACGGGCGATCCGAATCCGAAGCAACTCCGCACCGACTCGCTTCGGCGGGGTGGAGTGATGAAAGTGGATACCGTTCGGCACTAAAAATGAAAAAACTCCCGGAACGGGAGTTTTTTTGGTTTAAGAGGATGGGTTAGTAATGGCTTTTGCCGGTAATCAAATTACAGCGATACGGTCAGGTCTGACACCACGTATTCGTAGGGCGAAGTCTGGAGCAGAGCCCCGTTCGACACGCTGTATTTTTTGCTGATCGTTACATACCCGTCGGCATTGAGGGTATAAGCGAATCGGTAATCGGTCGTTGTGCCACCATACACGGTTTGAATCGTTTTTAGCCGCTGCACCAGGTGTTTGCTGGTTTTGCCGTAAATACGCAGGTAAGGGTCCAGGTTGAACACGCCAACCGCATTGAGACGGTTATTATCGGTCAGGATGGATGAGCCCGCAAACTGGTATTCATAGATGTTCTTCTGAATCACATCATTGGGGTTATTGAACCGCTTCACTTCAACCAGATCACCGTCGGCGTTGTAGGCAAATTCCACCCGCATGTTGGGGTAAATGGAATGGTAGCGGTTTATCAACCGGCCCTTGGCGTCGTAATCGTATTTAAACGAGTTCATAGTAATATGCGGGATGCCATCCACGACGGAATAGTCCGGCACTTCAGAGTGCGTGCAGCGGCCGTTCGCATCCAGAAAATAGGTGCCATCCTGCGTTTTCGTACCGCCTACCAGCGTTAGCGTCGTGACTTTTCCGGGGCTGTAGGCATACGTAGTCGTGCGGTTGCCTTCGGTGACTTTCACCAGTTTTCCGTTCGCATCATACGACAACGTAGCGTTGCCTTGTTTTACGAGGGTGTGTTTTTTCGCTACCGATACGATGATGTCATCCATTCCCAGTGCGTTGGATTCCGCCGACTGGCCCGCCGTGTTCGACTGGCGAGGTGCCGAAGGGTCAAGCTGCTGGTTTTCACACGATGACAAACTGATCAGAAGACTACAGAGCGCCAGAGCGCTGATTTTGGTGAGGTTCATTGGTTCTTTGTTGTTTTGGTATGTTGGTGCAACAAAGGTAGATCGCCGGTGTTTGGTCGGCTAGCCGGAGTCGGTAACGAGTGGATTGGGGTCAATAACGAGCGGGAAAGAACCCGCAGTTGGTTAGGCTGGTCAGGATTTACAAATCTCAATCAACGGAGTAAAACAGAAACGGAAAAGCCTTTAGGAAATGACCGGCTTCAACGGTATCGAACGTAATGCAGACTTCGTTTGTCAGATTCCTCCTGCTTTCAGGACTTCTATTCCATCAGGCCACCCTGCATGCGCAGTCGCCTGAACCCAACTACGACGAAACCAAAATACCGCCCTACACCTTGCCCGACCCCCTCGTCACACCGACCGGGAAGCGCATCACGACGGCTCGCCAGTGGGAAAGCCAGCAACGGGCGGTCTTGTTGAAACAATTTGCCACGCAGGTATACGGTGTTACACCCGAACGACGGCTGGCAACCCGATATGAAATAAAATCAGTGGATTCCTCCGCGCTCGGCGGGACGGCCATTCGCAAACAGATTTCCATCATCTGGACCGAATACCCCAATCTGCCGTCGCTGGATATCCTGATTTATGTTCCTAAAGGTGTGAAACGCCCGCCGGTTTTTGTCGGATTCAATTACATGGGAAACCACAGCATCAGCACCGAACCCGGTATTACGCTCTCCACGCGCTGGTTGCCCAACCGGCCCGACGGAAAAGTCGTCAATAACCGGGCGACGGAAGCCGCGCGGGGTGTTCAGCGATCCCGCTGGCCCCTGGAACTCATCATTTCAAAGGGGTATAGCGTGGCGACGGCTTATTACGGCGACCTGGAACCCGATCATCCGGAGGGCTGGAGAACCGGTATTCGTTCCGTATTGGGACCGCCGACGGAGCAGAAAAGCGATGGCTGGCAGGCGATTGGCGTCTGGGCGTGGGGCATGAGCCGGATGCTCGATTACCTGGAAACCGACGGCTTGGTGGATGCCAGACGGGCAATTGCGCTGGGGCATTCGCGCCAGGGGAAAGCCGCTTTGTGGGCGGGCGCGCAGGATACGCGGTTTGCGGCCGTTATTGCCAACGAATCCGGCGAAGGCGGAGCGGCTTTATCGAAGCGCGTTTTTGGCGAAACGATTCTGCGGCTTAACACGAGTTTTCCGCACTGGTTTTGTCCGCAATACCGAACCTACAACAACCGGCCTGAAGCCCTGCCGTTCGATCAGCACCAACTCCTGGCCCTGATCGCGCCCCGTCCGCTTTACGTTGCCAGTGCGCAGGGCGACCAGTGGGCCGATCCGAAAGGCGAATTTATGAGTGCCCGCCAAACCGATCCGGTTTACAAACTATATGGCAAAAAAGGCATTGTTACCGACGATTGGCCGCCCGTGCACACCCCCGTCGGGGAGACGGTGCGCTACCACATCCGCACGGGCGAACATGACGTCAAGCAGTATGACTGGGAACAATTTCTGAACTTCGCCGATCAGCAGGTGAAAAAATAGACAAGAGAGGATAGACAAGAGAAGTGAGACTCTTTACTCTCTTGTCTATCCTCTCTTGTCTATATCACACCTGCGCTTCAACCAGCGCGGGGTAATCGATGAACCCTTTTTCGCCACCGGCATAAAACGTTGCGGGGTCGGCCTGGGCCAGTTCAGCGCCGGTGCTCAGCCGTTCGACCAGATCCGGGTTCGCAATGAACGGATACCCAAACGCAACCAGGTCGCCCAGGCCGTTTTGCAAGTCTTCTTCGGCGCGTTCAGCGGTATATTTACTGTTCAGAATCAGCGTATTGCTGAATTTTTCCCGAATGGTTTTGAGCAGCGGTACGGTGGTTTCGGCTCCTTCCGGGGCTGCGGTATTGATGACGTGGAGGTAAACGATACCCAGGTCGTTCAGTTTTTCGGCCAGGTAGGTGTACGTTTCGTCGATTTCCGGGTAGTTTGGCATGTCGTTGAACACACCGTAGGGCGAAAACCGGATGCCAACGCGATCCTTTCCAATGGCCTGCGCCGATTGTTCAGCAATTTCCAGGGCGAAACGGGCGCGGTTTTCGACGCTGCCGCCGTATTCGTCGGAGCGCTGGTTGCTGTTCGGATTTAAAAACTGCTCGATCAGATAGCCATTGGCACCGTGTAACTCGATACCGTCAAAACCGGCTTCCACGGCGTTTTTAGCCGCCTGAACAAATTCCTGAATCGTTTGCTTTACCTCGTCGGTGGTCAACTCGCGGGGCTGGGCGTTGGCCTGCATACCTTCCTGATCCGTCCACATCGGACCCTCGGCTGCAATCGCCGACGGCGCAACCACCTCGGCACCGGCTGGCAAATTAAGAGGGTGGCCAATGCGGCCGGTGTGCATCAATTGCACAAAAATATGCCCGCCTTTTTCGTGAACAGCCTGCGTCGTCAGTTTCCAGCCCGCCACTTGTTCGGCACTGAAAATACCCGGAATCCGGGCATAACCCAAACCGTTGGGGGAAGGCGAAACGCCTTCGGAAATGATTAAACCCGCCGAAGCCCGTTGGCCGTAATAATTGGCAATCAGTTCGTTGGGGATGTTGTTATAAGCCCGGCTGCGGGTCATCGGAGCCATGGCGATTCGGTTGGTGAGGGTCAGTGTACCGAGTTGAACGGGGGAAAAAAGTAACTTATGCATAGCGATGGATGTCTTGGTTCGGGGGAATAACGCATCCATACATTTAAAAGTTTGAATGTATTAGGGAAAATTTTTTAAGTCAGCTTCGTCAGGAAGCCCGACAAGTCCTTCAATCCCTCTTTATTTAAACTCAGGTTCTGGTTGCGGCCTTCTTTGTGGGAGTTGACGAGTCCGCTGTCGATCAGGGTCTTGACGTGGTGTGAAACGCAGGGTTGCGACAGTCCGGTCATTTCCTGAATATCCGAATTGTTCAAACTTCCTTTTTCGGAAAGGGCCAGCAAAATTTGCAACCGGTATTTATCGGCAATGGCACCCGACGCTTTTTCAATAAACTTGTTATCCATTGGCTGAGCCGGATGTTGGGTCCGGTTTAAACAGAATACGGTCGTTGAGAATACTACAAAGTGCTGAACGTCACCGTTCACGGTGTTGTAAAATTGATGAAGTTTCTTCAAATATTCTACTCTATCCCCATAAAGTTGCACTTCATGGTATTTTTCTGACAATTTAGGAATTAAATTCCTAAATTGTCAGAAAAATACCATGATCGATCGTCAGCTTACGCATCGGGCTTCCGAGATGCTTCGGAAATATCCAATTATCACCATTACCGGGCCGCGCCAATCGGGGAAAACCACACTGGCAAAGTTTCTAAAACCCGATTACCGATATGTGAGTCTGGAACGTTTGGCCGAACGGGAATTTGCCCGGCAAGACCCGAAAGGGTTTCTGGAAACCTATCAGAACGGGGTGATTCTGGATGAAGTACAATATGTGCCGGACCTGTTTTCTTATCTGCAGGTGGCAACCGACGAGCGGCAACGCACCGGCGAATACATCCTGACCGGATCACAAAATTTCCTGTTGATGAAGTCGATCACTCAATCGCTGGCGGGGCGGGTGGCAGTATTCAACCTGCTGCCTTTGTCGTGGCAGGAACTTCGAAGTACGACATATCAGCCCGCGTCGTGGGAGACCTATATCGTTAGTGGGTCCTATCCGCGAAAACTCGTACACGATATCGACGCCGACGGTTTCTACGATAGTTACCTGCAAACGTACGTAGAGCGTGACGTGCGCCAAGTCAAAAATATTCTGAATTTAAATCTATTTCAGAAATTCATTCAGTTGCTGGCAGGACGCATCGGGCAGTTGTTCAACCAGCAGAGTTTGGCGGTGGAGTTGGGTATTGATAACAAAACCGTCAACGCGTGGCTGACGGTGCTTGAAACCTCATTCATTGCGTATCGATTGCCTCCATATTATCAAAATTTCAGCAAGCGCATTGTGAAAACACCGAAGGTCTATTTCTACGATACGGGATTGGCGGCCTATTTGTTGGGCATCCGGTCGGTCGATGATCTGGGGGTTCATTTTGCCCGCGGTGCCCTTTTTGAAAATTTAATCATCAACGAACTGACCAAAAACTGGCTGAACCAGGGTCAGCGACCGCCGTTTTATTTCTGGTCGGATCAATCGAATCACGAAATTGATCTGCTCATTGACCGGGGCAAGAGCCTGACGGCGGTTGAAATTAAATCAGGGCGAACCATTCAGCCGGACTTTTTTAAAGGCTTGGACTACTTCCAGAAACTGGCTCCTCAAACTACCTCGACACTGGTGTACGGAGGGAATGACGCCCAGCAGCGGACTGACGCCCGGGTGCTGACCATCAATGAATTGGATGGGTTGAATTAAGGGACAAATGAACCCTGCTATGTCGACCAGCCTGCACTAAAATCGGTTGGAAGCAACCTGGCTTCCAACCGATTCGATTGATCCCTACTGGTGGGTGGTTTGCTACAACAGTGTGCGTTAAAATTGAATTCCGACATTGAGGCCCGGCCACATCCGAACCCGGACTTCTTCGTCCGACCACCGGCGGCTGAACGTCTTGTCGTACACGTCCCATTTGACCCATTCCGTTCCGGTTCCTTCGCGGGTTTCAAATTTTGTTACCTGCACATTGAAGGTGGGCGTTACGGTGACGGCAATGCGGTTATGAATCGGCAAAATGAAACTTACCCGGGCCTGATTCAGCAAATTGAGATCTTCCCAGTGGTTGCCTTCTTCCTGAATCTGGTAGGTCAGGGCTTCGATGCTGATCTGGTTGCGTTTGCCGATAAACTGGTTGGTACCAATTCCGTAACCATAGCCCCAGCGGAGGCTGTTCCAACGGACGTTGTCGTTTTTGGGCCAGGCCGCTCCGAGGGCGAATATGTTGTAAAACTTGCGGTTTCCACCCATTTTGAAGCCGATGTTGGCGTGCAGGGCGTCACCCGCCCAGATTTCGAAGCGGTGGTAGCCGTTTTTGGAAAGATTCAGCAAACCGATCTGCGCGCCGTCGACGTTTTCGGCCACGTTGATCAGCCCGATCTGGGTGCCTTTCACGCGTTTCGCCACGTTGGCAATGCCCGCGATCTGCAAGCCTTCGACCGATTCAGCCAGATTGGCAATCCCGGCAATCTGCGCGCCTTTCACAGCTCCCTTCGTCACGTTCGCAATGCCGCCCACTTGCGCGCCGGTCAGTTGCGACCCGGAGAGGTTGGCAATCCCGGCAAACTGCGCCCCTTTCACGCTTTTTCCGACGACGTTGACAATCCCGCCGAACTGGGCTCCGTAGAGTGGGCCACCCACGGCGTTGACAATTCCGGCAAATTGCGCGCCATCGACTTCATTTCTGACTCCGTTCAGGATACCCGAAAACTGCGCTCCCTTGGCATAATCTTTCTCCAGGCTGAACAAACCGCTGAACTCGATGCCGTCCAGGGCCGCGGCATACCCGCCGAGCAAATTCAACGAAAACCGGTTGCTGAACAGGGCGTTGTCGAGTCCGTTGGTGCTCAGGGGCGGCACAAAACCGATCTGGGCGGGGCGGATGGGATACCGGTTTTGTCGGGCTTCTTTCAATTCCGTTCGGAGAGAATCCGTATCCTGCGAATAGGCCGGTGCGGCAAAACAAAACAGGGAAGTGGCTAGTACGAGTATTTTTTTCATGGCAATTGTTCCTTTTTATGGGTGTTTACTGTTGTGCAATATAAAGTTGATAAAACCGGGTTCTGTTATCCCGAATCTGCTCCTATGACCGTCATCCTGCGTCCTACCCCCACGCGGCTTTCAAAAAAATGTTTACCGGAAACAAACCGATCGAATTGCCGCTGAAACCGCAGTCTGGTTACCTTTGCAGAAAACTGCACCCCGAAATGAACCGCATCGACCGCCTGACCGCCATTCTGATTCACCTCCAGACCAAACGCGTTGTCAAAGCGCAGGAACTGGCCAAACGTTTCGGCACCAGTTTGCGGACGATTTACCGGGACATTCGCTCGCTGGAGGAAGCGGGCGTGCCGATTGGTGCCGAAGCCGGAATTGGCTATTTTCTGGAAGATTACCACCTGCCGCCAGTGATGCTCACCCGCGAAGAAGCCAGCGCGCTGCTGTTTGGGGCCAAAGTGATTGAAAAATTTGCGGACGAATCGATTCGGACGGAATTTGAATCGGCTTTGTACAAAATCAAATCGGTGCTGAAACGCAAGGACCAGGAGCATCTCGAGGATCTGGAACCGCGCGTTCAGGTGGCCAAACGCCCCACGACGCCCCCGTTTTCGGATGCCCTGCTGGTCGATATTCAGCGCGCCATCGGGCAGCAACAGGTTTTACAACTGGATTATCGGTCGGCCTACAAGGACGAAACGACCGACCGGGAGGTGGAACCCGTGGGCTTGTATCATTACGGAGCGGGCTGGCATCTCATTGCGTTTTGCCGCCTTCGGCAGGACTACCGCGATTTTCGGGTCGACCGAATCCGGCAACTGAACCATACCGGGCATACCTATTCGAGCCAAAACCGCCTTACACTGACGGCGTACCTCGAAAAAATCCAGCAAACGCAGCATCTGGAGGAGGTGGTGGTGCGGTTTGACAAACAAGTGGTGCGGCATATTCAGGAAATGAAGTACCACTACGGCTACGTCTCGGAAGAGGAAGACGCCGGGCGATGGGTTCGGATGAAGTTCATGACCCAGTGTGTGCGGGAAGTGGGTCGCTGGCTGCTGATGTTCGGCCAGTGGGTGGAGGTAGAATCGCCCGATGTGCTGCACGAAACCATGAAAGAACTGGCGCAGGAAGTGCAGGCGCATTACTTGTCGGAACGCGTCAATTCCTGAAAATACCGCAAGCCTGCTGACATACGGCTGTCACAACCGGGCGTTTACTTTGTTGCATCCTCTATCAAACACCAGTATGATGCAACTCAAAGAAGCGAAACCGCTCACCACCCTGGCTTTTTCAACCCGGACCACGCTGGCGGGTTTGACCCCCTTCGTCCGCACCGTGGCCCGGCAACTGTACCGCGAAGCCGTCCGGCTCGATCTCGAAATCACCGGGCCGATTTGCTGGCAATACACCGGCGTCGACGGGAAACCGGACACGGTTTTTGACCTGGATATTGTGCTGCCCGTTCAGTCGACGCAGGGCGAACCGGCTGAGGGGCTGGCGTTTAAAAGTCTGGATTCCTTCAATAGCGGTTTTGCCGAACACCCTGGCAGTTGGGACAATCTGGCGGCAACCTACGGACCATTGGTCGGCGGTTTGTTGCAGAACGGACACCGGCTGAGTGCCGTCAACCGGGAAGTGTATGTCCACATGGATTTCGAAAATCCGGCCAATAACGTGACGCAAATCCACCTGGGAGTTCTTTAAAACCGTATCGTTATGAAACTGAACGCAGGCATTATTACCGACAAACTGGCCGAAACGAAGGCGTTTTACCAAACCGTTCTGAACTTCGGCATCACGTTTGAAAATGATTTTTATCTGTTGCTGCACACGCCCAATCAGCAGGCTGAACTGAGTTTTCTGCAACCGAATCACCCGTCGCAACGACCGGTTTTCCAGAAACCGTTTACCGGTGAAGGCGTCTACCTGACGATTGAAGTGGACGATGTCGATGCCGAATACGAACACATCCAATCGTTGAATGTACCGATCGAAATTGAACTCCGCGACGAACCCTGGGGTGACCGTCACTTCGCCATCGTCGACCCGAACGGAATCGGGATTGACATCGTGACCTATGCGGCCCCGGAACCCTGACAGCGGTTGAAAACCCTGTCAGCGGTTTCGCCTAAGCCAGATTTTTAACTGGACTCTATTGGCCCATCGGGGTTTAACAGCGAAGCGTCGGTAGAAATAATGCGGTTTACCCCGTCAGCATTCCGTAAGGTACGCGACGGCCGTCGTAACAATGCGGTCGCGTACCTTACGGCACGTTGGAAAAAATCATTACGTTGGGCTACCGACGCTTTGCTGTTGTGCCCCAATGGGGCAAGACCGGGTCGATTCGTGCTACTGTTGTTTCTTTGCGTTTTCCGCTTCCAACTCACAGATGCTTTTCAGGGTCTCACAAAAGAACAAACCCTTGATGTGCTGATGAAAAAATATACCGGTTATCGGTTCCTGCTGCTATTTGTCTTCCTTGCGGCCTGTGATAAAGAGCCTGAACCAGAAAGATACGCCAATGGGCAGCTCGTGGTATGTGGCGTCAGGGACCCGCTCAACAATTTGAAATGGCTGAATGACCAGTTTAAATTATTTCAGGGAGGCCCATTGATCAACGGAATTGTGTTGTATCGCTACAAAGGCAGAAATGTAATTGAAGTGCAGAATGGCTACGCCAGCTCTACAAATCAGCATCAATATTATTGTGATGGGGAGAAGCTTAACCTCGATCACCCCGAAACCTTTGCGCAGTTCAAAAAAGATCGGGAAGAGATTGCGGTGCTATATGGCACGAATCTCTGGGGCAGATAAAGCTTGTGTGTGTATTGACTCTTGTATTGTAGGATCGATTACGACCTGTTATTTCGCTTTTTTAGCCAGTCCCGCACCGCCGGGCCGGTTCCGAACGGCCACGGTTTCAGCGCATTGATCGGAACCAGTTTGTAATCCTGAAGTTCTTCTTCGTCAATTTTAATGTCGCCCCACGCCCGGACGTGGTACGTGATGATGACTTCGTTGCGCTGGTAAAACGTGTAGACGCCCAGCCGCTCCACAATTTCGGCATCCAGTCCGATTTCCTCCTTGATTTCCCGCAAAACCGCCTGATCCGGTTCTTCGCCCGGTTCCAGAAAACCCGTTACCAAACCAAACCATTCAGTCGGCCAGCCCCGGTTTTGAATCAGGATGACGGTATCGTTGTCGTATTCGACAATCGCACCCACGACCGGCAGCGGATTGTTCCAAAAAATGTAACCGCAGGCGGCTGAACACACGAGCCGTTCACGACCTCCGGCAAAACCGGGCGTAAGCGAACTACCGCATTGGGGACAAAAATTCATCTTTGGCATCGGTTCAACGAAGGATTTGCGGTCAATATAAACACCCCCGTTCGGATTTCCGTATATTTGCAATTCATTTAACAAAAGTTACTTTGCCCCGATTACTGGCTATTGATTACGGAACGAAGCGTACCGGTTTGTCGGTTACCGACCCGTTGCAGATTATTGCGACGGCGCTGGAAACCGTTCCGACGCATCAGTTGCTGGACTACCTGAAACGGTATGTTACCATTGAACCGGTCGAAGCGTTTGTGGTGGGAATGCCCACGCGCCTGGACGGATCGGATACGGACAATACGCCCCGGGTGAAAGGCTTCGTTGGTAGACTCAAAGCCGCTTTTCCGGACATTCCAGTGCATTGGCACGACGAGCGGTTTACGTCGGCGATGGCCTTACAATCCATGATTGCCAGTGGCGTCAGCAAGAAAGACCGGCGCGTCAAAGGCAACATCGATAAAGTGAGTGCAGTAATTATTTTACAATCCTTCATGGAATCCAAAAGGTGATGATTTACCCAATAATAGCGTACGGTGATTCCGTTTTGCGGAAACGGGCGCAGAACATCGACAAAGGGACTACCGATGTCAAAAAATTGAGTGAAGACCTGTTTGAGACGATGTATAATGCCTCGGGCATCGGGTTGGCTGCTCCGCAGGTCGGCAAAAGCATCCGCATGTTTGTGGTCGATGGAACGGCCCTGAACGAAGACGAACCGGAGGAAGACAAGGACCCCAGCCTGATGGGTTTCAAAAAGGTGTTTATCAATCCGCAGATTCTGGAAGAAGACGGCGACGAATGGGGTTTTGAGGAAGGCTGTCTGAGCATTCCGCAAATCCGGGGGGAAGTTTTTCGGCCCGAATTCGTCAAAATCCAGTATTTCGATACGGACTGGAACGAGCACATCGAAGAATACGACGGCATGGCCGCCCGCATCATCCAGCACGAATACGACCACCTGGAAGGCAAACTGTTTACGGATTACCTGCCGCCGTTGAAACGCCAGTTGATGAAGAAAAAACTGGCCGATATTACGCGCGGCAACGTGAAGGCGGATTATAAAATGAAGTTTCCGAAATAGACAGGAATGCTCCACCTAACCCTGCTGCAAACCAGCCTCCACTGGGAAAATCCGACGGCGAACCGGGCGATGCTCGAAGAGAAAATCTTCGCGCTGCCCGAAAAAACCGATCTCATTGTGTTGCCGGAAATGTTTACGACCGGTTTTTCGATGAACGCCAAAGCACTGGCTGAACCGATGAACCTGACGACATTCCGCTGGCTCAAACAGATGGCGGCCCAGACCGACGCCGTGGTGACGGGAAGCTATATTGTGCAGGAACAGGGTCAGTTCTACAACCGCCTGATCTGGATGGAGCCCGACGGTTCGTTCGATGTCTACGACAAACGACATTTGTTCCGGATGGCGGGGGAGGAGCAGACGTATGCCGGTGGCACGAAGCGGCTGGTGAAATCCTGGCGCGGCTGGAACATTTGCCCGCTGATTTGCTACGACCTCCGGTTTCCGGTCTGGAGCCGGAATGCCGGGTTGGAATATGACCTCCTGCTGTATGTGGCCAACTGGCCTGCCGCCCGCAGCACCGCCTGGAACGCCCTGCTGCAAGCCCGCGCCATCGAGAATCTGGCCTATGTGGCCGGCGTCAACCGGGTGGGTGAAGACGGAAACGGACATGCCTACGCGGGTGATTCGAGCCTGATCGACCCGAAAGGCGAGGTACTTTTCCGGCAAAACCAGACCGAAATAGTATTTCAGACCACCCTTTCTCTGGACGAATTAAGCGCCTATCGCGAGCGGTTTCCGGCCAATCGTGACGCAGATGATTTTCGGATAATTGGATAAAAACCGGAAATGCAGGGACTCCATTTTTCGGTCCGATAACGATAAAAATTCAAATTTTACGCACTTATCGTTAGATAGTTAGTAATTTTGTGCCCGGGATACGCAGTCCGGGACGCAAAGTCAGGTTGAATAGGCCCGTTTATTGAATCAATCACCTCATATCTCATGTCTGCATCGGTAGAAACTGTCAGTTTATTGGCAGACCGCATCATCGCGCTGGAGGAGTCGTCAACATTGGCGATGACCAAAAAAGCCCGCGAACTGGCCGCTCAGGGCCACAAAGTAATCAGTCTCAGCGTTGGCGAGCCTGATTTCAAGACGCCGAAACACATTTGCGAAGCCGCCAAGCAAGCCATCGACGAAGGCTACCACGGTTATTCGCCCGTAGCGGGTTATGCCGATCTGCGGAAAGCCATTGCAGATAAGTTTAAACGGGAAAACAACATTGACTGGAAACCGGAAAATATCGTGGTTTCGACGGGTGCTAAACACTCGCTGGCGAACGTGATTCAGGTGCTGGTGAACCCCGGCGACGAGGTGATCATTCTGGCTCCCTACTGGGTAAGTTATTCCGAAATGGTGAAACTCGCTGAAGGAAAGTCGATTATCCTCGAAGGGGCTTTTGACAACGACTTCAAAGTAACGGCGGATCAACTGGAAGCGGCCATTACGGATCGCACCAAAATCGTGATGTACGCATCGCCCAACAACCCGACCGGTTCAGTGTATAGCGAAGATGAACTGCGCGCCATTGCTGAGGTGGTGGCCCGGCACGAAAACGTGATTGTGCTGGCCGACGAAATCTACGAACACATCAATTTTACGGATAAAGGCCATTTCAGCATCGGTTCCATTCCCGAAATCAAAGACCGCGTGGTTACCGTCAACGGCGTAGCGAAAGGTTTTGCGATGACAGGCTGGCGGATTGGTTACATCGGAGCGGCCAAATGGATCGCCGACGGCGTGGAAAAATTGCAGGGACAGGTAACTTCAGGAACCGGTTCGATCTCGCAGCGGGCTACACTGGCCGCCCTGAACGGTCCGATGGAACCGACGCGTGAAATGTCGAAAGCCTACGAACGTCGCCGGGACCTGGTGGTAAAACTGCTGAAAGAAATTCCCGGTTTTAAAGTGAACGTGCCGGAGGGTGCTTTCTACGCGTTCCCCGACATCAGCTATTATTACGGCAAATCGGACGGAACAACGACCATCAACGACTCGGACGATTTTGCCGCCTGGTTGCTCAATACGGCTTATGTGGCAACGGTGGCGGGTTCCGGTTTTGGGGCTCCCTACGGTCTGCGGATTTCAACGGCCGCTTCCGACGAAGCCCTGACCGAAGCCGTACAGCGCATTAAAGACGCAGTTGCCACGTTAAAATAAATGGTTTACTGTACTCGGTTTTCAGTTTACGGTGGCTAGCGCGTTCTTTTCTAAGCGCGCGTCAGCCACCGTAAACTGAAAACCGAATACCTCTCTATTCATCAAGCATTAATTACTCCCTTTTTATGTCTACAGAAACATCCACGTACGTTCCGTACAAAGTTAAAGACATCGCGCTGGCCGAATGGGGCCGCAAGGAAATCCGGTTGGCCGAAGCCGAAATGCCGGGTTTGATGTCCCTCCGCAAAGAGTTCGGACCGTCGAAACCCCTCGCTGGTGCCTACATTGCCGGTTGTCTGCACATGACGATCCAGACCGCCGTTCTGATCGAAACACTGGTTGAACTGGGTGCCGAAGTGACCTGGTCATCGTGTAACATCTTCTCGACGCAAGACCATGCCGCAGCCGCCATTGCAGCCGCCGGTATTTCGGTGTACGCGTGGAAAGGCATGAACGAGGAAGAATTTAACTGGTGTATTGAGCAGACGTTGTTCTTTGGCGAAGAGCGGAAACCGCTGAATATGATTCTGGACGATGGTGGTGACCTGACCAACATGGTTTTCGACCTCTATCCGGAATTGATTGCCAACATCAAAGGCTTGTCGGAAGAAACGACGACAGGTGTTCACCGGTTGTATGAGCGCATGAAAAACGGGACGCTGCATTTGCCCGCCATCAACGTCAACGACTCGGTTACCAAATCGAAATTCGATAACAAATACGGCTGCCGCGAGTCGCTGGTGGATGCCATCCGTCGCGGAACCGACCTGATGCTGGCTGGTAAAGTAGCGGTTGTCGCCGGGTATGGTGACGTAGGGAAAGGTTCTGCCGAATCACTCCGTGGCGCCGGTTGCCGCGTGCTGGTGACAGAGATCGACCCGATTTGCGCGCTGCAAGCCGCGATGGACGGTTACGAAGTGGTCACGATGGACGAGGCTGCGACCCGCGCCAATATTTTCGTAACCGCAACGGGCAACATCAACATCGTCAAAGATCGTCACTTCAAGACGATGCGCGACAAGGCGGTGGTTTGTAACATTGGTCACTTCGACAACGAAATCGACATGGCGTGGCTGAATGCAAACTACGGTCATTCGAAGAGCCAGATCAAACCGCAGGTCGATTTGTATGAAATCGACGGCAAAGAAATCATCGTGCTGGCCGAAGGCCGTCTGGTGAACCTGGGCGTTGCGATGGGTCACCCGTCGTTCGTGATGTCCTGCTCGTTCTCGAACCAGACGCTGGCGCAGTTGGAACTGTGGGCCAATTCGGACAAATACGAAAACAAGGTCTACATTCTGCCGAAACACCTCGATGAGAAAGTAGCGGCTTTGCACCTCGATCACGTGGGCGCAAAACTGGAAAAACTGGATCAGGAACAGGCGGAATACATCGGCGTCACCACCGAAGGCCCCTACAAATCGGATCTGTACCGGTATTAAGAGTTAACAAGCTGGTTGAGTTAACCGGGATAGCCCTGAAAGGGCGATCTGTTAATAGACAATCGCAGCCATCAGTAGTGGTAGCTCCGGAGGAGCGGTCTAAAAGCATCTTCAGGCCGCTCCTCCGGAGCTACCACTACTGATGGCTGCGATTGTCTATTAACAGGACAGACCTCCGGCCTTCATTTAAACCGTTAAAACAAGATTTCGCAGTTGAACGCGTCAGCCTACTTTTAATTTTTAACTCTTCACTCTTAATTCTTAACTCATTTCCCGTGGCACAATGGAACTTCGTGGCCCGTCTGGTCAATGACGGTGGAAGGATAGAAGCCCCGGATCAATAAGAGAAAGGCCAGGGCAATCGTGATGACCGGCATCAAGACCGTAAACCGGCGTCGTAGGTTTGCCGGGAAAAACGTCGGGACAAACCGGACCAGCAACAAAGCCGGAACCGTTCCCAGCCCGAACACCGCCATGTAGAATGCGCCGGTTGCCGCGCTTCCGGTTGTGATGGCTCCGGTCAGGGCTACATACAAAAAACCGCAGGGCAATAAACCGTTCAGGAAACCGAGTCCGGTAAATGCCTGTAATGTAGGGCTTTGCAAAAAACGGGACATCGGTTTGGTCACCCAGCCTCGTCCCCCATTCAGAGACAAACCGGCCCGTTTTCCGTGCTGGAACAGAACCCAGAGCAGCAGGAACAGACCGGCCGCAATCGATACCGACCGTTGCAAACCCGCCAGCAACAGCCCCTGGCCGATGGTGCCGACCAGCAACCCCAGCCCGGAATACGCGGTAATTCTACCTACATGATACAGTCCCATCGCGAGCACCCGTTGTGAACGGGGCAATCGTCCGACGGGCAAGGCCATCGCTAGTGGTCCGCACATGCCGACGCAGTGCAGGCTTCCGACTAAACCCGTGGTCAGGGCTGCGATGATCCAGACATTCTGCACGTTACGGAATGGTTACGGTTTGTTCGCTATAATATTCCTGCCCGTTTTCCAGCCAGTTTAGTTGCACACGCCAGAAACCGGACGCCAGTTTGGGGGTCGAAACCGTCGTTTGGCCGGGCTGCAAGGCAACACTCCGATCCTGTCGGCGATCCGAAGGGCGGTAAAATGTCAGTTTGCCGCCGGTTGAACCCGCTTCTGATCGCGTCAGTTCGATCGTCTGCCGGGTGGCATCGAAGCGAATGGTGGGCGAATCCGCCAGTTTGGCGGTTCGAGCTACCCGGTCAATCTGTTGTTGAAAGGCGATTTCGGTTTGGTAATAATCATCGCGCACCAGATCGACCCGTTGGCGGCACATGAGATACACCAGGGTGCCGATAAATCCGGCAAACAGGATGTAAACGAGTACGATGGCTTTTCCCCAGTTCATGGTTTTATGGAGTGATTGAGTGAAGTAGTGATTGAGTGAAAAGCAAAACCGGTCCAGAGTGAACAAGGAATCTACTTCGCTCAATCACTCAATTACTTGACCGGTCCCAGAAACGTGGTTTCGATCTGGTCGACGACTTCGTTACCGGCCAGCACGTCGATGTGAAGTGGTGTACTGTTTTGGCGGATGGTTTTTTCCGGTAAATCGATGAAGAACATCCCTTTGGTCTGTTCCCCGGCCGGCACCGACGACAGCGGCTGTACGAAACGCAGTTTGGCGTCCGTTCGGCTCAGGCGGAATTGAACCGGCAACGTCCGGTAGGTCTTGTTGATCACTTCCACCAGATACAGATTCGATACCTTGCCACCCGTTTCGCGCTGGTACAACTGCCCTGGTGCCCGCAAAACCGTCACGTCCATCACCGGTCGGCTGACGAGCAGAAAACCGATGATTCCCAACAAAACGAGTAATACGCCACTGTAGGCCAGAATCCGGGCCGTAAACCGGAACGGTTTTCCCTGCTCGATATTGGCCTGCGAATCCATGCGGATCAGTCCCTGGGGCAGTTCGATTTTGTCCATGACACTATCACAGACGTCGATGCAGAGCGTGCAATTGATGCATTCCAGTTGTGTCCCGTTCCGAATGTCGATTCCCATCGGACAAACCTGCACACAAAGTTTGCAGTCGATGCAATCGCCCTTTCGGGAGTGAAGAGTTAAGGCCGGGTCGCCGGTCGGTGACGAACTGGCTCCATCAGGAAAACTCTTAACTCTTAACTCTTCATTCTTAACTCTTAATTCTTCACTCTTCACTCGTTTCCCGCGTGGTTCTCCCCGGATGTAGTCATACGCGACGATCAGGGAGTTTTTGTCCAGCAAAACGCCTTGCAGCCGTCCGTACGGGCAGATCGTCGTGCAGACGATCTCGCGCAGCCAGGCAAAAACGAGGTAAAATACACCCGTAAAGACTACGATGGCCGCCAGACCGGCGAGGTGTTGCGCCGGGTCATCGGTGATCAGGGTCAGCCACTGGTCGCGACCAATGAGGTAGGCCAGAAAGGTGTTGCTGATGGCGAACGAAATCAGAAAGAAAACGCCGTGTTTCAGTCCTTTTTTGACTACTTTTTCGGTCGTCCAGGGGCTGGCATCCAGCCGTTTCCGGGCGTTAAAATCACCCTCGATCCAGCCTTCGATTTTCCGGAAAACCATCTCCATAAAAATCGTCTGCGGACACGCCCAGCCGCACCATACCCGGCCATAGACGACGGTGAACAGGGCCACAAACACAATGAAGGCAATCAACCCAAAGGCAACCAGGTAAAAATCCTGCGGCCAGAACGGCACCCCGAAAAAGATAAACCGGCGTTCGAGCACGTTGAACAGGAACAGTGGATGTCCGTCAATCCACACAAACGGCCCGGCAAATAACACGATCAGCAGCACCACCGCCACCACCGTCCGCCAGCGGGTAAACCGGCCGGTGGTTTCACGCGGATACAACCACCGCCGACCGCCAGAGGCATCGGCTGTGGGCAGCGTATCGCGGAAGTCGGAGGGGGGAAGTGCTACGTTGGATTTCATCGGAGTGTTGAGTTAGCGGGTTGCAACGGGTTCGCCGGTGGCTACTTTTTCACCCTGCGGTTCTTTCGCTCCGGCGGGGTTCGTGCCTTGCAGCGACAGGATATAACTGGCGACTTGCTGCACCTGGAGCGGATTCAGTTGTTTTTTCCAGGACATCATCCCTTTTTCGGGAACGCCTTCGGTAATGATGTGGTAAACCGCCTTGACGTCACCGCCGTGCAGCCAGTAGGCATCGGTCAGGTTGGGGCCCACCTTGCCCTCGGCATTGGCGCCGTGGCAAGCCACGCAGTTTTGGGTGAACAGCGCTTTCCCGGCGTCAATCCCCTTCGCATCTTTCAAAAGCGTAACGGTATTTTCGTTGATGGAACCGGCCACTTTTTTGATGTAATCTTCCCGCTGTTTATCGGCAATGGCCATTTCCTGGGTATATTCCTGCACCATGATGTCGCCCGGGTTGAAGACGTGGTACACGAGCAGGTAGATGACACCCGCCACAATCGTTCCGTAGAACAACCCCATAAACCAGGGGGGCGTCGGATTGTCGAGTTCGGCAATGCCGTCGTAGGCGTGTTCCATGGTCAGGTTTTTTTCCTGATTCAGTTCGTGCAAACCCGCCATCCGTTGCCACCAGGAGCGCGTATCGACCGGTTTGGCAACGGTTTGGGCGTCGGGTTCTATTATTTTTTTGAGGAGGAACACCAGGTTCAGGGCTACAGCTCCAACGGCTACCATGCCCACCAGCAGAAAAAGAGCGACGGTAACCAGCAACAGATCCTGACCGGATGAAATGTCCCAGATGGATTTTGCCGGTTCCTGGCCCAGCAGCCCACCATTGAGTAAAATGAATGAATTCATGGAAAGAGAAAGGTGGTTAATCGGTTGACGATTCATCGAGGGGCATCTGGCTCATCTGGCGGATGTACGTTTTATCCACCAAAACCAGGTATAAACCGACGAGAATGAAAAAGGCGAGGAAGGTGATAAACGAGCCGACCATATAGACGTCCGCGCCGGGAATTTTGGAAATAAATTGCTTGAACATGGTTTGTTAGGAAATGATGAACGATGTAACGATGAACGATCAATTATGCGCCAGCCCATTCATCGTTCATCATTCATAATCCATCGTTATTTGGTTGCGTTTTCCATTTTCCTGATGTCCGTGCCGAGCCGTTGGAGGTAGGCAATCAGGGCGATGATCTCGCGGTCGGCGTCGACTTTGATGCCATCTTTCGCCAGGCGGTCGCTGACTTGCTGCGCCTGTTTTTGCAAATCTTCGTTGGCGTAGCTGATCGTGGCATCGTCGTAGGGAACGCCCACTTGTTCCAGTGTTCTCAGCTTATCCGACGTATTCGAAATGTCGAGTTTCTGATCCAGCAGCCACGGATAGGCGGGCATGATCGACCCCGGCGACATCGACGTTGGGTCGCGCATGTGGTGGTAGTGCCAGGAATCGGGGTATTTGCCGCCTTCGCGGTGCAGATCCGGCCCGGTGCGTTTGCTGCCCCAGAGGAACGGGTGGTCATACACGAATTCGCCCGCTTTGGAATACTCCCCGTAGCGTTCGGTTTCGCTGCGGAAAGGCCGAACCATCTGGCTGTGGCAGTTGACGCAGCCCTCACGGATGTAGAGGTCGCGGCCCTGGACTTCGAGGGCGCTGTAGGGTTGAACGGCCGAAATCGTCGGCACATTGGACTCTACCATGAACGTCGGAATCAATTCTACCATCGAACCGATCAGAATCACCACCAGGGAGCCAATCAGCAGCGGTATGGGCTTGCGCTCCAGCCAGCGGTGCCAGTAGGTATCGCTTCCCGTCGGCACATAGGCTTGCTCCAGAGCAGGGGCTTCGGCGGCTTCGTTGACCACCAGTTGCCCGGCCGCCATCGTTTTGAACAGGTTATAAGCCATCAGAATCGCACCCAGCAGGTAGAACGTACCCCCCACCGCCCGCATCTGGTGCATGGGCAGCAGTTGGATGGTCGTTTCCAGGAAGTTCGGGTAGCGCAGGGTGCCTTCGGGGGTAAACTCCTTCCACATCATGCCCTGGGTGAAGCCCGAAATGTACATTGGAACGGCGTAGAACAGGATTCCCAGCGTCCCGATCCAGAAGTGGATGCTCAGCAGTTTTTTGGAATACAGGGGCGTTTTATACATGCGCGGAATCAGCCAATACAGGATCGCAAAGGTCAGAAAACCGTTCCAGCCCAGGGCCCCGACGTGTACGTGGGCTACGATCCAGTCGGTAAAGTGGGCAATGGCGTTGACGTTCTTGAGCGACAGCATGGGCCCTTCGAAGGTGGCCATCCCGTAAGCGGTAATTCCGACGACCATGAATTTCAGGATGGTATCTTCCCGAACCTTGTCCCAGGCTCCGCGCAGCGTCAGCAGCCCGTTGATCATCCCACCCCAGGAGGGGGCAATGAGCATGATGGAGAAAACCACCCCCAGCGATTGCGCCCAGTCGGGCAGCGATGAATAGAGCAAGTGGTGAGGACCGGCCCAGATGTAGATGAAAATCAGCGCCCAGAAGTGCAGAATTGACAGTTTGTAAGAGTAAACCGGGCGGTTTGCCATCTTGGGCAGGAAGTAATACATCAGCCCCAGAAACGGCGTGGTCAGGAAAAATGCCACCGCATTGTGACCATACCACCACTGCACGAGCGCATCCTGCACCCCGGCGTAGACGTAATAACTTTTGAACAGACTCACCGGCATCTGGTACGAGTTGACGATGTGCAGCACGGCAACGGTTACGAACGTGGCGATGTAAAACCAGATGGCGACGTATAGGTGGCGCTCCCGGCGTTTGATGATCGTGCCGAACATGTTGATTCCGAAAACCACCCAGATCAGCGTAATGGCGATGTCGATCGGCCATTCGAGTTCGGCGTATTCGTGGGAGGTGGTCAGACCCAGCGGCAGCGTAATGGCTGCGGCTACGATGATGGCCTGCCAGCCCCAGAAGTGGATTTTACTGAGCAAATCGCTGAACATCCGGGCTTTGCAAAGCCGTTGCAGCGAGTAATACACACCCATAAAAATGGCATTGCCGACGAAGGCGAAAATAACCGCATTGGTGTGCAGCGGCCGAATCCGTCCGAAGGTCGTATACTGGTTGCCGAGGTTGGCCGCCGGAGCAAACAACTGGCTGGCAATCAGCACCCCGACCAACATGCCGACGACGCCCCAGATGATGGTAGCAACGGCGAAATCCCGGACAATGCGGTTGTCATACTCGAAGCGTTCCACGGCGGGAGCGGCTCCGTTCCCCGGTCGGGGGTGTTCAGGCGAAATCGTAACAGGCGGTTTTTGCGAGACATTCATAGTGGTAACGAGCTGTTATGCGGGGGTATCTATGGAGGAGGTAGTAGTAGGTTCGTTGTCGTCGAGCAGCATCCGCATCGAGGGGGTGTACAGGTCATCCTGCTGGCCGGTTTTCATCGACCATAGAAAAGCCCCGAAAAATCCCAGTGCCAGCAGCAGACTAATGCCAATCATGAAGAAGATAATGTTCATATTCGTGAGCGTTTGCCGGGTCAAAAGTGCGGCTTATCCGCTGGGCAACGTATGAGGTTCGTCAGGCAGGGGGGTGATAGAATTCAGGTAAACCGGGCGGGCTGACAAAACTCATCCGGTCGGCTGACCGGCGTTAGACTGGCGATAAAACACGGGGACTACTTTTGGGGCTATTACACCAGATTCTTCTTTCTTAATGATCATTCTCGTCTTTTTTCTCGCGCATTGGTACCTGTCGGTCCTGATGCAGACCCTCTTTCTCCACCGCTATGCCGCCCACCAGATGTTTACCATGAGCAAGGGCTGGGAGAAGGTTTTTTACGTTGTGACGTTCATTAGCCAGGGATCGTCGTTTTTGAGTCCACGCGCGTACGGTATTATGCACCGGCTTCACCACGCCTACGCCGATACCGAGGAAGACCCGCATTCACCGAAGTATTCCAAGAGTATGATGGATATGATGTGGAAGACCCGGCAGTTTTACAACGACATTCTCAACAACCGGGACACCATTCCGGCGAAGTTCAAAAAGGGGGTGCCTAACTGGCCGTGGATGGAATGGTTCGGGGATCGCTGGCCTGTTCGGGTGGCCTGGGGAACGTTCTATGTGCTGTTCTACATCCAGTTTGCCACCTCACCCTGGCTGTTTCTGCTGCTGCCGTTCCATTTTTTCATGGGACCGGTGCATGGTGCCATCATCAACTGGTGCGCGCACCGCTACGGCTACATCAACTTCAAAGTGGACGATACGGCCAAAAACCTGTTGCCGTTCGACTTTCTGATGATGGGCGAATCGTACCACAACAACCACCACCGCTACGGCGGTCGGGCCAACTTCGGCGGTTTTCGCTGGCACGAATTCGACCCGGCTTATCCGCTGATTTTATTGATGAATAAACTGGGCATCGTGAAGCTCCGGCGCGGGCGCGACGAAGCGTATATGTAAGGTGATTCAATGCGAGACGGCGTTGTTTTCAGTGGGATATCCTGTTGGAAAACAACGCCGTTTTTCCTTTTAATACGTAAAGAGGGCAACCAGTGTCTGGCACACCTGGTGGCATACCGCGTCGTCTAAGCGCCCGATGTGTTTTACCAATCGAACTTTGTCAACCGTGCGGATCTGATCTAAAGCGACCTGACCAGCCTGACCGGAGAATTGGCAGTTGACTCGGGTGGGATAACGCTTTTGCGTGCTGGTTAAAGGCGCAACCATCACGGTATTGAGCCGTTGGTTAATCGCATCCGGGGATACAATCAAACAAGGACGTGTTTTGGCAATCTCGCTGCCCTGGGTCGGATCTAATGAAACCAGCCAAACGTCAAACCGCTCAATTACCATGTCCACTCAGTTTGGTCAAACTGGTTTGGTGTGCCATCAAACAGATCGCCTTCGGGCTGATCTCCGGCTTTGATTGCTTCATCAAAAACCTGTTCCCAGCCGTCCCTTGGGTGTTTTTTGACAGCGCGCAGGATAAGCGCTCCTTCAGTTATTTCAATGTCAACCGCACCTTCAATGCCTGCCTGTTGCAGAACCGTTCGCGGCAGGAGAATACCTTGTGAGTTGCCAATTTTACGAATGATCTGTAGCATACATTTCGAGCTGATTTGTTATAACAAAGGTATAACAAATCAGCTCGAAACCGTCTTTTTTAAACACGGATTTTTTGCCGGTTAGTTGAAAATCTACTAACCGCTCAGACGTCATTCATCATTGTCATCTTACTTCCCAATCGCTTTCCACCGCATCCCCAGGGTCCCAATCAGCAACATCGTCGCGGAACTGACGGGCATCAGGATGGCGGCCACAACCGGCGAAAGATTCCCCGTTAACGCGTAGGAAAGACCTATGAAGTTATACAGCAGCGAAACCGCAAAACTAAACCGGATCAGCCGCATACCGAAGCGGCTGTACGCCAGCAGTTCGGGCAGTTTTCGTAGTGAGGATGCTTCCAGAATGGCGTCGCTGGCGGGTGTAAACTGAACGGTGTCTTCCGTGACGGCCATGCCGACATCGGCCTGTTTCAGCGCCCCGGCATCGTTCAGGCCGTCACCCACCATCAGCACGCGGTGGCCCCGGTTTTGCAGGTGCCGCACGATGTCGAGCTTTTGCTGCGGCTGGCAGTTGAACGTCATGTGATCCGGGGTAAACCAGCGTGCCAGTTCGGGCCGGGCCGTGTCGGTATCGCCCGAAAGCAGATACAGTTGGTGCGTAGATTTCAGCAAATCGAGCATCGCATCGAGACCGGGGCGGTACTGGTTCGGAAACCGGAAACAACCCCGGTATTGCTGCTCGATGGCCATATGGACACGCGCTCCGGCTGAATCGGTTGCGGTTTCTTTTGAGGATATTGACGACATTGACTGCGGATTTACAAACGAAGCAGAGCCGATTTTGACTTCCCAGCCATCCACGAATCCGTGTAACCCGCGACCCGGTATTTCCATAAAATCCTCCACCACCAGCGGTTGAACGCCGGCCAGATGAGCGGCCAGTTTCCGGCTGAGCGGGTGGGCCGACTGCCGCACCAGTGAGATCACCAGCGCCTGTTCAAAGTTCGTCAAAGCTACCGAAAACTCCTCCACAACGCTCCCGTGTTTGTCTTCACGCATTCGTTCCATCACTCTTTCACTCACGGTCTCCGTCAGCGTACCGGTTTTGTCAAAGACGATGGTGTCACAATCCGCCATGTGCTCGATGACGTCCGCGTTTTTGAGGTACAATTTCTGCTGGCTCAGCTTCCGAATTCCATTCCCCAGCGCGAACGGATACGACAGGGACAGCGCACATGGACAGGCAATGATCAGAACCGCCGTAAAGGCGTTGATGGCCCGCGCGGGGTCGTGCGTGTACCAGTATAAGCCCACGATCGTGGCTAGCGCAATGACGGTCAGGGTAAAATACTTCCCGACAGCATCGGCAAAGGTGCGCATTCGGGAGGTGTCGCCCTTGCGGAACGCGTCGTTGTTCCAGAGTTGGGTCAGGTAACTTTGCGACACCTCCCGCACCACTTCCAGTTCAATGGCTTCGCCAATCTGCTTGCCACCGGCATACAGCAACGCCCCCGGTTTCTGGGCTTCCGGCTCCGATTCACCCGTTACGAAACTGTAATCGATGGTAGCCTGGCCTTTATACAGCAATCCGTCGGCGGGAATCAGTTCGTAGTTACGAACCCGGATGCGGTCACCCTTGCGGAGTTCGGCTACGGGAATGGCGGTTTCGCCCTCCGGTTTTAAAACCGTTACGGCCAGCGGAAAATACGATTTGTAATCCCGTTCGAACGACAGAAATTCGTGGGTACGCTGCTGGAACCATTTGCCGCACAACAGAAAGAAAATCAGGCCCGTCAGCGAATCGAAATAACCGGCACCGTTGAGAAACAGAACCTCGTAGGTTCCCCGGAAAAACGCGACCAGAATCCCGAGCAGAATGGGAAAGTCGATGTTGATGATGCCTTTTTTCAGACTCGTCCAGACCGATTCGAAATAGCCCGATGCCGAGTAAAAGACGACCGGAATGGCCAGCACAATGTTGAGCAGACCGAAGAGGTGTTTGAACGATGGATCGTCGAGGCCGAGGTATTCGGGAAAGCTGAACAGCATGATGTTGCCCGAACAAAAACCCGCCAGGGCCAGCCGGTAGAGCAAGGGGCGGTACGACGGTTTTTGCTGTTCTTTAACGACATCGTTCAGGCTGATCAGCGGCTCGTAGCCAATCGACGCGAGCAGTTCGACCACCTGCCGGAGCGTGAGCTGATCGGGCTGGTAGGTCAGGTGAACCTGCTTTTTGAGAAAATCCACCCGCGACTGCTGAATGCCCGGATGGATGCGGTAGAGGTGTTCGAGCAACCATAGACAGGAACTGCAATGGATGGTCGGAACGTAAAAGGTAACCCGGGCGACCGACGCACTGGAAAAGGACAGCAGTTGGGCAACGATGGCGGGATGATTCAGAAAGTCGAGCCGGTTTTTTGGGGTATTTTCCGTTTTGAGGGGGTTGCCGGGCCGAACGCCGGTGCCTTCCTGTTCAATCGAATAATATTGACATAACTGGTTTTGATTCAGAATGCTGTAGACCGTTTGGCAGCCTTCGCAGCAGAACGGTTTTTCATCGTATTCAAGGTTGTGCTCTGCACAGTCGTTGCCGCAGTGGTAACAGGTAGTCGCTGAAATCGTTGCTGTACGCATACCATATTTTTCTTGGCAAATTGGGTCGGAACAGGTCGTTAAACCCTGACGAGCGTCAGCAAACCGAGTGATACCGGTCAGGGTATGGCGTGCGAATCTCCGCCAATTTTGGTGCGCAAATCTCCAATCCGTATGCAGTCTCTCATTCAGAAATACGACGTTCCCGGCCCGCGCTACACCAGCTACCCGACTGTGCCGTTCTGGGACGAAACCACGTTCAGCGAAACCGCCTGGGTGCAAAATCTCAGACAAGCGGTTTCAATCAGCAACAGCACGACCGGTTTGAGCCTGTATATTCACCTGCCGTATTGTGAAAGCCTGTGTACGTTTTGCGGCTGCAACAAGCGCATCACCCGCAACCACGGCGTCGAAGAACCGTACATCGATGCGGTTTTGGCGGAATGGAATCTCTACTGTGATTTGCTGCTGGAACGGCCGCGTCTGGCCGAACTGCACCTGGGGGGAGGAACGCCCAGTTTTTTTGCGCCTAAACAGCTTGAACGGCTGTTGACGGGTATTTTCGAACGCGCCACGCCCACCGAATTTCCGGATTACGGCTGGGAAGGTCACCCCAACAATACTACCCGCCAGCACCTGCGGGTACTCTATCAGTTTGGTTTCCGGCGGGTCAGCTTTGGCGTTCAGGACTACGACCCGGTGGTGCAAAAAGCCATTCACCGGCTTCAGCCGTTCGAAAACGTGCAGCAGGTGACGACCTGGGCCAGCCAGATGGGCTACCAATCGATTAGCCACGACATCGTGTTTGGACTGCCGTTTCAGACGCCGGATTCTATTACCGATACGTTCTACAAAACCCTGATGCTACGGCCCGACCGCATTGCGTTTTATTCCTACGCGCACGTTCCCTGGATCAAGGGCAACGGGCAACGCGGTTTTCGGGACGAAGACCTGCCGTCGGGTGAGCAGAAACGGATTCTTTACGAAACCGGGCGGGCGTTGCTGGAGCAGGCGGGGTACGTCGAAATCGGCATTGACCATTTTGCCCTGCCGCACGATGCCTTGTTCAAAGCGCTGCAAACCGGGACGCTGCACCGGAATTTCATGGGCTACACGACCACCCGAACCCGCGCCCTGATCGGTCTCGGAACCTCGTCCATCGGCGATGTGTGGTCGGCGTTTGCCCAGAACGAAAAAGACCTCGATGCGTATCTCGGCCGGGTCCGGGCGGGCGAATTGCCGCTGCTGCGCGGCCATGTGCTGAGCCAGCAAGACCAGTTTTTGCGTCGGCAGATTCTGAACATCATGTGTCAGGGCGAAACCCGGTGGACCCGGGATGGCTGGACGGAGGACGAGTGGGCGGTTTTGTGCGACCGGCTGGACTCGTTCCGGTTCGACGGGTTGATCGATTTCAACGCGGAAGGCTTGCGGGTACTGCCCGAAGGACGGCCCTTCCTGCGGAATATCTGCATGGCGTTCGATGCGCGGCTCAACCAGGCCCAGCCTCAGACCCGGTTGTTTTCGCAGACGGTTTAGAGCTATCGTTGCCCCGAAGCGTCGGTCCGGCCCCAGAAGGGGGCTTAGCTCTGTCATTTTTGAGCCCCTAATTGATTTAAGCATACTAAGCGCCGAATTAACTATTTTGGTTTATCAGCCCACTGCTTTAGAAGTTGTTTGAATGAAGGCCGGAGGCCTGTCCTGTCACTAGTCCACAGCCGATAGCAACGAGTGGTAGCTCCGGAGGAGCGGACTGAAGATGTTTTTAGACCGCTCCTCCGGAGCTACCACTCGTTGCTATCGGCTGTGGACTAGTGACAGACCGCCCTTCCAGGGCTCTCCCCGATTAACTCAAACAGCTAAAGCAGTGGGCTGATAAACATTCAGTTCGCTGGTCATTAAATTTAAATTAATTAGGGGGGGGCAGAACAAAGCAGGACAATTTATCATTCTTAGGAGCTTGAAAAGGATTGAGGATCTGACCTCAGTGCTTTACGAAGTTCTCAGGAGGCCGCATGCCGGGTTGAAAGGGATTTTCTGTTCGTCCTTCTCCCCGGTTTTTCGTTTTTGGTCTCCCACAAATACGTATCGTCATGGTTTTTTTGCAGCCGGTAAAAGGCAATCGCCATCAGAACCGTAGACGGAAAAGCCGCATACAATCCCAGTGGAGCAATGGCCAGTCCGAAAACCAGCCCATCCCAGCAACCCAGCTTAAAAAGCTCTCCTTTCAGAAGCATCGACCCGGCAATCAGGGCCTGACCGGCAGCAATCACCAGGATCATGGGTCGGATGATCGTTACAAACGGTCCCATGATAAACCAGCGATACAGCGGAATGGCGGTGTCGGCATAATCCTGATACACCGAAGGGGAAATCAAAGCCATCGACGCATTGAACCAGGCGGCCCAGCCAAACAGGAGCAGAAAAAACAGCCGGGTGGTCCGGGGCCATTTTTTGCTTCCCCAGATGGCGACGAGGAACAAGAGGTTGGCGACCGTGTAGGCCGTCCAGAAAAAAGTCAGGGAGAAAAACATGGCGGTTTTGGAGATCGGTTACAAAGCGTGAGGATAACGGAATCGGCCCCCGCCGATTGACAGGGTTACATACAGGCCGTTGAGGGCATAGGTCGGCTTGAACTGGTGTTGAACACCTTCCGGAATCTGCACCCAGTGGGCGGATTTGGTACTGGCCAGATACCCAACGCGCAACCCCAGCCAGAGGCCCCGGACTTCATCCGGATTGTCGGACGGGTTGCGTGCGATCAAGTGGTTGAAATGAACCGCCAGATCGGTGGAATGGCTGGGTAGCATCCACACCACCGGCTCAGAACCCGTTTGGTTGATGCTGATGACGGATGAGGAAAGCCCCTGACTAAAAGACGAATAGAGCAAACACCGCCGGTTGTCGAACAGCACGTAGCCCAGCTTGAGCTGCCCCAGACCGGCCACACGTTCGACGCGGGTTTGTTGAACGGAAACGCTGCGGGCTGTCAGGGCCGACGCGCTGAAACCGGCCATCCACCGGTTTCGGCGCAACCACCCTTCTCCTCCGCTGTAGATGAAATGGTTGTGGAGCGTGGGAAACCAGTCGGGAGCGAAGGTGTGGGCGACAGCACCGGATTGCGGGGCATTGAGGTAGCCCATCTGAAAAAAACCGATACTACCCCGGACGGTCTGGGCCGACGTCCCCGCGCAGCCGGTCAGCAACAGACCGAGCATGATTCCTGCTGAAATAATCCGTCTCATCGTCTTGGTAGGTGAAGGAGCGTGTAAACCGGTATAAAACTCCTTCGGAATCGGGAAAAAGAGAATGACGGATGAGAGATAACCGGCTGATCGTCGTCAGGTTAGCGCGTGGGTATAACACCGGCCGGTTTTGCTCTGAATCTGAATCCGGTACACCACCGGGTAGACGACCTTGTGGTCGACGGGTTCTTTTTCGCCGGGATAGCCCATTTTTTCACCCGCAAAAACCGGAATTTTTCGGTGTTCGAGCAGATATAGGGCATAATCCCGGTCATCACCCTGCAATTCTTCGAACAATCCTTCGATGACCACGCTGTGCCAAAGGCCGGGACTGATCATTTCGTCGATTTCGAAAGCGACGTGCGGATTCTTGCGTAGCAACTGAGTTTTGGTGCCTTCGCGGGTGAGGCCCAGAATGGCGTGTCCATCGTAGAAATACATAACGGGTTCGATCAGAATCCGGTCGTCGGCAGCACAGGCAATGCGGCCAAAATACTGGTTGACCAGCATGGAGTCCATTACTTCGTTGGTAAGTTCGGTTAACATCGGATTTAGTATTTTACGGTTTGCCAGCCGTACACATCCGGGTAAAAAACCAGCGTGCCGGCCGAGTTTACATCGACGGTTTGGTACTGAATAAGGACCGGAACCGGGCCGGGTAAGGGAACGGTTCGGGAGGGAAGATTGACCTGAGTGCTTTCCAGAAAAGCCGGCTTGAAATACGGTGACCCCAGCAGTAGATTCGCCAGTTCGACCGGTTTGGCCACGCGGATGCAGCCGTGGCTCAAAAACCGCCGACTGTTGCTGAACAACTCCCGGTGGTTGGTGTCGTGCAGGTAAATATCAAACGGACTGTTCACGTCGAACTTCATGACGCCCAGCGCGTTATCGCAGCCGGTGGACTGACGCAGCCGATAGGGGAAATTCTGGGCCGAAAGCGCCGTCCAGTTCACGGATTCGGGCGCAACGATCCGGCCCTTTGCATCGAGTACCTGTAGTTTCATTGCATCCAGAAACCCCGCCGGATTGCGTTTGATTTTGGGCAAAAATTCCTTGACGGCAATTGACCGGGGCACATTCCAGTACGGGTACGTAATGATCCGGGTGAGTTGCGCACCGAAAAGGGGCGTCGGGGTGCGGGGAGTGCCGACAATCACCCGCGACTGCAACACTTCGTTTCCCTGGCGATTCAAAACCCGGAGCGTTGCGGAAGGAATGTTGACCACCACCACGAGGTCGGAAGCCACCCGATTCAGCCAGCGGTAGTTGTTCAGGGCGGTTTTGATCTCGTGCCAGCGCGGAATCGAATCGCCACCGAAAAACATCAAAGAGTCTAACCCCGCCCGCAGCCTTTGGTAGGGCTCGAAAACCGGTTCCAGTGAGTGCCATTGGGCCACCCAGTCCGGGGCTTTCATCCGAATTTGCTCGACCACCTGATTGATGCGGGCCGAATCGATCTGTTCCGGCAGGTTCCAGTAACTCAGCCGGTTGGGGCGGTTTCCGTAGGCCAGTTCATACGCCAGCCGACTCAGGGTGGCGCTGTCCAGCCGAACACCCGTTGTGTCCAGCCCCGACCGATACAGCAGATTTTGCCATTCGGGAAGGGTTTGCCCCACCACGGTCGGAAGCCGGGTGGTCAGGAGAATCAGGATAACCCAAAGCGTTTTTAGATTCATCGGTTGCGGTATGAGTGGATGGGGTCGTCGCGGTAACCGGTACCAAAGTAAGGGGATCGCAGCCTGGAGAGTGCTAATGATTATAGGCAGACGAGGTGATTTATGTCAGCTTTTGGGCGGATGAATATCAGGGCGTTACCGGAATGGGCCCTTTAGTTTTGCGACAGATCGAACGAAAGTCCTAATCCAGCCCTAAACACGCCATACCGCCATGACTTTTGAACCCGCCCAACACCAACTGGCCTTTGTGCTGCCCGTCTCCTTCCGGAAAGCGGAGGTGATTTTTCAGAAACGATTTGATCACAGCGAAGAAGTTCATCTGGTGGTTCAGCCGAATCAACGGCCCCGGCAGGTGGTTTCAACGCAGCAACTGAGCAGCGGACTCTGGCACGTCATTCTGGACTGGTGGGATGGGAAACGGCATTACTGGGCCGAAAAAGATATTCTTATCCACTAAACGGGGCAAAGGCAGTTTCTGCGTGTCCCCACTTCAACCCTACTCTTACCGATGAAAACCATTGTTTTAGCGACTGATTTTTCCAAAAGTGCCAAGCCCGCGTCGGACTTTGCCCTCCAGCTTGCCACGCTTCTCAAGGCCCGGCTCGTTCTGCTGAACGTCTACCACCATCCGCTCCGTATCCCGGCTTTGCAGGCCGTGTTTACGCCCATGGAGGAAAAAAATAAAGTGAGCGCCCGGCGGAAACTCTACCGGTTGCGGGACAAACTGCAAATCGCTGCGGGCGGACGGCTGACGATCTCGGTCACGGCCCGGGAAGGCTCGACGCTGGAAACCATCAACGCGGTGGTAAAAGAGCAAAAAGCGGATTTGCTGGTGATGGGAACCGCCGGAGCCAACTCGCCCGGTGCGCGGTATTTCGGGAGCCAGGCCACGGAAATGATTCTGCACACGCTGGTGCCTTTGCTGCTGGTGCCGCCAGCGGCCCATTTTGTGCCGTTTAAAAACATTGTCGTGGCGATTGATTTCGGAAAACCGGTCGATGCCCTGGCGCTGGATGGCGTGCTGCGGTTTGCCACCCGGTTCGATGCGTTTCTGAACATCCTCGGCGTCAGCGACAAACCCGCCGATCCCGCCATTCAGCAGGCTGCGGAAGCCGTTCGGGATTTGCTCCGGCATCGTCCACACACGGTAACGGTTGTTGGCGGAGACGACCTGACGCGGACCATTCTGGAATTTACGCAGGCGAATCGCGCGGATCTGGTCATGATGTTGCCCAAATCCCACAACCGGTTTCTGTTTTCCATTCTGGAAAGCAACACCCAGCAGATGGCGCGGCAATCCGACGTGCCGGTTTTGGCGATTGTATAAAATTGGTAGTTTTAAGGCCCTGCTGCGCCGAAAACTCACCAAGGCGGTTTTTAGCGGCATTGAAATTGCAGGAGAAAAGAAAACCCTTATTCCCTGGTTATGAAAAAGATACTGTTGCTAACCGACTTCTCGGAAGCATCGAAAAAGGCGATTCACTTCGCTCAGGCCCTGTTTGACGACACAGCCGCCGAATTCTGTCTGCTGCACGCGTATCCGCTCGAATCCGATACCATGTACGGAACTACGTTTCTGATGGAAGAGGCCGAACAAAATGCCTACCGCAGCCTGCAGGAAATGCTGTCGGAACTGATGGCCAACTACCACCCGCCGTTTCATTCCTACCAGATTCGAACCGCCCCCGGAAGTCCCATCGGAGCCGTGGAAGCCGCGCTGGAGCAGGAAGCGTTTGATTATGTGGTGGTGGGGGCCAGTGGTTCCGGTTTTACGGCGGTTTTGGGAAGCGTGGCAACCGGGCTGGTTCGGCATGCCAAAACCAATGTGCTGGTGGTGCCCCATACCACCGCCATCCGACCCGTTCGGGAGGTGGTGCTGGCGACCGACTCCAGCACCCTGCAGCACGTGCCCTGTTTACAACCGCTCAACGAACTGGTAACGCGGAAAAGTGCACGTTTGACGGCTTTGTCCATCGTGAACAGCCATACGCCGAAGCTGGTCGGCGATGACTTTGAACACCACAACCAGCGACTTGCGCAGGTATTCGATTCGGTGGAAACCGGACCGTATTTTATTCTGGACGACGAAGTGGAACACGGGATCAACACCTACCTGACCACGCATTCCGTCGATCTGCTGGTGACCGTTCCGCACCGGAAAACGTTGCTGGACGCCGTCTGGAACCGCAGCCTGACGCGTCGGCTGGCCTTCCGGCCGCCAGTTCCGCTGCTGGCTCTGTATGACCCGGAGCCGGTTGGCCGGGAATCAGCCGAGAAACCCTTCTTTGATGAAGCGTAAAAGAAAGTAAGCTAGGATGGATTGATGGAAAAGCAGGGGTCGATGACTCCTGCTTTTTTGGTGCGTAGTGAAGAGAAGTCAATGTAAAATTTCAACTGGTGAATGCTAAATATAAAAGTAGTCCGCCAGCCCCACTTTTACATTTAGCATTCACCAGTTGAAATTTTACATTGACCTTTTTTTGCCCATTTGCCGTCACAACGCATCGAGTGCCAGCATGATTTCGGCTTCGTGAATGGTGGTGAGTCCGCGCAGAAAAGCGTCGGGCGTGAGCGAAATGCTGTCGATGCCTTCTTCGGTCAGGAAACGGGCAAAGGCCGGGTTGTCGCTGGGGCCTTGTCCGCAGATGCCCACGGGGCGGGCGGCATGGTGGGCCTTCCGGATGAGCATGGCAATCAACGTCTGCACCGTGGGGTTGTTTTCGTCAAAAAGCCCCTGCACCGTCGACGAATCGCGGTCGACACCCAGCGCCAGTTGGGTCAGGTCGTTGGACCCAATCGAAAAACCGTCGAAGAGTTCGGCAAAGGCTTCGGTCTGGATGATGTTGCTGGGAATTTCGGCCATCACATACACTTCCAGCCCGTTTTCGTGCCGCGCCAACCCGTATTCATCCATCACCTGAAGCACCCGCTTGCCTTCTTCCACCGTCCGGCAGAACGGAATCATCAGTTTGACATTGGTGAACCCCATCTGGTTGCGCACCCGGCGCATGGCGTCGCATTCCAGCCGAAACCCGTCGCGATACCGTGGATCGTAGTAGCGACTCGCCCCGCGCCAGCCCAGCATCGGATTTTCTTCTTTGGGCTCGAAATCACGGCCACCCAGCAGGTTGGCATACTCGTTGGTTTTGAAATCGCTCATGCGAACGATCACCGGCCGGGGGTAAAAACTGGCCGCCACCAGTGCCACGGCCTGGGCCAGTTTGTCCACAAAAAATTCTTTTTTGTCGGTATAGTGGTGGGTGAGCTGCGTAATTTCCTGCTTCACGGTTTCGTCCGTCAGTTGGTCGAAGCGTGCCAGCGCCATCGGGTGAATGCCAATCGCGTTGGTGATGATGAATTCCAGCCGCATGAGCCCCACGCCCTGGCTGGGCAGTTGCGACAGCCGCAGCGCCTGCGAAGGGTCGCCCAAAATCAGGTTGCACTGGGTGCGGGGTTTGGGCAGTTCTGTCAGATCGACGGTTTCCTGCGTAAAGGGCAGCGCGCCTTCATACACAAAACCGTCCTGGGCGTCGACGCAGGAAACCGTAATGGTAGCCCCGTCCGCAATGACTTGCGTGCCGTTGTTGGTGCCGACCACCGCCAGCGCGCCCACTTCGCGGGCCACAATGGCCGCGTGGCTCGTCCGGCCACCCCGGTTGGTGATGATAGCCGATACTTTTTTGAGAATCGGGTCCCAGTCGGGCGTGGTGATGTCGGTGACCAGAATGTCCGACGCGCCGATGGTGGCTGGCACGTCTTTGGGCGACGCCACCACCCGGGCGGTTCCCGTAACGATCCGGTGGCCGATGCCTTTGCCCTGCGTCAGGGTTTTGCCCGGTGCCTGCAGACGGTATTCAGTGAGTTGCAGCGTCGATGATCCGAAGGCGGTAATGGGCCGGGCCTGCACAATGTAGAGTTGCTGGTCGATGCCGTCTTTGGCCCACTCGATGTCCATCGGTTTGCGGTAATGTTCTTCGATGATCCGCGACCAGCTGGCGAGCTGGTTGACTTCAGCATCCGTCAGAACAAAGGCTTCCCGGCGTTCCGGGGGCGTATCGGTATTGATCGTCGGCTGGCTGGCTTCGGGCGTATCGGCATATATCATCGTGACCGATTTTTCGCCCACTTTCCGGCTGACGATGGCGTTGGGTCGTTTGGCAATCGACGGTTTAAAGACGTAGAACTCATCGGGATTAACATTGCCCAGCACCACGTTTTCACCCAGTCCCCAACTCCCCGTGATCAGCATCAGATTTTCGTGGCTGGTGTCGGGGTCTACCGTAAAACAGACGCCAGCCGACGCCTGATCGGAGCGCACCATTTTCTGAACGCCCACGGAAAGCGCCACTTTCAAGTGATCAAAACCGTTGTCGTGCCGGTATTTGATGGCCCGGTCCGTAAACAGGGACGTGTAACAGGCCTGGCAGGCGCGCAGCAATTGCTCTTCGGTCTGGATGTTGAGGAACGATTCATGCTGACCGGCAAAGCTGGCCGTAACCAGATCTTCGGCGGTGGCGCTGCTGCGAACCGCCACCTGAACCGGGTTCGGAAAATGGTGCTTCAGGTCGATGAACGCTTTTTTAATGGCTTCGGCAAGAACCGGCGGAAAATCGGCTTTCCGGATCAGGCACCGGATCTGGTGGCCGATGGCGTGAAGGTTGGAAAACGTCCGGGTGTCCAGTTCGTCGACCAACGCCTGAATAGGGATTCGCAGCTCATTGTGATGCAGGAATTCGTAGTAGGCATCGGTGGTGAGGGCAAAACCGTCGGGAATCCGGACGCCGTAAAACCGCAGTCCGTTAAACATTTCGCCGAGCGAGGCATTTTTACCGCCCACTTTGGCAATCATTCCGTTGTTGATCTGGCTGAAAGGAAGTACCCACGTGTTCATGTCCGTTCAAGGGTTTACGATACAGATGCAAACTAGTGGATGCCGCTCCTTTACGCTATGACGTTACTCAGACAGTGCACTGATGCTGCTTACCGGTTTGCTGCGGAAGGTCGGGCCCGATACCCGGGTGAAAACCGGCGAGCTTTCTGCCTGAAAACCGGCTGGATTTGTATGATTTACGAAAGGTATGTTACTGATTTTTGTCATATCGTTACATAGATCAGGTCATGTAAAAGGGCCGGAGCAAGAAGTAGTTTTGTTTGATAAATACATCTTTATACTTCGTTAAATTGCTGATTTATACCTTCTTCTTGCTCTCGAAATCAGACAAGGATTTCCCTTTTTCCGTAAAGAACCTTTCTCTATTTTACCAATTTTTATGTCGACACAAATACTGATTATTGAGGACGAAGAGCAAATTCGTGAAAACGTGGCCGAGTGGCTGCGGCTGAATGGGTTTGAGGTAGAAACCGCTCCGGACGGAAAACAGGGCGTTACGCAGGCCATTCTGGAACGTCCGGATCTGATCCTCTGCGATGTTGTGATGCCGCACATGGATGGGTATCAGGTGCTGGAAACCATCCGCAGCAATCGTTCCCTGACCAGTGTCCCCTTTATGTTTTTGACGGCCAAAACCGATCTGAAAGACGTGCGTCGGGGGATGGCTCTGGGAGCGGATGATTACCTGACCAAACCGTTTACGGGCGAAAGCCTGCTCCTGGCTGTCGAAAACCGCCTGCAGCGGGAAGCCCTGCGAAAAGCCAGCCTGCAGGCGCAACTGGCGGAACAGCACCTCAAGATGGCGCGGGCCGCCGGGCACGAATACAACACTACCCTCAACGGAATTATTGGCATGTCGACCCTGCTGGCAAATCACCTGGACGAGTTCGACGATGTCGATGCGGTGTCGATGCTGGAAACGATCCGGGTGTGCGGACTGCGGCTGAAACGGTCGCTGGATAATGTTCAACGAATCGGCATTCTTCAGCACATCGACCCTTCACACAGCGCCTATGCGTATTTTACGACGGGAAAGACCACCTTGCAGCCCGACCGGGTGAAAGCGCAAATCCGGCTGGTGGAAAACCGGCAGGAGCAACAAGTCACCTGGCGGGTCGATGTGGAGGAAGCGATACTGCAAATTTCGGAGGAAAACCTGACCCTTGTTTTAGACGAACTGATCGATAACGCCATCAAGTTTTCGGATCAGACCGGGATCGTTGTCACAGGATATTTGGAAGGGGACGAATACCGGCTTACGGTGGGAAACAAGGGACGGACGTTTAAACCGGAACACGTTACCCAAATTGCACCCTATACCCAGTTTGACCGAAATGAGTTCGAGCAGCAGGGCTTTGGGCTGGGGCTGGCGATTGTGAAGAAGCTGGTTGAACTGAACCACGGTTCGTTGTCGATTGGCTGTTATCCCGATGGCTGGACGAAAGCAATGGTGTGGTTGCCCGGCCAATCCGTCAATTCAAACTGAACCAGTGACTTTTCTCAACAAACCGGGTGCGTTCCGTCATGGGAAGAGAGTCGGCTTTCGACGTGTTTTGGGGCATCAAACTAACTGATGTTCACGATGAAAACGATATTGGTTCCCACGGATTTAAGCCCCATGACCGCCTATGCACTGGATGTAGCCGCAGGCCTGGCCCGAACCTACCGGGCCGAAATTATTCTCCTGCATACCGTCCTCTACCAACTGATTCCGCAGCCCGCCATGGACTACACCCCGGAACTGTCGATGATGGTCACGGAAAACTACGGCGACGCCCGGAAAGAAGCCGAAGAAGCCCTGGAGAAGCTGGCGGCCAATCCGAAATACGCGGACGTTACCATCAAAACGAAACTGGGCAGCAGCCTCGACGGGTTGATCCGGAACATCAATGAACAACCCGCTGATCTGATCGTTTTAGCTTCCAAAGGGGCCACCGGTTTGACGGAATGGCTGGAAGGCTCAAACGCCGAGTTGATTGTCCGGCACGCCAACTGCCCGGTGTTGGTAGTCAAACACTCCATCGAACACTTTCAGCCTCAGAACATTGTCTGTGCCATCGATGTGGATGACAAGCTGAAAGAACGCCATCCGTATCCGTTTCAGTTAACGGATCAGGGACTTCGTCAGTTCGTCTACGTGCTGACGCCCACCGACGGCCGGCAACCCGAAGGCATCCGGGAATGGATGGACGAATACGCATTGAGCAAAGGCATTGGTCATTTTAAATTTCAGATCTGGCCGTACCGGTCCATTCCGGAGGGCATTCTGGATTATGCCGGGGAAATAAAAGCCGATTTGATCGTGCTCTATACCCACGGCTACACCGGCATTCGCCACTGGATTCAGGGCAGCGTGGCCGAAGATGTGCTGAATCATGCCGACATACCGGTTTTGATCATGCGCGCTTAAGCATACTTTTTAATTGAATTTAGCATGGAAAAAGACTTAGCAGGAAAAGTGGCTCTGGTAACCGGAGCGGCTTCGGGCATTGGCCAGGCCATTGCGGTTTTGTATAGCCAGCACGGTGCTCGTGTGATGGTGTCGGATGTCAACGAAGCACGGGGGCAGCAAGTGGTTGACCAGATTACCGCCGAGGGGGGCGTTGCCCGGTTTTTCAAGGCCGATGTCGGCGATCCGGCGCAGTGTGAAGCACTCGTCTCGGAAACTGTCTCCGCATTTGGCGGGCTGGATATGGCCTGCAACAATGCGGGCATCGGCGGAGAACTGAACCTGACGGCGGATTACTCGCTGGAAGGCTGGCAGAAAATCATCAACGTCAACCTCAGCAGCGTTTTCTATTGCTTGAAATACGAACTGGAAGCGATGCTGAAACAGAACAAAACCGGGTCCATCGTCAACATGGCCTCCATTCTGGGTCAGGTCGGAACGGCGCAGTCGCCGGGCTACGTAGCCGCTAAACATGGGGTCGTGGGGCTGACCCAAACGGCTGCCATCGAGTATGCCGCCCGCGGAATCCGGATCAACGCCGTTGGCCCGGCCTACATCGATACGCCTTTGCTGGGCGTGTTGCCGCCGGAAGTCAAGACGATGCTGGTCGACCTGCACCCCATCGGGCGGCTGGGCCGGTCGGAGGAAGTGGCCGAACTGGTGATCTGGCTGTCTTCAGACAAAGCGTCGTTCGTAACGGGGTCGTATTATCCGGTCGACGGCGGTTATCTGGCGCGGTAATTCACCAATCCATCGTACCTTACGCAACCCGTTTCGGAGCGCACCGGATAGTCCGGTAGTCCCCGAAACGGGTTGCTTTTCCATATAAGAGGATGATTCTCACCCTGACGCTGAATCCCGCCGTGGATGCCAGCACTACCATCGACCGCTTGGTACCCGAACACAAACTGCGCTGTGAAACCGCCCGCTATGATCCCGGTGGCGGAGGCATCAACGTCTCTAAAGCCCTGCTTCGGCTGGGCGCAAAATCCCGGGCGGTTTTTCCGGTGGGTGGCGCCACTGGTCAATGGCTCGAACAACTGGTGGCCGAACAAGGGATCGATTACCGGGCGATTCCGGTGGCGGGCTGGACCCGCCAGAGCTTTGTCGTTCTGGAGACGTCGACCCGGCAACAGTTCCGCTTCGGATTACCGGGACCCACCTGGTCGGCTGCCGAAGGCGAAGAGGTGCTGAATAGTTTGCGCGCTTTTTCCGAACCGATCGACTATCTGGTGGTCAGTGGCAGTTTGCCGCCTGGTTTGCCACCAGACTACTATGCCGCCATTGCTCAACTGGCGAAGGAACGCCACATCCGGCTGGTTCTCGATACGTCCGGCGAACCCTTGAAACGGGCGGTTCAGGAAGGGACTTTTTTGCTGAAACCCAATCTGGGCGAACTGGCCTCCCTCGTCGGCGTTGAGAAACTGGAACTGGAGGAAGTGGAAGAAGCCGCCCGGTCGGTGATAGAACAGGGTGGGTGCGAGCTCATGGCCGTTTCACTGGGACCGGCGGGGGCTTTGCTGGTGACGAAAGAAAACCACCGGGAACACCGGCGCGGGAGCTTTCGGGTTCCGGCCCCAACGGTTAAAAAACAAACCACCGTCGGCGCAGGGGATAGCATGGTCGGCGGAATGGTTTTCGCGTTGTCGCAAGGTCATTCCTACGAAGAAATGCTGCGGCTTGGTGTAGCCTGCGGAACGGCGGCTACGATGAATCCCGGCACCGAACTGTTTCACAAAGACGATGTAGAACGGCTGCTGAAATGGATCAGCCGCTAACTACTGTTCAAGGGTTTTTACGCGGGGCTGACGGGATAAGTTGGTGGGTTTCAATACCAGCAGGATCCCAGCGCCCCAGAGCGTTACGGCCATTCCGACGTACGTCATCACGTCGGGACGCCCTAAATCGGCCATGAAAGCGATGTCCATGGTGGCATGAAATAAGGCACAGGCCAATAGGCTTCCCCGACTGCTGTTGAAGAGCCAGGTGAAAAGTAGGGAGCCTGTCAACAGACTGATCAGCCAGCCGACAATGCCGGCGCCATCCATCGAATGATAGCCGGAGCGGACGTAAAAAAACAGCGGCCAGTGCCACAGCGCCCATCCTGCCGTGATGAGAAGCGATGACGTTAGGGCAGAAAACCGTTGTTGCAGGCGCGGCAGGGCATAGCCGCGCCACCCGGTTTCTTCACCAAAACCCACCACGAAGAGGTTTAAGGCCACAAACGGAATGGGTGACATGGTGGCCAGCTCGTGCGAATGCCAGAGCCCCCGCCAGTCGACGGTTTGAATTGCTCCCTGGGTGCTGATGCCCACGGCAGCGAAAAGAATCAAAAACGGTAGCAGGGCGCTGAGTAAGCCATAAAAAACCGGTTCGCGCGGAACAAGCAGGCTCGTGAAAAGGGCGCGGAGACCCCGGCTGGAATTTTCCGTTTTGGTCCAGATCACGGCGGAAAGCAAGGGACCCAGCAACCCCAGGTAATGAAGGAACGCGGATGTTTTCCAGGCTTTCGGAAAAAATGACAGCCAGTAGGGTGACCAGCACAGCCACGAGATCGCGCAGGTGGTGAGAAAATAAGCCAGTAGTCGTTTCATGGAATCAATCAGATCAGGAGGTATTCCGGGATTCAGAAAGTCCAAAACTAGGGCAAACGGTTTTAACAGGGATTGACTGCTGACAGGATCAGGAGTAACTGTCATCATCCTGCGGTATGAGCTAAGTCATCGGAAGACAGGTAGTTATGGCGTTATTTTGTGAGAACGTACTTCGGTTATACGCAAGCCTGTTTCGCCCTAACCATGAACCTTTCCCTCCGCTTATTCATTCTCATCTGCCTGATCGGGCAGGTGGTTCTTTTTTCCTGCAAAGAACACGTCGATCCGGCCCCGGTTTTCTCGGTGCGGGTGGTGGCTCCGGGTACTACTGTGACCGTGGGACAGCCCCTTTCCCTGACGGGCATCCTCAACGACGCGGCTGGCAACCTGCTGACGGGCCGCGTCATCACCTGGACCATCGACAACCCGGCGCTGGCGACCGTCGATCAAACCGGGCTGGTCAAAACGATTGCCCCCGGAACCGTCCGGATTACGGCCACCAGCGAAGGGAAAAGCAACTTTCTGGTGCTCACCATCAGTAAAATCCCGGTCGCTTCCGTCAGTCTGCCATCGGATTCGCTCGTCTTGAACGTGGGTTCGGAAACGCAACTGAAACCCTCGGTAAAAGACGCCAACGGCGTGGTCGTAACGGATCGGGTTGTGACCTGGACCAGTTCGGATTCGACCAACGTGCGGGTTTCATCAACCGGACTATTGACTGCCCTCGCTGGCGTTTCGGCCTACGTAACCATCACGGCTTCCTGCGAAGGAAAAACCGCCACCGTCGTTGTCATCGTCAACACCCCCGAAGCGATCGTCAGCACCCTGCCCGCCAAACCGCTGGTGTTGCCGCAGGCCACCACCGCGACGATCCTGCTGGAATTGCGATCCGTCTACGGATTCAGTGGCCCCACCACCCTGGTTTTTAAAAATGTGCCAACCGGCATTGTCGTCGAACCGTTTGCCAATCCGGTGGTGGTTCCGAAAGACGGCGTGGCGAAAGTCATGGTGTCGGTTAGCGCGTCTACCGCCAGCCTGGGCGAAACGTCCTTAACCATCACGACCCAAACCGGCAGCCAGGAACACGCTTTTACGCAGAACCTGAACATTGTAACCTACAAACACCGCGTCCGGCTGGTTTACCTGGTTCCTGCCGACCGGGTGGTGAACCCAACGGCGGTGAAAGGCATGGAACGCGCCATCCGGCACCTGCAAATCTGGTATCAGCAGCAACTGAGCGGTTTTCAGACGTTTAGCATCAGCTACCCGGTGGTCGAAGTAATCAAAACCGCCCATCCGGCGAGCTGGTATGCCACCACCCCCATCGGCGACAGCCAGCAGTGGTGGTTCTGGTACAATGCTGCCAACGAGGGCATGGCGTTAACCGGCGGGCGTTACGACGACCCGGAAACGGTTTGGGTCTATTACATCGACGCCGATCCGGCGGAGGGGCAGGGGGGAGGTGCCGCGGCCGGGAGTGTCGTGGTGCTGTCGGGATACGACGTTCGGGGCGTTTCGGGCGGGCGGGGCTATTACGAAAACGAAAGCATTGGCCGGTATGTCGGTGGGCTGGGGCATGAGATTGGTCATGCGTTTGGGCTGCTACACCCCGCAGGCTGTGAAACACCGGGTGTTCCGTGTGATCATACGGCCCTGATGTGGACCGGGTACATCACTTACCCCGATACGCATTTGACTTTCTGGGACGTCCGAAACGTTTCCCGAAGCCCCTATTTCTACCTTTTGACCCGCACCGTATCGCCCGAAAACTTCGACTGTACGGATTTGAACGCATCCAGCCCCAAAGGCCGTCTGGCTGCGAAAGGCGCACCGAATCGTTCCGTTTCTCCGGTTTCTAAGGCAGGCTCTTTCACCCCCTGTCTGCCAGCCCCTGTCAACTACCTGATCAAAAACTAACCGGTTTCCAATCCCATGAGTCCACTATTCAGGTTCGTTTTTGCGGGTATTCTGGGCCTTCATGGTCTCATTCACGGGATTGGATTCGTAAAAGAGTGGCACCTGATAACCGTCAACGCCTTTCGTGCGACAACCGTCCTGCCGTTGTCTGAAAAAGCCGCCAAAGTGGCGGGTGCGCTCTGGCTTTTAACGGGTTTGGTGTTGCTGACGGCAGCCGTCAGTTTGTTAACCAGCCAGAGCCGTTGGTGGCTGGTTGCGTTGCTGGGGATTGGGCTGTCTCAACTTCTCATTGTTCTCTACTGGCCGGATGCCAAAGCCGGAACCGGGCTCAATGTGCTTATTCTGGCCGTTAGTCTGGGGGCCTATGCGGATTGGGATTTCAATGCGAATGGAATGGCGGAGGTCCGGGGTTTGATTGCCGAATCCGGATCTGCGAAGACGCCGGTGATCACTGCCGAATCACTGACTCCGCTACCACCTGTTGTTCAGAAGTGGTTAAAACGGGCTGGTGTCGTTGGAAAAAAAAGGATTCAAACCGTTCACCTGAAGCAGATCGGCCGGATGCGGACCAAGCCGGGCGGGAGCTGGATGCCCGTCGAAGCCGAGCAGGTTTTTACGGTTTCTCAACCCGGTTTTATCTGGCTGGCCCGCATTGAGGCTGCACCTTTGTTCTTTCTGGTGGGCCGGGATCAGTACCGGCACGGGCGGGGAAACATGCGGATCAAGGCACTGGCTTTGGTTCCGGTTGCGGATGCGAAGGGAGTGGAAATCGATCAGGGAACGATGCTGCGGTATCTGGCCGAAACGGTCTGGTTCCCAACGGCTGCCTTGAGCGACTATATCCAGTGGGAGGGACTGAGCGATACATCGGCCCGGGCGACGATGCACCAGGGCGGAGTGACCGCATCCGGAGTGTTCACCTTCAACCTGGCGGGCGATGCCATCCAGTTCGAAGCCCGGCGCTTTGGGGAATTTGATGGAGCTTACCGGCTCGAAACCTGGTCGATTGCCCTGCGGGATCATCAGGAACGGGCGGGCGGGATCCGGATTCCTGTGCAGTCGGACGTAACCTGGAAACTCAAAACCGGTGATTTTACCTGGTATACCCTGACGCTTACGGAAATCGACTACACCCCTCTGTCGGGCGACTGAAACTACGCATTCCCTCTACCAGACCAACGTGTTACGACCATGAAGACAATTAAAATAGTGCTGCGGTATGCCGGGTTTCTGACGCTGGCTGCTTTTCCGTATTCGTGTACGGATGCCATAGATGATCACCGGATTGTGGTCTATTCTGCTCCCGTGTTTGAACGCTACGACGGCGTTGGCGGATGGGATTACGTCTGCGGCTGTTCGGGTGTCGCCTTCCATTGTCCAACTCGGGGAGCCTATTGTGAAGAAGTCGATGGGCAGTGCATTCCACACTGTGGACCCTTGCCAAAATGAGTGGTTACGGTTAGGCCTTGAAGGTCTGGGCACTTGCCGCAAACAGGCGTTCCGACAGCAACGCCAACAAGTCTTCCTGCGGCATTCCCACCTGCCGCCACAGTTCAACGCCCCGTTGCACCAGCACGAACGAGGGCGTCTGGGTAATATCGAAACTTCGGAAAACATCCTGGTGGGCGAGTTCATCCATTCGCAGGACCTGAACCTGGCGGGATAATTGGTGTTGCAGCAAATCGGCCAGGGTTCGTAGTTGTGCCTGTTGCACACGGTCGGTCCGCTCCGAGGGCATGAAGAGGAGTAAAACCGCCAGGCGGGCGGGCGTCTGCACCGGGTATGGATCTTTAAAGTTCATTTGTTTGCCTTGTCACATTCGTTCGTCAACCGGGGTCGTTGCCCTCATGGGTACAAATGTGGCGATTTGGTTGGGCAAAAAGACTGATGTTGGTTAGGACCAGCCATGATTATTGGCGGGGTGACCCGATGAAGTGAAGGTCGCCGTCTTTCCATTAAATTGATGATCATTCTTTGAAATGTGTTACGTATAGAGGGTATTGTAGGCCGAATAGAGTAACTTAGAAAATCTATTTAGTAACTTCGCACGTGCATTCGTTCAGCCCGGCCGGTGCCGATGGAGACTTTACCGCAGTATAGCCGCATCCTATGTTAGTCAACCTATACTCAGAGGCCTTAATCAATCTACTTTTTGAAAAAAGCGACGACTTTTTCGGCATCTATGACCTGAGCGAAGAGCAATTTGTCCATGTTAATCCGGCGGGTGTTCAGATGCTGGGCTTTGCCTCGGAGCAGGCTTTGCTGGCCGATCCGGTTCGTTCGCGTTCCATCCGGACACAGCCTTTGCCGGACGAAGACCGCAATCGCCTGATCGAGCAACTCCTGCGCGATGGACATTACGAAGAACGAACACCGGTGGGGCGGCAAAACGGACAGATGTTCTGGGGGCATCTCCTCATCAGCACCTTTACGGTATATGACCGGCCCTACGCGCTCGTTCAGCTCATCGACCAGGAGCCGTTGCACCAGGCCGAGCGCGAATTGGAAAACAGCGTCCGGCGGTATCAGGGAATCTTTTCCAATGCGACCATTGGCATCATCGTTTGCAACCAGCAGGGCCGGGTGGTGTCGGCCAACCAACTGGCGGAACAGTTGTTCGGGTATGCTCCGGGTGAACTGATGGCTTTGACCATCGAGCAACTGGTGCCCCGGAAAGTGAGCAGCTACCACGAAAAACTCCGGCAATCCTTCAATGAAAACCCGCAGGTGCGGGCGATGGGCCATAACCGCGATCTGCACGCCCAGCGAAAAGACGGCTCGGTGTTTCCGGTTGAAATTAGCCTGAGCTACTTCCGGCTGGAAGACGAATTGCACGCCGTTGCCTATATTATTGACATTACGTTTAAGAAAGAAGCCGAGCGGCAATTGCTGGCCCACCGCGACCACATCGAGCGGCTCAATGCCGATCTGGAACACAAAGTGGCCGACCGCACCCAGGCGCTCATGACCACCCTGGAACAGTTGGAACATTCGAAGGATGAACTGGCGAAGGCCCTGGCGGTGGAGCGGGAACTGGGTGAGTTAAAATCGCGCTTCGTGTCGATGGCTTCCCACGAATTCCGGACTCCGCTGACGGTGGTGCTGACTTCAGCCGCGCTGATCGAACGCTACGCCAGCAGTGAACACCAAAGCAACCGGCAGAAACACCTTGACCGCATCCGGGCGTCGGTCAATCACCTGAACGACATCCTCGAAGAGTTTTTGTCCGTCGATAAACTGGAGGAGGGAAAAGTCGTTGCTCACCCCGTTGAAGTGGCGGTTCCCCAACTGGTTGGCGAAACCGTGGCCGATATGCAGAGCCTGCTGAAACCCGGACAAACGATCCAAACCGAGCTGTCGTGCCCAATTGCGGTTTGGCTCGATCCGTCTCTGTTGCGTAAAATTATGGTGAATCTCCTTTCCAATGCCGTCAAGTATTCCGGGCCGGGATCGACGGTAACCCTACAGGTTGCCTGTGCAAACGGGCAGATGAGGCTGGTCGTGGAGGATCAGGGCGTGGGAATTTCCAAAGAAGACCAGGAACACCTCTTCGAACGGTTTTTTCGGGCCAAAAACGTGACGGATATCTCCGGAACCGGGCTCGGTCTACACATCGTGGGGCGGTATGTGGAGTTGATGGGTGGTCAGGTATCATTAGTAAGCGAGTTGGATCAGGGCACATCCGTAACGTTATTTATTCCGTATGAAAACCATTCTCTTGATTGAAGACAACGACGCCATTCGCGAAAATACCGCCGAGATTCTGGAATTGGCCGGTTATGCCGTTCACACGGCCGAAAACGGGAAGGTGGGGGTAGAAAGAGCCCTGGCCGACAAGCCGGATCTGGTCATCTGCGACATCATGATGCCCGTATTGGACGGATATGGCGTTTTGCATATTTTCAACAAAAACCCCCAGTTGGCCGGTGTTCCGTTCATTTTCCTGACCGCCAAAACCGAGCGGACGGAGTTCCGCAAAGGCATGGAACTGGGTGCCGATGATTACCTGACCAAACCCTTCGAGGAATCGGAACTGCTCAGCGCGATTGAAGGGCGATTGAACCGCTTCCGCAACGTCGGGCCAGCCTACAACCTGCAGCAGGACGGTTTCGACCAGTTTCTGAACGATGCCCGGCACGCGGGAAATCTGGAGAGCCTGTCGGTAGATCGAAAAGCCCATCCGATGCGCAAAAAGCAGTTTGTCTATACGGAAGGCGATACGCCAACGCGCCTGTATTTTCTGAAATCCGGGAAGGTCAAAACCGTTCGAACCAATACCGACGGGAAAGAATTTATCACCGGACTCTACCAGTCGGGCGACTTTTTCGGGTATCTCGCCCTGCTCGAAAACCGGGATTACGGCGACTCTGCCGTAACGCTGGAGGATTCCGAATTGGTTTACATTCCGAAAGAAGATTTTCAGCAATTGCTTTTGGCGAACTCCGCGGTGAGCGGGCAGTTCATTAAAATGCTGGCAGGACACGTTGGCGAGCGCGAGGAGCAGTTGCTGCACATGGCCTACAATTCCATCCGGCGCCGGGTGGCGGATGCGCTCCTGCACCTTTACCGGCAAGATCCGGAAGGCGTTATTCAGCTTTCGCGGGACAACCTGGCGGCCATTGTCGGCACGGCCACCGAAACCCTGATTCGCACCCTGAGCGAGTTCCGGCAGGACGGTTTGCTCGAAATCGCTTCAACGGGCACCATCCGGATCGTGCAGCCCGAAAAACTGCGCCAGGCGAACTGGTGAAACAGGGAATCAAAACCGGTCTTTTTCATGTTTCTTCGTTACTTTTAATCCGGTTGAACGTCTATCTCTAAAACGTCTTATGCGCTTACCTATCAAACTACCCGCCTACGACGGTTGCTTTACCGACGATGAATTCTTTGAATTCTGTCGCCAGAACCCCGAATTGCGGGTCGAGCGGGACGAAGACGGTCAAATCTATTTCCAGATGCCAACCGGAACGAAAACGAGTATACGAAATGCGGATCTTGTCGTTGAGATCGGTATCTGGAACCGGCTGGCAAAACGGGGCAAGGTTACCGACTCGAATGGCGGTTTTACGTTGCCCGACACGTCCGTTCGCGCTCCGGATGTGGCCTGGATCAGCAACGAACGCTGGGATTCTGTGCCGGAAGAAGACAAAGATAAGTTCTCCCGAATTTGCCCGGATTTTGTGATTGAGCTGATGTCGGATCGGGACGAAAAGTACTGGTTGCCGGTCAAAATGGAGAAGTACCTTAAAAACGGTGTTCGGCTGGCGTGGCTAATCGATCCGTTTCAACAGCAAACCACCATCTACCGCCCGGATGAAGAGCCGGAAATCCGATCCTTCACCGAAACCCTTTCGGGCGAGTCGGTTTTGCCGGGTCTGGAAGTGAACCTTTCGACCTTGTTGTAGTGCCTACGGACTTATTGGTTTAAACAAAATAAACGCCGGCTTCATATTTGGCTTATCAGCCCACTGCTTTAGCTGTGGGTATAGCGAAAAGTTCCACCTACTACAGAACCGTTTCAACGGTTTTATCGGCCAGAAAACCGTTGAAACGGTTCTGGAATGATTTGGTTTTGTTTCAATTTCCTACAGCTAAAGCTGTGGGCTGATAAACATTCACTTCGGCGTTTATTTTGTTTAAATCAATTAGTCCGTGTTCACTGTAACACGGACTAAAGTTCGTCGGTTCGTTCGTAAAAATACGATCTTCGCTCGTCCAGGTCATCGTAGGTAAACATCGTACGGTGGCGGTTTTTAAGGGAATACCGCACCAGCACGTAGTCGCCGATGCAGGCCAGCGTGTGCATCAGGAGGACAATTCCCCAGATCACACCCCACGACGGCCAGACGATCCAGGCCAGCACCAAAGCCGTGGTAATGACCACAAACGGCATGACGGCCACCAGCGCATTTTCCCGGAGTGTCATCACAAACCGTTGCGCGTAAGCATACACAATCAGGCTTTTGAGGGAATATCCAAATCCTACCTCGGGGGCGCCCAGCACCTTGAAAACCAGGGCGTGAATGCCTTCGTGAATGGGCAGGAGCACCAGCAATCCGGCGAATGCTGCGGGAATGTGCCACCATGGAACCGTCCCGGCGGTTTTCGCCAGCAGAAAGCCAAAAATTCCGCCAAATCCCGCCATACTCAGAAAGAAAATGGCTGACTTGACAGTTAGCTGAGCCGGTTTCTTTTCCGCGACCGGGTTCAGGCCCAGTTCGCGCAGCAGAAACACTTTCATGTCGTCGACGGAGAACGATTCAACGAGGTGAAACCGACTGGCGTCCTGAAAATCGGCAATGCGGGGTTTGGTCATAACGCTGAAAACATGAAGGGCTTTTTGCTTTCTTAAAGATAAGACGGAACGGGTCGGAATTCATAGCGAATAGTGCACACAGGGAACAGGTTACATCGAAAATTAGTTAAATTAGCAGGGATATTAACCAGAAATACCATGATGCACACCATCACGATTGAAACCCAAAACGACGCTGATTTTGAGTTGTTCAAAGGCCTGGCACAGCGTTTGGGACTTCGTATCAGAGAAACGCACACGGAAGGTGAACGAAGCGAAGCCGAAGAATTGCGTTTACTGAATCGCGTGGCTGGTGGCTGGAAAAGTGATGAATCTGGCGACGAACTAGCGGCCATGCTCCAAAATGCGCGTTCTTTCCATGACCGCAATATACACCTATGAGCCGTTATCTGCTCGATACCAACATTTGTGTACATCTGATTAAAGACGAATTCGGTATCAAACGAAAAATTGCCGACGTCGGGACAAAATCGTGTTTCGTGTCGGAAATTACCATTGCCGAATTATTATTTGGTGTAGAAAACAGCGCACCTGATCGACGGCAGAGGAATCGAGAAAATGTAGATGATCTCCAGGCTTTTTTTCAGGGACGTATTCTCCGCATCGGTGAAGGTCTATACGAGTATGCCCGCCAAAAAGCTTCCCTCAGACGGATGGGCCGAACCGTCGATGACTTCGATTTGCTGATCGGATCAACGGCTATTGTATACGGATTGACGTTGGTTACCCGCAATACGCGACATTTCGCGGATTTGGCCGGGGCGAAGCTTGAGAACTGGATAGATTTGTAAACCGTAGGAGACTAACGCGTGGTGGACAATACGGGTTGTCGCTGGATTATTCCGTATCATTGTATACAATTTGCAGCTTCTTTACATGAAACAATGGGTAGTGGGCCTGCTGGCCTTTTGGTACGTATTTCCTCTTTTTGCTCAACAACCGAAGCAACCTTCTGAACCCGAACGGCTTACACCTGACACCTTTACCCGGCAGGATTCGCTGCGGGGCTCGCTCCGTCCGGAACGTACGTGTTACAATGTCCTTTTTTACGACCTCAATTTATCCGTCGATCCGGCTACGAAAAGCATTGCGGGGAGCAACACCATCCGGTATCGGGTGCGAACGCCCTTCAAACGGATGCAGATTGACTTGTTCGAAAACCTGACCATCGATGCGATCACGCAGGGCGGCCAATCCCTGCGGTACACCCGCGAAGGCAACGCCATTTTTGTGACCATGAAGGCGGCCCAGGAAAAGGATAACGTTGAAGAAATAAAAGTAGCCTACCACGGAAAACCCCGCGAAGCCGTGAACCCGCCCTGGGATGGCGGTTTTTCCTGGAGCAAAGACAGCACCGGGAACGATTGGGTGGGCGTTTCCTGCGAAGGACTGGGCGCCAGTTCGTGGTGGCCCTGCAAGGATCACCTGTCCGACGAACCCGAGTCGATGCAGATGACTTTCCGCGTACCCCGGGGCCTGAAAGCCGTCTCGAACGGCCGGCTTCAGGAAGAGCGCGAGGTGGGCGACAACCAGACGGAGTTCGTGTGGGCGGTTTCCTATTCCATCAACACCTACAACGTCACCTTCAATCTGGGCGATTACGTCACGATTCAGGAGCAATACCGGAGCCGGGATTATCAGTATCTCGACTTGAACTACCACGTTCTGCGCTATAACGAAGAAAAAGCCAAAAAACACTTCGAGCAGGTGATCGGTATGCTCGATTGTTACGAATGGTATTTCGGGCATTATCCCTACTGGCGCGACGGTTACTCGGTGGTCGAAACACCGTATTGGGGCATGGAACACCAGAGTGCCATTGGCTACGGAAACAACTACCGGAACAATCCTTTCGGCTTCGATTTCATCCTGATTCACGAAAGTGCGCACGAGTATTTTGGCAACAGCCTGAGTGTCTCCGACCCCGCCGAAATGTGGATTCACGAATCGTTTGCTACGTACATGGAATCGATTTATGTGGAAAACACCCACGGCCCCCCGCAGGCAATCAAGTATTTGATGACACAGAAACCGCTGATCAAAAACAAATTCCCGCTGATGGGGCCGAGGGGCGTCAACTTCCAGCACAAGGATACGGATATTTATTACAAGGGAGCGTGGTTGCTGCACTCCCTGCGGTGCGTGGTGAATGACGACAACGTCTGGTTTATGGCGCTGCGGAAAGTGGCGCTGGAGCGGAAACACTCGCTGGTGACCACCAAACAGATCATCGATATTTTGTGCCGGGAAACCGAAATCGACCTGCGCCCCATCTTCGATCAGTTTCTGAACTATGCCGCTCCGCCCGTTCTGGAATACAAAGTGACGGAAAAGGGTGATTTCATCGAAGTGCAGCACCGCTGGATTGCCGATGCGCCCGGCTTCAACATGCCGTTGAAATACCGGTTTGCCTACGGCCCCTGGCACACCCTGTTTACCACGCGGGAATGGCAGACGATGCTCATCCGCCGGTCGCAGGGGTGGTTGAATTTTGCCTATGAATTGCAATACTTCGGCGCCCGGCCCCTGGTCGAAACCGCTCAGAAAACCCAGGAATAATTTTATGACGCGCTTCTCAAAACTACGGTTTCTTCCGCTGCTGGTCGTGCTGACCACGGCTTGCCAGACGGGCTACCACCTGACCGATCAGGGTTATAAACGCGTCGTGATCGACTCGCTGACGGCTCCGGCCGATAGCGGCATGGCCCGTTTTCTGCAACCCTACAAGCAGCAGATGGATCAAACCATGAACGAAGTGCTGGTGCAGTCGGCGGTGCCTTTGAACCGCTCCAAACCCGAATGCGCCCTCAACAATATGCTCACTGATGCCATGTTGCAGTATGCGCAGCAGAAGCTGGGACAACCCGCCGATTGCTCGCACCTGAATTACGGCGGGATTCGGACGGGATTGCCCCAGGGCCCAATCCGGATTGGCAGCATTTATGAAGTGATGCCGTTTGACAACCAGTTGGTGATGCTGACGCTGAAAGGCTCCATGCTGCGGGAATTTTTCGAGTTTTTTGTAGGCAGTGAAATCGATGAAAAATCGCTGGTGGTGGGTGGCGTTCGGGTGGTGATCAAGAATAATATCCTGACCGACATCGCCTTTACAAACGGGAAGAAGTTCGATCCCAACCAGAACTACACGGTTTTGATGAGCGATTACGTGGCCGATCGGGGTGGAGGAACGGCGTTTCTGAAGGATGCCGTGGCCCGGAAGAATTTCACGGTTCCCATCCGGGACGTTTTCATTGATTATTTTCGACAGCTTGGCAAACCCGGTCAACCCCTAAACCCGACAACCGATGGACGCATTACAATCCAATAGACGCCAGTTTCTGAAGCTGTTCGGTACGGCTGCCGTGGTGGGCGGTTTTGCTCCGGAAACCCTGGCCAAACCGAAGCTCACCCAACTGACGATTCTGCACACCAACGACGTACACAGCCGCCTGGAACCGTTTCCGATGGATGGGGGCCGCAATGCCGGGCGGGGCGGTATTGTCCGCCGGGCTACGCTGATCAACCAGATTCGGAGCGAACAAGCCAATGTGCTGCTGTTCGACGCGGGGGATCTGTTTCAGGGAACGCCCTATTTCAATCTGTACAAGGGCGAACCCGAAGTGCAGGCTATGAACCAGATGCGCTACGACGCCAGCACCATCGGCAACCACGACTTCGACGGTGGCATGGACAACATGGTGACGCAGTTCGGAAAAGCGAAATTTCCGTTTCTGATTGCCAATTATGACTTTAAAAACACGGCGATGGACGGCCGCACGGAACCGTACCGGGTTTTCAAGAAAGATGGGTTGAAGATCGGTGTCTTTGGCTTGGGTATTAAACCGGAAGGGTTGATTCCGAAGGAGTTATTCCGGGAAACCCGGTATTTGGACCCCATCGAAACCGGCAACGACATGGCCGCGAAGCTGCGGAACGACCTGAACTGCGATTACGTCATCTGTCTGTCGCATCTGGGCTACCAATACAACGACAAAGCCGTGTCGGACCGGGTTTTTGCCTCCAAAAGCAGGAACATTGATTTGATCATCGGCGGGCATACACACACGTTTCTGGAAGCACCCGTCAACGTGCTGAGCCAGGACGGACTCCCGGTTTTGATCAATCAGGTGGGGTTTGCCGGGATTTACCTGGGCCGGATCGACCTGACGTTTGAGCGCGGAAAAGCGAAACCGGTTATGGAAAGCAAAGCGGTGGAAGTGAAATCGTAGGGCCAGAACCGTTCAGAAGCGGATTCGGCGAAAATCGACCGTTTCGCTTAAGCGGTTGAAACCTTACGGAAACGATTGCAGTTATCCTTTCAACAGGTCTAATTCCACGACGTATGAACCCAAATATTCCACGTACCGACCGCAAACGCGTAGTGATTGTGGGAGCGGGGTTCGGCGGCTTGCAACTGGCGCGTAAACTTTCCAGCCGCAAAGAATTTCAGGTCGTTCTGATCAACAAACATAATTTCCACGAATTTCAGCCGCTTTATTACCAGGTGGCGACCTCGGGACTGGAAGCCAGTTCCATCCTCTTTCCCTTGCGGGCGGTTTTTCAAAATTGTAAGAACGTTCACATCCGCGTTACCACCGTGACGGCGGTTCATCCCGACACCAAAACCGTCGATACCGACTTAGGACCCATCGACTACGATTACCTGGTGGTGGCTACCGGAGCCGATACCAATTTTTTCGGGATGAAGAACATCATCGAGCGTGCCTTGCCGATGAAGTCGGTCTCTGAGGCTATTGCGCTCCGAAACCGGGTGCTGCAAAATTTTGAAGATGCCCTTTCCGTCGATACCTTAGATGAAAAAGAAGGTTTTTTAAATGTGGTCGTAGTGGGCGGAGGGCCTACGGGTGTCGAATTATGCGGAACCTTTGCGGAGATGCGGAAAACCGTTCTGCCGAGCGATTACCCGGAACTGGATTTCAAGATGATGCAGATTTACCTGATCGAGTCCGGGGCGGAACTGCTGGGGCCGATGTCGGTCGAGTCGCAGGTGAAATCACAACAGTACCTCGAAAAGTTGGGGGTCATCGTTAAACTCAATACCCGCGTTCAGGATTTCGACGGTCGGCTGGTTCACATGGCCGACGGGTCCACAATTCGGACGAACAACCTCGTTTGGGCGGCTGGCGTAAAAGCCAATCCGCTGAACGGACTGCCAGCCGAAGCGACGGGCCGTGGGGGGCGTTTGCTCGTCAACCGGTTCAGTCAGGTGCAGGGATTCACGGATATTTTTGCGCTGGGCGATATTGCGTTGATGACGGAGGAAAAATACCCGAATGGGCACCCGCAAATTGCGCAACCGGCGATTCAGCAGGGCAAACACCTGGCAAAAAACCTGGTGCGAATGGGGAAGGATCAGCCGATGGAACCGTTTACGTATAAAGATTTGGGAACGATGGCCACGATTGGTCGCGGAAAAGCGGTCGTTGATCTGCCTTTTTGGAGCTTTCAGGGTGTTTTTGCGTGGATGGTCTGGCTTTTTGTGCACCTTATGGCCATTGTTGGCGTCAAAAACCGGTTGCTCATTCTGGTCAACTGGGCCTGGAATTACCTCAGCGACGACCAATCGCTGCGGCTGATTATCAAACCCAAACTCCCGAAAGGCAGCATGGAAGCCATTCAGAAGAAAGTAGAAGACCAGTTAATCACAAAATAATAAATGGTCAACTTGTTTGACCATCTGTTGAAAAGTAGTTTAAATTTGCAGTTTACACACCCGCGCCCCGGCGTTCCCCACGTTTTGGCGGCATTTAATTCTTTATAGTATGGAACAAACGATAACCAAAACCAGACCTAAAAATAGTGGCACCAAGCCGTTGTTTGAGAACCCGATTCTCGAACGGTTGTCACGTACCCACATTGCGGTTCCGATTAGCATTTACCTGGTAACGTCTACACTTTTTGGCTGGTACGCCTTTGCGTATACGGAAATGTCGGCTCTCTGGATTACTTTTCTCTTTTTTGCGGGGATAACCGTCTTTACGTTGGTCGAATACGCCGTTCACCGGGGTGTTTTTCACATGGAAACCGACACGCCGACGAAGGCTAAAATTCAGTATACCTTCCACGGTATTCACCACGAGTATCCGAAAGACAAAACCCGGCTGGCCATGCCCCCGGCTGCGGCTGTCTTTGTGGCGTCTGCGTTGTTTGGCGTTCTTTTTCTGTTGCTGGGCGAAGCTTCCTACGCCTTTTTTCCCGGTTTTCTGGTCGGCTATTCGGGTTATCTGTTCGTGCATTTCATCGTTCATGCCTACGCTCCGCCCAAGAATTTCTTTAAGTGGTTGTGGATCAATCACTCGGTTCACCACTACAAGAGCCACGAAAAGAATTACGGCGTTTCGTCGCCCTTGTGGGACCACATTTTTGGAACGTACATGAAATAACACCGCATGCTCTCCGACTTCGGAATCATTCTATTGTTCATCATTACCGGCCTGGCGTTCGTTGGGCTGGTTTTGTTTGTTGGGAGTTTGTTGCGCCCCAACCGCCCCAACATCGAGAAGCAAACCACCTACGAATCCGGCGAAGAACCGGTGGGCAACGCCAATGTGCAGTTCAACGTGCGGTTTTACGTGGTCGCCCTTATTTTTGTTTTGTTCGACGTTGAACTGGTCTTCCTGTTTCCGTGGGCTACGGTTTTTGGGCAAAAGGCGTTGATCGAAGAAACGAACGGCTTGTGGGGCTGGCTTTCCCTAGCGGAAATGGTCATCTTTGTGGCTCTTCTGGCACTAGGGCTGGCGTATGTCTGGGCCAAAGGCTTTCTGGATTGGGTGAAACCGGAACCGAAAGTACCGGAAATGAAAACCGCCGTACCGGTTTCTCTGTACGAAAAAGTGAATCAGAAATATAAAAAATCGCCCCCAACCCCCTAAAGGGGGCTTTTCGCATCTGGCGGCAAAAGCCCCCTTTAGGGGGTTGGGGGCAAAATCAACCATGAGCGGTTTACTCGATCAACGATTCAAATCCGGCGAAGGTGGGGTGTTGCTGACCACGGCTGAAGACCTCCTGAACTGGGCGCGGCTTTCGTCGCTGTGGCCGATGGGCTTCGGGCTGGCCTGCTGTGCCATCGAAATGATGCAAACCTTCGCATCAGGCTATGATCTGGAGCGGTTCGGGATTTTTCCCCGGCCTTCGCCCCGGCAGTCGGATGTCATGATCGTGTCCGGAACCGTAACGTTCAAGATGGCCGACCGCATCCGGCGGCTCTACGAACAGATGCCCGAACCGCGTTATGTGATTTCGATGGGGTCGTGTTCCAACTGCGGAGGACCCTACTGGCAGCACGGTTACCACGTCGTGAAGGGCGTGGACCGGATTATTCCCGTCGATGTGTATGTGCCGGGTTGTCCACCGCGCCCCGAAGCCCTGATTGGCGGTTTTCTGAAATTGCAGGAAAAAATCCGCAACAGCAGCCTGCGGGACGAACCGGCACCGACGGCTTTGCTGGCGATGGAAGCCGACGAAAGGGAAGCCGTGCAGTAACTTTTGTTGAAAAGAGTCGAATGTACTCCAACCAATTAAAGGATAAAAGGGTCATACGGTTTAACAAATACGAACTGGTATGAAAACGATCCTGATCACCCTGATGGTGTTGTGCTTCACAGCCTGCACCGAAGACGATTCCACCTCCGGCCCCGAACTCCGGTCGGAAGTGATGCTGTATCCCAACGGGCTGGCGTATGACGGTTGTCAGGCGCACGTGGCCCTGAACTGGAACGATCCGCAAAAAATAATCCGGTATGCGCCCGATGCCGAATCCGTCGCCCTGGTGGAGAACTTCGTGGGCAAGGAACAACAGAAGCAGGGCACCATCGTCTATAAATTTACGGACCGGAAGAAAACCGTCGAGTGCGGCTGGGGCTCGAAATTTGAGGCCGATGAGATAACGATCGTCTCAATTCGCTAACTTGCAGAATGAATTTTTCCGAATTATCTGAACTGCTGCTGGCTCAATTCGGCACCGACGGAATTCTGCAAAGCAATACCGCCAATCCGCAGCCTTTCCTCGTGGTGGAGTCAACGCAGATCGCCGAAATTTGCCGGTTTTTGCGCGACGATGACCGGCTTTTTTTTGACTTTCTGGCCTGCATGACCGGGATCGATAACGGTCTGCAGGTCAACACGATGGAGGTCGTTTACAACCTGACTTCAATCCCCTACGAACATAACCTGACGCTGAAAGTCGTGTTGCCGCGCACTGCCGAAGGCGAACCGCTACCGGTGGTTCCGACGGTCAGCAGCGTCTGGCGAACGGCCGACTGGCACGAGCGCGAAATCTTCGATCTGGTTGGGATTCACTTCGACGGCCATCCCGATTTGCGCCGGATTCTGCTTCCCACCGACTGGGTGGGCCATCCGTTGCGGAAAGATTACCGGGAGATGGAGACCTACCACGGTATCAAAGTGAAATAACTCCGGAGACCCGGAACGTTTGGTAGTGTGCAATTGGCAGTTTAACTTGTATCTTTTCTGGATTGACTTGAGCCATTGCCTTCATGCCAACACGACGTTATAGAGTATTCCCGGCGTTCTGCCTCCTTTTGACCTTCTTTTTCGGCCAATTCCCAACCGTTTACGCCCAGTTCAAATCCGATTCCGTAACGGTGAAGGGCCGAATCAAAAACCTGACGCTTCAACTATACCGCCAAAGTCCCAACGTGACGGTTTCGCGGAATAACATCCTGCAGGCGAACCGCGAAATGGCACGCCCGGCTCCGCTCGCGGCCGATGGGTCGTTTCAGGTGACATTACCGCTGGTGTATCCCTACGAAGAGCTGTATTTCAATTTCGGCCAGATTTCAACCGCGTTTCTGGGTTCGGCCGGCACCATCGAAATTGCGCTCGATGCCGACTCCCTGTTCTTGTCCGAAGCGCCTTTCCGGTTTAGCGGCACCAACGCCCAGGTGAACAACCAACTGACCCGGTATAAGGCCTTCGAGTTTAAAAATAAGCCCAAAGTCGATAACCGCCAGTTGGCAAAACGGGTCGAGGGACGGTCGGCAGACGACAGCCGGAAGATTCTGACGAATGAATTCATCTCCACCTACGAAAAATACCGCCAGACCCACGAGGTGTTGCCGCTGCTGGATCAGTACATCCGGTCGGGCATCAAATACGAAGTGTCTACCTATCTGTATGACCGGGCGCTGGCTGAGCAGGACACGCGTCTGGAAACGGGTTTGCCCTCCGGCAGTAGCTTACGACCTGCCGACGACCTTTTCCTGACGGTTCAGCGGACAACGGCCATGGAGCGGTTTGCGGCTTATGCCAATTCACGAATCGCTGACCAGACCGGTCGCGGGGTGCCGGTAGGTACGTTTGCCCGGCTGGTGGATCAGTATATCCGGGATCTGTCGGCTACGGAACGCACACGGGTGGACGAGCTGAAGGCCGGGAAAACCGCCGTGAGCCGCGATATGCCGATGCTGCAGCGGATATTACAACGCCACCAGGACACGCTGGCGAAGCTGCTGGTGTATGAAACGGAAATGTCGCAGTACCGGAAAATGGTGGACAGCACCGGACTGGATTACCTGAAAGCCAATTTCCTGGAGTCCATCCTGCCCGATATTGAGTTGAAAAACCAACTGCTGTTGTACCGGCACATCATGCCCCAGGTGACCGATCCGCACTACCGGCTTTCGCTGGAAGAATTGTACCGGCTGGAGGTCAAAGACAGCGCGACGGTGCGGGACGTGGCAGAAAAGTTTACCAATCAGGTCGATGAACCGGTCGAGGTGTTGTCGGGGGTGACCCTGATGCGCTCCAGCCACTACGGGAAAGAACTGCTCGAGCAACTTCAGAAACAGGCACTGGGGCGGTTGGTTTACGTGCTGGCGTGGTCGACTGACGTGGAGCCTTCGCGGCAGGAGGCCCTGGCGGCCCGCGCCATTCAGGAGCAGCTCGGTAGCCGCGATGTGTTGGTGGCCTATGTGTGCAGCAGCCAGACCTCGATGGAACTCTGGCGGGAGTGGGTGGCTAAAAACAAGCCCAAGGGACTCCACATTTTTGTGGACGAAGACCAGCTTGGCAACCTGTTGGCAACGCTCCGGGCCGAATACATTCCGGCGGCCGGGCTGCTGGGCCGCGATGGGAAAGTTCTCAAGCGCGATGCTCCGCTGCCGTCTAAATCGGACGAAGTATTGAAACTCATCCGGGAAAAATTGTAGAACCGTTTCCAGCGTACCTATACCGTAACTTTTGTGCTTGTTTCCCTCATTATTCCGACCTACAACCGGGAAGCGTTGCTGGTGCAATGCCTGCAATGCGCGTTCCGGCAGGATTTCGCCGATTTCGAAATTCTGGTCGTGGACCAGACCCGTCAGCATGAGCCGGAAACGCGTCGGTTTTTGGACGAGAATAAAGCCCGGTTTCAATTAATCCGGAGCGAACAACCGTCGCTGACAGCCGCCCGAAATCGGGGCCTCCGGCACGCGCGGGGCGAAGTCATTATCTTCATCGACGACGACACGGAATTTGACCCGACCTTCGTTCAGGCGCATTTTGAGGCTCACCAGAGCGGGCTGGAGGTGGTGCAGGGACGGATTATCGAAACGCACGTGCCGCCCCAGTCGAGCCCGTCGTGGCTGACGTGGTATCTGAAGTTTACGGGGGGCGACGATTGCCCGACCGATGGGCCGGTGAATGTGGTGACGGGTGCTAATTTTTCGGTATCACGCCCGGTTTTTGACAAGATTGGCCCGTTCGATGAGCGGTTTACGGGGGTTGCCGTTCACGAGGATGCCGATTTTGGACTGCGGGCTTTCCGGGCCGGTTGCCGCATGGGCTACGTGGCCAAGGCCGCGCTCATCCACCACGCCAGCCACCAGGGCGGGGTCGATTCGGGCGTTGAGGAGAAGTTTTTCAACGGCAGTTATCATCATTGCAGCCTGTTGTTTGCGCGGAAGCATTTTTCCAAACCCATTGTCCTGTATTTCCGCATTCGGCTGATGCTTCGGGCCTTACGGAGCGTTAAAAAGCTGATTCGTCAGGCCGACCAGCGTGCCATTGCCCAACTTCATGCCTAGCCGGTTTCAGGGCGCCGTCCGCAGTTTGGTGAGTTTAACGGGAACACCGGCCAGCCGGACGTTCGGCGGGGGCGCAAACTCATCGGCGTTGAAAACGACTTTCGTACCGGTTTTCTGTACGGACGTCGGCAGGTTGCAGGCGAAATAGCGTGTGCTGTCGCTGGTGAGGATGTAGAGCCACGTACTGGTCTGTGAACTCTCCGCTTCGTTGACCACCGTTCCCGGCACTTCGCGCAGGTCGGCGGCTTTTTTCCATTCGGCATAGGCCGGGCAGTCGGAACTGACGGCCACTTCCTGGTCCCAGGGGCTGGGATGGCAGGCCACCATCAGCAGGCCAACAATCAAAGGTAGCGTCTTCATGGGTTTACTGGTTTTGGTAGTAAGACGCATTTGGTGGGGAAAAGGTTGGGGGAGGGGATTACTTTCGAAAAGTTTTCATCGAGTCTTTCCTTATTTTTGCGAAATGCCTTATTTGCACTGTTGCAATCCGGGGGCTAGAAAGGCTACCAGCGGAGATTTTGTTAAATCAAACAAAAATTGATACATTAATCACTAATTAGCGAGCGATTGTTTTGCAAATCCAATGGAGATTAAGATGAACGACACGGACCGCCATATTGTCGAAGCCTATTCGGAATTACTGGAAGGGCTTAGCTCTGATAGTAAAATGGTGCTAATCGAGAGTCTTTCAAAATCGTTAAAAACCAAAGAGAGACTCGTAGAAGACCACTTCTATGGATCGTTTGGTGCCTTCGCATCCGATAAATCCGCAGAAGAGATTATCGCTGATCTAAAAGCAAGTCGGCAATTCAGGAAGAAAGAAATCAAATTCTAATGCCCTATCTCCTCGATACGAACATTTGCGTATTTTTTCTCCGTGGCAAACTCAAGTTAGACGAACTGATCAAGGAAAAAGGCCGGGAGAATTGCTATATTTCTGAAATTACGGTTGTTGAGCTTCGCTACGGTGCTGAAAATAGCGATAACCCCATCAAATCCCACAAAGCTGTAGATTTTAAATACGAATCCGCATTTTAACCAGAACCTGACTTGTAACAAAAAAGTAAGCATCCCCAAAACCGTCCGTCTCTAATCGCCATACCAGTACAAAGAAGTGTACAAATGATCGCTGCAGTCGCGTTCAAGCGATTTAAAACGGTCCCCGTATTTCAGGGTGAGTAATTCTTTCATTTCAGAAAAACGAGCCTGGTTTCCATAATACGAACGCTCCCGCCAGATCGGCTCACCGGTCGACAATCGAATGATAATCCAAACGGACTCCTGCCGCCCTTCTTCCGGTATGTTGACACATTCCCAGACCAATTCAAGTTCGGATCGATCTGCCAACTCGGGAAACTGATCAAGGGATTTCAATTGGGACTGCTCGATGCGAGAGCGGTAACTGATCGCCTGTTGAAGCCAGGCATTTCCCGCATCCGCTTGTTGCTGAGCTTCTTCCGCGGTCACATAGTTGCGGACCGTCTGGAGGACGGTGCTGCATTTTGGACATGTTTTCTCGGTATACTCGCCAAACAGGGAATAGTCACAGTCTAGCTCATTTTCCGTGCCGCGCCAGGCACAGGTCGGACAAACAAAGGGGTGATCTTCGGTAGTCATAACAACGCATGATCTTTCGATTTAAAAAAACACGGTATTTTTTGAATACCCAAGCTATTTCAACAAAAACATCTGCAAAAACCGCCCTTTCTCCGTCGTTACATAACGGTTATACGCAATCTGATCCCCTTGGTTCGACCACACGACGCCGTTCCAGGGTTTGGCGTCGTCCGATGAGCGGGGCGTCAATCGCTTGAAGTCGCCGGTTTGCAGATCCGTGATGAATACGCTGTTGTCGGCGGCATAGGCCAGCCAGCGGCCGTCGGGGCTGAAATTGAAAGTGGTTTGGATGGAAAACGGCTGGCGGGTCAGTTGCCGGATTGCCCCGCCGTTGGGCGACACCCCAAAAATCTGAATCGTTCCGCTGGGGTCTTTCGCCAGAAAACCGATCACCGAACCGTCGGGCGGAGTCCTCAGCCAGTGGCGGGGACCTTCCGCGCCGTGTTCCGTGAACGTGATCCGGCGTTGCTGAACGCCCTTCGGTGGATTCGGTCGGCTGGTTTCAGTGCCTTCCAGCGGTTGACCCTCAGCGGCTTGGGTCAGGTCGTCGGGGAGGTCTACCACAAAAATTTCCGTGATCGTTTTCCCTTCCTTGTTCCGCACATTGCCCTGAAATGCAATCGCCCGCTTCTGCCGGGTTCCGTCCGGTTTCAGATAGCCGTTGCTGCCAATCCAGCCTTCGTCAAACGCCTTGTCGATCTCGTCACTGCCCGGTTTGGGGTTTTCGGTGGCCTTTGTCACCACCACTGAAAACAGCTCGCCCGGATTGTTTTCCAGCGAACCGTCGTCGGGCACGCTCACCTTCCCGAGCGGAGCCATCACGCCCACCACGCGCAAATCCTTCACCGCCGGATTGGTTTTACTCAGCACATTCATGTGGTGATCGTTGTAGGTAAAGCTGATCCACTGACCGTCGGCGCTCCAGTAGTGTGCGTGCGTACCGCCCCGCAAGGCCCCCGGCGTAAAGGGCGGTTTGACGTTGCGGGCGTCCAGAAAAATCGGTTTGCCGGGCTGGTCGATGTCGATGGCCACGCCCGTCCGGCGATCGAAATCATACGGTTTCTGTTGGTTGGCATTCCGAACGCCGTGGATAAACAGCACCCGGTTTTGCGTCGGTGAGAAGGTGGCCGCGCCCACGCCGGGACCAAATTCGGTTTGATTCGTTGTCTGGTAAAGCAGCCGGATCTCGCCGGTTTTGACGTTCACCATTTCAATGGCTGCTGTGCCGCCGATGCCGCCGTCCTGGTTCCGGGTGTCATACACCAGCCACTCATCGGTGGGCGAAAAAGCCTGGTTGTTGTGAATGGTATGGCCTTTGGTGTCAAACGTCAATTGGTGTTCGCTAAAATTCATTGTCAAGTGCGGTTTAGGAGCGCAGGCCTGAATGCCTATGCCAAAAAGAAGCCAGCCGATCCGGAAGTTCATGGAAAAGGATTTACGGTTTACAGGTCAAGGTTTTCGGTGGCTGACGGGTTCCTGTCGCGTGTATCAGCTACCGGGAATCGTACACTATATACCCAAAACACTAACCTGTGTACCACTCACTGAAGGTAATTTCGTTTGTATTCGAGGGGGGTGATGCCTTTGACGCGCTTGAAGTGCCGGTAAAAATTCGACAGGTTGTTAAAACCGCTTTCAAAACAGATGGCCTCCGCACTCAGTTTGTTTTCGACCAGCGCCCGACACGCATGACTGACCCGAATCTCGGTCAGAAATTCATGGTAGGTCTTGTGCGTCATCAGTTTAAAATACCGGCAGAAGGACGTCACACTCAGGCTGGCCACCGACGCGATTTCATCGAGACCGATGTCTTTGGCGTAATTCGACAAGGTATAACTGTAGACCTTATTGAGCCGAACGGTTTCCAGTTCGTTCGACTGGTAGAATGCCCGTTCCGACGTAATGGTCTCCAGATCAGCAGAATGTGACAGCACGTCCAGAATCGACAGCAGCACGATCAGCCGTTGCAGGGGCTGGGCTTCCACCGCGCTGTGCAGCAAAGCCGCCACTTTTTCGCTGGTTCCGCCTTTGATCAGCAAGCCCCGCAGCGCCTTTTCGTAGAGCCGCCGGATGGGCTGGGTTTCGGTCAGATTCAGAAAGTCGCGACCCAGACAATCGGGCCGGAACTGCATCACAATCGCTTCGACCGGCAGAGCCGGGTCTTCCCGAAAATACGCTTCGTTACACCGCCAGGTATGCGGCAGGTTTTCGCCCACCAGCAGCATTTCGCCCGCCGAAAAGTTGCTGACATTATCCCCAATAAACCGAACTCCCTCGCCCCGGATCACGTAGTGCAATTCCAGTTCGGGGTGGTAATGCCAGATGTTCCCGAAACTGGCTTTGACTTCGTGCCGGATGCTGAACGAATCCTGGGCATTCAGGGGTACTTTATGAAATTGCGGTTTCATTCAGAAATTACTCGAAAATGATAAATTCGTACATTAATTGGAAAAATCCCCATACCGGTGTTACTACTTTATCGCGTACTTTTGCTAGTAAAATGAAATAAAATACCTGTGCAGTCATAAAAGTGCCTCCGCAAGCTAATCAAGAAGCACTTATTTTCGGTGAAGAATAAAAAATAATTCTTATAATTTATCCAATTGCCCCCACCCCCCTGAAGGGGGCTTCTGCATCACGTAAAGCCCCCTTCAGGGGGGTGGGGTACGCTCGAAATCTTATGAAAACCCTTCCCGTTGTCGATTTGCTGGTCATCATAGCGTATCTGGTCGGGATGATTGCCGTTGGGGTTTATTTTTCCCGCAACAACAAGAGTGCCGATCAGTTCACCAAAGCCTCGGGGAAGATTCCGGGCTGGGCCATTGGCATGTCAATTTACGCAACCTTTCTCAGCAGCAATACCTTTCTGGGCGTACCGGGCAAAGCCTTCGGCAGCAACTGGAATTCGTTCGTTTTTAGTCTGGCCATGCCACTGTCGGCCTGGGTAGCTGCCCGGTATTTTGTTCCGTTTTACCGCAATACCGGCGAGGTGTCGGCCTATACCCACCTCGAACACCGGTTTGGGGCCTGGGCCCGGACCTACGCCGTTGTCTGCTTTCTGCTGACCCAGCTCGCCCGCATGGGGTCCATTTTCTTCGGCATCGCCCTCAGTTTGCAGGCGTTGACGGGGTATCCGATGGCGACGATCATGATCGTGGTCGGCATCTGCATCATTCTCTACACGGTGATGGGCGGCATGGAAGCGGTGATCTGGACGGAAGTGGTGCAGGGCGTCATCAAAACCGCGGGAGCATTGATCATTCTGTACCTGGTCGTCGACGGCATGCCCGGAGGAGTCGATAAGATAATCGAGATCGGGAAAGCCGACGATAAATTCAGTCTGGGTAGTTTTGCGCCAAATTTCTCGCAGTCAACCTTCTGGGTGATTTTCCTGTACGGTTTTTTTATGAACCTGAACAACTTCGGGATGGATCAGAACTACGTTCAGCGGTATCATACCACGACGTCCATTAAGGAAGCCGCGCGGTCTATCTGGCTGTGCGTCTACCTGTATGTGCCGGTTTCGCTGATGTTTTTTGTGCTTGGTTCGTGTCTCTACGCCTATTATCAAACCAACCCCGAACTGCTCGACGCCATTCGGATGCAGGTTGCGGGCGAACGCCTGCCCAACGGCAGCCCCGAAGCCATTCGGCAACTGGCGGCCACTCTGAGTCCGGCGGAATATGGCGATAAAGTGATGCCGCATTTCATGGTGAACAAGGTGCCGGCCGGGCTGGTGGGCCTGATCGTTGCCGCCATTTTGTCGGCGGCCATGAGCACCATCAGTTCGAGCATGAACGCGTCGGCCACGGTTTTTTCCGTCGATATTTACCAGCGGTATCTGAAACCCAACCTGTCGGGGGCGCAGTCGCTGCGGCTTTTATACGTAGCCACGACGGTTTTTGGGGTGTTGGGCATGATGGCTGGCATTGCCATGATTGGCGTCAAAAGCGTGCTGGACATCTGGTGGCAACTATCCGGTATTTTTGCCGGTGGCATGCTGGGTCTGTTTTTACTGGGCATGATTTCCCGGCAAACCCAGAATGCCGAAGCGCTGGCGGCCACCCTGATCGGAGTCCTGGTAATTGTCTGGATGACGTTTTCGCCCCAGATTCCCGACGAATATGCGGCTCTCCGCAGCACCTTTCACCTGAATATGGTCATGGTGGTTGGAACGCTAACGATATTCCTGGTTGGCTTGCTGCTCACCCGACTTCGGGGCAAAAAGCTCGAACCGGTTTCTGAATTAAAGCCCAACAACAGCGTCATTAACCAGTAGCGTGTACCCCTTGACTAACCCAATTAAAAAGTCTGTTTCTAAACCCTAACCCTTAGTCTGCCCGTCCTCCACCGTCCCTCAAGGGGACGGTGGGCAGGGTAACGATCTTTTTTACCTTCTTTCCTCCAACCATGCCATCCTCCACTCCTTCAGTCGGGTCGTTGCCCCGTGGGTTCATCCCCGTCATGCTTACGCCTTTTCAGGAAACCGGTGCCGTCGATACGGCGACGCTGGCCCAATTGACCGAATTTTACATCGAAGCGGGTGCTGCGGGCCTGTTTGCCAACTGTTTGTCCAGCGAGATGTACGAACTGACGGAAGCCGAACGGCTGGCTGTCACCAAACTGGTTGTGGACCAAACCGCCGGGCGGGTTCCGGTGGTCGCCACAGGCACATTCGGTGGACCCATCGCCCAGCAGGCCGACTTCGTTAAGCAGATTTACGATACCGGTGTTCAGGCCGTGATCGTGATCACCAGCCTGATTGCCGATGCCGACGAATCGGATGCGGTTTTTCTGGAACGGATGCACGAGCTGATTGCCCTGACCGAAAACATTCCACTGGGTTTCTACGAATGCCCGGTTCCGTATAAGCGGTTGATCAGCAGCGAGATATTAAAAGACTTGATGCCCACCGGACGGCTTATTTACCACAAAGATACCTGCCTGGATGATGCCGAAGTAGCCCGCCGGATTGCCGTTGGTGCCGGATATCGGTTCGGTTTATACGATGCCTACATGGTCAATGCGGTTTCGTCGTTGCAGGCCGGAGCGGCTGGCTTGTCGTGCATTCAGGGCAATGAATTTCCGGAACTGGTCGTGTGGCTGGCCAACAACTACAATAACTCGGCGCGTCAGGACGATGTCAAGCGGGTGCAGCAGTTTTTCGTAGATTGTATGGATCTGGTTCATACAGCCTATCCGACCATTGCTAAATATACCCTGCAAAAACGCGGATTGCCCATTTCGCTGTACACCCGCCGGGACGTCGATCCCCTGACACCGGCCCTGCAACGCGACATGGATGCCCTGGTCGAAACCGCCAATCAACTCCAACTGGAATTGGGAATCGAGCCGGTTTTCGTCGGGAAATTGATCGGATAGGAACACGGATTGAACGGATCAAAACGGATTTACACCGATTGTAATTCGTTTTGATCCGTTCAATCCGTGTTCCTATCGAGCAATGAAGCCTTATTTCCCAAATTCTTAAGTCCGTATGAAACCAAGCCGTCTCATTCTCCTCTGCCTTCTGTTTTCAAAAACCGCCTTCGCCCAGGAGACCAATACCGTCGGCATGAAGCTGGTGACTATTCCCGCCGGGCGGTATTATAGGGGGTCGGAGGGCGAAGGCGAAAACGCCGACGAAGCACCGGTACACCGCGTGACGATCAGCAAACCGTTCCGGATGGCGGCCACCGAGGTGACCAATGCGCAATACGAAGCGTTCGACCCTGAACATAAAAAGCTGCGCGGCAAAGCCGGTTTTTCCAAGGAAGATGACGAAGCGGTGGTGTTTGTGAACTACGCCGAAGCGGTGGCTTTCTGCGACTGGCTGAGCAAAAAAGAAGGCAAACCGTATCGGTTACCCACCGAAGCCGAGTGGGAATACGCCTGTCATGCCGGAACCGTTACCGACTTTTCGACGGGCCGGTTTTTACCCAATAGCTACCAGAAAAGCCAGAAAACCGACCGGACGCCGGTGGTGGTATCATTGAAAGTGGGGCAAAATCCCGCGAATCCGTGGGGCTTGCAGGATCTGCACGGCAACGTCGAAGAGTGGTGCTCGGACTGGTATGGCCCCTACGAAGCCGCCGAACAGCGCGACCCCGTCGGCCGGGCTGCCGGTTTGTTCCGAGTGACGCGCGGAGGCAGCCACGGCACCCCGATGAACTATTTGCGGGCGACCAACCGCCTGGGCATGATTCCCGACGACAAACACTGGCTGGTGGGCTTTCGGGTCGTGCAGGCCGAAAAACCGGTCAGTCAGCCGCTTCCGGCCCTGCCGGCCAAAGCCCACGCGCAGAACGTTGCCCAAAAACCGTTTTCGTGGAAAACCGTGTCGCCTTTGCAGCCGGTTTTTCTGGAACCGATTCGCTACGCCAACAAACCGGCTTGTGATGCCGGGGTGACGTATTATTCGCACAACCACCAACCCGCCCTGAGCTGGTGTCCCAACGGGGATTTGCTGGCGATCTGGTTTTCGACCGAGCGGGAATCCGGGCGTGAAATGACGGTGGTGGCCAGTCGGTTGCGCGCCGGTCAGACGCGCTGGGATGCGCCCTCCGAATTTTTCAAAGTGCCGGATCGAAACATGACCGGCAGCTCGCTTTTTCACGACGGCAAGGGAACGATGTACCACATGAACGGCGTCGAAGCCAGCGGAGACTGGCAGAATCTGGCGATGGTGTTGCGCATCAGCCGCGACAACGGCGCGACCTGGTCGGCCCCGCAACTGGTGGCCCCGGAACACGAAAAACGGCATCAGGTGATTGCCGGGCTGTTTCAGACGAAAGAAGGCTGGCTGGTGCAGGCCTGTGATGCTGATCCCAGTTCGTCAGGCGGAACGGCGGTGCACGTCAGCAAGGATGGCGGCAAAACCTGGGTGGCTCCCTATACCGATCCGCAAAAACCGGAGTACAAAACCGGCGCATCGGGCGGACTGATTGCCGGGATTCACGCGGGGGTGACGCAGTTGAAAGACGGCAGTTTGATGGCGTTTGGCCGCAACGATAACGTTTCCGGGGCAGACGGAATCGCAAAAATGCCGATGAGTTTATCGAAGGACATGGGCAAAACCTGGACCTATTCGCCCTCGGAGTTTCCGCCGATTGCGGGTGGGCAACGGCTGATTTTCTACCGGCTGAACGAAGGCCCACTGATGCTGATTGCGTTTACGCACCACCCCGAAGAACCCGACGAAACCAAGAAAGGCATGGTATTTACCGATGCCAGCGGAAAACCGTTCAAAGGCTACGGCATGTATGCCGCTCTTTCCTACGACGAAGGCAAAACCTGGCCGGTGAAGAAGCTGTTAACCGACGGGAAATACCGCTACCTCAACGGCGGAGCCTGGACAGGGGCCTTCGAAATGAACGCAACAAATGCCGAACCGCGCGGGTATCTGGCCCTTACGCAAACGCCTGACAATCTGATTCATCTGATTAGTAGCAGCATTCACTACCGGTTCAACCTGGCGTGGTTGCAGCAGAAGATGGTGCAGGAAGCGGCCAAGCCGTAATATACCAGATCGGTTATCCCGTGATTCGGCGGTTAATTGATTTAAACAAAATAAACGCCGGATTGAATGTTTATCAGCCCACAGCTTTAGCTGTGGGAAGTTGAAACGAAACCGAATCGTCCCGGAACCGTTTTAACGGTTTGCTGGCCGGTAAAACCGTTGAAACGGTTTTGGTAATAGTTAGAATTTTCGCTATACCCACAGCTAAAGCTGTGGGCTGATAAGCCAAATATGAATTCGGCGTTTATTTTGTTTAGATTAATAAACCCACAGCTACAACAGGATTAAATCCAAAAATCCCGGAGGGATTGAACAGCGCAGCGTCGGTAGATAAGGTGATTTTTCCCCTTCCCGCGTGCCGTCAGGTACGCAACTATTTAAGCAAGACGGTGGTCGCGTACCGTGAGGTACGCGGAAACGTAACAAAACCGTGTTGACTACCGACGCTACGCTGTGGAGCCCCTAACGGGGCAACAAACCGAACGGGTATTTCTTGAATTCTGATAAATGGGGGCGGTATTCATTAGCCGAAACTGGATTCTCGTTTTACTTTTGCGGGATGGAACCGCTTCGCATTGCCACCGCCCAGTTTGAACACCGCAACGGTGATAAGGACTATAACCTTTCGATTATCCGCCAGTTAGCCGCGCAGGCAGCCCAACAGGGTGCCGATGTGATCGCTTTTCACGAATGCTCGATTACCGGCTACACCCACGCCCGGCACCTGTCGCGGGAACAGATGCTGGAACTGGCCGAACCCGTACCGGACGGCGACAGCGTTCGGGCGCTGACCGAAATTGCCCGCGAACACCAGATTGTGGTTCTGGCCGGTTTGTTTGAAAAAGACGACCAAAACCGCCTGTATAAGCCGTACGTGTGCGTCGATGAAAACGGGCTGGTTGCCAAATACCGCAAACTCCATCCCTTTATCAATCCGCACCTGCTGCCGGGTGATCAATACGTCGTGTTTGAGATCAAGGGCTGGAAATGTGGCATTTTGATCTGTTACGATAACAACATCATCGAGAATGTCCGGGCCACCACGTTGCTGGGCGCCGACATCATTTTCATGCCGCACGTCACGATGGGCACGCCCTCGACCCGCCCCGGCGCCGGGTTTGTCGATCCGGTGCTCTGGGAAAACCGGGAGCAGGATCCAACCTCGCTGCGGCTCGAATTTGACGGCATGAAAGGCCGCGCCTGGTTGATGAAGTGGCTCCCGGCCCGGGCCTACGACAACGGCATTTACGTGGTTTTTTCCAACCCGATTGGCATGGACGACGATCAGCTCAAGAACGGCTGTTCGATGATTATCGACCCATTTGGCGATGTGCTGGCCGAATGCCGGACGCTCGGCAATGACCTGGCGATGGCGGTTTGCACCCCGGAAAAGCTGACGCTGGCGGGCGGTTATCGCTACAAACTGGCCCGCCGACCCGAACTCTACCGGGACATTATCGGGCAGGAACACCAGTCGGAACAAAAAGTCGTCTGGCTCAATACCTCATTGGAAAACCCATCCGGCGGTTTTTTGCCGGAGAAATAATCGTTGAGACACACGTTTGATCGACACTGAAACCGGATAAATTTCGCAGGATATGCCAGAAAAGTGTTTCCTTTGAAACATGACAACCGGGTATTTCATTGACCTCGTCGGGACGAGTGTTTTCGCCATTTCGGGCGCCCTGTCGGCCTTGAGCAAAAAAATGTACCATGATTTATTCGGTATCTTTTTTATTGGCTTCCTGACGGCTACCGGTGGCGGTACCCTGCGTGATGTGGTGATGGGAGCTTACCCCATCGCCTGGATCAGGGACCCGAATTACCTGATCGTGATCATGGGCAGCGTCGGTGTTGCGGTTTTAGGCCGACGGTGGTGGCTGGGAAAACTTCGCAACGCACTGCTGTTCTTCGATACGCTGGGCATCGGCATTTACACCATTTTCGGCATGCAAAAAGCCCTGAGTCTGGACGTCAACCACTGGGCCGCCATTCTGCTGGGAATGATTTCGGCACTTTTCGGGGGCGTTTTGCGGGATACGCTGGTGAATGATTTGCCCCTGATTTTCGACCGGCAGATTTACGCTACCGCCTGCCTGGCCGGAGCCATCATTTACCTGATCGGCCATACGCTGGAACTCGACCCAACCCTTAATTTCCTGCTTTCCGCCGGATCCATTACCCTGATTCGTCTGCTGGCCATCCGGAAAGGCTGGTCATTGCCCCGCATCGACAATCAGTGAATCGGATAGCCCAGATTGCGTTTGATTTCTTTCAGCACAAACGTGCTGTTCAGGGTGCCAATGTTCTCAATTTCAGACAGTTTGTATTTTACGAAATTGTGGTATTCGTCTAAACTGCCGACGTGGATTTTCAGCAGGAAGTCGACTTGTCCGGCCATGTGGTAACACTCCTGGACTTCAACCAGCTTCTTGATTTCTTCTTCAAACTTGTTGATGAAAGCCTTGTCGTGATACCGCATCGATACCTGGCAAAACGTAGTAATTGGCTGGCCCAGCAGGTTTTTATCCAAAACCGCCACATACTGTTTGATAAAACCGAGACCTTCCAGCCGTTTGATCCGTTCGTAAACCGGTGAGAGGGTCAAGCCCAGTTGGGAGGCTAGTTCTTTGGTGGTTAGTTTCGCGTCTTCCTGCAAAAGCCGCAGCAGTTTTTTGTCAATTTCATCCAGTTGTTCCATGCCGAAAATTTTTCTTTTTTCAATTCCTAAACGGGTTCCATTCAGCAATACTATCTTATCATCTATCGTATCGCAATAGAATTAACTGATTTATTTGACAAATTCCTAAAAAAAGTCTGTCGAACTATCGTTCAACAACAATGTAGACGGCTTCGGTACTTGATGAGAATAGGCAGCGGGCATCAGACAATCTGATCAGACGTGTTTGGTGAGCCAGTCCAGAATATAATCGGCGTCTTCCTTCCAGGTCGGTTGACCCAGCACGTAGTGGTTACGCCCTGGAAATTCCTTGTAATCCAGTACTGAACCGTTAGGCTTATACGCTTTGAAATTCCGGTAGTTCAAATGGGCCGGGATGATGTTGTCGATTTCGCCGGAGGTGAGCAGGAGGGGAACGTGCGGTTTGGCAAAATCCACTTTGGCGGCACTGGTTAGCCCCCCGCGGGCAACGGTTTTCGATTCCGGAATCGTGTTTTCGTCGTATGCCTTTTGTTGCTCGGCCAGCGGCATGTTATTCACGAAAGCATACTGCCAGTCTTTGAAAGACATCAGGTAGGTTTTCTTGAGCGAGGTAAACAACCCGAGTGCTTTCCAGCCGGCTTTCAGAAACGAAAATTCGTAGGGAAAAACGCCTTGTGGCGGCACGGAGTGGATGGCGACGGCGGCTGCCGCCAGATCGCGGCTCACCAGAATCTGCGTGATCAGACCGCCCAGCGAGTGTCCGATGATGATCGGTTTTTCGGGCAGGCTTTTGGCGATAGCCGCGTAGTGGTCAACGAGTTCGCCCAGGGTCAGGGCGGCCAGGTCGGTGTCGTTTGGCTGGCGGTTTCTCAGCTCGGCTGCCGTGCCGTTTTTGTAGGGCCAGGCCGGGGCGAGGGTTTGATAGCCTTTGCTTTCGAAATAGGCTTTCCATTCATCCCAGCCACTGTTGGCGACGAAGGCTCCGGTAACAAACAGGACGGTTTTGGTTTTACTGGCTTTCATGATCGTATCGTTTAGAAGGTATGTTTTCGTTTGTCGTTCAGCGATTTGAACAGGACAAAATTCGGCAGGATCGCGATTACTATTTTTAACCCAGGTTAAGAAAGCGAAAGCGGGCGAAAAAACTTTCCGGAGCAAACAACCCAAATTTTTTACCGGAACACGTGACTTGTTCCAACTTTCTTCGTCCAATCTTATAGAAAACCGAATGACGGGCATTCACACCACCAACCCTGCTTATTGCCATGAGAAAACCAACCCTTGCTCTGGCCGCCCTGGCCCTCTTCTTCGTTCTGGCTTCCATCGCCGGTAGTGGTATCTTGAGTCTGCTTGGTGGCCTGATTGCAGCAGGGCTGGGTATAACGGCCGGCATTGTGCAATCGGCGGAATGGGTCGACGAACACGAGTACTTTATTCCAGACCCGGATGCGTCCCATGTGTCTCGCATAAAAGCCCGGGCCTTGATTTCCAATACGCACTGAATCGATTCCTAATCAGTGATTGATACGCACTTTATTTAAAAAGTTGATTGGGGAATTACCTCGTTGTCAACGCCCGACCATTCTTTTTCGGATGCGGCTCAGCGACGGCCCCTGAATCCCGAGGTACGAAGAAATGTGGTAGAGCGGGATCGCGTTGTAGAGATCGGGGTGTTGTTCAATCAATTCCAGGTACCGTTGTTCCGGTGTTTTAAACAGGAAATCCTCGGCACGGTCCATGGCCAAGTTAAACGCCCGCTCGGCCACCAGCCTTCCGAAATGCTCCCACGGTTGGGATTGCGCGTAGAGCTGGTTGATGTGGTTGATGTGAATGTACAGAATGGTGGAATCGACCATCGACTCTGTGTAATAATTACAGGGCGTCTGGTTGACAAAACTCTTGTAGGAAACGACGATCTGGTTCTGCGTAAAGAAGAAAACGTTTTTTTCTTCAGCGGTTTCTTCATTCACATAATACGTCCTGAAAACCCCGTCCAGAATAAAACCGAGGTGTTTGCAGACATTCTTGTACTCATTGTAAAACTCGCCTTTCCGGTAGTGTTTCTTTTGCCAATAGGGGATGGACAAGGCAAAGGCTTCCTCGTCCATTCCCGCAAACTGGTTCAGGGCATACCCCAGTAAATCGATTTCCGTCATGGCCGGTTACTTTCCTTTCGATTCTTTTTCCTTCATCAATTCCGCTCGCTGGTCGTCGCGCAGGGTGGGGTACTTGATGCCCAACTGCTCCAGATAGGTTTTGTATTTGGTCGGATCGTAGTAATATTTCTTCAATTCCGGCTTGAATTTTGTCATGATTTCCTTGTTCAGATACACGGCCGGGTATTCTTTCGTCGAAATGAGGGGCGTGTATTTGATCTCCTTGGTCTGCTCCTTGGTATAATAGTCCCAGGCATTTTTGATGATTTCGGGCTTTAGCAACATGTCCAGCAGCGTCATGGCCTCGGCTTTGGCACCGGCTACCACGCCCTTGTGGGCAATCGGCGTTGCCATTGAAATGGCATTCGACCAGTGGTGACCCGGCAAGCCCGGAATGTTGGACGGATACCGCAGTACGACCGTCGGCAACGACCACGAAATGTCAGCAATGTCGTCGGAGCCGCCCCCCATGGATGTCATCACCTGACCACCCATCATGGCGGTTGGTGCCGAGGGTGATTTCATGCTGTCCAGTTTCATCGCCAGCCCTTCCACTTTTGGGGCCTGCAATTCTTTCTGCGACGCTTTGGCCAGCATCTGGTCTTCTTCGGACCAAACCGGCAGTCCTACTTTCCGGATGTTGGCGTCCATGGCTTCGGCAATCGGTTTGTTGAAGTGTCCCGGCCAAGCTGATCCCAGGATTTCGTAGGTAAACTTCGTATCCGTCATCAAAGCCGCACCTTCCGCAATTTTGACACCGGTTTCGTAAAGTTTCTTGATTTTGGGGTACGACCGCTCACGGAAATAATACCAGACGGCGGCTTTCGAGGGCACCACGTTGGGCTGGTCACCACCGTCGGAAATGACGTAATGTGACCGTTGCGTCAGTTCGAGGTGTTCGCGCCGGAAATTCCAGCCGATGTTCATCAGTTCGACGGCATCCAGCGCACTTTTGCCCCGCCAGGGTGCGCCAGCTGCGTGGGCCGCCTGTCCTTCAAACGTAAATTTCACCGACACCAGTCCGTTGTTTCCCGCATCGCCGTGCGAAACGCCGAGGTTGTTGCCGACGTGCGTAAAAATACAGGCATCCACATCCTTGAAATAACCGTCGCGGACGTAGAAGGCTTTGGCGCCGACCAATTCTTCGGCTACTCCCGGCCAGAGCATCAGCGTACCCGGTATTTTCTCGCGCTCCATCAATTGCTTCACGGCCAGAGCCGCTACGATATTCAGGGCCTGACCGGAGTTGTGGCCTTCACCGTGGCCCGGTGCGCCTTCGACCAGCGGATCGTGGTAGGCCACCCCCGGTTTCTGGCTGGCTTTCGGAATGCAGTCGACGTCGGAACCAATGGCGATGACGGGTTTGCCGCTTCCCCAGGTTGCAATCCAGGCCGTTGGCATGTTGGCAATGCCTTTCTGTACCTTAAATCCTTCTTTTTCGAGCAAGGTCGTCAGGTATTTGAAGGTTTCTTCTTCCTGAAAACCCAGTTCCGAAAAGCTGAACAGCATGTCATTGATCTGCTGCGCCTGGTCTTTCCGCTTGTCGATGTCGGCGACGGCTTCCTGTTTCAGGCGCTCGAGTTTGTCGGGAGCCTTGGCTTTTTTCGATTGTGCTAAAAGTAACGTTGGCGTCACCAGAAGCAAAAAAATGATTTTTGTAAAGTTTTTCATGGAATAGCCAAATTTTATTTGAAGATTAGTCGGTAAAGCGTTTAAATATACGGCATAAACGCGTAAGTGCATTCTATTTTGTTCGTTAACTTTCATTTCCCGGTATTGGCAGAATTGTTACCTTTGCGGCTGATTTCCTGTATCGTTTCACTTGATTGATAGAAAACAAATGGAGAAAATTAAAGTGGCAAATCCGGTTGTCGAACTGGATGGTGACGAAATGACCCGAATTATCTGGAAGTTTATCAAAGACAAACTCATCCTACCCTACATCGATGTTGACATTAAATACTACGATCTGGGCGTAGAATACCGCGATGAGACCAACGACCAGGTAACGATCGATGCCGCCAATGCCATCAAAGAATACGGTGTCGGTATCAAATGCGCCACCATCACGCCCGACGAAGACCGTGTCAAAGAATTCAATCTGAAACAAATGTGGAAATCGCCGAACGGCACCATCCGGAACATTCTGGACGGTACGGTTTTCCGCGAACCCATCGTGATCAAAAACGTGCCGCGTCTGGTCACCAACTGGACGGCCCCGATCATCGTCGGTCGTCATGCCTTCGGTGACCAATACCGGGCGACGGATTTTCTGGTGCCGGGCAAAGGCAAGCTGACGATGAAGTTCGAAGGCGAAGACGGCACCGTGCAGGAATACGAAGTGTACCAGTTCCAGGGGCCGGGTGTGGCCATGGGCATGTACAACGTGGACGAATCCATCCGGGGTTTTGCCCATGCGTGTTTCAACATGGCGTTGCAGAAAAACTGGCCGCTGTACCTGTCGACCAAAAACACGATCCTGAAAAAATACGACGGTCGTTTCAAGGATATTTTCCAGGAAATTTACGAAGCCGAATTCAAGGCGAAAGGCGTTCACTACGAACACCGCCTGATCGACGACATGGTGGCATCGGCCCTGAAGTGGGAAGGGAACTTTGTCTGGGCCTGTAAAAACTACGACGGTGACGTTCAGTCGGATACTGTAGCCCAAGGTTTCGGATCACTCGGTTTGATGACGTCTGTACTGGTGACGCCCGACGGCAAAACGATGGAAGCGGAAGCGGCTCACGGGACGGTTACGCGCCACTACCGCGAACACCAGAAAGGCAACCCGACTTCGACCAACCCGATTGCCTCGATTTTTGCCTGGACGCGTGGTCTGGCTTTCCGGGGTAAACTGGACGGCAACCAGGCGCTGATCGACTTCAGCCTGGCGCTGGAAGAAGTGTGTGTTGAAACCGTTGAAAGCGGGAAAATGACGAAGGATCTGGCGTTGTCGGCGTTCCCGAGCGGCACCAAACTCGTCGCTGGTGAACACTACCTCAATACCGAAGATTTCCTGGAAGCACTGGATCAGAATCTGAAAGTGAAACTGGGTTAATCGGTAGGGTACCAACAAAATAGAAATAAAAAAATAGACCTGTCAGGTTTCAAAAACCTGACAGGTCTATTTTTTTATTTCTATTTTGTTTATTTCGCTTTGTGCTTACAACGCCCGGATTTGTAACTTTCCAGCCTACTGGCCTGCACAATCCCGGTATTCTTCCTTTAGCACCCTCTCTATGAAAAGAAACACCGCTACCTGTTTCGTCCTGCTGCTGCTGGCGACGCTGGCCAATCCCGGTTTTGCGCAAAAAAAAAACGCTGTCAAAAAAGCTCCGTTGATCACCGACCGGCAGCTTTGGCTGGCCGAAATGGACAAAATGGTTCGCCCGGTTTTGCGGAGTCTGGCGCACGACAGCCTCCGCATCGTGATGCCCCAGATCACTTCCCAACGGGTCGACAACAAGGCGCAGCGGATTCAGGTGCAGTATCTGGAAGTGCTGGGTCGGGTCTTGAGTGGCATGGCGCCCTGGCTGCAACTGGAAGGCGGAACACCGGAAGAGGTGGCCCTTCGAAATCAATACCGGCAGTGGACGCTGCAAGGGCTTTCGAACGCGCTGGATTCGACGAAGAACGATTACATGCGGTTCGATGTGGCCGCCCAGCAACTGGTCGATGCCTCTTTTCTGGCTTTTGCGTTCGTAAGGGCACCCTGGCTTTGGGAAAACCTGGATGCGACTACCCGAAACCGCCTGGTCAACGGATTTAAAACGACCCGCCGGTACCGCCCCGGTTTCTCGAACTGGCTGCTGTTTTCGGCGATGACCGAAGCCTTTTTTTGTAAATACGGCTACGAATGGGACCCCATGCGGGTGGATTATGCCCTGCAACAACTGGAGCAGTGGTATGTAGGGGATGGGATGTATTCCGACGGCACGCACTTTGCGTTCGACTACTACAACAGTTACGTCATGCAGCCCTATCTGGCTGCGATTTCCGGGATTATTAACGGGAAAAACGGGTCATACAAAGACATGACGCTGAAAATAAAGAAGCGCAATGAACGCTATGCCGTGATTCAGGAGCGATTAATTAACGCGGATGGCACCTTTCCCGCGACGGGTCGTTCGATCATTTACCGGGGAGCGGCTTTTCATCACCTGGCAGACATGGCCTGGCGCAAAGCCCTGCCGGAACAACTGAAACCGGCGCAGGTTCGCGGTGCCCTGACGGCGGTTTTGACAAAAACACTGGAGAGTCCTTCGACTTATCGCAACGGCTGGTTAACCCTCGGGCTGTATGGGTCACAGCCGGACATTGCCGACGTGTACAACAACCAGGGCAGTCCCTACCTTTGCACCGCTCTTTTCCTGCCCCTCGGCTTGCCCGATTCCGACCCGTTCTGGGCCGACGCGCCGGCCAAATGGAGTTCACAGCGCATCTGGAGTGGCGAAGATTTTCCGAATGACCATAGCGTCGATTTGAGGTGACTCATTTAAGACAAGATCTTTAGCAGAAAAGTCAATGGACAGGCTTACCCCGGAGGGGTTTTCTGTCAATAGAGACCATCTTATTCTTCGTCATTTCAGCCCCAGGCGGGGCGTTCTAATGGCTATTTCGGTGTTTGAGGCCGCCCCTGTCGGGGCTTATACCACTGACTGGGCCTGCGTAGCTATTGACAGAAAACCCCTTCGGGGTAAAATGGTGATCGAATTCATAAAACTGCTGCAAAAATGGCCTTTAGGCTAGGTCGGTTTTTCGGGATTACCTGACGAATAGGCTGCAGCAGGCAACCGCTTTACTTCCGCTTCCGGCCGTTGTAATTCCCGGTATACTTGTTGGTGCTTTCTTTTTTAGCGCTTCCCAAAAGTCGTTCGAGCAAATCCGGGCGGTTGAGCTTGGTCAGCCGGTCGCGAATCCAGTTTTTGTATTCCGGTTTGTACCAGAAGAAATAGTTATTCTGGTTCTTTTTTTCTTCACGGGTTTTCGCGGTTTTCACCGGTTTCAGCGTGTACGGATGAACCCCGGAATAATAGATCACTTCGGCCACCGTCATTGGTGTGGGCGTAAAGTCCTGAACCTGTTCGAGTTGGAAGCCGAGGTCTTTGGTTTCGGCGGCCAGGTTAGCCATATCCTGTTCTTCACAGCCGGGGTGCGACGAAATGAAGTACGGAATCAGCGGTTGCTTGAGGTTGAATTTTTCCTGAATCTTGTCGTATTTCTCCTTGAAGAGCCTGAAGTACTTGAACGACGGTTTTCGCATCACCCGCAGCGTATCGTCGGACGTATGCTCGGGCGCGACCTTCAACCGGCCCGAAACGTGGCGCGTAACCAGTTGCTCCATGTATTCGTCGTGGTTGCCATCCTGATTGTTTTTATTGAAATCATCGACCAGCAAATCGTAGCGTACGCCCGAACCTACAAATGCCTTTTTGATGGCGGGGTGGGCGTCCACTTTGCGATACAATTCCGTCATCGGCTTGTGTGATGTGTCGAGGTTCGAACAAATCACCGGGTGAATGCAACTCGGGCTCTGGCACCGGGCGCAGATCGACTCGTCTTTGCCCTTCATCTTGTACATGTTGGCCGACGGCCCGCCCAAATCCGAGATGTAGCCTTTGAACTCGGGATGCTTCGTAATTTCCTCGACTTCTTTCAGGACCGACTTTTCACTGCGGGAAGCAACGAACTTGCCCTGGTGCGCCGAAATGGTGCAGAAACTACAGCCGCCAAAACAACCCCGGTGCATGTTGACCGAGAACTTGATCATCTCGTAGGACGGAATCGGCCCCCGTTTTTTGTATTTCGGGTGCGGTAGGCGGGTGTAGGGTAAATCGAACGACTGGTCGATTTCGGCTTCCTCCATCGTCTTGAACGGCGGGTTGATCACCAGAACCTGGTCGCCCACTTTCTGGAGAATCCGGTTGGCCTGCCACTTGTTCGACTCCACCTCCACAATTTTGAAGTTGGCTGCGTACTTGATTTTATCTTCCAGACAGACCTCGTGGCTCGCCAGTTCAACCGAACTCCACTCATTGTACTCTTGCAGTTCGGTGCTGGCATCGTGCAGAAAAGCCACCTGATTGATGTTCCGCATCGACGAAAACGGCACGCCCTGCCGCGCCAGTTTCAGGATTTCACGGAGGGGTTGTTCGCCCATACCATACACCAGCATGTCGGCCCCGGCATCCACCAGAATCGACGGCATCAGCTTGTCCTGCCAGTAGTCGTAATGGGTTACCCGACGCAAAGAGGCCTCGATGCCGCCGAGCAAAACCGGCACATCGGGGTAGATTTCTTTCAGAATTTTGGTATACACAATGGTGGCATAGTCGGGCCGGAAACCCGCTTCACCGCCGGGCGTGTAGGAGTCGTTGGAGCGCAGGCGTTTGTTGGCCGTATAGTGGTTGACCATCGAATCCATACAACCCGCCGTCACGCCAAAGAAGTATTTGGGCTTGCCAAACTTCCGGAAATCGCGCAGGTCGTCTTTCCAGTTGGGCTGGGCAATAATGGCGACCCGAAAGCCTTCACTTTCCATGATGCGGCCAATCACGGCGGTTCCAAACGCCGGATGGTCTACGTAAGCATCCCCTGAAACAAGCACAATATCAACTTCATCCCAGCCTCTTTTTTCGACTTCTTTCATCGTCAGAGGCAACCAGTCTGTCAGGGGTCTTTCAATCATGAGCACGTGAATTAGCTATCTCAGAACCATCGAAAGTACGAAATAATTCATTCAAAGCCCTAATCTATCGTGGATTGCAACTGCTCTACGGCTTGGCATGCCGCATTTCCAGCCCCACCGACGTCCGGGGTTTAAAACCCGCCCACGGTTCGGTCGTGGCGGTTTCCGGCAGATCGAGGTACTTGGCGTAGTCGAGTTTCTTGAGGTGAATGCCCAGAAAGGCGGTGACAAAATGCTGGTTGATGTTGTTGATCCGGCGTTCGTTCCAGGCCGGTTCCGAAAAATGCTGGTAATCGTCGAGTGGCTGGCCGGGTTTCAGCGTGGCGGCCGGGGGTGGGTTAGGAGCCACGTTGTGCCGGGCGTTGACGTAGGTCAGCAAATACCGGTCGGCGTTGACGGCTCCGTCGTAAATGGCCTTAATGCCTTTTTCGTACCCCGAAACGTCGTCTTTGCTGCCAGCCACAAACAACGTCGGCCCGGTCAGACCCGCCAGCCCTTCGGCATCCCAAACGCCCCGCTCCATGCCCCAGGGCGCAAACGCCACCGTAGCTTTGATACGCGGGTCAATCGAGGCTTTGTAGCCAGGATCGCTCAGGGTGCGGGTTTGCAGGGCCGTGCTGCCCCCCGCCAACTGACCGAAGAACTTAACCGCCTGCGCGCTATACCCGGCGCCCATCACATTGAGCGCGCCGTAGCCCCCCATCGAATAGCCGATTAGGGCGGTATTGTCGGTATTGACCAAACCGCTCAGAAAACTGTTGGAATTTTTGGCACCCAGCCGCGCCATTTCGTTCAGCACAAACAGGTCGTCGAGCGAGCGGTTGAGCAGGGTACTCTGAAAACCGGCCAGATCCTGATAGGTCGATTCGGTGTGGCCAATGGCGACCACGACGTAGCCTTTTGACGCCAGATTTTCCGTCAGATACGTCAGCAACAGCCGCGAACCCGGATACCCGTGCGACACAATAACCAGCGGATAGGCACCCCCGGCCGGATCGGGATCGGCTTCACGCAAGGACCGGCCGCCAAACGTAAACGGCACCAGCGGGCGTTTGGGATCGTTGGCGCGGCCCAGCGCGTCTTCGTAGGTGACGAGTTGCGATTTTCCCGCCGGTATTTTGGCGGGATACCAGACTTCCACCGTCAAGGGCCGGTCATACAGCGGACTTTTGCCTTCTTTGGTATGCAGCACATCGACCTGCGCCGTGTGAATGAGTTTCAAGGTTCGAACACCAACGGCGTGGGGGCCGCGCGGGGCCAGCTCGGGGGCGTCGGGCAGAAGGTCACCGGGCAGAAAGGCATCGGTGGTTGGCTGAGCGTGGGTCAGAAGGCTGACGCCCAGAAACAGAACGAGGAGCAGGTTTTTCAAGGTGGGAGTTGGTTTAGAGAGATTGGGTTGTTCATTGGAGCACTTAATTTTGGGACTTGAAATGATACGGGCCGGAGCCGATTTCAAGTTGTAAATACCCGTCTTTAAATTCCTTCACGGTGATCGCCGGATTCGTTTTCAGCGATTTCGACGATTCTAAAACCGTGGCGGGATTGGTAGTCGGGATAAAAACCGTTGCCGTGGTGTTCACGGGAATCGTCATTTGCAGGGTAAGGGTTGAACCGGTTTTTCTCCAGGCGCTTTCGATGAGGCCGCTGATGGAATGGTACGTCGCTTTCACGGAACGGATGCCCTCGCTGGCAATTTCCGGCCGAATCATAATCGTTTTATACCCGGCTTCGCCCACTTTGATACCGGCCGCATGGCCAAATAACCATTCGTTGACGGAGCCAAAAGCATAGTGATTAAATGAATTCATTCCGGAATTATTTTCAAATCCTTTGCCTTTGATGTAGCTGTTCCAGCGTTCCCAGATCGTATTGGCCCCGTTGACCACTTCAAAACCCCAGGACGGATATTCGGTACTCAATAGCAATCGGTAAGCTTCCTGTGAGTTTCCCGTACTGGAAAGTGCGGGCAGCAAAGGTTTTAACCCTAAAAAACCGGTTGCGAGTTTATTGTCATTTGCTTTGATCAGTTCCATCAGCCAGTCCCCGGCTTTCTGATCGTGTTCCGGCGTCAGCATGTGCATGTAAATGGCGTTGGCATACGCCGTTTGCGTATGACCGTCAAAACCCATCGTACCATCTACGTAGCCTTCACCATCGCCATACGCGGCACTGTTCGTTTTAAACTTGCCGGTTGAATCCGTATAATGTTTCAAAAAAGCTTGTTTGATTTTCGTAAAAATACCTTCAAAATGAGCGGCTTCGTCGGATTTGCCAATCGCTTTGGCCATTTCGGCCATCAACGAAGCCACATAGCCATAATACAGCGAGGCCAGCAAATCGGGCGGTGTTTTTTTGCCGACGGAAAGCCAGTCACCGTATCCGCCTTTAGGGGCAATGTCTTCAAAACTACGCTCTTTATAAACGTATTCGCCGTTGCTCTTTGCTTCCATAAACTGGAGGTAAGCGACCATATTGGGCCAGAACTTGCGGATCACGCGGGTATCGCCGTAGGTCTTATAAATGATATAGGGGCAAACAATACCTGCTTCGGACCAGCCGGGCGAATACGTATCGGTTTTCCGAACACTGGGCGCGGGGGCATACAAGGGATACGCCTGATTGGCCCGCTGGGCGTCGTTTAAATCCACCAGCCACTTGGTGAAAAAGGCCGCAATATCGTTGTTGAAGGTGGCAGATTTGATGTAGGCCTGCGCATCGCCCGTCCAGGCCAGTCGTTCATCGCGCTGCGGGCAATCCGTCGGAATATCAAAATAATTCGAACGCTGCGTCCAGACGATGTTTTGGTAGAGCTTGTTGATCAATGGGCTATCCGTTTCAAACGAACCGGCCTGCGGAGTGGCCGAACTCAGCACGATTCCCGTGATGGCATCCAGGCTGGGAGCGGTTTTAAAACCGGTCGCTTCAACGTATTGAAAACCGTGGTACGTGAATTTAGGCGTCCACGTTTCACCGTCTTTTCGGCCCTTTAAAATGTACGTATCGGTTGCGCGTGCTTTCCGTAAATTTTCCGTCATGATTTCCCCATTCGGAAATAACATTTCGCCAAATTTTAAGCGAATCGTATCGCCTTTGTTTCCTTTGACGTGCAGCCGCACCACGCCGGCAAAATTTTGCCCCAGGTCAAAAAGGTAGCGTCCCCCTGATTTTGGAGTGACGGTTTTTGATTTTAATTCCTGAAAAACCTGAATTGGATTGCCGGGATAGGTCTCTAGTTTCCGCTCCGGTTTGTCTGGATAAACGGTGCTGTTCTTCCAGTTCGCATCGGCAAAACCGCTTTGGCTCCAGTTCTCAAATTCCAGATTGGCGTTGTAGGTTTCTCCATTTAAAATGTCTGCTTCCAGGATCGGGCCGTGGTTCGTTTTCCAGGTTTGATCCGTTGCAATCGTTTCTTTTTGTCCATTGGTATATTCCACTTCGAGCTGTGCTTTCAGCAGGGGCACATCGCCGTAGAAATTTTTCACGACGGGGTTGCCAATCAGCAACGCGTAGCCCAGATACCCGGCATACCAACCTTCTGAAACAATAGCGCCGAGTGCATTTTTGCCCGCTTTTAAATTGGCTGTGACGTCATACGTCTGGTAATAAACCCGCTTGTTGTAATCCGTCCAGCCTGGTATAAAGTAATCGTTCCCAACCCGTTTTCCGTTGATCTGGAATTCGTATAAACCCAATGAGGTGACGTATAAGCGGGCCCGTTTAACAGGCGCTTTCAGGGTCGTTTCTTTCCGGAAAAACGGGGCTGGTGGTAAATGATACACCTTCCCTTTGCCCAGAGCTGTCAGATCATTCCCGATCCATTCCGCTTTCCAGTCGGAAGGATCGAGCAAACCCATTTCCCAGCGGGCGGGGGCACTCCACGGACCCGGCTGGCCGTTTTTGTCCCAACTCCGAACTTTCCAGTAACAAACCGTCCGGGCGGAGAGCGGTTTTCCGGCATACTCGATCTGGTTGGTGGCGCGGCCCGGTTGTTTGGCGGAGTTCCAGAGGTCGGCTTTGTCGGCGGCTAAGAACACCGGCGACGAAGCCACCATAATCTGGTAGGCGGTTTGGAGCTGACCCCGGATTGCCGACGTCAGCTCCCAGCTTAAACGGGGAGTCGTTGCATCCACAACCGGATTCAGTTTGTATTCCGTCCGAAGATGAACGGGCTTTACATCGGTTGGAACCGCAAAGGATATCTGGCAAAAGAAGATACTAAAAAAAAATATCACCGCCGAATGGTGATAAGAAACCGGAATACATTTCATGGCAAAGGGTTCGTTTCTGTGCGGGAAAGTCCCGTCGCGGTGGTTCGATGAGCTTTTACTGAAAGGGGAACGCCCCGCCAAACTACTCTCCAAAACCGCTGATTCCAACCCGCAAATTCGCTACTTTTGCGGCTCAATAAACGCCATTCATGTACACCCTCTACGCCATTCCGAATTGCGATACCGTGAAAAAAGCCCGTGTCTGGCTGGCTGAACACGGCATTGCGTACCAGTTTCACGACTACAAAAAACAGGGCATCGACCGGAAAACGATTGAACAGTGGCTGACGCAGAAGCCCTGGGAAGAACTGGTGAACCGCGCCGGAACAACCTGGAAAAAGCTGCCCGAGGCCGAAAAACCAACCCGGATGGAAGACGCCATCACGCTGATGATCGACAAGCCGTCGGTGATTCGCCGACCGCTGATCGAAGCAGAAAATCAGATTATTGCACTCGGGTTTAAACCGGAAGTCTACGAAAATGTGTTCTCAACGTAGTAACGTATAAAACCGGGAGTTGATGAGCAAACGCACGCTGGATTCACCGGAAGCCATCCGGTTTTTGGTGGATTCATTTTATGAAAAAGTACAGGCCGACGACTTCATCGGCCCCATTTTTACCGATGTCGCCCACGTCGACTGGGCGAAGCATTTACCCAAAATGTACGCGTTCTGGGAAAACATCATTCTGGGCAACGACGCCTACCACGGTCATCCGTTTCGGCCCCATCTGCTCATCAATCAGCAACATACGCTGACGCTCGACCATTTTGAGCGGTGGCTGAAGCTATTTTCAGAAACGCTTACGGAACATTTTGAGGGAACCAATGCCGAGCTAACCCGCCAGCGCGCTACGCAGATTGCGTTGGTCTGGAACCATAAATTCGAGTACATCAACAACGATTCGCACATGGGGGGGTGATCGCTGGTCGAGATTTGCAATCTCGACCCACTCTGTCGCGGATTTGCAATCCGCAGCATCCATACTTACTGCGGATTGCAAATCCGCGACAGAGTGGGTTCAGATTGCAAATCTGAACCAGCACAACCCGACAAATTTGAACCTGCCACCCGTAATTTAAGAAAACACAATGCTTCTGAAAACGCTCTTCAGCAAGGTTGCCACCGGGTTAGGGTATTTCCTGATTTTCGGGGTGGCACTCTATGCCCTGGCCTATTTTCTGCCGGGCTACCAACCCGGTTTTCTCACCAACAAGCCGTTGGGCAACCTGTTCTGGCGAACGGTCTTCTTCACCCACGTTGGTCTGGGTGCTGTTGCGCTGAGTCTGGGGCCGTTTCAATTCTCCCGCCAACTCCGCCAGCGCCGGGTCGGGTTACACCGGCGACTGGGGAAACTCTACGTGTTCAGCATCCTGGTAGCGAGCGTGGCCGCATTCTGCGCAGCCTGGTTTGCCAGCACGGGCTGGGTGGCGGCTGTGGGTTTTGCCGGTCTGGCTACGGCCTGGTTTTACACGACGTTCCGGGCCTACCGGGCCATCCGCCAGGGCCAGATTCGCAGCCACCAGGAGTGGATGTTCCGCAGTTACGCGGCCACCCTGTCGGCGGTGACACTCCGAATCATTTTACCCGTCGAGCTGGCGGTTTTTCACCTGCCGTTTTCAATGGCGTATCCGATTGTCGCCTGGCTGTGCTGGATCCCGAATCTGGTTTTTGTGGAGTGGTGGCTATCGCGAAGAAACCGGGCCAATACCGCCGGTGTAGTTTGGAACGGCTGAAGGAGCAGCGTCTTACAAACCGGTATTTTTGTTTCGCCGACATCGTTCACTGCAATATTTCACCTCGCTCCAGACGGTTTCCCATTTTTTTCGCCAGCTAAACGGTTTTCCACAAACCGGGCAGAGTTTTGTGGGTAAATCCTGCTTTTTCATCTAATCATTTTCTCCGGAAAAATTGGGTAAGTTCTGCGGGCGGGCATACGGAAACTGGGCGAACTTGGCCAGTTTGTAATAGCTGTTTAGCCCCGAAATGCCCACATCGTCTACGTGGCTCAGGTCAATATGTCCCTGCACATCGACGGCTTCGTCCGGCACGATCAACTGTTCGATTTCGCCGATGATGAGCATCGTGTTGTTGGCTTCAATCGGAATGCCCTGCAAAAACTTCAGGCCCAGTTTCAACTTGCTTTCTTTTACAAAAGGCGCTTTAAAACCGGAAAGGTATTCTTCCGTGAAGCGGCATTTGTCAAATTCCGACTCGTCCCGTTTGAACTTTGCGGAGGTGTAATGAGCCTGTTCCGCAAACGATTCATGAACGTGGTTGATGGTATAAAAACCGGTTTCCAGAATGTTTTCGTAGGTATGCTGCCCCGCTTCCCGGTCGGGCCGCAGGATGAACCCCAGCAGGGCGGGATTGCTCCCCAAATGAATCACCGAACTAAAAATGGCCAGATTGGATTGCCCTTCGTTCGAAACCGATCCGATGAGGTTGGCCGGTTTGATGCCGGTGACGGAGTTGATGATATTCAGACGTTTGATTCGCTCAGTGGTTTCAAGGTCTGCTTTGGTCAGGTGCATAATCGGTCTGGTTTTTAAAATAGCCCGTCAAAGGTAGGGCTCGTTTGGCGTTTTCTGTCGCCTTCTGATCGTTTTTTCGCATCTTCTGACACCTTCCATCTGCCTCCGATCAACGACCTTTATGGCTTGATAAACAACACCATACCATGAACATGAAACGTTACTCCAGGATCGGGCTCCTGCTTCTGGCGGTTTTCGTCGCCCTGGCCGATCCGGAAGCCAGCGCCCAGCAACTGCGGGTGGCTTATTTCGGCGAAACCGTCACTCATTACGGGCTGAAAGTGGCCTACGAATACCCGCTCATTTCCCGCACCAAAGCCCGCAATTCGGCGCGGAAAGAATTTCTGTTGACACCCGGACTGGCGGTGTACAATCACCCCGACAACCACATGGGCGTCATTCTCTCGCCTGAACTGGCCTACCAGCGGACGGGTCGGCGGGGTGGCACCTTTGAAGTCGGGCTTTCCAACGCGTATTTACGGTATTTTCTGGCGGGAAAAACCTTCGAAGTCGATGAAAACGGCGGCTTTCGGCGGGTCAAAATGGCTGGTCGCGGGGCTTATCTGCCGACGGTTTCGGTGGGTTTCGGGCGTGATCTGTCGATCCGGAAAAACCGCTCCCTCGCCTGGTATGCTAAGTTAAACCTGATGCAGCAACGGCCCTACAACGCGTCAAGCCTGATGCGCTTTGGAATCGAATGTGGTATTCGCAAACCGCTGAAAAACAAATGAAAACGATCTATACATACCTGATTCTATGGCTGGCGGTTTTGCTCGTTGCCTGCGAAAAAGACGACGCAACGACGACCGACCGGATACTTTATTTACGGCACAAAGGCGCGGATATGCCCATCTGGGTGCGGGGCAACCTGGCGTCGAACAAACTGGTGCTGTTTCTGCACGGCGGTCCCGGCGACTGCGCCATGTGTTACCGGCATTACCTCAAAGGGCTGGAAAACGACGTGGCCGTGGCGTATTGGGACCAGCGGATTGCCGGGTCGTCGTCGGGAAAAGTGGATGTGAAAACGTTGACGTATGAGCAGTTCGGCGAAGATGCGTATTACGTCGTGAAGCTTTTGAAAGAGCAATATCCCAACACCCAAATTTATCTGGTGGCGCATAGTTTCGGCGTTGAACTGGCGTGGCAATTTCTGACGACCAATGACAACCAGAAGCTGGTCAGCGGGTTGATCGCCGTCAATGGCACGTTTTCGACCTACCGCTGGCTGGTACAGATGCGGGAGTGGGTGTTGCGTGCAGCCCGCCAGCAGAACAATACCGCCATCGAGCAGTACGTTCAGGCACGGCCCGTAACCGCCGAGAATCTGGGAACCTACGAGTGGCCCGAACTCTACAAACGAATGCTCGACCTGGACGGTAATCCGGTTTCGATTTACGACGATAAGAAGTTTGTCATCAATTATTTATTTGCCTCACCCAACACCGCTCTGGCCCAGTTTTCGCATCCGAAAGCGTATGCAGAATACGGTGAAACCACCATTCGGGGATATGACCGGAGCGCGTTTCTGAAAAATATCCAGATTCCGGTGGCCCTGTTCTGGGGCAAAAAAGATGGTGTGGTTCCCATCGAAATTGGCTACGAAACCCGGGATTTGCTGACGAAAACCGCACCGACGTTTGTCACCTTCGACCAATCCTACCACGAGCCGTTTATATCGGAAACCGACCGGTTTGTGGCCGAAGTGCTGAAATTTGTAAGGTAAAAAGTCAGCCTCCTGATCGAGAGCGTATTTTTCGATCAGGAGGCTGACTTTAACCACAAAACTGCCTTTCAATCCATTTTGTAGCGAATGGTGGAAATGTAGCTGATCTTACCGTCTTTGAAATGTACCTGAACTTCGTCCATCAGGCCAGCGCCGGGATTATAGGTGAAATACCACTGTGGCGATTGGCGCATGGCTGGATCATAAGCCGCAGCGAGATTTTTTGTTAGAAGTGAGATGCGCTCAAATTTATTGGCATACGCACGCACCGCTCTGATTTTGACAAGTTTGGTATACAGCGAGCCCGTGGCGTCTCCGAGCCGGATGGAAGAGGCCGCTTGTAAGTTCGCAGGCCACTGCGAGAGCTGTCGGCCACTGTTCAGATAAATGCTTTTAACCTGATCGGCTTCGATGGTGATCTGAACACCGGAGTCGGTTCCCTGGTTCTGGTCCAGCAAAATGTAATGGTAGAGAGGAAGGCGTTCACGCAACTGCGCAAGGTCCGACGTGTTATTGCTGACGACGTTTAAAAAGGTGACGCCCGCGGTTTGCCGGAGGGTTTGAAGCCCGGCATACGCTTTCTCAGCCTCATCGTTGATCGTCAGACCGAGGTAACTTCCACTCGCAATGCTGTCACGGCTAAGGATCACGGCCGGTGGTGGGCACACGGTGACTGGATCGGGTTTAACCGAAGGGTCTGTTAGGCAACCGGTGAGGAATGCAAAGAGAAACGGGGTTAAGAGTAGGGTATTTTTCATCGGATCGGGGAAAATGGAGGTCATATCAGATAGACGGACTCCCGGTTTTGTCGTTTGGTTGGAAAGGTCACAGACTAATTTTTCGCCCTGAATTGGAACGAGAACCGGATTGATCTTGTGTTGTGGTGGAATGAATCAACAAACCATACCATGAGCAATACAACAGAACAAGCAGCATTAACTTTCAAACTGGGGGGCGATCTGGAAATCAACCGCTTGGGCTACGGCGGCATGCAACTGACCGGTTTTGGGGTGTGGGGTGATGCGCCGAACCGGGAAACGGCAAAGGCGGTTTTGCAAAAAGCCGTGGAGTCGGGCGTGAATTTTATCGATACGGCGGATTCGTACGGCCCGCATACCAATGAAAAACTGATTGCCGATGCCCTGCATCCGTATCGACAAGGACTGATCATTGCCACCAAAGGCGGTTTTGACCGAACCGGCCCCAATCAGTGGGTGACCAACGGCGACCCGGATCACATCCGGCAGGCGATTGACGGCAGCCTGCAGCGGCTGAAACTGGAGCGCATCGACCTCTGGCAACTTCACCGGTTTGACCCCGACATCCCGGTTGAAGAAACCCTCGGGCCGGTCGTGGAAGCCGTTCAGGCGGGGAAAATTCGCCATGTCGGTTTGTCGGAAGTCGGCATTAAGGAGATCGAACGCGCCGAAAAAGTGCTGCCGATCGTATCGGTCCAAAACCTGTATAACCTCGGAAACCGGAAGTGGGAAGCCGTTCTGGATTACACCATTCAACGCGGCATGGCGTTTATTCCCTGGTATCCGCTGGCATCCGGGCCGAAGAAACTGGCCGCCAAAATTCGGGAAATCGCGGAAAAACACGAGGCCACAACGGCGCAAATCGCCCTGGCGTGGTTACTGAAACGCTCGTCCAACATCCTTCTGATTCCCGGGACCAGCTCACTCGATCACCTGAACGAGAATCTGGCCGCCGACCGGATTGTGTTGTCGGACGAGGATTTTGCGGCTTTGTCGGAATAAATCGTGGCCCGTTCGGTAGTTGGACTAAGCAAACGACTTTCTTAACCGGAATTGTGGCAATCAGGGTCATTCGTCGAAGTGAGGAAAGTCATGGAGGAACGGCTCTGATTGCCGTACTTTTGCGTAAAATCCACGAGCTATGAAAATTGCCTTTTTCAGTACAGCCGCTTACGAACGGGACTGGTTTATCCGGTACCAGGCGCACCATACCATCACGTTTATCGACGAAATTCTGACCGAACAAACCAGTCACCTGGCCAGCGGTTACGAAGCGGTTTGTGCCTTCGTGGAAGATGATTTGAGCAAACCGGTTCTGGAATCGCTCCGATCGCTGGGTATTCAGTTGGTTGCCATGCGTTGCGTGGGGCTGGACAACGTCGATCTGGAAGCCGCTGACGAACTGGGCATCACGGTTTTACACGTGCCGGGCTATTCGCCCTATTCCGTTGCCGAACACGCCGTTGCGCTGCTGATGGGCCTGGTTCGGCACATTCCGCAGGCGCACGAACGGGTTCAGCAAGGCAATTTTTCGATCAATGGGCTAACGGGCCAGGATTTACACGGAAAAACCGTTGGGGTAATCGGCACGGGGCATATTGGCCAGGCTTTTTGCCAGATCATGCTGGGGTTTGGCTGTCGGGTGCTCGCGTTCGATATCAAACCTCATCAGCCTCTTCTCAACGCGGGCGTCCGTTACGTTGCGTTGCCAATGCTCCTGGCCGAATCCGATGTGATCTCGCTGCATTGCCCCCTGAACGCCCAAACCCGGCAGCTTCTGAACGCACCGGCCCTGTCGCAACTGAAACCGACGGCCATGGTGGTCAACTCCAGCCGGGGTGGACTGGTCGATACCGCAGCGATTCTGGATGCATTGGATGCCAATGCGTTGGCCGGGTATGCGGCTGATGTGTATGTGAATGAGAAGAAGTGGTTTCACCGGGATTTTTCCGCCCAGCCCATCACCGACGACCTGCTCAACCGCTTGCGGACGCACCCGCGGGTGTTGCTGACGGCCCACCAGGGATTTCTCACCGAAGAGGCCCTGCAGCAGATTGCCCACCGGCTGATCCTCCAGATTTCGTTTTACCAGAACAGCCGACAGGAAGGCATCAGCAAGATGTCGATGTGACCGGTTTCTGAAAACCGCACACACCGATTCGTTTTTCTTTCGGCCAAAATTTGAGTTGACAACTCTCTCGTGTAGCTTTACACCATCGTTTTCGGACGAGCGTGTTTCACTTAGCCATCACATCCATTACGAAATTGCTCCGCCACCTGCCCAATGCCATGACCTGCGGCAACCTGCTGTGCGGTTGCATCGGTTTGGTGATGACCCTGCGTGGCCATTCCGACACGGCGGCCTGGCTCATTCTGCTGGCCGGTGTGCTCGATTTTGGCGACGGTTTTGTGGCCCGGCTGGTTCATGCGTCGGGGCCGTTTGGGAAAGAACTGGATTCGCTGGCCGACGTCGTGACCTTCGGTGTTTTGCCGGCCACGCTGGTTTATCAGGCCCTGTGGTCGCTGGGACTGGGAAACTGGTCGTATCTGGCCTTCACCATTGCGGTTTTAGCTGCCTTGCGACTCGCCAATTTCAACATCGACACCCGCCAGTCTGACCAGTTTATTGGCCTGCCGGTTCCGGCCAACACCATCTTCATTGCGGCTTTTCCGCTCATGGCCCACTACCAGCCGCAGTTTGCTTTTCTGTGGCAAAACCCCATCACGCTGTTTTTGCTAATTGTTTTCTCGTTCATGATGGTGGCCGAATTGCCCTTGCTGGCGTTCAAATTCAAATCCTTCGGCTGGCGTGAAAACCGCATAAAATTCAGTTTTCTGATCGGATCAGCGTTTCTGTTGTTATTTTTGCACTTCGCAGCCGTACCGCTGGTGATCGCTTTATACATTTTGATCTCATACTTTGCTAAAAACAAGCCGTGACGGATTGAATTTTACCCCTAAATTCCCGCACTGCTTATCTGCTTCAAACATGAAATACGTTGCTGAAATTGACATAATGCCCCAGAAGGAAATTCTGGATCCACAGGGCAAAGCCGTAAAACTGGGACTGCACAACCTCCACATCGATTCGGTGGGAGACGTCCGGATTGGCAAACACATCCGCCTGGAAGTCGAAGCGGAGTCGGAGGAAAAAGCGAAGGAAACCGTCGATACGGCCTGCCGCCAACTGCTCGCCAACCTGATTATGGAAGAATACACGTTTTCGATTCAGGGCGTGTAGTCAGCCTCTCTTACCCTTCTCATGACTTATTCCACCATCACCGGTCTGGGGTTTTACGTCCCCGAAAACCTTGTCACGAACCAGGATCTGACGCAGTACATGGATACGTCGGACGAATGGATTCGGGAGCGCACCGGGATTGAGCAACGGCGGTATTTCACCTACGGAAAAGACACCAACGCCAGCATGGCTGCGGCTGCTTCCCGCATGGCCATCGACCGGGCGGGCCTGCAAACGGCTGACATTGAGTTGATTGTTTTTGCGACGATTACGCCTGATTATTTCTTCCCCGGCTCGGGTTTCCTGATGCAGCGTGAATTGGGGTTGGAGGGCATCGGCGTCATCGACATCCGCAACCAGTGTTCGGGTTTTGTGTATGCCCTGTCCATTGCCGATCAGTTCATCAAAACCGGCATGTACAAAAAGGTGCTGGTGGTGGGTTCCGAAATTCAATCGACCTGGATCAACAAAAGCAACCAGGGCCGGGGTGTGGCCGTCATCTTCGGGGATGGCGCCGGAGCTGCCGTTTTGCAGGCCACCGAAGACCCGGAACACCGGGTTCTGTCGACCCACCTGCACGCGGATGGGCGTTATGCCGAAGACCTCTACGTTCGCGATCCGGGCAGCAGCCGTCCGTCGCGCTCGGCCACCAAAGAGATGGTCGACGAAGGCGGTTTTGATGTCGTCATGAACGGCAACGCGGTTTTCAAACACGCCACGGTGCGGTTTGCGGAAGTGATTAATGAAGCACTGAAAGCGAACGGTTACAGCGCTGAAGACATTGCGTTGCTGGTGCCCCACCAAGCCAATATCCGCATTTCGGATTACGTTCGCCAGCAACTGAAGTTGCCCGCCGAGAAAGTGTACAACAACATTCAGCGGTATGGAAACACCACAGCCGCATCCATCCCCATTGCCCTGACCGAAGCCTGGGAACAGGGCCGCATTCAACCCGGCGACGTGGTTTGTCTGGCGGCTTTCGGCAGCGGTTTCACCTGGGCCTCCGCGCTGATAAAGTGGTGACAAGGAATTAAGAGTTAAGAGTTAAGAGTGAGTGCGTCAGCCAACTTTTAACTCTTAACTCTTAACTCTTAATATTGCCCTGTGGCCAGCATCACCAGCGTACAGGCTTCGATGGGTTCGATGCCCTGCTGTTGCAGGTCTTTCTCAAAAGACGGGTTCTCCGTTCCCGGATTAAAAATCACCCGCCGGGGGTTCAACTTTTTGATGTATTCGTAGAGGCCCGTTTGGTTTCTGGCTGAAACGTAAAGGGTAACGGTATCAATATCGTTCAATTCCGGCTGCCCGGTTTGAATGGGATTGCCCCGAACCGTTCCCGACCGCAGCCCAAGTAATTCGACGGCATAGCCCTGCTGCACCAGCCGATTGGCGGCCTTGTTGGCATAGCGTTCCGGGTTTTCGGAAGCCCCAACGACTAACGTTTTGCTTTTCATCATCCCATTTTTTTATTCAACTCTTCCCTGAAAACTATCCGAAGGGCGGTTTAGTTTCTATTTCAAATCCTAATCCGGGTCTATTGCGTATATACCATTCCGGCGTCTCCATCTCTATTTTTACTTTTATGATCGGCTTGCTTTGGAAAAAAATACACTTATCTTTGTTTAACAAAAAATGAAATAAGTTAAACAAAATAGGATTTGTGGGAACAATTAAGTTTGCCTAAATTGTTTGCATATTATCCATTTCAATGAATCATTGGCACTTTTAACGATATTTCATAGCTTACTTTCACGTTTATTTTGTTAATTGTTCATTCAACAAACATACCTGATGACTAACCGAATTAGCCTAAACATGCCTGAGAAAAGGACCAGCAACTACTGGAACGAGAAATGGGTGGCAATCAACTTTGAAGGTGTTGAAAACCCGCCCCGCTATGAAGTTTCGAATTATGGCCGACTGAAGAGTTTTCAAAACGATACGAAGGAGGGTACGCTCATCAATGGATCAATCATTCAGGGGTATCGTTCACTCAACATCCGTACCGGCGGCAAAACGATCAACCGGTATTTTCACAAGCTGATTGCCGAACTGTTTCTGAACCGCGAAAGCCCGGAGCAGAAGTACGTTATTCACCTCGATCACGACAAGAAAAACAATCACTTTCAGAACCTGAAGTGGGTAACGAAAGAGGAAATGATTGAGCATAACCGCACCAGCCCGAACATCCTGAACCGCGAAATCCCGCGCCGGACCCGGAATTACAAACTGACCGAGTCGAAGGTGAAGATGATCAAAAAGTTATTGAAGAATGAGAAGAACCGCCTGAAAATGATCGCCAAGCAGTTTGGTATCACCCATACCCAACTGAACCGGATCCGTTCGGGTGAGAACTGGAAGCATGTTACGATTGACGACGACGTTCCGAGTGAGAAAAACTAAAGGCGGTTTTTCGCTTTGCCTTCAGCGTTGCTAATTGAGTCCGATGCTTTCGCCTTTCAGCCCACTCCCCGTGCCGATGGGCGGAATGTGGGGTAAACTGATAAAAAAGGTAGTTCCTTCCCCGGTTGCGGTTTCAAACCAGATGCTGCCGCCGGCGTGTTCGATCCCGCGTTTGGCAATGGCCAGCCCCAGGCCGGAGCCGCCCTCTTTGGTGCTGAAGTTGGGCAGGAAAATTTTACTGCGAATGGCTTCGGGAACCCCTGCCCCGTTGTCACTGATTTCAATGTTGATGTGATCGTCGGTAACCGTTAGCCGTAGTTTGATAACCGGCTTCCGGTCGGCTGAAACGGATTGCACACTGTTGATAATCAAATTGGTAAGAATTCTGCCAATCAATTGCCGATCACCCATAACCATCACCGGATACGGGGAGATGTCCCGAATCAGCGTGATTTTGCCATCGTCGGCATACAGGTCGGCGGCTTTATTGATCACGGAGGTGATTTCAAACAACTCATTTTTGGGCAACGGCATTTTGGCAAAGTCGGAGAACGACGTGGCAATGTCACTCAGGTTGTCGATCTGATCGAGCAGCGTCTCCAGCGTCCGTTGCAACACCCGCCGGGCCGTCGGACTGTCGGATTGCAGCGTGCGTTGCAGGTGCTGCAGCGTTAGCTTCATCGGCGTCAGCGGATTCTTGATTTCATGGGCAACCTGCTTGGCCATTTCCCGCCAGGCCGACTGTTTTTCGCTTTGCGACAGCGCCTGCTTTTTCTCTTCCAGTTTCACCAGCATCCGGTTGTATTCGCCAATCAGCAGACCAATTTCGTCGTCCGATTTCCAGTCCAGCGGCTCGTTGAACCGGTCGAGGTTGGTTTTGCGGATTTTCTGCGTAATGATTTTGAGCGGTTTGGTCAAGACGTTGGAAGCCCAGTAAGAAACGAGCAGGAAGATCATGAACAGACCCGTAAACACGCTCAGTGCCGTGGAAACGACATCGATCATCTGGTGTTCGAGTTCGGGTTCGGAATTGAAATGCGATACGCCTAGCATGCCCAGCAACTCGCCGTCGTAGGATTTGATGCTGGCATACGCCGTGCGGTATTGCTTCGTTCCCAGCGACTCGGTCAGTAAAACCTGATTTTCTTTCCCCTCAGCCAAATGGGTGTAGGCTTCCGGGTTAATCCGTTTCGACAAATGACCGCTTTCGTAGACCAGTGGTTGCGTCGAACAGAAGAGGGTTCCACTTTTGTCGAAAATGCTGATGTCGATATCGTCATCCTGCGTGATTTTCTTCAGTTCTTCTTCGAGATACGCCTTGCTGGTCGTTCCCTGCAAAAAACTGGTCCAGTCGCCCCGGAAATTGGAGCTGATGTTCTTGGCATTGGTCAGGTACGTGGTTTGCTGATACGCATCATAATTGGAACTGATGACGCCAAACGTAATGGCAACAACGAGCACCAGCGGCAGAAAGAAAGCTGCGTTGAGGTAGAGCTGCGTTTTAGTTGAGTAATTAATGTAAAACCGGGAGAAGCCAAACCGGATGGAATAGATCAGGATCAGAATCAGGATATACAGAATCAGAACCAGATACAGAAAGGAAAAATTGGAAAAGAGGTTGCGAATCGGGTAGTCTCGGGATGAGATGACCACAATCCGGCCACTTTCGTCCCGCAATCCGACGTGTTTATAGTTTTCGTGTGATACGCCCTGGTCGAACAAAACAGCGTCACTCAGCAGGGATGCCGGCAGCTTCCGGTCGTAGTTGTATTCCCCGGAATTGTAGAGCATTCGCTTTCCGGGGCTGTAAATGGCATAATTGTAAATTTGTGTTTCGGGCGCCTGAATGAATTTTTTGTCAGTCAACAGGCTGGGATCCAGTCGTCCGGGCTGATTTCGGGTTAATTTCAGATCGAGTACGACATGCCCCACCCGGTTTTCACCCAGTTTGAAGTCAAAAAACTGGACGTATTGCTTGATAAAGTTATTGCTGACGTCGTTGATGAAATAGATACCGGGGTATTGGGTTCGGTAGTGATCCTGCCGGAAACGCTCGGCATAATTCCGGTAATTGGTTTCTGCCTGCGGATTACCCGGGAATGGATTGCCCGAGTTGAATACCAGAACATCGATCGAATACCGTTCAAAATACTTATCCAGGTGAACATTCTTGACCCGCTGCTGGATGCGTTCGCGCAGCAGCAGGGTGTCGCTGGTCATCACCCGCCGAATCTCAGCGTCCTGCGTAATGGCGGTTCGTGATTTGTTGAGCAGAAACTCACCAAACGCATCATTTTCGACCAGCAACTGTTTGCCAAATTCCCGTTTTTTAATGAGATCTTTTTTAAGGCCCTGGTTGTAAACGACATACGTTGCTAAGGCTGCACAGACAAAAGCCGTAAAAAACAGATAAAGGGTGGTTTTATACCGGAATGAATACAGCGCGCGCGGAAAACGACTTACATACAACACCATAAAGTAAACCCCCTGAATCGCTAAAATCCAGGGCATCGGCGTAGAGCCTTGCCAGAAAAGCAAGACCGACAGAATGGTGCCCATCAGAAACCAGAGCAGACCCCGCCAAAGGGTCAAATTCAGGCGGATGAACAGGCTGGAAAAAACGTGCTGAAGCAGGAAGAAAACCGTTGATATGCCGACAAAAACCAGCAGACAAGCCATCTTCAGGCTGGTAAAAGAGAGGCTGAGGGTAATATCGAGCGTGAAACCGGACTTCTCGTAGATGGTATTCAGTTCGTGGAAACAACCGTAAAATACGCTATAGCTGAGAACGACGGAGACGATAGAAACCACTGCTTTTAACCCATCCGACTGGCGCAGAAGCCAGTAGTAGGAGCGGGTGCGGTAAAATGTGCTGGCCAGATACAGGGCCAGAATCACCATCACGATGCAGTTCAGCAATTGATCGCCCAGGGAAGGGGCCACGACCGACGAACTGAAATAGCCGGGATTGAACAGATCAGTTTCGAAGAACAAAAAAGGAACGCCGAAATACAGCATAACCGCCCGAAGAACGACCAGATAGAGGGCCAGAATCACGAAACCCGCCCCGTAATGCCGGCTTCGACGCAAATTCAAGGTTCGGCGAACAAGGTAGATACCCATGAAAAAAACCGACAGGATAGCCAGAATAACCGTGTTGACTGGGGAGGTCTGGTTCTGATAGCCCTCCATTTGCGGAGGAATGACCGAAAACAGAAACACCGGCGTCTGGTCATACATGCTTTCGTAAATGCTGCTCTTCTCTACCGAAATTTCCCGGGGTACGAGCGAAAACAGGTCCGGATTATAGCCCGAACGCAGGTAACTATTATCTGTCTGGTAATGCCGGTAGACATTGACGAGCGAAAACACCTCCAGCGAATCCGTACCCTGCCTGATAAACTGCCGGTTGACGAGGTATTTGCCCTGCGGAAATGACATCAACCTGGGGTATAGGATACTCTTTAGCTGTTGATAATCAGGGATAAAGCGGTGGTCTGACCAATAAAGGAGTTGCTTGTTGCGGAAGATGTAATACGGGTATTTCGTTTCCCGACTCAAACCGGCAAAGGTGGGGGTGGGTTTCTCCCGGAGCAGTTCGCCGACGGCCTGGAGTTCTTCCGAACTGGTGCTGAGTTCAGTTTTGATTCGTTGCTGGGTCGTCTGTAAATACTGTTCGTGGGCCGCACTGATTGCGCCCCTTTCCAGCACTGAATAGAAGAAAACTGACAACCCGAGTGCCAGAATCGATAGAATCAGGAAGATATGCTTGTTGAGTATACTCACAACAAAAATGGATGAAAAGGCTTTCCCTGCCTGATATAACCCCAAAATCATGCCAAAATTTCTGGCCTGTTCCCGACATCAATTACTGTGGCTCGGCTACCGTCGGTTCTGGTTTCTGAATGGTGAAACCGCGTTCGTCTTCCGTGTTCTCGTACCCGACTTCAACTCCGAGCACGTAAAGCAGGTGTTTTTTGTCGATAATCACCCGAATGGTATCAATGTCGAATACCTCATCCGCCTGACCGGGCTGGTCGAAACCCAGCACCCACGATGACCCACAGCCTCCGCCCCGAATGCCAACCCGCAAACCATAGGTGTCCGGGATTTTGTTGGCCCGGAACGTCTCCTGAATCTGATCAATGGCCTGTGGCGTCAAACGAACCGGATTTTTGATACTTTCAATAAACATACTAAGTAAAAATTCCGTTTGCTGACTGAAATTTACAAACTTTACCCCACAATATAGCCACCCATTGCCAGTTTTCAGTGTGAGGCTTAGGCTACTGGCCTGGCACCGCTCCCGGCGGAACAGGCTTCGGTGGTGAATAACAGAAAGTCGATCAACGACGCTTGAAAATTACGTATGGATTTTATCCCTGATTTAGTAAAATTACTGGTTCCGGCCGGTCTGGTTTTGTACGGAATGTATGTAACCGTCAAACTGATGCTCGAACGCGAAGCCGAAAAGCAACGCGTTGAGCAAAAAAACCGGTATGCCAGCGAGGTTACGCCCCTGCGGTTGCAGGCTTACGAACGGATGGCCCTGTTTCTGGAACGCATCACCCCCGCCAACCTGCTGTTGCGGCTGAGCGCTGAGGCCCCGGTGGCGCTGGATCTGCAACAATTGCTGCTGCGCGAAATCCGGGAAGAATACAATCACAACGTCTCCCAACAAATCTACATGAGCCAGGCCGTTTGGGAAGAGGTGCAGAACGCCATGAATGAGGTGATTATGCTCATCAACGAAGCCGCCGGGCAGGTTTCGCCCGAATCGCCCGCCCTGGATCTGTCCAAAAAGATTTTCGACAACATGATTCAGAAAGACGTTCAGCCTACGGCGGCCGGTCTCAAAGCCGTCAAGGACGAGGTGCAGGCGGTTTTTCTTTAACGTATCTACGGACTAAACGGGGCCGCCCGGCGGTTCGTGGGTATTGAGAATTTCGGAGGATAAAACCAGGGCTTCAGCCAGGCGGTTTTGATCTATTTCGGTTGCAATCCCTTCTTTTTCAAGCAAATAGACAATGTGTTCCGTCGGTACGTTGCCGGTCAGGTCATCCGCAGCCATCGGGCAGCCGCCCAGTCCGTGCAAGGCCCCGTCGATGCGCCGAACCCCCGCCCGCAAAGCCGCCTTCACTTTTTCGGTGACCTGCTCCGGCCGGGCGTGCAGGTGGGCGCCGAACTCAATGGCCGGAAACGTGGCCAGCAAATACCGGAACAAGGTCTCGATGCTTTCGGGTGTCGACGAACCGACGGTATCGGAAGGTGCAATGATTTCGATGCCGATCTGAATCAGCCGTTCTGTAAATTGTCCAATCAGCTCGGGATTGTACGGGTCGCCGTACGGATTGCCAAAACCCATCGACAGATAAACGACCAACTGCTTTTGGTGGGCAACGCACAGGTGCTGAATGGCGTCAACCTCCGCAAACGCCTGTTCGATGGTTTTGTTGGTGTTGCGGAGTTGAAACGTTTCGGAGACCGACAGCGGAAAACCGAGGTACTGAATGTCGGGAAACGAAACCGCCTGCTCCGCCCCGCGTACGTTGGCGATGATGGCGAGTAACTTCGTTTTGGTTTCACTCAGGTCCAGACCAGCCAGCACCTCCGCCGTGTCGCGTAGCTGCGGAATGGCTTTGGGGGACACAAAACTGCCAAAATCGAGCGTGTCGAATCCCACCCGCAGCAGTGCGTTCAGATACCGGATTTTGTCGGTTGTCGGAATAAAACCGGGAAGGCCCTGCATGGCATCGCGGGGACATTCGATCAATTTAAACGGATTCATGGTTGTCAAGATGCGGTAATTGAACGAAAGGTAGCCGGTTCTGAACCGGTAATTCCCATTCAATGTGTAGTTTTGCGGTTTTTACGAAAAAAAGAATCGAACTGCTTTTCCGTCGCCGGTGTTATTTCACGTACCCCGACGCTCCGGCTGCAGGTACATACCAATCAGAAGAACAACAAATGCTCTATCCCGATTCATTTGAACAAAAATTAGGTTTCGATAAAATCCGCGACTTGCTGCGGCAGGCTTGTATTAGCCCACTGGGGCAGTCGTATGTTGATAAAATCCGGTTTTCCGACAATTTCCAACTAATCGACAAGATGCTCCGGCAGGTGGCCGAGTTCAAGACCATCGTGCAGTATGAGCCGGAATTTCCGTCGTCCAACTACCTCGACATTCGCCCGCAACTCGCCAAAGTCCGGATCGAGGGCATGATGCTCACCGAAGAGGAGTTTTTTGACCTGAAACTGACACTTCGGACCATTCAACTTTGCCTGCGGTTTCTGGCCGGAAAAGAAAAAGAAGTCTACCCGTATCTGAACGAACTCGCCGACGCCATTACGGTGGACAAAAAACTGACCGAAGCCATTGAGCGCGTCATCGACGACCGGGGCCACGTCCGCGATAATGCCTCACCGGAACTCGCCACCATTCGCCGTCGGATCATCAGCGAACAGGCAGGCTTGCGCAAAAAGCTGGATGGAATTATGCGAAGCGCCCGCCAGCAGGGCTGGATGCCGGATGATATTTCGATGACGATCCGAAACGGCCGCGTCGTGATTCCGATTTCGGCCGAACACAAACGGCGGTTGAAGGGCTTCATCCATGATGAATCGGCCACCGGGCAGACGGTTTTTATCGAACCGGCGGAGGTCTTCGATGCCAACAACGAAATCCGCGAGATGGAGTACGAAGAACGGCGCGAAGTGGCCCGCATCCTGCGCGAGCTGACCGCCCTGCTTCGTCCCTACCTGCCTGAATTACAGCGGGCTACTACCTTTCTGGGATTGATCGACTTCATCCGGGCCAAAGCCAAATTTGCCCTGCAAATCGACGCTGGTATGCCGAAACTCGTCAACCAGCCGCTGGTCGACTGGCTTCAGGCGCGGCACCCGCTGCTGCATCTGTCGTTTCAGAAGCAGGGTAAAAAAGTGGTTCCGTTGAACCTACTGCTCGATTCGGGCCAGCGGATTCTGATTATTTCGGGACCCAACGCGGGGGGGAAGTCGGTGGCACTCAAGACGATTGGCTTGCTGCAATACATGATTCAGAGCGGTTTGCTCATTCCGGTGATCGAAGGCTCCACGGCGGGTATTTTCCAGAACCTGTTCATCGACATTGGCGACGAGCAATCGCTGGAAAATGACCTCAGTACCTACAGCTCGCACCTGACCAGCATGAAGGCGTTTGTGACCTTTGCGAACCGCAAAACGCTGTTTCTCATCGATGAGTTTGGCACCGGAACCGAACCCGGGCTAGGCGGGGCCATTGCCGAAGCCATTCTGGAAGAACTGACTAAATCGGGCGCGTATGGCGTTGTGAACACGCACTACACCAACCTGAAACTCTTTGCCGACAAAACGACGGGGCTGGTCAACGGCGCGATGCGGTTTGACGGCGAACACCTCGAACCGCTGTATGAACTTGAAATTGGCCGACCGGGCAGTTCGTTTGCGTTTGAAATTGCCTCGAAAATCGGACTGCCCAAACCGCTGATCGACCGGGCCAAGGAAAAGCTGGGCTCGCAACAGGTGAACCTCGAAAAACTGCTGAAAGAGCTGGACATCGAGAAGCGGGTGTTTGCCGAAAAAAACATGGAAGTCGGGATCAATCAGCGCAAACTGGCCCAGCAACTGGCCGAAACCAACGCGCTGAAAACCCGGCTCGACAACGACCAGAAACGGCTGCTGAACGAAGCCAAGCAAAAAGCCAAAGCACTGGTGGCCGAGGCCAATCAGCGGATTGAAAATACCATTCGGGAAATCAAGGAAAACAAGGCCGAGCGGGACATGACGCGGCTGGTTCGGCAGGAACTGGAGCAGTTTGACAAAAAAGAACTGAAGCCGGAAACGCTGGTGGAGGACGTTCGTAAGAAACCGGAAAAGGTCGAACCGGAGGAGTTTTTGCCCGAATCGGGGGCCATCGCCGTGGGCAGTTTCGTGCAGATCAAAGGGCAGTCGACGATTGGCGAGGTGCTGGCGTTGCGCGGAAAAGACGTCGAAATCCGGATCGGCGACCTAAAATCAACCATCAAACTCAACCGGCTGGAGAAAGTCAGCCGCAAAGTCTACCGCGAAGCCGTTGGGGAAACCGCCCGGCCCAAAATGCAGGGGATCGACCTGAACGAGAAGATGATGAACTTCAGTTTCAACCTTGACATCCGGGGGCAGCGGGGCGAGGAAGCGATGGTGGAACTGGATAATTTTATCAACAACGGCCTGATGCTGGGCTACGCCGAACTCCGGATCGTGCACGGCAAAGGCGACGGTATTTTGCGGACGCTGGTGCGGAATCACCTGCGAACCTTCCCGCAGGTGACGTCCATGCAGGACGAACACGCCGACCGGGGCGGGGCCGGGGTGACGGTGGTGAAGATGAAATGATGCAAGTCAGATACCTTCGTAGATCTCCGCCAGCGACATTGTAACCCCCAATTTCTCCAACTCGATTTTGGCATCCAGACCGTCATAAATCGTGTATTTCCAGAAATCGGCGGAGCGTTCATACAGTTCAACGCCGTAGTGCTTTTGAGACACCAGCAAATAATACTGGAGTGACGGTATTTTGAAATACTCAAGTCGTTTATCCTGGATGTCAAACCGGTGTGAAGACTCGGAAAATACTTCGATCAACAAACTGGGCGACTGCACAACGGTTTCTGAGTCATCGGCCAGATCGGCCGGTTCGCAGGTGTAGATCACGTCCGGATAAACGTATTTTTCGCCGGTTTTTAGTTTTAGCTTGATACTATTGATAAATACTGCGCAGCCGTTTTTTCGGGCAACAGGATGCAGAAGACTCGAAAACGATAGCACAATTGTATTCTGCCGTTTGGTCGTTTCTGTTAGCTTGAATATCTCGCCATCCCTGTATTCATAGCGAGCATCGACTTCTTTTTCAAACTCCTCGTATTCTTTGAATGTATACCGTCTTTGTTGTAAAACCGTCATCAAGGCTGTTTTCTAAATTTCTGCTTCCCTAAAAATAGTGAATACTTGGTAAACAGTCTCATAGTAAGACGGTTTAGTACCCGACAAGTAACTCAACACGATGAAAAAAGGAGGATTGATTGCGCTGGGCCTGCTGCTGATCGGCTTCATCGGCGCTTATATCTGGTACCAGCGTCAGCAGAAACGGGCCGCCGATGAACCCCACGGAACCGTGTTGACCCCCCGGCTGGAACTGGCCTCTTTTCTGATTACCGACATTGACGACGACCAGCTTACGATGAACATGAAGCTCCTGATCGACAATCCGTTGCCGGTCGGTTTCAAGGCAAAGCGCGTCGATTATGAAGTGTATATCGACACAGCCTTGGTCATGAAAGACAGCTACCGCAAAACCGTTGAACTGGAGGCTGGCGACAGTACCCTGGTTACGCTGCCGGTCAAGCTGCTTTACAAGCGGTTTATGAACGTTCTGAAGCAATTGGACCAGCAAAACGCCGATAGTACGGTTTACACCATTCGGTCAACCTTCGATCTGGACGTGCCGGTTTTGGGACAGCGGACGTTTTCGGTCAAAACCGAGAAAAAGCTACCGACGCTTTACCTTCCAACCATCAAGGTAACGGCTATCGATTTTGGTAAAATTAGCCTGAAGCAGACCGATCTGGCTGCAAAGGTGGCGATTGGAAACCGGAACAAATTCCCTCTGAATTTTAAAGATACCCACTACATTGTCAGCATCGACGGCGATGTGGTTGCGGAAGGAAGCCAGCCGGAACCCATCCTCATCAAAGAGCAGGCCGTTACGCCCGTGGTGTTTCCGGTGACACTCAAACCCGGAAAGTTCGACAACGTCGCCCTGAAAGCGTTGTTCGACAAGAAGAATACGAATTATCTGATTGAATTCCGGAGCAAGATGATCAGCCCGGATGGCAACAGTGCGTTGGACGACAGCCGAATCGTAAACCGCATCAAAGGCACCCTGGCGGACCTCAAAGAACTGAAAAAGTGACGGACGGAGTTTCCGCCGTGTTGGAAAAAAGCGTTTCTTTACTCGTTATTTCATCGCTGCGCTGCGCTTCGTATTCCTAACGATTGTATGAATTTTAAACGCTTTCTTCCTCATTTAGTTGCCGTCATTGGGTTTGCAGTTCTGGCTGTGCTGTATTGCTCGCCCGTTTTGAAGGGCAAACGATTGAATCAACACGATATCATTCAGTCCGTTGCGGCTGGTCGCGAAGTGGTCGAGTACCACAAACAAACCGGCGAATGGGCGTGGTGGACCAACAGCATGTTCGGCGGAATGCCCGCCTACATGATTTCCGGGGACTATCCCACCAGCCTTACCCACAAACTCGGTCAATACATCAATTTGCTGCTTCCCGACCCGGCCAACTACATCTGGCTGATGATGGTGGGCGGTTTTGTGCTCATGTTGGCGTTGGGCGTCAACGTCTGGCTGTCGGCCCTGGGAGCCATTGCGTATAGTTTTGCCTCCTACACCTTATTGAGTCTGGAAGCAGGTCACGTTTCAAAAATTCTGGCTCTGGCCTACGCGCCGGGTATTCTGGGGGGCGTTATCCTGGCCTTGCGGGGTCGATACCTCGCCGGAGCCGCGCTGGCGGCTTTGTTTCTGGGTCTTGAACTCTACGCCAACCACGTACAGATCACGTATTATCTCGCCTTTGGCATCATCATCTATGTCCTGATCGAGAGCGTGGTCGCCATCCGGGAAGGGCGTGTCCGCCAACTCCTGCTGGCGTTGTCGGCACTGGGTGTTGCGGCTGTTCTCGCCGTTGGGACGCATACCACCCGGCTCTGGAATGCCGCTGATTACGTGACCGTTACGACGCGTGGAAAATCCGAACTGACCATAACACCCAAAGCAGAACCCGGTGCGCCAGCCGCTGCGGCTACGACCCCCGAAGACGGTTTGGGGAAAGACTACGCGTTTCAGTACAGCTACGGCATTGGCGAAACCTTTACGCTGCTCATTCCCAATTACGCCGGTGGCCCTTCCGTCAGTTCGCTCACGACGGACTCGGAGACCTACAAAAAAATGACCGGCATCGGCGTCGATCCGGGCAATGCCCAACAGTTTGTGCAGCAATTGCCGATGTATCACGGAAATCTGTATAGCCAGAGCGGTCCGGCCTATGCGGGAGCCATTGTCATTTTCCTGTTCGTACTCGGTTTGCTGATCGTTCCCGGTCGGCTGAAATGGTGGGCGCTCGGCATCGCTTTTCTGTACATTGCCTGGGCCTGGGGCAAAAACTTTCCGGCGTTCAATTACGCCTTTTTCGACTATTTCCCGGCTTTCAACAAGTTTCGTGCGGTCACGATGACGCTCACGCTGGCGCAGTTGCCGCTGGTGCTGCTCGGCATTCTGGCCCTGAAAGAGATTGTCGATAAAAAATATTCACCGGCTCAACTCAACCGCCCGTTGCTGATCAGTTTGGGCGCAACCGCCGGTTTCTCGCTGCTGATGGCCCTGGCACCCACGGTTTTTCAAAGCTTCCGGGGCAGCAACGACGAGATGATGCTGAACAATCTGGAGCAGGGTCTGCAAAGTAAACCGCTGGCCGAACAGGTTATTGCCGCGATGATCGACGACCGCATCGGCATGTTGCGTTCCGACGCGTTCCGGTCGGCCATTCTGATTTTGCTGGTCGGCGGGCTGATCTGGCTGTTCGTTCGGGATCGCATCAAACCGCTGGTTTTCTACCCGGTTTTGCTGGCGCTGATGATTTTTGATTTGTTCAACGTCGACAAGCGGTATTTCAACAACGATGATTTTGTGAGCAAACAGGCGATTCAGGAGACGATTTCGCCAACGGCCGCCGACGAGCAGATTCTGGCCGACAAAGCCCTCGACTTCCGGGTGCTCGACCTGACCGCCAGCTTCATGAGCGACGCCAAAGCGTCGTATTTCCACAAGTCGCTGGGAGGGTATCACGCGGCCAAACTGCGCCGGTACCAGGAGTTAGCGGAGTTTCAGCTTTACCGGAATTTGCGGGAACCCCAAACGGCGCCCAATGCGATGAACGTCATCAACATGCTGAATACGAAGTATTTCATTACGCAGCTTCAAACCGCGAACCCCCAGCAGGCGCCGGGGCCACCGGTGGCGCAACGGAATCCGGGGGCGCTGGGTAATGCCTGGTTTGTGGAGACTTATCGGCTGGTGCCGAATGCCAATGAGGAAATGAAAGCGCTCGACAGCCTGAATACCGCGAAAGCCGCCGTGGTCGATCAGCGGTTTGCCGAACAGTTGACGGGCTTAAAAATCCAGCCCGATTCGGCGGCCAATTCGATTCGCCTGACCAGTTACAAACCGAATGAACTGATCTATGAAAGCAACGCGACCAGCGAGCAATTGGCGGTTTTCTCCGAAATCTATTACAACGTTCGCGACGAGTGGAAAGCCACCATCGACGGCAAGGAAGTGCCGCACCTGCGGGCGAATTACGTGTTGCGGGCGATGCGCGTTCCGGCCGGAAAACACACGATCGTTTTCAAATTCGATCCGGTTTCGATCCGTGTCGGCAAGGTGGTCGATCTGGTGTGTTCGTTGTTGATCATCGCGTTTATCGGAACGGCGGTTTTTATCGAAAATCGGAAAAAACCGGTATAAATTCGGAGAAAGGCCGGTTTCTTCCGATCAAAAATGGTCCTACCTACCGGCATCTTTGGTTGGTTCAAACGGCAATGCTAGCTGGAGCGTTCTTCAATTTTCGGATCAATTGCCGGATTGAAACCAGATGACCGAGCAAAACCACCGGAACCACCAGACCGGGCAATCCGACAAACGGAACTTTCAGTACACCAACGTTGGGTTGATTGAAGGCCAGTTGCTGAAAGGGAAGGGGTGCCGAGACGATGGCATGAAACACAATAGTGATCAGCAATACCAGCGCCAGAATATTCCAGAGCAGCAGCTTCCGGTGGTTGGCTGGTCGGTTCTTCGAAGCCCAGTAACCGGCCAATGGCGCGGTGATGCCTGCCAGAATATCGAAATTCCGGCCCTCGAACGTCATGACTTCCGGAATTTGCTGATAAACGAATAAACCGTACAACGTCAGTTCCACCGGAATCCGGATTGTGTTCAGGAGCGTCAGCGTTGGAAGCGGTAACTGATCCAGAAAAGCGCGTCCGGGTTTTGTGAGAAACAATCCCAGGATGAGCAGCAGCGGTGGGCCAATTGTCAGCAGGAACCGGGGCGGCACGGCGTCGATGTTCAGGAAAAACTGACGTTGGGCCAGCACCAGCAAAACCGTCAGCCAGAGTATCATTCCCGTTAGAATGAAACCCGCTTTGGTTGGGGCGGCTTTGCGAAGGGCGGTATAAAAAATCGCTAAGGTGATAATCAGAATTCCGCCGAAACAGAGGCTCAGCCAGAGGGGCGGGTTTTCGGAGAGGTGTGAAAGATTGCGTACCATCGTTGTTTACAGCTTTTTGGTTTGATGCTGTAAAGCAAGGCCGCAAAAACGGTTTTTGGAACGGTTTTCGGGCCCGATTCAACGAATGGTACGGAAAACGGTGATGAAGGGTCAGCCAACGGCCACCTGTTGCAGCCACTTCTTAAACTCCGCGTTCCGGTACCGGCTGACCGTCACGGTTTCTTCGGGCTGGTTCCGGTGCAAAGCCGGGGTCAGCGTCACCCGGAGCTTGCGGTTGCTGTCGTCCTGCACCGTTCGAATGGCCGCCAGCGAGACGATGAACTGGCGGTTTAACTGGAAAAAATAGCCTTCAGGGAGCAAACTTTCCAGCCGGGAAAAGGAGTTGTAATTCGTGGTCAGTTGCTGCCCGTCGGTTTTAACCAGCAGAACCACGCCCTGGGTCGAGAAGAAATAGGCGATTTCGTCGGGGCGCAACCGGAACTGGCGGGAACCGGCGTCGATCAAAAGGGCTGCATCCAAAACCGGTCGAACCGGCGGTTGCAGGTGGTTTACTTTGCGGTTGATGGCTTCCGTCGCCGACTGTTTTTCGAGCCGAAAGGCCTGGAGCAGATACAAGCCGACGTAGCCGCCGTTGATCAGCGTGGCGATGGTGATGCAGACAAAAATACCGGACGTGAGTTGAACCGAATTGGGCCAGAAACCGGAATACAGCCGGATGGCGCAGGGGAAAACAACCGAAAACGTCAGCAACGTAGCTAAACCGCCCACCGCAAATTGCCGCCCGATGCGTTGCGTAGGGTTGTAGGAAAACGGCAAACGGCGGTCGAAATGCCGGAAAATGACTACATTGACCGACCAGCACGAGAGCATGACCGTGGCAACCGTCAGAAAGTAAGCCGTCGGAAAACGATACGCCGGCTGCCACGGAAAATGCCGGTAAAAAACGACGTGCGACGCGATCGTTGCCAGAAGCGGGACCAGAATCAGCAGCAAAAAACCGTGTTGTCGGCGGCTTAACGGTTCCATGATGGGTTTTGCTTTTTTGTATTATCAATAGGCTTACGGGCCGTTATTCATCAAACTAAAAACGCATGGAGCCGAACGAAACTGCCCCGAATGCTGATAAACTCGACCGCATCATCGACGCCCGCATGAAGCTAAAACGCCGGTTTGAGGAAGCCATTCAGAACACCCCGTCAATGACCGACGAAAAACCCCTGGGCTCTGGTCCGCCGAACCGCCACGGAATGCCGAAGATACCAAAAAGCCAAACGGTTACGAAAAAATGGCCGGTTCTTGACCTGGGCCACCACCCTAACATTCCGCTGGACAAGTGGCAGTTGGCCATCGACGGGGAGGTCGAACAGCCGGTTCGGCTGAAATGGGCGGATTTCATGGCACTGCCCCAAACGGAGGATGTGAGTGATTTTCACTGCGTAACGACCTGGTCGAAGCTGGATGTGCCGTGGGTGGGCGTCCGGTTTGCGGATCTGGCTGCGCTGGTGATGCCGAAAGAAACCGCCACGCACGTCATGTGCTACGGTTTCGATGGATACTCAACCAATATGGCATTGGAAGAAGCCCTCAAATCCGACGTCCTGCTGGTTCATACCGTTGAGGGTGAGCCGCTTCCCCTTGAACACGGCGGGCCGGTTCGCATGATTACGCCCCAGCTTTACGCCTGGAAAGGCTCCAAATGGATCAAACGCATCGAGTTTCTGGCCGGGAACCGCCTGGGTTTCTGGGAAGAACGCGGATACTCCAACACGGCTTACCCGTGGCGGAATGATCGGTATAGTTAAAAAGAATTGTTTCGCGGAGTTGAGCGGAGTAAAAGGGAGTTTAGCAGAGTTTAATAAAATATCTCCGCTTACCTCTCTTTTTCTCCGCTCAACTCCGCGAAATAACGTCAAACTTAAATGCTATTCTCCATAAAGGCGTAACACAGCATGTGGCAGATTGTCATGTGGGCGTCTTCCACGCGACCGTAATGAACCGAGTCAATGGCGATCACTTCGTGGGCGAGGTCGGCGAGGGTGCCGCGTTTGCCGCCGACGAGGGCCACCGTTGTGAGTTCGTGTTCATTGGCCCACTGAACGGCTTTCACCAGATTGGGCGAACTGCCGCTGACACTCATCGTCAGCACCAGATCGCCGGGCCGGGCGTAGTTTTGCAACTGCCCCACAAACACGTCATCGTAGGAATAATCGTTGCCGAGGGCCGTGATCCAGGCGGTATTGTCGTTCAGCGACAGGCAGCGAAACCGCTTGCCAAGCCGGTCGGAAGCGCCTTTTCCCAGATCCGTAATGAAATGGGAAGCATTGGCCGCGCTGCCGCCGTTGCCAAAAACGAAAAACTGGCGGTCTTCCTCCCAGCAGGTTTTCAGCAGTTTAACAATGCGTTCCACTCGCTCGACCGGAATGGAGTCGATAGCCGCCTGATGGTGAACAAGATACTGTTCAAAATACGTTTGCATACCAAGTATAAGATTGAAGTAGTAGAGGGTTGTTGAACCGAACGTCCGGTTGTTCATTTATAAACTCAATGCGCCAATTGGCACGGTATTTTCGCCCAGTTCTGCCAGCCGGATCGCCGGGCCGGGTTGAAAAGCGCCCATCAGGTAGGCTGGCAATCGTCTTTCAACCGCCGAACGCAGGGGTTCGCCGGTCAGCGACAGGCCGCCCCCCAGCACGATGACGTCCGGATGCAAGAGATGCACGGCGTGTGAGAGCCCAAACGCCAGATCGTCGGCCAGTCGTCCGACGATTCGCTGGGCCGTCGGGTCGCCCCGGTCGAATGCTTCCCGTAAAAACCGGGCTTCACCGGTTTGGGCCGCGCCAACCACCTGCTTTAGAATCGAGTCCGGGGGCAGGTTGGTCTGCGCTTCGCGGATTTCGCGGTCGACGGCCCAGCCGGAACAGACCGACTCCAGCGTAGTCCCGGCTTTATCGAGCCGAAGGTGGCCGATTTCGGTTTCGCCGGGCGGCATTCCGTGGTAAATTTGCCCGTCGATCACCAGGCCACCTCCAACGCCACTGCCGAGTGTCACGTAAAAAACCTGTCGGAAGGTGCGTCCGGCGCCGTGTAGGGCCTCGCCCAGAGCCGCCACATTGGCGTCGTTTTCCACCCGAATCCGCTGGGCCGACGTCCGTTGCCGCAGCCACTCGCCCAGGCCAAAACCGGCCCAGCCTTCAATCTGGTGGGAAGTCGCGATCCGGCCGGTTTGGGTATCGACCGGTCCGCCGAACCCGACGCCAATGGTTTGAATGGGTTCGGGAAGTTGCCGGAGGGTGTCGTCGATGTGGGCTAAAATGCCGGCGGCCCCGCGGGACTTATCGACCGTAAACCGGAAATGGTGCCGAAGGATGGCTGCTTCACCCGCTACGAGTTGCAGTTTGGTACCGCCAATTTCAATGCCAAGATTCATTCTGTGGAGCGGAACTCAATCCGCCATGCGTAGGAATAGATGATCAGGCGATGTGCCCGAAGCACAGTCACGCGGCAAAGTAAAGAAGAAAAAAATTACCGGAGGGTATCTTTTTGAAGATGGGGATAATTTCGGCGGGTGAGCGCCGGAAGCTGGATGCGGGGGCCATTTTGCCAGGCGTCGGCTCCGGAAACGGGTGGGCGGCCCAGGATGTCAGACCGCAATTGCCGCTTTTCGGCCGACGAAACATTCAACCGTCTGTCGCGGGTTTGCAACAGGCTGGGGTCGATCTGGCCATCTCTCGTAAAGTCCATCACCAGCGCCGGGCCACCGAAGGGGAGTGTCGGGTCCTGATCGGTGTGCCAGAGTTGCCAGGTTTTCCCATACTGCGTAACCAGCGCACTCATCAGATTGTGTTCGGCCTTCGGACTTAAACCGGGGGCCACCAGCATCCCGCTTTTCACGTCGTAACGGTAGCTGTGCCAGAGTTTTTTTTCATCGTCCGGCAGGGTTTTAAACAGGCGCTCCGAAATGACGTATTCCACCCCCATCAATTTGGCATTCGTTCCGGCACCGTCAAAAATGACGCATTGGGTCAGGTCTTCACTGAGCGTACTGCAATAGTGATGAGCCTCGAACTGGCTCGCCCGCTGGCCATTGTAAAATTGGAGTTTGTTGAGATAAAGCGCCAATTGTCGCGCTGGATTCGTCGGGTTTTGGGCGGTTTTGGTCTTGGCGAGAGGTGTTTCGGAAGAAGCAGTTGACGGTGTACCGGATGACGTATGATCTCCTCCGCAAGCCAGTAACAGTACGGCTCCCAAAACATAAAACCCCAATTTGATCATTGTGACAGAAAAAAATGCGTTCCTCTACATTGATCACAACTTTCGTTCGCAGGATTTGTTCGAGGTGATTTTGTCAGGTAAGTTACTTTTTTTGAAAAGATATGTGGTCTTCAGGGCCAGGTTAATTTTTTTATACACAGGTGTTGTTGTTTGTATATAAAATCGATTAGGGGCTAGTTTAAATGAAACGGTTGTCGGTCCTGGTGAATGATTTTAGAATTATGAATCAGGCCCAGTATCAGCAAGCCGATGACAATAGCGATGGCAATCTGGAGGGATGAGATCAGGTTGAATTGTGAGGATTCTGTTTTTGATTCGTTCATCAGGCTCTGACCCTCGGTGTATTGAATGTTGGTTAATTCATTGAGACACAAAATGGCCTGTTGAAATGTTCGGGAACCTTTGCCGTTGAATACCACACTTCCCGCTTCTTTATTTCCGGATTGACTCAGGCGAAGGATGCGGTTTTCGAGCAGCGCATATTCAGCAACCCGGTTTTTAAACGCGTGTAGACTTTTAGCTTCTTCCGTAATCAGAAAGGTCTTTTCATAATTCCGGATGAGTGAATCGATCGACTGGTTTTTGGTTTTAAGAAAGGCTTTGATTTCGGCCGGGGTGGAGGTTGTTGTTGACGTGAGGTGCTTTTCTACCAAAAGTCGTTTGGTATACAGATTTTCGATTAAATAAACCATATCGACTGCCGGAATCAGCCGATCCTGGTAGATGGAAGAGAAGGATTTATCGATGTCGTTGATGTTGCTGCGGGAAAGAAACGTGCTCAACACAATCAATACCATAATGCCGGTCAGAAGAAAAGCTGCCTTTATTTTTTGCTGAATAACAAATGACCATTTCATATCCCGTACAGATTATATTGTGAAGAAAATGCCGTTGCCATACCTTTTACTGATGAACGAAAGTAAGCTTATTTCTATATGTTTTTTCATCCTTGCTGTAGTGTCTTCACCATACATAATCAGGACGTTCGCTTTTAATCCCTTAATTGATTCACATAAACGCGAACGATGAGATGATGCCCCTGCCTAACCGTAGTTTGAGTGCCAGCGGCACGTAATTATACGAGCAAATGCGTATTCTGAGCACTCCGGGGTCAATAATCTCATAGTTCACGTTAAATAAAACAACCGCCGAAGTAAATGTTCATCAGCCCACAGCTAAAGCTGTGGTTAAAGCGAAAAGTAATCCCTGCTACCAGAACCGTTTTAACGGTTTCGTGGTATGGCAAAACCGTTAAAACGGTTTCGTAATGATTTGGTTTCACTTCAATTTACGCACAGCTAAAGCCGTGGGCTGATAAGCCACAACCTAAATCCAGCGGTTATTTTGTTTAAATCAATAAGGGAATTGAGGGGCAAACAAGCGAAAGCTCTGACAAAGTTGAGTGCTAATGCTGTTTCAACGGGCCTAAATTTGGGATAGCCGGAACGTTGGAGACATTGAATTTTCTCCTAATTTTAACGTATAGATTCCTAGACCTTTATGAATTGTTCCCATGTACAAACTCCTTTTGCTCATTCCGTTTGTTTTCGCCATCCTTGCCACCACCCAAACGGATCCTCTGGCAAAAATCTCTCCCACCCGATCCAATCAGGACACCACGAAGATTGACCGCGATTATGCGCTGGAAGCGAATATGACCGGTTTTTTCAGTAAGAACGGCGCGCGAAATCCCACCTTACGGGCCAACAAAGGCGACCGGGTGCGCATTACGATCACCAACGGGGAGACCATGACGCACGACATTGCGCTGGAAAAACTCAAATTGAAAAGCAAGACGATCCTCGAAAAAGGATCCAGCACCAGCATCGTATTTACGGCTGGTCAGAATGATACGTATTATTGTTCCGTTCCGGGCCACCGGGCCGCCGGGATGGTGGGGGCCATCGAGGTGGTGGAGGGCGTGATTTCGGACGCCACCATTGCCGGGCAGGTGCCGATGAAAGACGGCCAGCCGCTCAACCTGAACTTCGAAACCGGAACGCTGAAAGACTGGACGGCCACCGGCGACGCCTTTGCCAACCCGCTCGTGAACGCCGATCCGTCGCCGGTGCATGAAAAGGAAATGAACATCGGTTTTGAAGGGAAATATTTCCTGAGCAGCGGGGGAACGGCGAACTACAAACAAACCGGGACGCTGACTTCCGTACCGTTTAAAGTAACCCAGCCGTTTGCGGCTTTCCGGGTGTCGGGCGGGGCGTTGCAGGATACGCGCGTCGAACTCGTTCAGGCGGGAACCAATAAGATTATTTACCACATTACCGGACAGGGTCGGGCCACACTCCAACCCGCCGTCGTGGATCTGCAACCGTATCTGAACCAGGATATTTTCATTCGGATCATCGACAACGAAACCGGTATTTCCCAGATTCCGTACATTCCGAACGACAAGTGGGCGCACATCAATTTTGATTCGTTTCTGTTTTATCCCACCCGCCCCACCTTTCCGAACGAGCTGGATCAGAAGGACATCATCATTCTGCCGCCCCTCGATCCTGTCCTTCACGCCGGCCTTTCCGGTACGGAAGCCGCTAAGGTGATGACCCTGCCGAAAGGATTCAAGATTACGCTGGCAGCCGCCGAACCCGACATCATCAAACCAATCTGTTTCACCATCGACTGGCGGGGTCGGCTTTGGGTGGTCGAATCACACACGTATCCGGTTCCGGCACCCGAAGGCCAGGGTCGGGACCGCATTCTGATTTTTGAAGACACCAACGGCGATGGAACGCTGGATAAGAAAAAAGTTTTTGCCGAGGGGCTGAACCTCGTCAGCGGGATGGAAGTGGGCATGGGGGGCGTGTGGCTGGGGGCAGCTCCCTATCTGCTGTTCATTCCGGCGGATTTCAAAACCGATAAACCAACCGGCCCGGCCCAGAAGCTGCTCGACGGCTGGGGCACGCAGGATACCCACGAAACCCTCAACAGCCTGCGCTGGGGACCCGATGGCTGGCTGTATGGCAACCACGGCGTCTTTACGCATTCGAACGTTGGAAAACCGGGCGCACCGGATTCGGAGCGGACCAAACTGAACGCCGGGGTGTGGCGGTATCATCCGACCAACCACCAGTTTGAACTGTTTGCCGAAGGCACCAGCAACCCCTGGGGCATCGACTTCAACGACTACGGACATGCCTTCATCACCGCCTGCGTCATTCCGCACATGTATCACATGATTCAGGGCGGGCGGTATTTCCGGCAGGCCGGCAAACATTTCAACCCGTATACCTACGACGACATCAAAACCCACGCCGATCACGTCCACTGGCTGGGCAAACGGGGTCCTCATGCCGGCAATTTCCGGTCGGCGGCAGCGGGAGGGGGACACGCCCACGCCGGGGCCATGATCTACCTCGGCCATAGCTGGCCGCAGGAATACCGCAACGATATTTTTATGAACAACATCAACGGAGCCCGGCTAAACCAGGATCATCCGACCCGGTCGGGATCGGGCTATTCGGTGAAACACAAACCGGATTTTCTGGCCATGAACGATTCGTGGTCGCAGTGGCTCAATATGAAATACGACCCCAGCGGATCGGTTTTTGCCATCGACTGGTACGATAAAAACCAGTGCCACAGTTCAAACCCGGATGTGCACAACAAAACGATGGGCCGGATTTTCAAGATTACCCACGAAAATGACAAGTGGGTGCAGGTCGATCTGTCGAAAGCGTCGGATCTGGAGCTGGTGAATCAGCAGCTTAATCCGAACGAGTGGTATGTCAGACAGGCCCGTACGATTTTGCAGGAGCGCGGCCCCAACAAGAAGGTTCACAAAGCCCTGAAGGAAATACTGGTTAAAAATCCCGATGCCACCCGGAAACTCCGGGCGCTGTGGGCGTTGCACGTGACGAAGGGGCTGACCGAAAAAGAGCTGGCAGACCTGCTTGCCAACGAGAGCGAATACGTCCGAAGCTGGGCGATTCAACTGCTGGCGGAGGACAAAACCGTTGCGCCGGAAACCCTGAAACGCTTTGCGGCCCTGGCCCAGAATGACAATTCGGCTCTGGTACGGCTTTACCTGACCTCGGCGATGCTGCGTCTGGAACCGGCTCAGCGGTGGGACGTGCTGGAAGCGCTGGTTCAGAAAACCGAAGACAAAGACGACCCTAACCTGCCGCTGATGGTGTGGTATGCCGCCGAACCGCTGGCCGTTGTGGATGCCAAACGGCTGTTGCAGATGGCCGAGAAAGCCAAACTTCCGAAAATCATGCCGTATGCGGTTCAACGCATTGGGGCCATTGGATCGAATGACTCGAAAAAAGTGCTGAAAGAACTGAATGAGCGGTTGGGGAAAATGGAACACTCGCACGAGAATCACGAAATTCAGCAGGTGCTGGCGAAGGCGCTGGAAGAGTAAGCTCACTGATTTTGGATGGGAACGCGGATTGGACGGCTGAAACGGATCAAAAAACGGATTTATAGTTTAATCGGTGTAAATCCGCTCGATCCGTTCAATCCGCGTTCCCATCCAAAACCGATGGTACTTTACCAGCCTTTTCTTTGACTGGATCAATTCGCGATTTACCGGGAATGGAAAAGTAAAATATACCGCCTACATTCAGCGTAAATTTCATTTGAACGTATGCGGCTTGTCTTTCTATTGGTTGCGCTTGGCATTGCCCTGGTGTTTTACTTGAGTTGGGTTCCGAATCCGGATATGGCGCTGGTCTGGTTTGTGCCGGACTGGATCGCGAACTGGACCGACGCCCGGGCCAATGGCGATTTACGCACGGCGGTTCCTTTCGTCTTTTTAGGGCTGATCACGGGTGTCTGGCTCTTTCGTCTACGGAAGTCATCGGTTTGGTGGTTGGCAACCCTGGTGGGCCTCACCGGTATTGCGGCCATTGCGGAAGCGGGACAGATCGCGATGCCACACCGGCACTTTAGCTGGGCCGACATTGGTTGGGGGGGTGTTGGGTCATTCCTTGGTCTGCTGGTGGCCTACGGGGGGATGCAAACCTTGAAATGGCTGAAAGTGAGTCTGTAATGGGGTCGGATGAAGCCTGGTGACGATTCGGCCGGTCGCAGCATGCCCCTTGGTGGGAAACTCAAACGGGCAGAAAAACGCTGAACGTGGCTCCCTGACCCACCTGACTGGTGGCCACAATGGCTCCGCCGTGGTTTTTGATCACCTTATCACAAATAGCCAGGCCGATTCCGGTACCGGCATACTCTTTCCGGCCATGAAGGCGCTGGAAAACCTGAAAAATTCGCTCCGCATACTGGACATCAAAACCAATGCCATTGTCGATGACATCGATACAATGGTACGCGATTGCTTTTCCGCGCGTCTGAACGCCATCCGGCAGATTTTCCCCGGCAATCCAGTGGGCTTTGATCTGGATTTGCGGGGAGGCTGAAGGCTTGTGAAATTTGAGCGCATTGCTGAGCAGGTTCTGGAAGAGCTGCCGGAGTTGACGGGAATCGCCGAGCACCACCGGAAGCGGGTCAAGTTCGATTTGCGCGCCCAGTTCCGAGATAACGCCATCCAGGTCCGTCACCACCAGATTTACCAGCGCCGTGAGCGAAACGGGAATATCGACCTCCCGCTGGGTTGACAGGCGGGAGAGGTTGAGCAGATCCGTAATCAGCGTAGACATCCGTTCGCCCGCCATTTTCATGCGGTTCAATATGTCCAGACCCGAAGGTTCCAGCACCGAACCGTATTGATCCGATAGCATGCTGCTGAACGACTGGATTTTGCGCAGCGGTTCTTTCAGGTCATGAGACGCCACATACGCAAACTCCTGCAAACTATTGTTCGATTGGAGCAATCGCTCGTTGGATTTCAGCAGCTCCTTATTGGAAGCCGCCAGTTCTTTGTTGACCTCTTCCAGTTCCCGGGTGCGTTCGTAGACCTGTTCCTCCAGCTTGCTGACCATCAATTGAAAACGCTCTTCGTTTCTCCTCAGTTCATGGTTTGCTTTTCTCAACTCCAGCAGGTTCACCACCTGTTTCGCCAGAATTTTCAACGCGCTCAGTTGGTGTTCATCCAGCACTTTCGGTTCGTGATCGATGACGCACAGCGAACCGAGGGCAAAACCGTTTGATTCCACAAGGGGGACTCCCGCGTAAAAAATGACGTGCGGTTCACCGGTAACCAGAGGATTGCCCGCGAAGCGGTCGTCTTTTCTGGAATCGGTTACGATGAAGGTTTCCAGAGGATTTTGCAGGGCGTGGGTACAAAACGCCAGTTCGCGCGGAGTTTCCCGTACATCGAGTCCGTGGTTGGATTTAAACCACTGCCTTTTGTCATCGATCAGGCTAATCAGTGAAATGGGTGTTTGACAGATTTGGGAAGCCAGGTCGGTAATGGCATCGTAATCACTATCGGGCAGTGAATCAAGGATATGATACGCTTTTAACGCATTTATTCGGTTGATTTCTTCAGGCGAAAAAGTCGGTTGCATCAGTAATTAACAGTCTGGTAGCGGTTGGGCAGGACGAATACGGTTTTCGGATGAATGAATTGATCAATGAAGGAGTTTAGGATGTATCTTTTGCACCTAACCAGCCTGACCCCCGATTTGTTTTAAAAAGGAAGATCGTCGGAATGCTTCACCTGCTAACACTATGTATGTTCTTCTTCGTATCGCCTTGCTGTTCAGTTTACTACGTGTAGGATTTCCGGCCTTGGCTCAGTCTACTTCGTGGAAGCCAACATTTAATCCAATGGATGTGCGACAAGCACTGTTCTATGTGCAACAGCCCCATTTGATGAATTTGTCGAATTATCTGGGCCATACGGTTCGCGATAAAATGGATGATTGCAAAGCCGAATCAGCGCTCTTTCATTTCCGGGTCAATAGCCAGGGAAAAATAGACAGCATCCGGGTGGAGGGAAATCTGCGGGAAGCGTATGAAACGATCATTGTTACTAACATAAAAAGTACCGCAGGCAAATGGCAATTGCCTGAAAATACGAGGCCCGGAGATCATTGCTGGTTTATTTATCCCCATTTTGTTTTCGGATACACCTATTCCTGTCCTCCCGAGTCGGTGGAGTTGTATAAAATTCAGCAAGCCCACTATGAAGTGTATAACCGGCTGAAACCTCAAACGGAAACCCGGTATGGAATTTTGCTTTCTCCGCGTCAGCTCCCTTCGATGCCTCGTAGATAAGTGAACGTGAAATGAGGTCAAGTGCATTATAAAAAAGCCGACCCAATCGGAGCCGGCTTTTCACGTCTATGGAGGTAGGGTTCATTTTTAGTTGATAGCGACGAGTCGGGGAGCCACCTGGGGCTGCGGGGTTGTGGCCAGCGTTAATTCCTGCGTGGTGGTTTCGACCCCGTTGCTGATGGCGACCTGATAGACACCGTCGGGCAATGCACTGACATCCAGACGCACCCGGGCCGCTTCCTGGCGTTTGCCAAACTGTTTCACAAAGAACTCCTTGCCCGCGCTGTTGGTCAATCGAACAAACACCGTTCCGCCGGTTTCTTTTTGCAGGGCAATCTGGATTTTGCCTTCTATTGTCTTATACATACTGCTTTTGAAGGCGGCTGCGGTTTTGGGTTTTCCAGCGGGCTTGTTGGTGTCAGCCACGGAAGCCGAGACGGTTACGGCGGTCAGGGTAAAGGCAACGAGCAGGGATTTGATGAGCGTTTTCATGGCGTATGATGTTTGATTTTTGTTTCTGTTTGAATGAATCAAAGGTCGGCATCAACGGCAGAAAAGGCTGTCACAAATGAGTCGATAACTGCTACTTTTGGGAAAGAGGTGATGAACCTGTTTATGATGTTATTTTCCTTCAAAATAAAAAGAAAGGAAATAATGAATGTAAAATGATGAATGTAAAATGTAAAAATGCTGGATTGAGAACAATTTTTACATTTAGCATTCATCATTTTACATTCATTATTCTTTTCCTATGTCATCCTAATCAACTTCAATAAGGGGCCGGATTGCAACACCGAACCCCCCCGGTTATTTTTTCTGGTAAACCCGTACGTAATCGTAGGCCACATCGTCGGGGAGCGTGGCCAGCGCGGGGTCACCACCCCAGCCGGTGAGTTCCAGGCTCAGGAGCAGGTATTCGTCCGTTTGGGAAACGGCGGTGGCGGTGCGCCAAGTTTCCCGGTTATCCACGTAAAAAACGTATTCTTTCTCCGTCCAGAGGAGACCGAAGGTATGGAAGCCGGTCTCGATCGCGGGCACGGTTATTTTTTTGCCCGCCGTTTTGTGATCGCTGCCGTAACCGTCCCAGTGCAGGTTGTGGTGGATCGTTGCAGGTTCTTTGCGGTGGTATTCAAAAATATCGATTTCGACGCCGGAGTTCACCGGATCGCCAATGACTTTGCCCATCGTCGGGGTTTGCAGCCAGAAAGCCACGTGCGGTCCCGGCTCGTGGTTCATCCGGGCGCGGCATTCAAAATAACCGTACTTCGTTTTGTAGAATTTCTCCGTACCCAACTGGCCGATTCTGTACTCATTCCCAACTTTCTGCAACTCGATTAGCAGGTTGCCCTTGCCATCGAGCCGGACGGTTTCTTTCGCCACCCGCCCCAGGTTGCGCACCACGCCCAACTGACGGTATTCCCATTTGGTGAGGTCCAGTGACGTACCGTCGAATTCGTCCCGCCAAACCGCCTGGTAGCCGTCGTTCAGAAACGTTTTGGCCAGTGGGCTGTCTTCAATGGCCGTACCGGAAACCAGTGGTCTTGTGCCAGGATTCGCACAAGACCACCCGAGGAAAGCGAAAAGGATGATTTTTTTCACGGTATCGTTTACCAGCCGGGATTCTGGATCAGTTTGGGATTCATTTCAATTTCCGTTTGCGGAATCGGCCAGACGGTGATGTTGTCTTTCCAGGTATAGGGAATGGTGATGCTGCCCCAGATCTGGTTCACCCCGCTGCCCGGCGTAAACACCTTGTCTTTCAGCGATCCCCAGCGGAGTTCGTCAAAGTAGTTGACGCCTTCGTTGACAAACTCAACCCGGCGTTCGTTGCGGATCCGTTCGCGCAGATCGGCTTGTCCGGCTACCGTCGTGGCTGCCGAGGAATTCAGCAAACCAACCCCGGCGCGGGCGCGTACTTCGTTCACCAGTGCCACGGCTTCCGCCGGTTTGTTCTGCTCGTTGAGCGCTTCGGCCCACATCAGCAGCACATCGGCGTAGCGGATGAGCGGAAAGTCGATCGGACCAAACTGGCGGTTGAGCAATTCGGTCGAGCCTTCGTACACGAATTTGCGGTGCAGGTAAAAGAACTGGCTCCGCGAATCAGTGAATAAGTCGAGCACCGGTGGGGTTTCGCTCCGCGACGGCCAGCGGTTGGTATACACCTGATCGGCACCGTTCTGCGGGCGGCCCAGATACGTCGCGTAAGGCACAATCACGTTGCTGAGCAGGCGGGGGTCGCGGTTCTGGTAGGCTTTCGCAATCCGCTCCTCGTTGCCATTCGGCAGATACAGGGCCATGTTGAGGCCCTTATTGGTGCCGGTGGTGATTTCGGCTGCGGTCAGGCCATTCCGGTAAAAGAACACTTCGCGTTTATCGGCGGGCATGCTGCTGAAACCCGGAATGATGGCGTCCCAGTTGAATTTGGAACCGTCCTTGTTTTCGTACAGGTCCACCACGGAAGTCGAAACGTAGTAGTTGTTCCAGCACGAACCGAACGACGAACGCGTTCCGCAATACCACTGGGTGGTGGAACCGTAGGTGTCGACGCCTGTATTCTGGATCGAGAAAATCATTTCGTCGGACTGCTCGTTGACTTCCTTGAACAATTTGCTGTAGTCGGCAAAGAGTTTGTACCCGGCGTCTTTCACTTTGGCAAAATCAGCCGCGGCTTCGGCGTATTTTTTCTGGTAGAGGTACGCTTTTCCCCGTAGCGCATAGGCCGCGCCCTTCGTCACGTGTCCGTAATTAGCCGCCTTGGCCGCGTATTTGGCTGGCAGGTTCGGTTCGTTGATGGCATCAGTCAAATCCTGAATCACTACTTCCCAGACCTTCTCTTCCGTTTCGCGGGGGCGGTTCATCTCGGGAACGGTAACGGGTTCAAGGTACACCGGAACGCCCTTATAGAGCTGGTTCAGGCGGAGGTAGAAATAAGCCCGCAGGAATTTACACTCCGCAATCAGCCGCGCCTTCTTGTCGGCCGCCGAGGGCGACTTGGCCGCAATGTTGGTAATGGCGTCGTTGGCCCGGTGGACACCTTCGTAGAGTTCTTTCCAGGTGTTCAAAAACCGCCCGCTCGACGTGGTCGAGGTGGCGTTGATCATGTCGTTGCCCCCGCGGCTCGAGGAGGTAAATCCCATGCCGTCCATCTGGTACAACTCCCGGTCGGAAGCCCCACCGGTCTGAATACCCAGCCGCAGGGCATTATACACCCCGGTGACGCCGAGGTCGGTCAGGTTATCGCTCACCCACATGTTGGCCGAGCTGATCGAGCCGTAGGGAGTCGTGTCCAGCAGGTCGTTTTCGCAACTGCCGAGGCTGAGCACCACCATCAGGCCCAGGCCTGCTTTGTTGATACCCGTTTTGCCAATAGTTTTTATCAATCGAAGGAAGTTCATAGTCTTGGAGGGTGTCGATTAAAACGTTACGTTCAGGCCCACGGCATACTGTTTCATGGTCGGGTAGGAGACGTTGGCTCCCACTTCCGGATCGAGACCCGGATATTTGGTGATCATGAAGACATTCTCGCCCGACAAAAACACCCGGGCGCGGCTCATCCCGATTTTAGCACCCCAGGCCGTCGGAATCGTGTAGCCGATCTGCAGGTTTTTCAGCTTGATGTAAGAGGCATCATACAACCAGTAGCTGCTGGGAATATTCGTCTGACTATCCGAGTTGTATTTCAGGCGCGGAAATTTGCCACCAATGTTGTTGGCCGGGTCGCTCGGGTTGGCGTCGTTGTAGTAATAGTGGTCGTCGGCAATCCGGGTGCCGATCGAATTGGTTAGCGTCGTACGCGTTCCATTGACCCCCGTCTGGTTATACAGGTATTTCATGCCCGCACTTCCGGCCCAAAGCATCGAAAAATCAAACCCACGCCAGGACGCACTGAGCGAAAGACCCATGATAAATTTGGGAGTGCTGCTTACGCCCGAAAACCGCTTGTCGAAATTGTTTCCGTAGGTGCCGTCGCCGTTGACATCGGCATAAATCAGGTCTCCGTAGTACAATTGCCCTTTCCCGATCGTGCCGACCGGCTGGAACTTATACCCCTTGGCCATCATCGCCTGCACCCACGCCAGGTCTTCCGGTGTCCGGATCATGCCGTCGGTCGGGCCGCCGTTGATGTTGACCGTTCCGTCGGAATTGGACCGGCTGCCGTCACCTTTGTACACGTCTAGGAGGTAATACTCATTGATCGGGTGGCCTTCCAGAATGCGGGTATCTCCCCCGCTCGACACCTGGCCGATGTTGGAGCTATAGACTTTATTACCGGCCGCATCGGTCGTATAGCCTTCGGCCAGGGCACCCCGGTAATTCGTCACCCGGTTGATGTTATACGCCACGTTGCCGCTCACCGAAAAATCGACTTCCCCAATTTTGTCGCGCCAGCCCAGCGTCAACTCCAGCCCTTTGTTGAGCACACCCGCCGTGTTCTGGGTGGGAGCCCCTTTCGTTCCGGCGGTGAGGAAAATGGGCGGGGTCGTCAAAATACCGTCGGTCAGTTTGTGGTACCAGTCCAGTTCGAAATTCATCCGGCCTTTGAACAAGGCACCTTCCAGACCGATGTCGGTTACGCTCGTCGACTCCCAGAGCAGCAGCGGATTGGCATATTTGGCCTGCACCAGCCCCGTGGTTGCCACATTATTGAACGAATAAGGAACTTTGCCATAAACCGCCTGGTAGTCGTAATCACCCGATGCGCCAGCGGCATAGATGACGTTATTGTTTGCGCCGTTGTTCCCGAGTTTTCCCCAGGATGCCCGCAGTTTCAGGCCCTGAATTTTTTCGTTCAGCCCGCGCAGGAACGGTTCTTCCGAGAGCCGCCAGCCGGCCGAGAACGAGGGGAAGACACCCCAGCGGCTTTCCGGCGCAAAACGCGACGAACCGTCGTACCGCAAATTGGCTTCAAACAGGTATTTCGACTGGTACGCGTAGTTGACCCGTCCGAAATATGAACGCATCGCGCGGTTATATTCCTGGCCACCCGCCGTGTTCGAGGTTTCACCCGCCGAGCCCAGCGTGGTCGTAGAGTAGTCGATCAAACCGCGTTTCGAGGCATTGAAATCATAATACCGGAAGTTGAACTGGTTGTAACCCACCAAAGCACCAAAATCATGGTCGCTCCCGAACGTCGTGCTGTAGCGCAGCACGTTGTCCAGCGTCAGCAGGTAATCCCGGTTGAAGGAATAGCCGGTTGTCAACTGGTCGGCGGGGGTCAATTGCACTTTCAGCGTGTTGGTCGAAAAATCCCAGCGTTCGGCGGGTCCGGCCAGCGCATAGGAATTGCCTTCGTTGAATCGCGTCTGGTAGTTGACTTTCGGCTCCAGCGTAAGCCCTTTGGCCAGAGTTATGATGCCATACAGGGTGGTATTGAACCGCGTGGTGCGGTCGAGCCCGCCGGTGCCGTCCAGGTAGGAGAAGATGTTATTAACCGTGGTCGGTTCCTCCACGGCCACCGGAAAACCGTATTTGCCGTTGTAGTAGGGATAAATACCGGGATTGGTTTGCCACAAATACTGAAAAGCCAGATCGGTATTGGCTTTTCCGGCCGATTGCGTCGAGGCAAATGTTTGCGCCCCCAGGGTGAGGAATTTCGCTACTTTCGATTCGATGTTGGCCCGAAGCTGGAAGCGTTTGATGCCCGTATTCTGCATCACGCCCCGGTTGTCGAGGTAGCCGAGCGACATGTTGTACAACGATTTTTCACCCCCGCCACTGACGGCAATGTTGTGGTTCTGGACAATCTCATTCCGAAACACCCAACTGGCCCAGTCGGTGTTGGGATAGGCCACATAGTTGGGAACGCCCCCCGCACTGATGCCGTTGGGGTCCAGGTTGGCTTTTTCCCAGGTCTGGATCGTGTTGGCTGAATAGACTTCTGCCACGCCCACGTTCCGGTTGCTTTCGTTGAATAACCGCATGTAGCGAACGTAGTCCGAAATGAATTCGGGGACATTGCTCGGGCGGGCCGACGAAAGGATACCGGTATACGTAACGGTCGTTTTCTTGGCCGATCCTTTTTTCGTCGTAATCAGAATAACGCCGTTGGCGGCCAAAGATCCGTAGATGGAAGCAGAGGCCGCATCTTTCAGGATCGACATGGATTCGATGTCATTCGGGTTAACGGCGTCCATCGAGCCCTGCACTCCGTCGATGATGACGAGCGCGTCGCTGTTGTTGAGCGTACCGGTTCCCCGAATCCGGATGGTGGCGCCGTCGGCACCCGGTTTTCCGGACGACTGCCGCACAAAGACCCCGGGCGCCAGACCCGCGAGGGACGACGAAACGTTGGTAACCGGTCGGCTTTCGATGCTTTTGGCCGACACTGTGGCCACCGAACCCGTCAGGTTGACTTTTTTCTGGGTGCCATACCCCACCACGACGACTTCGCTGAGGGCCTGCATGTCGGGGGCCATGGTCACGTTAACGGTGGATTGGGTGCCCACCACGATTTCCTGCAGGGTATAGCCGATAAACGAAAAAACGAGTGTGGCTCCTTTGTCGACGGCAACCCGGTATTTTCCGTCGGCGTCGGTTGTGGTGCCGCGCGTGGTGCCTTTCACCTGAATGCTGACACCGGGGAGTCCTTTGCCGGTTTCGTCGGTTACAGCGCCGGTGATGGTTTCTTCCGCGGCTGACGACCGGAGGATCATCGGGCCATTCCCCGCCGGAGCGGCCACAACCGACCCGGTTGCCAGGCAAAGGCCGAGAAGGGGGCACAGCCAACCGATCGGTCGGCCATACTGCAAAATCAGAGAACGTATAGATCGCTTCATACTGGATGGGTTGATTGGTTTAAGGTATTAGGTCAACTAGGTAATGGGTTCACTACAAATCGGCGGGGTCAGACCGGCGGGGCACCGCAGCAAGGCTCAAACGGGGTAAGTCGGCTGGAATTCTCGTCGAAGCGCGCAGGCTCAGACGGCGAAACGGATGGCGGTTCATACGGACAGGGTTGAAGGGTGCGTAGTCGGTGCAGCATCTGAAAATGCATTCAGATTACGCATTCTAGCAGCAAAATACGATCATTATCAAGCATTTTTTTGACAAAAAATTTGCAGAATTTGTCGTTTGATTTGCAACTTTCTATTTCAACCGTTCCTGATTGGCAAATCGCTCTGTAAAAAAATACCGGTCCGGTCGCGCCATTCACAGGCGGACCGGACCGGTATTTGACCCTCGATGGGCGATGGTGCGGGTTTATCGACCCGAAAAACCGCTAATACACGTGATCACTGAATTCGTATTCAACCCGGTTCAAAGGTCCTGGGAGGCAAACCGGTTGGGGTGCAGACAGTTTGACCAGTAGTCGATGATGGCTTGCAGTTGCGTTGTGATGTCGGTCATGTTACTCTTTTTTTCAAAAAAGCCCTGAATAGTCAGATCGTAAGCCTCTTCGACGAGGTGCTTGTAGACCGGGTGGGTGAAAAAGATAAAGGGGATAGCCCGCTTGCGCAGCCCATTGTCCTGCTCGATCTGCCGCCGAAGCTCCAGGCCGGTCATGGTGTTCATGCTTACTTCCGAGATGATCAGAAAAGGGCGTTGGTCCGTGGTGCGCAGAAAATCAATGGCGTCTTGTCCCCGGGTAAAAACCACGACCGGATTATGAGGGGCGATTTGCTGAAGGATTGGTACTAAAATTTCGTGATCATCTTCGTCATCATCGATTAATACAATTGGCCCCTTTGTTTCCATGCTTTCCTTTTCGTATGTTTTTATCAGAACATAACTGAGGGGCTGCCCAACTGTTTGATAAAACCCGCGGTTCGAGTATACGGTCTTTTCGGAACGATTATTGAGGGAACATTCCATTGGAATTCTGGTTATACCCTGAACGATTTCTGGCCCTGGCCGGGAATTTTTTGCCCCCTGAAAGGGGTTATGTAGCTGCTCAAGACTTAACCGATAGACATTGAAATATCCTGTTTGTGAAAACCCCTGTATTTTTGTGGTCGATGATGATGAAGACGACCAGTTTTTGATTCAGCACGTCTTTGTCCACCATAGCCCGGAGTGCCGGATTAACGTAGTAACCAACGGGGTTGAACTACTGGAAGCGCTGGAAACGGCCGAAGTGCTGCCCGCTTTAGTATTATTAGATCTGAATATGCCCGTTATGGGCGGTCTGGAAGCCCTGGCGTTGATTCGGAAGGAGCCAAAGTATGACAGCCTGCCGGTTGTCATCCTGACGACTTCCAACCAAACCGTTGACCAGCAGCGGGCTATGGAGCTAGGCGCAAACGGGTTTGTGACCAAACCTTTATTGCTGAAAGAGTATAACCAACTTATCCTGACCCTGCGAAAACAATGGCTGATCGGTCGTTGCATCGGGTGATGGTTCGTTTCGCTGCTAGTGCTTAACCACTTTGATCGCCACGCTTTTTAATCCGCTGGTTACGCGTAACAGCAGGAGCCCTGCCGGTTGCTGACGAACCGGTAAGTGCTGCCGCTCAACCACCCGGGCCGCGTCAATGTGCCGCTGGCCAACCAGCCGCCCGCTGGCATCCGTCAGTTGCAATTGGAGCGGCTGGCCCTCTGCCCCCCGGATTTCGACTGCCACCTGTTCCGAAACCGGATTGCCCAACACCGTTACCTGAAGCTGCGAAGCGGTTTCGGCCGACATCCGGACCGGCGAGGGGCAATGCAGCGGTTTGCCCGAATCCTTCAGCACATAGGTGCTGCCCTGCACCCGACCATAGATCAGCCGCGACGTGTTGTCTTTCAACTCGGCCGGAACCGTGAAACTGTAGGCATGTGCGCCGTTGCCCTTGCCCGCGTTTTTCAGATCATCGCGGTAGATATTGGCCACTGTGCTGCCCAAAACTGTATTACCCGTGTAGAATTCCACGGTCAGTGGTGTATTGGGTTTGTTCCGATCCCAGACCCAGCCCCGGATGGTGCCGCACTCGACCTTGTCCAGATAGCCATCGAAACTCCCCGTTACTGCGCTCGTCGATGCCGGAAGAACCGTAAGTGGAAAACTAACACTATTCCGCTCGATGAAATCCGAAGCTTCGTAAGCCAGTACAAACGTTCCGGCGACTTTTGGAGTCCCATAGATGATCCGGTCGAAGGGATCGAACTCCAGTCCGGCCGGCAAATCATACAAGTCGTAAATGAGGTCTTCGCCTTCCGGATCCGTAAAGGCCACCAGCGTAGCCGAGAAGGGGACATTTACCTGCGCAGTTACGGGCGTAATCAGGATGGTTGGCGTGGGCGCGACCGGTGGCTTATTTCGATTTTCAGAATCCCGGCCCTGCCGACAAACCAATGCTTTGGGAGAACCCTTCAGAATGAAGCTACTATTCCGAACGCGGGCCGACAAATTGTGCAGATTATTATCGATGAGACTTTCCGGAATCGAAAAAGAGAACGCATGGTTACCATTTCCTTTGCCCGCCGTTTTCAGATCCTGCCGAAATTCGCCGGCTGTCAGTGTCCCGATTACATTGGGGCCATCCAGAATCTCGACGGAAACGGGCGTGTTAGGCTTGGTACCGTCCCAGGCCCAGCCCCGGAACGTACTGCAATCGGCCCCATAGACATAGCCGTCGAACGAGCCCGTAACCGATGATTTGACGATCTCCAAAGCCGGGGTAATGGTAGCCGGGCAACTACCTTTGGTACAGGTAATGGAATACGTTCTCAGCATGACTTCCGCGGTCGACACGGGAATAAATGGGCCTGTTCCCTGAGTGCCGTCTGGACCCGTCCAGGCGATTTGCCCCGATTCACAACCATTCACCGTAATCATGACACCCGGCGTATTTTGTAAAATGGGAGAACTACTTGCATTGGAAGTATACGTCACGGTGGGAGTCGTACAGGGCGTCTCCTTTAAAGCGACCAACCAGAAATCGGTAAGTCCTTTCGAATTTTCCATTTTATCCCCACTGGCGTTGGAATAGGATTGTCCCAACAGATAAAAATCGCCACCGGTGCTTTGGCAAGCGCCAAACAGGAATTCTTCATCGGATCCACCCAGGGTTTTATCCCAGATCCAGGTGCCGTCCGATCCTAATTTAACCACCCAATAATCCCAGTCTCCCCGGCTATTTTCCGACTTGATCGCATTTCGGTTCGACTGAGACGTTCCACCTGCCAGAAAACCGCCATCGGCTGTTTTTAGTAGACTGAAACAATTTTCCTGCCTCGCCCCGCCCATCGTTTTATCCCATCTTTTGTTCCCATCCGCATCTAAACTGACCACCCAAACGTCGGATGAACCGAACGAGTTCTCCGATTTTTCAAAACCCTGATTGGAAAAGGAAAGCCCGGTAATCACCACCCCGCCATCTGCCGTAGCCACCCCGGAAGCTGGCGTATCCTCCTTATCACCACCAATGGTTTTATCCCAGATCTTCGTCCCGTCTTCGTCTATTTTGACCAGCCAGTAATCACTAAAATCATCACCTGATCCGCGTACGTTTTCGGATTTGTCGCCCCCCGCGTTGGACCACGAATAGCCCACCAGCACGAATTTGCCATCCGTTGTTGGAACGATTCCTGACACATTCTGAAAGGCAGAACCGCCATAGCTTTTATCCCAGAGTTTATTCCCATCTGGATCAATCCGGACCACCCAATAGTCTCCTTCTCCTTTTAAAGGTGCCGTTCGATCCGGATTGGGTGATGAAGCAGAGCCCCCGGCCAACAGATACCCTTTATTTTCCGGAAGAACCGCTATCGCTGCTACCTGCTCTTCCCGTTCCCCACCGAAGGTTTTATCCCAGCTTTTATTCCCATTCTTGTCGATCTTCAGGACCCAGAAATCGCCGTAACCCCGGCCATCTTCCGATTTATCATTCCCTTTGCTGGACTCGGATCCTCCTCCCAGCAGAAAACCGCCATCGGGCGTCGCAACGATGGTATTTACATAATCATAACCGCTTCCGCCGTACGTTTTATCCCAGAGCTTGTTCCCGTTGGCATCGACTTTTACAATCCAGATATCAGATGCTCCCAGATTGTCTCCTGATTTATCACCACCGATACCCGAGAAGGAATTTCCGCCAAGCAAAAATCCGCCCTCGGTTGGAAGAATGAATCGTGCATCCTCATAATCGTTTCCGCCGATGGTTTTGTCGAAAACTTTGGTAACCTGCGCACTCAGATAGGTACTCACGAAGAGGAACAACACCGGCAGCCACCGGCCGAAAAATGGCGTCCGTAAAGGCGGTTTCATGATTCGATAGTTGATTAGATAAATGGAAACTGGTAGCTCTGATGGTTTACCCTTTTTTACTGCTTCAAAACTTTCAAACTGACCGTTTTTAGTCCACTACTGACCTGTAAAAACAGCAAGCCTGCCGGTTGTCCCTGCACCGAAAAGCGTTGCTGCTCGACCGGTTTTGCCGCTTCAATGTGCCGCTGACTGACCAACCGCCCGCTGGCATCCGTTAACTGCAAGCGGAGCGGCTGGCCTGCCGCCCCCCGGATTTCGACCGCCACCTGCTCTGCAACCGGGTTGCCCAACACCGTCACCTGCAAATCCGATGGGGTTTCGGCCGACAACCGGGCCGGGGCACACTGGTAGGCCTTCGGTGAGCCTTTCAGGTCATAGGTGCTGCCCAGCACCCGCGCCCGGATCAGCGTCCCGTTGGTCACACTGCCCGGCGGGCTGAAGTTGTAGGCATGGGCCCCGTTGCCCTTGCCCGCGTCTTTCAGATCCTGGCGGTAGATGTTGGCCAGCGCACTGCCTAAAACCGTTCCCGATCCTTCCAGATAGAATTCCACCGTCAGCGGGGTGTTGGGTTTGTTGCGGTCCCAGACCCAGCCGCGGATGCCGCCACAGTCGAGCTTGTCGAGATAGCCCTCGAAGCTGCCCGTCACGGTCGTGGTGGAAGCGGGGTTAACGGTCAGCGGAAAGCTCACCGAATTGGTCAGCACGCCATCGCTGGCCGAATAGGTCAGCACAAACGTGCCTGCTTGGGTCGGTGTACCCGAGATCACCCGGCTGGTCATGCTGATGGCCAACCCATCGGGTAAACCGGCCAGCGCGTAGGTGAGGGGTTGTGCTTCGGGATCGGTGAAGGCAACGAGCGTTCCGGCGAAGGGCACACCGACCTGGGCGACCAGGGGCGCGATGAGGATGGTGGGCGAGGGCGAGACGGGGGCCTTGTTGGCGGGCGATCCGGTTCCCTGACAGATCAGCGCTTTCGGCGAATCTTTCAGAATGAAGCTGCTGCCGGAAACGCGGGCCGAGAGGTTGTGGGGCAAGCCATCTTTCAGATTGTCAGGGATGGTGAAGAAGAAGGCGTGTCGTCCGTTGCCCTTTCCGGCGGATTGCAGGTCTTGTCGGAAGACATCGGCGGAGAGGGAGGCAATGACGTTGGGCCCGTCGAGGATGTCGACGGAGACGGCGGTATTGGGTTTGTTGCGGTCCCAGGCCCATCCGCGGAAGGTGGCGCAGTCAGCACCGTAGACAAAACCGTCGAAGGAGCCGGTAATGAGTGGGGGTGCAACGGTTATCGTGGTGGACGCGGGGGAACTGGTGCAACTGCCGGCGGTACAGGTGGCCGAGTAGACGAGCGTACCGGTGGCGGAGGTGGGCACGGAGATGGTGGTGCCGGTTCCGGTGGTGCCGTTGGGGCCGTTCCAGCTGAGGGTGCCAGTAGTGCAACCGGTGATGGAAAGGGCGACGCCCGGGGTGTTCTGAAAAACCGGTTGGGTAGAAACGTTGGAAGTGATGGAAATCGTCGGAGGAACACAGGGGTCTTCGAGCAGAATCAGCCAAAGGTCTCTACTTCCCAAATTGGGCGCGGTTTTGTCGACGCCGATTTCCGAATTGGAATACCCGGCCAGCAGGTAGTTCCCCGCCGTCGGTTCCAGCAACGCCTGGATCATATCGTCGCTATTACTACCCCCTCCCAGCTTTTTTTCCCATTGAGTGTTCCCGTCGGCGTTGAGTTTAACAACCCAGTAATCATACCGGGTCGGCGTTTCAACGGTATAGTAAAATTCCCAGGTGCCCCCGAGCAGAAAGCCTCCGTCGCTGGTGGCCAGCAGTGCGTAGCAATAGTCATCATCCGGTCCTCCCACGGTTCGCTGCCAGTCGATCTCATTGGTGGGATCAATTTTAAGAACCCAGAAATCAGTTCTCCCCTCTGAATCCTCGGATTTATCGCCACTTGTATTTGAATTGGAGTAACCCGCCAGAACATACCCCCCGTCAGCGGTTGTCACCAGACCATACAGGTCATCGCTATTATCTCCGCCGAAGGTTTTATCCCATTGCTTAACCCCATCTGCATTGATTTTGACAACCCAGTAATCACTATTTCCCTGGCCATTTTCGGTTTTGCCCGTCAAGTCTTCCGGGGGAGAAGCATCGGATGACGAAGTGCCGGCCAACAGAAAGTTTCCATCAGCCGTGGCCACGATCTTTCTCAGGCGGTCGCTATACTCACCGCCATAGGTTTGATCCCATAGCTGGTTCCCATCGGCGTCTATCTTGACGACCCAGAAATCGGGGGCAAAGGCGTCATCATCTCCCTTCTTTTCAGCGGTTTTAGTGCCATTATCGCCCGAATTGGAGTATCCGGCGAGCAGAAACTTTCCATCGGAGGTGGTCACGATGGACCAGAGGTTGTCAGCCTCATCTCCCCCAAAGGATTTATCCCATTGTTTTTCGCCGGCAAAGTCGATTTTTACGACCCAGAAATCATCACTACCAAACGATTCGCTTTCCTTGTTGCCGTCATTGGGTGAACTGGATTCCCCGCCCAGCAGGTAACCGTCCGGGGTGGCCACAATCGTCCGCAAGTAATCGCCTTCACTGCCCCCATAGGTTTTTTCCCACTGTTTGTTGTGGCTGGCATCGAACTTGATCAACCAGTAGTCTCTGTCTCCCCAGAGTGGTGCTTCTTTGGGCGAGTCCGCAGTAGCTTCTGAATCAGAATATCCTCCCACCAGATAGCCTCCGTCGGCGGTTTTTAGCATCACCTGTCCATCATCCCGGTCCGCCCCTCCAAACGTTTTGTCAAATACCTTGATCGGTTGCGCCTGGAGCATCTCTCCAAAACCGGTAGTAAGCAGGAGTAAGAATAGACTGAAAAGCCGAATCCGGTATTCTGTTTTTGCTAGGGTAAAAGTTGTCATAAGAGAAAAATTGAGGTTGAACGTGGATAGAGGCCCGGTTGGCGGGCATGTTGATTTTACAAGTCGGAATGAACAGGAGCGACGCTTTAGGGTCGGATTAGTTTGAGAAATGTAGACTGGGTGGAATTGGTGACCCGCAGAAACAGCAATCCGGGGGCTTGCTGGCTGACATCGAACTGGTGTCGCTCGACCAAACCGGCTTTGGGAACGTGCCGTTGACTGATCAGCCGCCCGCTGGCATCCGTTAACTGCAACCGGAGCGGCTGGCCTTCCGCCCCCCGGATTTCGACCGCCACCTGCTCTGCAACCGGGTTGCCCAACACCGTCACCTGCAAATCCGATGGGGTTTCGGCCGACAACCGGGCCGGGGCACACTGGTAGGCCTTCGGTGAGCCTTTCA
>NZ_VTWS01000019.1 GCF_008727875.1 Larkinella humicola | reverse complement strand
ATAAAGGCGGCTACCTCTGGAGTCGCTTTTTTCTGGCGGGGGCGTGCATTGAAAACGCGATATCGGATGAAATCGCTTTCAGTCATGCCATGTGATGCCGCCAGCTCGGGCAGTTTTTTCTGCCGCTGTGTCTTGGTCAGTCTGACCAAATACGGCTGATCGAGCGGTTCGGCGGAATCATCTTTTAGAGGGCGTGCCATATTTCTTCTTTTTGTGCGCGGCCAAAAACGGGTTAGGGGTGCAGGGGAAAGGGCGTAGCGCCTTACCCCTGCCAAGGCGTCTGTATATACAAAACCAGCCCTGAAAGGGTAGGGTTTTGTATATACAGACAATGGCTTGCGCTAACTTCGTTAGAACCATTTACCCGCTTTTACAATCTTACATAATCTTATTAATAAATCAAGAGGTCACGCTTTATAATTTGCGCTGTTGGGGCTGCTCCAGATCGTGGCCAGCAACAGCAAATTATAAAGCGTGACCGGTGTGTCAGCAGTGAGAAAAAAGTGGGCGAAGAAAAACTGAATGGGTGTTGAGAAAAATGGAAAAAATGTAATTTGCGGTATACCAGCCCTTTATATGTATGATAACTTTTAGGACGCCTACGCGGGGTATTATCTATTTATCGGTAGGATTTGTATCCGGCTTAATCTGTGTTTTTCTCAGTGAAAAAATATTGGGGGTGGAAAACTCATTGCTAGGCATTACTATTTTTGGTGCTGGCGGCTATGGTGGTGTAAAATTAATTGAGAAAATATTAGGGCCTGAACCAGAAGAAGCTATTCCTGCACCGCCTGAAGAATACGTTGATCCGTTGCCGCCCATGCCGGAATGGGAGACAAATTCATTAACAACTTACGGATCAGCAAATTGGGACCATCCAAAAAGGCTTCGAGATATTGATACTGAAGGATATCAGCGTGGTAAACCAAGCTATTATTTGGGCGGTGGTCACGGTATGAACCAGATTCAGACGCTTACACATGCTGTTACTATTGCAGGTTCTGGACAGGGAAAAGGCGTGTGCTTGATTTTACCGAACCTGCTACATAATCCGTTTTGCTCGTGGTTCGTGCTTGATCCAAAGGGCGAAAATGCAATGATTACGGCAAAATGGCAGCAGAAAATAGGTCAACGTGTTATCCTGCTTGATCCTTGGAATGAGCAGAAAAGATTGGGTGCTACACACGGGATTGAGCCTGTTGGTTTTAATCCGTTAGATTTTGTAAAAGGCAATCCAGATGAGATGCCGGAAAGTTGCGGTGTGATTGCAGAAATGTTAGTGATGGATAATCCGCGTGCCTCTGATAAATATTGGGAGAGCCGCGCACGGTCACTCATTAAAACATACTTGCTCCATCTGATAACGGCCCGGCCAACGGAAGAGCAGCATTTAGGAACGCTCTATAGATGGCTTCGGCTACCAGTGAATGAGCGGCAGAATTTATGGGCTGATATGCTTAAAAATCTGGCCTGTGACGAACTTGTAAAATCGGGGATTGGTGAGTTTGCAGGAATGAATGAAGATAGCGGCCCATTGCCATCTATCATTTCGACAGCTCAGGACAACACGACATTTCTTGAAAGTATGCAGCTCCGGGCATCATTGCAGAAAGGAGAGTTTGATCCTTATGATTTAACTAACGGTAAAACCACTGTCTATCTATGCTTGCCAGAACGGTTTTTAAATAGTCATGCACGTTGGCTGCGGCTAGTTGTTGGTGTATGTCTCAAAGCCTGCAATTATCGCCCAGGTGAGCGGGTTAATTTCCTGCTCGATGAATTTGCTATTCTCGGCCGGATGCAGGATGTTGAACGGGCTTTTGCATTTGCGCGTGGTCAAAATATAAGCGTCTGGATCTTTGTTCAATCACTGACACAGTTGATTGATATATATGGCGAACATGCTGCCAATGCTTTTCTATCAAATGCCCGGCTGCGCCAATTTTTCGGGGTGTACGATCTGCAAACGCAAAAATACCTTTCTGAATATCTGGGAGAGACAACCGTTGTTTCTCTGGTTAAAAGCGAGAGTAGCACAAGCGGGGGATCGTCCGGCACGTCAACCGGTTCATCTTCTGGCTGGTCTGCTGGTGGCAATACAGGTGGAAGCAATAACGGGACATCGAGCGGCAATAATTGGTCATCAAGCGAGACGACCAATCACCAGCCAATAGCGCGCCGATTATTAACTACTGAAGAAGTCGGCAAAGCAAAATCGATCATTACCTTGATCGATGGTCAAAAGTTTTTACTTCCGCGCTTGCCGTTCTGGGATAATATCTATAAAGCCCATTATGAAGGAAGGGCAACGTATTATCCGCGTAGTTTAGATGATTGGCAAAGGTTTTATAACGGTATGACAATCGAAAATTATCCTAGAATGGGAATGACAAATTTTAAAGCACATGCTGACGGCCATTTTGTCAAGGGGCAAGCAAAACAAACTTATCAAAACCTGATAAAGGGGCCAACTCCCTCTTATTTAGAAGACGCGCCTGGCTATTATTTTGGGGATGCTGACAATTCAGATACAACTAAAAAATTAGATGCCGGTGACGGATTAGATCAGACTGTTGGCAATGTTGTTTAAATGGTTCGTATCTGCTTCTAAAACATTATCGCTCAATGAACTGAAGAGTCAGATTAGAAGGAATTAAATTTTTCTAATAATACATTTCCGTCAATCCGCGTTTTTTACAACTATTCTCCTTTTAATCTATTCATTAGAATAAACTAAAAAAAGCGGTATTTAGGGAAAAAAAATCATGTTTTTATTATATATTTTCTTGTTATAATCTTATAACCACCGCCTCCATAGCGGTGGTTATTTTTTGTCATTTGTATCAGGTCTAAGAATATATAAAATTGTATTATTACCAGTTTCAATTGAATACTATTTTTCAGATATTAATCACTAACTAATATATGTACCTTTCTAATAGGAGTGAAACAGAAGAAAATTCTGACACCGTCTAGATGACATTATTGAATGAGGATCATTAAAGTTTGTCATTATAATGATCCTCGAAACATAATTTTGTTCTCAAACGTTAAAGTAGAAAAATACGATAAGAAATATGTAGGTAATAAATGAAAGATAAAAGAAAGGATAAAGCAATAGAAATGCAATGTTGGCATATAATATGAATGATATTATAATGATGGTCTAAAAAGGTACTTAAAATGTGCTAAAAGTGTGTATGTATATGATTTTAAAGAGAATAATTAGCTAAAATAGTAAATAAAATATAGCTTAAAAATTCAGTTTTTAAAATAGATATAATGCAAAACTAGTATTGTATAAATCTTTAAATGTCAATTACAATAGCTTGTATTGTAATAAGTTACGAACTATGGTCTATACTAATTTTCAGATAACTACAATACTCTTATTGTAATTATCTGAAGCATACACAACAGGGTAACAACAGAATAACACCGATTAAGCGTTTGCTTTATACTAATTAGCCATTAGCTAAGCGTTTGCTGAACATAAGCTGTGCATTTGTTAGGCGTTTGTTAGCCGTTTGCTTTGCGCTTGTTAAGCGTTTGCAATTATGTGAATGTTACACACACAGCACATTTGACTACATTTGCAATCATTTGCCTGTAAATACTTGTATTTAATGATCTGCAAAAAATGTGCATTGAAAAAAGAATAACCTAAGAAAAAAACAGTAAATTTGTTACTAAACAAAAAAGCTCCGGAAAATCCGGAGCCATTTGTGAATATCTACAAAATAATAATATGAAAAAAACGAAAGAATGGGTTCGGCGTATTCGCCAGACTCCCGAAGAACGAAAGTTGCAGATTATTTCAACTTTCGTGAATGCCACCCGCCTTCTCTGGGACTTGCTACGTTCCTTAGGCTTTGGCCCGCAGTATGAGTATCTACTAAGATAAACGCTGCTTATTGATCTAGTAATCAACCGCCTATCTTTTAGGCGGTTTTTTTTGTTTACGCAAATATCGCTGAAATTCTATTAATACCCCAAACAATAAGACTTATTTTCTGGGGCCGGCGGATTAAGTTTTGGATTATTGATGTGCCCATTTATCAATAGCTATTTTGGTTTGCTGGTATTAGCACGCTGTGCATCGTACGATCCATCGTACGATTTTTGAACGGGTCGCCCTGCGAAAATTGAGCGTGTGTCTGGGGCATCTGTCCACCACTGATTTAGATCATTATAGCCTTCGTAATAGTGGTTCAATGTCCCAACGCTGTAATCATCACCCAGTTCCGTACAAAGAACTTGAGTTGTGCGTTCTCCTTCTTCATCATTATGCTGCCAGATACGCCAGTGCTTGACATGCTGCCATTCTGGGCGGCTTTTAATCACTTCTGCGGCTCTGGCTGCAAAACGGCCCGTATTCAAGATGATCGCCGGATTCTCTAACTGAGTAATGCCTTTCATCTGTAGGAAAGTCAGAAAGTCAAACCGGCCTTCAAAAATATCGCCTGACGTTGCTTTGAGGGACCCGTTAAAAGTGGTGATGTCTTTTTGTCCTAAAGATGTCTTGAAATTGCTGTTAACACTGGCTGCTCTAACCTCGTAACCGCCAGCATCATTTTGGCCGCCAATTCCATAACGATAACCTTTCAATGGGTCATTTTTCGGGGCTGCATTGTCTTTATATGTAATTACGTCAAGAAATCGGGATGCAATAGACAAATCAATTTTGCGGATCTTGGTAATGTAATCGAGGTTATTAGGGTGAGATTTTGACGAAACAGGAACCGCTTTAACAAATTGGTATCTGTCACCCCCATAAGAAGCCACGGAAACCGGCTTTTCTGGCTTCTGGGTGGGCTGTGCCGGAGTGGCCGCTACACCACCGCCTGAAAACTGTTTGAGCCATTGTAGAGCCTGGGAAACCGTTATAGCGGACGCATTGCCATTACCCATGATTAAACGGGCTAGATGCACAACATCACCTTTAGCATCTTCCTGCCCGTAATCAATGAATTTTTTCTGGTATATGTTAATTTTAAAGCTAGGGTCTATATCGTCGCGATAAGGCGCCTGATAAGTATATTCACCCTTCGCAATATTAGCACTTGTCGGCTGTCTGCCGGTGCTTTCGACCAAATCTTTCAGACTGACAGTATCGATTGCTTGCTTGATATTCATAGCCCCACCCAAAAAAATTTGGCCGCTTCGCGGCAATGTTTTTGCAGTGAGAAAGAAAAAGCAATTTTTATTTTCTCACTGCAAGCGATTTTTTATTCCGCCGTACTTGATTCACCGTCAACCATTTCGTCTTGCTGTAATCTGTTGAATTGGTTCCTTGTGCTTTGAAATTTAGGATTGTCCATGTATTCGAAAATATCAAGCTGAGCCTGATTACCGGCTTTTTTTGCTGCTTCTGTTTTTTTCTTCACATAGACTTTGGCTAATGTGATCCGGTCACCGTTGAACATGATGACTGGATTTATAAAAAACTCGTCGTCGTATTTTGTTCGGGCGATAACTTCTTTTTCAAGCAAATTTGCAATGCCCATGAAATAGCTCTTTTTGCTTTTGTATTCTAAGTATTCAAGAGCTTCATCAATTCTAACGCGCACTCTATCGTTTCCGGGTCGAAGTAACGACATAAGATAGAATAGAACATTGCGGCCCTGCGCCGTTAGATTTTTATGTGATGCTAATTCTTTGACGTATAATTTAACAAACTGATTTTGATCAACTTCCTCGATTTGAAAAAAACCGGTATGCGCTAATGCCGTATTGGTTTCATCATGAACAACGACCATAGATTTGCTACCATTATCACTGCGTAAGTACTGCTTTCTATTTCTCACTGCCATATCCTGAATAAGATTTGGCACAAAGGGGTTTTCCTCATGTTTTTCAAAATCAGTGACCCTGATATACTTTTCCATGCTAACTGAGGGTTTTAATACAGACACTTGAAGTTTCCTTTCAAATCTACCAAAATCTAATACAACTTTAGATAGTGATGCGAAAAAATCAACTGCAAAAATCTACTTTTATTTTACATGAAATAAACAAAAAGTAGATTTTTTACCGTTAGAATATCTACTAAAATTAGACGAAACGTCTACTCACAGTAGATGAATCGTCTACCGGGAAAATCATAAACTGGCTGATTTTCAAGCACTTAATTTTTTGGCCCTTCTTAGTATTCTTTTTATAGAGAAACAGGCTTTGCATAATCTGTGTGATAATATCTGTTACGGTAAAGCTGTTAAGCCTGAAAATGAAAGGTTTTGCAGTGAGAAAGAAAAAGTTAGTTGTTTAATTGGTCTTTCGATTTTTACCAAAAACCATTTCCCATAAATTCCCAGGTTGGGCTTTTATAGCCTCGGTAAGCTGCCTGAGCTGGTTCGCTTGCTCCTGCAACTGTCTTGACTGTGCTTCCATTTGTACGGCTTGTTGCTGGATCAGCTCATTTTGCGTTTTGATCGTTTGGGCTTGATCATCACCTACCCGCTTGGCAAATTTTTCTAAAAGATCAGTCGCTAGATCTTCCGGCCTCGCTGGGGGCTTAGGCTTGTTTGTAAGTTCGATTGTTGCCGCATCCCTTAGATTGTACTCAACCCATTCAAATAGTCCCTTCTTGGCCTTCTTAGCGGCTTTGGCAGTTAGGCTTTTGGTCTCGATCTCTGTTACGATAGACCATTTAACTGTAGTCTGACTTTTTGCCTGTTTTTTCAGACCGCTTTTTCTTTCGGTCTGATTTTCTGCATCCAATGTCTGACCTTCATTGTCATCTTTTCCGTCTGTCATACTTTTCGCCTTTTAAGTCTGAATAATCAAAGATAACAGTCTGACACTCTTTGTCAAATGTCAGACTTTACTTTAAATACTGTGTGCTAAAGTATTGATAGACAATATACTTAGTATTTTTATGATGAACCTATCTATTGATGTGGTAAAATGCTAATTTTGGGAAAATGTCCTTTAGCAACCAATAATCCTTAATACTACGATGGAAATTCCAGTTGAACCCCAATTTGAGGGAGACGCAGATCTAAATCAGATCCGAAAACTTATTGTCGATGGTTTTAATCAAGTCCTTAGAACTATGGACACAAATACAAAGGATGTCCAAAAAAACATCAACCTTTTACGAGGAGACCTGAATAGATTAGACGAAAAAGTTAAAGCCTTAACTGATAAGCTAAATGGTGATGCCGTTTAGAGAATAATTACTTTGTGTCATTGCGGTTTTTTTGCTTAAATAGTAAGACCGAAGGGGGCAGCCCTTCGGTGGGCTGCCCTCCCGGAATCTTTATGATGAAAGGAGGTAGTAAGGATGACTGATATAGCAATCATCATTTTATCGGCAGCAGTTCTAATGCTAGCCCTTAAACTACTTACTATGTAAGCCCCGGACCCGTCGAGTGATTGACCCCACTCGGCGGGTTTCTGTTTATATTATAAGCTACGGAACGTAGCATGTCAACGAAAAAGGTAGTAAGTGAATAGAGTTAGAATGATTACCACACCACAAGACAAGATCATTAATATTGGTAATAGAGCTCTTATCTCGTTCTCCTTAATATCGAATTTAAAGCCTTCTATTTTCATAGCAAAGTATTGGTTTTAATCCGGTTCAATACCGGGATTTTCAGTAATGATTTCATGCGGTTAAAAGGCGACGTTCTGATAAAATTAAAAGCTGACTTAGTGAGATGCAATAGCAAAAGTGCGAAGTACAATTTCTTTTATTTGTATATACACATAAATAATCGTTGATTTTCAAGCACTTACATTATACACTATTATATTTAAATTAGCCTTTTAACGCTTGCCGAAAATTTTCTAAGTTCCTGATAAAATACAATTATATTATTTACTCTATATCTATTCCGCGCTCACGATTGCGCTCTTTAGGTCGAGTTTGCTCTTTCTTCTGACTGCGATACTCTGCCAATAGATCATTCTCCTTGCTATATCGATATGCTGCAAATGGATCATTCTCGTTCATTGGTTCGGATGCTTTAATTTTATCTAACTGCTGGCTTTGGTACTGTTTGATCATGGCGACTGCTAGTTCCTGCCGGTCAGACAATTCTTGCTTTTTGTCTGACTGTATTTCCGGCTCTGGCTTGTAGGGAAGGGAAGGGGGGTGCTGTATTTTGAAGCTGTAAGAATAAGTTTTTGGTGGGTCGTCTTTTGGCTCATTACGCTCTTTGTAGGCGTTTTTCATTTTCACCATCAAATCTTGGCTGTCTGACATTTCGCGTATTTTGTCAAAATCAAGTTTCGGTACAGTTGTGGTCTCTCTACGTTTATTTCTGCGTAATGCTTCCTTAACTTGTTGTTTTATAGGACTTTTAACCGCTGCTGTTTCTGTTCGTAGTTCCTTACGGATTGGATTTAGACGGTCTGACACTTGTGCCTGTTTGATGCCTTTAAGCTGTCGAGACAGGTCATGGAGTTTTCCGAATTGGTCAATGATCTTGAATGGCCGTCGGTCAATTCCTTGCACCAGTTCAAACCCTGCTTTTTCTAACAACGCTTTTTTGAAGCTAGCCGCATCAGGTGAATTTTCCCATATGTTCGATATATACGCTTTGGCATATTTGTCTAAATGGGTACTCTTTTCATGCGTTAGTTCATGCCCGAACTCTAATTCCATCTGCCGGGCTGCGGTTTTATGTTTGGCATAATTGTCGTCGTCTTTCCACATGTTGCCGGTTTTATGATTATACCGCTCCCATGTGGCATGCAAATGGATACGGCCATCTTTCTCATGCTCAACAATGGCGCATTTCTGCCCCTTCAAGCCCAGATGTTCAGCCAGTATCTCAACTGCGCGTAATTTCTGTTCAGTGGTCATTGTGGCCGCTTCATGGTCACGAGGGCTTATCTGGGCATGATATAAACCGGCTTTGGTGTTGCCCTTTATCTCACTGGTCAGGGACATCTCCAGCAAGGATTTTCTCAGGCTGTGGGGGGTCGCTGTGCCGAGAATGGCAATGACCTGGCTCCGGTCATTGTCCGGGCTTTTAAGCAGGTAATTGGCAAGCTGTGGGCCATTACCCCTGCATCTGCCTTTAACGATCATTGCCTAAGTCAGCATGAATCCGGTTGGCAATGGCTTCGATGGCAGAAAAGATACTTTCCACACGTTCGGGCGGAACAAACGTGTGTGCAAAGCGATCTTTAAGGACTTGGTTAATATCTGACCGGATATTACCCAAGGTCCCAAGAGCCAGAATAAAGGCGGCTACCTCTGGAGTCGCTTTTTTCTGGCGGGGGCGTGCATTGAAAA
>NZ_VTWS01000018.1 GCF_008727875.1 Larkinella humicola | reverse complement strand
ATGACGCCGGTTGAATATCGGCAGTCAGCTTAAATTCCAGTCAAAACTGGCTCACAAAACGGGGTAAGGACAGGGTTGCCGGGCTTATCCGTTGTCCGGTCCGGGAGGAAAAGCGAATGTCTTCTATCAGCTTGTGCAGAGAAATAGCCTCCTCAAACGAGGGAGCAGAATGGGTTCCGTTTATTACATCGCTAGCCAGCCTTCGGTAGATTTCTTTGACGTTGGTATGAGGCCCAAAATGGTCCATACCTGCTATCTCAATAACGTCTGGCTCCTGCCTGGAGGGAGAATAACGCGTAATGGCGAGATTCGCAAGCTGGGTATGTCCTGTGGAGGCTGTAATGACCAATTGCCCCGTTGTTCCCTCAATTTGCCAAATAAAAGCGTCCCCATAAACCGAATGCCCGCCTGTATACTCCATTGAAAGAGGGGCACCGTTGGTCAGGCTTGCTATAACCGAGATATAATCAGGAGCGTCAGCCTCAATATAAGTACCCTTATCGAGTGCTTTTACCCGTGGATAGCGAGTGTGAACGTTGGCGGATAATTGACTGATACTGCCCAGCACATCGCAGGCAGCGGCAACCGTGTGCGCGAACGGAATGGTCAGCAGGTCAGCACCACTGTCTTGCTTTCGTAAATATTCCTCGTTTTTTGTATCGCTGATCGTAGCCCCCCAGGGGGTGGCCCAGCCGTGGATGCTGCTGGATACAATCGAACCGATCGAATTCGTTTTGATTAGCTCAGAGAGCTTACGGATCGCTGGTGAAACTCGGGCCTGCGTTCCCGCCACCGCTACGACTGAACGCTCGCGGGCCATAGCAGCCAGCTCTTCAGCCTCTGCCAAGGTGCGACCAAGCGGCCACTCACAATAGACATGCTTGCCATGCGAGAGAATGCTCTTTACGGCATCATAATGCAGCGGTACGCGAACCGTCACGACAACCAGGTCAATATCTCTCGATGCGGCCATCTCGTCAATACTGCCGAAAGCGCGCGGAATAGCGCTTGCCTCGGCAGCCGCCCGTGAACTTTCCAGACTGGAGTTGACAACACCCACGATCTCATAGTGGTCGGACAATTCACGGAGCGCCGGTAGATGGGCAACAGCCGCCCAACTTCTGCCGGCTTGCAATCCAACCAGACCAATTCTTAGTTTTTGTTTTTTCATCGTTTCTGTTTTTTCATTGTGACTCTGCGATTAAAGCGAATCGCCGGAAGTCCGGGTGGTGGCTCCGCACAGTTGATCGTGACGAATCGTCCGTTCTAATAATCGCTTAACTTCATACGGGTCAACCTGCCTTCCTGGGGCATTTAAAAACACGCTCTGGACGCTTGATCGGTAAGCATAGGGTCATAATGGTCATTTACAATACGTAGCATACACTATCGGTAAAAGCTTTAGAATAGGGCGATGATGAGGCCCGGAAACAGTAGTAGAGGCATAGATTAGGGTTTCATGGACGGTTCATTTTAAGTTGAACCGAAAACGACTAAGCAACCTTTCAGAGCCCCTGCCAGATTGTGGCAAAGGCTTTTAAAAGGCTGCTTACTACTTTACCTATGGTTAGGCAACTACTGTTTCAAGCTGTTTGACCAGCTGAATTTCACTGTTAACCTTTACTTCTTCGCCCAAGGCTACCCCACCTGTTTCCAGTACGCCATTGAAGGTAATGCCCCATTCGCTACGGTTGATTTTTCCGCTGATGGTAAAGCCCGCTCGAACGCCACCCCAGGGGTCTTTCGTCACGCCACTGTATTCAACCGTTAACTTGACCGGTTTGCTAACGCCTTTCATCATTAAATCCCCATAGACGGTGAAGGTATCATCGGATAGCTTCTCAATTTTTGTCGATTGGAAGCTTAACTGGGGATAGGTTTCGGCTTCGAAAAAATCGGAGTTGCGCAGGTGGTGATCGCGTTGCTCATTGTTGGTATGAATGGAAGCAATCTCGGCGGTAGCCCGTATTTGAGCGGTACTGAAGTCGTCATCCTGGGTTTCAACCGCTACCTGAAACTGTTGGAAAGAACCCGAGATATTACTGATCATTAAATGTTTGATCTTGAAGACTAATTCGCTGTGAGTGGGGTCAAGGACCCATTTAGTAGTTGACATGTGACTAAAAATTATTGATTGATATATTACTAAGAACGGGTGAAGGCCCTGCAGCCAGCAAAGCCATTGTCAATGGAGAAACCGTTGCTGGCCTTACCAGAGAATTCGTTGCGAAGCCTCAACGGTTGCGATGTGGTCTAATTTGCCCTGTCGGTATTCCTGATAGAGTCGTCGAATGTCTTCCTGTGTATCGCCGATGAAAGGGCCGTGCGACACGATGGCATCCCCTTGCGGTTCTCCGGCGTAGAGAATAACCCGGGCTCCGGTTTCCCCACTTGTCAGCTTGAGTTCGCTCAGTGTTTGCTCGGCGTGTCTATCCAGCCAGCCCACTTGATCCCGGTGGATCTCGTTGGCATCGTCGCCCACCTGCAGACTGCCCTCAAGGACATATAGGAACGTGGTAAAGGATGCCGGAAGGTGTTGCACCGTGGTCGTGCCGGGCTGCAAGTGGATATCAGCAATAATAAGAGGTGTATAATTCTGAATGGGTGACGTTACCCCCGCCAGAGAACCGCTATAAACCTGTATAGTTGTGCCCTTATGGGTTAAAATTGGCACTTTCTCCAAAGGCAGATCCTGTACCCGTGGCTTAGCCCAGCGATCTTTCTTGGGTAGATTCAGCCATAACTGTAACAGGCGCATCGACGCTTTCCCTTCGATGGTTTCGGTATGGACGATACCACTACCCGCCGTCATGAGCTGTAGGTCACCACCCTTCATCTGGTGAGCCTCGTCGCCTATGTTGCCTTCCAGAAGCAAGGATACGGTTTCAAAGCCTGCATGCGGATGCGGACCGCCCACTGGTTGTTCATCTTGCTTGTCGAGTCGATCATCCATCAATATAATGAACGGGTCACTTTCAGTGAAGTCGACCTGAATAACTGGTCTTGCCAAATGACCAGGTCCTAAAAACCCCTGTTGAGTAGGTGGAGTATATGTTATGACGAGTTTTCGATGAAGGTTCATGCTCCTGGTTTTTACTGTGGGGGCAAAAATTTGCTCACCATTGATGATGCAAATTTACGCTTATAACTATACTTTTGTAAGTACTATACCATAGTATAGCCCTATACTCCAGTATAGTAAGTATAACAAAGCTTTTATCCAGGTAACTAGGACTTCTACAGAAAATGGAAACGACAGATCTAAATCACGCGGAGTGTATCAGTACATTACGGCCCATCCGAGATGCGTTGGACGTGTTGAATGGTAAATGGAAGCTGCCTATAATCGTGGCCTTAACCTTTGGGGAGAAGCGGTTTGGCGAAATTTCCAAAGAAGTGCATGGTATTACTGACCGAATGCTCTCTAAAGAGTTACGGGATATGGAGGTAAACGGGTTAGTAAAACGAAAGGTGTACGATACCTATCCCGTCAAAGTCACTTACACGTTGACACCACATAGTCAAACCCTTGGCGGGGTGATCGAATCACTGCGTAGCTGGGGTGAGTTACACCGAAAAAAAATCCTCTCGGGTGAAGTGTGAATGAAAGCAATTAGATCCGGCGATGGTAGCCATCATTAAAGCATCAGCTTCATGGATAACATGCCGAACACGGCATTGACTTCGCCCGTTGATTCAGGGGACGGACCAAAAAGGTTCAATATTACGTTTCGGGCGGGCTTGCTGAATGAGACCATCTCAGAATGGGCATCGTGGAAAGAAAATACCTGCTTTACCCGGACAACGGATTCCAGTTATGCCGTGCGTGTCGAAGGGGGTAACCTGGATGCAATCCTTTACGTGCTGCTCCATGAGGCTACACACGTCGTCGATGCCGTGATGAACGTCACCCCACATGCTTCAGAAAACACGCACTCGTTGAATCGACACCGTTCACCAAAGATGTTTGGCGTACGATGAAAGTGCCTGATGATCGATACCTTGATTCGCTGCTGGAACAAAGCCGTTTCCGAAGCGGTCTACCGATGCCAATCAGTCTGGCCCCGGACGTGTATCGGAAGCTCACGCAACCCCCCTTTCCCTCCTTGTACGGTATGGCAGCCTGGTCTGAGGACATCGCCGAGCTGGTGACGATCTATCACCTCACCACCCGGATGAATCAGCCGTTTCATGTGGTTATTACCAAAGACAAGGTGGCTCGATTCGAACCCATGAAAAACCCGCTGGTAAAACAGCGATTGGATCATCTAGCGGCTTTCTACGAGCCATAATGGCAACTCTGGGAAAAACGTACAAGGCACTTTGCCTTTTTTCCATTCTTTCGCGCGGTTTCCCCTACCAACTTTGCCTTGTCAAAAATTTAGGGCTAATCAGTTAATGAATAGCTGATTAGCCCTAAAACAAAACTCGCTACTTACTTGAAAACAGCAGAGCCGCTGCAAAGGTATAACCCTGTTGTCCGGTCTGTACATCGCGACCCCATAAACCCGCACAATGCAAAAATTCAGCGTCAGAGAGTGTGTTTCATTTATGCTGACCATCCTGTGGAACAGTAGCCATTTGTCGGACATGAGCCAAAAGCTCAGGGCTAAAATCGGACAGTTGATGATAGGAGATGACTCAGTTCTCGGAGGAAAGTTAGTTTCCAAGATACTTTACCCCTGTGTGACCGTCGCCGTCATACTCGAACAGAGCATCGAAAATCTGCAAGACCAGTTTGCCTGCGAGGTGCTACTGTCAACACCCAGATCCAGGGCCTTGAAGTGAGTAGCTTTCCGGGCGAGTTCGCCCAACAGACTGATCAAATAATCCCGGCTACGGCCTAAGCGAAAGAACCTGGCCACCATGAACGTATCGCCGGTTCACAGTTTAGACAGTAATTCGTCCAGGGCTGGACTACTCGTATTGACACCGGTAATCTTATCCTGAAATATTTCATTGCAACCTACCTTTTGTAGGGCATCGAGTTGGGTGTCCAGATTCTGGTCCAGGCCAGACACACGCGCAAAGCCGAAAAGTTTGTTCATGGTGGCGATCCCGCTGTGGCCTACTGGTCGATAGAGTCAAGAAGTCGGTGTCATAAATACGATCGTCTATTTATTTCAGGCTCTACTTTTTGAACCCTATTTTGGGGGTAGAACAGCAAATGGAACGGGAGTTAGGCGTGGGTTCAGAAAGCTATGAAATACTGATCACCGCGATTTTTCTCCCCTTTCCAATTCCAAGGAAACCGAAATCAACGATATGAACACCGGTATGGGCGTTTAATGCGACAGGATGCTTTAGGTGTTTTTTACTTCTGATTAATGGGGTAATGTGCTTGTGAAATTGTAGCACAAACTCATCTGCGAGGCTGAAAATGGAACATTGATTTGTGACGGGGCCGCCCGGCGGACAGATTTTTGAGACCATTACCTAACACTAAGATTGACCACGCGGCAGCGTAGGTCAGCTCCCAGAAAAACGGGCATTTAAAGAGAGAGGTAGCCCAGCGCTCTTCTAACTTTTCGTCTCTTTATCTAACTTGGAAAATGATTTTCTGGTAAGGTAAAAGCACTCGGTCTTTGGAGTGCAAATAAGCCGCTTTCAGGTCAGACTTCTGCTTTTTGATGGTCACCTGGCGAGCGGGCCGATCGTTGATGATAACCCTGAGCGGACGATTCACATCGAGCAGTTCCGGATAGACGTAAAAACTAAATCGTCTCACCCGCGACGTTCGGATCCGAATTTCGTTATCGGTGACGGAAGCCTCGATCACACCGCTCCGGCGGGGGTTAAATCCTGCCCGCCCCTGATTCGTGGACCGAATAGAAGGTGTATATTCGTCTACCCAGGATGACTGTTGAACCGTCGTATCCAGCTCGTTAATTTCAATCCAATCGTAGCGACCATTTTGCACGTTGTCGACTTCCCAACGGAGCTGGTGAGCGAATGGATTTCTGACTTTCGAAAACAGAGAATCATAAACAAAACTGACTCGTTTTTGCGCGGAGTAGGGTAAGGTATGATTGCCCTCGAAGGAGTAATTCTGCCAGTGGGCTCCCATGCTTTTGGCGTACGTGTAGATACTATCCACCGTTGCGTAAGGGAAGATATGATCGTTTTTAGCCGTCGCGCCAAAGAACGTTCGGCTATTGGTTAAATTCCGTAAGGGGGTATTGGTTATGAACGACTGCGGAAAGTAAGTGAATGCCAGGAAGGAAGCAAAGGGTGTCGGCTGATTAATCGCCATATAAAACGCACCCTCGCCCCCGTTGGAGTGTCCGGTTAGGTAGACCCGGTTGTCATCGATGTTATAAAGCGATTTAACAAAGGCGATTTCTTTGCGTATCGCTTCAAAAGCTACGGGGTGATACAACCAGTTGACATCCTTTCGAGCAAATGGATAGAGGATAAAAGCGCCGGCTTCCCTGGCTTTGCTCAATACAGCCGCATCACTGATCGGCACCCGCCCTTTGATCATAAAATCAGGACGACCTCGAACCGCTCCCTGTAAAAACAGGTAGAGAGGGGTACGTTGGTTGGGCTTGTACTCCTTTGGAATGTAGACCAGGAAAGGGACTGTGAGCGTGTCATTCACAGCAATGTGGTAGAGGGTCCAGTGATTGACCACAGGCGGTGTTTCGTACCGGTTATAGGTTCGAAGGGTTTGGTAGATTTGATCGAAGCTATTTTGATTAAAAAGATTGTTTAGAAACTGCTGACTCAGCAATGGGGACCTGTTAAGCCGTTTAGTAGTATCGGTAATACCCTGGAAATAGAGCTGGTTTAAGGTTTGGACCGAATCGTACCGGGTGCGCATGGCAGCCATCGATTTTTTCCAGATGGGGGCACCGGTAATACAGGCCAATTTACTGCTGTCCTGAGCAAAGGTGGGGTAGTTGCTATAGTCAAGGTAGCTATTGGCCATTTTCGTGTAATAAAGCAGGGCTTTGTCGGGTTTGCCGACCTGACAGGCGCTGACCGACGCCCGGTAAAAATTATAATTGTTCTGATAGTCGGTTGGTCCCGTAGCGAACAACTTTTCCGTCCAATACAGACAATTGGCGTACTCATTTTTCTGGTAGCTTACGAAAGCACGGTCGTTATAGACGGCGGCAGAATCATTTTGAGCCCGAGCGGTTGTCACCCAGCCGAGGATGAATGAGAATGTGGCAATCCATTTCATTGATGGAACGAGATTATTTTGGGCAAAAATCCGCTAGTCGTCCGAAACGGAATTGTATTTTCTGGACAACTCGTTCGAATCATGAAGAAATTTGAAGATCAACCGATCATCGGCCAATTTGTCGATCGTGTTAAAAAATCGGGAGGGCCTATCACCGGTCAACTGCCGATAGACCTTGATAAAATAAGCCTGGTCGTAAAAATTACTGCGATAGCCGATCTGAGTGAGCGTGTTTAGCTGTTGGCTGACCATTTTATCCTTCAGGGAATGGCGAAAGCGGGCAATTTTGCGAAAACGGACGGGGGAGATCGTCAGGTGCTTCAAAAATAAGCGATTAAATGAGCGGGTGGTCAATTTCGACTCGGCGATGATGGATTCGACACTCATGGGGTGGTCAAAATCCAACAGCCGGTCCAGGGCGCGATCCAGTAAGGGGGCATCAGCAAGGGGGCGATAGATGGAAAGAAGAAAGGTTTCCAGCATATCGATCCGCTGGTGATAGTCATGGGTTTGATAAAAAGCGTCTAAAAAGGCAAGGCAGTGAGGATGCTCAAACCAGTTATTAACTACTTGTGAGTCCGCTGGCGTTACCTCTTGCAGCGTTCGGTCTAAAAAGTGATTCAGACCCAGCGGTTTAAAAAGAATGGTAATCTTGTCGAGAAGGCCCTTCAACTCCACATACAGGGGCGTTTCATGTTTACCCTGGGCAATCATCAGATACGGTGTCGGCTGTCTTCCCTCCACGATGGTGGAAAACGGGTCTATGCGGCACGTAGCATTTTTGTGGATATTAAACGCTTGCAGGGTATTGGGGAAGGCAAAGTACCTACTGAGAAAGGTGGGAGAGTCTGTTTTGAGAAAATAATAATACTCAATATGCTTTTGTAAAAGGGGGTTCTTTGGATAATAATGCTGAACCTCAATGGGCGACACGGAGCTCATCGTATAAAGAGGATGGGTTTTAATAAAATCAATCGAAAGAATGACACCGCCGGCCGCTACGAAGTTGCATCCAGATGGAGCGACTTCTGTTTAATTTTGGGGGTGCTAGGGATTTACCTGACAGCCGACAATGAAGTTATGCCTACGCACTTCAAATTCTCAGCAAATCCTCCTTTTATGACGCATCAAACGGGCGTTTGGAGAGACAGCATACAAATTACTTCTGACCTTATATGCCCTTTGCGCTAGATAAATCAATCCCGAACGCAACGAACAGATTTTGCGTGAGAAACAGAGCTATCGAAACGGAACGCTTTTGATTTAAGTGGTTTTTCCCCAGGGCCACCATAACTGAAGTTCCATCCCCAGGCTTTACCCTCCTCACCCGAAGGTGTGGATGTCCACCAGAAACCCATAATACCCAGGACGTCATAACCATTATTTCTGCGAATACCTGCCGGAAGCCCGTTAAACCCGCTGCTGTTAGTGCCGTTGCCGTCCTCCATCCAGCCACTGACGCTTTTCATGGCTTCGCCGGCCTTCTCGGTTCCGCCAAATTGACTTACCAGCAGAGACCATTCGCTATCCGTTGCTAAATGCCAACCGCTGGGACAGGCTTTTTTCGCTGCCTCCCAGGTATAAAGCAAGCCCAGCTCTTTTCGGTTATTCTCCTGGTCATCATACGCATAGCTACCGTCAACTTTGTAGTTCAGGTTTTGTGCCATCCAGGTAACCGTGCTGCCAGTCAACGCATTTTTAAAGCTGACCGTTTTATACGTTTGCCCATCGCGTGAGTCGGTAAAGGCGCCGGTGGATTGGGCAATTGCTGCCTGAGTAAAAAAAACAGATAGTAAGAACAAAGTATATACGCAGGAGTAGTTCATCCCTTTTCCTTTTTTAATACCAATGAATTTCGACAAACCTACACGTCTTTATACTACGATCTGTTTGAGGGCATGTAAAAGAATGTTAACGAAACGTAAAAGCCGATTTTGGGGACTGCTATGGATTTTAGCCTTTAAGAGGTTGGAAATACTGTACAAAAATGTAGCCTATACAACTGTCTTCCAAAATCGCTCCTTTGTGTGACAACGTCTCATCGATAAGATCCTACCGTGTTTAGCACTATAATAACCTTCGAGCGGTAGTTTGTGAACGAACTTATTAAACCACAATAAGACAGTTATCTTTCCAACTTGGGAAAGCGTTCAGAAAGCTATGAAATGCTGATCACTGCTTCTTTTCTCCCCAGGTTGGCCTCGGAGTAGTGCACCACTCCGAGGCCAATCATAAGAAAAAGGAGAAAGCCCTTCACCCTCTTGCAACCGATCCAATCCAGAAAAAACAGTATCTAATTTGTGTATGGTTCAATTGATATTAATCAGGAAGATAGACTAATGGGCCTGGTTCTGAATAGGCCCGCGACAGCGGATTTTAGATTCACCAAAGCATAACGGGATGGGGAATCCAAAATAGATATGATCAAATAATAAAATTAAAATTACTTGGTGGCCGTAATTGTAAATTTAACCTGCTCATCATCAACCCCTTCAATCTTGACGGTGTTTCCTTTAACCATCCCCACATGTTCACCTTCATAGTGTAAGGCAATGGCACCGCTACTGGTTTCCATCAGCTCTACGTTATCGACTGAGACAACCATGAAGTCTGATCCATCACTTTTTACCTGAATCTTGACATCGAGACTAACCGTTGTTTCCGTTTGACGAGTTACAGTAATTGTTCCTTTCAAGTTGGTATGGTCGGCTGAGACCGTTTTGGTGCTATACGCTAATTCGGAATACGTATACAAACCAGCGGTTTGTGTAGCCAGATCAGGAGCTGGGGCCGGATCGGCATCCTTTTTACAAGCGGTAAACGAATAGGCTACGAATAATACGAGCCAAACAGTGCAGAAATTCGAAAATAATATTTTAATGTTCATGAGTACGTTGTTATAATTAAAAATTCACTTAATTCTTTCATCATCCGCTGATCTCATTAGGTAGCGGTACGGGCAGGTATGCTAATTAATCCAATCTGGTTACACACAGCCAAAGTTTAGGTAAGCCACCTTTGGTCGCCATGCGGAGACTCAACTTAGTTGTTGGCTCGGATGAATCAGCGGAAGTTTTACGAATGAATCCGCATAATAAAAATGGTAATCAGTTCGCCAAAAGCAGTTGCCATTTCTTCGAAAAACCATGATTTATGAAGTTTAGGGCTTTCTCATAAAACGTAAAATCGAACAATTGAGCAGCCAATCCGGATCCGGATTGGCTGCTTTTGGCTTTAATTCCTGGGCGCTTGGCGGACTATCAAGTGATTACTAGGGTTCCATATGGCAATGTAACATTACCGGCTTTGTAGCCTTGAAAGGCGTCGCTCCCCCAAAAATTTGCTGTGCTTTGTCTTTGGAAATTGAAATACATTTGTCGGATTTGGGTGTGGTTTTTTGCTTTTTCATACGATACTCGTTTAAATGATGTGAGAATAAATAGTTGGGAGTTTTAGACATCCCGCTTTGGCATTTTTTTGTGTTGCCGATGCAAAATTGGCAGGATCTGACCGAGAGCCGAAATCATAACTTGTAACTGGCGGAAACCCATTGGTAACTGGTGGAAATGGGCATAATGCTGGTTTCCAGATCTTGGCATCCCCAATTATTAAAACAGTTTTTTCTGACTAGACTTTCCCTTTAAATAATTGGATTCGGATGATACCTCCTAGGCTTACTTAAACTCAAACGACCATGAAGTTTACCCCCACCTTAACCATGCATGCGGATTCTACGGAGACCACCAATCAACAGGTATTCAGCATGGGAAAAGACTGTCAGTATTTAGACGACGTGGGTTTGTTGCTGGCCGAATCCAAACAACTCATGGAAAATCTGCAACAAGCAGTTGTGCATTAGTAAGCTCAGGAGTACCTACGCCAACAACGCCTGCAACTATCCCCAAAATGCTGCTTGAAAGATTACCAGCCATTGACCTTGAAAACGCTCATTGGCAAGGTAACCACCCGAAGTCTGCGGTATAAGTTTGGGCAAGATAAGAGGGCTAAGATCATCACGCCTTTATGTACCTTATTCTCGCAACGGGAAACACCGGACCGCTTATGGTTAGAGACCAAATGGACAGCTCTACTTACCACAAAGTAGCGGATCTGATGAAAGAGGTGCTACCTGTTGATCCAAGGCTGAACGCAGCAACGATCCGTAATCATGTTGGTCGAATAGCTCGACAAGTCGAAGCGGCTGTAGAGGACAAACGTCCTTTCGATTGAGAAGCTAGTTCGCATGATGAAGAGTTGAAAGCTAACTCCCGGCCAAAACTGGAAATTGATCAGCTACTGCTATCTCAAAAATTTCAGCGTATTCTTAATATTATCCGCCACTTTTTTTCCCTGCCAGAATCCTACTTCGATCGACTTCCTGTAATGAATACCACCATATAACCTAGACCAGCCTGCTTCCTCGCCTGCTTCGCGGAAAGAATCGTAAGATCGGGGACCCAGCGTAATTCCCTGGGGGGTAACCAAACCATTAAATGTACTATCGGTAAAGGCTTGGTTATCTCCCAATACGGTGGTCATCGCTTCGGCATTGGCTAAAGACAGCGAAGCGTGTGCGGCAGGATATTCCGGGTGAGGGGCTCCCAAGAGCGCCGTAAATGGTTGGCCCATTACATCATCATAATCGAAAGGCCTCGCCAACAGGTACTTGTATTTTGCTTGCCAGGTGCTGATGGTAATATCCATAACCGTAATACCGCCCAGCGCATAGGCAAGAGCAGCCACATCAAGACCGGATTGTTTTTTTTGTAATACCTGTTTTAAAATGCTTACATAATGCCCTGGCGTGCTGGTACCGGGAAAGTCTCTCCACCAAAATGCCGTGTTGTATTCGTCTGTACTCGTAGCCGGCTTCGCATTGATTACTTCCGTGGTCATTTCAGCAAGCTTGTCATAATTCGGGGGGCCGGGATCGGCGCCAGTGCCACTGCCGGATACCAAGGGCCGAAGATTTCCAAAGTAAGGTAAACTGTGTACCGGCAAGGGGCTTGGGGGGGTCCAATATTTTCCGCCGGATGAAGCTGCCGGTGGCGTGTAGGCACCATTAACAAGTTTGTAGCCGTCGGTTTCAGCCCATTGAAGTACAGCATCCGCGATCGCTTTTCCAAACGTGACGGAACGTTCCAAGGTAGCCACATCTACGTCTTTCGCATAGTTGTTCTGCAAATCGGTTTCCAACTGATTGATGAGTGCCTTATTTGCATCGGTGGCGTTGGGGAACATGGCTCGGTTGATGGCAGCAAGCGCTGCATTAGCGGAGGCCGGCCAATGATAGTCAACACCGGCAAAGATTATAGGTAAGCCCGTTAATCCATTCAACTGGGATGCAATGGACTGGTATGCGGGCATACCTGGTACTACTGCCTCATACAAGGCAATGCCGCTATAAGCGTAATGGCGTGAATAAAGCACGTTGCCGATCGTAGGTGGGTACTCTCGCATTTGTTTCACCTGCATATTCAGCCATTTGATGGCCACCTCGGATGAATACGTGTTGGTTTGTTTTGCCTGCACCTCCGGTTGATGATCGCATCCTGACAGGGGAAGCAGCAATGAGGTCATGAGTACCAAGGACCGGATTTTTATTAATGTTACGTTTTTCATACTGATTTTCGGCGTTTATTATAAATGTCTGGGGAAGATAACATTGACTTCCGCTGTGCTCAAGCAGTAATAGCTCAGTGTAGAAGTTTTTAGATATACACCAGAATTAACACCCGAAGTACTTTGAGGAGCGAAAATTGTCGTTTGTCGAAAAATGCCGTCGTATGTCTATTTGACGACTTTTTTGAAAATTGAATTGCCGATATTCATTTATTTTGTATAGTATGGACATGCAACGGCTGAATTCCTTTCTTTCTGGTGAATTTCTTTTTTCGTCGCGCTACCGGGTGTGGCGGCATGTGATCTATTGGTCGTTTCACATAACGATCTGGGCCACCTTCTGGCTGGTTATGGGTATTCCAGGATCTTTTGGCCGTCAGTTATTCAACATGTCGTTGTGGGTGCCGGTTTTTATCTTATTCAGTTACCCCCTGGTATACGGGGCCATTCCCCATGTGTTGCTCAAGGGGCACGTTTCATTTTTCATCCTGCTCGTTTTGGCTTGGGCGGCACTGGGACTTTTTATCGATTCAGCGTATCGGTCGTATGCCATTATTCCGCTGCAGGAGGCTATGGGATTGGAAAATATTGTTCCAAGAGGCGCCATGCCCTCCTGTTACCTGTGCATGACCACTTCTGCGGCCAGCCCGATGATCATAAAATTCTTCAAGTCGTGGACCATTAAGCAGCGTGACTGGATGCTTGCACGGCAGCAAAAGTTAACCACCGAGCTAGAGTTGTTGAAAGCACAGGTGCATCCCCATTTTCTGTTCAACACCCTGAATAATATCTACTCCTTTTCGATGGACAACTCACCCAAAACACCCGGGCTGATCTTAAAACTATCTTCGCTGCTGAGCTACATGCTCTACGATTGCAAAGCGGAGCAGGTGACGCTGGAACAGGAAATAGAGACCATGAAAAACTACATTGATCTTGAAAAAGAACGGTATGGCAATAAAATTGAAGTATCCTGGAACGTTGAGGGCACTATTAAAAATAAATTCATTTCTCCGTTATTGATGCTTCCGTTTTTGGAGAATGCGTTCAAGCATGGCGTGTCGGAACAACTAGAAAAACCCTGGCTTAGCATTGACATATCGGTAAAATCGGATAGCCTTCGATGCAAGATTGCCAACAGCAAGAACGAATTTGTGCCCTACCACACCAACGGCAACGGGATTGGGATCACGAATGTAAAAAAAAGACTGGCGCTCATTTACCCCAGCAAGCACGAGCTTAAGCTTAACGACGAAGGTGATTTTTTCGTGGTTTCGCTGCTCGTGAAACTGGCTGGCGACAAATCAGCGTATCTTGAAACAGCCGGACAGCCGCAGATTACGCAAACCATTCGCCATGAAAATCTGCACGCTTTTAGATAATGAAAGCAATCGATTCCTTTCTGTACAATGAGTTTGTTTTTTCACCCCGCTACCGGGTGTGGCGTCATATCGCCTATTGGTCATTACACATAACCGTATGGTCCATTTTCTGGATCGTCATGGGTGCACCCACCTCTTTTGGGCGTAACCTATTCGACATGTTGCTGTGGGTACCAGTTTTTATCTTATTCAGTTACCCCTTGATGTATGGGGCCATTCCCCATTTGCTGCTCAAGGGGAAAGTAGTGCAGTTCTTTCTGCTCATTCTGGCGTGGGGCGGTTTGGGACTTTATATCAATTCCTGGTTCATTACGTACCTCTATACCCCGTTGCAAGAAGCGATGGGATTGGACTTTGTTCCTCAAAAAGTGTGGGAGCCGCACAGTTACCTGTGCATGACCACTTCTGCGGCCAGCCCGATGATCATAAAATTCTTCAAGTCGTGGACCATTAAGCAGCGTGACTGGATGCTTGCACGGCAGCAAAAGTTAACCACCGAGCTAGAGTTGTTGAAAGCACAGGTGCATCCCCATTTTCTGTTCAACACCCTGAATAATATCTACTCCTTTTCGATGGACAACTCACCCAAAACACCCGGGCTGATCTTAAAACTATCTTCGCTGCTGAGCTACATGCTCTACGATTGCAAAGCGGAGCAGGTGACGCTGGAACAGGAAATAGAGACCATGAAAAACTACATTGATCTTGAAAAAGAACGGTATGGCAATAAAATTGAAGTATCCTGGAACGTTGAGGGCACTATTAAAAATAAATTCATTTCTCCGTTATTGATGCTTCCGTTTTTGGAGAATGCGTTCAAGCATGGCGTGTCGGAACAACTAGAAAAACCCTGGCTTAGCATTGACATATCGGTAAAATCGGATAGCCTTCGATGCAAGATTGCCAACAGCAAGAACGAATTTGTGCCCTACCACACCAACGGCAACGGGATTGGGATCACGAATGTAAAAAAAAGACTGGCGCTCATGTATCCGAATAACCATGAATTGAAGATGCATGATGAAGGTATCTTTTTTGTAGTTTCCCTGCTTGTCAAACTAACTGGCTATACGCCCATTCAGCTTCCACTTCCTGAGGTGATAACTCAACCCATACCAACATGAAGCTTCGCTGTTTACTCATCGATGATGAGCCTCCTGCATTAAAAGTGCTGGCACGATATATCACCGCCATTGATGGCCTGGAGATAGCAGGTCAATGCAAAAATGCCATTGAGGCCCTGGATGTGCTCCATCAGAAAGCAGTTGATGTCATTTTTCTCGACATCAAGATGCCCTACATCATCGGCACAGATTTTTTGAAAAATCTCTCTCATCCACCTAAAGTAATCTTTGTTACCGCCTACCGGGAATATGCTTCTGATGGGTTTGAATTGGATGCCGTGGATTACCTGGTGAAGCCTGTTTCGTTTGAACGATTTTTTAAGGCCATCACCAAAATAAATCGACTGATGGGTCGGGAAACTGACACTATTAGTGACAACGATGCTCCCAAAACCCCTTCTTTTATTTATCTAAAAGTAGACAGGGACATGAAAAAAATCGTTGTGAATGACATTGACTATATCGAAAGCTGGAAAGATTATGTGAAAGTTTTTCTTACCGGTGGCAAATATTTTCTGGCGAAGCAGTCTATCAGTGCCATGGAAAATCTTCTTTCAGATCATAAATTTATGCGGGTCCACCGATCTTATTTGGTTTCATACGATAAAATTTCAGGTTACAACGCTGTATCTGTGCAGTTGTCCGGCCACGAAATTCCTATTGGGAGATTGTATAAACAGATTGTAATGGAACGATTGCAAGAGCAGATCTAGGGCGCAGTCACAGGGTTGATACTCTCCCTATATGTCCGGTCCTGCACGTATTTCCTGACTGGACTTGTTACCTTTTACTGAACGCGGTCCCCGGGACAAAAAAGCGAAGTAACTGCTAGAAAAGAAAGAAGACTGATCTCACAAATCGCTCCTTTTCGTGAGACGATGAAAAGTTCAACTATCCTATCGGTTTACCTCCTAATGTCCTTACCCCGTTCGGTGAGCCAGTTTTGACTGGAATTTAAGCTGACTGCCG
>NZ_VTWS01000017.1 GCF_008727875.1 Larkinella humicola | reverse complement strand
TCGATGACTAGTGAAAGTTAAGTTTTTTACCCTACTTTTCACTGGCTCACTTTAACGGGATCAGGACAGGATGAGAAAGGTATAAATACTGATCCGAAATCGGTTTCCCTTCTCCTTTGGCTTCGGCCTCGCAGTGCGGTTCCCCGCCGGGACGCACCACTCCGAGTCCAATTCTAATGAAACCAAACGGAACGGTTTGAAGGTCGGAATGGACGTTTAATCGATAGTGTGCTTTAGGTGTAGTGTTGGCAGTTGTTTTTAAAACTATTGCACAAACTCATGCGTGAAGCTGAAAAAGGAACATAGTTTCGTGACGGGGCCGCCCGGCGGATGGCGATCGCACCGGCCCGAGACGGCCCGGCCCAGTAACGTTTTTGTATCATCCTCTAAAAGCAACCAGGGGTTAGTTTGTGTCCAGATAGTACCTGACCAATGGTCTAGTTGAGATTCAACTCGAAACCATCCTGAATCATTACCCGCTCTCGATTAAGTACTTTAGCTTATTATGTCAGGAAGACCCTCCGGCTCGATCACCAGGCGTTTGCCTGAGCCACCATAGAAATAGCAAACCGAAAATCAGGTCTGCACTGCCCAATATGGGGACCTTTACTGGCAATTCGGCCGAAAGCCAGAACCCAACCAGCGTGGCAAAGAAAGCAAGTTTACCGGCTGCGGCTACCCCGATTAAAATTCGGGGTGCATGGCCAGTAAAAGCACAATATGCATAGGCAACACCGAAGATAAAGATGAATTCAGCGATAATCCACAGATAAAGCGGATGGTTTGTCGAAGGCAAGTCCATTATCTGTCGGCCAAAGTGGAAGCTCGGCGTAAAAATAATCGCACCAATCAGATTCAGCCCGGCCGTAATCCATAGACTGATTCGCATCCATTTAGGTAGGCTCATGCTAAGAAAATTTAGCAAATACACGCATGTCAGCTAATTGTATAATCAAACGTTAAGCTACCTAATAAGTCATTTTTAGGGGTACTTTACTCGCAATTGCTCCACTCAAACTAAGGCTATTCCATGAACAGACTACAGAGTCGTGTATAACACTGGAATACTATAACGCAAATGATGATTGGTTACTTTGATGTTATATCTTCTACTGGGTTAATTTATTGATGCATTTTTAAACGAACAAACTGACCCCAGATCAGGCTCTTATTGCATTACAAAAATGGTAGGTTCAGAAAGCTATCCATTGCTGATTAAGCCCGTGCGTCACGGTTTCCAGTAGTGAAGCGCCACACACCCGGATTTGAAAACGATCGTGTCCACCAGTCTTAAATCAATCTTTTCCGGAAGACTGCCGCCCTTGATCAAGGGTCGGCCTTTACCAACCATCGCCGGATGGACAACCAAATGGTATTCATCGATCAAGCCAGCTGCGATCAATTCCGGAAGCAGGCTTACACTGTCTACGGATATTTTTTTACCCGGTTGTTGCTTTAGTTTCAGGAGTTCTTCAGCCGGGTTGCTACGAACAATTCGCGCATTACCCTCCACGTTGTCTAATGACCGTGAAATAACCACTTTATCGATCGCAGTCAGTCTTTCGGCAAATCGAATTTCATCATCGGTGCCGGATTGATTCTTTGCCACATCAGCCCAAAAGGGAAACATGAGCTGATACATGATACGGCCGAAAAAAAGCAGATCAACCTCGGCCAGCATGCTGGTGAAATAATCATGCACCTCTTCATCGGGCTTGAAAATAGTGTGGTCACAATAGCCATCGAGGCTGATATTCATTCCGAATGTTACCGTTCTCATCGTAGTGTTCTTTGGGTTGTAATTCAAAAATAAGCGCTGACATCAACTATTATTCGGGCGATCCCCGCCAAAACAGTTGCAACACCCACCCTTTATAAGGGATCGAAGCATGAAAGGTGGTCGGCATGGTTCGCTCCAGCACCTGCCCGTTGATTCTTATAAGGCTAAAATATCATTCGCAACTATCGTGAGATCATTATTCAATTGGTGACCACCGCTGGCTAGTTCGCGGAAAGTCGCCCAGGGAAGCTTTTTGCGATAAATAGCAAAGTGTGCGAACGGCACCTCTTGATCATCCTGACAGTGGTAAAGAAAAACCGGAATGTCGCTGGGCAGCTGATCCGCAAAATCTTCTTTCAGCTTAAACCCTTTTTTCCACTCTTCCTCCCCGCTCCAAAATGGGGTAGAGAGTAGAAAAATGCCCGTAATCTTCTTCCTGATTTCGTTTTCGGAAACGTATTTCAGAAGCATGGAAGCGCCTAACGAGTGCCCCACCAATATAAGTTCTCCTTCAATCAGCGAAATTGCGTTGTCAATCTGCTTGATTCTGCCTAAATCCGGAATGGACTCATTTGGTAAGAGAGGATAATGCATGCCATAAGCTTCTCCTAAGAGGCCTTGTAGGGTATCAACGAGTTTTTTATCGGCCTCATAGTCTTCTGTACTTCCTCCTCCCTGTATAAATAGCAAATTCTTGTTGATACTGCTCATGGTTGCTTGCTATTTCATTGGTGTCGGTCAAAGGTAAAGCAGACCCGGTTCTATCGCCCGGTGCAATTGCGTCAAAAAGAAGGGGAGTTTGCGACTATCTGTCATTTTTTAAAACGATATTCTGGGTCAGAATAAGCCACTTTTATTGTTCTGATTAATCAGGCTCAGAAAGCTATACTTTTGAGAACGGCCGTAATGCCGCGCAAATGCATTTCCTGGTACTTTTTTAAGAGCGCCCGATCGGTCTGATCGGTTTTACACTGGGCTAAATCAACGGCTTCAAACGGTGCTTCAATATCAAAAGCGGGCGTATTTAATTCTTTGTAACTCCAGGTCGGCATACTGCCCGCCGTACAGAGGTAGTATACTTTCTCCTGAGCCGCATCCCGGTTAGCCATGCCCTGCCAGAGCGTGTTGGCAACGGCATTGCTCCGATCGACAAAGGATTTGCTTTGCAGCCCATCCTTGGAAGCCGCTAAGGTTTGTCCCGCTATGCTGGCCAAACAGTGATACGAAAAGATCACTTCTGGTTTGTGACTTTTCATAAACTGGATGATGGCGACGGTTTCGTTTTCGCTCTCCGCAAAGGCCCCACGGTAGGTATTCGACTGGGGATCATCGGTTGAATACCCGTAGGTTGTCTCCACGTCGCCCCAATTTGCCGGAAAATTTCGATTGATATCCACCAGATTCGCATTCCGGCGAAGGTACCAAGGAATCCCTTTCACCTGCCGCTCCCGCATATCCGGATTCGCCGACGGAATGGCAACCACCGACACTTTTTTCAGCAAGTCAGGGTGGTTTTTCAGGAGGTTTTCCAGCACATAAAGAATAATTTCGGGACCGGCTTCGCCCGCATGGACGGCCCCAACCAGGGCAATGCAGCGCTTGCCCTGACCCACTTTCAGACTAACCAGGGGTCTTTTATTGGTCGTTACCCCAATTTGATTGACCTGAACGAGCGCAGGATAATTCTTATGGAGCTCGCTGACCCGTTTCTGAACCGTTTCGTACGGCCACCAGATTTCCGGGTCCCGCGCCTTCACCGGCAAGGGTCCTTCCGGTACGCCCAGAGCGGAACCAATCCAATAGCAGTAAACCGTGCCCAATTTGATGTCATTGTCTTCATACCGAAACTTGTTATCCAGCGAAGGCTCCATTTTTCCCTGAAAAATCAAGGTTGCTTTTTTGTGGTCAAGCGTTCGGAAATATTCACTGTAATCCGTTCCAAATTTAAAATCCGGGCATTCCATGCGGTAAACCCGTATCTGATCGTAATGATAGCTAAGCTCTTTCTTTTTATAAAACCGCATGGACTTGTACGCGGAGATCACAATTTTATTTGTATCGAAATAAGCCTCGCCTTCCCGCAGCGTCTGGTAATCCGGGGTAGGTTCCTGCGCGACGCGGAGGGATATATCGCCTTTGTTGCCGTTTAGGAAAGTCGGCATCACGAACGAGGATGTCGATAGACCGGCCAACCCGAGAAAGCTCCGTCGATTGAACAATTGCTTGATTGATTTTGCCATAACCCGTTTAACCAAGTAGAGGAATTGAAAAACGTCCGTATTGCTACTCATGACGCACTAGTCCGAAAAGAGACTAAATGAAATGTTCTTACTCTGTTTAGACCAAACGTCGTATAGCATGTATGTTTTTTATAGTTTTTTGGTTCCGGTTACGTAGTCAAAAATATTGACTGGTCTTGGCCTAAATTCCGGACAGTGGCTAATTTGAGGGCCGGACGTTATGACCTTAGCCCAAATCTTGGACAGTCAAAACTGGAGAATCGGGCATGTATTTTCCTTCTTTTTCTCCTGCATTCCGACTTCCTTAGGAGTCAGATTTCCCAGCGAACTGTGTGGCCGAAAGCTATTGTATTCTTGTCGCCAAGCTTCGATTTTTTGCTGAGCATCATCCAAAGATAAGAACCAGTGCGCGTTTAAACATTCGTCCCTGAAAATGCCATTGAAAGATTCAATAAAAGGGTTATCCGTGGGTTTACAGGACGCGAAAAGTCTAACGTTACTTTGTTATCATACGCCCATTTATCTAGGGCCTTTGAAATAAATTCGCTTCCATTATCCACTGCACGGGCGGCCCCGCTGTATCCGGTTCGGCACTGCTAAATTTACAGCTTTTAATTGATTCATTACAGTGACAACATCATCGCCTTTCAGTGACTGTCCGACATGAATTGCCAAGCACTGGCGGCTAAAATTATCCACCGCCCGGGCGGCCCCGTTAAAGCTTTTTTTTGAGCACATCCTGTAGCATTTGCTTGTCCAGACTCAAGTCGGCTACAAGCTGCTTTAATTGGTGGTTTTCTTCCTCTAATTGTCGAAGCCTCCGAAGTTCAGGAACTCCCAGACCAGCGTACTTCTTGCGGTCCGCCGCCGCGGTTCCAATTGTAATACGTGGCGTCACTCACTCCCATCTTCCGACAAACCTCTGACACGGGTACGCCAGTATCAGCCTGACGTAGGGCGAAAACAATCTGCGCTTCGGTGAATTTGACGGTCGGCCGCTGCCGTCTTTTCATAAGCGATTTTTCTATCTGTTTAAGTTATCAAAATCGCCCGATTTTCTCTACTCAATGAGTGTCCACTTTTCAGGGCCAAGGTCACAACGGCTTGTAATCAGTGCTGGTCATTGGACTTTACGTCTGATAACTTAACCGGAGGGCGCAAGTTTCGCACCTTGAATGTAGTCGACGATTACAATGGCACCGGCCACCCGGCGGGAAGCCTTGGGTATCGAAGTGGATTATTCACTGCCAGCCCAGCGAGCTATCCGCTTGTTAGATCAACTGGTTGAGCGGCATGGTAAGCCAGAGCGGCTACGCAGTGATAACGGGCCCGAGTTTATCAGTCAGGACTTGCAAGCTTGGTGTCGAGATAAATCGATTGAGTTGTGTTGGATCGAACCGGGCAAACCAACCCAAAATGCGTATATCGAACGATTCAATGGGACGTTTCGCCGGGAGGTTTTGGATGCTCACATTTTTACGAGTATCCGGCATGTACGCCAAACGGTGGATGCCTGGCTAGTAGAGTACAACAATGAACGGCCCCATCAGGCCTTGCAGTTTATGACGCCGGTTGAATATCGGCAGTCAGCTTAAATTCCAGTCAAAACTGGCTCACCGAACGGGGTAAGGACATACCCTTTCGCCAATACAAAAAAGGCGATACTGATTATAAATGGAGAGTTGATGTTTTTGAAAAGAGAAACGATGAATGGAAGATCATCTCGATGCAGATGACCCTTATCAATCAACAAATTACACCGCATAAATCATCTGATAAATAATGCTATAAGCAAACAAAGGTAGAGTTGTGCAATAGCCACTCTCTTTTCATGAAACCCCTGTCATGTACGTTGTAATTAGATGTCCTTCGGGGCATTTATTTTGCCCATCTTGTTCTACAAAACACGTTTTTTCGTATTGTGGTGAATAGGAACGTATTCTAATTAAACGCTCCTTTAAAAGGACGAAACATCAACCATGTTTCGTGTATATTGTTTTGTCGTCCGAGAGGGCGTTTTAAGAAATGCTAACATAGCTGTCGATAGCTGGACAATATCCACCAGCTTAACTATCGTTTAGATTAGGTACAGTTAGGTCGCAAAACACCCTCAAATAGTCGCGATTGACCTTTAGGAACGTACCTAGCCCTGTTTACTTTTGTGCAAACTGTAAACGATATGAGAAAGCTAGTTTTGTTCGCCCATATTTCCTTAGATGGTTTTGCCGGCGACATTGCCGGCGGCTTGAGGTTCTTGTCCTACAATGAGGAGTTGCAACAATTCGCCGACGAGCTGGTAAAAACCGTAGGCGCTCCTGTCTACGGTAAGAATACGTATCAATTAATGGCAGGTTACTGGCCTACTGTTTTGGACGATCCTAATGCTGACAAACATTCCCTTGACCATGCACGATGGGTGCAACAGATTCCGAAAATCGTTTTTTCAACAACCTTGCCCAGTGCAGATTGGAATAATACGACGCTGATCAAGGACAATCTAGTAGAAGAAGTGAACACGCTTAAACAGCAACCCGGCAAAGATCTGGTGATATTCGGAAGCCCTGGTCTGGCCAAAAGTTTGATGAATCTGGGACTGATTGATGAATATAAATTAACGCTACATCCGGTCATATTAGGAGCAGGTATAAATCTGTTCGACAACAATACACCAATGAGTAAATTGAAATTGCTGGAATCAAAAACGCTTGGGTCAGGAGTAGTGACGTTACATTATTCGGCGCGATAAGTAACTTTTTACTTCTAGATTCCGACAAAATACTTAAAGAAGTGGTCTGATGGTTGTCCTACTAAAAGGCTCCTTTTAGCTTCGAAAGGGATTTGTTTATCATGCCTATTCAAATGGATACCGACGTTTACATTATAACTCTCCTTTTTGTTCAACATTCAAGGTCGGCACCTTGTGAACTGACTTGTTGACCCAAAATAGGCTCCTCATTTATATTAAAGGGTGATAGTGTCAATAAGGTATGAATTATCTGTATTACCCTGAAATACCCTTACACAAAGGATGATGAGTCAAGTTGATTTTATATCGTTTATTGAGTCAATTTCTTAATACATTTTTGAACGAACATACTGACCCCAAAGCAACCTCCTTGCGGTTGACAAAAATGATAAGTCACAAAGCTATTAAATTGCGTATCGGGGCCGGTCCAAGACTCCTTTCCTGTTGACTGTATCTGGTAGAATAAGGTACCACGTCATCACGTTTGAGGCTTTTTTTTTCCACCGAAGGCGAGAACCAGACCCACTACGAGAACCGCTGCACTCAAACCTATAAAGATTTTCTCTACAGATATAGAAGGCTGCACCAAGCTAGGGACTGGAAATTGAGGGCTATAGCGTCCATCCGTGACAGCCAGAATCAGTGCAACCGTCTCGGCGGGCACATCCAGTTGCGGAAAGTGGCCACAGTTCGAAAACCAGTGTAAGTGAGCGTCAGGAAACCGTTTTAGGGCCAGCTTGGATTGACTAGGCGGACAAATTCGGTCCTGACGCCCCCAGCCAATGACCAGGTTGGGAATGGAGCCAACCGGAGCTCCCTGTTGGGGGGAACCATAAGCCAGACTATCTAGCAGTTTAGTAAAGCTGGGGGTGGGTAAAAACGCCCGAAATTCATTGAGCGCTGCCCCGGCTGGGACCGTCCAGGGATGGGCAGAAAATTGAGCGAGCAGCAGCGTTCGGCTAATGGGATTGCCGACAAGGGGCGGTAAAATCGGTTGAATAAGGCGGGATAACTGAGCCGATAGACGAATCGACTGATAAAAATAGGCTACCTGCCAGCCTTGCCAAAATCCACCTGGATCCAACGATACGACAGCCCCGACCACATTGCCCCGCCGGGCTAGTTCGAGTACCAGACGCGCGCCCATCGAATTGCCCACGGCATCGATACCCAAGAGCTGGTGCTGGGTTAAAAAGTCGGTCACCGCATCGGCCAGGGTGGGAATAGATACCTCCCCGTTTAGGGCAGGCGATTGGCCGAAACCGGGGAGGTCCAAGGCAATTACGTCCCGCTGGGAGGCCAACTCATCCAGAATAAGGTCCCAGGTCTTCAGGGAACTACCAAGGCCATGGAGCAGTAACAGCGGTTTGCCAGCACCACGCCGGATATAATTTAGGGTCATATGGGTCAGTAGTTCTATTAAGGTAACGCTGAGTAAACCGATGTACTATGAACGACTGAGCATGCTTTTAGTTTACTGTCTTAGCCCCCTAAATTAAATAAGGCATAAGGGGGCAAGGTTGCGGGCGCAGGCAGCCATGCTACCAGATGCACATGGAGAACCGCATCTTTTCGGTATAGGGTCCTAGTGCTCAGCGAGAACCATCTACAAGTTCTATTGAATCAATTTCTTACTCCTAATTGAACCGGTATGTTGATCCCGGATGAGGCTCTTATTGTGTTGAAAAATGATCAGCTCAGACAGGTATGAATTCCTTCTTTAGCTTTTGCCCTTTTTCCCCGCGGCAGCCACCTTTTCAACAACTTGCTTTTTATACGTGTCAGCTCAGAAATGAGTTATTTAATGCGTTGGTAACCAGCGCAAAATTTAGGCAGATTGATAGTCATAAAATTAGTCCTGTGGATATAAGTACCTGGTTCCTCGGTGCAGCCCCAATATCTAACTAAACTTCGTTTATCAGTTAATTTGCATTACGACCTTTATGACTTTAACTCAAACGCATTAACCAACACCATTCATGACTAAACAGCGAATCTGTTTTACCGGGGGATCAGGGAAAGCCGGCAAGCACGTCATTGCCTACCTCCTTGAGCAAGGCCATACCGTGATGAATGTGGACCTGAGTCCGCTGCATCACCCAGGGGTCACCAATTTGATTGCTGATACCACCGATTCGGGTCAAATGTTTAACGCCCTCAGTGCGTATGCCAGCTTCGATGAGTTGGAGCCAGGTACGGGCATACCCCACTTTGATGCCGTCGTTCATTTTGCCGCCGTGCCCCGCATTTTACTCAAACCCGATAATGAGACATTTCGAGCCAATACCCTGGGTACTTACAATGTGATTGAAGCCGCGGTTAAACTGGGCATTCCAAAAATTATTATTGCTTCTTCGGAGACCACCTATGGCATCTGCTTTTCGGATGGTCAAACCAACCCGAAATTCTTGCCCCTAGAAGAGGACTATGACGTCGATCCAATGGATAGCTACGGCTTATCAAAGGTCGTTAATGAACAAACGGCCCGTAGCTTTCAGCGACGCTCGGGCGTGGATATTTATGCCCTTCGGATCGGTAACGTGATTGAACCCCACGAATACGAAGAGCTGTTCCCCTACTATCTGACTCACCCTGAAGTACGTCGCCGGAACGCTTTTTGTTATATCGATGCGCGGGACCTGGGCCAGATTGTAGACTTATGTTTGCGAAAAGATGGGCTGGGCTATCAAGTGTTCAATGCCGGAAATGACCAAAATGGGGCTATTCTTCCCAGTAGAGAACTGGCGGAACAATTCTTTCCCGGCGTGCCTTTTCATCGCGAATTAGGCGAGTATGAAGCCCTATTTTCCAATCGCAAAATCCGGGAAGTGCTGGGCTTCAGGGAACAACATAACTGGCAGAAGTATGTAAAAAGAAATACATGACCTACCCTCAGCCATTTTATCCATCCAATAGGAAGGCTATTCGTATGACTACACGACCGTAGCTACCTAAAAGGCGGTCCATTGTAGCAATAACAACAGGTTGGTAGACCCGGAGCTTGTCCAGAAGTGTATGAACCTTTACTGGTAAACAGGAGGACAAGCAGCACGCTCGACCACAAAAATCTCCTTTTGAGACGAAATAAGCGGTAATTGTTATCAGCAGAAGTATTAATTGATATCCATTTTCTGAACCGATATCCTGACCCAAAATGATCTCCTTGTTTGCGGTTGGAAATGGTAGACTTAAAAAGTTATGAAATGCTGATCACCGCTTCTCTTCTCCCCTTTCCAATTCTAAAGAAAACATTATAAACTATGTGAACGCCGGAATGGACGTTTGACTTGGCAGTCTGCACTTAAAGTGTCCTGAACACAGTCTGCTAGTTTTCTTTTAGCTGCTCTACCAGTTGTTTAACTTCAGGGTTGTTAGGAGACAGCAACTGCGATTTGGTGATTGTCATAACAGCCTCCTCTTTCCGGATTCCAATAAGGCTTTTCCGTACCTGTAATAAATAAACCAGTTATCGGGTCTCATTTGTGTCAAAAGCCGCAGCGTTTCCAGGCCTGGTCCGGGTTGGTGAGCAGAAATCAGTTGATGGCCCACATAGTCGAGCTCGAACCCATTTAGATAATAATGCAACGTATCTGATTTCAATTGATTGAAGTGGCTGACGGCGTAATCAGTCCCCCGCCGGGTTATGTCTTTGGCATAGATGAAAGCCAGGGATTCTTTTAATACCTGTAAGGGCGCGTGATCCAAAATTCGGAGGGCATTCAATTTCATATTGCTGTGCCCATTGCTCTCGTAATTATCCAGCAGTATCAAGGTCTGATTCCGGATCAGCTAGGCCGCATACTAAAAGTACCGGCCTTACTCCATTTAACTGAACATTGAGTTAAACATGAACTAACTTAGTGGATAATGAAAACAAGGAGACAACATGATCGCACGGGCGCCCCCGGACAAATTTAAGAAAATGGCGCCGAGAGCTCTCAGTGGCCAAGGGATCATTAAGAGCGACCGCTAAAGACAAGGGTATCCCTCCTATTCTGGGTTATCTATCCCCTTTTGAATACAGCAGTAGGAAATTCCAACATGTTGCTTAAACTTTTATCCATAATTTTGTTGCTAGTCCACTATGCCGTATACCTGTTTTTTAATTGGGGGTGGTACCCTTCTCCTTGAATGCATGAGCATCTTGGGCCAGCACGGTTTGCTGGTGAAAGGTGTTATCAGTACAGATCCACAGGTGTGGAAGTATTGCACGGAGTCGGGTCTAAACTGTATTGATGCAACAGCCCCTTTTGTTTCGATTTTAGAAGCGGAGCCCTTCGATTATTTACTTAGTATTTCAAACGGCTATATTCTTTCAAAGGAAATTTTGCAACTTCCCCGGTTGCATACCATAAATTATCATGATGGTCCTCTGCCTGCTTACGCCGGTGTCCATGCCACATTTTGGGCGTTGGTTAATGGCGAAACAACCCACGGGATTACCTGGCACCTGGTCAATGAGGGCATTGATAAGGGGCCCATACTAAAGCAAAGTATAGTCCCCATTGTACCGGATGAAACCTCCATTAGCCTGAACATGAAATGTTACGCAGCGGCCGTCGCTGCGTTTCGCGAACTGGTGGAAGAAATGCGCTTGGGTCCGCTTCCAAGTTTCTCTCAGGACCTGACTCAACGGACCTACTATGGTCTCACAAAAAGACCCCATACTTTCATAGACTGGACCCAATCAGCCAGCCAGGTGATCAACCTGCACCGGGCACTTAATTTTGGTTTTCACCCTAATCCGTTTGGTTATCTCAAAATCAGAATCAATAATGATGTCCTGTTCGTTACAGACCTCAGTGAGGTAAGCGAGTCGGCAGACCACCGGCCTTATACACCGGGAACGGTTGCCTTTCTAAAATCTGACGTGCTGGTGATAACAACGGGCCAGGGCTTGTTGGGCATTCGAGCGTTGACTACACGAGCGGGAAAGGGAATTGCTCTGCCGGAATTTTATTCAATGGGAAGCCTGGCAGCTGGTCAGCAATTGGGTCAGTCCGAAAAATCACTTGAGCTGTACTACCAATGGGAAGATCTTTGTAGTCCCCATCAGGCCTATTGGAATGAGAAAATCAACCGTTTCTCGCCCACATCGATTGGTGTTTCTACGCCTGTACAAATAACCGAAAGCCTTGAAAAAGCCGTTGACTATAGGAAGGCCGATCTGTCATCCGCCGTCGAAATGGCCTTAACGAAATTGGAGGGAACAAACAAAACGGATCAGCTCCTGACTGCGTTTCTGATTGTGGTTGCCCGGCTGAACAATGAGCACGCGATTCACGTAGGATATAGCGGGCCAGTAAGCCGGCAGATAGCCATTGAAACAGCGGATTTATTTGTGGATTGCTTGCCATTCACGATTGATTTTGATCTGGAATCGGATTTTGCAAAAGCGGTGGCGGCAACACAACACGAGCAAGCAATCACTGTAAAGCACCGCTCTTTCGCCCGTGACTGGTTACTGACCCAACCTGCGCTCCAGGCAAAGGCGAAGCTGTTCAATGAATCTACGTCCCCAATTGTGATTTACCAGACGGCCAGGCCGGATGAACAGCCCTTGTATCCAAACGCGTTGACGTTGATTCTTTCCGATTCCGACCCCTGCCAAATCGTTTATAATCCTGCAGTTTGGACCGATGCGCAGGTAGCGGATTTAATTAACCGCTGGGAAGTTGTCCTAGAGAATGTCGTCCATCAACCGGCGCAACCACTAAAAGCCATTTCTTTACTCTCGACTGCCGAACAGCAACGCGTTCTAAAGGACTGGAACGTGGCGAACAGACCTTATCCCTGGGATCAAACGATCGTTGAATTGTTTGAAGCTCAGGTTAAAGAACACCCGTTAAACGAAGCGCTGTACTGCGGAGGTAATTCGATAACCTATGGGGAGTTGAACCAGCGGGCGAATCAACTGGCCAGGTACTTGCAGCAGAAAGGTGTTCAGCTCGAAACGCTCGTGGGAATTTGCCTGGAACGTTCGGTCGAGATGGTGGTTGGTCTATTGGCGGTTCTAAAAGCGGGTGGTGCCTATGTACCACTGGATCCGGCGTATCCGGCTACCCGGCTGGAGGAGCTGCGTCTACAGACTGACGTTCGCTACCTGGTTACTCAACAAAAATGGATGAGCCGACTAGCGACGGCGGGAGTTACGTGCGTGGTGCTGGATCAGCCTCAGCCCCTCTGGACCAGCGAAGCGGACTGCAATCTGGCCCAGCCAGCCAGCATCGACCAGTTGGCGTATGTACTCTTTACGTCGGGCTCTACGGGACACCCTAAAAGTGTGGCCATTCCCCACCGGGGAATTGTTCGGTTGGTCAACGAACCCAATTATGCCCAGTTTGATTCGACGACCGTTATGCTGGGAATGGCTCCGCTGGCGTTTGATGCCTCAACGTTTGAGCTTTGGGCCACGCTCGCAAACGGGGGACGATTAATTTTGATGACAGATCAGCAACCCACCCTCCATGCCATCAAGGACGCTATTCAGAACCACTGCGTAAACACGGTTTTTTTTACAACGGCCCTGTTTAATGTGCTTGTTGATAGTGATGTGTCTGCACTTACGACCCTCTCTCAACTACTAACCGGCGGAGAAGCTGCGTCGGCCCAACACCTTCGGCGGGCCCAGCAACAGCTACCGCTTTGCACGATCAGCAATGTGTATGGCCCCACAGAAAGTACAACCTTTGCCAGTTTTTATTCCCTGCCCCCTGCCCAGGAGGATATACCGAATGTCCCCATTGGCTGGCCATTGACAAACACCCAGTTATACATTGTTGATTCATTCCTGCATGTAGTGCCGGTGGGCATTGCGGGCGAATTAGTAATTGGTGGAGATGGCCTGGCCAGGGAGTATTTATTCCAGCCTGAGCTGACAAAAGAAAAGTTTATTCCCGACCCGTTTAGTCAGAAGCCGGGTCGGCGACTTTACCGAACGGGTGATCTGGCACGATATCGAAATGACGGAGCGATTGAATTTATCGGGCGCCTGGATGATCAGGTTAAGGTTCGCGGTTTCCGGATCGAGCCGGGCGAAATTGAGTACGCACTCCGCCAGCATCCGGCGGTGGGCGAAGCCTTCATTACGTTGACGGATTCGCCATCGGGTCAGCAAGAACTGGCCGCCTACCTTGTTCCCAAACCGGATTGCCAATTGGTAACCGAAGAAGTCCGGCAGTTTTTACAAACCCGCTTGCCCAAGCACCTAATTCCGGCTGCGATTGTGCCGGTGGAAGCCCTGCCGCTGACGGCCAATGGTAAAGTGGCCAAAAACCTGTTGCCACCCGCCATATTTCGAAGCGGAAATGGAGCCCATGAGGAATTGACCGGAACCGAACAGGCGCTGGTGTCTTTGTGGGTTGAGGTGCTTAAAAATGCGGATTTGGGTAGCGAGGACAACTTTTTTGAATTGGGTGGTAATTCGCTGCTCGCTATGCAGTTAGTAGCCCGCATTCATCAGCGGTTTAACCGGCAGCTATCGGTGAAAGATGTGTTCGATTACCCAACCCTTCGCCGGTTAAGTCTCCACCTGGATCAGCTGCCAAAGGATCATTCGACGGCCATCGACGGGCCGAAACCCGCCCATGAGCAGAGACCACCCGAAGGCATACCCTTGTCCTATGCCCAGAACCGGCTGTGGATCATCCACCAGATGCATGAATTGCGGGGCACGTACAATGTACAAATTATACTTAAAATTGAAGGACCGCTAAACGTGCCGGCTTTAGAGAAAAGTCTGGCTGAAATTGTCCGCCGGCATGCTGTTTTACGGACCACCTTTTCGCATTCGAACGGAGTCCCGTTTCAGCAACCGACCACCGACTTTTCGCTGCCTTTTCAGGTGATCGAACTGAATGAAAACGAAGCCAATGCGACAGAAGTCTGGTCACACTGGCTTCAGCAAGAAGCCTACCTGCCTTTCCATCTGGAACAAGGCCCGTTGATTCGGTTTCGGGTGGTACACCGGAATCCGGATTCGTGGATGCTGCTGATGGTGTTTCACCATCTGGTTTATGACGGCTGGTCAACCCGGGTTTTCGCCCATGAACTAAGTCAACTTTACACCTCGTTTGTTCGGAATGGGCCCATTTCCTTACCACCCTTAGCCATTCAGTATGAAGATTATGCAAGAGCGCAGCCAAAGCGGTTGGCACCTTCACGAGTGGAACGGGAACGAACCTATTGGAAAAACCGCCTGACCGGCATCCCAATCCGGGTTGCTTTACCCTTTGATAAACCGGCTCCGGCTATCCAATCGTTTGAGGGTGCCGATTACACCATTCCACTGGCCGATGATCTCTGGCAACAGCTACGGGGAAGTGTTCAGGAACCGGGAACAACGATTTATCTTCGTTTATTAACCGCCTTCTCGGTTTGGCTGGCTCAGGTTACCCAGTCCAGCGATTTGGTCGTCGGAGTTCCCATTGCGGGCCGCAGTCAAGCTAATGTAGTCGACAGCATTGGTTTTTTTGTCAATACCCTGGCGCTGCGCATTGGGCTTTCGACAGACTGGACTTTTCGACAACTTTTGCGGCAAGTGCGGGAATGGTCCCTGGAAGCCTACGACCACCAGGATCTTCCCTTCGAGCAGGTGGTTGAAACGCTGAAGTTACCCCGTACCCTGGCGTACGCCCCTTTGGTGCAGGTCCTGTTTGATTATCAGGAAGATTATTCCAAAGACTGGAAGCTGGATGAACTGGCCATCGATATGCTTTTTCTGGAACAGAAAGTGGCCAAATTTGATCTGCATGTTTCATTCCGGGACACCAAAGCGGCCAGGCTGGTAACGTTTAATTACCGGACGGATTTGTTTTCTGAATCAGCCATTGTGTCCATGGCTGATGGTTTTATAAAGGTTTTAAAGGCGATTGTGGCCGAGCCTGATCAACGACTTGGGATTCTGTTGGGTCAGGGTCCGGAACTACTTAGACCGTCCGCGGTTGATTTACCCGTCCCCGATAACGTGTACCCCCACCCCGGCTCGCTTTCCCATTCGCAGCCATTAGACGGGCCCATGGCCAACCTACTTCAATCCATTTGGAGCTGGTTGCTCGAGATTCCGGTCATTGATTTGGACGATGATTTTTTTGACATCGGTGGCCATTCGCTGCTAGCCTTTCAGATGATTGCGGAACTCCAGCGAAAAACCGGTCTATCGATTCCCGTCGGCAGTGTTTTTGCCAATCCGACGATCCGCAAACTGGCCACGCACCTAGCTTCCGTCCATGCCGATCTGGTTTGGGAGTCGCTGGTTGCGGTAAAACCGCAGGGCAACAAGCCGCCCCTTTTTTTAATGCATCCGGTATCCGGGGATGTGGGCTACGTGTATCAGCTCGCGCTCCAGCTGGCCGACGATCAACCCGTGTACGCCCTGCGTGCCGTTGGACTGGATGGCATTCGTACCCCACTCCTGAGTATTGATGCCATGGCGGCCTATTACGTTGACCTGATTCTCGAAAAACAGCCGGACGGGCCCTACGCCCTGGGCGGTTTTTCGCTCGGAGGAATCATTGCCTACGAAATGGCCCAGCGACTTCAACAGATGGGAAAAGAGGTACGCCTGTTGGCCGTAATTGATAGCTATCCCGTCAAGCCCTCGCGGGATAATGTCAACCAGGTGCCCCTCACCCAACTTCTGCAGTACTATTACGATGTCTGGCGGTCATTACCCAAACGCCCCGGATTACTTTTTCGAATAATTCGAAAAAAAATCCCCTTTCTGGGCGGGTACGTTTTGAGCCGGTTTCGGCAGTCTTTACACGACAAAGTACCTAAAGCTGACGGAGCTGATCCCAAGACGTTGGCGTTGCCGATAGAAAATCCGCTTGTCACCATCAACCAGCAGGCCTATAGCCGGTACACTTTTAAACCCTACAACGGGAAAATTATTTTTTTGCGTGCCGTTGGAAACGATAAGCCCACCGATACCCATAAACAGATTAGCTTTGGCTGGAGCCGGTTAGCGCTGGGGGGCGTAGACGTCCATTCCATTCCCGGGGATCATTATTCGCTTTTTAAAAACGACGAAACGATTTCAAAAATCGCCCGTATTCTGACTTCGTACCTACCCGCCTAACGCCAGGGTTAGTTCAGTCAGGAATCCATTATCATTATTACGTCATGATTCAAAATGTTTCATCCTCTTCCGGTCCACAGGTTGAGTATCCCCGGGAGATTCCAATCCATGAACTGATTGCCCAACAGGCCTTTCAATCTGCGGATAAAATTGCCATCGTTGCCGGTGATCAGGAATTAACGTATCGCGTTGTGAATGAAACCGCCAATCAGTTGAGTCATTACCTGACCCAACAAGGGGTAAAACCGGGGGATGTGGTTGGCGTGGCCCTGGACCGTTCTCCCGAGCTTATTCTGATCCTGTTGGCTATCCTGAAAACCGGTGCGGCTTACCTGCCCATCGACCCAACGTTTCCCCCGCAACGGATTCAATTCATGTTGCGGGATTCGGCCGCTCAATTTCTGGTTACGTTGAAAGCAGATCAGGACAAAACCGATGCGCACGTCAGCGAGCTTTATGTCGAAGATGCCCTCGTGTCCGCTTCCCGGTTTGCCAAAGGGGCACTGGTGGGTACGACATCGGGCGCCGATCTGGCGTATGTGCTGTATACGTCCGGCTCAACGGGACAGCCCAAAGGTGTCTTGGTTGAACATCATAACCTGGTTAACCTGCTTTGGAGTATGGTGACCATGCCTGGTATATCGAAAGAAGACCGTCTGCTGGCGGTGACAACCGTATCGTTTGACATTGCGGCAGTCGAACTGTATTTACCCCTGCTGGTGGGAGCCACACTCGTTATCGCGGATACGCCTTCAACGCGGAATGGCAGTTCGCTGCTGGGTCTCATCCAGCGGCACCACATTTCGATCCTTCAGGCTACGCCAATTACTTTCAGGCTATTGATTACTGCGGGCTGGCAACACCGTTTACCCCTGAAAATTATGTGCTGTGGCGAACCTTTGTCACCGCTGCTGGCTCACCAACTACTCGACCGGTGCGATTCGTTGTGGAACCTTTACGGTCCGACCGAAACCACCATTTATTCGACGGGCAAACAAATTTTACCAACTGACCAACTGATCACCATCGGGCGACCGATTCAAAATACGCGCGTTTATTTATTGAATGAAACGCAGCAAATGGTTCAGGAAAATTGTCCCGGCGAAATATGCATTGCCGGTGATGGGGTCGCCAGGGGGTACCACAACCGACCTGATCTGACTCATGAAAAATTTTTACCCAACCCATTTGCTTCGACCGGACTACTTTACCGGACCGGCGATTTGGGACAATTAACGACTGATGGCGAAATTCAATTTTTGGGGCGAATTGATCAGCAAATTAAAATTAGGGGCTACCGCATCGAGCCCGGTGAAATTGAACATGCCCTGGGCAATCTGAACGGAATTCGGGAAGCCGTGGTCGTTGCCCGGGAAGATCGTTCCGGAACCCCCCGTTTGATCGGCTATCTCATACTGACCACGTCCTTGACGGACCAGGATTTTGCGGTCCAACTTAACCAATGGAAAGCTACATTGAAAAATAGTTTGCCGGCTTATATGATCCCCGCGACGTTTATTCAGGTAGAAAGATTTCCCATTACGCTTAATGGAAAAATAGATCGCAAGTCGCTGGCCGCCGGGCCCAATCTTGTTGGTGATGCCAAATCGGTGGGACATGTAGCTCAATTGGCAGCGCCACAAACCACTTCATCAACCAATCGGTGGCCATCCATTTTCACCTGGCTTAAGCGAATAGCGCTAAAGAAATAGACCAGGTGAATGCATGCGGTCTGAATCTTAACCTTTTTTGCTGGTCGCAAAGGAGACTTGCTTCTATTTTGAAACGCCAATGCACATCCCTAATAATAACAAATTAAATAGTAGGTCCATCGAAGTGGGCTACTTTTTCAACAGTGACCATTTTTTCATTACTATGGTATTTTTTACTGGCAAAAATATGAGTTAGGCTTACTCCGTTGGCATAGATTTTATTACACAGAAATACCCTTACACAAATGACGTCAAGTTGTTTTGATTTTATCTTCTGGGTTATTTTCTAAGTGCTTTTTGAACGAACATACTGACCTCAGCGAAGCCTCTCGTTGGGTAATAAAAAAAAGAAAGGTCCAGAAAGCTATAACTGCTGATCCAGTCCTGCTTCCTTCCTCCCCTTTCCAAAAAGATTCAAAGAACAAAACCCAATGACCTTCACTAACTGTTCAACAGGATCATGTTGAACTCTGTTTGAAGGTATCCTGACAAGATAAATGAACGGGAACTTGTTACGATCAGTTGAAGGTTGTATAATTGTCATCTGATTCTTATTAACCATGAAAACAACCAATTCTTCGTTAGCTCAGCCTACTGCTTCTGCTGCCCGTCGGCCCGTCCGGATCAGACCTGGTGGGCTGGACCTCCAACTTAACCAGCTGGCCAGTCAGTTAGGCGTTACCTTGAAAGAACTGGCACCTATTCTTCAAATATCTGAAAGCACCCTGCATCGGCTGCGTCGGCAAACCACATTGGCCGGCCCTACGAGTGAACGCGTAGATTTATTGAAAGGAATTATTCAGCATGGATTACGGGTCTATGGCGGAAATGAAGATGCCCTTCGGGATTGGTTTCGCTATCCCTTAGGCGAATTAGATGGACGTACCCCCTTGCAAACGTTAACGACGATCGCCGGTCTTTCACAAGTTGATGATGTCTTAGGCCGTATTGAGCACGGCATTTTTTTCTAAGGATTGATTAGTAGTTTTATGTTAGTGTATCGACTCCTACAGGCGGCCTATCGGCATGATCCACTGTCAGGACAAGGGGCGGCTTTATACGGTGGACGCTGGAATCCCAAGGGCTTTTCATTACTCTATACGACCGAGTCTCCCGCCTTGAGTCTGCTGGAGGTGTTAGTCCATATTAATCCAAAACGCATTCCCGAATACTATCTGGTTACCCTTGAGGTACCTGATTCAAAGCGATCCTACCGCCTGGATGAGTTACCCAACGGTTGGCGAGCGACAGGGAGTGACCAGCCCTTACCTTCTCAAACGTTTCTGTTAGATTGGTTACGAGCGCCCGATCGTCTCTTGGTTGAGGTCCCTAGCACAATCATTCCCGTCATGAACAACTACCTCATTAATCCTCGCCATACACTTTACTCTAGCTGTCGGGTGGTCAGCAACGTGCGGTTTGAAATCGATGAGCGTTTGTATGATTCTTCTCGCCGGAGTAATTAAGGGTATTACACTGACATACCCTTACACAAATGATGACAAGTTATTTTGATTTTATATTTTCTACTGGGTTAATTACTTGATGCCTTTTTGAACGAACATACTGACCTCAGAGTAGCCGCTTGTTGGATTACAAAAATGATAGGTTCAGAAAGTTATGAATTACTGATTGAATCGAGCGCCTTTTCTTCTCTTTTCACTCCTTATGGCTAGTGACAAATCCTTTTTAGATTTTGTTTTTAACTACGTGAGGGGCTTAGACAATTGATGCTGATGACTGTATAGTGGGTTTGATGTTAGGCAGAAACGTGGCGGTGGAGCATCGCCCGGCGGGCGTTTGGAGAGAAGGTTTTTTTATTGCTAATTTCCCGACTGTGTTGACTCATGACGACTCTATCCGATGGTTATTTTACAGACGGGTAATTATTCCGGGCAGATCCTGGACCCTAGACAGGCCGATGGGTTGCTCATCGGGCGCACGGTATATCAACCCCAAACCGCTCAGAGTCCCTGGCACTATCACCAAAATGCACACATTAGCTTTTTGTTGCAGGGGCGCTGCCAGGAACAGAAGCAACCCGGCGTTTCGATTCACCGAACTGCGGGTGATATCGTTTTCATGCACGCGGGACAGGCTCACCAGATTACTACCACCGTTTTCCCTAGCCAAAACCTGAATGTCGAAATCAGCAGGGCATTTCTGAGCCGATTCGACCTGCAGGAAAGTACGTGCAATCAGACTTTAGCCACCCATCCCTTTGCGCGTGTTCTGCTGGTCAATCTTTACCGGGAATGGACGCGGCAGGATGCCCTGGATCCGGCCTGCGCTATGTTGCTGCTGGATCTGATCGGATCCTCGCCGGATACCTTTTCCGCACGACAACCCACCTGGATGCGCCTCGCTGAGCAGCGGTTGCGGGATCAGTGGCAGATTCCACCGACGCTGGCCGAGCTGGCTAGCCTAGCCCAGGTGCATCCGGTGACCCTCTCCAAAGGCTTTCATAAATACAAGGGCTGCACGCTGGGAACTTATCTCCGTCGCCTAAAGATCGAGCAGGCCATCGGCTTGATTCACACCGCTAAGAACTCGTTGAGTGAAATCGCCTTTCTCTGTGGGTTTGCCGACCAGAGCCATTTTATTCGCACCTTCCGGGAGTTGACCGGCTTATTACCTTCGGCCTACAAAAAATGGTGAAGGCTGGCTAATTTCATTCTATCGCCTTTGCCGGCTTTTGGCTTTTTTTGCAAAAAAAGCACCATGAAGTCCGTTTACTACCTTCTGCTATTGACCGGCTGGATCAACTCGCTCCAGGCCCAAGACCCGTTGCCGATAGCCGCTACTCAGGCCGCCGTAGAAACCCACCTGTTGCCTACCGTCCAGTTTGCCGACAGCACCTACCAGTTCTTCTCTCTGCGGCAGCGCATGAAAACGTATGGAGTTGCCAGCGTGTCGATTGCTGTCATTGATCAAGGCCGAATTGCCTGGGCCAAGGCCTACGGTCTGGCCGATGTGGCCAGTGTCCGCCCCGCAACGGCCTCTACCCTTTATCAAGCTGCTTCCATTAGCAAATCGATCAACGCCGTGGCCGTCCAACGGCTTGTGAAAGAAGGAAAATTAACGTTGCAGACCGATATCAGAGCCTACCTGAAGAGTTGGAAAATGCCGGAGAATCCCTATTCAACAGGTCGTCGGATTACTCTAAAGCACTTACTGAGTCATACCGCGGGTATGAGCGTGGGGGGATTCAACGGCTATGCCCGTACCGATACGCTTCCGACGCTGGACCAGATCCTGGATGGGCAACGGCCCGCCAATTCCGAAGCCATCCGATCCATTGATTTCCCGGGTGTACGGTTCCGGTATTCCGGGGGCGGGACGGTGATGATCCGCAAAATCATCGAAGATCAAACCGCCAGCGACTACGCCACAGTGGTGAGCCGGACGGTACTCAGGCCACTGGCGATGAACCAAAGTACGTATAGCCAGCGCCTTGGAAACGAATGGACAGATTGGGCGACGGCTTATGTAAATGATCAGCAGGAAGTAGTGGGCAAATACACGCTCAACCCGGAATTGGCGCCGGATGGATTATGGACTACCCCCACAGATTTGGCCAAATTTGTCCTGGCCCTCCAGCAGTCGTTGAGTGGCACGAAGCCGGATTTCCTGAGTCGGGCAGAAATCAATGAACTACTGACTCCGGTAGTGGATTCGAATCAGGTTACTCCAGGCTTCTTTCTGGTCAGGAAGGGGGCCGAGTCCTATTTCCAGCATGCAGGATCGAATGTAGGGTATAAGAGTAATTTTTACGGCTCAATGCATGGCGGACGGGGCGTGGTGGTGATGATCAACGGCGATCAGTACGATATCATCCCAGAGATCATCAACAGCGTGGCATATACTTATCAATGGGAGGGTTTTTACCAGCCGGAGCTACGCAAACTGGCGGTTGTCAGCGAAGCCGTTTTATCTCTATACCCGGGTGAGTATCATCTGGAAAGTCCTTCGATGCAATTCCGGATTGTCAAGCAGCAGGGGCAGTTATACTTGTCCTCGGGAACCGATGCACCGGAGCGCATGTATTTTACTAGTGCCCAACGTTTTTTCCTGTTGTCGAGCAAGCAACTGAATTGGGAGTTCGCGAAGACGGAAGCTGAGGGTGGGTATGAGCTGGTCATTCACCAGGGAAGCGAGCGCTTTAGGGCCAAACGTAAACCAGGAGGTTTCAGGTAGGGTTGCTAACCGATAGTTTGCAACGTCGGTATACTAACCGTGCGAAGTTAGGCATTCTACTAATGGGTGGTGGCACCATTTGACGACTTTTTTATAAGATGCTATTGGTTGCACTAAAGGGATGTGTACGCAATGACCTCGACAAACGCTTGTTTGTAAGATGAAGTCTGGTTACTAATTTACGGTATTGGGCACCCTAGATTAGTATTGTAGAAGGATTTAAAAGCGATTGGTCAAACTGATGTTTGCGTCCATTTTATCAGGTTGCTATTTTTGCAAAACCTAATTTATCAAAAAATAACGGCCATAGCAAGCAGATGGTTTTCCAACAACCCGAAGATTATTGGGGCAAAACCAATCTTTCTGACCCTATATACCCAATGAGCGGTGGTTTGTGAACGAACTTATTGACCCAAGATAAGCCTTATTTTCTTCTTAAGCACTGCTAGGATCATAAAGCTATAAGTTTTGTTTCAATAAGTCAGCTGATGAATTGAAAATGTTACATTGATAAATGACCCGGCAGCCACGTAGCTTCGGATTTTCTCAACGGATGGGATTGTAAATCTGCCACGAAATCAGGAGGTCTTTGACACCGTATTTTCCAGTACTTAGCGCTCTGGCTTCAGGATGTTCGCCAGGAAAGGTGCCGTGCGGCTTGCCTGACACGCGACGATCT
>NZ_VTWS01000016.1 GCF_008727875.1 Larkinella humicola | reverse complement strand
GGAGATGTTGAACAACCCCAACCTGAAACCACAGAATCCGGGGTATCCGAACTAAGTTCCTGAATGATTTTTTGCAGACTCCCCGATTGGCCAGGCCGGTCGGGGAGTTTTTGTTTTCAGGAAAGGCCAAGTTTGTGCGGTTGAACCTCAAAAAGCAACAAACCAGTGCCGGTTTGCGTTTTTCTTTGACCGGGGTAAAACCGTTACGGTGAATCCCTTTAATCGCATTATGATCATGAAAACCAGCCTGTTTTTAAGTGTATTCTTCTGTCTCTGGACGGTCAGTGCTCAGGCACAGCTTCTGGGTACTACCCCGAATTTTGCCAAATTACCAGTCCTTCAACCGGGAGAAGCCGTTGCTACCTTCGCCGGCGGTTGTTTCTGGGCGCAGGAAGAAGCCTTCGATCAATTGAAAGGGGTTCGGGAAGTGATTTCGGGCTATTCAGGCGGGAACTTGAAAAATCCAACTTATGAGCAGGTAGGGACCGACGAAACCGGTCATGCCGAAACCGTGCAGGTATACTACGACCCGAGCGTCATTAGTTACCGTGAGCTGCTCGATGCGTTTTTTGCCAGCCATGACCCCACAACTCGCAACCGACAGGGGCCAGATGTGGGCCGCGATTACCGATCCGTTGCGTTTTACCGAAACCCAACGGAGAAAAAGGCGATTGAAGAATCCATCCAGCGGGTCAATGACTCGAAGCATTATTCCAATAAAGTGGTGACGGAAGTGGTGCCGTTTTCGGTCTTTTATCCCGCCGAAACGTATCACCAGAATTACTGCAAGCTGCACCCCAATCAGCCCTATATCCGAAATGTGTCGCTGCCGAAAGTGGAGAAAATGCGGAAAGCGATGTCAGGCAAGCTGAAGAAAGAAGGCAAATACACGACCTCCTGATTGGGCTGAAGCGGGTCTACAGAACCGCCGGTTTTTGCGGGTTGATCCTGTAGCCGTACCGGGTGAAGTGAACCAGATCCCGGTAACTGATCCAGCAGAATCCCCGGTCGGCCCAGCCTTTTCCGAAACTGTTTACAACCCGGAAAGCCCCTCCATACAAGGTGTCGTCGTAGCCGATGATGCACAGGGCGTGACCACGGAGCCGTTTGTTGGCCGGGTCGTCACCGGGGGCGGGTTTCCAGACTTTCCCGGCAAAAAGGAAAGATGGTGGAACCACCATCCCGATAACCACCGGGCCATCATCCGCCAGGGCTTTTTTCAGGCGGTACATTTTCTTCTCGTCCGGTTCAAGAACATTAAAAAGCCGCTCGTATCCATCGATTCGAAACCGGGCCGCGACGGCATCGACGGCTTCGGTTTTCTGTCCGCAGGCAGGGTAGGGGAAGTTTTTGAAAGGCACTACCCCGACACTTTTCAGGACATCGAAGGCTTTCGACAGGTAGATTCCTTCCGAACAGGCATAATCCCGTTCCGATTTGGCTTTTTCGTAGAGATAAGAGGGCGAAAAAGCGAGTTGATCCAGAGCGGTTTTATTGGTAATCTGCTTCACTCTGGCCGCCAGAATGGTGCGAAGGTAGTAGCCGCAGGCAAACCCGACGCAGGTGCCGTAGCTACCCTGGGCCTGCACCGACGGGCAGTAGGCTTCGTAAGAAACACGGGTGGGTAACTTCTTCTTGGTGACAATTTCCTGGTATGGAGCGGTTTCATAAGCGGCATCATCGAGCAGCAGCCCCGGATTGATCTCCGTTTGAGCCGCAGCTGACAAGGCCAATAATAAGCTCCAGAAACCGTGTAACCAATTGGTTTTCATGGGTTTTGCTGAATATGTTCGATCAGTTCACGCGCTTCTTGCTGATAAGGATGGCCGTTTTGATCGGCCAGTTGCTGGGCCATTTTTCGGGCTTCTTCCCGTTGTTGAGCTTTCAGATAGGCCAGTGCCAGATACCAGTAGGCGGTAGCCGTCCAATGGCCGGACTTTCCCTGGCTGATCGACGTCAATTGACTGATGGCCAGCCGGGTGTCGTTTTGTTGCAAGGCATCGATGGCCTCGGTCAGACGGACGGAATCGGAGCGGGCCTGGGCTGGCTCCACTGGCGCGGCCACCCGATCCGGATCGATCGGTAGCACGGGTTGTGGTTTGGGAACCGGAGAGAAATAGATCTCGAACGACTTTTCATTCTGAGCCATTAACGCCTGTTTATCCGACCAGTTCTGGAACAACGCCCAACTTAGGCCCACCAAAAGAAGAACCGATGCCGCCGTCGAAAAATAAGACCAGCTCTGGCGAAGTTCAGTCCGGCGGCTGGTGGGCAGCTCGATGACAGGGATTTCCGCTGGCTGCGATTCATCAGTTTCCGGTTTTAAGGCCTCATCCTTCAATAAACCACGCTTCTCCAGGTCCGAATGCAACGTTTTGAATCGCTGTTTTTGAGCCAGAAAAGCCAACCCCTGCTTTATTTCGAGTTGCATAGCCACTTCCTGCCGGAGCGATTCGTCGCTCTGCATCCGATTTTCGAAACCCGCTTTTTCGGCGGGCGCCATGCGGTCGGACAGGTAATCCCCAATTTGTTCGAGTAATTCTTCCGATAACTCCATATTACTCTCTTTTATACTGTGTATACAAAGCTTTCATGCGCTGTGCACACCGAAACCGCTTGACTTTGGCGGAGTTTTCCTGTAATCCAATGCGGGCTCCGCACTCAGCCAGTGACTTTTCTTCGACGTAGAAGCAGTGCAACATCGCCCGGCAGTCTTCGCCGACTTCCGCAAACGACCGTCCGACGGCTTCCCAATCGGTTTCACTATCTTCCCAAAGCGCATCCCGCTCCGCCGGGTTCTCCCGGTTTTCGTTCTCCGGAAGGTCATCTTCCGAATTTTCGAGGTACGTAGAAAGGAACGGGTTGGGTTCATTCCAAATGAAATCGTTCTCTTCCGCAACAGCCTCTGTGCCTGCATCCAGCTTCCGAATCCGGTTCTTTTTCAGGAAGTTGACCCAGCGGTTCCGGCATACGGTGAAGACGTAGGCGGTTACGGCTTTTCCCTGAAAGACATACTTTCCATTTTTCAATTTCAAGGCAAATTCGGCCAGCCCATCCTGTAAAATATCCAGTGCATCGTCCGTCGAAATAGAACTCCGTTGACTGGCGTACGGAATAAATACCCGGTAGGAGCGGATGTACAGACACTCCCAGGCCTGGGTCTGGTCGGCCAGCAGTGCCTGATAAAACGCCAGATTTTCCTGATCAAAGCGTGCACAGGGAGTATCCAAATCAGTCGCCATAAAAACCGGGCTTACGTCCTCACCGGGTTGACATAGGTAAGCAAAATCCTTGCAAAATCAATGAAATAGTTGGATTTATCTCAGAGGTTCAGGCCTGATTGGGAGTTTGTCCCTTTGTCAGTAAAGTATCTGCACGAATGGGTTGAGGTTATCAGTAGCCCGGATCAAACTTTTCTCAAATCAGTTGTTAACCTCGCGACCGCTTCGATGATATACAGTCAGAAAATTGATCCGAATTCTAAATACTGACTCGTATGAAAACCTACTTACTACTCCTGACCGGGCTTTTTCTTCTTCTCTCCACGGAAAACCGTGTGAAAGCGCAAAGCAGCTCGCTAACGCTGGTTGCCCAGGGGGCTACCTGGAAGTATCTCGACAACGGCAGCGATCAGGGAACCGACTGGCGTTCAATTTGTTACAGCGATGGTACCTGGAAGCAAGGGGTTACCCGCCTGAGTTACGGTGAACTTGGCGATCCTACATCCCCCACGGCACCCAATTTTGTCAGCTACGGGCCGAGTGCTACCAACAAGTACATCACCACCTATTTCCGCAAGAAAATCATGGTCGATGTCGCACAGTATCCGGATGGCTATGAGCTGCGGGTATTGCGCGACGACGGCATTGTGGTGTATTTCAACGGGGCGGAGGTCTTGCGCGACAACATGCCAGCGGGCACCATCACGTCGAAAACCACGGCGTCTACCAGCCTGGGCGATGGCGAAGAGGCCATCTGGAAGAAGGTGACGCTTCCCAAAACCATCTTGAACAACGGAGAAAATACCCTCGCCGTCGAAGTCCACCAGTTCAGTGCGGGCAGCTCGGATATGGCTTTCAACCTGGAATTGGTCGGAATCGGCGGGACCACCCCGACTACTCAATTGCTGCGGGGGCCGTATCTGCAGATGGGAACGCCCACCGGAATGACCCTGCGCTGGCGAACCAGTTCCGCTTCGATGGGGCTGGTGCGGTATGGCTCCTCGCCGGGTAGTCTGACCCAGGTTGTCTACGAAGCGACTCAGGCCACCGACCACAGTGTCAGTTTGACCAATCTGACGCCCAACACCAAGTATTATTACTCGGTTGGTGCGGCTGAGACGCCAACGCTGGTTTTGCAGGGCACGGCCGACAACTACTTTTTTACCGCTCCCACCACCGGAACCGCCAAGAAAACCCGCATCTGGGCGATGGGTGATTTTGGGGAAGGCACCCAGCGGCAGCTCAACGTGCGGGATGCGTTCATGAACCACGTGGGCAGCAACTACGTCGATTTGTGGTTCTGGCTGGGCGACAATGCTTATCCGGGCGGTCTGGATACGGAATACCAGAAGAACCTGTTCGATGTGTACAAGAATGATCGCATCATCAAGCAGACGCCTTCGTATGCCACACCCGGTAACCACGACTATGCCAACAACAACCTGACGAAAACCGAGCGTACCGACCACCGCATTGCCTATTTCGACGTGATGTCGCATTTCAAGAATGCCGAAGCGGGCGGAGTGGCTTCCGGGAAAGAGGAATACTATTCGTTCAATTACGGGAATATTCACATCATCAGCCTGGATTCCTTCGGGTATGAACCGGGGCAGGGAACGACCATTTTTGGGGCTAACGGTCCGCAGATGATCTGGCTGAAAAAGGATCTGGAAGCGATCAAGAACAATCCCGCCATTCAATGGACCATTGTTTTCTGGCATCATCCGCCGTACACAAAAGGCTCGCACGACTCGGACTCACCGGCTAATCTGGCCAACGAACTGCGGGACATCCGCCAGCGGCTTTTGCCGGTTCTGGATCAGTATAAGGTCGATCTGGTCCTGAACGGCCACAGCCACGTCTACGAACGGTCGCGGCTGGTACGCAACTATACCGGTACCGAAACGGAATTCAATCCGGAGCTTCACAACGCCCCGGCTCTCAACAACGGCCAGTCGAGCGGACGGTATGACGGGTCGCCCAACTCCTGTTATTACTACAAAAGTTCAACCGCTCCGGTCAACGAAGGCATCGTTTACGTCGTCTGCGGAGCGAGTGGCGCGGGCATTGATCCGGGTTCGACAACCAAGGAAGGCTGGCCCCATAACGCCATGCAAACGTCCATCGAAACCGTGGGCGGGTCGATGTATCTGGAGGTGGAAGGCAAACGGCTTGACGCCAAGTTCATTGCAGAAGACGGCCAGGTTCGGGATCAATTCACGATCATCAAGGATACGCAGCCTTCCCAAACGCTGATTGCGAGTGGGGCTACCTGGAAATACCTCGATAACGGGACCGATCCGGGAACCGCCTGGCGCACCGCTTCGTACAACGATGCTTCCTGGAAACAGGGCACCACCCGGCTGAGCTACGGCGAAATCGGCGACCCGACGTCGCCCACGGCCCCCAACTTTGTCAGCTACGGTCCCAGTGCCGCCAACAAATACATCACGACGTATTTCCGCAAAAAGATAACCCTGTCCGACGCATCGGTGTACAATGGGTTTGACATGCGGGTGTTACGGGACGACGGTGTGGTGGTGTATGTCAATGGGAATGAGGTGTTTCGAAACAATATGCCCACCGGTACCATTTCGGCAACGACAACGGCTCTGGCCGGTTTGGGAGATGGGGAAGAAGCGATCTGGCAGACGATAACTTTACCCAGAACGGCGTTTGTCAACGGCGAAAATGTCATCACTGCCGAAGTTCACCAGTTCAATGCGGGCAGCTCGGACATGTCGTTCAATCTGGAACTGATGGGAACTACCTGCGGGGCCGTTACCACGTCGTCTAATCGGGAGGCTTCCCCTGCTGCGGTTGCATCCCTGCCGTCGGCCGAGCTAAAACCCGTAACCGTGTATCCGAATCCGACGACGGGTAAGGTCTTTCTGTATCCCGCGCTACCGTTCCAGTCGTACATCCTGACCGATTTGCAGGGAAAAACCGTCCGTGCAGTGACCCAGCCCGGTTTTCTTCCGGAAATTGATCTCTCTCCGCTGGCTCCCGGCATGTACCTACTCATCAGCCAGGGAGAGGCCGAGAAACGGAAGCCTATTCGGATCATCAAACAGTAAAACAGTACCTCTTATTTCACTTTTAATCCTTTAAAAACCATGAAAAAGTTCATTTTATCCTTCACCACCGTCATTGCCGCCGGTGCAGCATTCGCTCAATCCAACACGTTATCGGTCAGCCAGACGGGCAATGGCAATACCGCACCGGTTACGCAACAGGGAAACGGGAACAGCTTGTCTCTCAGTCAGAACGGCAACGGGAATGGTGTCCCGGACTACGGTTCCATCACGCAGCAGGGGACCAGCAATGCCGGATCGATTGCAATCAGTGGGAACCAAAATCAGGTCGATTTTAACCAGACGGGCAACAGCAACCAGGGGATTATTTCGACAACGGGGAACGGAAATCAGGTTTACCTCTACAATCTCAGGGATGCTTATGGCGCCGGATCGCAGAACGAAGCGATCATCACGCAGGTTGGCGACAACAACGTGGGCGGGGCCGGTGATTTCGATGGCAGTGGCCACAACCAGTCTTCGGTAACCCAAACCGGCAACAACAATGAAGGCTATGCCTTCTCGATGGGGTACCAGGGGACGAACAACCGAACGACCGCAACCCAAACGGGAAATAACAACTTTGCCTGGGCGGTCGTCAATTGGGGGCAGGGGTCGAACAATGAAATTAGTGTAACGCAGGTCGGCGATGGCAACGAGGGCAGCGCTCAGTCCATGTTTGGGAACAACAACCGGGCCTCGGTGACTCAAACCGGAAACGGAAACGTAGGCCGAGCCTCTATCGTAGGGGGGCATTTTAACGAGATCGATGTTGCGCAAACCGGCGACGACAACCACGCAGCGGTCGAACAGGCCTACGGGAGTCAGAACCGGGCCGGGATCACGCAGACGGGCAGCAACAACGCGCTGGATCTGCTGCAAAACGGGTCATCCAACACGGCCACGATTCTTCAGGACGGCAATGGCAATTCGCTCACCGGTCTGGAATCGGCACCCCGCCCCTATAACGGGGCCGGAGCAATTCAGGGGGGCAATGGCAATTCGCTGACACTGACGCAGGGCGGAGATGGCAATATGGTCCGCTTCGGCCAGTTTGGCAGCAACAACACGGCTACAATCACGCAGGGGCCTCAAAATTAAGGACTGAACCAGCCCGGAAGCGGTTTTCGGGCTGGTTCTTTATTTTTACAACTTAACAAGCTGTTTGAGTTAACCGGGGAGAGCTCTGGAAGGGCGGTCTGTCAATAGTCAATAGCTACCACGAGTTGATGGATGCTATTGACTATTGACAGGACAGGCCTCCGGCCTTCATTCAAAAACTTCTAACGCTTTAAATCCCATGAAATGGCTTCTTTTTGCTTTTTTTAGCGGTTTTTCGCTCGGGGTTTCGGCCCAGTCGGAGGTGTTTTTCAACCTGCCGCAGGCGGTGAAAACCACCAGCGGCTGGGGCCCTCAGGAGTTGATTCTGATCCAGACGGGTCAATTAAACGAGCTGCAATACCGGGAAACAGGCAATAACAACCGGGTCCGGGTGCAGCAACAGGGGACTCAAAATCGCCTGGACCTCGACCTTTCGGGGAATGATAACCAGTATTCCATCGCGCAACAGGGGACTCAAAACCGCTTCCAGTGGGGGGCTGTTCAGCAGGATGGCGGTTTGCTCGAAGTGTTGCAACGCGGAAACAACAACCAGTTGATCCGGGAGGGAAACGCCACGGCTGCGGGTGTTCCGATGCGGATCGAGCAAACCGGCGGTAGTCAACTCAGCATCCGAAACGGCTTTTAACCATGAAAAACGTTTTCCGACTTTCGACACTACTCATGCTGGCATGGTTGCCTCTGGCGGGTTTTTCGCAGGAACCGGAAATCGAACGGGTTGACTTGACCGGCGTACTGGTGGAAAACACGATGGATGATTCCGAAAGCACCACCCTGATTCTGGACAATTCGCGGACCAAAGTGGGCAAAGACTTTTACGATCTGTTTTATAAAAACTGGTCGAACCAGCCGACGGTTGCCGATTCGTTGCCGGGTCGCCCGGTTTCTCCCGCGATGCCTGCTGATGAGGTGATCATTACCATCGAAGAAATTCCCTCACCCGGTTCGGGTCATCTGATTCAAATCAGTATGGACGACCAGCCGGTTTGGCAGCAGTTCGTGCAGGGGCGGTATGACCTGCTCGAAATCGATGCTGCTCAGGCCGTTGCCGCTCTTCGTTCCCGTGGGTTGTAGAAGCTCTTTTTTTCTCCTTGTTGGCTGTTAACCTTTCAACCTTCCCGCTGATATACAATCAGAAATGCACCACATTCTGAAAGTATATGAAAAAGCTAATTGTTCTCTTCTCCCTAATGCTGATTTTTACCAGCGCAAAATCGGTTCAGGCTCAGTCGCTTACGTATCAGCCCAAGAACCCCGCGTTCGGCGGAAACACCTTCAATTACCAATGGCTGCTCAGCTCGGCCCAGGCCCAGGATCAATTCAAAGAGCCGGCCGCTTCCAAAACCGCTGGCGGAGCGGCTTCCTTCAAACGCTCACCGGTCGATGAAATGACCGAATCACTGCAACGGCAACTGATGAGCCGCATCACCCGCGATTTAATCGAAAAACAATTCGGCGAAGAGGGCCTGAAAGAAGGCACGTTTCAATTTGGCGACATGCAGGTAGTGATCTCCAATTCGGCCGACGGCGTCAACATTCGGGTCAACGACGGCAAAGGCGGTGAAAGCAACATCACCGTTCCCTACTTCTAATGCCCCTGAAAATCAGATATCAACCCTTCAATCCTCATCACCATGTTCCGATTTATACGCATACAGGCAGGAATGGCGCTGGTCGTTCTGGCCGCCTGCCAACTGCTGACGGGATGCAGCGCCTTTCTGAACCAGCCCACCAAAACGCAGTCGGCTCGGTTGGGCGAAGAAACCTCCATCACGGCAGAATTGCGCCAACTGCCCACGCCCCGGGAGAAAATCGTGGCCGCCGTTTATAAATTTCGGGATCAAACCGGGCAATACAAACCGTCGGAAACCGGGGCCAACTGGTCGACGGCGGTTTCGCAGGGAACCACCAACATCCTGTTGAAAGCGCTGGAAGAAAGTGGCTGGTTTGTGCCCATCGAACGCGAAAACATCAGCAATCTGATCAATGAGCGTAAAATCATCCGGTCGGGGATGGCGCAGTACAAAAACGAAGCCGACAATCTGCCCCCCCTGTTGTTTGCCGGGATTATTCTGGAAGGCGGTATTGTGTCGTACGATGCCAACACGATTACGGGCGGGGCGGGGCTGCGGTTTTTCGGCGCGGGCGGTTCGGGCCAATACCGGCAGGATCGCGTCACGGTGTATCTGCGGGCGGTAGCCACCAAATCCGGGAAAATCCTGAAAACCGTCTATACCTCCAAAACCATTCTGTCGCAGGCCGTCGATGGCGGCTTGTTCCGGTACGTGAGTTTCAAGCGGTTACTGGAAGCTGAAACGGGGTATGCCACCAACGAACCGTCGCAGATGGCGGTGACCGAAGCCGTCGAAAAAGCCGTGCAATCGCTGGTGCTGGAAGGTATCCGCGACAACCTCTGGGCGGTAGATGAAAAAGCGGTGGAGAAAACGGAGAAAATGCTGGCGGATTATGACCACGAAAAAACCACGATGAGCGAAACCGATGTCTACGGCGCCCGCAATATTGCCGAACCGTCGATGATCACGTTTCATCCCTATGGGTCGGTCTGGCGGTACAAGGGGGATTTTGCCACCAGCGGTATTCAAACCGGGTTTGGGGTGGCTGCCGACCTGTACCTGAACAAATACCTGGGTTTTCAGATGAATGGGAGCCTTGGAACCCTCGCCAACAACCCGGCCATTAGGTGTCGGCTCACAACGCTACAGGGCAATTTCATCTACCGGGCGCTACCGTTTCGAAAAGTCACGCCTTTGCTGTACGCCGGTGCCGGTCTGGTTTTATCCCGGGCGGAGGCATCGCCCTTCACCCTCCACGGAAAACGGTACGCCCTGCTGAACGGGGGCGTTGGCGTCGAATACGCGTTTAGCAAAACCGTTGGTTTTCGAACCACGCTGGACTACCAGCAACCCCTGACCGACGAACTGGACGAAATCCGCTCGGGCCGCTACTACGACTACTACCTGCGCGGTTCCATCGGCCTGACGTTTTACCTGAACCGCCCCACCCGCCGGTAAGTTTCGGCCGGTTTCGCTACACCGCATCAACGGTACACCCTCACATTCTACTCTTTTCTTCCAATGAAACGCTTTACTTTTTATAGCCTGTTTGCCCTGTTGCTGGGTAGCCTCTGGGGATGCAACGAAGAAACGCTGGTTGAGCCAACCCAACAGGGCTCTGTCTATGGCCGGGTGAAATACAACACCAACGGAAAATTCGCGGGCCAGGTTTTGATCCGGCTGAGTCCGTCGGGCCGAACGGCGGAAACCGATTCGAGCGGCTTGTTCCAATTCGATCAGGTGGCGGTGGGCCGGTATACGGTTCAGGCGTCAAAAACCGGGTATCGGGAAGAAGTAACGACGGTGGAGGCCACGCCCAACGTTCGGACCGAAGTGACAATCATGCTTTTTGAAGGCCCGAACAAAGCCCCATCGGCCCCGATCTGGGTGAGTCCCGACAGCGGCAATGTCTGGCAAAAATCGTCGGTGACGCTCAAATGGAAAGCCACCGACCCGGAGAAGGACGTGCTGACCTATGAAATCAACCTCCTGAAAGGCGGGGTGCTGAGTCAGAAATTCACCGGCATCAAAGCGGATTCGCTGGTGCTGACCGGGTTGTCATACGGAACGGCGTATTCCTGGCAGGTGATTGTGCGGGACGGTTTCAATACGGTCAACGGGGCCGTTTGGTCGTTCAACACCCACGCATTTCCGAGCTTTTCGTACGTCTACGTCCGGCGTGTCGAAAACCGGTACCAGCTTTTTACCTCCAACGAAACCGGTGAAGCCATTCAACTCACCAGTTCCGGCAACAACTGGCGGCCCATTTTCAGTCCCAACCGCTTGCAAATCGCGTTTCTGTCGAATGCCGAAACCGACGTCCACCTGTATCTGATGAACCGCGATGGCAGCAACGTCCGCCGGGTGACGAGCGTTCCGGTTCGGGGACTGATGCCGCTTGATCTGTCGTTCTGCTGGTCGCCGGATGGGACGGAATTGCTCTACCCGTCAAACGAAAAACTGTACGCCGTCCGCACCGACGGCACGGGTTTGCGAATGGTGTATCAGGCCCCCTCCGGGCGTTTTTTTGCGGGATGCGCCTGGACGTCGGCTACTAAACGGATCGCGGTTCGCACCACCTCGACCGGCAGTGTATACGACAATCGAATTCTGCTGATGTCGCCGGAAGGGAAAGATACGACAACGGTTTTCACGACGAAGAGCAACCGAATGAGCAGCCCGGTTTTTTCCGTCGACGGACTCAAAATCCTGTACAGCCTGGACAAAAGCGGTTTTCAGGATGAGCAGGGTCGCCAGCTCGACGCCCGGATCTACACGATGGACGTCAAAACGAAGGGGATTGTGGATTTGTCGGCGGCTACCAGCAAAACCGCCGGTACCAATGACCTGGAACCGCGCTTTTCGCCCAACGGAGCCAAAGTGGTGTTCACCTCAACCGACAATACCGGGACTGGCGAAGGCAAGGTCATGGCCATCGACACGGATGGAAAAAGCCGGACGTTGCTGATCGACTCGGCGGAAATGCTGTACTGGCGGTGAGGCCGGTACAGCATTTCAAAACGCCAGGGTCTGGTTATTGGGGGCGGTCTACCTTGATCGAAATCGCACCCCAGTTGCCCCGGTTGGCCAAGGTCATCGAATTGCCGGACTGCGATTCCGGCGTAAACAGCAGTTTGGCCGAGCCGGTCGCTTCGGCCGGAATCAACCCAAAGTAGGGGTAGATGCCGGCGTAGCGACCCACGGCTTTCATCAGAAGGGAAGTCCCGTCTTTCATTTTGGCACTCAGGGTGTAGCGACCCACGGGAACGTTCATAATGAGAACACTGGAGTTCTGAAAGCTAATTTTCTTGTTGATCACAAACTTCTTGTTGGTGCCGTAGAGACCCGGTCCGTCAGGGGTGAGGGTCACCTGAATTTCGGAGTTTTCGGGCAGGTAGTTCGGCGGATCGAAGATGCTCGTGGGGTCCCCAACATTGTAGGAAATATACAGACAACCACCCGCGTAGTTGGTCTGATCCCGGGGTTTCTGGCTGACCAGGTCTTTGGTATAAACGCCGTAGGACAGCAGAACGAAGTTCTTCACCAACCCATCTACGGAGGGGAAACTCCCCAGTTTACCATCGGCCGCGTGCAAACTCATGACGGCTCGGCCTTCGCCGTAATCGATGGTGTACCCGGCAGCATAAAAGTCGGTGGCACCCCAGGGGATGGTAATTTCGTAATAGCCATTGGCGTCGGTTTCGTCAGAAGCTCCGGAATATGACCCGCCGACCGCCGTTGAGCGCACGCCGATGTAGGCTCCTTCCAGCGGTTTTCCGCTCAAATCGGCCACATAGCCCCGCACGACCCCCGGTTTTACCTTCAGCGCCGGAAAGTTCGGCAACCGGGGGTTGGTCGTTCCCATCACATTCACGTAATCGTCGGCGGCATTGAGCGTGAAAGCGGCTTCGCCATTCACCACCGGCAAGGCGGGCTGATCCCCCCAGTCCGTCGTTTCGCCCCCGGCCCCCTCCACGTCGGCAGGGTCTTTCGAGCAGCCTGAAAGGAGCAGGGCCGCCATGAAAAATACTTTGTAGTTCATGTAGTGGATTTGTTTACTGTTGAAACCGCAAAGCTACATTCAGGTAGCTGGGCGACGAATTTTGCTTATGTAAAGCCACATTCTGATTATTTGAAACGCAGAAATGGAAGGGTAAAGGACGGTTTTACCGGTAATAGGAGAGAAGTTTGCAACTTGACCGCAAAAGACCAATCAACTCATGAAACAGGAATAACGCAGCTCGCCCTGGTCGTCGACGATTACGACGACGCCATTCAGTTTTACACTCAAAAATTAAACTTCTCGCTCATCGAAGACACGGTTTTGTCGGAGTCCAAACGCTGGGTGGTGGTGGCTCCGGCCGGTTCGACCGGCTGCCGGTTGTTGCTGGCAAAAGCCGCCAATGAATTGCAAAAAAGCCGGGTAGGCAACCAGACCGGTGGCCGGGTTTTTCTATTCATGCACACCGATGATTTCTGGCGGGACTACAAGCAACTGGTTGACAACCAGGTCGTATTTGTGCGCGATCCGGCGAAGGAAGCCTACGGAACGGTGGCGGTTTTTGAAGATTTATACGGGAATCTGTGGGATTTGATCGGTCCCGCTTAAGCGTGTTTCCGGTCGGGTTTCATAACCTTTTTCGGTCTTGGTTGTTATAGAAACGTGGTCTTTACAACCAACGATTCAACGGTATGGAGAAGGATAAAGCTATCAACGAAGAAGACATTGCCGCGAAAGACAACCGCAACCGGTCGGACCAGGAAAACTCGGCCAATGGGCAGGACGGCGTAGAGGTTCGGGGGGGCGAAGATGGTCGCAACGAACGCGGAATCGGCAGCATGGACATGGACGGTGCCAACGGAATACTGCGTTTCAACGACCAGGATGACAACAATCCCAAAGACGATGTAACGGAGGAAGGCCAGCAGAACATTGCCGGTTCCAAGACCAACACCTCGACGGTGGAGGTAACCACCTCCGGACCCGACGATTATGCCTCGGCGGAGGAAGTTCCGACTCCCAAAGCCCAGAAAAAAGCAAAAGAACAGGATAAAGCGAATACGAATTCGGGGTCGGAGCTAACGAAAAATGCCCGCGACCAGGAGAAGAAAGAGGAGGATGTGGCGCATACCGGCACATCGACAGATCACAAACCAGTGTATTAACCCATTAACTCAACCACGTTATGAGCCTTTCAAGCAAAGCACGGAAAGAAAGTACGGAATCATATGCCGCTCAGCAGATGCGCAACACCATGGGTGTGGCTCCTGAACTGAGCCAGTTGTCAAAAACGGACCGGCCCGGTGTGGAACTGCCTTCGGAATCGCATCAGTCCAATGATGTTGAAATCGAGGATGTTATGCCGATCGATGACGAACCCAATCCGGTTCAGAATGACGCAAACCATAATTCGACCGATGTGTCGGACGAGGCACTGAGCCGCGATGAAGACGGCGATCTGGCTGGTACAACCTGGAACAAAGACCGGGTGCCGGGCGCCGACTGGAACCGCGATACGGACAAGCCGGAGCAGGAGCAGTTGGGTCATTCCTAACCAACTGATTTGCATTTTTTAAAGCCCACGTCTCGTGGGCTTTTTTGTTGGCCGGTTATTATTCCCGCTGGCTGGTGTCGGCAAATTCCAAATCCGCCCTACCTTTGCGGAATGCAAAGTCCTCTTTACCAGCGACCGGTTTTCTGGCAATGGCTCACGGTAGTGTTGCTGATTCCTGCTCTTTTTTCGTACCTCGGCTATCTGCCACTGGATACGGGAACGGACGAACCCCGCCGGGCGCTGGTGGCACTGGAGATGATTTTATCGGGTGATTACCTCACACCGACCCTAAACGGCGAATTGTATTTTAACAAACCGCCCCTCTACAACTGGCTGATCGCGGCCTCTTTTCACCTCTTCGGGAATTACTCGTCGTTTGCCCTACGCTTCCCGATGGTGGTGTCGCTGTTGCTGTATGGCCTGACGATTTACGGGCTCGTCAAAAAGCATCTCGGCTCCCGGATTGCCTTTGCAGCCGCGCTGATGCTCGTGACCAATACCCGGATTTTATTGTATGATTCCATGTTGGGCCTGATCGACATCACGTTCTCGTGGCTGACCTACTCGGCTTTCATTCTGGTGTATCATTTCGACCGGAAACGGAACTACTGGGCCTTGTTTCTGACCACCTACCTCATCACGGCCCTGGGTTTTATGATGAAAGGACTACCGTCGCTGGTTTTTCAGGGATTGACGTTGGGGGCCTATTTTCTGTATACCAAACAATTCCGGAAGTTGTTCAGCCCGGCGCATTTTGCCGGAATCGGCCTTTTTCTGCTTATTGTCGGCAGTTACTACCTGGCGTATTTCGACCGCAATGCCATTTCGCCGGATAAGATCGTGTCGGTTTTGTTCGACGAAAGTGCCAAGCGAACGGTGGTGAAATTCGGCATCAAAGAGACGTTGCTCCACATGCTGACCTTTCCGTTCGAGATGCTCTATCACTACGCGCCCTGGATGTTACTAGTGGTTCTGCTATTTCGGAAAGGCGTTTTTAAACGATCCCAGCACACCACCCCTGAAGGTCAACCGGGTGAAAAACCGCTGATTACCGGACAGCCGTTTATTCTGTTCAACGCCATTGTTTTTCTGGTCAACTTTGTGATTTACTGGTCTTCCCCGCAGGTGTATGCCCGGTATCTGCTCATGCTGCTGCCCCTGCTTTTCACGGTTTTCGCCTATGTCTACTACGAACGAACCAACCCAACCGACTGGCGACGCCGGGGCTGGGAGTACTTCATGGGTTTTGTGCTGATCGTGGTCACCATCGGGGCGTGGGTGCCTTTTTTCCATCCGGATACGAAAACCATACCGGGTTTGTGGTGGAAGTGCAGTGTGCTGTTTGGGGTACTGGCGTTCATCGTCTACCACTACATCCGGCAACCCGAACACCGGCTGATTATCCTGATTGCCTTTCTGGCGATGTTTCGGAACGGGTTCAACTGGCTGGTGATTCCGCCCCGGCTGGCCCACCGTCAGGAGTATAAAGATTCGTCGGAACGCATCGCCCGGCAGTCGCTCGGCAAAGACTTGTACGGCTATAAACAGACCATCGGCAACGACGGGCAGACCGACGTAAACAGTTTTCACATCGAAGTGGTGCGGGGTGAAATTCTGCGGAAAACCAACCAGAAACTTCCCAACACACTTTACATCGCCGATTCGGTCAGTTTAGGCCATGAATCGTACCAAACTCTTTCAGAATTTAACTTGTTTGACAGACATCCGGCCAAATTGGTCCGGTTTTAGTCCTTTCCGATTTTCGTACCGGAGCTTTCCTCCGAAAATAATTTTGTATGCAACCGTACCTTTCCGTCGTAATTTGTGTCTACAATGAAGAAGGGAATATTTTTCCAATGATCGATCAGGTCGAGCGGGCGTTGATTGGCTACGATTTTGAGATCGTTTATGTCAACGATGGCTCTTCCGATCGTACGCTGGCCGAACTGAAAGCCGTTCACAACGACCGTCTGGTGGTGGTGGATTTGCAAACCAATTACGGCCAGAGTCTGGCTTTAGCCGCTGGTATCGATGTGGCGCGGGGTCAATACATCATTACGATGGACGGCGATTTGCAAAACGATCCCGCTGACATTCCGATGATGGTCAGGCTGGCCGAAGAAGGCGACTATGACCTGGTGGCCGGTATTCGGGCCAACCGGCAGGATGGGGCCTTGCTGCGCAAGCTGCCCAGCCGCATTGCCAACTGGATCATCCGGCAAACCTCGGGCGTCCACCTGAAAGATTACGGTTGCGCCCTGAAAGTGTTCCGGTCCGATCTGGCCAAAAACCTGGGTCTCTACGGTGAACTGCACCGGTTTATTCCCGTGTTGGCCCGGCTGGAAGGTGCCCGAATGACGCAAACCGATGTGCAACACCACCCGCGCCGGATCGGTCAGTCAAAATACGGTCTGGGTCGCACGTTGAAAGTGGTCAGCGATTTGATTCTGATGCTGTTCATGAAAAAATACCTCCGCAAGCCGATGCACCTCTTCGGCAACTGGGGGTTGATTTCACTGATGGTGGGGCTGTTGATCAACGGGTATCTGCTCATTTTGAAGCTGATGGGAAACGACATCTGGGGCCGTCCGCTTTTGATTCTCGGCACCATTTTGGTTTTGGCGGGCATCCAGTTGATTACGTTTGGGATCATGACCGAACTGCAAATGCGGACGTACTACGAATCACAGGATAAAAAGCCGTATAAAATCCGGCGGATTTATAAAACAGCCCTGGTTTGACGGATGCCAAAGTACCTGAAAACGGCCCTGAAAATTGCCTTGTCGGCCTTGTCGTTGTGGCTGGTTTTCCGCAAGATTGAACCGGAACGGGTCTGGGACGTCATCTCGCGGGCGCAGGTGGGCTGGCTGGCGGTGGCAACGGTTCTGTTTATTCTGTCGAAAGCAGCCTCCGCCGAGCGTTTGCGGGTGTTGTTCGCGCAGGTGGGGCTGCGGTTGCGCCGGTTGCCCAACCTGAAATTGTATTGGCTTGGCATGTATTACAATCTTTTTTTGCCGGGCGGTATTGGTGGCGATGGCTATAAAGTATACCTGTTGAACCGTCTGACCGGCACATCGGTTAAAGCCTTGGTGGGCGCCACACTGATCGATCGGCTGATTGGTCTTCTGCCGCTTTTGTATGCGCTGGCGGTTTTTGTGGTGCTGGTGCCGGAAGTGTCGTTGTGGCTGGAGTTTCAAATTGGCTGGTTGTGGTTGCTCGGAATTCCGGTGGCGCATTTTGTTGCCAAACAGCTTTTGAAGCAATTCATGCCGCAGTTTGCACCGGCTTTTGAACGCTCGGTGGATTGGTCCGGTTTGGTTCAGGGGTTTCAGATGGTGCAGATTCTGACCTTGTTGCAGGCGGTCGATGCCCCGGGAAAGCCGGAAGCTTATGTGTTATTGTTTCTGGTTTCGTCCATTGTCGCCACCATTCCGTTTACAATTGGCGGGGCCGGGGCGCGTGAACTGACGTTTTTACTGGGTGCCGAGGCTCTCGATGTGCCTGCCGATGCTGCGGTTTCCGTCAGTCTGTTGTTTTACATGATCACGGCGGTGGTATCGCTGGCGGGGGTTGTGTACAGTTTTCAATCATCCACCTTAACAAAGGATCTGAGTTCATGACCATCTTACTGACGGGCGGAGCGGGGTTTATTGGTTCAAATTTAGCCAAACAACTTCTGGAGGAAGGCCATCAGGTTATCTGTCTGGATAACCTGGATAGTTATTATGCCCCTGATATCAAATGGAAAAATGTTCAGCAAACGTTGAGCCTTCCCGAGTACCGCTTTCATCAGGGTGACATCCGGGATTCGGAACTGGTGGATACCTTATTTCAAACCTACGCTTTTGATGCAGTGATTCATTTAGCGGCCCGGGCGGGTGTCCGGCCGTCGGTACAGGATCCTGCGTTGTATTATGACGTGAACGTGAACGGTACGCTGACCTTGTTGCAGGCCATGCAGCGGTTTTGCGTAACGAAAATGGTATTCGCTTCATCTTCATCAGTTTACGGCGATTCACCACAGGTTCCTTTCTCCGAAACCGATTCGGCCGATCGTCCTTTATCGCCCTATGCGGCCTCCAAGCGGGCGGCCGAACTGCTGTGCCATACGTTTCACAATCTGTACGGTTTCGATGTATTTTGCCTGCGGTTTTTCACGGTCTATGGCCCGCTTCAACGCCCTGAAATGGCCATCAGCCAGTTTACGGAAAGCATTTTGAATGGGCAGGCCATCAACGTTTTCGGCGACGGTTCCACGGCCCGGGATTACACCTACGTCGATGATATTGTCAGTGGCATCATCCAGTCACTGAAAAATCTGAAAGGCTACGAAGTGCTGAACATCGGCGGTTCCGATCCGATTTCGCTGGCCAACCTGATTCGCGTGATCGAACAGGCCGTGGGGAAAACCGCCCTCATCAATCGCCTGCCGATGCAACCCGGCGACGTGCAGCAGACCTATGCCGACATCAGAAAAGCCGTTCAACTCATTGACTATCAGCCGTCGGTTCGGGTGGAAGACGGAATTCGGCGGTTCGTAGACTGGTTTCGCACCCGGCAGGATGTGGATTTGATCATGAAGTAAAACTGAAAACCCCGACTCCTTTGCAGAAGCCGGGGTTTCAAAAAATCACATGCGGTAGCTGGTTACACCACTTTGTGCATCCAGCCAAACGTATCTTCACTCCGGCCGGTCCGCAGGTCGTTGAGGTAGGTAAAGATGCGGTGGGCCAGCGAATTTTCTTTCGGTACTTCGCTCAGCATATAGTCCTTGCCTTCGTAACCGATCAGCGAATAGGGCGAAACCACCACGGCGGTTCCGGCACCAAATGCCTCGGTCAGACTGCCGTTTTCAATGCCTTCGATCACTTCCTGAATGGAAACTTTCCGTTCTTCGACCTCAATTCCCCAGCTTTTCACCACTTTGAGAATGCTATCGCGGGTAACGCCTTTCAGAATCGAATCGGAAGTCGCCGGTGTGACCAGCTTGCCGTCGATGACGAACATAATGTTCATCGTTCCGGATTCTTCGATGTATTTGTGCTCGGTTGCATCGGTCCACATTAACTGGTCATAACCAGCCTGTTGCGCCAGCAGGGTCGGGTACATTGATCCGGCGTAATTACCTGCACATTTGGCGTATCCAACGCCCCCCGGTGCCGACCGAATGTATTCCGTTTCGACTTTGAGTTTCGGCGGTTTGGTATAATAGGCACCAACCGGACAGGTGAAAATGCAAAAGCGGTAGGTTTTCGACGGTGCCACGCCCAGGAAAGTATCCGTACCGAACATGTAAGGCCGGATGTAGAGCGAGCTGTCGGTCGTCGTCGGAACCCATGCGGCATCGACCCGTAGCAGAGCTTCCAGCCCACCCATAAACACCTCTTCCGGAATCGTGGCCATGCACATCCGTTTGGCTGATTCGTTCATGCGTTTCCAGTTTTCGAGAGGCCGGAACAGCAACACTTCACCTTCTTCATTCTTGTAGGCTTTCATGCCTTCGAAAATCGACTGACCGTAGTGCAGGGACGATAGGGCCGGGCTGAGTGTGAAATCGTCGAACGGCACCACCTGTAGGTTTTGCCATTGTCCGTCTGCGTAATCCGCCACAAACATGTGGTCCGAAAAATGCTTGCCAAACGGCAGGTTGTTGAAGTCGACCTCCTCAATCCGGGAGCGTCCTGCTTTCCTTAGCGCGATGTTTACTAAGTCGGTAGTCATATTGGTAGGTGGCAAATCTGATCAACTAAAAAAGTCGTCAGCGGGTTGATAGTCAGCAAATGTATAGAAAACTTCATCAAGTGTCCAGTAAAAATTAGTTGTTATGCTAATTATTTTTTTCAGAACGGTAAAAGCCCGACTACAGCGAGAATCTGAAGGTTGAATGGGTTCCTTTCAGAGTTCGGCATCATCAAAATACGGTGTGTTAATTAGCGTCAAATTTGTAGGTTTGCATACAATTCCAACCAAAAATGGAGCTACTTGATTTCGTAAAACAGCGGATTAATCTGGGTCCCGAGCTGGAAACCAGGCTGGACCTGGCTTTCAAACGGGAGGAATGTCCGAAAGGGCATCAGCTTCTTCAGCCGGATAATTTTTCAAAAAAGGTGTTTTTTATTGAAAAAGGCCTTTGCCGAACCTATTACGTAAAGGACGGAAAAGACATCACCCATTATTTCTTTCTGGAAGACTCGTTCAATATGCCCATCGAAAGCATCTTCTACGGCAAACCGTCGCCCTATGGATTGGAACTTCTGGAGAACTGCGTGGTGCGAACGGCCCAGTATGGTGAACTGGAAAAATACATTGATTCTTCCAGTTCGCTGGAAAAATTGATCCGCTTGCTGTTAATCGACCAGCTCAAAGCTTTCTCCGACCGCATGTACGCGATCCAGTTCCAGTCGGCGCAGGAAAGATACCGAACGCTGATTGACAACCACCCGGGTATTCTCCAACGGGCACCACTGGGACATATTGCTTCCTATCTGGGTATTACGCAACAGACACTAAGCGTGATCAGGGCACAAAAATAACCGGTTTCCCCTTCTTTTTTTTTGAAGCTGAACGCATTTTTTAAGATACATTAAAAGAAAGCGTTTCCGGTCTTCGGTCCTTTGCATTGTTAATTCTAAAACAATGCGACATCCTTCTCCGTCCACTGCTCACTACGTTTTCATTACTGACGAAAACGGTATTGATGTTGTTTTCAATCCGCTCAAATCAAGGCTGCTTGAAAACAACACATTCCATGTTTCACTGCTTTATTTGTCGGACAGTAATGTGTTCGTTTTTCAACGGGAGCTTGATGCCTTGAGTCGCCATTTTCCGAGCCAGTTTCTGATTTATTACGAAATCAAAAACCGTCGGTTCGATGCTTTTATGCCGCAGGAAACAATCGAAGTCGTTTTAAATTCGAATACCCGGGATGAACTTTATTTTTCGGTTGCAGGGAGTGAAGAATTTGTAGCTTCGGTCATCGATCAACTGCGTTTTTTGGGCATAAATGAAACTGAAATTACTGCCGATTTTTTTAAAATAAATTAAAAATAACCTCCCACCAGTTCCTGAATTTAGCTCAGGAAATTCAAAAAAGAATACCGCAATGAAACAGACCCGTATGTACCCGATTTTTGCTCTTCTGCTGGCTTTCTCCGCTTGCCAGCCGAAGACGGCTCCGTCGGAAAACACCCCCGAAACGGCCCTCCCGGTTGTGACAACCCGGGCCGGTAATGTCGCAGCCCGCAACGAAATTTCAATCAGTGGAAACATTGAAGGGAACAAAACCGTACGACTGGGTTTTATGGTCGCGGGCAAGATCAACTACATCGCGGCCAGTGAAGGCCAGCTCGTTTCGAAAGGCCAGCTTCTCTCCAGCCTCGATCCCACCAACTACGGCATTGCCAAAGAAATGGCTGATGTTCAGGTGAATCAGGTGCAGGACGAGTACAACCGCCTGAAACTGATGTACGACCGCAAAAGCATCAGCGAAAGCGATTTCTCAAAAGTAAATTTCGGGTTGCAACAGGCGCATGCTCAGCAAAAATTGCAGGCAAAGAACCTCGCCGATACCAAATTGTACGCACCGATTAGTGGCGTCATGCTGAAAAAACTGGCCGAAGTGGGCGAGATAACCGGCGTTGGTACGCCCCTTTTTGTCGTGTCCGATATTCGTACCGTGAAAGTCAATGCGTATATCCCCGAAAGTGAGCTGCACCGCATCAAATTGGGCCAGCAGGCAACGGTTCTGGTTTCTTCGCTGAACGAAACGTTTACCGGAAAAGTGATTGAAGTCGGTTCGGCCGCTGATGCAACCTCCCGGGCTTTTACCATCAAAATTGAATTGCCAAATCCTCGTTTATTAATTCGACCGGGTATGATTGCCGAAGTGAAAATCTTGTCCAGTCAGCTCAAAAACCGCCTGGCTTTACCCGCCGAAGCGGTACTGCATGATCTCGATAATCAAAGCTACGTTTACGTCGTTGCTGCCGATCAGAATAAAGCCTTTAAACGGAAAGTTAGCGTGGGGCAATTGATCAATAATCAGATTGAAATTACGTCAGGCCTGGCCGAAAATGAAACGGTGGTAACGGGCGGACAACAGAAATTAAATGACGGTTCCTTGATTTCAATCGCTAAAAACTAACCGCCATGAATTTCGTACAAGCTTCCTTAAAATACAAGCAGGTAACGCTGTCGGTATTGCTGCTGGTTTTCGCCATCGGTATCAATTCGCTGTTGAATATGCCCCGCCGGGAGGACCCGAAAATTACGGTTCGGCAGGGCCTGGTGCTGGCTTATTTTCCGGGTGCTAACTCGGCACAAGTGGAAGATCAGGTTACCAAAAAGCTGGAGCAATACCTGTTTCAGTTTGAAGAAGTCCGCAAAGACAAAACCTATTCGACCACCCAGGATGGTATGGTGGTGGTGAATGTCGAACTGGGCGAAAATGTGAAACAGCCTGACGTGTTCTGGAGCAAGCTTCGCCACCAGTTGCTGGTGGTGAAATCGCTGGACTTACCCCAGGGCGTCCGTGGACCGATTGTCAATTCCGATTTTGGTGATACCGAAGCCCTGGTGATTGGCATTGAGAGCGACAACGCCAGTTATGCCCAGTTGAAAGAGTACGCTCAGAAACTGGAAGATAACCTCCGCACCGTCAAAGCCGTATCGAAAATCAAGCGCATCGGTGAGCAGAAAGAACAGATCACGGTGACCTCCAATTCCGAAAAACTGTCGCAATACGGCGTCAATTTGCAGCAGGTTGTGCGGGTTTTGCAGTCCCAAAATGCCATCAATGCAACCGGCGATATCAAAACCGAAAACAGCAAGACGCCTTTGTACACCAACGGCTACTACAATTCGGAGAACGAAATCGCCAATCAGATCGTCGGCGCTTCGCAATCCGGTTCGGTCGTGCGGCTGGGCGATGTCGCCACAATCGGTCGGCAATACGCCGAACCTACCACCAAAACCACCGTGAATGGCCATAAAGCGCTGATTCTGACGGTGCAGATGCAGGAAGGCAACAACATTGTCAAGTTTGGGGATGAGGTTAGCCAAAAGATTGCGGATGTTACGCAGCAAGTACCCGGAAACGTCAGGATTACAACGGTGGTGAATCAACCGCATCTGGTAGACCAAAACATTTCGCACTTTATCCGCGAGTTTTTTCTGGCCATCGTTTCGGTGGTGATTGTGGTGATTTTGCTGTTGCCGTTCCGGATTGCCGCCGTAGCCGCGATGGCGATTCCGGTAACCGTTGCGGTAACCTTCGCGCTCATGCAGGCATTCGGGATCGAATTCCACCAGGTATCACTCGCAGCCCTGATCGTGGTGCTGGGCATGGTGGTGGACGATGCCATTGTCATCGCTGATAATTACGTAGAACTCCTTGACGAAGGGGTGGAACGCTGGACGGCAGCCTGGCGTAGTGCCAGTGACCTTGTTGTGCCGGTTTTAGCGGCAACAGTTACCATTATTGCCTCCTTTATGCCGATGGTTTTGCTCACCGGAACGGTTGGCGAATTCATCAATGCGTTGCCGTTGACGGTTGCCATCGCCCTGTCGTCGTCGTTCATTGTGGCAATGGTTTTAACGCCCCTGCTCTGTTATACCTTCATCAGGAAAGGATTACACGATCACAGTGAAGTGGCTGAAAACCGGAAGAAGAAAACGTCGCTGCTTGATCTGATGCAGAATGGCTACAACAAGGCCCTCGACTGGTGCGTGCGGTTTCCGAAAGTCACCATCTTCGGCAGTCTGGCTACCATTCTGTTAGCGGGCCTGCTGTATACGAAAGGCATCAAACAGAAGTTTTTTCCGGCCGCTGAACGCAACCAGTTTGTGGTTGAACTGTGGATGCCGACCGGTACCAAACTGGACAGAACCGAGCAGGCCATTCGGAAAGTCGAAAAACTGGTCAAACAGGACCAGCGAGTGACTTCTTTCGCCACGTTTGTCGGAACCGGTGCCCCCCGGTTTTATTACAACTTTTCGCCCGAAGTCCCGGTGAACAATTACGCCCAGATCCTGATCAATACAACGGATGAAAAAACGACCGAAGCCTTTGCGGAAGAACTGGCGGCCAAAGTGGATCAACTGATTCCCGAAGGCATGCCGCAGGTGAAACTGATGCAGCAGGGGCAGGTGCTGAAAGCGCCGGTTGAGGTCCGCATCATCGGGGATGACATCACGCGCCTGAAGCAAATCGGCGGTCAGGTGCAGGCCATTCTGAAGAAAACCAGCGGAAGCCGGATGGTTCGCGACGACTTCCGGGAGGATTATTACGGCATTAGCATTCGATTGAAGGAAGAAGCCAACCGGCTCGGATTCACCACCACCAGCATTTCACAGTCCGTCTATACCGGTTTTGCGGGTGCGCCGGTTTCGACCATGTATGAAGGCAACAATGCCGTGGACATTGTGCTGCGGCTGGACGAAAGGAACCGTCGGAACACCAGCGATTTGCAGAATATTTACCTGGAATCGCCGGTTACGGGAGCGAGAGTGCCGCTACGCCAGATCGCCGATCTTGTTCCCGAATGGCAAACCGGTAAAATCATGCACCGCAACGGCGTCCGCACCTTGACGGTACAGAGCGAAACGCAGCCCGATGTGCTTCCCGCCGAATTGTTAAAAGCGATTCAGCCCGAAATCTCCAGGCTGCAGGTGCCGCCGGGATACCGCATCGAATACGGGGGTGAATACGCGAATAAACAGGAAACATTCAGCCAGATGATGACGGTTCTGGCGGTTAGTCTCGTGTTGATATTCTTCATTCTTCTGTTCCAGTTCCGCAATTTTAAAGAAGCCGCCATCATCATGCTCACCATTCCCTTGAGTCTGTTCGGTGCGCTGTTCGGCTTGTACATCACCGGGAATAACTTCGGCTTTACGGCCTTCGTCGGCTTGATCAGCCTTTCGGGAATTGTGGTGCGAAATGCGATTATCCTGGTCGATCATACCAATGAATTATTGAAACACGGCATGGACATTCGAACGGCCGCTATTGAATCAGGTCGGCGACGGTTACGCCCCATTTTTCTGACCGCAATGGCGGCTGCGATTGGCGTATTACCCATGATTATTTCCGGCTCACCGATGTGGAGTCCGCTGGCGAGTGTGATTGCCGTTGGAGTGGTTTGGTCGATGATCATGGCCTTGCTCACCGTACCGGTTCTGTACATCGCGCTTATCAAACCCAGTGATAAAAAAGACCTCGTTCCCACCCATTCCGTTGCATACCATGAACGCTAATCTGAAATTTAAATTTGTCTTAAAACTGGCTATCGTTTGGCTGATAACCACGCCTGCCATTGCCCAGCAAGGCGAGCCGTTGACGTTGCAAAAAGCGATTGACCTCGCCTTACAAAACAATCACCTGCTGAACGCAAAGAAGTGGCAGGTTGAAGAGAAACGGGCGCAGGTGAAGGAAAGTGAAATCAAAAAATACCCTTCGGTTTCGGTCAGTTCGACGTATCAATACAACGCCAATCTGGGCGCGCTCGTGATTCCGCAGGGCTCCTTTGGCTCGCTGCCCTTAAGTGCGGAAAATGTGGTAGCCCTGCCCAATGCGGACAAAACGTTTGTGTTGGGAAATCACCACACGTTTAATGTGGGCGCGACGGTTTACCAGCCGGTCAGCCAGTTAGGCAAGATCAGAACCGGCATCGATCTGGCGAAAACGGATGTGCGGATGGCGGAAATGGAAAAGGAAAAAGCCGCTTTGCGAATCCGGCAAACGGTTGAAAAGGTGTACTACGGGTTGCTGATTACCCGGAAACAAAAGGAAGAAGCGCAGGCTAAACTGGACCTGGCACACCTGAAATTGTATGACGTGGAAAGCGCTTTGTTATCCGGAAAAACCGTTGACGCCGGTAAGGTAGGTTTGCAGGCAAACATCGCTGATGAAGAACAGAATCTGTTGAAATTAACCATTCAGGCGGAAGATTACACAGCGGATTTAAAACAACTGACCGGTATTTTGACGCCTTCGTTTATTCCGGAAGACGTGATGCCTGCGGTACAGACAAGTCATTCTGTAGAAGAAGCTAAAACCATAGCAACCACGCACAACGTGAATCTGAAAATAGCAACCCTGGGACAGATAAAAACCGAGCTGGCCATCAAAGCTGCGAAGCTAAGTTACCGGCCCGATGTAGGATTGATTGCCGGGTATACGTACCAGACCGGAAACGTTTTGTATCCTGCCAATAATCCGTTTGCCGGGGTTTCTTTCAAATGGAATATTCAGGATTTAGTTGCCAATAAACAGGTTCTGAACCAGCGCGGTTTTCTGCTGCAACAGGCGCGGGAAAACGTTGCCAATACGCAGGAACAGGTCACGAATGACATTGAAAAGGCCTACCGGAAAATCAATCAGGCCACGGCTTTAATCGCGGTTGCCGAGAAGGCTGTCAACTACCGCACGCAGGAATTGAAAATTCAGAATGACCGAAAAGACGCCGGATTAAACACGCAGGCCGACATTCTGACTACGAAATCTTTGTTGGCAAAAGCACAGGCTGATCTGTACGCTGCGCAATTGAACTATCGGTTGGCACAATCGGATTTAAAAATCCTGACCGGCGAATAAAAGCGGTTAAACGCGCGGTTTCCAGACCACCTCCTCCGCGCCGAGTTCCTGCGTCATTTTTCGGCTTAACACGAATAAATAGTCCGACAGCCGGTTGAGGTACTGAATCACCAGGGGATCAACCGGTTTTTCGTCGTTCAGGGCAATCACCAGTCGCTCAGCGCGTCGGCAAACGGTGCGGGCCAGGTGGCAGAACGAAACCGACTGGTGACCACCCGGCAGCACGAACGCCCGGAGTTCAGGCAATTCGGCATCCATCTCATCCATCGCTTTTTCGAGCAGGGTAACGTCGGTATCCAGTACCACCGGCAGCGGTTTTTTAATGGTTTTCTCGGGATCGGTGGCCAGCTCGGAGCCGATCGTAAAGAGCCGGTCCTGAATCTCTTTCAGCAGGTCTTTCCGGCTTTCATTCACCGGTTGATCCCGCACCAGGCCCATCACCGAATTCAGTTCATCGACCGTGCCGTAAGCTTCGATGCGGTGGTGGGCTTTGCTGACGCGTCGACCACCAATCAGCGAGGTTTGGCCCTGGTCACCGGTTTTGGTGTAAATTTTCATGGAATAACGAAATGCTGTTCCGCAAAGATGAGCAAAGGAACGCAGAGTTCGGCAAAGAACTTTAAAGCCGGGATTGGGAACACACCTCCTCAGCCCGTACCTTTGCGGCCCAAAGCCTGTAGTCAGGCGAATCGATCAACTTCATGAAAATTAGCAATTTTGCCATTCGTTTGTGGCGCCTGGCCTCCCTGGTGGGCTTCGGCACCCTCCTGATTTATACCTACGTTTCCCTTGAAACCAATGTCGCCGTACGTTTCACCCCCGACAGTCGCCCGGATGTGTTCATCAACCGGGATTATCTTTTCTACGGCTGTGTCGCCATTTTTCTGATCAACAACACGCTCATCAACACGCTCACGAAACTGTTTCCAAAAGCGTCCGGTACGGCTTTGCCCATTCCCAATCAACAGCTTTGGCTCGAACACCGGAGCCAGTTGAATGAGATTTTTCGCAACTGGTTCCACTGTCTGATGGCTGCCGTCAACACGGTAATGGCGCTGGCGTTGTATGTGCTCGGGAAATTGAATACGCAACTGGGGTCGACAAATTTGAGCGGTCACCAGTGGTTACTGCCGGTTTGTACGGCCATCATTGTGATCGTGATTGTTTCGCTGCCCATTCGCCTGGCGATGAAACCCGTTGCCGAAGACTAGTATGAAGGAGTTGCAACTCAATGACTTTCAGTACGATCTTCCCGACGACCGCATCGCCCGGTTTCCGTTAGCGCAACGCGACCGTTCCAAATTGCTGGAATACCGTCATGGGAAAATCACGCACCGGTCTTTTTTTGAATTACCGGATCAGCTACCTCAAAACAGCCTGTTGGTTTTCAATGATACAAAAGTCATTCCGGCCCGGCTGCATTTTCAACGGTCAACCGGTGCGGTTATTGAACTGTTTCTGCTTAATCCCGTTCCCGCCGACCGGCTGGTTTCGGAAGCCATGCAGGACAAAAACCGGAGCATCTGGCAGTGCATGATCGGCAACCGGAAACGCTGGAAACCGGACGAAGTGCTGACGAAGGAAATCCGGGTTGGCGGCCACACTATAGTAGTACGGGCGCACTGGCACGATCCCGAGCAATCGCACATCCGGTTTGAGTGGACGCCGGGCGACGAAACGCCGGGCGACGAATCCTTTGCCGCCATTCTGCACGAAACCGGCAAAATTCCGTTGCCGCCGTATTTGAACCGCGACGTCACCGAAGCCGACAACGATTCGTATCAAACCGTTTATTCCCGAGTCGAAGGTGCGGTGGCGGCTCCAACGGCGGGCCTGCATTTTACGCCGGAGGTACTCGAACAACTTGCCCAGAAAGGCATCCAGACCGATTACCTGACGCTGCACGTCGGCGCCGGTACATTCCAGCCGATCAAAACCACGGATGTCCGTCAACATACGATGCACACCGAGCAGGTTGTGTATTCCCGACAGAATCTGGAAACGCTGGTGGCTCACACCGGCCCGGTTATTTCGGTTGGGACGACGTCGATGCGCTCGCTGGAAAGCCTTTACTGGTTTGGGGTGCGGTTATTGAAGAAAGAAGCCGAGCCCTTTTATCTGGATCAGCAATACGCTTATGCGTTTCCGGAAGATGAATTGCCGCCGAGGTCCGAAGCCTTGCAGGCAGTTTTGATGCATCTTCAGCAGACGGGCCAAAATCAGGTTGTTGCCCATACCGGGATTTATTGCATGCCGGGCTATCGGTTTCGGCTGGTCGATGGATTAGTGACCAACTTCCACCAACCTGGCTCCACACTGATTCTATTGGTAGCGGCTTTTATCGGTGAAGACTGGCGTACGATATATAATACCGCCCTGGAAAGTGACTACCGGTTTTTAAGTTACGGCGACTCCTCGCTGCTTTTACCCTGAAATTGTATCTTTGTTCCGAAATGGATGATAGGATTTCGGGCTTATTCCATCCAAGTGTGAAAAGTGAAATTACCTGCTCACTGGCAAAAGATTCACTCATTCACTCATTCACTCATCGCACCGGCGACCCGGTCAAAATTGATAATGATTGATTTTATTGAAGAACTCCGCTGGCGGGGCATGTTGCAGGATATGATGCCCGGCACCGACGAACAACTCCGCAAAGAATCCACCGCCGGTTACATTGGCTTCGACCCTACGGCCGCGTCCCTGCACATCGGGAATCTGGCCACCATCATGTTGCTGGTGCATTTTCAGCGGGCCGGGCATAAGCCGTTTGCGTTGGTGGGTGGGGCCACGGGAATGATCGGAGACCCATCGGGGCGGTCTACCGAGCGCGACTTCCTGTCCGAAGAAACCCTAAGACACAACCAGCAAGGGATTCGGGCGCAGCTTGCCCGGTTTCTGACGTTCGACAGCAGTGCCAATTCGGCCGAAATGGTCAACAACTACGACTGGTTCAAGGGCATCTCTTTTCTCGATTTTCTGCGGGAAGCCGGAACGCACCTGACGGTTAATTATATGGTTGCCAAAGATTCGGTGAAAAAACGTCTGGAAACCGGTCTTTCCTTTACGGAATTCTCGTATCAGTTACTACAGGGCTACGATTTCTACTGGCTCTACAAAAACAAGGGCGTCCGGCTTCAGATGGGCGGTTCCGATCAATGGGGCAACATCACCACTGGCACCGAACTGATCCGGCGCAAGGAAGGGCGTGAGGAATACCATGCTTTTGCGCTAACCACGCCCTTAATCACGAAGGCCGATGGAACCAAATTCGGGAAATCGGCGGGGGGCAACGTCTGGCTCGATCCCGCGATGACGTCGCCGTACCAGTTCTACCAGTTCTGGCTCAACGCGAACGATGCCGATTGCCCGCGACTAATCAGGGTTTTTACGCTCTTATCCCGCGAAGAAATCGAAGAGCTGGAACGGCAGCACGCCGAAGCGCCACATTTACGGATCTTGCAGAAAGCAATCGCCGAAGACGTCACTATTCGGGTTCACTCCCAAACCGGGTATGAGCTGGCCGTAAAGGCGTCGGAAGTATTATACGGGAAGGCTACGATGGATACCTTGCGAACGATTCAGACGAACGAATTCGACGTCATCTTTGAAGGGGTTCCCCAAACGCAGGTCACCCAGGCCGATTGGGAAGCCTGTAAGGACATTATTGAGCTTTTGTCGCTCACCACGCAGGGAGAGATCTATGCTTCCAAGGGCGAGGCCCGGCGGGCATTGGCTCAAAATGCCGTTAGTATCAACAAGCAAAAGATAAATGACACCACGGTTTTGTCCGGCCTAGAATGGTTGCAGGGGCGGTATTTGATCGTTTCCAAAGGCAAAAAGAACCATTTGATTCAACGAATCTAACTATTTTCAAAAATTTTAAATAGGTAACTTCTTGAGAACGAAGGATCTACTACCGGGCTTAAAGAAGTTGCCTATTTATTTTGGTTGGTGGTCTTGACAAAGGTTAAAATAATGCGGTACTTTGCAGTCCCAAATCGGGGATACGACGCGGGGCGAGGGTCACTAAGCAATTGATAAACAAGGGCTTAGGGGTTAAAAAAGAAAAAGCAGCCAAAAATTATTTTTTCTTTTTTCTTTTGATTTTTCAAAACCTTCCCTTACCTTTGCAGTCCCAAATCGGGGAAAGAGTAGAGAAAAAATAGCTTGCCGATTGAATCACCCGTTTTCGGGTTCTCAGTCACCGTTTTCCAAACGTGGAAAATATGTTCTTTGACGTAGTGGACAGAAGTACCAAAACAACCAATTCGACGACATAACAGTACAACTGTTAAGTTAAGTTATTTACAATGGAGAGTTTGATCCTGGCTCAGGATGAACGCTAGCGGCAGGCCTAA
>NZ_VTWS01000015.1 GCF_008727875.1 Larkinella humicola | reverse complement strand
AGATCGTCGCGTGTCAGGCAAGCCGCACGGCACCTTTCCTGGCGAACATCCTGAAACCAGAGCGCTAAGTCCCCCCTAATCAACCCAACAACAAGTTTATGCGCTACCAAGTTAGTTTCTGGTAACCTTTCACCTAGTTTCATATTGGTCTTGCCGCTTCGGCGGTCCGACAGGATGGCCCACACCGCAATGGCGGACCGTGGGCGGCCCCGCCTTTTTGCAGTTAAGGCCCATGTCTGATAAACAAGTGGTTATGTAAAACTACTAGGAGGCAGTGACCCAAACAAGGGGTTGCCGCTATATTAGTGGCGTGCAATTTATCTCAAAATACCCTCGTTTGTGAGACAACGTAGTGTTGAAATGTTTCTACCGTCTTTGGCAGCTGTTGACTTACGAGCGGTGGTTTGTGAACGAACTTATTGAATTAAAATTAGACCGTTATCTTTAGTACCTATGAAAGGGTTGAGAAAGGTATAGATTTCTAATCGAGCTCGGTACGCTGTCTCGTCCTAAATTCCGTTGACCGTTTTGGTGATTGTTACTGCTTTTAATGACCTGTCTGATCCTGAAAATAAGTTGCCAGTTTGTCTCGTCCTAAATTCCGTTAACTTTTTTAATAAATGTTATTTTTTGTGGCCAATGACTTGAAAATGAAATGCTTAATCCTGATTAAGCCGTGATAATTATTACGGCTTTTAAAAATTGAGATTGTGAAACAGAAATAGCCGGATCGTGTGATTGTTGACAAAATTAGTGCCGCTAGTCTGCTGTTGAAACAAGTTCATATAGCCCAACTGCGCCGTAAACGTTTTGCTGAAGGGGTAGGCCAGTCCCACAAAAAACCGGTTTTGGTCAAAATAATTATAGGTAATGTGCCTGCCGGCATTGATGTGAATTTCATCCTGAACCACGAAGTTGGGAACACCGGGTTTGGGGGTATCACCTTTCAACGGCACCTGCACCGTAATCATGTACCGAAAACGGTAATTGAAAGAGTACCCATCGGCCAATTCGTTGCCCAGCGTTTTGCGGACGTTTCGTTCTTCGGCTCTGATCCATTGATTAAGGTGCAGGCGTTTGAAATGACCTTGCCAATTAATTTGTTGCCAGAAACGGTGTTCCGGTCTAACCAATGGATCGGCGCCATTCGTCGGCGGGAGCGCCGGGTAAAGACGGGCATGCGCATATCCGACCGTAAGTCTGACCTGATCGGACACGTAATATGTAAGGCCGGGACGCACGATCAGCGTACTCCAGCGGTCCAGAAAATCATCGGTACGGCGGGCGTGGAGATCCAGCCAGATTCCCCAGCGATTGCTCAAACGGGTTTGGTTAAAGTAACCCAGCCAGGCTTGCTGCTGGGTCCGAACTTGTTTGGTGGGTAAGATTTGCGCCGTAAGGTCATGCTGGGTGGCTAGGGCGAACAGCAGCAGGAAAGTAAAAGTACGGATCATAAAAGTGAAGAGAAAATTCCCGCCCGAAGCAACAGGCCCACGATGGCCGCGGCTGCAATCAGACCCAATTCCGATAGTTTCTTAAATCGATACAGTATTAGGGTGGCCGTTATGGCAATGACGATCGCTGGAAAATCCACCAGTTGCCGCCGGGCCAGAACCACCACAGCACCCGCGATAGCGCCAACAGCCGCGATGGTAATTCCATCGACAAAAGCCTTCAAACCGGGGTGTTTTCCATACCGTTTGAAGTAAGGGGCTGGCAGGATGGTCAGCAGGTAACAGGGTAAAAACGTGGCGGCTGCCGCTACACAGGCACCGGGGAACCCGGCTACCAGATAGCCGATAAAAGCGACGGTAATCACCACCGGTCCGGGTGTGATCATGGCCACAGCGACAGCATCCAAAAATTGCTGTTCCGTCAGCCAGCCGTATTCTTTGACAACACCACCATACAGAAAGGGCACGATGGCCAGCCCACTGCCAAAAACGAAGCTACCGGCTTTGGCAAAGAACAGCGCCAGCTTCCACAGAATGGAGTCGGTCGATATCGCCAAAACCTGGGTGAGAAACGGCCAGCCGGCCTGGTCTACTTTTGAATCCAACCGAACGGGTGGCGTTTTAATAAGCCAGTAGACGCCACCTGATCCGACGACCAGCCACAGTAATTCGGACTCCGTCAGGATTGTGGCAACTGCCGAGATGGCGAACAGCAGCCATCCCAGCCAGTCTTTCCCAATCGTTTTGGTGGTGAGCTTGTAAGTTCCAATCGTAATGATACCAATGACCGCGGCCCCAATGCCGTAGAAAATAGCCTGCATCCACGGCAATCCGTCAAACAGCACGTAAGCCCAGCCTAACCCTAAAACCATCAGGAAGGAAGGCAACACGAAGGTGAAACCGGCCAGGGTGGCCCCCCAAATGCCGTAATGAACATACCCCAGGTAAATTGCTAATTGAGCTGCCAGCGGCCCCGGAGCCAATTGAGCGAGTGCCATGCCTTCCCGGTAATCTTCTTCGGTGATCCATTGTCGATTTAACACCAGATCCCGGTGCATGGCACTGACTAAGGCGGGTGGACCGCCAAAGCCAAAGGTTCCCAGGCGCAGGAAGTAGCGCACCAAATCTGCTTTGGTGTAAGTTGGAGCAAGGTTTTGCATCACAAGATGATGGAATTACTTTTTAGGTTCCCAAGTATGTTTTTCCTTCTGTAGTTTGCTTACCCACGCGTAGAGGGCATCATACCACCGGGTTGGGGTTTGTGAAACCGTAACTGGCCGGGTGGATTGCGGACTGGAGGATGTGCTGATCATCCATAATAACCCGGTAATCCCCATGAACAGAAGGGTCCTCATGATCGTAAAGTTTAGGATTGAATCGAATTAGTGCCGCATCTCATCGGTCTTTTTTCCACCTTTCCCCAGTTGATCCAGAGCCGCTCGAAAACCTTTTGCCAATTCTGTGGCCGGACCGCGCCCGTAATAATGCAGGAAAATGGTCCGGGGCTGTTCCCCCAGCATGTGGTGATGCAAAGCAACCACTTCCAGTTTGTGTTGCCGCAGCGTTCGAACAACCGAATTAACCTCGCCCTCCAACATGGCAATGTCTCCGGCAATATGGGCGTTCGCGGCCTTTCCGGCAAAAGAAGCCCAGGAGTTCAGACCGATAGCTGCCGTCATTTCCGCACCCATTGCGATAATTTTTACATCATCACGCCCCACCGTGTATTTATAGGTGGGCCCATTGACGACTCCCGTATATTTCACAAGTGCATCGAGAGCGGGCAGATCGAAGAGGACTTTTCCGGTTAATGGCGTAGTACCATTTTGCGCTACGGGCGTAGGTTGATTCGCCGGAAACAATTTGGTGTTGCCAATCGCCTGTGCATATTTTTTGGCTAAATCCGCCACCGTTCCGACCCCGTGCAGGTGCATATAAAAGATGCGCGGTTGTTCGTAAAAAAAGTGGTTGTGAATGGCCGAAATTTCCAATCCGGCTGCGTGCGTGGCATCGATGAGTGGATTGACTTCGGTTTCCAGCAGAACCGTATCGCTCATCATGACCGTCTGCTGACCGTCCACCGTTTTCTTAAAGGATACCCAGCCGCCAAATCCAAAAGAGATGGGTACGGCTTCCCCTTTGACCGTGACTTTCAAATCATTGCGGGGCAAAGGCACAGTGTAAACCGCCTGCGCTTCGTTATACGTACCCTTCTTGCCCAACGCCGTTGCAATAGCTTCCTGTTCATTCACACTCAAAGGTTGGGTGTTTCCTAAAACTCCATTGGGGTTTAGATCCTGGGAACCGCACAAGGGCACAACCCCCGCGATAATGGTATTTTGAATAAACTGTCTCCGTTTCATAGCAGGGTTCGTGCAAACTGAAAGTATTTTTCTACCAATTGGTATTGAAAAAATAGATCGGACAGAGGTGGTAGCCGGGTGCAATTTTACGTCGTTCCCTGAACGAAAAATAGAACAGAACTAACCTTTTGTCTATTCTTTACTTTTTTGGCAAACTTATTCGAAAATCGGAAGGATTTTGCCTTGTATGTTTTTTAAAGATGCGGGTAAAATGACTTTGATCGGAAAACCCCGTCAGGTAGGCAATTTCCACCAGACTATGTTTGGAGGTTCGCAGCATGTCCATAGCTTTTTCATCGCGAAGCTTGCGGATGTATTCCCCGAAGGAATGATTGTCGAAGTATTTGCACCGGGCCACCCAAGCCAATCCGGCAGAGTGCTTTTCTTGCAGGGATCCAGCCAATTCCGCGCCCTGGGTCGCGCGTCTGTCATTTTCCTGGCTATCTCCGGCGTTACTACGTCGCTGTCCAGGATATTTTACTACCGGGCCATCAAGCTCGGCCCTGTCTCCCAAGTGGCCCTGATCGACAATGGAAGCATCGTGATTGCGCTGCTGCTTTCGGTATGGCTGCTGAAAGAACCCCTGACCCTGAAAACGATGGAAGGAGCCTTTCTTATTCGGCTAGGGCTGGGGTCATTGCCTGGAAATAAAAAACTGTTTCATAAGGCAGAGAAGTCACAAGCCTATGTCCGTATGATGTGATCAGAAAAATAGTTCGGCAAGATTTAGCTTTCGTGCTCCCATTCATAAAAAGCCCATTGAGGAGACGAAGATGCGGTATTTGTTGTCAGCTAAAGTACTGATTGATTCCAATTTTCTGAACCAATATCCTGACCATTGATGAAACCTTTTTTTCTGTTGAAAAATGATAGGTTCAGAAAAGTATGAATTGTTGATCAATTCCATTTTCTTATGTGTCTCGTTTTTGAATTGTGATATTTAAACTGCACAGCTATTCAAGGACGAGACACCAGATGGCTGCCTGAAAAAAATCTCCAGTATACTATTGCAAGTCCATTTCAGGTTGTATCATTCTGTCCGGATTGACGGACAACTTTGAATTACCGATTCATTGCATTTCGAGCAAACAAACTTGAGACTCGGTTTAACAAACCACCGTCTTTAAATCTAGCCTCCTAATCCAACCCGATCAGCGGTTGGTGTTTCCGGCAGTTCTCAGTAGCTTAGGCGGTAGAAAAAGCTCACCGTACATGAAAATCGTCTCGATTCAGAATCAGAACATCGTCACCGGTGATTTTGGCCGGGTTACCGGTAACTTGATCCTGCAATTGCTGCAACTCCACATCCACAACGAAACCGGTACTTCCTACAAGGAAGGCTGGCAGGATTACAGCATCCCGTTTGCTACATCCGGTTTTGACGGCCACCTGAATTTTAAGTTCGTCGAGGAAACCGATGACCGGCTGATCTTTCGCTACCGGGGTAGGGCCTAGGTCTGTTACGCTGGCCAGAAGGCAGCCCAGGCACCGGTACGGTGACCCCGGCGAAGAACGGCGGCAACACTTCGTTTAATTTCCAGTTATTCTACTGACTAAACCACTCATACGATGTGCTACACCGTTAACGCCAAAACTCCGCTCGCGGAACTGGTTGAGCAAGTCCGGGCCGCTCAGGCCCCCGACGACTACACCCCGCCCAGCCGCGTATCCGGTTTTGCGCATCCGCTGCTGCCGGTCATCACCGAAGACGATCCCAAAACCATCCAGCTCTTTAAGTGGGGTCTGATCCCGGCCTGGGCCAAAGAAGAAAAAGCCGCCGAACTGGCGAAAATGACACTAAACGCCCGCGAGGATACCATCTTTGAAAAACCGTCCTTCAAAGACAGCATCGTGAACCACCGCTGCCTGCTGCTCATCGACGGTTTCTACGAATGGCGGCACGAGGGTAAAGCGAAAATCCCGTACTACATCACCCTGACGGACCAAAAACCGTTGGCCTTGGGCTGTATCTATTCGGTCTGGAAAAATCAGCCCACGTTCTCGATTGTCACCACGGCGGCCAACCCGACCATGGAATACATCCACAACACCAAAAAACGCATGCCGCTGATGCTCAGTCACCAGGAGCAGCGTCGCTGGATCGACCCGGAGCTGACCAAAGCCGAGATCAAAGAGCTCATGCAGCCGCTCGACGAATCGCTGATGAATACGGAAGTCATCGAAAAATAATCCGTTCGTTCGTGTGACTTTTCGGGTCGTTCATCATCTCAATAGTAATGATGATGCTATTTTCGTCCACAGCTCCGTTTTTATCCAGTCGAAACGATCAACCCGCAGATTCACGCCAGCGTACCGATCCAGCCGGCCCCCCTCCGCTCCTTAAGGAATAAGAACCCGCGATACGGTAAACGGCAAAACGGGCGGTGTTGGCCCCATCCGCCGGTTGAGCTGGCCGTTGACAACCAGAAAATACGGCCCCGCTTTCGCCATCGTGGTATTGAACAGCAGCTTGTCGCCAAAACCCGTCCCGACGGTTCCCTGCAAATAATCGCTGCTGAGCGTGACCGGGAAAATCTGGTTCAAAGCGTTGCGGGAAACATAGAGCGTGTTTTGCTCCAGCCACAGCCCATCGCCCGCCGTTACCGGCGTGGATAACTGAATTTCCGCAATGCTTTGGTCGGCGATCCCGATCCGGTATAATTTGCCCACCGGCGAAATAACCAGAATCAGGTACCGGCCGTCCTCAGTCATCTCGATGCCGTTGGCGTTGACGCCGGTGGGGGCGTACGGAATCTGGGCGTTGGTGAACGTCAACCACCGCTCGATCTCGCCCGGCTGGCTGGCGGATACGCTGGTCCGGTAGACCTGCTGATTCCACGAATCGGTGAAATACACGTACTGGTCGTCCAGAATGCAGTCATTGATAAAACCGGTTGCCGAAAAAGCCGTCAAATCCCAGTTTTTGAGCAGGGAGCCATCCGGATTCAGCACCTGGATTTTGTTCTGGGTTCCCCCGCAGACCCACAGGCGGCCTTTGGCATCCAGTTTCAGGCCATTGCAGGTCGGGCGCCCCTGGGCAGAACCGGACGCAAACAGACTGGTGTTTCCGGTCTGGACGTCAACTTTCAGAATATCGCCGTTGCCAATGCTGCCGGTGTAAAAGACGCCCTGGTGGGCATCGTAGGCAATGCCTTCCGGGAAAAACGTATCGCCGGGAATGGGGTAGCTTTCCAGTTTAACAGCAATGGGGGCGATGATGTGATCATTCAGGCAGGCGCTACAGAGTACCAAAAGCAGAAGGACCAGCGTAAAGGAGCGATTCATAGGATGTTGGGTTAGCGATCAGACAGACTACCCCGCTAACTACCAAAAGGCGCGAACTGTTGCTGAAAAGTATCTGCCGGTCGGGGTCAGTTCAGAAACAAACCGCTTCCGCCACCGCGCGGATCGGGCTTGAAGGGCAGTTTCACCATCGTCCGCACTTCCAGCGAGGGACAGCCAAAATCAACCACCACTTTCCCTTCCATCCGGTACATCCCCCCACCCCGGTACGGGTATTTCTCCAGACTCTGGGGGAAATGCGTCGTGTCAAAATACTCGCCTTCCCGATCCAGAAAATACCCGAACACCATCCGCTGGCCGGTTTTGGTGCGAATGGCTTTCGCCGTCAGCAGGTAACCGGTGATGACGACGATGCGCCCCGCGTGTTCGCTCAGCGTCCGGGCGGTCACGCCATCAACCGCATCGGGCAACAGCTCAAACGGCGAGCGCAGCGGAAACCCCAGCAGTTCCAGTTCATCGTAGCGGTCTTCGGTCTCATCCTGCCAGAGGGGCGGCAACTGCCAGGTCATTTCCTCCAGCTCGAAAATCTCCGGCACCGCTTCGTGCTGCACGAAACTGTTCACCAGCGCGTGGGCGTGCCACAGCAGTTCCTTTTTGCTGCGGCCCAACGACCGAAAGACGCCGGTGCGGATCAGCAGGATCACTTGTTCTAGCCCGGCGGGAACGCGCCGGGTAAAATCCTCCAGGCTCTCGAAGGGCTGAATACTGCGCTGTTTCACCAGTTCCTGCACCACATTTTTCTCCAGGCCCTTGATCAGAATGAACCCCAGCCAGATCGTGTTGCCCTCGATGCGCGCCCGATACTGACTCTGGTGGAGATCGGGTGCTTCGATCAGGGCCCCGGACCGCCGGGCTTCGTGCACATAGAACTCGGTTCGGTAAAAACCGCCGAAATTGTTGAGCACCCCCGTCATGAACTCCAGCGGGAAATAGGTTTTCAAATACAGGCTCTGGTAGCTTTCCACGGCAAACGAAGCCGAGTGCGCTTTGCTGAAGCTGTAGCCTGCAAACGACGCAATCTGCCGCCAGACTTCGCCCGCGATGGCATCGGGATACCCCCGCTCCCGGCAGTTGGCAAAGAATTTCGCCTGGATGCGTTCAAACTCTTTTTTCGACCGCGACTTGCCACTCATCCCCCGGCGCAGCACATCGGCTTCCGCCAGATCCAGCCCGGCGAAGAAGTGGGCGACTTTCAGCACGTCCTCCTGGTAAATCATCACCCCGTAGGTGTCGGCCATGATCTGTTGCATCAGCGGGTGAACCGCCACGTAGTCCGACGGATTGTGGTGCCGCCGAATGAATTCCGCCATCATGCCACTGGAGGCCACCCCCGGCCGGATGATCGACGAAGCCGCCACCAGCGTCGGATAATCAGCGCACTGCAGCTTCCAGATCAGTTGCCGCATCGCCGGACTCTCGATGTAAAAACAGCCCATCGTCTCGTGGCGCAGGAGCTGCCTGCGGATTTTGGGGTCCTTCACAAACTCCTGCACCCGGTGAATATCGACGCTGATCTGCCGGTTTTCCCGTACCAGATCCACCGCGTCCTTGATGTGGCCCAGCCCGCGCTGTGACAACACGTCCCACTTGGCAAACCCGATGTCCTCGGCCACGTACATGTCCCACTGGCAGAGCGGGTAGCCCTTCGGCGGTAGCAGCAACGCCGTATAGTGGTAGAGGGGCAATTCCGAAATCAGAATGCCCCCCGCGTGAACCGATAAATAATTCGGAAAATCTTCCAGCAGGGGCGCGTACCGGACAATGTACTTCGTGTAGTCCCCGCCGACCACCGCCGTGGGATCTTTTACCAGCGCATCGATCTCCGCCTTGGGCAAGCCGAAGACTTTGCCCAGTTCCCGGTAGGCGGCCCGGTCGCGGAAGGTCACGTAGGTGGCCATCAGACAGACGTGCTCCCGACCCCACTTCTTGAAGATGTAATCCGTTGTCCTGATCCCATTAAAGTGAGCCAGTGAAAAGTAGGGTAAAAAACTTAACTTTCACTAGTCATCGAAAAGGGAATGAAGGCAACACGATTTACAGAATCGCAGATTGTGGCGATTCTCAATCGGACCGCCGACGCGGCAACAAGACAGCGGCCAGACGGTTACCCGGATCACCCGAGAGCATGGTATCAGTGAGGCTACCTTTTACAATTGGCGAGCCCAATACGGGGGTATGCAGGTCTCCGAAGTGAAGCGCCTTAAAGAGTTAGAGGACGAAAATCGTCGGCTCAAGAAGATGTTCGCGGAGCTAAGTTTGCAAAACGAAATCATCAAGGAAGCCCTCTCAAAAAAGTGACGGTCGGCCGCTGCCGTGAGGCCCGCCCAGCGTCGAGAGCTAGTCAGGTGGATGATCAATCAGAAACGGATTAGTCAACGCAAAGCCTGTTGCTGGGTGGGCCTCAGCCGCAACGCACTCGTTGAGCCAGCCGCCATTAAAGATAAGGACGAAGCCCTGGCCAGCCGGATTGAGCAATTGGCTCGACGGTATAAGCAGTGGGGCGTTTTGAAGATTTATCGGCGGTTACGTAAGCAAGGCGAGCTGGTAAATCATAAGAAAGTCAGACGCTTGTATAGAACGTTAGGCTTACGGCGAAAAACTAAAAAGCGCTTACCGGATGCAGTCCGTAAACCGCTGCCCAAAGCAACGGCTTGTAATCAGTGCTGGTCATTGGACTTTACGTCTGATAACTTAACCGGTGGGCGCAAGTTTCGCACCTTGAACGTGGTTGACGATTACAACAGAGAAGCCCTGGGTATTGAAATTGACTACTCCTTACCTGCGCGCCGAGTCATCCGCTTATTAGATCAACTAATAGAAAGATACGGCAACCCAGAGCGGTTACGAAGTGATAATGGGCCCGAGTTCATTAGTCAGTCCCTGCAGGATTGGTGTCGAGATAAGGCCATCGACTTATGTTGGATCGAACCGGGCAAACCAACCCAAAATGCGTATATTGAGCGCTTCAATGGGACGTTTCGCCGGGAGGTTTTAGACGCCCATATTTTTACGAGTATTCGACAGGTACGCCAAGTGGTGGATGAGTGGCTGGTGGAGTACAACACGGAGCGGCCCCATCAGGCTTTGCAGTTTATGACGCCACTTGAGTACCGACAGGCGGCATAAATTCCAGTCAAAACTGGCTCACAAAACGGGGTAAGGACATGATTGTTCCTAAAAGCATATGGTTAAAATTCACTGTTCAGGATTAAGTATCCGATTCATCAACCGTACAATTCTTACAGTCACTTTCATGCTGGCTCGACCGGCATGTGCATTACGCAACTTGAAACAGGAGTAATAGATGTATTAATAAAACCGCAAACGATGCAGATTTCACCATTGCTATTGAATGTAAAGATCATGCGAAAGCAATTGCTGGTTTAGAAGTAGGATCTTCAGTAATGATGGACAAAATGAAATTTCCACCAGCTATCCTAAGTGAAAGTGCATTTCTGGCTTCTGTTTAATTCAGATATTTATCAGACTTATGTTGATATAAAGCGAACTTGGTAGAATATGCTTAAGTAAATTTTGATTTATATTAAATGCAGGTTCCAACTTTTGATCATAAATTAGGGTCTTCACTTCATTCTATTATTAGCCATCTATTTACTAAATTTATTCCCTATGAAATTTCCATTTACCCGATTTGCAATTCCTGCAACATTGTTATTTCTGTTCGGTTCTTGTTCGGTGCAGGATCATTTGAAACCAGCATTTTCACCCAATCCCTACGATAACGTTCTGCTGACGAATGACGACGACCTTGCTATCGTTGCAGTTGAGGCCAATTCAACTTTAAAGGTAGGCGATGTTCATCCTGGGAAACTTGGTTTTGGAACTGTCTATGGCAAAGTAGCCGAAATTATTGAACTTGAGGGCAAAAAATACGCTTTGGCTCAGGGAGGAGATGGCTGGATAGATTACGGCTATGATGCACAGAGACGAGTTAACCTGTATCGAAGTAAGTATGCTTTTACGAAAGGAGCGGACCTGTATAAGTACGCTTATTCCCCCGGAAAAATCATTCAAACTTACGAAAATGAAGGCTTAATTGCTCCACATACATCCACGATTGACCTGAACGAATACGGTCTTATTCCAGAAAATAATGTAACGTATAATCAGGACGGATATGTAATCGAGCGTCGCGGTAACAACGATGACTACACAAAATACACGATTTTGGATGGAAATGTGGTTAAAACGGAAACGAAGGACGGCACTGGAGAATACATCACTACGAATGAATTTGATTTGACGAAACTCAGCGTTCCTTATCCGCTTTCATTCAAAGGAAAAAAGGATCGGAACTTATTACTAAAGTCAACGATGACCTATACCAAGATAGAGTCTCAATTTTCAGACTATAGAACCCTCTCGAAAGAATACCGCTACGTATTTGATCAAGCCGGCAAAGTGGCCCTCCAACTTACAATCACGACCCAGGCAAACGGAAAAATTATGCTGGATGGACAGGTTTATAAATACAAGTGAGCGCCAAAATAGTTCATTTTCTACTATCCAGAGCCTTTTACGAAACGTGTAAAAGGCTCTGGACTTTTTTGTAAGCTTCCCTCTAATGAAGACATTGTAGGATTAATCTCGGAACTTCAGCGCTTAGCGGCACTGACTTCCTCAAAAAGCCGCATCGCCATCAGCCCGTTTCCAACCGCACCACCGGCACGGATCGCGGCTGCAATGAACACGGTTTCGGCAATTTCTTCGCGCGTGGCACCGGCTTCAACGGCATTTTGAATGTGGGATTCAATGCAATACGCACACTGGGTGGTCAGCGCAACGGCAACCGACATCAGTTCCCGGTACTTGACGGGAATGACGCCATCGCTGCGTTCCGCCGTGTATTTCAGGTTTAAAAAGGCGGCAGACTCTTTGGGAGCAGACGAAAGAAGCATGTTCGTATAGGCACGGTCTTTCGGGGTTTGGTATTCGGCCATAGGGGTTTAGGGAATAGTAGTATTCACAGTAAAAAGGACAAAAATAGCTTGATTGCGTGAAGACAAGGTAAATAAAACAAACGAATTCTCATATAAATTACCTATACTTCCAGCTACCCGGTGATTCTTACCGCGATCGTCCCCGGACCAATCCAACGGCGAGCAACATGACCAGTGATACCACCACTCCTTTCATCACCGACTTGCCTCGGTCTGACGGTTTAGAAACAGTCGCCTTTTCCTCACGGCCGCGTTCGGCCGGCGTGTGCAGGTAAACATCGGTATGAGCAGGTGAAGCAGTTATTGTTACCGAATACGGCTTGGAATCTAACTCCATCGAATGCACATAGGCATAGTCCAGTACTTTAAGTCCCGGTATCAGCAAAATGAGTAACATGAGTATTTTCATACCCATAAGACGGAACGCTTCTCAGAAAGTCACACCAACCGGCTGATTTTCATTCGGGTAGCTCAGTGCATGCACTCATTCCGTCAGCGGGGCGGTGCGAATCGTGTCCCGAAACCGCTCAATCCGGCCGAGGTCGATCTGGTTCAGTCCCCATTTCGCCAGGACATCGGGCTTGCCTTTCAGCTCGTTTATAAGCCGGGTTAGCGTCGTCTGAATAATCTCGATTTCTTTAGGAGTTGTTTCAATCGTTACTTTCATCGTTTCGTTGATTAGTCGATCAAAAATGGTCAAAAATATTGCCAGTATACGCAGAAAACCGCCCTGGAATTTTCCGTTTCCGTAGATTGTTACCGAACATTAGTTTACGGTATGACTCCCACACATGTCGAGGCAGTATGAAAACCGGCATCTCGTCTTTTGTAGATGTCTTGTAGGAAGATATAGCCCCCCATTACCTAGCTCCTGAATCCTAAAACCCGGCACCGTGAAAAAACGAACCTTTCTCAAACTCTCTTCCTCTTTATTGGCAACACCCTCACTTTCAACCCTGGCAAACTGGATGGCCGATGAAAAACTTAAGAACTGGGCGGGTAATTTGCACTACAGCACCACCCGGCTCGATCAGGCTAAATCGCTGCAGCAGGTGCAGAAACTGGTCAAAAGCTTCGAGAAAATGAAGGTGCTGGGCACGCGCCACTGCTTCAACGGCATCGCCGACAGCACCACCCAGTTTGTCTCGCTGGTGGAAATGAGCCAGGTGCTTTCGCTCGATGCAAAAGCCAAAACCGTCACCGTCGATGCCAACATGAAATACGGCGATCTGGCTACCTATCTGGATGCCAAAGGATTTGCTTTGCATAACCTCGCTTCGCTGCCGCATATCTCCATTGCCGGAGCCTGCGCCACGGCAACGCACGGTTCGGGAATCAAGAATGGCAATTTGTCGACGGCGGTGGCAGCCATGGAACTGGTCCTGGCGAATGGCGAGGTTCGAACGTTATCTCGGGCGAAAGACGGCGAAGCATTTCGGGCGGCCGTGGTGCATCTGGGCGGGCTGGGGGTGGTCACCAAAATCACCCTCGACATCCAGCCGACGTTCCAGATGCGACAATACGTTTACGAGAATTTGCCGATGACGCAGTTAAAAGATCATTTTGACACCATCGAAGCGAGTGCTTACAGCGTGAGTCTGTTTACGGACTGGCAAAAAAACCGGGTCAACGAAGTCTGGCTGAAAGAGTGCGTCGAAAAAGGAAAACCAGCAGCCGCCAAACCGGAGTTTTACGGAGCCACACTGGCGACGAAAAACCTCCACCCCATTGCCGAATTATCCGCCGTCAACTGCACTGCACAGATGGGCGTGGCCGGTCCCTGGTATGAGCGACTCCCCCACTTCCGGATGGGATTCACCCCCAGCAGCGGCAAGGAGTTGCAATCGGAATATTTTGTTCCCGCCCGGAATGCTGTCGAAGCCATTCTGGCGGTCGAGCGGCTGCGCGACCACATCAGCCCGCACCTGATGATTTCGGAAATCCGCACCATCGACGCGGATTCGTTCTGGATGAGTCCGTGTTATAAACAGGCTTCCGTAGCCATTCACTTTACCTGGAAGCAGGATTGGGCATCGGTCAAAAAAGTATTACCGATAATTGAAAAAGAGCTGTCTCCTTTCAAAGCGCGTCCCCATTGGGGAAAACTCTTCACCCTCGCTCCTGCCACCCTGCAATCCCGGTACGAAAAGCTCCCCGAATTTAAAAAACTCATGGCCGACTACGACCCGAAAGGAAAATTCCGCAATGCGTTTCTGGATATGAATCTGTTTGGGAGATGAATGTATGGTTTACGATGGCTGACGCATTGGCCCCTAAATCCCCTAAAGGGGACTTGGACGTAGCTTAATCCAGATGCGAAAAGTCCGGCAGCGGCCGACCGTCCTTTAGGGGATTTAGGGGCCAATGCGTCAGCCACCGTAAACCGAATACCGTAAACCGTATACCGATCACGCTGCGGCCGGATCATTCACGGTCCATTTCCGCGAAACCGCCCAGAGGCCGAGGAAGGTAATTAAGCCGTTGAGAACCAGTCGTTCGAAGCCGAATTTGTAGCCATTGAACCACTCGACTGAATGGTTGTTGATGAACAACGTCAACAGTGGAGACGCAACACAGATCAGAGGGACCAGCCCATCGCGCACGGGGCGGTTGGTGAATAATCCGAAGGCATACAACCCCAGCAAAGGGCCGTAGGTGTAGCCCGCCAGATCGAAAACCGCCGTCACCACATCCTGGCTGTTCAGGCGGTTGAAGATGATGATAACCACAAAAAACAGCACGGAAAAACCGATGTGAACCCAGTGCTTGATGCGCGCCCGCTCGATTTCCGGACGGCCTTCCACGTTCATGAAGTCGATGCAAAACGATGTGGTCAGGGCGGTCAGGGCGGAGTCAGAACTGGCGTAGGTGGCGGCTGTAATGCCCAGTAGAAACGTAATGCCAACCACCATTCCGAAATGATTGAGGGCCAGCAACGGGTAGAGGTCATCGGTTTTGGCCGGAATGGCAATGCCTTTGGTTGTGGCATAAATGTACAGCAACGCACCCAACGACAGGAACAGAAAAACGACGACGGAGAACGTTCCGGTAAACCAGTACATGTTTTTCTGAGCCTCTCCGATGTTCTTGCAGGTCAGGTTTTTCTGCATCAGGTCCTGGTCCAGCCCGGTCATGACAATGGCGATGAAAATTCCGGAAATAAATTGCTTGAAGAAGTTTTTCGGATCGTTGGCGTCCCAGAAAAAGATTTGGGAATAATCACTCTTCGCAATTGTCGACACCATTTCGCCGAAGCCCATCCCCAGATCGCTCGAAATCAGGATGATCGTCAGAATCACCGCCGTGACCAGAAACGTGGTCTGGAGCGTGTCCGTGACGATGATGGTTTTTACGCCCCCTTTGAACGTGTAGAGCCAGATCAGCAAAATGGTGATGGCCACCGACACTTCGAACGGAATCCCGAAGCTGTCGAAGATGGCAATCTGCAACACCCCGGCCGCAATGTAGAGCCGGATGGCCGACCCAACCGTCCGGGCCAGCAGAAAGAAACCCGCCCCGGTTTTGTACGACCAGAAACCAAACCGTTTTTCCAGGTACCCGTAAATCGAAATCAGGTTCATCCGGTAATACAACGGCATCAACACCGTCGCGATGATGTAGTATCCGACAACGTTCCCCAGGATTACCTGAAAGTACGAAAACGCCTTGCTGCCAACCGCGCCCGGCACCGAAATGAAGGTGACCCCGGAGAGGGATGTACCGATCATGGCGAAGGCGACTAAATACCAGGGGGTCTGGCGGTTAGCGGTAAAGAAGGTATTGGTATCGGCTCCTCGGGAAGTATACCAGGAAACCGTGATCAACATGGCAAAATAAGCAATCAGAATCGTTAACGCGATGTTGGGATTCATACCGTGTGGGGCAACTTTTTAAGTAAACAATGGGTTATTATTCTGGAGGTTTTGTTATTCCACGGATGAATAAAGCGTGGCAAAAGCGGCCAAATTTTCGTAAATTTGCTAAACAAACAAGAAAATTCGTGTAATGCAACCGTTCGAAGAAAATGACGTCGAGGTATTGGAAGAAGTTGTTGATACCGACCTGTATAATCTGGTGGTCTTCAATGACGATGTGAATACATTCGATCACGTCATTGACACGCTGATCGATGTCTGCGACCACACGGCCGAACAGGCTGAGCAGTGCACCATCATCATCCATCACAAAGGAAAATGCCGGGTCAAAAATGGCTCGTGGGAAGAACTGGTCCCCAAACGAAACGAAATCTGCCGGAGAGGCATTTCCGCTGAAGTCCTTAAATAGTTAAGAGTTAAGAATTATGAGTGAAGAGTTTGGGCGCCCGCACTGGCGCCCAAAATTCCTCCCTCCTAACTCTTAACTCCTCACTCATAACTCTTAACTAACCTTGGAGTTTCCTTCCAAATTAATAGAAGACGCGGTCAACGAAGTGTCCAAATTGCCGGGAATTGGTAAAAAAACTGCACTCCGGCTGGTTTTGCACTTGTTGAAGCGGGATGAAGAACAAACGAAAAGTCTGGCGGAAACCCTGATCGCCATGCGGTCGAAGGTGAAGCACTGCCGAAAGTGCCACAACCTCTCGGACCACGACCTGTGCGGTATTTGCGCCAGCCACAAACGCGACCGTTCGCTGATCTGCGTTGTGGAAGATACCCGCGATGTGCTCGCCATCGAAAACACGGCGCAATACAAAGGCATGTACCACGTGCTGGGCGGCATCATCTCGCCCGTCGAGGGCGTTGGCCCCAGCGACTTAAAAATCGAATCGCTGATCGACCGGCTCCGGCATCCCGACAGCGACGCGGTCAAAGAAATCATTCTGGCCCTCAGCCCAACGATGGAGGGCGACACGACGGCTTTTTACCTCCAGAAAAAACTCAAAGGATTTTCCGTTAAAATCTCCACGATTGCCCGCGGAGTTCCGATTGGCGGTGACCTCGAGTACGCCGATGAAGTAACCCTGGGCCGGAGTATTCTGAGCCGGATTACGTACGAGTAAAAACGGCCACTTTTTTCTTTACCGGTTTTACGGTTTTCAGGTAATCATAAATTGCCCCCAAATCCTGCTCCGACATCCCGGCATACATCGACCACGGCATAACGCTGGCATACCCATCCCCCACGTCGGGTGCTTTGAAGGTAGCCGGGTCGTAGGTTTTAAACCGGGCGATGAAAGCGGCTTTCGTCCAGGTTCCGATGCCGGTTTCCGGATCAGGGGTGATGTTGGCCGTCCGAAGAACACCATTCGTCAGTTTGATTTCTGTCCCCCCCGCAAAAGCGGCTTTTTTCGTTACCCCGCCCATCCCCCGGCGCGTGTGGCAGTCGGCACAGCCCGCCATCGTAACCAGATATTTTCCGTATTCCACCCCGGTTTTTTCTACGGGCATTGTCTGAAACCGGGCTTTGTGGGGCATCATTCTCATCGCCAGTTTGATCGGTGCAGCCGGTTTTGATTCGGGTACGGTATTTTGCACCGGCTCCAGCGTCCGCAAATAAGCCAGAATTGACCGGGCATCGCTTTCGTCCATTTTCCCGTAATTGGTGTAGGGCATCAACGGAAACAGCGGTTTTCCGTTTTTCGAAACGCCCGCCGTCATCGCCAGCAACAGTTCCATATCGCTCCAGTTTTTCAGCGCAAACGGCGTGATGTTTTTGGCATAATATGTCCCCGGCAATCCGTAATTTTTGCCAAATTCGGCTCCCCCGCCCCCGAGCGTTCCCGGCACAACCGGCCCCGTTAGCCGGGCATAATCCCGTTTGGAATGGCAATCCAGACAAACGGCCACGTGATTGGTGAGATAACGACCACGCTCGATCTGGGCGGATGAAGTGGGAAGTGCGACAGTACGAAGGCGACCGGTGGCCGGCGAATAGGCTTTGGGCTTCACGCAGCAACTAATGGCAACCGAAAAGGCCGCCAGGAGCAGGAACGAAAAACGATTCATCTCAGGAGTTGTTTACTGGAACGCAATACTACGAAACTTCCCCTTTTTCATTGGCATCGGATTCTGACTCTTGAGCGAACGGAAACCGAATTCCGTGCCGTTTGTTACAAAAAAGTCGCTTTCTTTGCGAATCATGAAAACATTGCCGTTTCGGGCGTGTTTTCCAACAAACCGGGTATCTCACCTCAAACCATTTGGATATGAATCGCAGTGAGTTTTTGAAAGTAGCATTTGGAAGCGTCCTTACCCTGAAAGCCCTCCAGTCGTCGGCCTTTGCCGGCTCGTTCCAGGCCGAAGGGCCCTTCAAACTGGCTCCGCTCCCCTTCGACTCGGGTGCGCTGGAACCGCACATCGACAAGCAAACGATGGAAATACACCACGGCAAACACCATAAAGCGTATGTCGATAACCTGAACAAAGCCGTCGCTGGCTCCCCGATGGCATCTATGTCCATTGACGAACTGGTAAAAAAAGTGGACAGCAGCACCCCTGCGGCCATCCGGAACAACGGGGGAGGTCACTGGAATCACACGTTTTTCTGGAACATTCTCGGTGCTACTGGCGGCAAACAGCCTTCCGGCAATCTGTCCGAAGCCATCACCAAAAAGTATGGTTCCTTCGATAAGCTCAAGGAAGAGTGGGGCAAAGCCGCAACGGGCCGCTTCGGTTCCGGCTGGGTGTGGCTGATCGTCAACGGTCAAAGCATCGACATCGTTTCTACTCCCAATCAGGACAATCCGCTGATGGCCCTGGCCGAGAAAAAAGGCACACCCATTCTGGCCCTCGACGTCTGGGAACATGCCTACTACCTGAAATACCAAAACCGCCGTCCCGATTACGTTGCCGCGTTCTGGAACGTGGTTAACTGGGCGAAAGTCAACGAGTTGTATAATGCAGCCATGAAAGCTTAAGGTAGTAAAAAAGACATCTGAGCCTACCGGTTTTTAGCGTGTGTACAGTATACATTCCTAAAAACCGGTAGGCTCAAATGCCTTTTTTACTACCTTTGCGCCTTGACTAAACGGAGGACATCAACAACATGAGCGACATTCTGTATGACCAAATTCCGTCGTTGGATCTGGCCGATTTCAAGGCCGGAGATCCGGAACGGAAGGCCAAATTTGTCCGGGATTTGGGAGCGGCTTTTAACAACATCGGTTTTGTTTCCATCCGAAACCACGGATTGACCGACGATCTGACGGACAATCTGTACAGTTCGGTCAAAGCGTTTTTTTCGGCCGACGAGGAGACCAAGAAGAAATATGAATTTCCGGAGCTGCACGGCCAGCGCGGATACGTAGGGAAGAATAAAGAAACGGCGAAAGGCTTTAAAGTAGCCGATCTGAAGGAATTCTACCACGTCGGACAACCGGAGCCGATCAACGGGATGCCGGAAAATGTCTTTCCGGACGAATTTCCCGATTTCAAAAAAAATACCGTCGTCACCTATCAAACCCTCGAAAATGCAGGCCGAACGCTGCTGCGGGCCATTGCCCTGTATCTCGAACTACCGGAAGACTATTTCGAGGATAAAGTGGACCACGGCGACAGCATTCTGCGCGCCATTCATTATTTCCCGCTGAACCCCGATCTCGTGCAGGAAGGTGCCGTTCGGGCCGCTGCGCACGGCGACATCAACCTCATTACGCTCCTGATGGGAGCCAGCGCCGAGGGCCTGGAAGTGTTGCGTCGCGACGGCAAATGGATTCCGATCACCGCCCTCCCCGATCAGGTCATTGTCAACGTCGGCGACATGCTCGACCGGCTGACGAACCACAAACTGAAATCGACCATCCACCGCGTGGTGAATCCGCCCCGCGAAAAAATGAACAGCCCCCGGTATTCGATTCCGTTTTTCATGCACCCCCGGGGCGACATGGATCTAAGCTCGCTGGAAAGCTGCATTTCGACCGAAAACCCCAGGATTTACGAAGACATGACCGCCGGTGCTTTCCTGGATGAGCGTTTACGCGAACTAGGTTTGAAGAAGAGTTAAATTCTGGTATCTTTCGTTCAAGTTACCCGCTTGTTTTTGTCGTACCGTGACCAGCTCTTTGCCGGTGTTCTTCCGGATCACGGTACGACAGAATAACGATCTTCCCGTATGGCCTCTTACCTTTCAACCCTTTCTCCCATCGCTCCGGTAAGGCGCATCCGGTACATTATATTTCTGAAAGACGTTCTGATTCTGGCCTGTACGACCTTTGGTGGCCCCCAGATCCACCTGGCCATGATGCTCGACCGGTTTGTGGCGAAACGTCGCTACCTCACCGAAGCCGAACTGATGGAGCTGAATGCGCTCTGCCAGGTGTTGCCCGGCCCGACGTCCACGCAAACTGTTACGGCCCTCGGGTTCAAAATTGGCGGCCCCAACCTGGCGTACCTGACCCTGATCGTCTGGGCATTTCCGGGTGTGATGATCATGACGCTGGTGGCCATTGGCATTTATTACGTTCAACAAAACTCCATCTCACTGAATTTTACCCGGTTTATTCAGCCCATGGCTGTCGGTTTTCTGATCGTGGCTGGCTACCGGATTGCCAAAAAGGTGATTCTCAATCAGATGGGTATGGTTTTAGCCATTATCTCGGCTCTCACGGCCTATGCCTTTCCGTCGCCCTATATTACACCCATTGTTCTGGTAGCCGGCGGTTTTGCCACGGCTTTTGCCTACAAAAAGCACGAGAAGATGGAAAAAGCGCCGTTTAAAATCCAGTGGGCCAACTTCTTCCTCTGGATCGGGGTTCTGCTGGCTGCGGCTACGCTGGGGGCCATCACCAAATCACTCCCCCTGCGGCTGTTCGAAAACTTTTACCGCAACGGCAGTCTGGTATTTGGCGGAGGGCAGGTCCTGACGCCCATGCTCTACAATGAGTTCGTCGAGTTCAAGCACTACCTGAGTCGGCAGGAATTTCTGTCGGGTTTGGCGATTGTCCAGGTTACACCGGGGCCGGTTTTTTCGTTTGCTTCCTACATCGGAGTGCTGTCCATGCGGGATGCCGGACTGAGCGGTCAACTGCTGGGCGGTTTTGCGGCCACCGCCGGTATTTTCCTGCCCGGCACGTTCCTGATCTTCTTCGTTTACCGGTTCTGGAATCAATTGAAACGCTACCGCGCCGTCCGGGCTTCGCTGGAAGGAATCAATGCCGCCAGCACGGGACTCACGGCATCGGCGGCCATCTCCCTTTTTCAACCCATGGCCGAAAACGGACTGTCGGTTGTCGTGGTGGTGGTCACGATTTTGTTGCTCGAATACACCAGGATACCACCCTACGTGCTGATCATTGCGGGTCTATTCATGGGTTTTCTGGTTTAGACCACCGGCTTCCGGCCACCTTGTACCCATCTCCGGTCTCTTTCTCAAAAGTAGCAGCCATTGACCCATTTGTGACAGCCTTTTCGGGCATTGAAGCCGACCTTTGATCTATCCGAACCGGATAACCAAACCAAAACTTCACACGCCATGAAAACGCTTATCAAATCCCTGCTCGTCGCCTTTACCCTGACGTTGATTACCGTCTCTGCTTCTCTGGCTGAAGCCCACAAGCCCATCGGTCGGCCCAAAAACGTAGCCTCTTTTAAAAGTAGTATTTATACCACCCGTGAAGGAAAAGTTCAAATTGCTTTAAACAAAGAAAGCGGTGGCTCCGTGATGGTTCGGCTCACCAACAAGGCCGGTGCCGAATTTTTCGTCCAGCAATTTGGCAAACGCCACCAGGCTTCCCGGCTGCGGCTGGACGTCAGTGCCCTGCCCGACGGAATCTACCAGATCGCCATCACCAATGGTGTCGAAACCACGACCTACGGAATGACCCTCGGCACCCAACAACAAGCGGGTCCGGTTTCCCGCCTGGTGGCTTTTAACTAAAGCGCATCGCCCCAACCGACACTACGAATGACTGATTATATCCACCCGGAACGGCTGACTCTGTATAGGGTTGGCCGTTTTTCTGCATTGTTAATCCCATACATCCAATTTGAAAAGTGGAAACGACACGTTGCATCCGAAACCGACAGACTGTTGGCCCAGTCGTGATTGAGTTCCGAGAAAAAACAACTCCTACAGGACCATCACTTCCAGTTGTCATACTGCATATACCGGGCCGTCTCCTCGGCGACGGCTTTACCCAATAACCGCCCGACGACGTACAGCGACATATCAATACCGGCTGAAATTCCCGCCGAGGTAATGATTTTTCCGTTGTCGACATACCGTTCAGAAAGGCGCAGTTCAGTGCTTGGAGCGGCTTTTTGCATGCCATCAACTGCCAGGAAATGCGTCGTCGCGGCCAAACCGTCGAGTAGCCCAGCTTTGCCGAGGATGAAAGATCCGGTACAAACCGACAGAACGAGCTCGGCGTTTGCAGCCGCCCGACGAACCCAGTTCAGCACCGCCGGGTTGTCCATTTCCCGCCTGGAGCCGTAAGGTGTACCGTCTGCGTGCTGACCACCTCCGCCCGGCACAATAATGATATCGGCTTTCGGATGATCATTGAGCAGATAGGTTGGATTTAGGCTGAGACCATTGCGGGCATACACCGGTCCGCGTTCAGCCACCGTAACGACCCGGAAGGGTTTGGGATTGTCGTGCCGACCGGCCACCCCGAAGACTTCGAAGGGCCCGGCAAAATCAAGCACCTCAATTTCGTTGAAAAGAAGAATAGCAACCGTGCGCATGAGCAGAAAAAAGCGTTCAGGTAAAATTAGAGTTCCGGCAGGATGGTTCCAAATGTCCGAAAGCGATACATCCCTGCATTTACCGGCTGATCCTGACATCTGGCTAGTATACAGGTTACTAATCCAATCCGGCAAAACCCTTCCAGGAACAAACCGGTTACTTACAAAAGAGCGCAACAACCCCGGCTATTGAGTACATTACGGGGACTCGCTTCTGAAACATAAAAACAAGCGGTTATGAACGAGATAAATGGAAGGAAAGCAGCCCGAATATTATTAGGCAGTAGTTTGCTCTTTGCCGGCATCAGCCATCTCACCTTTGCCCGGAAAGAGTTTAAGGCACAGGTTCCGGATTGGGTACCCTTAAAAAAAGACGATACGGTGCTGTATTCCGGTCTGGCCGAAATCGCGTTGGGAAGCAGCCTGGTATTCACGGGCGAAAAGCACGAACAAACTGTCGGAAAAGCAGCGGCTACTTTTTTTACGGCAATTTTCCCCGGCAACATTTCGCAGTACGCCAATAAACGCAGTGCTTTTGGTCTGGATACGGATAAAAAGCGGTTTTTACGGTTATTTTTCCAGCCTGTACTGGTTTATTGGGCTTTGAAAAGCACCAATAACCTTTAATTTCAAATGATAAATGCAAAATGAGGAATGTTAAATGTAAAAGTGCCGGGTTAGCGATACTTTTACATTTTATATTCCTCATTTTACATTTATCATTACCCACTATAGCCCCCCTTATTCTCACGGATCAATGAAGACCAAAATACTTCTGGTGGATGATGAAGCCGATCTGGAAACCCTCTTTCGGCAACGTTTTCGCCAGACCATACAGAATGGAACCTACGAGTTTGTGTTTGCCCGGGACGGCCGTCAGGCACTGCTGATTTTGGAACAGCAACCCGACATCGACCTGATTCTGACCGATCTCAATATGCCCGGCATGGACGGTCTAACACTGTTAACCCGTCTCCAGGAGATCAATACGCTGGTGCCCGCGGTCATCCTCACGGCCTACGGCGACATGACCAAAATCCGAACTGCCATGAACCGGGGCGCCTTCGACTTTCTAACCAAACCCATTGATTTCGAAGACCTTACAACGACCATCGAAAAGAGTAGCCGGTACATTCATCAGTTGCGCGAGACCCACGAATCGAAGGCTGTGGACGCGATGAAAACGCGGTTTTTTACCAATATCACCCACGAATTGCGCACCCCGCTTTCGTTGATCATTTCTCCGGTCGACAAACTGCTGGAAACCGGTGATTTGCCGGATCACCTTCACCCGCCCCTGGTCACCGTCCGCCGGAACGCCCGGCAAATTCTGCGGCTCATCAACCAGTTGATGACGCTCAACCAGCTCGAAGCCCGGCAAATGGACCTGGTCGAACAAGTAGGAGATTTACCCGGTTTCGTGAGCCAACTAGTGGACTTGTTTCGCCCCTCGACGGACGTCAAGAACCTGACGCTGGTCTATGAAACGGATTTGCCCGCTGGTAATTACCGCTTCGATGCGGGCAAGTGGGAAACGATTCTGTTCAACCTTCTGACCAATGCCATTCGGTTTACGTCCGTTGGTGGCATCACGGTTTCACTCCACCAAACGCCAGCCGGAGCGCGTCTGGCCGTACGGGATACCGGCATTGGCATAACCGCCCATAAATTGCCGCACGTCTTTGACCGGTATTATCAGGGTGACAACCAGCGCATTCGGGCCAACGACACCACCGGAGTTAGTCTGGCATTAGTCCGCGAACTCACCTTGCGGCTAGGCGGCACCATCCAGGTCGAGAGCCAGATTGAAGGGGGGGCTGACCCGTCAGGAACGGTTTTTAAGCTCGAATTGCCCATTCACCGTACGAATGGCGAGGAGGGAATTCCACCGGTGGAAGCTCCCTCCGTAGCGATCGACCTGCCCGCCCGCGCCGGAGAGTCAGTCAGTAAAAATCCAACCGGCATCGCCGATCTTCCTCCCCTGGTCTTAGTAGTCGAGGACAATGCCGAACTGCGGGAATTTATGGTGGCCGAACTGGCTACGACCTACCGGGTTCGGTCGGCAGCCAATGGCTACGAAGGCTGGATTCTAGCAAAGGAAGAGCTCCCCGCCATCATTATCACGGATTTGATGATGCCCCGCCTGGACGGCCACGGCTTGATTGAGAAATTAAAGGCTGATCCGGCGACTGACCACATTGCCATTGTATTGCTCTCGTCTAGTGCCGATGAAACGCACCGCCTTCGGGGGCTGACGCTGGGTGCGAACGACTACCTCACCAAGCCTTTTCACCTGGGCGAACTCCGGCTGCGGCTGCGTAATTTGCTCATTCACCAGCAGCGGTTGCAGGAATATTACCGCCAGCAACTCGCCCAACCCGACAGCGCCACCCCACTCCTGAGCGTTGGGGACGAGTTTTTGCGCCGGTTATACACCCTCATCGAACAGCATCTGGATGATTCGACGCTGAGTGTTGAATGGTTGGCCGACGAACTGGCGATGAGTCGAAAAGCCCTGTATTTGAAGGTTCACAACCTGACCCATCTGTCGCCGGTGGAGCTGATCCGGCAATACCGCCTTCGCAAAGCCATTGATTTGCTGCGTCTGGGACACAGTGCGGCCGAAACCGCTTATCTGGTGGGTTTTGAAACACCCTCTTATTTTACCAAAGTCTTTCGGGAGTTTTACCACCAGACCCCAACTTCGTACCGCAAAGGCTGACGGTTTTCAATGCAGTTAAATATACTGAAACTTTAGTTATTGATACCCACGTGCCTGTAAGTGAAACAGTTCAGCATACCGACCCGCTTTCGCCAATAGCTCCGTGTGGCTACCGATTTCCAGCAACTGGCCGTTTTCCAGCACCAGAATTCGGTCGGCCATTCGGACGGTCGAAAAACGGTGGGAGATGATCACTGCCGTCTTGCCTTCCGTCAGACGGGCAAACCGCTGAAAGACTTCGTACTCGGCGCGGGCATCCAATGCTGCCGTGGGTTCATCCAGAATCAAGACCTCGGCATCCCGCATATAGGCCCGACCCAATGCGACTTTTTGCCACTCGCCCCCCGACAGTTCCACGCCTTTTCCGAAACTGCGGCCCAGTTGTTGTTCATAACCGCCTGGTAATTTGGCAATCACGGTGTCAGCCAGGCTGCGTTGCGCGGAGTTTTCGATCCGGGGCTGGTTGGTTCGTTCGTCAATATCGCCCACGGCAATGTTGACACCCGCCGACATTTTGAAGCGGACGTAATCCTGAAAAATCACGCTGATGTTCCGGCGAAGGTCGAGCAGATCATAGTCACGCAGGTCGTGCCCGTCGAGCAGAATCCGCCCCTCGGCCGGATCGTAAAGCCGCGCCAGGAGTTTCACCAGTGTCGTTTTCCCGGCGCCATTTTCGCCCACCAGTGCCAGTTTTTCGCCGGGTGTCAAGGTAAAACTCAGGTTGCGAAGTGCCCAGCGATCCGAATTAGTATACTTAAAACCAACGTTCTCAAACACAAACCCTTTCTGAATTTTCGACGGAAACGCCAGCGGTTTTTCCGTGGAATGAATGAGCGGTTTTATTTCAAAAAAATCAAAGAGATCCTGCAAATACACGGCTTCCTGCGTCAAACTACTGAATTGCAACAAGATACCCTCCATCGACCCACGAAGCTGCCGGAACGAACCCGCCAGAAACGTCAGGTCACCAATGGAAATACCGCCATTCACCGCACGCGCCACAATCCAGATGTAGGCACTGTAATACCCTACGGTTCCGATGATGGTTAGCCCCGTTCCCCAGCCCGCCCGCCGTATGGACAGATCCCGGTTTTTCAGGTAATACTGTCCCGAAAGACTCCGAAACCGGTCGATCAGGAAGTTCGACAAACCAAAGATTTTGACCTCTTTCGCCGTTTCGTCACTCGCTCCCACAAAACGCAGGTAGTCGAGCTCGCGCCGTTCGGGCGTCCAGCTTCGTGAGAGCGAGTAGCTTTTCTGGTTAAAATAATTGTCGCCAATAAAAGCCGGAATAACCGCCAGGAGCAGCAAAACCAACAGCCACGGATTATAAACTGCCAGGCCTGCCGCCAGAAAACCCACCGAAATCAGTTCCTGCACCTGCCCAAAAACGCCGGAAAGCAGGAAAGAACGACCCGTGGTTTGTCGCCGGGCGCGTTCGAGTTTATCGTAAAAAGTAGCATCTTCAAACTGTTCCAGATCGAGCGTTGCCGCGTGTTCCATGAGCCGGACAGACGTTCGGTTGGTGACCAGATCGCCCAGCAAACCGTCGAGCAGGCTGGTCAGCCGCCCCAATGCCGTCGAAAGAACGGCCAGACCAAACTCAGCTCCGACCAACGTCCAGAGCCATTCAGCATCGTCACCGGTTTGGCCCGACAACCGAATCACTTCGTCAATAATGAGTTTTCCAATGTATAATGTCAAAGCGGGCATAGCCGCCCGAACCAGTCGAACGGCCGCGTTGCCCAAAAACAGGGCGGGTGACGCCTGCCAGATCATGCGAAAAAAGGCCGGCAAATTACGGAGTGCCGCAAAACGGTCTTTCCAGGAAAGTTCAGCCTGTCCCTTTTCGCTCTGAATGCGACCGGGAAAGTCTGGAGTGGGTGTTTTTGCCATAGTAAACATACATTACCCGAACCAAATTGGTTCTTCATACAGCCGGAGTGAGTACCTTACGTTTTTTTTCGGCCTTCTGGCAGTCCGTATCACTAAAACGCATGTCAAACTACCCCAGCTAACGATGAACAGAAAAGGATTTGTAGCCGTATTTGAACACTTCGCAACCGCAGTCACGAAAGCTACGGGCAGTTCAACCGCCTTTCTTCTCGCCTTATTAACCATTATTGTCTGGCTCATTACCGGGCCACTTTTTGATTATTCCGATACCTGGCAACTGGTGATCAATACCGGCACTACGATCATTACCTTTCTGATGGTATTTCTGATCCAGAAGTCGCAGAACAAGGATTCGATGGCCATACAACTCAAATTGAATGAACTGATTGCCTCACACCACAAAGCCAGCAACCGGCTGCTCAATATTGAAGATTTGTCGGAAGATGAACTGGTTACCCTGCATCGTTTTTACGGAGTTCTGGTTGAAAAAGCGAAAAAAGAGAACAAGGTAACGGAATCGCATTCGGTGGAAGAAGCGGAGGAATTACACCAGGAAAAAATGCAGAATCAGGGAAAGAACAAGACTGGAAAGAAAAACACGTAGCCTTGACTTACAACAACTTATAATTTCGATATTCGCCTATTCGCCAACCGGTCAGGTTTTCGACGGTTTTCAGGAAGCGGTTTTTAAACGAGAGTTTCTTTTGCCGAATGTCGAAATCGAACTGCCAGTTCATTCGCTCGATCCGAGCCTGCATGACTGCCGGGTGCGTGCCATCAAACAAGGCCAGGGAGTCTACCCCCCGGTAGTCAAATCCTTTGAGTTCTTTGCGGGATTGGGCCATGTGCTCGTCATTGTGCCAGTATCGCCCGAAGTTGCTAAGCTTGTCAGCTTGCCGGTCTGGCGGTTTTACCCAGCCGTAGTGATACACCGTGGCATCCAGAAGTTTTACGTTGAGCTTCCGGTTGTCGCGGGTCCGAAAACCCTGCGCATCCCGGTAAGCCACCACGTTGCCGTTGTTGCGAATGATGCGCACCTCCCGGCGATACCACCGGCGCGAGTCCCCCACATACCGATACGAACCGTAGAAATGCTGGTAGTTGAGCAATAACCCTTCCACCTGCGCATCCTCTTTGTACGTTTTCATCGCTTCCCGGATGGCTGGCAGGTATTTTTCATGCACCACTTCGTCGCCCTGAATGTAAAATGCCCAGTCAGCATCCGGGGCAATCGCGGCCAGTGCCTTGTCGGTTTCGACGGCCAGCACACGTCCGCCTTCACGCAGCGAATCGTCCCACACGGTTTCAATGATCCGAATTTTATCCGATTGGATTGATTGAATCAGGCGCAGCGTCTGGTCCTCGGAACGACCGACTGCAATCACAAACTCGTCGCACAGCGGGAGAATGGACTGAATGGCTTCCACAATCGGATAATCATATTGCAGGGCGTTGCGGATGAAACTAAAACCGGAAACCTTCATAGCCATCCGCTTACTGGTATCTGAATTTAGTTGGACTTGGTGTAAACCGGAAGAGCACTTCGTGAACGCTTTTCTGAATGTAAAAGGGGTTTTCAACCTGCTTGCTGCTCAGCGAATAGCCAACCCGAATGCTCTTCGATAGTTCATATTCGGCCAGAGCCACAAAATAGTTCATGGTCGTGATCAGAGTGCTGTTGTTAGCCCGGTAGGAAACGCCCAATCCCAGTTTTTCTTCAATCCAGACTCTGGCATTGAGGTCAATTCCGAGGGGATAGCCGGTTTGTTGGGTAAGTAGAATGGAAGGCAGAAAATCGACGCCTTCGCTAGCAGCGATGCGTCCACCGAAGTTAATGAACAAGGGGCGCTGATAGCGAATGGACGCATTCTGACCTGTACCCAACGTAATGGGTCGGTTCACCAGCTCGGGCATCGACACGCCGGCCCAAAACCGTTCGGCTTCGTAATACACCCCAACACCAACGCTCGGCATGGCTTTGTTGATTCCGGTGCTGCTGGCCGGATCGTAAATGGGAATGACGTTGATTCCGCCCGAAGCGCCAAAAGACAGTTTCGCCATGGACGGCAACGTGATTCGATAGGCCAGACTACCATAAAAACCGGTGGCTGAATAAAGCCCCATCCGATCATTCAACGCCTGAAACCCAATGGCCACTTTGCCACCCGACAGCGCGCCGTCGGCTCCGAACGACTGCGTAATTCGGTTGAAACCCTGTCCCTGGAGTCCAAACCACTTCCGACGAAAAATGGCCGACATGGTCAGACTTTCCCGGCTCCCGGCATAGGCGGGGTTGATCGTCAACGGGTTACTCAGGTATTGCGCGTAAAGAACTTCGCGTTGTGCCAGAACCGCCTGGCTTCCGGCCGTGACAAAGGCGATGAGGGTGGCTATTTTCCAGACGAGCGGTCGAATCATTCACAGGGCGTGTTGGGTGTACGAAAGTACAAAGTAAAGCTATTCAACCTGAAGTATCTTAATTTCTGTTCGCCGATTGCGCTGATGTTCGGCTTCCGTACACTTCACGCCGTCTTTGCAAGTGTTCAATAACAAGCCTTCTCCGTATCCGGTCACTTTCATTCGGCGGGAGGCAATACCGTTTTTCCGCAAATAGGTCACCGCCCCCATCGCCCGGTTCATCGACAACGTGATGTTATATACTGCCGACCCCCGGCTATCGGTATGTGACCGCATCTCGATTCGCATCGCCGGGTATTTTTTCATCAAAGCGACCAGTTTATCCATTTCGAGCGCAGCATCCGGTCGAATATCCCATTTATCGAGGTCGTAGTAGATGTTATCGATTTCAATAATATCGCCCTGACGAAACATCGTCAGTTCCGTGGTGGCATTGGCCGCGGGTGAAATGCGGGCTCCGGTGGTGCCCATGCAATCTTTCAGGGCCTCGACGATGTATTCACAACCGGGATCGACCAAAAATTCATAACTACCATCCGGCCCGGTTACCATTTCCAAAACCGTGCTATCGCACAGGTTACGTAAAATCACTTCAACGCCATCGATGGGCAACCGTTCCGTATGGGTCAAAATCCGCCCCCGCACCTTGGATTTCAACGGTTGTTTAGGCTGTACCTGAACGGTGTCCAGCGGTATTTCCAATCGCAGGGGCTGATCGTCGGATAATCCTTTGGTCGAAAACCCCAACAGGCTGGACTGATAACCCGTCATGGCCGCAGTGATCCTAAAATCACTTTCCGGGTCCAGGCAAATCCGGATATTGCCTTCGCCGTCGGTCTGGGTTTGCCGCTTCCCATCCTGAACGTCTTTCTGATCCAGGTCAAGCCGGGCATTTCCGAGGGGCTGTTTGGTCTGATTGTCAAACACGTGGATGGTCAGTTCACGGCAGGCATACAGGGAGCCTTCCCGCTTAAAACGGTAAATATCGTCGTCACTTCCGCCCCGCAACCGGTTGCTGCTGAGATACCCCAACATTCGGGCGCCATCGGTGACGATACCGAAGTCGTCTTTCGAAGAATTGAGTGGTTCACCAATATTCTGCACCGATTTCACCGCCGTTTGGTCGGTCAGTTGGGCATAAAAAATATCCAGATCGCCCAAACCGGGATGACCGTCGGACGAGAAGTACAGGTTGCCCCGGTCGTCGACAAACGGGAACATTTCGTTTCCTTTGGTGTTGATGTCTTTGCCTAAATTGAGCGGTTCCGACCATTTTCCGTCCTTAAGGCTAGAGACGTACAAATCCGTTCCCCCAAAACCGCCGGGACGGTCCGACGCAAAAAACAACATTTTATCGTTCGGGCTCAAAGCCGGATGCCCGGTTGAATAGTCGTCGTTGTTAAAGGGTAATTCCTGCGCTTCTCCCCACGAACCTTTCTGTTCTTCAGCCACATACAGCTTTAGTTTGTTGATCCCGTCGGCGCTCTCCCGGTATTTCCCCTTGTTGAAGTTGTTGCGGGTAAAGAATACTTTCGACCCATCTTTCGTAAACGCCACGGGGCCTTCGTGGTATTTGGTGTTCAGCGCTCCTCCAAACCGTTTGGTTTCCGATGAACTTTCCGTTGCGTATTGCCCTGCGGCTCCCGTACTGAAACCCACCGTCCGGCTGTCATTGGCCGTGGGGTCGGTGTAATCATCTTCGCCCAGCGTTCTCGGATTCTTCGCCCGCTTTTTTCGCTGACTGGCCGATGCCCCGCCCAAACTGGCCACGGTTTCGCCCTTGAAAGCCGCTTCCGGCATATAATAAAGATCCAGAAAAGCTGATTGATCCCAGCTAAAAACGCGCTTTAAAGCATTGCCGGGCCTTTTGGACGTCACAAAAACCAGCCCTTCCTTGTAATACATCGGGCTGAATTCTGCCTGGGTGGTGTTGATTTCCAGAAATTCGATTTTGTAATTTCCGGGATTACGGGACAAAATACTAACGTCTTTGTATAGTTTAGAGAATTGTTTTCCCCGCTGGTCATCCTGCTGGAGTTTGCTGTAGCGGTCATACATTTCCTGCGACTCTTTGTATTTGCCATTACTGGCCAATGCCTGGGCGTAGTAGAGGTAACAGGGTACGTACTCGCTCTGGTATTGCTTCAGTTGACCAATCAGAATCCGGTACACCCGTTCGGCGTTTTGCGTATCCCGAACTTGCCGATAGCTGTAGCCCAGTTTCGACAGCGTAGCCAGTCGCACCTCTTCCGATAATTCGGAACGGTTCAGCGTTTGCTCATACAGGTCAATCGCCGTATTGTAAGACAGATTATCGAATTGGCGATCCGCCTGCCTGAGCAACGCCTGCGCCCTCACTGACCCGGTAACGCAAGCGACCAGACAACATAGCAGGAAAAAACAGCGCATGGTTTGGGTTAATTTGGCAGCGGTTCCGGTCGGTCCTAGAAATACCGGGGCGTTAAAATTTTGTTTTTACCAAAGCCGAGTTCATACCGAATCATGATTTCGTGGGAAGGCAGCTTGAAGGTTTTCAGTTTATTCAGCATCTGATCATACGCATAACCCAGGCGCAACTGGTCCGACAATTGCACTTCGACAATGCCAACAATCGCATCCTGATTATAGACTTCGCCATTATCAAGGGCACTTTCGTAGCTGTTAAACTGATTCCGGCGGTAGGACGTACCGATGGAAATACGATCTGCAATCCAGAGGTTCAAGTTTCCGTCAATGCCCAGCGGAGCGCCTTCCACGTATTTCACCAGCGTAGAAGGCTTCAATTTCAATACCGGACTTAACCGAACGACAAAACCGGCCACGGCATAGGCATGACGGCGCTGTGTGGATTTTTGTAAGCCATAACTATAATCTGTTAGGCGATTTTTAATCAACTGCGGTACCGAAACGCCAATGTACGACCGGTCGTTGCTCAAATAAATACCGGTACCAAAGTTGGGTAGAATTTTAGAGATGTTCTGCGCAAAAGCCGGATCGCTCCCTTGATCGGTTTTGACTTTGGAGAGGTCGGCCTGAAAGCTGCTAGCGCCCGCCTGAATTCCCAGTCCCAGGGTCGAGCGGCTCCCCACTTTGATCCGAAATGCGTACGAGGCATACGCACCGGTGGTGCTGTATTCGCCAATCCGGTCGTTGAACAATTGCAAACCGATGCCAATCCGTTCCCGGTTGACGGGCATATCGATCGTGAAGGTGGTGGTCTGCGGGGCACCTTCAATGCCCCCCCACTGGTTCCGATACAACGCGGTCATACTCAGCACATCGCGACTTCCGGCATAGGCGGGATTCATGGCCATCATGTTGAACATATACTGCGAAAACATGTGGTCCTGCTGCGCCTGAACCTGGCTACCCCCGGCTATCCCAACCAGCAGTAGTGCTACTTTTCCGAGCTTTCTGGTAAAATTGCGTATCATTGTTTTTAGCGATTAATCGTCATGTATCGTATAAACTTGCGGCCATCGCTCAACTCAACGATGTAGAAATAAGTACCATCCGGTAATCCTTTCGAACTCGAGCCAATCCGCACCCCGGTATTGGTCGATCCGTCCCAGTCGTTCTTGTAATCGTGGTTCCGGTACACCGTGTTGCCCCAACGGTTGAACACTTCCAGAATGACGGTGGCCCCACCCGTATTTCGAATGACAAACAAATCATTGATATTATCCCCGTTGGGTGAGAATCCTTCCGGAATCATCACCTCGTTGGTATTCGGATTGAACCTCAAGGGGGTTGCCACGCGTTCATCGGCTTCCGTCGGATCATTGTTCCCATTCAGATCCGGTTCAAAACCATCGGTCGAGGTATCGCTGACAGTATCGGCACCCGCTATGGCTTTCGCATACACGGTATTCAGATACGGTGTCGTCCGGCCGTCGGTTTTCACATTCAGGGTCAGCAACAGGGTGTCGCTCTTCCCGGCTGCCAGGTTGCTTCCTGTTGCCAAAAGGGCCGCACTGGAATTGCCGTTGAAACTGCTGTTGCTTTGCAAACCGCTTCCCGCTGCAATAACCGGTGTTCCAACCACGCTGTAGGTAGCTCCGGTGGTGGTATTGAACACCTCCGACAGTTGATCGCTCACCTGTACGTTCGTGAAGTCCATCGATCCGTAGTTCTTCACAATAATCTGATACGTCACGTTGTAGCTGCCATCGGTTTGCCGCGTCGTGTCCTTCACGGCCATCGCTACCCCAATTTTTGGTATCACCGGCAAGCCGAGAAGGGTCACTGCGGTTGGCGTGTTGTTGTTTCTGGGATCAAGGTCATTGTCCGGATCAACATTGGAACCAGCCGTCGAGGTGTCGGTCAGCATCGTATTACCTACCAGCGTTACCGCATTGGCAATGGCACTGTTGTGGTAGACATTTTTGGGGCTGTTGCGGACATCGACCCGTACGGTCAGGTTGACACTGCGGGAAGCTCCTCTCGGCAAGGTACTCAGGGAGTCGACCAGAAGATGAGTCAACATTCCTTGACCGGTATACGTCGTGTCCACCGTCAAACCGGCCTCCGCCGACAGGGCTGGTTTGCCGGGGCCAATCAGCACATCATTGCCGAAGGTTTCGGTCAGGTTATCAACGACCTGAACATTCTTCAGATCATCCGAGCCAAGGTTTGTCAGCTTAATGGTATAGGTGACGTTATAGACTCCCGATCCCAGGTCTTCGAGTTTGCTGACCGATTTGGCTACGCCCAAGAGAGAAGGCGGCAGATCGAACCGGAATCCGGTAGGCACGCTCCCAATGGGTGCCGGGTTAAACCCATTGTTTGACAAATCCTTCACGAGAGAATCCGCATGAACCCCTGACCCAACGACCTGCGTGTAGAACGGCCCCATCTCACCGGTGGGTTTGACATTGATCGTCACCAAAACGGTGTCGGACGCACCAGCCGCCAGGCTGCTGTTGGCCCCATCCAGCAGCGATGACAGATCACTGCCGTTGTAATTGGCGTTCGGTTTCAGCGTGCTTCCGGCACCCACTATCGGCGGACTCACCACACTATAGGAAACCGGAGCCGTAAAGCCTGACACCAGACTATCGGACAATTGCACCTGCTTCAGGTCAGCCGTACCGTAATTTTTAACGGTTACTTTCAGCGTTACGTTGTAACTGCTGTCAGCTTGCTGAACAATGTTCGTTACGGCCAGGGCAACGCCAATCGGCGACGGTGGTGCCGAATCAAATTTGCCCGGAGTCGATTCGCTGTTGTTATTCGGGTTGCCATCATGGTCCGGATCGGCACTGGCTCCGTTTGTCGAAGCGTCGTTGACCTCCAGTTCGTTGAGCTTCGCCAGCAAGTAGGCCTTGTTCAGGAACGTTTTCGTCAGGCTGCCATCCGGGTGAAGCCGGACATTAACTTTCAACAGAATGTGCTCCGTTGCGCCGGCCTTGACGACACTTCCGCTGTTCAGAAGCTGCGTATTTCCAACCCAGCCCGAATAGCCTAAGTTCAATTTGAGCGATGAGGCCGGATCGACGGAGGCAGCGACGGATTCGATGACATGAGGATCGAAGACCGACTGAACGTCGTCCGTCACCTGAACCTGCGTAGCATCCTGGTCACTGTAATTGGTGATGGCCAGATCGTAGGTAAACTCAAATAAGCTTTCTTCTTTCTGTTGAACCCCTTTAAGTGCTTTCGCCAGCCCCACTTTCATCGCCAGCGTTGGCGTATAGTCCTCGATAATAATGGAGGCTTTGTTATTGGTCAAAATCGGATCCACCTGGTCGAGGTACGTAATTTCTACCAGATTGGCAATCGGCCCTTTGGTTAGAACGCGAACGGAATAGTAGTAAGTGATTTCTTCATTCGCCGAAAGAACCGGAATCCAGGCCCCAAGGTGGCCGTGGGCATCGACCACCAGATTACCCGGTGATACCAGTTCCAAGCCGGTCGGCAGAATAATCCGGATGTCGCTGTGCGTGGCCGGGCATGCTCCCTTGTTGCCCAGCTTGACGGCAAACGTCACCACCTCTCCCACTTTCGGATGCTCCTTGTCGACCGTGTACGTGACGTATAGATCAGACCGGCAAGTGTCTGTCTTGCAGTCAAAGATGGCCACATCGATCATGGTCGACGCACTGTAGCAACCCGTGTTGCTGCGCTCGAAGGCATAGAATACCCCGCGACCGACCGAATCCGGGCGCATCACAACCGGTGAGGCCGGGTTGTCCGAGATGTGGAATTCAAATTTACCACCAGGTGTAACCGGATCGTTTTCAACCAGTTTAATTAGATCCACGGTGGATCCCGGACACGCATTCCGGGCCATCATCGGCGCAATCGGTGATTCGATCGGCGCTTTAACTGTTACAACCACCCCTTCGGAGGGTATGGATGTGCACCCCTTGCTATCGACCAACTGGACGGAGTAGGTACCGCTGGTTTTTACAAGAATACTCTGCGTTGTGGCCTTCGTATTCCAAAGGTATTTATAACCGTCGGGCAAAGCCTGCAACAAGACGGAATCTCCGTTGCATACGACCGCGTTCACAGGCTCAATGGTTGGCTGAATTTTAAGGCCTTCAATCGTCAGTTTCAGGGATGACTGAGCCGCCTGACAGGGACCGGTTCCATCGGGGTCATTCGTAGTGAACGTCAGGTTAACAAACCCGGCATTGACATCCGCCAGGGACGGTTTATAGGTTGCGTCCAGTAAAGATGCGTTGTCAAACGTACCTGACCCGCTGGTCGTCCAAACCGCGCTGGTGGCAGCCCCGCCAATAACGCCATTCAGCTTGTATTCTTTTGCGGAACAAATGGTGGCATTCAAACCCGCCGATGCTGTTGCCGGACTGGTCTTACAAAGATCAACGTCGTTGCAATTGATAATGACCACCATAACCGGACTTGCCACACTGTAGCACCCGGTTGCCGTTTTCTCGACAACATAATAGGCGCCAGCCTCAACCGACTTCGGATTCGGTACCTTACTGGCCGGATCGGGTGTGGCACTGGTATAGAACTCAAACACACTGCCGCTCTGCGACACCGGACTGCTGGTTGCTTTCGTTAAATCGGCCGTAGCAAAGGGGCATTGGTTCGTCAGGTTAACAACCTGCGGTTTTGCCACTTTCGGATAAACCGATATCGTCAGCTCATTCGATTTTCCGCTTTTACAGGCATTCGATGTCGTACAGATGGCCGAGTAGGTAGCCGTTGCGTCGGGAGAAAGGAGCAGTACAGAACCGACCTGATTGTTTGACCAGATCACCGTTCCATCCGGGCAACCGGCAGCGGTCAACGTTACAGCCTCTCCGAAGCATACATTTGTTGTATTGGCCGTAATGGTTGGCGAAACCGGGGCACCTACTTTTACCCTACTCAGCGGTGATTTCTCACTGACACAACTGCCCAACGAACACGTGGCCCAGTAATCGGTTGTACTTCCTGGCTGAATCTCGATGCTGGTTCCCGTTCCACCCGTCGACCAGGTTACGGTACCCAGACATCCAACAGCAGTCAGTTTCGCCGTTTCGCCCGGGCAAAGTGTCTGCTTATCGGTTGCAATTGTTGGCGGATTGAGCGTGACGACTGATATGCTAATGGCATTTGATGCGACACTTTTGCATTCCTCATTCACCTGACAGATGGCGGTGAAGGGGCGGTTTCCGGTAATGTTGTTGATGGTTATACTGTTCCCCGTTTCACCATTCGACCAGATGATTGTACCGTTCGTACACCCGGTAGCCGTCAGCGTAACGGAACCGCCGTAGCAAACTGCTGGCGTCGTTGCGGAAACCTGCGGGGCCGGAACGTCGCACTCTCCCTTGATTTTGACAATGATCGGTGTCGGTTCGCCCAAACAACTCTTGATCTTGCAGTGCGCATAATAACTGGTCGTTGTCGTTGGATTCACTTCGATGCTGCTGCCCGTTGCTCCTGTCGACCAAATTATCTGACCGCCGACGCAACCCGTAGCGGATAATACAACCGTTTCGCCTGGTTCGATTTCCGTTTTAGAAGCCCATACGACCGGAGAAGCGGGCGTGTTAACGACCACGGTGTACGCTTCGGAAGGAGCACTCGTGCAGGGAAGGTTTTGGCAAACTACCGTATAAACCGTGGTCTCAATCGGAGAGACCAGAATACTGGTGGTCGTTGCGCCATTTGACCAAAGGGGTACTCCACTGCAACCTTCTACCGTCAGACGAATTTCGTCACCGGGACAAATGTGTCCATCCGTACATTTACAAACCCGGATCGTTGGTTTGGCAGGAGTATTAACCTGCACTGTAACTTTCGCGGGGGTTCCATTACACCCTGTACTCATTTTACAGGCCGCGTAATATTCAGTCGTCTGCGTTGGATTTACCACCAGGCTGTTACCTGTCGCATTCGTCGACCAGATTACCGTTCCGCCATCGCAACCCATTGCCGTCAATGTTACTGGCTGACCCTGGCAGATGAGCGTTGCGGATGCCGTAACCGTTGGCGTTGGCGCGTTGCTGTTGGTAACATTGATCGTGATCGCATTTGACGCGACACTGCTGCAATTGTATTCTTTACATTGAGCGGTGTAGTTGGTGGTTGCTCCCGGCATAACCGTGAGGTTATTGCCTGTCGAACCATTCGACCAAACAACCTGTCCGCCCCGACAACCTTCTGCCGTCAGGGTAACGACTTCTCCCGCACAGATCAGCGTCTTGTCCGACTTGATAATGGGAGCCGCCGGATTAACTACCGTCACTGAAAGGGGCTGAGACGGATCGCTCGAACAATTTCCTACTTTGCAGGTAGCCCGATACGTTACGTTACTGGTTGGAATGACGCTGACACTGGAACCGGTCGCATTGTGAGACCAGATTACCGTTCCGGAGCATCCCATGGCGGTCAACTGTACCGAACCGCCCAGACAAACTACGTCAGCGCTGATGTCGACCTGCGGAGGCTGTGGCTTCACAACTGTAATGGTATAGACATCCGACACCTGACTGATACAGGAACCCTGCTTACAGACTACCGTGTAGGAAGTGGTTTCGTTTGGTGCCACAACAATCGTTGCCGTTGTCTCACCCGTCGACCACATCGGAATGCCAGTGCAATTTGAAACTGTCAGAACGGCATTCTCTCCTGGACATACAGTATTGGTACTGCTGCTTATGTGCGGTCTCGGGATTGGACCTGTTCGGATCGTTATTCCCTGCGACGGTCCACTGATGCAATTGTGAATGCGGCAATTGGCGTAATAGGTAGTAGGCCCATCCGGCGTAACGGTTAGCACCGACCCGGTTGCTCCTGTTGACCAGATTACTTTCCCTTCACAGCCAGTGGCAGTCAAACTAACCGTTCCTCCGACACAAACATCAACCGCATTGGCCGTAATCGTTGGTGGTTTGGGGTCAGAAACACGGATCACAATCGCTTTCGAAGGTGCACTGATGCAGTTCGGCAATTGACAGTGGGCGGTGTAGGTCGTTGATGTAAAAGGTGATACGATGAGACTTTGTCCCGTAGCGCCTGTCGACCAAACAATAACTCCCGCACAATCAGATGCGTGCAATTCAACGGCATCGCCCGGACAAATGTCAGTGGTCGTACACGTTAGGGTCGGAGTTGGTGCTACGCAGGTTGTACACTCAACTCCAGTGATGGTCACACTTTCCGATGCTGGACTTTGGCAGCCATTTACGGTTTGTGTTACGGAATAAACCAAACTCCCGACAACCGACGGGGTAACGGTTACTACAGAACCCGTTGGCGACGACAAGCCGGAGCCTGTCCACTGGAAGCTAGCCCCGTTAACACCGGTGGCCGTTAGGGTTACAGTTCCGCCCAAACAACTGGTTACAGAAGGCAAAACTGTTATCTGCGGTTTTTCCGGTAGGCCTGGGTTCACTAACGTTGTCGTCAGCGGCTCACCGCTACAACCACCTACTGAAACCGTGAGACTGTACGATCCGGCGGTGAGATCGTTTAAAGTAAGTTGTCCATTACCACCCGCATTCATGGTTTGGGTTACCACCTCGCCATTGTCCCGTTTGTAATTGACTACATAGGTTTGATTGGCAGTCAAATTTCCTATCGTAATACTTCCATCATGGTTACCCGTACAAGAAGTTGGATTGGTAGTTGTCACCAAGGTTACCACCGGGACCGGATTCACTGTTACCGTGACAGTTTTGGTTACACTGCAACCCGCTCCGTCGGTAATCACCACCGTATAGGTGCTCGTCGTCGTCAGGTTCGATACCGTCACACTGCTGCCGCTGCCCAAACCACCACTCCATTGATAAGTCACATTCCCTACCGCATTGCTCGCACTGGCCGTCAACACCACACTACCCCCCGAACACACCGCCGTCTGAGACGCCGTCAGGGTGCCCGACAGACTGCAGGGTGGATTGGGACACGTGCCCACCACCACCGATGTGCTACCCACCGCCGTACACCCGCTGCCGCTGGTCACCGTCACACTGTACGTGCCATTGTTAGCACTCGTCGCATTATTGATCACCGGATTCTGCTGCGTGCTGCTGTAGCCGTTGGGGCCTTTCCAAACGTAGGAAACACCGCCCGAAGCACTCAGGTTGAGTGAGATCTGCACCGCCGTGCCTACGCAGGTGGTGGAAGAAGACACCTGACTCACCACCGGAACCGGATTCACCGTTACCGTGACGGTTTTGGTTACACTGCAACCCGCCCCGTCGGTAATCACCACCGTATAGGTGCTCGTCGTCGTCAGGTTCGATACCGTCACACTGCTGCCGCTGCCCAAACCACCACTCCATTGATAAGTCACATTCCCTACCGCATTGCTCGCACTGGCCGTCAACACCACACTACCCCCCGAACACACCGCCGTCTGAGACGCCGTCAGGGTGCCCGACAGACTGCAGGGTG
>NZ_VTWS01000014.1 GCF_008727875.1 Larkinella humicola | reverse complement strand
GAAAGAAGGTACGTGGAGAGGTTGCTATAAAATGTCAACGTAGGCGTACTTTCGTTAACAGCGTTAATGCAAACAAAGTTGGGATGTTCTATAAATACACCCACTTATTGAGCGAGGATACCAAACCGAATTGGTACGCAGGTCTTCGCTACCAAATGGGGCCACCGCATCGGCGGACCGTCGTGGCGCGGCCAAAAATGAAAATTGGAGTTTTAATTTCGCTTTTTTGGTTGCACCTGCCGCTCATGGTGCCCGAAAATTCTTGACTCACGTCTCGTTTATCTGCCGGAGAAATTGCTTTTCCGTTCGATAACGCAGCGGAGAGCACGCAAAGGCCGTTTTGAACGAGGAGGAAAAATAAGACTGGCTTCCAAAACCGCACTGCCCGGCGATTCGTTCCAGGGACAAATCCGTGTTGATGAGATAATCCGTTGACTTTCGAAGGCGGAATTCTTTGAGCAACTCCAGAAAATTTTTGGAAAAATAACGCTTCAGATTCCGCTGGACTGCCGAGCGACTCATGACTAATCCGTCGGTCAATTTACTGAGCTGGTAATCTTTTTGGGAATAATGCGCTTCCAGTAGTTCCGTTACCCGTTTAACAAACTGAACAGTCAGGACAGCTTTTTCACCTTCCTGCTGGCAAATAATGGCCGTAACATCCGTTTTTAACTGAACATGATTTTTGACCTTTAGCAACAGCTCTTCTTTCAAAAAAGGCTTCGTTAAATAGTCGATTGCACCCTGTTTCAGACCCACAATCCGGTCTTCTCTGGCTACTTTAGCCGTCAGTAAAATCACGGGAATGTGCCGAAAGGTTTTGTTTGATGGTATGCAAAAACGTAAAACCATCCATCTGGGGCATCATGACATCGCAGATAATTATATCCGGCTGTATTTGTTTCAGCCGATATAAGGCTACTTTCCCATTGGTTGCCTGTTCAACAACATGTGTACGTCGTCAACCAAAAGTGGACCGATACGGGTGAAAAGAGAAGGTTTTAGCCACTTTGAACTCGCTGAAAAATATGCCGCGGCGGCGGACCGCTTTTTTCGTCATTGGGACAAGGTTAGCTGCTTAGTTTTTTGCCGATCTGCCAGAATCTGATCTTGGCGACCCCAGTAGGCATCCGCTGGCCGTACATTATCCAGTGATTCATGGTACCGGTGATGATTATAGTAGTCCACCCATTCAGCCAGACGTGTTCTTAGTTCATCGGGACTGTAATAGTGCTCCAATAACAGGACATTTTTCATGGATCGGTGCCGCGACGGCGGACCGTTAGCGTTCAATCTTACCTTGAGTCATTGGATGAAAGGGAGTGCTCCGAACATGATCAATGCCTTCCCCTTTCAAATACTCCTTCAGATACCGGGACACATAGGCTGAGTCATTGTCTGACAGAATACGAGGCCGCTGACCTGCCTTCAAACTACTGGCTCGCAAAGCGGCTTGCACCGTTCGCTCCACATCTACCGCTTGCATACCCGGACACAACTCCCAAGCCAGTATATAGCGTGAGTAGTCATCCAGCACGGTTGATAGATAATACCAACCCCAGTGCTTGATCTTGAAGTATGTAAAGTCAGTCTGCCAGAGTTGATTGGGAGCCGTAGTAGGATTGTAGAAATGATCAGCTGCTTCCATCAACCGATAAGCCGGAGTAGTCACCAGCCCTCGGCTCTTTAGAATACGGTAAACGCGGGGCCGCCCGGCGGTTGACTCTGACACAAACCAATGCTCATTATCAACGATATGACAGGCTAATTCTCGACACGAAAGATCGGGTCGCTCTAAGGCTAGTTCAACAATTCGGCTTTTCTCAACGGATGGCAGTTGGTTCCAGGTACTGGTACGTCGATAAGGCTGGTCAGCCAAACTATCAAAACCATCGCTTGAATAGCGTTCGTACCGCACGGGCGGCCCCGCATTCGTAGAAGGTTGACCGATTGATACCCAATTCGCGCAAAGTAGCTTTTACGCTAAGCGGTGACTGTTCGACTAAGGTGATGATCTCCGCACGGGCGGCCCCGCATTTTCTCTGACTTAGTCATATGGTGATAGGGATTAGTCGTCTGCTTTTAGGCTTTTTTTTAATAAGCGATTCTCCAAGCTCAGTTCGGCTACCAACTGTTTCAGAGCCTCATTCTCGGACTTGATGGACTGCACTTCGGGGGCAGTGGCTTCCCGGGTGGTATCGCCTGCCAAGCGCTTTTTGCCAGCTTCCAAAAACTCTTTACCGCATGGGCGGTCCCATCCATCGGTAATAGATGTTGGTGTTGAGCCCTTCCCGGCGGCAGATCTCGGCGACCGACTGCTCGCCCAGCAGCCCTTCCAGAACAATGCGCCGGGTGGCCGGTGCCAATCTTTTCTTCCGCGGTGTATTGCCGTCGGGTCTGCCGTTGAATGACTTTGATGAGGGAGAGTGCTGGTTTGCGCTCGGCGGTTGAAGTAACTGGTTGAGCCGTTTTAGATCGGCTAGGAGAGGACTTTTTGGTTGAATTGAACATAACTAAGGTGATTTGAGTGAAACAACGGGGTCGCCCGTGCGATTACTGAATTGTCTCTTCTCATTTTCACCCCTTTTGTCCACTTTCATTTGACGACGTACATCTAAATCCGATGTTAAAGAGTTGTCATCAGGCCATACAGTAAATGTACGTACGCTTAAGATGCTGATTCATACGTAAGTTATACAGAAATTTTTCGCTCTCTTTAGTAATAATCCATACAAATTTAACTCCCATGAAAGAGAGCCGATTAGAGCTAAAAATAAGCACTAAGTTAAAAGCCGCGATTGCCGCCCAATGTGAGGAGTGCGAGATTAGTGTATCACCTACAGTTGCAAAAAAAAACGGTCGGGTAGGAATAGTGATATTCGGACTTTAGCTCCCATAAAGCCGGAGACCGTGAGCTAGATATGCAACGAAAAACCAGCCAAGATTCTTTTTGTCGAGGGAAAAACGATCCGATTGAAAGCAGATGACAATGAAGCGATTACACTAAAAATCACAGTTAGCAACGGGACGATCACTCCTCGTTTACATTAAATCAGACTTATAACGAAGTAACAAATGATTCCTTTCAAGAAGAACAAGACTAGGGTAGCTTTCTATAAATGTGTCAAAATAATATTAATGGTACTTGGGGGTGCCCTGAGTGCGCTGGGGCAATCCAATTTTGCCAGCAAAACAATTGGCGTAGGGGTGGTAGTCGCCGATCTCGAACGGTCGCTTGACTTTTACGTGAATGGCATCGGTATGGTCAAAACCGGCAGCTTTACCATCAATGAAGAGTTCGGCAAACGTTCCGGCCTGACCAATGGTGTAGCCACGAACGTAACCATACTGAAGCTCGAAAACAGCCCTGAAGCAACCGACTGGAAGCTGATGAGTTTGGGCAGTAAACCGGCGCATCCGAAGCCCAAACATATTCAAGACGATACGGGCATGCAATATATCACCATTCAGGTAAAAGCCCTGCAACCCATCATCGACCGGCTAATGAAACTGAAGGTGCCGTTTCTGGGTAGCACCCCTACACCCCTGAATGCCAAAGCGCACTTTGTTTTTGTGCAGGATCCCGACGGTACTTTCATCGAGTTAATTGGTCCGCTTCAATAATCTTGAAAACTTGATTCTAACGGCGACGCTCTTTGCCAAAGGCGGCTCCCGCTTTTTCATGTTCTCGCTCTTTAGGTTCAGATGAAAAACAAGCTTTTTCGATTTGGTTTGCTAGCGAGTGGGCTGCTGTTCAGGTGCGTTTCATTGATGGGGTAACTAACACTGTTGAAGTAACCAATGGGATACTGTTCCAAACATCTTATCTCAACTATCTCTTAATGGATACGAATCGGTTTCTACAATTAGCTGCGATCCCGCTCCGGCGTACCGGTCGCTACATTACATGATCAGAAAAAGAGCCGTATAGTACAGGAGTTCCATCGATGCGGTATTGGCTCAAAAAGTGACTCAGTATTCCAACCAGACCCGCCAGGAAATTCAGCGTTTGGATCGGTTGCTGACCAAAGTTTTATTAAAACAGGTCATGCCCTTATTGCAGGGCGCACTCAAACCCGAACTTGTCGATTTGGTAGCTTTATTTCAGCATTTTCTTATGCATCAACTTTGGCAGGATGCGGCATACCAGCGGGTCATCTTCCAGACTGATTCAGATGAAGTCATTATCAGCGTGGAACCCATTATCCTCGAGCAGGTTCTGGAAAATCTGTTGAGTAATGCCCTAAAGTATTCGTCCAATTCGAACAAGCCGGTGGAAGTTGGATTAGAAACTTTGGCGACCGACATCCGCATCACGGTGAAGAATTACGGGATTGGTATTCCCGCAGAAGATCTGGAACACATTGGTAAGAGTTTTTTTCGGGGCTCCAATTCGACCTTGATCGCTGGGATTGGCTTGGGGCTTTCTTTATCGCATCAATTCATTCAGCAACACGGCGGACGGCTGGAGATTGAGAGCCAACTCGGCCGCTATACGCTATGTACAATTCTATTGCCCAGGAGCCCGTCGTATCAGGAAGAGCGTCCCTCTACGTTTTGAACTTTAAGAAACGGATTAAATTAATTCCAAATCCGTTTTAGCTTGTGGTATACCCATCTTAGAATACCCTCATATATAGGCAGCATCAACCCTGTACAGGCAAGCAAGATTAACCAGTTTTTATCCCAGCTATAGCGTTTAGTTTTAACAGCTTCCAAGCTTTTCTTTTGTAAGACACTTATATCGTCTATAAAACGGGTAATTATGAGGTTAAACTGTATATTTGTTGAATGGAAATTAAACAAAAGCTTCATTTTCAGGCCATTGGCTCACTTTTGGGCAATTAAATAGAACATAGCCACAGGCTTGCGTTTTGAATGGGTTTCCCAATCTGTTAATCCTTTGCTCCTTTCCTAACGCATCAAACCAGCGTTTCAAGTGACACAATCTATTTATACAATCGCATGTCTTAAATGAATTACAAAATGGATGACCAAGTCATATGTTTGTTAACTATCATACGTATTACAAACCTTTAGACTCATATATCATGGAAAAACTGTCATTACTTGCTCGTGTTCAAGCAAAACCTGGCCAAGAAGCTACTGTCGAGAACTTTCTGAAAGAAGCGCTGGCATTGGCTCAACTGGAAGAGGGCACCATCCGTTGGTATGCCTTCAAGATAAATGAGAATACGTTTGGTATTTTCGACACATTTGCCACCGAAGACGACCGGCAAGCCCACCTGAGCGGTGAAATTGCCAAGGCGTTGATGGCGAATGCTGATACTCTACTAAGTGTGCCCCCTGTGATCGAACAACTCGAATTACTTGCCGTTAAGTAACTATTATAGCAGGGTAGTGACTTTCATACTTTACTTGCCAAAGTACGAAAGTCACTACCTTGTTACAAGTCAAGCGATATTTGTATTACACTGAAATAGCCTTACCCAAATGATGACAAGGTATTTTGATTTTATAGCTTCTACTGAGTTAATTTTTTTATGCTTTTTGGAATGAACATTCTGACCTTGGAGTTGCCTCTAGTCGAATTACAAAATTAGCAGGTTCAAAAAGCTATAGATTTTGTGTACTGTCAACAAAAATGTAACTGCTATAAAATAGGCAGTTCGCCCAGAAGTATGATGTGACCTTCTGACAAATCAACCTTTTTGGATCTCATTTTTAGGACCTATTCAACTATAGCAAATTCAACTATAGCAAAAGCAATTTAGTGCCTAATGATCTTGTAATCATGGTTGTGAGTGGGATGAAAATGGCGGTGGATGCTATCACCCTTACTGAACACATAAGAAAGTACGTAGCACGGCTCTATAGCCCGAATACTAGCCGTTGTATACCCGATGACCAAACGATCCAGGGTAAGGTCCGGATTTGGCCGGACTCAGACAGTGGCCGATCTTTTGAATTGGAGTTTGACTAGCGTCCCGTCCTGGTGTTCGTAGGTCAGAATACCATCAAGCTGGAAGGTGAGCAAGTCCACCAACTGGGTCCCGAAGCCCGTTTCTTTGACGGCCTCGGCAGGCTGCTTGCCGATACCATTGTCGGCCACTTGCAGCAGCAATGAATCGTTGTCCATCCGCGTTAGACTGATGCGAATAGTGCCGTTGTCCTTGCCGACAAACGCATATTTAAGCGAGTTAGTCAGTAACTCGTTCGTTAGCAGTCCTATGGAAATTGCGGTGTCAATATCCAGCACCAGTTCAGGCATCGAACAATCGATGGTAATGCGGCCGACGGCATCGAACGAATGGAGGATGCTTTCGCTCAGGTTTTTAAAATAATCGCGCATTTCGATCGTCCCTAATTGGTTTCCCTGATAAAGTTTCTGGTGGAGGATACCCATGCTCTGCACCTGGTTCTGACTGGTCTGCATGGCTGCTTTTACGTTCGGGTCGGTGACTTTAGCCGACTGCAACGCCAGCAAACCCGACACCACGGCCAGGTTATTCTTGACCCGATGATGGATCTCTTTCAGCAGGAGTTCGTTCTGGGCGTTTTTTTGAGCAATCTCGTCGCGCTGCTGTTTAATGACTACCGCTTCCTGCAAGGCCAGCTCACGAGCTTGTTCCCGTAGACGGGCCTTCATCAGGTACCAAAAACCGAGTAAGAACAACAGTGCATAAACCCCATAAGCCCAGGGGCTTTGCCACCAGGCCGGGCTGATACCGATGCGCAAGGGTGTTGCCAGTTCACTCCAGACCCCGTCGCTGTTGCGGGCTTTCAGGTGAAACAGATACGTTCCTGGCTTCATCTGGGCAAAATTGACGGTGTTTTTCAGGCCGATGCTTACCCATTGTGGCTCGTCATTCGGTCCGGTCAGGGAATAGGAATATTCACGACTGCTGGTATTACGGTAATCCAGCAGCGCAAATTTTAGTTCTACCGTGTTTTCCCGGTGCGACAATGCCAACTTATTGGCTCGCCAGCGATCCGGGGGCAGAAGACGCATGGATTGCGTCCCGTCAATGTCGAAACAGGAAACTCCAATCAACCTCAGGGGCGACGAAGCTTTGGTAATGATCTGGGCGGTGACGTTTGGCCCAAACCGCCGTAAATAGGTCTGACAACCGTAATATACTTCGCCGGTTTTAGGCAGTGATATAATGGGCGTTGAGTAAACGGAGTTGCCCACGAACTGCGGAAACGTGGTTACGCGCTCCGTAAGGGGGTCAATACAGGATACTACCTGATGTTGGTTGAACCAGATTTTGCCAGTCCTGTCGAGGGTAGCGTGGGCAAAATAATCATCCGTAAACCCGTTGGTGATGCCATATTTTTTGAATCGCCCGGTTTTGACCGACAGCTTCTGTAAGGGAGCGGAATACCCACTCGTTATCCATACATCACCCTGTTTATCAATCAGGGGCGAAAAGGTGTAGTTGCTGGCCAGTCCATAAGGGTCGCCTTGGCGGAGCACAAACCGCTGCACTTGCCGGGTTCGTTTATTTACCCGACTGAGGCCGTGAGCAGATCCGCACACCCACACCGTGTTCTGGGCATCGACCGCAATCTTTTGCAGCGTGTTCGATAATAGACTGTTGGCATTGGTAGGGTCGTTTTTCCATTGTTCATAGGTACTCACCAGCCCTGTCTCGACCGATAAGCTGCCCTTTGGAATGCGGAAAAGTCCTTTCCCCCAGGTTGAAATCCAAAGGTCCTCATCCCGATCAAGGGCCGAAGCGATGGCATTCGGGATCGTATTACGCCCAGTCTTATCTAAACGGACGGGTGTGAGACGACCCGTTTTTTTGTCGTAAACGAACAGGCCAGCCTCCGCGCCTACAAGCAGGTAGCGATCAAAGCTGGTTCCGGTCACAGCTGGCAGTGGGCTGGTGAAATAAGTAAAGGGTTGTTTCAGTACAATCTTCATCTCTTCCCGGCCCGGCCGGGATTGGCCCGGATTATAGCGAATCAGGCCCAGATCGGTACTGATCCAGATGAAACCGTCCGAGTCGGGCATCAGACCCTCGGTCACAGGTCGGATCGGTACTGCACCGGCAGACGTGCCGGAGGGGATGTCCAACGTCGGCAGTTGAATGTTTGGGTGACTTTCCTGTCGGGGGTCGAAAAAAAGTGGGTTTTTGTCGCTTGTTCTCTCCAGCCAGATTAACCCCTGTCTATCTTCATACAGCGTTACCAATTCCTTGAGTTGTTCCCCATTGCTGATGGCTACGGGCGTGCATTGTTCCACGACGGTCCGGTCGGCTGAAATGCGGAAGATGTCGTTGTCGCAGCAAAGCCAAAGCCGCCCCACCCGATCTTCAAGAATCACTTTTGGAAACGGAATGGGTTTGCCGTCGGCCGTTCGCCGATCGAACCAATTGATTTGACCAGTTTTAGGGTTAAAAACCCGCAACCCGGTTTGGTCCGGAACTCCCATCCAGATCTTGCCCCGACGATCTTTGCAGAGGCCGTTAATCACATTAAGTTCATCAGTGGCGTTGATGACGGGTACCCCTAGTTTATTTACCGTCGGAAAGCACCGCCAACGGTTACTGGTTCGGTCAAACTGCTCGAACCCGGCCGTTGTGCAAACGTAAACATAGCCCGGCCTGGATTGGCCAGGTTTGGCGTGGCCTTGCGTGGCCCGGCCTGACGTGGCCCGGCCCAGCGATTCAACCAGAATAGGCGACAGCGGGTTGCCCTGCAACTGCCCTAGCTTGCCTGGTTTGGGCAAAAAACGGACCGTATGGCCCGTTTGGGGGTCGAACCGATTCATACCATAATCGCTCCCAATCCAGAGATAACCGGATTCATCGCGTTGAAGAAACCGGAGCTTATCCGACGATAAACTGGTGTTGTTGGTTGGCAGGTGCTGAAAATGGGTCACTTTGCCCGTTTGTTGATTGTAGGCATTAAGGCCCCCGTCGCGGGTAGTTATCCAGAACGTACCTCGCTCGTCCTGAATCATATCCGCCACCCGCCCCGAGGAGAGGGAGTTCAAATCCGCCGGATCGGAACGCACCGTTACGATCTCATGGCCATCGTACCTGCACAGTCCACTGCCGCTGACGAACCAAAGAAAATCGTCGCGGTCGGTAAAGAATCGATTAATGCTTAATTGATTTCGGTTGCGGCCCAGCGTTTCTTTGGGGGGTTCGTTGAAGTAAAGCATTGTGGATTGTGCCTGCCCGGCGGACGCGGACAGGCACAATAGCAGGAGGAGCCACCTAAAAACAACGTATCCATTCATGCTGACCGGTTCTTTAGCCCAAGCTACTTCACTTGTCCTTCTGATCCTCGTTGTTAATATCGCGGATGCAGATGAATTTTCCGTCGCGTTTTTCAAAAATGCCCATGTATTTGCCGGTGCTCACTACGTTGCCAGCCGCGTCTTTGACCGTTGTCTTTCCGACTTCGGTCACCAGGTCACCATCGCCGTACACGTCCATCGTCTCGTAGGAAACCGTAGTCCCGGCCTTACGCGCTTTCATACTTTTGAGCAACACCTGCCGGATTGCCGCCTTTCCCACACACATGGGTTCGTCATCGGCCATTTCTATGGCATCGTCTGCGTAGAGTGCCATTACCTTGTCGATGTCCCTGGCTGTTGTGGCATTGGCCCATTCAGTTTCAATGGCTTGAATCTCCGTTTTGATGGCGGCCATATCGGGTTTAGCCGCTACCTGCTCGGTTGCAATTTCCTGTTTTTGGGCGGGGGCGTTGCAACCGGTAACACAGACCGATGTAATGGCAACAATGGCCAGAATTCGGGAAAATGGATTGGTTTTCATTGGTTTGGTTTTGGCGATTTAGGGTACCCTCACTAAGCGACGGTAGAGTTCAACGGCTTTTATTTTCTCGTACACCATACCCAATTTTTTATCGGCTTCCTGAAACGATTTGTCGTCGTGGATTTTCTGGTACGCTTCGTTATTGGGCCAATTGCCCTCGAAGAAGTAGTGGTATTTGTCGGCTCCTTTTCCGGCTTCTTTGTAGAGCGTGTATCCGGCGTTACTGTACCCCAGGCGTTTAATGACCGTGTTCAACTCACCAATCACCGCCGACAACTGGGCCTCCGTTACACCGGCCGGCATATCGAACAGGTGGATACTTTTGAGTTGAGTCGTTGCCGTTTGCTGAGCCTGTGCAGAGGCCGACATGCCGAGGTTAACCAGCAACCAAAGAGCAGATAGGGAAATCAGGAGTTTTTTCATGAATTTGATTGATTAGTTTGACTGTTTTAAAATCGATACCCAGCCTTATAAGCTGGGCTTATCTGTGCTTATCAGTTCGGATTTATATAGTGTCGTCGGTTAAATCCAATTCCATAAACAACAAATAGTCTTTAAATTCTGCGGGAATTTCCATTTCTGGATACGCTTCAATGTCACGAAATCCAACACTTCTATATAAAGAGTGAGCCGCTTCCATAAACTTCGGACTGTCAAGCCGAAGTTTATTATAAACGACTTTTTTTGCTTCAATTAAAAGTCGGTTAAGGATAGCTCGTCCAGCCCCAATTCGTCTGATGGCTGGATCAACAAACATTCGTTTTATTTCACCGATGTCGGAGTTGATACGTTTTAGGCTTCCAAGTCCACATAGTTTACCGTCATAACTGGCCAGAATTAGCTGTCCGTAAGGAGGTTGAAACTTGTCAATCTGGTGGATGTCCTGTTCAACCGCTTCTTTGGGATTATGGGGATGGACACCGTAGAGTTCCTGCATTTTGTCGTTACCCCAAACTAAATAGTCAAACCATAATTTTTTAACGGCTTCCAGGTCGTCAGGAATGACAACCGTTCTTGTTTTTACTTTTTCACTTTTGTTCATCTGTTGACTGGGTTTTGGTTGTTTACTTTCTACAGATAGCTCAGCCACCACTGCTCTTTATGTGTTGTCTTGTAGGTATCATAATGATCTTAATTAGGCCCCGCAGTACGTCGATGGACTCGATGCGGTTTTTGATGAATGAAGGCACTGGATTGAGGGAGCCTGTGGTTGCCAATGTATCAGGGAGCGGAAAGGTCATTTCGATATAGCGGCTAACACTTGTCTATGTGTTCTGGAGGGTTTTGAATAGCTTCAGGCAGGAATCTGTAAAAACCGATGAGGCTCATCATCTAACCTGCTTGACTGAATCATCGCACTTTATAGGCTTCTAACTCAATCTCAATCAACTGACCGGGCAAGGCTAATTCCTTTACGCCAAACCACGACCCGGTCGGAAACTGCTTTTTGTAGATTGTATTTCGGTAAGCCGACTGGTTCACAAATTCGGGCATGTTCGTGGTCAGAATATTCTCCACCACAACGTCGTTCCAGGTGTAGCCATAGTGCTTCAAAATTTTGTCTAGATCGGTGTAGCAATTTTTCATTTGTTGCCCCAGATCACCCTTAGCCGTCAGGTTTCCTTTCTCGTCCATACTGACCGCACCCGATATTTTTAGTTCATTGCCAATCCGAACGGCATGGGAATAGCCATACGCTTTTTCGAGTTCGGGCCGTAACATAAAATACTCCGGTGCATCGGATTGAGCCGCTGGTTTCTCATCTGCTTTTTGTGGAGCGGTATTACAACCAACGGCAAACAGGATCAGGGCGGCAAAAACAGGAATAAATTGGTTAATTTTCATGGGCCTATCTACTAGAAAAATGGCTTCGAGGATATAGGTTATATATGCGCTCAGTCTTTGCTACTTGACGGCTACCGGTGCCGATGCCGACTCGTGGTAAAACGTTGCTTTCCACGCGCCGTTGATTTTGGTGAAGAGCATTGTTCCTGCTACGTGCTCAAACTTTATTTTCTGGCCGGTTTTGAGCGTTGCATTCTGTTCCATCGAGAACGTATAAAGTACCAGCGAGTCCGTCAAAACCCGAATCGCTTCCTTCGTTGGCTCGACACTCAACGTCTTCATCTGGCTAAACCCCTCTGCGTTCAGTTTTTTGAGCGCGTCGTAGTCGCCCAGGGTGCCATCGGGATTGACGGCCTGAAAATCAGGCGTATTTTCAAAGTAGGTCATGCACTTTTCAATGTCCAGTTTTTCGACCTGCTGGAAGAAGTCTTTGATAAGGCCAGAAATTTCCTTTTCAATCGCTTGCTTGTGTTCGGTTGTCATTGTCGACACGTCGGTCGTCTGGGAAGGTGTTTCTTTGGCGGGTGAACTACAACCGGCGGCAAATAGAAGCAAGGAAGCAAAAAGGGTCAGTACGGGGGCGAATGGCTTGGTTTTCATTGACTTGGTTGGGTTGTTTCGCCCGGTCTGCGACAATACAAACCGGGCTACTAGGGTGGGGATAGAATCGGTTATTTCTTACTCATAATCAGTATGGTAGGCTTGCCAATGACACCGTCTTTCCGCATCGTTTCCGCCAAATCCGGGCGGGCAAAAAAAGCCTTCGGTGCGTCGGGCGACGCCCACTCGCTGATGATACAGACCGTGTTGGGGTCGTCGGCCAGCATACTGACTTCGGCACTTAGTTCGCCCGCCAGCATTCGTTCGTTATAAAACAGATCGAAGCCTTTTTTCCAGGCGGCATAGTCGGCCACTTTGTGATAGACCATCGCTTTGACGAGTTTGGATTGTGTGTTGCGGCTGATCTTCCACTGCCCGTTCTCTTTGACCGCCGTGTTGCTGTAAGCCCCCTCCCTCACGATCCGCTCTCCTTTGGCCGACCGCCCCGTTAGGTGATAGGTTCCCGTGAAAATCACGCTGCCATCGAATTGCGGGCTAACATTGGCCAGCGAAACGACGTTGGTCACGTCTGCATCGACAAACCCCTGGGTGTAAAAGTCAATTATCGCAGCCCCTTTTGTGGTGGTGCTGTCCGTAGCCGTCCGCACGGCATCGGCGGTGAACATCGTTTTCAGGGTCGCTGCTTCCTCGCGGTTGTAGGCATCCTGAAACCGCTTCACCAGGTCGCGAATCTCAAGCCCCACCGTGTTCATTTTCCACTTGACCTGACTGATTTTCCACTGTCCGCCGACCTTGCCGATCAGCATTTCGTAGGTTCCCGCCGTGGGGTTGAGCTTCGCGCCGGTTTTCCGCACAAAATCGTAGCCGCTGACGGTCGTGCCGATTTTCACCTTGCCATCGGGTTGAGCCTCGGTACTGACCACTGTGAAGTCCATATACGACCCGGCCGTTTCGCCGAAATCGCGTACATAGTCGGCTTCAACATCGGCTTTAGAACCGGGTGTTACACTGCCATCGGGGTTTACCCAGCCCACATTGTCGGCAAAAAGGGTCATCAGCGTGGGCCGGTCGCCTTTATTGTAGGCGGTCTGGTAGGTTTTGGTAAAGGCAACCGCTTCGGGGTTGAGGCTCTGAGCGAGGGTGGTGGCTGCGAAGGCCGGGAGGAGCAGCAGCGTCAACAGCCGGGCTATGACGAAAAATAGGTTACTGGTTTTCATGGGTGAGTATGGTTATGTGAGTTGATCGGGTGAATTTCTAAGCCAGCCTTCTACACGGCCTGCCGTAATGTTTCCTGTGCCGACCTGAACGCTACGCCGAGGTCATTAATCGCCAGGGTGTTGCTGTATACACGTGCGGCTTCGCCTGCGGGCGGTTGCTGGTTCAGCATGAGCGACAGATCGGAGATGCGGTAACTTTCGCTCGAAAGAAGGTAGTTTTGGCCGTGCAAGCCCGACCGGGTAGCTGCCTGAAAAACGGCCTCGGCCACATCCCGCACATCCACCACCGAAAAGGCTAAATCGTTGGCAAACAGCATCTCGACGAATGGGTTGGGGACGATCTTGTTTTTAAACAGGTAGAGCATACCCATCGACGTTGAATCGGCGCGGGGCGACAAGCTGGTGCCAATGACAAAAACGGGCGAAACGGTAGTGATCTCGAAGGGTAAATCCGGGTTTGCCTCGATGAATTTCCGTACGACCTGGTTGGCCAGAAACTTGGCTTGTCCGTAGGGATGGTCTTCCGCACTGAACCAGGGCGTATCAGCTTCGGAAAATACCTGACCGGCGGGGTGGTTAGGGTGAGGCATTGGAAACGAAGTAGTATAGGACGCCACCGAAGCGATGAACACCACACTTTTGAGTCCCTCGGTTCGATTGGCAATGGCCAGAAAATTTTCTGTACCCCGGATGGTGGGGTCTAGCAGGTCGCGCTGCGGGTATTCTACTGCCAGCTGAAAAGGTGTGCCGCCGTGTACCACAATCGCGCAGCCCTGCATAAAGGACTCAAGTGCAGCTACATCGCGCACATTGCAGGGCACCAGCATCAGGTTTTCGGCCCTGTTGAGGGTGCTCAGGTGAGCGTACTTTTCGGCGTTGGCTGGGTCAGAAGCCGATACTTTTACGGCATATCCTTCAGACAGAAATTTTTGGGTGACGTAGCTGCCAATGAAGCCTGCTCCGCCAAGGATGCCAACTGTTTGCATACGGTTCTGCGATTAAGCCAATCTATAGGCCGGTGGAAATGGACGCGAAGTGGTTAGATTTGGCCGACAACGGATCTAAACTATCGCCAGCGTACTTCCCAGCCAAGTTCGCCTGGACGAATGCATCCTTTTACTGTCCGAAGGAGGGTATTTTCTTACCGGATGTGTGAACGGTCAGATCTCTGACTGACCAAGTGGCTGATATTGAGTCTCAAATGGTTTGAATTCGTTTCAGCAATGCCTCACGCAAGAGGTGGCTGAGCGGAATCGTTTTCCCCTTGATCCCGATATGGTTGTCGCCTACCTCATCGACCTGCGTCAGGTTCACCAGATAAGACCGGTGCACCCGCACAAAAAAGTTGGCCGGGAGTTTGTCTTCCATTACCTTCAGGGTCGTTGTCAGCAGGTATTCTTTGTCGGCCGTGTAGAGGTGGCAATAGTTGCGGTCGGCTTCCACGTAGAGAATATCGGCGATGAAAATCTTAACGATCTTTTCGCGGTGCCGCACAAAAATCCGGTCACTGAGCACAAAGGGCGCGTCGGGGGCAGGGCTGGTAGAGGTGGGAGGCTCGTCGGCCAGGCGGCTGATGGCCAGTTCGATAGCCCGTTGTAGCTCAATGGCCCGAATTGGCTTGGAAATGTAAGCGTAGGGACGGGTTTTTTTGGCGCGGGCAAAGGTGGCTTCATCGGTATTAGCCGTGACGTAAATAATCGGGATGTTCCATTGCTGGCGGATAGCATGGGCCGTGTCGATACCGTCGAGTGATCCTTTGAGACTGATATCCAGTAGAATCAGGTCAGGTCGGTTCGTTTCGACATTTCGAATAGCTTCTTCGCCCCGAGGAATGATCCCGCTTACTTCATAGCCGAGTTTGCCGAGTTGCAGGGCGATATCGGCAGCAATAATCATTTCGTCCTCCACAATGAGCACCTTTACGACGATGTCCATGTTATTTACTAGTCATTCGGCAAAAAAATAGTATGTGTCTACGGAGTGTCTACGGAATGGTGCAGCCGGTTTGATAGAGTTGGGTGCAGCGAATCTTCGGCAACGTGGACTGGACATTATCACAGGTAGACCGGACTGCCGGTGCGGCAAATCCGTTACGAAGATAGGCTCAATTTTTATTATTTGGAAAGACGCTTGGCCTCCTCATGTGACTGTTTTAGTTCTTGTTCTTTCACACCGGGGCCTTGAATGGCTGCAATGGCTGTCCTTCGCATTCAATAACGGATAGCACAAAAAGGGGATCAGAAGTGATTATTGGTACTCATTTTCTGAACCAATATCCTGACCCAATATGAGCCTCTTGTTTTGTTGTGTACTGATAGGGTTGTAAAGCTATAGGGTTTGATCAGGACAAGATCGAGTGAAAGCTTCATTGTGTAAACTGCCCCACATAGCACGGAGCATGCCATGCCAAGCATTTCAGGCCAAACTGACCCACCCCTTTTTTGAGTAGGAATCGTGGCACTGTTGTAGTTTTCGGAGGTAACTGACCCTCCTCCGACTATGGATAATCACTGAGTTCTTATGCACTCACTGCGTCAATTACTGCTGCTGAAGCATCAAGCTAAATCCATTCGCGAAATTGCCCGATCGCTGGCAATCGCTCGCAACACTATTCGGGGTGATTTGCGACTTTTGGTCCAGACGAATCTAACCACTCTATTGGATCAGACTGGATTTGATGGGTTTTCTGGAGAGCTAAAACTCTTCTTTACAAATCACAATTACCGGATTTTCATGAATTTTATATAAACATGCTGGGAATGAGTTGATTTTTGGCAATAATATTGGGTGTTAATTCAATTTTAGCAATTAATACCCTCGCTAACTACTTGGATTTCAATTTCGCTTTACTTTACTTTGTCTCTTGACTTGGTAGATTATAGTCTGTATCGCCCATTGCCTTACACCTTAATCACCCGGCTTGGCTTACTAACTTTTCATTCAAAAAATGAAAACCTGGTTTACATTTCTTCGCTTATCAGATCAACCCTTTGATCTGGTAACTGGAACTCATTTCAATACCGCGCTGGCTCTCACTTCCGGCTGTTGTTGCTAGTCACGCTATAGCAACTGGCTTTTTAGTACTCTCTTTTCAACTACCTTTTTATCTTATCGCAAGAAGTTTCCGTAGTCCTTCGGGATTCACTGTCTCATACTTTCTGCGAACCGTTTCACGAAACTTACTGGACCAGAAGAACGTCATTTTACTATACCTATACAATAGAACATGAATTTTATAAAAATCGTACCGATCCTTTTTTTTCATTCGGTATTTTTCTAAAAACCCTGCTTCTGGTAGCGGGTTCCGGAAAAGAACCAGGAGCGAATTCCAACCAGATGGTGACACTTTGCAAAGGCCCTGCCTGCAAGGTTCCTTCCCGCGCAGCCGCGCTACGATCACGAACGTCCGCGATCACATCCAAAGTGAAAGCCGATTCCAACCAGTTTCGGGGTTCAAAATCCGCCCAGTCTTCGCTCATAAAATCGATTTAATTCACTAAAACCCCACAAAGACCACCCAGACAACACAAAAAAGCCAACCCTGCGGCAACAGGGTTGGCTGGCTAAAAACAAGGCTCACTTTGGCAAATGATTCAGTCAGCCGCGCAAACGGCTGACTTGCTACCTCATTTTTTATTTAACCAGTACAAAACAATGAAAAAAAATTTATTTTTTCTTCTGTGGCTGATCATCTTACTTCAACCGGCGATTCTTTTCGCCCAGAATAATGGCCCGGTCATCAATGCAACACTATCCGGAAGGGTTATCGACGAAAAAACAAGAGAACCGCTGATCGGTGCTTCGGTTCAAATCAAGGGAACAACCAACGGGGCCATTACGGATGCAGAGGGGAAATTCGCCCTCAAAACCGGTCAAACCCTACCGTTCACGCTCATTGTCAATTCTATTGGATACACTTCCCGCGAGGTAGCCGCCGTTTCCAGCACCGTTGAAATTCTGCTTCGCGAAAACGTCAACCAACTCAGCGAACTGGTCGTCGTTGGGTATGGCACCCAGAAACGGAGCGACATTACCGGTTCCATTGCCTCCATTCCGGCAGAGGTCAAGGCCCAGCCCGTTGCATCGGCGGAGCGGCTGTTGCAGGGAGCCGTCGCCGGTGCTGTCGTCACGCAGACCTCGGGTCAGCCGGGGGGGGGCGTCAGCGTCCAGATTCGGGGCAATAACTCGATTACGGCGGGCAGCGATCCGCTGTACGTCATCGACGGTTTTCCGATCAACAACGATTACTCGCTGAACGACGCGGGTGTGACGAACGGTTCGAAAATTAACCCGTTATCGACCCTCAATACGGCTGATATTGAGTCCATCGACGTCCTGAAAGACGCGTCAGCGACGGCCATTTACGGCTCGCGGGGTGCCAACGGTGTGGTCATCATTACGACCAAAAACGCGTCGAAAAGCAAATCGTCCATCACCTACGACGGCTATTACGGGGTGCAGGAAGTGATCCGCACCGTCCCCTTACTGAACGCCGGCGAATGGTGGCAACTCCGGAAGGATGCCGCCCGTAATTCGGGTAAAAGCGTGACGATCCCGTCCACGATCGGCTATTCGCTCGATACCACCGGCGTCGGCACCGACTGGCAGGCTGCGGCTTTTCGCCAGGCACCCATCCAGAGCCACAGCCTTTCAATTCTGTCGGGTTCGGACAAAACCAAATTGGCCATTTCCGGCAATTACTTCAATCAGGAAGGAATTCTGCACAACACGGGTTTCAACCGGTTTTCGGCCCGTGTCAATATCATTCACGATTACAGCCAGAAACTTCGGCTCAGTGCCAATGTCACGGGCAGCACGAGCAAAGCCGATGTAGCCCCGGCGGCCATCGTTGGTAATCTCTTGTTAACCCCTCCGTCCCTTCCAATTTACCGGCAGGATGGTACGTTTGTGGTCAACAGCCCGTTTGAGTCCAGCCTGCAAAACCCGATCAACTCGCTCTATAACCAGTTGAACGAAACGAGAACAAACCGTTTTCTGGGAAATATTTCGGCCGATTACACGATAATCGACGGCTTAACGGCCAAAGTACTGTTCGGTGCGGATATCGTCGATAACAAGCAAAACCGTTATCTGCCTATTTCAACCGCAGAAGGGCAAAACTTGCAGGGCAATGCCATCGTGGGGTCCGCTTTTACGACCAACTGGCTGAATGAGAATACGCTGAGCTATGTCCGGGAGATCGACGCGAAGAACAAAATCGACGCGGTAATCGGGTTTACGGCTCAACAATCCGACGCCAAAGGGGCCGTTGCCGAAGCGGCCGGGTTTGCTACCGATGCGTTTTCGTACAACAACCTGGGTACCGGCATTACCAACCGGACGCCCAGTTCGTTTGCCACCAAATGGTCACTGGCTTCGTACCTAGGCCGGGTCAATTACGTGTATGACGACCGTTATTTGCTGACACTGACGCTGCGGGCCGACGGTTCCTCGCGGTTCGGAGCCGGTAACAAATGGGGGTATTTCCCGTCGGCGGCTTTCGGCTGGAACGTCAACAATGAATCCTTTTTCAAGGATGTGCAGAAAATAAGCCTGCTCAAGTTCCGGCTTAGCGCGGGGCTGACCGGCAACCAGAGCATTCCCCCCTACCAGTCTTTGTCGCAATTAAGCTACTTCCGGTATAACTTCTCCAATACGACCGTTTCCGGCTTTGCGCCAACCACCGTTCCGAATCCTGATCTGAGCTGGGAAAAAACCTTTCAGGTCGATGCCGGCATTGATGTAGGATTGCTGAACAACCGTATCCAGGTTGTTGCAGACTATTATTATAAAAAAACGACCGACCTGCTGCTGTCGCGTACCGTTCCGGGTACGTCCGGTCTGTCGGACTTCTACAACGGCCAGGGTTCGACCATCTACCAGAATATCGGTGCCGTATCGAACCAGGGCATCGAACTATACGTCAACTCCCGCAACCTGACCGGTAATCTGAAATGGAACACCATCCTGGTTTACTCGCGTAATTCCAACAAAATCCTGAGTCTGGGTGATGGTGTCGATCAGTACATTCCCTCCATTTCAGCCCCTTCCATTGCCAAAGTCGGTTACCCGGTCGGTTCCTTTATCGTATACCAGACCGACGGCATCATCCAAAATGGCGATGCTGCGCTGACTCCCCAAGCCAACAAAAGCCCGGGCGGACAGAAGTACAAGGACATCAACGGGGATGGTGTCATTACGCAGGCCGGCGACCGGATCGTTATTGCCAACCAGCCCGGTTTTACGGCGGGCCTGACCAATACGTTCAATTACAAGGGCTTCGACCTGACGATCTTCTTCCAGGGTACCATCGGCGGAAAAATTTACAATACGAACCGCGCCAATCTGGAGCTGGGAACGGGATACACGAATGCGTCACGTGATCTGCTCAACCGCTGGACGCCGACCAACACGAACACGGATGTGAAAGCCGCCTACCAGGACCCGGCCATCACAATCTCCGACCGGTTCATTGAAGACGGTACCTACGTCCGGCTGAAAAACATCTCGCTGGGGTATTCGATTCCGAAAAGCCTGCTCACCAAAGCGCGGATTACCAACTTGCGGATCTACGTGTCGGCCCAGAATGCCGCCACCTGGACGAACTATACCGGGTACGATCCGGAAGTCAGCCTGAACGGCCAGTCGCTGATCAACAGGGGCGTGGATTCGGGGGTGTATCCGAACAATAAATCCTATCAGGCCGGTATTTCCTTGTCATTTTAAAAATACTCCCACCCCAAAAGGAGGCTCTAACGCATCGTTGAAAGCGCCCTTCAGGGAATGGGGACAGAAACATAAAGTCGAATCACCATGAAATTTATTCGTTATACCGCCGTAGCACTCCTCGCACTGGCCACCACTTCCTGCTCTGAGTTTCTGCAAGAAAGTCCCGAAGCTTTCCTATCTGAAGAGCAATATTACAAGACGCAGTCCGACGCCATCAATGCCGTCAATGCGGTCTATTTCTTTCTGAATTCGGGCGGAGGCTCCGTGCAGACGCCCTACAACACCTTGTTCAATACTGGCATGAATATGGCCGGGGATGACGAAGATCCCGGACCGGGTGCCACCAACCCCGATGTGCGCTCTCTGGCGGTGCTGGCCCACTCGTCTACGAACCTGCGCGTCTACGAAATCTGGCAGCAACACTATGCCGCCATTAAAAAGGCAAATGTTGCGCTCGAAAAAATACCGGCTATTGAATTTGACGCCACGCTGAAAAACCGCTTGCTCGGCGAAACCAAGTTTTTACGGGCACTTTATTACTTCAACCTGGTGCGTTTATACGGTGACGTTCCGCTGATTACCGAATACCAGAAGTTTATCTCAGCTTCGGATTACGCCATCGCCAAGTCGCCCTCGGCCAAGATCTACGAGCAGATCGAAAAGGACCTGACCGAAGCGGCTACCGGCCTGCCCGCTACGTATAGCGCCCCGGATGTAGGCCGGGCCACGCAGGGAGCCGCCAAAGCCCTGCTGGCGAAAGTTTACCTGACGAAAGCGTCGCTGCCGCTCAACATCGCGTCGCATTACCAGGATGCCGTCAAAAAAGCCGAAGAAGTGCTGGCATCGGCCGACGGTGGAACCGGAACGTATGGCTATAACCTGCTTACCAACTACGCCGATGTGTTCCTGCCTGCCACCAAAAACGGCGCCGAGCACATTTTCTCAGCCCAGTTCAAGTCGAACTCGTTAAACCAGGGTAACAACGAAAACCCGCGTTCCATTCTTTCGGCCATTCCCGGTCTGAGCGGCAACTACGCCCACATGGTGCGGTTTTATACGGAAGGAAATGATAAGTTTTTTAGTATCTACAAGCTCTATCAACCCGGCGACAAGCGCAAGCGGGTGACGTTTGTGACCAGTTTTACGAGCCCGACCAACGGACGGAAATACGCACTGCCTTTTGCCAATACGGCGGTTCCGAACGATTCAACGCCGTTCTTCAACAAATGGTGGGACCCCAACTCGACCGCCGTTACCAGCGAATCGGCCGCCAACGTGCCGATTCTGCGGTATGCCGAGTTGCTGCTGATTCACGCCGAAGCCGAAAACGAAGCCAACGGCCCCACGGCCAAGGCCTACAAGTCGCTGAACCGCGTTCGGAACCGGGCCGGTTTACCGGATCTGGCGCCGGGCCTAACCAAAGACCAGTTCCGGGAAGCCGTTTACCTCGACCGGCGGCTGGAACTGGTGTTCGAATACCAGCGTTGGTTCGACCTGATCCGGCAGAAGGACGCCAGCGGCAACAGCATCTTCGTCCGGAACCTGCACAAAGTGGGCAAAACCAACGCCACCGAGAAAAACCGGCTGTATCCCATCCCGCAATCCGAACTCGACAACAACGCGCTGCTGACCCAAAATCCGGGCTGGTAATCATTCCTTTAACGCTTAAACATATGGAATTTCTGAACCGATCCGACTTGATTCTACTGGCAAAAAAGATTGCTGTCGGCATTCTCGTCACCCTGATCCCGTTTCTGATTCTGTTCTGGGGCCTGCGCCTGACGCAGCACCTGCTAAACCGCACTCCCCAGTCCACGCATGCCAGTCACCCGTGAACGGTGAACGGTTGCTGGCTGCTGAAAACCGAATACACTAACTCTTAAAACACACGAACCGCATGAAAATGGAACCCCGCATTGCGCGACGTATCGTCCGGAACGCCCTATTGAGCGTCTTTCTGTACGCCCTGCCGGTGCTGCTGATGTTTGTCACCTTTTACTTTACCGGGCAACGGCCCTGGGAAAAGAAAGCGCCAAAGAAAACGCCGGTTGTGAACAAGAAATAAGTACTACCCTTAAAAATCGAAAGCTATGATTACGTTTTTTGAAGAAGTATTTCGCAATCTCAGTTCCTGGGGGTTGCCCACCCTGGTCCTGCTGCTCGGCGTTGTCGAATTTTCGCTCGGTCTGTATAAGCACCACTGGAATTCAAACGAAAAGCTGCTGGACATTGCCTGCTTCACGCTCCCCAAGCTGGTCATCCGGCCCCTGACGACCTATTACACCCTGCAATTTCTGCCGTACGTATTGGGAGAGTATAAAAACGCCTTCGACTGGGTGCCGTTCTGGTGGGGATTTGCCATCATCGCCGTGGCCGACGACCTGACGCAGTACTGGTACCACCGGCTGCACCACGAAGTGCCGTTTTTGTGGCGGTTTCACCGGACGCACCACTCGGCCCCGTACATGGGCATGGCCATGGCCAGCCGCCAAAATGTGATTTACACCATGTTCTTCTCGCAGACCTACCTGACGGCGGTTTTAGTGTATCTGGGTCTGGGCTACCCAGCTTTGTTCGTACGCGGTATTAAGTCGCTGATTACCACGCTGGCGCATTCGAGCATTCCCTGGGACAAACCGTTCTATGACAACAAATGGCTGCATCCGGTGGCCTGGGTTTTGGAGCGGTTCATCTCCACCCCGGCGACGCACCACGCCCACCACGCCGATTCGACCGATGACGGCGTCGGGCACTACAAAGGCAATTTCGGTAATATGTTTTTCCTGTGGGACGTCATTTTCGGTACCGGTTTGATTACCAGGCAGTACCCGAAATCGTACGGAATTGCGCATTATCAGCAGGAAGAATGGTACGCCCAGTTTATGTGGCCAATTCTGAAATCGAAAAAAGAAGGCAGCGAACTGGCCCGGGGCGGCCCGATGGTGAAAGAAGACGAGAAAGCATCGCTACCGGTTTCCGAACCGGTGATTACTTCGGGTCCGCTCTATGGTGAGCCGGAATTGAAAGTGATGTAAAAAGCCGAATGGCACCGAATTCATTTCGGCCTTTTTATAACCTGCTATTTTCCATGCAATTCAGTTTCAAACGGGTTCTCTGCATTTTACTCGTAACCCTCAGTGGGGTTATTCACCCGCTTTTTGCGCAGAAAAAACCGTATAACGTGCTGGTGCTCTACTCCGACGACCAACGGTACAATACCGTCCACGCGCTGGGCAACGATGTCATTCAGACGCCCAACCTGGATCGTCTGGTGCGAAAAGGCGTGGCGTTTACCCGCGCCCAAACGATGGGTGGGCTGCACGGCGCCTTGTGTGTACCTAGCCGGGCCATGCTGCACACGGGCCGGTACCTGCACAGTCTGCACAAAACCGGGGATATGATTCCGGCGGAACACACTACGCTGCCCGAGTACCTGCGAACGAAAGGCTACCAGACCTACGCCATCGGCAAATGGCACAACGACAAGGCGTCGTTCGCCCGGAGTTACGAAGGCGGGGCGGCCTTGTTTTTCGGTGGGATGCATTTCCCGGAAAAAGGTGGGCAGGAACACCCGCAGTTTGTCAGTTTTGATCCGTCCGGGCAGTACAAGGAGCCCAACCAAAACGCCGAGACGTATTCGTCGGAACTCTATGCCAACAAAGCGATCCGGTTTCTGAACGGCCAGACGCCGGACGCCAAGCCGTTTTATTGCCACGTCGCCTTCACCTCGCCCCACGACCCGCGTACCCCGCCGGAAAAATACCGGAAACTGTATCCGAAAGAGCACATCAAGTTGCCGCCCAATTTCCTGCCGAAACACCCATTCGACAATGGGGAGCTGGAGGTCCGGGACGAAAAACTCCTGCCCCGGCCGCTGACGGAAGACGAGGCCAAAGAGGAACTGGCGCTCTACTACGGCATGATTTCGGAACTGGATGCGCAGATTGGGCGAATTCTGGATGCGCTGGACAAGAGCGGGTTAACGCAACAGACGCTCGTGATTTTCGCGGGCGACAACGGTTTGGCCGTTGGCAGTCACGGCTTGCTGGGAAAACAGAATCTGTACGAGCACAGCATGCGGGTGCCGCTGGTGATCAGCCATCCGTCGCTGCCGCAAAACCAGCGCGTCGACGCGCTGGCCTACCTCGCCGATCTGTTTCCGACGGTGACGGATTTTCTGGGGTTACCGGTGCCACCGACGGTGGAAAGCCAGAGTTTGTATCCCTACCTCAAAGGAACGAAGAAGCCCGGGCGGGATGCGGTGTATTACGCCTACCGCGATTTGCAGCGCGCCGTCCGGACCGCCGACAACTGGAAGCTGATCAAATACAACGTGAAGCAACAGGAAACCACGCAGTTGTTCGATTTGAACAAAGACCCCTACGAAACGACTAACCTGGCCGACAACCCGGCTTTTCGCCTGAAAAAGCAGCAGTTGGAAACCCGGCTGGTCAGCGAGATGAAAACGTACCACGATTTTCTGGATTTTGGCAAACCCAACTGGGGCAAGCAGCCCTGACGGAACGATCATGAAAAAAACAGTCCTTACGGTTACGCTTGCGCTGCTCGGCCTGACGCGGTCGACCCAGGCGCAGCATACGCCCGCCCAACCGTATAAAGGCACGCTCGGCAAAACCGTCGAGCAGACCAAACAATGGTGGCCCGAACCCAAAAAAGCCGCTCCGGGTGCGCCGAACATTGTCTGGATTCTGCTGGATGATATCGGTTTTGGCACCATCAGTTCCTTCGGCGGCTTGGTGCAAACGCCCAATCTGGACGCGCTGGCCTTCAACGGGTTGCGATACACCAACTTTCATACCACGGCCATCTGCGCCCCGACGCGGGCGGCTCTGCTGACGGGCCGCAACCAGCATTCGGCGCACATGGGTCTTTTCCCCGAAACCGCCATCGGTACACCGGGCTACGACGCCCAGATTCCGTTTGAAAAAGGCACCATTGCCGAAATCCTGAAGGAAAACGGCTACAACACGTTTGCGCTGGGCAAATGGCACATCACCCCGCTGACCGACCTGACCCCCGCCGGACCGTTCAACCGCTGGCCGACGGGCCGGGGTTTCGAGCAGTTCTACGGTTTTCCGTCGCGGGGCAGCACCGACCAGTGGCACCCCGAACTGTGGGAAGGCATTTACCGGGTCAAGGACCAGCAGGACGGCAAACACCTGAACGAACTGCTGGCGAACCGCGCCATCCAGTACATCGCCGGGCAGAAATCATCGGCCCCCGACAAACCGTTTTTCCTCTACCTCGCCACCGGGGCCGGTCACGCTCCGCATCAGGTCGCTAAAGAATGGTCGGATCAGTACAAGGGGAAATTTGACGGTGGCTGGGATCAGTACCGCGAACAGGTGCTGGCGAACCAGATCAAGCTGGGCGTGGTGCCGAAAAATACCGTCCTGCCCCCACGCAACCCCGGAATCAAGGCGTGGGAGAGTTTGTCGGCGGATGAAAAGAAACTGTTTACCCGCTTCATGGAGGTGTATGCCGGTTTTATCTCTTACACCGACTACGAAATCGGCCGGGTGATCAAGTACCTGAAGGAGATCAATCAACTGGATAACACCCTGATTTTCGTGTCGGTGGGCGACAACGGCGCCAGCAAGGAAGGCTCTTTCGTGGGGACGATTCACAACAACGGCACGGAATTTCCGGACGAGCTGCGACTGAAGAAAAATCTGGAAAACATCGACCTGATCGGGACGGAATTTGCGAAAGCCAATTATCCGCTAGGCTGGGCTGCCGCCACCAACACGCCCTTCCGGCAGTGGAAACAGGATGCAAATGCAGAGGGCGGCACACGCAATCCGCTGATTGTTCACTACCCGAAAGGCATCCAGGAAAAAGGCGGCATCCGGACCCAGTACGGCCACGTCATCGACATCCTGCCGACCACGCTGGAGCTGGTCAAAGCCCGGATTCCGGAAAGCATCAACGGGTATAAACAGGCCGCCGTGGAAGGCTCCAGCCTGGCGTACAGTCTCAACGATGCCTCGGCCAAAAGCCGCCATACGGTTCAGTACTACGAGATCAAAGGAAGCCGGTCCATTTACAAGGATGGCTGGAAAGCCGGCACGCTCCACGTTAAAGGTCAGCCGTTTGAGCAGGACGTCTGGGAGTTGTACAACCTCAATGAGGATTTCAACGAACGGACCAACCTGGCCGCCCAGCATCCGGCCAAACTGAAAGAACTGCAAGCCCTGTTCGATAGCGAAGCGGCTAAATACAACATCTATCCGCTCAAAGACGAAACGACGCCGTTTGAGTTGCCCAACGCTTACAAAGGACAGAGCAAGGTGGTGCTGTACCCCGGCCAGTCGACGATTCCGGATATTGCCAGTCCGTTTGCGATTAAAAAATCATTCGGTCTGACGGCAGACGTGGTGATTCAGGCCGAGGGAGCCGAAGGCGTTTTGCTCTCGCGGGGTGGCCGCGCGGGCGGGCTCAGCTTTTTCCTGAAAAACAAGAAACTGCACCTGGCCTATACGGTGAACGACGGCACGACGTACACGGTCAGTTCGGATAACACCGCCCTGCCGACGGGTACCGTGCAGCTCCGGGCCGATGTGACGTACCGGGAAAACGGCACGGGCCAGTTGACCTTATACGCCAATAACGCCAAAATCGGCGATCGAATGATCGGGCGGACGCTGGGCAATCTGTATTCGCACGAAGGCGTCAACGTGGGCTTCGATGACCTGACGCCGGTGAGTGCCGAGTACAAAGTTCCCTTTGCGTTTACCGGCACGATCCACAAGGTTACCATTGATTTTGAATCGCGCCAGCAATCATACCTGCAAACCGACAAATAACGTGCCTTCCCACGGGCTTTAGCCCATGGGTACATGATACTAAAATGAAAAAAAACGGATTGCTATTCCTGCTGCTGGGCCTTGGGCAACTCGCCAGGGCCCAGGCCTACGGTTCGTACAAACTGAGTGCGGGCGAAAAGGCCACCATCAACCAGGTGCTCGATGACTACCTGGGAACGTTCAACGCCAAAGACCTGAAAGGCTGGGAAAACACGTACCACTTTCCGCATTACCGGCTCGCCAGCGGCAAAATGTCGGTGCTGGAACGGGCCGGGCTGCGGGATTCCGCCAGTGTGTTTGGCCCCCAGCAAAAAGCAGGCTGGGATTACAGCAAGTGGGACCGCCGGAACATCGTTCAGGCCTCTCCCGAAAAAGTCCACATCGACACCCGGTTTACGCGCTACCGAAAAGATGGCCGCAAGGTGGCCTCGTACGAATCGCTGTACGTGCTGACCAAAGAAAACGGTAAATGGGGCGTCAAACTGCGGTCCAGCTTTGCCGAGTAAAAAACCGATTAGCAACGAAACGTACATAAAATGATGAATCCGTTTAGAAAAACCGTCGTTGCGCTGCTCGGCGGGATCCTTCTCTACGCCCAGGCTGACGCCCAGAACATTACCCAGCAACAGCAACCCTTTAAAGGCGTTGTTGGCAAAACCCTGGCCGAATCGAAGGAAGCCTGGACGAACCCGATCAAAGCCCCGGCCGGTGCCCCCAACGTTGTCTGGATCTTGCTGGACGACGTCGGCTTCGGTGCTACCAGCACCTTCGGTGGGGTAATTCGTACGCCGACGTTCGATAGCCTGGCCAACAACGGACTGCGCTATACCAACTTCCACACGGCGGCCATTTGCGCCCCAACCCGGGCAGCGCTCCTCACAGGGCGTAATTCCCACTCGGTCCATGAAGGCGGTTTTTCGCATGTATGGTCCTCGTTCGGATTTCCGGGCTGGGATGGGCGGATTCCGTCGGACAAAGGAACCATTGCCGAGATTCTGCGGGAAACGGGCTACAACACCTTTGCCGTGGGGAAATACGGCCTGACGCCGGATCAGGATGCGACCGATGCCGGGCCGTTCGACCGCTGGCCTTCCGGCAAGGGATTCGATCATTTCTTTGGCTTTCTGGGATCACAAACCGACCAGTATAAACCGGATCTGGTAGAAGATAACGCCCACGTAGAGCCCGACGGCCGGCACCTGAACGACCAGATTACGGACAAAGCCATTAGCTTCATTGGGCGTCAGAAAAAAGCCGCGCCCGACAAACCGTTCTTCCTGTATTATTCGCCGGGTGCTACCCACGCGCCCCATCAGGTGGCCAAAAAATGGAGCGATGGGTACAAAGGCAAATTCGATGAGGGCTGGGATGCTTTCCGGGGGCAGGTTTTCGCCAACCAGAAGAAACAGGGGATCATTCCGGCCACTACCGTTCTGCCCGAGCGCAACCCGAACATCAAAGCCTGGAACAGTCTGCCAGCGGACGAGAAAAAGCTCTACGCCCGTTTCATGGAAGTCTACGCGGGGTACCTGACCTATACCGATCACGAAGTGGGTCGGCTGGTTACGTACCTGAAGCAAATCGATCAGTTGGACAACACCCTGATTTTTGTGGTGATTGGGGATAACGGTGCCAGCAAAGAGGGCGACCTCAGTGGCGTCATTGCCCGCTCGTCGGCCGCAGCCCTTATTCAGCCGCTTTCGGAGGCCGAAAAACTCAGGAACAACCTGGTCGAGATCGACAAGATCGGCGAGCCGGAGGGCACCAACGCCAACTACCCGCTGGGCTGGGCGCAGGCGGCCAACACGCCGTTTAAATACTGGAAACAGGATGCCCATTCGGAAGGCGGCACGCGCAATCCGTTGATCGTTTTTTATCCGAAAGGGATCAAAGAGAAAGGGGGTATTCGCCACCAGTACGGGCACGTGATCGATCTGTTGCCCACCACGCTGGAGTTTTTGGGTATTCCGGCACCGGAGCAGATTCGGGGCATCAAACAGGACGCCATTCAGGGCACGTCGCTGGCGTATTCGTTTGATAACGCCAAGGCTCCTTCCCGGCATACTGTGCAGCACTACTACATTTTTGGCTCCCGCTCGATTTACAAGGATGGCTGGAAAGCGGCTTTTGCCTTTAAACCGTCGGCGGCCCCGACGAGCAGTTTTGCCAGTACGATCAGCGTGGCCAACCCGGAGCAAAATGACTGGCAGTTGTACAACCTGAACGACGATTTCAACGAACGCATCGACCTGGCGAAGAAGCATCCGCAAAAACTGGATGAACTCAAAGCGTTGTTCGAAGAGCAGGCCCAAAAATACAACCTCTACCCCTATATCACCTGGGACGATGTGCTGAAACGACGGGTTCTGCCCCTGATTAAACAGGACCCCGCGAAGGCCGAAAGCAAAGGCGAAAAATAGCGGATGAGGAAATTGTTAAACTAGTATAATCCACAACCCGATGAGAATCAGAGTATTTGTTGTGATCCTGTGGCTGATAGCGTGGAGTTTTCCAACCCGGCTTTTTGCGCAATCGAAAAGCAGGCAGCCCACCAACATTATCTTCATTTTGTCCGATGACCACAGCGCGCCGTTCCTGAGCAGTTACGGGTATCCGAGCATCAAAACGCCGAACATTGACCGGCTGGCGCAGGAAGGCATTCGCTATACGCGGGCGTACACGACCGCTCCGCAGTGCGTGCTTTCCCGCGCGGCCCTGATGACCGGCCGGTCTACCCTCGACATCGGGATGACCCGGTTTTCGGCGCCCTTGCCCGCTGATATTGTGACGTATCCCGAACTGCTTCGCAAGGCGGGGTACTATACCGGGATTTGCGGCCGAAATTTTCACCTCAACGGCAATCGCGCCATCCCGGAATCGGCGGAGGTGTATGACAAATACAGCCTGGAAACCTTCAAAAACCGGGTGGATTACCTGAAAGTGTCGGCCAACAGCGACACCATTTTCCGGCAGTACGCGGAGTTTCTGGACAAGACGCCCAAAGGCAAACCGTTCTTCCTGCAAGTGGGCTACAGCGACCCGCACCGGGTTTTTACGGCCAAAACGTCCGAACCCGACCCGGCTACGTTGAAACTCCCGGAAGGCTGGCCGGACACCAGGCTGGTGCGCGAAGATTTTGTGGCTTACCTGGGCGAAATTCAACGGCTCGACGGCGACGTGGGCCGCTTGCTGGACGAGATCAAAAAACGCGGATTGGAACAAAACACGCTCGTGGTGTTCATGGGCGACAACGGGGGCGCTTTACTGCGGGGCAAAGGAACGCTCTACAACCTCGGCATTAACGTCCCGCTCATTGCCCGGCATCCCGGTTTGATCAAAGCCGGTCAGGTCAGCAACGCGATCATTTCGGGCGAAGACCTGGCACCGACGTTTTTGCAGGTTGCGGGCGTGGCCATTCCCCCAATCCTAACCGGCAAAAGCCTGGTGCCGTCTTTTCAGCAGGCGGCCTACGAACCCCACGATTACGTCTTTTCGGTGCGGGGTGCCCACGGCCACGGCTTGCCCACCAGCACCATGCATTTCGATCTGGGCCGAACGGTGATCAGCAACAAGTACAAGCTGATTTACAACGCCTTGTGGCAATTGCCGTACACGCCCGTCGATTTTGCGGCCCAACCGTTCTGGCTTGACCTGACGCAGTTGCATGCCGAAGGAAAACTGGACAAAAAGATCGACCAGCGGTTTTTTGCGGCCCGCCGGGAGCTATTCGAACTGTTCGACCTGGAAAAAGATCCGAATGAATTCAACAACCTGATCGGTGACGAGCAGTACAAAGACATTGAACACAAGCTCAAGGCCCGCTTGCAGGAATGGATGATTCTGAACCGGGATTATCTGCCGTTACCCATTCCGCCCGCCAACCGGTATTGAACGTAAGAAATGCCTATGATTCGACTTAAAAACCATCTTCTTAGCCTGCTGCTGCTGGGCTTTTTTCAGGGAAAGGCACAAACCCCCGCCGACCGACCCAATATTCTCTGGATCGTCAGCGAGGACAACAACACGTCGCTGATCGGCTGTTACGGCAATTCGTATGCCACCACGCCGAACATCGACCGGTTTGCGACCGCAAGCATTCTGTACAAAAATGCGTTTTCGACCGCGCCGGTTTGTGCGCCTTCGCGCAACACGCTGATTACGGGAATGTATCCGCCTTCGCTGGGTACCGAGCACATGCGGAGCTCGAATCCGGTGCCCTCGTTCGTCAAATTCTTCCCGAAGTATTTGCGGGAAGCGGGCTATTACACAACGAATAATGCCAAAAAAGATTACAATACCGTCGATCAGCCAGATGCCTGGGACGAGTCGAGCGATTCGGCGACGTATAAAAAACGCAAACCAGGCCAGCCGTTCTTTGCGGTCTTCAACCTGTTTGTGTCGCACGAAAGCTCCCTGCATCAGCCGCTTCCGGCCCTGCACCACGATCCGGAAAAAGCACCGATTCCGCCGTATCACCCGAAAACCGCCGAGTTTAAACACGACTGGGCGCAGTACTACGACAAAGTGGAAACGATGGACCAGCAGTTTGGCAAGCTCCTCAACGACTTGAAAGCCGCCGGTCTGGCCGAAAACACCATCGTTTTTTATTACGCCGACAACGGGGGCGTTTTGGGACGCAGCAAGCGGTTTATGTACGAATCCGGGCTGCACGTGCCGCTGATCGTACATTTGCCGAAGAAATACGCGCATCTGGCCACGGCCAAAGCCGGTGCGAAAACTGACCAGTTGGTCACGTTTCTGGATTTTGCGCCCACAGTTTTGAGTCTGGTTGGCATTAAAGTCCCGGATTACATGCAGGGTCAGGCGTTTCTGGGAACGCAACAAAAACCAGAACGCCAGTACGCCTACAATTTTCGGGGGCGGATGGACGAAGCCATCGACCTGTCGCGGTCGGTGCGGGACAAAAAATACCGCTACATCCGGAATTACCTGCCGCACCGGATTTACGGTCAGCACCTCGATTATTTGTGGAGAACACCGTCGATTCCGGCCTGGGAAGCCGAGTTCAAAGCCGGACGACTGAACGAGACACAGGCCCGGTTCTGGCAACCCAAACCCGCCGAAGAGTTGTACGACGTGGACGCTGACCCCAACAATGTTCACAACCTGGCCACCGATCCGCGCTACGCAAAAGAACTGATCCGGCTGCGAAAAGCCAATGAGCAGTGGCTCCAGCAGAGCCGGGATGTGGGTTTCATTCCCGAAGCACTGCTGGCCCGGATCGCCGAAAAAACACCGTTGTACGACTACGCCCGAAAAAGCAACTACCCCCTGAACCGGGTGATCGAAACCGCCACGCTGGCCTCATCACGCAACCCGGCCGACGGCCAGGAACTGATCCAACGCCTGACCGATCCCGATCCCACTGTCCGGTATTGGGCGGCTACTGGCGGCACAGTGTTGAAACTGGCGTCGGCGAAACCGGCCCTACAGAAGCTCCTTCAGGATTCGGAAGAAACCGTGCAGGTAGCGGCTGCGGAAGCCTTGTACCAACTCGGTGAAACGAACGAAGCCGTTACGGCTCTTAAAAAATCCTTGGCCAGTCCCAGCCGTCCGGTGCGGCTTCAGGCACTGAATGCGTTGCTAACGTTGGGGCCGGCTGCGGCCCCAGCGCAGGAAGCGGCCCTGGCCTTAATTCCCACTAATCCGTCACCCAATGCCGTCAATGAGGCCTATGACGTTCGGGCGGCCCAAAATCTTCTGGAATCTTTAAAAAAGTAAAACTCAATAAATCATGAAAAAATCGCTGCTGTTTCTGTTCACGTTTTTTTTAAACCTTTCCGCTTTTGCCCAGGAATCACAAGGCAAACTGAGCGACACCCACAAATCACCGGAAACCATTCTGGCCGAAATCAAAACCGGGAAAGCTTATCTGGTGGATGTCCGCACCCCCGAAGAATACGGGGAAGGCCATTTAGCTCATTCGAAAAACATTGATTTCCGGGCGGCCAATTTCAAGGACCAAATCAGTAAACTGGATAAAAACAAACCGGTTTACCTCTATTGCCGGTCGGGCAACCGCAGCGGAAGAGCCGCCGATACCTTGCAGACCTTAGGTTTTAAGTCGCCGTTCAACATCGGTGGATTCGTGGACCTGACAACCGCCGGTTTGCCTGCCGAACCCAAACCATGATTCGGAAACGGGTTTTGTGGGCCTGGATCGCAATAGGGTTCGTGTGTCTGAAAACCGCCGTCGTCCTGGCCCAGAGCACGACGGTCTGGCCCGCACACGCCGTTGACAACTCGCTGCTGGGCGCCGACGGGGTGCGGTTTGCGGATGCCAACGGCGATAACCGGCCCGACATTGCCACCGGCTGGGAACAGAGCGGGCTGGTTCGGATTTATTTTAATCCGGGGAACGAACACGTGCGGGAAAAGTGGAAATACGTAACGGTGGGTTCGGCACCCAATGTCGAAGATGCCGTTCTGGTCGATCTAGACGGCGATGGGGCCAAAGACGTCATCAGCAGTTCGGAGGGAAAAACCATGCGCGTGCAGGTCCACTGGGCACCCGGTCCCGGGAAAGACTATGCCGACTCGACCTTGTGGAAAACCGAGGTTTTTCCGGCTACGAAAGGCCTTTTTCAGTGGATGTTTGCCGAACCGTTTCAGGTCGATGGTCGCCATGGCGTCGATCTGGTGCTGGGGGGCAAAAAAGACAACGACACGTACCCCCAACCGTATATCGGCTGGCTCAAAGCACCCGCCAATCCGCGGAATCTGGCGGCCTGGGAATGGATTCCGCTGGCCAAAGTAAGCTGGGTGATGTCCATCCTGATGTCGGATGTGAACGGCGACCAGCTGCCGGACATCGTCTATTCCGATCGCAAGGTAATTCCGCGGGGGTGCCGCTGGCTCGAAAATCCGGGACGGGATAAAACGACGGGTTCCTGGACGAATCATAGCATTGGCGACACGACGCAGGAGGTGGTTTTCATGGACATCGCGGATCTGGACGGCGACGGCCGGCAGGATGTGATGGTGGCCACGAAAGAAGACCAGATCCATTTTATCCAAAAACTGTCGGCGGATGGGTTGCAGTGGAAAACCCATAAAATCAACTATCCCAAAGACATTGGTCGCGGCAAAGCCGTAACTGTTGCCGACGTAGACGGCGACAACCGGAAAGATCTCGTGATTTCGTGCGAGGGCGCGGGCGAAACCCGGTCTGGCGTGGTGTATCTACGCTACCGGAATTCCGTGTTCGACCCGGATTGGCAGCGCAACGAAATCAGTGGAACCGTGGGCCGGAAATACGACCTCATTCCGGCAATCGACCTGGACGGCGACGGTGATCTGGATGTCATTTCCACCGAAGAAAACAATAATTCGCAGGGCGGAAAGCCGGGCCTGGGCATTGTATGGTATGAAAACCCGGTCAGAAGCCCTCTGAAATCCGGGCGAAAGAACCCTTAAACCGATAACAAAGGTGTATGGATTTACTTAACCCGGATTTCAGGAAATCATAAACTGGTATGAAAGCAATCGCATTTTTGGTATTTTTAGTAATTCCAATTGTTCTACGGGCCCAGCAGGTTCCGGATTTCGATTACGACCCCAAAATCGATCATCCGGTCTATGCGGCTGGCAAGGGACCGCTGGTTTTCATTGACGAAGCTCACCACAACTTTCATACCATCGCGGGCCGTTACAACGCCTTTACCAAGGTGCTCCAACGCGACGGTTATGTGGTCAAGCCCAATACGCAGCCGTTCACGAAAACCGGTTTACAGCATGTGGCCATTCTGGTGATTGCCAACGCGTTGAACGAACGCAATGTCACCGACTGGGCCAAACCCAATCCGTCGGCCTTCGCGCCGGACGAAATCCAGGTGCTGAACGAATGGGTTAAAAACGGCGGTTCATTGTTTCTGATCGCCGACCACATGCCCATTGCCGGGGCCAACGAAGACCTCGCCAAATCCTTCGGGTTTACGTTTTACAACGGCTTTGCTACCGACACGACGGCCGGTCTTTTTCCGGGGGCAAAAAAAGAACTGGATCTTTTCCGGAAAACCGCCGGAACCCTGGCTGAGCATCCGATCACGAAAGGCATCACCTCCATTGCCACCTTCACCGGGCAAGCCTTTACGATGCCACCCAAAGCCGTTTCTTTGCTGACGTTCGACGAAAAATACCAGGTGTTATTACCCGATACGGCCTGGAAGTTCCACCAGACAACGCCACGAATCCCGATCAAAGGATTTTCGCAGGGAGCCGTATCCGGGTACGGCAAGGGGCGACTGGCGATCTTCGGCGAAGCGGCCATGTTTTCCTCCCAGCTCAAAGGCAGGGACAAAATGCCGTTTGGCCTGAAATCGCCGGATGCCGGTCAGAATCAGGCTTTTCTGCTCAATCTTATTCACTGGCTCGACCAGCGACAACCGCGTTTATAACCAACTTCCATGAAACAAATTCTGCTGAGTTTCACCTTCATAACGCTGAGCCTCGGCCTATCGCTGGGCCAGTCCAAAAACCGTCAGCCAGCCGGTAAACCAAACATTATTCTGGTGATGGTCGATGATCTGGGGTACTCTGATTTCGGAGCGTACGGGTCGGAAATCCAAACGCCGACCATCGACAAACTGGCCGCCGAGGGCCTGCGGTTGCGGGAATTTTACAACAATTCCATCTGTGCGCCCACGCGGGCGTCGCTCATCACCGGCCAATACCACCACAAGGCCGGGGTCGGCTATTTCAACGTCAACCTGGGTTTGCCGGCTTACCAGGGTTGGCTCAACAAGGAGTCGCTCACGTTTGGGGAGGTACTGAAACAGGCGGGTTACAACACGTATCTGTCCGGTAAATGGCATGTCGGTAACGATAGCCTGTACTGGCCGAACCAACGCGGTTTCGACCGGTTTTACGGGTTCATCGGCGGAGCCAGCAACTTCTACGACATCAGCCCGTACAAAGACAAGGTGCCGCCCGTCGAACTGGTCGAAAACAACCGGCGCATCAACCTGGAACCCGGCAAATACCTGACCGACGAGATCACCAGCCACGCCATTTCATACATCAACGAGTCGAAAAACAAACCGTTTTTTCTGTATCTGGCCTACAACGCTCCCCACTGGCCGTTGCAGGCCCCCGCTGAAGACATTGCCAAATACAAAAACCAGTACGCCATCGGCTGGGATTCGCTGCGGAAAGAACGGCTGGCGAAGCAAGTTAAATTCGGCATTGCCAATCCGAAACAGACCGTGGCTGCCCATGACCCCGAAGTGGTTGAGTGGCAGAGTTTAACCTACGACGAACAGCAACTCTGGCAGCGCAAAATGGAAGTCTATGCCGCGATGGTCGACCGCGTTGATCAGAATCTGGCGAGGTTGCTGGCCGAGTTGAAACGGCTCAAAAAAGACGATAACACGTTCATCGTGCTGATTTCGGACAACGGCGCACAGGGCGGTTTGATCCCAACCGGTCGGAAACGCCCCCGCAGTTCGGGGCCCATCGGCTCGGCGGGCTCATACGACTACCAGGAACAGAACTGGGCCTATGTTTCCAACACACCGTTCCGCAACTACAAAGCCACGCCCTACGAAGGCGGCATCAGTTCGCCGTTTGTTGCCTGGTTTCCGAAGAAAATCAAGGCCGGAACCCTAGCCAAAGGAACCGGTCACCTCATCGATCTGGCTCCGACTTTTTATGAGCTGGCGGGTGCTGCGTATCCGTCCACCTTCAACGGCCTGAAAACCAATCTGCTGCCCGGCCTTAGTCTGGTCAAACTGCTCTTTCAGGGAACCGAATTACCAGCCGACCGGGCTCTTTTCTGGGAGCGGGCGGGCAACCGGGCGGTGCGGAAAGGCCATTGGAAACTGGTGTCGATTTTCCCGCAGAATCGTTGGCAACTCTACAACCTCGAAACTGATCGGGGCGAAACGACCGATCTGGCGACGCAGCACCCTGATATTGTAAAATCGCTGAACGCTGACTACGAAGCTTGGGCCAAACGCACAGACGTCGAACCGTACGAAAAACTGCGCCCGGCCGTTCAGGGTGGCAATCCTATCAACAATCCGAATGCTCCGTTGCAAAACCGCCCGGCTTCCCGAGTTGAGTAACCACCGAAACACCATGAAAACGAATCTGTTACAATCACTAATGGTACTGGCGCTTACCGCTTGCACGATTGCGCATTCCGGATGGGCCCAAACCCCCAGGTCTGCTGCCCAACGCCCCCCCAACATCATCCTGATCATGGTCGATGACATGGGCTATTCGGATCTGGGTTCTTACGGTTCAGAAATCCAGACGCCCAACCTCGACCGGCTGGCCACCGAAGGCTTGCGGCTACGAGAGTTTTACAACAACGCCATCTGCGCCCCGACCCGCGCGTCGCTCATTACCGGGCAATACCCGCACAAAGCCGGGATTGGTTATTTTAACGTCAACCTGGGAACACCGGCGTATCAGGGCTTTCTGAACAAACAATCGCTGACATTTGGTGAAGTGTTGAAACAGGCCGGTTACAGCACCTTACTGTCGGGCAAATGGCACGTTGGCAACGACAGCCTTGCCTGGCCCAGACAACGCGGTTTTGACCGGTTTTACGGGATTCTGGGCGGGGGTTCCAATTACTTCGACGCGGGGCCGCTGCCGACGGGCCGTAACTCGCCGGTGGTGATTCTGGAAGATAATCAGCGGCAACATCCCAAAGCCAACTCGTTTTATTTCACCGATGAAATCACGAACCATGCGGTGAAATTTCTGGATGAACAGAGCCGGGAAAGCAAACCCTTTTTTTTATACCTGGCTTACACGGCTCCGCACTGGCCGTTGCAAGCCCTGCCGGAGGACATTGCCAAATACCGGGGAAAATACGACGCGGGTTGGGATGAAACCCGAAAAGAACGGCTGGCCCGGCAGGTGAAGCTTGGTATTATCAGTCAGAAACAGGCCGATGCCGCAGCCGCCCGCGATGCCGAAATCCCAGATTGGGACGCCCTGACGTACGACGAAAAACAACTCTGGAAGGCCAAAATGGAAGTCTACGCTGCCATGCTGGACCGAGCCGATCAGGGTATCGGAAAAGTGTTGGCGAAACTGAAAGACCTCAAAAAAGACGACAATACGCTGGTTCTGTTCATCTCCGACAATGGCGCTCCGGCTGAAGACGTGGCCCACTGGGGCCCGAAAGCCGGGCGGAACAGCGGACCGGTCGGCACGGCGGGCTCGTTCGAGTCGCAGGGCAAAAACTGGTCGTACGTGTCCAACACGCCGTTCCGGTCGTTCAAGGCATTCTCCTACGAGGGCGGGATCAGTTCGCCCTTCATCGCCTGGTTTCCGGGAAAAATCAAACCCGGTCGGCTCGAAAAAGGAACGGGCCACCTGATCGACATTGCGCCCACGCTGTACGACGTGGCCCAGGCGAATTACCCAACTTCTTACAACGGAACCGCGACCAACCCGCTGCCCGGGGTGAGTCTGGCGAATCTGCTATTCAATGAAAAACCGCTTGACCCGCAGCGCCCGATTTTCTGGGAATGGGCCGGCAACCGGGCGGTTCGGCAAGGGAAGTGGAAACTGGTTTCCATCTATCCGAGCTACCAGTGGGAACTCTACGACCTCGAAGCCGACCGGGGCGAAACCCAGAATGTCGCGGGCCGAAATCCCAACGTAGTCGATGCGCTTTCGGATCTCTATTTCGGTTGGGCCAAGCGCACCGGCGTAGTGGATTACGACAAAATAAAGCCGCAGCAACCGCTCCTGCCCGCACCCAGAAAACCGTCGCAAGGTAGCCGAAATTTTTAACCTTTCTGGCTCCTTTCAATACGTATTCAATCGTCTTCAGTGCTCTACCTTTCCATAGAATCAATTCAATAAGTACGGTCAACATTAACTTTAAACAACTATGAAAACCTTCCGCTTTGTATTCATCTTCGGCTTGTTTCTGCTGGTAAACAACTCCTTGCACGCTCAAAATGCCGGATCGAATTCTTTAGTATCTTTTGAAGCATTCGAAGCCAAACTGGCGCAGGCCGGTCAACGCGCCCAGATTCTGGATGCCCGTTCGGAAGAAGAATTCCAGCAAAACCACCTGAAAGGGGCCTCCAGCTTTAACGTAGCCGACGAAGCCGATTTTCAGAAGAAGATCAAAAATCTGAACCGGGAGAACCCGGTTTTTATCTACTCGATTGCCAACGGGCGCAGCGGGCAGCTCGCCAGACGGTTGCGCGAAGCCGGTTTTAAAGACGTGACCGAACTGCCCGGCGGCCTGAGCAAATGGATTGGCTCGGGTCGGTCAGTGGAATCCACGGTCGGGGCGGGGCTGACACTGGCGGCATATCAGACGCAACTCAAATCCGAGAAACTGGTGCTGGTCGATTTTGGTTCGCGGTATTGCGGTTCCTGCAAAAAACTGGCGCCGATAGTCGATGAAATTGAAAAAGAACAGGCGGCTAATGTGAAAGTGATCCGGATCGAAGCCTACGAAAACAAGGCACTGGTGAAAGAACTGGGCATTACGTCGCTCCCCACGCTGGTGCTTTACAAAGGCAATCAGGCCGTCTGGAAAAAGGCCGGGGTGACGCCGAAAGGTGAAATTCAAGCCAGTATTTCTGAATCTCTCTAAGTATTCCGCTTGAACCACCACCTTGGTAAGTTAAAACTGCTCTCCAGATTTGGCAAAACAAGAGTTCATTTGTCGTTTCTACCGCTGGTGATTTTTCCGGTTGTCGAGTGCCATAAGGGCTATGGCTCCTTATGGCACTCGGTAGATTCGTATAGACTGTCGCTTGTGTATTTCCTTAAAATAGCCTTAAAGAGCTGAGTCAAGTTTTTCTTGAACTTGCAATAGTATTCTACCACACTACCGCCCCTTTGGCAGCACTTCTTGTAATTTCAGGGCAAGCTTTTCGGGCTGTTCGCGCATGGAGTAATGCCCGCCTTCAAATTGATAAATCTTCCAGCGTCTCTCCCGTGCTTTGTTTAAGCCCATTTGGTCGTTCAGGCTGTTGCTTTTTCCGTTCTTTGTCATCACGATAAACGCGGTTGGGATTTTTTTGACCAGGGGATTACTAATTTTCAGCGGCTCAGTGTACGTTTTTAGCGACTGGGGAACGTCACCGGGCGGTGTTGCCGTAGTGGGGCCAAATGGGTAAAGAACCAGGCTATCCTTTACATAAGGTGCTATCATTCCATTCCACAGTTCACCGCACACGTCACGCGCACTTTCACCGTCGTTTGGCACCATCGCATCCAGGTAAATAAGTTGACTAATTCTTTCAGGCACTTGTTCGGCCACCCCCGAAATCACCATTCCGCCGAAACTATGACCCACCAAAATGACATTGTGCAGGTTTTCATACTTGATAACATTTACAATATCGGTAATGAACGTGCTCAGATTTATGCTTGCCTTGGACAAATGAACCCTTTCTCCAAGTCCGGTCAGTGTGGGACGATACACAATGTCACCTTTCGACCGCAGCTTAGCATCTACCTGGGCAAAGTCCCACCCGCCCGACCAGGCTCCGTGTACCAATAGGAAAGTGCGGGATTTGTGTGTTTGCCCTACGCTGGTCATACTGACCAACATTGTTAAAATAAGGAAGAATTTATTCATGATGTACTCAATTTATGTTGATAATGAGGCAAATTTACCGATATTCACTTACCAAAATATAGTTGTTACCTATTGGTAAGTAGTTACCAACGGGTAACCAGGATAGAACTTGATCCTTATGAAGAGCACAGAACCGGCCTGCCAATACGAGCTCAAAGCAGCCAGAGATGCAATGGAAGTGATTCAGGGCAAGTGGCGCGTTCCCATTGTGATATCACTAACCTACGGAAAGAAACGCTTTGGAGAGATCCATAGAGACATTCCGGACATATCGCCCAAAATGTTATCACAGGAATTGAAGGCGCTGGAGGAGAACAAACTGATCACCCGCACGCTTTATGACAGCATGCCCGTTACCGTAGAGTATGCTTTGACGCCCCTTGGCATGTCCTTGCGCGAGCTGTTGAACGAACTGCGAAACTGGGGCAAGTATTTCAGAAACGAGATTATTGGACAATTGTAAAAGTGCGGTTGACCTTCGCAATATGACTCCAACAACTCCGCAAGATTAATCTATTTAAAATATAGACATTGTAAATTAGTTTTCAGTAGTTTGCGCGGTAAAACCATTGATAACGTAACTTTTTCCGTGTCTAGGCTGACCTTCCTAAACTCAAAATGCTTTATGGGATAGTCTTTCTCGTTCTGATCATTAGAACTGGTGACCTCTTAGCGCAATCGTCAGATACCGTGCGCCGGGAGTTGGCCATCGACTTTGAAGTAAGACCCCGGGCCGAATACCGGGATAATTTTATGTGGGTTAAGGCAGATTCGGTTATGCCTGAGCTCTTTGCCACGCAGCGAAACCGCTTCAGCATTACGTATCGATCCACTAAACTGCGCTTGCATGCATCCCCTCAGGAAATCCACGTCTGGGGGAAACCAGGGCAATTTTCCCGCGTAGGTACTGTAAATTTTTTTGAACTGTATGCCGAGCCTACCATTGGCAATTCCCTTTCTGTCAGAATTGGCAGACAAGCGTTGTCGCTCGACAATGGCAGGATATTTTCGGCTGCACCGTGGGGCCAGCAAAGCCGCACGCACGAGGGTATCCGACTCTTCTACAAGAAAAAACTGGAAACGGATCTAACCCTTTTTTTCACCAGACCCTATGGCAAACATTTTGATCCCGCCTATTCGCCAGTGGCTGCCCATACCTACAAATTTCTTGTCGTCCATCATCTCAAATACAAACTCAGTAATCTCATTACGTTGACGACCCTCAATGCGCTGGACGTGTTCCGGAGAACGACCGGAAGCAGGCCATACTACCAGCGAATAACCAATGGCGGACGGCTGGAATTTACCCGGAACTGGCTTTACGGCACGGTGAATGCCTATTATCAGTACGGGCAAAATGCTGCTTCGAAGGCAATTCGAGCGTATTATATTCAACCTGAAATCAGTGCCAATACCGGCAGAACACTGTTCCGGCTAGGTGCCGAAATCCTGAGTGGAGACAAAAACCCCGTTTCAAAAGAAGTATCCAATTCGTTCGTGCTGCTCTATGGCGTTGCCTGGAAGTTTATGGGCAACATGAATTTGTTCACTCGGTTCCCGGCGGATGTGAATGACAAAGGGCTGGTTAACCCGTATCTGTTCATTATTTACCAGGCTGGTAAAAAGCTTTTTCTGAGAAGCGATGCCCACCTTTTTTATTCGCAATACCCCTTGCTGAGTGAGGGTCGGGAAATCAGAGGCAAATACCTGGGCTTTGAAAGCGACTTGTCTTTGAACTATAAACCTGTTAAAGCCTTGGAAATCATCTACGGATTTTCGTTCACTTTTGCTGACAAACGTATGGAGTTACATAACAAGGTCAAAGATTCAGGAAAAATACCCGTATGGAGCTATCTGATGGTTTCCTATTCGCCCCGCTTAATGAGTCGGAAGTGGTTGAAGTTTTAATTCGTTTAAGGAGCTCAAGGTGCTAAGGCAAAGTATCATTTTGAATGTTTAGCCGGTTTGCCAGCTTTCTTTATTTTTATCAGCCATTCTCCGTTGACGGGGAGGGCCACCAGCGAAAGTCCTAACCAGGTAAATATAAGGGTAGTTTTTCGTTACCATCCTTTTATTGCCCCTCCTTTAAAAATTTCTTCGGCGGCTTTGACGACCTCATCGGATTGGTACGCCTTGACGTACTTCTTTACCTTATCCTCGTTGTTGTTATCCGGATCGTCTTCCTGAACCCCGCCGGATGAGATGGTAATCAGTTTTTTGGGGCCTGCCTGTCGCATGGTTTGTAGCAGCGCCTGCCCGCCTGCTGAATAAAGCGTAGTAGGTTTATTGCTACTTCCGTTACCCAGCACCGATATTACGGCGTCCGTGCCGTTGAGGGCTTGTTGATAAGAAGCGGGCTGCATAACGTCACCGGCTAATCGATGCAACAGCGGGGAGTCCAGTACCTGTATTTTGGTCGGGTTACGAGCCAGAGCGGTTACCTGATGGCCTGTTTTGAGCAGGTTGGCCAACACCAGATGGCCCGTCTGTCCCGTCGCCCCTAGTAAGAAAATGTGCATTGTCTGTGGGTTTATTGACAATGCAAAGTTGGGCTTATCGGAACTCAATCGGTTAGGACAAACCTGGACAGGATTAAGACAAATCCTGCCATACCGTTTGTCGATATGGACTTGCAATAGTATAGTGGAGATTTTTTAAGCGGCCATTGAGGAAGTGTAAAAATAAGATTCCTGTTGACTGGGCGTGCGGTAATTCAATACCGAATGCTTCCGTCGACGATTGTACCGCCCGGGCGGCCCCGTCCGACCGGGGTATTCAATACTGTTCCCAAGAATACACCAAGCTTCTGAAAACGAATAAGATCCGTATCAGTATGACTGAGCAAGCCGACCCCTATGAAAACGCCTTGGCCGAGTGGATGAATCGAACCCTAAAAGAAGAGTTTGCCCTTGACCGAACTTTCTTATTAGCTGCCCATGCTCGGCAACTTGTCAAGGAAGCTATTGCGTATTACAATCACGTCCGCCCACATACGAGCTGCGGTTACAGAAAGCCGGAGCAAGCCCACCATTGCCAGGGGCCCTTTGTTAAACTGTGGCGGCAATCCAAAAGAAAGGCACTGGATAAAGTGCAAGATCCGTTATCTTACGCTAATACATGAATGAATCTTCAAATCTGTAAGGTTAAATCAGGAGTAATTCATTTTATAGCAACCGCTCCTT
>NZ_VTWS01000013.1 GCF_008727875.1 Larkinella humicola | reverse complement strand
ATATCCCAACTTGCACTAATTGATCCAATTGAATAATCATTCACCAGACTATTTTGTAAACGACTATATCCGCAGCCGCTTCAAAACCTCAACGACTGCTACCATTTGCTCTGGCTTCCAAAGTTCCGGCTTTAGCGACCGTTGGTAATACTGAGCATAGGGGATATTGGCCTGCTCAATGACAAGTCCAACGTATGAAGTACCTTTCAGACGCTCCGATAACGCTCGCTGCGCGTTCCCTAAATCAGCGATCGCCTGTTTGTCGACGTCAGATCCAAGGGAGTTGATAATAGTATCGACATCATGCTGAGATAAGGGCCGGTGGCCATACCGTTTCAGGCTAATGGTACCTGGAGAACCGGAAATTAGCCGATCTTCCGCTTTCTCCAGTAATTGTTTAGCGTGCTCAGTAGCTGCTAAATGATTGGTTGCAACTTGTAGTATATGCTCATCGATCTGTTCCAACGCAGTAGCAAATTCTTCCATGGGATTCAATATTACAAAATTTGCTTCCATGAAGTAAGTAATTTATTAGCTTTTATGTAAAACATCTGCGAGGAAAGTACCGTGTCGGCTAATCTTTTTTAGTTGCAGAAATGTCCGAAATCAATTTCTCACGTGCCTGGCTACTGAGATCAGGGTCAACAACCGGATCGACCTCGGCATCGACCGCAGCCTGATTACACTCGACACCATACAGCCGGAATAAAATAGTGCGTGCCTGAGCTACCGTGTACCCCTTGCGAACCCAGTACTGCTTAAACCGCAGTTTGTTGAATTCAATAAGCTGATCCGTAATGGCCATGGGATTAATAGGGTTGGTTTTCAGTTTGAAGCCCCAAACTGGAATCAGGCTTTGTATATATCAAATTTGGGGAGATTGTCAGAAAATAGTCAATTGTCTTGGCCGATTTAGGCTCTGATAATACGAAATCGCTTTTTCATGGTTACCATCCTCCATTAGACAGAAAAGCGATCCGCTAATTTCCAGAATGGGATATCCGTCGGCTTTATCGTTGTAAAGAGTGACGCCTGAAAGTTTTCGCCAATATTTCCGGATAGAGACAAGTCTTTCTGGGGTCATAGCAATGTGCTGGTCATGTGATAGAGCAAGAGTATAACCGCACACAAATAGCACAGAAACCGGCTTTTTGTGTGCAGTTAACAGGATCGTTTTGTTATTGAAAGATCGAGGTTTGTACACTTTCGACTGCGGCCTGCCCACCTATGCCCGGCGTTTCGCCAAAAACACCCTTCTGTTGATACAAATTGATTTGAACCAATCCATGTATACCAGTAAGGAAATCGCCCAATACATAAGCTTTTAGAAGGTAGGCTTTGAGGGGCGTACAGCGGTTATACCGGGCATTTGCCCGGAGAACCATCGTGAGTAAATGGGCGTAAAAATCTTGGGGCTCCTCCACATTCAAGCCGTCGAGTTTGGCAACTTGCTCCCTTAAATAAGTCTGTAGGCTGTTTTTGGGATTGTGCAGCGTCGTGATTTTAGCGAAAAACATAGCTTTAAAGGGTAATGGGTTTAGCTGGCCTGTCGGGTTAGCGGTTGAATGGCGGCTGTAGTAAGCGCCCAAGACGATGGCTGAAAATTGCATTTGCGGACTTCCCGGAGCAGGGCATGATATTTCTTTCTGCCTCCTTCAATACAACCCTTGCAGGCGGTTGCTTCAAAATAGAAGATGCTAAAGGGGGCCTGTTTCTGAACCCCTAATAAAACGAATCGGGAAGCAGGGGGTTTGCTGTCGAGGTAGAACGCGCCTTGTCGGTCATAATCGTACGCCAGACAACTGGCTAAAAATTCCCGGTAACTGCGGGCGCTGGTGGTTTTTACGTCCACAATCATCTCTTCGGATGGAAGCCACAAATCGAGTCGGGATTTACAGGGCAATCCCGTTTGATCATCGTCCCATACTTCGATGACCTCCTTTCGGGCTTCCTGCAATACTAGCCGGGCAAAGCTATCTTTCTGCAAGGCATTCCGCATCTGGTCGGCCTGTTTCTGAAGAGCGGTGGTCAGTTCGATGGTTAATTCCTGTTCTAAGATCAACTCGTGGAAGGCGGTACCAAACGCCTGAGCGGGACCCCTTGGCCGTACTGGATAGCCAAAAAACAGGTTGCGAAACTCAGTCAGATCGCTGTTTGCGTAGCGGGAAATGGAACGGTAATCCATCGTTGTAAAGGGGGAGTAAGGTTTGAAAGAGCACCCGGAGAGGGAGTTGCCGGGTGCCTAAAGTGCGTTATTGAAGTTCAGGATGGAGCGGGATAATCTTACCTGGTTCGCTCTCCCCTTCCGGGATGACGTCCATTAGTCGTACCCCTTTGTCGAAGAGGTCATTTAAGAAATCGTCTGACTCATCTCCCTTCACGATATAATCAATTTGCGAAGGACAAAAGGCGGTGAAAATGCCGGGCTTCAGCTCAATCCCGTTTACGGTTTCAAAGGGGCATTTCCGGTGCGCCAGCAGAATCCAATCGACGCCAATGGTAAATCCTTTCGGGATGAACGGTAATCGCTTGGAAACGCCCATTTTGGCGGCTTCGGCGGAAAAAGCAGCCGGGGTCTTATAGAACTTCTCCCCTACCCACATCAAACCGTAACGCTTCATGACTTTGAAGGGGAAACAGTCCGAACATCCGGCCAGCCGACAGGGTTGCTGTTCGATCAGAACCGAGGACACCCACGTAAAGCCACGATTGAATTGAATGCCTTGACTGCAACATGGGCAAATGCTAACTTCGATGGGCAGTTTAGCACAGGGTCGGGCTGACTTCCCGGCGACAAAGTAAAACCCTCCCGGTTTCCGGTAGCCGCAACCTCTTTTCTGTTCCTGACTAGTGATAATCTGATACATAGCGGATTGGATTAGGGTAGACTACTGATTGCAATCTACCCGGTTTGACTAAAAAGAGGTGACTCGGAAATAAGGGGCGGTGTAAGCGGCTCCCAGCCACGACACCATTCTTTTAGCGGCTTCGATGCCCATTTTAGGCTCCGTCGTTTCTCCTTCTTCGTCGCTTCCAGACAAGACCGCTATGCCGTGAATGGGGCCATATCCGCCGAACGAAAAGGCCAGTGGCTGCGGTCGTTGAAACAGGGCCTCATCATCTACCGTGAGGGCGTCACCGTCCCCTTGCCGGGCGCAAACGTCGATGCAACGGCAGCCGATAATCTGAAAAAAATCGTGGAGGGTAGCAGCCGTATCAATGACCTCAATGGTCTGGGCTGCGGGGTCGATCTTGATAAGTTTCATAGTTTTTTTATCTGATTTACTCTATAAATATAAGCATTTTTTACATAAAAAAAAAGTCTATACTTATTTTTAATGTAAAAAGAGTGAACAGATTTGCCTCTTTTTTCCCCTTTCCAATCTTATCCTGTACTTTTGGGGATAATTTTTATCTGATTTATAGCAGAAGCCAGCCGGATGCCGACTGGCTTCTCTTATTTAGTCCTTACGCGGCCAGTAGCAGTCCCGTATCGGTATCGTCGTTCTCTCCAAATGGATTATACCAGTTATAGAGTCGGGAAATATTGGCGCGGTCGGTTGTGGTTTCCTGACGGAAAAGCCGGTTTGATTTAGCGTAGGCGGTCAATTCCTGGGTTAGCTTGCGGTCGGCCATTTGATAGCCAAAGGTGGCAATGTAGTACGTCCCTTTCGGCTGGATTTTTGTATTTTCCTTCTTCTCCGCCGTGGCCGTTATTACCACGTCAGCGAGGGTTAGATCAGCGTAGAAAAGGGGTTCGATCAGCCGGAAAATGTTATCGACGGAATAGCCGTGAAACAGCACCGATGAGACACAATTGGCGGCATCGACGAAGAACAGTTCCGCCCACGTTTTTTGCCCCATATTCAGAATACTATCGGTAAAAATCCGCCACGCTAGGGGCTGGAAAGTAAGGGTGTTGCCGAGCACTTCCGTGCCATTAATATTAAACAAGCCCTGTTTGGCGTCAAAACGGTACTGGCGGGGATGCCCTTCGAGGTATTTGAATTTGAAGGTGTCCGTTACCTCGCCGGTTTCTTCATCTACCTGTTCGTTGAGGGTTGGCGTAACCGCTTCGCTTGAAACAACTTCGGTTTGGCTGGTGGCCGGGGTTTGATTCTTTTTCATGTCAATTAGTTATCTGATTTACAGTATTAAGATAGCCATTTTTTACATTAAAAACAATATGAAAATTATTATTATAGTAAATATTTTGCGAGAATTAAGCCACCCCTTTTCCCCTTTCCAATAAAAAAGCCTCCCTTACGAGGAGGCTATAATTACTGGATGAGTCAATTCTTCTCGGGTGGATTTCGGAGCTTTTGCTGCCGGTGCTCAAACTCACGGCGTTCAATCGCATACAGGCGGCATGTGCCAGGAAAGAGCTTTGTAAATGCCTCCAATTGCTTATCAACCTGATTCGGAGTTTTGAGTATTAAAGCTTCCGCGTTGCTGGGCGTGTCCAGTGGCACCGCCTCGCCTTGCGTGCTGATGTAAAATTCGCGACCGGTGCCATCCGCCAGGTTGATCACAAACGCCATGCTGAAATTGTCTTCTGATTCGGCGCTAAAGTTACTCATTGGTGCTTTATCTTAGGTGATGTGGATGGTACCTGGCTTCTTTTTTCTTCCTGACGTTTAACGGTGGCTTGTTGGCTGCGGTCACTCTTCTCATCCAGTACCTGTTTTTTAAATTCGACCTGTTCTGATGCTTTATGGACGCTTCCGTCCTTGATTTCGATCCGGGCCTGCTCTTTCATCCAACCATTGTTTTGTCGTGAAACGGCCCGAAACGTCACATTTTGTCCTTCTCCGGTATGATGATGTTGCAGAAGAATTAAGGTTCGCTGGATCGTTGCGGCTGAGTTGCTGTTATACATCACTTTACCGCTGTCATTTACGATGGCATAGGTAAAGCGTTTGGCCTCATCCAAATTTAACTTCAGCTCATCTGTGAAATCTTTCGCACAGGATTTAACCAGCTCGATACGTTTACCAAGGCCGGTGAGTTCAAGCAGTGCCTGGCTTATGGCTCTGAGCGCAGTCATTGTTTCTGGTACGTAGATAACCTTCTGCTGCTCGACCTGGCCAATATTGATCAGTTGAGTACTAATTTCCTTTTTGGTGATATCATCACTATCTGCCCGCTCAATCTGGCTACGTACATTGGTATTAAAAAGCTCGACCCGGTTTAACAATGCTTCCCGGATCTGCTGATGGGCATCGGCTTCCGGTAGCAGGAGTCCGGTCCGGTTTCCTGTCGCTACTGTCGAGGAAACTGGAAAATGGGAGGCAACTAATTTCTGTACGAATTGCAGATCATACCGGTGGCCTTTTGTGTCATCATCGAAGGATAATTCAATCTTCCAGTTGGGCGCTTTCTCCAGAGAGGAAACGTAGCGAGAAATGGTATTGACCTGCTCAGGGGTAAGCTGGCCACCGGTTGAAAAGTAAACGGTATTAAAAGCATCATCACCCCGAATGGATTGCAATTGCTTATGTGCCATGGCATCCAGAACACTTTCCACAATAACAAACCGTTCGATTTTAGGCGGAATGTTGGAAATAAATACACTGCTTTGGCGATCGCTACCAGGTGCGTGCTGTTTTAAATTCTCGTTCCGGACTTCAAAACCCATTACCTCCGCTGACAGCCCATTGTAATAAGGAAATGCTACATTATGGAAAGTCAGGTACTTCCGATCAGGATTAGCCTTGGCGGTCATGAAGTCATCCGTGCGCCCGGTTTCTGTATTCAGATACGTTACCTGCGTAACCGCCTTTCCTTTAAACTCAGGACTTTCGATGATCTTTTGATCGATGTTGCGCTTCAGCAAATAATTATCCTTCTCCAGCGATCGAATATCAAGGAGCTCTTTGGCGAAGGGCTGTTTCGGATTGGGATCCGGCTGGATTGTTATGGCTGTGCGATTGCGGGTTACCTGGTCGGGATCGATCTTCAGGTAATCATACAGAACATTGGTGATGTTCCGAAATTCGTGCTGGCCAGGTCGGTTAAAAACCGAAAAGACCGTATGCAGACGGTTACGGACAAAATCAATAATGGTGCCGGCATCCGAAAAGTCACCGGCGCGTTGATACACCTGCTGGCTGGCATCCTGCGGATTTTTAATAACAATGGTGTCGCCGTGTCCCGGATGCTGGAGAACAGGACGGCTCCGGCCTTTGTGAGGTAAATGTTCATAGCCATATTGAACGGCTAATTCAACAATAGAGACATTGGCCCGAAGTTCCGGTACCGGAATTACATTGGGAAATTTCTGCTTTAATTCATCGAACCGGGTCATTGTTTCGGGCGGAGTATTTTTCGGTTTTGATTGGGAATTTGATCATCCGTTAATAGCCGCTTTATCGTTTCTTTCTGCGCATTGGCTACCGTCGTGACGCCGGTTTTTTCTTCCAAACCGCGGACCTGATCCGTTTTGGCGCCCTCGTTATTCTGAGCGAGCTGCTGCCTGTTTTTTTCATCCGGTTTAAGGGTTACATCCTGTCGGCTGATGTTAGAAACCTGAAGCCCTTTGTTAGCGGCTGAAACTGATAGCGTTGCATCAAAGGGTTCGCCCTGGCGATCTTTCAAGCCGCTAAGCCGAACCGGATAGCCGGCGGCCAACTGGAGCTGCTGCTCACGTGACAGATCGATTCCAAGCAATTGTGTTGGCAACATTTCCGGGCGTACTTTCCAGATATCGACGGTGTTGGTTTCCTTATCGACCCGCAAATAAGCCGGCACAAAACTGCCATTTTCAGCAACCTGAATCGGCTTTTCCACAAACCCTTTCTGCTCGAGATCCTGCCGTTCCTGTTTAGTCAACTGAAGATCACCCACCCGATCCGGAATGGTGAGGTCCGGCATTACTGGTGTTATGCGGAGCTGAGCGCCCTGGTCGGTGACAACGATCCGTAGACGGCCGCTTAGTTCCAGATCGTTGGGCAGCATGACTGTTACAATCGGCGTCGGGCGTCCGGAAAATAAAGCTTCTTCAACCTGTGGATTAGCAGCCAGGAAAGCCGGTGTAATTCCTACTTCATTGAGCTTGTTTTGTAGAAGCGGGCGGCCGCCTTCGATCTGCCGGCGCAGCACGGCCGACTGTTCATCCGTGCTTAGGAAGTTATCGGTCAGGGCGTACTGCCAGGCAGCTCCTACCTGCAAAGGTGTAGGGGCAATGTTGTCGATTTCATCCGCCCTGGTTTGAGCAAAGGTTTGTGTTGGCATGGTAAAAAAGGGTTAGAAATGGTTAAAAATATCCTCACGGAGTAAATCTATTAATTTATGCTTTACATTGTACATATATTGTAAATTTGTTGCCTGAAATCTACAGATTATGTCAATTAATAGACAAATAGCGTGCCTGTTTTTCATTGGCATGTTGGGGGTTTTGGTACCGGTATTCGGGCAAAATTCAGAGAATGGGAATAACGGGAAATCCCGTTATTTAGAAAACGAAACCGATTCGCTTCATTCCGTATTGGACTCGATGGAAATAGAATTGTTAAGATCTACCAAGACCTACAATCAGGTAGATCGTTTGATTCAGACCATCCCGCTGCGAGCGGATTATTTGGATCGGCTGCCCTCCGTTTTTCCGGTGGCGGTACCTATTCAGGAATTCAGTATTACCTCGCCTTATGGATTTCGGAAACACCCGGTTCACAAAAAAACCCGCTTTCACGGCGGCATCGATGTTCGGGCAAAAACCGGCCTGCGGGTAACGGTAACAGCGCCTGGGATTATAAAGCGGGTGGGGTATGATCCGGGGCTGGGAGCCTTTGTTCAAGTGGTGCACGGATTTGGATTCGAAACAGTGTATGGTCACCTGTCCGGCTATTGCGTTCAGCCGGGGCAACTGGTTAAACGAGGAGAAGAAATTGGGAAAGTTGGGCAGACCGGATTAACAACCGGAGCACATCTGCATTATGTAATTCGAAAGAATGGTCAGCCGATCGACCCGCTCAATTTCTGTTATCTGTTGCGCAGACGGCTTTTTCTTCAACTCAGCTCGACGGGAAGGACCAGCTCGCTATCCTTGTGAAAATTTCGGATCTCAACCGCATCAAAACCAAGGTTTTTGAGCTGCTCTTCAAGCTCTGCGCTGTAATCGGTAACGCACTCCTTTATCTTGTTGAGGGTACGGACGACGGCCAGCATCTGTCCACTACTGGGCACGACCATGGGCGTATTCGCATTGTTATCCTCCAGGATCCACTCCTGATTGTAGCCCTGCTTCCGGTAAAATCGTAAGGCCGTCACAAACGATTCGATTGTCCCTTTCGATCCATTTTCCAGCCTGGACAATGTGTGTCTTTCAATGCCCATTTTTTGAGCAACATCATTAACCGAAAGCTCTTCCCCCTGGCGACGTCCCAGGTCTTTGCGCAGATAAATCAGGCGTTTACCAACCGTTTCATTAATCACCTTTCCCCGAGGTTTATGGTTTCTTGGGAGAAAGACCTAGCTCATTGGCAACGCGGGCAGTTTCGTCATCGACGAAGGCTTTGGTGTCCGCTTTGATTTGCAGGTAATTGTTCTGCACCATCTGCTTTAAATCCTCCTCCTGAGCAAAAATAGAAAAATTAGGCAGTTCTTTATATTTCTGCTCATCATTAAAATCGGCCTCATCAACCAGCACCTTCGCCCGGAACGCTTTCAACTCACTGGGCTGTTCGACAGTGTCGGCCACTACGCCTACAAATTCTCCCTGGCTAAGCTGACTGATCTTGGCAGCCGGCGCAATAAAGTTCAGCTCCGTTGAGATGCCGTGCGTTGTGTCTTCCGATTGAATATTAATATTCTCCTTTCGCTGCACATTCTTTCCTAACCGGTTTTGCATCGCTTCCGCAGTAGCTCCCGACGCCTGGCCGCAAATGACGGTACCACAACTGTTTTTAATTACTTCAGCCTGTTCTTTGCCGTATTCGGCATCCAACTGGGAGTAGTCCTGCATGGCCAGGGTAACCGAAATCTTATTGGATCTCCCGGTATTGATCAGATCGCCAATCCCTTCAAAAAACATCGTTGGTATTTCGTCAATAATTACTCCGCACGGGCGTTTACCCTTCTGGTTAATTAAGTTGAGGATTCGACCATTGTAGAGACTCAGGGCTGCGCCGTAAATTTTCTTTTTCTTGCTGTTATTGCCCACGCAGACAATTTTGGGCTCATCCGGATTATTGATATCCAGCATGAAGCCGTTTCCGCTCATCGTCCAGTAGAGGTTCGGGCTGGATAATTTAGCCGGTCCACTTCGGGCGCTGGCCATCTGACCTTCCAACTGATCCATGGCACCGCCTTCCAGTGCCGAAACGAAAATAGCGGCTCTTGACTCCAGATCGGGCCGGTTTACCATAAGCGGAAAAACCTTCCGATAGTCGATGGTCAAGAGCTCAATGACGTGAGGCAGGGTACAGAATATGCCGTCTTTGTAAGTCCTCAGTAGCCAGATCATACACGTTACGTAAGCAATTGGGGTATCTACAAAGAACTCTCCTTCTTTACCAATCCACTTTTTGTTGAGATTCATCATCACCATTTTGGCGCTTTCATAAGCGTCCTCGATGCTGTCCAGATAAACGGGATGGAGCGGGTTGCACCGGTGTGATTTGACCGGATCATCAAAATTGATGCAGTAAAATTTAAGGTTCTTGGGCTGATTTTTTCGGTACCGCATCAGAGCGTTAAAGGCAACCAGAGACAGATCTGAAAATTTGAAATCGTAGATGTACATGGAAAACCCTTTCTCGATCTGCTGCCGAATGATGGCGTTGATCAGACTGTATGTCTTGCCCGATCCGGCGCTGCCAACGATCAGAATACCCCGAAAAGTATTGACGATATTAATCCAGCCCCGACGCATGCGGCCCTGATATTCAAACTCGGTGGAAATGTTGACCGAATGCGGGTTGGTCAGTAGCCGCTCCTCCTGGGGGAAAGTTTCGTTTTCTTTGTTAAAAGTGTCTTTACCAATTCGGGTAAGGATCAGCCGATTAATGCCCTGACTGCCCTTGAGAAGGTACAATAAGCCCACTACGGTAAGCGTCAGGTAAAATAAAGACCCGCCCGCCATTCCCGCCTTTGCCACCAGCCATCCGGTGGAATCGGGGACCAAAAAGGTGCTGCCTAAAAATAAGAAAGCGCCCACCGCCAGATCAGTAATGACGATGCGAGGCTTAAGGGTTACCGATTTGACGCCCCTGCTGCTGATCCCAAAGGTTACAATGGCGCCAGCCGCCAATAACTTCAGTGGCCACGGAGAAGCTAAAAGGCCAAATCCGGCCAGTAGCTTTCTGATCAGGTTGTCCACAAACGGATTGGACCAGCCTAAGCTTTTGAACAGTCCGTGCCACTCTAAAAAGAAGTGAGTCAGTAAAAAGATGATTGACGCCCATAGGGCAATCTCGTTAATTTTAGCCTGGTCTTTGCGGTCATCTCTCATAGCCTAGGTGTTCTTTTTCGGGTCATTTTCTTCAATTCCTGTTCACTTTCTTGCTGATCATCACCATATCCAATTGCGTACAACAATCGTCGTAGGAGTGCGGTATTCGAGTCTGGTTCCTGCTTCTGGTCTTCTGCCAGCGTTTGCCGCTCAGAATCGGGCTGTAGGGCGCGTTCCTGCTTTGGTTTGATATCTTCCTTGGGTAGAGGTGTAAACTCCTCTCCTAGCTGCTTTTTCAAGGCTCCGGCTGTGAATCCTTTGCCCAGTTCGCTGCCGGTATAGATCACCTTCTGTTTGGCATCGAGGTAGCTAATTCCAAACAGGTTCCCGTCTTTGCCCTGGTGAGGAATGACCAGGATGTTTAAGCGCTGAAGCCGTTGCTGAAAGTCAGTCCAGGACCCGGAATCAGCCAGGCGCGTTTCCAGTAGCCGGCGTAATCGTGAAGCGGAATCTTCCTTCACTTTTTTTCCGGATTTAATTCGGCGCTCGACGGTTTCCCGAGTTGGCTGCTGACGCAGGCTGCTCGCTTTAAAGCCTACACCCTGGCGCTGCTCTTCCCTGGCGACTGTATAGATGAGCCCCGGCTTTTTCCCTTCCAGTGGCACCTCAACCGCCTGTACGTTATAAAGCCGCAGTAGCTGATTGTACTGCTCAAAACTGCTGAAGCGAAAGTCATTTAGTACGGTCAGCACGACATTGGTCATCGCCTGCTTGAGATCTCCCTGGCCATAGTGAACCGGCTTGATTTCCGGAAGCGACCTTTTAAGTCCTACCCTTTCGGCTTCCACCAGGTTAAATTCTTTCTCGATCTGCTGCCGTAGTTTGTTGGAGCGTTCGCGTTCAAATTTGTCGCTCACCTTCTCCCCTTTCTCATCAACCCGTACCGAGACAATGTGCACGTGCGTATGATCCGTATCGAAATGCTGATAGACGGCATATGGTTGCCGGCCATAGCCCATTCCAAGCATGTACCGATCGGCGATATCCAGCAGCTCATCACTGCTGGGCTTCTCACCTGGAGCCAGCGATAAGCTGACGTGAAAGGTCGGTTTTGATATCCGCGCATTGATAGCGGCCTGCTCCTCGAGCAAATACGCGACTTGCTGTTTTTGTACCTGTTCCGGTGGTACGAGGATTCCGACGTAATTGCGTAAAGCCAATCGCTGAGCCTCGCCCTGCTCTACCTTTTCTTCGTTGTAATAAACAGCACCCCTGGGGTTGCTTCCGCTACTGATTCGCGCTACCATTTTCCGGATGATCATTCGTGGAGTAGGCACTCATCAACATCTCAATTTGAGCTCCTACTTCCTTCATTTGACTGGTCAAAGTATTCGTTTCACGCTGCAAATCCTGATAGTCTGTTGTACTGTTGATGCGCTTGGTAGCCTGATTAATATTGATTCCAATGCGCAGCATATCGGCACGAATTTCGCGCAGCAATGACAGTATCTTTTCGTCTTGGGCGCTGCTTTCTGACTTCAGAATGAGCGGATGTTCCAGGCAGGCAGCACGGACAAAGGCCGACAAACTGCGCGCTTTTGTGTTACGTTTTCGGCGCATCAGGCTTTGGTATTCCTCCTGCGTGAATAAAGTCTTCACTGGGATGTCGGCCTTTTCGCTGGCTTCCTTCGTGGGCCTGCCCCCGCGGTTCTTTTTGGGTTCTTCCATTCAAATTTTTATCTGAAACAAGCCGACTTCGGAGGCTTGTAATACCCCGGTCCTGTGAAGGTGGGGAAAGTTTTTATGGCAATAAAAACACATCTTGCTTTTGACACGCAGCAAACTTTTTTGGAGTGCCAAAAACTGGAATTTCGTAGCTCCTGGGCATGAATTCCAATGCGCTTTTTTTGGCCATGCCTTTGCCTCATTTTGAATCCAAAACAGGGATTAGCAAGCCTCTACCTATTGAATAAAGAACTTTAGTTATAAAGAACTTTAGTTGATCATATTGGCTAATATTGTAGTTCTTTATTTCTTTAGTTCTGTAGTAGTAATAATATACAGAATACAAGCAGTCAAGAACTACGGCAGCTAAGATATAAATTAATTAGGTTATAAAGCAATCAAGAAGTTTATAAATAAATAAATTAGTAAATAAATTTATAAAGAACTTTGATTTCTAAGAAATAAAGAATATTGTTGCGCGAACGAAACCGTTTCATGATGAGCAAATCGAAAAATCCACCGTTAAAAGAATCAGGATCTCCGGTCGTCCTGGCTTTCGCCACTCAGAAAGGAGGGATGGGTAAAACCACTTTATCTGTACTGGTGGCCTCCTACCTTCATTACCGGCGTGGTATACCCACTGCCATTATCGATGTTGATACCTCCCAGTTGTCAGTTTACAACCAACGGATCCGGGAGGTTGAAAGTCTGGATGAAGAAGGACAAAAACGGATCGATGAGCAAAAGACAGATCAGAAGGAATCGGTTCAACCCTATCCCATTCTGAGCGGATCTCCTGTTGCGGTTCCGGAGCTTTTGAAAGACCTTCCGGAAGACATCCGTTTGGTTCTTCTGGATATGCCCGGTAGCATCGATGTGGAAGGCTATGACCTGGCCCTGAGCCACGTCGATATGCTGATTGTGCCGATGGAAACATCCGAGTACTCGGTAACAACGGGTTTCCAATATTTGACGGCCATCAAAGAAATCGGGCTGTTGCCCCTGGATCATTGCCGGGTGGTATGGAATAAATTTAAAGCATCACGCGATGGCAGCCTGGCTGATCAGTTGGAAGAGGGATTTTTAGGATATGGTTTTCATTGTCTGAAAAGTCGGATACCGCAACGAGACTCTTATCAGGATGCGGCCAACCGATCAACCTTGTTTCCAATGCCCGCAGCTTACCTTCGCAATAGTGGCTTGAAAGACTTATTTTTTGAAGTAGAAGACCTTATCAAACTTATTCAGTATGAACGAATCCAATAAAACCCTGGCTGAGGTGACTCGCCAAAAAAATCAATCAAAGCTAGCCAGCTCTCTGATTCCGGCAGCTCCGAAAATGACACCTACCCCGGTTTCAGCTGTTCAGGCGCCAGAGGTAGTTGAAGAAAAACCGGTCGTTCAATCACAACCGGTTGCAACAAGCCCGGTAATACGGACTGAACGCAAGCGGTCTTCCAGCATCATTCTGGAGGACGTTGTTAATCACCTTCCCCCGGAAAACGGGAAAGGGTATAACAAGATGATTGGTATTTCCGAAGAGCATCATGAACTGCTCCGGGAATTGAATTTCAAGTATCGCAAACCGATGACAGCCATTTTGAGCAACGTATTGGAGCTCTTAAGCCAGGCGTATCAAAAAGAAAAATAATATGTTCAGCCAGTACACTTGGGGGGATTTCTTTTTAGTAGTTGGGGTGGCCGCGCTGGTTTATTATGCATTTGTTGGCTGGAAATTTTACCGGGAGGACATCCGGGATTTCTTCAGCAGCAAGTCCACGAAACCGGCCAACACTCCAATCGTTGCCCCGTCCGATGAAGACGAAGATCTCTCGGAATTTATTGACGTTACGACCTACCAAGGTGCTCCCGCGAAGGCGGGGGCACTGGCTGAGCCTACTCCAGTAGTGCCGGCACCCGTTCAACCGGCAGCGCATCAATCGGTATCCTCGACACCGGTTTCCGCAGCTACTGAAGTTGAGGAAGCAATCGAAGCGGATGACTCCGAACCGGTAGAGCCAGAAAATGAGGAGGAAAACGAAGAGGTTGACCTAGCGGAAGCTCCGGTACTGGAGGCCTCGGCCGACGATGGGTTTCTCTTGCCCATGGGCGGTATTTTCGAGCCTCAGGGAGAACAGGACTTAAACAGGGTCATCGAAGCAGCTCAGGACCTGGAAAAGCAGCCGGACGGAACCGCTGTCGCCAAAACGACTGGTGAACGAAAGTCGACGCTATTGGCGGATGTAATCAACAATCAGCGCCCGAAAAGCATGGCTGAGATTCTCTCACAATCAAAACGGTAATGCTATGAATACCTTCGGTTTTTGGGACTTTGTGATGTATGCGCTGCTGATCGGCCTGGTCTTGTTTGGTATCCGTCTGGCTCAGTTCTTAGGCCGGATTTCCGAACGCCTGGTGGCGGTGATGGTGCAGGCCGGATTTCCCAGTTTCGCCCGGGCTATTTTATGGCTGGTTGGATACGATCGTGATACCTATCTGAAATCCCGGTTGATTTACTGGAATAGGGTAGGGGTACGATTTGCGTTGTTTTGGGGAGGCTTAATTCTGTTGGCAGGTATTCTGACAATTCTGAAGGAGGGCCGAACGATTCATGCCGTTATGCCGTTATGCCTTTCTGGCTTTTAGGGTTAGGTCTTTACCTGGCTTACCGTTGGCTCAGTTCAGTAACCACTCCATTCGAACAAGAAAGCGTGGAACAGGAAGAAGATGTATTCAAATTAATGGACAAGATTAATCCTCGTGAAATGCAACAAAAAGCCGGTTCTAACGCATTAAAAGGCCGTTATACCTTAGTTAGACCATGGGATTATTTAGATGAGTTATTTAATCACCAATAATTTTTTTTGTCTTGTATGCTACATAATATGTCTAATTGTTTTTATTTGTAGACTTATTATGTTACAAATACAGTTTTTTCATTTTTTTACTCCAATTCACTTTTACACGTTCAGTTATGTTCAATCGTAAACTTTTCTCTCAAAAAGGGCTACTGACACTTGTAGCCTTGATGTCTGGTAATCTGGTCGCCATGGCGCAACAGCCGGCGGCTGGTAATGGTGCAGCAGCGCTCAGCTCAACCGCTACGACCATCCGGAGTTACGGCGTTGCTGCCAACACCATTGTGCTGGCCATCGGTTTGATTATCGGTTTGGTTGGCGCCATCCGGGTGTATTCGAAATGGCATAACGGTGATCCGGACACGATGAAAGCGGTGACCGGCTGGTTTGGTGCGGCATTGTTTCTGATTGCGGTTGGCACCGTCTTGACCGCCTTCTTCGGCGCGTAATCCATGCTGGAAATCAACAAAGGCATTGGCAAGCCCGTAGAGCTGAAGGGTCTGAAAGGCACTTACCTCTACTTAGCTGTGGGAATTGTAGCGTGTAGCTTGTTTCTGGCGCTGATTCTCTACGGGCTCGATGTCAACACGTATCTAACCACCGTCATCGTACTTTCTCTTACGCTCGGTGGCGTCTGGTATTGTATGCGAATGTCGGCCAAGCATGGCATGTGGGGGCTCATCAAACAGGAGGCAACTCGTACCCAGCCGAAAGCAATCATCATTAATTCAGCCAAACCGTTCGCCAAACTCCGTGAAACTAAACGCCCGAACCCTCGAAAAGGCCCTACCGCTTCTGGCCGTTGAGAACAACTGTCTGATCAGCAAGCTGGCCGATATCACCGTTGGCTTTCGTTTGCTCCTTCCCGAAATCTTTACCCAATCCCCGGAAGACTATCGATCCTTGCACAGTGCTTTATGCAAAGCCATTAAAATGCTGCCAGTGGGTACGGTTATCCATAAGCAGGACTGGTTCATGGAGGAGAAATACCAGGCTGATCAGGATCATGATGACACCAGTTTCCTGACGCTGGCGTTTCAACGTCATTTCGTCGAGCGCCCATTCCTGAACCATTATTGCTACCTCTACATAAGTAAACTGCCCAGATCCCGGCAAAAGCAGAAGAGCACCCGGCATTCGTTAACCCGACGTCGGCTTGTCCCGAGGGAGCAGGTTGATCCCAAAGAATTACAAAGCTTCTTTGACTCAGTTAGTCAATTCGAACGGATTTTGCAGGATGGCGGCATTGCGGCCGAACGCCTGAAGGATGAGGATTATGTCAGTGGGAAAGGGGATAGAGGGATTGTTCCGAATTACTTCCGATTACAGCCTGACGGCCGGCGTAAGGTTACCCTGGAGGATTGGGACATCGACGGCCACGTCAGGGTAGGGGATAAGCAGGTCATGTGCTTCACGTTGTCCGATGTGGAGTCAATGCCGCACATGGTCGACGTCATGGCCGGCTACGGCCCTCTGTCGTCGGACAGCACCCAATTCGCGGTGGGTAATGTGCTGCCGGTTGGGTTGATGCTGCCCTGTAATCACATCTACAATCAATACATCTGCATCGAAGACGGACCCGCGGCTTTGCGGGAATTCGAACAGCAGACCCGGTACCTCAACTCCCTGTCGATGTATTCCAACGAGAATGCCATTAACCGGGACTGGACGCAGAAGTTTATTCAGGAAGCCATTCAGCAACAGCGCACGGTTTGCCGGTCACACTTCAACCTGATGGTGTGGACGGAAAAGCCGGAACAGATCGATTACCTGCGTTCCCGGGCCTCTGCCGCTATTGCCCAGTTGGATTGCCTGCCAAAGCACAATACCCAGGATGCCGCCCGGCTTTTATGGGCGGGTATACCGGGCAATGCCGGCGACCTTCCGTTGGATGATACGTTTTACACCTTCGTCGAGCAGGCGGTTTGTATGTTCAATCTGGAGTCATCCTACCGCAGCTCCCTGTCGCCTTTTGGGATTCGGCTCTGTGATCGGTTCGGAAAACCGGTGTGGGTGGACCTGTCGGATGAGCCCATGAACCGGGGCTGGATTACGAACCGGAACAAATTTATTATCGGGCCTTCCGGATCCGGCAAATCATTCTTTACCAATCACATGGTTCGCCAGTATTACGAGCAGGGAACGCACGTTTTACTGGTCGATGTGGGACACTCGTACCGGGGGTTGTGTGAAATGATCAACCGGAAAACGCGCGGGCGGGATGGGGTGTACCTGACGTATGAGGAGGATAACCCGATTACGTTCAATCCCTTCTATGCTGAAGATGGCGTGTTTGATATCGAAAAGAAAGAATCGATCAAAACCCTGCTTTTAACGCTCTGGAAGAAAGAAACGGAGCCATTCACACGGACGGAAGAGGTAGCCCTATCGGATGCCGTCGAACAATATTTGAAGCTGATCAAAAAGACGCCTGGCAAAGGTAGTTTCAATGGTTTTTACGAGTACTGCGATGCCCAGGAGGGCTTTCGGGCTTATCTGAAGGAGAAAAAGTACGAGAAGGATTACTTCGATGTGCAGAAGTTCCTATTGACCATGCAGCCGTTCTACAAAGGCGGTGAGTATGATTACCTGCTGAATTCCGATCTGAAAATTGATCTGCTCAATAAACGATTCGTCGTCTTCGAACTGGACAACATCAAAGATCACCCGATCCTGTATCCGGTCGTCACACTGATCATTATGGAAACCTTTGTTTCTAAAATGCGCCGGTTGAAGGGCGTCCGTAAAATGATTCTCATCGAGGAAGCCTGGAAAGCAATTGCCAAAGAAGGCATGGCCACCTACATCCAGTACCTGTTCAAGACCGTCCGGAAGTACTTTGGTGAAGCCGTCATTGTGACCCAGGAGATTGATGATATCATCGGCAATTCGATTGTCAAGGATGCGGTCATTAACAACTCGGATTGCAAAATCCTGCTCGATCAATCCAAGTATCAGAATCGGTTCGATGAGGTACGTCAGCTGCTGGGCTTGACCGAAAAGCAAAAGCAACTCGTCCTGTCGGTAAACAAGGATCTGGACCCGATGCGCAAATACAAAGAGGTCTTTATTGCGCTGGGTCACCGCTCCAAAGTCTATGCGACCGAGGTGAGTCTGGAGGAATATGCCGCCTATACAACGGAGGAAACAGAAAAGTACGAAGTGCAACAGCGCACGGCCGCCAATGGTGGAGATATTCAGGTCGGTATCATTGATTTTGCGGACGCCCGAAGAGCCAAGGCCGCGGTTTAGTGGCCCGCGAAGTCAACCCCGCCTTTTTCAAGATAAGTAAGATGGGCCTGTTTTTCAATGGGTTAAAAGCAATGTCATTTTTCAAAGCAAGGAAACACTTATCCAATTTGCCATGATTTTACTACAGGCCGCTCAGCCCGGTGCGGGAACCTACGTTGACTACGATTTTTACCGCAAGTTCGAGTCTTTCGAGGCTTCGATCACGCAGGCTTACAAAGAAGTGCTCCAGGGGATGGGCAACTTTGGCGACGTCGCGGCTTCGATTGCCGGTATTGCCGCCAGCCTCTTCATTGGCTTTAAAATCCTGCGGCATCTGGCCTATGCGGAGGGAGTGGACGTGTGGCCACTGCTACGGCCGTTTGCTATCGGTTTTTTAGCCTTGAATTTCACCCTAGTGACGGACTTCATCGGCGCGATGATCAAGCCACTGGAAACCTCTACCCAGAACATGATCGATGTGCAGACCACCCGCATTCAGCAAATCGAAAACCTGCGTCAGCAAAAAATGCAACAGCGACTGGCGGAAATGGATCAGAAACTGGATGAGATGAGTGGCTGGCAGATCGGGCAGTACATGAGTCTGGTGGTCGAAAAATATCGGCTGTATATCAACGAAGGATTCAATGATTTCCTGAAAAACCTGTTCTACGCCGTTTACCTGGCGGCTCGACTGGTGATTCTGACCGTCAGGGCGTTTTTCATGATTGTGCTGACGATGATTGGCCCCCTGGCGTTTGCAATTGCCATTTTTACCGGCTTTCAGGATTCTCATTTGCTGTGGATCGCCCGCTACGTGCAGGTATCGCTCTGGTTTCCGCTGGCCAACATTCTAGGTACGATTGTCACCTATTTGCAGGGCAAGGTGATCGCTCTCCAGTACCTGGAATTGACCAACAATGTACCCGATGAAGCCCAGAGTGGGAAGATCATCTACATCGTGTTCATGATCATCGCTACACTGGCTTATTTCACCATCCCAACGATCTCCAGCTACATCATTTCCTCATCCGGCGTAGGCTCCGCCATGCAACGCATCACCAGCATAAGCACCGCGATCTCGGCTGCCGCCGTCAGTGCCGCTTCGCCGGCTGCACTGGGAGCTGCCGGCATGGTCGGAAAAGGAGGGATGGCCGTGGGTGGAATGGCTGCCGACGTCGGTAAGATGGGATTAGGCGCTACAATTATGGCGGGCCAGGCGATGGGTCAACAAGCCCAGTGGTACGGCCGCGCGGCTCAGCACGAACTACGAAACATTACCGGTTCCAACCAGCAAACCAGTTAAGTTATGGCTCAGGATCAAACCTTTTTCAAGTCTCTTCGCAATCTGGAGACCTCCTATCGGAACATCCGGATTCTGTCGATCATCATCATCACCGCCTGCGTTCTGATGACCATCGGCAGCCTGATATTTGCTTACAAAGTCGATTCCGATTCCGATAATCGGGTGTACGTCGTTGAGCAGGGCAAAACGCTGATCGCGGCTCTCCGGAAAGATGTGCGGGAGAACCGGCCCGTTGAGGCTCGGGATCATATCCGGCGTTTCCACGAACTGTTCTTTACCCTGGATCCGGATGGTAACAGCATCGAGGAGCATATCCGGGAAGCTCTGCCCTATGGTGATGAAAGCATTGAGCGGCTGTACCTGGATACGAAAGAAAAGGGGTATTACAGCAACCTGATTCAGGCTGCGGCCTCGCAGGAGATTCAGGTGGACAGCATCCGGCTTGATCTGAATCAGTATCCCTACCGGTTCCGTTCGTTTGCCCGTCAGCAGATTATTCGGCTCACCAAGGTCACCACACGCCGGCTGATCACGGACGGCTACCTGCGTAATGTCAGCCGATCCGAGGTCAACCCGCACGGTTTTCTCATTGAGCAGCTCGAAATCGTAGACAATTCGGACATCGAAGAACGGCTACGGCGATGAGGCTGATTGGGAAAAGCATTTTGGCCGTCAGCGCCTGGATCAGTGGCCTATCCAACCAGGCCCGGTTAGCCTTAACGGGCTCCATTTTTCTGCTGCTGCTGGGCTCCAGTGTCTATAAACTGGCCACCGCCTGGCCGAAGTTACAGCAGCCGGCGCCAAAGCTTAATCCGCAGGAAATGATTGAGCCCATGCAGCACCTATTTAATCAGGTAAAGAACCCCAGTTCAAACCTGAGGCAGGATCGCCATATCAGTCGACTGGACAGCCTGGCGAAAGAATACCTCAGCAAACAACCCCAGAAACGATGAACACGACCGCCACGCTCATGCCCAATTCGGATGAGGCATTTTATCACAACCGGAAAGCGTATCTGGTGTTTCCGCTGATCGTATTCCCTTTTCTGGCCGCCCTGTTTTATGTGGGCGGTGGAGGCAAGGGGATTCCGAAAGAGCGGCAAGGACAAACCGCCCAATCGGTTGGTTTTAATGCCAAAATTCCCACCGCTGAGAATTCAGAACTGAAGCGGCCTTCGATTGGCCATTCTGTGATTGGAAGTGCTGAGGGTCAAACGCTTTCGGAGTTTTCCAATACGCAGAAGGTTACGGTTACCAACAGCCTGAGGGAAATACCGACAGACGAGATTCCCAGTGAAAAGATCAATACGACTCAGGCGGCAAATGGCCTATCAAATTTGCATGCTGAGTCCACCGTGCCATCGGTAGAGCCACAGTATGCCAGCCGAACGCCGAAGGCTCGGAACGGTCGAAAATCGGCCCGTCAGCAAGGATTCCAGTACCATCCGGCTCAACCTTATTATGTGGGTACCAATCAAACTGATCAGCAACTGGAGAGCCAATTAAGTACTTATCAAACGAAGCGATCCGCAGGGCAGCCGACGAGTCAGCCGACATTTGGTGCAGCACCTACCGCCAGTGACCAGCAATCGGTCCCGAGTATGATCGAGCTGGCAGATAATAACAAAGCGACCCGTTTAGCCGACTACTCACCGGTGGTGGAAAATCCCTTCAATACGGCCGAAGTTGGCGCAGGACGTCGGGAGGCTCAAAAAACGACACTGCAAAGTTCGGGCTACACCAAGCGCGCGGTGGCCACGATGATTCCGGCGGTCATTCACGACGATCAGAGCGTGCGACCTGGCCAGCCGGTAAAGCTGCGGCTGACCATAGCCATTGTTGTCGACGGTATCAATGTGCCGGCAAATACGATTGTCCACGCCATTTGCAAACCGGAAGGGGATCGCATCTTCCTGGTTGTTCGCAGCCTGCAACTCAATAGCCAGTTGATTCCGCTGGATCTGGAAGCGGTTGATCTGGATGGCGGTACGGGGGTCAATGCGCCCGGCCTGTCGGAACAATTGGGAGGGCAGTTGAAGTCCTCTGCTGTTCAGGGCGTTCAGGTTCCTACCGGAAGTGCGCTGATCAATACAGTCCTGAGTACGGCCCGGTTCGGAGCATCTTCGGCCGTTCGTCAATCAACTATTCACCTCAAAGGAGGCTATCACCTGTATCTAAAATCCATCTAACACCATGCGAAAACTACTCCTTTTAAGCTTACTGGTGCTTTCTGCAGGAGCCACCCGCGCGCAGATTGCCTACTCCCAAAATCTGGACAAGAACACCTTTCAGACCTCCTACGCTATTAAGGTCAGTTCCAACAAGACAACTCACCTGATCTTTCCATTCGAGATCAAATACGCTGATCTGGGCAGCAAGGAGATGGTCGGTGAAGCGGTGGCCACTGCTGGCAACGTATTCCGGATTAAAGCCACCGGTCGCACTTTTCTGGAAAGCAGCCTGACGGTGATCACCTCCGATGGGCGCTTATTCAGTTTCCTGGTCAGCTACGATGAAAATCCGCTGGTCTTGACCTATGACCTGACCAAAGTAGGCATGGGCGCGGTTGTCCCGAAAACGGCCCAGGTAAGCACCGGTTCACCGGCACGTCTGGCGGATCAACTCAATGGGTTGGGAGAGCGGGCCATGACTGCCAAGCGCCGGATTAAACACATCGGTACGGAGCAGCAGGGGATGAACCTGCACCTGAAGAATATCCTCTATAAAGACGATGTGATGTTCCTGGTATTGGGGCTTGACAATGATTCAAAGCTGGATTATGATCTGGATTTTCTTCACGTATTCGTTTCTCAGTCCAAGAAAACCGGTGAAAGCTCGGCTGCTCAAGATGTGCCTGTCGATGCGATTAAAATCTTCAATGCCAGCGAAAACACGGTTCCGCACCGTAAGGAAATTACCAAGGTGGTGGCCATCGGAAGGATGACGCTGGAGAAAGACCGTCGGCTAATAGTCCAGGTCAATGAAAAGGAGGGAGGACGTATGTTGACGCTCCCGATCGGAACCGAAGAATTAGCTTCAGCTCGCCCACTGCTATGATCAATCATTTAGTTTTCGCTCTCTTGATAGTCTGCCTTAGCGTGGGTGCGAAGGCCCAGCTTCACCAGGCAGGACAGACCGCGGTCGAAGTGTCTGGCGGGGCGCTGGATGGGTTTCGGCTTCCCAGGCAGGATAACTTTGGCTATTTCGCTGGTGTCGCCTTCAGCAAATACCATTCGCGCTATCTCTACTGGAAAGCCGGAATGCAACTGAACCAGAAAAATTATGCCTATGATGCTACCCGCATTCCCTTGCAGCAGTGGCTCGGTACCGCCGAGATTTACACGCGCATTTTGGGGCGCGTGAGTCAGTCGCTGATCATCAACGCGGGGATCGGTGCAGCAGGTGGCTATGAATCGGTGAATAGTGATCGCCGATCGGTAGAAGGTGCCCAGATTGGAAACCGCTCCAAATGGGTCGTTGGTCCGACTGCGGCAATCGAGGCTGAATACCTGCTGACCGGCAATCTGATCCTGATCGCCCGGGCGAAAGAGCATTACCTGTTCCGGTCTTCAGTAGCCAATACCCGGTTTAACGCCGGCGTGGGTATCAAAATCATTTTACCATCCAAAGACGACGAATGAAAAAGCTGTTTCTACTCGCCTTATTGGCCCTCTCAGGCTGTCAAACGGAAAGTCTTGATATTGCAGCTCCTTACCGAATCAAGCTCAATGTGACTGCTGAAAGTAATACGCCCAGAGTCGAACAATCGGTTTGGGTAAACCTGAACCTGCAAACTGACTCCTATTATTCGACTACCGGTTATCAACTTGTCTTCTTCCAGCAAACCGGCTTAGGCCGTCTCCGGCTCGATACGATTCCGGTTCCTCAGAAAGTCGCTGTTGCGCTGCCCCTGGGACAATCCCGTTGGATGTTTACACCAGCCGCAGCGGGAACCTGTCAGGTCGTTTTGGTAGCCAGGCAGGAGCGTGGCTATACCCAACCGGATACCGTCCGCCTTACGTTTCAAGTCAAACCTTAATTCCCATTCCCATGAGAAAGTTATTCATTCTTATCGCGGTTAGCCTGGCGATGGTCCTGGTAACAGCGCACGCCCAAATCAATATTTCCGGTGATGCCAACACGGAAGCGGCTGCCAAACTGGAAATCATTCGCATCATTCAGGAGCGTATTCAGAAAATGACCATCGCTGAAATAAACTCCCGGATCTTGGTTTCCAAAGGTGTAACCAGTTATTACAAGGTAGATGAGATACTAAAAATGCACAGTGAGTTGTGGGGACTAAGGTCTAAATACGTCACGATGGCAAGCAATCTGGAAAAAGGAAATTCTGGATTTAGTGCCACAAGCGGAAATGGATTTTCGTTTAAATACATGGAGCAGTATAATGGAGCCCTAGGCAAAGCCGATGCGATTAAAAAGCAACTTAAAACACTCACTACTTCAGGCAATATGATCCAGTTGCCACCATTGCCCGTTTTTAATATCTCTTTTGCTTCGAATAACGGATCGAACCCCGCAAATGACTTGTCACAGGCTATGACGGATCTTATGGCTAGTTACGGAGTACTGGCTCCCGAGGACTGGGATAAGATGGACCCTGCAAAGCGTCAGGAACTGGAGGGAAAATTGGGCGCATTGAAGGATGAACAATATCGACAAACAATGGTAAAAGGCAACAGCAATGCCAGTAAGCTGGTGACGATGGTTGCCAATATTGTTGCTCCAGGATTGGGAAATATCCTCGCCGGCGTGTCTTCCGGAAAGGCAGTTTCTACGCTCGTTGGTTATGTTGTCGACAACTTTCAGATGCCCACCGAATACTACACGTCGGAAACCCTAAAGCTAACCGATTCAGAACGAATCAGGATTATCGATGAGCTGCACCTGCGGATGTCCGAACTCTATCAGCAAACTATAGCTCTGGGAGCCAATATGAGCAGTGAGGCCAAAAAGCGGTACGGTGAGATTACCGAGCAGCGGAATGAGATGATCCTTCATGCTCCTAAGAAATAAAATGCAAATCCTCGCTTTTTAGTTTATGTAGTTGTATCACATTTAAAAATTGCAAATTAAAATTTTAGTCTTTAACCCAAGTGTATGAAAAAGGTCAGTATTTGGTTGATCTGTCTGGTTATTTTAGCCATGTCGGGGTGTAACAAAGACCCTGACCCCGAGTTGCCCAGCTACCTGGTCATACCCTCTTCACTATCTAATTACAAGGGCTCCGGAAGGATTTCTATCTCAGGCGGTCTTACACTTGCAGCAGAAGGGCAGGAGAGGGTCCAGGTTGGCGGAAAAATCTCCGGTGTGCTGGCCAGCGCCTACTTTGGTGATGGAGTATTAATTAATGCAACCTTTAACCAACCCCGTATTTTTTCTGAGAGTTCTCAGGTGCCAGCAGAATTCAGGTCGAATGCCGACCTGCGAATCATTAAGACCGTTAATTCCGGCACGTACCCTATGGGCCTGATGGACCCAAATCCGCGCGGTGAAATTGCTGATCTGGTATTGAACCTTCCTGGACCTCAGATTTACATTACTGAACAAGGTAGTTTAACGGTCGAGTCTTCTACCATTATCCGTCAGGAAGGTACCTATTCGCTTTACCGGATCCGAGGTAACTTTGATGCAACACTGGGTGGATACGGTACCGGTATCACCAATAAAAACCCGCAGGTTTCCGGCACGTTTGATGTGTTGGCTGTAGCTAATTAGCCATAACTTTCTGAACCATCCCTTCAATCCGACTCGTCATCTTCTCCTTTCAAAAAATTCTGGGTCAAAAAGTATGTCCAGGTAATTTTTTGCTTTTGTTTTTTTGAAACTAACTTGTTGAGCCCGTGTGAATCTGATTTAACCTTGTCATTTTTGATTATGAAGCTTCCAATTACCCCAATCCCGGTCGAAGACATTATTCTTTTTATTGAATCCTATCGAAATCTAGAGAAAATGCCGCTGGAGGATGGATTTGCCCATCTGCGGGCTATTACACCTTCCATTTTAGGAGAAAATGAAGAAGACCTGAAAGAACTGCGCCAACATTTCCGAAACCACTGGTACTCGAAAAATCGGGCATTTGGTCAATTCTATCTCAACCTTTCCCATTACCGCCAAGTGTACCTGCTCAATCACTGGAACATCTTTGATTGGCAGGATGAGGAATACACCGGCACCTGTCTGCGCAATCCCTTTGTGCGGGTTGCGGGTCGGCCACCGGCTAAAGCGTTTCAGCTCCATCAACTCGTCAAATTTTTTGAAAACCACGGCATAAGCCAAGATCTGTTAGATCAGTTTTCGTTACCTCCAATTGACGATTTTGATAAGCGGTTTGGCAATGCAACAAATTGGGGTGATTATGTCCTTACCCTCACCGATCCGGAGCCTTTACTTCGTTATTTGATTGAGTACGAACGTGAAGCCGGGTATGATTTTGACCCGTCCATTCTTCAAAATGGGCCTGAGTAATTTTTTGACTCAATGAATTCTGTTTATCAACGAATTGACAGACATGAATGCCTGTGAGCTTGGGAAATCAGTGGCAGTAGTCAGACAAATGCCCGTTCCGATCAATCCAACAAACCTATTACGCGATGAATAAAGTATTTGGTTACGCCCGCGTATCCACCGTCGATCAGAACCTGGATACCCAGATTGATACCTTACAGAAGTTCGGTTGCGATGAAATCTTTCAGGACAAAGTTTCCGGAGTTCACGTCAGCCGACCTGCACTGGATGAATTGATTTCCAAATTACGTGAAGGGGATACCGTTGTGGTGGCGCGTTTTTTTCGGTTGGGTAGGAGCAGGGATCACCTCATTTCCCTGATCAGCCAGTTTGCTCAGCAAGGCATTCAGTTTAGGGCATTGGATTTAGGCGTGGACAGTTCCACGCCAGCCGGTAAGATGGTCTTGCAAATCTTTGCTGCCTTAGCGGAATATGACCGGGAGAGTATTCTGGAAAAGACGCGCGCGGGTCAGCTGCTGGCCAAAGCGAAGGGCAAACATATTGGTCGACCCAGTGGCATTGATCCCGAAAAATTCAAGAAAGTGAAGAAAGCTTTAGAAAAAGGTCTTTCCGTTTCGGAGACCGTGAACCTCACCGGGATTAGTATATCCAGTGTCAAGCGGTATCGAAAACAGATTCAAAATTGACGGAAATAGGAATAGGGTTTTGATCAAAGTCCGCAAACGATTTGTAGTTCGATTATATCTTCGGCTAGAAAGAAACTCAGAGTCACACAGTTGCGGCATTATAGGATTATGGCGAACTTGCACCACATGAGACAGAATTTTCGGGCCGATTACGAATATACGGTTGACGAGGATGCCGCTATTATTGCCATTGTCGATTTAGACCTGGGCAACAAATCGGTGACTAATGATATGGAAAATGTCCTTGGTGACATCAAACGGGAATTGGGCACGTTGGCCGGCTTTTCCGTGATTTATAAAGATAGCTTAGGTCGGTGGGATGGCGTTCGACTGGACGAAAAAGGTACCGTGCATTTCTATGGTCTGGGCGAATCCGAACCGGAAAAAGCCGCCAAGCGCTTGTTGCACCCTTGCCCTTAAAGTCGTATTTTAGATTATGATCCTGACCACTGAATTACTCGCGATCGAGTGTGTCAACGCGCTCTTTTGGAATTACACGAACACCGATATTCACGTTTTGCGTGTCCAGTATAAAGATTTCGATTATATCTGGGATACCTACATCAGCGATTTATCCGGACAGGATTCATTTAACATGCTCTGGGAGTGTTGGATGACGAAAATGAATGTTGAAACAAAGGCCGGGATTATTGAATATGCGCTGGAAAAATACGGCGATGAAAAACGTGGGGCTTTGGTAGGAGCGACCCGCGCTGCCGATTTTTGGAAAAGTCTAGATGATGGAGATTAAAGCCGTTGATTTGGAATTATTTACCGTTTTAAATCGGATCATTACTAACCTGGAGGATCCGGAAAATCAGTACATGGTTTCTGCCAACTACTATGACCACCAGACGCCTGATCGATTCGGTGAGCGGTGGTACATTGCTCAGATTTGGATCAGCCAGGAGTCAGCCTCAAATGTCATTCTAACGGATGAAGGATTGGTTTGCGATGTTCACCTGAACCGGCACGATCTTAGCCAGACCAGCAAGATCCTGTTGCCATATGATCAAATATGGAACATTCAGCAATTGACCGGATCAGTCGAGTATCACCCTCGGCTTTATTATCGGGGTGACAAGCTGAATTTGAAGCGACCGAGTGACGATGAATAATTAAGTGATTGGAAAGGGGATAAAAGGATTTGATCGGAAGTTCTTTTATCATTCTTCTCCGATATCCATCTTCTCTGAATTATTGCCATCATCTCGCAATTCCTGCTCCAATGATTCAATCGATGGTAATTGGGATTTTAGGGTTTCAGGAACGGCTTTCGTCAATTCATAATCAGCAACTCCCAACGGATTTTTCATGCCTCCCAAAGCGTATTCGGCCAGGGCTTCATTTTTCCCTTTACAAAGCAATAGGCCAATGGTGGGGTTATCGTCGGGCGTGCGCAGATAATCATTAATGACATTGACGTAGAAGTTGATTTGTCCGGCATCACCCGGCTCAAAATCACGGGCTTTCAACTCGACCACTACATAACACCGGAGCCGAATGTGGTAGAATAATAAATCGATATAATACTCCCCATCGCCCACTTTGAGAGGATATTGTCGACCCACAAAGGCAAAACCCTGTCCCAACTCCAACAGGAATCGGGTTACATGTTGCACCAATTGGTCTTCAATATTCCGCTCCTTAGTTTTAGCGGTGGCCATCACAAAATCGAAGACATAGGGATCTTTAAGCAATTGGGTTGCCAGATCGGATTGGGGTTGCGGTAACGTATACTTAAAATTGGTAATTTTAGGTGTCTTCACCTGGCGCTGATATAAACCCAGGTCTATTTGATGGCGCAGCACATTTCGCCCCCAACTTCCCTGTAATGATTGCTCAATGTACCACAGGCGTTGCGCGGGATCTTTAACCTTGTCCAGCAAAATGATATGGTGCGACCAGGTGATTTTGGATAGGGGAGACGCTAGGAAAAGAGCCTCAAAATCAGCGGTTTTCTCCAGAATAAAGTCTACATCAACGGGTGGATGATCTGCTGATGGCAATTCTGCAACACCCTGTTGCAAAATTAAAGGCAGGTTGGCCATCACAAACTTTTTCATGTAGCCCAGGTTACGGGTGGAAAACCCTTCCATACCAGGATACGAATGACGAATGTCTGCTGAAAGGCGATCAATCACTTTCGTTCCCCATCCTTCCTGCTGTTGATAAAGGAGAATTAATCCGCCTACTTGCCAATAGGAAAGTAACAGTTGCTGGTTAGCCGAAGTGGCAACTTTGACTTGAGCTTGCTGAATTTGCTCTTTAATGCGTTGTAAAAACTCAGGATATAGGGATAATGTGGGCATAACTGCAAGGTAGGAAAACATGCCGCCAAAATGACCAGAATTTATCGAACGAAATTCGATTGCAAAGATTCAAGTTGAAGTAGGTTTCCGATTTCAGAATTGAATTGCGAGTATATTTCAAACTTACCTGAGGTAATCTCAGGAAACGCTTTTATCCTTAGATATGATAGGAAAGATTAACAATTATCTCTTTGTAGACAATTGTCGAAAATTCGACAAAAATTATGTAAATTATTTCGACAAATATTAGTTATAAAGGTACAGAATGAGTAAATTTGTTTAAACTAATGAACGCATGTATCTAGCTGAAAATCTGTCCTTTCTGCGCACTTATTTCAAGTTGACGCAGGGAGATGTAGCCCAGAATGTCGGCATCGGCCGTACAACCTTAACTGGTTACGAAAAAGGCGACTATTCGCCAACCGTTGATGTAGCTATGGCTTTAGCAAAACTTTATAGAGTATCTGTAGAAGCTTTATTATTTCGACCTATTTATAACATGACTCCAAAGCAACTTGACAAATTTCTTAACACTCCCGATCCCAACCTGAGTGGTCAACAGCTTCAAGTTCGAGAGGTCGTCACCACAATTGGGCCTGATAGTATAGAAAATATAGAGTTGGTGCCACTAAAAGCAGCGATGGGCTACTGCAATGGTGGTTACCAAGATGAAGAATTCATTGGTTCATTGAGTACGTTTCGTCTACCTCTGCCTCAAATTTCTCGAAATCGGAAATACCGATTATTTCCTACTACTGGGGAATCGATGCTACCCATACCGTCAGGGGCTTTTGTGCTAGGCGAATACGTTGACGATTTCTATTCAATTAAAGACGGGACGGGCTGTATTGTAGTGAGTCCTGATGGAATCGTTGTAAAAAAAATTAAGAATGAATTGACAACGAACGATCAGCTTATCCTTTACTCCTTAAATCCTGCCTTTACCCCATTCGCACTAAATTCAGCTAGTATTTTAGAAATATGGAAATTTAAGCTCTATATGAGCTTCGATTTTCCTGATGGAGAGCCAAGCTTGAGTACTTTATTGGGGGAGATACGAAACATCCAAAAATTGGTCGCAAATAACTAACTTCCTTATTTCGATTCAGCTTATTTTACATAAATCATTGCGATTTGTCAAGGCTTACTTGAAAAATATGGTTTGCTGTTGAATGAGGTACTGAGGTACTACCCATTTTTAGGACCAGAAATCGGGTTTTGTTAATTGAAATTCTGTACTCCTTGTAATGGTAATCAAAAGCATTGGTAAAGGGCTGCCGGAATCCGTCGACCGATGCCTTGATGATACTTCTGATAATTGTACCGCTCAAAAAATCCAGTGAGCCCTTCTTCTAATTCCCATCCGTCTTTGGCTGGGTAGAGGTAAATGTGATCATACTTGACGGTGCGCCACAGCCGCTCGATGTACACGTTGTCAATCGCTCGGCCCTTGCCGTCCATACTAACTTTGATCTCTTGGCTTGCCAGATAATCCACCCATTTTTTGCACGTAAATTGGCTTCCTTGATCTGAATTAACGATTTCGGGTTTGCCAAACTGATGAATGGCCTGTTGAACCATGTCGATAACCCACTCCGTTGTCATGCTGTTGGACACGCTCCAACCCGTTACAAATCGGCTGAAGGCATCCAGGACCGCTACCAAATACATAAAGCCACGGATCATCGGCACGTACGTAATATCAATTTGCCAGACTTGGTTACAACGATCAATGACCAGATTCCGAAGTAGGTAAGGGCGAATGTATTCAGCTTTTCCCAACTGGCTCAACAGCCGTTTGGGATAAATTGCCATCAACCCAATTTTCCTCGCTAACCGCCTAATCCGCTTATGGTTAACTACATATCCTGCTGCCAGTAAATAATCCTGGAGTTGCAAAATACCTTCGGTTGGAAAGTTTAAATAGCGTTCATCCAGTAAGCGCATTAGCCGTAGATTCTCTTCAGATTCCCCCACCGGGCGGTAATAGGTTCCGCTGCGATGAATGCCTAACAGTAGACACTGAGTCCGAATACTCACTTGGCTCTGGCGATCGATCAACGTACGCAAACGGGCTACCCCAACTTCCTCAAACTTTTTTTTAGATAGTCGTTTTCCAGCTCCAATCGACCGATTTTGGCATACAACGGCTCGGGATCAATTAACTCTTGTTCTTCAACGGCTTTGGCGAATACAGATGAGGCCCGTTCCAGGAACTCTTGTTTCCACTTACCGATCATCGTCGGATGGACTTCAAACCGCTTGGATAACTCAGCCAGGGTTTGCTTTTCCTTGAGGGCTTCCAGGGCCACCTTGGCCTTGAAATTGGGCGCGTACTTTTTGCGTTTCGTGCTCATTTCACCACTAGTTTACATTTTGTTTTTCAACTTAGCTAGTGGTCCTAATTTTGGGGAGTACTACAGAACGAACGATGTTCATCGAGCAAAAAGCATATTACTGGTTTGGCTTTATATTTGATGCTTAAACTATGTAGTAAGCAAAGGGACTGTTTTGAAGTCAACTCCAAGTAGCATAGTATTTGTTTAATCTCGAGTGGGAAGATCGCTAATAGATAAGACATTGGCTATCCCAAACCAGTCATTTAAGTTAGCGAGTGCTGACGAATCCAGAGGAGCTAGATTAAGCAATGCCAGGCGATCTTTAGCTCTTGAACAGCATACATAAAGTAAATTTAACGTTCGCTCGTAGCGCGCACTACCTTTATCCTTTCCCGCAAAAACATCGGAAAATTTATACATATTCCAAGCCCCATCATCAATAATCACCAAGACGTTGGTGAATTCAGCGCCTTTCACTCCGTGTTTTGTGGCAAAAGGCGTAAGGTCTTCTACAAATTTATTAAACACTATCACCTCTTCGTAAGGTATAGCCATCAAATTATGAAAAAAGGTTTTTCGTCGCTCAATTAGTTCATCAGTCGTCTCTCCCTTAATTTCCTCCTCAAACTCACTCATTGTTCCTGGTTTACCTAAGAGCTTGCTATCGAATATGTACTGTAAGACTTCGCCAATTGTGCATTCTGTGCGTAACCGATTTAACTCATCCATCTTATCTTTTAGACGAATTTTATCAGCGTGACGGGAAAGGGGCCATCCGCGAATGCTCAATAATTGAATGAATTCAGCGTATCGTTTATTTGCATAATGTTCAACTAGAGCCTCAACTGTGTTACAAAGAAATTTAATGTACCTCTCTTCTTTTTCGAACAAACGATCTCGAAACGACGAATACTGATCATAAACATCCAATAAATTATTGTACCCTTGGTGGGCGGCAATGCCTTTGTGCGTAAGCATTAAAATTTTCGTATCCTTAAATCTCCAACCTTTTTGGCTTTCCAACCAGTTCTGAGTAGCTAAGTAGTTAGTTGCTAGCGCTAAGGCATCTGGTTGACAATAAATAAAAGTGACTTCCCCAGGAAGATTACTTCCAGCAGGATGTTGAACTAAGGTTGGGCGAATTTTACCAAGCAACTTTATCACTGCCTGTGAACAACGATAATTATCGGTTTTAGTAATTGTTAATAATGCTTCATCCTGAATTTCTCCCACGCCTTTGTTATAAATTTTCTGCATGGAATCGCCAAAAAAGCCAATTACAAATCGAGCCTCATTACCAGCCAGTAGATTTTTTAAAAGAAGAGAAACAGTCTGTGGTTCAGTATCTTGATATTCATCAACAAATAAATATGGGAACTTATTGGCAACAATCCGGGCGATTTTAGGAAATCGAATGAAAAGCGAACTAGCCAGTGACAAGACCTGATCATGACTAATTTCGCCTTCCTCCAATCGACGTCCGTATTGACTATATTCGATGTTTTTTTTGCTGAGCTTATCGGCTAACCCCTCTATCTTTTTTTTCCCTTTGGCGTTATCTTCGACAATAAGTCGTTTTAGTTCCGATTGGTAATTTCTGCAGACTAGCCAAAGGAATTCATGAATCGTTAAAACGACCACGAGGGGATGATTGTCAATGCGACTAGTGATTTCATGCTTGGCCACATTCGTGTAGGTAATACATACCACTTGTTGGCCGGTTCGTTCCATGTCACTACTATGCTCTTGAATGATATATTTAAGCGTTTCTACCAGGGTCCAGGTTTTTCCAGATCCTGCTCCGGCCTCCAAAAGAAAACTCTTCTGTTGCTCAATACAATCGATAATTTGAGCCAAACTAGGCGGAATAACGTTCATTCGTTGGCCAACCATGTCAATCCTTCCTTTATATAGGTGGGAACCTCCCAATTCGTAAGCATCATTACGTCAAAAGCAAAGGCGGTCTTACTGTCAATTTCCTGGGCGATTTCATATGCATGTTGCCGAATATCCATTTCAGTACGTTGCCCTAAAAGTTTAGGTATTACCTGACCACCCGGAGAGCCAGAAAGCACATGAGCATTTCTAACTAGAAAGGCATCTTCAAAGCTCCTTGCGCATTCACTCGCGGTGTCTTCTATTACTTGATAAGCCACTCGAATTTTCCCTTGCGTTTTATCAGATTCAGTACATGTTTGAAGATCAGCTAACAATTCTTTTTGAGGAAGCCACGATCTTAAAACGGCATTTGATGTTTTATGGCCTAAACTAACTTTGCAGGCTTTACTGTTGGCCGCGCAGATGGAATCGAGATCTGTTATAATCAAGGTTTTAACATTTAGAAAGCACAGCAGATCTTTAAATAAATGGGCGTAGGCTCCTCCAACTTCAATTATTGAAACATATTTTGTCAGTAGACTAGGTTGCACCTTATTAATCATCAGTGGAAGAAGTAACCGTTCTACAGTACCTTCAATCAAAATAATTTTATCGGCGAAAAACATGTCACACCGATTTAAGGCCATGTACTGCTTCAGAAAGCGCATTCCATCTGGGTCTTTCTTATCTTCTTGAATGCGGAACTCTGATAGATTTTTGATGACCAGTTGATGAGCGGTATTGTCAAAATAGCGAATATTATCAAAACCGCTCTCGGCTATAATGTGTGAAGAGTGGGTTGTTATGATTACCTGAACATGCCAGTTGGTTTTCGCGTGAATGAATTCTTTGATGTTTTTGATAAAGATGTATTGCATCTGAGGATGCAGGTGGGCTTCAGGTTCTTCTACAAACAAAACTTGAAAAGCTGGCCTGGGTTTACGCTTATCATATTCTTCGTAAAAACTGATGAATTGCAGTATTATATAAATTAAGTTGCTATAGCCTAGTCCGTTATACGACTCTGGAAGCAAGTGATCTGTACTAACTCCGTGTTGATAAAAGAGATGCGTATTCCCCTTCAAAATCTTATCAGCCTCAAAGACTGACCGAATGGCTAACTTCTGCAAGTTGATTCCTTGTTCTACCCCAAACTTCGATAGATCCGAAAACAAGGACTTAAAAAGTGATTCATACTGCTCATCCAAGTTAATCGACACCATTTGTAGTGATTCCTCGATTCGCTTGATATCCGCTTCCTTTATCTCTTTATTTAGCTTATAAAAGCTCTCGAATCCTTTGGAGAGTTTTTTGTAATTGTCGGCATATTGGTCATCTAGCTGGCGTTGGGCGTAAATAAAACCGCTTAAAAAAACCGCATTTAAGTCGGAAAACTTTTCAATTTCAATGGTATAATCTTGGTTTTGACTATCAACCGCCCAAGCTCTTGTTGAGTAAAATTCACCGTAACATTTTTTGATAAAGCCAATAATAGAGTGATTAAAATTAGTTTTCTGTTTATCAAAGGTTGTAAAAAGTTTCTCCGGCTCTTTAACACCGTACTGGAATCTGATAAGCGCATCACGCCGGTCAGGGTCTAAATCCATAATAAAGGTTGATAAGGCCGTTAAGTCATCCTCTTCCTGATACTCAATATGTAGGTCGAGCCTAATTCCAGGCAGAGCTGCTTTATATTCAGCCTCCTTTCGAATTTGTTCCTCTTCTACCTCCTGATTTTGTTTTGATGAAACATAAATTTGATAGAGATCATAGGCTTCAAGGTATTTCGGATGACTGCCAATGGAAATATCTTCAAACTTAAAATGAGATCCCTTATTTTCTAAGAACTTGCAGAAGACCTCTGTAAGTGAAGTCTTTCCTGAGTTATTACGTCCGACTACTAATGTTGTTTGATCATGGAGTTGAATCGTAACATCTTGTAACAGACGAAAATTTTGTACCCGAACCTTGGCAATTTTCATTAAAATAACGTATTAGAGAATAAATAATTTATGTTAGTCGGCACGTGGTTCGTTTTCTTTGCTAAGTACTATAAATATGTCAAATATCCACTTTCTAGTTCACTAAAAATTGGAATAATAATATATGACTCATCAAATTTTTCAGTAAAATTTACATTTCCAAACTCTGCCGCTTAGTAACAATATATATAAATTATTATCAAATATAGTACATTGGATTATTGCTATTATATATTGTCAACTGAATAAATATTACAAGTTATTACTATTCGCAATTTATAAAGAGGGATAAATATATTATTCTGTCATATCCTATCGATCTCTTTATGATGGATACTTGGCTAGTAAAAATGAATAGCCGCTGGCATAGCTTCCGTTCAGCATACTAGTGAATTGTCTGGGCCCAGTTGGCTTCTAATTGACTCCGACCTTTTTCAATATATTAAGCACACTATGTGGAGCGATAACGAAACCAATACCGACTACATCAATTTTAAGCATTATGAAGATGCTATCTGCCAGATTATAGATACCAATGAATTATTACCCTGTAGCATCGGCATTTTTGGAGATTGGGGTAGTGGCAAATCCAGTCTGATGAAAATGATTGAATCACGCTACAGCGGTAAAGAAGATGAAGGCATTTTGACCATTCGCTTCAACGGTTGGTTGTTCGAAGGCTATGAAGACGCTAAAACCGTCCTTATGGGGCGTATCGTAGAGGAGATTAGCCGCCACTGTACTTTGGACGAAAAAGCCAAAAAAGTAGCTATTAGACTTTTCAAGAAAATTGACCTCTTGAAAGTAGGCAGCTCAATTGTCAAGTTTGGTATTGGAGCGGCCTTAGGACCTGCAGGCTTATTAAGTATTACGGCAACCGAAATCTTCAAGAGTTTAAAAGACGAAGACTACGAAGGGTTTTTCAAGAGTGGTGATGAGAAGGAAGAGACCAGCCGGTCGAGTATACAAGATTTTGGGAAAGATTTTGCAGAGCTACTAAGCAAAACGAATCTCAAAAAAATTATCGTATTAGTAGATGACTTGGATAGATGTAATCCAGACACAGTTATTGGTACGCTGGAGGCCATAAAGCTTTTTTTATTCGCCGATAACAGTGTCTTTATTATTGGAGCGGATGAACGTCTAATTAAATATTCAGTACGTCGGCGATTTCCCGAAATTACGGGCGATAAGCTTGATGTTGGTCGTGATTACCTTGAGAAGTTAATTCAGTTTCCTGTAAGAATTGCTTCAATGAATGCTATCGAGCTGACCAATTACATTAATCTCTTGTTTGCCCGCCTATACCTAAAACCGAATGAGGTTGAGACGTTGCGGAAGAAGGTAATAACCAACGACCGTGATCTCAAAGCGAAAGGTCTAAATGCTGCAACAGTTCAGCAATTACTAAACCAGACAACAATTGATTCAAAGTTGTCGGAGTCATTAGACGTCTCCTATCGTATTGCCACAATTTTGACCGCTGGTCTAAACGGTAATCCTCGACAAGCGAAGCGTTTTTTAAACACATTGATGATGCGGACCAACATGGCTAATAGCCGAGGAATTACCCTTGAAAGTAAATTGTTAGCCAAGTTAATGCTGCTTGAATATTTTCAACCTGAAACATTTAAGCGTTTTAACACCTCACAAGCTGAAAATGAGGGGCATATAACCGATCTGGCTGCCTTTGAAACTAACAAAGATATCCCCGCGGACTTAGAGACACTAACTCAAGATAAGTGGTTTCAAAACTGGCTGGCGATTGACCCAAAACTAGGGGACCTTGACTTGTCGAGTTATTTCTACTATTCGCAGGATAAGCTTTCAATTGTTGGAGCAACCTCGCAAAGAATGTCTCCTGAGGCACAGGAATTTTATCAAAGTATTAAATCACCGAGTGATTTGAAGCGTAAAAAGGCTTTGGAAAAGTCAATCAGTTTAAGTCAAGCCGATGCCGCTGCCGTCTTTGAGGCACTAGCGAATGACGTTCGAAGGGATGAGAAGGCTAATTATGGCGATTCAATTTTGAAAAAACTGGTTGAATTCTGTTCGGCCCGAAAAGACCTTGTATCTCAGCTAATTCAACTGCTTAATAGTCTGCCGGAGGGGAAATTGAGCATTGCAATGAGACCAGCCCTGCAAGAATTGGCTAGAGAAACTGTATATGCTAAATCAATTGAGCCGCTCATTGAAAAACTTCCTAAACCTCTAAAATCGAAGTAGCAGCAATCTATGGGAACCTCAAGTTCATTTAAAGGACCAAAAAATAATAGTTCGCTGCTCCCATCCTGGGCAGATAATAATCCCGATTATGAATTAGCACCAACCCCCAATTTTCCGCAAGATGGAAATAATCCTACTTCGGACAATCCAGATCCTACTGCACCGATTGCCCCTGGTCAGCCAGTTGCACCTCCCCCTAAGGGTGGGCCAAAACAGCCTCCTTCCTCAAATGATGATAAACCGGTGGATTCCCCAGGGAAACATAGTTCCAAACCTCGAAGGTGGAGTGATGCCAAAATTGCGATGTCACGCTTTGGTAGCGCTCCAGGTAACGCGAAGTCGCTAAAAAATGCCGGTCGTAGTTACGTAAGAGCTAGGGGAGGTCCACAAGCAACAACGCGTTCAGCTGGTCGAGGCATTGGTGCGGTAGCTGGATTGGGGGGCTTTTTGGGTGATGTAGTTAATCGTGGTTTCAATGAGGCACTACGAAACGCCGGAATACAGGACTGCCTTGGTAAGCCCGCCGAAGAAGTTTTCGCTAAACTGGCCGACCAATTAGCTCCGGCAGGCGGACCAATTGACGAAGGAATAACCCGAAAGGCAATTCTGGATTCTTTATGTTATTTATATGATAAACTAACGGATGAGAATGGTACGCTTCAACCGGTCGATGCATTAGGTCCTAACGAAGTAAAAGAAGCATTGCTACTGGCAACTCAGCAATACATTTATCAGAAATGGTTAAATGAAGTGGGAATTGTACTAGAGCGAAAAGATGTAAGCGAAGCGGAGTTAGTAGATGCCGAAACAACGATAAAAGAGTTTGTGGGAGAGTCGGTTCGCATCGCTTTCAAGAATGTCAATGTCGCTACATTTAGCTTTCTGGACCCAAGTGTCACCCAACAAATCAATTCAATTTTTCAAGAAACATATACATTAATTGAGCAATGAACGTAAAGCCAATCCTTCTCCGAACGAACGCAACCGACACGTTTAGGCCAGATACCATAGGTGATGCTGAGTTGCTCGTAGTCGATTTTTCTGAACAGGATCGTCAATCCATGCTTCTTCAACATAAAGTATATCGACTAATTGACCAGACTAAACTGACGGAGGAAATACAGGATCTGTTGAATATTACCTTAATGGCCTATGCTGTAGATCAGACAGTCTCTAGAGAAATAAATGGTTATCTGAATTGGAGCCGTCACTTTAGATGCTACGTGCCCGTTAAAATCTTACCCAAATGGGAAGCTATTCAGGAAGAGCTGCAAAAGATGCTTTCTTTTCTGAGCGGTGATAAATGGGAATTTGTTTTTCGTGAGGGGACGCCAGATACCGCAAAACTAATTAGCAAAAAGTACGCTTTCCCAAACACCCTTACGAAAGTATGCCTTTTTTCAGGTGGTTTAGACTCGTTTATTGGTGCAATTGATTTATTGCATCGGGGGGATCATTTGGCTTTAGTTGGGCATCATAAAAAAGGCGGGGGAGAAGGTCAAACTCAGGAGGAACTCTTTCAACTACTGAAATCAACCTATCCTAATCAGAATGTGGTTAATTTTCCATTTTATGTACAACCCAATCAAGCTTTTGAGGGGGCTCAAAAGGAGGTTTCGTCCCGCGCCAGATCAATCTTATTTATTGGTTTGGGTCTGGCGGTTGCCAATTGTTGTAATAACATCCCGTTAATTATCCCCGAAAATGGCTTTATTTCACTGAACGTTCCTCTTACTTTTACCCGGCATGGAAGTCATAGCACCCGTACAACGCATCCATATTTTCTTTATTCGTTTCAGCAAATTCTTAACAAGCTTAGCATCCCAATTCAAATCGATAATCCCTACCAGTTCAAAACAAAAGGAGAAATGGTCGGTGATTGCGAGAATCCCGCCCTGCTAAAGGCTCATTTTAAATCGACATTGTCCTGCGCTCATCCTGATCAGGCTCGTTTTAAAAAATTGCCACCGGGAACGCACTGTGGTTATTGTACGCCTTGCCTCATTCGACGAGCTTCTCTCGAGGTCAACGGTCTTCGCGATACTAAATATGTTATGAATGTGCAAACCGACCCAATACATGTTCACAAGGGCTCTGGGCGAGACCCAAGAGCTTTTCGACTGGCTTTGGAACGTTTTAGAGTTATGAATCCCAGACATACTCTTATCCATATTATGAACTCAGGGCCTCTCTCTCACTTTTCTCAACAGGAGTTGATAGATTTGACAAACATGTACCGAAAGGGGATGCAAGAAATTGAACAAATATTACCTTGAAATGAATCACCTTCTTGATACGCATTTCCATTTAGACTTATGGCCACGGCCGAATATATCAACATTAATTGAGCAAAGTGGAATTTATACAATTGCTGTAACCAACACCCCCTCAGTCTATTTTCACACCGAGAAGATTGCAGCTAACAGTAAATACATACGGGCTGCTTTAGGGCTACATCCCCAGCTTGCGTCCGAGAGGCAGAGGGAGTTGCCCATATTTATGCAATTATTACCAACGACTCGCTATATTGGAGAGATTGGTTTAGATGATCGAACGTGTACAGACTTTGAGATTCAGAAAAAGCTCTTTATTTCCATTATCAATGCTTGTGCGGATGCGAGGAACAAAATATTATCCATCCATTCAAGGCGTGCGGATAAAGAAGTGATCGATGTAATTGGCGAACAATTTCCAGGAAAAATAATATTACACTGGTTTTCTGGTAGTCTGGTTATGTTGGAACGCGGTGTTGATGCGGGTTTTTACTTCTCGGTTAATCATGCTATGGCCAACTCATCTGCAGGAAAAAAGTTAATTCAAGCTATCCCTTCAGATAGATTGTTAACTGAAAGCGACGGACCATTTGTAGAGTCATCACGCCAACCTTGCAGCCCTCTGAGTATGCCGTCTTTACTTCAAACATTAGTTTCAGTTAGAAACGATTTGGAAAATGAAGTAATCGCTTCCAACCAAATTTTTGCTAATTTTCGGCGCATACTTAGTTAATTCAAAAATATAATTAGCACCTAGTATAACTATGAGATTGTTGATATATTCATTTCTTGAAAAAAAGAATTAAATATATCTAGCATATATTTATGTCCAGGCTTATTAATTTCTTCCAACACTTTCGCCCAGCCAGTTTTTACAATTGATCTTTTAATAAAATCAGTAATAAATCTCGATGAAACATATTGCCAGTGATCACCCGAATTAACAATAACTTCAATAATCGTTAACCAAAGTAACCAATATTTATCATCGCTAAATTCATTAATTATTCTTGTAATATATGGATCGTCGATTGTTCTGACAAATTTAATATAAGAAAGTAATCCGATTCGTAATGTATTAATATGTTGATCAAGAATTTTATTATTACTCGCATTTTTGTTAACTAGAGCTATAGAAATATCGATTAAACTTACAACTTCTTTATTCTGTTCAATTGGTGATTTATTTAAATTTAAGAACCATAAAGAATCTGAATAAGTATAATTTTTCCAAAACTCAAATGCTGAGTTTTCATACAAAATACTTTTAATATTGTTATTCCAAAGAAGGTCTGATATTTGATGTGAATCATCTTTTTTTACAGCGACTAATAATCGACTTCCTTTTATACTTTGTTCAAGTTTAGCAGAATGAACTAGGGCAGGGCTGACTATAAAGTCTTTTGTTAGATTAGGAGAAGTAGACCTTTCTTCAATATTAAAGTAACCAACACTTATAGCACCCCTAGGTAACAAAAAGAAGTGTTCATCTTCAAGGTATTTCGTATTGTTATTTAAACATCTTCTATAAATTTCTGTTATACAATTGATAAGTGCCGCAAAATTATTTGAATGAGCAAGTAAACTATCCGAAAATAAGCTTCCATTAACATCAGTATTATCTTTTATTATTTGATATGATATATTGTAAAAATCGTTCAGAACGGTTCTAGCTTTTTCTGGATCTCTTTCTACCATTTGGCTAAATCCAAGTAGATCAATAAACGCTAAAATTTTTTCCATAATATCTATTAATATAACATAAATTATCGTCTCAACAATTAGTCAGCTAATAAAAGCGATAGTTGTGATTCATAAATATCAATTAACCTAATTTCAATTTCATTTGCAAAGACAATAAGCTGAATACAGCTTATTTATTTCTCAGCAAAGTAGAAATATTGAGAGATAAATACAATAAAGCCCATTTTAATGAGAAGAAATCGGATAATAATACCACTGGCATTAATCACTGGTTAAAATAATGAAAGTTATACAAACTTCTCCCCGGAAAATTCGGGTCGTTCAATTTTTGCCGGGGGCTCCGGATTTTCAGGATTGAACTTTTCTGTGATCGCCTGATTTATGTTAGGACCGCCGATCTTTAAGAGTGCCATTTGCGTAGGGGTATAGGTTTTCATCATGTGATCCCAAGCCTTCTCGGTGGCTTTTTCAAATTTCATCTCGCATACCGCAATCAAATGCTCCAATAATTCCACAATCACATTTAAATCTTTAGGTATCTTGAATTTGCCTTGTCTAACATGGGCCCCTCTTGCCGAATCATGTAACCGTAAGCGTAAATAAGCGATCCCAATCTCTTGGATCGTTTCCCCACGGTGTGCCACCAGGTTATGTCTCAAGTCCATTAGCTGTTCATGCACGCCATGCAGCCCCTGCCCCACCGTAAAGCAATCCTTGACTTCCAGCTTAGAAGATTTAGAGGTGGATGCGTCTGTAAAGCACTTCCCATAAAGGCTGATAGTCGAGTACCAAAGAGCAGTCCTGACCACCTGATTATGGTCTTTCTCCATCAACTCTTTAATACTCGCAAGACATTGCATTAAATCTTCCCGAATTGCCTGATAGGAAATCAATTGCCGGGCCGCATACCCTGGTAAAGCGAAATCCAGGTGTTCATTGTCGCTGTTTTCCTGGATTGCTTTGAAAAGCCTCAACAAAATATCATTTTTATCCATTATTTCTAACTAAACATTAATGTGGTGGATCGAATGCTTCATTCTAAAGATAAAAAATCTTTCAAAAATTTTAGCCTGAAAACGGTGCCGACAACTATTCAAGTACCTTAAATATGTAATAACAGAAATCATGGATATAAAATCTACAAGGGAAAGATTACTCTCTATAGTAGAGAAGGGTTTTGATATGTTTGACAATGCTACCGAGGGGCTATTTCTTCAAATGGAGAATGAAATCGTCGAACTTGACGAAGACATTAACCAAGTTGTGTCCAAAAAAGATAAAATCTTTGAACCCTCCCCAGAGTTTGAAGCTAATTATGATGAATATTTAAATTTACAAGCTGACAAATATGATAAAGAGCGGCACCTGTCGGTTCTGGCGGAAATGAAGATAATTTATTTGTAGGTAGTGTATCAGTTTGAAATTTCTTGATTTAGAAAATGCTTGACCGTTCAAGGAAGCCTTTTATCTTTGTGGTATGGCAAAGAAAGTTAGACCCACAGACGCGAACCAGCTAGCAAAGCTCATCGCTGATATAGCAACCGGTGAACAGCCGAACACCCCGCCCGAAGATACGAAGAATCCGGCGGCTGTGGCACTTGGAAGGTTGGGAGGGCTTAAGGGAGGAAATGCGCGCGCGTCAAAGCTAACCCCTGAACAGCGCAAAGAAATTGCTCAGAAGGCAGCAGCGAAACGGTGGAAGAAAGATTGATTAATCTTCTGTGTCAAACAGTGACCTATGAAATGGAAGATCATACTTTTTGCAGTATGCCTTTTCAAATCTATACCAATCTAAATCCGGGTAGGTTTTCATCATCTCTTCTGCTTGCTTTCTGAACTCGATTATTTTCTTCTTACCTTCATCATTTAGGTATTGAGAAAGTTTATATCTACGAAATCCGCCTAGAACAACTGGATTGAAAAATTCTAATGCTGGTAATACTTCAACCTGAAATCTAGCGTAAATTATTCTGCGAATAATTCTTGAGACTTTATAGGGCTTAGTGTACTTTTTTGGGTCGCCTTGTATGCCACATAACCGGTATACTTGCGAAAAGAAGTCGGTGGTATTATCGAATAGGGATACATATGCTTGTCTTATACCTACAACTAATGAATGTAGTTCTTTAATAGTAAACTGTCGCCCATCGGCAAGCTCAACGATGCGACTTTCAAAAATTTCTTTCTGACGTTTTCGCTTTCTTTTTAGCTCTTCCTCTGTGAACTGTTCGGTCTGCTTAAAAAGCATACCAGAGATAAGCAAACGCTCTTCCTGTTGTTCAGGAGTTAATTCGGGCTTTTGAAGCTTTTCGCCCTGAAAACCGTTTAACTGATCTAATTTCTTTTTCTCTTCGTCTTTTTTCTTGTTTTCTTCTTCTTCGTTTGTCATTTCGATACAGGATAAGTTTCAACTGCTAGTTTTGGGACGGCTACTTCTACGCGCGTTTCATCCTCCCACGACATATTTAAGGGCAATTTGCAGTCCTTAATATCCGGGGAGTATCGTTTTGCTCTAGGCCAAGCATTTCGGTTAGTAGCTTGAGTTTCAAAAGCATGTAATACATAAATAATACTTTTTTCGATGTGATTGTCAGCCGCATAATCAGCAACAAAATCTACATCGTGCAGAAACGGACTAATTACATCCATTTTCTCTTTTGAGAAAAGATAGGTTCGAGCAAATTCATTAGCTTCTTTCTCTCGTTCCTGAACAGATAACTGCTCATTAGAGTCATCGGTGAGGTGGTATTTATGCGCTTTAATTTCGTCCCAATCAAAAAGTACATGGTAAAGCTCATGGATAAGAGCGTGCCATAGGGTTCCGTAAAATCCGTGATAATTAGTTAAAACAATACATGGCTTTCCACTATGGTTAAAAGTCGCTCCCCGTAATTGCAAGGTCTGCATTGGAGCTTGGTAAATGACAGTTATACCAAGCTCAAATAAAATTTTTGCCACCTCAATTAGACCGCGCTCAATGTTCATGGAAAACCAGCGTAGTTTCGGGAAAGCCTTAATCAATCCTTCCCTATCATAAGGAAATGGATTGTCTATTACACTCAATGTTGCCTGAGCCGCACTAATCCAAAAAGCGCGCGTTAAATCATTTTCTGCCTTAAATAAGCCCGAACTAAAAGCAATATCAATGTTAGGTTTTCGGTATTCAAAAATTGACTTTAACCCTAACCGAGCGCAAATTCTTTTTTTTATGTGATTAAAGTCTGAAATGTTATTTATCAATCCTGCCTTCCTCAAAACGGCAAGGTTAAAGTTTTCTTTTATAAACCTAATTTCTTCAGAGTTAACACCAACAGTTGGAAAATTCTTTTCTAACGATTTCAGAAATAGCTCGATAACTTCTTCAAGTGGAATCTGTAAGAAGCTGGCAAGCTTCAAAAGATTCCTTACGTCAACTAACTGTTGAGTTCCGTTCAATATCCCTTTTAATGTGCGGGACTGCATTTGCATTAGCTTATTGGCGGCTGTTGGGGTCAATCCAACATCCATCAATTTTTTATCAAACAGCCTTTGTAACGTAGGCTTGTCCGAGTTTAAAAGCCTATCCAGGTAGGCATCAATATCATCCTGACTATTAAACATAAACTAGGGTTGAGCAAAAAAAATGTATTGTTACATCATCAAATTTATAGGTTTTAATGAACAATACAAAGGATTTGTAAAGAAAAATTGTATGTTTACATCACTTAAAATTAAACTGAACAAATGCTTGACAGGTTAAGCATAATGTTGTATATTTACATCATGAACAAGCTACCAATTGCCAAACGCACCCAAATCATTCAACTCTTAGTTGAAGGCATGAGCCTACGCGCTACTTCCCGCGTTGCTGATGTGTCGATCAATACCGTCACAAAGCTACTGGTTGATGTGGGTGCGGCTTGCCAGCAGTTTCACGATGCAACGGTTATTGGGGTGAATAGCCAGCGCGTTCAGTGTGACGAAATTTGGAGCTTCGTTTATGCCAAAGAAAAGAATGTAGAAAGTGCGGTAGCTGCACCGGATAAGGCAGGGGACGTATGGACTTGGACAGGAATCGACGCGGATAGCAAGCTAATTGTAAGCTGGTTTGTGGGCAACCGCGACGCGGAATCTGCTTATGAGTTCATGCAGGATATTAAAAGCCGGATTGCTAACCGTATTCAATTGACTACGGACGGATTTAAGCCGTATTTAACGGCGGTAGAAGCCACGTTTGAGGGTAACATTGACTTCGCCCAACTAGTCAAAATTTACGGTTCAGCACAGGGAGAAGGAAACGACAAGCGATATAGTTCGGCGGAATATACCGGGGCAAAAAAGACGATTATCGACGGTCGCCCGGATGAAGCGCACATTTCGACCTCCTACGTAGAACGTCAAAACCTGACCATGCGGATGCACATGCGCCGGTTTACGCGGCTAACCAACGGCTTTTCAAAGAAGGTCGAAAACCATTGCCACGCAATAGCACTTCATTTCGTATATTACAACTTCTGCAAGGTTCACAAAACGTTGCGGGTTACCCCGGCAATGGAAGCCGGTCTTGCTGATCGCCCAATGAGTATTGCGCAAATTGCCGAACTTGCTCCTATAGAATCTCCAAAAGTGCGGGGCAAATATAAAAAAGATTGAGGGTGATAAATTTCAAACTGATACACTACCTATTTGTACAAAAACTTTGAGAACAATATTAAATCATTAATAAGTACGGCCTACCCGGACGTAGGAACAAAAGAGTTTTACAGGTGGGAAAGTATCAATTCATTTTTCGATGGTAAAAATATAAAACTAAAGGAAATGGATGGTTACCTGGAATGTGACCAACTAAGGATTATAAACAATGTTTTCAAGCATGCGGCAAATGGGTATCCAGCTGAATTCGATCGAATTAATGAATTTAAAAATCGGGGAGATTTCCATCAAGCCACATTTGACTTTTACGAACGCGTTAAACCTAGAATCATCGTATTCATCCGGAACCTGGTTGAGGAAATAATTAATGATCTGTATGTGTTTTCCGAAGCACGATTAAGCTCAATTGTCGATTCCTATTTGGAGCGAATGGATGAAGGAACGGCTGAAAAGCTTTCTCAGAACCTCAGTTACAAAATCCGGCATCGTCGAACTCAGTCCCCAAATAATTAGGCGGTAAGATGCTTATATAATATACAACCCACCTTATAATATATGACCTCCTTTAAGAAACCCTGATGGGAATGCTGAGCGAAACAGTGAAGAAAAAGTACCAAAATTCCCGACAACAAAATCACTGATTATCAGGGCGATATGGAAAAGTAACTATACGTTTTACGTTTTAGATGCCAGGAATTTGCTGGAAATTTTGCATCTTTAAATACTCCATTCTTCATCGATCAAGGGGTGGTCGGGAAAGAAGGTAATATCGTTTGATACGATTAAACCGTCTTTACCATGACGACCAAAACCAGAAGGGTTGTTCCCAAACAGCGCCCTGCATCGATAGCCTACAAAATCAAGCAATTAGGGCTGGCCTTTAAAGAAGGCTGGTCTTGGATTATCTACCCGATTTTGCTCATTATCTGTATGCTGATCTTCAACATTGATACAGTGACCATCGGCAGTATATTGACCGGTTTAACGAAGCTGGCGGGAAAATATCTGCTCAAGCCGAAATAGGCTAAAGTTGTTTTAAGGAGCAAGAGAATCAGGATGAATTAGAGAACGATATACGAAATAAGACGATTAATGAAATGATCCGTTTAAAACACAAATAATTTCGATATAATACCCACTGATAATCAGCAGATTAATTCACGATCAAGCAAATAATGAATGAAAATTCGCAAAATTCTCATTTTTTTCTTGCATCTTTAAATATCCCTCTTTCATCGACTACCGGACGGTCGGAAAGATACATACATCGCAATTCGCGATTAAAGTGTCTTTACCGTGACCGTCCAGAATATGTCCAGAAAGAATGGCATCTCGCACGTCGCGGTAACGGCACCATTAAACCCGGTGTGAGATGGAAAACCGCAAAACAAAATCTCTCGTCAAGCAACCTGATCCAGAACCATCAGAGTTGCCTGACTCTCCCTTGATTAACTATCAATTTAGCGACAAAGCAGTCCGCCACTTTGAACGAGCGGAGGTGTGGAGCCGATATGGAGATGCCCTTAAGAAATACGATTGGCTCATCACGAAGGTCCTGAATTTCCTATTGACACTGGCAGCGCTTGCATTGTATTTTTACAGCGATGAGATCGTATCCTTTTCCGCTTTACTGCCATCGGCATTTTCGAGAGTGAAGGATTTGGTTGGTAAGATCAAAAGCAGCTAAAAATTAGCAATGACAATGTGCTTTGCTTCGTCATGCTGCAACGTGTAAAATTTTACATCCAGATTTTCATTCTTGCATACTTCGATAATGTCTCTTCGTTCCGAATCCGGCATTTTATCACCAAAGATAATTTCTTGATAGCTGCTTTTGGGAATGGGAATCTTCTTATCCTGGAGTTTAGGCTGTATGGAATAAGGTAAATAATGTTCTTTAATCAATCGATATTCATCCTCAAATTCCCACTTCCGGTATTTGAGCATCGTCATTTTAAAAAAGAATTTCATTGCTCCTACTTTACTTTGGAAAGTGCTTACCCATTTTAAGCGAGGGTGATCTTCATCAACATAGGTCACGTCAGCTCCCCCAACTCCCTTCTCCGCCAGATACCTGTAATGGCTATTTAATGAGACCCCAACGCAAAAGCCCTGCCTATGATCAGCATATTTTTCCCACATTTCCGGGCTATTGTTCCGCTTGGCGAAGCAGAATATCCCAAGCGAATTATTAAATAATTTATAAAATTCTTTTTCTTTAAGTTGTCGCTTTTCAATTGTGTTAAAATCTCTTTTATACAGATAATCGGCCTCAGCTTGAACCTGAGATAAATTAATAGGCCCGCGTCGTTCGAACTGTTTCAGATTTGCCACAAACCGGAAGAGTGCTTCGTAGGAAAAATCAATCTCTACCGGAAAACGGCAATCAAAAGGATCCTCAAACTCACTGGAAGAAGAGAAATACAGCTCTTGTTTGGTTAATATATCTCTATGGTAGCTTTTTTTCCAATCGCGGTATTTGTATAAAATTGTCGGAATGAGTTCGGCGACTTTTTCAAGATTTTGTGAAGAAATTCTTTCCTTGCTTTCCATACTATAATGAATAAATCCTTGAATTCACTAACTGTCAAGTATAAGTACCTTATTTCACTGCTAGAATGAAAAAGCCAACCGACAATACTGACGGATGGCTTTTTCATTTCATTAATATTTAATCACAAGCTTTTTAATACAAATCCATATTGTTGATAGCTAATAGAACTTTTAGACTCAACATTATCAATCCAGCCTAATTCTTCATGACTACGCTCAATGATTTCTGCCGTTTTCACGTATTTGAACGTTTTTACAGTCAAATTTAGGACCTCCAATTCACTATGAGAAAAGATATTCCTCTCTACTTGTCTAGATTGGTGGGGTTGAAAAGCTTCAAATACCTCATCACCACGCTCCGCATAAATTTGTTCAAGGTATCCTTGTTGAACAAGTAAATCATTCAGAATACGGTATTCATCAGGTACAGGGCCTTTAGGAATGGCGCAGTAACGTGCTCCAGAGATGGAAAAACCAGTTCTTTTGTAATGCCCAAAATCAGCAAAAAAGAGCAGTTTATTCAATCTTACCGTATATAAATGAGGCATTTGATCGAAAAAAAACAATACCATCTGGGCAAACTTATCGAAGTTAGGTATCCGGTAACCCGTGTATTGGTTGGGTACATTCAATGAATTCCAGATAGTACTTAAGACAGGATGTACAGGGTCATTTTGCATGATGAGCTGCTCGTCAACCCGTCGAAGCAAATCCGCTAACTCCCGTTCTTTCAATTCATCTTTTCGATCTAGAACCAATTCTCTGAAATTACGGGCATCGCGTATTAGATTCATTAATTTAGCATTCGACAGGCTGGGTATTTCTCCCTCTTCATAACTCCGATACTGGTTGATGCCAAAGCCCAAAAGCGTCGACATTGTTCGTTGACTAACGCCGTAGCGTTCCCGCAGGGCTTTAATTTGTTCAGGGAAAAGAATGTGATTACGCTCTCGGTACTGATTGTGAAGCTGGAGAAGGTTGAGCGCGTCCAGGTCCTCTGTCGTAAAGGTTTCGCTTGTATCAACGCATTCATAATAATGAGCGTGGATCTGAAACGTTTGCGATCGATAGGTAAGCGTCTGGATGGTTGATTTTTTGATTACTTCTCCGCCAGTGAACGGACTTGTCATGGTTTTTTGTAGGGATATGTCATAGGAAATTCGGCCAAGTGAAACGATATACAGATCGTTGAGCGGTTATGAGCGCCTAATTGTATTTTTATGTAAACCTCTTTGCCTTTCACTGGTATTCCGAATTCCCACAAATCGCTGATGCCGGCCTGATCGGGTAACGGTCCCCGATAGTAACTTTCAACCTCCAGGCTTTTTAAATAGGCGGTTCGTTCAAAAGGTCGAATATCTAAATCGCTTAATGCTTGCAGGTTCTTTTCCCGATTCATGTACACCACATTATAGACGTCCATCTTCGTCTTAAAGTCAGCTAAAAACCGACTAATTTCTTCTTTAGGCGCCATGCTACGGGGGCATCTCTTATCTTATTAACGTTACAAACTTAACATTGTTACTTTAAAATTGCAAATATTATCAAATATTAGTATTCTTGTTGTGTTAAAGTGTAAATTCATTTCTAACAAAGCTATATTCTCACTACCGCACCATCAAATGAAATATAACAATCGTGAACACTCAGGATCAAAAATCTTTTCGCATTTTATCAATTGACGGAGGGGGCATCCGTGGAATTATTCCAGCTCGTATTCTGTGTGAGCTGGAGTCACACCTAAGCCATGAAAAAGGAGAGCAAGTTCGTTTCTGCGATTACTTCGACCTGATCTGTGGTACTTCAACGGGTGGTATTATTGCCATTGGTCTCGCTTTAGGCATGTCAGCCAGTGAAATACTTGCCCTATACGATACCAATGCTCAGAAGATCTTTGGTCATTGGCGTTGGACTACCCCTAAAAACGTTCGTCGGGTATCACATCCCAAACATTCAAATGCCGGTCTTATGAATGTTTTAAAAAAGGCTTTCGGACCCTACTCGAATGGGAATGACGAAACCCGCCTTGGACATGCGAAAACCCGATTGGCAATTCCGGCCTATATCGCCTCCTCTGGTAAAACGCGTGTATTTAAAACATCACACAATCCCGAACTTCGGCGAGATTATCAAGTGCCTGCTTATCAGGTCGCGTTAGCAACGAGTGCTGCCCCAACCTTTTTTCCGGCCCATACATTTAAATATTTTGATACTCTTACCAATACGACTAACACCTTAACGAATCTGGTCGATGGAGGCATTTTTGCTAATAATCCAGCAATAATTGGTTTTTCGGAGGCCATTGCTCTAGACGTCCCAATCGGTAATCTTAAAATTCTCTCCTTAGGAACTGGGTCTGAAGCGTTTAAAGAACCCTTTTCCACAGACCGCTTTTACAATCTGAGCCCAGCTTGGGGAGCAGCTTACTGGATGAACCCGTTTAACGGCCCACCTTTGGTGGAGATGATGATGCAGGCCAACTCAGAAATTGTTGATAATACACTCAAGGTATTAAGCAGAGGGGTCGGAAATACTGACCGGCAGGTGTTCCAGTATGACCGTATTCAAGTCAAATTTGATTCAAGCAAAGAGCGGGTGAGCCTTGATACGACGCGCCAAAACAAGCTAAACTTCTTAAAAGAGAAAGGTAAGGATTTGTATGACCAGCATGGTACTCGAATAGCTGCCGATTACTTCAAAGAAAAAATTACCCACTATATCCCTTCATTTTCACTTTAAACAACAAATACAATGGCCAATTGTCATTCACTATTTACTTCGTTCAATTCGGATGAGCTCAAACTGACTGCCACAAAGAAAGATCGGATGTGTACGTCACGCGAGGACCTGCGTAAACGAATTAAGAAGCACTTCGCAGAAAAGCATCCCGAATACAAACCCCGGTTTTACATTCAAGGATCGTATAAGATGGGGACCGTTATTCGAACTGAAGAAGACACTTGCGATATGGATAACGGTGTCTACTTTTTCCCAAAACCAAGTGAAACTGCCACGACTATGCAGAAGTGGGTTTTAGAAGCCGTTGAAGGAGCGACCAGTACCCCACCTGAACACAAAAAAAAATGTGTTCGGGTCATTTATAAGGGCGATTATCATATTGATTTACCAGTATATTATCGCGATTCCTCAGAAGGTGATAACTCGCCCAATCTAGCTGTAAAAGGGGAGGGTTGGTCCATCAGCGATCCTAAAAAGTTTTGGGAATGGTACCAGAAAGAAAAAGATGGTAAAGCCCAGGTAGTACGACTAATTCGCTACCAGAAAGCTTGGTCTGACCGTAAACGAAAATCTATAAAAATGCCCAAAGGGGTAGCTCTGACGGTATTATGTGTTAAACACCGGGTTCTGGACGACCGTGATGACAAAGCGATGTATTATACACTTAAAGCGATACGTGATGTGCTGAAGAAGTCATTTAAGTGTATCCTACCCGTAACTCCCGGAGATGACCTATTGGCAAGCTTTACTGGCAAACAGCGTGACGATTTTTTGGATGAGTTGGATACGTTCATTGACAACGCAAAGAAAGCCATTGATGAGACGAACCAGCTTAAAGCCAGTAACCTATGGCGAAAACACTTGGGTGACCGATTTCCACTGGGTGAAGACGCCGATATCGATGCCCGCGAGAGGGCTTTACGGGAGAAAGCATCTTACATATCGGCTAAAATAGCTTATACAACTTCTGCTGGCGTGATTACAGACTCATCGATAAATACCACTCGAAACCGGGACCATAGTTTTTACGGTGAATAAGTCTTTAAAAGTATGATCTCTGATTGGCAAAAGCTTACGGTTGAAAAGAATATGATCGAAAACCGGTTTAAAAGTTTCCGCTGCAATGCGGTACACCGGTTTTCTAGAAAACTTATCAGCACTGGGTATATTCAACCTACAGAATATTCTATAATTTACAAAGTACGGCTCGAGTATCCAGTGTGGGGTATTCCAAAAATGTATGTTTTGGAGCCCCATATTGTTCAGTCCGTAGATATTCATATCTATTCCCAAGGACATTTGTGCCTCTTTCATCCTGCCGAAACACCTTGGAAGGACACATATCACATCAGTGATACAATTATTCCCTGGACTGCTGAGTGGCTTGTTTTTTATGAGTTATACCAGATCAACGGCGGTATATGGCTTGGGAAAAGCATTCATCATGATACTCCAACCAAGGCATGATTAGTTATGGCTAACTGTCACAATCAACTTCTTGCGTTCAATGAAGTGTTGAATATTTCGAAAACTACTCAAAGCCGGTTAGCTAGAGCAAATAAAACTGTTTGCGAATATATTAAAAAGCTTTGTGCAGATAAGGGGTACCCATTTAAGCGGTTCAAGGTTCAGGGTTCTAAACAGCTTGGAACATTAATTCGAAAATATGGTGAAGAAAGCGACATTGATATTGGCGTGTATTTTTTCCCTAAGCCTAGCATTGAACCTGAAAGCCTCATGAGGGCATTACATCGTTTTTTTGTAAATGGTCATGGAACTCAGACTCAGCCCGAGCTCAAGACAAAATGTGTTCGTGTCACTTATGCGGGCAGCTTCCATATTGATCTACCTATTTATTATTTAAACGATTTACGAGGCCGTGGTAAATCTTATTTAGCTACCCGTAATGGTTGGGTTAAAAGTGATCCACTTGAATTTGAGGATTGGTTTATCCAGCAAGGGGAGCAAAATTTAGGCCAACTGGTTCGTATTGTTAGGTATTTAAAGGCTTGGTGTCATCATATTGCCGATAATAGGAGGGTGCCCCAAGGAATAGCACTGACTACGTTAGCAGCTAAACTATTTAAACCCTACCCAAGGGATGATCAAGCTTTATTTCATATTCTCAGAAGTATCTATAAGACACTTTTGAAGAAATGGTCATGTATTATGCCTGTTCCTCCAAATGATGAATTGCTTCGCAAATTTTCAACAGCTGATATGGAAAATTTCATGCTCCAATTGAAACTGTTCATCATGGATGCTCAACATGCATTACACCAAAAAGAAATCTCAACTGCCTACAGACTGTGGAAAAATCATTTAGGCCGTAACTTTTAGTAAAAGTAAAAACCAGGTAAGCCCAGCAAAATTTACATTGTGATTTTGATATAGTGAGATCCGCTGAACCGGATCTCACTATATCAAGTGCGTAGGTTAACCTGATAAAATCTGCTTAGGTAATTTTTTGATTCACAATCCAATCCTTAATCGTATGTCTATGTACTTTTAGGATACGCGCAATCTCAACCCCATTGCAAATGACCTCGTCAGAAGCACTTATCTTTGAAGCCCGCGATACTGAAATATTTTCGATTCCGGATACCAAAACCAAACTGAATACCCTTCAGAATTACTTCTTTCCTCGTTTGAAGCGGTTATTGGATGAAGCGTTGCTACAGGTGAAGGAAGCCTATCACATTGATCCGTTTGAAAAGTATAACTTCATTTATAGTCCTTCCCACCGAAAAGAAGCCAAATCGAACCGGGACACTGATCTGGTCTTAATTGGAGTGTCAGGCCGAAGGCATTTTGACCGCCAACTTAAAGTAATACGAGAGGACGGAAAACCGTATGCCTTTCATCCTGCATCCGCTATTTTTCAAGTGACCAATGCCGGACGAATGTCCGTAAGCGTTCGGCCTTTTAACTGGTGGGACGATGACTACTTTTGGAAGCTTAAAAAGTACTTCCGCCAGAATTATGATGAATTCACGGCGCTCTTAAATCAGGGCAATCTTTCATATACTTCTCACACGGACCAGATTCAACTCGCCCCCCTGAAGCAAATGCTAAGGGATGAATACTTTTTTGAAATTCAATCGTCGGCCGTGTATCTACCCGTTGCGAATCCGATGGCCATTGACCAGTTGATTCTGGACTTCGTGCTGTTGTTTCCGATACTGGATATCTGCTATTCATTAGCCGAAGGAGTAAAGCCTAAATTTCCGGAGCACGTTCAGGCTTTATCGACCTGGCTTGCGACCCGAAAGCAACCTGTTTTTCTAAAACCGGACGATCAGGAAATTCAGATGCCGGAATTAGATAGTTACCGCTTCGTGCGTGCGGGACTTTGGTACCAAGTATTGGCCCGCGACAACTGGACATGCTGTAGCTGTCGTCGCAGCGCAAAAGAACACGGAATCGTGCTCCATGTTGACCACATCCAGCCGCGATCACTGGGAGGGAAGGATGAGATCGAGAACTTACAGACATTATGTTTGAAATGTAATATTGGCAAGAGCAACAAAGATTCAACCGATCTGAGAAGTTGAATCGTTCACAATAAACCACTTACAATCTGTCATTTCCGACTATTTTTGTTATAATCTGAAGCACATTACGATGGGTAGTTATGCTGTTTCTTATATATTCCGGATGTAAGTGGAATATATAGTTTCTTACAAGATCCGTCATTTGGAACTGTCAATCTACCTAAAATTGTGTTGAAAATTTATATTTTTATATTAAAGCATAAACCAACAGAAATCATGGGAATTAAGCCAGGGCCAAAAAGAATCGCAGAGTCAACTGGGAAGCCAGACCAACGTCAACGAGATAATAAGGAAGCTCCAGGTAACACGCCATCACTGAAGCCACACAAGCATAAGAAAGGTGATTAACCATTTATGCATTTAAAAATTTTATAAGCTGGATAATAGAAGGCATTGAAGTATTTTATCTTTCAATCAACCGGATAATTTGATATAATATTATTTTTAGTTAACATAATTAAATTTATATAACAAGAAAAATTACCATAAATGCCTATATTTTAGTGTGTTATAAAACTAAATTCTTAGTTTTATAACACACTAAAGATCCGTATAAAATGACTGGGTATGAAGAATGGTGAAATTTGAAACTGCATCATTATTTCAGACTATCAACGCTCAAATCAGCTTTCTTTTCCCACATCAAACGACCACAATTGACTACGGAAGTTCTACTGAAAAATAATGGCAATGAATTTCTAGTCTAAATTTTCTAACATTTTCACCTAAGTGAAAAATACGCAGGAATCAAGGACACAACTTTGGGGTGACAAAACATCTTAAAATTCGAAACCATGTCATCTTCAACTCTTTCCCGTGTAATAACTGGCGGTCAGACCGTCGAAACAGCCCACGCATTACGCCGACTTTATTTTATGAGGGCCGCTTTTTCAGTGACCTGGGTAATACTGATCACTATCTTTGCCGAAAAATACAGGGGATTCACCACTGCACTGCTCGTTATTTATCCCGCCTGGGACGTCTTGGGCACCTTCCTCGACCTCCGGGCGAATCGATATAGCACGTCCAAAACCCCACAATACGTGAATGCGGTGATCGGTGTCCTAACCGCGCTGGCGGTTGGTATTGCTTTGCAGATGGGTGTTGCGGAAGCCTTAATAGTCTTTGGAGCCTGGGCGATTCTTACCGGCTTGATCCAGTTGGTTCTGGGATTGCGCCGTCGAAAATCTATTGGAGGCCAATGGCCGATGATCTTCAGCGGGGGCCAGTCGGTTTTAGCTGGGATCACTTTTATTGTTTTGGCCCACGAACCGACAATGGGCATCACCAGTCTGGCCGGGTACGCTGCTTTTGGAGCCTTTTACTACCTTCTTTCAGCTTTTCGTCTTTCAAAAACAGCTAACCACGCTGTTGCATCGTAAACCCATTGGCCGGGCGATGGGCCGGCTTTATTTTTTGATGCGTTTTCTGATCCGACTTAGCGATGGATTGGTGATACCGAGAAAGGATGAAATATGGTAGGCCGGTATCCGCTCTATGATGTTAGGATGTTCCTCTAATAACCTCAGATACCGTTCCTCATGGGAAAAAAACATGAATTCTTCGGTCCGTGTCTGCGCATAGGCAAAAAACAATTCGGCCAGCAATCGGCCGAATTTCGCCCAGTTGGGATTTCGTTCATACAGGTCATTGAGATCCTGGTAGGAAATAAAGACAATTTCTGAATCTTCCATCGCTTCGATAAAATACCAGCAGGGATTGCGGGAGATAAAACTTCGGAAGGAAACGACAAACTGATTTTCTGAAAAAAAGAAAAGATTTACATCTTTTTCCGTCTTGGGATCCCGATAGTAGATCCGAAAAATACCCTTGACCACTAAGCCGAGGTCATTGCAAACCATACTTTGCATGTTGAAGAAATCACCTTTTTTGATCTTCCTGGGTTTCCAGAATGGTTGACTCTGGGTGATATCCTGATCGGTCAGGGAAGCAAAATTTTTCAGATGCTGGGCGATGATTTCATTTTTATCAGCCATTTTATCAGCGAGTCAATTAAACAGATGGTACATTATGTGCCCATTCTAGTAAGCATGCAACTTTTTTGTGAACTAGTCAGCCTTCCAAGAGAAAATTTTGAGCATATCAAACCAAAGTTACCAACTTGAATGGCCGCTCCTGCTTTATAGCCTTAGAAAGGAGTTAAGGCTTACTTTGGTCGATCTTTATCTAACCGTTTTACACTCATAGCAAAGAATTCATTTCCCCGACGTGTGCGGTAACCCATGCCATTTAGTCGCTCAGCGACAGTAGCATATGTAAGCCCATCTTTTCGATACAACCGGACTAATTCAGCCGCTTGTAAATTAGCCTGATGGGTACGGGCGTTCTGCTGGCGGATCTCCAGGCCCTTTTGAGTAATTTCCGGTGTGATATTGGCCATGCCCAGTTTATAGCCTTGAGCTTTTTTAGCCTGCAAAGCGGCTCGTGTCCTTTCCCCAATCAATTCCCGCTCATGTTGAGCTAGAACCGCCATGATCCCCACCGTTAGCGTATTGGCATCGGGAATGTCGCAAGCCACAAAATCCACCTCCGAATTACGAAGGGAAAAGATAAAGGAGACATTGCGGCTCAAGCGGTCGAGTTTGGCAATCAGTAAACGTGCTCGGTGTTGTTTGGCAAAAGCAATAGCGGCCACCAGTTGAGGACGATTGGCTTTCTTACCTGATTCGACTTCGATAAACTCTGGTAGGAGTTCATCATCCGGTTTGAGGAACCGGTTGACGATTTCCCGTTGCGCCGAAAGACCCAATCCACTTTTCCCCTGGCCAGCCGTCGAGACCCGGTAGTAAGGCACGTACTTCATAACATAAATATATAGGTGTTGGAAAGGGGAGAAAAAATGAGGCCTTCCCGCCCCTTTCCAACAAAGTTTAACGATGCAAGGTGTTCCACGGTTAAAAGTAGCGAAAATTTTGCATTTATAACGTTTTCACAACGTGCATTGTGAAAACGTTATATGAAGAAGAGGCCTTTGAAGGCACTTGATTGAATTTTTTTGGTATACTTGAATGGTAGTGTTTCCGAAGACTGAGCTTTACTAGTAGAAGAGCGACTGTAAACCAAAATCGCCGATAGTAAAGGGGAAGCTGACACAGTTCGGGTATATCCGCCACGGGATGCATTTTATTAATCCCTCAGCAAATCACTGTTACGTTATTTCGTGCCAAAAAACGAAGTTATTATCTGGATGATTTCGAGTTTCTTGGCTTTCAGCCATTCGTGTTAAAAGTGGCAACTATTTATGAAGTATCAGGTGATCAAATCAACTTATATACGACTCCAAAAGAAAGAGAGTTTGCCCGGATTTTACAAGAAGTTTTAGATCGCTTGACCTGTTAATATGTTTTCAACTTTTTACTCCCCTTACCAATGGCAATTATTACCAATCTCGATCCCCAAAAAAGAGTTTTAGCCCACGGATTCCTCTTAGTAGAAGAGGTATCAATCGATGAGGAGGTTTGGTGTGCTGTCGAAGATTATTTGGAGGAAAATGGGAAAGACAACGAACTCAGTTTTAATTCTAACTTTCACATAAGCTCCGAAGGAAAGTGTATTGTCTATTTGTCGAAGAAAACTTTAGTTTGAATTTCGGGGATGCTGAATGCAAGGAGAAAGCGCGTCCCTACAATTCTTCTGAATAAACTTGGCCACTTGCGCCGGCCAAGTTTATTCATACTGACAATCAACATATTAGCTAATCTTAATCCGTGATTATCCTACAACTTTGTGAAAGGATTCGGTTATTTCCCTCAATCTATAAATTTTGTAAATTCCTGCCTAAATCCTGTAACTGATTTATTGTCTAGACCCCCTAAGTTTGTACCCGTAAGACTATCCTTATGAAACTGATCTGGTATCATCGACTCATCTGTTTGTGGCTGGCAGCCTTTGTGCTGATCGGCAGCAGTGGGCATATCGTCGCTGAGCATTGGTGTAAGATGAAGGGAAAGTCGATGGAGCTGCTTTTTACGAAAAAAGAGTGTAAGAAGCAGTGTCCGGATAAACCGAAGTTTGCTTCCACAGGAACCGGGCCTATCATCTATAAATCACCCTGTTGCAAAGATGTTGAGCGGTTCGAGCGATTGGAAACCAAAAGCCAGTTTTCAATTAAAGCGACTGACCTGAATCCGCCTGTTATCGACTGGGCAGGGCATTTTGGATTATTTCATTGGCTGGCTACCCTACTGCCAATCGAATCGTACCATCCTACGCTTTATAGGGCTGATGATCCTCCATCCCGATCCGGCCGCTTTCGATTGACTAACCACTGTATTTGGCTGATTTGAATCTCCTTCACTCGTTGTAGGCTCCCCGCCTGCATGCCTTACTTTTTGTTTCTGGCGCGTTACGTTGTGGCAAAGAACCATGGCTACTTCCGTACCAATATGAATTTAGGTAATAAGGCACAAGTTTATTCTATCTCTTCATTATTTCGTAATTAACTCTGGCTATGAAAATCGCTTCGCGTTTCTTGCTGGCTATACCTCTCCTGATTTTATCAGGCTGTTGGAGAATGCAAGACACAACCCCACAATTAAACATTAATTACCCAGCGGCCTATGTCGTCAATGGAGAGAGTAACTCCGTTTCCATTATCGATCTTACTACCCAACAGCTAAAGGAAACTATTTCTCTGGGAGAGGCTTCCATGGGCGGTCATTCAATGGGAGGTATGACGGATCAAATTATGTGGCCGCATCACATTTATCTTTCTCCGGATGCGACCCGGCTTAGCCTCGGCGTACCAGGAACAGACTTAAGTGGAGGACACAGTGGCAGCATGGCTGGCATGAAAGGCCGCGTTGTCCTTCTGGACAGCCGCACCGGTAAACTGCTGGCCAACCAGGAGACCCCTGCAATGAACCATAACGCGGCTTTCTCTCCTGACGGTACCGAATTATGGACCGTTGAGATGGATGAAGCCGGGAAAGCGTTGGTGTACGATGCGACGACGCTCTCCTTAAAACAAAGCATTCCGGTTGGCGAAGAACCGGCGGAAGTGACCTTCTCATCCAATGGGCAATATGCTTTTGTAGCCAATGGTCATAGCAACAGCATTACGGTCATCCGGGTAGCTACTAAAACTGTCGTAAAAACGATTCCGGTTGGTGAAGATCCGGTTGGCGCTTGGCCGGGTGCCGATGGAAAAATGTATGTCGATAATGAAAAGGGCCAAAGCATATCCATCATCGATGTCAGTACACTTGCGGTTACAGAAACCATCTCTCTTGGATTTATACCAGGCTATGCGGCCTTTAATCCTGTTTTGAATGAATTATGGGTTAGTCAGGCGGCAAGCGGCAATAAAGTAGTGGTTTTTCACCGCATGAACGATGTCTGGATGAAAGCGGGTGAAATAGTTACAGGCCTTGATGCTCATGCCATTGCCTTTACAAAGGATGGATCGTTGGCTTATGTGACCAATCAGGGAGCAGGTTCAGTTTCCATTATTAACACAAAAACTCGCTCCAGGATCAAAGATATTGTTGTCGGTAAAAAACCAAATGGAATTGTACTAAAAAATTAAAATCTTATTCATGAATCAATTAAAAAAGAACACACGAACTCTCATAGCAGTTGGACTTTTGTCTTTAGTCTCCAGCGCCATTCGGGCTCAGTTGAATCTTCCAGAACCAAGCCCTTCCACGACTATTCATCAAAAAATCGGCTTTACGGATGTCACCCTTCGTTACTCCCGGCCGGGAGTAAAAGGACGGATCATTTTCGGTGGCCTGGTTCCTTTCGGAAAATTATGGCGCACCGGTGCCTCTGATGCTACAATTATTACCTTTTCAGACTCAATGCGCGTGGCGGGGACTTGGGTACCTAAAGGAGCATACTCCCTTTTTACAATCCCAGAACATCAGCATTGGACCGTTATTCTCAACACTTTTGTAGAAGGGCATGGTACTGAAGGGTATAGTGAAAAGAACGATTTACTCCGACTCCGGGTAAGACCCGAACCTTCAACGCGGTTCTATGAGTCTTTCACCATTGAAGTCCAGGATCTGACCCGCAACAACGGCAGTATTTATCTGCACTGGGCAAATACTTCCTTAGCAATCCCCTTGGAAAGTACCGCCGACGGTCGTATCACTGCCGAGATTCTAGACCGTATAAATGTAAAAAAGGAAGAACGCCCTGGGCTTTACTATCAAGCGGCACTCTATTACTTCGATAATGAGAAGGACACTAAACAGGCGTTATCCTGGGCAACTAAAGCGGTTCAATTGAAGCCTGCATTTAATTATCTGCACTTGCAAGCGAAGCTTCTCGCTCGGAATGGTGAATACAAAGCTGCCGTTGTTGCCGCTAAGCAATCCGCAGAAATGGCAAAGGCTGAAAAAATAATCGATTATGTAATCATCAATAACCAATTCATCGCTGAGTGGGAGAAAAAACAGTAAAGGCTGGACAATGTCCCGATCTCCAAGTATTAAACTGACAATCAATTAATTACCCTCAAACTCCAATTTATTACATGAAAACGATGCGAATGATAATTGCGGCCATAGGCCTGAGTTTATTCGGTCAGGCAGCTTCTGCTCAAACCACAAAACCAGCCTTCATTGCTTATTTAAGTGTTAAAGATGCCTTGGTGGCAACCGATGCGGATAAAGCGAAAGCCAAAGCCGAAGAACTGGTTTCCGCTTTTAATAAAGTAGCAGCAAGTGCCCTCTCAACAACGGATCAGAAAGCGCTGACTGCTGCGAAAGCCAGTGCTGCAAGCATCAGCAAAACAAGTGAAATAGAAGTCCAACGGGAACAGTTCGAAACGTTATCGAAAAATATGATCGTTTTGGCTAAATCTACCAAGCCCAGTAAAGCCTATGTTCAATTTTGCCCTATGAAAGATGCTTCCTGGCTGAGCGATAAAAAAGAAGTTGCTAACCCGTATTATGGAAGCAAAATGCTCAAGTGTGGGAAAGTGACAGACGAAATTTAAGTCTAGAATGGAGAGTGGTGCATGCCACTCTCCATATTTTAACCAAATTAATAATCATCGAAATGGCGATACAAGATCTGTTTATCAAAAATATGGTCTGTGACCGTTGCATTCGGGCGGTCCGGCAAGACCTGGAAAAGCAGGGATATCATGTTCTTCGTATCGAGTTAGGCAAAGCAACGGTAGAAGGCCCTGACATTGACCTACAGACTATCGCCAATGCCTTGGAAGAGCAAGGCTTTGAATTATTGACTGATCGCAATACACGCTTGGTCAATCAACTTAAAACGCTCATCATCGAGCTGATTCAAAGTGGCCGCATCGTGCAATTGAAGACTACGTTATCCGACTATTTAGCACTACAGATGGGAATGGATTACGCCCACCTGAGCCACCTCTTTTCTACATCGGAAAATGTTACAATTGAAAAATACTGGATTTTTCAACGAGTCGAAAAAGCTAAGGAACTCCTTAGTTACCGTGAACTATCGATCAATGAAATTGCCCTGCGATTAGGCTATAGCAGTGTGGCTTATTTGACAAACCAATTTAAACAAATTACAGGTCTCACTCCAGCTGCCTATCGGAATCGCAGTTCTTCAGATCGTAACCCTCTTGATTGGATTTAAATCGCTTATATAACTTAAGTTAATTCCTATAAATACTTCTTTTTACCAGCATATTGGACTGTTTTCGGCACAAACTGATCCTTACTCTAATAATTTCCCTTGCTCGCTTCTTTCTTCAATTTTCCCTTCCAGCAAGTTTGCCCCTGTTCCGACCTGTTCTATTCATTAATCCAACTCGACGAACTTGGGTCTTAACATTGGTCAATGGCTTCAAGGTGTTTCGGTCCATCAATTCTGTAAAATTGTACGCCAATTTTATAATAGTAATCCTTCAATTCTAAGCGAGATTTGTCCGTTCTCTACAAGTAAGATTGATTAGACATGGAAGATGTGCAGACCATTGCCATACAAGGACTGAAAGGGTCCGGCAGACAAGAAATTCTACAGCATAAATTAGCTAAAATAGGTTTTCAAATTAAAACCAGTCGTGGTAATTGGCTTACCCTTTCCGGGTTATCCCAAATTAACGCTCACTACCTACTGGACGAAGCATTACATGCTTTGAATATGACTCGGCTTGACGAAGCTTCTCAAATTATTTTTTGTGGGACGCAATCCTGGATTGAGCTGGAGTTGGACAAATTAATACAACAGCCTATCGCCTGGAATGAGTTGAAATTTTGTTCCACTGAATTAGGATCATCCGCAAACCAATTAGAGGCCCTATTTCTAAGCGTAGAAGGCGTGAGCTTTGAAAGATACCTGATCCTTCAGCGGATCGATAAAGTCAAAGAGTTCCTGGTGTATACCGACTGGCCTTTTCCTTTTCTTGCCGAACGCATGGGGTACGAGTCAGTCCAACAGATGGCCGGCCACTTGATCACGGAGACGGGGTTGCCGGTTACTCACTTTCGATCTCTTCATCAGAGCCGTAAACGCTTAAAACAGGAAATAAAAGCATTAAGAGCTCAACCCACCCGATAACTTTCTTGATTCCTTAATTCCCTTTTTGGGTAGCTCTGCCGAATCATATTAAATGGTCGCTTCAAGGTAAAGTTCTTTCTTTCAGATGTGTTTCTATACAGAAAGACTTTGTGAGAAACCAGTGATCCTAGCCTACTGGCCTCAACAATGTTACAATTTGGATCCGAAATTATGTAACGTCCCCTTTCCATTCCACGACGACCTTTGCATCAGTAATTTGTTTCATTAAAAAACCTCCATTATGGAAGCGGTAAAGTTCAAAACCAATATCAAGTGCAGCGGTTGCATTGCCAAAGCAACACCATTCCTCAATGAAGCGGTTGGGGAAGAAAACTGGGAAGTCGATACGGAGAATCCCGACAAGGTATTAACCGTTGTGGCAGAAGGAATTTCAGCGGAACAGGTTAAAAAAGCCGTAGAGAACGCCGGTTATAAAGCGGAACAACTGAACTGACCGGAGCACACCAATTAAAACGACAAAGACGGTTCCAAGGGCCGTCTTTGTCGTTTTAATTGGTGTGCTCCGGTAAAAACCGAGAACCTACAAAGCAATCGAAGCTACTTTAACCTGCTTTTCACTTTCCCAGGTACACACCACAACGGAGCCCGCGAAGGCGATACTGGGCGTCTGCCCTTTCCCTACCTCAATTGGCTTTTGATTAACGGGTTGAATGAAAATAATCCCATCTTTTTGCCAGGTGGTTGCCCAATGATCGGCAACAGCCGCTATGGCCACATTCTTTCCCTGACCCAGCAATTGCTCGGATTCACCCGGCCGACACTGATACAGCGAACTTTCACGTCTCCATACCGTAATAGGCTGACCGTCCTCCGTTAGGGCTATCCCTCCACCATCCATGGGACATGCTTTCAGCTTCCACGTTCCCGTCCCAAGTTTTTGCGCCGGCAGGAATTTCTTGCCTCCATCTTTCGATCCGGCCAGATACAGATCACGAGAGCCATTGACCGAATTTCGGAACATGACGTATACATGATTACCCTTCGCAGCCACCGACACCCGGCAGCATTCGCACACGGTTTGGTCGGGCGACTGGTAAATCACTTGGTTTGGTGTCCAGGTACGCCCACCATCCGTCGAGCGGGCACCCACAATTTTATTGTGATTATCCCCCCGAAGATCAAGCCAGACCGCATAGAAGGGCCCGCCGTCCGATCCAGCAATTGCATGAAAACCCTCTTTGGCAATATCCGGCTGGTCGTTGATCCGGATGGCTGGTGACCACTTCCGGCTGGCCCGAGTCATTGAATAGGCCATGACATTACCAGTCTGGTTCATCGCCGTGATGAGTACCGTTTTATCAGTGACCGCAATTTGGGGGCCACGGGTAGCGCCCAAGACCAATTTGGGGAGATGGGCAACCGGTACGGGCCGGGAGAATGATTTACCCTTGTCCACTGAGGAAGCATAAAATACCGTATCATTCCGACCAAATACCAGGTGAATGGCCCCCTTTCGGTCTGCGATAATAACAGGCATTTTCCCAGCGGCTAGCGTCTGATCCGTTTCAATCGGTTTGGCCGCCCAAAAAGTCAGTAGAAAAAGGAAGAAAAAGCAAAAACGAAACAGGGTTCTCATAGCTAATACGATTTAAAGCCTAAATAAATAGAAGTATTCGAGGTTACCAACGGGCCTTACCTAGCTGCCCCCCTATAACAAAAAACTACAAAGCTTCCCGGCAATTTTGTAACGGACTGGCTGCTGCCGACCTCTAGTTTTGTGCGGTTGTCTAAAGAATACCATGAAAACGAGCCTTTCCATTAAACGAGTCGTACACCCTACGACAGATACAGTAACACTCTATTTTGATACCCCGGAAAATGGGCTTACCTATTATCCAGGTCAACACCTGGCCGTGACAGCGATTGTGGACCAAAAACCCATTACAAGGACGTACTCATTGAGTACATCTCCTGTAATGGATTCCGAATTAGCCATCACCGTGAAACGTATCCCAGATGGAGTTCTGTCGAATTATCTGGTTGATTACGCCAAACCGGAAATGCCGTTGACCGTCGAGGGACCTCTAGGCCAGTTTTATACAGTTCCAAATTCGGTTAACCATCGCCATCTGGTTCTATTCGCCGGTGGTAGCGGTATTACCCCTTTGTATTCGATGATTCGGTCCATACTATACACCGAGCCACATTCTGTTCTTTCTTTACTTTATGCCAATCGATCCTGGGAAAACATCGTCTTCCGGGTGGAATTAGACAAATTGCAGACGGCTTATCCTGATCGTTTTCTGGTCTATCATGCTCTCGATCAATACACGGACTTAGCCGATGCGGAACTTCAACGGGTCTATTTCAAAGGAAGCCTCAGTCGCCTACTGGTTAAGAAGTTTGTTGCCCAGCTTCAGACTATGATTCCCTTGCCGACCGAATTCTATCTGTGTGGCCCCTTCGGGTTTATGCAACTCATTGAACAAGCACTCGAATCCCTGACTATTCCTGTTAACCAACGCTTTAAAGAGCAATTTTTTGTACCTGCCCAAGGCGTGAACTCTCCACGCGATTATTCCAGCCTTCCCATTCAAACCGTTCAGGTTCTATACACTGGCCTGATCCAATCCTTTACAGTTGCCAGCGGTCAAAGTATTCTGGATGCGGCCTTGGCCGCTGATCTAAAACTACCTTATTCGTGTCGGGAAGCGCAGTGCGGCAGTTGTCGGGCTCAATTGATTCGGGGAAAAGTGGACATGGAACGCAATCATATTTTAACGTTGGACGAAATCAGGTCCGGTCAAGTATTACTGTGCCGAGGATTCCCACTTACACCGGATGTAATCGTCCAACCACTTCAGAATCAGCTCTGATGCAAGGATATATTTCGAAATTTTGTAAGACCGACACTTAATTTTGTAACACGCATAAATCCGCAAAGCCCTATTTTTGTTTAGTAGAAGAATAGTTACGTATGCGATCACTCAAACACATAGCCCTATTGGGTTGGATTTTCTGGCTCGTGACGGTAAGCACCGGTCTGGTAGCAGCACCGGCCTGTGTGGCTATGCAAGAGTCAGCCTGTCCCTGCTGCGAGGTACCCGTATCGGAGTGCCAGGATATGACCTGTCTTTCCTCAATTGAGCGTCCCGCACTTCTTCTGAGCACAATTCAGGTCGTTGCCCCACAAGCGGATCAGCAATCCGTTTTAAAACCTCGACCTAACTTTGCACTGTTGTATTGCTATTTGCTGGCCCAGTCGGATTTGGCAACCCGTCGTAGTTTTTCTTACCTTCCTACCTCTCCCGTCCGGGATATTCTCCTGCTCGTCGAAACGTTCAGACTATAAGCCAGGCAACGACATAGCTTTGACCTTGTGGCCTTTCGGTTATTCCCCTAAAACAAAAGCGCGTAACTCAATGATATCTACCAATTGGTAGGTTAAGCGCTATCTATTATGCAATAACGTATTCTTTTATGATTGAGCAACTGATCCGGTTCTCGCTAAGAAACCGCTTTGTCGTGCTACTGATTGCCGGTGGGCTATTTGGATGGGGCATTTACTCCGTAAAAACTAGTAAAATAGACGCCATCCCTGACCTTTCCGAAAATCAGGTTATCGTCTTTACCGAGTGGATGGGGCGCAGCCCTCAACTAATCGAAGATCAGATTACCTACCCGCTGGTAACGAACTTACAGGGCCTCCCGCAGGTAAAATACGTACGTGGCACGTCCATGTTTGGCATGAGTTTCGTCTATGTCATCTTTAACGACGACACGGACGTTTATTGGGCCCGGGAGCGGGTCCTGGAGCGGCTTAACTATGCATCCAGACTATTGCCAGGCGGAGTTTCACCGACGCTTGGACCCGACGGTACCGGTGTGGGTCACATCCTTTGGTACACCCTCGATGCACCGGGTATGGACCTGGGCGAGCAGCGGGCCATCCAGGACTGGTACGTTGCTTTCGGCTTGCAAAACGTACCGGGAGTAGCCGAAATTGCCTCATTTGGCGGCTTTCAGAAACAATACCAGGTCACTGTTGATCCCAACAAATTAACGTACTATGGGCTTTCCATACCCCAGGTGATAACGGCGATCCGCACCAATAATAATGAAGCCGGAGGGCGTAAATTTGAATTAAGCGGCATTGGCTACATCATCAAGACGACGGGGTATTTAGGCTCAGTCGAGCAGATTCAAAATATTCCGCTCAAAACCCTAAACACGGTTCCGGTTCGTGTTGCCGATGTGGCTACGGTTCAGATGACGGGCGCTACCCGGCTGGGCATCTTCGATTTGAATGGAGCTGGCGAAGCGGTAGGCGGTATCGTGGTAATGCGCTATGGAGAAAATGCCGACGAGGTCATCGGTCATGTTAAAAAGAAGATGGAGGAAGTTGCCAGGGGATTACCCCAGGGCGTCAAGTTTAATATCGTATATGACCGTAGCGGGCTGATTCAGGAGTCGGTCAATAGCATTCAGCACACCCTCATGGAGGAAATGATTGTCGTCTCGCTGGTGGTGATTCTGTTTCTGCTGCACTGGCGGAGTGCCATCAGCATCATTATTCAGATTCCGATCACCATCGCTACCAGTTTTATTCTGCTGAACGCCTTCGATATTTCGTCCAACATCATGTCCCTAACGGGAATTGCCCTGGCCATCGGGGTCATTGTCGACAACGGGATTATCATGGCTGAGAACGCCTATAAAAACCTGGCCGTCCGCCAGGCTGAACTGACGGCGGAAAGCAGGAAGGTGGGGCCCCAAGAGAAAACGAGTGAAAATAAACCGGAGTCTACTCTCCATCCCCAAACGCAACCGTAATCATGTGGACGAAATTAAAACGCTGGTTCGGATTTGGACCCAAGAACTACATCGAAGTTCCCGAAGAAGAGCGGCTGGCGATTATTGAAAAATCCAGTATTCAGGTCTCCCGGGGCGTGTTCTACTCGACCATTATCATCATCACATCGTTTCTGCCGGTATTTCTCCTGACCGGTCAGGAAGGCAAGCTGTTTCACCCGCTGGCCTGGACCAAAACGTTTATCTTGCTGGTGGATGCGGTCCTCGTCGTCACGCTGGCCCCCGTGATGCTGTCCCTGTTTTTAAAAGGTCGCTTCAAGGATGATCACGCCAATCCCATAAACCGCTTCCTGGAGCGGGTCTATGAGCCCCTCATCCGGGGGGTGCTGCGCTGGCGAAAAACCACCCTGGCCATTAATCTGCTGGCACTGGGCATCAGTGTTCCTATGCTGCTGAGTTTAGGATCGGAGTTCATGCCCCCCCTTGATGAACAAAGTATCCTGTTTATGCCCGTCACGCTCCCGGACATTTCCAACGCCGAAGCCAAGCGAATTTTGCAGGTTCAGGACAAGATCATTAAGTCGGTGCCGGAGGTTGACAAAGTTCTGGGCAAGGCCGGTCGGGCTTCAACCGCAACAGACAACTCCCCCATTAGCATGATTGAGACCATTATCATGCTCAAACCCAAGTCGGAGTGGCGGGATGGCATCACGAAGAAAGCGATTATCAACGAATTGGACGCCAAGCTACAAATTCCGGGCGTCATCAACGGTTGGACCCAACCCATTATCAACCGCATCAACATGCTGTCCACCGGTATTCGAACCGACGTGGGAATTAAAGTTCACGGTCAATCGCTGGATAGCATTTATGCGGTATCTGAACAGGTCAAAACCGCTCTCGAAGGCATACCGGGTATAAAAGACCTATACGTAGAGCCGGTCACCGGCGGTAAATATTTGACGGTGGACATCAACCGAGATGCTTTGGGGCGTTACGGACTGAGCGTCGATGATGTCAATGGGGTGGTTGAATCGGCCATTGGCGGCTCGCCGATCGGTCAGACGATCGAAGGGCGTCGGCGGTTTGCCATTAACGTCCGGCTGGCGCAGGATTACCGAAACAGCGTTGAACGCCTTCGACGCATCCCCATTGGAACAGCCGCTTTTGGAACCATTCCGTTATCGGCAGTAGCAACCTTGAAATTTGAAGATGGCCCCCCGATGATTACCTCGGATAATGCCCTGTTGCGCGGGGCAGTCATGTTCAACGTGCGGGACCGCGACTTAGGCAGCACGGTGGAGGAAGCCATCGCCAACGTAAACCGGGAGCTTAAACTGCCGGGTGGTTACTTTCTGGAATGGAGTGGGCAGTACGAAAACCTGATTCGGGGTAAGCAAACCCTGCTACTGATCGCACCAATTGTGCTGGTCATTATTTTTCTGTCGCTCTATTTGGCTTTTCATTCGGCCCGGGAAGCATTTTTAAGTCTGATCACTATTCCCTTTGCCTTAATCGGTGGTGCCTACATGGTTTACTTTTACGGGGTTAATCTATCGGTAGCGGTGGCCGTTGGCTTTATTGCTCTGTTCGGCATCGCGGTGGAGACGGGGGTGGTAATGGTCATCTACCTCAATGATGCCATGCGAAAACTGGTCGAGCGGAAAGGCAATTCCAGGGAAACCATAAGCCCGCAAGATTTAAAAGAGTCCGTCATCGATGGGGCTGCCAAACGGTTGCGGCCCAAAATCATGACGGTTTCGGTGGCCCTGTTTGGCCTCGTGCCGGTTCTGTGGGCGTCAGGCGTAGGCAGCGATGTGATGCTACCCATCGTCCTGCCGATGATTGGTGGTGTTTTAACTTCCTCGACGCATATTCTGCTGGTAACTCCACTCATCTTTTTGATGACCAAGGAGTATGAATTAAAAAAATACGGTAAACTGGACGTATCCGATGTTACGCATTAAATCCCCCTATATTCTGGGTTTTACCTACCTCCTTTGCCTGACCGGGTTTGCACAAACCGCTCCAGGCAATCCGGTTGCCGAACCAGCCACCCTTTCCAGCCCAGCACATCGTAACCCGAATGAACGCGGCCCGGTTCTACGGCTCGATAGCATTCTGGCCGCCATTGACGCCGGCAATCCCCAACTCCAAACATATGGGAATCGCGCGGCCTCCCTGCGGGCGACGGCGGAGGGAGCCAGGAGCTGGATGGCACCGATGGTGGGCGCCGGAACATTTATGATGGCCTACCCACGAAGCTATATCATGGAAGAACGCGATAAAGGTTCGGTAATGATTTCAGGCGAGCAGGCCGTTCCCAATCAGGCCAAACAACGAGCACAGGTAGCTTATCAACGCTCCCGGGCCTCCGTCGAAGAAGCCGGGAGGGCGGTTAGTTTCAATCAGCTACGGGCTCAGGCCAAGCAACTTTACTACGAATGGCTGGTAGGCAAACAGAAGCAGGCGGTCCTGATTGAAAATCAGCAAATTTTGCAAACGATGAAGAAACTGGCGGACATCCGCTATCCCTATTCGAAGGGCAGTCTGGGAAATATCTACAAAGCCCAGGCCCGGCTTTACGAATTGGATAATATGCTGCTGATGGTTAAGGCAGAGATCGATCAGAAACGAATTGGGTTGAATACGTTGATGAACCGGCCTAAAACGGAGTTTTTCACGATTGATACGACCTTAATCATTCCGAAAGACCTGTCCCTGTCGGAGGTAACCTTGATCGACACGGCGCTGATTGCCGGCAATCGAAGCGACATTCGACGCATGGATCAGACCATTCGTTCCATGTACTTTGGCATTGAAGCCCAGAAAGCGGAGCGCAAACCTGAATTTCGGATTCGTTTCGACCATATGTCTCCCCTCGATAAAGTGATGCCCAATCAGTTCACGGCCATGGGGATGGTGACAATTCCCATTGCTCCCTGGTCTTCGCGGATGTACAAAGCGGAAGTTAAAGGAATGAAATATGAGATCCAGGCCATGCAGAAAGAGCGGGAATCGATGCTCAATGAAACGCAAGGCATGGTTGCCGCCATGCAGACGGAGTTGCGCAACATGAATCAGCAGCTGGACAATTACCGGGAGCGGGTCATTCCGACCTTCCAGAAAAATTATCAAACGCTGATGATTGCCTATGAGCAAAATAAAGAGCAATTGCCCGTCGTGATCGACGGCTGGGAAACGCTCAATATGAGCCAAATGGATTACCTGAATCGCTTGCAAGACTATTACCGAATGATTGTCGCTTATGAACGTGAATTGGAGAAATAGAGGAATTTTCCTCCTGCTTATGACCGGACTGCTGTTGGTAGGTTGCCAGTCGAAGAACGGGCAGAAATCACTTGAAGGTGATTCCCGCAACTTGAACGAAGGTGCACATCAGGGGCACGCTCACCAGTCCGTGAAAGAGGAATATACCTGCCCGATGCACCCGCAGATTGTACAGGACAAACCCGGTAGCTGCCCAATCTGTGGAATGGATTTGGTCAAGAAAGCCAGTGCAGGCGACAGCGTAGTGATTGACACGGACTTAAAAAGCCTGCTCAAGCCCACGAACTCCATTGTGGTGGCCACGATATCGACCGTACATCCCGAAAGGCGCAGTGAAACCGTCGAATTGAAGGCTAATGGCATTGTCACCTACGATACCCGGCGACTTTTTACCATTCCAACCCGATTTGGCGGTCGGGTTGAAAAGTTATTCGTGCGTTATAACTACCAGCCCATTCGAAAAGGGCAGAAGCTGCTGGAAATCTACAGCCCCGATATCGTTACGGCCCAAAGGGAGCTACTTTTCCTAGTGAGTGCCGACGCAGAAAACCTCCCTTTGATAAGCTCCGCCAAACAAAAACTCAGGTTGCTCGGTGTCACCGATAGCCAGATTGCTGACTTGATCAGGACCGGCAAGCCTAGCTATTCGCTGGCGGTATTTAGTCCCTACGACGGGTATGTGGTAGAAGAATCAGCGCCTGTACCAGCCGCTTCGACACCACCGGGCGAAGCTGCTGGTGGTATGAGTGCCGGCGGCATGAGTAGCGGTTCGGATGAAATCACCTTCACCCAACCCGCTCCCGCGTCAGCTGGCATGGGTAATGATCGGGTTGCTCCGCTGTTGTTGCGTCAGGGGCAGTATGTACAGACTGGTCAAACCCTATTTCGGGTGGTAGACCCCAGCCGACTTTGGGCAGAATTCCGGCTGTACGCCCGGGATGCGACCGGGGTCAAACCAGGCGATCCGCTAACCATGTCCTTCGACCAGGCTGGCCAGCCTTCACAGTCAGCCCGGGTGAGTTTCATTGTGCCTTTTTTTGAGAATGGGGGCACCGGGGCGTCGTCAAGCTTCGTGACAATCCGCGCTTACCTTCCAGGAGGAAAAAATAAGCGCGTGGGACAATTAGCCCGCGCCATTATCCGACAACCGGCCCGGGAAGGGTTATGGCTGCCCGCGACAGCCGTGCTGGATTTAGGAAACGACCGGGTGGTATTTATTCGCCAGAATGGAAGTTTTAAGCCGGTACGTGTACAAACCGGTGGCGTTTCTGGTCATCGGATTGCCATTAGGGGGGGATTAAGGGAAGATCAGGAGGTAGCCCGAAATGCCCAATTTTTGATTGATAGTGAAAGTTTTATCAACGTTTCTAATTCAACCGAATAATTATGCTCAGGCAATGGATATATGGATCAGCCGCTCTGCTGGTGCTGCTGAATGCAGCCTGCCAGTCGGACGGATCAACCGCGACTAAAACAAAGGATACAACTCAGCTACAGGCCGACAACCACCCGCACCTAGTTGATGGATCGGATGGACATTCTCATGGACCAGAGCAGGCCGGTGGAACCACATATACCTGCCCAATGCACCCGCAGGTTGTACAGACGGCTCCCGGAACGTGTCCCATCTGTGCGATGGATTTAGTACCGGTTACCAAAACCGGTGGAAAAGTGGCTGATCGTTCCGCCGTCGCGATTATGCTGAGTGAAAGTCAAATGCAACTCGCTAACGTAACCGTACAACCGGTCTCGGCGGGTAGCATTAGCAACGCAACGGTGCTCAACGCTCGATTGGCAGCCAATCAGGAGCAAACTGAGGTCATCAGCAGTCGCGTATCCGGACGAATCGAGCGGTTGGTTGTCAAGGAATCCGGCCAGTTCGTTCGCAAAGGGCAGGTACTTTACGAAATTTATAGCGAGCAACTCCTGACCGACCAGCAGGAATATCTGGTGGCTCTTCAGCAGGAAAATGAACTCAAGGAACCTCGTTATGAACAGTTTCGCAAAGCGGCCGAACAAAAACTACGGCTTTCAGGCATGACACCCGATCAAATCCGTCAGTTGGCCCGCACCAGAAAGGTGCAACTGCGCATCCCGTTCGTGGCTCCGGCTGGCGGAACGGTGACGGAGGTAGCGGCCAGTGAAGGCCAGTACGTGAGTGAAGGGGCCTTGCTGTACCGTCTGGTCAACCTGGGGCAACTTTGGGTGGAGGCTGATCTCTACGCCGGCGAATCGAATTATATAAAAGTTGGTGATCAGGTTGGGGTTGAGGTGGTCGGCAGCGAAGAAAGGCTGAATCTGACGGCACGGGTTGCTTTCATTAATCCGGAATACCGAACCGGGAGCCAGGTGCTGACGATGCGAGCCCTGTTGGCTAATCCGGGCGGCAAATTTCAGCCCGGCCAGCAGGCGCGGGTATTCATTCGGCATGGTATCCAGCGTGGGGTGACCCTGCCCACCGATGCCGTTGTACGGGCGGGCGACGGAGCGGTCGTGTTCATTCAAACGGGTACGGGCACTTTTCAGCCCCGTAAGGTTGAAATCGGCACCGAAACCGACCAGCGCGTGGCCATTAAGAAGGGTTTAATCGGTACCGAAAAGGTCGCCATGTCGGGAGCGTACCTGCTCTACAGTGAAATGATTCTGAAAAAAGGGATTAATCCGATCACGGCCAAAATCGATGAGGAGGACGTTCAAACGGCTCCCAATCAGAAAAAAGCTCCTGTCGCAAAACAAGCGGCTTCGCCCAACGTTCAGCAGACGCCTGACGCCTTTAAAAAACAACTGACCCTGGTGTACGAGGCTTCACTAAAATTGACCGAAGCCTTGATTCGGTCGGATGCCCGGCAAGCCCAAACCGCAGCGGGCGGGGCGGAGAAAGCCATTTCCAGCGTAGATATGAATTTGCTTTCCGGTGCGACGCATCAGGAATGGATGAAGCATGAAAGCACCATGAATGCGGCCCTGAAAATCATTCGTACCACGAATAATCTGGAAAAACAGCGTACGGCTTTTGCCGGGTTCGAGGATGAGTTATACCATAGTGTGAAAGCGTTTGGCATTACTGATAAGCCTGCTTACCGGCAGTATTGCCCCATGGCCCAAAACAACAAAGGAGGCTATTGGTTGAGTGATCAAAAAATCATTCGCAACCCTTATTTTGGGGAAGCGATGCTCAGCTGCGGGGAAACCAAAGAGGTTATTCAATAAGTTTTAAGGATAGATTGAACCGATCCATCCGCAAGCTGAATTTTTTATTTTAACCTGCGAAGCCATGAATAAATCAGAAATATCCAATTTATTGGGCGAAGAGGCAGAAAGTCTGTTGACCCATGTGTCCCAAACCATCCCAAAAGAGCAACTTCACCTTCCTGGGCCTGATTTTATTGACCGGATATTCGTACCGTCTGATCGGTCTCCACAAGTGCTTCGAAGTCTAGGGCATCTCTTCAATCATGGCCAATTGACCGGGACCGGTTATCTGTCGATTCTTCCTATTGATCAGGGCGTCGAACACAGCGCCGGGGCTTCTTTTGCTAGAAACCCCCTCTATTTTGATCCTGAAAATATTATTCGATTAGCGCTGGAGGGTGGCTGTAATGCAGTTGCCACAACATTCGGAGCACTGGGTATTGTGGCCCGGAAGTATGCACACAAAATTCCATTTATCGTTAAAATTAACCACAATGAATTGCTAACCTACCCTAATAAATACGATCAGATCCCATTCGGAACTGTGAAGGAAGCCTGGAATCTGGGGGCAGTTGCCATTGGCGCAACGATTTATTTTGGCTCCGAGGAATCAGGTCGGCAGATTGTTGAAATTGCCCAAGCGTTTGAAGAAGCACATTCCCTGGGAATGGCTACTATTTTATGGTGCTATCTTAGAAACAACGCGTTTAATAAAGGGAAAGGAGAAGATTACCATGTAGCCGCCGACTTGACGGGTCAGGCTAACCATCTTGGCGTTACGCTACAGGCAGACCTGATTAAACAAAAACTTCCGGAAATCAACGGAGGCTTTCAAGCTCTCAATACGGGTGGGAGTAGTTACGGTAAACTGGATGATCGTATTTACACCCAGCTCAGCAGTAAACACCCCATTGATCTATGCCGGTATCAAGTGGCCAATTGTTATATGGGCCGCGCAGGACTTATTAATTCCGGAGGAGGCTCCCTCGGGGCCTCGGATCTAAGAGACGCTATCCGCACGGCTGTCATCAACAAGCGGGCGGGCGGAACCGGTTTGATTTCGGGTCGCAAAGCGTTTCAGCGGCCCTTTGAAGAAGGAGTTAAGCTTTTGAATGCAATCCAGGATGTGTATTTGGATCCGGAAGTATCAGTAGCCTAATTCATGTCGTATAGTATATTAGGCTACGGGTACTAATCAGTCTAACAACCTTTATAGGGTTATGCCTAAAATCTATCTCATATTTCTGTATGATTAGGATCAGTTTAATGATTTAGAAAACTATTCACATTTGTACCAGGCCAAACAACGTATGTAAGTTGAATCAGGGATTATTTCTCTAGAAGTGCTCACTATACGGATTTTTAGGACCTTCATCTGAAACCAATTCTATCATTATACAACTATGAAATCATTCACTTTTTTTATTCTGCTGCTTTTGGGGTTTATTTCCGTTTCCATTTCTTCAACTGCACAAAGCCAGAACTACAAACATATTGGGCATAACGGGGAAATTAAAGACGAACGAGGAGTCACGATAGGCAAAGTGACAAAGGACCAAATTATTCAAGACAATCATGGCCAGAAAATTGCCTTTATCGACAACCAGGGCAATCTTGTTGACGCCAAAACCAACAAAAAAATGGGTCGTATGGGTAAGGACGGCAAAACGTACTATAATGTCAATGGTGATATTGAGTTAACGATTAAAGACAATGGAAAAACCTGTGATGTTTACGACGCTGAAGGAAAGAAAATTGGTAATGTGCACAGCAGCTTAAAAGGTTCTGCCTGTGCCTTGGTTTGTTTTCAGGAGCAACATGTCAAAAAGCCATAATAGATATATCTACATCATTTTTTAACTTCGAAGTAATAGATTCTGTTCATTAATCAGCAGCTGGAGTAAAAGTTAACAAATACCAGAAACTTAACTCCAATTCAGTTGTAACATGGCAGAGAAATTTGACTGCGTAGGCGACCACGTTCGACAAGTTTCAGGCTCAGACCATTAAAGCCTTGTACGCGGGCAAGTCTCTCACCGGTGGAAATGACGTATTTGCTCTTTTACTGAAACATTTCATAATAACGGCTTTTCAGGGTAAAATGCACCTGCGCTTGCAAGAAAAATAAGTGGCTGCCATCGTTAATCGCCAAAATGTGGAGGCTCCATATAAAATTCAGCTGAAAGGCAACGTAGTTTCCCGCGATTGTATAGCGTCATTGGCTTAAGTTTGAAAGGGAAATAAGAAGTGTTCGGTATCTACCTGACAGAAAGTAAAGTGAATAAATTTTGCGGGGCAGCCCGTGCGGCTTCCGGTAATGACCGACTTCCGGCAACGTGGTGTATCCAATGTTTTTGTTGTTTGTATTGACGGCTTGAGAGGTGTTAGATTTTGCCGATGAGCTGGCAAGTTGGGAAACACCCATTTTGTCTGAAGGGAAATGAGGAATCATTCTACCCAAGCCGTGTTTGCGATTTCTAAAAGCAAAATATTTCCATTACGGTTCGATTACTCCCACCACTTTTGATTTTCAACACTCCTAGAATTCGCCCGCATACAAATAGTTTATCAACGTCATGTCATGGCAGGCAAATACTCCATTTCAAAGAAAGCCTATCAGTGCAGCTTTTTGCCTAAAAGGTTCAGTTGATAATGACTAATGTTTATTAGAGCTAACCTTCAAAATTGAACCTACCAGTCAGTGACTATCTATTGCTTTCATTGCCTAATTGTGCTCATGATATGATCGAAAAAACTATTACCTGGTCTATTCACAATCGATTCATGGTGCTGCTACTGATTATCGCTATCCTGTCAGGTGGTATATATGCCATCTGGGAGACCCCCGTGGATGCCATTCCGGATCTTTCTGAGAATCAGGTGATCATTTATACCGAATGGATGGGGCGTAACCCGCAGATAATGGAAGACCAGATTACGTATCCTTTGGTAGCCAATCTGCAGGGTATTCCAAACATAAAAAATATAAGAGCGTCGTCCATGTTCGGAATGAGTTTCGTTTTTGTCATTTTCAATGACGATGTAGAAATCTACTGGGCACGCTCACGGGTATTAGAAAGGCTCAATTATGCTGCTCGCTTACTGCCTCCCGGTATCACCCCAACGCTCGGCCCGGATGGCACGGGGATCGGGCATGTCTTCTGGTACACGCTGAAGGCTCCAGGTTATGATTTGGGTGAACTTCGAGCGGTCCAGGATTGGTATGTCAAATTTGCTCTTCAAAACGTTCCGGGGGTAGCAGAAATTGCCTCATTCGGAGGATTCCAGAAGCAATACCAGGTGACTATAGACCCTAATAAGTTAGTCTATTATAATATTTCCTTTATGTCCCTCATTCAAGCCATAACCCGGAATAACCGGGATGTGGGGGGAAGTCTTTTTGAAATGAACCGGGCCGGATATATGGTGAAAGGGCTAGGGTATTTGAAAAGCATGGAGGACATTGAAGATATCCGGTTGGGAATGTATAAATCCATTCCCATCACAGTGAAAGATGTAGCCTCTGTGCAAATGGGGGGAGATATCCGGCTTGGAGTTATCGAAGAGAATGGCGAGGGAGAAGTCGTCGGTGGCATTGTCGTAATGCGGTACGGCGAGAATGCCAAAGATGTAATTGAACGGGTCAAGTCAAGGCTTCAGGAAGTAGAAAAAGGGCTTCCACCAGGAGTATCTTTTCAAGTGGCCTATGACAGAAGCAACCTCATTCTGGCCGCCATTGATACGTTACGAGAGACTATTACGGAAGAAATCGTGGTGGTATCGGTCATTGTATTGTTGTTTCTCTTCCATTGGGGAGGAGGCCTGGTAGCTATTCTCAGCATTGTATTTTCCATTCTGATAGGATTTATACTCATGAAAATATTTGGGATAACTTCCAATATTATGTCATTAGGAGGGGTAGCATTAGCGGTGGGTGATTTAGTCGATTCAGGCATTGTGATGGTAGAGAACGCTTATAAGCAATTAACAAATGAGGTACTCGACATTGACGAGCAAAAGCTGGACTACTAAAGCAAAGAATGACTACCATGGCTAATCCAAAGCATCGTATCGGTCATACGAAGGAACTCAAAGAACAAGATAGAATTGATATCATTGAAAAATCGAGCCGAACGATTGGCAGAGCTGTATTTTCCTCCATACTTGTCACCCTAATTTCATTCTCCCCCATTCTGTTTCTAACCGGGCAAGAAAAAAAGCTATTTAGCCCTCTTGTTTTGACCAAAACGTTTACCATGGGCGGTTCGGCAGTTGTCACTTTGCTGATTATCCCCATGTTACTACGGATTTTCCTAAAAGGAAGATTAATCCCAGAAAGTCGTAATCCGGTTTCTAACTTTTTTATTCACCTTGCCAGCCCCGCCGTGCATTTAGGTCTGAAGTGGAAAAAAACTACACTTGCCTTGGTTCTACTGACGCTGTTGGGAAGTATTCCTATCCTGATAAATACCGGTTCTGAATTCATGCCCCCTTTGGATGAAGGCTCCTTGCTATTGATGCCAGTTGCTCTGCCCGATGTTTCCAATTCAGAAGCCAAGCGAATCGTACAAGTACAGGACCGGATTATTAAAAGTTTTCCGGAGGTGGAAAACATCTTAGGTAAGGCCGGACGTGCCTCTACGGCTACCGACAACTCTCCCATCAGCATGATTGAAAGCATTATCATCCTTAAACCCCGTGACCAGTGGCGGGAAGGAATGACAAAGGAGAAGTTAATCCAGGAAATGAACAATAAAATAAGAATTCCAGGGGTCTCAGTGGGCTGGACGCAGCCCATCATCAACCGAATTAATATGCTGTCAACCGGTATCCGCACCGATGTGGGAATCAAGGTGTACGGGCAGCGCCTTGATTCCATCTATGCCCTTTCTTTACAGATAGAAAAAGTCATCAAAGGCGTGGAGGGATTACAGGATTTATACGTCGAGCAGTTGATGGGTGGGAAATACCTTGAATTAGCCATGAAACGCAAGGAGATCGCCCGGTACGGCCTTGATGAGGAAGATGTAGGAATGATCATAGAAACCGCCCTAGGCGGGGCGAATTTAACCAGCACTGTGGAGGGTCGCCGTCGCTTCAATGTAAATCTGCGCCTTGGGCAGGACTATAGGAACGATATTGCTGAAATTAAACGAATTCCAATACTTACGGAGCAATATGGTACCATTCCCCTTTCCTCCGTTGTGGATATCCGAGTGACCGAAGGGCCACCAATGATTAATTCTGAAAACGCATTGCTACGGGGAACGGTACTCTTTAACGTAAGAGGCAGGGACATGGGTAGTGTGGTGAAAGAGGCTAAACTTCGCGTTGAAGAGCAGTTTAAAAGACTACCACAGGGGTACTTCATCCAGTGGAGCGGGCAATATGAAAATCAAGTCAGAGCCCAACAACGACTGACTTTCATTATTCCCATCGTGCTCCTTATCATCACTTTGGTCCTATACCTTACGTTCAAATCATTACGAGAAGTATTAATTGTGCTAAGCAGCGTACCTATTGCCTTAATGGGGGGCGTATACTCGTTGCATTTCTTTCAGGTAAATTTTTCAGTGGCGGTAGCGGTCGGCTTTATTGCCCTCTTTGGGGTAGCCGTAGAGACGGGTGTATTAATTTTGGTCTACATGAATCAATCCTTAGGAAACTTAGTTCGGCAGAAGGGGCAGCGCCAGGAAACGATATCCGAAACCGATATTGAAAATGCAATTTTTGCAGGAGCTGTTTTACGAATTCGGCCCGTACTGATGACGGTAGTGGTAGACATGATTGGTTTATTCCCGGTTTTGATTTCAACGGGGGTAGGTAGCGACATCATGAAGCCCATAACGTACCCGTATGTTTTTGGTCTGGTTACGGCAACAATATATGCCTTAATTATCTTACCCGTGGTCTTTTCACTTGTAAAAATCTGGGAGTTTCGGCGGCAGGGTAGGCTTTCTTTTCTCACTGTGGAAAATTAACCGGTTCTTTTACCGGATGTAAACACGATTATTCAAAAAATCAAAGCAAATGTTTTCCATAGGTTGCTTTTCTCGTTTTTCCTGGGAACAGAAAATTCTGTTCCCATTGATGCTATCTTACCTGGTAGGTTGCACTCAAAAAGAACACCTGTCTGGCGAGCATCCTTCGTCTTTAGATCTATTGAATCCGCAGGAAGTGCAGTTAATGGAAGACATCGCTCAATCCGCTAATCACATAGTTATTTCCAACCAGACGCTGGTTAAACCAAAGTTTGTGCCACACAATCTCCGTGTTCCTATTAAGGGATACCTTACTTACGATAGTCGTCGGAACAATAAAGTAGCCATTCGGGTAGGAGGTCGGATAGAAAAACTCTACTATAAATACAATTATCAGTTCATTCACAAAGGGGATAAAATCATGGATCTCTATAGTCCAGAACTTAACACCTACCAAGCCGAGTTTCTGTACCTTTTGCAATCCGATAACAATCCTAACCTTATTGAGAAAGGACGGGGAAAACTCCGGCTGTTAGGGCTATCAGATGACCAAATAGGTCAATTAGAAAAAACGGGGAAATTTACTGAAACGATTGCTATTCATAGTCCTTATCAAGGGTATATCCTTTTTGAAACCGCATTAGATGCACCAACCGCCATGGGCGACAGTGGCTCCGAAACAGAACCCAATGGCATGAAAAAGATGAATAGTAATACTGAGGAGGTAACCTCATACAGCACTTATAGGAACGATGAACTACGGGAGGGAAACTATGTAAATACCGGGCAAACCTTATTTTCTGTAAATGATTTGAACACTCTTTGGGCAATTGGATCCTACGAAACCCGAATGTCCTTTGATGTCCGATTAAACGATCCAGTGATATTATACAGCGATCTGGTGCCGGATCAGAAGTTAGCCGGAAGAGTTAACTTTATTGAGCCAATTTTTCAAAAAAACCAAAAGTTTGCGCAAGTAAGGATTTATCTAAACAATTCAAGCCACCGGTTAAAGATAAACGCTCTGGTGAGCGGGATACTTATTCCGCGATCCTCAAGCCTCTTCGTTGTGCCTGTATCAAGCGTGTATGATCTAGGACGACGAAAGATTATTTGGGTATTTGCGGGTAAAACACCAAGCGGCAAAAAGCGTTTTAAAGCCCGCCAGGTATTAACAGGTGTACCGCAAGACGGCTACATACCCATACTTCAAGGGCTAAATGGACAAGAAGAGATTGCCCAGGAAGCTGGCTATCTGGTAGATAGTGAAAGTTATATTGAGCCTTCGGTTTATCCTTTCTAGCCTTTATTTCCCGTGCAGATGTATAAAACTATTAAATACCGTTCCTTGCCTATCATTTGCGGCCTGTTGTGGTGGGCTATCGGTTGCGGTATACCCACCTCCCCAGAAGGGCAACCTAAGCAAAATGTACCAACACCTCACACTGGCCACAAAACCCATAAGATTGGACCGGAAACTCATTCAGCCATAGAAGGTGATACGTTACATTTGGAAGCCTTGCCAAGCTTATTGGCTGCTTTAAAATTAGATACGGCGAAACAGAAGTCTATTTCTCAGTTCGACAACTTGGTGGGCATTGCTGCTGTGGATCAGGAAGCCGTAACCGTCGTAAGTGCCCGGGTGAAAGGAAGAATTGAAAAACTTCTTGTGCGAAACCCGGGGATGGCTGTAATGAAAGGTCAGGCACTCTACCAAATATATAGTGAGGAGTTATTGATTTACATCAATGAATACCGCTTCGCCCTTCAGCAGTTGGCTAATGTTACACCTATTAGCCAACTGGTAAGTAGGCGAATTCAGGAAGGCGCTAAACGAAAATTACTATTGTGGGGCCTCAACGAATACCAAGTCCATCAAATTACCAGTACAGATACACTATCTGCTTTTATTACCTATTATAGTCCTGCATCAGGCCACCTAATAGACTTACAGGTGAAAGAAGGACAGTACGTAGAAATTGGATCTCCCCTTTTCACAATGGCCAATTTGCAGACGCTGTGGATTGAAACTCAGCTATATTCCAACGAGGTGCATTATATGGATCAACAGCCAAAAGTAACGCTCCATTTCGAAGCTTCCCCCTCCCGGATCTACGTTGGCAAGTTGGTGTTTAACAATCCCAAATTGGAGGAAAATCAAAAAATAAACCTGGCCCGTTTCCGGATCGTCAATACTGACTTAAAAATAAAGCCAGGGATGATGGCTTACGTGAATTTTAATCGAAACGGAAGAAGAGCATTGGTCATTCCGAAATCCTCATTAGTTATTGGCAAGATGACCGTGGCATGGGTAAAAACCGGTGAAGGAATGTTTGAACGCCGAATGCTTCAAACGGGGATTGAGAGTAAGCAAGAAGTAGAAGTAGTTAAAGGTATTCATGATGGAGAAATAGTGGTTACTTCGGGAGGATACTTGCTCAGTGGTGAACTTACGCTCCGACAAGGAGGATTGAAAGGACATTCTCACTCTCAATAGTCAACTCTAACCTAGCTCGACTTCTATACCAACGAAATGACCTGCCTCAACTGTACCCGAAATAATCAACAGGTCCATGCTATATTCAGAATATATTTTTGAAATGATTCTTTACTTTTATGCCAGAATCACTTCGAGGAAGACTATTCGTAGAACATATCCGAACATCTCGGCAGAAACCACAGTTTTCTCATAATCTCGACTAAGCCGACGATTACATTAAGCCAGGCGAGCTGCGTTTAACCTGCCAATGCTCTGTTTGGGTGACAATGCCTAGGGATATTTCAGTGTTAACGAATGTCAACGCTTTATACAGAGTAGCCTGCATATCGCTCAAACCCACCAGAATAACTGCCATCTGCCACGATCAGCACCAGCCGTTCCTGCATGGCATCTAATTGCCACAGCATTTCGCACGGCTACGTGTCGCTTGCGTCCACTGACCCGTTTGTTGCCGCACGGATTTCCATGGTTTATGCAAGTGAAAGGACATAATTTTTGTCATATTTCTGCTGCCGGTGGACGACCGAGCAAACCCGATGAATCAGCTTATTGCGAACGGCATTGAGAACAAGCATTTTGTTCTTGCCTTCGGCCACTTTACGTCGGTAATAGTCCTGGAGTTCGCCCTTCATGCGGATAGCTGACATAGCTCCTAAGTGGAAGAGCGATTTCAACCGTTTTCGGGCATGTTGGCTGACGCTGGTTTTGCCCCGAACACTGCTCCCTGACTTGTACTCAAAAGGAGCAACCCCGGCATGACAGGCCAGTTTTTTAGGGTCAGTGAACTGTTTGAATTCGTCCGTAGCGACCAGCACTTCGGTGGCGGTCGCACTACCAATACCGGGCACAGAAGTCATCCAGTCGACTAATTCTTTCAGGCGCTCATCGCTCTGAATGAGTTGGGCGAGTTGTTGGTCAACCTTTTGTAGGTCGGCATTGAGCGCTTTGAGTGAAGCCTGACAGCTTTTCATCAACTGCTTTTGGAGAGCCTTGTCGATGAAGCCCTGCTGTTCAGTAATCGGTTGTTGGAGTTGTTGGCGTACCTGCAACAAGCGTTGCCGCATGGCACTAAGTGCCGCCAGTTTTTGTAAAACGGGGCGCGGAGGTTGCCAAAGCCGCATCTGATCGCGGAAGCGAAAAGCGTATTGGGCAATGCGAACGGCATCAATTGTATCGGTTTTACCGCGTTGCAAACCGCCTGCTTTTTTAATCTGTAAGCTGCTTTCGAGCCAAATAGGCAGTTTAATTTTGTGTAAATGTGTTAGCAGGTGGGCATTGTAAATGCCGGTATGCTCCATACAGCACACCGACTTGGTCCCTGTAAAACCAGGCAGTACTTTGATGAGTTTGAGGGTCTCTTTAATGGCGATTTCGGAATTGGCCGACTGACATTGCAAGACGACAGTTTGGCCATTAAAGACCGCCCAGTCTAAGGTAGCTTTAGAGATATCAACCCCAATGAAATAGTGAATGTCCATGAGAAATGATAATTTAGAGTTCCAACAAGTTCCTTGCCTTATTGCTCAATCCCTTGCTAATGGGGCTGCATCCCCGAATTTCCATTTGAGCCATAAGCAAGTAAAAACAGAGCGGGACCTGAATCCGCGCTTAGAGCTCCTACTCTGCGACCCCATAGGACAACCCGCTCTGTTCACTTGTTGGCAAGCTACCAAATCTTGGTTTCTTACCAGCTCTCAAACCTAAAGGGCGGCCCCGAATCTAGGTCGGAGTCATGACTCACCCAAACTCCTTTGAGCACACTTTGCCTGTCTACAGGTACTCGACCGGGTAGAGGCTGGCGACCTTGCCACTGGCGTTCACCTTTTTCCAAATGCTCGACTATCGTTTGCCAAATCTGCTTTAGTGTCCAATGGCGAGAATAGTACGGGATATCAGATGCCTAGGTGAATTGGATTCGCATGAGAGGTGAGATTCAGATTCGACACAGATCGGTTTGCCACGCTAAATCTACCGCCAATACCCACTTTTTAGTACGACAATTGGCAAAGTAACAAAAACAGTTAACCTAATTTAAAACTCACTCTTACGATTATTAATTTATCTCACGTTTTAATAATTGGGCGTTCAACGCAACAATTACCGTGCTGGCACTCATCAGGACAGCGCCCAGCGCCGGGCTTAGGACAAAATTGGGGTATAAAACCCCGGCAGCCAATGGAATAGCCACCACATTATACCCGGTAGCCCAAATAAGATTTTGAATCATTTTTCGGTAGGTGGCTTTGCCGAACTCAACCAGATTGGTAATATCGGTAGGATTGCTGTTGACCAGTATAATGTCGGCGGTTTCTGCCGCTACATCCGTGCCTGACCCAACGGCGATGCCCACATTGGCTTGTGCAAGGGCCGGTGCATCATTGACCCCATCACCAGTCATTGCCACAAATTGGCCTTTTTGCTGTAAGTCTTTTACAATCCGAACTTTTTGATCCGGCAACACCTCAGCAAAAACCCCATCCAGACCTAACTCCTTCGCTACGGCATCGGCCACTTTTTGATTATCACCCGTCGCCATATAGACCTTGATACCCGCTTCCTGCAAACGTTGTACAGCTTCTTTAGAGTTTGATCGAATCGTATCAGCCAGTGCAATGAATCCAATTATTTGTTGGTCTTGCAGAACAAAGACAACTGTCTCCGCTCCACTGCTATAGGCGCCTTTGGGCAATTCGATCCCATTTTCCTTTAGGTAGCCAGGACTCACTACAGCCACTTTTTTTCCATCCACGGTGGCTGAAATGCCCTTCCCCGTAATCGACTGAAAGTCACTAATGGAAAGTGGTGCCAGGTTACGGGTCTTTGCTTCCCGTACAATACCCTGGGCGATGGGGTGTTGCGATTGTTGCTCCAGGGCCGTGGCTGTGCGAATCAATGCCGTTTCATCTACTTGATCCACGAGTGACACGACGCGGGTCACACCGAATTGCCCTTCCGTTAAGGTGCCGGTTTTATCGAAAACCATCGCTGTTATTTTTCGGGACTCTTCAAAAGCTGTTCGGTTTCGGATCAACAATCCTTTTTGCGCGGAAATAGTGGTGGAAATTGCCACGACAAGGGGAATCGCCACTCCCAGGGCATGCGGACAGGACGTAACCATGACGGTCACCATTCGTTCGACCGCAAATGCCGTATCCTTACCGCTAAACAGCCAGAACAATAGTGTAATGACCCCTACGGTTAAAGAAATTAGGGTTAACCATCCGGCAGCCCGGTCGGCCAGCGTTTGAGTTTGTGATTTCGCACCCTGAGCCTCCTGAATCAGCTTAACAACCTTGTTGAGGTAACTATCTGCCCCTTGGTGGGTTACTTTCACTTTTAAAGCGCCTTCGCCATTGATGCCCCCGGCTATGACAGTATCTTGTTGCTCTTTTTGCACCGGCACACTCTCCCCCGTCAGCATACTTTCATTGACAAAGCTGTTCCCTTCAACTACCTCACCATCGGTCGGAATCCGCTCACCGGGACGTACCAAAACAATATCGCCAATGGTAAGCTGGTCAACTTTGACGTCACGAATTTCATCGCCATTCACTAAATGGGCATCGGAAGGAAGCATTTTAACAATCAATTCCAGTGAGTGTGAGGCTCCGGCAACGGATTTCATTTCCAGGTAATGACCCACCAACATAATATCAATCAGGGTAGCCAGCTCCCAAAAGAAATCCATACCCGGCAGAATACCCAGAGCGACCACCATGCTGTAGGCGTAGGCTGCGGTTATAGCGACCGCTACCAGGGTCATCATTCCGGGTTGACGCCTGCGGATCTCACCGATCAAACCGGTCAGAAACGGCCAGCCACCGTAAAAATAAATGACTGTGGCCAAGCTCATGACGATCCAGTCGCGATAGGGAAAATCCAGGTGATAGCCCGCCACTTCCTGAAACATCATGGAAAAGGCGATGACGGGTACAGAAAGCACCAGGCATACCCAAAATCGACGCAGAAAATCGGCAATCATGGCACCATGATCATGGCCGCCGGTATGTCCCTCCTGATTCATTGAACTCCCATGGGAATGGGAATGACTCTGGTGGTGATCATGATTCATCACGTCGACTTTCCCTACGCTACCAGGGTCCGTGTCCATCGGACCGCTGTGATCATCATGCCCAATATGCTGTAGGGACTGCTGCACAGCAGGAGGATCCCTGAGGTGATCGGGTATTTGGCTTGGATTATTTTTCCGGGTATCATGGGCAACTGATGCTTCTCCCTCCGCAGCCTGGTGATACGAGCCATGATGGGGGTGCTTGGTCGTTTCATTCCCCTTTTCGACTTCCATCAGATGAAATGACCCTACAGTAGAAACTACCTGCTGAAGTTCCGCCAAGATGGGATGTTTTCCAACGGTAACGATTACCTGGGGCGGATTTAACGTAACCTCCGCATCCAGAATGTCGGGATGTTTTTGGAGAGCAACCCGAACTGCTTCCAATTCATGGGCTTTGGACAAGCCATGCAACCAATAGTGATGTTGATGTTTCATTTTAAAATCGAGTATGAAAATGATTCGATATACAAAGTAACTCGAAAGGGGTACCATTCGCCTTACAAGGTTTAGGCTCTCACTTATAAAATTTTTGCCGGTGTTTATTTTTTCAACGACCTACATCCTTGTAACTCAAAATAGCTGTCGTGTTAAGAAGCTATAATCTTATAAGTTACACCCCAAATTTTACAACAGTACATAAACCATGTCGGTATACATTTGTAGTGGCAAACCAGCTTCAAAATCGTATAGCAAAGCAGCCACGGTTGCCCTTGATATAAGCGTTTTGAATGAGTCCTATGGCCCCGTTTCACGATCAGATAGTCAATAGATAGTTGCTATGCCAGATCGCAACTTTTATTACCGATTAATGAATGTATAGTTCTTCGACATAGACTTGGCTTAAAATTAAACGGGATGAATACAGAATTGCGGATACGGGGTATGGTTTGCGGACGATGCATCCAAGCCGTCGAAGGGGAATTGAAGACCTTGGGGTTGGTACCAACCGACGTTCAACTAGGTGTGGCAGCCGTCTCTTCTATCAATACGAAGCAGTTACACGAACTCAGTAAGCGATTAGAGACTTTGGGGTTTTCCTTATTGGTTGATCGGAAGGCTGAACTCATTCAACTGGTAAAAGACCTCATCCAGGAAACCTTGCAACGAGATGATTTAGGTGACAATAAAGTCCGTTATTCCGACCTGCTTGAAGAGAAAACGGGCGCAGACTACGACACATTAAGCTCGCTATTCTCTGGTTATGAGGGGATTACAATTGAAAAATACACCATTGAAAAAAGACTTGACAAAGTAAAAGAATGGCTGGTTTACTCCGACCTGACCCTATCGGAAATTGCCTATCGAACCGGTTTCAGCAGTCTCCAGCATTTATCCAACCAGTTTAAACAAGTCACGGGATTATCACCTTCCCACTTTAAAATGATTAAAGCAGAACGCGATGAAGTTCGCCATCGAATAACGGAACACATGAATTCTTAGGATTATCACCAATAAATATTTCCTATCTAAAACAGACCCCCCGTAACATAAAATGGAACCTCAAATCAGCAGTGAAGAATTAGAAGGTATTGAAAAATTTATTGTTAAAGTCAATCAGGGCGAATTGCAACAACAGGTTCAAAACGGCCATTATTCGCAAGCAGATAGTGATACGGTTCTACCCGCTATTCGAAAACTGCTGGAATTTGGTGAGAAGCAGATAAAAAACAGGTCCGATGATTATAAATTATATCGCACCAATGGCGAAAGTAACCCCATGTTACTACTGGGGCTTGCTATTAAAAATCCCCAAATGATTCAGGAGTTACTCAGCCAGTACCGGCTTGCCGAACGGAATGCGGCTAAAGAGAAGTTTTTTTCAATGAAAGTTGCCGATATGACCGGAGCTGATTTGGCTCAATTCTTACAACTGGTAAGTAAATGAAATAGACTCTATAAATTGGGTTAGCTAGATTTAATTTCACACATTCGATATAAAACCAGTCATGGCTTATCTGTCGAAAACGTAAGCGGGTACCTAAAATTTACTGGAAGGACCCACCTCAATTATGGATAAATACATCGATCAATACTTAAATATTACAAAACATCTCCCGGTATTATATAACGTCTCCAGTTGGCCAGCTTAGTAATTTTGCCTTCTAAAGGTTAAAAGCGAACAGCTATGAAAGTCAATCCTGAAGATATTGCTCCTTCCCCGGTCAAAAACCGAGGGGGTCGAGTTGTGAAAAAAACCTATCCGGTACTGGAAATGACCTGTGCCGCCTGTGCCATCAGTGTGGAATCGATGCTCAAAAATACGCCAGGCGTCGTTGATGCATCCGTAAACTATGCTAACCAGTCAACGACAGTGGAGTATGACCCCAAAGCGGTGACTCAGCAGGCGTTACAGAATGCGATTCAATCAATTGGATATGATCTTATTATTGATGAGGAGAATCCCCAGCAGGTGCAACAAGAAGCCCAGCAGCGAAACTATAAAGCCTTAAAAAAACGAACTCTTTGGGCGGTTATCCTCTCGATTCCGGTTGTCGTTATTGGTATGTTCTTTATGGACGGGGACTCAGGATCGCTGCCCTATGCCAACTGGATCATGATGGCCTTGTCAGCACCAGTGGTATTCTACCTGGGCCGCCCGTTTTTTGTCAATGCCTGGAAACAGGCTCGTCACGGAAATGCCAATATGGATACGCTGGTGGCCCTATCAACGGGTATCGCTTTCATTTTTAGTGTTTTTAACACTGTCAATCCTGATTTCTGGCATAGTCGCGGAGTCCACCCACACGTCTATTTTGAAGCAGCAGCAGTCGTCATTGCCTTCATCTCACTAGGAAAGTTGCTGGAGGAACAAGCCAAATCTAATACATCCTCAGCCTTGAAGAAACTCATGGGCCTGCAACCTAAAACGATACGTATTATCGAAGAGGGGATCGAGCGCGAAATACCGATTGCCCAGGTCCGGGTTGGGCAAATTGTAATTGTGAGACCCGGCGAAAAGATTCCGGTGGATGGTGTCGTTTATTCAGGTTACTCGTGTGTTGACGAAAGCATGATTTCCGGCGAACCGGTACCCGTCGAAAAAAAGGAAGGTGAAAAGGTTTTTGCCGGGACCATCAATCAAAAAGGAGCTTTTCGATTCCAGGCTGAAAAGGTAGGTGGCGATACCATACTGGCCCAAATCATTCGAATGGTTCAGGAAGCGCAAGGTAGTAAAGCCCCGGTACAGAAGTTGGTAGACCGAATCGCAGGCATCTTTGTTCCCGTGGTGATTGGAATTGCGCTCCTAACGTTTGTCACCTGGATGATTGTTGGTGGTGATAATGCGTTTACCCATGCTTTACTAACGTCAGTCACGGTCTTGGTGATTGCCTGCCCATGTGCCCTGGGACTGGCTACTCCAACGGCCATCATGGTTGGTGTTGGCAAAGGAGCAGAAAACAACATCCTCATTAAAGATGCAGAAAGCCTCGAACTAGGCTATAAAGTAAATGCCGTGATTCTGGATAAGACGGGAACCATCACGGAAGGCCGACCAAAAGTAACCAATCTGGAATGGTTTATGCCCAAAACAACCCCCAATTACCTTCATGAAGTATTGTACGCCCTGGAAGCTCAATCGGAACACCCGCTTGCGGAAGCGGTACTGGAAAGATTGAAAGCGGATGGCGTCAAAGGAGCTCAATTGGACGGCTTTGAGAGCCTAACGGGTCGCGGTGTCACGGGTTATTATCAAGGAGAGAAATACTTCGTCGGCAATCCCCGCCTGCTGGCAGAAGAAGGAATTAAGATGATTCCGCAGGCGAATGAGTTGGCTGATCGCTGGCAGAATCAGGCCAAAACGGTCGTTTATTTCTTCGATAAAACATCCGTCAAAGCCATTATTGCTATCGCCGACCCCATCAAAGAGACCTCACGGTTAGCCATTCAGACATTGAAACGCCGTGGTATCGAGGTCTATATGATGACGGGCGATAATCGGCAAACGGCATCGGCCGTGGCGCAGGAAGTAGGTGTTACAGATTTCCGTGCTGAAGCCCTACCGAATGATAAAGCCGAATTTGTCAAGCAGCTACAAAACCAGGGAAAAGTGGTAGCAATGGTTGGGGATGGCATCAATGACTCCCAGGCACTGGCGCAAGCGGATGTAAGTATCGCGATGGGCCGCGGATCAGATATTGCTATGGATGTCGCCAAGATGACGTTGATTACGTCCGATTTAGGAAGTATCCCGAAGGCATTACAACTCTCGAAAAAAACCGTGCAGACCATTCGGCAAAATCTATTTTGGGCCTTTATCTATAACGTGATTGGAATACCTATCGCAGCTGGTCTCCTTTTTCCGTTTAATGGCTTTTTGCTCAACCCCATGATTGCCGGGGCAGCTATGGCCTTAAGCTCCGTTTCGGTGGTTACCAATAGTCTACGACTTAAGGTAACTAAGTTATAAGGGAGTAATTCTGTAATCTTTAACGCTAAATATTACAAGCCGTTTAGCAGGACACTTTTTAATCTGATGGGTTATCCTACTGTTCTGATTAGGTAGGGTATGAATCAACCGGCTTATTTACTACATTGAAGCGGCACGGGCTGATCACAAGAAGCCTGTGCCGCTTTTTTACTTTATATTTTGTATTAGCATGATGAAAAGAATCCTACTCCTTATTCTGACTAACTGGGGTTTGTTCAGCTTCTCTTTTGGGCAGCATCAGCATCACCCCAGGGTACCGCTCCAGCCGACACAACCCGCTCAGCAAAAGGGAGAACAGAACGTGGGAAATCTGCCCCCGCATACGAGTTCGGCAGACATGGGCCATTCAAACCAACAGGGTGTGATGGATCAAATGTAAATTGGCTTAACGATTTCACGTCATATTTATGAACGCCGTCGCCCGTTGTGCCGAACCAAAGGTCCGCAACGCTGTATAAACTACTCAATCTAATTAAAAAGAACAAAAATACGAAAACAAGTGCTTGATGATTAGGTATTTAATGAGTTAAGGTTAAAGTTTTGTGCCACTTTTACTGATTACTTGAACTACCGAGGAAAGGGCTCTTTCTGAGTACGCTTACTTCCCGACAGACGATGTTATAAGGATTCTTTGTTTTGTTTTACGCCGTTATGCTCATCTGGCTCCGGCAAGCCTCGGCGCACCGCTGGCAGGCTTCAGCGCACTGGCGGCAGTGTTCATGATGGTGTGCGTGCTTTTCACACTCGGCCGCACAGGCTTCACAAATACGGGCACAAAGTTCACAAACCTGCATAGTAAAGGGGCTATTGGAAGCCATAAAGGCTACGGCAGTCTGGCAAATGAGGGCGCAGGCCCGATCCAGGCGAATGCACTCCGCCAGCATTTGAACGTTGGGTTCCATCAGACAGGCATTAGCGCAATGGTCACAGGCAACGGCGCATGTCTGGCAGGCTTCGATGCAGCCTAGATATTTTTCGTGTGACATGGATTTGGTTTTCGAGTTAAGATGAAAAAGTCTATTAGAAAGGTTTGTTTTTGATGAGCCAATCCTGGAGTTCCATGATCTCTTTTCGCTGATCTTCAATCATTTTGCTGGCCATCTCCCGAATCATCGGATCATCCCCGTAAGCCAATTCGGCCATGGCCATCTCTAGAGCACTTTGGTGGTGATCGATCAGTAGCTGCGCATACGTTACGTCGCTATCCTCGGAGAGCACCCGGATGTCCTGTGCCTTCATCATTTTGTCCATGGACATCATCGATTCCGAATTAAACGTTGGACCATCTGGCTCCGCCACCGGAGTGTGAGACTGTAGGTATTGTTGGAGCATGGCTTTTTCCGCCTGCTGAGCGTCAATTACCCGCTGAGCCATCTCCTTCATCTGCGAATTATCTCCGCTCTTGAGCTCCTCTTGTGACATATCAATAGCGCTTTGATGGTGCATCGACATCATCATGGCAAAATCATGGTCCGGATCATTGGTATGCTGCATCATATCCATTTCCTCCATCATATGGTGGTTGATCTGCATGAAGACATTCTCATCATGCGGTTGGATTTCTAGACAGACCGCCTCGTCGCGGTGGTCGGAACAGCTTACTAAAGAGAAAAAAGTACCCAGAAAGACGTACGAAAACAGCTTACGATAGATTTTGTTCATGATTACGATTTATAAGAATGTATTTGTGATACAGGTTAAAAAGCTTCTCTGAATGGCCACGTAATTTTCCTCTGCATTTGGTACGGTCTTTCTCCTAACTACTGACCACCTATTGCGCTGGGAGAGCTTAGATCTGCCATATGGAAGAGAAAAACAAGAGTCTACCTGTTTTAATCGGTGAATCTTCTGAATCATGGACTAAGCAGGATCGGTATAAATCGACCGGATTATCACTCACATTGGCGTCTAATCGTTAGTTAACCAGCGCTTGCTTGGTTTAGCGATTCCAATCAAAAATACAATGGCCCTAGATTGATCTAAGGAACACTGAAGAGATATGTTATTTTCATAGTAGGATATCGAAGAGTTTCAAGAATAGAACTCCTAAGACCGGATTGAGTTTTTGCAATATTCATCCAGGGAGTTACAAAATTTATGGTACCCCTTTTTTCTGCCGCATCTCAGTTGAGCGTCGTAACACGGGTATTTCCCGAACGACGGGCTTATGGGAATTACGTGGAAAAAAAAGCCCCGAATGGGTTGAGACGCTTTTGGAAGGTTAAACCTCCTTTTCGGGCGAAGTCACCAAAAGAAAGTTCCGCCCTAGGGAATGAAGCAGAATATGCGGAAACGAAAAGTTTTATAAACCCACTGAAAAATATTACAATACCTAAGCAATCGTATTCAATTAAGTTTGTAATGTGAAAAGTTCCACTACTCAGTTTTCCTTTTTAAACCGTCCGCTGTGCTTATGGCTGGCGGTGTCAGTGCTGCTGGGGAGTAGTGGATTTGTTGTGGTTGACCATTGGTGTTTGATGCGTGGGGAACAAGTTAAAGTTCGGCTGATGCCCAATGATTGTCAAAGCGCCTGTGATCCGCAAGAAGAGTGTCCTATGCCGGAAAAATCTTCGGGTATTCATAAGACGCCCTGTTGCAGTCAAGACTGTTACTACAACCATTTAAAAACCGAACAAAGCAACCTCGTTCAAGTAGTGGTGTTGCACCCGGTTGAAGGAGTACACCATTTGCCATTTAATTTTAGGCGGTGGTTGACCGTGTTGTTTCCCGTGAATGGAATCGCTTTTGCGGCAACCCTGCTGGATAATCCGCTCATCCATTCCGGGCGTTTCAGGTTAATATCCCTCAGTATTTGGCTGGTTTGAATCATCTTGCCAAGAACGCCCACTGGCGGCTATAAGGCAATTTCTATTGGCGTCTGTACGCAGTATGGAAATAAGCTGATATGTCTGTTATTCTAGGGACTTCAGCACTTCGACCACCTGCAGGGACACATCCCTTACCTGCATTTAAATTAGACTTAAACGTATTTTCAAACTGACCAGATTAACTATCTATTAGGCAAACTGGTCCATAATAGTGCCCTACCATGAAACAACTCCGAGCCTTAAGATTATTGGTTTTCTTGCTGGTAAACTTTCACATAAGTTACGCCCATCCGGGTCATCCCAAAAAGAAACCACAGCCGGATTCAACCCGCCATAATGTGGTCATGAGTCCGGCCTCCCAAGTTGGTGATCGAATTACCGACACGATCACCAGGAAGCAGGTTCAGTCAATCGCCCCGATGCCCGCTCCCTTAGCCGACTACCCGACTTATCACCCCATGGTGGTCCATGTCCCCATCATGTTACTAATCCTGGCGGGACTATTACAGCTAATCGCTCTGGTCAAACCATCGCGCCCTGTGCATGGGTTGACGCTCCTGCTGGCTGCCGGGGGAACGGTTGGGGCCTACGTGGCCAGTACATTAGTCCATCCCCATACATCAGGCATCAGCCAGGCCGCGCAACTGGTTCTGGAAGCACATGAGCTGTATGCCGACTATTCCCTCTGGCTGGGGGGATTCGGCACGCTGTTCAAAGCGATCACGTTATGGCAGCCGCTAAAATGGCTTGAAACGGTGACAGCAGCTGCTCTGGTATGCGCCGGAATAGCCGTTGGGCTAGCCGGTCATCAGGGAGGTGTTTTAACTTATCAGTATGGTATCGGTCCGCGGGGGGCTTACCTGGAACAACATGGGGAAGGACACGCAGATGGCCGTGAACACGCGCACCCAAAAGCAACGCAGTAGACGGTAGGAAAAGACGAAAAGTTTCGAATAAAAACGGCTATTCGAGTTTCATCAATATTTGAGCAAGGTAATACCCAAAAATTCTATAACATTTCTGGGAAATCTTGTAACAACCTTCGGTTTAGGTCCATAGTTATACTGAAGTCTAATCAATTACGAAACAGATGAAAAAAAGATTTTTTGCAGCAGCGAGCATTAGCTTGGCCTTGGTGCTAGCACATCCAGCGGTGGCCCAGCAGGGACAACATGCTGGTCATAAAACAACTAGCCCGGCGAGTGGCAACACTTTGATGAAGGCGATGCAATCGGGAATGGATAAAATGATGAGCATGAAAATGACGGGTGATCCCGATCACGATTTCGCCATGATGATGTCGTTGCACCATCAATCGGCGGTTGAAATGGCAGATTTGGAGCTTAAGAAGGGCCAGAACGCGCAGGTTAAAACGTTGGCCAGTAAAATAAAAGCTGCCAATCAGAAAGAGATCGGGCAACTGACCCAATTCATTGGCAGCCATAAACCCCAATCAGCTTCCTCGACATTAGGAAAGGACGCGATGAAAATTATGCACAGCGGTAATCACTCTATGAACGGCAACGTCGATCATGACTTTGCTAGTATGATGGCACAACATCACCAGCAAGGCGTTGACATGGCTCGCGCATTCCTGAAAGAAGGGAAGACAGAGAAAATGCAGACGATGGCCAGCAGCGTTATTAAGATGCAGACCAAAGAGATTGCCGAATTAAAGCGGCTGGAAGCAATTCTACGCTAATAATTAATGCAGTATCAATCAGCAAATGCTCCGGTCAGCTGATATATTTGATGCGGTAGCCAACGATTTGATTACGAATCTTTTTTCATCTTCATTTTGCTGTGGTCCGTTTTTTTAGCCGCCTTCGCTGACTTTTTTGGAGTTTTCGCACGTTTGGAAAAAGAACCTCTACCAGCAACATGTCCTGATTGGCACATTCGAACCGGCCGAGACCAGGCAGTGCCAATCAGAGCATGTTACGAGATTGTCCGATCAGAAATTATACCCAAGCCCTCCCCCTACAGTGCGGTACCGCGTGTCATAATCGGTGTGTAGAAAAAGATTCTTGCTTACCGTATATTGCAGCTCAACGTGCGCCCGCACGTAGCCTCCTACCAGCCACTGAGTCTGATACTGGAAATCTAAACGGGGAAACAACATCTGCTGCCCGTTGAGTTGGAAACGGACGTTGCCGCGTGTGTCAAGTTTTACCTCTGACTGAATCAAAAACGGCAGCATATACCGAATACCCGCCACGGCCCGGACGATGCGACGATCACCAGTTGGCGGTCCTTCTTCTGGCCGTATCCGGCGCAGGAATTCTTCATTACCGCCGTCAATTCCGGCAAACACCCGAAACCAGTCGCCGAGGTAGCGTTCATAGTCTAGGTCGAACTCGAACCGGTTTGTGCGCCAGTCGTGATCACCCCCGGCAACGATGGCGTTTTTATTATTGGAGATATTTAGATTAAAGTAGTTGATCGGATAACCGGGTTGCAGAAAGCCCCAGACAAACGGCTGGTTGTCACGCATATCGCGCAGGTGCTGCTTTTGAATGTTGGCAATAGACGAATCTGGCTTGTCGCCATAGCTAACCACACGGGCCATGCCACTAAGCATATGATAGAGCAGGTGGCAGTGAAAAAACCAGTCTTTCTCGTCATCAGCCATAAACTCAATCGTGATGTTCTCCATCGGCGATACGTTCACTGTGTGCTTCAGGGGTGAATACTGGCCCTGCCCGTTCAGTACCCGGAAGTAGTGTCCGTGGAGGTGAATCGGGTGCATCATCATGGTGTTGTTCATCATGATGATACGCACAATTTCGCCCCGCCGAATCTGAATCATATCCGCCCGTGACAGAGGTTGCCCATTGAAGCCCCAGATATACCGGAACATATTTCCCGTCAACGTGAGTGGTATTTCCCGAACCGGATGTTTGGCCGGAAAAACAATGGGTTCGGGAGATTTGAGAATGCTATAGTCGATGGTGTTCTGCTCGTCCATCATACTCATGCCCGCCATCCCACTATGATCCATACCTGCCATGGAACCGGTCGGTTTCGTTGGCTTAGGTGATTTTTTAACCGTATTCGCTCCTTTCTTTGACAGCTTCCCGCCCATATTCATCTGGCTATGATCCATTTCTGCCATATTGCCGTGATCCATTCCCGCCATAGAATCAGACTTTATAGGGAGGGTGGAAGCCGGTTTGGACGCTCTACCCTGCCCCATATCCATTTGGCTATGGTCCATTTGATCCATAGCCGTCTTCGCTTTGCCGGGTTTAACCGGGTTAGTCGACCCATGGCTCATGCCCCGGTCCGACGTATCAGGCATTTCGTGCATCAGGAGGCCGTTCATATCCATATTAGCCTGAGCGGTCGTGTCTGCTTTACCCATATCCATTGTACCCATGCCCCTACCTCCCATTTGACTCATGTTGGCTGTTAACTTGTACAGATCGGGGCGGGGAATAGTTGGGGCGTACTTCGCCGGACCCTTTCCCAGCAAAACCGTTGCGTAGCCAGAACCGTCTTGAGCCGTCGCCCGCACTTCAAATGCTCCACTGTTGGGAACTGTGACAATAAAGTCGTAGGTCTCTGCAATGGCAATCAGCCGCCGGTTAACGTCCACTGGCTGTACTTGGAGGCCATCGGCTGCAATTAGTTTCATGGGACCACCGGCATAATTAACGTGAAAATAGGTGGAAGCACTGGCGTTGATAACCCGAAGCCGAACGGTTTGGCCCGCCTTGATTTCCGGGTACCTAACCGTGTCTTTTCCATTTACCAGGAACCGGTCGTAGTACACGTCGGAAATGTCCATAGGTGCCATCTTCATCATCGACTGTCGCAGGTACGCTCCCACCGTTTTGTGTTTAATAATGCGGTTGAGCGATTGGACATTGTTTTTTTTGATGGAATACCATTCGTTGCGCCGTTTCAGGTTTTTCAGAATATACGCTGGGTTCTCATCCGTCCAGTCTGACAGTAATAGCACCAAGTCATGATCCACTTTGTAAGCGGGCTGCTGGGGCTGAATCACGATGGAGCCGTACACTCCGACCTGTTCTTGATAGCGGGTATGCGAGTGAAACCAGTACGTGCCGGACTGAACCAACGGGTACTCGAATGTATAGGTGTCGCCCGCCTGAATAGGGGGTGTATTCAGATATGAAACGCCATCCTGTTTATTGGGGAGCAGTATACCGTGCCAGTGCAACGAGGTTTCCGTTTTTAACTTGTTGTGTACCCGAATCACGGCAACATCGCCTTCGGTGAACTGCATGGTTGGGCCGGGAATACCCCCATTGATGGTCATGGCCTGCTTCGGCTTGCCCGTAATGTTGACCGTCTGCTCATCAATCGTCAGGTCGTATTCGACTCGCTTCCTGGTGGGTTTCACGCGGGCAAGTGCCTGAGGCCGGGAGACAGGCAGGGACGTTTTAACTACCGGGAAGTTTGATTTATCGGGATTAGCAGGTGCCTTAGCTGCCTGATCGCCAGCTGAAATAGTGTGCTGCTTGTGTTGCCCATAACTGGCTGTAAATAGTAATGTCAACAAGCTATATGTTGTGATAAAGGTATTTTTCATAGTTGTGTACTCAGTACATCTTTTCTGATAGAGCTGAAAAGCAACCCTGCTGGATGGAAGGGCTGCTTATAATATTAATCAATGGTATTTTGAAACTTTAGGATTTTAGCCCTAAAAGCCGCCCATTGCTATCTGTCTAAGTGGGCCAGTTTATCCTTCATTTGCCTTATTTCCTTTTCTTGGGCTGTGATAATGTCCTGCTGGAGCTTTTGTAGTTCAGGGTCCGTCAGTTTCGCTTCTTTTGCCATTAGAATAGCGGCAGCATGGTGCGGAATCATGGACTTGGCAAACTCTCTATCGCCAACAAATCCCTGCTGACGGATAAGTAGGAAGAACCCAATCAGCGTAAGGGTACTGACGGCAATGATGAGGGTATTGCGCCGTTTGTCCATATACATGGATGACATCAGCAGGACTTCAATAATGACCATAGGCATGGTCATAAGGACTGCCATGTACACCTGATTAACGTTAGGAATTACGTTGGCAAACCGGTCGACCATCGAGTACATTAGCACATACATGGACGCGAATGACAGACCAGTCATAATAGCCAGTTTTTTGTAGTGTGGCCCATTGGTGGACTCGTGAGAGGACGTAGAATGACCAGATTTAGTAGGTTGAACTTGCCCCGTATGTTGTTTGTGTGCTTCCATAGATCGATACATTAATTATCTTATAACCAATTAGCCGCCCCATCGGATGACAAATCGACTTATAAGATTTGGTCTACTTCTTGCGAAACTTTTGGAAATCAGGGACGCGGTTTGTAATCTGCCTGATAAGCAGCCTGTCCCACTGCTTTAATGACAAGGGTGCCAATTCGGTGATCCGTTACCTGGACCATCAGTATTTTTTCGGGGCTGTCGGTGTCCACATTCCAGCCATTCACCTGATCGATATTATTTAAAAAAGGCGTAACAGCCGCTACGCAGCCACTGATGTGATATTCGTTTTTAAATTTAAGTTTCCATTTTTGAGGTTGTGGATTTATTCTATTTTTGGTAGTTGCAACTCTTTACGCCAACGGCGTATTACTGGATTTGAATATGAGGTTTTTCTTACAAATGTCCGGAAAACGGCGTTAGTAAACTACGCTTTTAGTTTTGAGGCATAATTTATACACTGTTCTATACGAAATTTCCAGTTGCCTTGAAATAGGGTTCTTCTGGTCCGCCAACCCGGTCCCAACCGCAGCGGCGGCCAATGAGTTAGTTTACTCTGTTTGACTATTTGCACATAGTTTTTAATCTTCAAAAATATATTTAAGCAAATACTTAAATACTGTTATATTTGCCCAAATATTAGTGGCAGATATGGAAGATGTAGAAAAAGAGTCAGATCAAATTAGTAGCTGCATCCGTTTGTTCGCGGATCAAGAGCAGATCCAACTATGCAAGGAAACCTTAGACGAAAATGAAGACGCTTTTACCAGGTTAGCGCAGGTTTATGCGCTTGCTGGAAATGAGGCCCGGCTTAAAATACTTTATCTTATCCAGCAGCAGAACGAGCTTTGTCCTTGCGATTTGAGTGATATTTTGCAAATGACCGTCCCTGCTATTTCTCAGCACCTGCGAAAACTGAAAGATGCCAGTTTAGTACGTACCAGAAAAACTGGACAAACTATCTTTTATTCGATCATACCTGATCAGGCCAGTATCATCGGTCAACTATTTGTTGATATCCCCAGTCAAGAAAGTGTAGCCTTATGAAAGCGTCCAAAATCACCGCTAATGCCAGCATACTAACTGCATTGGCAAGTTCTGTTTGCTGTATCACACCATTATTGGCCATGGTGGCCGGGACAAGCAGCTTGGCAACCACTTTTGATTGGATTGCGCCTGCGCGTCCTTATTTTATTGCTGGAACCGTATTGATTTTGGGTTTTGCATGGTATCAGCAGTTAAAACCCGCTTCCGAAGACTCATGTAATTGTGGACCTGAAAACAAACCATTTATGCAAACCAAAAAGTTTTTAAGCCTGGTAACCCTTGCAGCAGTACTTCTGATTGCCGTCCCAAGTTATTCAGGACTGGCCTATCAGCAAAAGCAGGAAGCACAACAACCGGTTTCCAAAACAGACCAAACAGCCTATATAAAAATTAAGGGAATGACCTGTGAAGGGTGTGAACATCATGTTAAACAGGAAGTTAATAAGTTAAAAGGCATACGGCAGGTTCAGGTCTCGTATAAGAATGGCAATGCAACGGTTAGATATGATAGTAAGAAAACGTCACTGGCAGAAATTAAAAAGGCAGTCGACGCTACTGGTTATAAAGTTGTTGAAACAAACTAAGCAGTTATGAATTTAATATTGGAATCCATACTTACTTGTCCGCATTGCGGCACCCGACGCTTGGAAACAATGCCTGTTGATGCATGTATGTACTTTTACGAGTGTACAAATTGCAAAACATTGTTAAAGCCTGCTTCCGGTGACTGCTGTGTTTTTTGCACTTATGGAACCCAAAAATGTCCCCCGATACAATTGAATAAGTCGTGCTGTGCTTGAACTAAATGATATCAGTATCTATGAAAATGAAGAAAACGATCCCAGCTCTTCCTGTTAAAAACATTGACGAATCCGTTAAATTCTATTCTGAAAAGTTAGGTTTTACAGCACCTTATTATGACGATGGCTTTGCAAAAGTAGTCCGGGACGAAATTGAAATCCACTTGTGGGCATCTTCGGATGAAAGCTGGAAGAATAAAGGCTTATCCCTGGTAGCAGATCCAATTTGCAGTGGGGCTGAAAGCTTTCTGGCAGGCACGGCCAGTTGCCGGATTGAAGTCCAGGGTATTGATGAGTTGTACGAAGAATATAAAAAGCAAGGTGTAATTTATGATATTGACACTGTTGTACAAGAGCAGCCATGGGGAGACCGGGAATTTCCGGCACTAGACCACCATCGCAATCTGTTAACTTTTTATGAGGAGATTTAGAAAAGCCAAGATCATCATTGATGCTAAATTAACGCGGTTAAAGAGTATCCTTCGCTTTGGATAGGTAGTTGTAAACTGTTCCATAAGCTATTCCTAGTTGTTTAGAAATCTTGTTCATTGATAATCCTTGCTTTTGCAAATCAAAAATTTCATTCTGTCGATCCATTGATATAGTTGGCCGTGAAATACGTTTTCCTTGTGCTTTTGCCCTTGCCATACCGGCTTTAACCCTTTGGCTGATCAGTGAGCTCTCAAATTGGGCCAGAGAAGCCATCACATGAAATATCAGCTCACCAGTCGGCGTGGTGGTATCAATATTTTCCTGATAGGAGATAAAATCTATTCCCATACTCTGAAATTCCTTCATGGCATTGACCAGTGCCTGGGTTGAGCGGGCAAAGCGGTCATACCGCCAAACCAGGACTACATCCAGCTTTCTCTTTCTGGCCGCTTCCATCATCAATTTATACTGGACCCTGTCTTGGGTTGTTCCGGAAGCGTAGTCTATAAATTCTCCCATGACTTCAAAGTTTCGTCTTTGGGCGTAGTCCCGTAACTGGTCCAGCTGGGTCTGTGGATCCTGCCCTTTATCCAGAGTAGATACTCTGGCATATAGTGCTACCCGTTTGGCCCGATTGTTCTGTTTTTTCATTTAATTGCTTATCAAAAAGGAACTCCTTTACAAATATACTTTTTAACGCTTAAAAACAGGCTTTAAACCTATTGCAGACGGGGTGAATTTTGATACCCTTTTTGATAGCCCCATTTTCATATGGCATCACGATTTTTGAACCAATCCCAGCGTGAACGTTACGAAAAGGTCCCGACAGAAATATCAGAATATGACCTGATGCAATTTTTCCAAATCACGCGGCAGGACAATATTTTTCTTAAATCGTTCAGAGGGGAGCACAACCGGCTAGCGATCGCACTCCAGATTGGGATTGTCCGGTTCATGGGTTTTCTTCCAGACAAATGGCAGCAGCAGATCCCGGCAAATGTAGCTGCCATGGTAAGTAGGCAACTGGATTCTGATATTGAACTGTTATTAATATACGGGCAACGGGATAAGACCAGAACGGAGCATTTAAATGTAATCTTAAAATATTTGAAATTCCGCCGGTGGCAGCCCCTGGATGAAATCTGGCTTTTGCCCTGGCTGCTCGATAAGGGGATGGAACATGACAACCAGCCGATATTGCTCAGGCAAGTGTGTTTAAAACTGGGGCAGGAAAAAATTATGAGGCCGTCTATTGGGACATTGGAAAGGATTGTTGGTAGCCTGGATGAACAGCTGCACCAGGAAACCTATCGAAGGCTTAGTTTGCTGCTGACCGAGGAAATGAAGGCCAGGCTGACGCAAATAGTCGAATTGGACGATACCGGCGGCATCACTTTGCACCGTTGGCTTTGCCAAGTCCCCACCAGCAATACGCCCAGGGCTATTAACCAGACGTTGGAAAAGATCAATTTTTTAAAATCATTAAACGTCCATGAATGGGACTTATCGGTAATAAGCCTAAACCGCAGAAAAAGGCTGGCCCAAATAGCCAGGAATGTTTCTAACAAGTATCTACAGCGGATGAACGCTACAAGGCGGTACCCGATTTTAATTTGCTTCCTGTATGAGAGCCTGATAGATACCAATGACAAGGTGTTGGAAATGTTTGATGATTATTGGGAGCACATTGTCAACGGATCAAAAAAGCAACTCGACACATATCAGCAGACCTTGTTCAAATCACAGAACGAGGCGATGAAAACCCTGTCCCAGACTGTTAGTATTATCATCAATGACACCATTACAGACGATCAGCTCCGTACCTGTATTTTTGAAATATATCCAAAGGAAATGCTCAGGGAGGCATTACTGGTAACCGGGGCTGCTCTTCGCCCAGCCAGGCAAACTTACTTATACTATCTGAACAACTACTATACAACCTTAAAACAATTCACCCCTAACCTTCTTAAAACCATTGACTTTCAAATTGCCCATTCCAAAGATGGCTTTCTGGGTGTGCTTGATATTTTGACCGGGTTGCAAACGGGCAAAAGAAGAAAACTGCCTGATGACGCGCCGATTGATTTTATAACGCCTTCCTGGAACAAACTGATTTTTGAAAACGATCAGCAACAGCCGGAAGCCCTTCCACAACGCCAACCTTACGAATTATGTGCCCTGGCCAACTTGCGGGACCGGCTCCGTGCGGGCGATGTATTTATCAATATCTCCCGAAAATATGCCGACTTTAACTCGTTGCTTCTTTCAAATGTGCAGTGGGAACTGCTACGACAGGATTTTTGCAATCAAATGTCAATGCCAACTCTTCCCACCGAGCGTATCGACCAGCGCTTGCAAGAGCTGGAATCACTGTTGAAACCGCTGGATGAGCTCTTGAATGCGGGTGGAGAGATCCGGCTTGAAGAAGGCATCCTGGTAGTGCCTGCATTGCCGGCAGAAGATGTACCCTTTTCAGCAAAAGCACTCCGGGAACAAATCAATCAACGGCTCCCGAAAGTCAACATCACAGATATAATTAAAGAAGTGGATGCATGGATAAATTTTTCCGAACATCTTCATGGATTGGAAAATGAACCGCGTAACCAGGAACACCAGTCTATTTTATATGCGGCTGTTTTTGCATCCGGATGTAATATTCCTCTGTCGGATTTGGCTAGGTCTTGTGAGATTGATTATCAAACGCATTGGTGGACAAGCAATAACTATCTCTCAGAAGAGAATCTTAAAAAAGCCAACGATGCACTTGTTAACTTTCATTATCAACAATGGTTGAGCGGCTATTGGGGCGGGGGCACACTTTCATCCTCGGACGGGCAGCGGTTCCCGACCAGCGGGAAAATCCGGAATGCGAAGGCGCTCCCCAATTATTTTGGTTACGGTAAGGGAATTACCTTTTATACACATACCTCGGATCAATATAGCCAGTATGGCAGCCGGAGCATTTCGTCCACCGAAAGGGACGCCACTTACGTACTTGATGAAATTATAGGCAATGAAACCGATTTGACAATACTCGAACATACAACCGATACGTCAGGATATTCGGACCTAATCTTTGCGCTGTTTGATCTGCTGGGTATGGATTTTTGTCCAAGGATCCGGGACATAAAAGATCAGCGGCTGTGTAAAATCAAGGATCGGGAATGGGAATACCCTGCTTTGAAATTCACCGGTCGTGTTAATCCTGATTATCTCAAACAACATTTTGACGAACTTCTCAAAGTCGCAGCTTCCATTAAATCAGGGCGTGTAACCGCTTCATTGCTAATCTCTAAGCTTCAATCGTACCCGCGCCAAAATAACCTGATGTATGTTTTGCAGGCTTATGGCCAGCTGGTAAAAACCATTTTTATCCTTAAATACCTGCTTAGCATGCCTTTACGTAGAAAGATCAACACACAGCTGATCAAAGGAGAGCAGCTGCACAACCTAAGACTTTATCTTTGGTTTGGCGGCGATGGGATTGTACGCAGAAAACAAGAAGAACAACAGCAAAAAGTGGTCAGGAGCTTGAACCTGATCACCAATATTGTCCTGGTATGGAACACGGTTTATATACAAGAAATTATCAAAGAATTACACCAGGAAGGATATCCGATAGATGAAAATGACTTTGAATTTATCTCTCCTGCTCCATTTGCCCATATCAACCGGTTGGGAAAATACTCCTTCAACACAAACCCGGATCTTGGAGTCAATGGCTTACGGCCTTTGAGAAAGCCAAAACTAAATACATAGTTTACTAACGCCGTTTTCCGGCTATTTGTAAGAAGAACCTCATATATGGGTGAACTGTTCACCGATACCTGCCCGTGCATTTGGTTTCCAATTATCGATCTGGGCGAGGCAATAATTGGAAAGAAACATGCCTGCCATCATCAGGATGGTTTTCATCGCTCATCAGCGGGCAATGCGTAGGGCTTCCGCGTAAGCATCCGGCAATTCACTTTGCTCAACGGCCTGGGCTGCTTTCTCTATATCGTAGGCAACGCGCATAAATTCCACGGCTCTAGGCCGGTGAAAACCATTGGTTTCATGTTTTTTTGGTATAGATAAACCGTGGCGTAAAGTTCTCGGTCAAGCACTGTTTCAAAAAAATCGCATCGTAAAACCGGAATTCTCAGTATTTAAGCTCATTCCAATTTGAAATTAGGCAGAACTAGTCGCGTAATTCAAAAAATACTTACCTTAGGCGGGAACTAGCTTCTTTGTGAACCACTTAACTATCATACGTCGGCCGCTGGCTGGACTTCTCTTCGCCATCCAGGCGTTGATCATGTTCAACAGTGTGTTTTTTACGCATGCCCACCGGCTTGCGGACGGAAAGGTTATTGTTCACGCTCACCCTTACTGGCCGACGAAAGGAAGTTGCCCTTTCCCGTATCTGCCCAATAATCACACGCGCCATGAACTGACCTTGCTGGATGCGTTCAGTCATGCGCTTTATACGGAAGCAGATCCATTGCTAATCCATTTTTCTCCAGCCGAGAGTTGGGGCCAAATAAGATGGTTTATCTACCGACCTCCGACTTTTTTTACAACATTTCAGGTTCATACTTCTCGTGGTCCTCCTCCTATTTTCGTTTTCTGAGTTGATCTAACCCTTCGCATTGATTTGTGATGGGTTGTGCCGGTTGCTGACCCTGCGTTCAGCTATGTACCTGCCTATTTCTTTCAATTTCCTATTCACTAAAGCTAATATACTCATGATGAGGCATATAATGCAGCTGTGCTTGCTCATGGCTGGTGGGGTGATGGTTTTAATCGCCTGTGACACCCTCCTGCCAAAAGCACAACTCGACCATGATTTACTGGATGGTCCTATTGGGGAACTGACCCCCGAACAAAATGCTCTTTTCTTAGAGGGCGACCGGGGCTTCAATGATGAAATTTTTACGCCCGCAACCGGTCTTGGTCCCATCTTTGTCGCATCGTCGTGTGGGAGTTGTCATGCTGGGGATGGTAAAGGCCACCCCTTTACGACCCTCACCCGCTTTGGCCAAACGGATGAAACCGGCAACCAATTCTTGCATTTAGGCGGCCCGCAACTCCAGAACCGGGGTATACCTGGCCATACGGCCGAAGCGATCCCGGCCGGGGCCACCATGTCGAAGTTCATGCCACCGGCTAATACGGGTTTAGGACTGCTTGGCGCACTCTCCGATGCCCAACTCTTGGCCAGGGCCGACCCCGAGGATCGCGATGGTGACGGTATTTCCGGTGTGGTAAACTGGATAGACGCACCGCATTTCTTTAAACCGCAATGGTTTCATCAGGCCCTTAATGGCAAATACATCGGACGATTTGGCAAAAAGGCGGCAGCTATTGATCTGCTCCATCAGACGGTCAACGCCTACAAACAGGATATGGGGATTACCTCTGAATTCGATCCGGAAGATCCGATCAACTACGCCGTATCGGGACAGGCCGGGGATGTCGCGCCTGATCCGGAAGTGGCGTCTTCCACCGTCAACGCCGTGGTCTTTTACCTGCGGACGCTGAGAGTCCCGATACAACGCAATGTCTCCGATGCCGGTGTGATAGCCGGAAAGCAGGTTTTCACTAAAACAGGCTGCGCGGGATGCCACACCCCAGCGTGGACAACTCCAAAATCCGACATAGCCGTTTTGTCGAACCAGACCTTTGCGCCTTATACCGATCTGCTGCTGCACGACATGGGAAAAGATCTGGATGATGGCTATACCGAAGGAACGGCAAAAACATCGGAATGGCGGACACCGCCCCTGTGGGGCTTAGGGCTATCCAAAAATTCACAAGGGGGCAACGTTTTTCTGCTGCACGATGGTCGGGCCCGTTCGATTGACGCGGCTATCCGCCTGCATGGCGGTGAAGGAGCCAAAAGTCGGGATACCTATAGTCAACTGACCGCTAGCGACCGTGACAATCTCCTTCAGTTTTTAGACTCACTGTAACCACTAATTCACCCAACTATGTCCTCTTCTACGACGATAATCAACCGAAAGACTTTTCTACAAACCTGTGGCGCAGCCTGCCTCGGCACCATCGGCTTCACATCGATTTTAACAAGTTGTAAGAGTGTCTATTACGCACAACTACCCGTGTTGAAAGGCAAAACCATTGAAGTGAGCCGCAAGGAATTCGATCAGGTGTCTAAAAAAGGAGACGTTACGATCCGACCCTTTATTCTTGTCGAAATGAAAGGCCAATCGCACCCGATTTACCTTTACCGGCGTAGCGATACGGATTATACCGCGATCCTTATGAAATGTTCGCACCAGGGCAATGAGCTGAATGCCCACGACGGGTATTTGACCTGTCCCGCTCACGGCAGTGAATACGATGCCACGGGAAAAGTTACCGAAGGCCCGGCGGAGAAAAACCTGACAACGTACCGTGTTACGGCAGACGCACAAACCATTAATATTCACCTTGGCTGATGATGAGATACCTACTCTATCTTTTTCTAGGGCTGGTCACCCGCAGTGTGCTTGCCCAAACGGACAGTACATCCGCAAATCCGGCCGCTTTTGAGGAGCTCTTTGGTCGCGATACCACACTCAGACCCGGCAGTCAGCAACTCAAACTGAATATGGATGCGACTTACGACCGGCCCTTTCTGACCATGGGTAAATTACCCGTGTCGGTTGGCGGCTACCTGGAAGCCAATACCCAGTACATGCAAACCAATGGCATTACGGAAGGATTGTCGTTTCAGATGCGCCGAATGACCATTTTTCTGGCCTCTACGATTAACCGGCGGCTAAAGTTTCTCTCGGAGATCGAATTTGAGGATGGAACGAAAGAGATCAATATCGAGTTTGCGGCCATGGATTTGGAACTGCACCCCCTTTTGAATCTGCGGGGTGGCATCATCATGAATCCAATTGGATCTTTCAATCAGAACCATGATGGCCCCAAATGGGAATTTGTTGACCGCCCCCTGTCGTCCACGCAGATTATTCCATCCACCTGGAGCAATGTCGGATTTGGAATTTACGGAAAAATGTACAAGAAGGATTGGGTCTGGGCCTATGAAGCCTATCTGACGAATGGGTTTGACGATCAGATTATTACCAACAATCAGAACCGCACTTTTTTACCAGCAACCAAAGCCAATGCCGATCGGTTTGAGGAAAGTTTCAATGGCGTTCCCCTGATAACGATCAAAACGGCGCTTAAACGTCGGAAATGGGCGGAAATAGGTCTATCCTGGATGGGTGGAGTCTACAACAAATTTCAGGATGATGGTCTGGTGCTGGACAAGCGTCGCCGGGTCGATGTGTTCGCTCTTGATTTTAATTCGACCTTGCCCACCCGCACCGTCATCAATGGCGAACTGGTGTGGGCCCGTATTGATGTGTCGTCTTCCTATTCGCAACAATTTGGACGCCAGCAACGGGGCGGCTGGGTGGATATTGTCCAGCCGGTTCTCCGACGGCGCATTCTGGGTTGGAATACGGCTGTTCTCAACGTCGCCTTGCGGGTTGAGCGGGTGGATTACAATGTGGATACGTTTGCCGAAACGGGTGAAAGCATTGCCGATGAACTCTGGTCCATCGTCCCCGCGATTAGTTTCCGCCCATCGCCAACGACCGTTATCCGCGCCAATTACCGCTACCAGTGGGATACGGATTTATTGGGCAATCCGCCGGCCCGCACAGCCGGATTCCAGATTGGATTCTCAACTTATTTTTAATGCCATTGGCCTATTGTAAAACCCGGTGGGCCAATTTTTACAACCTGATGAAAGATGCATAAACTTTATCGCCCCCGTACCTTTAACGCTCGTTTGGATGAAGACTGTTTTCTTGCTGGTATTCTGCCTGATAAGCTGTCAGCGGATACCTTTCTATTCTTCCTCGCATCGTTGCGAGAATCCGGTTGAGGAGTTACGCTGGCTCAATGACTTGATCGCCAATGTTCGTTCCTACGCGGCTCGCGGTGGTTGGGAAATGCATCAGGCCCGGTATGAACGGCAAGAAGTATTTGTCTTGTACCTCATCGTACCACATGCTTCCCAAAGCACCTTCGTCCTCTACAACCATTATGGAAAAGAGATTTACCGCGCCCCCGTCAGCGAGAATAAGGTGTTACCCAAATTACAGGAAGATCGCTTGTTAGCAGGCGTTGCTGGCAGTCACAATCTTCACTAATCTACGATCTGAAGTTACTTGGGCAGCAGGTTAAGTCAGATTTTTAGAATAGTATGCTTAAGTAATCTTTTCCTTTTGTTAATAGCAAGCATTGGCACGTTTACGGCAAGTCTTTTCGCATATCTTGCAGTGGTCCAGTAAATGCTCATCACTTTCATCCGCGTAATTCCGGCAGAACGCATCGCCGATGACTAAGAACTGATGACTGATTTCAGCATTGCACTCCACTGATCAGATACCCTAAAAGCAGATGTCGACGTTGTCACGGTCGATAGTTATTTATCGGCCACCGTCTGCACTTCGGATCCTTGCAAGCAGGAAGTCGCGCAGTACGGTACAGCCCGGACACAATTTTAGTCATGGTCTTGGCGAGCATATCATCTTAAGTGTCTTTATGCTGGCACATTGTCGTTAGAATTTTGTTTCTTAAACCGTTATCCGATGGAAAAGTTAGCAGTTGAGGTATTTAAAGTAGGGTCAGCGTCAAGGCCATCTTGTTACGAATAGCCTCGTAGTCTTTACCCTCATACTGGCCCGGCGTTTTATCCAAAAAGTCCACGTCCACTACGTACTGCCCAGCTCCTGTTGGGGTCAGTGTCAATCGACCGCTGGCATCAGCAGTCTGTTTAGTCTGCTTGCCATCGGGCGTTGTCAGTTTAACCGGCGCGTTGGCATAGGCGGCACCATCTTTTGTAATCAGCAGTACGGTTGGCTTACCCACGGCTGGTAAGTCATGGGGTATTACGTCTAAATAGTACTTGGGATTAGTAGACAGTGGTCCATTACCAACCTGGCAGATGGCCCGCAAGTAGTCGCGGGGGCGCACAATGCCGAGGTGGTGCTTGGTCAGGTCCTGCACGGCGCGGGTATCATTAACCAGCAGCACTTGATACGTTCCAGGCTGTTTAGGGGTGAACTGCGCCTGATAACAGTTATCAGCGGGCGTGAGAGTGAGCGGTTCGGTGGTGCCGTCGGGCATCAGTACTGACGCAGTGAATGCCTTGATGCCAGCCAACTTATCGGCTTTTTCGCGCAGGCCGTTTTCGAGTTCGCCGAAGTAGCATTGTACCGTCATGGGCTGACCGACCTTACCCGAACCTTTAAGTTCGAGCCAATAACTGTGGGCCTCTGATAAAAGAGGGAATAGCAGAAGGCATAGGAATAGGAAGGATTTTTTCATGGATTTTTAATTTGGAAAAATGAACATTGAATAGATCAAACCGTTGTAAAATTAATACTATCAAACCAACTTTTACGATGGCACACGAGCACCACAAAGAGGCCGCTTACCACTTCCGCAAAGCCGCTGAGTATCACGAGAAAGCCCAGCAACTTCATGAGGCTGGCGAACATGAGCAGGAAGCCCATGCGGCTTACCTGGCCTATGGTCAACACAATCTGGCCGACGAACACGCCCAAGCGGCTGCCGAACATCATGCCGAAGGCCACGACAAAGAGCATTCCGACCCGATTGCCTGATTACGGGGTATAATACCGTTTGACTTAAAGCAGCCCCATAACCGATTGGAAATGGGGCTGCTTGATTAGCCGTCACTTGAATTTGAGATTCTGCACCCGCACGGCGTTCAAGATAGCCAGCATCGCCACGCCCACGTCGGCGAAAACCGCTTCCCACATGGTCGCCAACCCGCCTGCTCCCAGCACCAACACGATGGCTTTGACCACCAGTGACAAGGTGATATTTTGCCAGACAATCCGACGGGTAGCCCGGCCAATTTCGATGGCCATGGCAATTTTTGAAGGTTCGTCGTTCTGAATAATCACGTCGGCGGTCTCGATGGTCGCATCGGAGCCCAAGCCACCCATCGCCATGCCTACATCGGCAAGGGCCACAACCGGCGCGTCGTTCACCCCGTCGCCAACGAAAGCCAGCTTTGCCTTTGGGCTACCGGACAGCTCGGCTTTGAGCCGTTCGACCTGCGTTACCTTATCTTCGGGCAGCAGATCGCCGTGCCACTCGTCCACGCCCACCTGTTTGGCGACCGCTTCCACGACAGCCGCTTTATCGCCCGATAGCATTACCGTGCGAATGCCTTCGGCTTTCAACCGAGCAACGGCCTTCTGGGCATCAGGCTTGGCTTCGTCGGCAATGGTGAAATAGCCCGCAAATTTACCATCGATGGCGGTCATCACAATGGTGTAAGGAATCTTGGTCAGGGCCTCATCGAAGTTTACTTTATACTTACGAAGCAACTTGGCATTACCCGCCAGCATTTCTTTCCCGTCGACGCGGCCTTTTAGGCCATGACCGGCTATTTCTTCAACCTCTTCGACCGATACCGTTTCGTAGCTGGTATCCGCATGATCAATGATTGCCGTCGCCACCGGGTGCGTCGATTTGCTTTCCAAAGCCGCCGTGAGCCGGGTCAGTTCTTTCGCGTCGATGCCGACCGGCTTTACCTCCTGTACCTTGAAAACGCCTTTGGTGAGGGTACCAGTCTTATCCATGACAACCGTTTTGAGCTGGGTCATCAGGTCTAAAAATACAGATCCTTTAAATAGAATACCCTGCCGCGATCCGGCACCAATCCCACCAAAATAACCCAACGGAATCGAGATGACCAGCGCGCAGGGGCAACCAATGACCAGGAATACCAATCCCCGGTAGAGCCAGTCGGCAAAGCGGTAATCGGCCACCAAGAAATACGGTACGATCGTGATCAGCACCGCCATTAAACAGATAATGGGTGTATAAATCTTGGCGAATCGGGCAATGAACTCCTGGGTTTGGGCTTTGCGGCCCGTAGCTTGCTGAACAAGCTTTAAAATCCGGGAGAGCTTGGAATCCTGATAGGGCGTTGTTACGTCCATCTCGACCAGCGACTGCCGGTTGATCATGCCCGCCAGCACCGCTTCTCCTTTTTCGATGGAGCGCGGGACGCTTTCGCCCGTCAGAGCCGCCGTATCGAACGTACCAGTCGCTGAACGCATGGTACCATCCAGCCCCACTTTCTCGCCCGGCTTGATTTGGACCACATCGCCCACCGCTACCGTTGCAGCCTTTACCACCTGCGCTTTCCCATTTTTAAGCACAGTCACCTCGTCGGGCCGCACATCCAGTAAGGCTTTAATCGAACGACGCGCCCGCAGCACGGCCGCGTCCTGAAACAGCTCCCCGATGGTGTAAAACAGCATCACGGCGACGCCTTCGGGATACTCACGAATAGCGAACGCGCCGAGGGTCGCCACGCCCATCAGAAAAAATTCGGTGAACACATCGCCCCGGAAACTACTGCTCCACGCCCGGCGCAACACCGGCCAGCCAACCGGTAGGTAAGCCACTATATACCAGATTAGCCGCACAGGATCTTTAAACCAGTTGGTAGCGTAATTATCCAGCGCGATACCGCCCAACAGTAATACTAAACTACTAATAGCCGGAACATAGGTACGCCAGGTTTGTTCGGAGCCTTTTTTGGCGGGAGCGGCATCCGCTGCTGGCGTAGTCCCCTCCTCGATCAGCTCCACATCATCGTGGGTATGACCGTCTTCATCGTGGTTGTGATCGTCTGCCATAGTGTTAGTTAGAATTCGATAAAAAAATTAAATACAGCCAACCCGACAAGCGTCAGCCCGGTAATCAGATTCTCGTGATGCTCAAACCAATGCGGATTGACCTGTTGTAAGCCCCGTCGTCCGAGGGTCACCATCAGGAGCATGCCTGATAGCGTGATTACGTTATAGATGAGAGCCACCAGCCCAACCGCACCCCAACCTTTTGCCCCCGCGCTCAGAAAGTAGGTTTCGATCTCCAGGCAAGGCGACAGAAACATGGCCAGCCCCAGCGATAATAGCAGCGCCGAATAAGACCGGGCTTTGCGGACGACTCCGGCGTCGAAGTGATCATGCACGTGTCGGTGGCGCAGGTGCTGCATTAAATACCACAGCCCCAGTGCCAGCAGCAGGAGCGGAATGGCCCGTTCCGACAGGTCGTGGTAATTCTCCGCCAACTGCCAGCCCGCCAGACTCACCAATACCCCCAGCAGCGTCGTGCTAACGGTATGCGCCAGTCCCGCGATTGCTGTAACCGTCAGCGTCTGCCGCAGGCTCCACCGCTCCGTTTGGCCGATGGTCACGAACGGGAGCCAATGGCTGGGAATCAGTGCGTGTAGCAGACTCAGTGTCAGGCTACCAATAAAGATTGCATCCATAGTCTTAAAACTTTCGATGAGAGCAATGGTTGTTCAATCGTGTTCCCGTCTCGATGTGTAAAACATCCTCCGGGAATGGTTGTTAGCGCCCTTTTTCTGTCCTTTCGTTGATACTGGCTTGCCTACCAAACCAATTTGGTTGCCATTTGTCGGACGTTTTGCCGCTTTTGTCTGTTTCCCACCCTTGATGACTTTAAACCAGACCGCCAGTCGATACAAACTCCACCCCAGCAGGGCCAGCGTAAGCGCAATCCCAAATACGAGCTTTACGTGATACATGGTCTGATGCATGGTTTCTTTAAAGAATATAGTTCATGGGCGAGACCATAGGCTGTTCGATTTATTGTATTAGTATATAAATGGCCTTGCCGTGTACTTCCTGATTGGGGTCGGCAAAACGAAGTGAGGGCTCAAAGTCCGAAATCGCCAGTCCCGTCAAGGTCGGACGATCCTGATGGTAGCTCCCCGATAACTCCTCGGCAAAGTGCATGGCATCTGAGTAAGAACCATTGTTGTCACAACGTATCACGTTGCCTCCCCACCTGAGCGCATCGGCTATTATCCGGACGTCCCGCTCAAGGGTGGCTATTTTCTACGCATCATCCATAAACGTGCTTCGAACCGCCTGGGCTTTAGCGAGTTTCTGTTAAATTTGTGTCTGTTCATCACTTTGTCAGATTTGCAGTTAAACCGGACCGCTCCTGAATTAGGCCGGTTGTGCATCAGTGTGCGTGGCCTTCCTCTTCCCCGGTGGCGGCCTGTAGCTGCGAGAGGACCGCAAATGCGCCTTTTATCACAACCTGCACCTTGCCCAGGTCGAGCGTACCGGGTAGCGTCACCTGGGAATAGCCCCCCTCGGTCACGCCCCGGCGCACGGGAATCTGCTTAAAGCTTGTTCCATGCTGCTCTTTTTCGCCCGCCTTGTGGTCGTGCTCTTCCTTCGCGCTGTGTTCGGCTTCACCTTCCTCATGTTCATGGTGTTCAGGAGCCCGCTCGTCAGTGACGATAAAGATGTAGTCTTTCCCTTCTGCCGACACGATAGCCCCTTCGGGCAGCGTCGTAACCCGGCTGTCGCCCAAATCCAAGCCCGCTTTTAGAAACGTGTTTGGAGCCAAACGAGCATCGGGTTGGTCGAGTCGGGCCACCACCCGCACAGAACGATTGGCGTCAATGGCCCGGTTGATGTACATGATGCGCCCACTGCGCTCCCGGCCCTCTTCGTTGTTCAGCTGGATGCTCAACCGCTGGCCCTCCCGGATCCGGGGCAGATCTTTCTCAAATACGGTCAGCTCCGCGTACAATCCCTGGCTGCTGGTAATGCGGGCCATTATGTCGGCGGGCTGCACATACTGGCCTACCGTGGCGGGCACGTCAGTGACCACGCCCGATACCGGGGCCGTGACCACGTATTGTGCACTGAACTTGCCATTTAGTGCGGCCTGGGGCGAGAGGCCCACCAGTCGAAGGCGCTGAGCCAGACCACCCAACCGGGAACGGATCTGGTTTCGCTCGGCGGACGTTTGCTGGAATACTTTCAGAGCTCCGACATTCTGTTCGCTCAGTTCCTTTTGGCGGGCATATTCGGCTTCTAAATACGTCAGGCGGCTCTGATTTTCGGCGTACTCCTGCTGGAGTCCGACCAGATCCGGGTTTTCAATGCGGGCCAGCAACTGGCCTTTACGGACCGGCTGCCCCGGAAGTAAGGGAATACTGCGGACAAAGCCACCTTGCAGCGCGGTAACGGCTACCTGGCTCTGAGCAGGTACGGCCAGCCGCCCGTTAATCTGGAGCAGCTGGCCCAGATTACGATACTCGACTTTTCCCAGGCTAATGGCTCCAATGCGGAGTTGATCGGTGGTCAGTTCCACGACATCGGCCGGGCCTTCCTCGTGGCTGGACTCTCCTTCCGTAACGTCGGCAGTGGGTTTAGTCTCCGTGGTGGTAGCGGTGTCTTTTTCGGTGGATTCTCGACAGGCACTGGCCAGCCACAGCAGACCGATACTCAAAAGAATTCGTTTCATGATTGTTATCAGGGTAAGCCCAGAACTTGTTCTAAGCGAATGACGGATTGATTGTATTGACCCAGTACGTCGACGTAACTGGCACGGGTCTGGTAAGCCTGGGTAAGGGCCTGTGAATACTGAAGATACCCAATATCACCGGCTCGAAAAGCAACCCCCGCTTTGTCAGCCAGCAACCGGGCGGTCGGCAGGCCCGTCTGCTCATAATAGGTCATGCTGCTTTGCAGCTTGCGGATCTCCTGGATTGTCGTCGATAGCTCACCCTGCAAATTGCGCTGGGTAAACGCCAGGGTGGCTTCTCCCAGTTGCTGACCCAGCCGGGCCGCTTCGACGCGCGCGCGCTGGGGTTTGGTAAACAGCGGAACGGCAATCCCCGCGGTGACCCCCTGAAACCGTCTGCCACCTCCATACGTCACTTCCTGGTTGTTTACCGTATAGGTGCCGATGAGCGACTGGTTGAAATAGCCCAGCGAAAAACTGGGCAGCAACCGGGCCTGTTCCACGTCAGTTTGCCGGGCGGAAACCTCGATTTGCTGGCGTAAAAAGGCCAGTTCAGGGGTTAGAGCCAGCGTTGCTGAGTCCGTAATGCTGGGTAGGGCACGGCGGGTCAGGGTGCTATCGGAAAGGCTTAGAGGCTGGTTGGTGTTCAGCAGCGTTTGCAGCCGACTCATCGCGATTTGCCGGTCCGCTTCGGTCTGTTCCAGTCCGTTGCGGACCTCTCCCTGTTGGTTGGCAGCGGTAGCTACTTCAATGGCGGTTCCTTCCCCGGTTTTGAGCCGCAGGTCGGTAGCCGACCGGAAGGCGATCAGCAAACTATCCTGAGACCGGAGAAGCCGACGCCGTTCGACGACATACAGCAGGTCATAATACGCGGCCTTTACCTGCGCCCGCAGGTCGTTCTGGTTAACCCGCGCCTGCACTTCACTACCAACCACATTAGCATCGGCCAGTCGACCGAGCTGGCGAACCAGTTTGGGATTAGGGAAGCTTTGTGAGAGCGTAAAATTATTGTCAAAGTTAGGGCCATTATACTGCCCTCCCATCCAGGAAAAATTAGTGGGACCCATATCGCGGGCTGCTCGCCGACCCGTTTGCTGCTGACTGATCGTCAATGCATTAATCCGGGCCGTCCCGTTGTTGGTCGCGGCCAACTGGAGGATCCCATCGAGCGACAGCGGCTGAATTGCCTGGCTGCGCATTGCGGCTTGCGGGCCCTGGGCCTGAACCGATAGAGCCGACCCCAAACTCAAAGCCCCAATAAGTAGCCAACCGGCTATTTTACCGGCCACCGCGGGCCGTTCAGCAGTTGTCTTCTTCCCGAAATTTGTCTGTTCCCACCAGTACAGGCAAGGCAATACCAGCAGCGTCAACAGGGTGGCCGAAACCAGTCCACCGATGACAACGGTGGCCAGCGGTCGCTGCACTTCGGCCCCCGCCGTGGTGGCTAATGCCATCGGCAGAAATCCCAAGGAGGCCACCAATGCCGTCATCATGACCGGGCGGAGCCGGGTAGCTGTTCCCTGTAAAATACGTTCCCTGAGGCTTAGATTCGTTTCGTCCTTGAGATGGTTGAACTCCCCAATCAGTACTATACCATTGAGCACCGCCACCCCAAAGAGAGCAATGAAGCCCACTCCGGCCGAAATACTGAATGGCATATTCCGAAACCACAGTGCCATGATCCCGCCGATAGCCGAGAGCGGAATGGCCGAAAAGATGAGCAAACTTTGTCGCACTGACCCGAAGGTAAAGAACAGCAACAGAAAAATCAGGCCTAAGGCAACCGGTACGGCAATACTGAGGCGGTCTTTGGCTTCCTGGAGATTTTGAAACTGGCCACCGTAGGTCACATAATACCCCACTGGTAATTTGATTTGCGTGTCCAGTTTACCCTGCAGTTCGTTCACCACGCTTTCCACATCGCGCCCCCGCACATTGAAGGCTACGATGATCCGTCGTTTGGCATCTTCTCGCTGAATCTGGTTGATACTGTTTTGAAACGACACGTTGGCGATTTGACTTAAGGGGACATTTTGTCCGTCGACGGTGGTGATCAGCAGATTTTGCACGTCTTCCAGCCGCTGACGGCTCTGCTGCTGCAAGCGTACCACCAGATCAAACCGTCGTTCGCCCTCGTAAACCAAGCCGGCTGTGGACCCGGCAAAGGCGGCTTGTAAATAGCGGTTGGCTTCTTCTACCGACAATCCAAATTGGGCCAGCGCGTCGCGGTCGTAATTCACCACAATCTGGGGCAGCCCCGATACCTGCTCGACGTACAAATCTTCCGCGCCGGGTACCGAACTGACAACCCGGCCAATGCGGACGGCATAGTCGGCCAGTACACCCAGATCCTCACCGTAAAGTTTGACGGCAATATCCTGTTTGACACCCGAAATCAATTCACTAAATCGCATCTGGATGGGTTGCAGAAACCCGAAGCTAACACCCGGAATTTGATTGAGTTTTTCCTGCATTTTTTCGGCCAGTTCCTCCCGGCTTCTCGCCGAGGTCCAGTCTTTGCGATCCTTCAGAATCACCATTAAGTCAGTGGCTTCAATGGGCATGGGATCGGTAGGAATCTCGCCCGCGCCGGTTTTGCCGATCGTTTCGATTACTTCGGGGAAGTTTTCTTTCAACACCTTTCCGGCCTGGAGCGAAGCATCCGCCGACTGGGAGAGCGAGGCACCCGTCATGACGCGGGTCTCCACGGCAAAGTCTCCCTCATCCAACTGGGGAATAAACTCGCCACCCAATCGGCTGAAGATAAACATCGCTCCCGCAAGTAGGCCTACCGACATCCCGACGATCACCCCCTTATGATCTAACGTCCAGCGGATGGCCGGATCATAGACCCGGTGAAAAACCCCCATGATGCGGTCAGAAATATTTTTGGCACCTTCCTTAACGGGTTTCTTACTCAGAAGCAGGGCTGAAGCCATGGGCACGTAAGTCAGCGAAAGAATGAACGCCCCCAGAATGGCAAAGGCCACAGTCTGAGCCATGGGCCTAAACATTTTCCCTTCGATACCGATTAAGGCCAAAATTGGCAGATAAACAATCAGGATGATGATCTCGCCGAAGGCGGCTGAGGAACGGATGCGGCTGGCCGACACATATACCTCTTCATCCATTTCGGCTTGCGATAGGTGGTGCCGAAAATTCTTCAAGGCGATGTGGTGAAGGGTGGCCTCGACGATAATGACCGCGCCATCGACAATTAAGCCGAAGTCGATGGCCCCCAAACTCATCAAATTGCCCGATACACCGAAAAAGTTCATGAGACTAACCGCAAAAAGCATCGCCAGTGGGATAACGGAAGCCACCACCAAACCCGCCCGCCAATTGCCCAACAGCAGTACCAAGACAAAAATGACAATCAAGGCTCCTTCAACGAGGTTTTTTTCGACCGTACCGATGGCCCGGTTAACCAGCTTGGTACGATCCAGAAAGGCGTGTATTTCGACGCCTTCGGGCAGCGATTTTTTGATCTGCTCAATGCGCTGCTTGACGTTTCCGATTACCTCGGAGGAATTGGCACCTTTGAGCATCATCACAATGGCCCCAACCACCTCGCCCTCCCCGTTGCGGGTCATGGCTCCGTAGCGCACGGCCTGTCCGAATTGAACCTTGGCCACGTCACGGACCAGTACCGGAATGCCGTTCGGCGTTCGGCGCACAACAATCTTTCCGATGTCCTGGAGGGTACCGATGAGCCCTTCAGACCGGATGAAGTAGGCATTCGGTCGACGGTCGATATAAGCTCCGCCGGTATTCTCATTATTGCTTTCAAGGGCCGTGAACAATTCATCCATCGTTACGCCCGAAGCTCGGAGCGCCTGAGGATCGACCGCTACTTCGTATTGTTTGAGAAAGCCCCCAAAACTACTGACATCGGCTACACCTTTGGTGCCCATCAATTGCCGCCGAACGATCCAATCCTGAATCGAGCGCAGTTCCATGGCCGGGTAGCGTTTTTCGTAACCGGGTTTAGCCCGAAGAACATACTGATAGATTTCACCCAGCCCCGTCGTAACGGGGGCCAGTTCAGGGTCACCCGCATTGGTAGGTATCTGGGAGCGGGCTTGTTGGAGCCGCTCAAATACCTGCTGACGGGCGACATAAACATCAACGTCGTCGTTCAAGACAATGGTAACGACCGATAAGCCAAAGCGGGAAATAGACCGGACCTCGACCAAATTGGGCAGCGTGGCCATGGTCTGCTCAATGGGAAAGCTAATGAGCCGCTCGACGTCCAAAGCCGATAGAGCCGGACTTTGGGTTATCACCTGCACCTGGTTATTGGTGATGTCAGGTAGGGCGTCGATCGGCAGTCGGGTTAGCGAGTACCCGCCCCAGATAACGAGGGCGAAGGTGAAAAGCCCGATAATAAGTTTATTTTGAATGGAAAAACGGATGATGGCATCCAACATGATACGAACTTGCTAAAATGGAACAAGAGAAAATAGCCGGGCGCTATCCTGCAACAGGGTTGCAGCGAATGGTAAAGACGCACGTATCCAGTCTTAGCTTAATTGGGGCGGTTGCCAGGTCGTGAGCACGACCGAGGGTAAAGCAGGCACAGTCAGCGTCGGCACGGCTTGTGCGACGGATTGCCATTCCTGAAAAGTGTGGGGTAAAGTATGGGGTTGATCGAGCACAGTGCCACAGCAATCGCAGCTACAAAGGGGAGAACAAAGATCGCCCGTAGCGGATTGACTATCGTGGCTGTGCTGGTCGTTGGCAAGCTGAGTCGGTTGGTCCCTAGCAAGCACAGAGGAGCAACCATCGGCGCAGGGCAGCACCGACAGGAACAACATGTATAAGCTCATCACGAGACCAAACACCGATTTCATGGAGCAAAGATACGACAAACCCGTTTGCAACAGGGAGTCAAAAACAAAAAACAAGTAAATGGCGTGAAATTTTCAACAAAAAATGATCTGGTGTGAACTAATAAACCAGAAATTGCCTCCAATTTTATTCTTCCTAACAGAGCTACTGCTTTGACCTTAGCCCGCCACAAGCATTAAAAACCTGAAGGTCAGAACCTTATAGTTATTCCGCGCTACGAAGTTGGCTGTTACAGCTATTTAGTGTGATCGCTGCAGCCTATTTTTGTTGATTGTAAAGTAATCTAAAAGAAAATTCCGGCCCTTTCGTTGTATAAAGAGTCAACCTTCCAATGTTGCATTATCGTTTAGGCTACTACAACTTACGGTTTCGATCTAATTAACTCTACCCTGTAACGTGATCAATCGACCAACACTAGTAATTTTATGGATTGTTGCAGGGTTGTGTTGTAGCCTGATAGCCTGCCAGAATGGTCAATCCACGGAAGTTACACCGACGGATCCAAAACCTTCCAAACCGACCGACTATAAACCAACGCTTTACCCCTGGAAAAAACCGGCTAATTTTCCAGATCCAGCCTATAACTTTACCCAAAACCCGCTGACCCAGGAAGGGGTTCTGCTGGGGAAAAACCTGTTTTTCGATCCCATACTTTCGAAAAATGGAACCATTAGCTGCGCTTTTTGTCATCAACAGGAAGTAGCCTTTGCGCATACTGACCACATTCTGAGTCACGGTATCAATGACAAGATCGGACCCAGAAACACACCGGGGATTCAGAATGTGGCCTGGAGCCGGGTGTTTTTCTGGGATGGCGGGATTGTTGATTTGGATCAATTGCCCATTTCACCCATTCAAAATCCCATCGAAATGGGCGATTCCATGGCTAATGTGCTACAAAAAGTACAAAGCAGCGGGCAATACCGGGGACTTTTCAAAGCCGCTTATGGTTCGGAAGAAGTTACTGCCGAACGGTTCCTTAAAGCACTTTCCCAGTATATGTTGACGCTGGTTTCGGCCACATCCAAATACGATAAATACATCCGCAATGAAGGAATTCAGCTTTCTGAACAGGAACTGAGCGGATTGCAACTTTTCAAAGCTAATTGTTCCGCTTGCCACAGTGGAGAATTATTTACCGACCACAGTTTCCGCAACAACGGCTTGCTTCCCAACCCTTACGTGCCCATACCGGATCTGGGACGATTTGCCATCAGCCAGAAACCCGAGGATAAAAACAAATTTCGGGTACCGAGCCTGCGCAATATCGCCATGACCACCTACTACATGCACGACGGTCGATTTAAAACGCTGGATCAAGTCCTCAATCATTACGCCACGGGTATTGAGGATAATTCGCAATTGGACCCGCTTCTAAAGAAAAACGATAAACCTGGCATTCCGTTGACTCGACAGGACCAACAGGACATTATTGCTTTCTTGAATACCTTGACCGATTATGACTTTATCACCAATCGCCAGCATCACCCCGATTAAGGTTACACCTAACCCTGTTTTGCAGATAAGAACATATTAGGGGTTGTGAATCGAAAAGTTTACTCCCAAACACCACCTTAAATTGATTAGGCGTTAACACCTAAGGTTCAATTAGCCTTACCAATTCTCTGCTATTTGCCGTTAATCGGTCGGATTTTCTCCTGACCTCATACATTCTATTACGTCAGACAAATTCACGACTACCCACTAATTTCAGTTCCTTGTCACAGCTCGCCGTTTGGACGTAATATGTAAAAGAAACTAGAATGACTGGTTGTAAATAGTCGGTTATATTTTAAGGGGTTAAAAGATTACAATTTGCGCAGATAAAGGGTTATTGTCCCTCGCCTAATTCGGGTTGGGTAGGTTTCCAGTTCCCGGTCGATGAGCTTATTATCCTGGGGTACCTGGCGCGTAATGTAGTAGGGATCGACGAAAATGATATTCAAGCGCTCAATGCGATTTCCTTCTAAACGCTCGGTGTGTTTCAGTAAGTGCTCGGTTCCCGAGGCGGCTTGGGTTTTGTCCTCATCTTCGAAGAACCGGTAGGAACAGTACCAATACTTGTAGTAGTGATGGTAATTACTAAAGCAGTACTGGTAGGCTTCGGGGTGGTCTCTGATTTGTCGCAGCAGGTCGTCGGTTTCCTGGAGTTCCTTTTGCTCTTTGATACTAAGCACACTAGTTAGGGATTTATTGAGTAGCTCATCGCGGTGCTCTCTTACATGTCGAAGGACCTCCTGGGGGTCGACATCCCGCTTAATTTTGTACTTATGTTTGAAATAAAAGGAAAGGGAAATAGCGGGTCGCTCATAATTGATGAGTTTGAGGTTTTTAAGTGGCTGTCCCGGCCGATGGTAGGGCTGGTAAAATTTCATAAAGTCGGCGGGCACGAAATAATATTCCAGATCCGCATCGACGGGTAAAGCTGAAACCTGGTTCATGACCGGTTGCAGGGTAATGGCCTGATCTTTCAGTGCTAAGCGAATAGCAGCCAACGGAGCGGAATCAATGCGTTTGGTCATCGTTGCTAAGGGAGGGAATGTTTAAGAGTAGATCGAACTGGCTCCTACTCTACTTTAGATTGATAGAATAAATTAGTAGTTCTATTACAAGGTTTAGTATAATAGCTAAATACTCTATTGTTTACCGTAAAAGTAAACAAATATACTCTTTTTGAACCTCTTTCCCCTTTCCAAGAAATCACTTTTTTGATTTTTAATTTTTATCTTTTTTATTTGATTGATTTAAGAGGCTTGTAACCATATGATTTACAAAAGGTTACAAAGAGAAAAACAAGGTTTGGTAGATTGAAAAACAAGGTTTAGTAGGTTTTGGAGGCACATAATAACAAGGTTCAGTAGGTTCTATTACAAGCTTTGGTAGACTCAATAACAAGGTCAAGTAGGTACCCGATTTGAATAACAAGGTTTGGTAGGTACTGCATATGGGAGTTTGATTTTAGTACTAAAACTATGTTTTATGGTACTAATACTCAGTCCTTAATCTCATTTTCTCTTTATTCTTTGTAAATGCCATTAGCCCAAATGGATAAAAACAAGGTTTGGTAGGTCGAAAAACAAGGTTGTAACTTATAAACTTGTTATTTATATTTACAACCAGGACCTCCACTGCATAAGCTTATGGATCAAGAACCTTCGGACTCATTGGCGTTTACTCAGCCAACCTTTATTAAATACTCGACCAATTACCAATCTAACCTCTTCACGGAGTCACGCCAAGAGTTTACCGAACTTGAAAAGAACATTGTGACCTTAGTAGTGAACCAGCTTGGCAACATGGCCGTGAAAGGAAAAATAGAGCCTCGTGTAAACGTGCTGATTCAAATTCCGATTCAGCAATTGACTAAATCCAGATACGATCAGGTTGTTAAAGCAGCTGAGTCACTAAGTAAAAAACGAATGTCATTTAGGGATGACAAAAAGGGTGATTTCACCTTTATTACTCCTTTCCCCCTAGTACAATCAGGAATTGGGGCGGATGGCCTAAAGGTTATTGAAATTACCATGCTGGCCAATGTAGTGCCTTATTTTGCCGAATTGGGTCAACGCTATACCCAATACGAAAACGAAGTCATGCTTTCATTGGCGTCTGTCTATGCAAAAAGAATGTTTGAGATTGTTTCGATGTATTTTCACCGTGGCCAGTACCGGTTTCGTTACACCGTCGATGAGCTTCGCAGGATGCTTAACTGCCCGGAAACCTATCGTTATAATGATTTTATATTGAATGCGCTGGTTGTATCTCAAAAGGAATTGCATGAAAAGGCAAACATTGCCCTCGACTGGAACCCATCCCAAAAGTCGGGCAAGAAGGTGCTAGAGCTTGAATTTACTGTAAAAACTGATCGACAATTAGCCGAGCAGGGCGTTGAGCAGGACCGACAGGCGCTCAGGGGGATGTCAATTCATGAGGCAGTTCAGTTAGCCTGGCCCTTGCTGGCAAAATACAAATTGACAAGATGGCAAAAGGATCTAATTACCTCAGAATTCGAGCTTCTGGATACATTCTACCGGATTCATTCGGAATTGACTAATGGTTTACGTCCTGGCGTAAAGAACCCCACTGCCTATCTGGTTAAATCCTTGGGTATCGATCAGGCTAAACCCGAAAAGTCGACCAGTACTCCCGAATTTTCATTCACGCCGACGCCCTTGGATAGCAAGCGATTCGGAGGGGTACAGACATTGGCGAGTATTATTAATGGTGATTTGTTTAAACAATAAGCCATCTCTACTTGAATGTAGTACAGTAATCTGAAGTTGGTAAAGAACCGGACTTACGAGCAACTCTCTACTGAGGTAAGTGGAAAATATCCCAACTTGCACTAATTGATCCAATTGAATAATCATTCACCAGACTATTTT
>NZ_VTWS01000012.1 GCF_008727875.1 Larkinella humicola | reverse complement strand
CGGAGGTACGCGATATAGGCTTAGTTGCGTACCTCCGGCACGCCTGGAGTGCTCAGAATACGCATTTGCTATTAACATTACGTGCCGCTGGCACTCAAACTACGGTTAGGCAAGGGCATCATCTCATAGTTCGCGTTAATTTAGCTCCGTCCAGGCTTTTTCCAGCGTATTCATCCGCGCCATGGCGTTGTGCAGGATGCCTTTCAAGTGTTCCAGTTCGATTCTGGTAAAGCAGAAATACAGGGGTTCAACGGTTGTGCCGAGGTAAAGCCGCCGAATCTCACCGGCGGAATCCGTCGGGTGCCGGGCAAAAAAACCGTCGATGTCGATCGACTCGACGTGCCGGAATAATTGCTGAAACTCGCCCGGTGACATGATCTGGAAGATGTTGTTGAACCGAAAACTGAGGTTGGCTTTGCAACCCCGGCAGAGGTGAATCTCGCCGTGTTCGGTTTGGGCTAGTGTGATAAAACGGGCATCGCGGGCAGCCATAACAATGTCGATAAAACCGGCGGAGTTACAATTACAACCGCCGGATGATGTGGATAGAGTACTGGTTACTGGATTTTTTTGCTGCCATCAGGCTGGTACGCATAACGAAAGGTGTAATACCGGCTTTCGCTTCCCGGTCCGTCCGGCCCACCTTTGTAATAGCCCAGAATTTCCACTTTGGCGTATTTGCCATCGCCGGTGCGGATCACGAGCACTTTATCGGCCGTCGGGGCAATTACACCACCGCCGTAGGTATACCAGCCATTTCCCGAACCGGTCGGAATCGCCAGTTTGCTGGCATTGTCATCGACAGCAAAGGCTGCGTTTTCCGGTACCACCGTCAGGCTTTCGAACGTTCCGGTATGCACATACGCACCCCCCTGACCCGCCCGCCCGGTTCCGCCATTCACAATGAGGGTCGTCGCCCGAAAACCGATGTCCCATTTCACCGTCGCGGAATCGCTGTTGGGGACCTGTTTGCCCTCTTTAAAACTGAAAAACGTAAACCGGTTGGTCGAGCCCATCGGTCGGCCCGACTGCGGGTCGTTGCTGGCCGGATCGGCGGGCAAATCATGGACGGTATCGACTTTTACTGATTGTGCCTGAACGGATGGGTGCAACAACACGGCACCCAGAAGCAACTTTGCGATCGTTAAAGAATTCATTTTCAGAGGTACGGTTTTACTGAGTAGTGTGGTGATTTACCGGTTTTTAGATCAGGACAACACTTCACATGCGATGCCGGCTTTGGTCAACAGGCGGATCACGACCTGTTCATCCAGGGGGATCAACAAATCTTCCGGGGCCTCGATCCGCAGCACACAGTCACGGTCTTCCATATCGACGCTCCACCGGCAAATGCCCCGGAGTTTACACAACCGGCAAGCCGCTTTGTGCAGCCTCTGCCCGGAATTGATGTTCGTTCGAAAGACCAGTACGTTCATCAGTGTGTGGCCCCTGCCAGCGCCGTTTGCGCGATGACGTCGCGCCATTCGGTTTTTTCGGGAATACCGGGTTTCCTTTTGCCAAAAATCAGCGCAATCTGATTGCCTTCCGCGTCGTATAATTCCAGGCTGGTGACAATGCCGTCGGTCGTGGGCTTTTTCACGACCCAGGCCGACGCGACCTGGTCTTCCCGCAGGTGAAGGTTGAACTGCGGATCGAGCACGTTGAACCACGGCCCCATCGCAACCAGTTTCCGGACTTCACCCGTGTGAATCTGGATGCAACCCCGGTTTCCCACAAAAATCATAATCGGCAAACCGCTTTTGGAAACCTCGGCAAACACACGCTTCACCGCTTCCATCGTGATCGGGAGTGCATAGCCTTCCGGTGCCAGGTGCATGGCCTGCAAACGGGAGACCTTGTGTTTCCGCAACATTCCGAAAAACTCGTGCGTATCCTTCAGATTGAGCCAGGATTCCTGAAAAGCCGCCCCGTCGATGTCCGCATCCGGCGTTGCAGCGACGGCTTCCGGCTTGGGCTCCAGGTCCAGATTTCCGGTTTGCTCTGCTGACCGGTACTTCGCAACCAGGGCATCATAAGCTGCTCCGTTGCTTTGGTCGGTCAGGTAAATTTTGTGAACGGCTTCGCCATCTGCGGCAAAAAACTGCAAACTCCGGCGGTCGTTTTCGTGGACGGCAAACCCGAACTTCCAGTTGGCCAGAAACAGACGCAGGTCGATGTCTTCGCCCAACACCAGCCCGACATGGCCGTTGAACGACACGTTGAGGTATTCGCCTTTTCGTTCGTGAACCACGCTGTCGTTGCGGGTCAGAGCCATAACGTAGCCCAGCGTCGGCACTTCTTTCAGCAGTTCGCGAAAATCACCTTCCAGTTGGATGGCGGTTTCGCCCACGCCCGTGGCTACCAGTTCGGCTTCGCTGACACCCAGTTGATTAGCCGCATCGCGAATGCGCACTTTGGGATTTTCGGCCTTAAAAGCCGCATACTGTTTTTTGAGATCCAGAACGGTTGTTGTCATGTTTTTGGTTCGCTAAATTGGAGAAGGAAAGGGAACAGGAACAGTCTGCCGGGTGTGAACGATCAACGGACCATCCAGTTCCGGCTGGTGAATAATTTGAACGGATAAATGAAACGCTTTAAAAATGGAATCGGTCGTCAGAACGGAAGCCGGTTTGCCGAAAGCCAGCGCCTTTCCTTCTTTGAGCAACAGCACTTTGTCGGCGTATTGCATCACCAGATTGAGGTCGTGCAGAATGGCGATGACGCCGTAGCCGCGCCGGGTCAACTCACTGGCGACTTCCAGCAAACTGTGCTGGTAATAAAAATCCAGTCCCGTGGTCGGTTCGTCGAGCAGCAGGTATTTGGGTTGGCGAATGGGCGCATCGGGCTGGTTCAGTTCGTCAGCATCCATCAGTTGAGCCAGTATTTTAGCCAGATGAACCCGTTGCTGCTCCCCGCCCGACAGCGTCGGCACGGCCCGCCCAGACAAATGCGTGATACCGGTTCGGTCCAGGGCATACGCGACAATGGCCTGATCTTCAGGCCGCGGATGGCCTTCAAAATGTGGATACCGCCCCATCGTCACTAACTCGTAGACACTGAATTCGAAAGCCAGCGGATTTTGCTGGGCCAAAACCGCCCGTCGCCGGGCCAGTTCGAGGGCCGAAAATCCCCTGATCGGTTTTTTATCCAACAACACCAGTCCCTGCGTAGGCGTCAGTTCCCGGCTAAAGGTTTTCAGCAAGGTTGATTTCCCGGCCCCATTGGCTCCCACCACCGCCACCAGTTCACCCGGCCTTACCGCCAGCGACACGTCGTCCAGCAGGATTTTCCGGTTGATTTGGTAGGTGATGTGTTGCGCTTCCAGCATAGAACTTCGTTGTTAATTCGTTTTCAGAATACGGTTTTCAGTATACGGTTTTCGCCGGGCGGTCGCTACGGTCGGTAGCTGACGCATTATACTGAACTCGATAGTTGCTTGGGCCAGCCACCGTAGCGACCGCCCGGCGAAAACCGTATACCGAAAACCTACTTTCCCCCCGCGCCCCGCACCAGCATGAACAGAAACGTTGGCGCGCCGATCATTCCGGTAATGATGCCGATGGGCAGTTCGGCGGGTGCCACCAGCGTTCGGGCAACGAGATCCGACAAGGTCAAGACAATGGCTCCCAACAAAGCGGAACCGGGCAATACCGTGCGGTGGTTGGCACCCGAAACAAGCCGGATCAGGTGCGGAATGACTAGCCCGATGAAACCGATGACGCCCGAAACCGCCACCGCGACCCCCACACCGAGCGTGGCCAGAATCACCACGTTCCGTTTCAATTTCGACACATCCACACCGAGGTGTCCGGCCTGACTCTCGCCCAGCGCGAACGCGTTCATGGGTTTGCTCAGACGCGGCATCAGCAGAACCGGCACCAGCAGAAAGGGCGTGGCGACCTGCAACACCTCCCAACTGGCACCGCCCAGACTCCCCAGACTCCAGTAGGAAATCGCCCGAAGCTGAGCGTCGTCGGCCAGATACATCATCAGTCCGCGCAGGGCTTCGCAAAAAACATTGATGGCAACGCCGACCAGCAACATTGTTGAGACCACGGTCCGGCCGTTTTTACGAGCCAGGGTATAGACCAGGAGCGTTGTGCCGACCGCACCGGCAAAAGCCGCCAGGGACAGCGCGTACAAACCGGATAGCGACGACAGATCGCTGAACACCCGCAGTTGCAACACGATCATCAAAACCGCCATGACCGATGCGCCCGACGAAATCCCGATCAGGCCCGGGTCCGCCAGCGGGTTCCGAAACAAGCCCTGAATGGCGGCACCCGAAATGCCCAACACGGCCCCCACCAGCACGCCCAGCAGGATTCGCGGCAACCGGATGACGGTCAAAACCGTCTCCTGCTGCGGTTCTACGACGCCCACTTCCCAACCAATCTGTTTGAGGAGAATGGCCAAAACATCCGGAATGGGAATCGACACGGCACCGATGCCCACCGACCAGATCATCACGACAATCAGCAGGACGGCCAGCAAGCCGTTCAGCCACCAGCCTTTGGAGCGGGACAAGCCGGGCTGCGAAGCTTGCGGGAGCGGCTGGGTCGTTGCGAGTGGTGTCAAATCCGTTTGCATCCGTGTGGGTCTATTCCGTTTTATTTTAAGGATACATCCTGACTGAGTTTCCGGCTCAATTCCTGCACGGCCAGCCCCAGTCGGGGGCTAAAACCGGTCAGCAACTGCCCGTCCATTTCAATCACCCGGCGGTTCCGACCAGCGTTGGTTTGGGCCACGCCCTGCACTTTCAGCAAACCGTCGATCCCGCCCAGGCTTTCCAATCCGCTCGTAAACAGCATAATCACATCCGGATTCCCACTCACCAGGGCTTCCGGTGTCAGCGGTTTAAAGCTTTCGAAGTCGTTGAAGGCATTCTGCGCCCCCGCCAGTTGGACGATTTTCTCGATGGGAGTATTGCGGCCCGAAACCATCATGGTTCCGGTGCCACGAGCATAGATGAAGAGTACTTTCTGGACTTTAGCCGGTTTTCGTACCCTGGCCAGATCGGCATCCAGTTTGCGGGAGAGGGCCACTGCTTTCGCCGAAGCACCAAAGGCTTTCGCGACGTCCGTAATCAGTTTTTTGGTACCGTTTACACTCGTTTCCTGCTCAAAAATCAGCGTTTTCACCCCGGCACTTTTGAATTGTTGCAGCACTTCCGGCTTCAGATCCATGCTTCCGTTGGATCGAACACCAATGATGACGGTAGGACGCAGGGCCAGAACGGCTTCGGCACCTATGTTTCGATTGTGGCCCACTTTCGGAATTTTCTCCATAGTCGCCGGATAGGTGCTGGTGATGTCGACCCCGACCAACTGGTTTTGCAGCCCCAGATCGCAGAGAATTTCGGTCAGGGTTCCGTTCAGGGAGACGATCCGCTCGGTTTTCGGAACGCCCTGCGCAAACGTCGTTACACGGAGCGTCAGGATGATGATAAGCCAATAGAGTTTCTTCGCCATGTTGAACCAGTCGTTTGGGTAGCACAAATTAATTAGACTATTTCTAAATAAACAACAGAATAGCTGTTTTATTTTTCACTAGTCTAAATTAGAATTGTGTTAAAACTGGTTTGACAGGCTTAAAAACAAAAAAGCCGCCCATTGCTGGGCGGCTTTCGTACGTTATAGAAACGTAGAATTATTTTGCTGAATCAGCAGCCATGCTGTCAGTTGCCATCGTCGTGTCAGACATCATAGAAGAGTCTGAAGACATTGCAGTTGAGTCCGTCGTTGAAGTTGTATCTTCAGCTTTTTTAGATTGACAAGCAGCAGCCAAAGAAACCATTGTAGCAACGAACAATACAGATTTAACGATACGTTTCATGAGAGTAGTTAGTTTAAAAGTTTTTTAGATCTCACCTTTAATACCGGAAGGGCCATTAGGTAACCCATCTTTTTTCAGAAAAATTAAAATTTATTTTTGGGTTACATTTGACCCGGAATCGTATTAAGTATGCAAGGAACCAATGACAGAGTCCAACCGTTTGCATGTATCTGACGACCAACTGCTTGCAGGGTTAGCCAACGGTTCGGACGAGATGCTGGAAGAACTGTACAGGCGGTATTTTCCGATGGTATTACACCTGATCCAGAATAACAGCGGCAGCGAAGACGATGCCAAAGATATTTATCAGGAAACGCTGATCGTGCTGTACGAGAAAGTGACATCGGATTCGCTGGAATTGCATTGCCAGTTAAAAACGTATCTCTATTCGGTGAGTCGCCGACTCTGGCTCAAGCAGTTATCGAAGCGGAGTCGAAACGGCCATTCGCTGATCGATACTGAAGACCTGGCCGATGTGGACAACGATCTGGTTGATCACGAGGCCCGTGACCGCCAGTTCGACCTGATGGCCGATTCGCTCGACCGCCTAGGAGAACCCTGCCGGACGTTGCTGGAGGATTTTTACATCCGCCATCTGTCGATGCAGGACCTTACCGAAAAATTTGGCTATACGAACGCCGACAATGCCAAAACACAGAAATACAAGTGTCTGATGCGGCTTAAACGGTTGTTCTTTTCAGTTTTTAAAGAGGAGTAAGATGATTGACCACCAGAAATTCACCGACTGGATTGACAAATGGCTTCGGAACGAGCTGACGGAAACGGAACGGCTGGAATTTGAAACGCTCCGTCGGTCAGACCCGGTTTTGGCCCAGCGTGCCCTGGAACAACAGCAACTGGCGAAAGCGCTGAAAAATTATGGCCAGCGGACTGACTTCCGCAGCCGTCTGAACCGGATTCATGCCCGCTTGGACATGGACGCCGTTCGGGACGAAGCCAGCCAGGTGTCTAAAGTCCGGAAACTGCACCGCAACGGCGGAACGATCCGGCAGTTGTGGCAAACCTACCGCCCCATTCTGGCGGTGGCCGCTTCGGTTGCGCTCATTACGACCTTCGGAACGCTGATGCTGGTGCGGCAATACCAGTCAAGCCACAAGCAACAGGAACAATACAGCATGATGCGCCGGGATTTGCAGGCCATCCGGCGTTCGCAGAATGCGATTTTGCAGGATTTGAACGCCCGCGAACGGGCCTTACAGATCAATCCGGGTCAGGTGGCCGGTTCGGGCTTCCTGCTGTCGCCAGACGGGTATCTGGTCACCAACACGCACATCATTCAGGATGCCGACTCGGTGTATATCCAAAGCACGCACGGGGATATTTATAAAGCCAAAGTCGTTTACGCCGACCGTAAATATGACCTCGCTATTTTGCAGGTTCACGAAGACAGTGCCTTTCGGGTGAAAACCGTTCTGCCCTACGGGTTTGAAGCCGGGCCGACCGATCTCGGTGAACGCGTCTTTACACTGGGTTTTCCACGGGAAGAAATCGTTTACGGCGAAGGGTATCTGAGCTCGCAAACCGGGTATCGGGGCGACTCCACAGCGTTTCAGGTGGCCATTAGTGTCAATCCCGGAAACTCTGGTGGCCCATTGCTGGACGAAAAAGGCAATGTGATTGGCATCATCAGCGGCAAACAGACCTCGTCGGAAGGCGCTACGTTTGCCATCAAAACGGATTACCTGTTCCGGGCCATTTCTGCCATTCCGACCGACTCGCTCAAAAACAGTTCGATCCGGATGAGCCGCAAAAACGGTCTCGCCAAACTGGCGCGGAAGGATCAGATTAAAAAGATTCAGGAGAGTGTCTACATGGTGAAGGTGTTTAAGCACGAAAAATAGGTCCGCTATTCAGCCCCTAAATCCGAAACGTCGGCCCGGCCCTGAAGGCGACTTGGACACAGAATCCAATGGATGCTGAAAGTCCGGCAGCGGCCGACCGTCCTTCAGGGGATTTAAGAGCAAAAAAGCCGACTCCGCAAGGGGACGGCTTTTTTATGGGCTTCATTTACCAAATTAAAATTAAGCGTTACCTTGTCCCTTCAATTGACGTCTTAGCAACCCTTGACCCGAATCTAAACGAACTCTTTCCTATGCAGGCCAGTGTCAGCAACCGAAAGCCCGCGGCTTTCACCGATAAGAAGTACCTCATTACCCTCGTATTTGTCACCTCCCTGTTCATGTTCTGGGGCATTGCCATCACGATGGGCGATGTGCTCAACAAACACTTTCAGCATGTGCTGAGCCTGACCAAAACCCAGTCGGCTTTCGTCCAGTTTGCCATTTTCGGGGCCTATTTTGTCATGGGAATTCCCGCCGGTCTTTTCATGAAGCGGTTTGGCTACAAAGCCGGTGTTTTACTGGGCCTGGGCCTTTTTGCTACGGGTGCCTTTCTGTTCGTTCCGGCAGCCAACGCGGCTTCCTTTACCTACTTCGGGCTGGCGCTGTTCATCCTGGGCTGCGGACTTTCGACCCTTGAAACTGTGGCACACCCGTTTGTGGCCTCACTCGGCGACCAGCGCACGAGCGACCAGCGAATCAATTTTGCCCAGGCATTCAATGCGTTGGGGGCCATCATGGGACCCGCCATCGGTGCCTACTTTCTGCTGAGAGGCAATACGGAAGGAAGCACGGACCTGACATCGGTCAAGACGCTCTACATCGTTATTGGCAGCGTCATCGCCGGGATTGCAGTGCTGTTTTCGTTTGTTAAAGTCCCCGCGCTGACCGACCCGCACGGTGCGGCTGCCGTTGATCCGGAAGCTGTCAATGTGGATATTGAACCGGGGAAGGGCCTTTTTCAGCACCGGCATTTCGTTTGGGCCGTCATTGCCCAGTTTTTCAATGTTGCGGCACAAGCCGGTACCTGGGCGTTTTTCATTAACTACGGCCACGAAAAAATGGGTTTTTCCGATGAAACCGCCGGAAACTACATGGTTTTGTTTATGGGTCTCATGCTAGCCGGACGGTTTGTTGGCACTTTCCTGATGCGATTTATCGCTCCCCATTCGCTGCTGGCGATCTTTGCCGCCAGCAACATTGTCATGTGTCTCATCATCGCCCAAAGCTGGGGATGGCCTTCTTTCATCGCGCTGCTGATGCTGAACTTCTTTTTCAGCATCATGTTCCCGACCATCTTCAGCCTGGGTTTGAAAAACCTGGGTTCGCACACCCAACAGGCGGCTTCGTTTATTTCGATGGGTGTCTGCGGTGGGGCACTCTTTCCGTTTGCGATGGGTGCCGTCGCCGAATACGATGTGGCTGCGGCCTATTACCTCCCCATTATTTGCTACGCCGTCATTTTCCTCTTCGGTTCCAAATTTTCGAAACCGGTTTAAGCAGTTCCTTTTAACGGTATTGCATTGCGAAACGCCAGCCTGGACTGGCGTTTCGCTTTACAGGAAAGTCTGGCAAATTATTTGTTTGTAAAACGAATCATGTAACCTCTTCTTAAAAATTGACATGGCACGCAGGTATCGCTTCATTTTTCTTTTCTTCCTCCTGAGCAGCCCGGTTTTCGCCCAGCAAATTACGATGCGCGAACTCATCGACCTGACCTGCCTGAAAACCGCCCAGTTTGATTCCTGCCTGTTCCGAAAAGGATTTTTGTTCAAAAACCGCACCGAAAGTGTAGCGAATCCGGCTTGTATTTACGAATTTCAGGCGTTTCCTTACGTCAGTTCGCTGACCCAAACGTCGGCCCTGATTCAGTACATTTGCAACGGTCGGCTGGGCTTACTGAATTTTCAGCAGCCTTCCAAAACCGTGCAGGCGGTTTTGCGCCGGGAATTGATCGAAATGGGCTTTCTGCCCGCCGAAACCGTAGCCGGTGCGGAATGGACGGAACGCCAGATCTTTTACAAAGATAAAATCGTTGTCAGTTTCAAACCCGCCGACTCGGGCAACGGCATTGCCGGAAACTATAGCGGGTATAGCATTTCGATCCACCACGAGCGACGGCTGTGAGGGGCGGGTTGACCCGCGTTTCGTATTTTGTCTTTTTAAGTAGGTTTCCCATGTCGAACATATCCATCATTATTGAAGAACGCCCGGCCGATATTGGCCATTTTCTGGTCGGCCGGCTCCTCCCCTTTCGCGAAAAGAGAATGGTGGGGCCTTTTATTTTCATCGACCACATGGGGCCTGCCCACCTGAGCGATCACGAGAACATCGACATTGGCCCCCATCCACACATCGGCCTGTCGACCCTCACCTATCTCTTCGACGGAGCCATTTTTCACAAAGACACCCTCGGCACGGAAGTAGAAATCACCCCTGGTCAGGTCAACTGGATGACGGCCGGAAAAGGCATCGTTCATTCGGAACGAACCCCGGAACACCTGCGTCATTCGGACAAAAGCCTGCACGGTTTGCAAATCTGGGTGGCTCTGCCGAAAGACCTGGAAGAAATGCCGCCTTCGTTCTTCCACGCGAATGCCGACGAAATACCGGCCTGGGAAACCGATGACGTTTCCTACAAACTGATTGCAGGTACGGCTTTTGGCCGAAAATCACCCGTGCCGGTTTACAGCGATCTGTTCTTTCTGGAAATCAAAAGTCCAGCTACGAAAACCCTGACCATTGGCCATGAACTGATGGGCGAAGCGGGCCTGTATATTCTGGAAGGCAGCATCGAAAGCGAAGGCCATACCTACGAACCCAAACGCATTCTGGTGGCCAAAAACAGCCAGCTTTGCGAATTTACGATCAACGCCAACAGCACGGTTTATATTTTTGGCGGAGAACCTTTTGCCGAACCACGTCATATTTACTGGAATTTTGTAGCCACCAGCCTCGAACGCATCGAAGAGGCCAAACTGCAATGGCAGAAGGGTGAATTCCCGGTGATCGAGGGCGAAACCGATGTGGTACCGCTGCCACCCGCAACGCCGAATCTGAAGCAAAAACCGTAACACAAAGCCCTGAAAATCAAACCCGCTGCTTCTGTATAGCCATGTTTGACCGCCTTTACCACCACATTACCCGCCTGGTCGAACTGACGGAGGAGGAGTTTGTTTCCCTCAAAACCTTTTTTGTCCCTGTAAAACTGCGCCGAAAGCAGTATCTGTTGAAAGAAGGCGAGGTCAGTAACTACCGCGCCTTCGTTGACAAAGGGCTTTTGCGGATCTACACGGTCGATGAAAAAGGGGTGGAACATACCGTGCAGTTTGCACCGGAAGGCTGGTGGGCCTCCGACATGTACAGCAATTTGACGGGCGAACCCTCTCAGTACACCATCGAAGCGCTGGAGGATTCTGACCTGCTGCTGCTCGATCAGGAAGCCAACGAGCGGATGGTGGAAGCAGTCCCCAAAATGGAACGTTACCTGCGGCTCATTCTCCAGCACAATTACGTAGCGACTCACCGCCGGCTGGTGAATGCGATGAGTCAGTCGGCCGAAGAAAAATACAAAGAATTTGTTCAGCGGTACCCGGACATTGTCCAGCGTGTACCTCAGCACATGATTGCTTCCTACCTGGGCATCACCCCCGCTTTCCTGAGCCGCATTCGCGGACGAAAATCTTCCAACGATTGATTTAACCTGTTTTTCTTGTCCTAAGCCATCGTTTTGAACCGGTTTGCGGTCGTATTTTTGCCAACCAAAAGCCCTATGAAACGCAATCAATTTGTCAGAACCGTTTTAACAGGTGTACTGAGTATGAACAGTTTATCTGAATTTAAAAAATATACCGCTAGTTTGGCGGAAAAAGGACCACTGATGCCGGTTTTGTTTGTTGGCCACGGTTCGCCTATGAACGGGATTCAGGATAATGAGTTTAGCCGCCGGTGGAAATCGATGGCCAGGGAAATTCCCACGCCGGTGGCGGTTCTGGTGATTTCGGCCCACTGGTTTACCCGGGGAACAAAAATTACGGCCATGGATTTTCCGAAAACCATCCACGATTTCGGCGGTTTTCCACAGGCGTTGTTCGATGTGAACTACCCCGCGCCGGGCAATCCGGTTCTGGCGAAAGAAACGGTTTCCCTGCTTCACTCGGCCAGAGTGGAACTGGACCACGACTGGGGCTTGGATCACGGCACCTGGACGGTGGTTCGACACATGTATCCGGACGCTAAAATCCCGGTTTTGCAACTGAGCATCGACTACACCAAAGATCCGCAGTACCACTATGATTTGGCAAAAGAACTCTACGCCCTCCGAAGCAAAGGGGTTTTGATCATCGGCAGTGGCAACATGGTTCACAACCTGCGGATGGTGGCCTGGGATAAAATGGACGTTCCGAACTACGGCTACGACTGGGCTATCTCCCTGAATGACCAGTTCAAGAACCTGATTAGTGAGGGTAATTTCAAACCGCTGATCCAGTATAGCGGCCTGGGCAAAGACGCGATGCTGGCCATTCCAACGCCGGAACATTACCTGCCATTGCTGTATACCCTGGGGTTAAAAGGCAGTAAAGACCCCGTTTCGTTCTTCAATGACCGTGCCGTTGCCGGTTCGATTACAATGACGTCGGTAAAAATCGGGTGAGAAATGGCAGTCTGTCGAATGGGGCCGCCGTCTTATTGCCAGATCACCGAGCGGTCGATGCTGGCGAGAGTCGCCCGACCCGTCAGTGTCATGGCTAGCTCCAGTTCATGTTGCAGGATTTGCAGCACTTTGGCCACGCCCTCAGCTCCTCCGCAGGCCAGGCCGTAACAGATCGGTTTACCAACCAAAACCGCGCTGGCACCCAGTGCAATGGCTTTCAGCACATCCGTTCCACGTCGAATGCCGCCATCGAGCAAAACCGGTATTCGCTGGTCGACCCGCTCGGCAATGCGCGGAAGGGCGTCGATCGTGGCGGGTACGGTATCCAGATTGCGGCCACCGTGGTTGGAAACGATGAGGCCCGAAATGCCCGACTCAACCGCTTTTTCGGCATCGTCCGGGTTTAGAATGCCCTTCAGCAAAACCGGTGTTCTGGCAAACGACTGAATCCACTCGATGTCTTTCCAGGTGAGCGGTTTTTTCTCGACCAACGGCCCGCCCATGTGGGGCGTGCGCACGCCGTCCGGCAATTTAAATCGGCTCCGGTGTTCCCGGTTCCGGACGCCGGGCGTGGGCGTATCCACCGTAATGCAAAGGGCGCGATAGCCCAGGGCTTCCGCTTCCTGAATCAGATCTTTGGTAAACGCCCGGTCGTCCCGAACGTAAAGCTGAAACCAGAGCGGCTGCGTCACCCGCTCCGCAATTTCAGCGAGGGGCGTGGTCGTAAACGAACTGACGACGTACAGTGCCGAAGCCGCTCCGGCTCCCCGGACGGTAGCCAGTTCACCTTCGGGGTGCAGGAGCCGATGGTAGGCCGTAGGCGCAATCAGAATGGGATGCGATAGACGGGTTCCAAAAAGCGAGACGCTGGTATCAAGTTGGCTCACATCCGTCAAAACCGTCGGGTTGAGCCGGATCGCATCCAGCGCCTGCCGGTTCCAGCGGAGGGTCAGTTCATCGGCGGCCCCGCTCGCTACGTATTCGTACGCCATTTTCGTCATCCATTCACCCGCGCTTTCTTCAAAGTCGAACAGATTGAGTAGGGTTGATACATCACGCATCAGGGCACCGGGCGGTCTTTCTTCCATACGGATTCACTTGATTTTCCAACCTATAAATGGGGATTCCGGTCCGATTCTACCCGTAAAACCGGCTTTTTATCCAAAATTCTCCTGTCATTTCATTCGACCCCTTTCGGACCGTATTTCGGAGTCAAACGAGCCAACGGTTCCCACCTTACCGTTCAGTAAAAACCGTTTCCGAGACGATGGATTCTGGGTTTCAGAATGATACCTTAGCACCTGTTCCTGTCTGGTAGAGCGGGCCGGAATACCCCGCTTCATCAACACCCGACAGGTCCTTGATTCACCCTAAAGCCTTCCTCCTACCGCCATGGCGATCAAACGTGTTATTGCTCATTTCATGCATGAGTTTGAGCAGAATGCCGCCCGGCAATTGCTCTCCCAGGCCGAAGAAACCGAGAGTTTTGTCATTGGCAGTGCCGACGACACCCAAATTGCCACCTTGCGCGAACAGGGTCTGATTGTGGAAGAAATCCCGGTTTCGGAACCGCCGGCCGTTGACGGAGATCCGCGTCGGGCGGGGAGTTTCTCCGTTGGCCGGCCCCGGGGCGGTTTTGTGGAGAACGCGGAAGATTTTCCGCGCGACATTGATTTTTACAAAGTGTACCTGAACGGTCCCTTGCTGGAATCCCAGCGGGATCGGCTGCAGGTGCTGGACGTCAGCCCGATCGAGTTTTTTCCGCCTAATTCGTTCTCCGCCCGGCTGTCCATTGCGCAGGTGCAGGATTTACGCAACGAGTCGTACGTCACGGACGTGGTGCGCTACGCCACGCCCGCCGTCAAGAGCAAACCAGCGACTAAAGGCGTCGGCAGGGGCGTTCCGCAGTTGGGTAGTATAAAAACCTACGACGTCCTGCTCCATTTGCCCGACGACCTCGACATCGTGGTGGATGCCCTCCGCGACCGGAATACACTGGTGGTTCAGGCGAAAGGGCGGAAAATTCGCATTCAGGCGCTGGAAGATGACCCGTTGCTCGACGACCTCCGATCCATGTCGGAAGTGTTTGACATTGAAGAATATACGCTCCCAAAACTCTTCAACGACGCGGCTCGTCAGTTGCTCCGGATCGACAACGCACCCGTGCCACCGGGGCTGACGACCACCAACCTTTTCCAAACCGGAACCGGTCAGATTGTGGGGGTAGCGGATACCGGTATCGACGACACGCACCCGGATCTGGTCAATCGACTGATCGGAGCGGTGGGCCTGGGGCGGCCCGGTGATCATTCCGACCCGAACGGCCACGGAACCCACGTAGCCGGGTCAGTAGCCGGTGATGGATCGGCGTCGGGCGGAGTCATACGGGGAACGGCCCCCGGAGCTTCCCTCTTTTTCCAGTCCCTGCTCGATGCGCGGGGCGAATTAGGCGGTTTGCCGCTCAACCTTGCCGATCTGTTTGAGGAAGCCTACCGCCAGGGAGCGCGGATTCACAACAACAGTTGGGGTGCCAATACCGAAGCCCGGTATACCTTCAATTCCAACGAGGTGGACGAGTACGTCGATCAAAACCGGGATATGCTCATTGTCATTGCGGCCGGTAACGACGGCGATGCGTCTGGGACCAGCCAGCGGGTGCAGCCCGGTTTTACCGACTGGCTTTCAGTAGGATCGCCAGCCACCGCCAAAAATGCCCTGACAGTGGGTGCCAGCCGCAGTAACCGCACCACAGGCGGACTCGCAGCGCTCACCTACGGCAATGTCTGGAGCGGGTCCTTTCCGGTCAACCCCAGTTCGTCCGAAACCGTGTCGGGCGACCCCACCTCCGTGGCCGAGTTCAGCAGCCGGGGGCCGTGCGACGACGAGCGGATCAAGCCCGATGTGGTGGCCCCCGGAACCGACATCGTTTCGGCCAAATCCAGACTGGCCCCCCTCCGGAACTTTTGGGGACCCGACACCCGCCCGGAATACGCCTACAACGGCGGCACCAGCATGGCCTCCCCCCTCGTGGCGGGTTGTGCCGCGCTGGTTCGTCAGTATTACATCGAAGACCGGAACCTGGCCGAACCCAGTGCCGCGCTGCTCCGGGCCACGCTCGTCAACGGCACCAAATGGCTGACGGGCCGAAGCGCCGTGGCCGAACACCCTACCCTGCCCAATTTTCACCAGGGTTTTGGCGGCATCGATATGGGCCGGACCATTCCGAACGCTGCCGAAACGTTTGATCTGGTTTTTATCGATTCCTGGAAAAACGATCCCCTGCTCCGGTTTGTAAGAACCGGCCAGCGGTTTCAGTTTGCGTTTAACCTCCCGGCCGCAAGCTGGCTGCGATTGTGCCTGGTCTACACGGATTCTCCCGGCCGCTCTCTGCAAAACGACCTGGATCTGACGCTGGAACACCGCCCGGCGGCCGGGCCTGCCACCAAATGGGTTGGCAACCAGGACGCCGTGGCCAATCAGTTGCTGAAAACGCCGGATCGGAAAAACAATGTGGAGGTCATTCGGCTGGAGGCTGCGCAGCCGGGGCGGTATCTGATCAAGGTCAGTGCCTATAACATTCCCAAACCGATTTCGCAGGATTTTGCGCTGGTGCTAACGGCCCCTTCCATTCAGAATTTCGGACGTATTTAACCCGGTTTTTTCCTCAAAACGATGGTATTTCGCATGATTCAGGCCGAATTCGGCGACTGTTTGATTTTAGAAACCCCGGACGCTGACGGCGTTATCCGTTACATCCTGATCGATGGCGGGCCGGAACGGACGTATGACGATCACCTCAGCGGGGAACTGGACGCCATCAAGCAACGGGGCGGGCAGCTCGATCTGGTGGTGTTGAGCCACGTCGACGGCGACCACATCGTGGGCTTACTGGACCTGTTTTCGGAATTGCTGCAACGCCCTCAAATTCCAATTTCGCAACTCTGGTTTAACAGTTTCGACAAAGCCATCGGGCAGAATAACGCCATTGCCGTTCGCGTCAGTGCGGTTTTTCAGCAAGCGGGCATGCAGGGCGTCCGCATGGCAAATACCGAAGAAGTAACGATTCAATCCATCAATCAGGGCAACAAACTGCGAACCCGGGCGCAGCAACTGAACATTCCGATTAACCCCAATGTGCCAAACGGCCTGCTCAAAGCCACGGGCAACCCCTTCAAGCTGCAAATCGGCGGTATTACGCTCACGGTGGTTGGCCCCACCGCCCGGAACCTGACCGAACTGCGAAAAGAATGGCAAAAGTGGCTCGACAAACAGGAAGAAGCGGTTGCCTCCGCCGACATCGAAAGTTTTGCGATGGCCGACGAAAGCATTCCGAACCTGAGCAGCATCTGTCTGCTGGCCGAATCGAACGGCGTTCGGGTGCTGCTGACCGGCGACGCCCGGGGCGATCACCTGTTGCAGGGCCTGAAGCAGACCCGCTTGTTGCAGCCTGACGGCTCCATTGATATCGATGTGCTGAAAGTCCCCCACCACGGCAGCGACCGCAACGTAACGCTGGATTTTTTCCGGAAGGTGCGGGCCAGGCAATACGTCATTTCGGCCAATGGAAAACACGGCAACCCGGATTACGACACCCTGAAATGGATCGTTACGGCAGCAACGGTTCAGCAACGACCCATCGAACTGGTTTTGTCAAACCATACGCCCCTTATCCAGCAATTTCTGGACGATTTTCCGCAGAACGAAAATACGTACCAGATCCGGTTTATGCCCCCCGGAGCGCATTCGATGGTGGTTTAGTGCGGCCCGTTCATGGCCCGACGGAAGCCGGTTTGGTTTCAGCGAACTCCGTCGGAAGCCGAATAACGACCCACGTTCCTTTTCCTTCTTCGCGGCTCATCAGGCATCGGCCACCCAGCAGGGCCATTTTCCGGTTTATCGTTTGGATTACAGCCGAAACTCCTTCCTGACTCCCGCCCGGCTTCGCAGCACGGGTAAGCCCGTAGTCATCATCACGCAGCGTGATATACAACGATGACAGAACGTACTTTAACCGGATCGTCAGTTTGGGTCCTCCCGATTTTTCCAGAACCGTTTTGGCGAGTTCCTGGATCAGGTGGAGCACAATCGGTTCGGCCCGGTGCGGAATGGGCCGGGTTGGGCCATGCCGGGTGAGCTCGACCTCAAACGGGCCTGATTGGCGGATGCGATCACAGATCTGTTTCAACCCTTCCCACAGATCCGGGTTCCGGCCATTCACCAGGGTGTTCGAAACGCCCCGAACCGCCTGGATGCTGGTCTGAAGCGAATCGAAGGCTTTCTTGAAATCGTGCGTAGTAGATGAATCGCCTATTTTCTCTTCGATGGTGTAGATGACCAATTGGGTCACGGTTAGCAATTGCCCGACGTTTTCGTGGAGTTCGTCAGCCGTTTCCTGTAACAGCACCTGCTGCATGGCCAGTCGGGAGGCCAGGCTTTCCCGGTCGAGGGATTCTTGTCGTAACCGATGGCTGAGCTGGCTCAGAAACTGTCTTTGCCGAACCAATACCAGGCAGAGACCGATCATGATCGCCCCTGTAATTACTATAAAAACCAGCAGATATCCATTTTCAAAAACCATAAAGGCCAGGGTTGTTATATGCCTCAGCCTCCCCAAATAGATTCACCATATTTTCAATTGTTTAGCTCAACGAAGGTCAGTACCTTTCGATACCATTTTACGAGAAAACCGTGATCTGAATTGGTAAATTTGCCGTTCGTTCTTTGTAGATTCAAGGGGATAATTCCCGTATTTTCCCGGGAATTCCCGCTCAACGATTCGTCATAAGCAGCAGCTTGTTTACACCGGAAACCCATCCTGTCCATGCGTCATTTCTCTCTGGCCTTTCTTTTTTCGTTTCTTTCATTGGCAGACGCATTTGCCTTTAGTCCGGTGGATAGTTTACGTAAAATGCTGGCGCAGATTCCCTCCGGTATTCATTCATTCGAAACCGATACGGCGCGGATAAAACTGCTCTGCGAATGGGGAAAGCTCGCCATGCAGGACGACACCGCGCTGGCCCTTTTCCAGCAGGCTATCGGGCTGGCCGAAAAACAGAAATGGAACCGGGGACTCATGATCGCCAATTGTTATTACGGTTATTATTCCGGCCGCAAGGGCTATTATTACCGGGCCTGCGAACACCTTTTGCGGGGGCTTCACATCGCCGAGGAATTAAACAACAAATCGTACAGGGGTTTTGCACTGCGGTTTCTAGCAGACAATTACCTGAATCTCAATGCCACTGGAAAAGCGATGGCCTATTATAAAGCGGCTATGCCGGTTTTACTGGAAGCTGGCGATACCCTGCGCCATTTGGTTTGCATCAATAATATTGGCCTTATTCAGTATCAACTAGCTGCCTACGACAAGGCCATTTCATTTTTTAATTTGTGCTTGCAGAAGAACCGCTCCCCGTATTTCATGGAAGTGGAAGGGTATTGCCTCATTAATTTATCCGCCTGTTACCGGCAAAAAAAGCAGTATACCCAAGCGCTGATGTATCTTGACTTGTTTCGAAAATTAAAGCAGCAAGATGCTAACGAAGTTACGTTTGCCGACACTCAAAAGGCCCGAATTTTGCTCCTGCAAGGCAATACCAGACAGGCACTGAACCTGGCAAAGAAAGCCTACCGTCGCAACACGGGTTTAATGAGTAATGCGATGATCGAACTACATGACGTTCTTTATCTAGGCTATAAGGCCACTGAAAATTACCGGTCTGCCCTTGCTCATCACGAAGAACTGACAACCATCCAGGCAAAAGACAGAAATGATATGCAGAAAAAGCAAATCAATGCGCTGCGTTTCGAGTATGAAAACGAAAAGAATAAAATTCGGGTCGATCGGTTGAATAGTAACCTGGCCCAAAAAGATGTCGAACAGGTTATGCTGGTTGGGAGCATTGTTATTTTCCTGCTCTTTATTGGTTTACTGATCTCAAACAACTATATTCTTAACAAAAAAAACCGGCAGATTCTCCAGGTTCAACATCAGCTCGCAGCCTCCATTCAAGACCTTAACAACCTCAACAGTACGCTCGAAGAACGCGTTTTGCTGCGAACCTCCGAATTAACCGAAGCCAACACCGAACTGGTTCGTAAAAACCGGGAGATTCAGGAAGCCTATTACAATGGCCAGTCGATTGAGCGCAAACGGGTCGCGTCCGAATTGCATGACAACCTGGGCAGTACCCTGGCGGCTTTAAAATGGCAGCTAACCGGTTTTGAAGTCGAAAACCTTACTTCTCAGGAGCAGCAAATCTACACGAACCTGGTCTCCACGCTCAACCAGGCGTATCTGGATGTTCGTTCCATCTCCCACAATTTAATGCCCCCCGAGTTAGAAAAACTGGGGCTGTCCGCAGCCATTGAAACCCAGGTAGCGGATTTAAACCGGAGTGGACGAATCGTGCTTTTATTCGAATCAAACTACCGCAGAGGCTTATTGGGCAAAAAGCAGGAGATGGAAGTCTACAGCATTAGCCGGGAGCTAATCACCAACATTTTGAAACACGCCAAAGCTTCGGCCGGTCAGGTTAGCATTTTGGTGACGGATGAGTTCATCACCCTTCGTGTTTCCGATAACGGCCTCGGGATCCGATCAGACCTGCTTTCCAATGGAATAGGCCTGAAAAACATCCGGGAGCGGGCGGCAGCCATTCCGGGAGACCTCCACCTCACCTCCGCCAACCCGTCCGGAACAATCATCACGCTCACGGTTTCGAAAGAGCAATGGGTTTGAATTGCCGTGGATCATACACGCGAAGGAAATAATAACCCAATCCGGCCAGACCGAACCGAAAATTGGGACAGAAAAGATCTGACCGCTCCGGTTCACTCTCTCCATATCCGTTCCCCAAGGGTCTGCCCTGATTCAGATAGCGCTCGATGAGGGCATCGGCCACTTTTTCATCCGGCAAATCGTTGCTCATCCCATTTTGAACCTCTTTCACTTCTTTGGAGGAAATAAAAACCGTACCGTTCAGGTTATGTTGACTTGTGCCAGGGTTCTGCACCGGCTTTTCAAATACGACCTTTAACCCCTGTTCAAGATCCGGGTCTTTTAACGTCCAGACAGGTTCAGCAAGGCCTTCCAAGCTCTCAAAAGCGGAACCTGCGGGTCGGGCGTTCGCGATCACAAACGCCAGCAATTCAGACTGGTAGCATTTTATCAAAACGGTATTCAAAAAAAATCGAATACCGCTGACCCCCTCTTCGAATGAATCATCCAGAAGCCGGTATGTGACGTTTTTCCGATCGGGAGTTGGTCGGTAGGTAAGCCAGTTACACGACCAGTTCCCGGTACGATCATCGTAATACCAGATGGCCTCCCGGCACAATTGAATGGCAATTCGCAAGGCCGCCAGCAAATACGGTTTTCGGCTGAAGCCGGGCTGGCCAAACCAGTCGGTTTCATCGATCAGACGAAACCTGACTACCCTAAATCCATCATCTTCCCCACCCGGTCCAGCCTCACCACGGGCTACCCGGTCAAGTTCTTCAAAATGGTCGAACAGAAACTGGAATTGAACGGGAGACGAAGGGTTTTTATAGAAATGGTTCGGATCAAATTCTTTTGCCCGCAAAAAATCCAGGACCGCGTTTTTCCTGATTTCGGTTTCCGGATGTGTACCGACCGCTATCAAGGCATCAGCTAGCTGAAAGGACCGATCCAGGCCAAAGCTGGTGCCGGTATCCGGCTCTTCGGCCACACCCAGCCCCGGTGCCAGTTGCCGGGTAAAGAGGGGGACATTTTCCCGCAAAGCGGAATTTCGATGCAATTCCAGGTAAATATTCTGCAACAGAACAGTCACCAGATTGAGGTATCGATGATCGGTGTAAAGCACTGACGAATCGGCCCGGTCGCATTTTTCCGGATCTCCGATGAATTTCAGGATGAACGGAACTTCATGCAGGTTGAAGCAGTTCTGGATTTCACGCACCAGACAGGCCGCTGCCGCCTTCGTGGGTTTTAAGTTAAAATAAAACCGTATAAAACCCCGGTCATCGTCATCCGACAGATGCCGACCATATACCCAATTGAATTTTACGCCGTCTGAAAGCGATCCAAATTGATGCGTTGGTTCGTTCGATTCCAGTACGATCCAGCCTGACTCTTTGGCGATACCGGTTTCAAAATATTGCCCCCCGCTGACCCACCGCGCCTTGCTTCCTTTCAGCAACACCACTTCATTCGAAAACCGGCTGGGGCGGCTCGATCCGGTCGTATACCGCCAGCTTCCGGTATTCCAGAAGTCAAATTTGATTCCCGTATCGGCATAGGTAAAGCGATCAATGTCTGTTGGCTCGTCGATGGGTGGTTGACCCGGACGGATGTAGTGCAATCGGTAAATCCATACCTGAAGTAAGGCTCTCAGATCCGATGTATCAAAGATGTACCCCTCTTCAAGCATTTTCCGACCAATGAGATCGGTCTGGTCCTGCCCATCCAGGAAAAGGCGTTGTCGGTTTTCCGAAACCCGAATCGAACGAACAATCCGTTCAATGGCTTCCAGGGTGCCGTTTTCGGTTGACTTTTCAGTCATCATGGCGTTCCTGTTCATGGGTTAAATTCAAGGATTACGGATTCAGGCTGAGTAAGACACCGCTGGGCATAGGTAAACACTTCCGGGAAGTTTGTTAATTTATCCAACGAGCCTTCGACCGCCCACCGAAAATATTTCTGAAGCAAGAGAATACCCAGAAGTTGAATCACTTTTCGGCGTTCAGTAGGGAGCTGCTCAAAAAAGTTCATCGAAGAATGAAGCAGTACGGGGATCAACCCAAGGTATTGCCCATTCGAAAGGCTGGCTTCGTCAGACGTACTGACCGTACGAAAACGCGCCAGCAAATAATCGGCCGCTAAACTGACAATTTCCCATAGTGGATCCCCGACACTGGCAAACTCCCAATCGATCAAAACATACGGCGGAATTGCGGTGTCATCCGCTCGTGGTGTGAGAATATTCCGCCAGCAAACGTCCGTATTGATCAAGTGAGTAGATTGCCAGTTTGCCAACAGGGAAGCCAAAAGTGCTTTATGCTGCTTGATAAATCGCCCAAAGGCCGACAAATAGAGGTTATTCGCCTGCCCGATTTGCTGCACTTCCTGATCGCCCAGTTTCAGCAACCAGGGGACAAATGTACCAAAACGGTGACCCGGAATCGGGTTATTCCCTTTGTTTAGCATCAGCTTGTCACGTAGTCCCGCCAGAAGCTGACCAAGCTGGCGGGTTGGCTCCTTTAACAGATTACCCCGGAACGGAGAGGGGATTTGCACCACCAGTTCCTCGAACGTAATCTTCAAATCCGAATATTCCAGAATGAGGATCCGGTTTCGCGTGTCGATCGGCTCCACGGCCCGCAGGCAATGTTCATCCAATTTCCGGTCCGCTTCTCCCACCAATTGGTAAAACCGAAGCTCACTCTGGCCTTCCGATACTTCATTGAGATGCCGGGGCTGTTTCACAAAAAAATTGGATCCAGTAGGCCGACAAACCACAAAATTGGCATTTCGGGTTGATGGAAATGGATTGTCCACCATCACCACCTCACCGGTAAATAACTCCTCAAGCTGCACTAACCGGCGATTCAGAAGGTAATGGAAGATGGTATAGCCCGTCAGCGCAATCATAGGATCAGCGGAGCGTTACTGTGGTTCGTTGATGTGGTGCCGGCAATCCGAAACTGCCCTAAAATTTCACCAATGGGCTCAAAGGATTGTGATGCCCATTGTTGGGCGGCATCATCACTATAAATAAACGGCGTATTGGTCAGCAGGTAGTTGGCAAACCCCAGACTGTTGGGGTTTGCAGCGGCATCCGCAATCGTTTGCCCCGGTGGACAATAGAAGACGTTTTCGCTCTTCCACTCAAAATACAATACTTTTTTCAGGAACTTGTTTGCGAGAAAAAGAGCCGCAAAACGCTTGCCGGACGAAAAATTCTGGCTGAAAGAATCTTCAAATTTCCCGGTCTGCCGAATTTCATGAATATCGGAAAGGGGGTCGGCGGCCACAATCCACCCTTCGCGAATAACCGCTTTGAAAGCATCTTTGACGAAGTCATCCGCCGTTTTATCAACGCCAAATTGCTTCTTGTGAAATTCAATGTACATTTCGAGAGTAATGTCAGAAGATAACTGTAGACTTTCCATCGGCATGAGGGTTAAATAAAGGTTTATTGTTTATTTGCTTTAAAACAGCACCGGTACTGCGCCAAATTCGCCCCAAAATGACGTCGAATTGATGGCGCCTTTTCAAAGGCCCACGAGTTTGCGGAAGTCTTCATCCTCCGCAAACACCTCCAGATCGCTTTCATTGGGATCCTTGTTCGGGAAGTTTTTGTCCATCATTTCCCGAATCTTTTTCTTCCATCGCTCGCCCATCCCGGCGGCTTGCTGAACCACCGCCAGTGCCCGGCTCCGGGTGGTATCCAGCGCCGTCTGATCGGCCGGATTGTTGGCCAGCAGCCATTTCATTTTTTGTCCATAAGCCGCAGCGAGGTTAGCCCAGACACCCGGCGAAACCAGGTTCTGATGGTCCCGAACGTATTCCTCACCAAACCGGATGGCATCGTCGAAGCCTTTCGGCGGGTCCTGAAACAGCGCCTGATACGTCAGGGAGCGGTATACATTTCGGCGAAGGGTTTTATCCGAGGCCGCGGTCAGTCGTTTGTAAGCTTCCAGCAGTTGCACGAAGGCCAGGTCTTTGGCCCCGCTGTAATACAGGGCCGTTGCGTAGGCATACCGTTTTTCCGGGTCTTCGCCCAGTTGGCCAATCGCTTTCCCATACCCTTTCACCGCATCGACATAATTGCCCAGCGAGAGTTGCGCTTTGGCCCAAACCGAGATTTCATTGGGGGATTCCAACTCCGCCAGAGGCTTACTGGCCACGTTTTTAGCGGCTTTTTTGTCGTCGTCAGACAACACCTCATCCCGGCCCAGTGCCGGCAGTTGGATGTTTTCGACCCGTTGCAGATCCTGCTCCTCCTGTTTCGATGCGGCCCGGTCGGCGCGGCCAAACGCACCGGCAATGTACAGCCGGGTAATCAGGTAAGCCCCCATGAACCCCAGAATGGTGAAATAGACTACCAGACCAGCCGCAAAATAGTCGGTGCCGGGGCCAATTCCCCTGGCAATATACCCTGCCGCACTTTTAAGCCGGGCAGGAACCGTTCGCAACTCGACCAGTCCCAGCCCCACGATAATTTTGGTGAGCCAGTCGGAAATCTGCTCCAGGTTGGTGTTAACCCGCAGATCGTACCCCGCCGTTTGCAGGAGAGTCGGCGGTGAAGGTGGCGGTGGTGGCGCGGTGAGCGGGGCGGCCGGGCTGCCCGATGGCGGAGGGGGGGGCGGGGGATTACCTTGCAGCACGCGCGGAATCCCAAACAGGAAACCGATCAGCGCCCCCAGCACAAAACAGGCCAGCGACCATAGCACGGCTGTGAGCGGTTTTCCGTCCTTCGTGTCGTATACGCCCACCCAAACGAAGACGATTCCGGTGCAGAACGTAATGAGCAAAAACAGAGAGACGATAACCGTGTCGCTCAGAACCGGCAACTTTTTTTTCTTCTTTTCAGGAGCTTCCATACCCATGATGTACCCAATCGGGTTAGTGCGTTATGATCAGCGGATTGCTGACTCAAAACTCACACAGTACGCCCTGATTCGGTAGGGGGGAATTCCTGTATCGATCCGGGGTTTCCCCCGTATTTCGGCAGGAACCCCGGAAAGTCCCGTCTTACGGTCTTAAAACTTCCGCTTTCTGCCCTTTAATTCACACTTTCCGGAAAACCACAATTCCGTTGTGCCCCCCAAAACCGAAGGTGTTGCTCATGACGGTTTTGACGGGCGTCGACACGGCTTCTTTGAAAACGAGATGCAGGCTTTCGGGAATCGCCGGATCGCGGACGGTGGTGTTGATGGTGGGTGGGATCACATTATCGCGCATTGCCAACAAGCAGATGATGGCTTCGATGGCCCCGGCAGCGCCCATCAAATGGCCGGTGATCGACTTGGTGGCGCTGATGTGCAGTCTTGTTTTTTTGGAGCCGGTCAGTTTGGCAACGGCATTCATCTCCGAGAGGTCGCCGACGGGCGTGGAGGTGGCGTGGGCATTCAGGTAATCCAGGTCCTCGATGTTGATGCGGGCTTCGGCCAGCGCCAGTTGCATGGCTTTGGTAGCCCCGATCCCGTCCGGGTGGGTGGCCGTAATGTGGTAGGCATCGCCCGTCATGGCCGCGCCGGTCATCTCGCCGTAGATCGTTGCTCCCCGACTCATGGCGTGTTCGTATTCCTCCAGAACAATGGCTCCTGCGCCTTCGCCCATCACAAAACCGTCGCGCTCGACGTCGAAAGGACGCGAAGCCGTTTGGGGGCTGTCATTCCGGGTCGACATGGCTTTCATGGAACAATACCCACCGAAGGACGAGGGCGTAATGGCCGCATCGGAACCGCCACTCACGATAATTTTGGCTTTTCCCAGCCGGATGTAGTTGAAGGCATCCATAAGGGCCGAATTGGAACTCGCGCAGGCCGAAACCGCCGTGTAGTTAATGCCCCTGAAACCGTGTCGGATCGAAATCAGGCCGGAGGCCAGATTCACCAGCACTTTGGGAACCAGAAACGGGCTGAACCGGGGCTGGCCGTCGCCCAGGGCATATTCTCTCGTCTGTTCTTCCAGTGTTTCCGTGCCGCCCTGACCCGATCCCCAGATAACACCCACCTCGAACGGGTCCATTTGGGCGAGATCGAAACCGGAATCGTTGATGGCCTGGTCGGCAGCAATCAGGGCAAATTGTGTAAACCGGTCGGAGCGTTTGACATCGGTGCGACTGAGGTGCTGCGAAGCGTCAAACCCGGCGATTTCGGCGGCAAACCGGGTCCGGAACAAGGACGCATCGAAGCGGGAGATACCGGCAAAAGCCGCCTTTCCATTGACGACCTGGTGCCAGAAGGTGGAAATATCGTTGCCAAGGGGAGTGAATGCGCCAATGCCTGTAATAACAACCCGGTGTAACATAAGGAACCTAAAGGTGAGTTTTCCGAAGAATTTGTCCGCAAAGAAAGCGACTTCTCCGTTGCGAAAAAACGCCGGAATCCATTTAGGTCAATACCCCAGAAATCAAAGTTCGTAAAACACGAATTAGTATAGAAAAAACCGCTTTCGTTTTTGACCCTAGAGGGGATTTAGGGTAAAAACGAAAGCGGTAAATACTAAGGCTTCAAAATTCTAAAAATACCGCAGACTACACCGGAACGCTCATTGACTCGGGAACGTGTACTTTGACGGGCTCCCGACCCAGTTTTTTCAGCAGCCGGTAGTGCGACGCCAACGCGGTGGAGAACGACGGATTTTCGATGTAAGGTAACCCGAATTCGTGGGCCGTATCCCGCACGATTGCGGTAATGGCCGGGTAATGAATGTGGCAAACTTTCGGAAATAAATGGTGTTCGATCTGGCGATTCAATCCTCCGCAGAAAAAAGCCGCAATGGGCGAATTGGGCGCAAAATTGGCCGTAGTCCGCATCTGGTGAACGGCCCACGCTTCCTGAATGCCCACGCCTTCGACCGGAACCGGGAAGGCCGTGCCTTCCACAACGTGCGCTAGTTGAAAAACCAGTCCCAACACCAAGCCTTCGGCCATGTGCATCAACACAAATCCGATAACAAACTGCCACCAGGTCAGATCCAGCACCAGCAACGGAATAACGATAAAGACGACGTAATAGGCTGCTTTGGTAACAAACAGCGTGATGTACTCTTTGCGGGGATGGTTTGTATTATCGCAGTGGCCGATGGTCTTCTTGAAAAATTTCAGATAGTCCTTCCGAAAAACCCACGAAAGCGAAGCCAGCGAATAGAGGGCGAATGAATACCACTGCTGGTGGCGCTGCCAGGGCCGAAGCGGCTCGTCGACATCCACGCGGATCAAGCCCGGTGCAATTTCGATGTCTTCGTCGTGGCCGGGAATGTTGGTATAGGTATGATGAACGACGTTGTGCGTCATTTTCCAGACGTACGGATTGGCGCCGATCAGGTAAAAACTGGACGCCAGCAACCGGTTTACCCAACCTTTTGAGGAGAAAGCACCGTGAATGGCATCGTGAGAGACATTAAAACCGATAAAAGCCGCAAACATGCCCAGTAAAATAGCCATGCCCAGCATCGTCCACAGTCCAAACTGGTTCGAAAGAATCAGCGCGTACAGCCCTGCGTAACCGGTCAGAAAGAAAATGGCTTTAGCCCACATGGCTCCATTGGCGTTGGGAGAAAGGTTCTTTTCCTTGAAGTGTGCATTGACACGCTGCCGGACAGTAGAGAAAAACGGAGAACGATTGGTGGTATTAAACTTTAGTGGCGTTACCATAAACTAGTTGTTAAAAATTCGGCCGATTACCGGAATATTTTCTAAAATGAGGTAGGTTAATCGGCCCATACCTGATTTGATATAGCAAACCCGTGACGGCATTCCGGCATTGCTCCAACGATTCAGCCTACCCGGATCGTTACCAACAATTACCATTCCGAATTGGGAGGAAGTTCGTCCTGACCCTTCTGGTCATCATGTTTTCTCGGGATACGTTAAACCCGTTTGAAGTTTCCCTCTGGTTGCCCGGTGCCTGAAAAATCATTTTTTTCTGTAGCCCGTGTTAAAGGACAACGATAGCCTGAAACCGAATTGAAGGCATCGTTGAATAGATAAAAAGAAGAGGAGTGGAACTGAACGGCCAGGGAAAGCCGATTCAGATTACGCATTATACCTATACTACGCCGTAAGCTAGCAACAAGTTCTGAAAGTCCAAGAAACATGAAAATTATTTTATATAAAACTGACTTTTTCCAAACCTGACTTCTCAAAAACGAAGCCGGGTCGGGGTTTAGTTTACGATTCAGGGTTTATAGTTCAGGGTAGTGGGTTTAGGGTTTAGGGTGGCAAATTGCCGAATGCGTGAAAAACTATTCTCATGGCAAGTTTAGCATTTATTCAAAATTTTGCAATTTTTGCTTTTCAGCGTAGATTATTCTGCTCTTTACGGAATTAAAAATGGATTTTTCTAAACAAAACAAAGGCACAGCTTCGGTTTGGGCTGGAGAGACCGATCGTTTCTATCAAGGGGCCACTACGTCTCCGATTGTCAACAGTGTCGCATTTGCGTACCACGACCTCGACGAATGGTACGACGTTGCTACCGGCAAAACCGAGGGCCACATCTACAGCCGGAACACCAACCCGACAGTTCATGTGCTGGAAGAAAAAATCCGCATTCTGGAGAGTGCCGAAGCCGCGACCTCGTTTGCCACCGGTATGGGTGCCATCAGCAACACCTTGTTTGCGTTGCTGGGTCCCGGAAAACGGGTGGTTTCCATCAAGGATACCTACGGCGGCACCAGTCGGCTCTTTCTGGATTTCCTGCCCTCCTACCAGATCAACGTAACGCTCTGCGAAACCGGAAACCACGAAGCCATGGAAGCCGAAATTGCCAAAGGCTGTGAGCTGGTTTACCTCGAAACGCCCACCAATCCGACGTTGAAAGTGGTCGACATCAAGCGCTTATCAGCAGCAGCGCATGAAGTCGGCGCGGTGGTGGTGGTCGATAATACGTTCGCGACCCCGATCAACCAGAATCCGCTGAAACTGGGGGCCGATCTGGTGATTCACAGTGCCACCAAATTCCTCGGCGGGCATTCCGACGCCATGGGCGGACTGCTGTGCGGCAAAAAGGAACTGGTCGAAAAAGTATTCCGGTTCCGCGAGATCAACGGGGCCAGCCTCCAGGCCGATCCGGCTTACCTGATTGCCCGCGGCATGAAAACGCTGGAACTGCGGATTGAGCGGCAAAACGCGTCGGCCCTGAAAATTGCCCGGTTTTTGAAAGCCCATCCCAAGGTCAGTGATGTGTTTTACCCCGGACTCGAAACGCACCCCGGTCATGCCATCGCCCGCGAACAGATGGCCGGTTTTGGCGGGGTGCTGAGTTTTTCGCTGAAGGGCGGCTACGAAGAAGTGAAAACGTTCCTGACCAAACTTCAGTTTGTCCATCTGGCGGCCAGTCTCGGATCGGTCAGCACGCTGGCCGGGCCACCCCGAACAACGAGTCACGTGGAACTGACCGAAGCCCAGCGCGCCCAGCTCGGTATTCCCGAAAGCCTGATCCGGTATTCGGTCGGCATCGAAAACGTCGAAGACCTGATCGGCGATCTGAGCCAGGCGCTGGCCACTTTGGAGACGGTTTTGGAGGAAGCACGAACTGTATAACTCAACATTTGCCCCTAAATCCCCTAAAGGGGACTTTAAGCATCCGGCTTAAGCTGTGTCCAAGTCCCCTTTAGGGGATTTAGGGGCAACTTAGGGGCAATTTCAACCTACTTTACGATTCATGAAAAAACAGCTATCCTTCGCCACCATTCCCTTTCTACTCTGGGTGATGCTCCTGGTCAGTGCGCCCGGTTTCAGCCAGTCCAAAAAAACGAAAAAAGAACCGGAGCCCGTCGTCCAGCCAACCTCCCCTATCGTTGAGCAACGACTGAATCAGGAACTGGACCGCATCGCCAAACTGGCGAAAGGCAAAGTCGGCCTTTGCGCGGTTCACCTCGAATCCGGCAAGCAGGTGAGTATGAATCTTCAGGAGCGGTTTCCGATGGCCAGCACCGTGAAAGTGGCGATTGCCGTGGAACTGCTGACTAAAATCGAAAAAGGCGATCTCTCCCTTCGGACCATGGTCGATCTGAAACCGTCCGATCTGCATCCGGGCAGCGGCACGCTGGAAACGCTGTTTGCCAAACCGGGCGTTCAGCTTTCGGTGGAAAATTTGCTGGAACTGATGATGGTCATCAGCGACAACTCCGCAACGGACATTCTGCTGAACCTGGTCGGGGGGGTGGAACCGGTTCGGGCGCGGCTGAAAGCGCTGGGCATTCAGGGCATGTCGGTCGACCGAACCATCGTCGAACTGATTGCGGATCTGGAGGGCGTCACCCTGCCGCCCTCCGACCAATGGACCGTCGGTTTCTACGATAAACTCGGCGCTGCCGCTACCCCGGAAACCCGCCGGGCGGCCGCGTTAAAACTCGAAGCCGACCCGCGCGACACCTCCACGCCGGAAGCGATGGTGAACCTGCTGACCCAGATTTACCAGGCCAAAGCCCTTAAACCCGAAAGCCGCGATCTGCTGCTGGCCGTGATGGAACGCTGTCGGGGTGGTCTGGCGCGCATCAAAGGCTACCTGCCCCCTGCCACCGTGGTAGCCCACAAAACCGGCTCGCTGAATTCCAGTGCCACCGACGACGTGGGCATCATCACCCTGCCGGGCGATGCGGGTCACATTGTCATTGCGGTTTTCATCACCGCATCCTCTCAGGCAGCGGCCGAACGGGAGCAGACCATCGCGCACCTGAGCCGCACGGTTTACGATTATTTCCTGTTTCAGCCGCCGGTTCAATCCATTCGGTAATGAAGACCTTCGCGATCATCGCCCTCGTTCTGAACGCCCTGACCTCCTTTGCACAGAAAAAACCGACGGCCAGACAACTCCAGGAATTTGATGCCTACGTGGAAGCGGTTCGCAAGGAATGGGACGTTCCGGGTCTGGCCATCACGGTGGTGAGAGACAATCAGGTGCTTTTCAAAAAGGGCTATGGTGTCCGGGAACTGGGCAAATCCGAACCCGTCGATACGCAAACCTTGTTTGCCTGCGCGTCTACCACCAAAGCCATGACGGTAACGCTGATGGGCATGCTGGTCGATGAAGGCAAGGTGTCGTGGGATGATCCGGTTTACAAATACCTGCCGGAACTCCAGTTCTCCGATCCGTATCTGACGCGGGAAGTGAAAGTGCGCGACCTGCTGACGCACAATACCGGCATTGGAAGCACCGATTTTTTCACGGGGGCCATGACCATTCCGGCTCAGGAAATGTTCCGGCGGATGGTCTACGTCAAACCGAGTTATTCGCTGCGATCAGGCTTCATTTACCAGAACATCATGTATTCAGCCGCCGGGCGGATCATCGAACGGCTTACCGGGAAAACGTGGGCGGAGGTCATGCAGGAGCGCATTTTCAATCCGCTGGGCATGACCCAAACCGCTCCCAAACGGGGTCTGAGCAAAAGTACCAACATGACCAAACCACATTTCAACGTCAACGACACCATTCGGGTGATCGACTACGGCGCGGATAGTGAAATCGGTTCGGCGGGGGCGGTTTGGTCGTCGGTCGACGACATGAGCAAGTGGGTGATTTGCATGCTCGACAGCAGCAAATACAGCGGGGGACGGCTGGTGAAACCGGCAACCTGGTCGGAAATTTTCAAACCTCAGGCGATGGTACCGGACGATGAGTACCCGACCATGCAAATTCTGAAACCCAACTGGCTCACCTACGGATTGGGCTGGTACCAGCACGATTACCGGGGCCACAAGGTCAATTTTCATACCGGAAGTCTAGGCGGACTGACCGCCATTACCGGGCAGTTACCCGACGAAAAACTGGGGGTGTACGTCTTCGGGAATTACGACCACGCCGAGGTGCGGCATGTGCTGCTCTACAAAACCCTCGACTTCTTCGCGCTCGGTGGCAACCGCGACTGGAACACCGAGTTTAAAAAACTGTATGCCGGTATCCGGGAAGCGGGTAAAAAGTCCGCCAGAGAATTTCAGGAAAAGCGGATTCTTAACACCGCTCCGTCGTTGCCACTGAAGGCGTATGCCGGAAAATACACCAGTCCGCTGTACGGGAAGGCCGAAGTAACCGTAGTCGGTAACCAACTGGTTTTCAATATCAACGACAACGCACTCAAGGCGACGCTGGCACACTGGCACTTCGATACGTTCTATGGCCCGTTCCAGAAAGCCTGGTATGGCAAGGCGCTGGCCCGGTTCAGTCTGGGAAATTCGGGCCAGGTCGATGCGCTGGTTTTCGGAGGAATGGATTTCAGGAAAGAATAAAACCTTCTTCTTTTTTCACGGTTACGTTAGCATAACCAATTCTCACGTAATCATGGAAAATCAGCAAAGATTGAAGGGAAAGAAAGTGGCGATTCTGCTGACCGACGGATTTGAACAGGTCGAACTGACGGAGCCCCGGAAGGCCTTGCAGGAAGCCGGAGCCGAAACGCATTTGATCGCGCCGAAGGGTGGTGAAGTGAAAGGCTGGGCCATGACCGACTGGGGCGATTCGTTCGCCGTCGATGTTGTTCTGGACGATGCCGACGCCAACAGCTACGACGCTTTGCTGCTGCCGGGCGGAGTCATGAATCCCGATCACCTGCGGGTGGATAAGAAAGCCGTTGCGTTTGTCCGGCACTTTTTTGAAGAACAAAAACCGGTTGCCGCCATCTGTCATGCTCCGATTATGCTCATCGAAGCGGATGTGTTGCAAGGCCGTACGGTAACGTCGTATCCGTCCATCAAGACGGATCTGATCAATGCCGGAGCCAACTGGGTCGACGAAGAAGTGGTGACGGATCAGGGTCTGGTCACGAGCCGGAAACCGGACGACATTCCGGCGTTTAACCGAAAAATGATTGAAGAGATTCGCGAAGGCGCTCACGCCGGGCAACACGCGTAAGCGGTTTCCCGCACGGAGTCGTCAGCTAACGGCAACACCCGTCAGGTCTTGAAGACCTGACGGGTGTTGCCGTTAGCTGACGACTCCGTGCACTTTTTGCCATATTGTTCGTTTACTTCGCGCATGAACAGTCAGCTTATTGATGCCGACGAACGGCTGGCGACGGTATTCAGCCATTATTATTGCGTACAGCTTTCTCCGGAAGAGCAACCGGTCACACTGCAATTGATGCCCAACTACGAGATGTTGCTGGTGTTCAATCTGGGTCCGGCCATTCCGATTGCTTTGGGCGGTGCAACCTATGTCATTCAGAAAACCGCCGTGCTGGGGCCGTTGCAAAAAATGCTAACGTATGAACTGCCCGCGGGGACCGATCTGATCGTAGTGAACTTTACGCTCGACGGTTTTTACCGGCTACTGGGCGTATCGATGCAGGAACTTAAAACCGGCGATTGGCACGATCCGGACGTTTTGCTCAACAAGAATTGTTTTTCGGAACTGTGGGAGCAATTGGCCCCCCTGTCTGAACTGGCTGACCGGATCTCGTTGCTCAATGCGTATGCATTAACGTTCGTTGCGCCGACTAATGCGACATCAGATTCTTTGCGGGAAAGCATTCCCTATTTCCGGGATGCGGTCGTCGATCCGATCAAGGTGCTGGCCGAAACGCAGCAGGTTTCAGCCCGGCGTATTCAGATGCGGTTTCAAACGCATCTGGGTTATTCGGCCAAGGAACTAACCCGATTTCTCCGATTCCGAAACCTCCTCAATTTGCTAACCCGACAACATCCACAACCGCCCGACTGGCTCAATCTGGTGCTGACGTTTGGGTATCACGATCACAGCCACCTCATCAAAGATTTTCAGTATTACCTCGGCCTGACGCCCCGGCAGTTTCTGAAGCAACTGGCGCAGGGGAATGTCTGTATCAGCAAAACCGGGCGGTTTTATTGAGGGAGATGATGAATAATGCCTGCAAATGCTTTGCAAAGGATGAATTATTTACTATCCTTGTTATATAATATTCTTTTATATATCAGATAGTAGTTATGTCATCAAAAAGGTTGATTTTCATTTTGTGTTTTATCGCTTTCCAGATCCATGCGCAGGAAATAGTGAGTTTTAACGATGACAAGGTGGCCAGCATTGACAGCGCACTTCGTTTTTATAGCCCAAATAAGCCGGGTGGACAACTTTCCATAAGCCTGAAAGGGCGCGTGGTTTACTCCAAAGCCTGGGGACTTGCTGATCTTGAACATCGTGTTCCGATGACAACCGAGACCCGGATTGAAGCGGGATCCGTTTCCAAACAATTCACCGCTGCGGCTATATTACTCTTGGAGAAACAAGGCAAACTGACCTTAGATGACCCTGTCAACCTATATCTTCCCGAGTTACCTGTCTATCAGCGTCCCATTCGAATCAGACATCTCATTCATCACACCAGTGGATTGCGTGAATGGGGAGATGTAGCTGAACTGGCAGGGTGGCCCAATTCTCTAAGAATACTCGATAATGGACGGGTGTTTGAGATTATTTGCCGACAGAAAAAACTGAATAGCCCTCCAGGAGAGCAATTTCGATACAGCAATTCCAATTATATTCTGCTGGCTATACTCGTCGAAAAAGTAAGCGGGTCATCGTTTGCCGATTTTACCGGGAAATTTATTTTTCAACCAGCGGGGATGACTCATACACAATGGCGCAACGACTATACCGAAGTGGTTCCAATGCGCAGCACCGCCTATGACATCAAGGACGGCCGTTTCTGCAAGTCGATGCCAGAAAATAATATCCACGGTTCAGGCGGCTTGCTAACGACCGCCGAAGATCTGCTAAAATGGAGTGAATTTTACCTGAGTGCCCGGTTGGGCGGCAACGCATTACGGTCTAAACAAATTGGGTTGGATACAGCCAGCACCCTCATTTTCAATACGTATGCTGCGGGATTATTTATTGAAGGAAGCCCGACAAAACGGGTTTTTCAACACGGTGGAGCAACGGCTGGTTACCGCGCCAAACTGATTTGTTTACCGGATACGGGACTATCCATCGCCTGGCTCAGTAATACTTCCACGCTGGATACGACGGGAAGAGACCCCGCCCTGGAAGTTGCCGGAATACTGGTGGGGCCTACCTACCTTTCCCCTCCACAAGAAAAAGAAAAAGTCGAAAACATGGCAGTCAATATCGAAAAACTGAACCGCTATGTGGGACTCTACAAAAGCAGTCACAGTGCCCGTGATGTGGATATTTCACTTGGGCCACATGGCCTCCTATTATCAGGCACCTTATTGAAGCCGATTACTGAAAAGTTGTTTCGTTTTCATGATATTCTTTTGTCCTTTGATACGACTAAAGAACTGGTCGTGTACCCATCCTCTTCGGAGCCGATGCGCTATCACAAAACCGACATGTCCCTTATCAATCCGATTCATTCAGAAAGCTATGTGGGCAACTACTACTCCAAAGAAGTAGGTGGGTGGGTTAAAATCAGGAAAAAGAATAAAAGGCTAATTGCCCGTTTCGCGTCGGGGGGTGAATGCGAGCTAATCAACTACTTTGTCGATGGCTTCATCGCTCCGTGTGATCTCAAAGCCGATCTATTCTTTAAGCGAGGAAGCAACCACGAAGTCACGTCACTGGAAGTGAACACCCAGCGTGCCTATCATATCGATTTTGTCAAGATTAAAAACCGGAAAGCATTATATTATATTCCCTGTATTAACTAAGAATGAGAGACAAGCGACAAAACCGTTGATCAATACCGGTCTTGTCGCTTGTCTCACCTCTCCTATTCTACTCCCCCCGCAAACTGGTCACCGGATTCATCAAGGCCGCTTTGATGGATTGAAAACTGATGGTGAACAAAGCGACCCCAATCGCCAGCAAACCGGCCAGAACGAACATCCACCACGCGATAGACACCTGGTATTCAAAACTTTGGAGCCAAAGGCTCATTGCATACCACGCAACCGGAGCAGCCAGCACCATCGCGATCAGCACCAGCTTGAGGAAGTCTTTGGAAATCAGCCCGACGATGCTGCTGATTGATGCCCCCAGTACTTTCCGAACGCCAATCTCCTTGGTGCGCTGTTCGGCGGTAAACGTAGCGAGGCCAAACAGGCCTAAACAGGCCACGAAAATAGTCAAACCGGCGAACAGGCCCAGAATCTGACCGATTTTCTGCTCGGCTTTGTAGGTATCGTTGAAGCGTTCGTCCAGAAACGAGTAGGAAAAAGGCTGTTCGGGTTTGAAAACATCCCAATTCCTTTTCATGCTGGCCAATAAACCGGTAACGTCCTTGGTTTTTATTTTCACGATCATCGTTCCGGCACCTTTCCCCAACACCATCACGAGGGGCGAAATGCGCTCGTGAAAGGATTTGAAGTGGAAATCTTTTACAACACCAATCACCCGGTACGTGCCTTTGTTGCCCTCATTGTTCATATTGGTGATCGTCCGGTTCAGGGCATTTCCCTTCCAGCCTAACTGAGCCGCTGCGGTTTCGTTGATGATGACCGCCGACGAATCCGTTCCGAAGTCGCTGGAAAAATTCCGGCCAGCCGCCATCTCCATCCCCAGCGCCGGAATGTAATTGACATCGACATCGTACCGCAGCGTTTTCACAAACTGCGTGGTCTGGTTATCGGGGTAAACCATAAAGTTGTTGTTGTACGACGGTCCCGCCGGTAAATAACCTGAGGAACTGACCGTGGCCACACGCGGGTCCCGAAGCAGTTCGTCCCGAAACACCTCCTGATTTTTCCCCAACGCCCAGGCGTCCGGTAAAACCAGCACCTGGTCTTTGTTGTAGCCCAGCTTCTTGTTCTGGATGTAACTAAGTTGCTGATACACAATCGTGGTGCCGATCATCAAGGTAATGGAAATGAAAAACTGAACGACCACCAGCCCACTCCGCAACCCAATGCTCTTTTTGCCGGACGTAAACCGGCCTTTCAACACCGCAACCGGTTTGAACGACGCCAGAAAAAAAGCCGGGTAACTGCCCGCCAGAACGCCAACCAACAGTCCGAAAAGCAAAATACCGGGCAACAGCGTAGGAACCGCATCAAGCTGCAAGCTTAAATTCTTGCCAGACAAGCTGTTAAACAGCGGTAGCGCGGCAAACGCAAAAATACTGGCCAGCACCAGCGCAATGAACGACAACAGTATCGATTCCAGCAAAAACTGCCAGACCAACTCTTTCTTCTGAGAACCCATCACCTTCCGAACGCCCACTTCCCTTGCCCGTTTGGACGCACTCGCCGTCGAGAGATTCATAAAATTGATGCAGGCAATGAGCAGCATGATGAGGGCGACGGCTCCGAAAATATAGACGTACTTGATGTCTCCATTATTTCCCAAATCGTAGGCAAAATCTGACGAATGCAGGTGAATGTCCGTCAACGGTTGCAGGTATAGGCCCAGGTCGTTGCCGCCTTTGCGGAACTCAGCCATGCTCACGCCCATCGCCTTCTTGAGTTGCGGCCCCATGTATTTTTCTACGGTTTGGGGCAGTTTCGCTTCCAGTTGTTTGTAATCGTAACCCTCCGGGAGAACCAGGTACGTAAAAAACTCCGAAATCATCCAGGACGGCGATTTCGCGTCTTCAAAACTAGCCATCGAAGCAAACAGGTCGAAGTGAAAGTGCGAATTCGCCGGTATTTTTTCCATGACTCCGGTAACTTTAAAAACCGAAGACGCGTTTTTGAATGCCAGGGTCTTGCCAATGGGGTCGGCTTTTCCAAAATATTTAGCCGCCAGTTGTTCCGAAATCACGACGGTATTCGGTTCCAGCAGGGCGGTTTTGGCGTCACCTTTCCGAAAAGGCAGCGTGAAGACCTGAAAGAAATTGGCGTCTGCAAACGCCATCTGGTTACCGGTATAGTTCTGATCGCCCAGCACCACCGTTGGCGACCCCGCCTGCCGCAAACGGGTTGACTCCAGCACCTCCGGATAATCCGCCTTGAGAGCCTGCGCCGTCGGTGGCATCACGTGCGATTCGTTCATTTTTCCCCCCTGAACTGTCCCCCGGAAGATGACACGAACGATCCGATCCGCTTTTTCGTGATACCGGTCAAAATTCAACTCGTCCAGCACATACAGGCTGATGAGCAGACAGGACGCCAGACCAAACGCCAGACCGACAATGTTGATGGCCGAAAAGGCGCGGTTACGGGCCAGATTCCGCCAGGCAATTTTGAAGTAGTTGCGAATCATAACAGGGTAAATTGAAGCAGTGATACCAAGATCGGTCAAATCTGATGCCAGTTCGTCAAAAAGGCCATTTTAATGCAACAGGGGCACTTTTCAAAAGGATTTCCGGTAGAATTTGTCCCATTGCGGACACAGAACGTCCCGATGCGGACAGGCCGTTAAGCAGCGATTCGTAGGACAGGAATGACGCGGTCAGCCGCCGATCGTCGACATGGATTCCGTAACCGGACCGCGTTCGTGTTCGGCTTCGAAGCCGTTTTTTGGGCGGTGGGCAAAGGCTTTGAGGAAAGCGGCTGTCAGGTCGGCATCGGTTGCGCCCGACCGGAGCAAGGCCCGAACATCGAGCACGCCGTTGTCGTACAGACAGGTTTTGAGTGTTCCCTGCGCGGTCAGTCGGATGCGGTTGCAGGTGCCGCAGAACGTGCGGGTGAAGGCGGCAATGATGCCGATGGTTCCCTGATGCCCGGGAATCCGGTAAGTCGCAGCGGTCGAAAACGGCGAATCCTGCTGGCGTTCCAGACCGGGATAAAGGGTTTGCAGTTCCTGGAGAATGCGCCGGTGCGTCCAGTTCAAAACCGGGTAGTGGCTCCCCTCGCCATTGAACGGCATTTCTTCGATAAACCGTACTTCCACGGGATGGTCGCGAGTGAGTTCGGCCAGGAGCGGCAGGTCTTCAATGTTCTTCCCTTCCATCACCACCGCATTCAGCTTCACCGGAATCTTGTTTTCCAGCAAGGCGCTGAGTGTTCCCTGCACGGCGGGGAGTTCGTCGCGCCGGGTGATTTGCCGAAACCGTTCGCGGTCGAGGGTGTCGATGCTGAGGTTGACCGAGCCGATGCCCAGCCGCACCAGTTCCGGCACGAGCGGTTCGGTCAACACGCCATTGGTCGTAATGTTCAGTTCGTCAATGCCTTCGGTGGCTTTCAGCCGCCACAGGAAATCCATCAGCCCGTTCCGGACGAACGGTTCTCCGCCGGTAATCCGGACTTTCGACACGCCCAGCCGGGCCAGCACGCGCACCAGCCGTTCCATTTCTTCATACGTCAGCAACTGGTTCTTCGGCAGGTACTTAATGCCCTCTTCCGGCATGCAGTAAAAGCACCGCAGATTGCAGCGGTCGGTAACGGCCAGACGGAGATAGGTGATGGGGCGATTGTGGTTGTCGAAAATCATTACAGGCAAGTTACAAAAAACAAGACGAAAAAATTTCATCTCTTTGTGTAACCTTCTCAAAGCCGCAAAGTTTCCACACCCAACTAAGCCAAACTCGAAACACACACCCGGTTGAAATCGCTGACGGACAACTCACTCATGCTGCAGGTGAAGGACGGCAATCTGGAAAAGATGGGCCTGCTCTTCGAGCGGTATCACCGCGCCCTGTTCGGTTTCCTGTACCACATGACCGGGCAGACCGATGCGAGCGAGGATCTGGTGCAGAACGTGTTTTATCGAATGCTGAAATACCGCCATACGTTCACCGGCGAGGGCGAGTTCCGGACGTGGATGTATCACCTGGCCCGCAATGTGCTGGCCGATCACGTCCGGAAAAACAAACACGCGGTACACCATTATGACGTGGCTGATTTTGTCGAGAAAATTGGCGGTGGCCCTTCGGCCGATGAATCGATGCAGAAAGAACAGGAGCTGGCATCCCTGCACGATGCCCTGCGAAAACTGAGTCCCGACAACCGTGAAGTCCTGATTTTAAGTCGTTTTCAGGAGTTGAAATACGAAGAAATTGCCCGGATCCTGGACACCACCGAAGGAGCCGTCAAGGTTCGTGTTCACCGGGCCATGAATGAATTGAAACGCGTGTATTTAAAAGCCTGAGGCCGTGATTTTTAGAGATCATGAACGGGAACCCATACAACCATGAACTGTGAAAGCGCAAAGGAACAATTGATTGATCTGTTGAGCCATCAGCTTCCGGCCACCGAACGGGCCGCCGTTGAAGTGCACCTGGCACACTGCCCGGAATGCCAGACGGAACTGGCTGCGACCCGCCAGCTCTGGCTGGCGATGGGCAACATCCCGGTGCCGGAACCCGGCGAGAAAGTCCGCTCCCGGTTTTACGCCATGCTGGAAACGGTACAAATCGAAGAGGCTAAAAAACGCCGTCGCTCGTGGAAAAGCATCCTGCGCCGGGTTCGGCGGTTTTTGACGCCCGAACTCGTCCTTCGGGTGGCGTATAGTCTATCGCTGGTGCTGGTTGGGGTGGCGGGTGGCTACTGGCTGAACGCAAAAAAAACACCGGTTTACGAGCAGCAAATCAATGATCTGGGCGCTCAGGTGCAGCAGATGCGGCAGACGGTTTTGCTGTCATTACTCGAAAACGCTTCGGCTACCGAGCGGCTTCGGGCGGTGGAATACACCAAAGACATCAAGCAGGTGGATGCGCAGGTGGTCGAAGCGCTGCTGAGTACGCTGAACAACGACTCGAATGTAAACGTCCGGCTGGTGACGCTGGAAGCCCTGGCTCAACTCGCGGCTGATCCGAAAGTTCGGGAAGGGCTGGTGCATTCGATTGTCCAACAGGATTCGCCCCTGGTGCAATCCGCGCTAGCCGACGTGATGGTGAAACTCCAGGAAAAACGATCGCTCAAACCGCTTCGGCAACTGCTCCGTCAGGAAAACCTCAACGACTTCGTCAAGGTGAAAATCGAACAAACCATCAAGGATTTGACCTGAAAGGACCCTGGACGATGGTCAAAACTATGGTCAATGGTCCATCGTCAACAGTCCTTTCACCTACTCTTTACTCTAAAAAACAACTCCGTATGAAACCATTTATCTCCCTCCTGCTGGTGGGACTGGGGCTTTCCTGTGTCGCTGCATCGGCCCAAACCCTGGAATTTAAAGACCACATCAGCAAGGAATTTACCCTGTCGAAAGACGCCGGTAGCAGCACACTGGCTATTTACAACATCAGCGGTTTTATTAAGGTGGAAGGATACTCAGGCACCAAAATAGTGCTGGAAGTGGACCGGAGCATTCGGGCCAAAACCAGTGAGTTACTGGAACAGGGCAAGAAGGAATTTCTGCTCCAGTTCGATCAGGACGCCGACAGCGTCATCGCCTACATCGCCCTGCCCTATGATTCGCGTCCGAACCGAAATAACTGGAAAGATGGCACCAACCACCGGCGGATCGACTACAAATACGAGCTCGATTTTACTGTCAAAGTCCCCTACTCCATGAACCTGCACGTGTCGACGGTGAACGGGGGCGATGTAACGGTGAAAGATGTCAGCGGTTCTTTATTCGCTCACAACGTCAATGGTGCCGTTACGTTAACCAACATCAAAGGAGCCACCGATGCCCGAACGATCAATGGCAATGTGGAAGCCAATTACCTGGTCAGTCCGCCCGAGAAATCGAAGTATTACACGCTGAACGGCGACATCAAGATCAGTTATCCGGCCAGTTTGTCCGCCGATCTGAGCTTCAAAAGTTTTCAGGGCGACTTCTACACTGATTTTCCCAATGCCGAAATCCTGCCCGTCAAAGTGACCAAAACACAGGAAAAGCAGGGCGACGGCACGGTTTACAAGCTCAACAAAGATACGTCCATCCGAATCGGAAACGGCGGTAAAACGCTCCAGTTCGAGACTTTCAACGGGAATGTGTACATCAAAAAACAATCGTAGCGGTTTTTGCCCCTAAATCCCCTAAAGGGGACTTGAACGCCGAAACATCCGGATGCAAAAGTCCCCTTTAGGGAATTTAGGGGCAAAATTCACCTCTCTATTCCAGAAAAAAAACAAGCTAAAAATCATGAAAACGAATCGCATCCTGGTCGCCCTGTTCATGCTTATTTCCTTAGCAGAAATCCGTCCGCTGTTGGCGCAAAGTGACATCAAGGAACAACTCACCATTCCGCTGACCGATCCGAACAAACCGGGTTCCCTGCACGTCGGCATCATCAACGGCTCCATTCACGTTGTTGGGTATGCCGGAAAAGAAGTCGTGGTGGATGCCGTGGCGGAAGCGTATACCAGCAAAAAGAAAGAAGAAAAACCCGACGAACTCGCCAACGGGATGAAGCGAATTTCAACCCGCGGTGGCCTCGATTTGAGCGCTGAAGAGAAAAACAACAAGATAAACCTGAGTTCGGGGGGGTCCATGAAACGAAACGTCAATCTAACCATCAAAGTCCCGCAACAATTCTCGCTCAAAGTCAGTACAATCAATCATGGCGATATTGTAATCGAAAACGTGACCGGTGAACTGGAGGTGAACAACGTGAATGGTCCCATTACGTTGACTGGCGTGTCGGGCTCTGCCGTTGCTAACAGCGTGAACGGGCCATTGAAAGCCACGTTTAAAAACGTCAATTCCGAAGCGCCGATGGCGTTTTCCACCCTCAACGGCAATGTTGATGTCACCTTTCCGGCCAATGCCAAATTTGACGTAAAACTCAAATCCGACCGGGGCGAAATCTTCAGCGACTTCGATGTGGACGTTGACAAAAGCCAGCCCAAAGCCAGCCGAAGCAGCAAAGACGGCATGTACAAAGTGAGCATCGACGACTGGGTGCAGGGGAAAGTGAACGGCGGGGGCCGCGAGGTGATGATGAAAAACATGCACGGCAACATCTACATTCGGAGAGCGAAATAAACCGTTTTTGCAACCATTTCGACCCAAAGCCAGTTGTCTTGAAAACCTATTTTGTCACCGCCGAACCCCGGCGGTGACTTATTTTTTAGCATGGACAAACTGTATACGGCGAAAGCCACCGCAACCGGAGGCCGCAACGGCCACGTAAAATCACACGATGGAGCATTGGAAGTCGATGTCCGCGTACCGAAAGAAATGGGTGGCCCGAGTGGCACCTACCTAAATCCGGAAACCCTGTTTGCCGCCGGGTATGCGGCCTGTTTCGATAGTGCGCTGAGTTTAATCATCCGCACGCAGAAAGTGGAAGCGGGTCAGACCAGCGTCACGGCGCAGGTCAGTATCGGAAAAAATGAAGACGGCGGATTTGGACTAGCCGTTGTGCTGGAGGTTCAGATTCCAGGCGTCGAGCGTTCCAAAGCGGAAGAACTGGTTGAAAAAGCACACCAGGTCTGCCCCTATTCCAATGCCACCCGCGGGAATATTCAGGTCGATTTAAAAATCATAGAGTAACTTCCTGAAGAATTTTAAATAGAAGGCTTACGTCTGATAATTCTTTACATTTTCGCTTTTGCCCCTAAATCCCCTAAAGGGGACTTGGACGCGACTTAATCCGGATCCTATAAGTCCCCTTTAGGGGATTTAGGGGCAAAAGCGAAAGTCCTAAAGCGCTTTCTTACCGTTTAAAAGTATAAGCGAATTCCGCACCGGGTGTCAGCAGCACCGCTTCCCGTTGACGCTCTTCCACAACCGCTTCGGAGGGAGCCAGGGCACCGTCGACAATGGCACCGGCAATGGCGACAGAAACCGCAATCACCAACGCGGGCCAGAATCCGGCAATGGTGAAACTGCCCATCATTTTATCGATCAGCTTCAGCAGAATGGCCGTCACCACAATCCGCACAATGCCGGTTAAGAAGAAGAGCGTCACCAGGTTGAGTGGAAAACGAATGATCCAGCCGACCAGAAAATTGAGCGCAGCCAGGATAACGGCAATCAGCAGGGCAGTGCCGAAGCTTTTGACATCAACCTGGGGCATGATGTAGGCCAAACCGAAAATCACGGCGGCATCGAGTAACAGGTGCAAAATTAGATTCATGAGAAAGCGGGATTGATGGTAAATAATCCCTAAATAAACACTTTCTTTTGCAGCTTGTTCAACCCATAGCTCATTTCCTGCCCGCCATGAAAAAACCGTTTCGATCCATCAGCCTCTTCCTTTTGTTCATTACGTCCTTCTGTAAATCAGGCTTCGGTCAGCAACCCGCTACCACGACCGATTCGCCCGAAGGCGTGTATCAGTATCGAAAAGCGGCTTACGATGGCATCGGGAAAACCTACCTGGGCCGGGAAATTTCGCAGGTCATGGGCCATTTGGGAGCCGCCTGGCTCGAACGCCCGGAGCGCGAACAGGAAGAACGCACCGATCTGCTGCTGGACGCCCTGAACCTGAAACCGACCGATGTCGTCGCCGACGTGGGGGCCGGAACCGGGTACTTTACCTTTCTGATGGCTCCCAAGGTTCCGAAAGGCAAAATCCTGGCGGTTGACATTGAAAATGAAATGATTAATGATTTGAATAGCGCCAAAAATAAGAGAGGAATTACCAACGTCGAGCCGGTTTTAGGAACGATTACAGACCCTAAACTCCCCGCCAATGGCATCGATATGGCACTGATGATCGACGCCTACCACGAGTTCTCGCACCCCCGCGAAATGATGACGAGCATCGTCCGGGCGCTCAAACCGGGTGGCCGCGTGGTGCTGGTCGAATACCGCGCCGAAGACCCGAACGTGCCCATCAAACCCCACCACAAAATGAGCATCGCCCAGGCCACGAAAGAAATGAAAGCCGTCGGCTTGCGGCTGAAAAGCGTCTATACCAAACTGCCCCAGCAACACGTGATGATCTTTCAGAAGTAAAGCCATTAAGGAATGACAAATAATAAATGATGAATGTTAAATGTAAAAGTCTTGCCAGTTCCGCACTTTCACATTTAACATTCATCATTTATTATTTGTCATTCCTTCATCGAAAACGAAGGTATCCTTTCGATACCTCATTCAAACAACCGGTCCCAACAACCCGTTACTCCTTCGAAGTAATTTGGTTTTCCTGTGTCATCAACAACGTCGGCGGTTTCATCGTCTTCTCCCAATAAATGGATTATTCTGGGCACCATCATGTTCGGAACGTTCATGTCGACGCTCGACAGCAGCATCGTCAACATTGCCCTGCCCACCATCCGGCGGGAACTGGGCGCGGGCGACAGCGTCGAGTGGATCGTGCTTTGTTACCTGCTGACGACCACCAGCACGCTGCTCATCATGGGGAAACTGTCCGACTGGGTGGGCCGGCGAACGCTATACATCACCGGTTTTTGCGTGTTTGTGCTGGGCTCCCTGCTCTGCGGGCTGGCCTGGAACCTGTGGTCGCTGGTGGGATTTCGGGTGGTTCAGGGGCTGGGAGCATCCATGATTTTCGCCGTCGGCCCAGCCATCATCGGCGACACCTTTTCTCCGCAGGAACGCGGTCAGGCGATGGGGCTAATGGGTTCCATCGTGGCGGCCGGGTCCAGTGCGGGGCCGGTTATTGGCGGTTTTCTGCTGGGTAAGTTCGGCTGGTCGAGCATCTTCTTTGTGAACGTCCCGATCGGTTTGCTGGCGATCTGGCGGGCCTGGACCATCCTGCCGGAAAGTCCGAAAGTGACCGGCCAACGGTTCGATCTGGTGGGCGCGGGGCTGTTTCTGTTCGGCGTCATCTCCCTGCTCACCGGGCTGGATTTTGGGCCGGAACCGTCGTATGGCTGGGATCATCCGCTCGTGGTCACACTCTTGTCTATCGGCACGGTTTTGCTGGTGTTGTTTCTGTTTTGGGAAATGCGGGTTCGGGAGCCGATGCTGCAACTGAGCCTGTTCCGCATCCGGCCCTACACAGCCGCCATTCTCGCAGCCTTTTGCGGTTTTCTGGCGTCGGGCGGTAATCTGTTTGTCATTCCCTTTTTCCTGCAACAACTCCTTGGGCTACCCCCCGAACGCGCCGGACTGATTTTGCTGGCAGGCCCTCTGACCCTCAGCTTGGTGGCCCCACTGGGCGGGTATCTTTCCAGCCGGATTAGCACGCGCTGGTTGTCCAGTTTCGGGTTGCTGATCACGGCGGGCGGTTATTTTGCGTTTTCGTTTCTGGCCGTCGACTGGACCTGGCAGGATGTCATCTGGCGGAGTTCGCTGGTGAGTCTGGGCTTTGGCCTTTTTCAGTCGCCCAACAGCAGCAGCGCCCTCAACGCGGCCCCCATCGCCCAGCGCGGCATTGCCAGCAGCATGATTGCCTTCATGCGCAACCTGGGATTTGTCGTCGGCATCGCCATCGCTGCCGCCGTTTGGTACAGCACCCGCAACCGCTGGGCGCTGGCAAACGATGCCTCGCCCGAATCGACGGCGGCCCAACTGCTCGGAATGCATTACGCCTACCTGACCATGTGCGGTTTAGTACTGACCGGTGCGCTCATTTCCTTCACGCGGGGGAGTACGACGCAACCAGTATCCCAGCCGGTGCAGCGGGACAACTCCGTGGCGGGCACAACTTCTTAGAAATTAGTTTGAGTTAACCGGAAAGCCCTGGAAGGGCGATCTGACAATAGAAAACAGGGCAACCAATTCCGGTTAGCTCCGGAGGAGCGGCCTGAACGTGTTTTTTAGGCCGCTCCTCCGGAGCTAACTAGATGAAAGCTAGTTTGTGTTTACGAACAGGATAGGCCTCCAGCCCGCACTCAAACCGTTTTTTGATGAATACCTCGCCGACTAAGTCATCGCTACAACGCTAACATTGTATATTTTTTGGAGAAAATGCTGGAGATTACCGGTATCTAAACAGGGTAAATTTGTACTGTTCCTAAGTCCTGTTGTATGAACCGCTACGCTACAATTCTTCTCTTCTCCGTTCTTTTTTGCTTTATAGGTACCGCATCGGTCATTGCGCAGAAAATCGGTAAAAAAGTCACCATCGTTACGCCGGTTTCAGCCCACGTTCGCGTCACCTTTGGTGCCGAAAAACTCAAACAGGCGCTGGCCAAAGCTGGTTATCAAACTACACCAGGCAAAGGCGTTCCGGAGAAGGGCAGTCAGCAGATTGTCATTGGGTTATGGTCTGATGCCAACGTCAAACAGGTTTCTTTGCGTTATAGATTAACGGCAGACCCAAACCCAGTCAAAGAAAGCTTTGCCATTCGGAGAGACGCGCAGAATCCGCTGCTGATCGTGGGAGCCGACCCGTCCGGTGTGTTGTACGGTTGTCTGGAACTGGCGGAAAAAATCAGCGAAACCGGCCAGCTTCCCGAAACGATCAATCTGCGTGACCAACCGGAAATGGTGCTGCGCGGCACGGCCGTGGGCATTCAGAAACCGGTGTATCTCCCCGGTCGCGAGGTGTATGAATATCCGTATACGCCCGAAACCTTCCCGTGGCTTTACGACAAAGCGCTCTGGATTCGGTACCTGGATCAGATGGCCGAAAACCGCTACAACTCCCTGTATTTGTGGAATGGCCACCCGTTTGCGTCACTGGTTCGGCTAAAAGACTATCCCTACGCCGTTGAAGTGGATGACGCGACGTTCCGGAGAAACGAAGAAATGTTCCGGTTCCTGACCGCCGAAGCCGACAAACGCGGCATCTGGGTCATTCAGATGTTCTACAACATCATTCTTTCAAAACCGTTTGCCGAAAAACACAACCTCAAAACTCAGGACCGAAACCGCCCGATTACTCCGCTCATTTCCGATTACACCCAGAAATCCATTGCCGCGTTTGTTCAGAAATACCCGAATGTCGGCCTGCTCATCACCCTCGGCGAAGCCATGGAAGGCGTCGGGCAGGATGATGTCGACTGGTTCACCCAAACGATTATTCCGGGCGTCAAAGACGGACTGAAAGCTCTAGGCCAAACCGCTGAACCGCCGATTGTGCTCCGCGCCCACGATTCGGATGCACCCCGCGTGATGAAAGCCGCCCTGCCGTTGTACAAGAATTTGTATACGATGGCGAAATACAACGGCGAAGCCCTGACAACCTACACGCCCCGGGGTAAATGGGCGGATTTGCACCGGACGTTAAGCAATATCGGTACGGTTCACGTTGAAAATGTGCACATTCTGGCCAATCTGGAGCCTTTTCGGTACGGTTCGCCCGATTTTATTCAAAAATCCGTTCAGGCGATGCATAACGTGTATGGTGCGAATGGCCTGCATCTGTACCCCCAGGCGTCGTACTGGGACTGGCCCTATACCGCCGACAAAACGTCGCCCCGCCTGCTCCAGCTCGACCGTGACTGGATCTGGTACAAAACCTGGGCGCGCTACGCCTGGAATTCCAAACGGAATCGTCCGACCGAAGTGACGTACTGGGGCAACCAACTGGCGGATCAATACGGTTTACCGGCCGACAAAGGCAAGGACGTACTGGAAGCCTACGAAGAAACCGGCGAGATTTCACCGAAACTATTGCGACGCTACGGCATCACCGACGGCAACCGCCAGACCCTCACGCTCGGTATGTTGATGACGCAACTCATCAATCCGTTTCGCTACGGGCTCTTTACGCTCATGTACGAATCGGAAGCCCCTGAGGGTGAAATGATTATCGAATACGCCGAGACGGAGTCTAAACAGGAAAAACACCGGGGCGAAACGCCGGTTCAGGTGGCCGATGAAGTGATTGAACACGGCAAAAAAGCCGTGGCCGCCATTGACAAAGCCGCTGGTGCGGTGACTAAAAACAAGGCCGAATTCGACCGCCTGAAAAATGACGTCTACGCCCAGAATGCGATGGCGAATTTCTACGCCCAGAAGGCCCGGGCGGCCCTGGCGGTTTTGAAATACAAGTACTCGACCGACGTCCGCGATCTGGAAAAAGCGGTTCCGCTGCTGGAAAGCAGTCTGGAACATTACACGGATCTGGTGAAGCTGACGAAAGATACGTACCTGTATGCCAACAGTATGCAGACGAAGCAGCGCAAAATTCCGATGCGGGGCGTCGATGGAACCTACAAAACGTGGGAAGAAATGCTGCCGGTTTATCAAAAAGAACTGACGCGGTTTAAGTCCGTGATCGACTCGCTGAAATCAGCACCGGCGACGGTGGCCAGGCAACCGGTTTTATTCAAACCGGCTACCGTCACGATTCAAAGCCCGACCGTGGAGACGTATGCCGTTGAAAAAGGGCAGCGTATTTTTTCCGATACGGGTCTTGCCATCGCTGCGGTGGCGGAGGAATTGAAGAACCTGAAAGGGTTGCAACTGGCAAAATCGACACAACAGTCGGAACGCACCAGCCTGACCTTTATAGCCAGCCAACCCGTCAAACTGCTGGTCGGTTTTTTTACCGAAAAGAACCCCCACTACTTACCCGAACCGGAACTGGAAACGGACGCCAGCGCCAACGACTACGGTCAGTCGGAAATCAAAATTTCGAACGCTTTGCTGCTGAACGGTTTCCCGCCCGTCAATGTGCATACGTATTCGTTCAAGGCGGGAACGCACACCCTGAATCTGGGAAAAGGAGCCTGTTTACTGCTCGGTTTTATGGACGGCAATCAGGAAATCCCGGTTTTCGACGCCGGTTTGGCGGGCAATAAAAAGAACATCGACTGGCTGTTTGAGTAACACCAATAGCCAGTCGATGTGCTGAGCCGGACCTTTAGTCCAGCGGAATACGCCCGGCGTTTTGCTCCAGCCAGGCATCAAACGACTGTAATTCGGGGTTCAACTCCCGGGTGTAGTTTACATCCCGGACCTGGTTACATACCTCGTCGAAATCACGGTAGAACTGAAACATATTGCCCATGTCATCGGCTCCCGGGAAGCCAAAGCCCCGGTATACCTCCGGCGTAACGTAGTTGTAGCTTACCTCCTGCCCGATCGCTTTGGAGAGTTTCGCAGCCATTTCCTGGCCCGTCAGTTGATCCCCGGCCACGCCGATGGTCTTCCCAACGAATTCCGTCCCGCCCTTGAAGATGGCGTAAGCGGTTTTGCCGATATCTTCGGAAGCCACACCGGCCATCTTCTTATCAGCCATCGGCAAAGTCAGATACAGCCTGTCATCGGGTCCCTTTTTAGGCCCGGCTCCAAAATAGATGAAGTTTTCCCAGTAAAAAGAAGCCCGGAGGAAGGTAGTCGGTACCCCTAAATCGGTAAAGAACTGGTCTGCTTCGCCTTTCGCATCAAAATGCGGCACTTTGTATTTGCCTTGAAGGGTTGGCATCCGGTCATCGTCCAGCGGAATCCACTCGCGGGTATCTTCCAGCGTCGACCAGATCACGTGCTTCAGCCCGGCCTGTTTGGCCGCCTGGGCCATGCTGCGGGCTTCGTTGTATTCCCGCTCCGGCGAAAAATGCGCCCAGAAAAAGGTCACAAAAAAGGCCCCATAAGCTCCCTCCAGGGCCTGGCTAAGGCTTTGCTCATCATCAATGTCAGCCACCACCACCTCGGCTCCCAATTGGGCCAGTTCCTTTGCCTTATCGGAACTGGTGTCCCGCGTAATGGCCCGGACGGCAAACTCACTGTTTTTATCATGGAGGATGGCTCTGGCAAGTCCGCCCCCCTGGGCACCGGTAGCGCCGAAAATGGCAATAATCTTTTTCTCAGACATGAGTATTATTGAGTTTAGGAGTTTAGAAACAGAACGTTCCATACCGAATGGAACAGAGCCCCCAAGTTAGGACAATAGTGGATACGTTGTCAACAACTGCACCTATTTTGCTCCACCGACCAGCAAATGGCTGTGAGCCGCCTACGGCGCAATGATCAATTCAATCTCGTTGTCGTGGAACACCTGTTTGTATTTTTCCTGAATGGTCGCGTCGGTGATGATGTAATCGATCAGCGACAAGGCCCCCAGACTGGCGAAGGCACTTTTGCCAATTTTGGTCGAATCGGCCACCAGATAGGTTACATCGGCGGCATCAATCATGGCTTTTTTCACCACTAAGTCGCTGATACTCGGATAGGTTAAGCCCGCCTTCAGCGAGATTCCCGCCGTGGCCAGAAACAGCTTCTGGACGTTGATGCCTTTGAAAAAATCGGCGGCTTTCTGGCCCGTCAGCGACAGGGTGGGCGGTTTAAACTCCCCGCCGGTCATGATCACCTCGATGCCGGTTTCGGCGCCCAGAATCAGGGCGATGTTCAGGGCGTTGGTGATCACGGTGAGGTTTCGGTAGCCGCGCAGTTTTTTGGCGATTTCGGTGGTAGTCGAACCCGAATCCAGAATGATGGTGTCACCACTTTCGATGAATTCCAGGCACTTGCTCGCGATGCGTTCCTTTTTGTCGATGTTCTCCTGATTTCCCAGCGAAACCGTCCGCACCTGGTCTTCCACGTTTTTCAGGTAGGCTCCGCCGTGGTCCTTGATCACCAGTCCGTCTTTTTCCAGTTTCTCGATGTCCTGACGAATCGTTACTTCCGTCACCTTAAAAATCCGGGCCAGGTTGACGATCTTGGCGGAGCCGTCTTCCTTCAGCAATTCAAGTATTTTATCCCGACGTTGATTCGGTAGCATACGGTTTTATTCTAAACTATCTGAGTTTGTCAAAAGTAACAAAAAGAAATTTTCTCTTCGCTATCGATTCATTATCAACGTTCCGGTTTGTTCCCCAGCCCACGGTTAAAACCGTGGGGTTTCGCGAAATATCCACCCAAATTTTGAAACCGTTTTAACGGTTTTGAGATCCTGAAACCGTTAAAACGGTTTTTGCACACCCGGTTTTGTCATCCATGTCCCACGGTTAAAACCGTGGGCTGGATTTGTCTCTTTCCCAATTCATTCTCCATTCCCACTATTCACAAATAAAACATAAAAACCGAAAACCAATTCCTATTTGATCTGCGTCAGCCGAATCGCCTGATACGGTTTGGCAGGCAGACGAATTTTCCTGAATCCTTCGTCATACACCCGGTAATCTTTCGCTTCGCCCAGCCGGAAGGTGTCCGAAACGGGGGTAATGGTCATGTTCCAGGTGTCGATGAGTTCGGCTTTGAAAACCGCTCCCGTGGGCGGTGCGCCTTTTTTGGGCAAACTGAACACCCATTCCGACGGCATCTGTTTCCCTAAATAAATCAGGTAATGCGCGCTGTCGGACTGGCAGGTCTGGTGATCTTTCCAGGGGTCCGCCAGTTCAACCGGGCCGGGTTGCTGTTCCAGCAGATTTCGCAAAAAACCGATCCGCGCCGGACTTTGCCCGTGAAACCGGCCGCCTTCGGCCCAGAAGATGGTGTCGCCCGGCGTCCGGTAGGTTTCGCCGTGGGTCACGTAGGTGCCGGCAATCACGCCCTGCCAGAACGTCTCGGTCATTTCCTCCGGACTCAGCCGTCCCCAGCGCTGCGGGAGGTTGCCTTCGTAACAGACCTCGTCGTAAATCACCGGTTTTCGGTAGGCATCGCGCAACAGAACCGCCCGCCCAAAATCCTCGACGGTCGACCCATTCTGAATGCTGACGTGGGTGAAATACGGTTTCCAGTTGTCGTAATATTCCGTTCCGTTGTGGATCGAACAGAGGTGGTGATACGGGTCGGCTTCGACCACGGCTTTGCTGTAGACATCCCAGGCTTCGCGCGGTTTCGTTTTGATAAAATCAAATTCATTCGCCATCGACCACCAGACGTTCTGATACGCAGACAATCTGGCTACCAGATACTTGATATAAAATAAATCATTCTTCATGCCCATGCTGTCGAATCCCCAGCGGCCTTTGTCGTATGGATGAAAAATAATCAGGTCGGCTTCTATATTCAGTTTGGCGAGGTCCGTAATCCGCTTTTCGAGGTGCCGGAAAAACGCCGGATTGAAGCGCGTAAAGTCCCATTCGTACTTTGTCGAACCATTCGGGCGTTTGGTGCGGCCTTTCTCTTCATAGGCAAAAAGGGCCGGTTCTTCCTCCACGTAACTGTACGTTTTCGGGAACACGCACATTCTGATTTTGTTGAACGACGCATTTTTCAAGGTGGTCAACGTCTGTTCCTGCAACGGCTCGGGCTGGTGCGTCCAGGCATACGCCGTCGTCCCAAAGGGGTAATACGGTTTTCCGTTGGCGTACTGAAAGTGGTACGTATTCCGGACGCCGACCGGGCCGTGATTGGTCGCAGAAGGCGCGCGGCATGTAAAACTTCCTGTTTTTCCACGCAACGCGTTGACGTTGCTGGATGTCCGGTACGACCATTGCCCCGTGGCTTCCGGCATGAACCGGATTTTATACACGCCGTCGCCGTCATAAAAACCGGTCGTTTTCACCCGTTTGTCGCCCGACGAGAACTCGGCGGTTAGCCAGACCTCCGTGAAGGGATTGCCAGCCGTTGGCCCCGATAAGGTGATCTCGTAGACCCCCCATTTTTCAACGGCGTTTTCGGAAGCCACCAATCCCTGCGCGATCAGATGCAGCGGAGAACCTATGAATAAAAAAAACAAAAGCCGGATTTGAGCTTGTCTGGCCATAATTCAAGAAAATATTTTTAAAAAACAAAGTAAAACAAATAAAACGAAATACTTTTAAGAAAAAATAAGAAAATACCAACCTGACGTACTTTACACTTTTCATGAACTGCTGGTAATTTATGCGGATTCAATTGATCATTTCTATGAACATTTTAACAAATCCAGTACGATGAGCTCTACTCCTACCTCCCGAAGATCCTGGCGAGCCAGCGTGATCTTTACTTTATTTTGTTTTTCTTTTGTTCAGGGCTTCGCACAGACCAAATCCCTTACCATCACGGGGAAGGTCACCGACGAAAATGGGAAACCGTTGCCGGGCGTTTCCGTGCTGATTAAATCCGCCACCAGCGGTACGATTTCGAATCAGGACGGTGCCTATTCCCTCTCTGCGAACGACAATTCGACACTGGTTTTCAGCTCCATCAGCTACGAAACCCAGGAAATTCCGGTCAGCAACCGCTCAGTGATCGATGTTTCCATGCTTCCGTCCAACAAGACGCTTAATGAAGTCGTCGTGGTGGGTTACGGGACGCAAAGCAAACGGGCCATCACCGGCGCGGTGGCCTCGGTGGGCTTCAATGAGTTCAAAGACCGTTCGTTCAGCAATGTTACTCAGTCGCTGGCGGGCAAAATTGCCGGGGTCAACATCACGCAGTCGCAGGGAGCGCCGGGGGTTTCGCCCATTATCCGGATTCGGGGCGTCAGTTCCATCACCGCCGGTACGACTCCATTGTTTGTGGTCGACGGCGTTCCGCTCGAAAACTTCAACCTCAACCTGATCAATCCGCAGGACATCGAGTCGGTCGATGTCCTGAAAGATGCCTCATCGGCCGCCATTTACGGCTCACGCGGGGCCAACGGCGTCGTTTTGATTACAACCAAACTGGGCAAGGCGGGGAAAACCAACATCAGTGCGGGCTACGAATACGGCACGCAGTCGGTGATCCGGAAGGTGCCGATGATGGACGCCCAGCAGTGGATCGGGTATTACATTGACGCCCACAACAACGCCTGGGTCGACCTGAATCCGGCGGTCAACAAAGCCTCCGACCCCAACAGCGCCCGGCCCTCGACCTACCGCATCCCCGACGATTTTATCACCAATCCGCAGCAATTTGGCAAAGGCACCGACTGGCAGGACGTCATGTTTCGCGTGGCGCCGTCGCACAACGCGCAGCTTTCGGTTTCGGGCGGTACCGAGAAAACCCAGTTTCTGTTTTCGGGATCATTCCTCGATCAACAGGCGGTTCTGGATGAAAATTATTACAAACGCCTGGCGCTGCGCACCAACATCAAACACGCGGTTTCGGACAAGTTTTCGCTGGGGCTGAACCTGAGCGCAACGACGGTTTTTGATCGGACGGAAGGCACGCAGGGCAAAAGCGACGTCGTGAGTCTGGCGATTCAGAGCGATCCGATTTTCCCGGTTTACAACGAAAACGGCAATCTGGGCTACCGCGATCCCAACTCGGTCTGGAGCAAATACGTCGCCTACAACGACCTGAACCTCTGGCATCCGTATTCGCTCACCCGGTTTTACCACAAGCAGAACAAGTCGTTCAACACCCTCGCAACCGCCTTTGCAGAATACTTTATCACCGACGACCTGAAATTTCGGACCAGCATCAGCGGCAACCTGTTCAACACGCGTCTGAACTCGTATCGGGTTAAGAACCAGGGATATGGCTATTCGGGATTGCTCCCGGCAGAGGGCAATGTGCAGTCGTCCTACATGCTGAACTGGCTGTCGGAAAACACGCTGACGTACGACAAACGCTTCGGCGACCACAGCCTGAATGTGCTGGCCGGTTATTCGGTGCAGAAACAACGCGATGAATTTGCGACCGTTACGTCGGGCAGCTTCCCGAACGACCTCGTCGAAACGCTCAATGCCGGGGTGGTCACCAGCGGCTCCAGTACGGCCACTGAATGGTCGATGATCTCGTATCTCGGTCGGGCGCAGTACAATTTCCAGAACAAATATTTCCTGACGGCGGCCATTCGTCGGGATGGCAGCTCGCGGTTTGGGCGCGACACCCGCTGGGGCTATTTCCCGTCGGTTTCGGCGGGCTGGCTGATTTCGGACGAGTCGTTCATGCAAAATGTCAAGTTTGTGAACAGCCTGAAAGTCCGCGCCAGTTACGGGATTGCAGGGAACAATCAGATTCCGAACTACGGCGCCATCAGCCTGTTGTCGGCGACCAACTACGTTTCCGGGGCCGCCCTGGCGTCCGGTCTCACGATCTCCAATATTTCCAATACCAACCTGAAATGGGAACGCACCGGCCAGATGAACATTGGCGTTGACCTGCGCGTGCTGAACGACCGGATCGGGTTGTCGGCGGAATATTACAACTCGGTGACCCGCGATATGCTCCTGAATGTGCCGGTGCCCGACATTTCCGGTTTTTCGTCCCAACTCACCAACATCGGCCGGATGCGCAACCGGGGGATTGAACTGAATATTAATTCGAAAAATACCACCGGCAAGGTCATCTGGACGACGGATCTGAATGTCAGCCGGAACCGCAATACGGTTTTGCAGTTAGGGCCGACGAACGCCCCGATCATCTACACCGATTTCGTCGTGGCGGTTAAAACCGAAGTGGGCCAGCCGATCTCGAATTTCTACGGCTACGTGGTCGACGGCGTGTTTAAAAACCAGGCGGCTGTCGATGCGGCTCCGCACTACAGCTCGACCAAACCGGGTGATCCGATCATCCGCGACGTGAACGGCGACGGCAAGATTACGCCGGACGACCGTACCTCGCTGGGTAATTTCCAGCCCGATTTCACCGCCGGTCTGACCAACACGGTTTCCTACAAAGGCTTCGATTTCTCGTTCCTGTTGCAGGGAACCTACGGCGGGGAGATTGTGAACCAGAATTTCCGCTACCTGGGCTTCTGGAACAACGGCCGGAACATGTTTGCGAGCGTGGACAACCGCTGGCGGTCGGAAGCCGATCCCGGCGATGGCAAACACTTCCGCGCGACCCTCGGCCTGACCGGTTTGCAGGATCAGTTTCACAGCCTGTGGGTGGAAGATGCGTCGTTTACCCGCCTGAAAAACATTCGGCTTTCGTATACGCTGCCGTCGTCGCTGACCCGCAAAACCCCGTTCCGCGTGGCCCGCGTGTACATCAATGCTGACAATGTGTACCTGTGGAGCAAATACACCAACTACGACCCCGAAAACACGACCTACGGCGCCAGCAATTATGCCGGTGGCAGCAACGGTTTGAATGCCTCAGGCAATGCGCCCAACGGGGCGTTCATCGGCGTCGATTACGGTTCGTATCCCATCCCGCGCGTCGTCACGGTTGGCCTGAAAGTAGATCTGTAAACTGAACTCTAGAACGATCACCCATGAAAACGATACAATATTTTCTCACCCTTCTTTGCGTCTGCTTGCTGACCTCCAGTTGCCAGGACACGTTTCTGGACCTGACGCCCCTTTCGAACGCGACAGCGGATAACTTCAAAACCCGGGACGATTTCGAGCTGGCCGTCAACGGAGCGTATGCGTCGCTGTACACGGTTTACCACCCGGAAGGGCCGGTTTCGTACGCCAACGAGCAGATGAGCGACAACGCCATCATGTTCAACATTTCGGGGATTCAGGCTGACAAATGGCAGTTCAAGGACTACAGTCTGGCCACCGCCAACACGATGGTGTACCAGTTCTGGCAGGAATCCTACAAGGCCATTTTTAACGCAAACATCGTTCTCGACAAAATTGAAGGGGCCAGTCTGGATGCGGCTTACAAGGACGGTGTGAAAGCCCAGATGCAGTTTCTGCGGGGGCTCTATTATTTCAACATGGTGCAACTGTGGGGCGATTTGCCCATCGTCACCACCCCACTGACCGGCGAAGCGAGCTATGCAGTGTTGCGTTCTCCACAAAGTGCGGTTTACGACCAGATCAAAAAAGACCTGCTTTTCGCGGCTGAAAAACTGCCGCTGGCGACGGCCATAACGGTTCCGGGCCGGGCTTCCAAAGGAGCGGCTCAGACGTTGCTGGGTAAAGTGTATCTGACCCTGGGCGATAAAGCGGCCGCGGCCACGGTTTTGAAAGAAGTGTACAATAGCAATCAGTATTCATTGCTCGCCAATTACACCGATTTGTGGGGACCGAGTGTCAAAAACACGAAGGAATCCATTTTCGAGATTCAGTATCTGGGCGGAAATGCCTCGGCTCCGTTCAGCCGCTTTTACCAGACGTTCTACCCGAACAACAACTTCCTCGGTTTCTACGGCGGTGGCATGAACCAGGTAACCGACGACCTGTACAATGAATACGAAACCGGTGACCCGCGCCGGGATGCCTCGATTGCGCTGGGCTACAACAACGCCGGAACGTTCATCGCCCAGAAATACCCGATCAAATGGACGGACACCAAAGCAACGCAGGTGGGCGGCAATCCCTTGTCGAACAACAACTTCATGGTGCTGCGCTACGCCGACGCACTGCTGTTGCTGTCCGAAGCGACGGGCGATCCGCTGTACCTCAATCTGGTCCGAACCCGGGCGAAACTGCCCAAGTTTGGCGAGGCAACGTATCCAACCGCCAAATACCCGACGCTCGATCTGGCCATCGAACACGAACGCCGGACGGAATTAGCCATCGAATTTCAGCGCTGGTTCGATCTGAAGCGCACCAACCGCGCCGTCCCGGTTCTGACCGCCAAAGGGAAAGCCATTACTGCCACGAAACTGCTCTGGCCAATTCCCCAAATCGTCCGCACCCAGAATCCGGCCATTACGCAAAATCCGGGGTATTAGTCTGCGGTTTACAGTTTTCAGTTTACGGTTTGCGGTTTACGGTTTGCGGTTTACGGTTTACGGTGGCTGACGCGCATAATTGGAACGCGTCAGCCACCGTAAACCGTAAACTGAAAACCGTAAACCGAACACCAAAATCCCGGATTGACAAAATGCTACACATCCCCGCTAAAATGATACATATCCCACACTCCATAAAATTGATCCTTTGTAGAGGCAAAAAACGGCTCTTCAGCCGAACGGATCGACCCCTAAACCATGAAGCGTATTTCTTACCTGTTCAGTATTCTGCTCCTGCTCAGTTCGTGTTCGAAGAGCGTCTACCTGTTCAGTTCGTTTCATGAACCGGCCAACGAAGGGCTCCGGTTTTTGTATAGCACGGACGGTTATCAATGGACAGATCTGAACCGCACGTTTCTTAAACCCGAAATTGGCAACCAGAAAGTGATGCGCGATCCGTCGATTGCGCAGGGCAAAGACGGTACGTTTCACCTCGTCTGGACGAGTAGCTGGAAGGACGACAAAGGCTTCGGTTATGCGAGTTCCAAAGATCTCATCCACTGGTCGGCGAAGCGGTTTATTCCGGTGATGGAACACGAACCGACGACGGTCAATGTCTGGGCACCCGAACTGTTTTACGACGACGAAACCAACCGGTTTATCATCATCTGGGCTTCCACCATTCCGAATCGGTTTGAGCGCGGGGTAGAAGAGGAGAAAAACAACCACCGGATGTATGTCACCACCACAAAAGACTTCCAAACTTTCGCGCCCACACAGCTCTTTCTCGACCCGAAATTCAGCGTGATCGATGCGGTAATTGTCAAGCGCAAACCCGCTGATTACGTGCTGGTTCTGAAAGATAATACCCGCCCGGAGCGCAACCTCAAAGTCGCGTTCGGAAAAGACGTCACCGGACCCTACACCGACGTATCCGCACCATTTACCAAAAAATTCACCGAAGGCCCCTCCGTTGCCAAAGTTGGGGATGATTGGCTGATTTATTTCGACTCCTATCAGGACAAAACCTACGGGGCCGTGAAGACCCGCGACTTCAAAACGTTTACGGATGTTTCGGCCCAAATCGCGGTTCCGGAAGGCCACAAACACGGGACGATTTTCAAGGTAAAAAAGCACATCTTAAACAGATTAGTAAAGGGTAAGTAATCGACCTGAATCCGACCCATGACGCACCGATTGATACCGGTTTTTCTCCTTCTGATTGCACAGGTTGCCACCGCCCAGCAAACCGAAAAACGGTATTTGTCCGGCACCGGAAACGACCAGACCATCGACTGGGAATTTTATTGCACCGCCGGTCGGAATTCGGGAAAGTGGACCACCATTCCGGTGCCGTCGAACTGGGAGTTGCAGGGATTCGGGAAGTACAATTACGGTTTTGCCAAAGACAGTTCGCGCGGCAAAGAACAGGGACTTTACAAGCATCATTTTCAGGCTCCTGCATCGTGGAAAGGCAAACAGATCAACCTGGTTTTTGAAGGCGTTATGACCGACACCGAAGTCAAGCTGAACGGCAAATCGGCCGGGCCAACGCACGAGGGTTCCTACTACGCATTCAAATACGACATCTCGAATTTACTCCAGTACAGTTCGGGCAATTTGCTGGAAATTACCGTCTCGAAACACTCGGCAAATGCCTCCGTCAACGAAGCCGAACGCAAGGGTGATTTCTGGATTTTCGGCGGTATTTTCCGACCGGTTTACCTGGAAATTCTGCCCGCCGGCCACATCGAACACGTTGCCATCGACGCCAAAGCCAACGGCTCTTTTACGGCCCAACTTCAATTGAAAACAAACCGCAAAGCCTCTGAAATTTCCGGACAAATTTATACGGTTTCCGGACAAAAAGTAGGCGAACCGTTCAGCGCAAAAATCGGTACCGAAACCCATACCGTTGCCCTGACAAAAACCGTCCCGAAACCGCTCTTGTGGACGTCGGAAACACCCAATCGCTACAAAGTAGAATTCAGGTTGTTGGAGGCTGGAAAACCGGTGCATACACTGACGAAATTCTTCGGTTTCCGCACCGTCGACGTGAAACCGCGCGACGGTATTTACGTCAACGGTACGAAAGTTAAGCTCAAGGGCGTCAACCGGCATTCGTTCTGGCCGTCGTCGGGCCGGGCCTTGAGCAAAAAACTGAGCATTCTGGACGTCAATCTGATGAAAGACATGAACATGAACGCCGTCCGGATGTCGCACTACCCGCCCGATGATCATTTTCTCGACGTCTGCGATTCGCTGGGGCTTTTCGTGTTCGACGAACTGGCGGGTTGGCACGGCCACTACGACACGGCGACGGGTTCCAAACTGCTCCACGAACTGATTACGCACGACGTCAACCACCCGTCGGTTATTTTCTGGATCAACGGCAACGAAGGCGGTCACAATGCCGAACTGGATGCGTTGTTCGCCCAAGAAGACCTTCAGAAACGGCCCGTTCTTCACGCCTGGGAGGATTTTGGCGGTTTCGACACGCAGCATTACCGGGAATATAATTACGGCATCGGCACTTACAACCACGGTCATTCGATCACGCTGCCCACCGAATTTCTGCACGGAATGTACGATGGCGGCCACGGCGCGGGGCTGGACGATTACTGGGAAGCGATGTGGCACGATCCGCTGGCGGCTGGCGGTTTTCTCTGGGATTTTGCCGATCAGGGCGTCGTGCGAACGGATCAGAACGGCCTCATCGACACCGACGGAAACCGGGGCGCCGACGGCATTGTGGGGCCATACCGCGAAAAAGAAGGCAGCTTTTTTACGATCAGGGAAGTCTGGTCACCGATTCGGCTGGAACGCCGGGAGATCACGCCAACCTTCGACGGAACGTTTCCGATTGAAAACCGGTATCACTTTACCCATACGAGCCGCTGTTCGTTTACCGGAAAACTAGTCAAAGTGGGTGGCCCATTCAATGGTGTAAAACCGTCTGAAAAGTCATTTCCCGTTGCGGCACCGAACCTGAAACCGCTCGAAAAAGGCGTACTAAAGGCTCAGTTACCCGGCGACTGGAAAGACTACGACTTTCTGTACATCACCGCCACCGATCCGCACCGACGCGAGCTGTTTACCTGGAGTTTCCCAATTTCGTTACCCAACCAGATTGCCGCATCGCTCGTCAAAACCGACGGTTCGGCTCCGGTCACGTTCACCGAATCTGACTCTTTGTATACGGTTTCTGCCAACGGCATTGTGTTGTCATTTAGTAAGCGAACCGGTGTCTTGAAACACGTGGCAAACCTGAACGGAACCATTCCCTTTACCAACGGCCCGGTGTTGCAGGAAGGTATCAATAACTTCAAAAATTTCACGCATCGTATGGACGGTAAAACCGTCGTCATCGAGTCGACCTTTGACCGAAAAAGCAGCTACAACACGCTGCAATGGACCATTTTCCCGTCGGGCTGGGTCAAAATGCGGGTGCGGTATTTTCCCGATGGCTATTTCACGACGCTGGTCGGGGTCAATTTCTCGTTCCCCGAACGCGAGATGAAGGCCGTCAACTGGATGGGCAAAGGACCGTACCGCGTCTGGAAAAACCGGATGAAAGGTGGCACATTGGGCGTCTGGAACAAGGCGTATAACAACACCGAAACCGGTGAAACGCCGGTTGTTTACCCAGAATTCAAAGGCTACCACGCCAACCTGTACTGGTGTCGGTTTGAAACTACGGGGCAGCCTTTTACGGTGGCGACGGAAAACGAAGATGTTTTTTTCCGGCTGTTCACCCCGGCCTGGAAAACCGATCAATGGCACAATTACGAACCCCTTTTCCCGACGGGCGACCTATCGTTCCTGCAGGGCATCAGCAGCATTGGCAGCAAAACGCAACGCAATGAAACCACCGGTCCGATGGGCATGAAGCATATTTTTTACGACTACGAAAAGGAACCCGCACGCGCCAAAGAGCTGACGTTATATTTTGATTTTTCCGGGAAATGAAAAGAATCGCCCCCAACCCCCTAAAGGGGGCTTTAACATCCGGATTTTTAAAGTCCCCTTTTGGCCGGGCCGACGATCGGGATTTAGGGGCAATTGGCTTTATGAAACGACTCATAAACCTATTCATCCTCTCCCTGCTACCAAACCTCACTTTCGCGCAGCAAGCCGAAATCTGGGTTTCGCCGGACGGATCGGATTTGAATGCGGGAACGAACGAAAAACCGGTCGCAAGCCTGTCGATCGCCCTTCGAAAAGTCCGCGAACTGCGCCGGTTAGCCGATCCAAGTGTGGCGGCAGGTGCACATATCTATCTAAAAAATGGCGTTTATGCGTTGAATGAGCCGGTTTTTATTCGCCCGGAGGATTCGGGGACGCCAGCGGGCCCGACGGTGATTGAAGCAGCTCCGAATGCGAAGCCGGTTTTGAGCGGAGGGATTTCGATAAGCGGTTGGCAGAAGTTGAAAAATAGCGTTGCCGGTTTGCCCAGAGAAGCCATTGGAAAAGTCTGGGTGGCCGATGCGCCGAAAGTCGGTGGGCGGCTGGCTGAATTCCGGCAATTGTGGGTGAACGGCGAAAAAGCAATCCGTGCCAAAGATACGCCGTATCCGCTGATGAACCGGATTCTGTCGTGGAACAAAACTGAGCAAACCTGCTGGATTCCGGCCCCAAAGTTTGGTGATTTATCAAAATCCGCCGGTCTGGAAATGCTGATTCACCAGTGGTGGGCGATTGCCAATCTACGCGTAAAACACATGGAAGTACAGGGTGATAGCGCCAAACTAGCCTTTCACCAACCCGAAAGCCGCATTCAATCGGAACATCCTTGGCCCGCACCCTGGCTTTCGAAAGAAACCGGCAACTCGGCATTTTACCTGACCAACGCCGTTCAGTTCCTGAACCAACCCGGCGAGTGGTTTCTGGATACCAAAACCGAAAGAATCTACTACATCCCACGATCCAACGAAAATCTGGCCACGGCGCAGGTCATCGTGCCGTCGCTCGAAACGTTGGTGCGAATGATCGGAACCGCCGACAGCCCGGTTTCAAACGTCCTGTTCAAGGGGATTTCCTTTCAGCATACGGGATGGCTCCGACCGTCGCAACAGGGTCATGTTCCGCACCAGGCCGGGTTGTTTATGCTCGATGCCTACAGACTGAAAATACCGGGGACGCCCGACAAAAAAACACTCGAAAATCAGGCGTGGGTCGGTCGTCCGACTGCGGCAGTGGAGGTGTCGTTTGCCCGGCAGACCGGATTTGAAAACTGCCGGTTTGAGCACCTGGCCGCTACCGGACTGGATTACCACAAAGGCGGGCGTGACAATGTGATCCGGGGCAATCTGTTCAAAGACATCGGCGGAACGGGCATTCTGGCAGGTATTTTTGCCGACGAAGGCACTGAAATTCATTTACCCTACAACCCCGCCGATGAACGCGAAGTTTGCGCGAACCTGCTCATTACCAACAACCTGATCACCAACGTCACGAACGAAGACTGGGGCTGCGTGGGAATTGGCGCGGGGTATGTTCGGGGCATTCGAATCGAGCACAACGAAATCAGCGAAGTGTCGTACAGCGGCATCAGCCTGGGTTGGGGCTGGACGCCAACGATCAACGCGATGCGGAATAATGCGGTGGTTGCCAACAGGATTCATCACTTTGCCAAACACCTGTACGATGCCGCGGCCATTTACACGCTGTCGGCGCAACCGGGTTCTGTGATCGCCGAAAATACCATCGACAGCGTGTACAAAGCGCCCTTTGCGCACCTCCCACACCACTGGTTTTACCTCTACACCGACGAAGGTTCGTCGTATTTTACGATCAAAAACAACTGGACGCCGTCGGAAAAGTTTCTGCAAAATGCCAATGGCCCGAACAACGTCTGGGAACACAACGGCCCGCAGGTTTCGGACAGCATTCGAACGAAAGCGGGGATTCAGAAACCGTATCGGTATTTGCTCAACGACAAAGCACAGCCCGACACCAACTGGCTGATTACCAAAGAAATGCCCGCACTTGTCGAGATAGTCAGCACCGACACCGAACCGGTCGATGCGCAACGCCTGAAGGCGGTTCTGGTTCGAACCAAAATCCGGCCGGATGCGCTGTATCAATGGCAAAACCGCTCCGTTATTTTTGATAAGGTGCAGGATGTTTCGGTGTTGACCGGACGGCTCAAGTCGGCTTTTCCAACGGCCACGATCAGGACCTACTACGAGCTGGTCTACGAGTTCAACCGAACCCGTTGCGATGCCGGCCCGACGGCTGGCGAGTGGGATCATACGATTCTGACGGCCAATCTGGTGGCCGATGAAAACCTTCAGAAGGCATACATCGCCGACCATGCCACGCAGTTTGAGAAGTGGCCGGAAGTGGCGAAAGGTTTCTGCAATGCCAATTTTCAGCAACTGCTGGTGTTCAAAAACGGGCGGCAACTGATGCTCGTGATCAGCATTCCAAAAGGCGAAAGTCTCGACAAACTCAACCCCAAAACCACCGAAAACAACCCGCGCGTCGCAGCCTGGAACGCCCGCATGAAGCGCTATCAGGAAGGCATTCCCGGCACAAAACCGGGGGAAGTCTGGGTCAATTTTCAGAAACCATAAACCATGCTACGAGTAGGAATTTTAGGATTAGGCGAAGGACGCAGCACCATGTCGGCGGCTTTATCGAGCCCGAATTACGAACTGGTAAACGTCTGTGATCAGAAACTGGAGCTGTGTCAACAGCGGGCCAAAGAATTTGATTTTCAGAACTATACGACCAACTATCAGGATTTACTCGACGACCCGGCGATCGACGTCATTGCGATTTACACGCCCGATAAATTCCATGCCGAGCATACCAAACAGGCGTTGTTGCACGGCAAACACGTGGTCTGTACCAAACCGTTTATCGATGATTTATCCAAAGCCAAAGAGTTGATCGACCTCACTGAGCAAACCGGCAAAAAAGTGTTCGTTGGGCAAAGTTCCCGGTTTTTTGAGCCGATGAAAAAGCAGCGGGCGGATTTTGAAGCGGGTCTGATCGGCGAATTAATCACCATCGAAGGCTATTACCACGCCGACCACCGCTGGTTTCTGGCCAAAGGCTGGTCGCTCGAAAATACCTTCAAATGGCTGTATGGCGGTCTCAGCCATCCGGTCGATTTCATCCGCTGGTATTTGCCCGACATTGAGGAAGTGATGGGCTACGGCATGCTCAGTGCCAACGGGCGGAAAGGCGGTTTGAAAAACGACGACACCATGCACTTCATTTTCAAAGCCACCGACGGACGCATCGCCCGCGTCAGCGGGGCCTACACCGGACCCGTTCAACCCGTCGTGCGCGATTCCGAAATGAGTTGCATTCTGCGCGGTACGGAAGGCTGTAGTCAGGCCGACTACATGGATTTGCGCTACGCGATCACGACCCACACCGGCGACGAAATCGTGCAGACCTGGGAACACAAGCTGAAACACTATTTCCGGTTTGAGGGCAAAAGCCACCACGCGGGTGAGTACCAGAATTACCTTGATTATTTCGCCACCTGCCTCGAATCCGGGCAAACGGCCTATCCCGACATCCGCGAAGGCATCGGCACAGTGGCGCTGCTTCAGGCCATGGACAAATCGCTGCAAACCGGTTTGCCGGTGAAACTGCGGGAGGTGCTGGGTGAGTATGGATTGTAAAAACCGGGATCGAACGCCGTCTTTCTTCTCAATTCTATCCGCTTGCTTCTATCCCCATGACCTCCCTTATCGACCGCCTGACCGTCCTGGATTATTGCATCGTTTTGGCCTACCTAACTATTCTGGCGGTGATTGGCTACCGGGCTAGTGTACCGAAAAACGACGGCAAAGACGAGACGCTGTTTCTGGCAAATAAGTCGCTGGGCTGGGCCAGTATTGGCTTCAACATGTGGGGGACGAATGTGGGGCCCTCCATGCTGCTGGCGTTTGCAAGCATCGGCTACAGTACGGGCATTGTCGCCATCAATTTCGATTGGTACGCGTTCGTGTTTTTATTCCTGCTCGCCATCGTTTTTGCCCCGAAGTACCTGACCGCCAACGTCTCGACCATGCCCGAGTTCATGGGAAAACGCTACGGCGAATCGACGCAGACCATTCTGGCGTGGTATGCCCTGATCAAAATCCTGATTTCGTGGCTATCGCTGGGCCTGTTCGCGGGCGGTTTTCTGGTGCGGCAGATTCTGGGCATTCCCATGGCGCAGTCGGTTACAGTGCTGGTGCTGTTTGCGGGACTTTTCGCCTATTCGGGCGGGCTGAAAGCCATTGCCCGCGTCAATGTGTTCCAGATGATTCTGCTCATCGGCGTGTCGTTGACGCTTACGATTCTGGGCATCGTCAAAGTCGGCGGACTCGCTGCGGTTTTTCAGAAAGCACCCGCTTCGTACTGGAGTCTGATTCACCCGGCCAGCGACCAAAGCTACCCGTGGCCCGCCATTTTGCTGGGCTATCCGGTGGCCGCCATCGCCTTTTTCTGCACCGATCAGGCGATGGTGCAATCGGTATTGGGAGCCAAAAATCTGGAGCAGGGACAGTTGGGCGTCAACTTCATCGGCTGGCTCAAAATCCTCTCCTTACCGCTGTTTATTTTACCCGGCATTCTGTGTTTCATTCTGTTTCCGAACCTGAAAGACCCCGCCGAAGCCTACATGACCATGGTCACGAACCTGTTCCCGCCCGGCCTGAACGGGCTGGTGATTGTGGTGCTGATTGCGGTTCTGGTCGGCACGATTGGCTCGTCGCTGAATTCACTGAGTACGGTTTTCACGATGGACGTTTACCGGAAGAAAATCAATCCCAACGCCAGCACACAGCAACTGATCAAAGTCGGGCGGATGACCATAGTCGCGGGTTGCGGGTTCGCCATTCTAATGGCGTTAGCGATTGACAGCATCAAGGGGCTGAATCTGTTCGACGTGTTTCAGTCGGTGCTGGGATTTATTGCCCCGCCCCTGTCGGTGGTTTTTCTGTTGACGGTTTTTTGGAAACGCACTACCCGCACCGCCGTCAACGCCATTTTATCCGTGGGTTCGGCGTTCAGTCTGGGCGTTGGTATTCTGTATTTATGGGTGTTACCGCCCGACCAATACCCTTTCTGGCCCCACTATTTGTTGGTTTCCTTTTCTATTTTTGCGGCATTATTGCTCACGGCCATTCTGATTTCGGTGTTCGATAAAAATCCGTCCATCTACGTACCCCTTGCGTCCGAAATCCGCATCAAACCGACCCGACGCGTATGGATTGCCTGGATTTCACTGATGATCACGATGGGGATTCTGTATCTTGTTTTTCACTAGCGGTCAACCGTTCCAGTTATGAAAAAAACCGCCTTCTTATTCCTTTTAGCCACTTGTTTTTCACGAACAACTCAGGCTCAGCAATCTAGTCCACAACCGCTTACGCTCTGGTACAAACAACCGGCCAGTCAGTGGGTGGAAGCGCTGCCGATCGGCAACGGGCGATTGGGTGGCATGGTGTTCGGGGGCGTTCAAACGGACCACATTCAGTTCAACGAAGAAACGCTCTGGACCGGCGAACCACGGGAATACCAGCGCGAAGGAGCGGCTCAGTACCTGCCCCGGATTCGTCAATTGCTCGCTGAGGGCAAACAGGCCGAAGCCGAAAAACTGGCGCAGGAACAGTTCATGGGGCGGCAAAGCAACGAATCGGATTATACGCCGAAGAAAACCGCCTGGTTTGCGGGTGTCCGCAAGCTGGAGAAATCAAATCCGGCAGCGGTTTCGTTCGATGACCGTTCCTGGAAAACCATGTCCGTTCCCACTCCGGAAGGCTGGGAACGGGCCGGACTGGAGGGGCTGGATGGAGCGGTCTGGTTCCGTACCTCGTTCGATTTGCCCGACGCCTGGGCGGGCAAGGACGTGATTCTGGATCTGGGCCGCATCCGTGACCAGGATTTTACGTATCTGAACGGCGAACTGATTGGTTCCGACAAAGGCATTGCCAAAAACCGGCGGTATACAATTCCGGCGGCAAAACTGCGGGCGGGGAAAAATCATCTGGCGATTCAGGTCATCAACTGGTTCGACAAAGGCGGTTTTATTGGGGTCAAATCCGCTCAGCCCACGTTTGTCGTTTACCCCGAAGGTTCGCAACCGACCGACGGTGTTGCCCTTTCCAAACCGTTCAAATACTGGATTCAGGATGATGCCCCCCCGGCCTCTCCCCGCTATCAGGCCGATTACCAGCCTTTTGGCGACCTGTGGTTCCATTTTAAAGGCTCCGAAAAACCGGTCAACTACCGCCGGGAACTGGATCTAAAAACCGCCCTCTCCCGCGTTACCTATTCGTCCAATGGCGTAACGTTTACCCGTGAATACCTCGCCAGCGCCCCCGATCAGGTCATCGCCGTTCAGCTAACCGCCAGCCAGCCGGGGAAAATCAGTTTTGAAGCCGCATTGACCAGTCCGCACAACGGCTCTTCGGTCAGGAAAATTGATAATCAGACCATTGCGTTGTCGGTTCAGGTACGAAATGGCGCGTTGAAAGGCGAAAGTTTGCTCCATGTTCAGACGAAAAAAGGCCGGATCACCGTATCAGGTAACAAACTTGTCATTTCGGGAGCCGACGAAGCCACCTTGTTCCTGACGGCGGGGACTAACTTCAGGAACTACAAAGACGTCTCCGGCGACCCGGCCACGCTAAGCCAGAAACCGCTGCGAACAGCCCGCACCAGGCCATTTTCCGCCCTAAAAACCGCTCATTGTCAGGAGTATCAGTCTTATTTCAACACCCTCACGCTGGATTTGGGCCACACCGCCAGTGAACAGTTCCCGACCGACGAACGATTGCAACGCTTCGAGAAAGCTGCCGACCCGGCGCTGGTGGCGCTTTACGTGCAATACGGGCGGTATTTGCTAATTTCGAGCTCGCGACCCGGCACGCGACCCGCCAATTTGCAGGGCATCTGGAACGATCTGCTCACTCCGCCCTGGGGCAGCAAATACACCACGAACATCAATTTCCAGATGAACTACTGGCCCGCCGAAATGCTGAACCTGTCGGCCTGCCACGAACCGATGTTTGCGGCCATCGACGAACTGGTGGAATCGGGTCGCAAAACCGCCAAAGCGCACTACAACGCCCGGGGCTGGGTGCTCCACCACAACACCGACCTCTGGCGCGGAACGGCCCCCATCAATGCATCGAACCACGGCATCTGGGTGAGCGGTGGGGCCTGGGTGTCGCGGCACCTCTGGGAACATTACCGCTACACGCAAGACAAGGATTTTCTGCAAAACCGGGGCTATCCAATCCTAAAAGAAGCAGCTCAGTTTTTTGTCGATTTTCTGGTGAAAGACCCCAAAACCGGCTGGCTCATCAGCACACCTTCCAACTCGCCCGAACACCTCGGCCTGGTGGCCGGGCCGACGATGGATCACCAGATTATCCGCGACCTGTTCAAAAACTGCATTGCCGCCAGCGAGGTGCTTGGCACCGATGTGGCTTTCCGCGACACGCTCAGAACCATGTACCGCCAGATTGCCCCCAACCAGATTGGCAAGCGGGGCCAGTTGCAGGAATGGCTGCCGGACATCGACGATCCGAACGACCACCACCGGCACGTGTCGCACCTCTGGGGCGTTCACCCCGGCACCGACATTACGTGGGACGAAACGCCCGGGTTAATGAAAGCCGCCCGGCAGTCACTGCTGGAACGGGGCGACGAAGGAACGGGCTGGAGCCTGGCCTGGAAAATCAATTTCTGGGCGCGGTTCCGCGATGGCAATCACGCGTATACCATGCTCAAACTGCTGTTTCGCCCTGCCATTTCGCCCGAAGGAGTTACGGGTGGCGGCTCCTACCCCAACCTGTTCGACGCGCATCCGCCGTTTCAGATCGACGGGAATTTTGGGGGTGCCAGCGGCATCGGCGAAATGATCCTGCAAAGTCAGGGAAAAACCCTTGATTTACTTCCGGCACTGCCTTCTGAGCTGCCAACGGGCTACCTCAACGGGATTTGCGCCCACGGCGGTTTTGTGCTGAACATCCGCTGGCAGAATGGGCAACTGAGCGGGGTTGAGGTGACGTCAAAAGCGGGCCAGCCCTGTGTGATTCGGTATGGCGATAAACAGGTAAAATTGACAACCGAAAAGGGGAAAACGTATCGACTGAACGGGGAGTTGAACGTAATTTGACGTAAAAACGGATTTAGGCGATTGAAAAAACAGCCCCGGATTTTAATCCGGGGACAACCAGGAAATGGTCCGGGATTTGGAAACCGTTTTAACGGTTTTAGGGCCTCAAAACCGTTAAAACGGTTTCAGCGCAGAGCCGGTTTTTTCAGAACCCACGGTTTGAACCGTGGGCTAAACCGTACTTCTTCCCGTTGTCGCGAGCGACAACGGAGCCCCGGTTTTCCCTATCGATTTTGTCCCGGAGGGGACTCAACAGCGTAGCGTCGCCGGGTTGTTCAGTCCCTACGGGACAAAACCGGCTGGTTTTTAACCGGATATAACCGGAGGGCTCTTTCAATCCTGTTTCAACTTCTTACTTCAACGGATCAAACGCCCCGCCCCAGGTGGTGTTCTGAATCAGTTTGGGGTTGTTGTCGATGGCCGACTGCGGAATGGCGAAGAAGTAATATTCGGGTTTCCAGTTGATGGCATACTTCGTGTCCAGCGGCTTGAATTCCAGCGTGAAATAGTTTGTATAGGCCAGATCCAGGTTGATGTTGTCGCGGGTGGTGGCAAAATCCGCCGGAACGCCTGTCGTTTTCAGGTTGATCGTCACACCCGTCCGCCGGGTGCCGTTCAGGGTTTTCTCGATCAGTTTCCACCGACGCAAATCCCAGAACCGCTTGCCTTCAAAGGCAAATTCGATCTGCCGCTCGTCCAGAATCGCGCTGAACAACTCGGCCCGGGTCATGTTGGCTTTCAACCCGTATAAACCGTCGGTACCAGCTTCGATCCCCGCCCGTTTCCGGATGGCGATCAACTGCGTATAGGCTTCGTCCAGTTTGTTAATCCCAACGGCACTTTCGGCCAGATTCAGCAGCACTTCGGCAAACCGGATTTCGATCCAGTCAGTGCCCGAAAACTGCACGTCGCCAATCGCCGGGGTGGGGTTGACGGCTTTCCGGGTGTAAAAACCGGTGTTCGTTGCTTTTGGCTCTACGGTTTTTCCGCCCGCAAAATACGTCCAGAGTTTGTATGAAGTATTGCCGTTCAGGGGCCAGTTAACGCCGTTGTAGGCGATGGTTTTGTTGAACCTTGGGTCCCGGTTTTTGTAGAACAACTGGTCGGAATAGGCGTATTTCGTTGATTCACCCGGTTTTTTGCCGTCCAGCATCGGGAAGGCTTTCACCATCTCCCACGACGGTTGGTTAGACCCGCCACTGGTGCCGGTGTAGGATGGGCGCGTCGCATTGTCATAGCCATTGTTCTTGCGGGCCTGGTCGCCCGTAGCCGTATTGAAGCCCGTCACAAAAACCGCTTCGGGATTGTTGACCTCCTGAAACCACAACTGATCGAAGGATGCGTGCAGGCCGTAGCCATTGGCCGTCAGCAGATCAACTGCCTGTTTATTGGCATCATACGCCGTCTGCCATTTCGCTACCGCATCGCCCGGATTGAACTGCGGGCTGGCGGCCGTCAGCAGCACCCGCCCTTTCAGAGCCGCAGCCGTTCCTTTCGTGATGCGACCCCAATCGCTCGAATTCCAGCGTCCCGGCACCGACGCAATGGTCGAATCCAGATCTTTCACAATGGCCGCAAACGTTTCGGTGGTGCTGTTACGGGGTAAAAACGCTTTGTCGCGGGCTTCGACGCCCACAGCCGCCAGGGGCGTCAGCACCAGCGGAACACCGCCATATAACCGCACCAGGTCGAAATACCGCCAGGCCCGGAAAAACTGCGCCTGTGCCCGGAGTTTGTTCTTTGTATACTGCGGCAAGGTCCCGGCGTTCACATCGCTCAGAAACATGTTGATCACCCGGATTTTGCCGTAGTTGTTGGTCGCACTCAGCGCCGTTCCAAAATCCCCCACTTCATTGACAAGCAGCGAGCCTTCCAGCAGTTTGCTTTCGCCAAACGACTCATCCGACAGAGTCGTAACACTGGGGCTGTTGGGGCTGCCGGGCCCCAGGGTCGCAATACCGGTGGGTAAATTCTGGTCGTACACGAAATCGAGGTTCATCTGAGTGAGCGTCGAATCATTGAAGATCAGCGCCCCGCTGGTCGAACCCAGGTCGGTTTTATCAAGTACTTCCATGCAACTGGTCAGCACCAGCGACGAACAGCAAACGGCAACGATTTTAGGAAAGAGTTTCATGGTGTCGAAGGTTACAAGCCAAGATTGAGACCGAGTGAGAAAGAGCGCAGCACCGGATAGGCGTCGTAATTGCCCGCATACGTTTTGTAATCGTACGGATTGTAGAGATTGAGCGGGTTGGTCGCCACCAGATACACCCGGACATTGCTCAACCCCAATCGGCTGGTAAAACCGGTCGGCAAGCCGTACGAAATAGTGACGTTCCGCACCGAAACCTGCGTGGCACTCCGGAACCAGAAGTCGGACTCCACGTTGTAATTATCCCGATAATACGGACTGGGGTAGGCGGCATTCGGATTTTCGGGTGTCCAGTGGTTTGCCCAGAACTGCGGACGGTTGGCGGTGGGCGTCGCCTGCGAACGGGCCGACGATTCGACCGAACTCTGGCCGCCAAACGACCCACTGATGACAGCCGCCACCGACAGCCCTTTGTATGAAGTGCTGAAATTAAACCCAAAACCGTAGTGGTTATTGGCTTTTTTCGTCAGAAACTGCATGTCGGCATCGGTGATTTTCCCATCGGGAGCGGTGAACTGCCCCGACGCATCTTTAGGGCCACGCACGTCTTCGTAATACAACATCCCCGGTCTGGGAACTGCGCCGAAAATGGTATAGCCCGGGTATTTTTCCAGATACGAGTCCACATCCTGCTGGGTTCGGAACATGCCGAGGTAGTTGTAGCCCTTGAAGCCCATGTCCGACGACTTGCCGAGAGGGTCCTCGAAGGTGCCAATTTTGCCTTTGTCGACATCGATTTTGATCTGTTTGTTATCGCTCCAGGTGAAAAATCCATTGACTTTGTAGGACCAGTCGCTGCCAATTTTATCACTCCAGCCCAGTGAAATCTCCGTTCCAAACCCGTCGACGGTCGCATAGTTTTCAGACGGCAACGTCGCCCCGACCAACAGCGGAACCGACGAGGTCAGCGACGTCAGCATGTTGTAGCGGTGGTCGTAGAATGCATCCAAACTGAGCGACAGGCGGTTTTTCAGGAATTGCGCGTCAATCCCGATGTTGTATTTCGTATTATCATCCCAGCGAGCCATGCGGTTGGCCATCGCGTTGTTGGGTGATACGATCAGCGGACGGTCGGCATTGCCACCAAAAACCGCCCCTTTTCCCGTCTGGATGGCGTAGCTGGTCAGCCAGTTATACGGTTTGGTGGCATCTCCGCCCAGAAAACCGAGTGAACCGCGCAGTTTCAGGAAATCGACCCAGCGAACGCCATTCCGAAAGAAAGGCTCCTCCGAAATGACCCAGCCTGCCGAAAACGACGGGAAAAGTCCCCAGCGGTATTCGGGCGCGAACTTGGTGGACGCATCGTACCGGATGGCGGTTTCAAACAGGTATTTATTGGCGTAATTGTAGTTGATCCGACCGGCGTAAGACAGAAAACCGACTTCCGATTCGGTTTCCGTCGTGGTTTGCGTGCCGGTGGCGTAGCGCATGTTGTCCAGCCCACCGATGATAACGCCCTCGGCCATGGCTGCAATGTTATCGGCGTGGGTTTCCGACTGCTCGAAGAAGGCAATGGCCGACACCTGGTGTTTCCCGAATTGCCGGTCGTAATTCAGGTACCCGTTGAGCTGGTAGGTATCCGTATAGCCGGGATTGGCGCGCACGCGGTCGCCGTTGTTCAGCGTAACGATTTTGAGGACATCTCCCCCGTAAATGTGCTTGTGGTCGCCCAGCATCGAGAAATTGTAGACATTGTATTTCGTTCCGTATTGTTTTCCGAAGCTGTTATCGACGGTTCGGCTATACAGCACCCGGGCTTTCAGCCCTTTCACAAACGGAATGGAATAATCCAGATTGGCGGTGATGTTCAGGCCACTGCTGCGGGTTTGAGTATAATTATTGGATTTCTGAATCTCGAAAAAGTGAAAAGCACCAAAATCGTTGGAACCGCCATTCGACAGCAAAACCGGCAGGCCGTTCACATACGGCGGAGCAAACTGGGGCGTATACAACAGGCTGCGCATGTCGTTTTCCGCGTTTTCGCCCCCCTGTTTCAGGTAATACATTTTCTTGTCCGACAGATCACCGCTCAACGACAGAGCGGCTTTCAGGTTTTTGGTCACCTGCATGTCCGCACTCGCCCGAAAGGTCCACTTGCCCGAGTTGATGTTGTCGAAGTTGGCATTCTGGGCGTTGTAGGAAGCCCCCGCGAAATACGTCGCTTTCTCGTTGCCACCGCTCACGTTCAGGGCATGACGCTGAACGGTCGACGGTTTCCAGGCCTGCCGCAGCCAGTCGGTGTTGTTGCTTTTGAAATGCGCCAGTTCGTCGGGCGTATAAATGAGCGGGTCGGTCGGGAGTCGGCCAGCGGCATAATTGACGTCGTTCAGGTAGGTCGCGTGCTCAAACCCGTTCATCATGGTTGGCAGTTGGGCATCCGAAATACCGGTCGAACCACTGTAACTGAATTTGGGCGTTCCGGCTTTTCCGCGCTTCGTCGACACCACCACCACACCCTGATTCGAACGCGCCCCGTAAATGGCGGCAGCCGCGTCTTTCAGCACCGAAATGGCCTCGACTTCCGACACATCCAGGGCGTTGAAATCATCCTCCGAGCGCACCACGTTGTCGATGACGTACAAGGGCCGCAGCGTTCCGCCGTCTTTCGATAAAACGATCGGATTCCGAACGGTAATCTGCGCATTTTCGCCCGGTCGGCTGGTTCCACCCGAAACGCCCACGCCCGGCAATTGGCCCACCAGCGCGGCCGACAAACTGTTAACCGGCAGATCCTGAACACTTTTCATATCGATGGTGGCAACGGCTCCCGTCAGACTGACCTTCTTCTGAACGCCGTAGCCCACCACCACGACTTCGCTCAACGCAGCCGCGTCTTCTTCCAGTTGCACCGCAAACGTCGTGCGTCCTTTTACCGGAACCTCCTGGGTTTTGAAACCAATGTAACTGAAAATCAAGGTTTCATCGCCCTTCGGCAGATTCAGCCGAAACGTTCCTTTGATGTCCGAAACCGTACCGGTTTTTGTGCCTTTGATCAGAACGTTCACGCCCGGCAGCGGTTCGCCTTTGGCATCTTTCACAACACCCGTAATGTTTTCCAGGGGAGACGCCGGTTTGAAAGCCGCCAGCGCAACCTTCCCGCCGGTGTTTGCGGCATAGCAAACCGCATCAGAGAGCCATCCCAGCGTCAATACGCAGAGCAACCTGCCGGTGCGCAGGAGGATTGTTTTCGTTCGTAAAACCGATGTCATAGGGTTGAAAGGATGGGAAGGTGCAGAGAACCTCCCGGTTGGTTGGAAAGGATTGACTTGGTTACTGTTTCCGGGCCTTTTCGGCCTCACTCGCAATGCGTTCTTCCCAGGCTTTGCCCGCCTGTTTCAGGTCGATTCCGGCCGCCGACAGGTAGTTGTTGATCCGCCCTTTGTATTTGCCAAACATGGCGTGTTTCTCTTTCGAGGTTCCTTCGTCCATCGCCCGCTCCCGGGCTTCGGTCAGCCAGGCCAGAATTTGCTTTTTCTGCGCTTCCGTTAAATCAGGCAACATAGCCTGATACCCCTTGTAGGTTATCGGCAGGACGCCGTACGTCATACCGTCTTTTACCTGATCGATTTGTTGGCCATTTAAATCAGCGGCTAAACGGGTCAGAAATTCCGTGTGCAGTATTTTTAATTCGCCGGTTATTTCACCTTCCAGTTTCTCTTTTTCGGCAAGTTTAGTCGCTGTCGGTGTCGTTTCAATCCGGTTTTTTATCGCTTCTTTCCGCCGTTCACGAATGGTGTTCAGATCCCGGTATTGCCGCGCGATAGACTCCTGAACCCGGGCCGATTTTGCAGGTTCGCTCAGGTTCAGCGTGGCCACAATCTTCGCAGCCCGTTCGGTAACGACCCGGTTATACGCGGTATCGATATGGGCCGGAGCCGAAGATTGCCCCACGGCCGAAAGAACGCCCATCACAACAAGCAGGCCACTGAACAGAAGGTTTTTTGGTGTCATGGTAGTCGGAAATTAAGAACGCAACAGGCTGATGACGGACTCGGATTCGCTGATTCTCGTCTGGTTGGCTTGTGCCTGCGATTTTCTACATAGCCAGGCGCTAAAAGAAGACTAAATCAGGATTTTACAATACTATTCTACAACTGAATACAAAAATATAGTACATTTCAGGGGCATAGCTGCATTTTTTTGCCAAATTATTATAGGAAGTTATCATCGAATAAATATAAATAATTGGAGTTATTTCGTTTATTTTTGTATATCGGTTACCGAAACCCACAAAGTGAAAACAAAATGAGCCGGAAACGAACGGTATGGCCCGTACGGTTTCCGTCCTGCTCCGGCGGGATAACAGACCCGCGCCAATTCAGTAGATCAGCCGGGATTTTTCTTTATAATGGAGAGGGGTCAGCTTACCGACCCGGTCCGAATTGAGTAGACACGTTAGTGCGCGATACGTATGAAGCCATTATTTCGAAAAGTGACGGATAAGCTGGAAAACTCCTACATTGTCCGGCACGATATTCTGCCGCATTTCAAGAACATCTGGCACTATCATCCCGAGCTTGAACTGCATTATATCATTAAGGGCGAAGGGGTACGGTTTATTGGCGACAAAATCGCTAACTTTTCGCCGGGAGAGATTGTATTAGTGGGCGAGAACTTGCCGCATACCTGGCGAAGTGGGAAAGAATATTACAACAACGACCCGGATTTAACCATCGAAGTTATTGTCATCCAGTTTCTGCCCGATTGCCTGGGCGATGATCTTTTAAAATTGCCGGAAGCGTATTTAATTCCCCGCTTGTTCGAAAAAGCAAAAAGCGGTATGGTCATCACCGGTCAGGCCAATGCCAGACTCGCGAACCTGATGCACCGGGCGCTCGACGCCACCAATCTCGACAAAATCATCATTCTGCTCTCCATCCTGCAAACCCTCGCGGAAACGGAAGAATATGAGCTGATCGTCAATGGCCGGGCGGTTTTTTACCAATCCGACGAAACCGATACCCAGCGACTGAATACGGTTTGCAACTACACGCTCGCAAACTACAAAAAGGAGATTTCACTGGAAGAAATTTCGGCCATCAGCAACCTGAGCGTGACCTCGTTCTGCCGGTATTTTAAACTGATGACCAACAAAACTTACTACGATTTTCTGATCGAGATCCGGATCAGCCACGCCTGCCGAGCGTTGATCGAGGGCAAAACCCTCACCGAAGTGATTTGCTTCGACTGCGGTTTTAACAACGTATCGAATTTTTACCGCCACTTCAAAAAAGTAACCGGCGTCACTCCCCTGGAATACAAACGCCAGTATCTCAACAAGTCGAAATCGCTGCTGAGCAAGGCAAGTGTTTGAAAAATAAATTGAAATATCGAAGTGTTGCCCCTAAATCCCCTGAAGGGGACTTGGACGCGAATCTTCCGGATGCAAAAAGTCCCCTTTAGGGGATTTAGGGGCAACACTTCGATATTCGTTATTTTCCAAGATTAAAACTTCCCTCTCACCGGCCCTACTTTCCCCGTCCGGATCACTTCCTTTCCATTCGCAAACACCCGAAATCCTTTGCCTTTTCCGTAGCGTTTTCCGGCTTTGTCGTACAAAATCGTCAGGATTTTTCCGTGATACAGCACATTATCCAGACAAAACCAGTCCCAGTGGTCGGGAATCAGCGGATGAATTTCCAGCACATCATCAGCGCGGGGTTTCAGCCCAACCAGGTCGCTGATGATCAGATCCGCGAACCCGGAGTGGTTATAAAATTTGCTGCGGGGATTATCGCCTTTCAGCCATTCGCCGGTTTTTTCATCCTGATACTCACCCAAATAAATCGTTCCGTTCATCGTGTGCGACCGGGCGTATTTCTGCAACTCATCGTAAAAAACCGCCTTCGTCATGCGCCCCTGATTTTTGTATTTCGTCAGTAGATTCGACAACGCTTTCAGCGTTTGCGTCGTGGCAAATGGCCAGACCGGCCCATCCCATTCACAGCCGTGGCCGGAACCGTGGGTTCGGAAAAGCGGGTGGCGACGTTCCGCCGTGGTCAGCCCCCAGGGTGCTGAAAAACCGGTCGTGTCGGTCAACAGGTCCCACTGCCGGGCATAAGTCGGGCTGTCGTCGGGCAGGTCAAAATACCAGGGAATGAAACCGATGGCTTCACGGGCGTTGGCAAAACTACCTTTGGGGGATTTCACTTCAAAAAACCGATCCTCCGCGTTCCAGAGACTATCCAGGGTCAGTTTTTTCAGCGACGCGGCCAGTTGCCGGTAGCGGTTTTGGAGCGTATCGTTGTGGACCAGAGCCGCCAGGTCTGCCAGGGCTTTGGCATTGCCATACATGTAACTGTTGATGGTCGGACGCCGGTTTTTATCTTTCCGCGAGCCACTGATCGATTCTTCCATGGCGTCCCGCACGTCAAACTGCCAGAACAAACCGCTGGCTAACTGCTTCTCCTGCTGCCACTTGCGGTAATCAGCATCTAGCGCCAGCAGGTTCTTTTGAATAAAGGGTTTATCCAGATTGACCAGATACCGGTTGTAAACGGCGTCATCGACCCAGCTACTGAACGCGTGAAACCGGGGGGCGGTGTGTTTCGGATCGACGTAGAGCCAGAACGAAATGTAGTCATCGATGTACTGCGGATCGTGCAGCCAGCGCCCCTCGTAAATGTGATGGCCCAACGCGCTGCTGATGGCGTTGTATTTGCCGGCGTGGTTCATTTTCGTGATGAACTCCGTAAAAATATAGCCTTCCGGCGTTCGTTTCAGGTGTTTTCGAAACGACCACCAGCGGTAGTAATACACGGTTTGAAGCGTCGAATCCGGGCAGTCAAAAAGCGGAATGTTCCGGGAAAGCCAGTCGAACGACTCCGCATTCGGAACGTGGTTTATGACCGCTTCGTCATCAATGGAATTAAAGGAGGTTACGTAGTTTTTCAACGTCTCCGTCGACAGCATTTTTGCCGATTGAGCCAGACAAACCGTAGTCTGCAACAACCCGATCAACCACACCACGCCAACCGTTTTTCTGTATTGTATCATTCGCCGTTTTATGCCCGTTGCTTCACAAATATAGTCTGTAAATTTGCTCGGTATCTGTACCATTTTCTCCCATAATTATACCATATTAGCTTTGCATCAGCCAACAATCTGCCTTTTCAAAAACCGGCCATTAGCCGTCACAGCACTAATTAACCTGCTGTCTTTTAGTGTATTGACTAATGTATTTGCACAACAAACCGGTATAAATCAATACAACACAATCTGGACTAGTCCAAGCAAAAATTCTTCGGAATCGATGCCGTGTGGCGGGGGCGACATTGGACTGAATGTCTGGGTGGAAAACGGTGATCTCCTCTTTTATGTGGCCCGAAGCGGGACCTTCGACCACAACAATACGGTGTTGAAACTGGGTCGGATTCGCCTGAAACTGGCCCCCAATCCGTTCGACGCCGGAACAACCTTTAAACAGGAACTGCTGCTGAACAAAGGGCAGGTGGTGATCACCGGCACCCGAGCCGGGCTGTCAGCGAAAATCACGGTTTGGGTCGATGTGTTCCGGCCGGTTATTCACGTGGCGGTTTCCAGTAACCAGGCGGTCAAAGCCGAAGCGGCTTTCGAAAGCTGGCGGTATACCGATCGCATCACGAAAGGCAAGGAAAACAACGCCAATTCGTACAAATGGGCACCCCGGGGCGAAGTCAAAACGTTGAAGGACTCGGTGCGATTCAGCGGAGATGCGGTCGAATTTTATCATCGAAATGGTGCCGAACGTTCGGCGTTCGACGTAACGGTGCAGCAACAGGGGCTGGACAGCGTTAAAAATCAATTATTTAACCCATTGACGAACCTGACTTTCGGCGGGCACTTCTCGGGAAAACGCTTAAAACCCGCCGGAACCTACCGGGGCAAGTACCTCGCTACGGATTTTCAGGGCTGGAAACTGGTGAGTCAAACCGCTTCCCGCCAACACGAACTGGTACTGCACCTGCATACGGATCAAGCCGTCAGCATGGCAGACTGGCGCCAGGGTCTTGAGGCTGGAATAAAAGAAGCTGCGGCCTCGGCAAAAACCGCCCAACGCCGGACTGAAAACTGGTGGAATGACTACTGGCAAAAAAGTTACATTTACCTGAATGCCCCGGTTGATTCGCCCGAATGGCAGGTCGCCCGGAATTACCAACTGTTCCGGTATATGTTGGGTTGCAATGCGTTCGGAAAATACCCGACCAAATTCAACGGCGGACTGTTCACCTTCGACCCTGCACTTACCGACTCCACGATGGCCTTTACGCCCGACTTCCGCAATTGGGGGGGCGGTATTCACACGGCGCAAAACCAGCGGCTGGTATACTGGCCGATGCTGAAAAGTGGCGACTGTGACTTGATGAAACCGCAGTTTGATTTTTACCGGAACCTGCTGAAAACCGCCGAGTTGCGAACCGCCGTTTACTGGCAGCACAAAGGCGCAAGCTTTACGGAACAGATTGAAAATTTCGGTCTGCCCAACTCCGCCGAGTACGGCTGGAAACGGCCCGCTGGCTACGATAAAGGCATGGAATACAACGCCTGGCTGGAGTATGAGTGGGACACGGTTCTGGAGTTTTGCCTGATGATACTGGAAACCGAACGCTACGCCGGAAAGGACATTACGGGTGACATTCCCTTCATCGAAAGTTGCCTGACGTTCTTCAACGAACACTACCCGTATCTGGCGAAACGCCGGGGCAGCAAGGCGTTCGACGGCGAAAACAAGCTGGTGCTGTATCCGGGATCAGCCGCCGAAACCTACAAAATGGCGTACAATGCCACCTCGACCGTTTCGGCCTTGCGAACGGTTTTGACGCGCCTGCTGGAATTGCCGGGGGAGTATTTGACCGCCGAAAAAAGGACGATCTGGAAGCAGATGCTCGACCGGATTCCACCGATTAGTTTCCGGGAATTTGACGGCCACCCGACGATTGCGCCTGCCAAATTGTGGGAGCGAATCAACAACGTCGAAACGCCCCAACTCTACCCGGTTTTTCCGTGGGGAATCTACGGGATTGGGAAACCGGGTCTGGATACAGCCATTAACACCTACCGCTACGACCAAGACGCCCTGAAATTTCGCAGTGCTGTGGGCTGGAAGCAGGACAATATTTTTGCCGCCCGGCTGGGTCTGACCGACGAAGCCGCCCGGCTCACGCTCCTGAAATTAGCCAACTCCGGTCGGCGGTTTCCGGCCTTCTGGGGTCCCGGCTTCGACTGGACGCCCGACCACAACTGGGGCGGTTCGGGGATGATTGGCCTTCAGGAAATGCTGCTGCAAGCCGACGGCCGGAAAATCTACCTGTTTCCGGCCTGGCCCAAAACCTGGGAAGTTCACGTTAAACTGCACGCGCCGTATAACACAACGGTCGAAGCGGTTTTGAAAAATGGGAGACTGGAATCGTTGATCGTAACGCCGGAATCGCGCCGGGGCGATGTGGTGAATTTGCTGAACTAACCCTACCGAATCAACGGAATCCAGACGGCCATTTCGGAACGGCCCCGGTTGCTCCAGGCATAATACGGAATCAGGCGAATGGTTTTGGCAACCGGTGCTTTTTCCGACACTTCCCGGTATAACTGGTTCGTCCAGGACCGGTTTTCCGTCTGTTGCGCCGTACCTTCCAACGCCATCAGTTCGGTGTTTTCAAGGGTCATCAGCTTCGGTTTTAAGTCGTTTTTAGCGGAAAGAGCCAGCGTAGTCAGTTTGGTACCCGGATTATCGACCGATTCCAGGCAATACACCACTGGCCCGCGTTTCACGGCCACCTGATTGCGGGTTTCCTCCACCAGTGGGTTCGCTTCCAGCAGTTTCACCGGCATCGGCAGGCTGATTTCGACCTTGTCGCCCGCTTTCCAGCTCCGGTTCAGTTCGGCGTATTCGCCGGATCGGATCACGGCCGAAACCGCCACGCCATTCACCCTGATCGTCGCGCCCTGACACCAGCCCGGAATGCGGACAAAGACCGAAAACGGTTTCGCCGGAGCCTGTTGCAACCGGAGTTTGATCAGGCCGTCCCACGGATACGCGGTTTCCTGCGTCAGCCGAATCGCCGAGCCATCTTTCAGCGTCGTTGCCAGTTGATTGGCCCCGAACAGATTCAGCCACAATCCTTTATCCGACACGCTATACGCATAGCTGCTCACTTCGGCCAGCGTCCGCACGGTATTGGGCGGGCAACAGTTCGACTTACTGATGTACCGCTGGCGGCCACCCATCCACCGCAGGGCATACGGATAATCGTCGGACGCGCTCAAGGGGTTGGTGTAGAAAAACGTGTTGCCGTCCAGGCTGATGCCCGACAGGATGCCGTTGTACAATTCCAGTTCCATCACATCGGCGTACTTGGCCTGGCCGGTAATTTGCAGCATCCGGTAATTCCAGAGCAGATTGCCGATGTTGGCGCAGGTCTCGTTGTGAGCCGAATGGTTGGGCAACTGATACGCTTTGCCGTAGGATTGGTGGACTTTCTGAACGGTATCGGGTTTGTACGCCGTGCCTTCGGGCGACACGCCGTCGTACAAGGCCCCGCAGCCACCGGTGACGTACATTTTGTGGTTGACCACGTCGTCCCACATCAAATTTAGGGTCGACAACAGCGTGCTGTCGCCGGTTTCGGCAAAAACGTCGGCGGCTCCGGCAAAGAGGTAATTGGCCCGAACGGCGTGACCGATCACTTTGGTCATTTTTCGGAACGGCACACGGTCGGAGTTGTCATCCGTTCCTTCCGACAGGCCCCGAATGTCGATGAGTTTCTGGGCCAGTGCCAGATAGGCGGGTTCGCGGGTGGTGCGATACATCTCGATGATGCCCATGTAATGAGACGGACAAATGGCATTTCGGGCCTGCTCGGGGCTGGCGTTGTTGTAAAAACCGATCAGGAAATTCGTCGCTTTTTTAGCGATGTCGAGCAGGGCGGTTTTTCCCGTGGCGCGGTAATGCACGCAAGCCGCCGTCATCAGGTGTCCGAAGTTGTAAGCCTCAAAACTCAGCTTATCATCGAACATCTTTTTCTCACCGCTTTTTTTCTGCTGGATGATGGCTTTGGTGTAAATATACCCATCGGCTGTTTGCGCCGTGCCGATGACCGCAATGGCCTCATCCATCAACGCATCGAGCTTTTTGTCCCTGGTCATCGCGTACATCCCGGCCAGCGACTCCAGTGTTTTGTAGAAATCCCCATCGTGAAACGACGGCCCCTTAAAATTCCCCGACGCCAGTCCGGCGGCTATTTTGAAGTTCTCGTAGGAATGACTCAGGTTCGGATCGGTATAGGTTTTCCAGAGTTGTGGCACCATCGCGTCGCGGCACACCTGAAAGCGGTCGGCCCAGAAGCCCGTTGTCCAGCTCACTTCGTTCAGGTTGACGCCCTGCAAGCGCACAAACCGGCTCTGTGCCGTATTGACCAGCGCGTTCGGCTGGGCGTGGGCGGTGAGGCTAATGAGTGCGACCGCGAAGCCGGTAAACGTTTGGGTTAAAAAAAATCGCGTTAAGTTCATCGGTTTATAATTACAAAATTAAAAACACAGACAGGTTAAAACCCATCGCTACAAAATCGGTCATCCCTACGGGATTATAGCCCCCTTGTCCATCTACACCCCGGTTTAAACCGTTCAAAAAAAGACCGTCTTTCCCGTTGACCTCTCGTTAACAGTCGCCGTTTTCGAATCTCGCCAGCCGCTGTACAAAAGGTTTTTATCCAGGGTCGGTTTTGGAAAAAACAGGCTGGCAATGTACCCGACGCCAATGACAACCAGGTGACTGTAGACGCCCAGCATCAGTTTATGGTGCGTAAAATTGTATTGACCCAAGTCGAGTAAAAGCGTTTTGTCGTTGCCATAACCAATTTTGGTGGAGGTCAGAAAGGCATACGCCGTGAACAGAATACACACCACAATGGCGATGTTGACGCCCTGCCGGTTGGCCCGCGCACTGAAAATCCCCAGCAGAAAAATACCAACAATGCCGCCCGAAAAAATGGCGTATAGTGTGAAGACAATCCCCAGAACGCCCTCATTCCCAGCCCGCAGATAGAAGGCACCGATCAGAATGGCGGTCAGGCCCGAAGCCACCACAATGGCTTTGCTAACGGTCAGGTATTCGGCATCGGGCCGAGCCGGGCGTGATTTTTTGTAGAAATCTTCCAAGCCGACAGCCGCCAGCGCGTTCAGATCGGCGCTGAGGCTACAAATAGCGGCTGAAATCATGGCGGCCAGAATGAAACCGACCACGCCCGTCGGAAATTGGGTCATAATGAAATACGGAAAAACCGCATCGGGGCGGATGGACGCGGGCAATGGCTGTTGTTTATAATACACAAACAGGGCGGTTCCGATGAACATGAACAGCGCCCAAACCGGCACCGTGAGCGAGATGCCCAGAATCGACGCTTTGATGGCCGCTTTGTCGGTTTTGGCCGTCAGGTAACGCTGCACAACGGTTTGGTCGGTGCCGTATTTCTGAATGGCGTAGAACATACCGTTGATGACCATGACAAAAAACGTCAACTTCGTCAGATCCAGATCATACGGGCCAAAACCGGTTCGACCATTGGCGGAGGCCACCTCGATAACTTCGTAAAAACCGCCTTTGACGGAAAACAGGATGACAGTGACACAGAGAATACCGCTGGCAAACAGCATAAAGCCCTGAAACACATCCAGCCAGATCACGGCTTCGATGCCACCCAGCAGGTTGACGGCAATGATGATCAGCCCGACGACGATGATGATGTAGAACGTATCAACGCCGGTCATGTTGGTCAGCGCGACCGCCAGCAGAAAAAAAACCGTTCCCATCGATGAAAACTGCCGGAGAACAAAGGCGATGGAACTGTAATACCGGGCAAAGGAACCAAAGCGTTTTTCGAAATATTCGTAGGTGCTGAGGCCGATCACTTTGCGGTACAGCGGCACGATGAACCAGATGGTTCCGAGCAACACGATGGGCACCATCAAACCCTGGACGAGCAGAATCCAGTTCGACGAAAAGCCTTCACTCGGGTAACCCAGAAACGTCACGCTGCTGATGAGCGTCGCCAGCAACGACATGCCAATGGCCCAGGCAGGAACCCGGCCTTTGGCGGCAAAATACGTCTCCGTCGTGCGCTGATTCCGGGCATACCGAAGTCCGAAATACAGGTTGATCAGCAATACCGCACTGATGATCAGGTAGTCGATTAGGCTCAGGGTCGGATTTGGCATTCGGTTCAGTAATTTATTAAAATAGGCCCAATTCCGGGGGCCAGCGATAGCTTCCCGGTTTTACGGTAACGTGCAACTCTGTTTTTTCAATGGCTTTGCTGCGAACCACGCCCGTCGCCAGTTCCTCAACCGGGGCCAGCCGCGTAATGCCGATTTCCCGCAAAACCGCCGACGCCGTGGAACCGCCCTCGATGATCAGTTCGTCAATGTGCGTCCGGTTCAGCACGTCCCGGACGGTTTTTGCCAGGTCGGTTCGCAACTGAACTGCCGATGAATTCTCTACCCAGGCGGGGTCGATGGCCATCACAACCGGCTTTCGCTGTTGAAGGCTCGTCGCCACTTCGGTTGCCCACGTAGTTCGGCTCGATTCATCCAACGTGCCGGGTTGCAGTAGTGCTTTGGGCATATACTGCACGAAATGCCCGGAATGTACGGCTTTCTTCACCCAATCCACGCTCTCTTTAAACGCACTGCCGCAGACGTACAGGCGGGTGTTGCCCGGCGCAACCGGCGTTACGGTTTTCCGTTTTGGCGGAAACCGCGAATCCAGAATGGCCGTAAAAAAACCGGAACCGCCCCCCGCCAGGACCTGGTGGTCAATCCGTTCGACCCAGGCTTGTAGATCCGTCCATTTTTCAACGTTGCCAAAAACAACGCCCCGGTTCGGTAATGCATCCGAAGGATTGCGAACAAAAACCGGTTCAGTCGTGATCTTGAACCGCTTCAGAACGTCGGAATCCGTCACCGGAAATTCCGGATCATGGGCGAAATGCGTCTGGTGGAGCGGTTTTCCATCAACGTAATAGCATCCATGAACCAGCGTTCGTCCCAGCGCCGGATTGGCCGGAACGAGCAGCGCCTTCGCCAAACCCAGCACGGTCAACTGTGCGCGAGTTTCCGCCAGAATATGCCCGCGCAGCACCGAATCGATCTTTTTATAAATCAGTAGCGGTTTCAATTCCTGCAAAGCCCGGCTGACTTCAGTCATTTCCCGTACCGCTTCCGGCTCCGAAACCGAGCGGGCGTCGGTAGAAATAACGAGCAAATCGGCTTTCGATTGCAGATTGACCGACATCGAAAGCTCGACCTCCAGGCCGTACGCCAGACCAATTCCACCCAGTTCGGCGGCCCCCGTTAAATCATCGGCAATGACGGCGATCATAGTTTTACAGTAGGCAAACGCCCCTAAATCCCCTAAAGGGGACTTAAAGCATCCGGATTTGAAAGTCCCCTTTAGGGGATTTAGGGGCGTTTATTCCACTGGCAGCAAGTTCTTGCGCCGGTTTTTCGCCAGTTGCACCGCCGACTCAATCGCCAACACCATCGCATCCGGACTCGCCACGCCCTTTCCGGCAATTTCAAACGCCGTTCCGTGATCCACCGAGGTACGAATAATGGGCAATCCCATCGTAATGTTCACACCTTTGACGCTATCCATCTGCTTTTTAGCCGCGTTCCACTGAAAACCGGTCAGTTTGAACGGAATGTGGCCCTGATCGTGGTACATCGCCACGACGCCCCCGTAATAGCCCGTGGCGGCTTTAGAAAACAGCGTGTCGGCCGGAACCGGCCCTTCCACGTCGAAACCGCGTCGTCTGGCTTCCTCAACGGCGGGCAAAATCTCCTCGTCGTCCTCCGTTCCGAACAGGCCCGAATCACCGGCGTGGGGGTTCAGACCGGCAACGCCCAGTTTCAGGTTGGTTTCGCCCAGCGAAATCAACCCGTTGTGCAGCAGTTCGATGACTTCCAGGATCCGGTCTTTTTTGACCAGATCGCAGGCCTGCCGCAACGACACGTGCGTCGAGACGTGAATCACTTTCAGGTTGTCTTCGACCAGCAACATGCCGTATTTCTTCGTATGGGTAAAGTGGGCGTAGATTTCGGTATGACCCGCAAAGTGGTGCCCGGCTTCGTTAATCGACTTTTTGTTGATCGGACCGGTCACCGTCGCGTCGATTTCCTCCGCCAGTGCCAGATCGATCACGGTTTTTACCGAAGCAAAGGCCGCTTCCCCCGCCATCGCCGAGATTTCGCCGAATCGCAGGTTCGCCAGCTCCACGTTCGCCAGGTCATAGACATCGATCGTTCCCAACCGGAACGTGGCGTCCTGAACGGAGGCAACCGGGTGAATAACCGCCTTTAGGTTCAACCGGTAAGAAATATCTTCATAAACCCGGGCGTCACCCACCAGAATCGGACGGCAGATGTCGTAAATAACAGGGTTCAATAGCGCCTTGACCGCGATTTCGGGGCCAATACTCGCCGGATCGCCCATCGTAATGCCGATGATCGGTTTGGAGTCTGTGCTCATTGGTTCTATTTTTGGGGGTTTGCGGTAGTAGGTTTACGGTATTCGGTTTTCAGTTTACGGTTTACGGTGGCTGACGCATTGGCATTCTTGCGTCAGCCACCGTAAACCGAATACCGTAAACGGAAAACCGTAATCCGTTAAAGCTGTATCTCCTCTTTCACCAACACCTCGGCCAGCGCCACTTTCAGCCGGTTTTCCTCAGCTTCGGAAAGGGCTTGCAATGGCGGCATCACGGTGGTTCCGCACAAACCGTATTCCTGCATCAGCACTTTCAGCGCCCACAAAGACTCGCCCAGCGTGCGGCCACCCTGGTAAAGATGGCCGAACGCGTCGGATTGGTTCTGGTGATAATAGGCTTTTGCCGCATCGCCTGCCTGAACGGCTTTTAGCATGTCGCGGTAAATGCCCGGCAACAGATTGCCCGTACTCGGCACCAGTCCATCACTCCCCGCCAGCAAAGCGTCTGCCGACCGGGCCGCCCAGCCCATGAAATGGCTAAAATCCGGACGACCAGCCCACAACGCCAGGGATTCGGCCAGGCGGTCGGCGTTTCGTTCTGAATCCTTGATCCCGGCGATATTCGGGTGGTAGCTCAATTCATCAATGACCGCAACCGGAATCGACATGCGGGTGGTCGCCAGAATGTTATACATGATGAGCGGCCCGTTGAGCTGGTCGGCCAACTGCTCGAAATACCGCTTCATCTGTTCGTCCGATAAGGTGTAATAGCAGGGTAGCGTAGCGGCCACCGCATCGACGCCCAGATCGAAACAATAGTTGGCAAAGTCGACCGATTCCTCCAGGCAATTGGACGAAATGCCCGCGTACAAAACCGTATCGGACGTCTTCAACCGGGCCGCAGCCTTGACGTAGGCTTTTTTCACCGACGCCGAAAGGGAAGTCGCTTCGCCCGTGGTTCCGAGCACAAACGGCATGGAGGCATGGGCCCGCAGGTTCGCCAGCATTTTCTCGACAGCCGCTTCATCCAGTCGATAGGCTTCGGTCAGGGGCGTCACCAGCGGAACCACTACACCCCGGTATTTCTTTTTCATGCTCATAGCTAGTAAGCGGCTGTATAGATGGCCATCGCATCCGCGCGGGTGATCTCCCGCGGGTTATTTTTCAGTAAGCGGGTAATTTTCAATGCATCATCCGCCAGTTGCGGAAGGGCTTCTTCGGGAATCCCAACATCCCGCAACCGGGCCGGAATCCCGCATTCCTGAATCAATTCTTTTATTTTCTGAACCCCGTTCGCGGCCGTTTCGGCTTCATCCCGCCCCCGCTCACACCCCAGCGCCACGGCCACTTGCGCGTACCGCGAAACCGCAGCGGGCGTATTGAATTCCATGACGTAAGGCAACAAAAGTGCGTTGGAAAGACCGTGAGCCAGGTGAAACTGACTCCCCAGCGGATAACTCAGCGCATGAACACCCGCCGTATTCACCGGCCCCAGGCAAAAACCGCCCAGCAAACTGCCCATCGCCACCTGCGTCCGGGCTTCTTCGTCCGCGCCGTTTTTCACGGCCTGCACGATGTTGGCGGCAATTAGGCGCATCCCTTCAAACGCGTAGAGGTCGATGAACGGCTGGGCAAATCGATTCGTATAGGCTTCCAGGCAGTGCGTCAACGCGTCAATGCCCGTAGCCGCCGTGATGCCCGAAGGAACACTTAGCGTCAGCAACGGATCGACGTACACAATGTCCGGCACGAGAAACGGGCTGATGATGCCTTTTTTCTGGTTATCCGCATCGTCCACCAAAATCGCGTTGGGAGAAACCTCACTGCCCGTTCCCGAGGTCGCCGGAACACAGATCAGTTTCTTCCGTCGTCCGCTCAGGTTACCGATGCCGAGCATGTCCGGGAGCGTCTGGTCATTTTCCAGTTGAGCCGCCACCAGTTTGGCCACATCCAGCACGCTGCCCCCGCCAATGCCCAGCACCACATCGGGATTGAACGGCAATGCGGTTTTCATCAGCGCGTCGAAATCTGCAAATGACGGCTCCTGTACAATACTCGTATCAATTTTTACGACTATCTGACTGGATTCCAACGCTTCCACCAGATTTTTCAGCGCCCCCAACAGCGGACTGATCGTGATCAGCAATACGTTGCGGGGTGATAACTGAATTACCTCACCGGCCAGATTCCCCAGCGAACCCTTGCCAAAAACCAGTTTCCCGGGAAAGTGTATGGTTAATTCCTGCGTCATTCGTTCCAGGTTGCTACTCTTTCGTGTTCTCTTTTGCGACGGGTGTGGCATATCCCTCCAGCGCGGGCCAGACGCCGTTTTCAATCGGTCGTGCCTTCATTTTGGCCGGATCGATCACCGCGTGTTTGATTTTCTGCCGACGCCAGGTGTAAATCACGTGAATCAGGCCATCACTCGTCTGAATGACTGACGGATACGAATACTGGCTGATGGGCGAATCTTCCAGTATTACGGCGGCCGACCAGCTTTTACCGTCGTTCGAAACCGCCAGATTCAATGGCGTCCGGGGGCCTTTCGCCAGATCGCCGGGTGGTAGAACGTGGTTATACACCAGCACCTGCCGACCGTCTTTCAACGTGACGGCGTCGGTGCCCGAGTTGTTGTTGGGCAGGGCCGTTTTGGCCAAAGGTGACCAGGTTTCGCCGTTATCGGTCGACCAGGATTCCACCAGGGCGCGGTCTTTGCTACGCGCCAGAATCTGAAGTTTCCCGTTGCCGTAGGTCAAAATGCTGGGCTGAATCGCGTTCAGGGTTCGGCCATCGCTGATCGGCCCAATCTTTCGCCAGGTTTTGCCAAAATCCGGGGTGACTTCGAAATGGAGTTTCCAGCCGTCGACTTCGGTGCTGGTCGGGCAAAACAAATTGCCGTTGGCGAGCAAAACCGGCTTGTTTTTGACCGGCCCGATGAAGCCGTCGGGCAGCGGTTTTGCGGCTGACCACGTACGCCCGCCGTCGGACGAGGTTTTCAGCCAGCCTTTCCACTTGGACGGGCTGGGACCGATTTTGTAAAACAGCATCAGGTCGCCTTTCGGGATCTGGTACAAAACCGGGTTCCAGCAGGCATACCGGAGCGAGTCGTTTACAATGCCGTTGGCCACGTTCTGCGGAGCCAGCCACTTGCCTTTTTCCTGCCGACTCACCCAGATGCACACATCCGGATTCCGCTCTTTGGTGCCGCCAAACCAGGCCGACACCAAACCGGTCGGGGTTTCGGCGATGGTGGCCGCGTGGCTCTCCGGGAAAGGCGGTTTTTCAACTACAAATTCATCGACCACCAGCCCCGATTGCCATTTGGTGAGTTGCGCTGAAGCTTTCGTGAATAAACACAGAATGGCAAAAAAAACTATATATAATCGTCTCTTTATCATGATTTTATTCGGATTACAAATCCTTGACAGATGGGGTCGGGATTGCAAATCCCGACCAGCACTCCAGCAAACGTTTACTTCTTCCCGGCGGCTTTTTGGGCCTTCAATATGGCAGTATAGTTGTTATACATTTCCCGCCAGTTTCGGCCGTTGGCGTTGAGATACTGCTCGGATTTGGTTTTGTAGATCTCGAAAATGGCCGAGATTTCCTTCATGCTTTTGTAATCCACGGCCTGTTCGCGGGCCTGTTCCATGAATCCCAGCAGCGTTGCTTCTTCCTTTTCGGTGATGTTTGGCACGATGGCCCGGTAGCCATTCATCGTGAAAGCTACTTTTCCAATCGTGTATTTATCCAGAATAGCCGCTACCTGATTCTTATCCAGCTCCTTTTGCAAACCGCGCATCAGGTTCTGGTGAACGGTTTCGGGCATGGCCGAATCCGCAATGAGCTGCCGGTCCAGTTCGGAGAGCGGTTTTCCGGTTACCGGATTGATGCCCGCCGGAACCGTGCTGAACGGATGCTCATTGTGCCAGTCGCGAACGGCTTGTAAATGAGTTGCCACGACCTTGGTCAGCCGGTTTTCTTTTTCCGCATCGTTCAGGTTCAGGGACGCAACCCAGTCGGCGGCTTTCTTTTCCTGCTCGGCGTCCGATTTTACCTTTGCTTCGGCCACGGAAACCGCTGGTTTGGCGGGTTGTTCCTGGCCGAACGCTTGGACTGTGGCGGTAACAGCAACGGCCAGAAAAAAGCGTTTTAACATTGTATTCATTTTGTTTTTTGGTTAATTCCAGACGGTAGAAACCGTTAAAACGGTATTATTCGATCATTCACTCCGGCTTGGCAACGCACTCGTTTTAAAGGTTTTGAGGATAAAAACCGCTTCCGGTTGCAGCTCGCCCGCTTTAGGCACATCGAAATTCTGATCAGTCGGCGTGTCGGCATCCGGGAAACGACGCACCCCGCCGGTTCGGAAAACGACCCGCCGAAACGAAGCGACCGGCGCAAAAAACAGGCGGTTTCCTTTCGGCTGGCCGTTGACAAAGGCCACGAACATCCGCTTGTCGCGGTCCAGTTCGATGCGCACCACCACCGGTTTTCCGGCTTCGTATTTCTGAATCTGCGAATCGCGGTAGCCGACTTTGGCTTTGAAAAAACCGTCGGCATCGAACAGCAAACGAACGGCGGCATTGCCTTTGGCATCCTGAAATTCAATCTGCAAACTGCCTTTGTCAGCCTGCTGCGGCACCACCGCAAACTCGACCGCCAGCTTCGTCGATTCGGGAATCACACGCTCGGCTTTGGCGTAATCGAACGGATCTTTATCCCTCAAAACCAGCGCTTTACTTCCGTCCACGGACTCTATTTTAGCCGAAGCGAAAACCGGGCTGTAAAGATTCCAGAATTTCAGTTCATCCCCGGCCGGCAATTGGGCGAAGATTTCATTGGGGTGCGTTGTCACCTGGTCGGTGATTGGCACCGGTATTTTCGACACCCAGATGTCTTCCTTGTTCATGCTGTAGGTCACCCACAACGAGCCGTCGGGCGGGGTGCCGTTGCCTTCCTCAATGCCCCGAACGTACTGCGGCCCGTACGACTTGTAGGCTCCGCCGTAGCGCATGGTCGTGATTTCGCCGTTCACCAATAGCAGGTTGGTGTAGTTCAGCCCGTCTTTGCTGGTCGAAACCGCCAGCGGCCAGCGAAATTCCGAGGGATTATAGACCGTCGCGTATTGCCCATCCGTCGTTTTCTGCCCCCAGATTTTGGCGTTGCTGTTCACAAAACCGGGTGCCCGCAACGGGTTATACAACCAGGTTTGCCCCTCGTCCGGGCTGATCGTCGTCAGGGCGTGCTTCCACAATCCCACGACGCGCTTGTCCGGCAAATGGTAATAACTGAAGGCTTTCACTTCTTTTTTGAGTGTAACCAGTGGGTCGTTGCGGTCGGCTTCTTCGATCCATTGCTGCATCATCAGCGTGTTGGCCAGCAGCTCGTTACAGGCTTCCACAAAGCCTTTGTCTTTCGAGCTGGTATAGAACGGGTAGGCCGATTTGGTTTTGTCCCAGGACGCATTATTCCGGATGAAATAAATCGGTCCAAATTTCCCATCGGCGTAGATTTCCCGAACCACGCGGCCAATGCCGTTGCCATCGTTCGGATCGTCTTTCGGCCCCATCACAATGCCGTAAAAAGCCAGGGTCAGCAGCCTTTTGTTTTTCGCCACGAAGAAGCCCATGCGTTGGTGCATCACCGCGTACAGATCTTTTGCCACCTCGGGGCGACCCGGTTTTTTCCAGCCATCCGGCAGTTTATACGGCGGAAAAAGAACTGTAGGTTTCGTCCAGTTATAACCGTCTTTCGAGGTCAGCAGCAGCGTTTGGCCCGGCGGTTCGTGTTCGCCCACCGGATTGCTGAGGTATTGCAGGTAAAACGTGTTGTTCCAGTAGGCCAGCATCGGCGCATGGTTGTAGGTCCAGTGGGTGCCCCCGGCCAACTCCGGGTGCTCGCGGTTCGCCCGAAACACCTGCATGTTATGCACACCCACCGCCGGACTCAACTGCCCGTGGTGGTAATCGACGTTGGAAAGCGTTTGCCCCACGTAGCGCACCGTGTCCTGCGCGTGAACGTGGGTGAGGAAAAGTAAAATAGCCCCCAACCCCCTAAAGGGGGCTTTAAAAGCCGACTTTTTTAAAGTCCCCTTTAGGGGGTTGGGGGCTATTTTACTTTTCATAATCCCTTGCTCTTTTTAACCCAGATCACTTCCGCGCCTTCTGTCGCCTTGCTCAGACTGACCACACTTCCCCCCTTGATCCCCTCTTTTGATTTCACGATCTGACCGGTTTTCGGGTGTATGGAATGTACGGAAAAAGAACCGGCGGCTTTGGTCAGGTCGAGCTGAACCGCCCCCGCCGATTCGGTATAGAGGATATAGCCGGTTTTTTCGTTGCCCATCGCCCACTGACCGGCCGGTTTCTGCGGTACGTCAACAGGTTGCATCTGAGCGACATCCGCCAGAAACTGCGGGTCGGCCACCACCGGAAGATTCGGCATGGAGCCGCCCGCCAGCAAAACCGCCCAGGCCAGGGCATCGGCATGGTCTGCCGCGTAGGTGACGGCCTTGTCTGGAAATTTCCGGTGGTAGTCCCGAACCGCCCGGTAGACCTGTTCGAACGAACTTTTTTTCGGATGCAGCAAGCGGGCGTGTTGCCGGGGAGCCAGATTCTGACCGCCAGCGGGGGCATAAACCGTGCCGTCGGCCTGGTAATGCCAGTACCGGATGTCCACCAGATCAATTACGGAGGCCCGTTTGGTATCCGCCAGAATCGCGTCCTGAACGTCTTTGGTTGTGCTTAGGCCGACGACGGCTTTCTGGCCGGTTTCCTTTTCCCATTCGCTGATGGTATCGATCCAGAACTGCACAAACGACAACGGCCCGGTAAATTCGGCACCAATAAGCTGAATGACTCCTGAATTCGTCGCGAAATTGGCGAGACATTGGCGAATGTAGGCCCGGTGCAAGGCCCGCCGAACGGGGTGCGAAACGTCGTAAAACTGTTCGGCCATGAAAATCCGTTTGTCACCCGCATACGGAGCCGGTTCCGGAAAACCGGTCTGGTTGATGTTGTTGACGGGTCGCCAGGGAAAATCGGCGTAGTGGGCACCCGCTTCGATGATGTTGTGCTGGAAATAGTTCTCGTGTATCAGCGTCAGCCCTTTCTGATCGGCCAGATCGGCAAACTGCTTCAGTCGGCTCCAGTACCAGGGATTGTATTTCGTCAAATCATATTTACTGAGTCCATCCCAGGCGGTTTCCCGGCCGCTGCGGGCAAACGGCAGTTCGTAGAAAGGCGGCCACACTTCGCCGTCCATCCGCCGAATGCGTTCGTGATCGTCGCGCCGACGGTCGTACCAAAGCCCGTAATTGTGGTCGATGGCCACGGTATTTTCGGCCTTCATGGAATCCGTCATTATCGCCAGATCATCCGTCAGGCCAAGGCCCGTCATGCCCGGAACGAAGCGGGTGATGTGCAGTTTGGCATTCGCCAGTCCGTGGGGCCGCGCGCTGCCGTTCCACCAGGGCACTTCCTGCCGCCGACCAGCGACCAACGTACTTCCGCGAACCAGTTTTCCCTGCTGAATCTGCATCGGCTCGGCTTTGGCAAGAGCGGTTTCTTTCGGCAGGCCAATCGCGTCGATTGACTTTACTTTCGTAGCCGTCGGAATGGGTTGCCGTTGACTGGCTGCCGTGATAAAATCGTACAATGTTGGAGCCGGATTCACGGCTTGTTTGGTTAGGGCTGCGGCCACTTCCACCTTTGGGCTGCTGGACGCTTCGGATTCGACCGGCAGCAGAATCGTTCGGGCCGCAACGCCATCGCCCAGCCGGTCTTTGAGTTGGGCGTAATACAGACTCCGGGGCTGAATGTGCTCGTTCGACAGGTCCCAAAAACCGTCTCCGGCAAACTGCGCCCAGGTGCCGAACGCCCAGTTTTGGGCTGTGGGCGGCTGGTAGCACTCCACCCGCGCGGCTGTACATTGCCAGAAAACGCTGTTGGCGGCATTCCAGCCCGCGCCCTGTCCGTCCTGCCCCAGATTGGAAAACCGTAACGCATTTCCGTCAATATTGACCAGATCGAACAACACGCCCGACGCCCAGCTATCGACGCTCCCGCTGAAACTGAAGGGCAAATGTGACTCGCACTGCACAAACGCATTCGGCCCGGCACTGCAATAGCCGACCGCAAAATCATGGTAGCCGTGTTCGGCATAAAGCCGCTGGCACAGAATCTGTTGGCCCCGAACCAGGAACGTATTGCGCCGTTCGCCCCCGATTTCTGAAACCGGTTCCAGCGACTGGCAATCTTCCACTGTAATGCGTTTGGCGGTTTCCTGAACGAAGACGGCGGAACCGGCGAAATGCCGAAAAACCACCTGCCGCACCCAGGCATCCTGTACGTTTTCGAGCACAATCGCCATCCAGCGGTGGTCCTCGTCTTTCGGATTCGCTTTGTCGTACGAGGAGATAAATTGCAGGTTTTCGACACCCGACTGCGCAATCCGTCCGGGCCAGGTGTAGCGAGCTATCGTTCCTCCGCCAAACGCCGAATCCAGCGCGGTGGTCAGGGGCGCATCAAGAGTAAGTTCAGAACCGTTGACTGCCGTAATCTGCCGATCCCAAACCAGATCGCGTTGACCCGGTTTCCAGCCCAGCGACGTGATGCCCCCCCCGAAATGATCCGTTCCCAGTTGCTGAATCCACGCTTTGGTGGATGGCCGTCGAATCTGCACGAAGTCGCCGACCTTGAAAGTCGTCGGTTTTCCAGCGTGAATTTTCAGCGCATTGACTGGTACGTAGCCGTCCGTAATTGGCCCTGTTTCGGCGGTTTGGCGGTCGCTTTTTCCGGAAATCGTCAGCAGGTTATCGCGGCTGAAACCCGTTCCCAAAATTGTCGTTCCACCAGTTCCCATGCCGCTCCCACGCAGCACAACGCCCGAAGCGGTTATTTTCAAATGGCCCGACACTTCATGAACGCCTTTATCAAGCAAAACCGCCCCGCGAAAACCGTTCGCATTGATCGGCAATGTGCTTACATAATCAATGGCAGCCTGGATTCGCCGGGTGGCATCGCCTTTTCGGAACGGTACGACTACCCGTATGACTATATCAGGAATCGACTGGTTACCAGCCTGATACCCACAATACGAGAAATCGGAAATTCGATTTCCGCGTTCGTCAGGCTCGTAAACCAACCGCCCTTGTGGTCCCGGTGCAACCGGCTGCTTTTTGACCGGTTTCGACCCCTGCGCACACACCGCTCCGAATCGCCAAAAGGCGAAGAAAAGGGAAAAAAGAGCGATGAAAAGGCTGGGTTTATACACGGTATTGGAATTTTGCCCCCAACCCCCTAAAGGGGATTATATAAATCTGGATTCTCAAAGCCCCCTTTAGGGGGTTGGGGGCATTCTTTACGTTCTTGGCCGCACCTGCTGCACCGGAACGACGCTATTCAAATAGTCTTCGATGCTCGTATAGCCGTCCTTGTTTTTGTCCAGGCTGGCGTCCGACGCGTCTTTTGGGTTCAGGCCGTTTTTGGTTTCCCAATCGTCCGGCATACCATCTTTATCCGTATCAAGGTACGGTTTTCCGGTGTATTCGGGATAACCGCCCACCTGACTGATGTCGGTAATGATGCCATTTTTGTAGGAATCGATGGGCAGACGACGGTGTTTGAACTGCGTTTCGGGCAGTTTCACACCTTCTTTGTACGTAATTTTGCCGGTTCTGACCTGTTCCACCACCCGAACATCGACGGGGTCGCGTTTGGGCAGCGTTGCTCCGGCGTTGGCCAGCACGTAGTCATAGGCTTTCGCCGTCGGCAACAGGGTGATTTCGGGCATGGGAAGCGGTTTGTCCCATTTCATACTGGCCGTGTATTTTCCGGCATTCGCCAGGTCTTCCACCTGAACCCCGCCATCCCAGTTGTCTTTCGTGACTTTGTCGTTTCCTTCCACAATGTTCCCGTTGACATACGCCCGGCCAAAGGTCAGATAACCCAGTTTGCTCCGCCCCGCTTCGGGTTTCAAAATCCGGTGGGCGATGGGCGAATCCTTCGGCGTTTGCGGGCCGGGTTTGTAGTAGTTGTTGATCATGTTGTACATCGCGCGGTAGTCGCCCCCGTCGGTGGACCGATGCACCCAGTTGAAGATCACGTTGTTGGCAAAGTTGAAGATTCCATACCAGCCAATCGACGGATTCCGCCCCGCATTATCGGCCCAGAGGTTGCGCATGAACGTACAATTTTCGCCCCCGAGCGTGCTGCCAAACGAGTGGTTCCAGGTGTCCAGTGCTTCGGAAAAAATCGAGTTCTGAATGGTAATATTGACCGTCGGCAGCTTGTCTTCGGCCGCCTTCCCGGTGCTGTCGTTGTACATATGGCGGTACATCGACATGTTTTCGTCCAGCCCCCAGCTCGCCGAAACGTGGTCAATCATGATGTTGCCAATCGGGTTGCCGCCAATGGAATCGTCGCGACGCCCCACGTAGGTTTCGCCCCGCCGGAAGCGCATGTACCGAATCACGACATCGTGCGTGTTGATCCAGACCGATTCGCCGGCCACGCAAATCCCGTCGCCCGGTGCCGTCTGGCCCGCAATCGTAATATACGGTGCTCTGATAATCAGGGGTGTTTTCAGTTTAATAATCCCGGCAACGTTGAAAACGATGGTTCGCGCTCCCCCCTGCTCACAGGCGTCCCGCAGCGTGCCGGGCCCCTGATCTTCCAGGCTGGTCACCACGTAGACTTTACCGCCCCGTCCACCAAACGTGAAAGCTCCTCCGCCCTCGGCACCCGGAAAAGCCGGGATGCTGGCCTGGGGCAAATCGACGGGTCGGGCCGCCCAGGGAATATACGGTTTTCCCTCTTTGGCTTCTTTCTCAATGATCGGCAGGGCTTTTTGCCAGGCGATGTTGGATTGTCGGTTGGCTTCCCTGAGCAATTCGTCACTTTGCTTTTGAACATCCGCCGGAATGGTGGGATATTGGGCAAAAACCAGTGGCGGTCCGAAAAACAGAGCCCCTAAAACAAATACCGGAATCAGTCGCTTTTTCATGGAAAAGGGTTTCTTTCAGGTCGTTATCGTATTCAAAAACAGAACATTGACTGAAATTTGAGTACACTATGGCTATATGCTATACCTAATCTCAAAATAAGGCTAAAAAAACCAGCCATCCCTATATCATTTTCTCGGCAATGTATAGGATATTATCATTCCCAAAAAGACCGGACGGCTCCTTATCAGTACCGCCATTGAATCCAGATAAAAACCGGTCTCACCCCTACTCGACCCGTATGGAAACAATCCGTTAACGATCGGTTGAGTTGAATCAATCCGTATCTTCGTGACGACGAGCGTCATTCCGTCTTCGTTTTTGTATGTCCGGCGAGGCAGTGCTGTTTATTTACCTGGGTTCGGTGGGGTCCATCCTGATCCTGAATGCCGTTCAGTGGAGTTTTTTCCGGGACTGGGTCTACGGTTTGTTTACCCTGCAAACCTTGATCTGGTTCTCCCATTCGGTCTTTAACCGACTCTCCGGCGAGGACATTCCCCTGAGCGAATCGCAAAACATGGCGGTTTATGTGGCCGAGTATGGCTTGAGCCGCATCCTTTATCTGGGGCTGGTGTATGGTCTTTTCAATTTGGCGCAGGCTCCGCTCCGGCTAACACGCGGGCTGCGGTGGGCACAATTCGGGCTGGGGTTATTTCTGGTGGCGGAAGTCGGTATGATGCTGCTGGAGGAACACTGGCACATGTCGCCACCGGGGCGGTTTATGACGATCATTTACTTTGGGTTGCTAATGAGCACTAGCCTGGTGGGTGCCTGGATTGCGTCTCGTCGGCGCGATGCGGTAGGCGGTCTTTTCGTCTTTGGTAGTGTGCTGCTGCTGGTCAATGAGGGCAACAACCTGTTTTATTACACCGGTTATCCCTTGCCGCTGTCAACTGATCCCGCCGATGTTCAGGTCCACATCCGGATGCTGGGGGCCAGCCGCATCCTTCAACTGCTTTGTTTTTCGCTGTGCCTGGTGTTTCGCCAGCGGCAGCTTGCCGTGGCCGAAGCGGTCGAGCAAACGCGCCGGGCGGAGCAACTGATTCAGCAAAGGCTGGAAACTGAACTGGCCGTTCGGCGGCTGGAGCAGGAAAAAACTGACGTTCAGCTTCGGGCGTTACAGGCGCAGGTAAACCCCCATTTTCTGTTCAACAGTCTCAACTCGCTGTCGTCGTTGATCGACGAGCAACCGCAGCGGGCCAGTCAGTTTGTCGACCAGTTGAGTCAGGTGTACCGGTATCTGCTGAAAGCCAATGAGCAATCCCTGACGACGCTGGAAAGTGAACTTGGTTTCATTCAGTCGTATGCCCACTTGCTCAAAACGCGGTACGGCGCGGGCTTGACGGTAGCCGTGCAGATTGATCCGGTCTATTCGTCGTGGCTGCTGCCCTCGCTGACGCTTCAGTTGCTGGTCGAAAACGCCGTCAAGCATAACGTGATTCTGGTCACGAAACCGTTGCAGATCGACATTTTCACGGATGAGCCGGGGTATCTGGTGCTGAAAAACAACCTCCAGCGCAAACGGACGTCGGTTCTTTCCAACGGGGTCGGCCTTTCGACCATTCTGGCGCAGTACCAGAAACTCAACCAGCCTACGCCGGAGGTGAGTGATGCCGAAAACACATTTACCGTTCGGATTCCCCTGATTAACCCCATTACGGAACCCGTTCAGCCGGTTAGGCCCTGAGCTTCGCGGTTTCTGGAAACAACGAAGCTTACAGGAGTTTATCCGGCGTAATCGGCAGTTCCCGAACGCGTTTGCCGGTGGCGTTAAAAACCGCATTGGCCACGGCCGCAGCCACCCCGACAATGCCGACTTCACCAATTCCCTTCACGCCCAGCGCATTAGACGCCCGGTCGTCTTCCCGAATAAAAATCGCTTCCATCGCTCCGATATCCAGGTTAGCCGGAACGTGATAATCCCCGAACGAGCGGGTGACAAAATTCCCCCAGCGTGGATCAACCACCGACTCTTCGGTTAATGCCATCCCGATGCCCCAGACGTTGCCGCCAATGATCTGGGAGCGGGCGGTTTTCGGATTCAGGATTTTACCGGCACCGGTTACGGCCAGAAAACGCGTTACCCGCACCATGCCGGTGGCAATGTCGACCCGCACTTCGGCAAAATTGGCATTGAAGCTGTGGGACGAGTATTGATCGGCATTGGCGGGCGGTTTGGCATCGACCCGGGTCTGGTAATCGGCTACGTTCTCGGACACCATCAATTGCGCAGCCGTTGGGCGAACAAAAAACTGTTTGCCGGATTTGGCAATCAGTTCATCCGTTAGTTTTACGCAGGCATCATGCACGGCATTGGCATAACTCGACGCGCCCACCGACCCCACCGCCCCGGCGGCTGGCGGCAAATCCGAGTCGCCGAGCTTTACGGTAATTTGATTCAGCGGCAAACCCAGCGCATCGGCCGCCGTTTGCGCCAGAATCGTATGCGTTCCCGTTCCCAGATCCGCAGCCGCCAGTTCAACACGGGCCGTGATGGCATTGCCTTTGCGGTTGAGTGATACCCGCGCCGAACTGGGTCGTTGGTGGGCCGGGTAGGTTCCGCAGGCGACGCCGTATCCGATCAGGAAATTACCCTGCTGATTCTGACGCGGTTCGGCCTTCCGTTTTTCCCAGCCAAACGCTTTGGCTCCTTCCTGCAAACACTGCACCGTTGTGCGCGACGACCAGGGCTTGCCATTGGACGGATCGCGCGTCGGCTCGTTTTTCAGCCGGAATTCGATCGGGTCCATTTTAAGCTGATACGCCAGTTCGTCCATGGCCGACTCCAGCGCAAAACTACCCGTGGATTTCCCCGGACCGCGCGTATAGGTCGGCAGAATCAGATTCATCGGAACCACCCGGTAGGTAATCAGCGAGTTGGGAACCTCGTACATGATTTTCGAGCAGTCGCCACACGGTTCTACAAATTCGTTTTCAATGGCGCAATGGGTAGTAGTTTCGTGGGCGAGTGCCGTCAGCTTCCCGTCTTTGGTGGCCGCCAGACTCACTTTCTGGTGGTTTTTTTGCCGCAAACCCACCGAATTCACCATCTGCTGGCGGGTCAGCGCGAGTTTGACTGGACGGTTCACCACTTTGGCCGCCACCGCCGTCAGCACCAGATTCGCCCACTGGCCACCCTTCGACCCAAAACCCCCGCCGATGTACGGCGAAACGATTCGGACATTTTCCGGTTTGATGTTGAGGGTAGCCGCAGCCGCCATTTGCGCGCCGTTTACGATCTGCGAACTGTTGTAGAGAACCACGTTCTCACCCTGCCATTCGGCAATGGTGGAATGAGGTTCCAGCGGGTGGTGGTGTTCGATGGGCGTTCCATAGACCGCTTCCACCTTGAATTCCGCGTTTTGGAGAGCCGCTTTGGCGTCGCCCCGCTTCGCGTCGGCCTTCTCTTTGTCTTTTGGCAACACGGCTTCCTTCGAAAGCTTCTCAAAATCCACCCTGGGTTCGCTTTTGATGTACTCCACCTTTACCAGACGGGCCGCGTGCCGGGCCTGTTCGTAGGTTTCCGCCACCACCAGACCGATGTGTTGTCCGTGAAACTCAATTTTCGGGCTTTGCAGCAACGCTCCGCCCCGAATACCGCCATCGATTTTGAGTTTCGGCGCATTTTTATGGGTAATCACTGCCAACACACCGGGCGACTTTTCCGCCGGGCCGGTGTCGAGCGAGCGAATTGTTCCGGCAGCAATCGTGCTTTTAAAAAGGACGGCGTAGGCGATGTTCTTCACCGGATAATCAGTCGCATAGGCGGCTTTTCCCGTCACTTTCAAAATCCCGTCGATGCGACTGACCGGCGTACCGGTCACTTTGTTTTTCTCCTGCATGAAATTGATTCAGTATACGATCAGGACCGGTTTCCGGTTAGAGCCACTTGCAACGCCCGGACCATACTCCGCTTGCCGAGTTCCACCTTAAACGCATTGTGTTCCAGCGGTTTGGCATCCGCCATTTCGGCCTCGGCGGCCCGTTTAAAATTCGCTTCAGTAGCTTCCTGACCCACCAGGAGTTGTTCGGCTTTCAACGCCCGCCAGGGCTTGTGGGCCACCCCGCCTAGGGCGATCCGGGCCTGCACGATCCGGTTGCCGTCCAGTTCCAGTGCGGCCGCGACTGAAATCAGGGCGAAGGCATACGAAGACCGGTCGCGGACTTTCAGGTAGTAGGATTTTTCGGCAAAGCGGTTTTTCGGCAGTTCAATGGCCGTGATCAGTTCGCCCGGCCGGAGGTTCGTGTCGATTTCGGGCCGGTCTTCCGGCAGGCGGTGAAAATCCGCCAACGCAATGATCCGCTCCGGTCCGCTGGCACTCCGAACTTTAATCACGGCATCCAGTGCCGCCAGCGCAACGGCCATGTCCGACGGATGAACGGCAACGCATTTTTCGGACCAGCCGAAAATCGCGTGCATCCGGTTAATGCCTTCGCGGGCACCACACCCTGGCTGTTCGCCCGGTTCGCGTTTGTTGCAGGGCATGGCCACATCGTAGAAATACGGACAACGGGTTCGTTGCAGAAGATTGCCGCCGTTGGTGGCCATGTTCCGAATCTGCCCGGACGCCCCCGCCAGAATCGCCTGTGCGAGCAGCGGATAGTGTTGACGGATCAGCGGATGATTGGCCGCGTCGGTGTTTTTCCCCAGCGCCCCGATGGAAATACCGATTTCATTGGCGCCATCGGTGAGCGGTTTGATCTGGGTAAGGTTGAGCCGGGTAATGTCGATCAACTCTTCGGGCCGCTCCACATCTTCCTTCATCAGGTCCAGCAGGTTGGTTCCGCCCGCCAGAAACCGGGCGTTGGGTTTTCCGGCCACACTGTTGGTTGCCGAAGAAATATCAGAAACGGTCGTAAATTTAAAAGGTCTCATGGGTGCGGGGTTTGTCCGATTAGCCGATCAACTGCCAGGTTTGTTCCACCGGTTTTCCGCTGTGTACTTCCTGAATCGCAGCCACAATGTTGGGGTACGCCCCACAGCGGCACAGATTCCCCGACATCCGCTCCCGGATTTCTTCGTTGGAAAGCTGAACCGGCCCCGGTTTGGAACGAATTGATTCCGTGACGTAACTGGCCTCTCCCTTTTTGGCTTCATCGAGCAGGGCCACCGCCGAGCAAATCTGCCCCGGCGTGCAGAAACCGCACTGAAAACCGTCATGTTTGAGAAAAGCAGCCTGCATCGGGTGGAGACGATCCGGTGATCCGGCGGTTCCGTTGGCCAGGCCTTCGATGGTTTGCACCGACCGGCCTTCGCAGGTTGCGGCCAGGGTCAGGCAGGACAACACCCGGCGTCCGTCCACAATAACCGTGCAGGCTCCGCATTGGCCGTGATCACAGCCTTTTTTAGAACCGGTGAGTTCCAGTCGTTCGCGGAGCGTATCGAGCAGCGACATGCGGGAATCCACCGTCAGTTTTCGGGCCGTCCCGTTGACTTTGAACGAGACAGAAACGCCGTTTTCGATGGCTGCCGACGAAAGCTCATCCGCGACCGGTCCGCTCGGCGAGCGGGTGAAAACCTGCTCGGCAGCGGCTGATTGCCAGGCCAGAATGCCGCCACCCGCCAGCCCCATCAGTTTCAAAAAATGACGCCGGTTGACGCCGGTATCGAGGATTTCGTCCAGATCTTCCGGCATCAGATCTTCGAACAGTTTCTTTTCGTCCTCGGTCAGGTCCGGGGCGTTGTGGTCTTCCATCATGGAATGTTCTGGAAATAAAGAGTCCCTATACACTCCTAACCCGGAAACCGGTTGAAAGTTTATAGGGAATCCCGGAAAACGCTGAACGTTCCACACCAGCCCGGCGGGAGCGGTTTACCCCAGAAATCCGACCAGATTTTCCACCATCACCGGCGACCCGATGTAGAGGGGCGTACGCTGGTGAAAACTATCCGGTTTGATATCGAGAATGGATTGCTGGCCGGTGGTGGCGACACAGCCCGTCATTTCGGCCAGAAAAGCCAGCGGAAAAGCTTCGTACAGCAGCCGGAGCTTGCCATCGGGGTTCTTTTGAGTCGGCGGATAGAGGTAAATACCGCCTTTGAGCAGATTCCGGTGAAAATCGGCCACGAGCGAACCGATGTAGCGGGCGGTGTATTTTTTTCGGCGGCACGCGGTCAGGTAGGCCTGCACACCCGGTTCATAGTCGTCCAGATTGCCGTCGTTGCACGAATAAATCTGCCCATCGGCCGGACTTTGAATGTCGGGATGGGACAGAATAAACTCACCCAGCGACGCGTCGTAGGTGAATCCGTTGGCGTTATGTCCGGTGCTGTAGACCAGAATTGTTGAAGAACCGTAGAGAATGTAGCCGGCCGCCACCTGCCGGCGACCGCCCTGCAAAAAATCCGCCATCGTGGGCTGCGTGCCGATGGGCGTTACGCGCCGGTAAATGGAAAAGATGGTGCCGATGGACACGTTGACGTCGATGTTGGAGGAGCCGTCGAGGGGGTCCATGGCCACGACGTATTTGGCGTGGTTGTTTCCGGTATAAATAATTTCTTCCTCTTCTTCCGAAATGATCGCGCAGGCTTCACCCCCGTTTTTCAAGGCGCGGCTGAACCGGATGTTGGCAATCATGTCGAGTTTCTGCTGGCTTTCGCCCTGCACGTTCTGAATGCCCATGCCGCCGGTGAGGTCGATCAAACCCGCCCGGTTGACTTCCCGATGGATGATTTTACCGGCCAGCGCAATGTCGCGTAACAATTGCGAGAGTTCACCGGTTGCGTACGGGAACGCCGTTTGCCGGTGCATGATGTACCGATCCAGGGTTACGCCAACGGGCAACGCCAAGGGATGCGAGGCCGTTATTTCCATCTGCTGAACATTCATAATCGTCGAGAATCGTTATAGGTGAATTGCTTGTTTACAGAGAAAATCAATCGGATGGCCGATGCAGCCAGCGTACTATCAAAAATTAGCTTTTTCGCAGAATGGGAGCAAACGGGGAAATAGCCGGAATAGTTGGATTATTACACTAAGGTTAGGCAGGATGTTTTTTATTTTAAAATTTTACCGCATATTTATTCACGCAATCGTTACCGGGAACGTTGCCGGAAGTTGGTTTCTTTGAAAAAGTACTGGGCTGTTTTTTTGAATTTTACCAATAAATACCTTGGACACCATAACCATCAAAGATATTGCCCGCGCCTTAAATCTCTCGACCTCGACGGTATCGCGGGCGCTGCGGGACAGCTACGAAATCAACGCCGAAACCAAGCGGCTGGTTGTCGAGTATGCCGAGCGGCTTCAGTACCGCCCCAATCCCATTGCGCTGAGCCTGAAAGAAAACCGTAGTCGGGTCATCGGCGTCGTGGTTCCCCAGATTGCCAACCTCTTTTTCTCGCAGGTCATCAACGGCATCGAAGCCATTGCCTATAACCGGGGCTATCACGTTAGCATTTTTCAAAGTCACGAATCCTACGAACGGGAGCTGGCCACGGTGCAGCAGGTGGTGGCCCGCAAGGCCGACGGCCTGCTCATCTCGCTCTCCAGCAACACCTGCAACGTCGCCTATCTGCGTCAGCTTCAGGAGAAAAAACTACCCATTGTGTTGTTCGACCGCGTGTCGAAAGACCTGGAGGTACCGAGTATAACGGCGGATAATTTTGCGGGAGCCTATGCCGCCACGGAACACCTGATCCAGTCGGGACGCCGTCGGATTGCGCACGTCGCCATTCCGGCCACGATCTCCATTGCGCAGGAACGGCTGGCGGGATACCGGGCGGCACTGGAACACTACGGCATTCCGTATGAAGAGAAGCTGGTGCGGCACGCCGGTTTTGGCCCGAACGAGGTGGACCCTATCGTCGATGATCTGCTTCGTCAAAAACCGGACGCGTTTTTTGCGGCCAGTGACCGGCTCGCCATCGGCTGTCTGACAGCTCTAAAGAAACGAAGCATCCTGATTCCCAAGGAAATAGCCCTGATCGGTTTTACCAACATCACCGTAGCCGATTTGCTGGACCCGCCCATGACAACGGTTGAGCAACCGGCCCTGGAAATTGGTCAGGTGGCCGCCGGGCGACTGATCGACCTGATTGAAGGAAAACCCCGGCACCTTACTGCCGACTCCGTGAAAATTCCCACCCGGCTTGTGATCCGGGCGTCCACGAAAACGGGGGCTTGAGCCATTTCGCCCCTAAATCCCCTAAAGGGGACTTTTTGAATTCGGATTAGGCTGCGTCCAATGTCCCCTTTAGGGGATTTAGGGGCAAACTAATCAATTATTTCCCGGCCCACCCGGACGACCACCACCGGGGAACCGCCCCCCTCCTCCGCCACCATCGCGCCAGTTCTGGCCGTCGGGCCGGTCGGTGCCGCGCGCCGGGGAGGCTGAAGCTTTAAACTGGCGCAGGTTGTAGGTAAACGTCAGCATAAAATACCGTTGCAGCACCTGCGCCCGGCTGTTTTCCACATACGTATCGGTCTGCGTTACATTCAGGCTGTTGTTCTGCTTCAGCAAGTCAAAAACCGACAACCGGAGTTCGCCCCGCTGGTCTTTCAGGAATTTCTTGCCAACGGCGGCATTCCAGAGCGTATACTGCTGATTGACACTGCCATTGAAACCGGTGTACTTCTGATTCGAAATGTCGGACTGCAACACCAGACCCGGCCCGAATATCCAGTTGATGCGGCCACTCAGCACCTGAAAATAATATTTGTTGTTGTTCTGTTCCTGAAGCGAGTATTTCACATCGTTGAAGTTACCGGAATACGAGAACGAGAAGTCCAGCTTCTGGCTGATGTTGCTGCTCAGGTTGACACCCTGCGACCAGGTGGTCGTGTTGGCGTTGTTGATCTGGTTGTTGATCAAACTCGGCGACGTTCCGTAGCTGTTTCCGGCGTTGATGCTGATGTTACTCTTGATGAATTTGAGCGGGGTGCTGTAGGTAACAAACGTGCGGAGGTTCCACAAACCGCTCAGGTTAACCGGGCGGGTCAACTGAACCCCCTGCCCCAGCGTCGTGCCATCGGGCAAGGTGGCGGCTCCGTTGCTGATCAGGGTAGACGTTCCGATGTAATTGTTGGTCGAACCCATGTTAATAAACACAAACAGGCTGCGGCCTTTAACCGGTTTGGTGAGTTGATACCGAACCGACACGTTGTGGCTATACGACTGCTTCAAATCCGGATTCCCTGTGGTCAGAAACAGCGGGTTGGAGTTGTCGAGCACATTCTGGAGCTGCGTGACCCCCGGCGCCTGCGTGTTGGTGCGGTAAAATAACCGAACGCGGCTGTCGGTCGACAGTTTCAGGTCCAGCATCGCCGATGGCAGCAGGTTGTTAAAATGCGCCTGAACGTCGTTGTTGATCGGGAATGTCTGGTCGCTGAGCAGATCCGCCCGCTGGTAGTTCAGGTTGACGTTCAGCCCCATTTTTGGTGACCGGTAATTGTAGCCCACCCCCGCCTGGTTCGTAAAATAATCGTTCTGAAACGTGTTCGACAACAACGAATCCAGTTGGTCGTAGCGCTGCGTGGCCGGATTGTAACGGTTGGTCCGTTTGGTGGCATCGCTATACCGGTACGTGGTCGTATAATTGATCTGCAACTGGCTCAGCTTGCTCAGCGGTTCCGTAAAAGCCGCATTGAGTGAATACTGGTAGCTCGGCGTGTTGGTATTGGTTTCCTGCTGAATGCGCTGATCCGGGGTTCTTCCCGTAAAATATTCATTCAGCGACAACTGCGAATTGTCCCGGTCCTGCGTGCTGATCTGGGTGCCGAAATTCAGGGAAAGCGACCGTCCGCGTTTGGCAAACCGGTGCCGAAACAGAATGTTGTTGCTGAAGTTGAACGCCTTGGTTCGGCTGATGTTGTCGGTATTGCTCCGGTTCAGCAACAGGCTGTCGGGGGGCAAAACCGGGTTGAAGTTGTTACCCAGCGTCTGGTTTTGGGAGGTACTGTCGCCAGCCAGGTACGTAATCCCCTGCGTGCTGCTCGACGAACGGTTGTTTTGCCACCGCAACCGGGGCGTAATCAGCAGCGAATTGTTGGAATTGATCGTATATTCGAGCCGGAAATCCAGCCGGTGGTTGTAGTTTTCGCTGCGGGTATTGCTGTTTTCCAGGTAGTTCTGGCTCGCATTTTCGGTCAGCGTATACCGGCGAAAAACCGTCTGCGAGTTGGCGTTGTTGCTGTTGTTGAAGAAATAGCTCCCCCGAATGGTGACGTGCTTACCCCAGTCGTCGGAAAAATTGAGCCCGATGGAGTTCGTTTTGTTGATCCCGCTCTGCTGACCCACCAGAAAGCTGTCGCTTCCGCCACCACCCTGGCCACCGCCACCACCCCGGTTGCCGCCCCCGCCCCGGTTGCCACCCCGGCCACCGCCACCACCTCCTCCGCCACTGTTGCTGCTGACGACGCCGGTCAAATCCTGCGAGGAAAAGTTTTGCTGGTTGATGTTGTTGCTCAGGCCCACGATGGAAAACCGCCGGGCGCCGTTGAAGAAATTAACATTTCCGCCCGCCGAATACGTATCGTCCGTTCCATAGCCCGCATACACCCGGCCAAATACGCCGTTCTGCCGATCGCCCCGCGTCACGATGTTGATGGTTTTCGAGGTTTGGCCGTCGTTAAAACCGGTAAACTGCGACTGGTCGCTCATGCGGTCGAAAATTTCGATTTTATCGACTACTTCGGCGGGCAGGTTGCGGAGGGCAATGCTCGGATCGTCGCCAAAAAAGATTTTGCCGTCCACCAGCACCTGCTGCACATCTTCGCCTTGGGCTTTTACGGTTCCGTTTTCCACCGTAATTCCCGGCATTTTCTTGATCAGGTCTTCCGTGGTGGCATCGCGGGTGACTTTAAACGCTTCGGCATTCAACTGGAGCGTATCGCCTTTTTGCTGCGCGGGCGGTATTTGCCCTTTGATTACGACTTCCTTGAGCGTTTTGGCGTCCTCAGTCAGGGTGATGGTGCCCAGATTCTGGACAGATTCGGTAATCGTAATCACTTTGTCATAATCTGTAAACCCCAGGTAGGTGGCTTTCAGCCGATAGGCTGCCGGATTGAGGTTTAGGAAGGTAAAGACGCCACTCGTATCGGTTACAGTATATTGTTTCTGGGTCGTATCCTGCTGCGACGTCAGAATAACCGGCACCCCGATCAGAACGCCGATGTTGACATCGGCAAATTTTCCGGTCAACTGGTTGGTTTGGGCGAACAGCGACGGTCCCGAAATCAGCAAAAGAGCCAAAACCGGAAGCAAACGAAAAAAACGTAGAGAATTTACCTTCATGGTGCAAGTGCGTAAGGGCGGATTTTCACAGGTTTGTCACCGCACGGGAACCCCGGGGCGGTGACAAACGCTGCGAACGACTGAACTGAAAATTTGATGAAGTGTAATCCTGAAACCGGATTACGACAACGACACATTGTTGTGCCTGTTTGTTTGAATTTTACCGGTTTCCACCCCGACGACCGCGCATGGCCCGTTCTTCCTTGAACGTTCCTTTGGCGTCGAAAACCACAATTTTCCGGGTGGTATCGGCCGCCACGACCACATTATAGTTGTCTTCTTTGTCTTTCATGATCCGCCGAACCGTCATACCGGGGTATTTATCTTTCACATACGCCATCACCGGAGCGGGTAGTGCGCTTTCTTCCACCTGCGTCATTCCCTGCATCTGACCGCGTCCGCCCCCCTGTCCGTTCTGCGCATTACTTTCGAAAACCGTCATCCCGGCCAGCAGCAGGGCAATGAACATTCCTTTTTTCATGATCGATTGCTGTTTAGTTGTAGTGCTTAGATGTCAATGGCCCCGAAACCCTGCGGGCTGCGGACAAAAAAAGAATTTATTTTTCGGAACGGTCCCGGCGGCTGGAATCGGAGCGGTGTTTTCCCGACCAGCCCGATCCACTAAAGGAGCCAAAACCGGGCCGGTCGGCCAGGACTTTCTGTAATTTCTGCCGTTGTTCGGGCGTACACAGGGCGCTCACCTGCTGAAAATGCCGCAAGGTCAGCACGTCCAGCCGAACGCTGTTTTCTTCCAGTTGCCGGGCCTGTTGCGTCAACTGCGCATCGGTCTGCGTCGAATCGTTGACCTGCCGGAAAAACCGCTGGCGTTCCTGCCGCATCGAATCCAGCAAGGGCCGGATGGTTTTAAAATGGCGTTGCCGCATGGCCCGGTATTTCGTACGCTGCTCTTCCGAAAAACCGAGGGTTTTGGAAAGATACGACCGACCATCGCCCTCCCGGTGGTGCCGCTGCGAACCCAGCCACATCCAGGTTAGCAAACCGGCGTTGAGCAGCACCAGCGCGATGATGATGCCGATCAGCATTCGAACTCGATTCCGGTCATTCATCGGCGTACACGGTTTGGTGGTCCAGTTGATAATCCTGCACAAAAGCTTCGTAGGTTCCGGCATCGGGTTCCGGCGTGGGAGGGCTGGGGCTGGTCTGCCAGAGTGCCACCGAAACATTGAGTACCACCAGTATGCCGAGCGTTCCGAAGGCGTAGGCCGGGCGTTGCAACCACCACGGCAGACGGACCGATCCTTCCAACTGGTCCAGGCGGTTTTTCAGCCGGGTTTCCAACCGGGCCTCCAGCCGGGTATAAAAGAAAGGCCGGGGCTGGGCGGGCTTTAGCTGGCCCAACTTCCGAAACCGGTCTTCCCACTGTTGCTCTTCTTCGTTCGTGTTCATGATTGTCACGGGTTATTTCTTTCCTGATAATACGGGCCTAGCTGTTTCCGAAGATTCTGTTTGGCCCGGTGCAGCAGCGACTCGACCGCCGACACGCTGACCTGCATCACCTCCGCAATTTCACGGTGGCTTTGTTCGTCGATGTAATGCAAAATAAAGGCGACTTTTTGCGTATCCGCCAGTTGGTCAATGGCTTTAAACAGGGTGCGCATCTCCTCCTGCTGCTCCAGCGAAACCCCCGGATGGTGGAAATCCGGCGGATCGTGCAGCACCTCGTTGTTCAGCCCAAACAAACTGGTCAGGACCGAAAACCGCTTTTGTGCCTTTCGTTTCCGGTGGTGCGCCAGGGCTTTGGTGGTGGTGATGCGATACAGCCAGGTCGTCAGTTTGGCCTCTTCCCGAAAATTCTGAATGGTTTGGTACACTTCAATAAATACCTCCTGCGCAATATCCTCTGCTTCTTCGGGATGCTGCACGATCGCCAGTGCCAGGTTGTAGACCTTTTCCTGATGCGTTTCGACCAGCATCCGAAAAGCCGACGCACGGCCTGCTTTTAGCTCAGCAATCAGTTCGGACTCCTGCAAACGGGCGGTATCGTTAAAAGTGAACACATGGCATTAGGTACGAAAGATTGGAAAAACCTGCGGGAATGAAGTAACTTTTTTCGGCTAACCAAAAAAAGCACCACGCCGTTTTGGGATGGTGCTTAGAGAAGTGAGTGGCAGTATGATTTTTTTAGCTTGCCAGATCCATAACCGCAATGGCGTGATTTTTCGATACAGTAGGGAAATCGTCCAAAAATTCATCCAGTGAAACCCCTGCTTCTAAGTGATCAAAAAGCGATTCCACCGGAACCCGGGTTCCGGTGAAGACAGGTTGTCCCCCCAAAATATCGGCGTCTACGAATATCAGTTCCTTGATGTCCATGCCCTAAAGGCAATCATTTTTCACAATCCACGAATTCTTTGCCGAACCCATTTACCTCACCACCGGAAACTGGGAAATCCGCAAACTCGTGCAGCCATACGGCACCAGTGTGATTTCTTCTTCCTCCGGGCTGGCTTCCAGTTGATACATGACACTGTAGGGAATGGGACCGGTCATTTCGTTGTAGAGCTGCCAGGATGGAATGCGCCGGGCCTTCGTTTTGATCTGTATCGGGGCATTTTCCAGATTCCACGGAAACGTCGAAACCGCTCCTTTCTGTTCAATTTTATAAGCCGCTTCGAGGTTCTTATCCGCGACTTCCACTAAACCGTAGTTCCAGGGTGTTGAGGGCCGTACTTCCTCGTACGAATCGCCATACTCGATCGGGTCTTTGTCATTTTTCACCTTCTTCACCTCCTCCCCCATTTTCAGCGCGTAGGTGATCGGCCCCCGTTCCAGCGACACCGAATTTTCGTACCAGGTATTTTTAAACAGATGCATTGGCAGGTTCAATTCAACAACATCGCCGGTTTTCCATTCCCGCCTGATTGGCACAATCTGGTTGCCGTTGACTTCCTGCCAAACCTTGCCGTTAATTTTGATCGAGGCTTTTTTACACCATTCCGGAATGCGCAGGTGGAACGGGAAGGAAACGGTTTTCCCGGTGGTCAGCGTAAACCTAACGGTTTCCTCAAACGGGTAATTCGTCTCTTCTTTCAACGAAACTTCGGTGCCATTCGCCACGGTGATTCTGGCTTCGCTGGGGGCATACACCAGAGCCGCCACGCCTTTGTCCGGAGTGGCATACCACAGATTCTGCGTGAACTTCGGCCAGCCCTGGTGCATGTTCGATGTGCAGCACGGGTACCCGGAAAGCAGGCCAAAGCACAGATCGGTTCCGTGGTGATTGACGTCAAAATTGCGCATATGCCGGGTCGCCATCACCTGGTTGGCCTGCTGAAAATACTGGCGACCCATGAAATCGTCGGATATCTGTGCGGGCAGCGCATTGAAGGCAATTTTTTCAATCTGGTCGGCGAAATTCACATTGCCGGTAATTTCCAGCATACTTTCCAGCGAAAACAGCATTTCCACGGCGGTACACAACTCGGAACCCTGCGTCGGATTGTTACCGTGCAAGGCTTCGTCACCCCCATACAGCCCGTGCGCCATACCGTTGAAGTTGCGGATATCGGCCAATCCCTTTTTTGTCGCGTCCAGGTATTTCTGTTCCGGGTGGTGCTGGTAATAGATGATCGGGGCCTTCATGCCCTGCGCCAGATTGACACAATGGATGCTGCCTTCTCTGGAAAGCAGGTCGGTGTTTAGGAACGCGTTCGTGTAATCAAACGTCTGTTTATGAATCAGATCGCCCAGTTCGAGCAGAAATTGATCGCCGGTTCGGTTGAAAAGCCAGTACACATTCATCAGGTTGTCGCCCCCCCGATACCGCGCCCAGAACGTCCAGTGATCGAGCGGTTTCCGGGGCAGTTCCTTCAATTGGTACCTGAAATAATTCGTCATCAACGTGATCACGCGCTGGTCGCCGGTCGCAGAATAATACTGCTTCAAAATCTTGAGCATCACCATCTTGGGCCACCAGTCGCGGCTGTTGTTCCGTTGCACACCGGGTTCGGGGCCGTAATCTTTCGAAGGGCCAAAATACCCGTCCGGCTGCTGGCTTTTAATCGCCCATTCCACCCAGGGTTTGGTTTTGGCAATCAGTTCTTTATCGTCCAGAATATAGGCCAGCGGCAACAGCCCGTCGATCCAGTAGGGTCCCCGCTCCCACTGATCACCGTCGCCCCCCAGCCAGCCGTTTCGTTCGTTCATGACCAGCGGGTAGAGCTTATCCAGATTTCCGGTAGCTCCGTTTTTCTGGCGGATCAGCATTTCGCGCAACCAGCCCTGCGGTTTAATGGCGCCCAACGGCAATTCCAGATACGAATTTTGCCGCAACGGAGCGCGGCTGTTCGTATACATTGCCGACTTTTTCACCTGCCCGATGGCCGTAAAAACAAACGTTGCAAAGAGAATGGAAAGAATAGATTTCAGTTTCATGTTGAGCCCTTGTGATGGTTTTGTTCCTGCTTAACTACCGTTCCCGCGACAGCACCTACTTTCCGAACCCACTCTTGCCCAGATCTTTAGAGGTGGCCACGGCAATGACGCGCCCCTGGTCGCCAACGGCGTTGTAGAAATGGTAGACGACGCCTTTCCACTTGATGACCCACGGTTTGTGGGCGTAGGTTTTGTCGTACGGTTCCGAGGATGCAACCAGATCGTCCCCCTGCCAGTCGGTCCAGTTAACGAGGTCGTAGGAACACGCAAACCGCTCGAACGCGCCGGGTTTCCAGAACGCGCCGAAGTAAAACAGCACGTATACATCTCCGATTTTAGTAATCTGCGCATCGCCACAAATGCCGGTTTTCCGGGTGATCAACGGTTCCTGTCCGAAGCGTTTCCAATGCGTCAGGTCGTTGGAAACCGCCATCGCGATGTTTTCAAAACCGGCTCCTTTGGCATCCGGTTTCTCGCCTTTGGCGTTGTAATACATCACAAACGGATACCCGGTTTTCTGCGCCTTATCCCGAATCACCAGACTTTTGTAGATGGTTTTGTTGTCGTACCAGCGCGCGTCTTGATCCACCGCCGACAGCACCGGCTGTGGCAACCGCGTGACTTCCTTCGGTTTCGACAAATCGTTTGCGCTGGCGATACCAACTCCCAAGCGGCCCGCTTCGTAGCCTTTTTCGGAACCGCCCAAATACGACAGCCAGTAGCGGTTCCGGTATTTTTCGGCTTCGTACGAACCACCCCAGTCGGTATCGATCAAGGCAACATACCCGGCTTTCTGCGTGGCATCCCAGTCTTTATCGGTAAAGGACATCAGTTTGCCCAGAGTGGTCCAGTGCAGCAGATCGGTGCTTTTCGCCAGCCAGGTTTCGTAGCCCTTTCCATCAAAAATGATGTAGGTCATATACCAGTTGTTGCCCTTGCGGAAAACCGTCGGACTGTCGACCATCCGGCCTTTGTCGGGCTGGGGCAGCACAATGCCATATTTATAAGGCGTTTTCACTTCCTCAAAAACCGCCCGCATCTTTTCGTCCGGGACGGTTACCGCAGGATTTGTCGGCTGGGCAAAACCCGTTACCGTCATCACTACGAATAAAGAGCCGACAATCCATTGTTTCATTTTAATTGACCAAAAGGTAAGGCCATCCAATTCCCCAAATTCCATTCCGTGAACGGGTCAATGATTCCTACGGGATAATTAGCAGGTTTGATTTGATCCACAATTTGGTTTAATCCATATGAAAAACGCGCTCCAATGGAATCGCGACCGGCGACTGATCCGGATTGGTGTCCATCAGTTCGGCCATGTATGCCCACCAGCGTTTCATCACCGGCAGCGTCGGCAATTGGTCGGCGGTATGGTTTTCCTCCCGTTTTTGCACGCCAAACAGAATCCCGCTTGAGCGGTCGAGGAAAATGGAATAATCCCGGATACCGGCTTCCGTGAGCGCCTGCGACAATTCCGGCCAGATTTCGTCGTGACGGCGCTGGTATTCAGCCTCTACGCCGGGTTTGAGTTTCATGGTAAAAGCGATTTCCTGCATATGAATTCTGGGTCAAAAGTCGTTTTAACCGTTTTTATTTCCCGGAAACAACGGGCGTCAACGTCACCGGTCCAAGCAGTCCGGACGCCAACGGCTTCCATTTTTCGGCGGTAAAATTTCCATCCGCCCCCCGGTTTTCGCGCAGCCGGGCCGACATGTTGATGTTGTAAAATTTCTTCCAGTTGATGTGTTCCCGGTCCATGTCAGCAATCCGGTTCGCCATGCTGTTCGACACAAAAACCGTCAGCATATTGGTCGGTTTCAGTTGGTCTTTGGGAATAAAAACCTGATACGTCGGCCCGATCAAGGTTCCGATTTCTTTGCCATTCAACTGAACACGAGCACTTTCGGCTACTTTTCCCAGATCGAGCAGCCAGCCGTCCCCGGTTCCTTCCGGTTTCGGAAAAGAAATCGTGTAGGTAGCGGTTCCCGAAAACTTTTTCACATCATCGCCCTCCAGTTCCGTCCATGAAGCCAGTTGGGCAGTTTCTTTTTTGGTGGGCAATTGTGGCCCTCCCTCAACGAAGTTGATTGCCCAGGTTCCCTTGATTTCAGTCCCGGTTGCCGCCGGTTTCAGATACGCATACGCCGGACCGCTGACCGCCGTCCGCGACGTTTCCAGAATGCAGGACTCGCCGGGCGCCAGTTGCAGATATACCTCCCCAACCCCGCCGGCGGTCCGAAACCGGGCCAGGCCCAGCTTCTCCGTCATCGGGTTATACAACGCTACCGACTTCGCAGCCACGCTGATTGGCACCCAACCGTCTACGGCCTTATTGCCCCAGTTGGCAATGAAATAATAGTTGCCATTGGCATGGCTCCGGCGCACCACCTGAAGCCCGGTATCGACCATTTTCTCCCGCTTGACGCCCGCAGCCGTCAGCATAGCTTCCAGATCATTGGCCACCCAGAATGCGCCTTTCCCGACCCGCGCTTTCTGCAAGCCATCCTCAGCGTCTTCAAAGTTAATCGACGTAATCAGCGCATTGAACGCGTTCTGGCGAAGAGCCAGTTTGCCCCAACCGGGAACATCCTGCGGCAGTTCGTTGGCAAAAACCACCTTTGCGCCACTTTGGGCCAGCTTCATCAACTGCTGCAGCGTTTCCAGCGGAATCAGTTGCGCTTCGGGTACCAGAATCGTCTGGTACGTTACGCCCCCGGTTTGCAATTTCCCGCCAATGGCCGTTACCTTCATCAGTTGTTTGTCCGATATAAAGTCAAAACTGTAGCCTTTTTTCAAGAGTGCCTCGGCGTGTTTCTCCACCGGCAAGCCTTTGAAACCGTGTTCAATGCCGTCGAAATGTTGCAGCAGTTCCCGGGCAGGGCGGGCAAAGGCATCGTAGATCGGCAGGTACACCAGCACGTCGTTGTTGGGCTTTCCGGCTTGCAGAAACGACTGGCAACGAGCCACATACTGGTTCAGCTTCCCAAAATCAGCCCAGAAGGAATTGTTCGGATTGAAATGTACGGCGGCATAAAACAGCCAGCCGGGCCAGGCAGCTTCCTGCGGGGAATAGTTGGTGCCGTGATAAAAGGTGTGGTTCACCCCGCCGAGCAGAAACCGGTCCATATCCTTTTTAATGTCGCTGAGTTTCGACAGGAAATGTTCGTTATCCCAGGTCGCCGACTCCGACGAGGTCAGCTTTTTGCCCGTCACGTTAGCCGCCGACGACGCAAATTTGATGCGCAGCATTTCCGTGCCTTCGATTTCGGGAATGTCGGTGATGGCATACAAGTCCAGAATGTTTGCGGGCGAACCGTGCGCCTGGTTCCGGATGATTTTGCCTTTCCCTTTGGCCCAATCGCTCCAGGTTTTTGTGTAATTTTCGAGCAGCAGTTCCGAAATGGTTTCCCGGTAATCGGTCAGCACGCGCTGGTAACGGTCATTTTTCCCTTTTGCAAAGAAGGACACCAGTTGGTGCCGCAGGTCGTAGCCGCGCCGTTTCACAAACTCATTGAACAAGGCCGGGGTCCAGTTGCTTTCGCCCTGGGCGTCGTCCACTTCATAGGAATCGTTGAAAAACGCCCGGAGGTTTTTCAGGTCGTGGCCTTTAAAAGCCGTATCAAATTTCTTGAGGTAATTCTGCGTGGCGGTTTTGGAAAAGTGATCGATCACGTCACCCTCGCCCCCCGGTCCGGCCCGCTCCACCATCTTGCCGTGCCAGCCCTGAAAAACCGCATACAGAATCCAGGTACCCTCCGGTGCCGTCCAGTTCAGTTTCCCCGTACTGTCGACGCTCGTGGTCAGGTTGATGACCCGGCCGTTGTCCGAATACGCCATCATCGCAACCAGCGGCAACGGTTTTTCAAACCGCACCTGATCGAACGCATGACGTTGCAGGTTTGGATTTTTTGCAATCGGTTCGACTACTTCTTTGATGTCAATTTTCTCGCCCACCGTCCGCATGATCGGCTTCTGGATGTACGTAACGGGCTCAGTGAGGGTTTCGCCACTTTTCAGCGTGAACGTCTTGTGAACGACGTACTTACAGGCATCTTCCGGGCTCACCCACGGACCGCCAAACGGCCAGCCCGACGCCTGCGCCAGATCAACTCCCAGGCCGATCCGATTCGCTTCTTTCAGGGTATGATCCAGCATCGACATCCACTTCGGCGACAGAAAGTCGATGAATTGTTTTTCCGATCCCTGGACCCCGTAAATGGGGGTAATTTCGACTCCGCCCAAACCGGCTTTCTGGTATTGGGTCATCAGGCTCGTCAGGTCTTTCGGATTCACCGCGCTCCCCATCCACCACCAGCGGGTCCAGGGTTTGGCCTGCTGCGTAACGGCTGGCCAACGCGGTTGGGCAAGGAGAGCATTGCTGAGGAGAAGTAAAAAAAGTAATTTTTTCATGTGTTTTAAAGGATTATTTCGCGGAGTTGAGCGGAGGAAGAGGAGCTAAGCGGAGATTATAATTAATTCTCTCCGCTTAGCTCCTCTTCCTCCGCTCAACTCCGCGAAATAACTTCAATTTCTCTTTACCACGTCAGTTTATACAACGAAACACCCTGCCGTGGCAGGTCGGTTTTCAGCCGGACGGTGCCGTTGGTAACCGCCACCTGCGCCGGTGCTTCGAATTGGGCCAACTTCCCGGCTTTTTCCAGCGTTGCAATCTGTTCTGCCGACGGTTGCTTTGGAGAACCCATTTTTAGCCAGACCGCATAGGAATTGCTGTGGTTTTCGTCGATCCGGTACTGCGTCACCGTCACCTGTTGGGTCGGTACCCCCTTGATAGCCAGATCGACCGGCGAAGCGGCCGCAGGGACGTTGTCGTCGTGGTAGTTCCAAACCAACACAGCCGCCGTGTTCGAAGCCGTGTCGCGGGTTGCCAGGGCGTTGACGTCCGGTTCAGCCCGCCGAACGCTGGAGTCACGAATTGCCATCGTGTGGTAGGCCAGGTTACCGCTAACCTCTACCCGGTTTCCGCGCATCATGCCGTACATCCGAAACACGTTCAAAACCGGTTTATCGACGCCATTGGTCGCCAGATCGCGAAAACCGTAGAACCAGGGCTGGTTTTCAAATTCAAACGACCACGAAACCGCGCCTTTGAAATTCACCTGGTGCGCATCCGCCAGTTCGTATTTCCGGGCAAACGCGGCTGCCGTGTAGCTCGAATACATCGTACCGTTGCGGTAGGCGTTCTCCGGGTTGGTCTGCATCCCGCAGGCCGCACAGCCTTCCGGGTCCGACTCGCCAATGATGATCGGGAGTTTGCTGAATTCAGGATACGAGGCCACGATCTGAAAACCGCTGGAAATGTCGCGCAGTTGGGTTCCCAGATTCATTCGAACGTGTCCGTCGACCAGTTTGGGCGACCCTTTGGCGTGGAAAGCTACAAAATCGAGGGGAGTGCCGGTTTTGCCGGTGACGTAATTTTTCCCGCTCCGGCAGTGTTCCAGAAACGCTTTCAGGAAAGTCGCACCCCGTTTCCCCTGCGGCCCCGTCACGTGCGGCCCACCGACTTTGGCCGTCGGCAAGGCCCGCCGAACGGCGTCTACGGAATAGTCATACAGTTTGTTGTATTCATCGACCGTGCCGCCCCAATACGGACTATCGGGTTCGTTCCAGAGTTCCCAATACCAGCTTTCGACCTCTTTTTTGCCGTATCGCTTCACCGAATGCCGGACCCACTGGTAGATCAATTCGCCCCATTTCCGGTAATCTTTCGGTGGATACCGCCAGCCGGTGTAAATCTTGTCGTAGGGTTGTCCGGGTTGCCAGTCATGCCCATACGGTTGCGGTTTGGAGGATAACGCTTCCGGCATGAACCCCATCTGCGCCATCGGTTTCATCTTCCGCTCGACGTACGTATCGAAAATCCTGTCGACAATCGTCCAGTCATACACCGGTTTCCCTTTGGCGTCTTCCGTGTAGGCGTTGGTCGAACCCCATTTCAGAGCCGGTTTTCCGTCGCCGGTCACCAGAAGACTGTGCGCGCGGACATACACCGGAACCGGACTCAGTTCGGCCAGTTCCGACAGCAGTTTTTTGCCGTCTTTCATGTACGTGTAATTCGGCTCGTCGTAACCAAACCACGCCCAGACGGGTTCCATTTTGCCTTTTTTCTTATTCAGATCCACCTGAATCGAAACCGGGGGCGGGGGCGTCGGAATGACCCGCAGCGCTTCTTTGTAATCGACGTATTGCGCCAGATCCCGCAGCGCAATGACCTTGTAATTGTTGTCGTGCAGGTATTTCAGGTAGGCTTCAAAAATAGCCGGGGGCGTCGTCACCCAGTCGTGCGCGTAGTCGGGAACACCATGGATCGTCAGCACGACAACCTTGCCGTTTTTTGCTTCCTGAAAGGCCTTGAAAATCCGCTCCTTGTCGAAATTATTGGGTTCGGTGGTGCTGAAACTCGGAATCAGGTACGGATAATCGGTTGTCGGATCATAGGCCCGCGCCCCGCCAACCCGCGCAAACTGGTAGTTTTTTTCTTTCAGAACCTCAAAGGCAAGCGGGTTGGTGCCGTAGCCGGGATACGCAAACGTGGTCAGGGGCCGGTCGATGCCATACGTTTTGCAACGCGCTTCGAGGGAATCCAGTTGGGCGGTAAACTGCGCTTTGGAGAGTTTCGCCACATTGCTGTGCGTCAGCGTATGATTGGCAATTTCGAACCCCATGCGATCCAGCTCCCGCATCTGCTCCCAGCTCATGTATTTCTGCTTGTCGGCAAAGTCGGGCGGGAATTCACAGACGTAGAACGTGCCGCCAAAACCGTATTTCTTCAACAGCGGAGCCACCACCGTTGCGTGGGTAACGGGAGCATCGTCAAACGTCAAAACCACCAGTTTATCCGGAATCGGTTTCCGAACAATCTGCGCGTTAACGCCAGTCAAGAAACTGATAATCAGAAAAATGACAATACCGATTCGGTTCATCTGAAAACAAGGAGAGAGGGTTGGTTCGGTTTTCAGTTTACGGTATTCGGTTTACGGTGGCTGACGCATTAGGCTTCTTGAGCCAGCATGCGTCAGCCACCGTAAACCGAATACCGTAAACCATCAGGCTACCGGCGCACTTGAACTGGAGAGTTCGATCAGTTTGTAGCGCGGAACCAGCAGGTGCATGACCAGCCAGGCCAGCAGATACCCAAACCCGCAGATCAGGAACATGATGTAATAGCCCGTTTCGAGGTGCCCGAGTGCCTTGTAATGGTCGAACAGTTTTCCCGCCAGTTTCGAAAAAGCCATCCCACCAAGTCCACCCGCCATGCCGCCAATCCCAATGACAGAGGCCACGGCTTTTTTAGGAAACATGTCCGAAACCGTCGTGAAAATGTTGGCACTCCAGGCCTGGTGGGCCGAGGTAGCAAACCCGATGCTCAAAACCGCCAGCCAAAGTCCCATGCTTCCCAGATACTGAATAAAAACCGCCGGAATGGCACAAAGCGCATAAATGAACATGGACGTTTTCCGCGCCCGGAACACCGGAAACCCTTTTTTAATCAGATTCAGGGGCAACCAGCCGCCAAAAATACTGCCAACACTGGCAATCGTGTAGACCACGGCGACCGGCAGCGAAGCCGCACTGCCTTCCAGTCCGTACTCCGCTTTCAGGAAGGCGGGCAACCAGAACAGATAAAACCACCAGATGGGATCGGTGAGCATTTTCCCGATCACGAATGCCCAGGTCTGGCGGAACGTCAGGAGTTTAAACCAGGAGACTTTTTCGGTCGAAGTTTGATCTTCCGTTTGCTCATCCTGATCGCTGTTGATGTAAGCCAGTTCTTCCGGGCTGACTTTCTTGTGCTTCGCGGGCGTATCGTATATGGTAATCCACAGGATCAACCACAGAAACCCAATCGCACCGGTAATGATGAAGGCCCATTGCCAGCCCCAGAATTCGGCGATGAACGGCACGGAAAGGGGCGCCAGGATGGCCCCGACGTTGGTACCGGAGTTGAAAATACCGGTGGCCAGCGCGCGTTCTTTTTTGGGAAACCACTCGGCAATCGTTTTGACAGCCGCCGGGAAGTTGCCGGATTCACTCAATCCCAAACCGGCCCGGGCAATGCCAAAGCCGAAGGTTGTTTTGGCAAAAGCCGTTAACACCCCCACAATACTCCAGGCGGTCAGCGAAATGGTATAGCCTATTTTGGTTCCGAATTTATCGATCAGGCTTCCTGCGCCCAGCATCCCAAAGGCGTAGGCGAGCTGGAAAACCACCACCAAATCTGCGTAGTCTGATTCCGACCAGTTAAAATCTTTTTCCAGGTCGCCTTTCAGCAAACTGATGACAACCCGATCCAGGTAATTAATCGTCGTTGCAAAAAACACCAGAGCACAAATCGTCCAGCGGTACCTTCCAATGGCTTTATTCATGAGAAAAAAGAGTAATATTCAGCTATAGAAAGCAGATGGTATAGCTTATCTACCTTAGTTTAAAAGTTGTTTCGCGGAGATGAGCGGAGAAAAGAAGAGTTTAGCGGAGTTTATTTAAAAACCTCTGCGTAACTCTTTTTTTCTCCGCTCATCTCCGCGAAACAACTCAAACTTCTCACACCGTTTTCCGATACCGCCACGACGCCAGCAGCAACAGTCCGACGGCCATGCCGCCCAGCACGAAAAACTGACGGCTGACATCGGCGAAGGTGCTGCCTTTCAGCATGACGTTCCGGCCCACTTCAATGATGTATTTCAGCGGGTTAAGCCAATTGAGCCACTGCGCCCAGACCGGCATATTCTCGGTCGACGCAAACAAACCGCTCAGGAGAATGAAGAGGACCAGCAGGAAAAACGAGACAAACAGCGCCTGTTGCTGGTTCTCGGCCAGGGTGGAAATCAGCAGGCCCAGCCCCACACACAAAATCAGAAAGAGGAGGGCAAAAACGTACATCAATGCCACGCTGCCTTCGATCCGGATCTGAAATAAAAACCGCCCCAGCAGCAAACCGACCGTGAATAACCCCAGCCCGACGATCACGAACGGAATCGATTTTCCCAGAATAAATTCGTGTTTGCGGATGGGCGTTACGTTCAACTGTTCCATCGTCCCGATTTCCTTTTCCCGCACGATGTTGAGGGCCGACACCAACCCGCCCACCAGCAGCAGGAGTTCGAACAGAACGCCCGGCACCATGAACGTTTTGTATTCCAGTTTCGGGTTGTACCAGTACTGATTTTCAATGGCTAATTGCGGCACCACACCCGGCGAAACCGCCCGGGTTTCAGCCAGAATATCAGTGCTAAAATCCCGGATGATGGCCGTCGCGTAGCCGTTGGCAATGCCAGCTTTGGAACCGTCGATGGCGTTGACCAGCAACTGGACGGCGGTGCTTCCCGCCTTTTCCAGATCGCGCTCAAAATGGGGTGGAATCACCAGAACCAGGTCGGCATCACCCGCCAGCAGCGTTTGCCGGGCCTGTTTGTCCGATGGTAAATAACCGGTCAGCTTAAAGTTATCGAGGTGCCGGAATTTGCCGACGAGCCGCTGCGAATACGTCGTATGATCGCCGTCGACCACGGCGATATTCAGATTTTTCACCTCGTAATTGGCCGCGTACGACAGCAGAATCAACTGCATGATCGGGGCCAGAATCATGATCCGGAGCAACACCGGATTCCGGCGAAGCTGGCGGATTTCCTTTTCAACCATATACCAAATCCGGTTCATGACAGGCGGGTTTTTAAGTTACGTAAGCTCAGGCCCATGAATACAATCGACATTCCGATCAGCACCAGCGTGGGTTGCCAGAGATACCGCAAACCGGCACCTTTGATCATGATTCCTTTCACGATGTTGATGAAATATTTTGCCGGAATGAGGTTGGAAACAATCTGAAGCGGTTTGGGCATGCTTTCGATCGGAAACATAAAGCCTGACAGAAAAATGGTCGGCAGCAACAGCGCCATCAGCGACGCAAACATGGCAACCAACTGGGTGTCAACGATCGACGAGATGAAAATACCGATCGATAACGACAGAAAGATGAACAGCAATGTTTCGGACAATAGCAGCAAAAGACTGCCATTCAGCGGGACGTTCAGGACAAACACGCCGAGTGCGATGATGATGCAGCCGTTCAGAAATGATAACAACAGATACGGCACAACCTTCCCCAGCAAAATCTGCCCCTGACTCAGTGGCGATACCATCAGCACTTCGAGCGTGCCGGTTTCACGTTCGCGGGCAATGGTAACGGAGGTCATCAGGGCCGACACCAGCAGCAAAACCATCGCCATCACGCCCGGCACAAACACGAACGCGCCCTTCAGTTCGGAGTTGAACACCATGCGGCTGCGAATGTCGATGGTCAACGGCGGCTGAACGGTCGGGTTGAGGTCCGTGGTGTAATCGCGGATGATCGCCGTAGCATAATTGGTTAGGCTAATGGCGGTATTTTGCTCGGTGGCGTCGGCCAGCAATTGAATTTGGGTGCTGCGACCGTGTTCGTAGTTTTCCGTCAAACCGGCCGGAAAAACCACCGCCAGTTTGATCGTCCCTTTCCGGAACGCCCGTTCGATGTCGTCGTTTGAGCGCAGGTTTTCCCGCAACTGAAAATACCCGGAAGCCAGTAACTTGTTGGTAATCTGCTGCGAATGCGGACTTTTGTCGTTGTCGAGAATCGCAATCTTAGCATTTTTGATTTCGTTCGTGAGTGCAAACCCAAACAACAACACCTGCACCAGCGGCAACCCGAACAGGATCAGCAGCGTCCGCCGGTCGCGCAGGATGTGGAAGAATTCTTTTTTGACAAAAGCAGTGAAGCGGTTCATAAGTGACGTTGTGTTTTCAGTTTTCGGTATACGGTTTTCGGTGGCTGACGCAGGCTAAATATCGACGGTTTCTAACGCGCCAGAAAGAATGCGTCAGCCACCGAAAACCGTAAACCGTAAACCCTCATTTCGTTGACGTTCCTCTGGCTAAAATCTGGAAAACCGCATCCATTGAATCCACGTTGTAGGCGGTTTTTAGACCTGCCGGAGTGTCGAGGGCTTTCATTTTCCCATCCACCATGATCGACACGCGGTTGCAATACTCGGCTTCGTCCATGTAGTGCGTGGTGACAAAAACCGTCGTTCCACCGTGGGCGGCTTCGTAGATCAAATCCCAGAACTGTCGGCGGGTGATGGGATCGACCCCACCGGTCGGTTCGTCCAGAAACACAATTTTCGGTTCGTGAATCAGCGCTACCGAAAACGCCAGTTTCTGCTTCCAGCCCAGCGGCAGCGACGCCACGAGCGAATCGGCAACGGTTTCGATGCCCAGTTTCCGCAAAATCTGGTCGGTTTTTACCGGAATGTCCGCCCGGCGCAGGCCGTAAATGCCGCCGTAAAACCGGATGTTTTCGCGAACCGTCAAATCTTCGTAGAGTGAAAACCGCTGACTCATGTAGCCGATGTTTTGCTTGATCTTTTCAGACTGGCGATAGACATCAAAACCGGCTACGGTAGCTTCGCCCGACGATGGTTTCAACAAACCGCAGAGCATCCGCATCGCCGTGGTTTTCCCAGCTCCATTTGCGCCCAGAAAGCCAAAAATTTCGCCCTGCGCCACGTCGAACGTAATGGCATCCGTGGCAATGAAACTGCCGAACTTTTTGGTCAGTTGGTGGGTATGAACTGCGTTTTCCATAATCGTCAGGCCGTTGGTTGCGGTTGGGTCATCAACGCCATAAAGGTGTCTTCGATGCCCGGTTGAATGGGATGGATTTCAATGTTTCGATGGTTATGGTCCAGCAAATACGAGCCGATTTGCCGGTCAGACACGACGGCTGTTTTCACCGCTAGGTGCAAAAATTCGCCAAACGCGTAGCACGATTCTGTAAAGGGAGCCAGCCGCAGATCGTGAATGAGTTGGTAGGTATCGGCGGCCCGAACGGCAAACAACGGTTTCGTAAACCGGTTCGTAATCGCCGACGGCGTATCGACCGCCAGCACCGTTCCGGTTTGCATGAAGGCCACCCGGTCGCAGCGGCTGGCTTCGTCCATGTAGGGCGTGGAGACCAGCGTGGTCAGTCCGCGTTCGTTGAGTTTACGGAGCATATCCCAGAATTCCTTGCGGGAAACCGCATCGACACCGGTGGTCGGTTCGTCCAGAAACAGCACTTCGGGCTTGTGAATCAGGGCACAACACAGGGCCAGTTTCTGTTTCATCCCCCCGGACAGTTGCCCGGCCCGACGGTCTTTGAACGGTTCCAGTTGCGAATAAATCTCCTGAATCAGGGGATAGTTTTCCCGGATGGTGGTTCCGAAAACCGTCGCAAAAAACGCCAGATTTTCCTGGACACTTAAGTCGGGATACAACGAAAACCGCCCCGGCATATACCCCACCAGTTGCCGCAACGCTTTATAGTCTTTCACCACATCGTATCCCGCCACCGTTGCCCGGCCCTGGTCGGGCAGCAACAACGTCACCAGAATCTTGAAAAGGGTGGTTTTCCCGGCTCCATCCGGCCCGATCAGCCCGAACAACTCGCCCGGCCGGATCGACAGGGAGATGTCAGAAACCGCTGGTATGTCGCCGTACGATTTCGAGATGTTTTCAATGCTGATTGCGTCCATGATTTGACTGTTTATGGTTTTCGGTTTTCGGTGGCTGACGCGTTAGAATTTCTGTAACAGCGAAGAATGCGTCAGCTACCGAAAACTGTAAACCAACCTCATAACCGAATCTCCCCCGGCATCCCGATCTTCAGTCCGCCGTCATTTTTCACCTTCACTTTCAGGGCGTACACCAGATTGACGCGTTCGTCTTTGGTCTGGATCACCTTGGGCGTAAACTCGGCTTTGCTCGAAATCCAGGTCACGGTTCCGGCGTATTCTTTGAACTGATCGTTCGGTGCATCAACCAGCACCTTCACCGGCTGACCGGTTTTGACCCGCACGAGTTGGTCGCCACTGATGTAAGCCCGGAGCGTGATCTGGTCCAGGTCAGCCACTTTATACAGCGGTTTGCCGTACGTGGCTACCTCGCCGGTTTCGGCCAACTTGACGGTGACCGTACCTGCCGACGGGTTCACAATCGTTGCTTTTTTGATCTGGTCGTCAATCTGCCGGATTTGTTCTTCCAAAGGGGCTTCCTCCGACAGCGTTCCGCTCCGCTGGGTCGTCAGGGCAGACTGCTGGGCCGCCCGTTGCTGGCGAATCAAGGCAATCTGTCGCTCGATGAGGTCGATCTGGGCAACGATGTCGTCCAGTTGTTTCGTCGGGGACGCTCCGGCGGCAATCAGGTTCTGGGTGCGGACTTTCTCGCGCCGGAGCGTCTTCAGTTGCTGTTGCTGAACGGCAATTTGCTGTTCAAAAGGCGAAAGTTGCGCCGGAATGTTCGGGGAGCGACTGGAAACCGCCCGCCGACTGGCCAGCAACTGCGCTTTCCGAAGCTGGAGTTGCAGCGGGTCGATCTGCCCGACGGTTTGTCCAGCTTTCAGCGTCTGGCCTTCCTCCACCGACAAGTGTTGCAATGCGCCGGTGGCCTCGGCGGAGACGATGGTTTCGACGGCTTCAAAATTGCCGTACGCGTCTGATTGCGGCTCGGTTTCGCAGGCCATCAGGCCGATTAGAAAGACGGAAGGAATCAGAATGGATTTCATGGAGTAGCTGGTCTATGGTGTTAATTTCCGGTCAGCGTTCGGTACTGGATTTTCGCCAACAACAGTTGTAATTCGTGGGTTTTCTGGTTCAACAGTGCCAGGCTTTCGGCGTTGAGTTCGGACGCGTAATCGCGGGCGGCAATCGTTCCATTGTCAAGTTGAACGCTGGCGGTTTGCCGAATTTTCGATCGTAGCAAACTGATCTCTAGGTCTTTCTCCAGCAGGGCGCCGATGCGGTCGATCTCGGTTTGCTGCTGCCGAAGTTGCAGCGACAGATTCCGGTCGAACACCTTCTGCTGAACGCCGATCTGCTCCCGGTTGAGGGCCAAAACCGTCCGGTCGTTGTGAAGCGTATAGGCCGACGACAGGTTCCAGCTCAACCGGATGCCCCCGATAAAAAAGCCCCGAAAGTCGTTGTTGAGGAAGTTCAGTGCCGGTCGGCCCGCCCCGCCCTGGGCAAACGCGCTCAGCCGGGGTTGCAGGCGGTTGTTCATCAGCCGCAGTTGCGCATCGAGCAGCGTCCGTTGCGACTCAAAAAGTTTTTGCTCCGGGCGGTTCAGCGACAGATTTACCGGAACGGTTGGCGCTTCGTCCACCACCAGCCGCGTGCTGTCGGTAATCGTTATACCGGTCAGCATGGCAAGTTGATCGCGCAGGCCCCGGCGGGTGGCCGCCAACTGGGCCAGTTGCTGTTCGGCGTTCAGCACTTCGGCGCGTAACACATCGACGTTCATCGTGGCAACCGTTCCATACTTTACGCCCGCTTCGGCTTTTACAATGCGGTTTTGCAATTCTGCCAGGCGGTTTCGGGTCAGGCGGGTGTTTTCGTCGGTTAATAGACTGTTCAGGAAATAGGCGTTGACCTGCTCTTTCAACCGGTTTTGGTCGACGGCTACCTGCTGCAAACTCACCGCCGTACTGGCCCGTTGCACCTGTTTCTGGAGCGTCGTCTGCTGGCCGTCGAACAAGGTGTAACTCACATCCGCCGTCAGCTTGTACTGATCCTTGCTGAGTTGCGGAATCATTGCGTTCGGCAATTCGATGGGCAGTTTAGTCACTTCCGATTGCCAGCTTGCCTGCCCGTTGACACCCACCTGCGGCAGTCGCCGGTTTTTGTCCAGATTGGCTACGGTCAGATCACCGGTTTGCTGCACCAGTTCGCGTTGGCGGCTCAATGGGTCATTGCCCAGGGCAGCGGCATAGCCTTGTGCCAGCGTCACCACCGACTGCGCTCGAACCGAACCCGTCAGCAGCAGTCCCAGGAAAAGTGTGGAGATCGATTTCATAAAAATCAGTTTAAAAATTCATTCTAAATTATTTTTCTAAAAATATTTTTAATAAAATACCAAAAAAAATCAGTCGGGTTTCAGGTACGCCATAATCGTTTCAAAGACGATCACTTTCCGTTCTTCCAGGAAAGCTTTATAGGCGGTATCGTCCATACTGCCGATGTAGAGTACAATCGGTTTTGCCATAAACGGAAATACCAGACTCCCCAACAGACTGACGATTAACTGCAGTGGTTTTACGTTCCGAATGGTCCCTTTCTCCCCTTCCATCTGCAACTGCCTGACAAAACTAGATGATTGAATAATGTCTTTCGCCTTGAGCTTTTCGAAAATTTCGCTGCTATCTTTCTGTAATTCAGATAGTATGAAAACCGGCACATGGGGATTCGCACACAGGAAATCCGTGTAGTTATCGACCACTTTCCAGATTTTTATTTCCAGTGGCACTTCTTCATTCAGGATGGACACGACTCTGCCTAAGAACGAACCCATCGTTTCCATGAAAATGCTCTGAAAAAGCTGCTCCTTCCCCCGAAAATAATAATTCACCATCGCCATGGTCGTGCCGGACTCCTCGGCAATGTGACGCAGCTTCGCCCCGTCGAATCCGCGTTCCAGAAATACCTTCTTGGCGGCTTCCTTGATCTTCTGCTCCGTGTTCTGCTCGGTCTGTTTCGGTTTCATCGGCACAAAGGTAAGGACATAATCGGTTTATTAAAAACTTTTTTAATAACTATTTTTAGTTGTGACACAGAGGTGATCAGAGGACATCAGAGATGATCAGAGAAAATTTTTGGTTAACACTGAAAAACCGCCGGGTGTCTCCGTTCGTGTAATAACCGGTCCAATCGGTTGTCGCTTGAGGCAAGTGAACTATATTTGAAGTATAAAGATAAGATCATAAGCTATACGGCCCCTGCAGTCGTATTTACGAGTGACTAAACTGTCGACTTTTTGTATGATACGTCCGTGCTGGCTCATCCTTTTAGTCATACCGCTCCTGCATTCCTACGCCCAGTCGAATCAACCCCTCCGAATTCCTGAAAAACCCCCGATCGCCAATCAATTTGAGCATCTGTCGGTAGAAGATGGCTTGTCCAATGACTTCATAACGGCTATTCTCCAGGATCGCGACGGTTTTATGTGGTTTGGAACGGGGGAGGGCCTCAACAAATACGACGGTTCTTCTTTTACAGTTTTTAAACCGGATCCCAGCCGGCCAGCCCGCAGCTTTCAGAATGGCTACATCATGGGCCTGTGCGAAGGCGACTCCACCCAGCTATGGGCGGTTACAAGGGGTGGTGGATTGCATGAAATCAACCGGAAAACGGGGGTCGTCATTCCGCATTCCATTCAGGCCAGCCAGGCCAACCGGTGGAATAACCAGCATTCCATCTTCATCGACCACCAGCGCATCCTCTGGATCAGTGCCTATGCGGGTCTGGCGCGCTATGACCCGGCCAGGCACCATTTCACCCTCTATCCCTCCCCCGTTGCCGAGGTGCCGGTAATCACGGCTTTTGAAGACCGCCAAAAACGTTTCTGGGTCGCCACCCACCAGGGATTGTACCTCTTCGACCGGCCGACTGGCAAATTCACCCCGGTGGCGGTTCAGGGATTGAAGGGCCCCCAGCCCTCCTTCCAATCGTTTTACCTCGATGAGAACGATGTGCTCTGGCTGGGTACGGCCCTGGCGGGCTACAGTCTGTTCAAGCTCGATCTGCGCAGCCAGCCGTGGAACCTGGTTCCCTACAACCCGCGCGGAGAACTTCATTCCTTCGTGTGGCGGAACACCATCCACCGGGATTCCACCGGGATGATCTGGATCGGAACCACCAAAGGCTTGCAGGGAATCAACCCGGCCAGCGATCAGGTCTTTACGTACGAGTCTGACCCAAACCGGTACAAAGGCCTGGCCAGCAGCAGCATACAGGCACTCTACCACGACCGGTCGGGGATGATCTGGATCGGAACGAATAACGGAATCGACCGGCAGGCCGTGAACACCAAGCCCTTTTCCACCTACCAGGTAAAGGCCAATGAGCGGAGGGCTCATGTACCCGAAAACAGAGCATACGCCGTCTTTAAGGATGCGCACGGTCAGCTCTGGTTCAACAATTCACCCGGAATATATCGACTTTCCGCCGATCAACAACGGCTTGACCCCATACCGCCCGAAAAGCTGGGAGCTGTGGGAGACCACTACAACGAGGTGAGATCGTTCTTACCCGACGGCAAGGACGGCATCTGGCTGGGATCGTATGATGGTTTATACCACTTCGATCAGGCATCCGGACAGTTTACGGGTTACCCGTCGGAAATGCCGGCCCAGTTTATTGCGGTTCAGCAAAAGGCGGGGAAACCGCAGGGCGACGTCTGGATTGGGGGCGATGGCGGTTTTGCTTCTTTCAATGTCCGGACGCATCGCTACACCTATTACCGCTATCAACCGGGAAAACCGGGTGGCATCCCCGACCGGTTTGTGTATGGGCTTCTGGTGAGCCAGTCCGGTGCGGTATGGATTCTGATCCACCGGTTGGGCCTGTGCCGGCTGAATCCCGAAACGGGCCAGATAACCCGCTATTCGGCCGGTCCCAAAGGACACCTGAGCAGCAACGACGTTCGAACCATCTACGAAGATCCGAACGGAATAATCTGGATCGGCACGTACCTGGGCGGTTTGAACCGGTTCGACCCGAAGACCGGCCTGTTTTCGACGATCACCCACCAGGATGGCATCCCCGGCCACACCATCGTTGGCATCACCGGGGATGCGTCGGGGCATCTCTGGCTAAGCACCAACGACGGCCTTTGCCGGATCGATCCCCGTACCAAAGCCATTCGCAGCTACCAGGTTTCGGATGGTTTACCCAGCAGCAACTTCAAGCAAAACGCCGTCTTTCGATCCGGAAATCAACTTATTTTCGGCAGTGAGAATGGCATTGTCCAGTTCGACCCCGACCAGATTCGCGATGATACGCGCCCCTTTCCGGTTTATGTTACCGGCCTGACGGTCATGGACAAACCCCGGCAAATCACGGGGAACGTTATTCATCTGCAACACGACGAGAACTTTTTGTCGATCGCTTTTGCGGCTCTGGCCTATGAGCAACCCCGGCAAAACCAGTATGCCTACCAACTCGTTGGAATCAACCCCGACTGGGTTCAGAACGGAAACCGCACCGTGGTCAATTTTACCAGCCTGCCACCGGGCCAGTACACATTCCGGGTAAAAGCCGCCAACAGCAATGGATTCTGGAGCCCGCACGAAGCCGCTATTCAAGTGATTGTCCACCCGCCGTGGTGGGCCAGCTGGTGGGCGTATGGCCTGTATGGGCTGGCGATTGCCGGGGCGATCTGGGGGTACATCCGGTTTTCTACCAACCGGTTCCGGCAACGCCAGGAGCTTGAACTGAATCGTCGGCAGGCTGAGCAGTTCAAGGCCATCGATGAGCTGAAAACCCGTTTTTTCTCCAACATCACCCACGAGTTTCGTACCCCTCTGTCGTTGATCATCGCGCCGGTGGAGAAACTGCTCCAGGAAGGCCGGTTCGATGGTCCGATGCTCCGGCTGATCCACCAAAATGCCGAAAAGCTCCTGCGGCTGATCAATCAATTGCTGGATATTGCCAAACTGGAGGGGAACTACATGACGGTTTCGCCCCTGCAGGGCCAGGTTACCGACTTCATCCACCCCATCGTCGCGGTTTTCCAGCGGGCCGCCGAGCAAAAAGGCATCACCTTGACGTATACGATGGACCACTTTCCCGCCCAGGCGCAGCTTTTCGACGCGGACAAGTGGGAGAAAATCCTGACGAATCTGCTCGCCAATGCCCTCAAATTTACCGGAACGGGTGGAAGCATAAGCCTGACCGTCGCGCCCGTTTGGGTAGCGGACGAAATGACGGGGGTTCACTTTCAACTGGTCGATTCGGGCATCGGCATGGCTCCCCAACACATTCCGCACATTTTTGACCGGTTTTATCAGGCCGACACCTCCACGACCCGCGCCCATGAGGGCACCGGTCTCGGGCTGGCGCTGGTTCACGAATTGATTCAGTTACTGGGTGGCCATATTGCCGTAGAGAGTGAGGTAGGGGTAGGAACCCGCTTCAACTGGATGCTGCCGGTCAGCCCGGTCACCAACGTCGACCACCCCCGGGTCCGGGTGTCCGGTGCGCCGTTGTCTGTTGCCGACCCACCGACACCACTTGATCACCTTTCCGGTACGAGCCCGTCACCGGAGGAAAATATCGCTCCCCGCATTTTGATCGTGGAAGACAATCAGGAGTTGAGGGAGTTTCTGGTGGGTGAACTGACCGCGTCCTATCAGGTTTTACAGGCGGTTGACGGGCAGCAGGGCTGGGAGGTAACCCAGGCGGAACTGCCCGATATCGTTCTGACGGATGTGATGATGCCCCGCCTGGATGGCCATGAATTGAGCCGGCTCATCAAAGGCCATGCGGATACCGATCATATTGCCGTCGTGATGCTGACCGCCAAAGCCGCCCAGCCCAGCCGGCTGCAGGGGCTACAGGAAGGAGCGGATGATTACCTGACCAAGCCCTTCAGCATGGCCGAACTGCGTCTTCGGCTTCAGAACCTGTTCAACCGCCAGCAACGACTTCGTGAACGCTACCAGCAACAGTTTTTGGCAAGCGCTACCGCTCCATCGGTGGAAGGGGAGGTCACACACCCCTTGCTGGAACGGATTTATGACCTCATGGATGAGCGACTCGATGATCCGCAACTGAGTGTCGAGTGGCTGGCCGATCAACTCGCCATCAGCCGTCGTACGCTTCACCGGAAAGTAGTCAGCTTAACGCCCTGGGTGCCCAATGAACTCATCCGGCAGTATCGAATCCGGAAAGCGGCCGGGTTGCTCCAGGCGGGGCATACGGTGTCTGAGACGGCCGATCTGGTTGGTTTTAGCACCCCTTCTCACTTCGCCATGGTTTTCAAAGAAGTGTATCAGCAAACGCCCACCGAGTTCATGACCAGCCCTACAAAAAGCCTCTGATGACGTGATTTTTCGGCCTTTTCCGGGTAAATGTCCCCAATTTGACAGCATCTGTCCCCAATTTGACAGCCTGACAGCCAGCAAAACAGCACCTTTGTCCTGTTGATAATGTGTGCTATCCACACCATTTTTTTACTAACCCACCGTATCCTTTTTGGTCTAAGCTGCCCTTGCGAAGCGGCAGACCGTAAAGCAATCGTTACTTCCGTGCCTGCCCCAGCAGCCACGCTCCCAACTCTTTACTCGCTTTGTAGTTTTCGTAGACCGTCGGAATGATTCGCCCATCGGTGTATTCATTGTAGAGCCAGGGGTCGCCGACGGCGAAAACCGTCCCTTTTCCCACTTTTGCCACCGCCATGATGACGTCGCCCTCTACCGAAACGAGGGCTTTGGCCGGGGCTTTGAGATCGAGCGTCGCCAGTTCCTTGATGTAAACGGCTTTCGTTTCCTTAAAAACCGGGTTTCCAGCCGGAATCGTCACCTTGCCCTGCTCCCAGTTTTTGCCCTTCACCATGTTGCGGTTTTTGTCGGTAAACCGGATGCCGAAGGTCTGCGCCAGTTCGTTGAAGTGTTTCGTTTCGCAGTTGGCGGTGTCATTCGCCATCATCACCAGCACCCCACCGGCTTTCACCCACTCGTTAATCGCCTTAATATCAGCTTCCTGGATATAGTTCGGCTTGGTGGTTTCTTTCGGCGAATCGGGATCGACAATGATGTACACGCCGATGCCTTTCAGGGATTCAGCCGTCGGCGCGGTTCGAACCGGAACGGTTTTGGCGCCCAGTTCACGGAAGGTGTTGCCCCAGTGCCAGAATCCAGAGTGCATCCGATCCTCCCAGGTGTAGTGGAATTGTTCGGGTTGACCGAGTAAATCCTTGCGAAATTCGTGGTTGAAGTGGTAATCGACGGCCACGGTTTTTCCGGCACCAAGGGCCAGTTCCGGGGCAATTTCCATCTCCAGACTCGCCATGATAAACGGCCCGACGCCCTTCAGGTCGTTTTTGCGGATCGGCTCGCTGAGGTAATACTCGTAGCTGCCATCGCGGTAGGGTGTTCCCCCCAAGCCGCCCACGCTGACGGTGCCGTTGAGGTTGATGGTCCCGTTCGGTTCTTCTTCAATGAAATTTTTCAGAATCCCCTGATACCCTTTCTGCGCCGAAGCCAGAAACGACTGGTCCAGGTATCCCATCCGCACGGCTTTCGCCAGCGTATACACAAACATGCACGATGCCGAAGCCTCGATGTAATTCCCTTTCCGGGTTCCCTGCGTGGTCATCTGGTACCAGCAGCCGGTTTTCGGGTCCTGGTAGTTTACGATGGGCGTTGCCAGCCGTTGCAGGTAGCTCACCAGATTGGCGCGTTGGGGGTGGTTGGTCGGGAAATAATCCAGCACATCGACCAGCGCCATGCCGTACCAGCCAATCGACCGACCCCAGAAGTGGGGCGACTGCCCGGTTTTCGGATCCGCCCATTTCTGCTCGCGGCTTTCGTCGTAGCCGTGGTAGAGTAACCCGGTTTTAGAATCGACCAGGTGTTTTTCGATCAGGGCAAACTGTTTGGCAATGTCGTCGAAATTTTCCGGCTGATTGAACACCCGGCTGAATTCGGCGTAAAACGGCTCGGCCATGAACAATCCGTCGAGCCACATCTGGTTCGGATAGCGGTTTTTATGCCAGAAACCACCCTCCTTCGTGCGCGGTTGTTTCGCCAGTTGATCGCGTAACAAAAAGGCCGCTTTCTGAAATTTTTCCTTCCCCGACAGCGACTGCTGAGCGAGCAGCAGCAGCACCCGACCGGTGGTGACGTTGTCAATGTTGAATTCGTCCATTTTGTAGGTGCGAATGCTGCCGTCTTCGCGCACAAACTGGTTGATGTCGTTCAACGTATAAGTAAAGTATTTGCTGTCGCCGGTGCGGTACCAAACCCGTTCGAAGGCTTTGAGAACCAGTCCCTGTTCATAATCCCAGCGGGCGGTTTTGTGGTTTCCAATCAGAATCGAATCCTTGTGCCACGTCATGAACGAATCGGCCATGCGCTGGGAATACGGTTTTTGCTGGGCGAAAGCGCAGGTAGAGAACAGGATCAGAAATAGATATTTCATGGCATGTTTAAAATGAGTTGTATCGCAGAGTTGAGCGGAGGACATCAGAGTTTAGCAGAGAAAAACTTTGATAACCCCTGATGTTCTCTGATTAACCCTGTGTAATAACTTAAAGGAAATTCTACGACTTTCTACCAATTCAAAGCGGTGTTAATTTGGCGGTTTCGTCAGAAAGTCAGTACTTACTTAAACCTCATTTCCCCTATCCACGGTATGCCAACCCTTTCAACCCCCGAACATCCGCATCGACTTCCCATCGACCAGTTGCTGAAGGACTTGAACGTCGATCCCAAAGTCGGGCTGACCGCCGAAGAAGCCAAAAACCGCTACGACGAATTGGGACCGAATGCGCTGCAGGAAGTCAAACGCGAAAGCGCCGTGACCATTCTGTTGCGGCAGTTCACCGGCGTCATTGTCTACATTCTGGCGGCAGCAGCCGGTATTTCGTTTTTTCTGGGCGAAACCGTCGAAGGCTTTGCCATCATTGCGGTTTTGCTCGTCAACGCCGTGACCGGTTTTTTGCTGGAATGGAACGCCCGGCAGTCGATGGATGCGTTACGAAAAATGGACACCACGCCCGCGCGGGTGTTGCGCGACGGCCGCATCCGGGAAATTTCGTCGGAAGAAGTCACGCTTGGCGATATCCTGATCGTAGAAGCCGGTGATCTGGTGGCCGCCGATGGCAACCTGCTCGAGATCAGCCAGTTGCAAATTGACGAATCGGCCCTCACCGGCGAATCGCTGCCCGTTGACAAAAACACGGAAATACCGCCGGACGAATCCCCGCTGGGCGATCAGCACAACCGCCTGTTCAAAGGAACGCCCGTGACGGCAGGCAACGGTCGCGCCATCGTGACGGGCATCGGGCAGCAAACGGAGCTGGGCAAAATTGCCACGATGGTGAAGGACGCCAAACGCTCGGCCACACCGCTGGAAGCGAAGCTGGATTCGCTGGCGAAAGTGCTGATCTGGGTGACGGTGGCCCTGGCCGCTTTGTTTCTGGTGGTTGGTTTGATCCGGAAAGAAGAACCGCTGCGACTGATCGAAACCGCGCTGGCACTGGCCATTGCGGCCATTCCGGAGGGCATGTCGGTGGTGGCTACCATTGCACTGGCCTACGGCATGCTGCGGCTGGCGGAAAAGAAAGTGATCGTCAAACGGCTGTCGGCCGTTGAGACGCTGGGCGGCACCAACGTCATTTTTACGGACAAAACCGGCACGCTGACCCAAAACCGCATCGAGGTCAACACGCTTGAACTGCCGGATTTCCACGCCGAGATCCGGGCCGATGCGGAAGCTAAAAAACTGGAGGTTTTGGAGGGTGATCAGGCCGTTACGGAATCAGACGCCTACCAGCAACTCATCCGCGTGGGCGTTTTGTGCAACAATGCGGATTATGACATCGTAAAGGGAAAACCCAAAGAAGTGGGCGATCCGGTGGAAGTCTCGCTGCTGAAATTCGCGATTGCCGCCGGTCACAACCCCGACCGCATCATCCAGAATTTTCCGCGCAAAGCCGAACAGGCGTTCAGCTCCGACACCCGGATCATGGGCACGCTCCACGCCCACGAAGGCGGTTATTTCGTGGCGGTAAAAGGCGCTGCCGAGGAAGTGCTCGAACGCTGTCATTCGCTCAATGAAAAAGACCGGAAAGCCTATTACGACATTTCTGAGAAAATGGCCGTCGACGGGCTGCGAACACTGGCGTTTGCATTTCGGGAAACCAACGAGAAACCCGGTGACGATTTTACCGACGGCCACCTGACGTACGTCGGCCTGATCGGTTTTCTCGATCCGCCCCGCACCGAAGTAACACCCGCACTCAAAGCCTGCCGGGCCGCCGGGATCAAGGTCATCATGGTGACCGGCGATCACCCCGCAACGGCCCTCACGATTGCGTCCAAAGTCCATCTGATCGAAGCTGGCGAAGAAATTGTCCTGACAGGCAAAGACCTCAAACCGCTCGATCAACTGACGGAAGCCGACAAGGAGAAGTTGCTGGCATGTCGGGTGTTTGCGCGGGTCAGCCCGGCGCAGAAGCTCGATATGATCGATCTGTATCAGCAGCAGGGCGACATTGTTGGCATGACCGGCGATGGCGTCAACGATGCGCCCGCGCTGAAGAAGTCGGACATCGGCATTGCGATGGGCTTGCGCGGCACGCAGGTGGCCGCCGAAACCGCCGACATGGTGCTGAAAGACGACTCGTTTGCGTCCATTGTGGCCGCCATTGCGCAGGGACGGGTCATTTTCGAAAACATCCGCAAGTTCGTGCTCTTCCTGCTGTCGTGTAATTTGAGTGAGATTTTTGTGGTGACGTTTGCGGGATTTCTCAACGTCGGCAATCCGCTGCTGCCGTTGCAGATTCTGTTCATCAACATCGTCACCGACGTGTTCCCAGCCCTGGCTCTGGGGGTGGGACGGGAAAATTCGAGCCTGATGCACCAGCCGCCCCGCGACCCCAAAACGCCCATTATGGATAGCCGCGACTGGCGGATGGTAGTTTTTTACGCCTTAGCCATGACGGTTTCGGTGCTGGGAGCCTACTGGCTCGGCACAACCCGATTGGGGCTGACGGCAAAGGAAGGCAACAACCTGACGTTTTACGCGCTCTCGTTTGCGCAGTTGCTGCACGTTTTCAACCTGCGGTCCGGCCATTCGTTTTTTGTCAACGAGATTACACGAAACCGGTACATCTGGTATGCCTTGCTGCTCTGCCTGGTGATTCTGGTTCTGACCTATTACGTGCCGTTTTTAAACCAGGTACTTAGCATTCAACCCATGACCAGCACCGAACTCTGGCTCATTGCCGCAGCCGGTCTGGCACCGGTGATGCTGGTGCAATTGGTGAAGGGAATTATTAAATAGGAACACGGATTGAACCGATAAAACGGATCAAAACAGATAAAATCAGTGTAAATCCGTTTAATCGGTTCAATCCGTGTTCCGATCAAACTATCAGCCCCGCCGATTTCCGGAACCAGTCGATCTCGGCGTGGTAGTCGGCCACGGCTTTCCGGCGCTCGTCGTCGGTCCAGCCCAGTTCGGCGGCCATCAGGTCGGCAACGGTTTCAGAAATCTGGTCGCTGGATTCCCAGTCGGTGAGTTCCAGCCCAAACCGCCGGGCCAGCACGTCCTTGAGGGTCTGCGCCATTTCGGCCCGCACCACAAAAACCACCTCGGCTTTGGTGTGTGGCAAGCGATCCGAAAGTCGTTCGGTCCAGTCGGGCCGGTCGTGCATGAGCTGCGCAATTTCCAGACTTTCCGTGCCATACTGCCGGTTCAGGTGTCTGGCAACGACTTCCGGAACGGCGTATTTATTGACCAGCACTTTCCAGAAATCATCCGCGTAGCCTTCAGCCCCAACCAGTTTGATGTGATCCGTAACGCAGGGTTCTTCGGGCATTTGCTGCAATTCGTAGAACTTGTCGATGGTGTCTTTCGCCATCAGCCGATACGTCGTCCATTTACCCCCCAGGATGCTAACGAGACCCGAGGACGGATCGACCTCCACCTCGTGGTCGCGCACCAGTTGCTTCGTGTCGGCGTTCGGATCGGCCTGCAACAACGGACGCAATCCGGCAAAACCGGCGATGACCTGATCGGCAGTGATCGGTTTTTCAAAATACCGGTTGACGTAACTGATCAGGTAATCGACTTCCGCCCGCTCGACCACCGGCTCCGATTCGCCCAGTTCCGACTCGGTTTCGGTCGTTCCAATCATCAGTTTTCCGTTGTAGGGAATGATGAACACCACGCGTCCGTCGTCGGTTTTAGGCACCAGAATGGCGGCATCCGACGGCATCAACTCGCCCGGCACAATGATGTGCACGCCCTTGCTGACCCGCATCCGGATGCCCATTTCGGGGTTCGCCAGCAAACGGATGCGGTCGGCAAACGGGCCGGTGGCGTTGATAAACCGTTTGGCCCGCACCCGCAACAACCGCCCCGTCAGCGAATCCCGGACGTACAAAACCACCAGTTGACCGGCCGCATCTTTCTCAAAGGTACGGGCTTCGGCGTGATTGAGGGCCACCGCGCCGTATTGCATGGCGGTTTTGACCAGCGACATGTTGTAACGCGCGTCGTTTAACTGACCGTCGTAATACAACACCGCACTGTGGATTTTATGGGTGAGCGAGGGGTTGCGTTTCAGGGCTTCTTCCTTGTTCAGCCACTCGCTTTTCCCGATGCTCAGGTCGCCGGAGAGCGTGTCGTACATTTTCAGTCCGGCGGTATAGTAGATGCCTTCCATCCAGCTCATGCAGGGCGTCAGCAGGGCCAGCGGGTGCGCCAGGTGCGGAGCGTTCCGGATGAGCGTCAGGCGTTCGCGCAGGGCTTTTTTCACCATATGGTACTGGTTCAGATCGGCCTGTTTGACAGCCTGTTCCAGATACCGCACCCCGCCGTGAATCAGTTTGGTCGATTTACTGGACGTTTCGGAAGCAAAATCGTGCTTCTCGATGAGAATGGCTTTCAGGCCCCGGCTTTGGGCATCGAGCAGACACCCGGCGCCGGTGGCACCTCCACCAATGATGCAGATGTCAAATTCCTGATTTTCGGCTTCTTTGAGATGGTCGGTACGCTGCATAAGACTGTTAATTATTTCGCAGAGTTTAGCGGAGAAACGCAAAGGTAAGCAGAGTCTGGTAGTTATTTTCATGCAACTTTTCGACCAACCCGCCCACAGGGCGCCACATGGATAACCCCGGATGCAATCCGGGATGAGGAGCGTCTGAGTTGTGCGAGGATGTGGTATACCGCGTCTGCCCCGGATTGCATCCGGGGTTATCCATGTGGCGTCCTGTGGGCGGGTTGGTAACTTCCTGGTTTGTTTTTTCCGTAGCTCTATTACCTTTGGTTATAACTATAGCTTTATTGATTGTTCAAATGGAAGATTTTCGGCTGAGGGTATTCTACAGCGTAGCCCGTCATCGCAGCTTTACGAAGGCATCGGCGGAGTTATTTATTACACAGCCCGCCGTCACCAAACACGTGAAGGCTCTGGAAGATATGCTCGGTTTGCGGCTCTTCGACCGGAAAGGCAACACCATTGTGCTGACGCCCCCCGGCGAGGTGTTGTTCCGGTATGCCGGCCAGATTTTCGATCTGTATCAGGAAGCCCTTTTTGAACTCAACACCTTTAAAAATGACTTGAAAGGCAGTTTGCGGCTGGGTGCCAGCACCACCATCGCCCAATACCTGATTTCGCCACTTCTGGCTTCCTATTACGAACGGTACCCGACCATCCAGCTCAGTTTGCTGACCGGCAACACGGAGATGATCGAACACGCGGTTTCGGCCAAAGAGATTGATCTGGGCATTGTGGAAGGCAAAAAACACCATGCCGGGTTGAAATACCATGATTTTCTGGAAGACGAACTGGTGGCCGTCGTGCACAGCAACAGTCGCTACAGCCGTCTGAAGGAAATCTCGCTGGAAGAACTGAGTGCCATTCCGATGGTGTTGCGCGAACGGGGTTCCGGTACGCTCGAAGTACTGGAAACTGCCCTCCAGGCGCGGGGCATCCGGCCTTCTGCGCTAACGGTGGTCATGCACCTGGGCAGTTCGGAAAGCATCAAATCGTTTCTGGAACACGCCAATTGCCTGTCCATCCTGTCGTCACGAGCCATTGAAAAAGAAGTCAAGAGCGGAGTGCTCAAGATTGTCACCATCAAGGATTTTCGCCTGCCCCGAACGTTCAGTTTCGTCCATTTACAAGGCTTACCCGAAGGACTGGCCGCTGGTTTTATGACGTTTGCCCGTCGGTATTATATGCCCTGAGCCAGCGAACAAAACCGTTACCGAACAAATGTACAACACGATACCAGGCAGATTGATATTTATTTGCACTGATTATGTTACCATTTGACTATATCATCATCTTAATAGTAACCTTATGCATTTAACCTGATCAAATCGCTTCGTTTATTGACAGCACAGACTGGGCGCATAAACGGGAAATGTAAGGGCCTTTCAACTCGAAACGTGTAACCAATACTTCCTTTTCATGCTCCTCTGTTCTACCACCAGTCTACCAAAATCATTTGCCTCTGTCCAGGCTTTGCGTGCCCTGGCGGCCCTCCTTGTAACGATCTTCCACGTATCCATGAAAATGGAAGATGTTGCGATTTATTCCCCTTTCTTACGTTGTTTCAAAGCCGGTTTTGGGGGCGTCGATTTGTTTTTTGTAATCAGCGGTTTCATCATTACCCACACCAACGGGTCGATAATGAACCGACCCGATCAGTTGATTCCGTATGTAAAAAAACGCTTCGGACGCATTTATTCCATCTACTGGCTGGTATTCCTGTTGGCCGGTGCGTTATTCCTCGGGCTCAACGCCTTTGCGCCCTCGTTGAGATGGCTTTCCTACGGTTTGAATCCCGTCGAAATCGTGAAAGCACTGACGCTTTTTCCCTTTCATGAAAGCCTGTTACCCGTTACCTGGACATTGAGCTACGAACTTTATTTCTATGTTCTGTTCGGGCTGCTGATTGTCTCCCGGTATTTCATGATCATCCCCGTTGTTCTGGTAGCGGCAACGGTGCTCAACGGTTTGCCAACCGGGCAGCCCCCGTTGTTCGAATTCAGGTATCATTCCTTCCTGTTGAGTCCTTTCATTCTTGAATTTTGCTTTGGTGTAGGTGCCTATCTGCTTGCCCGCCGGTATGTTTTCGAAATTCATCCCTTGTTGATGATGCTGGCCGCCGGTTTTTTCTTCCTGACCGGAGAGTGGGTTGACCCGGCCGACCATTGGTTACGAATCACGGGGTTTGGTCTTCCGGCCACCGTTCTTTTGCTGGGCCTGATCCGCTGGGAAGTCGCAAACCGCTTCTCCTATCCGGACTGGCTGTTAAAACTGGGGGATTCGTCTTACCTGTTGTATTTGATTCACGTTCCGGCCGTTATGATACTTACGCAGGCCCTGATGATTCTGGGGTTTTCAACGTACGTGGTGGTTGCGAACATTGTGCTGGTGGCCCTTCTGGCCTGGTTTAGCTGGCAGGCGCACCGGTGGGTCGAAAAACCGCTTTTACACTGGATTTACACCAGACGGCCCAAAACCGCAGTACCCAGAAAAGCCCATCCGGAAACGATTCGCTATGAATCGGTACCGGTATCCGTTCTTCACACACAAAATGACCAGGTGGCAGCGTTATCCTGAAACGGTCGAGGGATTTTTTTCTGTCCAGAAGCCTCTTTTGAGGCTTTTTTTATTCGTAAAATCTCCCGAAGATTGGGTTTTCATCACCTTTTGCTCTCCAATGCGTAACAACCAGTTTTATTACCTCGTCCTTTTTGTTTTAGTTATCGTCGATGCCTGGCTGCTGGCCCACCCGAACCTGATTGGCCAAATCAGCATTTTCTGGTACGACCACGATTACCTCGAAACACTGCCCAAAGCCATGGCCACCGTGGCGGTTACGGTTTTAGTGGCTCTGTTGATCAGCTTTCTCATCAGCCGGGCCTTGAGCGGTTCGCTGGCCATTCTGCTGGCGGTCACGTTGTTTGTGGTCTGTCTGTTTGCGATTTTTCAAACCTACACCCGGTTTTCTACCGGAACGTATCAATTGATGGGTTCCGGATTTAAAACCGGCGCGGTATTGCTTCCCGTGATTCTGGCAATTATCTTCGGAAAAACGTCGTACGATGTTTTAACGACGAAAAAGCCTAAAAAACGCCGATGACGTTGACGACCTACCTGCTTCCCCTTCTCTATGGTATCACTTCTTTTTTTTCGTCGACGTTCCGGTCCCCGGGCGCTACGGCCCTGGTCAACCCGGGCGGGGCCGAGAGCCGGTTGTATAAACCCGATCGGGTTTTTGATGGTGAAACCGTACACGATGGGTGGGTGGTTTTGGTCAAAGGTGCTACCATCGAAGCCGTCGGACCCGCAGCCAGTGTTCGGAGCGAAGGTGCTGACGTGATTGATTTAAAAGGAACTACACTATTGCCGGGCCTCATTGAAGGCCATTCCCACCTGCTGCTCCACCCGTATAACGAAACGACCTGGGACGATCAGGTGTTGAAAGAGCCCCGCTCCTACCGCGTTGCCCGGGCTACCATTCACGCCCGAAATACGCTGCTGGCGGGTTTTACGACTGTTCGCGATCTGGGAACGGAAGGAGCGGATTACGACGATGTGGGACTTAAACAGGCCATCGACCAGGGCGTTATTCCGGGTCCACGCATGATTGTGGCCACCCGTGCCCTGATTGCAACGGGCAGTTACGCACCCAAAGGATTCAGCCCCGACGTCGATGTGCCGCAGGGGGCTGAGGAAGCCGACGGCCACGACAAACTCATTCAGGCCGTCCGACGACAAATCGGCAAGGGTGCCGACCTTATTAAAGTCTACGCCGATTACCGCTGGGGGTTGATGAGTGAGGCCCGGCCAACGTTCACGCTCGATGAGTTGAAACTGATTGTTGAAGTGGCCCGCAGCAGCGGACGGCCCACCGTCGCGCATGCCACCACGGTGGAAGGCATGCGCCGGGCGATTCTGGCGGGGTGCGAAACCATTGAACACGGCGATGGTGGTACGCCCGAAATCTTCGCTCTAATGAAAGATCGGGGGACTGCCCTCTGTCCAACCGTGGCCGCAGGGGATGCCACCAGCCAGTACCGGGGCTGGAAAAAAGGCATTGACCCTGAACCGGAGCGCATTCGCAACAAACGAATCACCTTTAAACAAGCCCTGGATGCCGGGGTAAAAATCTGCTTCGGTGGCGATGTCGGGGTGTTTACCCACGGCGATAACGCCCGCGAACTGGAAATGATGGTGGACTATGGCATGAAACCGCTAGAGGCCTTACGCTCAGCCACCTCGGTTAACGCCGGCGTGTTTCATCTGGCCGACCGGGGTCGCATTCAGGCCGGTTTACTGGCCGATCTGATGGTGGCGGAGGGTGATCCGACCAAAACCATCGGGGCCATCCGAAAGGTGCGCCTGGTGGTAAAAAATGGTCAAATCATCAAATTATAGTCGCAACTAATGGCATCCATTTCGGGTTAAACAAGTAGATTTTACATAATCCTTGCGTTTTTACCAAAGTAATCACTTGTCGTTAGTGGTTTTTGGCTAATTTCGCCCGGCAACTCCGCGCCCGGCATTGTCCGCCCGTTGCGCAGGGTCGTCAATATGGAGGATAGATAGCCAACCTGAACGATTAAGTTTACCATAACCGATTTACTCTACCCCAAATACGTATGTCAAACACTGCCGAACTGTCTGTTGATGGTAAAACCTACCAATTTCCAATCGTTGTTGGTAGCGAACAAGAAAAAGCCATTGACATTTCCAATCTCCGCGACCAAACGGGTTATGTTACGTTAGACAAAGGATACAAAAATACCGGTGCGACCCAGAGCGCGATCACTTTCCTGGATGGTGAAGAAGGCATTCTGCGGTACCGGGGCTATTCCATTGAAGACCTTGCCGACAAAGCCAGTTTCCTGGAAGTGGCTTACCTCCTGATTTACGGCGACTTACCAACTCAGCAGCAATACGCCGAGTTTGAAGACAGCATCCGGCGTCATACGATGGTGAATGAGGACATGCGGAAAATTTTTGAGGGTTTCCCCAATAATGCCCACCCGATGGGCGTACTGTCGTCGCTGGTGAGCGCTCTGAGTGCGTTCTACCCGGATTCATACGATGACAAAGCGCCGGATCAGACGCAGATGCATATCATTCGGCTGCTGGCCAAACTGCCAACGATTGCCACCTGGTCGTTCAAAAAATCGCAGGGCCATCCGGTCAACTACCCGAAAAATCAACTCGACTATTGCTCGAATTTCCTGCACATGATGTTTGCGCTGCCGGTGGAAGACTACCAGATTGATCCGGTGGTTTCCCGCGCACTGAACAAACTGCTGATTCTTCACGCCGATCACGAACAAAACTGCTCGACCTCAACGGTACGGCTGGTCGGATCGTCACGCGCCAACATTTACTCGTCGATTTCGGCCGGTATCAACGCGCTGTGGGGGCCGCTCCACGGCGGTGCCAACCAGGAAGTGATCGAGATGCTGGAAGAAATAAAAGCCAATGGGGGCGATGTGGCGAAATACGTCGACATGGCGAAAAACGCCAAGACCACCGGTTTCCGGCTCTTCGGTTTCGGCCACCGGGTGTACAAGAATTTCGATCCCCGCGCCCGCATCATCAAAAAAGCCGCCGACGATGTGCTGAGCAAACTCGGTGTGAACGATCCGGTGCTGGAAATTGCCAAAGGACTCGAAGAAGCGGCTCTTCACGACGAGTATTTCGTGTCGCGGAAACTGTATCCAAACGTCGATTTTTATTCCGGCATTATTTACCGCGCCCTCGGCATTCCGACCAATATGTTCACCGTGATGTTTGCCATCGGTCGTTTACCCGGCTGGATCGCTCAGTTCGTTGAAATGCGGGCCCAGAAAGAGCCGATCGGTCGTCCCCGTCAGATTTATACCGGCCCGACGCTGCGCGAGTTTAAAGCCATCGGTGACCGATAATATTTACGAACGTTAGGTCTACGACAAGAGCCCCGGATGTATTCGGGGCTCTTTGTTTTTACGCTAGTTAACAAAAAAGAGGTGGTCAGCAACGGCCAACCACCTCTTCATTTGTCAAACAATACTGAAAACTTTTCCGTTGCGAAGCCGCAAAGCCAGCTTCCGGCAGTATCTTCTTAATCGAGCGTATCGTCTCCGTCGACCGGCCCGCCAATGGGATCGACCAGCGCATCTTCGTTGGCGTTCACCATTGCCCGGATTTTGGCTTCCAGTTCGGCCATCAATTCCGGGTTGTCGGAAAGCAGGTTTTTAACCGCATCGCGTCCCTGCGACAGCCGGTTGCCTTCGTAAGAGAACCAGGAACCGGATTTTTTCACGATTTCCAGTTCAACCGCCAGATCAAGTACTTCACCGACTTTCGAAATTCCCTGTCCGTACATGATGTCGAATTCGATCACTTTGAACGGGGCAGCCAGTTTGTTCTTGACCACCTTCACTTTCGTCCGGTTGCCAATGATTTCGTCGCCGTCTTTAATCTGTCCAATCCGGCGGATGTCCAGCCGAACCGACGAGTAAAATTTCAGGGCATTCCCACCCGTGGTGGTTTCGGGGTTCCCAAACATAACCCCGATTTTTTCGCGCAACTGGTTGATAAAGATACAGCAGCAACCGGTTTTGTTGATCACGCCCGTCAGTTTCCGCAACGCCTGGGACATCAGCCGGGCTTGTAAACCCATTTTGCTATCCCCCATGTCGCCTTCCAGTTCGGCTTTCGGAACCAGCGCGGCCACAGAGTCAATAACGATGATGTCAATCGCCCCGGAGCTAATCAGGTGTTCGGCAATTTCGAGCGCCTGTTCACCGTTGTCGGGTTGAGATATTAATAAGTTTTTGGTATCGATTCCTAATTTTTCAGCATATGAGCGGTCGAACGCGTGCTCGGCGTCGATGAACGCAGCCAGACCACCGGCTTTTTGAGCTTCAGCGATGCAATGCAGGGTCAGCGTGGTTTTCCCCGACGACTCCGGTCCGTAGATCTCAACGACCCGCCCCCTTGGAACGCCACCGATTCCCAATGCCAGGTCCAACCCCAGCGAACCCGTCGAAATGACCGGAATATCAACGACCTTGCTTTCACTCAGCCGCATGACAGTGCCCTTGCCATAGGCTTTGTCCAACTTTTCAATGGTCGTTTGCAGGGCTTTCAGTTTGTTCTCAGTAGCCGTACTAGCGGTTGCTTGTGCCATGTGATGTGTTTTTCCTCAAAAAATGATTTTTAGTATGTTTAGCCTTATAAAATTACGATTTTGCACCAAGATTTGCAAGCATCGTTTGTAAAATAATCAATAATATATGAAGCGTAGTATACGCACGGTAGGCCGACAAAAACTAACACAGGTTAAACACTTTTCAGGAATACCATCGTATAACCGGCCGATTACTACCATACTTGTATGGTATTTATATTTTATAACACATACAACCTGCGCTCAGTTGAACAACCGGGTCTTCGATCAGCGCTTTCGGCTCGATAGCATCCAAAAACTGAGTTTTCGCTTCACCAGTTTGGGATTTGTTCGAAATAATGAGTTTTTCGGCCCTATTGCCGACGGGTATACGCTCTTTGGTTACCAGCTCAATCCCCGGATTGCCTACCAGCCTGCGCCGAACGTAGTGCTGGAAGTCGGTGTGTTTTTCAGGAGCGATTTTGGTCAGGAACGGATTACACAAATCGCCCCGACGTTTACCGTCAAATTTCGCCACCGAAACTGGAATTACCTCTTTGGGACGTTGGAAGGGTCGGTAAGTCACAACCTGATCGAGCCGCTCTATAACTTTGAAAGGCTGCTGCAACAGCGCATCGAGAACGGCCTGCAAATTAACCACCAAACCAACCGCACCTTCTTTGACGGCTGGATCAGCTACCTCCAAAATACCCGGCCCGGTTATACGCGTCAGGAGCAGTTCTGGGGGGGCATTTCGGCGGAATTTTCGTTGCTATATTCTCCCGGTTTTCGGCTGAGCGTGCCGCTCCAGTTCACGGTTTTTCACGCTGGCGGTCAAAACATCATCAGCCCGCTGCCCGTCCGAACGGCCCTGAACGCGGCCGGCAGTCTGAGTTTGACGTGGCAGAACGAAGCGTCTGGTTTTCTGCGCTCGGCCCGGCTGGACACCTATGTGGCTGGCTATTCTGAAAATGCGGAAAAATCTTATTCCGGTGGCGCTCTTTATCCCAACCTGACCCTTCAGTTCAAACCACTGACGGTTCTGGTTAGCTACTGGCACGGAAATGCTTACCGGGCCGAACTGGGCGGTGATTTATACCAGAGCCTCTCGCGCCGGTACAACAGCACTTACGGCGAGCGCAACCGGCAACTTTTGATTCTACGGTTTTTAAAAGATATTCCGATCGCCGACGGCCTTTCGGTAGCCGTCCGTTTCGAGCCACATTATGATGCTGGGAACGGAAAATTTGAGCATTCGGAGGGGGTTTATATCACCTTTCGGCGGTAAAAAACCGGAAGAGTCTGCTACATTTGTCTATGGTTCGTAAAATCCTGCTGGCGCTTTTGGGCGTATGTATTGTGTTGGGAATCTGGTATCGCGACCTGATCGGGTATGGCTGGATGCAGGCAAAGGGGCAATTCCGGATTTTGTGGAACACGCGCCCGGTCGAAGCGGTGCTGGCCGATGCGTCAATTCCGGATTCTTTGAAGCAAAAAATTGAACTTATTCAGGAAATCAAACGTTATGCCGTTGATTCTCTGGGTATTAATCCTTCCAAAAACTACACGACTTTTTACGACCAGCACGGGCAACCGATTTTGTGGGTCGTAGTAGCTTCGGAAAAATACCGGCTTGTGGCCAAAGAATGGGAGTTCCCGGTCATCGGCACGTTTGCGTATAAAGGTTTTTTTGAACGTGACCGCGCCAATCAGGAACAGAACGAACTAAAACAACTGGGCTACGATACGCGTTTAAATGAAGTATCAGCCTGGTCGACGTTAGGATTTTTCCGTGACCCTATTTTGTCGTCCATGTTGAAACGATCGGAAGGGCAGTTGGCCGAGTTGATCATTCACGAACTGACGCATGGCACGCTGTTTGTGAAAGACAACCTGGAATACAACGAAAACCTCGCGGATTTTGTCGGTGAATACGGAGCCTTAAAATTTCTGACCCAGAAATACGGAGCCAACTCACCGGCGGCTCTCGGGTATCTGGATTCGAAGCAATACGGCGAAAAATACGATGAACATGTTCTGCGCGGAACCCGGAAACTTGATAGTTTATACGCTACTTACAACCCTCAAACACCCGAACGGGTCAGGGAGGAGAAGAAGTGGCAGTTGATCGGCCAGATTGTCGAAACCGTCGACACCCTGGAAACAAAGTCGCTGGCGGGCATACCAGTTCCTAAAAAGCGCCGGTTTAATCCGCAGAATTTGCCGAATAACGCGTACTTCGTGGGCTATAAAACCTACCGGCAGCAGCAGAACAGCTTCCGGCGCGAATTTGAAGAGAAGTTCAATAGCAATTTTAGTCAGTATCTGACGTATTTGAAAAAGACGTATCCGTCTTTATGAGTTTGATGACGGTTGAGCCACTTTTTTTGGCGGTTCATTCGTTTCCAGTTGGAAGTATCTATCTCTAATCCTGACATTTGCGGGGCCAAGGGTCAAGCGATCATGAAAAAAGTAGTCCTTATCCTATCCATCCTAACCAGTGCGGCTCTGTCGCAGGTGGCGCTGAAACCGGAAAATGCGTACCGTCGCGTACCCAATTCCAGTTTTGGGGCCGGTGAGCACCTGGAATATAAAGTCCATTACGGCATTTTCAACGCTGCGGAAGCGGTGGTCGATGTAGCTCCTACGCTTTATAAAGTCAACGAACGGCCTTGCTACCGCGTCAACGTGTATGGCCGAACCGTCGGTGCCTTCGACCTCGTCACCCGGATTCGCAACACCTGGCGGTCATACATCGACACGACGGCAATTCTGCCGCAGAAATTTTTTGCCCACATCGAAGAAGGCAATCACCGCAAGGAAGAGAACGTCACGTTCAATCACTTTGCCAATACCGTTCGGGCCGAAGAAAAAACCCAGAAGGATGTTTTTAAAGTGCCGGATAACGTTCACGACGTCATTAGCGGGTATTACTACTTACGAACCATCGACTTTAGCCGGGTCAACACGAACCAAACCATCGAAGTACCCGCTTTTTTCGACGATCAGGTCTACAACATGAAGGTACGGTATCGGGGTCGGGAGGTGGTTAAAACCCGGTTTGGTCACATCAATGCCATCAAACTGAATCCGGTTTTGCCGGAAAATAAATTGTTCAAAGGCGAGGATGCGATTCGGATCTGGGTATCGGACGATGCCAACAAAATTCCGGTAAAGATCGAGGTGGAATTGTGGGTGGGTTCCATGGAAATGGATCTGAAAAAACACTCCGGTTTACGCAACGACCTGAAATTTTTTAAGCAGTAAAGCCCCTACGAACGGCTCCTTCCAGCGCGGTTTTCCATCCAGAAACCCTACGAACCAAAGCCCGGGCGCAGGCGATAAACCACGGCAGATGGTCGTAGGTGATTTCGGTATAGGGGCGGCTTTCGGCCCCAAAGCTCTGGTAATACGCCTTCACCGACTCCGCTCCTACCGCCGGACTTTCGAAATCAAATTCCACAGGTTGTCCGGCAAATTCCTCAATAAGTTGATTGATCATCCACAACCGGGCCTGTTGCTTCCGCCCGGTCTGTGATGCGCCATTAAAAAGATAACTGATCCGGTCGCGATCCAGCACAAACAAGCCACCCGCTTCAGCGTTTTTTTCGCCTTCCTTTCGGGCCAGCCAGATGCGCGTCATTCCCCGGTATTTTAGTTGATCGACGGCTTTCATAAACCGGTCGTAGATTGTTAAATCCAGTTGAATACCACCGACTGCCTTTTCTTCGTTGTGTTCCCGATGCAGTTGAATCAGTAGCCGCATGTCCGGTTTTTCTTCTACCACCCAGCCCACATTGCGCGCCCGGTTGAGATTGGTTTTTCGGTCGGTTGCATAATGACGGTAGATTTCTTCATACGGTTTATTGAGCGGCAAAACGTGGTTAATACGCTCGATCACGGAAAAACCGGTCGGAAATCGCAGTTCGTTTTCATTTTTTTCGTTAAACCGGTACGAAACCACCCAGCGAAATGACCGGTTTAATTGATCGAAAAATTTGGAAGACCATGAAGCTAAATCGATTCCGGCCCGGCTGAAAATCCCCAGTTGCTGGCAGTAATCGGGTTGATAGGCATACCGTATCCCGTACTTTTTTTTGTAAACCACCGGCATCACGGCTACGTATTGTCCGCCCCGTTCGGCCACGATACCGCCCCACTGTGGAGCGCCGACGCCCGTGGTCAGGGCATCCAGGTACCACGAGAACGCATAGATCAGTCGTTGGGACGATTCGGCAACGCAATCATCCCAGCGAACCGCGTCGAGGTCAGCGCGGTCGAGATACCGGACGGTCATCGGGAGAGAAGCGTTTGCTGCAGCCATTGCTTCATCCGGTGCAAGAACCGCACCGAATCCGGCAATCGATTGCTGACCAGCCGAACATACGGCTCCGGTTCGGCCCCGAAACTTCGGTTAAAAGCCACCAGATTTTCGACTTCCGGACTTTCAAAATCAAAACAGAGCGGCTGCCCGGCGTATTCACGAATGAATTGATCCAGAATAACGGTTCGGGCGTTGCCCCTTCGCCCTTCCGGACTAGCCGCGCAGAACAAATGAATGATCCGGTTTACGTCCGTCACCAGCAGGCACCCCGCTTCGATCCGTCCGTTTTGCTTTGCCACCCGAATGGTTACCTGCTGCCGGTTTTGCAAAACCGCAACCAGTTGCCGAAGTTGACCATAGGCCTGGGGCGCAACGCGACCAATACCAGCGGTGTTGTGCTTCCGAAATAAGTCGATCAGCGGAGCAACATCGTCGGTATCGACAAACTCCCATTCGCGCTGCAAACCGCGTTTCAGGTTGTTTTTTCGATCTTTCGAATAGCCCGCAGCCAGTTCCGCATACGGTTTCCGGAGATTCAATACGTGATTTGTCAGGAAAATTGGTTGTAGTTCCGGCGCAACTAACCCGGCTGAATTGACGGCATTGAACTGATACGAAGGGATGTAGCGTATGTGCTGATGGAGGGCTTCCAAAAACCGGGGTAAAACCGAAGAATCCGGTGTTTCGCCAACCGAAAAGACGCCGAGCTGGTGGCAGAATAAAGGCTGAATAACGGACTTGACGCCATACCGTCTGCGAACCGGCAATGGCATCACTCGTTCATAATCACCTTCTACCAGCAACTCCCACCCCGGCGAAACGACGTCCAGATACCACGAAAACGCATACACCAGCCGCTGCGGAGAAAGGGCCACGCACCGATCATACGCGGCATCGTCGAGGTGTTGTCGGGAGAGCAGACGAACCAAAGGAGTTTAGAGTCTGGGGTTCATTACTTTAGGTAGTTAAGAATTAAGAGTTATGAGTTAATGCGTCAGCCAACTTTTAACTCATAACTCTTAATTCTTAACTTATTTCAACGAACCCTTCAGCTTTTCGACGGTTTCGCGGATTTGCGGGTTCGTGTTGGTGATGTCGCTGATCGTTTGAATGGCATGAATCACCGTGCTGTGGTCACGTCCTCCGAAGTGATAGCCAATCGATTTCAACGACAGTTCCGTCAGGTCTTTGGCCAGAAACATGGCAATCTGGCGCGGGAAAACGGCTTCTTTCTTCCGGCTTTTGCTTTTCAGATCAGAAACCGCGATTTTGAAATGATCGGCCACCACATCCTGAATGGTATCGATGGTCACTTCCTTGTCCGAGTCGATGATGAGGTTCCGGAGGGTGTTCCGCGCCAGATCCAGATCGATTTCCCGGCGGTTGAGCGACGCCTGTGCCATCAGCGACACAATGACGCCTTCCAGTTCGCGCACATTCGTGTTGATGCTGTGCGCCAGGTATTCGATGACGTTATGCTCGATAAAGATGCCTTCGGCCAGCAGTTTTTTCTGGATAATCGCCGTCCGTGTTTCCAGATCCGGCTGGGTCAGATCAGCCGTCAGTCCCTGCTTGAAGCGCGACTGAAGTCGGTCCTGCATGCCCTGCAAGTCGCGGGGGGCACGGTCGGACGTCATGATGATCTGCTTCTTGGCGCCGTGCAGGTGGTTGAAAATATGGAAAAACGTCTCCTGGGTTTTTTCTTTCCCCGCCCAAAACTGCACATCATCGATGATCAGCACGTCGACCTGCATGTAAAAACCCATGAAATCCCGCAGCGAATCGGTACGGATGGAGTTGATAAACTGGGTGGTAAACTTTTCGGAAGACACGTACAGGACGAATTTGTCCTGATTGTTATTTTTGATATAATTGCCGACGGCCTGCACCAGGTGCGTTTTGCCCAACCCAACCCCGCCGTAGATCATCAGCGGATTAAAGGCCGTGGTTCCCGGATTCTGGGCGATGGCGAAACCCGCCGAGCGGCCCAGCCGGTTGCAGTCGCCTTCAATAAAATTATCAAATGTATAGGCCGGATTCAGGTACGAATCCAGTTGCAGTGAGTCCAGGTCTTTCATTTCAAATGGACTCTTCAAAATATCGGCGTCGACGTTATCCGGTTTGGCATTTTGAGGTGACTTTGACGTCGGCACGTTGACTGTCAACGGCTTACTCCCTTCGTCACCTTTATCGACAATGATCGAATATTGCAATTGACCGTGATGACCGATGGCAAAGTCGAGCGCTTTTCGGAGTAAATGAACATAGTTTTCCTCCAGCCATTCGTAAAAGAACTGGCTAGGTACCTGGATGGTCAGTTCGCTTCCATTCAGGCGCAGGGGAACAATCGGCTCAAACCAGGTCCGAAAACTCTGGTCAGGAATGTTCTCCTGGATCACCTGCAGGCAGCGGTTCCAGACCGTCACTGCTTCACGCTGTATGCCGGGTACGGATATGTTCACAGTTTCATTTTACCTAATAATAAAGCCAAATTGCCCAAGACAATCAGCCCGGTGGGTGAAAAAAGGGAGACAAAAGTAGGAAAAAAAATAGAGCAGACAAGGTGACTTGCCAAACTCCGGCCGGATAAAAATACAGCCCCATTTTTTATCTATCAATACATTAAAATAGATTATCAAAATAATACAACCCAATAGTGAACAGTGAAGCCTCCCGCTGTGGCTTTACTCCGAAAAGACCTAACTTTGGAAAAGAATGGATTTGATGAATTCGATGGTTGAATGGTTGAAAATGGTTTGATGGTTAAAATGGTTTGATGGTTAAATGGCTAATGGCTGCTTGTGAAGGCCATCCTTTTTACCGTAAAACCATTCAACCATCAAACCATTCAACCCTTTTTAACCCTACAGCCCTTGATACTATGTTTTCTATAAAATCGCTCTTTCCGGCCGTTACGAAAGCGGAGTGGACCCGGCAGGTGGTGGCCGACCTAAAAGGAAAACCGGTTGAATCCCTGAAGCGGCTCACACCCGATGGCCTGGAGACGGAGCCGTTTTATACAAACGAAGATCTGGCGCAACTGCCACTTGCCACAAACCAGCAAAGCCAACAAACGGGCCGGTCGCTGGGCTGGCTGAATGTTCCTGGTGTGCGGTTTGAAACGGAAAGTGAGACCAATACAGTTCTGCGTACGGGGCTCACCAAAGGAGCCGATGGTTTTCTTCTTGATTTGACCGAGGCAAAAACCGAAGAAATTCAGTGGAGTCGGCTACTGCATGGCCTGAAACTGAGCGACACGCCAGTTTGGTTTCGCGTCGATGGGCAGTCGGAGAACGTGGCGATGGCGTTGAAACAGATTCTGCCGTATCAACTGAAAGGCGGAATTGTCGACGAACCGGTGAGCCGTTCCCTCCAGTCTGGCACCCATCCCGATGCAGCTCTGGCTCAAATGGCGGAAGCAACGCGCCTGACGCTGGATTCACCCCACTTTCGGACCATCACGGTCGGCAGCACGGTTTTTCACAACGCCGGGGCCACTGCCACGCAGGAACTGGCCTTTACGCTTAATTCGGTGGTGGAGGTCTTTGATCACCTCACCAACGCCGGTCTAACGATGGAACAACTGATTCCCAAAACCGCCCTAACGGTTTCGGTCGGAACGAGTTACTTCACCGAGATCGCCAAACTCCGCGCCCTCCGCATCCTCTGGCAACGCTTGTTACTTCATTATTCGATATTCGACCGCGTCGGCGGACCGATTCGCTATTCAATATTCATCCACGCCCAAACCTCCACCTTCTACGACGCCACGGCCACGCCTTACAACAACCTGCTCCGGGCCACGACGGAAGCCATGTCCGCCGTCATCGGGGGCTGCGATGCGCTGACCGTTCATCCGTATGACACGGTTTTCGGCGAACCCGATGAGTTTTCCACCCGCATTGCCCGGAACATTTCCATTTTGCTAAAAGAAGAAGCCCATCTGGACAAAACGCTCGACCCCTCGGCGGGTTCGTATTACCTCGAAACCCTGACGAACGAGTTGGTCGAATCGGCCTGGGCGTTGTTTCTGGACATCGAAAAGCGGGGCGGTTTGTTGAAAGCAACCGAAAGCGGTTTTGTTCCGGGCGAACTGGAGAAAGCGTACCAGGCCAAAGTGGAAGCAGTGAAGAACGGCCGGATTTTGGTGGGCGTGACGAAGTTTCGGGTTGATGAGGAGGTCAGGGTAGCCAAACCGGTAAAGTTTTTTGAAACCCTACCGGTTTTACGATTGCCCCAAGAATTCGAGTAATTTCCAGAAGAAAAAACCGGTATGAGACCTGATTTCAATACGCCACTTCACCAAACGACACCTGACAACCTTCCATCGTCAGTTAGCCCGTCGCGCCCTTTCATTACCTCCGAAGGCATCAAAATAAAACCGTACTACGAAGCCGCCGACCTTGCCGACGCCCAGCACCTGGGTTCCGTCGCCGGTATTCCTCCCTTCCTGCGCGGCCCCTACAGCAGCATGTACCTGACCCAGCCGTGGACGATCCGCCAGTATGCCGGTTTTTCGACCGCCGAAGCGTCCAATGCGTTCTACCGCCGGAATCTGGCGGCCGGGCAAAAAGGGCTTTCGGTCGCGTTCGATCTGGCGACTCACCGGGGCTACGATTCCGACCATCCGCGCGTGGTGGGTGATGTGGGCAAAGCCGGGGTTGCCATCGACACCGTGGAAGACATGAAGACGCTCTTCGACCAGATTCCGCTCGATCAGATGTCGGTGTCAATGACCATGAACGGGGCGGTTTTGCCCATTCTGGCGTTTTACATCGTGGCGGCAGAGGAACAGGGCGTCCGGCCGGAGCAATTGTCGGGCACCATTCAGAACGACATTCTGAAGGAGTTCATGGTACGGAACACGTACATCTATCCGCCCGAACCGTCGATGCGGCTGGTCGGCGATATTTTTGCGTATACGAGTCGCTACATGCCCAGGTTCAACTCTATCAGCATCAGCGGCTACCACATGCACGAAGCGGGCGCGCCCGCCCATATTGAACTGGCTTATACGCTGGCCGATGGCCTGGAATACATCCGAACCGGTTTGAAAGCCGGGATGAGCATCGATGATTTTGCACCCCGCCTGTCGTTTTTCTGGGGAATCGGCATGAACCATTTTATGGAAATTGCCAAAATGCGGGCGGCCCGGGTGCTTTGGGCCACGCTGATCCGGCAATTTGAGCCCAAAAATTCGAAGTCGCTGGCGTTGCGAACCCATTGCCAGACCAGTGGCTACAGCCTGACGGAACAGGACCCGTTCAACAATGTGGCCCGGACGTGTGTCGAAGCGCTGGCGGCTGTGCTGGGGCATACGCAATCGCTGCACACGAATTCGCTGGACGAAGCCATTGCGCTGCCCACCGATTTTTCGGCGCGGATTGCCCGAAATACGCAGCTTTATCTGCAATACGAAACCGACGTGACGTCCGTGGTCGATCCGTGGGGTGGTTCGTATTACGTCGAATCGTTAACCGATCAGTTGATTCAGAAAGCCTGGGCGCTGATTCAGGAAGTGGAAACCCTGGGCGGCATGACCAAAGCGATTGAAACCGGCCTGCCCAAACTCCGCATCGAGGAAGCGGCCGCCCGCAAACAGGCCCGGATCGATTCCGGCAAAGATGTCATTGTCGGCGTCAACCAATACCGCCCCGATTCGGAAAAGGAACTGGAATTGCTGGAAGTCGATAACCAGGCCGTTCGGGAAGGACAGATCCGGCGGATTAATGAGGTGAAAGCCCGGCGGAACCAGGCCAAAGTGGAAGCCGCGCTGGAAGCGATTACCGAAGCCGCTCAAATCCCCCCCCGCCCCCTAAAAGAGGAGTCTACACCCCCTTTAGGGGGATGGGGGGCAACCAACCTCCTGACCCTCGCCATCGAAGCTGCCCGCCACCGCGCCACGTTAGGAGAAATTTCATACGCTATGGAAAAAGCATTTAGCCGTCACAAGGCCACGATTCGTTCTGTGTCGGGCATCTATTCCGCCGAGGTGTCGGATGATGAAAATTTCCGGCTCGCCCGTCAGCTCACCGACCGGTTTGCCGAGCGGGAAGGCCGCCGTCCACGGATTCTGGTGGCCAAAATGGGGCAGGATGGCCACGACCGGGGGGCCAAGGTCATTGCCACCAGCTTTGCCGACCTGGGCTTCGATGTGGATATGGGGCCGCTGTTTCAGACGCCGGAGGAAGTGGCCCGTCAAGCCGCCGAAAACGACGTTCACCTCGTGGGCGTGTCGAGTCTGGCCGCCGGGCATAAAACGCTGGTGCCGCAACTGATCGAAGAATTGAAAACCATTGGCCGCGACGACATCATGGTCATTGCCGGGGGCGTTATTCCCGCGCAGGACTACCAGTTTCTGTATGATGCGGGGGTCAAAGGCGTTTTCGGGCCGGGAACGGTTATTTCAATAGCAGCTCAGAAAATATTGAAGGAGCTGATGCCCGAGTTAGGTCAGCCCTAGATCGTAAACCGTTTTTTCGTATTTTTATAAAAATTGATTTTCACTATGATCACAAGCCGCGTTGCTGATTTACTGGAAGCGCCGGATGCCAAACTGGTTATCGAACGGGCACAGGCTATATTGAACGACGAAGCACAACGGCGTAAAGAATTCCGTGAGTGGCTGCGCGATGATGTAAAAGCGGAATTTATAAATGGTGTGGTTGTGATGCACTCGCCGGTTAAAAGAAGGCACCTTGAAGCTTCCAAATACCTGGTCAATTTGCTTCAAAATTATGTCACTGTTCACAATTTAGGTGAAGTCGATTTTGAAAAAGCGCTGGTTGCCTTATCCCGAAACGACTACGAACCCGATATTTGCTACTGGAACAAAGAAATAGCGGCATCGTTTCACGACGATCAGATGGAACATCCCGCCCCGGATCTCATTGTTGAAATTCTCTCCCGAACCACCACCGGGCGCGATCGCGCAACGTCCGTTGGGGGAATAAAATTCGAAGACTATGCGGCCCACGGCGTCCGGGAGTATTGGATGATAGACCCGGTTCGGCAATCACTGGAGCAGTATAAACTGGACGAGGATTTGATGGCTTTTGAAGAAGTTGCGGTTCTTTTTGTGAATGACACCCTCGAAAGTCTGACGATTCCCGGTTTCCGGATTCCGGTTCGGGCTATTTTCGATAAAAGTGTGAACCTGATTACCCTGCAAGTGTTAATCAGGGAATAAAGACCGATCAATCCCGCACCGGAAAACGCCCCAATTGACCTTCCAGGTCCGAAATAGCCCGCTCCAGCTCATCGTTGTTGGGACTGACCGACAACCAGAAAGGTTTGTAGGGATCGCTGTACCAATCCGGGGCCGCTTCCTGATCGAGCTTGATCCCGAATGAATACCCACTCAAGCCCTTCGACGAATTGCTAAAGCCCAGGCACGGTTCTACAAACGAAAGCCGGGGAGAAAGCTCCCGCTGAGAAACCACTGATCGCATCCAGTTGATCAGCAACTCAATTTCCCAGGTCGACAACAGGGGTGCCGTCGTCGTATACTCTTTGTTTCGGTACCGGGTTTTTAAACTGATCAACAGCCAGTTACGATCCATAAAATACTGCGAATCGCTGTATTCATAGTCCAGGATATCGAGTTCAAAAGAAGCTTCGGGGCCAGTCAGTTTCATGGGTTAGAAAATCAGGCGGTCTGTTTGCGGCAAACCGAAGTACAATCAACACAATCTTACAGCGCAGTTCAGGCACGGGGCAGCCAGGGCAAATCGCAGAACCGAATCAGGAAAAAACCGGGTCTCAACCGAAAGCCAGTAGCCATTCAAACACAACCAACACGTAGGGATAAACGTAAAGTAAAAATACAAAAGGGATAGAATTTTATAGCATTTTCCGTTTAAAAAATTTAACTAGGCGAGAAATAATTCAACGTCACCTCTTTATCGTCGGATAAACGAAATTAAGTAGGGACTGTACACGAACATTTTTTTTGTGTTATTGGAATAGTCGTTAATTTCACCTGTCCAAACTTCCTGTGAAGATACAGTTCACCACAAGCCATTGACTTTATGTCTACCAAACGAGTACTGATTGCCGAAGACAGCTCCGTTATCCAGAACCTTGCCCGTAAAATTCTTGAATTCCAGAATTACGACATCACCTCCGTTAAAAACGGGGAGCAGGTCTTGCAAATTCTGGAAAAGGAAGATTTCAGCATCATCCTGCTGGATATTAACATGCCCGTGATGGATGGCATGGAGTGCGTACGCCGGGTGCGGGCGCTCGCCGACAAGGAAAAAGCCGCGGTTCCCGTTGTAGCCATCACCGGAAACGCGAAAAATTATACGGAGGAAGAATTTAAAACCGCCGGTTTCAACGATGTTCTGGTGAAACCGCTGAACTTCGACCGGCTGGTCGAAGTCGTGAATCAGCTAACGGATAAATAAGGTGTGAAGAAATGGAGGAGTGTCTGTTCAATCACTCCTCCACTCTTCCTTCCTTCAATCCTTATGATTGTTACACTCCTCGGAACAGGAACATCCTCCGGTGTGCCGCTGATTGGTTGTGCGTGTGACGTATGCCGCTCGATTGACTTCCGGGACAAACGGTTGCGGACCTCCGTTCATCTTGACATTGATGGAAAAAGCTTCGTTGTCGATACCGGCCCGGATTTTCGACAGCAGATGTTACGCACCGGTATCCAACGACTCGATGCGGTGCTGTTTACGCACGAACACAAAGACCATACCGCCGGGCTGGACGAAGTTCGGGCTTACAACTTTCTCCAGGGGCAGGATGTTCCCGTCTACGCCCACCAGCGCGTTCTGAACCAGCTTCAGACTGAATACGCCTACATCTTCGCCGAAAAAAAGTACCCCGGCATTCCGCGTCTCCAGTTGAACGAGATCAGGAACGAGCCGTTTGAAATTGAGGGTGTTCTGTTTACGCCCATCGACGTATTACACCATCGCTTACCGGTTTTTGGTTACCGCATTCATAACTTCACCTACCTGACCGACCTCAATTATATTTCCGACGAAGAGCTGGAAAAGGTGTACGGAACGCGGATTCTGGTGCTGGATGCCCTGCAAATCGAGCCCCATATTTCCCACTTCACGCTCGAACAGGCCCTCGCTCTGGTGGAGCGGATTCGGCCGGAACAAACCTATTTTGTCCACATGAGCCACAAAATTGGTCTTCACCGGGAAGTCGAAAAACGATTGCCGCCGTCGATCCGACTGGGTTACGATGGGTTAAAAATTGAACTGTAGGCGATCTCACCCCAACCGATCCACCATCTCGATGCACGCCCGGCCGTTGTGATACGGGCATTTCCACATGCTGATTTTGGTATTTCCGAGTATTTTGTGGTTTTCGTCAATGCCGCTATACCACTCGCCGTTCTTCTTGTCGAGCATATAGGCTTTTATGAAGTCCCACGTTTTCAGTGACTTATCCAGAAACTGCTGCTCCTTGGTTAACTGATACGCATTCATAAAACCGACCATGGCCTCGGCCATCACCCACCACGAGCGTTCGCGGTTCACATGGTTTTCTTTGGGATCATACTCGTAGTTCATCCCGCCGTCGGCTTCCAGGCCGGTGGCAGCCGCCCGCGCCATTTTTACAGAAAGCGTCTTGATGCGTTTGATCAACGCTTCGTCGTGCAGGGCTTCGGCCGATTCGACCAGCAGCCAGGAGGCTTCAATGTCGTGGCCGTAGGAAATGGCGGTTTTCCGGACCTTCCAGTCGTCGTCCATGAACAGATTCATCCGGTACGTTTTCGGATCGATAATGTATTTCTCAAAATTACCGATCAAGCCATGAATCTGCTGGTTCAGACCCTTATCCGGCCAGGCGCGGTAAAGGTTAGTGAATGCCTCCAAAATGTGGAGGTGCGTATTCATGGTTTTGCTTTCGTGATTGTCTTTTTTGCTGATCACGTAGTCGTCGGCCATGCCCGACCAGTCGCGGGTCATCGACTCGTAAAAGCCGCCCCGTTTGGGATCGTAGGCGTGTTTGATCATGCGTCCGTAAATCTCTTTCGCAAAATCCAGGGCGGGCTGGTGTTTGGTGGCCCGGTAATATTCGCTCAATCCGTAGATCGCAAACGCCTGACCGTATTGTTGCTTGAAGGTCTGCTGCGGCTCGCCTTTGTAGTCGACGGCCCAGTACACCCCGCCTTGCTCCTTATCCCGAAAATATTTTTCGATGTAGTTGTAGGCACGTTCGGCGTAAGGCAGGTATTCGTCGTGCTGCATGTGCCGGGCGGCAGCGGCAAACGTCCACAGAATGCGGCTGTTGAGCACAATGCCTTTGGCGGCATCGGTTTTTGGCACATTCTGATAATTGACCTGCCCGTAATACCCCGCAACCGGATCGGGGCCGTATTTCTGCCAATAGGCCAGAATGTCTTTTAATTCCTGATTGAGTTCCTGACGGATCGCTCGAAGGTCAACCATACCAAGCTTAGGAAAGTATAAAGAAATAGCGAATACTGAACATTGAATAACGAATATCGAACAATGCCGTGAATTTATCTACTCCGCCCCTCGATATTCGTTATTCAGTGTTCGTTATTCGATATTCTTTTAACTACTACCCTAATTTCCCGAATCACTTCCGCTCCGGGACTTACTATGGCCGCTGTGTCCGTGTCCTCCACGCTCCTCCTGCAATTCGGCCTTCGTTTTGCCAGTGTGGTCTTCTTCAGGCTCCTGCTTGGTTTTATGCTGATTGGATCGGCTTTGCGCCATGTTTGGCGTTTGGCCGGATGTATCCCGGGCGTTGTAATTCCGGTTATTATCGGAACCGGGCTGCTTGTCGTTCGAACCGGGGAGGTTCGTGGTTTTGTTGTGTGCCATGAGTACAGATAATTTGGTACAAGAATTGAACCGGTAGTAGGGAAAATTGTTTGGAGCGGTACTTTTGTACCCTATGCACACCAATTACTATTTTCTCCGTCAGCTTGCTCCTGCCCTGAAACCGCATTTGGTTGGCCTGAAACTCATGGAATGTTTCAGCCAGGATCGGGACGAACTGGTGCTGGTGTTTGCCCACGCCCGGGGGAAAGTCAATTTTTACCGCCCGTTTTTCATTAAAGCCACCCTTCGACCCGATTTTTCGGGCCTGCTGTTTCCCGAAACCATTCAACGCGCCCGCATCAACAGCGTCGATCTGTTCGAGAATTTGTATGACCAGCCGGTGATCGACGTCCGCTCGTTTCTGAACGAACGCTGTCTGGCCATCACGCTGGAAGGCGGTTTTACGTTGCTGTTCAAATTCTTTGGAAACCGCCCCAATCTGCTGATCTTTTCGGATGATGCGGTGATCGACCTGTTCAACAACAAACTGGCGGCCGACACGCAACTCGTTCTGTCGGCTCTCAACCGGCCGCTTGATCAATCCTGGGAAGCCTACCAACAAAGCGGTTTCGACCACCGGAAGCCGTTTCCGACCTTTGGGAAACTTGTCAATGCGTATCTGGAGGAAAAAGGCATCAACGAAAAAGACGAAAGCGGGAAGTGGGACTTGATTCAGGAAACTGTGCGGCAACTGGAACAACCGCGCTTTTACCTCACGACCTTCCAACACAAACCGGCGCTATCCCTTCTGCTTTACGGCGAACCCATCCGGCAGGAATTTACCGATCCGCTCGAAGCCAGCAACCGGTTTTTCGCCAGCTTTATGGGGCAAAATACGCTGGAACGCGAGAAAGGCGAAGCCCTGCGGTTATTGGAAAAGCGGCTGAAACGCACCAAAGCCTCCATCGACGCCAACCTGCAACGGCTCATTGGCCTGGACGAATCAGTTAAGAATGAAGAGGTTGCCAACATCCTGATGGCCAATCTGCACCAGATTCCCGAAAGTCCGGGGGCGCGTTCGCCGGAGGTGGTGGAACTGGAGGATTTTTACCGGAACAAACCGATTAAAATCAAGCTAAAAACCGATCTCAGTCCCCAGAAAAACGCCGAACACTATTACCGGAAAGCAAAAAACGAGAAAATTGAAACCGGTATTCTTCAGGAACAAATCGAAAACCGGGAGTTGGAAGTTCAGCAGCTTCAGAAGCAAATCGACCTGATTCAACCCGTGGAATCGCTGCGGGAGTTGCGGAAATACCTGAAAAAGAATCCGATCAACGAAGAAAAAGCCGCCGACGGAACCGCCCCTCTGTTCAAACAGGTGATGCACGAAGGTTTTGTGATTTTGATTGGCCGCAATTCGAAAAACAATGATTTGCTGACGCAGCAATACGCCTACAAAGACGATCTGTGGCTGCACGCCCGCGACGTGCCGGGTTCGCACGTCGTGATTAAATACAAAGCCGGGAAGACGTTTCCCAAAACCGTGATCGAACGGGCGGCTGAACTGGCGGCCTGGTATTCCAAACGCCGGACGGATTCGCTCTGCCCGGTGATTTATACACCCAAAAAATTCGTCCGCAAACCCAAAGGGCTGGCGGCCGGTCAGGTGAAAGTCGAAAAAGAAGAAGTGATTCTGGTGGTGCCGAAAGACGAAGGATTGCTCAAAACCGCTTAACCCCATGATGTTCCGTAGTATAGTGTTTATCACCAGTTTTCTGGCTTCATTTTTCGTTGACGCTCAGGTTGAAACGCTCAACCAGAAGGCATCCGGCTACCGGGGCATCTGGTATTTTATCGGCGACACCAAAAACGAGTATGTCTACAAATACAGTGGCGGTTTAGGAACGTATCCGGCCAATCACTATCCATTCTCGGTTTACGCCCCGGCGGTCGGGCGGACGTTTTTCTGTTATGGGGGCGTCACCGACTCCAGTTCCCGCGCGTTGTGTCATATGGTCGGGTTCTTCGATCACAAAACCGGGATGGTGTCGCGCCCCACGCTGGTGCTGAACAAAAAAACTGATGACGCACACGACAATCCGGTGATTCAGTTGGATCGTCAGGGGTATATCTGGCTCTTTTCCACCTCGCACGGGACTGAACGTCCGTCGTTTATTCACCGGAGCCGGAAACCGTATGACATCAGCGCCTTCGACCGCATGGAAGCCACGCGCCGGGATGAAACCGGGCAAACCGTTCCGTTCAACAACTTCTCTTACCTGCAAACGTATTACCAACCCGGCAGCGGTTTTTTCAACCTGATGACCCATTACGACCGGGGCGTTTTACCCTACGGTGCCAACAAACCCCGCCGAACGATTTCCTACATCACCAGCCCGGATGGCATTACCTGGTCGGCCTGGCAGGATATTGCGAGCATCGAGGAGGGCCATTACCAAAGCAGCGGGCAACGCGGCAGCAAGATTGGCAGTGCGTTTAATTACCACCCTAACACCAAAGTCGGTGCCGGACTCGATTACCGCACCAATGTCTATTACGTCGAAACCGACGATTTTGGCAAAAGCTGGCATACCGCCGACGGAAAACCGGTTCAGTTGCCCCTCAAAGACACCCTCAACGCAGCCCTGGTGAAAGATTACCGGAAGTTGGGCCGGAATGTGTACATCAGCGATGTCAACTACGATGCCACCAACCGACCGATCATTCTGTATGTCAGCAGCAAAGGCCCGGAACCGGGACCCCAAAACGGCCCGTATGAATGGCAGGTGGCTCACTGGACCGGCAAGCAATGGGCAATCCAGGCCGTGGCGCAATCGGATCACAACTACGATATGGCATCGCTGGTGGTGGAAGGCAATGCGTGGCGCATCATCGGCTCCTTCGAAGCCGGGCCGCAGCCGTTTGGCACGGGCGGTGAACTCTCCATCCTGGAAAGCCGGAATGCCGGAAAATCCTGGAAAACCGTGAAAGCCGTTACGCAGAACAGCGTTCGAAACCATGCCTATCCCCGTCGCCCCGTGGTGGCCCATCCCGGTTTTTACGCCTTCTGGGCCGATGGCAACGCCCGAAAACCGTCGGCTTCTTTTCTCTATTTCTGCAACCGGGAAGGGCAGGTGTTTCAATTACCGGCTGAAATGAAAGGGGAAATGGAAAAACCGGTGCCGATGGGAAGAGATTAATTTTAAATGTAAAATATTGAACGCCAAATGTAAAAGTTGAAGCTGGGATGATTTTCTCACTTTTACATTTGGCGTTCAACATTTGATATTTTACATTCCTTTTATTTAGCGATTAAAACCGCTTTTGTCAGCCGACGGTCGCCGGTGGTTAGCGTCAGGTTATAACGTCCGACCGGCAGGTGAAGCACCGGCCAGGTAACCGTATGCCGTCCGCTGGTAAAAGGCCGTTCGGATAAGGTAACTACTTCCTGCCCCGCCAAATTGGTCAACACCAGCCGCCCCGTAAACGCCCCGGCCACATCGATTTGAGCCGTTAGCTGATCGCGGGTGGGATTCGGCAAAACCGTCAGTTGCGTCGCCGGAACCGGGTCGTTCAGGGCCGTAATGACTTCCGTCACTTCGACCTGCTTCAAAATCCACCCATTCGGATCAATTTGAATTTCAGTCGGTTGTCCTTTCACGGTAAGCTCGAACGTCTGGTCGGCGCTGGTGTTCACGACGGTGATCAGGGTATCGCCCACCGAGGTTCTCACCAAAACCGGGACTGGCATCGTGAAAAAAGCCGGGTTGGCCGTGCCGGTGGTTTGCTCCAGCCGCAGGTTCACCCGGTATTGATTGGCTTGCCCCGCCAGGGCTCCGCTGCTCCATTTCACGCGGTAGGTCGGGTAATTCTCGCCGTAAATCCACTGCTTAAAAAAATAGTCGAGCGGTTTTCCGTAGACCTGCGACGCAATGGCGGCAAAATCCTCGGTGGTAGCGGCTTTGTAGGCAAACTCCGAAGCGGCATATTTCTGCAAAATCTCCCGAAACTTCTGATCGCCCACGATGCCCCGCAGCATGTGCAGGACGGTCGCGCCTTTGTAATACGTCCGGTTAGAATCAAAGATGTTGTTCACATTCGCCAGATCCTGCACAAACAGTGTCCCGCGCGCCCGACGGGCCAGCAGCATATACGAATTCATGTAGGAACGAAGCGCGGGAGTTCCCCCGACGGATTCCCGGTACAGCACTTCCGCGTAGGACGCAAACCCTTCATTGAGCCAGATGTGTTCCCAGGTTTTGCAGGTAATTTTGTTACCAAACCACTGATGAGCCAGTTCATGGGCAATCAGATCGGTGTTGAAGGCCCCCATCGAACTGATGGTCTGGTGCTCCATTCCTCCACCCCAGCCGAATTGCGCGTGGCCGTATTTCTCTTTGAGAAACGGATATGGTCCAAAGTAATTCGTAAACACCGCCAGCATGGCCGTGGTCTGATCCAGCGTCTTTCGCACGTTTTCGGTCAGGGCTTCGGGGTAAAGGTAGTGCGTCACCGGCATCGAATCCGTGGGCGATGAGCGGAACGTCTGTTCGTAGAGCGCGTAATTCGACATGGCTACCGAAATCAGGTAGTTGGCAATCGGATAGCGGTTTCGCCAGCGGTACGTACGCGTGCTGTCGGCGTTGTCGATGACCCGTTCCAGTCGACCGTTCGAAACCGAAACAAATTGCTTCGGAGCGGTAATCCAGACATCCGACGAATCGGCTTTGTCGGCGGGTGAATCTTTACAGGGAAACCAGTCACGGGCACCATACGGCTCACTCAGACTCCAGATAGCGGGTTGATTTTGAGAGCCATGCGTACCAAACGTAAAGCTTCCTAAACCCGTTGCGCCCGGTTTTCCCTGGTAATAAACCGTTACGGTTAGCGCCTGACCCTTGCCCAGTGGCTGGGTGGGCGTAATGGAAAGCTGGTTGTTTTCCTGCGAAAACGCGAGTTTCTGCGTGCCGGTTTTCACCGAATCTGCCTTCATTTCATTGGCCAGATCCAGGAAAAACCGGTTGAGGTTATCGCCCGCGCTGGTGAGTCTGATCGTGGCAGCCCCGCGCAGGTAATTGGGCGTGTAGGTGATGTTCAGGTCGAGTTTGTAATAGGTCACGTCGATGGTCGCATCGCCGGGGTACTGAATGCGCGCCGACCGGCTGGATTTTGCCAGCGACCCGAAATAGTTCAGGCGCGTATGCTGGCAGGTAGCAACGCCATTGTCGGGTAATTGGGCGGATGCGGTGAGGCAAAATAAAAACAGGCTCAGCGCGTGAACCTGCTTCCGGATCATTATTTCAGCGAAATGTGTCTTCATACTAGTTTTCTTCATCCAGAATATCCCCCGGCAACGCCTTGGGTTCGGCTTTCAGTTGGTCGTATTGCTGTGTCAATTCGGTCAGTTTGCGCTGTTCTGCTTCGGGTAATTCGAGCTGCCAGCCCATCGTTTCGGCCAACTGGTACATCATAAACTGAATCTGGTTGTTGGCAATCCGGGGTAAATCGCTCTCCATCGCGCGGTCGAGCATCGTTTGTTTGGATTCGTCGAGCAGCCGGGTGTAATCCTCGCTCCGGAAGTGATTCAGATAGCCCGGATCGATGTCGTAAAATTTATAGTCGGTATCGATGGACAGCACCTGCGGTTCGGGAAACGATTCGATGATGAGCTTTTTCTCGCCCGACTCCGGCTGCCGAAACCGGATCTTCGCAAAGTCAAATCCAACCAGCACTTTGGCCTTCGCAATGATTAACGCTTTTTTGGGGTCATTGATGAAATACAGAAACTTTTTATCGTCCTGATAACTCAGAATTTCCGTAAAATACCCTTCGGCCATCACCACCTTAAAGACTTTCTCGATCCGGTCCAGCAAAATCGTGGACTCCTTGCGAACGTCGGTGATCGGATTCGCCTTTTTTTTGCGCCACCAGTTGGAGATCGCAACACCGCCAAAACCGCCCAACAGCAGCGTAATGAGAATGAATAACGTATTCGAAGACTCCATAGAAGAGTTGGATAGTTGACGAAAGGTACAGACTTTTGCAGTTCTACCAAACAGGGCCTGCTTTCCTTTAAGACGCTAAAAAAGGGAATTGGTTTCTACTCCATGACGAATAAATTATTGATTGTCGTTGCCGGCCCCACCGCCGTTGGAAAAACCAGCCTGTGCGTCCGGTTGGCGAAGGTGTTGCAAACCGACGTCGTCTCGGCGGATTCGCGGCAGTTGTACCAGGAACTTACCATCGGAACTGCCAAACCAACCACCGGGGAAATGCAGGGCGTCCGGCATCATTTCGTTGATTCCCACAGCATTCTGAATCCGGTGAGTGCCGGGCAATACGAGCGGGAAGCCCTGGCGGTGCTGGATGAACTGTTTCAGACAAAGGACGTCGTGATTTTGTCGGGCGGGACGGGGCTGTACATCAACGCGGTCTGCTTTGGCCTTGATGATGTTCCGCAAGCCGATCCGGCCCTGCGTGCCGAACTCATGAACCGGCTCGAAACTGAAGGACTGGAGCCATTAAGGGAACAACTCCGGCTGCTGGACCCAACGTATGCCGAAACCGCTGATCTGCAAAATTCGCAGCGCGTGATCCGGGCGCTGGAGGTCTGCCTGAGTTCAGGAAAACCGTATTCGTCTTTTCGAAAACAGGAAGTTACGGGTCCGTTGTCGCCCCGCCCGTTTCAAATGGTCTTCATCGCCCTGGATCGTCCGCGGGCGGAACTTTACGACCGCATCGACCGCCGGATGGATGCCATGCTTGCCAGCGGTTTAATCGAAGAAGTACGCTCCCTCCTGCCCTACCGGCATTCCACCGCTTTGCAAACCGTTGGTTATAAGGAAGTTTTCGGGTATTTGGATGGAGATTATGATATGACCGAACTGGTGCGTCTGCTGAAACGCAACTCCCGGCGCTATGCCAAACGCCAGTTGACGTGGTTCCGCCATCAGGGAAATTATCAGTGGTTTGGAGCGGAGGAGGAAGAAGAAATCTTGAAGGTTATTGAATATCGAATAATGAATATTGAATGACGAATAGCGAAGCAGGAAAAGAGAATCGAAAGCCCCTATTTCGATATTCGTTATTCAATATTCATTATTCGATATTGCTCAAACTATCACTGCGCTTTCCGCTCATTTTCCCGGTACGCCAGAATGCCGCCGATCAGGTTGCGGACGTTGGAAAAACCGTTCTGCTCCAGGAATTGCTGCGCGCGACCGCTGCGGGCTCCCGACCGGCAGTAAATAATGACTTCTTCGTCTTGCAGATCTTCCAGGTCATCGATCTGGCTGGGAAGACTGCCGAGTGGATACAGCTCTCCCCCCAGATTATCTTCGTCAAATTCGTATTCTTCGCGAACGTCGATCAGGTTGATTTTCTCGCCTTTGTCTAACCGTTCCTTGAGTTCCTGTGCGGTAATGTCCATGTCAATCGTGTTTTGTCATTTATCAGAAAGGCAAAAGTAGGGTTACTTTCGGATAATTAATTTCTGAACCACGGTCTTTTTACCGTCTGACAGCCGAACCAAGTAAAAACCGTCCGCTAACTGACTGACGTTTAACTGATTTTGTCCAACCGCCGGACGGGCATCGACCAACAGCCGACCGTTCAGATCGAGAATTTCAATCTGCCGAATCGCCGGATTCTTCCAGATCAAAATACCGGAACTGGGATTCGGAAACACCAGCAGTTGGGCTGCAGCTTCCGCGTCATCCTCAATTCCGGTGATGGGAGCATCTTTTCCGGTTCCCATCACGGGCCGGATCATTGGCACTCCGCCCGGATTGTTGGGGTCCCAGGACGAACCCCGGCCTTCAAAAACCTGATTGCCGAACGGGCTGTTTTTATCGAAACCGATGGCTACAATATAGTCTTCACTCACCTGCGTCCAGCCGACGTAAAAGGTGTCGGTAACGGCCACGCCATACTCGAGCGGAATTTCAACGAAACCGCTCCTGGAATTGGCGTAACTGATGACGGCAGCCTTCTGATACAGCACCCGACCCGGTCTTCCCCGGTCATCGGCATACAGGCTAAAAACCGCTACCTGCCCGGTCAGGTTCGTTTTCACCGGTGCGAAACAGATCTGAAGGGCCGACACCGCATCCGGTTTGTTCAGCAAAAACCGCATGGCCACCCGCCCTTGCCGTTGCGTATTCTGAATCGCGGCTTCGGCGGTACCGTCGTCGTAGGCATAGTAGTTATCCAAAACCGTTACCGACGCGATCGTGTCGTTTCGGCGGAGGTTGACGCCGGGAATCGTATCGGTGGTCTGAACCGCAAACTGGGTTTGCAACCACGCTTTTTCGGCCGTAAAACCGGCGGGCAGTGGTTGCGGTTTCATGGTTTTGGGCTGCGAACTCAGCGACGCAATTCCTTCTGAGGGAGACTGGTACTGCTGAAAAACCGTACCGCTTAGCTGGTCTTTCACAACCGCGCGGTACGTTGTGAAGTTGAAGTTGTTGAACAGATTGACTATGTCCGTTCGGATCGTATCGGCGGTTTCACCCACGGGGTTCAGCCGGTATTGCTTCATCGGCATGGCCGAATACCGTTTCAAAAACGACGAAACCGGTTGCCGGGTCGCAATGTCTTTGATATACAGATTGGTAGCCGACCGGCCTTTGTCCATATAAATGTAGTCGAGATGCCAGCTATCGAACGCGCCCGACGTCCGGCCAAAGGCCTCAAACCGGAACTGAAAGGATGCATGCAGAAACCGGGCCTGGTTGACGGCGACGAACGATTGCGTAAAATTATTGTTGGCCGTATCCCCTTCCTGTTTCCAGACGGTTTCCCAGGTTCCGGCATTGTTCAGAAACTGGAGCCGCAGCGAATCCTCGGCATCGGGCAGTTCGCCCAGCCCTTTGCGCTGCCAGTAAAAACTCAGGAAAATGGCATCCGCTGCCGACATTCCTGCCAGATTGATCGGGTTAGCCGTGAGCGTATCGGTTGGCCCATTCGCGTCCTGATCCAGAAAATCGTAGGGCGTTCCATTGGCTTTCAGTCCGTCAAACGTGGCAACGTTCAGCGAAGGATGGTTGATGGGGAGCGTGTTGTTGATGTAGACGTTGCTGGGTTGCCACAAAACCGCGTTAGGCCGGTCGACCGCCGTTGCAAAATCGTCGAAAAAGGGCAGTTTCAGCGCCTGAATCCGGGCTCCGGCGGTTGCCGGTTTAGGGAGTGTCAGTTCGTTCGGAAAGGATTCCATCGGGACAACCCGAATCTGCGCAGAAGCGGTCGGCAGCCAGACAAAAGCCGCGAGAACCAGACTATAGAGAACCGTCGGGCTACATGCATGACTAACCAACCGTAACCAGCCGGCAACAGCCGATGGATGACAAAAAACCCGTCTGTTGCTTGCTATAGGGTGCTTCATTCTTCCTGCGTATCATCATTTTCGACCGGACCAACCACCCAGAGGTCAATCACATCGCCCACGCGAATGGTCGCCCCGGGTCGGGCAGCCGGGTTTTGCCGGACCACCGTGCCGACTTCTTTTTCAGGATCTTCTACAGGAAGAATCGTGCCAACCTGCAAATTAGAACCCCGGATCAGCATTTCGGCTTCGTCGCGTGGTTTACCTACAACGTCCGGAACGGCAAACATAGTATTGCCCAGGCCGTCGCCCACCACAATGTCGATTTTTGATCCTTTGGCAATCCGCGTACCCGGCAGGATTTCCTTTCCTTCGTAGAGTTGCTGCAAAACCGTACCCTGCGCCAAATCGGGAACGTATTTCAGTTTACCCATCTGTAACCCGTTGCTGGACAGCGCATATTGCGCGCTGACGTACGTCTGATCCACGAGCTTGGGCATGGGAATCATGGGCGGATTTTCGGTCGTGATGGTAATGTAGATTTTGCGCCCTTCTTTGACTTTGAAACCGGGTTTGGGATACTGCGAAACCACCGTCAGCGGCTCGGCACCGGCCACGTAGGCAGAATCCTCCACTTCAAACCGCAGGTCGTGGTCGCTTAAAAAATCCTCCAGTTCCGACGTATTCATCCGGCTCAGATCCGGAACCGTGATCGTCTGACCGTGGTGGGTGGTAAACGGGAGATACAGGAAGAAAAAGCCTAAAAACAGAACGGCTACCAATCCCAGCATAATACCCGCGTGGGTAAGCAGGTCGGTCGTCGAACGGGTGCTGATTTTCGTCATGAAATCAAGGTATGAACGCTGGGTTAAACCACAATATTAGCGGTTTGCCGGGCGGTTATTGATACAGGCCCAGCATTTTTTTTATGTATTTCCCTACCACATCGAACTCCAGATTGACCACATCGCCCACCTTGAGGTCGCGAAAGGTCGTGTGCTCGTAGGTGTAGGGAATGATGGCGACCCGAAACGAATCCGGTCCCGAATTAAAAACGGTCAAACTCACACCATTGATACAAATCGAGCCTTTTTCAACGGTAATATTGTTCTCTTTGGGGTCGTTGGCCGTCAGGCGGTATTGAAAATCGAACAGCCAGCTTCCGTTCTGGTCGGCAATGCCGGTAACAACCCCCGTCTGGTCGACGTGGCCCTGAACAATGTGGCCGTCGAACCGGCCGTTGGCAGGCATACAACGCTCCAGATTGACCCGGTCGCCGGTTTTGACCTGACCGAGATTGGTTTTCTTTAGCGTTTCTTCCACCGCCGTAACGGTATACGCCTTACCATTCACCGATGTCACCGTCAGGCAAACGCCGTTGTGGCTCAAACTCTGGTCAACTTTTAATTCGGGGGCAATTCGGGATTGCAGATGGAAGGTGAGGTTGGTCCCCTCGGCGGTGATGTCGGTCACCTCGCCGGTCGCTTCAATGATTCCGGTGAACATAGTACGCTTAATCTTGGATAATGCCGTCAATACGACTAACAGGATGTAGAGGAGAAGAATTCCTTTTCAGATAGCGGTGTCAAAGTCGGCGGGGTCGTCATATTCATTGGAAAGCACCAGCAGGAAAGCACCGCTCGTCAGCTCCTCAATCTGATGCCAGTCTCCCGGCTCCAGGAGCAGGCATTTCCGGGGATCATCCAGCACAAAATCCGTTGATTGCGCCCCGCTCCGGGCCTGCATCCGGCAGCTCCCATTCAGGCACAGAATGGCGTGCCAGGCCCGGTGATACCGCTGTCCGATCCGCAGCGTTTCTTCGGTTTCGTAGATGTAAAAAACGCGTTTGATCGATCCCGGCATAATTTTTTCAATCACGGTCAGATTTCCGGAATCGGATTCAAACGTATCTAAAACTAAAAGTTGAGCCATACTTTGCCTTTACCCGCGTCAATTGGGCGGTAAACTACTGAGAAATTTGGCAAAAATTTAACAAAACAAGCCTTTTGAGCAAAACCACAAAAGTACCCGTCCTGCGCGGTATTTTCCGGTCCGGGCGACCTGTTTTTGCACAAAAATGACACCAACCGGCACACGAAGCCGGAAAACGAATGCAATTATCCTGCAAAAACCCGTTCTGAATCTGTAATTTCACGGCTCAAAACCATCCTGTTATGCCTCGGAATCGTTTTTTGCTGGTGGGTCTGTTTCTGATTGTGCTGGCGATCATCTACTATTCTTTTTTCGACTCCGGGAATACCGATACCCCGGCGGTGACCAACCCGGAATCCTATCGTCTGGAAGTGCTCCAGAAGCGGAAAGACAAAGAAGAATTCTTCCGAACGAGCAGCGAGTCGCCATTTACCGATAAAACCAAATTCAAAAGTCTGGTCTATTTCAACCCCGATCCGGCCTACCGCGTTGCGGCCCGACTGGAGCCTTTTGCCGACAAAAAGAAGCTGGTGGTTCCCCTGACCGACGGCAGCGAGGAAGTCTACGAGAAATACGCCCATGCGGTTTTTACGATCGACGACGAGTTGTGCCGTTTGCTGGTGCTCAAACACGAGAACACGCTGTCGGTTCTCTTCAAAGACCAGACGAGTGGCAAGGAAACCTACGGCGGGGGACGCTACCTGGATTTCAGCCCCGACGACGTGAAGGAGAACCGCCTGGTGATCGATTTCAACGAAGCCTACAATCCCTATTGCGCTTATAACCACGAGTATGCCTGTCCACTGCCGCCAGCCGAAAACAGCCTTCCGGTTGCGGTTCGGGCGGGGGAGAAATATGTTGAAAAATGAGCCTTTCCTGCGGAGTTTTCACTGTTTTAGGCTAACACTATATAAATTCCAGGCGTCTTTTCGGGCGGTTTCAATCTCGTGGGCTAACAACGGATCGGTCAGGACTTGCGCCCGAGTTTGAATTTTTTTTAAAAGCTGCTTATTTCTGTAATATTTATTTCCAAAAGTGTTGTAATCGTACATTTTGGGCAATACATCATCATTTAACGGGAGTATATGCTCACGATGCATCTTATCCAAAAAAGTTGTAAAAAACGTCTCGGCAACAGCGGTTTTTGCCTCGTCTCTCCATAGCCGTTGAATCGTTAATTCAAACGTCCGGCGATTTTTCAGGAGCGTGTTGTAAGCAGCATTCAATAGTTTCCGCTGCTCATCCAGATTTCGGAGTGCCGATTGGCCCGTAAAGGCACCATCGGAATACCCACGGAATATTTTCGCAGTATTATACACCTCATTTAAATACGCATTGATCTGACTGGTTAAATCCATGATCAAAAATGCCTTCTGGTCTTCAGGTGTCAGAGTCTTATCATTCCACCCACCAATTGGCGGAGTATATTCGCTCGCAGCCAGGGTGAACGTAATCGAGTCGCCCACCAGCCCGACTTCCATATCATCCAGCACCCGCCACTTGAGCTGGTGATCACGGCCCGGTTTAACGACGGTAAGTCCCTGTATCGACTTTAGCTCCGTCTTTCCGATGCCATCCCAGCAGGATGCGCGGATTTTGTAGGCTTGGTTGGGTGCTCCTCCCACCAGATCATACGAGATCAGAATGGTATCTCCCGATGCGGAAGCCCGGATCTGTTCGATGCGCTGGGCATATACCGGCGTCATCATTACTAGATAAATCCCTCCCCAAATCAGCTTTTTCATACCGATCAATAAATAGATTAACAGTTTACCAGTCAGGAATTTATAATTTCCTATCGAAGAAAACACATCGTATCTACAAGTTGCCCAGCTTTTTATTGACCGGTATGAAGATACTACTTCTGGTGATTCGACAGTGCTTACTGCTGGTACTAGTTGGGGGTCAATCCGGTTTCGCCCAGACTCCGGAATTTAAAGCAACCAGCCCGCCCTTTCGGTTTAACATCCGAAAAACCGGACCCCGCTCCCCCGTGCATTCGACCGCGATCAGCACCACCAGTCCCCCATACCATTTCGATATCCAACCGCTCTCGAACCGGCGGCTGGGCCCCAACAGCCATGTTCTGCTGGTTGCCAATGAGAAATACGACGACAAGCGGTTTCGGAATCTGCCCGACGCCACCTTTGATGCGGCAGAAATCGGCAAAATCCTAAAAGACCGGTTTGGGTTTCGGACGGACCTGCTTCCGAATGCGACTCGTCGCCAACTTGAAATCAAACTACAGGAACTGAACAAACGAAACTGGCAATCGAACGAACAATTGCTGATCTACATCTCGGGGCATGGTGAACAGGACAACGGGCAAGGGTATCTGATCATGAAGGATTCCGACAAAGATGATCAAAACAACTATTTTCCAATGGCTTATCTAAAAAGCCTGGTAGACCGGCACAAGTGCAAGCATATCCTGCTGATACTGGATACCTGCTACGGAGGAGCCATCAGCCACACTTCGCGGTCAGGCGGAGATGGTCCACTGAAGCCAACCGCCTGCGAGGAATGGCGCAAAGACCTGAACGCTTATTTTTCCTGCGTCATAAAGGACCAGACCCGGCTGTACCTGTCGTCCGGTAGTCTGGACGTTGTGCGGGGTGGACGGAAAGGGGAGCATTCGCCGTTTGCAAAAAGTTTGCTGCAAAAGTTATCCGAAACCACTGGAAGTACGACTAAAACCGTATCCGTTTCTGAACTGATACCGCATCTCACAAAAGACAATCCGCAGTTGACGTTTACCAGCGAAGCCGAGGGCGGCTTTCTTTTCGTAGCGTACTAAAACCGACCAGAACCGCAATTTTCACCGTCTCTTATGAAAGCACTCTACCATTTACTAGTCTGTTTCGGCTTGCTAACCGGACTCACCACCTGTAAAAACGGGGATGATGATTCCGATTCTGCCGAACCGCTGGCCGCTATTGAAACCGCCATTCCAAACGGTTTGATTCCGGGTTCGGCCCTGACACTGAAAGGGCGAAACTTTCTGAGCGTCACGTCGGTCAAACTCGCCAATACGACGGTTCCGGCCAGCGACTTCATCCGCACGGCTCCCGACGAGTTATCTTTCAAGGTACCGATGGGCACAACTGCCGGCAAAATCTGCATAGTCAACCAGAACGGGCAGGGCGAATGGAAGGACATGGCCCTGATCACCAGCGGAGTATTAACAGCCGACAATGTTGGTGTAAACGTCAGCAGCCCGGTGCAGGGTTACTACAGTGATGCCTGTTCTCCGCAGTGGTTTATGTACTGTCTCAATGGCGCCTGTCTGGTCTATCGCCGTCAGACACGCGCCGTGCCCGTTGGTGCCCCTGCCGGGGCAACCTGTGAAAAATATTATTCTGTCGAGCAGATTTCGGGTTCCAGCTATGAGGTGTACCCAAACGACAGGGTGACGCTGAAATTCGAGTTGAAAAAAAACAGTCAGGAGTACACGGGGATGGTTATCATGATTATGAACGGAACGACCTACCTGGGTAATATGGTAAAAAAGAGCAGTGGCGGCAGTCTCATCGGGTATTCGATTATAGACGGTCAGACGCTCAAACTTTGCAACCCTTACCCAAATCCACCCGCTGGATTTTACGGACAACCCTCACAGCTTTGTGCCGAGTTCAAACCCTGTACCAATTGCCAGTGACAACCAGAAGCGCCCGTGAAAATTCTCTTCGTTTTCGGTATAGGTTTACTGGTGATTACGAGCGGTTTTGCACAGCAAAGCCGCCAACAATGGCTCGATTCGCTATACGCTGAACCTTTCCAGAATCCAACGGTATCGGCGGTTCTGTTACCCCAGGGCTTTGTGGAACTCAACAATACAGCCGCGCTTCAGACCACAAACCGGCTTTTCAACGGTGAATCCCGGCCTGAAAAGCTCAACGCGCGGGCCAGCACCTTCAGCGACCTGTTTCAGGTCACCTACGGTATTTCTAAATCGGGCCGGTTTAACCTGGGTCTCGACCTGCTCTACAACCGGTTTCGGGTAGACCTTGACCCGGCTTCTTCGCCCTGGAAAGTGTTCGGTAGCGACTCGGCCCTGTCGCAAGCCGGTTCCTTCAACACCCTCGGAGCGCGGTTTCGGTGGAAGCCCAAAGGCATTCCGGATGCGCGCCAGTTTGTGGTGCAGGGGTTTCTTTACCAACCGATTTACAAACCGCGCGAAAGCCAGACGAGCTTCCGGCTCCAGGCGGTGACGGTTTTCGACCTGGGTCCGTACCTTTACCTTTACGCCCAGGCTGGTATTGGTTATGCTCTCCCCAACAGCCGCATTTCCGGATCGTTATCCCTGCCAGTCACCGCAGTGTTGCAATACCAGCTAAAGCCCACCATTGGCCTGCTGGGTGTGATGACCCACGCAATGTCGTTTGGTAAAACCGGCGAAGCATCCACCCGGCTCACCGCCTTCGGCACCCAGCTCGGGGGCGGTTTGCAAGTCCAGCCTTCGCTGCGAATCGGCGTCAACGTTTTTTATACCCGGTATCTGCTGGGAAAAAATTCCGGTGTTTTCGACACGCTTACACTGGGAATCCGCTCTATTATGTAGAAACGTTCAGAACAAAAAACGTCAACCGATGAAAAAAACGCCTGATTTTCAGACCATTCCAAAGATAATGGTTCTGCTGAGTCTGCTGGCAGGAAGTGTTTCAGCACAGATCCAGCCCGACAGTGCAACGCAGTTCGTTGTTGTAAAAGGAACCGTCGATTCGAGCTACCGCCCGCGGGCCGGGGTGCTGATATCAGCCCGGCGATCCGGCAAGAACACCCGGACGGATGGGGCGGGCAAATTTGAATTGCTGATTTTGCGCACAGACACACTGACGTTTACCTACTCCGGTATGCCGGTGCGCTCCTACGCCTTTTTCCAGTTGACCGGTGATGTGGCCCTTTCGTTTGATCTGGTGACCGCTGAGGGGCAGCAAGTCGCCATTGAAAATGACAAGGGCGATGCCCAAACCGTCGATAAAAACGCGCTCCCGATGTTCCCCTGGCCCGTTCCGCAACCTTCCGCCCGGTATGTCCTTGAAGACCGGTATTTCGCAACCGCCCGCACGCTCTCGCAGGTCGACAAGCAGCTTTCGTCTGCCCTGCAAAAAAGCCACTATCCGGGTTCTTCCTATTACCTGATTCCCAACGGCTTCGCGATGGTTAACCAGATTGAGCAGATTGAGCCGGATGGAGCACCAAAAGCCGATCCGGCCGAACGCTGGTCGCTGCAGGTGCAGCCCCTCCGGAAGTTTGATCTTGGTAATTACCTGCGTCTTCTCTTTACGTCGGCAACCGGCCATTTCCGGGTAGTGGTTTTTCTGGTAACCAACGAAATGACTCCGCCCAGCTCCCTGGAACCGGACTTGCCCACCGCGAAGGCCTGGCTCAACCGGGGAGGAGATTATCTGCCGGAGGCAATCGGCAAGCAACCCTACGGAAGCGGGTATCACGTCACGGCACTGATTTATGAATTTCAGAAGCCCGAAAATGGCCAGGCCCGTCCGGTCGATCCAAGCAAGAACTCCGGTCAAATACACCTGACAAAATCTAATTTTATACCCAATTTAAGCCGGTAACTTTTATGGAAAACGATCGAATTGCTAAATCAGATGCTCAAAAGAATCTGGCGGTTACATGGGTGGTTGCTACCGCAGTTTTAATACTACTTTTTTTCATTCAAACCCTGGTGGGGAACAAATATCCGGGCCAGAGCGACGAAGCCTGGGACTGGCTGATTCCACAGGTATTTCCCACCCTGACGCTGATGTTTGGCGTGATGGTTGCCCGGGCCCAATCGGCTAAACGCCGTGACATCGTCGTTCGTCGGTCTTATTACCGCTTGACACTGGCAGTCGTTATTTTCTACTTTATCATTCTCTTTGGCGTGGTTTTTACCGCACCCCTCGATTTTACCTTTAACGAAACACCCGCCCTGGAGCACTTAAAGCGATCCACCAAAATCGTGAGTGTGGTGCAGGGCTGCGCCACGATCACTCTGAGTATTTTCTTCGTCAGTGAGGCCCCTGCCCGGTAGATTGTCGGACCGGTTCTGCAAACGCAAGCCCTGTTCTTCTCAGCCAAGGGGCTGGATTGCGAACCCTGAAATATAAAATCACTCCCCTTAAATATACCAGCAACTAACCACGAATTCCTATCTTTGAGATTCCATTTGAATCGGTCCGCTTCGAGCGGTTTTTTTTCCAGTTGCTGTATGAAGATTTCCTATAACTGGCTCAATCAACTGATTAGCCTGAGTGAAAGCCCCGAAAACGTCGGTAAAATCCTGACCGATACGGGTTTAGAAGTGGAAGGTATCGAGAAAATAGAGTCTGTTCCGGGCGGTTTGGAAGGAGTCGTGATCGGTGAGGTGCTGACCTGCGAAAAACACCCCGAAGCCGATAAACTGAGTCTGACGACGGTTGATGCCGGTCAGGGAGCACCCTTGCACATTGTCTGCGGGGCTCCCAACGTGCGGGCCGGTCAGAAAGTGGTGGTTGCCTTGGTGGGTGCCACCCTCCACCCGGTCAGTGGCGACCCGTTTACGATCAAAAAAGCGAAGATTCGGGGGGCCGCTTCCGAAGGCATGATTTGTGCGGAAGACGAAATCGGGCTGGGCGTCTCCCACGCCGGGGTGATGGTGCTGGATACCGACCTGCCAAACGGAACACCCGCTGTCCGTTATTTTGGCCTGGAAGCCGACTACCAGATTGAAATTGGACTGACGCCCAACCGCGCCGACGCAGCCTCGCACCTCGGTGTGGCCCGCGACCTGAAAGCCGTGTTGCAGCGGCCGGTTCAGTGGCCGTCGGTCGATGCGTTCAAAATTGACAACCAGCATCTGCCGATTTCTGTTACGGTCGAGAGTCCGGAAGGCGCTCCCCGCTACGCCGGGTTGACCATCGACGGTCTGACCGTTGGCGAGTCGCCCGACTGGCTGAAGCTGCGGCTGCGGGCCATTGGCCTGAACCCGATCAACAACATTGTCGATGTAACCAATTACGTCTGTCATGAACTGGGTCAGCCACTGCATGCCTTTGACGCCGACCAGATTACCGGCAATCAGGTCATTGTCAAAACCGTGGCTGAAGGCACGCCGTTTGTGACGCTCGACGGGGTTGAACGGAAGCTGGCGGCCAACGACCTGATGATTTGCAACGCCAGCGAACCGATGTGTATTGCCGGTGTATTTGGCGGTCAGCAATCAGGCGTGAAAGCGCAGACGACCCGGATTTTTCTGGAATCGGCCTATTTCAGTCCGGCCTGGATTCGGAAAACTTCGCAATTCCATGGCCTGAAAACCGATGCGTCGTTCCGCTTCGAACGCGGCACAGACCCGAACATGCCGGTTTTTGCGCTCAAACGGGCCGCTTTGCTCATTCAGGAAGTGGCCGGCGGAACCGTCAGTTCAGAAATCATCGACCTCTATCCTACCCCGGTGTCGGACCGCACTGTGGCGATTCGCTACAAGAACGTTGACCGGCTCATCGGCATACAGATCGACCGGGTCGAAATCAAGCGGATTCTGGAAAGTCTGGATCTTCAGATCAGTGACCAAACCGACCTGGGCTTCACGGCGCTGGTGCCGCCCTACCGCGTCGATGTGGAACGGGAAGTCGATGTAATCGAAGAAATCCTGCGGATTTACGGACTCGGCAACGTCCCGCTTTCGGACCACCTTTCCTCGGATTTCCTGTCGGAGTTTCCCGAAACCGATCCCGATCAGTTGCAGGAACGCGCCAGCCAGCTTCTGGCGGGCAACGGTTTTTACGAAACCCTGAGCAACTCGCTAACCCGCCCGGCCTACCACGAAGCCATTCGGGCGAGTTTGCCAAACGCAGATGTGCAGTTGTTGAACCCGTTGAGCGAAGAACTCTCGGTGATGCGTCAGACCTTGCTGTTTTCCGGTCTGGAAACGCTGGTATACAACATCAACCGGCGGCAGAAAGACCTGAAAATTTTTGAATTCGGCAAAGCGTACAGCCGCGATGGCGAGCGGTTTTTCGAACGGCCCCGCCTGGGAATCTGGATGGCCGGGCGTCTGCAATCCGAAAGCTGGCTCACCGGAAACCAGCGAAACAGCGAAACGGCCTTAAACTATCATGACCTTGCGGGTGTTGTACAAAAAGTCTTAACTTCGTTTCGGGTTAAAACAACTGATAACCAACCCGCTGACCCGGCTATCTTCCAGTATGGCTTGACCTTGCTGGTGAACAAAAAACCGCTGGTTTCACTGGGTTTGGTAAAGGCGGGTTTAACGAAACGGGTTGAACTGAAAAACACTCCGGTTTTCTACGCGGACTTCGACTGGCAATACCTGTTGAAGTTGTACAACGCCAAAGTGGTTTTCGAAGAAGTAGCGCGGTTTCCGGAAGTTCGGCGTGATTTGTCGCTGGTGCTGGATACCGGCATCACCTACGCGCAAATCAGTCGGCTGGCATACCAAACAGAGCGGAAACTGCTTCGGGATTTGAACGTGTTCGATGTGTACGAAGGCGAAAACCTGGAGCGGGGCAAAAAATCGTATTCGGTCAGTTTTATTCTGCAAGATTCCGGGCAGACGCTGAACGACACCGTCATTGACAAAACGATGAACCGGTTGATGGCGGCTTTTGAGCGGGAACTGGGGGCCGTGATCAGAAAATAAGTTTCGGTGGGTTGTTCCTTTTTGATTCAGAAAAGAATCCGTTCCAAGTGGTACTTTAGCCCGGAAATTTCAACGCAACCATGAGCAATACGTCGACGGTTTTATCGCAACTGGACTCCTTCGAGGACAAGGCGAATCGCCTGGTCGAACTGGTCAAAGCGGGGCGGCAACGGATTAGCGAACTGGAGCAGGAGAATAGCGCTCTGGAGCGCGAAAAGGCCAAATTGACCAATGAGGTAGCAAAACATCAAAATCAACTGAGGCAATTGGAAAAAATGGTGAATAATTCATCAAAAGAGTTTTCTAAACCAACAAATATTCCTAAGATTGTAAATAACAAACACAATGACGCAGAGACTACTGCCGAATTGAAGCAACAGCTCACGGTTTACATCGAAGAATTGGATCGTTGTATTGCCTATTTGAGTGACTTGTCATAAATCACTTGCCGGAGGGTTGAAACGCCCGATGCGTTTTTGCCACCGGATCGACAAGCTGTACGGATGGAAGAGTTATTGTCAATAAATATCCGAATTGCAGGCCGGAACTATCCGATCAGCGTTCTTCCAGAAGACGAAGAAACCGCCCGGGAAGCCGGACGTCTCGTTAATGAACGCTTTTTAGGGGAGAAAAATAAGAAAAAAAAGCGCGATGACATGGATATTCTGGCGGTAATTGCCGTCATGAATACCGTACGATGGCTAAACGCTCGCAGTGAAAAACTGGCGCTGCAAGAAAAGATAACACAACGGATAACCCGTTTAGACGAGTTAATTGACTCGACGTTAACTACTTAATTAGTGAGTAGAAAACCAAACGCGAAAACCGCCTTCTTCCCGTACTTCCAAACGCTGACTGCCTGAACAGTCGGCTTGCTTCATTTCTTCGGCACTGTAGTTGTCTGTGAAAACTATATTTTTCACACAAACGTCTACGGACATGAATAAAATTGATTTCTGGGTGATGCTCCTGTCGGATATAATCTCGATCGCAGTGGGCATCTACATTGGCAGAAGGCTTTTAGGCCGCCTGTTTGCCCAGCGTGAGAAGGACGCCGAAACCCGATCGGCAGAGATCATCAAAAACGCCGAATTGACGGCTGAAAATATCAAGAAAGACCGCATTCTCGAAGCACGGGAAAAGTACCTCAAATTGAAAGCTGAGTTTGAAGAAGACACCAACCGGAAGAAGAACATTCTGATTACCAACGAAAACAAACTCAAACAACGCGAGCAACAGCTTCAGCAACAAGCCGACCAGAGCAAACGCAAGGAAGCCGAACTCGACCAGCAGAAACAACAACTGGCCCAGCAGCAGGAAGCCATCGGTAAACGCCGGGAAGAAGCCGAACGCATGCGCCAGCAGCAGGTCGAAGCCCTGGAGAAAATTGCCAGCCTCACCGCCGAGCAGGCCCGCGAACAACTCGTGGACGCCCTGAAAGCAGAAGCCGATTCGCGCGCGTCGTCCTACATCAAAAGTGTGGTGGAAGAAGCCAAACTGACGGCCACGAAAGAAGCCAAAAAGGTGGTGATCGAAACCATCCAGCGGACGGCCACGGAGCACGCCATCGAAAACTGCGTGTCGGTGTTCAACATCGAAAGCGACGACATCAAGGGGAAAGTGATTGGCCGCGAGGGCCGAAACATCCGGGCGCTGGAAGCCGCCACGGGCGTTGAAATCATCGTTGACGACACCCCCGAAGCCATTATCATTTCCGGTTTCGACCCTGTTCGGCGCGAAATTGCCCGGTTATCACTCCACCGGCTCGTTCAGGATGGTCGGATTCACCCCGCCCGGATTGAAGAAATTGTGGCCAAAACCCGCAAGAACATCGAAGATGAGATTGTCGAGATTGGCGAACGAACGGTAATCGACCTCGGGATTCACGGGTTGCACCCCGAACTGATCAAGATGATCGGCCGGATGCGTTTCCGTTCCAGCTACGGCCAAAACCTGTTGCAGCACTCCCGCGAAGTGGCCAAACTCTGCGCCACCATGGCCGCCGAACTGGGCTTAAACGCCAAATTAGCCAAACGCGCCGGACTGTTGCACGATATTGGCAAGGTATGGCCCGAGGAAGCCGAACTGCCACACGCGGTTTTAGGAATGGAACTGGCCAAGAAATACAAGGAACACCCGGAAGTTTGCAATGCAATCGGTGCGCACCACGACGAAATCGAGATGACCACCCTGATTTCGCCCATTGTGCAGGTGTGTGATGCCGTATCAGGGTCGCGGCCGGGCGCACGGCGGGAGATGATGGAATCGTATATCCGACGGCTGAAAGAACTCGAAGAACTGGCGATGAATTTCCAGGGCGTCATCAAATGTTACGCCATTCAGGCAGGTCGCGAACTGCGGGTGATGGTGGATGCGGAGAATGTTACGGACGAAAAAGCCAACACCCTCTCGTTCGATATCTCCCAGAAAATTGAGAAGGAAATGCAGTATCCCGGTCAGATCAAAATCACGGTCATCCGGGAAATGCGGTCAGTGGCCTACGCGAAATAAGTTTACGGTTTGAGTTAACCGGGGAGAGCCCTGGAAGGGCGGTCTGTCAATAGTAAATATAGCATCCATCAGTTCGTGGTAGCTCCGGAGGAGCGGTCTAAAAACATCTTCAGGCCGCTCCTCCGGAG
>NZ_VTWS01000011.1 GCF_008727875.1 Larkinella humicola | reverse complement strand
AAGTTAAGTTTTTTACCCTACTTTTCACTGGCTCACTTTAATGGGATCAGGACAAATATGAAACCTATTAAAATTAACCCCAATAACAGTTTTAAGAATGGTTAGATGCGAATCGAGAATAAATTGTTATATATGAAAAGTAGGTCCTAAAAAGTCGATTTTTTTGCATTTCTTAGTGCGTTTAAAACTTAAACACACTCTGTGTACATGAAAAAAATTATACCAGTATTGGGTCTTTTTTACTTAGCCTTGGATGCGGATCTTCTTCTGAAAACAAAAAGGAGGAAGAGAAAGACAAAATTCAAGAGATAAAGAAACAATTAATAGGTAGGTGGGTATCTAAAATGGACGGGTACGGCGAAGAGCAAAATACATTCTATTTTGAAAACGATAGTACGGGTTCATTCTCCTGGAAACAGGAAACAAAAACAAACGACCCGTACAGTTCAGGCATGACCACGATGTACTTACTTTGTGAAGGCGAAATTACTTGGGACGTTCAATCCGTTGACAGCCTGAAGCATTCGGAATCAGGGCTACCAAACCCTTATGTTGATAAAGCGTTAGTTGTTAAGACTTCCTCCATTCGTGGTGATGGTCGAAATGCTTACTACAAATTTCCGCAAGGATGGTTTGAAAGCAAAGAAAGTGATTTTGAGGATCGCACGTTTGTTATCCCAATCCTTTCTTCTAGTGGTGATTCCTTGCAGCTTACTAATCAGGATGACCCTGGAGTAAGTGATTTTTTTGAAACCAATTATATACGCAAATATGCCAAAGAGAAAAATTAGTCTAACCATATAAATGAAACCAGAACCGCTCTGAGAAACGTACAAAGTTTCCAGAGCGGTTCTGGTTTCTACTCCCTTCCAATTTCGTCCTACTCTCCACCCATTCAATCCTTTTGCTTCGTATCGGTTAAGCTGACCGTACGCTATGCAACTGAAAGAAGAAGCCGTTTTTACCCTCAAATTCGACGGCAAACCCGTGCTCAATGAGCTGGGGGAACTCGAACAACGCCTAAATGACGTCAAGGAAGCCCAGAAAGCCGTCGAGAAAGGCACGAAGGAATGGGCGGAAAACAAGGAAGAAATCAAAGCGCTTCAGGCCCAGTTCAAATCCGTCCGCGAAGAAATGGGCACAGCGGGCCTGACCGTTCGCCAACTCGAAGTCTACGCCCGCGAGCTGAACCGCGAACTGAAAGACCTGACGCCCGGTACCGATGCCTACATCAAAAAATCGGCGGAACTCCAGGATGTCAACAGCCGGTTGCTGGAGCACCGCCAGACCATCCGGGGTGTCGGCGAAGAAGTTGAAAAATCCAGATCGGTTTGGGGGCAGATGAAGGAGTGGGTGGCCGCAGCCTTTACTATCACCGCCGTTGTGGAGTTTGGCCGGGCCGTGGTCGGTTTTGTGGCCGACAGCATCAAAGAATTCCGAGCCTTTCAGTCGGCTTCAGCGGATATGGCCGCCAATCTGGGCATCACCGGCAAGGTGGTCGATTACTTCAACGAGCAGGCGCGGTTGATGGGACCTACGTTGGGCAAAAGTGCGGCTGAAATGCTGGAAGGGTTTAAACTGGTGGGTTCGGCCAATTCCGATTTGGTAAAAACGCCGGAACTGCTGGCCCAGGTTGCCCGGGAAGCCGTCACCCTGAGCAACGCGGCTAAGATGACGCTGGCAGATGCAACTGCATCGCTGGTCGGGTCGATGAACCAATTCAACGCCGGTGCTGATCAGTCCACCCGCTTTATCAACGTCATGGCCGGTGACGCCCAGGTGGGTTCCGCCGAAATTTCGGATATGGCTTCGGCGATGAAAGCATCGGGGATTGTGGCCAATACGGCTAACCTGAGTTTTGAACAAACGAACAGTGCCCTGCAAAGCCTGTCGAAAGAAAGCCTGAAAGGCGAGCAGGCCGGTACCATGCTGCGCAACGTGCTGCTCACGCTGATGGCCGGAGCCAAAGAAACGAACCCCCAGATCGTGGGTTTGGATAAAGCCCTGGAGAATCTGGACAAGCAAAATCTATCCACGGCGGAAACCTCGAAGTTGTTCGGCAAAAAGAACGTGACGGCGGCACTCTCCCTAATCCAGCACCGGGACCGGGTGGCGGAATTTACCAAGGGGTTGACCGGCACCCAGGCCGCCTATGAAATGGCGGCCAAAAACACCGAAACACTGGAATTTCAGAGTAAACAGGCGACGGCGACCTTGTCGCTGATGAAAACGGAAGTGGGCGAGCGGCTGGAACCCGCTATAGTAAAGGTGTTACAGAGCTTTGTCGCTTTCATCAACATCATCCGGGCTGTTCCTGCGTTTGTCAGTGAGAATAAGACCAGTTTTGCCGCTTTGGGGATTGCCATACTGGCCCTGAATACCAACCTGATTGCCGCCACGGGGACCAGCATCGCTCATGCAGCCGCCGAAAAAGCCCGCCTGGTTTGGACCAACTCCGGAACTGCAGCCCAGTGGCTGCTCAATGCGGCCATGAGTGCGAACCCCATCGGCATGGTGGTGGCTGCGATTGCGCTGCTGGTCGCCGGTTTCGTAGCGATTTACAATAATTCTACCACCGTGCGAGGCATCATCAACGGCCTGTGGGAAGCGATGAAAACCGGCATGGCGATCATCAATGACGTCACCGGTAAGTTGGTCGAGTGGGTTTCGAAAGGATTGGAACCGATGCGGCCCGCGGTCGATTTCGTCCGCTCGGCGCTGGCCACGCTGTGGGAGGTCATTTCCTCCGGAGCCGGTTTTCTGCTGCGAGTGCATTCCGCCCTGGTCGATTTTGCCACCGGGGGCATTGGCTGGGTGGGTTCGGCTCTTGAGCCGGTGCGCTCGGCACTCTCCAGCTTCTGGAGCCTGATCGATACGGGCGTCACCAAAATCAAGAACATCGGCTCGGCCATCGCGTCGTTTCTGCACGTCGATGAGCTGGTGGCCAAAACCAAGGCCGCAGCCAGCCAGATCGGCGATGCTTTCAACAAGGGTTACGGCGATAAACTCGACGAAGACCGCCCCAAACAGGCAGCCGCCCACCAGCAGCATCTGAACAACAAGAAAACCGCCGAGCAGAAAGCCGCCACGGACGTTGTCGTCATCCAGACGGAAGAAGAAAAAAAGGCCCTGGCTAAAAAAGCCGAGGACAACGCCCGGCACCGGCAGGAGGAACTGAAAAAAGCCGCCGAGAAAGCCAAAAAAGAGGCTGAAGATGCTGCCAAGGCTAATGCGGATGCCTTAAAAAAGATCGAAGAGATGCGCATCGCGGCCATCACCGACGAGCTGGAGCGGGAAAAGGCCAAACTTCAATTCAAACACGACCAGGAGCTGATCGCCATCAACGCCAGCCAGAGCGTAAAAGCGGTGTGGGAAAAAGCGCTGAACGAGCAGTTGGTGCGCGACATCGACAAAGCCGAAACCGATCACCGGGTTAAAAAAGAGAAGGAAGAAGCCGAAGCGGCCAAACGTACGCTCGATCTGAAAGTGAAGCTGGCGGGGGATGAAAAAGCCGACAAACTCCAGAAACTCGAAGACGTGGCCGCAGCCCAGCGGCTCCAGGTGCAGAAGGATGTGGACGACGAAGCGCAGAAAGCGGCCCTGCTGACCCAGATCAACACCCGGCTGGTGGCCGACCGGGAAACCGTCGAGCGGGAATACCGGGCCAAAAACCGGCAGGAAACCCAGACCCTGCTCGACGCCCAGTACCAGGCCACGGTCGCCGACGCCAACAACCGGCTGGTGCTGGCGGGCAATAATGCCAGTCAGATTTTCGACGCTAAAAAAGCCAAACTGGACGCCGAGTACCAGTACAACCGCCAGAAGCTGGAGCGGGAAGCCGCCGAAGAGAAGGAGAAAAACCAGGTGCTGATTCAGGATGCCGACAAACGCGCGCAGACCGAAAAGGCCATCGACGACCGGCTGAAAGCCCAGCTCACCAGCGCCGATCAGCAGTACGAGCAGAACAAAACCCAGCTCACGGCGGAGAAAAACGAAGCGCGCCGACAGAACCACCAGGAGTTTTACGCGGGCATAAAAAGCCTGATGGATGGTGATTTTCTGGCCTTTTCCACGATGCTCACCAACAAGTTGATGGGTACCAAAAAGGAGCTGACGGAAGAGCAGAAAGCGACGATTGCCAAAATTGATGCCGTGGGGCAATACGCTCAACTGGGGGTGCAGGCTTTGCAAAAGCTGAGTGAAGACCGGTTAAAAAAGGAACTGGCCAACATCGAAAAAGAGAAGAAAACGCAGCTAGCCGCCTGGAAGGAAAAGTATGATAAAGGGCTGATCAACAAAGAAGAATACGAAGAAGGGACGGATAAAATCAACAAGGAAGCCGATTCCAAAATTAAGGCCCAGCAACTCGAAGCCTTCAAACGTCAGCAGGAACTGGATATTCTGGCGGCTATCATCAACGGTGCGCAGGCGACTTTGAAGTCGCTGGCAACAATGGGCTGGCCGCTGGGGCTGATCGGTGTGGCGGGGGCCGCCGTGGCCACCGGCGTCCAGATCGCCCTGATCAAACGGCAGCAACCGCCCTCGCTGGCGTCGGGGGGTAAAATCCGCAACGCCGGTGTTCCCCAGGGTCCGCAGCACGGCCCCCGTTATGGCGATTCGGGGTTATCGATCACCCGGCGCGATACGGGCGAAGAAGTGGCCGAAATGGAAGGCGGGGAGCCGATCATGGTGTTGAGCCGGAACACCTACAAAAACAACCGGCCGCTGATCGACCGGCTGCTGCACTCGTCGCTGCACCGCAACGGCGCGCCGGTGTACCAGGCCGGGGGCGTGGTGGGCCATGACGGCGGTACCTACGGCAGTTCCCTGCGGAAAGGCGGTTTGGTGCGTTTCGACGACGGCGGTTATTACGATCCCGACGGCGGGGGTGGTGATTCGGGCGGGGGTGGTGATAGCCCCGAAACCGAAGGGGCGATGGGTGAATCGCAGCAAGTGGCCGAAATCACCAATTCGCAGATCGAGAAGAGCCAGGCGCAGATGGAAGACATCGAGCAGAACACCGCCGATACGGTCACGGCCCTGGAGGAAATGAACACGTTTCTGGCGGGTCCCTTCCTGAAGAGTTTGAAGGCCCAGGGCGATACGGTCGTTCTGGAGGTGAAAAACCAACTCACCTCGCTGGTGGCCGAAACCCAGAGCCAGACGGAACGCCTGCTGAGCGAAATGCGCAATCAATCCGGTCAGTTGGGGGTGATTGCCGCCAAAAACCTCTCAGTCAGTGTGCATAACGTGGTGCAGGTCTACAACCAAATCAATGTCGTCGCCGGCGACGCAGACATGAAGTAAGATGATCGAGATTCGCATTGAAGGGTACGCCGTCGATTTGACGCCCGATTTTAGCCTGGTCCTGGAGCGGTTCAATCCGCTCTTGGATTTCAACGCTTTTCCCAGCAACCGGGTGTACGGTTTCACGCTGCCGATTACGCCCCGAAACCGGCGAATTCTGGGCTATTTTGAACAGCCGCAGATGGGCTACACCAACCGCAAGTTTCGCTGTGAAAAATTCGTCGATGGGCTGCTCGTCGAGCGGGGATTCGTCAAATTTCAGGACGCCAAAACGCACGAATACAACCTGTATTTTTCCCAGAACCTGAATGAAGCTTTCGGGGATTTGCAGCAGATTCCGCTGTCGCAAATCGATCTGGGGAGCCAGGCGATGCCGTCGTCTTTTTCGGCGGTCGCAAATCCGCTGACCGATCCGTTTTGTTTGCCGGTGATCGAGAACGCGGGATTCTACGGCAACCAGGGCGTGAGCGGTTTTGGGGGGCGGATGAACAGCTATGATACCGGCACGCTGACCTACGCGGCCGACGCCCGGGTTCCGCAGTTCTTCCTGCGCTGGGTGCTTCAGCAGTACGGGTTGCTGACGGGCTGGACGTTCACCGGGGATTTCATGAACCACCCCGATCTGCAACGGTTGCTGCTGTATAACCTGTACAGCCTGGACGGAGCCACCACGATCCGCTACCAGAATCACTTGCCGGAACTGACGATGCCGCAGTTGCTGGTGAGTCTGCGGCAGCTCTTCAATCTGTTTGTGGAGTTCGATGTGCCGCGCAAACGGTGTACGATTTCTTTTGGGGAGACGGTGCTGGCGGGCGGGCTGGTGGTGGACTGGACGCAAAAGGTGGCTTCAGACTTTCTCAAACAGCCCGATTTGCAAAGTCGGCCGGAGCTGAGCTACGACATCGATGCCAACGATGCGCTGATGAAACCGATTCCGGCCGTCCACGACAAATACACGACCCCGGAAACGAGCAGCAGCGAAGGGGGAAGCCTGACGCCAATCCGCTCACGGCTGTCCACCCTGCCGACCAATCCGGTGTCGGGCCGGGCGATGACGAGCCAACCCGGCTCCAGCATCCATAACAAGGACAATACGAATCTGCCGATTCCGAAGTTGTTGTTCTGGAATGGCCTGGTGGCGGGGGAGCCGCGCGCGACCTGCGCCCAGGGCGGGTACAGTCTGACGTGGCACGGTGCGAACAACCTGCTCGATACGAGTTTTCAGCGCTTCGAGCAGTTCAAGCGGGACACGTTTCTGTTGAAGAAAAATGTGTTTTTGACACCGGCCGATCTGGCACGGTTCAGCTTTCAGCAGCGGGTTCACATTCAGGGTGTGCATTACCTGGTTGGGTCGCTCAAAATGAAGTTAGGATCGAAAGCCGGGGTGATACCGGGTGAAGTGGACTTGTGGCGTGTTTAAGCTACATTAATGTTATCATCCTCCCGGTCATCGTGTTTTTTAAACAACTTATCAAACACGTTAATCTTTTCTTTCTTCTGTTTTTCACTGATGTGGACGTATTTCATGGTGGTTTCGAGCTTTGAATGCCCCATGTAATCCTTTAGTGTTATTACGTCGCCACCCATTTCAATGAATACTGTTCCGAACGTGTGCCGAGCGGTGTGGGTGGTGATTTTAAAATCGACTCCAACATGTTTTCCAATTTCATTCAGGAGCCGGTTTGTGTACTGCTCGCTGAAGGTATCGAACAGCCTGCCTAATGAGGTTTTTACCAACTTTCTGGCTGCTGAATGAATGGGTATCCGCACTACTTTTTTATACCGACGGGATTTGATAGGAAAAATAATTAGCCAATCATCTTTTATATTTTCATGGCTCACTGCTTTTGCGTCTGAAATCCGAAGTCCAGTAAAGCAACTGAACAGAAAATGCCGTAGCACTTTTTGCCAATTATCAGCGGTTTTGTTGTCTTCGAACAATGCTAATAGTCTCAGAAGCTGGTCTTCCGTCAAGGCATTGGGGTACGATTCCGGTTTGCTGACCTTCACGATCTTGAACGGATCGTCGAATACATTCTTATCATCCAGCGCCAACTTAACGTAGGTCCGTACGTCCTTCATTCCTTTTTCGACAGTAGACGGCGCATTACCGTAGGCCGTTCGGAGATAGGCTCTAAAGTTTTCGAGAAGCTTCGGAGTTAGATTATTGAAAGGCAATGCGGGTGTTTGGCTTTCGGTATTGGAAAATTCGTCAGTATTTTTTTTGCGTCCCGTTTTTGTGTTGACTTCCCGAGTCCAGAAAGCTTTGAACTTATTCAGGCAGGCAATGTGACCGTCCCGTGTTGATTTTTCAATCTTCCTCCTTTTATACCGCTCTTTTACTTCCGATTCCCAAAATGCCAGAAAGTCTTTACGTGACGTAAAATTATTGTAATCCCGCTTCAGCATTTCCATCGTCAGGGTTTTGCCTGACAACCGATACGATTTGAAAATCTCATTGACCTTACCCATCTCGGTATCGATCATGAGGGCGTAGTCTGTAAAATCCTGATCAGATTTTGAGCGTGGCAGCAACTTCCCGGCGGCTTTGTCGAAGTGGGTAACTGGCCAGGATAGCTTCAACGGAATCCGGTCTTTCACGCCATCAATGGAGACATAAATGCACAAAGCGGAGGTTCCATCCGCTTTTTTATAATTATCCTTGATTATCAGTTTCTTAACGAAATTCTGGACGTTTCCCATTAGGAACAGGTTAGGAACAGAGAGGGGTAAAAAGAAGATTAGGAATGTAATTAGGAACCGAAAAAGTGCCATTGCAGCGAGTATGAGCACTTTTTCGGAATATTCGTGGTCCCACCGGGAATCGAACCCAGATCTAAAGTTTAGGAAACTTCTATTCTATCCGTTGAACTATGAGACCAGAAAAAACCTGGAAGGTCTTTCGAACCTTCCAGGTTTGAAATGTGGTAGTATACGCAAAAATGCTTAGAAATCTGTTATTTACCAAAATTGCCGGTATCATCGGCCTCCTCGGCCCAGTTGCCCAGCGGTACCTCCAGCCAGTTGGGGTAGATGGCGTAGTGCTTATCTTTCACCATGGCATACAGCAGGTTACGCAGCTCTTCGATGTTCTCGCGGGTCTCCGCCGAGATGAAAACGACATGCTCCGCTTTTTGCGTTAAATACGTCTTTTTCAAATAATCGAGGGCGGTTTGCTTCCGAATCGCCACCGGCAGATCGTCGTCAAAATCATCCTCCTGGTGCATCCACTCGTCGCGGGGTTCAAACTGGTCTATTTTGTTGAAAACCAGTACCGTCGGTTTTTCACCCGCCGGACCACCGACCCCGATTTCCGTCAGAATATCGTTGACGATCCCGATGTGTTCTTCAAACGATGGGTGGGAAACATCCACCACATGCAATAAAATATCGGCTTCGCGCACCTCATCGAGCGTCGATTTGAAGGCTTCGACCAGCGTCGTAGGCAATTTGCGGATGAAACCAACGGTGTCCGTCAACAGAAATGGGATGTTGCCCAGCACCACTTTGCGAACCGTGGAATCGACCGTGGCGAACAGCTTGTTTTCGGCAAACACCTCCACTTTGGCGAGCGTCCGCATCAGCGTCGACTTGCCCACGTTGGTGTAGCCCACCAGCGAGACCCGCACCAGCCGGTCCCGTTCCTTGCGCCGGGTGTAGCTCTGTTTATCAATTTTTTCCAGCTTTTCCTTCAAAAACGCGATCCGATCCTGCACAATCCGGCGGTCAGTTTCGAGTTCCTTTTCACCCGGACCCCGCGTTCCCACCCCGGCTTTCATCCGGCTTAAGTGGGTCCACATCCGGGTCAGACGGGGGTACATGTATTGATACTGAGCGAGTTCAACCTGCAATTTCGACTGGGCGGTTTGCGCCCGCATCGCGAAGATGTCCAGAATCAACAGACTCCGGTCCAGTACTTTGACGTCGGTAAAAGCCGCTTCCAGGTTCCGGACCTGCGAGGGCTTCAAATCGTCGTCAAAAATGACCATATCGACCGGGTTGTCAATCACGAACGTGCGGATCTCTTCCAGTTTGCCTTTTCCCACATACGTTCGGGTATCAGGCTGGTCGAGTTTCTGGATAAACGATTTGACGGTAATGACGCCCAGTGTCTGGGCCAGAAAGGCCAGTTCGTCCAGGTATTCCTGGGTTTTTTCGGCCGACTGCTTCTGCGTTACCAGGGCCACCAGCACCGCAGTTTCGGGCTGTTTGTGATTTTCAATCATAGAGGAAACTAGTTAGGAAGGTACTGAACGAGCCATAGCACCGATTCGACGCACGAATCGCCGATCCCGGGTTCAATAACCTTAAATTACGTGAGAATAAGAATATAACCGTGGAATACACAAACGGTTTTTAGCGGAAGCGGAAGAGGCCGAAATCGGCAAATAGGTTCATGGGCGTACTACCTTTAAGCGGTACAAAGTTACGCTTTTATTCTCAAAAAAATAATACGTTTTCCTCAAACTTTCTTTTTTGGCTAAAATCTTTCTGTACATTTGCAGTCTCAAAGCGAAAAGCCCATGAACACCCTCACCCGCTAAGGGTCTCCTCCACGTTTCCTTCAATCGTCCTGTCTGACCGACCGACGATCTGAACTTTCCGTATTCAGGCTGTTGTCTTATTCGGCGATTCTGTCGCCTGTTTCCTGTTTTCAATCATGACGAAATTTTTTCGCCTGTTACTGGCCGCTTTGCGCGGTACAGAAAATCACTATACGTCCGGTAGCATCAACCGGGCCATTTTCATGCTGTCGGTCCCGATGGTACTGGAAATGGTAATGGAGTCTCTTTTTGCGGTGGTCGACGTCTTTTTTGTGGCCAAAATCAGTACGGAAGCCGTAGCCACCGTGGGCCTGACGGAGTCGGTTCTGACCATTGTCTATTCCATCGCCATCGGGTTGAGTACGGCCGCTACGGCCCTGGTGTCCCGGCGCGTCGGCGAAGGCAACGCCCGCGAAGCCGGCAAATCGGTGGCGCAGGTTATCCTGGTTTCCATCGGAATCGCCCTGGTCATCGGCATTCCGGGGGCGGTTTTTGCCGAGGACATTCTGCGGCTGATGGGTGGCAACGAGCAACTCATTGCCAATGGTTCCGGTTTTACGCGGCTGATTTTTGCCAGTTCACCCGCCATTATTCTGCTGTATACCCTGAGCGGGTGTTTGCGGGGCGCTGGGGAAGCTTCCACGGCCATGCGGTCGCTCTGGATTGCCAACGGGCTCAACATGGCGCTCTGTCCCATTTTTATCTTCGGCTGGGGGCCAATTCCCGAGATGGGCGTGGTCGGTTCGGCCATTGCCACCACGATTGGCCGCTCGGCGGGGGCGGTTTACCAATTGTATAGTCTGATGCGCAACGGCCGCATCGTTCAGGTCGCTGCCACGGATTTTAGCCCGCATCCCGGCATCATCCGCAACTTGCTGGGCATTGCCGCCGGCGGAACGGCGCAGTTTCTGGTGGGTTCGGCGAGTTGGGTTTTCCTGACACGTATACTCTCGACGTTCGGCAGCGATGTCGTCGCGGGCTACACGATTGCCATCCGGATCATGATTTTTACGATTATGCCGTCGTGGGGCATGGCGAATGCAGCCGCCACACTGGTGGGGCAGAACCTCGGCGCGGGGCAACCCGAGCGGGCCGAAACCTCGGCCTGGCGGGCGGCTTTCTGTAACATGCTGTTTCTGTTGGGGGTCGGTATATTGTTCTACACCGGTGCCAGCGAAATTGTCGGCCTGTTCAACCGCGATCCGAAGGTGGTGGAGATTGCAGTGCAGTGCCTGCGGATTTTCTGTCTGGGCTATGTTTTTTTCGCCTACGGCATGGTCATCAGCCAGGCGTTGAACGGAGCCGGTGACACCCGAACGCCAACGCTCATCAACGTAGTCTGTTTCTGGGTGATCGAAATACCGCTGGCGTATCTGCTGGCCAATACGCTCCACTGGGGGCCGGAGGGGGTGTTCTGGTCGGTAGCTTTCAGTGAATCGTTGCTGGCGGTGATTGCAGTTTTGGTTTTCCGGCGGGGACGCTGGAAATTGGTAAAGGTGTAACAGAAATTGGCCAGCGATTTTGTTGAAAAACCGCTGGCCGGCCTTCGCCCGGATAGACTAGGTACTTAAAATCTGCAAATACGCCAGTTTCAATTCCTGTAGGTTCGCAGCCATGGGCGCACCGTCGAACGCTTCCAGCGGTAATTCAGTCCGTTTTCCTTCCCGGTCGATCAGGAACGCCGAAATCATCTGAAATCCAGCAGTATATACTTGATTGACGAGTTCCATTTGATGGTCAATCTCCGTTGAGAAGAGCTTAACCGTGAACTTCTCGCCGTGCGATGACAGCAGGGAGATGTAAAGCCACATGAAAGGAAGGGTAAGATGGTATCACCAAACCCTGACAAATTTGAAGCCATGGCGGTCGGTAAACGGAAATAGTGAGTGAGTGGTTTTGGATATATGAATATTAGCGTTGTAGGGAGTCAATACTGTGTAGTTACAATCAAATCTGTACTATTTTACGAAAAACCAGTCTTTTCCAATGAACCTTCGGTAAAACCTGATTTTTACAAACTTTTCCCTAAACTTGCTGCATTGTTCACCAGTTTCGAAACCCCATCCTGCATTTTTTGGGACCCATGAAAGATTACATTCGCCCGATTAATCGCCTGCTCGTCGCCAACCGGGGCGAAATCGCCATCCGCATCATGCGGGCCGCCACCGAGTTAGGAATCACTACCGTCGCCGTTTATACCTACGAAGACCGTTACTCGCTTCACCGCTACAAAGCGGATGAAGCCTACCAGATTGGGCGCGACGACGAACCGCTGAAACCGTATCTGGACATTGAAGGCATCATCCAATTGGCGAAGCACAAAAAAATCGACGCCATCCATCCGGGCTACGGCTTTTTGTCGGAGAACGTAACGCTGGCACGCCGGTGCCGGGAAGAAGGCATCATTTTCGTGGGGCCAACACCGGAAGCCATGGAAGCGCTGGGCGATAAAGTACGGGCCAAAAACCTGGCGACCAAAGCCGATGTGCCGATGATACCCGATAGCCGGATCGATATATCAGACTATTCAGTGGCTCTGTCGGAAGCCAAACGGATCGGTTTTCCGGTGATGATCAAAGCTGTTGCCGGTGGGGGAGGACGTGGCATGCGCGTGGTTCGGGAAGAAGGCGAATTTGAAAAATCATTCAACGAAGCCCGCAACGAAGCGAAGAATGCGTTTGGTGATGACACGATTTTTCTGGAAAAATTCGTCATCGACCCCAAGCACATCGAAGTGCAATTACTGGGTGATACGCACGGAAACATTGTTCACCTCTACGAACGGGATTGCTCGGTTCAGCGTCGTTTTCAGAAGGTTGTGGAAGTGGCACCGTCGTTTGGTCTGAAGCAGCAAACGAAAAATAAACTGTACGAATATGCCCTGAAAATTGGGCGACAGGCCAATTATTCCAATGCCGGTACGGTGGAATTTCTGGTCGATAAACAGGAAAATATCTACTTCATCGAAGTGAATCCCCGGATTCAGGTCGAGCACACGATTACCGAAGAAGTAACCGGGATTGACCTGGTGCGGACGCAGATTCTGGTGGCGATGGGGTATAAATTGTCGGACAACGGTATTTACATCAACCACCAGGACGAAATACCGCTGAACGGATACGCCATCCAGTGCCGGATTACGACCGAAGACCCCGCCAACGGGTTCCGTCCCGACTTCGGCACCATCATTGCCTACCGCAACGCGGCCGGTTTTGGCATTCGGCTCGACGAAGGCAGCTCGTATCCCGGCGTAAAAATTTCGCCCTACTTCGATTCGATGATCGTGAAGGTGTCGGCGCGGGGTCGAACGCTCCGCGGGGCTACCCAACGGCTGAAACGGGCGTTGGTCGAATTCCGGATTCGTGGGGTGAAAACCAACATTCCGTTTCTGATGAACGTCATCGACCACCCGATTTTCCAGGCGGGTGACGCCCGGGTGTCGTTCATCGAAAACCACCCCGAACTGTTCGACCTCCGCAAACCCAAAGACCGCTCGACGCGCGCGCTGAACTACCTGGCGGATGTGATCGTCAACGGGAATCCGGAAGTGAAAGTAAAACCGGGATCGAAAGGGCCCACCCAGAAATTCCGGACGCCGATCATTCCGATTTTTGACCCCTATGGTGCTTATCCGAAAGGAAATAAGGACCGCCTGACAGAACTCGGACGTGATAAGTTCGTGGAATGGGTGCGTGATCAGAAGCCGGTTTTATACACCGACACCACTTTCCGCGACGGCCACCAGTCGCTGCTGGCAACGCGGGTGCGGACCAAAGACCTGCTGAATGTGGCCGAAGGTTTCGCGAAAAACCACCCGGAATTGTTCTCGATGGAAGTCTGGGGGGGCGCGACGTTCGATGTAGCCATGCGGTTTTTGCACGAAAACCCGTGGACGCGTTTGAAGAAATTCCGCGAAGCCATGCCGAATATGCTCCTGCAAATGCTGTTTCGCGGTTCCAACGCAGTAGGCTATTCAGCCTATCCGGACAATCTGATTGAGAAATTTGTGGAAAAATCGTGGGAATCGGGCATCGATGTTTTCCGGATTTTCGATTCCCTGAACTGGGTCGAAGCCATGAAGGTGAGCATCCGGGCCGTTCGCGAACGCACCGATGCACTGGCCGAAGCCGCGATTTGCTACACCGGCGATATGCTGGCTCCCGACCAGAAGAAATATACCTTACAGTATTACCTCGATATGGCCCGACAGTTGGAAGACGAAGGGGCTCACTTGCTGGCGATTAAAGACATGGCCGGTTTGCTGAAACCGCTGGCGGCCGAAGTGCTGGTGCGGGAACTGAAGCAGGCCGTCAACCTTCCCATTCACCTGCATACACACGATACCTCGTCGATTCAGGCGGCAACGTACCTGAAAGCGGTCGATGCCGGGGTCGACATTGTGGATTGTGCGCTGGGTGCCTTGTCGGGTCTGACGTCACAACCCAATTTTAACTCGGTGGTAGCGATGTTGCAGGGCCATGAGCGCGAAAGTGCGATCGATCTGAATTCGCTGAATGCCTATTCCAACTACTGGGAAGATGTTCGGGAATGGTATTATCCGTTTGAGTCGGGCATGAAGGCCGGTAGTGCGGAGGTGTACCAGAACGAAATTCCGGGTGGGCAATACTCGAACCTGAAACCGCAGTCGATTGCGCTGGGTCTGGGCGACAAGTTCGAAACGCTGAAGAAAAACTACGTGGTTGTCAACAAGATGTTCGGGGATATTGTCAAGGTGACACCATCGTCGAAAGTGGTGGGAGACATGGCGCTTTTCATGACGTCCAACAACCTGACGGCGGAGGATGTCATGAAGAAAGGCGCATCGCTTTCATTCCCGGAATCGGTAAAAGGCTTCTTCAAAGGTGAGTTGGGTCAGCCCTACGGCGGTTTTCCGAAGGAAATTCAGGAGATTGTTCTGAAAGGCGAAGAACCGCTGACCGGTCGTCCGAATGAAAAACTGAGCCCGATTAATTTTGAGGAAGACTTCAAATCGTTTGAAGAGAAATTTCCGATGAACGAGGGCTTTCTGGATTACCTCTCGTACCAGATGTATCCGAAAGTTTACGAAGAATACTACAAGGCTGTACAGGAACACGGTGACGTCAGTATCATTCCAACACCGGCATTTCTATACGGTTTGAAGGAGAATGAAGAAATCCTGATCGAGATCGATGAGGGCAAAAACATTCTCGTGCGGCTGCTGTATGTGTCGGAACCCGACGAACAGGGTAACCGGATGGTGACGTTTGAACTCAACGGCCAGAGTCGCCAGGTTCAGGTGCGTGACCGGTCGCAGAAAGTCGAGTTTGAGGCCAATGCCAAAGTCAGCAAGGACGGCGACGTGGGCTCTCCGTTGCAGGGCCGTCTGACCAAAATTCTGGTCAAACCGGGTGATGTCATTGCCAAAAACCAGCCGTTGTTCGTCATCGAAGCCATGAAAATGGAAAGCATCGTGGCCGCGCCAAAAGCCGGAACCGTCAAACAGGTGATCCTGAAAGAGGGAACGGTGGTGGTGCAGGACGACTGGGTTGTGGAATTGGCGTAAGAAAATACCCTCAACCCCCTGAAGGAGTTTCGGCCGAATGAAAAGCCCCCTTTAGGGGGTTGGGGGCAATTTATCCGAATGACCAAGCGATTTTTCCGGATTGACCACATCCCGGATTAGTTGCTTTAACTCCTTGATCTCCGGAAACCGCCCCGCTTCCTTCCGGTCGAAAATCTTCTTTCCATCAATCTGAACCGAAAACCGCCCGCTGATTTCCGACGGGTGAAGCAGCACGCCGTGAACATCTTCGGTAAACGTGGTTAATATTTCCTGCGCCATCCAGGCCGAGCGCATCAGCCAGCCACATTTCGGGCAGTATTCGAGGGTAACAATGGGTTTCATTCTCTTTTCTCGGTTGGATTTTTGTGAACATCCCGAAAGCGCAACATGTCGCTCAACTGCTGTTCCTTGTCGTTGTCAAAACCACACGTTGAGGTGAACTCTTTCGGATTCTGATAGGTTCCAAACAGCATGTCCCACCAGACAATATCGCCGTAATTGTTGGTGTGTTTGTTGTACTCGTGGTGAATCCGGTGCATTTGGCGTTGAAAAACATAACCGATCCAGCGCGGTGTTTTCACGTTGGTGTGGTAAAAAAACTCACCCAGGGCCGTGCACAGCGTGTAAATTGCCCCGGCTTCGGGACTCAAACCCAGCAACGTATACACCAGCAAACTGCCAATCACCGAGTTAACCGTCATTTCCAGCGGGTGCTTGTAAAACGAGGTGATGACTTCGATCCGTTGCGGACTGTGGTGAATCTGACGGTCGGCCGCTGCCGTGAAAATGCGTCCAGAGAAAATCGACCGTATGCTGCCAGCGGTGCCACCAGTAAAACACGAAGGTCGCGATGAAATAGGCGATGATGCCACCCCAAACCGGATTGACATGCCTGGACAATGCGAACAGCGAATGGCTCGACAACCACTGTTCCCACGTAAAACCCGCCAGCAGAACCACAAGCAACTGAATGAAATTCACCGCCAGAACGCGAATGGTCCAGGTCAGAACCGGTGGTAGTTTCCAGCCGGGGAAAACCCGTTCGAGCAGAAAGCAAAAAGCGAAGGTGACAAAAATAACCGGTAACATGGCGGTAAGGAGGTTTGGTGAACCGCCAATGTAACCCACTGCCAGTCCGTGAAAAATTGACAAATATCAAGTTCGGTTTGAGTCAGTCAGGCTATATTAGCTCGTAACCGACTCACGGTTTCTGGTGACAAGCCCAGGTGGGAGGCAATGTGTTTCAACGAAACCCGCCGAAATATATCCGGAAAATCAGTCAGCAACTGCGTGTACCGTTCCTGAGCCGACAGCATCCGGAGGTTCTGCGCCCGTCGTTCGCTCAGCAAATAATACCGTTCGGTCAGCAAGCGCCCCACTTTGTTAAATTCGGGAAAGGCGTCGTACAACCGCTGGAGCTGGTCGTACGTTATGGACCATAACACGCTGTCTTTCAGCAATTCAATGTATTCCTGAGCGGGTTGTCGGGAATAAAAGCTAACGATGGAGATAATGAAATCCGATTCCTTCATAAACCAGGAGGTCACTTCCCGGTCGTCTTTCAGATAATACCCGCGGGCGAGCCCTTTTTCAATGAAGAAAATCCGCTCGCTGACCTGTCAGGGTTGCAGCAGCCAGTGCCGCCTAGGCAGTTCGTGCCGCCGAAGCGTTTGCCGCAACGCGCTTTCTAAGGGTTCCGGGATGGATTGCAGTTGCCGGATGGCGCTCAGTAAGGTTTCCATTTCGGTAGACTCAATCAACAAACTGATTTTTCGACAAAGATTGCAAAAATCATTTCTTTCCTCGTACTTGGTTGTCGTTAAATCACTTACCATCATGGAAAACCAACCCTACAACAACCCGTTGCCTCCATCATCGGTGACCCCCCTCAGCCCCTCCGACGAACGAATGTGGGGGATGCTGGCACACCTTAGTGCCTTAGCCGGTTTTATCATTCCTTTTGGTAATGTCATCGGCCCCGTGGTGGTTTGGCAGATTCAAAAGGATAAATCGGCGTTCGTGGATTACCACGGCAAAGAAGCCGTGAATTTTCAGATTACGATGACGATTGCGTTCTGCATTGCGCTGCTGCTGATCATTGTCGTCATTGGTCTTCCCATTCTGATCGTTCTGGGCATCCTGAGTATTGTTTTCTCCGTAATTGCCGGGGTAAAAGCCAACAATGGCGAATATTATAAGTATCCGTTCACCTTTCGCTTTATTAACTGACCATTCGGTCGTCAGCGGTTTTTTTCGGTTGACGGGTTTCGTATTTTTGCTGAAAATCACGACACCAAGTCACCTTCAATGATCGCTTCGTATTCTTGTCCGCCAATCGCGGTGAATGGCCTTGTGCCTTCAACCGACGGTTTGCCCGGTCACGGTTTTCTGAAAAAAGTCCGGCGATTGGCGGGATTCTGTTTATTTCTACTTCCGTATGCAGCCCAGGCCCAGACTCAGCCGCCATCGCAACCGTTGGGCACCTGGTTAATCGGCACCGTTCAACTGCCCGCCCGCGAACGGGGCTGGGGCGGTTTCGTCGAAGGACAGGTACGGTCGAATGCCCTCTTCGATCAGGTCAATTACTACGAAGTAAAAGGCGGAATCAGCTACGATTTGGGTCCCGCTTTTTCGGCGATGGTGGCGACGGGCCGCTATCATACCTATAATTTTCGGGATCTGGCCGACGGCCCGCAGGTGCTTGAAACCCGCTTATGGGAACAAATCACCATGAGCCAGAATGTGGAGCGGTTGAAGTTCGAACATCGTTACCGGGTCGAGCAGCGGTGGTTTGGGGAATCGACACCCGAAAATCAGGCCATTCAGGGCCGATTCCGCAACCGGGTTCGTTACCGGATGAACCTGATGATTCCGCTGAATGCCATGACCATCCAACCCAGAACCGTGTTTGTGTCGATTTACGACGAACTGTTCCTAAACTTCAAGGCACCCCACCTCGAACGAAACCGCGTCTATGCCGGTCTGGGTTACCAGATCGACCGCAACTGGATCATACAGGCGGGCTGGGTCAATCAATACGACCAGGCTCCGGTCAGTATTGGCGACAAAAATAACGTGGTGTTATCGGTCATGTACCGTCTCCACCGCAAAAACGGCGAGCGGGAGCGTCTGCCGACGCAAGTTGATTAACGGTTTTCAGTATTCAGTTTACGGTTTACGGTGGCTGACACGATGCTTTCTTACTCTTGCGTCAGCCACCGTAAACCGTAAACTGAATACCGTAAACCAATTTAAAACCAAGGTCGGCGAACTTTGAAGGATCGTTTCATGCCGCGGATGAGCAGAAAAGCACCGAGAACGCCAAAGATGATGGCCAGGATGGTGATGTTAAGAATGGCAAAAACGATGGCGACACCAATGACCGGGATCGACGCCTTGAGTTGCCACGGGATGCGTTGCCACCAGTTGAGTTTCTTCCGGGGTTTCAGACCCAGAATTTCCCGCAATGTTTTCTTCTTACCGGTTTTGGGCCGGGGTTGTGGTAAGGCATTCATTTCGGATGTGCTCAATCCTTGATTGACCAGCGTTGACGAAGCTTGCCGGGCGTGGTGCTGAACCGACCGGCTGGGTGGAACCACGGCTGACGATGCGGAAAATTCCGGCAGCGGGGCTTCGGATTCTTGGGGTGCCGTCGCGATTCGGGGCCACTCGATGGCTTGAACGACAACCGAATCGGTGTCAGCGATCACGGGTTTGGCGATGCCGGACGAGCGAAACGACTCGACGGGGATGGGCTGGTATCGTGCGTAGGGACGATGACAGGAAGCGGTAACGAAACAGAAAAGGGCGGCAATCGGCGCAAAGGCACTTTTTCTCATCAGGCTGGACGAAGATTCAGGATGCAAAACCTGCCTTTACAACGAAACCGATCCGCGGGTTTATACTTTCTGAACCAGAAAATATGATCAAAAAAAGACCTGCACGGTTGATTAATCCCTACAGGTCTGAAAGTCAATGTCTTAGATTTTCTGAAATTTTTCGAGCGGAGCGGATTATTTGGCCGCCGTTCCACTCTGGGGTGCCGTGGCCGGAGCGGCTTGTTGTTGGGCAGGCGTCTGCAGGCCAGCCCCCGGAACGGTTTTCGTTGCCGCAGCGTCGACATTGGCGCTGTTGATGGTAGTGCCAACGGGGTTTCGGTCGATCACAATGTAGGTAGAAAGCGTCAACACCATGATGGCAATGCCGAGGCCCCAGGTAATCTGTTCCAGCAAATCGGTGGTTTTTTTAACGCCCATCAATTGATTGGAGCCGAGGCCGCCAAATTCGCCGGACAAACCGCCCCCTTTTGAATTTTGAATGAGTACAACTAAAATCAGAAGTACGGTACAGATACAAATTAATACAATGATTGCCGTTAGCATTTCGATTTGCCCTTGCGGTTATTTAAGTAAGCGTATTGTTAAGTAAAAGGAGTCGTTTATTGATCTTTCGGCTTCTTCAGGGCCTCAATTTTCTCCGCAAAATAAACCTTTTTTTCCGGATTTTTCAACATAAGTTTCACGTAAATGTCGATTGCACGCTCTGATTTCCCCTGGCGGGCGAGAATCTGGGCGAAGGCTTCCGTTACGGGGGCTCCCGAATTAACCGGCATCCGCCGGGTCAGGTCTTCCTGATCGGCCTGCTCATTGGTGTGCATGCGCGGACGCTGGATCATGGGTTCCCGTTTGATGAAATCCTCGATGATTCGGAGTTGGCGGTGCCGTTCGGGGTCCGGTACTGAATCCGGTTTGGGGTCTTCGACAACCGCTTCCTGTTGCTCCAGCGTCGTTTGAAGAACATTCTCGGCAATGATTACCTCGTCGATCATCGGCAGGATTACGTCGATTGCCTCGGGGGAGCTTTCGACCTCGTCGGCCGGGCTTTCAACCACCGGCAGTTCGCCCACCGATTTGGCAAAATCAAAAATGGGATTGGCGAAAAACGTATGGGTTTGCTCCGCTTTCCGTTTAAACAGCTCGTAGCTTTCCTTCGTGTAATCGTCGGGAATGGGCACTTGCTTGAGCGACAATTCGTTCAGGCGACTCAACAGGTTTTCGGACCACTGAAATTCATTTTCGATCAGTTTTCGCAGCGCATTGCGGCTCAGGGCGTGGGCGGCAGCCTGCCGGACATACTCGATGGCGTGACTTTTTTGGTGCACCGAGGTGGCTTTGGCCGCCAGCAAATACAGCGACTGACAATAGGGGTAAGCAGTAATGGCCTCCTTTAATTGTTGTAAATCAGTGGGTAACAGTTCTTCGGGGTGAGTTACCCAGAAGGAAAAGGTTTCTTTGTCCAATTTGTTCATTGGATGGAAGGGTAGGGAGGTGGTGTCGCTTTGGTCAAATTTAACAAATTGAAACCGGGTTTCTACCAGTCTGCGGCTGTTTTATTGAAAATATCCAACACCAATTGATCCTGAATCTTGGGTACCAGCCGACTTTCGCTCTGGGTAAGCGTCTGGTTGGCCGGAAAATCCTGGTAAAAGGAAAAAGGCTGGTCAAAATTCTTTGTTTCGTCTTTCGAATTGGAAAACCGCACCTGAACGGTGACCTGCAAACGGTTCTGAGCCGCCTGGTCCGAAGCCGTTGCGGCCACGGGCAAAACGTCATAGCCGGTAATGGAACCTTCCAGCACAATGTCGCCATTGGACGGCACCACTTTCATGTTGGTATACCGCTGGTAGTATTCTTTCAGCTTCTCCGTAAACGTCAACGTCAAATTGGCCGGGCCACCAGCCGCCGAAGTCGTGAAGGTGTTGACGGTAATGGTTTTGATATTCGGGTCCAGCGTCGTGCCGGTAAACGAATACTTTCCGCAGGAAAGAGATAAAAGTGAAAAATTAAAAGTTAAAAATAATACCAATCCTCGGGAGAAATACTTCTTGTGGGTTGAATTGAGGAATCCGGACGTTTTATTTTTAATTTTTAACTTTTCACTTTTAACTATCTTAGTCTTCTTCATCAATTTGATATTGTTTAATTTTCCGGTATAACGTCCGTTCGGAAATGCCGAGTGCCTGGGCTGCGTATTTTCTTTTGTTATTATTTCGGCGTAAGGCTTTGACAATCATTTCCTTTTCTTTCTTCTCCAGCGACAGCGAATCGTCTTCTTCGGTTTCGTGGGGGATGTCTTCCACGGTCACATCATTGGTCGCATCGGTCTCGTCATACTCGTCCACATCGATCAGACTGGCGGGTGGAAGCAGACGGGGTAAGGCTGGCTCCGGTTCCGGTGTCAGCTCGCCCGACTGAAGCGTATCGAACAAATCCTTGTGGTTATTCAGGATTTCGTGGCCGTTCTTTTCGTTTTTCAACACGTCGAGCACCAGCCGTTTCAACTCGTTCATATCCCGGCGCATGTCGAACAGAACTTTATACAGCAGTTCGCGCTCGGAGAAATTGTTGTCGGAATGGCCACCCGGCAACACCATCGGCGACTGGGACGATTGCGACGAAACCGGCGGCAAATATTTCGCCAGGGTTTCGGCTTCAATAATTTTATTGTTTTCCGATTCGAGAATGGAAATTTGCTCGGCAAGGTTCTTAAGCTGGCGAATGTTCCCCGGAAACGGGTAACGGAGGAGCACCTGTTTGGCGGCTTCCGACAACTGAATGGGTTTGATGCGATACCGTTCGGCAAAATCCGTCGTGAATTTCCGGAACAGCAGCTCAATATCGTCACCCCGTTCGCGCAGGGGTGGCACGTAAATCGGGACGGTATTCAATCGGTAATACAAATCCTCCCGAAACTTGCCCTGCTCAACGGCCGCCAGCAGGTTGACGTTGGTGGCCGCAACGACCCGCACATCGGTTTTTTGCACTTTCGACGAACCCACGCGAATGAATTCACCGTTTTCGAGCACCCGCAACAGCCGGGCCTGGGTGCCCATCGGCATTTCGCCGATTTCATCCAGGAAAATGGTGCCGCCGTTGGTAGTTTCAAAATAGCCTTTCCGTTGATCGACGGCCCCCGTGAACGAGCCTTTTTCGTGACCGAACAGCTCCGAATCAATCGTGCCCTCGGGAATGGCTCCGCAGTTGATAGCAATAAACTGGCCGTGTTTGCGGCTGCTGAGGCTGTGAATAATCTTCGAAAAAGACTCTTTCCCGCTGCCGCTTTCGCCCGTGATCAGTACGGTCAAATCGGTCGCTGCGACCTGAATCCCCACGTTGATGGCGTAGTTCAGGGCCGGTGCGTTACCAATGATACCGAACCGCAGCTTAACCGACTGGATTTCTTTTACATTCATAAGTACTGGAAAAGGGGAACTCTTAAACCGTAACGCCCCGCAGCGTGGCCGCCGTGCAATCCGTTACCAACACGTTGACATACTGACCTTTCTGGAATTCTCCTTTCGGAAAAACCACCATTTTGTTGTGGTCATTCCGCCCGCAAAGGAAATCGTCGGAGCGTTTGGAAAACCCTTCGATCAACACGCGCTGAACTTGACCAATGTGCCGCTGGTTGCGTTCGAGCGACAGCTCCCGCTGCAGGGCAATGATCTCGTTCAACCGGCGGAGTTTGATGTCATACGGCACGTCATCGGCGTATTTTTTAGCCGCCGGGGTGCCGGGGCGTTCCGAGTAGGCAAACATGTAACCGTAGTCATACCGAACGTATTCCAGCAACGACAGCGTATCCTGGTGTTCTTCTTCCGTTTCGGAGCAAAAACCGGAAATCATGTCGTGGGAAATGCCGCAATCTTCGCCCAGAATGGCCCGGATCCGGTCGATTTTCTGCATGTACCAGGCGCGGTCATAGGTCCGGTTCATCAGCTTGAGAATCCGGTCGTTACCGCTCTGGGCGGGCAGGTGAATGTATTTGCAGATGTTGTCGTATTTCGCCATCGTGTACAGCACCTCGTCGGTGATGTCTTTCGGGTGCGAGGTCGAAAACCGGATGCGCAGGTCGGCATCGACGAGGGCTACGCGTTCGAGCAGTTGGGCGAAATTGACTTTTTCCAGACCGTCTTCCGAGGTCCATTTGTAACTGTCGACATTCTGTCCGAGCAAGGTAACCTCCTTGTAACCAGCCGCAGCCAGGTCGCGGGCTTCCCGAACGATGGAGTGCGCATCGCGGCTCCGTTCGCGGCCCCGGGTGTAGGGCACCACGCAGAAACTGCACATGTTGTCGCACCCCCGCATGATGGAGATAAACGCCGTTACGCCGTTGGAATTCAGGCGGATGGGTGAGATATCGGCGTAGGTTTCTTCGCGCGACAGGAAGACGTTGACGGCTTTCTGGCCCGATTCGGCTTCTTCCACCAGCTTCGGAATGTCGCGGTAGGCGTCCGGCCCGGCCACGATGTCCACCATCTTCTCTTCTTCCAGCAATTTGGCTTTCAGTCGTTCGGCCATGCAGCCCAACATGCCGACCAGCAACTCCGGTTTCCGTTTTTTCAGGATGTTCAGTTGCTTGAGCCGGTTGCGAACTTTCTGCTCGGCATTATCGCGGATGGCACAGGTATTCAGGAAAATCACATCGGCGTCGTCGGCGGAAGCTGTGGTGGCAAACCCCGCATTCCGCATCACCGAAGCGACGATTTCGCTGTCTGAAAAATTCATCTGGCAACCGTAGCTTTCAATATACAGCCGCTTCTTGCCCACGGCCAGTTCTTCTTCCAGCACCCGTGGTTCGTCTGCGCCCGTTTTATCCGCTTCCGTCAGTATGGCTAATGTCTCCGTAATGCGTTCCATAAGTTGTATTGTCATCGACTGGAAATCCCGTTCCCGTTTTAGCATTTCCAAAACACGTCATGGGAGTAACCGAAAACTCCTAAAATTGAGTTTCAAAGTTACGAAGATTTTGGGGAACTGTGACAGTTTGTCAGGTAAGGACTTTCGTTATTAAAACGGATACCCGATCCCGAAGTTGATAACGAGCGGGTTGGGGCCTTTGAACATTTTGTCGAACCGGAATTTGGGGAGAAAATACCGCTCGTCGACGAATTCGCCCGGCCTTTTTCCCTCAACGATGTACGCATTGGGGTCATTCGGGTTGGGGTTATAAATGAAATACCGGGCGGGATCGTACACTTTAATGGCCCCATCCAGCCGGATAATGAAGAAAGAAAAGTCGATCCGCAGCCCAACACCGGTTCCTACGGCAATTTGCTGGACGAAATTTCGAGACAGGTACTCGCTGGGAGATTTTCGAATCTGAAAGTTTTCGCCCAATCGACTGCCATTGTCACGTAGCGTCCAGACATTCCCGGCATCCACAAAGAATGCGCCGTTGATATCGCCCCCCAAATGAAACAAATGGGTTCGAAGTTCGGCCGAGGCTTCAATCAGAATATCACCCGGTTGCTCAAAATCGTAGCGAAACTGACCGGGCCTTTTTGGATTAAATTCTGGCACCAGAATATCGGAATCGGACGTGTAGGGAATGGAAGAACCCAGACCGAGTCGGCGGGGGAGCCAGGCCCGGATGCTGTTGCTACCCCCGGCGAAGAAAAGTTTTTCATACGGCGCGGTTTTATTCGCTCCATAGCCAAAGACAAGGCCGGTATTGAGCCGAAACGCCAGGGTGGTTTTGGAGCGTAGGGGAATATAATGCCGGAAATCGACATTGCCCCGCAAATACTTGTAATACTGCAAACCGGAGGTTGCTGTGGTATTGAAAAAACTTTCAAGTTGCTGATTATTGAAAAAGTTTAGGGTGGTGCCTCCCGATTCAAATGACAACCGAAGGAAATTAGCGCGACGGTTTTGCCCCAGAATATTTGTATTGTACGTATACGTAAAACCGATACTGGAAGAAAACGCACTCAAAAAGCTTTTTCGAATCGTACTTCCCAGGGAGTCCTGGGTGTTCAAATAATTCAGGAAAGCAAGCCCATCTTCTCCCGGCTTTATCGTCGCTTTTAAGTAGTTGATCTCGGCAACCGTAAAATTGTATTGATGCGTGTTGTTTTTAAGCCAGTTATAGGAAAGTGCGGTTCTTAAAAGCCGTCGTCCGTAATCAGGACGGCTGGTATAATTATAACCGAGGCTAACTTGTGTGCGGGGATTGAGCTGGCTAAAGATAAATCGGGCTTTTCCCGGAAAAAGGATATGAGGGAAAATCAAGGACGTGTTTAGCCCCAATTCCTGAGCAAAACCGATACCACTGCTGGTTAATGCGAAACCGGTCTGGGCTTCGAAACCGTATCGCAAAGCTGTTTCGAAGGTGCCCAGCCCGCCAAATATATTATGAACCCGGAACGAAGCTGTCCCGAAAGGCCCCGGATAACCCTGTCCCTGATACAAAACGAAAACCCCGCCTTCGCTGCTCAGTTCGTATTTATCGATGGGGACTAGGTTAAACCGCGTGCGCAGTCGCCGACCGGTCGTGTCTGTAAAGCTGATGTTGGCAAACCGGAACTGGTTCAGCAAAAACAACTGCCGCTGGGATTCCTGGTAATTTTTGAGACGATACAAACTGTCGGGGCGCAGGAAAATCCGGCTGTCGAGCAACCGGATGGCGTAGTTCTGTTTCCCCAGCAAAAACTTTAGTCCCCGGTACTGAACCGTATCGAGCGACGAGCGGTCTTCGGCCCGTGCCACGCGGACTTCCACTTCGCCGATGGTGTAAACCGGGTGTTGCGACTGTCCGGGCGGGTTGGCAATCCGGAGCCAGAGGTTCAGGTTGCGAAAGGCCGAGTCGGTGCTGAGGGTTCGGGACGAATCGACGTTGAGCGGCAACGGAATGTATTGCCGCGTGAAGCTGTAATACCCGTTGTTGCGCAACAGTTCTTCAATCCGGATGCGTTCGTTTTCGATTTTTTCGGCATTATAGCGTTCCCCGGATTTCAAAACCGAGCGGTTGAGCGTGGGCCGCACAATGGAATCGACCCGGGGGTCGGCAATCTGGTACGTAATCTGGTTGAGGTGAAACGGAACGTTTTCGACGATGTTGTAAGTCACCCGCACCCGGCGTCCGAGCGTTTTACTGCTATCGACCGAATACGACGCTTTGCCCAGAAAAAAACCGTTGTTGAACAAAAACCGCTGCATTTTTTGTGCGTTCTCTTTGGCCTCCGTTTCAACAAAATAGGCGGGCGGTTCACCCAGCGAACGCATCACCCAGTTGCCTTCTTCGGCTCGCCGGCGCAGGCGCGTGAGCTGACGGTTGTAGCGTCGTTCCTGTTTCCGGTACGATTTGGTGGAATCCGGTTTTTCGGTAAACTGATCATATTCTTTGCGTTTGGCTTCGAGCTCACGCTGGGCGGCTTCCGGGTCGTAGGTGCGTGATCCCAGACGGTAGAACCAGAGCGCGGGGGTAATGGGCAGCCGCAGAATCCGGCGGTTGGGTTTCTGCGGAATCAGGGCTTCAAAGTCGGAACTGGGCAGGGTTCGGTTTCCCCGGACGGTCTGACTGAAGAGCAGGTACTGGTTTTTTTGTAAATTTTCCGAACTTACACAGCCCGAAAGGGAAACGCCCAAAACCAGGCAAAAAACTAAAAAATAGACAGTCCGAATGGCAAATTGCGGCTTACGGCTCAGCAGGCGTTTTCCAAATTCGTCATTCGTACCCTTTACTTCGTAATTTCTTCCCATGATTTCCAAATCGCTCAACAAATATATTCAGTCACTGCATCAGAAAAAATACCGGCAGGAGCTGGCAGCCTTTTTGGTCGAGGGTGCCATCAATGTCCTGGAACTGTGTGCGTCGGATTATCAGATTGAAGTGATGCTGGTCACGGAGCCCTTTTACAAAGAAAACGCGCTGCTGTTGGATAAACAACGGGTTCGGCTGGAAATGGTTTCGGCCGACGACCTCAAGCGCGTGGGCTCGCTGGTGGTCAACGACAGTGCGCTGGCCGTGGTCAAAACGAAAGAAAACCGGTTTTTAGTGGCCGATCTTGACGAATATGTGCTGGTTCTGGACGACATCCGCGACCCCGGCAACCTGGGAACTATTCTCCGCATTGCCGACTGGTACGGAATTCGTAAATTGATCTGTTCGCTTTCAACCGCCGATGTCTATAACCCTAAAGTGATCTCGGCCAGCAAAGGCTCTTTTACGCGGGTAGCCTGGTATTACTGCGATTTGAAAACGTATCTGGCCGAACAGGCACAGGGTCCGGTCTACGGCGCGTTTCTGGATGGAGCTTCGGTTCATTCGCTCGACTTCGGAACGGCGGGGTATCTGGTGATGGGAAATGAAGCGAACGGGATCAGTGCGGAGGTGGAGGAGCTTGTCAGTCAGCGGATTACGATTCCCCGCTACGGAGAGGCTGAATCCCTGAATGTCGGCATTGCCACGGCCATTATCTGTGATAATCTCAGGCGGGTGGAAACTGGTCGGAAGAGCGTAAAATAAAAGTAGCCCTGTTCAACGCAAGGCTACTTTTACTGCTTTCTTAACCTAAACTAAATGTACATATTGTTTACAAAAATACGACCGAAGACTTGCACGACATTTACCCCAATATGGGGGATTTATTCAAAAGAGGATATGGCGTAAATTTGTGAAACTGGGGGATTTTCTCCCCCAAACCCGATGAGAACACTTATAGGCATCCTATTCCTCTGCGTCAGTTGGGTGACCGCGTTCACCCAGGCGGTTAAAAGTTTGCCGTCGGGAAATTCCTTCGAATCGCGGGGACCGGTGATGCAGTTTCTGGATCAGATTTCGGTCGATAATGGCCTGTCCCAAAGCGAGGTGTATTGTGTGTTAAAAGACAGCCGCGGTTACGTCTGGTTCGGGACGCAGGATGGCTTAAACCGCTACGACGGTTACCAGATCACCCACTACAAACACAATCCGTTCGATAGCAGCTCGGTTTCACACGACCAGATCATGTCGCTGTATGAGGACGCCCGCGGAAAAATCTGGGTCGGCACCGTCAACGGCCTGAATCAATACGATCCGGTTACCGGAAAATTCCGACGGTTTTGGGATTTGCTGGAACCCAAACAACGGCGCTACGGCCTGACAACCATCAACGCCATCACCGCCGACCGTTTCGGAACCCTGTGGCTGGCTACCAGTTGGGGGCTCAAACGGATGGTTTTCAAAAATACGACGCAATACGAGGTCGTTCAATACACCATCGAAAACGAGGACGACCGACGCGCCCAGATGGTGAATGCCCTGCTGGTCGACCGGAGTGGCCTGCTGTGGGCAGGAACCGCGAGCGGTCTGGCGCAGTTGCCCATCACCCCGCCGAACCTGAAGCCATCCCGACCGTTGCCCGTTAAACTCGTGGCCTGCACCTCCGGACTGCCGTATCAACTCCCCGATGCCTGGGTGAAAACCTTGACCCTGGATACGTTCGGGACGATTTGGGTGGGAACGCCCGGTGGCATCGCTCGCATCAATCCGGGATTGAAGCAGTCGGAAATGTACCCGGAAATTGGCGAACGAATGGGTGATAGCCCCATCACCTCAATCCACATCGACCGCTACAACGTGCTGTGGATCGGAACCCCCCAGCACGGGATCTACCGCTTTAAAATAGCCAGCGATCAGCACATTCGCTACATCAACAGCATTCAGGAGGATTTATTTGGCAAAAAAGGACTGAAAACCGGCGCCATTAACGTGGTTTACGAAGGCCCGGCACCGCTGGAAGACATCGTCTGGATCGGCACACACGACGCGGGCGTGCAGCTCTACAGCCGGTCTAAAAACAGCTTTCGGCAGTGGCCCACAATCACCAACCGGCAGCAGTCGTCGGCAGCCGGGCTGGTGTTTGCCGTCACGACGGATCATGCCGGGAAACTCTGGATCGGTACGCACGAAGGGCTGATCCAGGTGGATCGGCTGACATCGGCCGTTCAGCGGTTTCGGGCCAATCCGGCTGATCCGTACGCCCTCGCCAGCGACCGGATTCAGTGTTTGCACGAAGACCGCCGGGAGAATTTGTGGATCGGCACCACGGAAGGACTGTATCGGTATGACCGGCAGAAAAACCGGTTCGAGCGTCGTTTGGCGGGAATGGGAAAGGAGATGGGTTCGCGGAGCAGCGAAAAAGGCGATGGGGTTCTGAGTCTGTACGAAGACAAAAAAGGCAATCTCTGGGTGGGTGGCTATTCCAGTTTACGGCGGATTGATGCCCAAACCGGGCAGGTGACGACGTATCGCCATGATCCGAAAGACCCGAACAGTTTGCGGGCGCTGATCGTCTACGCCGTGCAGGAAGACCGGAACGGAATGATTTGGGTGGGAACGGGATTCGGGCTGAATAAACTGAATCCGGCAACCGGGAAAATCACCCATTATCAAAACAACTCCAAAGACCCCAACAGCCTGATTGGCGAACAGGTGCTGGGGTTCCTGCGCGACAGCAAAGAGCGGTTCTGGATTTGCAGCAACAAAGGGTTTAGTAAAATGGTGTACGGCGAGAAGGGCGAGGAGAAGTTTATTCACTACACCGAACGCAACGGACTGCCGAATGAGCTGGTTTACGGTGCGCTGGAAGATGCCCGGGGGCGCATCTGGATGAGTACGAATCTGGGGCTGTCGTGTTTCGATCCGCAGACCGAGAAGTTTGAAAACTACGATATCAACGACGGGCTGACCATCAACGAGTTTAATATGAATGCCTACCACCAGGCCGCAGACGGGGAACTGTTTTTTGGCGGTATTGGCTCCCTGGTCAGCTTTCTGCCGACGCGCATGGTGAAAAACCGGCACTTGCCCCGCACGGTGCTGACCTCGTTTCAGAAGTTTGAAAAACCGGTGAATGTCGATAGCGTGCTGGCCAGGAAGGGGCGGATCGAGATCCGGCCGGGCGAGAATTTCTTTTCGTTTTCATTTGCCGCCTTGGATTATACCAACTCGCATAAAAACCAGTATGCGTATATGCTGGAAGGTTTCCACGACGGCTGGATTGAAAGCGGGGTGCGCCGGTACGTGAGTTTTACGAACTTGAAACCCGGTGATTATGTGCTGAAAGTGCGGGGTTCCAACAGCGACGGCGTCTGGAGCGATGCCAATATGCTGCGAATTCCGATCACGGTTTTGCCGCCTTTCTGGCAAACGTGGTGGTTTCTGGCGATTCTTGTCACCGTGATCGGCGGAGCGGTCTGGCTGGTGTACAATTACCGGGTCAAAGTGAAAGTGAAACACCTGCTCGAACTGGAACGGGTGACCCTGGCCGAGAACGAGCGCGTGCGGAAAATGGCCGCCCAGGATCTGCACGACGAATTTGGCAACACGATCACCCGGATTTCGATGCTCACCGAAATCATCAAAAGCAAACTGAATGGCCACGGCGCGGAGATTTCGCCCCTGCTGACCAAAATCAGCGACAACAGCAACCGGCTGTATCAGGGTACCAAGGATTTCATTTGGGCGATCAACCCCGAACACGACAATTTTCTGGAAATTGCCATCCGGCTGAAAGATTTTGGGGATGACGTTTTCGACCGGAGTCAGATCACGTTCGAGGCCATTGGCATCACCGACGATCTGCGGAAGGCCATTTTGCCGGTTGGCACAAGCCGCCACCTGATTTTTCTGTTTAAAGAAGCCATGAGCAACACCCTCAAACATTCCCACGCTACGGTTTCGCAGATTCACTTTGCGATGCTGCACCGGCGGATCGAAGTGTTGTGGAAAGACAACGGAATCGGTATTCAGGAAAATAACAAGGCCAAAACGGGCAACGGATTGTATAATATCCGCAGCCGGGCCGAAAAAATTGGCGGAAAAGTAGATATTCAGTCCGAAACCATGGAAGGGACCACGGTTATTTTCAGAATGGACATCCCGCACATTGGGTGAAAGCCCAATCCCCCGCTTCATCAACTTCCTTTCGTAAAGACAATTGCCCCGTTGGTGTAATAACGGTGGAACATGCCCTAAAAAAGTAGTTATTTACCTTGCAAACTCTAATGAACACACTATGAATGGAACTCAACTGTTACGCAGTCCGCAAACGATCGGAATTTGCATTGTGGAGGATGACAATCTGATTCGCGACGGGTTCGCCTTGCTCATCAACAGTACGTACGGTTTTAAGATCATCAATACGTATTATCGTTGCGAGGATGCCTTAAAAAACATTCATTCCGACTCGCCGGATGTGGTTTTGATGGACATCGAACTGCCGGGCATGAACGGAATCGAGGGGATTGCCAGAATCAAGAAACTTCGCCCCAAAACCAACATCATCGTGGTAACGGTTTACGAAAATGATGAACTGGTGTTTAAGGCTTTGTGTGCCGGAGCGGGCGGTTATTTGACCAAAAACATGCAGCCGACGCGCCTGCTGGAAGCCATTCGGGACATTCAGGAGGGGGGCGCACCGATGAGCACCAACATTGCGCGGATGGTGGTGGCGTCGTTTCAGAAAAACCGCAATTCGCCCCTGACGGCCCGCGAAACCGAGGTGCTGGAATTGCTGTCGAAAGGCAAAAGTTATACCACCATCGCCGAGCAACTGTTTGTTGACAAAGAGACCATCCGGACGCACATCAAGAACATTTACTGGAAACTGGAAGTCCATTCCAAAGCCGAAGCCATCGAGAAAGCGATCAAAGAAAGGCTGATTTAGGCGGTAAAATCCCCTCTTATGGGGTAGAGTGCCGCCCAGCCCTTGCTGTACTTTTGTGATGTTGATGCGTGGGCAGGGCCAATGCAATGTGCGTTTCGACAAAGTTTGAAGTCAGGTTCCGAGCCTTCTGAACCTACTCTATGAGATGAACGTAAACAGAAAAACCAGCCGAATCGGCTGGTTTTTTTTGTTTAAAAATCACCCTTCCTGCGGGATTTCCAGACTGGTTAGGTTCGTGACCTTTGTGAAAGACACTAATCAGCAAACCAATGAAAATACTGCTACGAGCGATCGTACTGGTGCTCTTATGCTACCAGTATGGGCTTTCCCAATCAAAAACCGTTTCCGGAACCATCCGGAGTGCGTCCGACAAATTGCCGATGCCCGGGGTGACCATCGGCATCAAAGGAACCACCCAGGGGGCCACCAGCGACGGAACCGGTGCCTTCCGAATCAGCGGTATCCCGGACAATGCCACGCTGGTGTTTTCGTTCATCGGCTACAAAACGCAGGAGATCGGCGTTGGAAACCGGACAAACTTCGACATTGTGCTGGAAGAAAGTGCGGCCATTCTGAACGAGGTGGTGGTGACGGCGTCAGCCATCGAGCGCGAGAAAAAGACGCTGGGCTACGCGGTGACCAACGTAAAAGGGGAGGACCTGATCCGGGCCAATGAGTCGAACATGCTGCGGTCATTGCAGGGCCGGGTGCCGGGGGTTCAGATTTCGAGCGCGTCGGGAGCTGCCGGGGGGGCCACGCGCGTGGTGATTCGCGGGGCGCAATCCTTCAACGGCAACAACCAGCCGCTGTATGTTGTCGATGGAATTATTGTCAGCAACAACAACACCACTACGGCCATCATCAACGGAAACGGAACGCTGTCGGCGGCCGGAACCGGTGGCGACCTCAACAACGGCGTGGACATTACCAACCGTGCGGCCGACATCGACCCCAACAACATCGAGTCGGTTTCGATTCTGAAAGGCCCGGCTGCTGCTGCACTCTACGGTTCGCAGGCGGCTTCGGGGGTGATCATCATTACGACCAAAAACCGCAGCAAGGCCGTCACCGACAAACCCCAGATCAGCCTGAACAGCTCGGTCAATTTTGAAAATCCGCTGCGTTTACCCGATTACCAGAACACCTTTGCAGCCGGTTTCGACGGGGTTTATGACCTCAACGATGCCGGAAATGTGAGCTGGGGACCGAAAATTCGGGGCCAGAAAGTGGCCGACTGGCGTACCTACGGTTTGTATGCCCTCGGGCAACTGGACAATCCGGATTCGATTCCGCTGGTGGCCAGGCCCAACAACGTCCGCAATTTTTTCGATACCGGGGTGACGCTCAACAATTCGTTTTCGGTGCGGAACAACAACGGAACGTCCAATTACATTCTGACGGTTTCGGATGTCAACACCAAATCCATGATTCCCAACACGAACTACCACCGGACGGCGGTGAACGTGGGGGCTGGAACCAAGTTTTTCAACAACAAGGTGTCAACCAATCTGTCGGCCACCTTCACCCGTTCCGGTGGTGACCGGGGGGTGCAGGGTCAGGGCCGGTCGAACATCCTGCAAACGATTTACAACACGCCCCGCGACATTGAAATTACGGATCAGAAAGATTTTAACGATCCGCGCTACAACCTGGAAGGCTATTACCTGGCTGGATTTCGAAACAATCCGTACTGGCTTCTGGAGAATAACCTGCTGAAAGACAAGGTGAACCGGTTTTTTGGAAATGCCCAGATTAGTTACGACCCGGTGCCCTGGCTGAATTTGATGTACCGGATCGGAACTGATATGTACTCGGATTTGCGGACGCAGCGGTTTGCGCAGGGTACCATTGCCACGGTTGGCGGCCGTTTCGTAGAAGACAATACGAACTTCCAGAGTCTGCTCTCGGACTTTATCGTTACGGCCAACCGGGATCTGAGCCCCAACCTGAATCTGAAAGTGATCCTTGGCCATAACCTGCAGGATTACAACTCGTCGCGGGGCGTTTACGATGGTCAGCCGCTGATTGTTCCGGGTTTCTACGACCTCAGCAATGCCAGCACGATTGTCACCACGCGGGTCGATAGCCGTACGCGGCTGTACGGGATCTATGGCGATGTGCAGTTGGCCTACAAGGACTACCTGTTTGTGGATGTAACCGGGCGGAATGATTATTCCTCGACGTTGCCGAAGAAAAACCGGTCGTTTTTCTATCCGGGTGCCAGCGTGAGCTTTATTCCCACCTCGGCTTTTCTGGATTTGAGAAACAATGCGTTGAGTTACATGAAACTCCGGGCCAACATCGCCCAGGTAGGGAAGGTGGCCAACGCCTACCAGATCAACCCGGTATTTACACGAACGGCGACCACCGACGGGTTTCAGGCAGCGTATCAGTTTCCGCTCAATGGCATTGCGGGCTTCTCGGTCGGCAACATCCGGGGCAATCCGGATTTGCGCTCGGAGCTGACCACTTCCTGGGAGATTGGGACCGAAATTCTGTTCTTCAACAACCGGCTGGGTGTCGATTTTACGTATTACAACTCCAAAAGCGAGCAGCAGATTGTGAATGTGCCCATTTCGAGTACGTCCGGTTTTCTGGCGCAAACGCTGAACGCCGGAGCAATGACCAACAAGGGCATCGAGTTGCTGCTGACGGGAACACCCGTGAAATCGCCCTCCGGGTTTCGCTGGGATGTTTCACTGAACTTTACCCGCAACCGCAACAAAGTCACCGAGTTGTATAATCCGCTGGCGCCGGTTGGCCTGGGTGGTTTGTCTTCGCCGAGTTTGCAGGCCCGGTTGGGAGAACCGTACGGGGCGTTTTTTGGTAGCAAAATGCTGCGCGATCCCGAAGGTCGCGTGGTCGTTAATGCAACCACCGGCCGACCGCTCACCGACCCGGTTTTGCAGGTGCTGGGCAACATTCAACCCGATTTTTCAGCCGGTCTGAGCAACACGGTCTCCTTTAAAGGGCTGGCTTTCAATGTGCTGGTGGATACGCGTCAGGGTGGTAAATTCTTCTCCCAAACCGCAAACCTGGGTCGGTTTGCCGGTTATACCAAAGAAACGACCTACAACGACCGCGAACCGTTCGTCTATCCAAACTCGGTGATTCAGAACCAGGACGGCACCTTTACGCCCAACACGACCGTCAAAACGAACGGCGGATACGAGTACTGGTCGACGGTGTCGAACTTCGGCGAAAATACGCTGTTCGATGCCTCGTTTGTGAAACTGCGCGAAATGAGCCTGAGCTACGCCCTGCCAAAATCGCTGATTGGCAAGACGCCGTTCTCCACGATTCAGGTATCGTTGATTGGCCGGAACCTGATGTTGTGGACCCCCAAATCACAACCCAACGTCGATCCGGAAGTAAGTTCGTTCGGCACCGGCAACAGCCAGGGTTACGAATACCTGGCCTATCCGTCGACCCGGAGCTACGGGGCCAGTCTGAAAATTGTGTTATAACCGATTCCTGATTTTTCAATTCTATGAAACGGATCCTCTTAAAAGCGGTTTTGCTGTCCCTGTTTGTCGGACTGAACACCGCCTGTGAAAAAGATTATTTAGACATCAATACCGATCCCAACAACCCCTCCGAAGCGGACATCAACCTGGCGTTACCGGCGGGTCAGGCGCAGGTGGCCTTTATTGTGGGCGGGCAACTCAACATCCTCGGCGGTATTCTGTCGCAGTACTGGTCGATCCCGAGAGGGGGTAATCAGTTTCGGACCTGGGACCAGTACAACATCACTTCCTCCACACTCGACGGGCAGGGTGGGCAATTTGCCAATTTCTACGCGGGGGCTTTGCAGGATTTTCAGTACGTCATCAACCAGGGTAGTCAGCAGAACGAGTGGCGCATGGTGGGGATTTCGAAAATCATGAAGGCCTACGGCTTCGGTGTGCTGACGGATTTGTACGGGGACATTCCGTTTTCGGAAGCCCTCGATGCCGACAAAACCATTATTCCCAAATACGATGCTCAAAAGGATATTTACGCCGGTTTACAAACGCTGCTGGATGAGGCCAAAACTGACATAGCGAAGCGGCAGGGGCGCTTTCCGGGAACGGCGGACATGCTATACCAGGCTGGGAACGAGGCCGGGATGGATCGGTGGGTGCGGTTGGCCAACACGCTGAAACTAAAGTTTTACCTGCGGATGAGTCAGGTGGACCCGACGGCGGCCCGAACCGGCGTTCAGGCCCTGTATGCTGCCAGCGGAACGGCTTTGATGCGGACCGGCGAAAGCCTGCAACTCGTGAACGGAACCGTGACGAATTCGGAAAATCCGCTCTGGCAGGCCAATTTCCGTTCGCCCAATAACCTGACGGCCAGCACGACCATTGGCAACCTGATGCAACCGAACAACGATCCCCGGATGCCGGTCTTTTTTCTGGATGCCGATTTGCGGACGCCCGAAATCGAGTACGTGTTTACACCCAACGGCACGACCTCGACCAATACGGCGGTCCTCAGTTCGTATCCGGGTAAGTATTTTATCGGACAACGGTTTCTCAACGGAGCGATCAACGGAACCGCAGCCACCAGTGGGGTAACGACGTCGGACGACAATGCGGCCAAGGCGCGACCGGTGGTTTTTTTGGCCTACGAAGAAAGCCTGCTGCTGCGGGCCGAAGCCATTGCCAGAGGCTGGGCCGGGACCACTGCCGATGATCCAGCCAAGCTCTACAACGAAGCCATCACCGCGTCGATGACCCGGTTTGGGGTTCAGGTCGGTGATTACCTGACGAAACCGGGTGTCGATTATACCAAACAAACCGATAAAATCAAGGCGATCCTTACCCAAAAATATTTGGCCTTGTACGGTTTGAATGGGGTAGAAGCCTGGGTGGAACAACGCCGGACCGGTTTCCCGGCACCGACCCTGCCGGTGGTGAACCTGACCGGAAACCGATTTATGAAAAGGCTGCCGTACGTCGATTCGGAACTCCAGCGAAATCCGAGTATTGCGACTACCGGCATTGCGCCCGGCGACGTGCTCACCCCCGTTTGGTGGGATGTCGATTGAGCCGTATCCGTATTTTTGGTGCATAGGGAACGAAAATTATACGAACAAAAACCAGCCGATTGGGCTGGTTTTTTCTTTATCCGCTCTTTCGACCACTCATCACACTTTCAGCGCATCTGCTTAAAATCACCTCATTTGCGGTAGGTGTGGCAGGAGCGATTCGGGTACTTTTAGACCATTGAAAGTTTGCCGGAAATGAATCATTGGTACCTAAAAAACAACAAATACTATGAATCGCATCCTGAAAGCAGCCGCTCTGGTTCTGATCCTGAGTGCTCCGGTTTTAGCCGGAACTGTGTCGCCAACACCGATTCCCGGCGACGACAAAGAAACCGGGTCAGTCTCGACTGCGCCGAACGTAACCCGGACCAAATCCATGGGGGTTGCCATTTACCGGTCCATCAATACCGCCAAGATGAATCTGATGATCGAAAACTACATTGAAGTCCCGATCCAGGTCACGTTGCGGAATGAGGACCAGGAAGTGCTTCACGCCGAGAAAGTGGGGAAGCGGCTGAAAAAATACTGGCGGAAATTTGACATGGAGACGATGAAAGACGGATTGTATACCTTCGAAGTGAGCGATGGGTTCACCAAAATCACGAAGGCTTTCCGACTTGAAACGCAAAAAGTGGAGGTAAAGCAACCCGCCCGGTTTGTGTCCCTGCTGAATGAATGATCGGTTTGGCCGTCCTAATTAATCCCCCGCTAACGGAGGTAACGCGCGTAAAAGAAGGCCGCTCTTTTACGTCGTTCTTCGCAGCGGGGGATTTTTTAATTGAAGAATTATTTCGCGGAGTTTCGCGGAGAAAAAACTCCGCGAAATAACTCTTTTTCTTTACTCCGCTGGTTCCAGATTGATCAGATCCAGCACAATTTTCCACTGTCCCTGACTGTCTTTTTTCCAGATTCGGAGGTAATTGCCACTCTGTTTAACGGCTTTGCCGGCTATCGTTGCCATCACCTGCGAATTTCCGTACACATATCCCAAATCACCCGATTCGGCTACGGAGGCATTCAGCGGTAAGAAACCCATAGTGACGGGCTGTTTTAGAAGCGAGTCGATTGCGGTGCGTTCCACGTACGGTTGCTGGTTCATCCGGTACAGTCGGGCCTGGGGGGCGAGGTATTGCTTGTAGGTTGCGGCTGCTCCGATTTTTTCCAGCACCTTACTAAATTGCGTATCGAAAGCCAGCAGGGCTTCCCGGTTTTTGGCCGTGTCCGGGCTCGTCACGCTGCGAATACCGGTGGCCGCCCGAATGGTGTTAACGGGTGGAGAATCTGGAGCCGGGTGCGTTATGCCGATGTCCAGGGCAATCCGCCAGGTATTATCGTTCTGTTTTTCCCAAAGGGTAACATAATGGCCATAACCCGTTGGCTTGTCCGCCAGGGTTTTCGGCCGGGATTCCCAGGGTCCGGTCGTGTACCCCAGATCGCCCGAGGCCGACACGTCAGCGGCAATGGGTTGCCAGGTCAGCTTTCCGGAGTTTTCGGGGCCTTTTTCAAACAATTCCCGCCCGTTGGTCACTTTGCCCTTGGTAAACAGAATACCGTCCGGAGCCAGATAGGATAAAAAGGCCGCTTTGGTCGTGCTGTCTCTGGATTGCTGGGCAAATTTCTTTTCCGTGTTGACCAGGGTCAGCAACGGACTCTGCGCCAGGGACAAACCGGCCACCGACAGGAGTGAGATTGACAGGAAAAACGTTTTCATACTACATAAACGAACTCATGCTCGATTCGTTTGCCAATTCTTTGGCGTGTTCTTTTCCGAGGTAGTTATCAATCAGAAAATGAGCGACATAGAGAACCGGCGTTAGCACGACGGCAATAAAAAACTTATAGATGTAGTTGACAATAGCCACGGCTACCACCTGTGAAAACGACCAGTTACCGAAAATATAGAAGGCGATGGTCAGCACGACGAAGCTGTCGATCAACTGCGAAACGAGCGTCGAACCGGTGGCGCGGAGCCAGATTTTGCGACTACCGGTTATTCGTTTCAGCGACTGAAAAACCGTGGCATCCAGCAATTGTCCCACCATGAAGGCCGTAATCGAACCGATGATGATGCCGAGTCCCTGCCGGAAAATCATGGCAAACGCGTTGTTGATGTTTACCGGATTCCCGACAGCATCGGTTTTGTTGACGTCGAGCCAGAACTGCGCCGGTGGAAGCGTGGTGACGAAGTAGATAATTAAAAAACTGTAGGCGATAAAACCGGCTGTAATGTAGGAGATTTGTTTGACGCCTTTGATCCCGTAGTATTCGTTGATGATGTCGGACGTTATAAACACAAAAGGCCAGATCACGACGCCCGCCGTCAGGTTAAAATCCAGCACAAAATCGCCGAGCAGGTGCAACTGCGCCGGAGGGACGCCCAACAGAGTTTCGGCGGAGAAGATTTTAACTCCAATAATTTCGGCAATGATCGCATTGGTTAAGAAAACCGCACTGAGAAAAATGTAGAGGTTGGTTTTTTTGCTGGTAAAAGAGGCCATCAGGGAGTTAAAAGTTAGGAGTGAAGAGTGAAAGCAATGACAAGATATAACGCAGAATGCTTAACTCATAACGCTTCATTCAGAACCCCTGACCGATTTATATTTCCCCCGGAATCTTCCCCGGAAGTGCTTCGTATTTTAACTAATTTTGAGGACTGAATACAGATTGTTGACGGAATTCTCCCAAATCGTATAAATACAGGTGTCAACCGGATGGAAAGGCTTTAATCCATCTTTACCTTTGAGGATTACCAAAATTCACATGCATGAGAAAGATTACAGTATCGGCCACATTCGGTTTCCTGTTTGCATTGCTGATTACCCTCCCCGTTGGATTGGCCGTTGCTCAGACTACCCCCGTGGCACCTAATCCCCCCTTTGAACTTAAAAATGGCGACCGGGTGGTTTTCCTCGGAAATTCACTTTTCGAGGATGACATGCAGTTCGGTTATCTGGAACTCGCCCTGACCACCCGCTTTCCCGACCGTGATGTTACCTTCCGCAACTTGGGCTGGACCGGAGACAACGTTTTTGGTGTAGCCCGAAGCACCATCACCAACCCGCCCACCGGCTACGATCTGCTGATGGAACACCTCACGAAAGCCAAACCAACCCTGGTATTTCTTGGCTTTGGGGGCATCGAAGCCCAGGATGGCGAGGCCGGTCTGCCGGTTTTTCGCGACGGTTTGGCCAAACTCATTGACAAGATTGACCAGTTAGGGGCCAAAACCATTCTGTTGTCGCCCATTCCGATTCTCTCCGCCGATACGCCCGAAAACCGGGCCAAACGCAATGCCATGCTGGAAGTGTATGCTTCGGCGATGGCTAAAATGGCCTCGGAACGGAGCAAGCCGTTCATCAATCTCTTCAAACCGATTCAGGAGGTGAGCCAGAAAACAGCGATCACCGAAGACGGAATTCACCTCAACGAAACCGGTTATTATTATCTGGCGACCCTTTTGGAAAAAAGCCTGGGACTTCCGGCCAGAACCGGGAATATTGCAATCGCGGTTTCTAAACAAGGGGCCGAAGCGGCAACGCCCGTTAAGATCCTGAACCCGGATCAGGAAAGTGCCAATTTGAAGTTTACGCTCGACGAACGTTCCCTGCCGCTTCCGTTGCCGGAAACCGTGGAGGCTGTGCGCGTCATTAAAATTACCGGCCTCAAAAAAGGCTTTTATACCCTTACCAACGACAAAACCGATGTGATCACGGCTTCGGCCAAAGACTGGGCAGCCGGGGTGCCGATCCGTCAGGGAGCAGTATTTGAACAGGCCAGCCGGTTGCGGGAGATGATCCTGAAAAAAAACGACCTGTTTTATTTTCAATACCGCCCCCTGAATACGACCTACATTCTGGGCTTCCGTTCCTATGAACAGGGGCGGCATGTGAAGGGCCTGGAGGAGCAGAATATCCTGATCAAGTGGCTGGAAAGCCAGATTGCCCTGAACCGAACGCCCAAAGCGAGCGTGTATCAACTTACCCCTTTGAAGTAACATGAAAGTCATGAAAAATACCCGAACCCTGAACATCGTACGAAGGCTCGTTATCATACCGCTGGTTCTGCTTATTACCTCTTCCGTTAATCAAGACGACCGGAAGGAAAACCCGGACCCGGATGTGAAGAAAGAACTGGAGTCGTTTAAAATTGCAGACGGTTTTGAGGTGACCCTGTTTGCCGCCGAACCACTCGTCGCCAAGCCCATCCAGATGAACTGGGATGCCGATGGCCGGTTGTGGGTGGTGAGCAGCACGGCCTATCCGCACCTGAAAACCGGCGAAGAAGCCAACGACAAAATCTTTGTCATCGAGGATACGGACGGCGACGGCAAAGCCGATAAATCCACCATTTTTGCGGAAGGCTTGCTGACGCCCACCGGAATTTTGCCCGGCGACGGGGGCGTTTACGTCGCCAATTCGACCGAAATCCTGCATTTTGCTGATACCGATGGTGATGGTAAAGCCGACAAAAAACGCCGGATTCTGAACGGTTTTGGCACAGCGGATACCCACCACCTGATTCATACGTTCCGCTGGGGACCGGAAGGACGGCTGTACTTCAACCAGTCGATCTACATTTATAGCCACGTGGAAACGCCCAAAGGCATCCGGCGGCTGGAAGGCGGTGGCGTCTGGCAATTAAATCCGCAAACGCTCGATCTGGACATCTACGCCAAAGGACTGATCAACCCGTGGGGCCTTCAGTTCGACCGCTGGGGCCAGTCGTTCCTGACGGACGGCGCGGGGGGCGAAGGCATCAACTACGCCTTTCCGGGGGCAACGTTCGTGACCTCACCGGGGGCCGCCCGAATCATCCGGGGCTTGAATCCGGGGCAGCCCAAACACAGCGGACTGGACGTGATTTCGGGTCGTCACTTGCCGGAATCGTGGCAGGGAAGCGTGATTACCAACGACTTCCGCGCCAATCGCATCAACCGGTTCAAGCTGGAAGAACAGGGAAGCGGCTACGCTTCCCGGCAGGTCGAAGATTTGATGTGGACGGATAACGTCGCGTTTCGTCCCGTCGATATCAACGTCGGGCCCGACGGCGCCATTTATGTGGCCGACTGGTATAACCCGATTATTCAGCACGGCGAGGTCGATTTTCACGACCCACGCCGGGATCAGGAGCACGGACGCATCTGGCGGATTGTGGCGAAAAACCGCCCGTTGGTTAAAAAACCGCCATTGAGTAAAGCCACGATCACCGAGTTGCTGGAAACACTCAAGTTGCCGGAAGACTGGACCCGTTCGCAGGCCAAGCAGGTGTTGAAAGCCCGGGGTGCCAAAGATGTAATTCCAGCTCTGCAGAAATGGGTGCAGGAACTGGATAAAACCAACCCGGATTATGAGCACAATCTGTTGGAAGCCCTTTGGGTGTACCAGACGCTGGATGTTGTCAACGAACCGCTGCTGTCGACGCTCCTCGATGCCAAAACCCACAACGCCCGGGCGGCTGCCTTGCGCGCACTTCAATTGTGGCATACCAAAATAAGTAACGTGCCGGCCCGGCTTACCAAAGCCGTGGGCGATCCTCATCCCCAGGTGCGGCTGGAAGCCGTCATTGCCCTCCGCAACGTGAAAACCGCTGAAGCGGCCAAAACCGCCTTGTCGGTACTGGAGCAGCCCATGGATGAATTTCTGGATTTTGCCCTCTGGCAAACCGTTCGGGAACTGGAGCCGTTGTGGATGGCCAGCCTGAAAGCGAAGCCCGATTTTTTGGGTGATTCCCGGAAAACCGCCTTTGCGCTTAAGTCGGTGAGCAGTCCCGAAGCGGTTTCGCAACTGGCGCAGTTGTACCAGAAAGACCAGATTCCGGCCGAGTACCAGAAAGACGTGCTGGGGTCGATTGCCAAATTTGGCAGCACCGCCGATGTGACGCTTCTGTTCAATAAAGCCGTAGAAGGGAATAAAAACGGAGCCGCTCAATTGGGCGCACTCGAAGAAGCCGCCCGCCGGGGCGTGAAACCCAGCCAGGATCTCAATCGGATTTCCGGTTTTGTAGAGAGCGATGAGGACGCCGTTGCTACCAGCGCCATTCGGTTGATGGGTTTGTGGAAACTGGAAAACCTGAGCGGAACGCTGGTGAGCCTGGCCCAGAAGGGCGATAAAAACAAACAAAAAGCGGCTTTAGGAGCGTTGGCGGCACTGAATACAGACAATAGCCGGAAGGTGCTGACGGACCTGACCGGGTCAAAGAATCCCGCCGATTTACGACTGGCCGCGACGTCGCAACTGGTTGCCGTGAATGCTTCGGAAGCGGCCCGAATCGGGGGCGACCTGCTGCGGAGCCTGCCATCTCAGACGGATGTCTCCGACCTGTTCAAGGCGTTTCTGTCCAATAAACAGGGGGCCAAAGCCCTCGCTGATGAACTGACGGCCCGGAAAATACCGGAAAGTATGGCAAAAGCCGGGCGGCAAATCCTGCAACGCCAGATTCCCTACAACCGCCGGAACGATGAAACCGTCAAACTGCTGACCCAGGCGCTGGAAGCGTCGGGCGGGGTTCTGCCGGTGGAGCGAATGGCGCAGGAACTGTCCGGCCCGGAAATCAGCAGCCTGGCCAAAACCATTCAGGAAACCGCGGACCCCGTGAAAGGCGAACTGGTGTTCCGGAAGGCGGCCCTGACCTGCCAGACGTGTCACGCGATTGGCGGAGCCGGGGGGCGCATTGGCCCGGATTTGAGCAGCTTAGGAACCAGTTCACCGGTTGAGACGATCATCCGCTCGTTGCTGTATCCGAATCAGTCCATTAAGGAAGGCTACGAATTGCAGCGGATCGCGAAAAAAGACGGAAGTGAACTCATGGGCTACATTGTCAGCAACGGAACGTCGGATATTGTGATTCGGGATGTCGCCGGGATGGAGGTTTCGGTTCCTAAAAGCCAGATCAATGTCATCGAAAAAGTGCCCGGTTCGCTCATGCCTGCGGGTTTGACGGCCAGTCTGGAGAAACAGGAGTTTATCAATCTGGTCGGATTTCTGTCCAAAATGGGCGAATCGGGCCAGTTCCGGGTGCCGACAACCCGGTTTGTGCGTCGCTGGAATACGGTTTTTCCGACGAAAGAGCTGGCTAAAAAAATCCGCGAGGAAGGGTTGGGGTATGTTGCGAAGGATAATGCGAAAGTGTCTTTTCAACCGGCGTACAGCAAAGTGGTAGGGGAACTGCCGCTCGACGAACTGCCGGTGGTTGAAACTGCCGCCAGCAAACGCTATAGTTTTGTCCGGTTTGACATCGAAGTGGTGAGCAAAGGCAACGTCAATCTGGTATTTGGTTCGACAGCGGGGGTTACGGCCTGGATTGGTACAAAACCGGTCAAACTCACTGAGCAAGGCATTGTGGCGGATCTGCCGCAGGGCATTCATACGGTCACGCTGGCCATCGACCGGGCCGTGCAAGAGAACGGATCCCTGAACATTCAACTTCAGGATGCCGAGCGATCCCCAGCCCAGACGCGGTTGGTGATGGGGCGGTAAAGGAGAAAGGGAATGTTAAATGTTAAATGATGAATGTAAAATGTAAAAGTGCTGGATTGCGAGACTTTTACATTTTACATTCATCATTTAACATTTGATATTCCCTTTTTTAATTAATAAACTGATTTCCTACTTCCGACGGCTTTCCAGAAACGCTTCGATGCGGTCGATGGCGGGGTTCAGGTCATCGACAGAGGGCAGGCAGACGATCCGGAAATGGTCGTCATGGACGTAATTGAACCCCGTTCCGGCCACCACCAACACCTTCTGTTCCTCCAGCAAGTCAAAGACAAAATCATCATCGTTGGCAATCCGGAATTGTGACAGGTCAATCTTTGGGAAGATGTACAGCGAGCCTTTGGGCTTCACGCACGTCAGACCCGGAATGGCCGTAATGCGGTCGTACGCAAGCTGGATTTGCCGGTACAGCCGCCCGGTGGGCATAATCAGGTCGTTGATGCTCTGATAACCCCCCAGCGCGGTTTGAATGGCATATTGCGTCGGAACGTTGGCGCAAAGCCGCATGCTGGCCAGCAGCGTCAACCCTTCGATGTAGGATTTGGCCCGGTGTTTGGCCCCGCTCAAAATGAGCCACCCGCCCCGAAAACCGGCCGCGCGATAGTTCTTCGACAAACCGCCCATCGAAATGCAGAGCGTGTCTTCCACCATCGTCGCCATCGGGTAATGCACGGCACCGTCGTACAGAATTTTGTCGTAGATCTCGTCCGAAAACAGAATCAACTGGTGTTTCTCCGCAATCCGGGCGATGCCTTGCAGAATGTGTTTGTCATACACCGCGCCCGTGGGGTTGTTGGGGTTGATGACCACGATAGCCCGCGTGCGGGAGGTGATTTTGCTTTCCAGATCTTCCAGATCCGGGTTCCAGTCGGCCTGTTCGTCGCAGAGGTAATGCACCGGTTTTCCGCCGGAAAGTGCCACGGAGGTCGTCCACAGCGGGTAATCCGGTGACGGCACCAGCACCTCATCGCCTTCGTTGATGAGGGCTTGCATCGTGAGCAGAATCAATTCGCTCACCCCATTGCCGATAAAGACATCGTTGATCGCAACGTCCTTAATGCCCAGATTCTGCGTATAATGCATCACCGCTTTCCGGGCCGCAAACAGCCCCCGCGAGTCGGAATACCCTTGTGCATTGCGGATGTTCAGGATGATGTCGTGAACAATTTCATCGGGCGCGTCGAACCCAAACGGAGCCGGGTTGCCGATGTTCAGCGAGATGATTTTATAGCCCTGACTTTCTAATTCAAGCGCTTTCTCGTAAACCGGCCCGCGAATTTCGTAGCGTAAATCATTGAGCCGGTTGGATTTCAAAAATGTCATAATGGGTAATGGAAACAGAAGTGGGGCAAAGGTATGAAAAAAGAAAAAGCCGCCGGTCGTCAAACCGGCGGCTACGTAGTATCGTTTTCCGTGGTCAGACCGTCGCGAACATCGACTTGGCTTTCGCTTCCAGTTGGCTTTCACCCATCAGGAAGAGGTCGGCCGCTCGCGCGGCTTCACGGCCTTCGGAAATGGCCCACACCACCAGGGATTGTCCCCGGCGCATGTCTCCAGCAGCAAATACCTTCGGATTAGAAGTAGTCTGATAATTTACCGCTTTGACGTTGCCCCGCTCGTATTCCAGTTCGAGGGCGTTCAGCAGGCCTTCCTGTTGCGGATGCAGAAAACCGGCTGCCAGCAGCGCCAGCTCACACGCAATATCGCGTTCCGAACCCGGCACTTCGACCATGTTCATGCGTCCGTCGACATTTTGCCACTCCAGATCGACAATGCGCAGGGCTTTCAGATTCCCGTTTTCGTCACCAATAAAGGCTTTCGTGTTGATCGACCAGTGCCGTTCGCAGCCTTCCTCGTGGGAAGTCGAGGTACGGAGCATCATCGGCCAGTTCGGCCAGGGCGTACTTTCGGCCCGATCGGCCGGAGGCATCGGCATCAACTCGATCTGCGTTACCGATTTGGCACCGTGGCGGTTCGACGTTCCCACACAGTCGGAACCCGTATCACCACCCCCAATAACCACGACATTTTTGCCGGTAGCCAGCAGGTCGCCGTTTTCGTATTTGGCACCCCGGTGGTCAACCTCAACCGGGCGTTCGGCCACCCGTTTGTTTTGCTGACTCAGGAATTCCATTGCAAAATGAACGCCTTTCAACTCCCGGCCCGGAATCGGCAGATCGCGGGGAACCGTGGACCCCCCCGTTAGTAAAATGACGTCGAAATCAGAAAGGAGTTCTTTTGCTTTGATGTGTTCACCGACGTTGACGCCGGTTTTGAACGTGATGCCTTCGGCTTCCATGACGGCCAGCCGACGGTCGATCACCCATTTTTCCAGCTTGAAATCGGGGATACCGTACCGCAACAAACCACCGATCTGGTCGGCCCGTTCGAAAACAGTCACGTCATGACCCGCTTTGTTCATCTGGGCAGCCGCAGCCAGCCCAGCCGGACCGGAACCCACAATAGCCGCCTTTTTACCCGTCCGTTTGGCAACCTTACCGGGTTGAACAAACCCCCGCGCAAAGGCCGCTTCAGCAATGGATTTTTCAATGAATTCGATGGCGACCGGCGGTTTATTGATCCCCAGCACACAGGCTGACTCGCAGGGGGCGGGGCAAATGCGGCCGGTGAATTCCGGGAAGTTGTTGGTCGATGCCAGAATTTCGTAGGCATATTCCCAGTTCTGTTCGTAGACGGCGTCGTTGAACTCCGGGATAATGTTGCCCAGCGGACACCCGTTGTGGCAGAAGGGAATCCCGCAATCCATGCAGCGGGCTGCCTGTTTCTGGGTATCTTCAACGGCGAACGGTTGTTCGATTTCCTTGTAATCATGAACCCGTTGCTGAACGTCGCGTTTCTTCGGCAGTTCGCGGGTGAATTCTAAAAATCCAGTGGGTTTTCCCATGTAGATTAAAGCGTATACGGTTTTTAAACAAAGATAACGAAAGAAAATCAGTTGTTATCCGTGCGCCACGTCCACAACAATGTCCTGATACACCACATTTTTGTCGCGGATCTGGTCGGCCAGGGAAATCCCGCGTCCGGCCAGCGCCTTGCGGAAATCGCTCGGCATCACTTTGACAAATTGTTTGATGAGGTTGTCCCAGTCCTGAATCAGCTGCAGGGCTACATTGCTGGTGGTATACTGGAAGTGTTTTTCGACGAATTCTTTGATGAGAGCGACGTCTTCACTGTCCAGGGCTTCGAGGTTAACCATTTCGCCGTTCACTTTGGAAGCAAAATCGCCTTCCTGATCCCAGACGTAGGCTACCCCGCCGGACATCCCGGCAGCGAAATTCCGGCCCACCGAGCCGAGAATAACCGCTAAACCGCCCGTCATGTATTCCAGACCGTGATCACCAACGCCTTCGACCACCACTTTGGCCCCGGAATTCCGGACACAGAACCGTTCGCCCGCCATACCCCGGATGTAAGCTTCCCCGGAGGTCGCTCCGTAGAACGATACGTTTCCGACGATGCTGTTTTCTTCGGGTTTGAACGGTGCCATGCGGTCAGGATACACAATCAACTGCGCTCCGCAGAGTCCTTTGCCAAAATAATCGTTGGCATCACCTTCCAGTTCGAGTTTGATCCCGTGGGTGTTGAACGCGCCGAAGCTCTGGCCAGCCGTTCCCCGGAATTTGAAATGGATCGTGCCTTCGGGTAAACCCTTTCCGGCGTATACTTTGGAGATTTCGTTCGATAATACCGTCCCCACCGCCCGGTTCAGGTTGATAATCGGGTATTCTGCATAGACCGATTCGCCGGCTTCCAGCGCGGGTTTGGAGACTTTCAACAGTTCCCAGTCCAGAATATCGGTCATACCGTGATCCTGATCTTCCTGCTTGTAGAGGGCCACATCCAGGTTGTTGGCATCCTTGAACAACACCGCCGACAGATCGACGTGGTCGTATTTCCAGTGCTTGATGTCCTTGCGCATTTCGAGCATCTGCGACTGACCCACCATTTCGTTGATGGTCCGGAAACCCAGTTCGGCCATGATTTCGCGCAGTTCCGTTGCCAGGAAGGTGAACATGTTCACAACGTGTTCCGGTTTTCCCGTAAACAACGCCCGCAAGTCTTTATTCTGCGTGGCAACACCCACCGGACAGGTGTTCAGGTGACACTTCCGCATCATGATGCAACCGACGGAGACGAGGGCAGCAGTGGCGACACCAAATTCTTCGGCACCGAGCAGCGCGGCAATGGCCAGGTCGCGGCCCGTCCGGATTTGACCGTCCGTCTGCACCGTTACGCGGCCCCGCAGTTTGTTGCGAACCAGCGTCTGGTGGGTTTCGGCGAGTCCCAGTTCCCAGGGCAGACCCGCGTGACGGATCGAACTCAGGGGAGAGGCTCCCGTTCCGCCGTCGTGACCCGAAATCAGGATGTGATCGGCGTGGGCTTTGGCAACCCCGGCGGCAATCGTTCCGACTCCGGCTTCCGACACCAGCTTAACGCTGATGCGGGCGGCCCGGTTTGCATTTTTGAGGTCGAAGATGAGCTGCGCCAAATCCTCGATGGAATAAATATCGTGGTGGGGCGGGGGCGAAATCAAGCCGACACCCGGTGTTGAATGACGCGTGCGGCCAATCCAGTCATCCACTTTATGACCGGGCAACTGGCCTCCTTCACCAGGTTTGGCACCCTGCGCCATTTTGATTTGCAGTTCGCGGGCGTTCGTCAGGTAATGACTCGTGACGCCAAACCGGCCCGAAGCCACTTGTTTGATGCCCGAATTCATGTTGTCGCCGTTCGCTAGGGGCGTATACCGCAGTTCGTCCTCACCGCCTTCGCCGGAATTGCTCTTGCCGCCGATGCGGTTCATGGCAATGGCCAGCGTCGTGTGGGCTTCCCACGAAATGGATCCGAACGACATGGCTCCCGTGGCAAACCGGGTGAAAATGCTTTCAATCGGTTCTACTTCTTCGATGGGGACCGGGTTGCCTTTTTTGAACTTCATCAAACCGCGCAGCGTCAACGCTTTCCGGGTTTGGTCGTCGATCAGGTTGGCGTATTTTTTGTAAATCTGGTAATCGTTCTTTTTGGTGGCCTGTTGCAGCAGGTGAATGGTGTCGGGGTTGAAAATGTGCGCTTCTCCGCGTTGTTTCCACTGATAAACACCACCCACTTCCAGACGCGGATTGAGGACATTATTTTCCGGGAAAGCCTGCCGGTGACGAACCAGAATTTCGCGGCCGATTTGCTCCAGACCCATGCCGCCAATCCGGGAAATCGTTCCCGTAAAATACTTGTCAACCACTTCCTTATTCAGACCGAGGCACTCGAAAATCATGGCACCCTGGTAGGATTGAAGCGTCGAGATGCCCATTTTCGAGAAAATCTTGAGCAACTCTTTGTTGACGGCCTTGATGTAGTTCTGGTGGAGTTTTTCAACCGGGTAGTCGACCTGAATCAACCCGCGCTCCTTCATGTCCGTGATGGTTTCGAACGCCATATAGGGGTTGATGCCGGAAGCACCGTAACCAATCAGGGTCGCGAAGTGGTGCGTTTCCCATACATCACCGGCTTCGACCAGAATACCGACCTGACCACGCAGTCCCCGGCGAATCAGGTGGTGGTGAATGGCCGAGGTTGCCAGCAACGACGGAATCGGAGCGTGGTCGGAATCGATGGCGCGGTCTGACAGGATGATGATTTCAAACCCGTCTTCAATGGCGTCTTCGGCGTAGCGGCAAATCCGTTCCAGGGCGCGTTCGAGGCCCGTGCTGTCGTCGGCGCGGAAATACGTATTGATGGTTTTAGCCTGGAAGTGGTTTTTATCGACAAACCGCAGTTTGTCAAACTCTTCGATGGTCAGAACCGGCTGTGTCAATTCGATCAGGCGGCAATGTTCGGGGGCTTCGCTCAGCAGGTTGCCGGTGGCGCCGACAAACGAGATCAGCGACATGATGGCCCGTTCCCGGATCGAGTCGATCGGCGGGTTGGTCACCTGGGCAAAGAGCTGCTTGAAGTAATTGGCCAGGTGCTGGCTTTGCTCCGACAGAATGGCCAGGGGCGAATCGGTTCCCATTGACCCGAGGGCTTCCAGACCGGTTTCGGCCATGGGTGCCAGAATCATGCGAAGGTCTTCGGACGTAAATCCAAACGCCTGTTGCCGCTGCGTGATGTCCTGTTTCCGCATGTGGCTGAACGTGCGGACCGGTTTCGGCAACTCGGTGATTTTGATTTTATATTCGTCGAGCCACTGCTTGTACGGCTGGCGTGAGCAGATGTCCGATTTTACTTCTTCATCGCTGATGATACGGCCCTGTTCCAGATCCACGACAAACATCCGGCCCGGTTGCAGACGACCTTTTTTGACCACCCGTGCCGGGTCGATGTCGTTAACACCCGCTTCGGAAGCCATGATGACCACATCTTCGTCCGTTACCCAGTAGCGCGAAGGCCGTAACCCGTTCCGGTCAAGGGTAGCACCCACGATGCGACCGTCGGTGAACGAGATCGACGCGGGGCCGTCCCACGGTTCCATGATGGCCGCGTGGTATTCATAGAAAGCGTGCCGTTCGGGGTCCATGCTTTCGTTGCCGTCCCAGGCTTCCGGAACCAGCATCATCATCACATGCGGCAGAGAGCGTCCCGACATCACCAGCAATTCGATGGCGTTGTCGAGGTTGGCCGAATCCGACTGATTGAGGTTACAGATCGGGCGGAGCATGGCCAACTCTTCCGGCGTAAACAACTTGGATTCGAGCATGGCTTCTGCCGTTTTCATCCAGTTGACATTCCCCTTCACGGTATTGATTTCACCGTTGTGGGCAATGTAGCGGAAGGGCTGCGCCAGTTTCCAGGAGGGGAAGGTGTTGGTCGAAAACCGGGAGTGAACCACACCCAGGGCCGAAACCAGTTCTTCCCGCTGCAAATCCGGGAAGTAGTCGCGGAGTTGTTTGGTCGTTAACTGACCCTTGTAGGTAATCACCCGGCTCGAAAGCGAGGAGTAATAGAAATTGTTCTCAACGCCAGCAACGGTTTCGTTGATAATCCGGCTGCTGTAGTTTCGGATGATGTATAATTTACGCTCAAATTCGTCGGAAGTCTGGGTTTCGGGTTTTCGAATAAAGACCTGTTCCATCACCGGTTCCACCGAGCGTGACCCGTTGCCCAGATCGGACGAATCGACCGGAACGACGCGGTAGCCGATCAGTTCCAGGTTCAGTTTTTTGATGGTTCGGTTGAGAATATCACGGCATTCTTTCCGCAGACGCTCGTCTTTGGGGAGGTAGATCATCCCGACGCCGTAGTCGCCGGCCGACGGTAGCGAGAAGCTGAGCTTCCGGCATTCATCGACGTAAAGTTCGTGGGGAATCTGGATCAGAATTCCGGCGCCATCGCCCGTATTGGGTTCGTAGCCAACCGCACCCCGGTGATCCATGCGCGTAAGCATCGTGAGCGCATCTTCGACAATCTGATGCGACTTGCGACCTTTGACGTGCGCTACGAATCCAATTCCACAGGCGTCGTGTTCAAACTCAGGCCGGTACAGACCCTGTTGCGGTGCGTTAGAAGAAGACATCGGCGTAAACTCGTTTGTGGTTTTGTTATTGAAAAAATGGCAAATCAAACTATCTGCAGGTGAGTAACAAAAAAACGAACTATAATCAGCAGACACTACTGTTTTTGCGTTGGATGTGCAAGTTACATTAAAATATATTTTGTGAAAAGTCCAAAATGCAAAATTTCGTTTGCATAGCCATTTTTATAATTTTGGTACAAAATAGTCTTGGTTAGTGAATAGATTTTAGTGAAAATAGTCCTGGATTGAAGGAATTAAAATGAGCCGATTGGGTTGGTAAGTGATCTAAAACAACTCCTAAAAAGATAGTTATCGAGTCTTTCGAGCCAAAATGTCTTCTATGTAACTGGAAAATATAATTTACTTTAAAAATGAAGTAGATTTATCTTAAAATGGTTTGTTTTACAAAAAACAGCTTCATATTTTAACTACAAGTGGATATTTTTATACTAAATTTGGCTAAAATAGGTTGAAGTACAATCTCTTTTATGAATTGCTTGCATTCTTGAGTTGGTCTTGTTTTCTGCTGGTTGATCATTGCGAATTCTCCCGTCCACTCCAGGGGCAACGGCCAATCGATCGGTTTCCTGTCAAATCCTCAAACGGGATTCCCGTCCCTACGCTACGAACCGCTTGCTCAACGACCTACACTTCAACACCCATTTTTGACGGCTCAGGCATAGAATGGTAGCAGAAGGGGTGATTTGTTGGCTACATTCGCCCAGTTTCAGAACAAATCGCATCATGCTCAAAACGTTTATTCTCGGATGGATCATGCTGGCCACTATTGTGCTGTGCCGGGCGCAGACCGGTTCCCGTGATCCTTTTACCTACAAAAACCGTCAGATCGTTGTGGGGCAAGGGGGCGGCATCACCGGGGCGTCAACGGTCTACTGCTGGCTGGAAAACGGATCTCTATACGTCAAGTCTGACCATGACTCGCTTTATACCCGGCTGGGCCGAAAACCGGCCGCGCTCACCCGGCGGTTTTTTAATGAGCTGGAGAAAACCTGCCGGATCAAAACCACCCGGTTCAGCCAGCCGGGAAACCGCTACCAGTTTGTGAGCTGGAAGAAAAACCAGCAGGAATTTACCGTAAGCTGGGGTGACCCGCGACAACCGCCCCCGGCCCGGTTTGTCACGTTTTACCAGTCGTTTCTGGCGCAGATGCCAAAACCAAAGCGGTAGTTTTCTTTCGTTTTTACTTACAACAAATACATCCATGAAATTAATTTTATCCAGTCTTTTACTGGCGTATTCCCTCGGTGTGCTGGCACAGCAGGCACCGCAACCCGGTTTCGGGCGCAAGCTCAAAACCCAGGCTCCAACGCCCGGTTTGGCGCAAAAGCTGAAAGCCGATGTGGCTCCGGTTTCAACCCGGACGGGCAACTTCCGGCTCGCAGCGTCAACCCAAAATCCCCAATTTGATGCCCGGTCACTAAAACTCCGGATTGTCTGCGACACGGCGACGAACCTGCCGGTTTACATTGAAAACCGTTCGCCCGTTTCTTCGGATAAAGGCGCCCGCATGAGCGCCCGCGCATCGGCTTTCTCGTTCATGAGCCAGATCAAATCGCTGTTGAAGGTCGAAAAACCGGAAGAGCAATTTCAGATTACCAAAACCGAAACCGATCACCTGGGGCAAACACACATCCGGATGGCGCAAACGGTTCAAGGCATTCCCGTATATGGGAGCGAACTGGTGGCACACCTGACCAACGGAACCGTGACGCTGCTGAACGGACAATACCGGGTTGCCACACCGGTTTCGACCACGCCCCGGCTTTCGCTCCAGCAGGCAACCGACCGGGCTTTTCAGGACATCGGCCAGGAATCGATTGTTCGGCCATTCGGACAGAACCTGTTTAACCTCAAACCGTCGGAAGGAACCTTGTGTCTGTATCCGGTGGGCTCCAACCTGGCGCTGGCCTACAACCTGACGATCCGGCCCAATATGCTCGAACGGTGGCAATACCTGGTCGATGCGCAAACCGGCGCGGTGTTGAACAAGTACAACAACACCTGCGGGGTGGACGGGCCGGTGAAAGCATCGGGAAAGGATTTGAACGGGGTGATGCGGAATTTTCAGACGTATCAGTCGGGGTCGAATTATTACTTACTGGATGCGACGCGGGCGATGTACGATGCCAAGAAATCGACGGTTGCCAAACCGGTGGGAGCGATCGTAACCTACGACGCCAGAAACAAGCAGGAAGCCGATGGTGGTTTTCGGTTTTACGATGTCACGTCAAAGAATAACAACGACTGGAATGCTAACGCCATTTCGGCCCACACCAACGGAAGTCTGGCGTACGAATATTACGAAAAAACGCACAAGCGGAATTCACTGGACGGCAAAGGAGGGACGATGGTGTCGATTGTGAATGTGCTGGAAGAAGGTGAAGCAATGGACAACGCCTTCTGGACGGGGGAGTTTATGGTGTACGGAAACGGGAAGGCGTATTGCAAACCGCTGGCGGGTGGTCTGGATGTGGCCGGACACGAAATGACCCACGGTGTAATCGACCACACGGCGAATCTGATTTACCAGGATCAATCGGGGGCCATCAACGAATCGATGGCGGACGTTTTTGGCGCGATGGTGGACCGGGACGACTGGTTGATTGGGGAAGATGTGGTGTTGAAGAGCAAATATACGTCCGGGGCCATGCGCAGCATGTCGAACCCGAATCAGAATGGAAAAGGAACGCTGGGGTATCAGCCCAGAACGATGGCCGAATTTATCGTCACCAAAGACGACAATGGCGGAGTTCACCGGAACAGCGGAATTACCAACCATGCCTTTTACCTGTTTGCTACCAAAATCGGGAAGGAAAAAGCCGAGCAGGTCTATTACCGCACACTCACCAAATACCTGACGCTGAATTCAAAGTTTCTGGATTTGCGGTTGGGCGTCATCCGTTCGGCGGGTGATTTATACGGCGAAAACAGTGCGGAAGCCAAAGCGGCCAGGGACGCATTTGACGCGGTCGGCATTGTGGAAACCACTCCGCAGCCGGACGAACCGAAAGATGTGCCGGCCAACAACGGTCAGGACATGATCATTCTGTATAGCATTGGCGACCAGAAGTTGTATACAGCGCCCGTCAGCACGGGCAATCTGACGGCCCGGATCAAGGCGGAAATTAGCCACCGCCCGAGTATTACGGACGACGGAAAAGCCGCCTATTACGTGACGACCGACGGCCGGATTCGGGCCGTGACCCTGACCGGGGCGGCTCAGGAGGTCATTATTTCCGACGAGCCGATCTGGGACAATGTGGCCATTTCACGGGATGGCACCAAGCTGGCGGCTTTGACGAAAGAGAAGGATAAATCCATCTGGGTCTACAGCTATGACCTGAAAAAATGGAAGCAGTTTCCGCTGAGCAACCCCACCTCCGCCGAAGGAATTTCGACGGGCGAAGTAGAGTATGCCGATTCGTTCGAATGGGATTTTGCCGGCGAGGTATTGGTGTATGACGCCTTTAATAAACTGAAAAGCGGTGACGGTGAGGATATTGACTTTTGGGATGTCGGTCTGTTGGATGTGTGGAGCAACGCACAGAAAACGTTTAGCGACGGTGCCATTCTGAAACTGTTCAAGAACCTGGAAGACGGTGAAAGCGTCGGTAACCCCAGTTTTTCCCGGAATTCGCCCAACATCATTGCCTTTGATTATTACAATGCCGTCGACGACAGCTACAAGGTTTGGGTGGGAGATCTGAAGACTGGTACATTGAACACGGTGTTGACCAACGTCACCTTGAGCTTTCCGGCCTATTCACGACTGGATGACCGGCTCATATTCAATACGCTGAGTTCGGGGGGCGACAAAGAAATGGTGGCGTCGCTGGACTTGCAAGCTGATAAAATGACGGCGAAAGGAGAGGTGAAGGCGTTGTATGAAAATGCGAAGTGGGCGGTTTGGTATGCCGCCGGAACGCGGGCTGAAACCGGCAAAACCGCTCAGACCATCACGTTCAATGCTTTGCCGGATCGGTATGCCGATGATGGTTCGTTCAACCTGACGGCCACGGCCTCGTCTAAACTGACCGTCAGTTTTGAAATCGTTTCCGGATCGGCTACGCTCTCGGGAAACCGCCTGACGCCAACAAAACCGGGGGTGGTGACGGTTCGGGCTACGCAGGCCGGGAATGAGCAATTTTCGGCGGCCACGCCGGTCGAACGGAAATTCAACGTGCTGGCTGTCACGGGGACCGAGCCCACCTGGGCTGACGTGCTGAAGGTCTATCCGAATCCGGTCGGCGCATCACTGACCGTCGAATTGCCGACGGGTGAGTATTTTGAAGGCGTAACCCTGACCACGGTTTCGGGAGCAACCCTGCTGGAACAGCCTTTGAAAAACCGGGCCAGTCAGACGACGCTGGATACGAGCCAGTTGCCGTCTGGTTTGTATGTTCTGAAGGTGCAAACGCCAAAAGGCGTGGTGCATCGGAAGGTGGTGAAACGGTGAACCTGATTGTGACAAAGCACTTACCATTTGGTAAACCGCCTAATAAGGCGTTTATTGGTCGGTGGAGCGGAGACGTCGATATACCTCCGGATCGTTGCGTATGGATACATCGGGTGGAGTAGCCTCACCTTTAGCACTTTGGGGAGGGATCGAGTGCACCGTAAACCGGGTTCAGAACAGGTACCATGATCAGCTTGTCCGGAATGGCCATCACAAACGGGCTGATGATATTCAGCATTTTGCGGATTTAGGCTTGAAGACCCTGCGCTATCCCTTGCTGTGGGAACGGTTATTGCCCAAGTTGAACCAAGATCCGGACTGGAAGTGGGCCGATGCGAGAATGCATTTGCTGCAGCAAGTAGGTATTCAACCTGTCATCGGGTTGGTGCATCACGGGTGCGGTCCGCGTTATGCTACCTTTAAAGGGGAGGAGTTCGAAAGGAGAATGCCTGATTATGCCCGGCAGATAGCGGAACGATACCCTTGGGTGGATGCCTACACGCCCATCAATGAACCCCTTACCACAGCCCGGTTTTCCGGATTGTACGGGCATTGGTATCCCCACGGTAAATCTGATCGATGGTTTGCAACCCTGTTGCTTCGGCAGTGCCGGGCGACGGTGAAAGCGATGCAACAAATCCGCCAGGTTAGACCTGACGCCCAACTCATCCAAACCGAAGATTTAGGCGAAGTTCATAGCACGCCATTGTTGCTTTATCAAGCTGATTGGGAGAATGAAAGGCGCTGGTTAAGCTGGGATCTGCTGTGTGGCCGGGTCGTTCCGGGGCATCCCATGTGGCGTTTTTTTCAACGGGTGGGCATTCCGGAACGAGAAGTCCTGTACCTGGCCGAAAATCCCTGTCCTCCCACTGTACTGGGGGTCAACCACTACATCACAAGTGAAAGATACCTGGATGAAAATGTGGTGAATTATCCCCCACACCTGTGTGGAACTAATGGCCGTCATCACTATGCCGATACGGAAGTCGTTCGGGCAGCCCCTGATCGGCGGATGGGTGTAGCGGCTCTGGTGACTCAGGCGTGGGAGCGCTACAAAATACCGATAGCCATTACCGAGGCCCATCTGGGGGCTGCCGATGAGGAACGAATGCGCTGGTTGTGGTATGTCTGGAATCAAGCCCTGACGTGCAGGAACGCGGGAGTCGATATAAAGGCTGTAACCGTATGGGCCTTGCTGGGTTCATTCGACTGGCATTGCCTGGTAACGCGCCGGGAAGGACACTACGAACCGGGTGTATTTACGTTGAAAGCGGGTCGTTTGCAGCCTACCCAACTGGCAGGATTGGTTCAGCGTTTAGCTACCCATCAACCTGCTGCCTGTGTAGTACCTGAGGGTGCAGGTTGGTGGGAAAAGTGACTGATGGCGGGGGAACAACGCGTATTCACACTTCCTTCCCAAAGGACAACGCATAATCGGTGATTTCTTCGAGCGTTTTTCTGGTTCTGGTTTCCGCGGGACGAAGAGCAGCGGCACCGGTGTAGTTCTTTCGGGCCGACTCATATTTTTCGTTCAATGCGTTGTCTGTGAGGTTCTTGAATAGACCAATTGAATCACGTAAAAAGTCTGTGGTTACAAATAACAAGGCTGCTTGCTCCGTTTCCTGGAGGGCATGAGCTACAATGCAAAGGCCTTCCAGACAGGCAACCAGGAGTTGTTTACGACCGGTTACCCGGTTTAACTTCATGCTTTCGCAATAATTCTCCCGGGCGTTCTGGTACTGGCCTAAATGGATTTCGACATCGCCCAGGCATTTTAGGGTTTCTGCAAGTCCCCAATTATCCGCTACATTCCGTTGATATTCCAGAGCTTCGTTCAGACAGCGCTGTGATTCCTTGTAATCCTGCATCAAACTGGCAACAAAGCCGATGTTGCTTAGCGTTAGGGGAAGTCCCCAGGGGTCTTGCAATTCTTTCCATAAACCCAGCCCCCGGTTGTAGTAGTGCAGTGCAGCCTGGTATTCACCTTTACTTCGCAGCACATTTCCATGATCGTTCAAAGCCAGGGCAAGACCCCAGGAATCATTCAGGTTTTCAAAAATCAACTCGCTTTCTTTAATCTGGGTAAGCCCTTCCATTGATTCCCCCTGATCTACCTTGACCTGGCTCAGAATAACCAGGGTAAAGGCTAGTCCCCTCTGGTGTTCCGGGCTGGGATTGAGCGAACGCCAGATGGATTCACTTTCGGTCAAATGACGATTGCTGGTGGTCATATCTCCCTGCAAAAAAGCCAGCCCACCGGCGCAGTAAAGCGCTTTTGCCCGGGCGGCCGTTAAACTGTTCCTGGCTTGTAATGCTTTCTCCACATACATCCGTCCTTCACTGAAATGCGACTGAAGATTCCAGAACCAGAATAAACTACCGGCAATTCGAAGGGCAAACTCTTCCTTTCCTTTGTAACTTAAACTCCATTCGAGTGCGGTTCGCAGGTTAGCATGTTCTTCTTCCAGTACTTGCAACGAATCATTCTGATGGCTACTGGTTATGACTTTCTCCGCAGCTTCCACCTGGGCGAGATAACATTCGGTGTGTCGTTTCAGCAACATTCCCTGCTCTTTGTGTTCGATCAACCGCTTGTAAGCAAACTCCTTGATCAAATTATGCATTCGGTAGCGGGTTCGACCCTGTTTCTTGTCTTTGCTGATCAAATTGTTTTCAACCAGAGAATCCAGCATATCCTTTACATTTTTCAGGATTAATTCGGTTTTCTCAGAAATTTTCAAGGCTGATGACTCCGTAAATCCGCCTTTAAAGACCGATAGAAACCGAAAAAGCTGTTTTTCTCCGGTAGTCAGTAACCGGTAACTCCATTCGATCGTGGCGCTCATCGTTTTCTGGCGGCCGTTGCCGGGTTCCCGGTCAAAATCATTCAGCGATAAATTTTGTAATAATTTCAAAGGACTATCAAATCGATTGACATTTGCCGCGGCCAACTCTACGGCCAGCGCCAGTCCTTCCAGACGATAACAGATCTCCGCAATGGCAGCTGCATTTTCGGTACTTAAATCAAACTTTTGATCAATTCTTCGGGCCGTATGAATGAATAATTTTACAGCGTCGTATTGGGATAGCCTTTCAAGTTCTAATGTTTCTTTTATCCATTCAGCGGGCGGCATGGGTTTGTCTTTCGGCGTTGGATACGGAAACTCCAGCGAATTAATAAAGTAGTTTTGTGCCCATCCCAAATTGCTGCGGATGAGTTTCCGGCTGGTAACGATCAATTGGATCGTACGGCATCTTTGCAGTAGTGTTTTTATGAAATCTGCCGCGCCGGTTATATGCTCCAGGTTATCCAGAATGAGCAGCATTTTTTTTGTGCTCAGGAACTGAAAGAGCTGCTCATCGGCAGAATCGTCACTGGTTTCTTTAATGGCCAGTGTTTTCGAAATAGCCCAGGGAACCTGTTCTGCGGTTTTGATCTTATCAAGCTCAATCAGCCAGATTCCATCGTCAAACTCGTTGCGGATGTCTTTAGCAACCTGTATGGCTATTCGGGTTTTGCCGACACCGCCGTGACCGTGCAGCACAACCCACCGAATACCATTTTTTAAAAAAGAGGTGATTTCTTCCAGCTCTTTTTTAAAACCGATTAAATCAGGGTAATCAGATAGGTTTCCTGGATTTTTTTGTTCATTCTTATTACTAGATTTGCAGTATTTATTTTCAAAATCATTGGCGTATCCGAGAGCAGAATTGTTTATTTGATTAATTATACTCTGACTATTTTCCTGCGTTATGAGTGCTATTCTTTCGTCTTCTGAATTATTTTCAAATCGAGCGATTAGCGTAATTAGCTTGTCCCGTAGTGGCGCATCTTTTACAAATTCGACCAAATTTATAAATTCAAGAAGCGCTTTTTTTGTGTCACCTTTTTGTATCTCTTTGCGAATCTGGTTGATTCTTTCACAAGGTTCAGATAAGACCATGAGCCGTAAAACTTTTATTTCAATTTATGATCTGTTAAATACGTACTCGAAAATCGACCTTTTACGGCCAGAAGGTTCCACAATCCGGCTTGATAAATGACATTAAAATCCCTTCGTTAAGCGAGTTGTATTCGCTGTCGTCCTGAATTGGAGTGGAGGCATGGTGAATCGCAATGACGTGCCAAAGGTCGTTGAATACGGGAGAACCGCTCGATCCGGCCATGGTGTCACTGGTGTAACGTAGCTTGTAGGAATCCGTATTGATGGTTACACTGGAGGTCAATACGATTTGCTTGAGTCCACCGTTGGGATGTTGTGTAATGGATACGTGTTCGCCGGGAACCGGATCTGCATCGGGATTAAGGTGCAGTTTGCCCCACTGTTCTAAAGGAGGTTTTGATGCATCGGCTTTTATCCGTACAATGGTGTAATCGAGGGCAGGATTGGTATAAAAATAGGCTGGGTCGAGTCTATACCGGTAAGTTGTCAATAATTCATTTGACGCATTCAATTGATAATTAAACTCAACTTTGGTCTGTTCTGCAATTGATGCCGTTGGAATGACATGGTGGTTAGTCATCAGGATGCCTTCATCAATTAGAAAGCCGGTTCCAAGACCAACCGGAGTCAAAATACGACACACGCTTTTGGTCGCTTTGATTCCTGTTTCAATCCACGAAATTTGTTTAAGATTATTGATGCCGAGAATCTTTTCCCTGCTAATTTTTTTTACTGCCGTTGTGAAAGCTGACTGCAATTCAATTCTGATGTCAAGTGGAAATAGGCTGCGGTCGACTTCTTTCGGGAGCACTTCAAGTAATTGTAGTAGAGCATGGGAGATTTTGACTTGCCCGACTTCAAACTGCTCCTGGGTGATTAACCCTTTCCGTTCGCTTAGTAACAATCGGTTGTACTTCGCTGTATGAAGGATAATTTCATTGTAATGGTCAGGGCTGTTGAAATGTAAGTAATTTGTAAGCTGTTCAAGCGCCTGACTCATTTTGCCATCAGCAATAAGTTTTCTGATATCATCAATAAAATCAGCCATAAAAACTATTTTAAAAGAGGATAGATTTAGGGAATAGCAAGGCTATAATCACATTACAAAGCATGAATGGCAATGGATTACCTCAAAAATAAGGCTGCAAAATTCAATGAAGGGCCAGTCAAGGGTTTACGACGCTGCTTTGGTATAAGCTGAGACTGACACAGGAAATTCAGGCGGTTTTTTATGCTAAAATACCGGTTTTTCAATACGATATTAAAAAACGCAAAATATTTATTTAACGGGTAATGCCTGCCAGGATTCCCGGTCGATTTTGTTCCCTCATGAATAATCAAAAGGGTGAAAACGGCGCTATCCTTCTACCCGGCTTGGTGTAAGGGAATGGTTTTTACCGACGATTATACCTCCGTCGTTTCCCCTTCAACCGCCAGAACCGTTTCCGGGAAAACGGACCGGGCCTGAACCAGAAACTCGTCGGTGGTTTTGTAGCGCGATGAAAAATGCCCAATCATCAACCGGCCCACTTCCGCCTGAACCGCCGTTAATGCTGCTTGCCGGGCGGTAGAGTGGAAGTATTTTTCGCTTAGCGCTTCCATATCGTCCAGAAACGAGGCTTCGTGGTACAGCAAATCTACGCCCCGAATCTGGTCGAACATGGCTTCATGGTAGCGCGTATCGGAGCAAAACGCGTAGGAGCGAGCCGGTGGGGCGGGGATGGTGTAGTCTTCGGCACGGTACAGAACCTGCCCAAGGTCATCCAGAACATCGTTGCCATCTTTTAAATGCCGGTAGAAAGCCACCGGCAAATCAGCGGGCAGTTTTTCGGCAATCAGTTTCCGTTTGCGGTTTTTCTCCCGAAACAGAAAACCGGTGCAGTCGATGCGGTGCTGGAGCGGGATGGTTTCAACCCGGACGTTCGGGTGGTCGAGAAGCTGCGTTGGCTGGTGCGGGTCGGTTTCCTGAAAATGAAGCGGATAATTCAGCTTCGTGTCCGAGTACCGGAACTGCGTGGTGATAATCTCCCAAAGCCCGCGCGGGCCGAACAGCCACAGATCATCGGTTCGGCCGGACAGGTTGAGGCTCGACAGCAACGGGACGAGCCCGAAATAGTGGTCACCGTGGAGGTGGCTGATGAAAATGTATTTGAGCCGACCGGGCCGGAGGTGGTTTTCCATCAAACGGTATTGCGTTCCTTCCCCACAGTCGATCAGAAAATAATCGCCTTCAATCGCAACGACCTGGGCGGTCGGGTGGCGATTCAGGATGGGCGTTGCTGAACCGCTGCCAAGTATAGTCAGGTTGAATGTCATATTTTTTGTAAACTTGCCGGGAATCCATTCAGTTTCCGAATCTCAACTTATTCTTTCAGGGATGCGCATCAGATGCGCATCCCTGAAACCTTTATAACTGAAAACCGTAAAACCCACTCTATGCTGCATCTTGGTTTTGTAAGTGCCATTCTGGCGGACTACGATCTGGAACATGTGTTACAATTTGCATCGGAGCAACGCTTCAAATGCGTGGAGGTCATGTGCTGGCCGACGGATCACGCGGACGCCCGGCGGTATGCGGGCGTGTCGCACATCGACGTCGACAACCTGGATGTCAAACACATTCAGTTACTGACGCAAAAATATGGTGTTTACATTTCGGGCCTGGGCTATTATCCGAATCCGCTCGATCCGAATCCGGAAAAAGCCGCCTACTTCCGCGAACACATCAAGAAAGTGATCCGGGCGGCTGCGAAGCTGAATGTGCCGGTAGTCAATACCTTCATTGGTCGGAATCCGTCGCTCAACATCACGGAAAACCTGAAGTTGTTCGCGGCTCACTGGCCCGAAATTGTGAAAGTTGCCGAGGAAAATAACGTAAAAATTGGCATCGAAAACTGTCCCATGTGGTTCACGAATGATGAATGGCCAGGCGGGAAGAATCTGGCGACGACGCCCGCGATCTGGGACCGGATGTTCGAGATCATTCCGTCGCGGATTCTGGGTCTCAACTACGATCCGTCGCACCTGATTTTTCAGATCATGGACGAAGTGCGGCCCATTTACGACTACAAAGACCGGCTCCACCACATTCACCTCAAGGACGTAAAACTGTATCGTGACAAGCTGAACCGCGTCGGCATCATGGCCAATCCGCTGGAATACCATTCGCCGAAACTACCCGGTTTGGGCGACGTCCGCTGGCGGGAATTTTTCACGGCATTGACCGACGTCCGGTACCGCGGCCCGGTTTGCATCGAAGTGGAAGACAAAGCCTACGAAGGCAGTCCCGAAGACGTACAGACGGCCATTCTCACCGCACGCAATTACCTGAGCCAGTTTCTGGCCTGATATTGATTTTTGTTTCGCAGAGTTAAGCGGAGGAAAGCAGAGTTACGCAGAGTTCATTAGAGAAAAAACTCTGCGTAACTCTGCTTTCCTCCGCTTAACTCTGCGAAACAACTCTTTCCCTAACTTAATTTCCGTAACCCGCATGTCGAAATTTAAAGCTGCCATCATTGGCGGAGGAAGTATTGCCGATAAAAACCACATTCCGGCGCTGAAAAATCTTTCGGATTTGGTCGACATCGTGGCCGTTTGCAGCCGCGACGGATCGAAAGCCCGGGCGCTGGCCGATCAGCACGGGATTCCGCACGCCTTTGCCGACGCTGCGGAAATGTACCGGACGTGTCAACCAAACGTGGTCATCAACTGCACCCCGAATACCCTGCATTATCCGTTCACGATGCAGGCGCTGGAAAACAATTGCCACGTTTTGTGCGAAAAACCGCCTGCGCTCCACGCTCACCAGGCTCGTGAAATGGCTAATCTGGCGGCTCAAAAAGGACTGATTCTGGCCTATAACCTGCAACTGCGGCAAACGAGCGAGTGGGAGTTGCTGATGCGGTGCAAAGCCAACGGTCAACTGGGCGACATTTACCACATCAAAGCGAATTTTCTGCGTCGGCGGGGCATTCCGGGCTGGGGATATTTTACGAACAAGGAAATGCAGGGCGGAGGAGCGTTGATGGATCTGGGCGTCCACGTGCTCGATCTGGCATTGTGTGCGCTCGACTATGCGGTTCCGGCAAACATTCTGGCGAACACCTACGATTTCATCGGGAAAACCGGGGGCAAAGGGCTGATGGGTTCCTGGGACCCGCAGAAGTTTGAAGTGGAAGATGCCTGCATGGCCTATCTGTCGTTCCCGAACAAAGCGTCCATTATGCTCTCGGCTTCGTTTGCGTTGAATACGAAAACCGATATAGACCGTAATCTGGAGGTGTTTGGCAGCAAAGGCGGGGCAAAGCTGTTTCCGTTTTCACTCTACACCGAAGTGGCCGGCGAACTGGCAGATGTTCACTTTCCGTATTTGGAAGATGTTGATATTCAGCTCAAGAATACGGCGGCTTTTCTGGATGCCTGTCTGGGAAAACCGTCCAACGTCTGCACGGCGGAGCAGGGCGCGATTTTGCAGGAAGTCGTGGAGCGGATTTACGCGTCGGCGGAACGGTAGAAAGTTGGATTTCCGAACGAAAATCTTTGCGTGAATTGCCGATATATCATCCTTGAAATTTAAAAATTCAATCTTTAAATTTCAAGGATGAGGTTACAATAAACAAGGAAAAATGGAATGGCTCTCTATGACAACTTAATCGTCTGAACTTCCCCCAAATTCGTAACTGTCGTCGTCTTCGCTGCGGAAGTCGTTTTCGAGTTCATTCATAAACACGGCATCGACGGCTTCTTCAACCGTTGGCAAAATGGTCAGATCCGGAATTTTTGAACCGTCCAGAAAGTCGATGACATCCTCGTTTTTCGTCACCAGAATCAACAAACCGGATTCATTGGAGCATTGCCGGTTGATTTTCCGGATGGTGGGAACCCCGCCATCTTCGATTTCCTGAACCGCCGTAAAATCGACGATGATGTTGCTGTAGCCTTCCCGGAAGAGGTTTCGGCTGAGGGTTTCGAAGGTCGTCGGAACCTCCCCGCCAAATACCGTTTCATTTAGCGTAACGAGCGAATACTGCTCGTTTTTTTCAATGGCATAATTCATAGTGGATAACCTTGGTCCGTTTCAAAAATAAGTAACAGTTAGCGAACGGCGGATATTTTCTTCAATGCGGTCGTAAATATTATCAGTTTCCGACCGGATAAAAGGCTGGCCGGTCACGGTCTCGTAGAGTTCGATGTAGCGATTGGAAATCTGGTCGATCCATTCGTCACTCATCGCCGGAATCGTCTGGCCTTCTTTGCCCTGGAACTGGTTGGCGATCAGCCATTCCCGGACAAACTCCTTCGACAACTGCTTCTGCTGTATGCCTTTCTCCTGGTTCTCGGCGTAGGAATCCGCGTAAAAATACCGGGATGAATCCGGGGTATGAATCTCGTCGATCAAATAAATCTGCCCATCGAGCATCCCGAATTCGTACTTGGTATCGACCAGAATCAGCCCGCGTTCGGCGGCCATTTCGGTGCCGCGATTAAACAGGGCCAGGGCGTATTTTTCAAGCTGAACGTATTCGTTTTCGGGGACAATGCCCTGAGCCAGAATCTCTTCCCGCGAAATGTCCTCATCGTGTCCTTCCTGAGCTTTGGTGGAGGGCGTAATGATCGGCTCGGGAAGTTGATCGGCTTCTTTCAGACCGTCGGGCAACGCCACTCCGCAGAGCGTCCGTTTTCCCGCGCGGTATTCGCGCCACGCATGACCGGCCAGATAGCCCCGCACCACCATCTCGACGGGATATGACTGGCATTTCAGGCCCACACTCACGTTCGGGTCGGGAACGTCCAGCAGCCAGTTCGGGACGATGTCGGCGGTGGCTTTCAGGAAATGGGCTGCTGTCTGGTTGAGCACCTGTCCTTTGTACGGAATCGGGACGGGCAACACCACATCGAAAGCCGAAATCCGGTCGCTGGCCACCATAATCAGGCGGTCGTCGAAATGGTACACATCGCGAACTTTACCCCGGTAGAAACCGGTTTGTCCGTCAAACTTAAAATTGGTTTCTTTTATCGCCTGCTTGGGATTACTCATTTTCGAAGTCAAAACAATTATAAATGTAAAATGAGGAATGATAAATGTAAAAGTGCGGGTCTCGATTTCTAACTTTTACATTTATCATTCCTCATTTTACATTTTACATTTAAAATTATATTTTCTCAATCACCAGCGCCGACGCGCCCCCGCCACCGTTGCAAATGCCAACGGCTCCAATGTGACCATTTCGTTGTTGCAAGACATTAGCCAGGGTCGTTACGATTCGCGCACCAGACGCGCCCAGCGGATGCCCCAGTGAAACCGCCCCGCCGTTGACATTCAGTTTTGCCTGCGGTATTTCCAGAATCTGGCTGCACGCCAGGGCCACGACTGAAAACGCTTCATTAATTTCGTAATAGTCAACGTCTTCCGGTTTTACCCCCGCCCGTTTCAAAGCAGCCGGAATGGCCAGCGTGGGGGAGGTCGTAAACAGGGCCGGTTCCTGTTCGGCATCGGCATAGCCGAGAATGCGGGCGATGGGTTTCAGTCCCAGTTCCTCCGCCTTTTTCAGACTCATCAACACTAGGGCCGATGCTCCGTCGTTGATGGTCGATGCGTTGGCCGCCGTGACGGTACCGTCGGGCGAAAATGCCGGTTTCAGCTTCGGAATTTTATCAAAAAATACGTTTTTATATTCCTCATCTTCGCTCACTGTCAGGTTGCCTTTGTTGGTCGGAACGTCAACCGGGATGATTTCGGCTCCAAAACTACCATTTTTCGTGGCTTCTGCCGCCCGCTGGTATGACTGAATCGCAAACGCGTCCTGGGTTTCGCGACTGATGTTGTATTTGATGGCGGTTTGATCGGCAAAAACGCCCATGGCATTTTGGTCAAACGGATCGACCAAGCCGTCTTTTGCCAGCCCGTCGATCAACTGCCCGTCGCCATATTTATACCCAAACCGCGCTTTCGGGATGTAATAAGGCGCATTCGACATGCTTTCCATACCACCGGCAATGATGACGTCGGCCTGGCCCAGTTGAATGGTTTGAGCCGCTATCATGATGGCTTTTGTTCCCGACGCACACACTTTATTGACCGTCGTGCAGCGGACGGTTACGGGCAAACCGGCTTTCAAAGCCGCCTGCCGCGCCGGGGCCTGCCCCAGATTGGCCGACACGACGTTCCCCATAATGACTTCTTCCACCAGATCGGGAAGAAGTCCGGCTCGCTGGTATGCCGCCCGGATCGCCATCGCACCCAGTTCGGTAGCCGTCAGGGGAGCCAACGTTCCTCCAAAGCTACCAATCGGCGTGCGGACAGCCGAGACAATCACTACATCATTCATAGTCAATGGGTTTGTCTGGGCGATCTAATAGGTGTTGAATGTAAGCCGGTCTTTCGTTTTGGCCGTTTGTTTTCGCTGGTGGATGTACTGCACTTCATTGGCCTGCATGGAATTCAGAATCGACAAAGCCTGTTCTTCCGACAGATTCAGCGACCGAAGCCGACGCAACAACTCGTTTTTAGTATCCCCCTGTTCCACTTCCGTACCACTTTCTTTTCCCCGTTCCAGCGCCGTTTCCGTTTCCTGCTGTGATTGACGCGGTTTGGGTTTAGGTCGCTGAGCGCTATTGGGAATGGGCTTGCCGGAGTAGGTTTTTTTGATCAGTTCATAGTTAAACTGGGCGGGCTCAAGGGCCGGAACCGTATTCAGTGCTTTCCGGAACAAGGTCAGCGCAGCGGTTGAATCGCCTTGCAAAACCGCAATAACACCCAGTTGGATTTCGGCAGCCGCGGCCAGGTCGGGTTGGCTGACCTGCGCCACCAACCGGTAATGTTTCTGGGCCTGGGCGTATTGCCGGAGTTGAAAATAGGAGTGAGCCAGATTCAGCCGGGCCGATGGCTCCACAAATAGCGCCGAGTTGACCAGGGCGACGTATTGCTCGGTAGCCCGTTTGTAATTACCGGCCTGGTAGGCCCGTAGCCCTTCAATCCGCGCGATGTTATCATGCGAAATCTTATCGAAAGAACGATTGTCGTACAACCAGAGCAAAACCGATAAAATCAGGTAGGTCATGTTTGGGCTTGAAACGTTCGCAAAAATACGAACTCTTTTGGACAACTGGAACGGGTTTACAGCTTAAACGTTCGAACCGTCACCAGGATGTCGATGGCGATCAGAACCAGCGCCACGACCAGAAAGTAATAGTATTTATTGGTCGTCACCTCCAGTTTGCGCTGGTCGACCAGCCGGTTTTCCATCGTCTGGATGGCCGAAATGAGGGGAGTCAGGTCGCCGGACGACGACGCCAGTTCTAGGTATGAGCCGCGGGTTTCCTTCACAAACTGCCGTAAATAGCTGCGATTCAGGCGGGTTTGCACAACCTTGCCGTCTTTGTCGCGCAGGTTTCCTTTAGGCGTCGGAATGGTGCTGCCGTTTTCGGTACCGACGCCAACGACAAAAGGCGCAATACCGTATCTCCGCAGTTGACCGGCCAGGGCCGGGTCACATTCCCCAAAATCTTCGCCGTCCGTCAGCAGAATTAATACTTTGGTTTGGGTCAGATCCGAGGTTTCGGCCAGTTGTTTCCGCAGGGCCAGTTCCACGGCGGAACACAGGTTGGTGCCGGATTCGGGGACGAGCTTGGTATTGAGAGATTGAATGAACAGCGTCAGTGCCCCCTGATCCGACGTGAGCGGGGCATGAACGTAGGCTTCCGTGGAGAAAACCAGCAGGCCAAACCGGTTGCCGGGCAGCGCATCGACCAGCCGTTTCAGTTCATACTTTACTTTTTCCAGCCGTGTGGGCGGAATGTCGGTCGCGTCCATTGATTTGGAAAGATCGACGGCGATGTAAATATCTTTTCCTTCTGAAACCAGTTCTTTTTCAACGACCCCGAAAGAGGGGCCGAGCAACGCAATCAGCAGGAGGATGAAGTAGCCGGTTCGCAGAAAAAACTTCGGAATGGTGGCCCAGGCGGTGCTGCCCAGCAAGCGCGCAACCCGAAAGGTTCGAAAAAAATAATAGCCATAGAGCAGCACGAAGACGGCTATGAAGAGGTATTCGGTTTGGGTCAGGCTGTGATTCCAGTTCATGCAATTCGCAAAGGATCAGGACATCAACGAACTGTAGGCCGTTGGATTGACTCCGTGAAGCTGCGAAATTAGGAGGAAATGACCGGATGCGCTACCGGAGATCACAAATTGCTGCGAAACTTTTTTGGCTGAAATCTTGGCGAAACGGTGGGAATACCTCTATATTTGTGACCCCAATGACGCCAAAGCGGCTTTGGGATTGTTCTGGAGAGATGCCTGAGTGGCCGAAAGGAACAGTTTGCTAAACTGTCGTACTGGCAACGGTACCGAGGGTTCGAATCCCTCTCTCTCCGCCAGAATTTAAATAGAAGGGATTTTAGAGGCCCCGATTTTCTTTTCCGAATTAAAATCGTACCTTTGTGCTCTCGAAAGTAATCGGGGTGTAGCGTAGCCCGGTATCGCGCCTGGTTTGGGACCAGGAGGTCGTAGGTTCGAATCCTGCCACCCCGACGCTAAAAACCGCCTAAATTTAACGATTTGGGCGGTTTTTTTTGTAACAACTGCCCGTAATTGTACTTTTCCAAGAGTGAATTGTGACAAAAAGAACCCAAAATTCGAACCGTAGTCCCTACCCCTACAAACTCCCCCGGTTGATCAAAACCACCAATGTCTGGTATATCCTGTACTACGTCTGGAATGTGGATACCCAGAAGCTCGTTCGCAAGCGCGTTTCGGTCGAAGGGCGTACCGACGCCGAACGCGAGCAGGATGCGTCGGAAATAATTGCTTGGGTAAGCAAAGAACTACAAAGCGGGGCCTATGTCGGCACCCCCAAACCGAGTCCCCAACCCGCGGCCTCCGACGTTACCCTCAGTAAAAACCTGACGCTGACCCAGGCGGTGGCCTACTTCTTTCAAACCAAACGCGATATTGCCGACAGTACGGCGATCCTGTACACCAATTACAGCAACCATTTCCTGGCGTTTTTCAAGGAACGGGGGAATGCCCAGGTGCAGTTACGCCAGATCACCAAACCCGTCGTTTTGGCGTTCATGGACCAGGTCAGGCTGGCGGGCAAGACCCGCAATAACATCCTGGGTTTTATGCACTCGTTTTTTGAGATGTACGTCGAGCGGGAAGTGATCGAGAAGAATCCGGCGGCAAAGATCCGAAAAGACTCCCTGGAGGAATCGGAGGATCACTTGCCCTTTACCCCGGAGCAGATCCGTGAATTGAAGGAATCGATTCTGGAGCGGGGCGACGAGCAGTTGTGGCTTTTCTGCCAGTTTATTTACTACACCTTCGCCCGGCCGGGGCAGGAGATTCGCTTGCTCCAGGTGAAAGACTTGATGCCAACCAGCATCCGGATTACGGCAAAACGGGGAAAAACGAACCGGTTTCGGTACCCTTTTCTTTCCCCGGCCCTTGAGGCCGAAATCATTCGTCTCGGTTTACGGAAATATCCGCCGGACTACTTCGTGTTCAGCAACGCCAGTAATTCGGACAACCCCAATCATCCGGATAATTTCAAGGTGGTTCCGGGACCCACCCCGCCGGGCCAGAATAGCTATTACAACCGCCACGTCCGGCACCTGAAGAAACTGGGTTTATTCGGCAAGGATTACGATATCTATTCCTGGAAACCGACCGGGGTCATTGCGCTCTGGAGTGCCACCCTGGACATGAAGCTGATCCAGGAGCAGTGCGGCCATTCCACGATCAACCAAACCGATCGCTATCTGCGCAAGCTGGGCCTGGTCATCCGACCCGAAAAGCTCAACGAGTTTCCGACCATCTAAACCCGCCACAGCTCCGCTTCGCAGATCAGGATCGGATCATCACCCAGGGCGGTTTTCAGGGAGCTGATCAGGTAATCGACGCCCTGGATGTGGACCTTCTGGCGCAGGGTGAAGCGGGCCAGATCGGCCGCCGACAGATACAGATTCCGCCGGATCGGGAAGGTGCGGCCCTTGAAACGCTCGAACCGGCGCCAGTGGGTGTCCACCAGGTTGCCCGCCCCCGACCACAGCAGGGTCTGGCCCGCGTAGGCATTGGTGGCCGTGGGCACCCCGGCCACCAGACCGTTGTAGAACAACAGCCGGTTGCTCAGAACCGGTTTGCTGTCTTTGTTCAGGACACTAAACCCGGTCTGGCTGGTGGTGGCCAGGCCTGTGGCTGGGTCAGTCAGCAGCGTGGAAAACCGTGACTTGACGGGCAACAGCACCCCGCCCGCTTTCTCGTCGTTCTCCGGCGTCTGGTACTTGTCCATTACCGCTGGAATGGGTTTCATGGTTGCATCATTGCCGTCGATCTCGTAGCTCAGCTCCAGCCTTCCGTGCTGGTCGGGAATGCGCAGGTGGGCCGGGCCGGTTTTGTAGCTCCAGTTGGTGAGCGTGGGCTGCGCCAGCACGTCATCGACAAAGTCAATCGTGCAGATCTTTCGACGCACGTTGAAATCCAGCCACAGGTTGAAGAGTTTCCGCAGTTCGATCAAGAGTCCGCCCATCGTAATTTCCGGCAAATGATTACTGTAGGTGAGCGTGGTCTGCTCATCGAGCGGGTACAGGTTGTAAAACACCAGCCGCTGCATGGCGGGGCTATCCATGAAGGCCCCCTCAAACCGCCAGCCCGTCAGTTCCCCGTAGCGTTTCAGGATCTGGTGCACGAAGAACATCGGCACGCGAGCGGTCGTTTTATAAAGCCCTGCTTCCTGCTCATTGACTTTGCCGGTAAAACCGCCCACGACCTGGTTGCCGTAGAAGGCCGGGTTATGAAGGGTGGGAAAGCAATACCGGTCCACCAGCGGATCGACGCTGGCGACCGGCGATGCCGGAACCGGTTCGCTGCCCAGTGCGGTGAGCTGCGAAAGCGGGATTAGTTGGTAATCGCCGAAAATATCGCCCAGGTTCTGGGTGAAATACAGACTGTAATCGGGGGTGGTTTCCCGAATTTTGACGTAGCCCTGCTCGACGATGGTGCTGTTATGGTACTTCTCGCAGTACCAGCGCCGTTTACTGCTTTCCACCTGCGGGTTGTGCAGGTGCCCCAGCACCCGCCGGTTGGTGGGGGTGCTGGGCAACTGGAAATCATAGATGCGACTGCCCTGCACGGTCGAAAAATCAAAAAGGGGCTGAATTGCTCCAGCGTCAGCACCATGCCGGGTTTGCGGTCGACCGACACGCCTTCGATGCGAATGTCTAACATTATTTCAGGTTGCTGTCGTTATTGACTACGTTGATGGCATTCATGACGTTGACCACGTTGTGCACGCTGACGCTGAGTTCTTTGGCGGCAATGCGGTCGAGGTAGCCGTTGGCCGTGCTCAACTGGTTGGCAAGACCGACCAGGGTGGCGTTGGTGGATGACAGCATCTCGACGGTTTCTTCCGTGTTTTGGGCGATGGCCGTCATCATCTGCTGGGACTTGCCAATCTCGGCGTTGGTCATCGAGACCGCTCCGGCCGCATCGCCATCGACGCCTTCCAAATCGCCACCTCCGCCGTAATCACCGTAGTCCCCTGCATCGTAACCGCCCGTATCATAGCTGGCACTTTCCGCTTCGGCTTCGGCCGCCATTCGTTTGGCCTCTTCTTCGGCTTCTTTGGCGGCTTTCTTGGCTTTTTTCGACCCAAACAGATACTTACGCCCGCCTTGTAGCGGCTCCAGGTAGGAGCGGTAATCTCCGCCATCGGTATACAAGGCACCGTTTCGGGCCATGATGGGTGCGCCGTTGCGGTGCAGCGAGGAGTTGAGCAGTTTGTCGATGATGGGCCGGTTGTTGCGGTAGGTGTTACGTGACAGAATCATGATGGGTTCACCCCCTTCCATTTCGCCGACCTCCTGACCCGAATCGCGCCGGACCAGCGCAATGCCCGATTGGCCGTAGGCACTTCCGTGGCCGGGTCCGTTCGGCACCCCGCCGTTGCGTAAATAGCCACCCTGGGCGAAGGAAGGCGGTTTCTGGGATTTGATGATCCCGATCTGGATAGCCCCCATAGCCGCCGGGGCCGCCACACCGATCAGCCCCAGCGGGAAACCCATCGTCGCCAGCGATTTGAGAGCCGCCATCGCGGCATTGATCAGCGCCATGGCAATCTGCATGGCCTGATCCCGTTTCCAGGCTTTGACCTTTTCGTTCTTCTCTTTCTCAGCCGCATCGGCGTTGATCTTGGCAATGGTTTTCTCGTACTGCTCCTTGGAGATCTTGCCTTTGTCGTACTGGTCCTTCCACGATTTGAGCTGGGATTCCTTCTCTTTCTCGATCTTTTTGAGCTGGCTGTCGAGGTATTTCTGGTTGAGCTGCTGGAGAGACGCCACGGCCTGGCCGGCCACCTGCAGGGTTTCCTGGCCTTTGGCGGTGAAGTCCTGCAGGGCTTTCTGGTTCCTGGCCTGCTCGTTGGCGAGTTTCTGATTCAAAAGGGTCATGAACGACGTATAGTCGCCTTTCATCAGGCCATCCACCGCATTGAAAAACTGCTGCTGGTTGGCCAGCCGCTGGGCGGTGCGTTCCTGGGTCAGCGTCGTTTTGTCGGCTTCGTACTTCTGGTCGTTGGCCGTAAGCTGGGCTTTCAGCCGGTCGTCGATGGCTTTGTCGGCGGCCGCAAGTTTGTCGTGATCGGCGATCAGCTCGGCGTTCTTGGCCTTTTCTTCGGCGGCTTCGTTCTGCAGCTTCTGACGGTTGTACTGGTATTCGGCATCGAGCCGCTGTTTTTTGGCGTCGTAGATGGCCTGGGCGTTATTCTTGGCCAGATTCAGGTACAGCTCGGCATTGGCAACGGCGGCCTGAAACTGCAGATCGAACAGTTGTTTTTCGGCGGCCAGTTCCTTGTCGCGCTTCTCCTGGTTACGTTTCAGCTCCTGCTGGCGGTGGTCCTCGTTTTCTTTCTGAATATCCGCCGACAGTTTCTTGTTAATCTGGTCGAGCGCGTCGGCCCTCTTTTTTCCATCGGTGATGGTAAGTTCGACTTCGGCCCGGGCCTGGGTGGCCTGGAAGGTCAGCTCGGCCAGTTTCCGCTCGTGTTCATCGGCGATCAGACTGATGAGCAGTTTCTGCTGTTTCTCGGCGGCTTCGCGATCCTCTTTCTCTTTTTTATCCCGGTACTCTTTTTCAATTTGGGCTTTGCAGGTTTCGTAGGCACTTTCGGCGGCCGCAAACTGCGTCAGCTTCAATTTGTGGTCGGCTTCACTTTCCCAGATACGCTGTTTTTCCTGATCGGTTTCGAAACGAAGCTGGGCGATTTTGCGCTCCTTTTCATCGGCGATGGCTTCGATCGTGGCTTTGCGGGCCGCATCGATGGCGTCCTGATTGGCCTTTTTCTTTTCTTCGGCCCGCTGCCTTTCGTGCTCCTGGCGCTTTTTGGCATCCTCGGAAAGAAAACCGGCATTGTCCAGCGTGATCTGGGTGAGACCCGTTTGGTTGGCGAGTTGGGCATCTTTAGCGGCTTTCTCGGCCCCGGTTTTGGAGGCCGTGGCTTTTTTGTCGACGTGGGTCTGGTGATCGGCTTCGGTTTTGGCGTGACCCGCTTTGAGGGTGGCCTGGTAGGTGGTACTGAAGGCATCGGCCACCCGTTTGCCGCTGTTGAGCATGGCGTCGGCCATGCCCTTGATGTCCATCGTGACAAAGGCTTTGACAAACTGGATGGCGACGTCAGCCGCGGTTTTCATCGCCTGCCAGAGTCCGTTGACGCTCGCCCGGAAGGTTTCGCTGTGCTGGTAAGCCGCCACCAGGGCCGCCCCCAGCGTGAGCAGAATGGCGATGACGGCCCCGATGGGGTTAGCCGACATCGCCACGTTCAACAGCCGCTGGGCGATGGCGGCTCCTTCGGTGGCGATGGTGCGGATTTTCTCGGCGGCTGCCAGGCGCAGGGAGTTGGCTTCGGCCAGAATGGCCTGGGCGTTGAAGGTAATCAGGTCCGCAGCCAGCAAACCGATCGAGACTTTGTTTTCGTTCAAAAAACCGGGTAAGGCTCCGATGGCTTTGCCAAAGGTCAGGGCCAGTTCACCCCCTTTGAGCACCGCCGGTAGGAGTTTATTGCCCAGATCGACCGAGGCCGATTGCACTTCCTTGCCGAATTTGGCGAGTTGGGCGGCCGCCGTCTGGTTCTTGATTTCAAACTCTTTGGTCAGAGACGTGCCGTCCTTCATCGCCGTGTTGGCCAGCAGTTGATTGTCGCGCACCAGTTGGGTCTGGTCTTTCAGCAGCGACATGACTTTGGTGGCTTCCTGCGATTTGATGCCCAGATCGGACAACTGTTTGGCGACCTGATCGGCGGGTAAACCCCGGAGACTTTCGGCCAGTTTCAACAGAAACTCGTTGGGGTTGGTGTTGATGAGCTTTTTCATCACACCTTCCGTGAGACCGAGCTGGCGGGCGAAGGTGGCCGTGTCCTGGGCGGCCGTCAGCAGGATGTTGGATAGACCACCGGCGGAGATTTCGGCACTCAGACCCAGTTCCTGAAAGGCGGCCCCTAATCCCAGCGTCTGGCTGATCTGGGGCGACAGATCGCCGAGTTGCCCCATTCGAGTGGTGAAATCAGCGACCACCGGGGCGGTAGCGGTACCCGCTGAGCCAAGTTCATTAAGGGCCGAACCGATTTTGGAAATAGCCGTTCCGGCATCCATCTCTTTGGTTTCCTGAAAGAGATTTTTCATCGTTCCCAGCTTGGACGTGACTTCTTCGACCCCGCCGGAAAATTCATCGCCCAGGGCCACCACGGCCTGGTCGGTGGCCCGCACGAAGCCCAGCATCTCGTCTTTGGCAATATTGATTTGCCCGCCGACTTTGGCAATCTCCAGCAGCTCAGCCTGGGCGGTGCGGGTGTCGATCTGCCGGATCTGGGCATCCAGGGCCGCGACTTCGTCGGTGGTCATCTGGGTGCTTTTGGCGATATCGGCGAAGGCATCCGAGGTTTCGGCGGCCGCCTGGATCGACTCGCGGCCAAACTGAACGACCTCCTGAATGATGTCGTCCAGGGCAAAAGCCGCGAAAGTACCCAGAAACGTTTCTTTCAGGCGGCTCCAGACCAAAACGTTGTCGTCGGTGTGGTCTTTGAGGGCGCGCATTTCGGCGTTGACGGCGTCGAGCCGCTGATCGACATCGGCGACCTCCTTCAGTTTGTCCAGCCAGTCATCGGAGTTGACTTTGAGGTCTTTTAGCTCGCCAATGAGCAGGCGCTTGCGGGCCCGGAGTTCGTTGATCGACGCGTTTTCGAGGTCCAGATTCTGGGGGTATTCGCGGGTCTCGACGTTGAGCTGCTTTTTCTGCTCGGCGAGTTGGGGGTAGGCGCCGGTGTTTTCTTCCCCGGCTTCCTTCATCCGGCGCATTTCGGCGGTGATTTCGCGGGCTTCCTGGCGCAGTCCGGCCAGGCTCCGCTCGGCATCCTCGCCGTCGATGATGAGCTTGATTTTACTCTCTTCAACCTGATTCATGGGGTGGCAGTAGTGGACTGGCCACCAAATTGAAAAGCCGCCCTGAGTGGAAACAGGACGGCTTAAGACTGGAAATTAAATTAAGTCCTTCAAGTCGGCATAAAAACATTAGTTTTTTATGCCGACTTGAAGCCAAGCGAGCCTGTAATTGCCAGTTTGAATTCGGAAACCTAAAGCACGCCTATGTCGATATTTTCGGGACGACTCAAAAATTATGTAAAATTTAAAATCCTTTACCCAGGCGGGTCATGATTAAATAGACCCGAGCAAAAGGGTATTCACTCCGAAATTACAGAGGTAAGGATAATTATGATTTCAGAAAGTACGTATAACCAAGTGCCCCATTGGTTATAAAGGGATTTTCGATTTGGTCTACCAAACCAAACTTTAACCAGAGTGGATAGTTTAAACCCCCGATCCATGTCCATTCACATCGATCAGTCGTTAAAAAGCGGTAAAATAAGGGGTGTATTAATCAAATTAAAGAAGTAAATTTATCTGCACCAAGCCTCATCCAGTTTGATCCTCACTGCACGCTATGCCCAGTTCATAGGCTAATTAAATCTTTTTTAGTTTGAACTTATGTCGGAAAATCGCACACGATCGGTCAATTTCCTGAGTGGTGGGGGAGAAATGGGTGCTCTAACTCGCGCTTTTGATTGGGAAAATTCCCCATTGGGCAATCCCGATGTGTGGCCCCAAAGTCTGCTTACCACGGTATCACTACTCCTTTCATCCAAGTTTCCCATGGTACTGTATTGGGGTGACGAGTTGATTCAGTTCTATAACGACGCTTTCCGGCCTAGCTTAGGCAATCTGGGGAAACATCCGGGGGCGTTGGGCCAGCGGGGTCAGGATTGCTGGCCTGAGATCTGGCCGGTCATAAAGCCCCTGATCGATCAGGTGCTTGCCGGTGGGGAATCTACCAGGAGTGAAAACCAACTCCTTCCTATTTACCGAAATGGTCAAATTGAGAATGTTTATTGGACGTTTGGTTACAGTCCCGTTTTGACGGATTCTAGCCAAATCGGTGGAATTTTGGTCGTTTGCCAGGAAACCACGCAATTGGTAATTGCTCAACAAAAAATACGGCAAAGTGAAGAACGCTTCCGTACCCTTTTTGAACAGGCTCCTCTGGGAATTGCTCTTTTGAGTGGTCGGAATATGGTCATTAATGTGGTGAATGAAGCCATGCACGAAATCTGGCAGGAACGTTTCTCCGTTGTTGGTATGGAATTGATTCAATTTCAGCCCGAGCTCAAAGGGCAGGGGTTTATCGAACTACTGGAGACGGTTTACGACACCGGAGTGCCCTACTTCGGCTCGGGTGAGCGGGTTCGGATAAAGCGGAACGGAACGTTTCAGGAGGCTTATTTTAACTATACGTATACACCTCTTCGTGATGAATCCGACACCATCATCGGGGTGATGATTTTGGCTGCCGAGGTGACTTCTCAAAAAGAAAATGAACTCATCCTGCAACAATCCTTGCAGCGGGAACAGGAGCTTAACCAACTCAAATCCCGGTTTGTCTCCATCGCTTCTCATGAGTTTCGCACGCCCCTGACTGTCATCCAGAGTAGTACGGATTTGATCAAACTGTATCTAGTCAAACCCCCGGATATTGCTACGCCCGCCATCGTAAAATACACAGGGGTTATTGCTAAACAGATTGGGCATTTAAACGAGTTGATGACGGATCTGCTGACTATGGGAACCGTTGAAGCGGGAAAAATTGCGTTTCATCCGCGTTGGACCGATGCCGTAATGGTATGCCAACACATTATTGACCGGTATTTTAGTAACCGAGTTGATGGCCGGGTAGTCGATTTTTCGGTGGAAGGGGAACCATCTAACACTTTCCTGGATGAAAAACTGATGAGTCATGTCCTGGTCAACCTGCTATCCAATGCTTTTAAATTCGCTCCGGACAACCCGCAACTGGTATTACGCTTTACGTCCGAAACGGTTATGATTCAGGTGATCGATACGGGTATCGGCATTCCCGCCAGTGATCTTTCATCCTTGTTCCAACCCTTTTTTCGAGCTGGTAATACCACCTCTATTCAGGGAACCGGCTTGGGGCTTGTCATCGCCCGTCAGTTTGTAGAACTTCACGGGGGTACCCTAAGTGTACAAAGTGATGAAGGGCTGGGAACAACCTTTACGATTGTTTTACCAAATAGCCCTGTAGATTCTCTGAACCTTAATTAACCTGATTCTCGCCCGCCCGTTCCAGTAACCTGGTATACCACCCATTAACCACTTCCGCCGTCCGAACCCGCAGCCGGTAGCGGGCCGAGTTGATCAGCCGCATCTTGGTGCTGTTGTACCAGGTGCCGCTGTACTGTTTTTTAACTACCGGCACTTTCCGGCGGGTGAATAGGATGGCGGCCGCAATCCGGCGGGCGGCTTCGTTGATGCTGCTCACCGAGCGGCCCCGGTAGCCCGGCACCCGCCCGAATTGCCCCAGCCCCACGGTTTTCACAAAAGACTCGAGCGCATCGAGGGGCGGCAACTTGTCGCCGTAGCGCACCTGGGACATATCCTTGAAGCGGCCGTATTCATGGAAGGAGATTTCTGCCACCAACTGCAACGCCGAGCGGCTGACGGTGGCCTGGAACTGCTGGAGCAGCTCTTCGGTCAGTACCAACCCTTTTTCTTCAATGGCCCGCTGGAACATCACCACGCCGTCGTGCACGATTTCCTGCGCCAGATCGGCCAGCTCATCGAGTAAATCCAGATCGTCGCTCATTGCTCCGTCATTTTAACGTACACCTTCGACCCGCTGAGCGGGTTGTAGAAGCTTACGCCGTCTGTACCGAACAGCCAGAGGTGTTCGCCCCCTTCGTGGTTGAGCACCACCGACCGGTCGATGACAAGTGTTCCATTTGAAAATACTTCGATGCGGTAGGTTTGGCCCGCTTTGCCGGTAAGCATCAGGAACCACCAGTAGAGATCGCCCTGCACCGGGAAATTCAGATCGTTGGCATTTTGCGGGAAAACGTACGGGCCGGTTTGGCCCTGCTCTGTCCAGCTATTGCCCCAGGGCTGCGAGCCGAAATACACCTGCATCTGCTGGGGGCTGCCCGAACGGTAATGCCAGTGACCGGCGGGAACGTCCCAGGCGTACAGCTTCGGAGCCGTCGTGCAGGAGCCATACTGATCGGCGTAGCTTTGGGTGATGAGCCGGGTAAACTCCGCTTCCGCCTTGCTGTCGGCATCGGCCTGGCTGACCTCGGAACCAAACAAACCGGCGGGAACGGTGATCAGCGCGGGACCACCCACCTGATCGGCACCACAGTTGCTCCGTTGAAAGGTGCCCGACCGGCTGATGGCCGCGCTCAGAAAGGGCGACGCCAGACAGTCGGCGCTGGGGACGGGGGGCAAGTAGCCTTCCGTGCCGGGCACGTTGGATTTGATGGGAGCTTCCGGTACGCGGGTGTTGTCATCCACGTAATACTTCTCCAGCAAGACGGCGGCTTTCATGCCGGTGCGTTTGCCGTTGGCATCCAGCAAACAGGTAATGGCTTTGGGTCGCCAGCCAGTGGGGCGCTTCGGCAGGTGGTCGGGCGAGGGCAGGCGGCTGTAGTGCTGTTCCGGATTGGTGTAGCGGAACACAAAGTTGCGGCCCAGCAGCGTCTCGTCGTCATCAGCGGTTTTCAAACTGTCGGTGACCGGGATCACCGGCAGGTAGGCCCGATCGGTGACCAGGTAGATTTCGGGTGATAGGGCCAGCTCCTGCAAATAGTCGCCCTGGGCTTTGCTCAGCCAGCCGGTTGAGACAGTCAGTTCCCGTTCACCGGTGACCTCGTTGATTTCCTTTTCGGAGAATTCGGGTCGGTAATCATAGCCGGTAAAGCGTTCGGTGATCTGGCGCACGTACCTGACCTGCTCGACGCCTTTACCGGTGCAGTAAAGCGTATCGAATCCGCCCAGGCTGTTGGCGAACAGCAGAAACCGCACAGTTCGGCGGTACTGGGTTTCCAGCCGGTACCAGCGGATTTCGGTGAGCCGCTCGTCGTCCTGGTTGCTGACCCAGACTTCGTAAGGACTCACCGGTTTGGGGCGACTGGTCAGCTCCAGGGCTTGGGGTCCTACCGGAAAGCAGTAGACTTTGTAGGGGTACACCGTCGTGAGCTGATTGGCCACGAGTCGCTCCGAGGTGCCATCGGTGTAATAAACCTGACTGATCAGCTTGAGGCTGGTGGGCAGGGGTGAAAAGTGGGTCAGCAGGTAGAGGTATTCGGGCTGATCGGCGTGGACGGTGCGGGCGTTGGCAGCCCAAGTCAGAAACCGTTTGCCTTTGCCGATGTACTCGGTGAAAAAGAAATCGTGGTAAGCTGCGTAATCCCGCTCGGCCACCCCGGCTTTGATGGCATAGGCCACCGGCGAATCGACCTGGTCGATCAGCGCATCGTCGTGGGTGCGAATCCGGCGCACGTAGTAGGGCGTCGTCAGGCTCTCACAGATCCCGATGGTGGGTTGCCGGAAGGTGGGCGGGGTGCGGATCAAGAGCGAATCCAGGTGCCGGGCAATATCGAAATACGCGCCTTTGTACACCGAACCGGTGGCCAGCACCTCGGGGGGGATTTCTGAGGCCACAAGTGTATCGAGCTCCTCGAAGGTGTTGGCCAGAAAATAGGGCGGGGTCATCAGGGTCAGTCCGTAGCGCAAGCCGGTGCGGTCGGGATAGGTGATCGGGTCGGCGGCTTCGGTGTTGACGACGATGGGGTTGCCGGTCAGGTGGACCGGGTAATGGGTCAGGGTGGCCAGGGCGTCCATAGGTCAGTACAGAAATTCGTTGAGGTTCATTTCCACATTCAGTTCCATGCGCCAGCCGTAATGCGAGTCGACCCAGAGCAGGCTGACGGCTTCGAGCCGGATGCTGTTGAGATCACAGAGGATGGTTTTGCTGCGGTTGTCCAGCCGTAGTTTTTTCACCAGGGCCAGCATGATCCGGAACGAGTCATCATAGGCGGCCACCTGGGCGTCGTTGTCGTCGAGCGGGGCCTGCACCAGCACCGACAGGCCGGTTTTGTAGACGGCCATGTGGTTGGCGGCAAAGTTGTCGCCGGGCAGGATGATGGGCTGTTCGAGCCAGGCCAGGGGGTAATCGAAATCGGGAAAGGATCGGGCGTAATCCATACCCTTTTCGACCCCGCCGTAGAGGAAGAATTTCAGATCGGGGTGGGCCGAAGCCCACTGCCGGAAGTAGTCCAAGTAGGAAGTAAAATCGCCGGAAAGCATCATGTATTAGATGGTTTCTGGCGAAAATCTAAGTTGTTGGAACTAATTGATAGGACAAGATTTGTTCTAGGATTTAAAATGTCGAAATAATTATAGTAACATCGCTAGTTAAAGCTAAAATAGAAAAAATTCAAAATATGTTGTAGTAATATAAATTGATTTATACAGGAAAAAGGCTACCTTAAAGTTTTAAAATTTTCAGGTTACAAAAATGTGAAACCATTTTTCTCAATTAAATTTCCAGTGATTTTGTAAGTTTTTACAAATGGTTTTCCTTCGGTTTCCTTTGCAATACTTAACCAGTTGTCTCGTAGATAGTTTGCTATTTTTTCTGTACCATAATGATTAAGTCCTCCAAGAATAAAAAAAGTAGAATTTCCTCCGTTTATATGTACTTGTAGTTTTGCGATCATTCCTATATCTTCTGGTTTGTTAAATTTCCAAATACTTTCGAAGGTTCCTAAGTTTTTTATTATGAGGGTGTTCTTTTCTGCCTCATTCCCTTCTAAAGGTTTTCTTTGAAGATTTATTATTCCATTCGAAAAATTATTGCAGATGTATTCAGCCAATGTTGATTCGCTTTTAGCGCTTCCAAATAACCCAATAGCAAAGTAAATTGCTCTCCTAAATGAAAAAAGTCCAAAATCATTGCTCGTAATTCTTCCTGATTCATCCTTTCTCGAATGATATTTTAATAGAGGCATTTGTTCAATTGCGAGTTTGTCATGGAAATTTAAAAATAATTTTTCTATTTCGGAAAAAGCTAATAAGTCTGACAAAGCTACTCCGTGATGTAATTCAATTTCTTTTTCATCAATCGGCTTAAATTTTAGTACAGTGTAAACTTCACTATCTTCATTTAAATCAAAAAGTTTTATAAAAGTAATCCAGTTTGTGAATTCTTCAGAATTGTTTCTTGTTAACTGTTGGTTTTTGTAAGTGTTGTAGATTGCAGCAAGATTGTTAATTACATCACTGTCAGAGCTTTGGAATGCGTATACCCCACTGTTTTCACCAATTGCGTCTATATTTGAAAAAGTAATTAGGCAACTTTGATTTTTTACACTTCCGGGCCCAATTTTAGGTTTAGAGACAATGAATTGAAAAGGAATTCGGTCAATCCTGTCAACAGAAAACCCCGGAATCCTATTGAATTCTTCAATATTTTCGTTGTTTTTTTGTATTAAAAATTTTATAAACCTTTCCTTTACTATTTTTTTGGATATATTTTGCATTTCTGAGCTCAATTCAAAATATATATATGTTACCATTCTATTTGTGACTTGATCATTAATTAATAGAGTATCCAATTCTTTCCTTGTCTGAATGTTCTTTATTCTTTTCCATGGTATTATCGTTGCATAATCAAATACTCGCGAAAGGTATCGGTGATATCTTGATTTTCCTTCTTGGCTATTTTCTGATGAAGTATCTAAAAAAGATATGTTAGTACTATTGGGATTTTTTCTGCATAACTCTATTAGTTTTTGCCTTAAATCTATAATTTCTTTTTTATAATTTTCATGTGCCCCAAACATTTCAGAAGCAAAATCCTTTTCTTCTTTAATAGATGACAGTAATATATCTAAATTATTGCATCTTAAATATCCAAAATCTGCTGAATAATTCATCATGTAAAATTCATTAGTTTTTATATTATCTTGTTGGATTTTTAAAATGTGCTCAAATGATTCAAGTCTCCCATCAAATGTGTTTACTAGTCTTAATGCAGTATAATTTGTTAATAAATATTGAACTTTATCTTGTAAGTCGGTTGTTACATTTTTTAATTTTTCTCTTTCTGTTAGATCATCTTTGTAGATAATTAATGCAATGATACATGCGATACCAACACCAAGTATTCCATTTAGTATTCCGGCTGCATCAATATGCTCAACTAAAGTATAGAATGGGTCTTTATCATATTTATGAAGTAAGTGATGGTCGAAGTAAAATATAATTCTTGCAGTAGTTAAGAAAAATATTAAATCAACTATGGAATATAAAGCGAACATAACTCTAGGGTGTGAAATATTGTCATTTTTTACATTGTCTAAGTCGTTTAGGATTTTTCTGATTGTTTTTGGTGTCCCCTTTTTCCAGAAAGCAATAATATTTATAAAAAAATTATAAATTGGTGCATGAATTATATGTAATTCATTGTTAGTCTTCGCTTTTTCATATTTGTTGTATACTCTTCTTAGCTCTACGGATATGATAACGAAGGAAAATAAAAGTATTCCGACAAGGCTTATGAAAGCAGTGGAAATTATTTCAGCGAGGTTAAGCATTAATACCATTTTGAAGTTAAGGGGATGTTTTTACATAATAATTTGAAACCTTTAAATAAGTGTTTTTCTTAATTCCTCGCAATGGGAAATTTCCCGTATTTTTAATAGAGCACTTCTTTTCATATTCTTTGCAATGGGTTCGCACTTAGATTATAGTTTAATATTGAGCTGAGAATATTATCGGCTTTTTAATGTTTTCTTTATTGATCTTCCTTTTATTTCCAACTGGTGTCGTTTACTAGATAGGTATAATAAATTATAATTGTCTCTAAGCTCAATAATATATTTATTCTAGTGAGTTACTATTTTTCATCCTGGCCTAATCTCATTTTCCATGGAACATTACCAGTTTATCTATTGAAATAAAAAGTCATGGAGGGGAACTCGATAATTTGGGTATATACGAAATCCTACCAAATGTTAGATTCTCTCAAATAATTTAACATGGTCTCTAACAACTTTGCGAATCTCGATAACTTTCTATTTCCTTTTCCATCAGTTTAGTTTCCCGTTTAATCTTTAGGTTGTTGTCCCGCAGAAAAATCCAGACCGTGTGCACGTTCTGTTTGCAGACCTGATCGAAGTTGCCGAAAACGCCCAGTTTGGCAATGTCCATCAGCGAGGTCAGGATGCCTTCGCCGTTTTTGTACAGGGGCGGTTCGTCCGACTCGTCGCTGTCGTAGACATCCTGGTAGCTCTCAAAAAACCGGTTGTTCATCCATTCGAAATATTTCAGCACCGCCATGACCTGCCCGATGGACAGCTTCTGAAACTTGCGGGCGCGTTCGTCGGCCAGCACTGAATTGAATTCTTCGCGCAGATCACCGTTCCAGTCGGCCGACTGGCGGAACGTCTCGGCGTCTTTGCGCACCGGGCGGCACAGCGTGGCGATCAGCGCATACACCGCCATCGAATTGGGGTTTTCGGGGCGGGTGTAGGCCAGGTAGTGCATATTGGCCATCGCAATTTCAATAGCCGAGGTGTTGCTGTAGTGCGGATCGGGCAGGTGGTAGCGAACGCCGTCGACTTCAAACCAGTCCAGGGGCTTGTGTTGCAATCTCTCTTTCCAGATCCAGAGCGTGAGCTGGCCCAACCGGTACCGCTGCTCGACGGTCAGTTGTTGGGCGGTTTTTTTCGGAATCGGCATGAGCTCCGCCAAGGCGCGGGCTTTTAGTACCGTCCGTTCCTGGGGCTCCAGTAATTCCAGCGGAACCAGTGTCAGCGGCAAGAGCGCCACGATCTGGCGGCTGGTGCATTCGTGCCAGGCCTGCGGCACCGGGTAGGAATGGGCGTTGAGCCAAACGGTTTTCATCGAATCCAGCTACGCAGTTGAAGGTAAACCCCCAGGGCGGCCAGTCCCCGCCAGCTCCAGTTTTCGAGCCGGGCGCGTTGCAGCCGGGGGCGCAGCGGGTCCCGGTGGGTGACCACCTTTTTCAGGGAATCCCGTTCGGCCCGCAGTTTGATCATTGAAAGGGTAAGGCTCAGCCGCTCGGCCTGGCAGTGCTGCACATCGGCCCTGAGGTAGCCGGTACGCTGTTTTAAAAACTCGTAGCGCACCAGTGAATCGAGTACCGCCGGGGCCTTGCGGATGGCTTCGCGAATGAGGCTAACGCTGTCGGCGGGAGTCCCTCCGGGACCCCACGGTATTTTTTGGCGTGACGTAATCGACGATTGCCCCTAGAGCGTCCAGCTCAGACAGATGCTGCAGACTGTCGCGCACCATTTTTTCCTGCAAGTCATGAATGCGTTGTTGTTGGGTGGAAATGATTTGCTGACCGTGGGCCAGTTGACCGGCGTACTGAATGCTGTCGAAGAGGGCCTGCCGGCGGGAGTTCTCCCGCAGCAGGGCGGTGCGCTCGTCCTGGCAGGTCTGCAGGCTGCTCTGGCTGGTGAGCCAACTTAACGCAAATGGTGCACGCATGGATAGAGTTTTTTTACAACCCGGCTCATTATATAGTCCGGGTTTGTTTTTTCGGACGAATGATGGACCAAATTCGACAGTCGTAATTGGGTCAGTTACAGGACGATTCAAATATTTAATTGATTATATGGCATTTTTGAAAATCTATGCCCCTATTTTTCAAAGTAGAGTTTCTTGACTTGAGTATTAACATCGAAGGGCCATTCCCTCAATAATTGCCGTATATTGTCTACGTTATGCTCTTTGGTTTGTTATATAGTGCATTTCTAAATGCACTATGAAAGGTCAGTTAGTCGCCATCCTTTTGGTGGCAGGGGTTTTAGTTTGCTTCGCGGCATATTGCTATGCGATTTTTGATTGGGTAACTGATTACCAAACCGGGGTTTATCAGCGCGAGCACTTTGAAGCTTTTTATGAAACTTCGGCCCTTGCTCTCTACACGCTCCTTGGATTTCGGTTTATGAACAAAAGGATGAATAGCCTCTAATGTGATTGCAAAAATGCTTTCTTTCCATATCGGAGGTTTTCTTTACTTGACTTTAGTTGGATCAATTATTGTACTCTGTAATCAAACTTCTACTAATGACAAAAATTCTTCAGCGCATTGCCTCATGGTTTTTTACCAAATCGGTTACTGAAATCTGGACTGAAAAGCCCAAAATCAGGACTTGTGCTAATCTTGCTGAAGCGTCTGGTCGAGCCAACAGCCTGACCCAACGGAGTGGAAAAGATTACAGTATCCTGCAGCGTGGCCCCACCGATGTTATTATTGTACATACTAAGCACGCTCCTTTGTTTGTAGCTGATGGCTATCAGATGGCATTTAATAAGCAAGAAGACTAATCCTTCTTTCCGCTCCGGAATCAGGCTTGTGTCCATAATAGATGGTTTGATAATTGTGAAATAAATAAGTGATCTTGATGTACCTCCATACACAGCCCGGCACAGTGTCGGGTTTTATTTTTGGGACGTTTTATTAACTAAATACCAATAAGGAAACTTGGAAGAAATTTCCTTTCCCTTAATGGGCCTGTATAACTCACGTTAGATTAGGTAGGTAATTCGTTAGATAGGTTTCAAAATGGTAAGATGCCTGCTTTGTAGAAATAATTAAATTTCTTGAACTGGTTGAATCGTGCCAGAACGACTCAGCAGATTAACCGCCATTAAGTAGGGTATTATAAACGGAATTGCTGGAATAGAAACCAAATAAGAGCCGACCGTAAGGGGCATCAAGGAGAAGTCTGGTAAGACGCTCAGTAAAAAGCCTAGTAAACTAATCAGGATGTAGCTCCAGCAAGCTCGTGGCTTGAACCAACGAGTCGTTTTCAGCGAGGCCCCAAAAGCAGCACTGGCCAAGTAGGTCAACCCTACTTCAATTCCGCTTATCCAGGCAAATAGGTCTCGCAAAGGTAAGTACCAGTCAGGTCTTTTAGTCGAACCAGAGGCTACAAAAATCCGGAAAGATTCGGTTAAAAAGCTACCCCAGTACGTCATATTAAGTATGAACAAGGGCATTGCCAAAAAAAAGGCTACTAACCCGAGCAACGAATAAACCTCTTCACCCGCTTGTTTTAATTGATGGCTTAAGAAGGTAAATCCAATGGTGATCAATACCCCGCTAATCACCAGAATACAGTAGCGCACTTGTTGTTCAGTAGCGGTAGCTACCCAGGCTTTTGCCGTGGTGGGTGGTGGACCCATACCGGCAAAAATGGCGATAAATAGCCAGGGAGCTATCAGAAACAAAATGCCAATGAGGAGATGACTTTTTCGCTGATGCTGATTGTGGATGGACTCTTTACTCAGGGTCCATGTTGCCCAGCTCATTAAACCGGCGTGAATGAGCCAAATGGGAATATACAGCTTGTAATGACTATGCCCTAAGGCAAAACCAAGTATTGCCACCACAAAAGGGACGAGTATGAGGTAAACTCGACTGAGGTTTTTTACATTCATTCCATGAATTGATTACTGATGAAAAAGTTCGGATTTACGCCGAAAACCATTTTTGGAATCATTAAACAGTAGGTTACCCAATTTAATAAAACCAACGTATTTACCTAAGTCCGCAAAATAAGTGAGTAATGAATCGGACGATTTTTGACTGGTTGGGGTAACTTTTCGAGATGATGCATTTCCAACTGCCTAAGACAATCCTTGCAGTTGTCCGGAGAATGTGGTTTTCGTTAATCAGTATATAGAATATTGAACCGAAACGATGGTGATAGCTTCGGCCATTATTTAGGTGGTTTTTTAAAGAATTAAAGCCTATAATTGCTCACATGGAAGTGCTCAATCGAACATATATTTTTAGAATAGCGAAATAGTCGAAGCGTTATTTTATTTTTCCTCTTCGCTTTCAATATCTATTACTGATGTTTTATTTTTCATATCACTAGATATTTTGGTTATTTCTTTGATTAAATTTGAATACAAAAATTTTATTTCTATAATATCACTTCTTCTGCCACCTTCAAATATATCTTCTATTAATTGGATTAAATTATATTCACACATTGGTGTATACATTTTCATCATAAATTCCAAAGTTTCTATATTTGAGTTATCTAATATATCGATAATTGATAATAGCCTACCTCTAACAAAAAGAGATAAGTTATTAAATGTATTAATAAACTGTTGTGGATCCTCATTGAATCTGGAACTATTTATCAAGCGTTTAGGATGAACTTTAATTGCTTGATTAGCTTGGACCATCAATGTTATTCCCATAAAAACACCGATTCCAAAATCTATTTCACCTATTTCTGAACCTATTTTACTTTCCGTCATTGAACTTAACATTGTATGTCCAAGATCAAAGCCATTTTTAAGTGTCTGATACCTAACTATAATATCATTTTCTTGTTTCTCTTCTAATTTTTTTTCTACAGAATCTATTTCATTAGAAAGATCTCTTTTAACCGTTGAAATTCGATCTGAAATAAATTTCCAGGATATAAAGGCAGCTAAAGTAAGCAGGGTGCCAGTTATAAAGGAAAATATAGCCGTTTGTCCTCCCAATGATTCGGTATAAAAATCTTCCTTTACTTTATAATATAAGATTTCACGTTGCAAAGAGTCGTTTTGCTTTTTCAATAGTTCTCCCTGTTTTTTAAAGACTCCACTTAATTTCACCATTTGAGCTTTTAAAGAGTCTGTGGGCGTATTTGCATTGGAGAGTTGTATACAAAAAAGTAAAATAAGAAAAGCCTTCGTTGCTCGTATCATTATGTTAAAAATTATAGTCAAACCAAATAATTTAGGTTAGTGTCTGCATTGGTCAAATCTGCAATGTCGCTTTACCCGCTTTTAAAGAACAACCGATTAAATTGGTCTAAAAATCACAACTCCGTTTTGACCCCAAAATTTGTGTCTCGCGACAGGCCATTTTAACGAACCGGGGCCGTATCCTGCCACGTGACAGTTCTCGGTTTCATGTAAATGGCACAAATTACCATTTCACAAAATAACATTTTTTTTTCTGTGCCAATCAAAACATTGAGTGAGATTAGATTAAGTCCTTAAAATGTGGATATTTTATCCAATAACTCGATATCAATCCATTATCATTATTCAGCTATTTAACTCGGTCCAACAATCAACATACGAAAAACGTCAGTTTATTGACCGGGATTTATTGACCAGAGATTCATGTGCAATGAATTGATTAGAGAAAGTTAGAACCTTGTTAGATTATTCTCTTCCCCATTCATAAAAGTCGAAGTTGATTGTAAAACCTCCCCGTCCGCCCGTACATCCGGCGTTCGGCATTGTCCCGCCGGTCGTGCGACAAATGGCAGAGCTGGCACCGCGCCTGGAGGTTATCGAACCGGTTGTGGGTGATATCGTGATCCAGATGAGCCACCGTTAGCACCACCGACAATCTGGGCGTTCCGTCCCCGGCCAGCAGATGGTTGTGGAGGTCCCGGTAGGCGGCCGCTTCCTTATAGGTGCCATACCCCGCCCCTAGATGATCCGCTTCGGCATTGCCCCCAATCGGAATCCACTGGCCCTTCTCCCAATGACCGACTGCATAGTTCCGCACGCCACAGCATTCACACCGGCCTTTTGCTCGGTGGAACCGGATCAGGCGACTGATCAGGCTCCACTTCGGATGATAGCGTTTGTAATCGACGGGCATCAGAACCGCAGATCGTTATCTTCTTCCTGAAAAGAGGGGCTGGTCGGCGCGGGCTGCGGCAATCCCGCCGGTCGCAGGGCGGGAGCCGCCTGGGGAGCCGTGGCCACCGTTGCCGCCAACTGCATTTGCACTACCTCGATGCGCCAGGCGTTCAGGTTCGTAATCACCCCTTTCCGCCCGCCTTCCGCCGTCTTGTCGTATTTCCGGCCATCCAGGTTGTACTTGATCACCACGGACTGCCCTTTCCGCAGCTCGTTGACCAGGTTCACTTTGTCGCCCTTCAACTGAAACTCTGGCGTATTGGGAAAATCCGGATTGGTGGTGATGTCGATCCAGAAAGACCGGACGGCGTAATTGTTCTCGCCAACGTATTTGATGGCACCGGCCCCGAAAAACTTGCCGGTAATGACTTGGGAGTCTTGCATGGGATTTTGGTTTTATAAAGTTAAAAATTGAGTTGCTATAGCCCGATGACCCCCGTAAAGCGGGTCAGAATCCCGGCCTCAATCCAGTCCTGAAACTCCCGGAGCGGCACTTCGCGGGGTTGTTCTTCATCGATATTCAGAAAGCCGATCTGCTTCACGCGCCAGGTGCCGCCGACATCGAAACCTCCCACTTTGTAGAGCACCAGAAACAGTTGTCCCTGCCCATCCCGCCAGCGGCTGAAGCGGGCAATCACCGGTTCGGCTTTTTGTACTTTTTCGGTTTCGACTTCGTTTGCTTCCATGTTTTTTGCTGATTTTTCACGGTTGTATTTCTACCACACTACTACAAAAAGTTAAAGCATTAAATACTAATGAATTGAGTGCCTTTTGCTGTATTATTTTTGTGGTAGCCCATATTACAAATACCACACTACCACACCTTTACCACAGAATTACCACAACTTTATTACAGATTGAGTACTGATTATCAGGGGCTTTACTGCTGCTGTGGTAGCGTGGTAGCAAAAAGCCGGTTTTTTTTTGAGTTTAGGTTAAGCCTTTTTCGATCTTCCTACCCCTCAGATCCACCCCGAACTTGTCGGTAATCTTGCTATAAGTCATTGTGCATGAGCCGCTGACCGAGCGAGATCCGCCCGGAGCCGTTTCGCTCTCGTCGGTCATAAACCGGATGTTGCGGAAAAATTTGTCGGGGTTCGCCGGCGACTCGAAGGCCAGCATTTCGTCGCGCAACGTGTCGCGCTCGGCCGGTGACTTCCAAAACGTCTGCCGGTATTTCTGGGCTTAAATGGTATAAAGCGAAGGAAACCGCAGGTGCAGCAGGCTGCCCTCAAACCGGAAATGAATGTCTTCCTGGATAAAGCCGTTCTCGTACTGGTTCTGGATGATCTCGAAGAATTCCGACAGCGCCGTTTTCTCGGTCTGAATGGTGTGCTGGCGCAGAATCCCGCGCGTTCCGATGGCGACGAACTCATCCAGAATGTCGTCGTCGCTGGTCACCTCGAACTGCAGGTTGATCTTGCCGAAAATCTGGAGGATGTAGGCCACCGACAGCACGCGGGCCATGTTGGAGATCAGCCGTTCCACCGGTTTTTCGTGCCGGGTCGCTTCCTTCAGGGGCGTATACAGATCATCGTAAGCCTGTTTGAGATTGGCTTCCACCAGCGCCCGGTGTTTCAGCATTTCCAGCGTCACAAACGACAAACCGTCCTGCTCGATGTCTTTAAACCGCGCGAAGGCTTCCACCTGCTCGTCGGTTTTCTGCTGTTCGGTGATGGGCACAAACAGACAGAGGCTGAAGAAAATCGGGTTTTCCGGAATGTAGTTGGAGGTCAGCACCAGGGCGCTGTAAATGTCGATGGTGTCGGTGCCGTCGCGGCTGTTTTCTTCGGCCCGGATGTAGCCATTGTCGTCGTAAGCCGACTGCAGCAAGCCTTCAAACGGAAAATCATTGTGGTACTCGTCCATCCAGATCATCCCGTTGGAGGTGTGCGACATCACCCGGACCAGCCCCGCTTCGGTGTTCTTGTTTTTGAGGTTGGCTACCGCTTCGTGCAGGTTGTAGAGTCGGCAAAGCGACCGGGCAATGGAGCTTTTTCCGCTGCTGGCTCCGCCCTTCAAATACAGGATCGGACTGGCGTTGGTGTGTTTGACCACCAGGTCGCGGAACAGCGCCATCAGGTAGAAAGTCGCCGGAATGATCGCATTCTCGTATTTGTGCACCTGCACCAGCAAGCCAAACCACTCATTGAACGTCAAGTTGCCGGGGGCTAACTGAAACAGGTGCGCCCGTTTTTTCTTGACCACCGGCATGGACAGGCACAGGGGAGGCTGGCCGTCCGGCGGATTGACCGCCACGATGCCGAACTCATCGGGTTCCAGCACCGCATCGGCCGAATCGACGCTGATGGCTTTGTTGGAAAAGAAAAACACGCGGCTCTCCGGATGGTAACCCAGCCGGGTGACTTTGACGGCGTTCGGAAAATTCATCCGGAACAGGTGCTGCCAGAGTTCACCCAGGTAGGTGTCGGTGATCTTAAGCGCCAGTCGGTGGCTGGCCAGCTTGTTTTTGAGTTTGGTCGCCGAACAAAATTCCTCGTGGGAAATTTCAATGTAGAGCGGTTTGGCGATGCCGATGCGCAGAATCTCCAGAATCCAGGACTTTTCCTCGTTTTCGTCTTCGGTGCAGTACTTGACGTAAATCTGAAAATTTTCGGCCACGCAGATCCAGTTCTTGGTGACCCAGATCCAGATCCCGCCGTCGCGGTAATCGACGTTCTGTGATAGAATCCGTTCGGCCTTCTTGGGTTTGTCAACGGGTTTGGCTTCCGGATCGGGCTGCGGTTTGCTTTCTTCGGGTGCCGTTTCCTTCTTTTCCCGGCGGGGTTTGGACACGTCGATGTTGTAATCTTTAGCAATCTGAAAGAATTTCCAGGGGTGCGTAAACCGGGTGGTCTGGATGGCATTGGTAAATTTCTCATCGGCATCTTCCACCATGTAGTTCGGGTTGAACTGACTAACCTGGTGGAATAAGGCCCGGCCATCTTCGCTGAGGGTGGCCATGCAAAAAGCAATCAGAAGCCATTCATGGGAGTAGTTGCCGGTGATATCGACACGGGCGGCAACAATCCGCTCGACCACGGCCGCCACGTGGCGGAAAACCTCCGTCGCATCCTTCCTGATCTGGATGTCAGTTTTTGGCTTTTCCTTCCGTTTCGCCAGGCCTTTGATGGGATACGGCTCCGCCAACGGATTAACGTAGAGGTTGGGGTCGTAACCGACGAAGCAGGGGCGGCACACATCGGAGCCACTGGCATCGATCTCCAGTTGATAGGTCTGTCGGAAGTAGAAGGCCAGATCCGCAAAGGCATCGGCATGCCGGTTCGGGTCGGTTTCGACAACGGCCTTGAGCCGGTTACCGGAAGGGGATTCGAACAGGACCAGGATGTACGGATCGGCCTGAAGTTGCAGGCGGGTTTCGGTAAAGTGGGCAATGTCATCGAAGTCAATGGCCATCAGCCCCGAATGCTGTTTGAGATTTTTAGCCAGGCGGGAGGGTTCAAACCGGCCCGAAAGCGTCAGGTAGTCCAGGCTGTCCTTGGGCGGTTTACGGGCTTTGGGGTCCGGAAACGTTCGGAGTTGTTCCACTTTCGCCCGGTAGGTACCGTCCGAAATCATCTGGACGGCATCCGCCAGGGTGAGGGTGGCGGTGGGCTTTTTTCGGTCGATTACCCCTGGAAAAAGGAAAATGAATAGTTCTGAAGGCGCTCGATCATCGCTTGCGTTTCTTTTTGGGTTCATCCATCAGCCAGATCCACAGGCGCGGGCAACAGATGCCCAGCGCCAGCAGGATCAGATCCGCCAGCAGACTATACCACTGCAACAGGAAATGAGTTACTTTACCGTCTCAGACTTTTTTCTATCTGGTGCTCCATATAGATGTGGAAATAACCAACACAGACATAGAGAGATATAAAACTAATCCATAGCGTAACGAGCTTCAGTTACAAATTAACTTTGATGTCTTTCCGTGTATTTTGTGGCGTTTTTTGTGTATTCATAATTAATAAACTAAAAATTAAACCCAAAATGAAACCCCGGTTCTCCGAAGACAAATTTCGACCATTTGTCGTCTAGTTGTTTAAATTCATCAGGCATTTTTGTGTGATAAGCACGGTGGGTAATTGCAATTGATGGTTGAATAAAAAATCTATCCTTAAATAGTTTGATGTGATAACCAATGCGGTAGGTATTAAAAATCTGAAACCCGTTGTCAATTTTTTTGCCTTTGTCGTTTACAAAATCTTGATAAGAAGGCATTACATTAAGTTCGGCATATAAACTTTCCCCAAAAAATCGTTGGTATGCCACTGATAAGCCATACTCACGAATGTACCCCGGAAATTTTTCTTCCTTCTTTCCGTACGCTTTGTTTAAAAATGGGTGAATACCATTTGGCCAGGCATATTTCCAGGTTTTTGGTTCTAATGTAATGACATCTTTTCCTGTAATGCGATAGCCAAAATTGAGTTGAGCGAAGTCGGGAGGGTTTGTGGAAGCCAAATTACCTAATAAAAATACAGTGCTACCAACGAACCACCGTTTGTAAGTGCTGTCTGTCTTAGCATATTGTGCACTGAGTTGGAGCGTGCTTGTCATCATCAAGACAAAACCAATGAATAAAATTTTCTTTTGCATTTCCTTTTCTTTATGTAAAACGATATTGCAAAAGTAGATTGACGAGTTGCCATAACTCGTTCACTTAAGTTAAGAAATACATTTTAGCTCTTTCTTTAAGGCTTCTTTTTCTTAACCGGCTTGATGATACATCTTTTACTTACCTCGTAAATTCAACGACTTGAGCACTCACAGTTATCGTTCTTCTGACATAGAAAGGAGCAAAACCACTGACGTGTTCCTCTGTCATCACGTTGATTATGGCTTTGGAACCATTCAACAGGTTGGCTTTTTTCATCATCGTTGAATACGCATTTTCGTACAATTGCCTTTTTCTCATACCTCCAATTGCCAATACATATGATACCTCCGAACTTCCGCTTACCTGATCAATTACTTTGAAGTTGTTCCCACTTAAGTGTACCTCCGTGGCGTTTTGATTGTGGTTGGTAACAAGGGCGGTACCAATCCCGCATGAACTAAGAAATGCTGTGAGCAATATCAATACGGAATAAATGCCGGTCTTTTTCATTGTAGTATTTATTTATTTATTTATTGTTAGGAATGTATTAAACTTTAAATGCGAAATGCAGGTCCGGGTCACCGATGAAGTGCTTTTTCCACTTGTTGTCTTGTCCTTTAAAAATTTCCGGCATGTTGGTGCTCACAGGACAGGACATGGCCACAATGGAAGGTTTTATAAAAAAACCTATTCTTAAACGGGGAAGCGGTTGGGGGGATTATGTTGAAAGGTATTCGGTTAATTTCTCGATAAGGATACTAAAAGTTATACCCAAAATGAAACCCGGGTTCATAGCCAAAGTATTTAGGCCATTTACTTTCTTTTAATTCAAAAGATTGTGGTACCTTAGTCCTTACAGGCCAATGAGTAAAACCTATAGATGGTTCAAAAAAGAAACGGTTTTTAAAAAACTTAAGCTGGTAACCCAAACGGTAGGTTAAATATAGCGTGTATCCATTTCCAATTTTTTTATTATCCGCATGCATGTATTTTTCAAAAGCGTTCAGTGCATGAACGGATGTATAGACTCCCTTCCACCAAAAACGCTGGTATGCTAAGGTAGGGGCAAGTATGCGTGCATGTCCAGGATAGTTTTCTCCCGGCGCATCAAATGATTTTCCCCAAGGGATACCTAATGGCCAAGAATAAATGGATCTTTTAAATTCAAAGGAAACAACATCATTAGGGGTTATTCTATATCCAATATTTAATTGTATAAACTCAGGATTGTTTACTTTATCAAAATTTCCTAACAACAAGAATGTACTCCCAACGAACCACCTTTTGTAGGTGCTATCTTGTTTGTCATATTGTGCATTCACTTGTAGACTGCCTGCCAACATTAAGACAAGTCCAATCCATAAAGATTTCTTTTGCATTTCCTTTTCTTTGTGTGAAACGATACGGCAAAAGTAAATTGGCGAGTTGCCATAATTCGTTCACTTAAGTTAAGAAATGCATCTTAGCTCTTCTTTTCAAGAATTCTTGCTCTTAGTCTGCTTAATGATTGAGGTTTTATACCTAAATAGCTCGCTAATTGGTGTTGTGGGACACGTTGAATAAGGTCTGGTCTATTTTGCAATAAGTTCAGGTATCGTAGTTCAGGCGAAGACGTCTTAAACTCGTCAAAATTGATCTGTTGTTTGGCTAACAATTCTTCCGACAATATTCTACACATTATGTCAAACTTTGGAAATTTATTGTTTATCTCTGCGCTTACATCAGAATTTGAGATCAAAAGAATGCTGTCTTCGACACAACTAATGAAATATTCGGAAGGAGTATTAGTTAAAACACAATGAGGTGTTAAGGCGTCCATTTCGGTGTAAAAAGCGGTAGTTTTTTCTTCACCATCTATGATGTAATATTTCCGTATGCATCCTTTTAAAACAAAATAGAAATCTTGTGATTTTTGTCCCTCTTTGAGTAAAGTTGTCCCTTTCTTTACCGAGTGAAACAGGTCTAACGAAAGTAGTGCGTTCTTCTCATCTTCTGTCAGAGAAATGTAGTTAGATATAAAGTCAAATAGTGTGTCTTGCATTGTTTTTGTATATTATTGCTTTTTGTACACTTGCTACCAACTCGCCGATTGACGCACGCTCAACACAAAATCGCAATGCGTACTTTGTGTTGTCGTAGAGTAAGCCTGGTTGGTCATCGCACCAAACGCCCGTTTACCCCGACACCTGGCCTACTACCAAACCCTTTTCAATATAAGTGAAAATGGCTCTCAAATCATTATCTTCTGCTGTAATGTTTTATTTTTTAGACCTCGCCTGAGTTTGTGAGACGAATCCAGACGAAGGTTAATACTCTTCGAAAAGGTAAATGGAGAGAGGGGGTATCACGCCCCAGCCGCCCGTTCCGGCAATTGGGCAACCACCCATTAACCGTTTCCGCCGTCCTTCCCCGCTACCGGAAGCGGGCTGAGTTGATCAGCCGCACCCTGGTGCTGTTGTGTCAGGATGCAGCTGTACTGCTTTTGGACCACCGGCACTTTCCGGCGCGAAAATAGAATAGCGGCCGCAATCCGGCGGGAGGCTTCGTTGTTGCGGCTCACCGAGCAATCCCGATAGCCCGGCTCTCGCCCAAACTGGATGGGCCGGAGCCCAGGAGTCCATACAAGAGGGAAAGTCGCCGGAAAGCATCGTGATTCAGCTAATTTCCGGCGAAAATGGGGTATTTGAGGGCGATGCGACAGGACAGGATTAAAAGAGTAATTGCAAAAAAGTCATCCAATCTTTCTTAAATTGGGTCATTGATTAAATAATTGCTGATGATACAACAGTCCCTATCTATTAAAAAACAGGTCAACTAACCTGCCCCCTTGAATAAAAAGAGGACAGTAGTGTAGACGAGTGACTTGACCTCATTTACCTCACATAAGAAAAATATACTTTCACTTCATCATGAAAAAGATAGTACTGGCCCTAATTGCCCTTTCAAGCGTATTCGCACACTCAACAAGTGCCCAGCCGGACAACCGGACAACAAGCCAAGAAGCCATTAAATCAGTTATTACCAACTATGAACAGGCTTGGAACCGCCACGATGCTAAAGCATTAGCCGAGCAATACCATACGGATGCCACTTGGGTCAACTGGTTTGGTGCCTATTACAAGGGCCGGGCTGAGATTGAGAAACACTACCAAACAACCCACACGACCTATTTTAAATCGACTCAGTTTACCACCCGTTCCATTGAGGATATAACCTTCCTCAAACCGGATATGGCACTGGTTCATGTCCGTACGGACCTAAGTGGCGATGAACGCTATCCGGGCCAGACCTTCCGGTTTCGACGAACGATCCTCTTAACCAACAAAGAGGGCAGTTGGCGCATAGTAGCAGGCCAAAATGCTAAGCTTAATGAAGGGATAAACTAAGATTTACCAAGTGAATTAAATGCACGTGACGCTTTATTTATCACCATAAATGGTGTCTAACGAGTTATAAAATAATACAAATTTCTCACTCGGCTTCTGTTTTAAAATCCTCCATATCCTTGCCATCCGCTCGGTTTTGCGTATGATCTTTATACTGTAATTCCGCAGGAAACTCCAGAACGTCTGGACATTCTGTTTACAAATCTGATTGAAGTTGCCGAATACGCGCCATTTGGCAATTTCGATCAGGGCGGTCAGAATGCTCTTGCTGTGTTTATACAGGGGCAGCTCGTCAGATTTGTCGCTGTCCTACACGTCCCTTGAAGGCGTTGTTGGAAAGCAGATTGTAGTACGCGATGGAGGCCCGGCTACAATCGTCGATGGCTTGTTCTGCAGCGAACCATAAAACATTTAGTATTTAAATCACTTATGTTATTTAAAGAAGACCGATTGGGCTGAAAGCAACTTACACAAAACGATTTTGATGATGAATTTATCCGGCATCTCCTCCCACATCCCCTCGACCCAGCCTGAATGGGTGAAGCGTTTTGCCAAGTTTGGCCTGATGGCCAAAGGAGTCGTTTACTGCCTGGTGGGTATACTGGCGTTTATGGCTGCTTTTGAAATCGGCGGCAGTACGGAACGTAATCTTAACAAACAGGGAGTCTTTCGATTTATACTGGCTCAACCGTTTGGGCAGATTTTGCTGGCACTGGTGGCCGCAGGTCTGGTCTGCTATGCCCTCTGGCGGCTAACGCAGGCTTTTCTCGATAACGAGCACAAAGGGACCGACGCCAAAGGCATCGGTCGTCGGTTAGGGTATGCCTTCAGCGGGTTGGTTTATGGATTCCTGGCGTATGGTTCTTTCCGGATGGTATTGGGTAGCCGGGGTAATCAGGGGGGGGGGCATTCGCGCCAGACCCTCGTTCGTGAAATTTTGCAGAAACCGTATGGCCAATGGCTCGTCGGCCTGATTGGCCTGTGTATCATTGGAATCGGGTTATACCAGATCTACCGGGCTATGTCTGGTAAATACCTGAAAAATGTCCAGACCTCATCCATCAAACCGGAACTGAAGGAGATGATCATCCGATCCGGGAAAATTGGATACATCGCGCGGGGCATCGTCTGGGGCCTGATCGGGTATTTATTTATAAAAGCGGCCATGGAGTCTAATGCCAGCGAAGCCGGAGGGAGTAGCAGTGCTTTTGCTTTTCTGGAGAAAGCCAGTTACGGCTCGTTTCTGCTTGGCGCGGTAGCCTTGGGGTTGTTCTGCTACGGTATATTCATGTTTGTACGCGCCCGGTACGAAGTGATCAACACGAATAGTTAAGTCGCCCGGACGAGCAGGTTAGCCGGACCGGGTCTCGCAAAGAATTTTATAAATTGGCCAATTTGTAGCTTTCAACCGTGCTCTTCATCACACCCGGAAAACCGAATGGGTCAGAACCAACGTGGAGTTCGTTGTTGCCCGATGAAAGAAACCGTGTGATCGCCTGACGATTTGATCTCGTTCGATCATGATCTGTTCGCCAACTACCGGCATTTTTTAGCCGGGAAGACAATCATAAAGGGTGGTACACTCGTGGAAAATTGAAATAGAGTAGCCTCAGTGAACTCGATTTAAGTCCAGGGCTACAGGTCGTTCGATCAACTTATGACTCTTGAGCGTATGGCACTCTAATTTCTGTTTACATTGGGGTCGAGTTGACCAGCCGCAACACGATGCTGTTTGCCAGGTGCAGTACGGTTTTCTGATCACCGGCCGTTTTCATTGAGAGGATAAGATGGCAGCAGCAAACCATCGGGCAGGTTCAACATTGTGCATTAGAACGTCAGAAAGCAGCTTCTTGATCAGCGCCGGTCAGGGATTCGTCGGTTTTGTTCAGGTCCGGGTTTCCGACCGAATGGCGAACGCCGGGTGTGCTGGCGCAGATTCCCGCACGTTCCGCTGGCAACAACCTTGTCCAGAATGTTGTCGTCGGTACCTAAGGTCATCGTAAGTCGACAAGAGTACCCCTTCATGCTTTAACTTAATTTTTCAGCATCTCATAGAATTTTTTCACCGCATTCTTTTCATAGGCTTCTTTGAGAGAAACGATCATAATGGTTCGTCTCATGTTTTTTCCTTTGATGGGGATGGCCACTACATCAGGATCGTTTATACTGATATCACTTAATATCGTGTGCCAATGCCCTGTTTTTACAATTTCAAATAAAGTAGGTATATCATTTATCTCCATACAAATATTCGGGTCCAGATTTTTTCGGCGGAATGATTCCTCAAAAAACTGTATCGTGCTGTAACCGCTAAAAGGCAAAGCCAATGGGAGCTCAGCCACTTCATGAAGTGAAATCGTGCTTCTTTGGGCCAGCGATGATTTTTTAGCTGTTACCAGCACCATATTCGAGCTTAAAAGAGGTTGATAGTTCAGGTGTGCTTCTTCAGACTTTTCATGGAATATCAACACAAAGTCAAATTGATGCAGATTAAGTCTTTCGAGGAGGTCTTTTGTGGTGCCAAATACAACCTGGATTTTAATATTCGGATAGTATGTTGCAAACTGAATCAATGTTTTGGCAAAAGGAATCCGCATGGAGTAAATCACACCGATGGTGATTTTTCCCGTAATCAGGTTTTTCAAATCTTGCAAAAGCAATAACCCTTCATGAGCTTTATTTATGCACTGCAAAGCATACTCACCAAACAGGTAACCAGCTTCAGTAACTGTAATCCGTTTTCCGATACGGTTAAATAACGGAATCGTTAATTCGTCTTCCAGTTGCTTAATTTGCTGAGAGAGCGTGCTTTGGCTGATATTCAAAGCCTTGGCAGCTTCCGTAAAATTTAATAATTCTTTGGCTTTTAAGAAATAGTTGAGCTGTCTCAATTCCATATTTCCAAATCGGTTTTATCGATTGATTTCATCGAAAAATAGCGTTTTGTAAAGATAAGTACAGTTTAGATATTTGCGGAGTATGGGTTCAAATTGAGCATTTTACCTCTTAAATAGATTACGTATGAAATGTAAACTGATCGTATCATTTTTTCTTTTAACCGCTGGTTTTACTGCGTTTAGCCAGGAAAAGGAATCTCGAAAATCTACAGGGAAAAACACGGCTGTAGTTGAAAAAGCCTTGGTTAAAGTATCCATTATGTACCCTTATGCCGAAGGTAAAACATTTAACATGGAGTACTATGAGACCAGGCACATGCCTATGGTAGCAGGGTATTTAGGATCGAATTTGGTTAAATACACCATTGAAAAAGGCCTTGCCAGTGGAATTCCTAACCAACCTCTGCCTTTTATGGCTATTGGCACATTTTATGTGAAAAGCTTAAGTGACTATCAAGCGTCTATCGGACCAAACAGGGATGCCATTCGTGCGGATTTTCCAAATTATACCAATATCAGTCCTGTCATTCTGGTGAGTGAGGTGGTAAAGTAAACCGAACATCTTGGCAAACAGGTGTAACTGAATGTTGGATCGCTTGCGTTGTAAATTCGTCTTCGGAAAGAGGCAGGCTTTCCAGGATTGAATACGAAAAGAAGACCTACTACCCATTACCCCGGATGCGGACCGTCCGGGGACACTAGTCATTCTTCAGGACTTCCGCCGGATTGCTCTTTGCCGCCTTCATTGTCTGCGAACCGATCATCAGAACGGCGATCAGCAAGACTACCAGCAAGCCGGCGAACAACTCGGCAATTTGCACGGGGGTGTGATACGGAAAATTCGTGAGAACAACCTTTTCGATGAACAGGTACGTGACGGGCAGCGCGATGAGGGCCGATATCGATAGCAGAACGAGAAAACCGCGGCTCAATAAGTAGACCAGGTTGGAGGCACTTGCACCCATCACTTTGCGGATGCTAATCTCCTTCAGCCTGGTTTCGGTCGTAAACGACACCATGCCGAACAGCCCCATCGATGCGATCGAAATGGCGAGGATCGAAAGAAAACCAATGATCTTGATCAGGATGGAAAATTCGCTGTAGGCTTCTTCAATTGCTTCATCAAAAAATTGGGCCTGAAAGGGATGAACACGATCGATCGCCTTCCAGGCCGACTCGATCCTGGCCAGGGTCGCCCGCAGATCCGTACTCTTAATTTTAACATTTAGGGTGGCCTGGTCTTCGGGAGTCCAGAACATCAAGGCTACCGGCCCGATACGATTCTCGACTTTGCCATAGTGAAAGTCTTTCATAACACCAACAATGGTCATCTTGCGGCCATTGGTGCGAAAATTACTGAATGTGATCTGTTCCCCGATGGCTTTAGCTGGATCGTTGGCCCTGATGTTGAACCGTTTCAGGAATTGCTGGTTGACGATCACTTCGGTGGCAGCGCTGGCGGTAGTGGGTCGTGCCCTGAAATTTCCTCCGGCAATAAGCTGGTATTCATGCAGGGGCAAGTAAGTTTCATCGACGTTATTGGTCAAGACCAGCGCGGAGTCCCGCGAATCTTTGTATTTCATAAAACCGCCCCACGCATTCCCAATGCTGGTGACGATTAACGACCGGGACAGGCCCGTTACTTCCGGCATCTCGCGTAGAGCCTTAAGAAGAGCGTCCGGTTGATTACCCTGCATCGGGATGTTCAGGATGTTCTCGGTGTTGAATCCCAGATCGAAGGCCAGGATGTTTTTATACTGCACATAGCCGATGGCGGTGGTTGTTATAAAAATCAGAGTGAGCGTATATTGAACCACCATCAGGGCGCGTCGGAGGGTAAGGTATTTAAATCCTTTTAGCGACCGGTGCGCCGGGGCGGACCCATTGCGAAGCGCATTGATCGCGCTTACTTTCGAAAAGAACAGGGCCGGCATCAAACCGGCAATCACACCGACGATCACGGCGAAGACGATAAAGGCTGCGATCCGGGACGGCGTGAGCTCGAGCTTTACCATGCGCTGCATCTCCGGAGCCAGATTGATCAGCAATGGTCTTAATACGAGAAAGATACAGAATGAAAGGAGAAGGGATGCCAGCGAGATCAGGATGGCTTCCACCAGAAACTGTTGCTGAACCTGACTCTTTCCGGCACCGATCGCTTTGCGAAGACCTACTTCCTTAAAGCGTCGCAGGGCCCGTGCGATCGAAAGATTGGTATAATTGAAACACGCAGACACGATCACAACGAATGCAAGACCACCGAGTATCCAAAGTACAACCGGAGGCAGGTGAGGACCCACGGAGCCAGAACCACCTTCGGAAGGGCGATGGTTTTCGCCGACCACGATCTGGTACAAAGGAAGAAGTTCGAGTTGGATCTTCGTGTTTTCTTCAGCGAGATTTTCGGTCCTGGCAATGGCATCGAGTTGTGACTGAATTGCGGTCCTGTCGGCAGATGGAGGCAGCCGGAGGTACACGTAGCTTGACGACAGGTTTGTCCAGGTGTCGAAATTATGGTTACTCCTGTTGAGCTGCTCGGCCGTTGAAAGGGATACCAGCGCTTCAAAAGTAAGGTGCGAAAAGAAGGGAACGTCCTTCACAACACCGGTCACCCGGTAATAAAGCGCATTGAAGTTGATTGACTTGCCCAGTGCAGATTGGTTGCCAAATAGCTTTTTCGCTGCTGTCTCCGTAAGAACAATCGAGAAAGGCTCTTTCAGCGCCGTATCGGGATTGCCTTCCAGCATCGGGAATGTAAAAATTCTGAATAGTGATGGATCGGCCCAGAATCCCTTGATGGGAAGAATATGGTCGCCAACCTTCGCATCCTGCGAAAAGTCGTTGTGCAAAATGGCTACGTCTTCAATGCCGGTCACTTTCTCCCGAATGAGCTTTCCGGTTTTTACCGAGGTGGTTGCAAACTTGCCGCTTTGCTCACGGTTTTTAGTCAATACACTGGTAATGCGATAGATCCGTCCACCATGCTCATGAAACCGGTCATACGAACGAAGGTCGAAGATGAATGCGATGAGCAATAATCCGACCGACATGCCGATGGCAAGACCAGCAATATTGATAAACGAGAAGAGCTTGTTGCGCATCAGGTTCCGTCCCGATGTCTTGATGTAACTTCCAATCATGATCCAGTTGGTGAAAAGGTTGACAACTCCTGTTCTGAATTCCACACACCTTCAGAAGAACCTGAGGGCATGATACCGGAGAACCGCTTGGCGCGACGCAGCCCGATGAATTGTACGTTCCGCTCAATGTGTTCGTTTCGGATGTAACGGTAACTTTTTGCAAGAATACCGGGCTAGCACATTCCGAATGAAAAAGTGGGGTGAAGAGGGCTGAAAATGGGACGAATGCTTCACAAAAGGGATTCAAATCCACCCGTTGCGTACGCTCAACATCGATCAAAAAACCGGCTCCACGTCACTCTGCCCTCCGGCGAATAAGGCCATGGCTTGATGATGTGGAGCCGGTTCTGATAAAAACAGGTTATTTTTTCAGGAACTTAATGCTTTGGCCCTGTTCACCCGTCGTAGCCTGCAGAATGAAGAGTCCGGCTGGCAACGGATCAACCCCAAACACCTGATTGTCTTTTCGTTGGTCGGGATTGATGGTCCGGGTTTGGAGGACATGGCCTTGTAAATCGGTAATCCGCAACTGGATTGGTGCCTGAGCGGACCCTGCCAGTTGAACACGGAGTTGGTGACGTACGGGGTTTTCCAGGATTCGAACCGTCAGTTTTTCGTGATTGTCGCTTTCTCCAAGACGGGCGTTCCGATTGGGGCTACAATAAGCGGGTAAATCAAAAAGATAATTTATGGTTTTACCGCTTTGGGTGGCCTGAATGGGGATGGGTTTGGGGTCAAACCGTAAACCGGCTTCCACCGTTCCCGTTTGGCTCGTGGCACTGGACCGGGCGATTCCCGGCGCCGAAAAAGAAATGGGGGAGCCATCTCCGCCCGTCGTGTTGAACGTAATGGCCCCGGTATTGCAATCGTACGTGGGCTGGGTAAACGACAGGTCACTTCCCCCCGGAGAAGGCTGCCCGCCGTTGCAGTACGCTTTGAGGTCAAATGCAAGGCTTACCGTTACGCCACTTTGGGTGGCCTGGATGGGGATGGGCTTGGGGTCAAACCGCAAACCGTCTTCCACTGTTCCTGTATGGCTCGTGGCACTGGACCGGGCGATACCCGGCGCTGAAAAAGAAACGGGGGAGCCATCTCCGCCTGTCGTGTTGAACGTAATGGCCCCGGTATTGCAATCGTAGGTGGGCTGCGTCAGCAACAGGCTACCTCCCCCCGGAGAAGGCTGCCCGCCGTTGCAGTACGCTTTGAGGTCAAATGCAAGGCTTACCGTTACGCCACTTTGGGTGGCCTGGATGGGGATGGGCTTGGGGTCAAACCGCAAACCGTCTTCCACTGTTCCTGTATGGCTCGTGGCACTGGACCGGGCGATACCCGGCGCTGAAAAAGAAACGGGGGAGCCATCTCCGCCTGTCGTGTTGAACGTAATAGCCCCGGTGGCACAATTATAGGTCGGCGTCTTGAGCTGCAAAGCATTACCTGAAGCCGCCTGTCGACGGACCCAAACGGCCACTTTCCCCCCGTCATCGATCCCGCCAAATGTCCGGGGTGATGCCGTAGTACCCGCTATCAGGTAGGTTCCGTCGGGATTAACAATGACGCGCCGGGCTTCATCATTTCCAGGGCCTCCCCCTTGTTCCTGCCATTCGATGTCCAAATTGGGAGAGTACTTCGTGATCCGGTAGTTCGAATGTGGTCCATTGGGATAGCTGTCTGTGGATTTATCAACGGCAATACACCCTCCATCGGGTGTTGTGGCTACTGAAATTGAATGTTGACTGTTATTTTCTTCCGAATCAGGCAATGGAACGCCTTGAATGATATTGAGTTGTTCGTCGAGTTTAAACACCGCCCTGGATGCAATCCAGCCGTAATTTCCGATGGCAAAATAACCGCCTTTCCGCGAAGAAAGCGCGCGCAGGACGCCGTTCTGGCGGCCTACACTTTGCCAGACAATCGTGCCGGTTTCATCAATTTTAAAATCGAATGAAAGCCCATAGGTCATATCCGGATTGCCAGTGATCGCAGGATCACTGGACGTAGCATGAATCAGATAACCTCCGCCCTCAGAGGCCCGAATCGCTTTAAATAAAAACGTTACTCCGCTTCCGCCTATCGTTTTATACCAGCTTAAAGTAAGGTTTTGGTCAACTTTCGCTAACACAATGTCCAGACGCTGGGTAGGGCTATTCAGAGGGGTATCATAACCAATCAACAGAAAACCACCATCCGGAGCGGGAACCATATCGCCCAGATTACGCTGTATGGTGAATTTATTGGGCAGGTCAAGGGCGCTGTTATAATTTATGTAACCAGCCGGGTTAAGACGAATAAAGCCAATACTGATCGGAGCAAAATTTGATGAAAAATTTCCCGCTACCACAATGTTCCCATTTGGCTGGGTTTGGATTCCGGTGGGGAAAAAAAAGTTAGGCAGAGCGGTTGTCCAGGCGACTTTGCCGCTTGGATCCAGTTTGGTAACGAACGGTGTACTCGCATTGAAGAAAAAGGGGCTTGCCATGATGACACTACCCCCGTCAGGCGTGCGTGCTATTTCTACGGAACTAAAAAGGTCGCCCCGGCTAAAATCCGGCGTATTGGTTTTATCGAAAACCGTTTGCCAGTAGACCGGTGGAACAGGGGACTGGGCCAGCAGGGAGGAAATACTTCCCCACAGCGCGACGAAAAGTAATAACCCCTGGCGTGTCAGGGTTAAACGGTAGTTGTTTTTCATACGAAATGAAAGGGGAATAGGGATGTAAACTTGTTTAAACAGCCAGCTCTTGCACAATTAGGAGCTGTATGCGGCTTAAAGTTAAAAAAGAATACAACTATGTTAATATTAATTTTGTGTGTAGACATAAACTGACGCATTAACGCTATAAACCGTATTGATCGATAGCACTATCGAACATATAAGATTTTTCAAGTTTAGAGGGCTTGGAAAGCCATTAAATTACCTTAAACCAGAATAGTTGGGGAGGTCAGCGTGAATAAAATGGTGTGCTAATTTGGATAATTTAACGTTTGTTCAGATGTTGTTTAAGACGTTAAAATTGACGTTAATTTTGCTGTGGCAATACACTGCCGAAATACCGGATTGATGCCACTGGGCCAAGAGCTATTCGTTTTTACGCTGTAAGGCATAAAAAGCTGCTTCGAGCTTCCGGGTCGTCTCCTGATCGTCTGAGGAGCAGGAGCCAAAACCGTCCCCTTCCTGCTGGTCCCAGTGAACTTTCGACCAGTCAATGGTTGGGTCAATCCGGCTGATGAACCGGATCAGAGATTCTCTCAGGCTTCCGGATTGTTGATCATCCGGGGAGTCACTGGCTGCGTCATTCCATTCGTCGAAGTTATCCATGGTTTAGGACAAGATGAATTCTTCACTTTTAAAAAAAACCTGACAATTTTCCAAAGAATATTTGGTGTCGTAATTACTACTGAACCCGGTTCTGATGGCGTAATTGCCCCGTTAGATTGTCGTGTTTACCCCCGTCTTTCCAGCGATAATCGTGATACATTTGTTGAAAAGAATTACTTTTTTCTCCGACTACGATGACATTCCAGCCAAAAGTTACCCCGTTCCTGTGGTTCGACAACCAGGCCGAAGAGGCCATGAATTTTTACGTTTCCATCTTTAAAAATTCGGCGATTCTAAGTCTGAACCGCATGGGTGCCGATGGGCCGGTAATGAGCGGAAGCTTTCAGCTCGAAGGACAAAAGTTTATGACGTTAAATGCCGGGCCGCACTTCAAATTTAATGAAGCCGTATCGTTTTTTGTCAACTGCGACACGCAGGACGAAGTGGATGAATTCTGGGAAAAACTTTCCAAAGGAGGCTCAACATCGCGGTGCGGTTGGCTGAAAGACCAATTCGGGTTGTCGTGGCAGATTGTTCCCACCATTTTAGGGGAGCTTTTATACGATAAAGACCCCGCTAAGTCCCAGCGGGTGATGCAGGCCCTGATGACGATGGAGAAGATTGATATTGCTACCCTGCTGCAAGCCGCAGGGGGCCTGTACGTTTCATAAATTAGACATTGAACCGGTGTTTTCTTGTGGAATTGCGGCTAATCCTGTACTTTTGGGCTCGATTTCGGTCCCGTAGCTCAGTTGGATAGAGCATCTGATTTCTAATCAGACGGTCTTTGGTTCGAATCCAAACGGGATCACCGGATTTCAAGTCACTTAGCCGCTCTTTTGGAAGGGTGGCTATTTTCTTTCGCACCCCGGTCGATACCGCACTGGTCCCATTTCCACCCAATCCTGGTTATAGAGCTGAATTGATTGAGTAATGACACCCGAGGAAGAACTGGAGTATACGATAGCCTTCAATCAGATGATTGCCTGGTTGAATGAGCACCTGGAGTTGAAGCGGGAGGCTATGCTGGATCTGGCAAAGGTGAAAGGGAAGCAGGGCTATACCGCTACCCAGTACGCCATCATGTCGTTTTCGGGCTCAACCGGTTTGTTCCTAAAGGAAGTATACGAGGGAAAACATGATTCCGCCGACGAGCCCAAACCGCATGCTTAACCTCGTCATTCCAGTGCGACCGGGACTATATAAAATTGACCACGATACCGGCAACTCCGATTAAAGCCATTAAAACCAGAAGCGCCCATAAAGTGGTTTCTTTCTCCGTAGAATTACGTTGAAGCATAGGGTAATCGTTCAAGGTATGATGTAAGATTGATATACAAAATTAACCATAACTTTGTCATTAGTACTTGATAATTAGTGAATTAACTAAATATTAATGTCTATTAAATCTCTGTTAAAAGCGGTTTTTTACCAACTTCTACAGTGGGTTGACTGACGGGTTGTTAATGGATTATTGTTGCACTAGTTGCTCAAAAAGCCGGGATAAAGTCTCTCCGGCATCGTCACACAAACCGGTATGCGTCGGCGAGGTTTGGACGATGGTGCTGCGGTTGGCGGTGAGCCACCGAAACCGGGAGGCAATGGGTAATTGTCCGATGGCTCCGCCTTCCCGGCGACCGGCGCAGATTCGCTCAAAAGCACGCAGCCGTTCGTGGAGTTCCGGCAGGTCGATCTCGCGGCAAAATGCACTCAGCCGTGCGACATTCAGCTCAAATACGGTTTTCAAAAAGCCCTGCGCCGGGCAATACAGAATGACGCCGACGTTGAGAAATTCTTCCCGTTCGACGCGCGGTACGACCCGGATGACGGCGTACTCAAACAAGTGTTTTGGCATGTTGCGCTTCCTTGACAAAAATTTCTGAATGGGCAAGCCGGGTTTCTAAAAACCGGGTGTAAACGAGCCGCTGCTCCTCTGCCGAATCGGTAGAGCCTTCCTGAACCAGCCACGCATCGGGAACGAGCGCCACGATGGACGCGATGCGTTCGCGCGTTAAGATCCGGCGAAATTCGGCATCGACCGTTTCGAGTTCAGTCGCCTTCGACAGCAGCACGTGGTCTTTCACGGCCCCGAACGGTTTGACGGCCTGTTCGGCCCAGTTCTGCCCCGAATGGTGAAAATAGAGCGCGGCACCGTGGTCGATCAGCCACAGTTCTTTGTGCCAGATCAGCATATTGGTGTTGCGGGCGGTGCGGTCTACGTTGGTAATGAAGCAGTCGAGCCAGACAATTTGGGAAGCCAACCGGGCGTCGACGTCGTTCACAATGGCATCGAAGGTGATGGCGCGGGACAGGTAGTGAAGACCCAGATTCAGCCCTCCACTTGCCCGCAGCAAATCCTGAATTTCCTCATCCGGTTCGGTGCGGGCCATTACCGGGTCCAGAATGGCGAAGACAATTTCGGGAATCCGGAAACCGAGGGCGCGGGCGATTTCACCAGCGATCAGTTCGGCAATCAGTGCTTTCACACCCTGACCGGCCCCCCGAAACTTCAACACGTATAGAAAATCATCGTCGGCTTCCACAATGGCGGGCAGCGAACCACCTTCACGCAGGGGCGTTACATACCGGGTTACCTGGACGGTTCGGAGTTCAGGTTCGCGGTTGTTCATAAGCATCGTTCATAAACGGGTTTACCCGACAGAACCGGTCGATTCCGGTGTTCAGTGCGAGTTTGCGGGAAATTTAGGCCAATTTTTTGAGAAAACCGGGTCGAATTCCCGATTCGTTTGGTGTGGACTTCGGCAGGATGGCCGAAAAGCCTTACCTTTGCCGGAACGAACATTCTGCTCAATCCGCATGTCTGCCGAAACGACCGATCAATTACCAACCCTCGAAACGGCCCGCAAACTGGGTCTGCTTCCCGACGAATACGACCGTATTATTGCCATTTTGGGCCGTAAACCCAATTTTACAGAGTTGAGTATCTTCTCCGTCATGTGGTCGGAGCACTGCTCGTATAAAAACTCGATCATCTGGCTCAAAACCCTGCCCCGCGACACGACGGGCGATGCGCCGAGCCGGATGCTGGCCAAAGCGGGTGAAGAAAACGCCGGACTGGTCGACATTGGCGACGGGCTGGCCTGTAGTTTCAAGATCGAGTCGCACAACCACCCGTCGGCCATTGAACCCTACCAGGGCGCGGCAACAGGTGTGGGTGGCATCAACCGCGATATTTTCACGATGGGCGCCCGGCCCATTGCCCAGTTGAACTCCCTGCGGTTTGGTAACCTATCGCTGCCCAAAACCCGGCGTTTGCTGAAAGGGGTTGTCAAAGGCATCGGCGATTACGGCAATGCGTTCGGTATTCCGACGGTAGGCGGGGAAGTGTATTTCGACGACTGTTATAATGTCAATCCGCTCGTAAACGCGTTTTCGGCCGGGATTGTCGAAACCGATAAAGTGGCCAAGGCGACTTCGTATGGTGTCGGGAACCCGGTGTTTATCGTCGGTTCGGCCACGGGTAAAGACGGTATTCACGGAGCCACCTTTGCATCGGAAGATATTTCGGATAAATCGACCGAAAAACTCCCGGCGGTGCAGGTCGGCGATCCGTTCATGGAAAAACTGCTGCTCGAAGCCACGCTGGAGATCATTGCAACGGGCTATGTCGTTGGTATTCAGGATATGGGAGCAGCCGGTATCATCTGCTCGACCTCCGAAATGAGTGCCAAAGGCGAACACGGCATGTACATCGACCTGGACAAAGTCCCCACGCGCCAGCTCAACATGGAACCGTTCGAAATTTTGCTGTCGGAGTCGCAGGAGCGGATGCTGGTGGTCATCGAAAAAGGAAAAGAAGACGTCATTCGTCAGATTTTTGATAAATGGGATTTGAATTGTGAACAGATTGGCGTCGTTACCGATACCGGTCGTTTGCATTTTCACCGCTACGGCCAACTGGTTGCCGATGTGCCTGCCGATGACCTGGTGCTGGGTGGTGGTGCGCCACAATACGAACGCGAATACCGCGAACCGGCTTATTTCCAGGAGTTTAAAAAGTTCTCCATCGATAGCATTCCGGATGTGGAAACCGGTGAGATTCGGACGGTTGCCGGACACCTGCTTTCGCACCCCAATATTTGTTCGCGCCGGTGGGTGTATGAGCAATACGACTCGATGGTGGGAACCGCCAACCGCAGCACGAACGCGCCCTCGGATGCCGCTGTCGTCAGCGTCAAAGGCACCGATAAATCCATCGTCATTACGGTCGATTGCAACAGCCGCTACGTAAACGCCGACCCCGAAGAGGGTTGCGCCATTGCCGTGGCCGAAGCCGCCCGCAACATTGTTTGCTCGGGAGGTGAGCCGCTGGCCATCACGAACTGCCTGAACTTTGGGAATCCCTACGTGCCGGAAGTTTACTGGCAATTTGTGGGCGCTATCAAAGGCATGAAAAAGGCCTGCGAGCGGTTCAACACGCCGGTCACGGGCGGTAACGTCAGTTTCTATAACCAAAGCTCCGACGAAGGCCCGGTTTTCCCAACGCCGACGATCGGCATGCTGGGTCTGATGGAAAGCCCGGACAATCGCATGACGCTCGGATTCCAGAAACCCGGTGATCTGATTTACCTGCTGGGTGAGTCGAAAAATGACGTCGGTTCTTCGGAATACCTGTATTCGTACCGGAATGTAAAAGGGTCTCCGGCCCCGGTTTTCGATCTGGAGGAAGAATTCACCCTGCAAGCGGTTGTAAAAGGGATTATTCTTGAAAAACTGATTGTGTCCGCGCACGACATTTCAGACGGCGGTTTGTTCGTCACGCTGGCGGAATCGGCGATGGCGGGTGAAACCGGTTTTACGATCCAGACCAACGGCAGTTTCCGGAAAGATGCCTTCCTGTTTGGTGAGAGCCAGAGCCGGGTGGTGGTGTCGGTTTCGCCGGACAAACAGGCTCAATTCGAAGGATCACTGGAAAAATCGGGTGTCTCCATTACGCGATTAGGAACGGTTTCGGAAGGCGGTTTTGTAATCGACGGTGAGACGATTTTGTCAGTTGTCGAAGCGAAGGAGTTGTATGACAATGCGTTGGGTAAGAAGATGCAATAAAGAACCTTTGACAATATGGATACTCTTCCGGTAGGAAAACCGATTTTAACGGCAGAAGAATATTTCAAGCTGGAAGAAGCCAGTGAAATTCGTCATGAGTTTTACAAAGGACAAATCTATGATATGGCGGGGAGCACACTTCGCCATAACTTGCTGGTTGATAGCGTAAAAGATTTATTGAAAAGTCATTTTCGCCCAAAAGGATGTCGGGTTTATTCCGAAACCGTCAAAGTAGAAGTAGTCAAAAATGAGTACTATCCGTATCCTGACATTGTTCTGACCTGTCATCCTTTCGATTTACAAAGCCAGTATATCATCCGACAGCCGAGCCTGATCGTTGAAGTTTTATCCAAATCATCGGTGGCTACCGATCGGGATTATAAATGGGAGGAATATCAGAAAATGCCATCCCTATTATATTACCTATTGATTAACCAGTATAAGCTGGGAGTTGAGTTATATGCCCGGGTGGAGAATACGGATCAGTGGACTTACCAGCGGTATGTCCAACCGGAAGATCTCGTGGTCTTTCCGCGCTTTAATTTTGAATTATCTGTCGGGGCCATCTACGAAGGCATCGATTTTACAGCGATCGACGAAGAACCTGTTCGGTCTTAAAAGACGGTTTTGCGCATTGGAGCGTTATTTTTGCATTTTATGCGCTACTTTATTCAACTTTCCTACCGCGGAACGGCCTACCACGGCTGGCAATTTCAACCCAACGGCATTAGTGTTCAGGAGGTTCTGGAGCAGAAGCTGAGCCTGATTCTGAAAGAGCGCATTGCCATTGTGGGGAGCGGTCGGACGGATGCCGGGGTGCACGCCGAACAGCAGTTTGCGCATTTTGACATCGAAAAACCCATTGCCCTGACGGATTTGATGATCCATGCCCTCAACTGCATGTTACCGTCCGACATTGCGATTCAGTCTATTTTTCCGGTCGATCCGGCGTCTCACGCCCGGTTTTCGGCCACGACCCGCTATTATCAATACCGCATTCGGAAGCAAAAAAGCCCATTTCTGGATTTTCTCGTCTATGTTTTTCGCCCGGAGCTGAACATTGACCTGATGAACGAAGCTGCCCGACTTGTTTTGCAACATACTGATTTTGAGAGCTTCAGCAAGGTGCGAACGAATGTTTCGCATTTCCGCTGCGTGATTTACCGGGCAGAGTGGGTCGTAGAACACGATCAACTGGTGTTTCACATCAAGGCCAACCGGTTTCTCTACGGCATGGTCCGGACGCTGGTCGGAACCATGCTGGAAGTGGGGCAGGGGCGGATGACGGTTGCCGAATTTAAAGAGATTCTGCTGGCGAACGACCGCCGGAAAGCTGGTCGTTCGGCCCCGGCCAGCGGGCTGTTTCTGGTCGAAGTGGGCTATCCGTCGGAAGTATTTAGTAAGAAAATGATGAATGATGAACGATGAACGATGAATGTTTCTAAATTAGCCTTAATTCATCATCCATCGTTCATCATCGCACCGGCGACCCGGTCATCATCATTTAAGAACGTGATCAACGAATTTCAACAAATTATCCGGGCCTACCGAAAAACCGACTTCAGCCAGCGTAAAGCCGCCCTGGCGACTGTTGTGGGGCTGAGCGGTTCGGGCTATCGCCGGCCGGGTGCCCGCATGTACATCACCGACGATGGGCAGTGGATCGGGGCCATCAGTGGCGGCTGTCTGGAGGGCGACGCCCTGCGGAAAGCCCGTGAGGTGATGCAGACCCGGCAAGCCCGTCTGGTAACCTACGACACGTCCGACCCCGAGGGTGAAAATTTCGGCATCGGGCTGGGCTGCAACGGGGTGCTGGACGTCCTGATTCAGTCCATCGACCCGAACGATTCGAAAAATCCGCTCGAAACTCTCGACCGCGTCATGCAGGACCGGCGGCCCTTAATCTTCGAAACCGCCTTGCCGGACGGAGCGGGTGTTTTTGTGGAAGAGCTCAAACCGGACATTCAGTTGCTGGTTTTTGGGGGCGGGTACGATGCCGTTCCTCTCGTAAAACTGGCGAAACAGATTGGCTGGCGCGTGGTGATCACCGACGACTGCGTGGCGCACCTGCAACCCCGGCGGTTTGGCGAAGCCGACGACATGCTGGCCGTTCAGCGGCATGAGATCCGGCAACAGATTCCGATCGACGCGTACTCCGCAGCGGTGTTAATTTCTCATAACTTTAAATACGACAAGGCGGTTTTACAGGAATTGCTGCAAACCGAGATTCCCTACATTGGTCTGCTGGGTCCCAAAAAACGGGGCGATGCCTTGTTGGATGACGTTCGTGATTTTGTAGCGCCGACGGATGAACGGCGACTTTTTTGGCCCGTGGGGCTGGACGTCGGTGCCGACAATCCGCAGGAAATTGCGCTGTCTATTTTGGCTGAGATTCAGGCGGTTTTCCGCAAATCTTCCGCGCAACCGCTGAAATTTAAGAATGCGCCCATCCACCAGCCAGTGCAGTCCATCAGCACTTCGGTAGATCTCACTTAATTTTATTCCGATCCCTAAAGGGGCTTTAAGTATCGGCAAAAGCCCCTTTAGGGGTTGGGGCATTTCCTTATGAACATTGCCATCATCATATTAGCTGCCGGAACCTCCTCCCGGCTGAATCACCAGCCCAAGCAACTGATTGAGTGGGAGGGGCGTACGCTGCTCCGGCGAGTGGTCGATACCGCCCTGGCAACAACGTTTCGGCCCGTCGTGGTGGTCGTCGGGGCGAATAAAAACCGCATCGCACCCGAACTGGAAGGGTTGCCCGTGACCATTATCGACAATCAACACTGGCAGCAGGGATTGTCGTCGTCGGTAAAAACCGGTCTGGCGGCCGTGTATCTGACCCAGAAAGAGATCGACGCCGTGGTGTTTCTGCTCACCGATCAGCCTCACGTCGACCGGGGTTTATTGTTGCAACTGGTGCAGGTTTATGAAGAGTCCGGGAAAGGCATCGTGGCGTCCGGCTACGCCAACAGCCTCGGCGTTCCGGCACTTTTCGACCGGAAATACATCAGTGAACTGCTCAGTCTGGAAGGAGATCGGGGCGCGAAATGGATCATCAAAAACCACCCCGACGACTGTGCCGAAGTCCCCTTTGAACCGGGAAGCATCGATCTGGATACGAGCCAGGATGTCGAGCGGTTTTTGGGATTGTGAGGCAACCTGAGAAGAAAACCGCCTTTGTCGCAATCGCCCCCGTTTAAAGCCGCACCAACAACCCTTCACTTTTAGTTGCACGCTGTATTTTTGTGAATAACCTTACAAAAAGATGAGAAAACTAAAACTTCAGGTGCAAATGACCGTCGATGGTTTCATCGCGGGACCAAAGGGCGAAATGGACTGGTTGACGTTCGACTGGGATGAAGAACTGAAAACGTATGTGGGTGCCATAACCGATCCAATCGATTGCATCGTGCTGGGACGCAAACTGGCAGAAGGATTCATTCCGTACTGGGGATCTGTGGCCGTAAACCCGGACGATCCGCAGGTTTCGGCCGGGATAAAATTTACCCAAACCCCCAAAGTCGTGTTCACCCAAACCCTCGAAAAGTCTGAATGGGAAAATACGGTGTTAGCCAAAAACGACCTGGTTGACGCGATCAACACGTTAAAAAAACAGGACGGTCAGGACATCATTGCCTACGGTGGGGCAACTTTTGTATCGGCACTTATCAAACACGATTTAATTGACGAATACCATTTGTTCATCAATCCCGCGGCCATTGGAAACGGAATGTCGATTTTCAAAGAAGTTGACGGCCGGCAAAATCTGAAACTGGTCAAATCCACCGCTTTCGACTGCGGAATTGTTGTCCTTCACTACGAACCCAAACGCAGCTAGACAGGCACCTTTTTTCTCTGTGCTTTTGTCTAGTCTCTTAAAAATCAACCCGGTAATAAAAAACCGGCAGGAAGCCTAGCTGGTATTCCCGCTTGATGAATGTACCGTCGGGTTGGGGGGCGTAACTCAGGCTCAGGATGTTCTGAATGCCCAGCACATTGACGAAATCGACTGCAATGGTGTGTGTCAACCGGGTGCGGTTTAGTTTGTAATCGACTTTCACGTCGAACCGGCGGTAGTCCGGGAACTGGAGCGTGTTGCGATTGGCAGTCTGGTAAATGATGTCCTGAGCCGCTTTCGATTTGGCATCATCAACCGGGCCATACCAGCGTCCGCCGATGGCCGTGAATTTGGCTCCCACACTCAACGTGTTTCGGCCGAGCGTAAACTCCTTCGCAAAAACCGCGTTGTAGGCATACTTTCCGTTGAAGTCCGTATTCCGCAATACGCCGTCGGAACCTTTGTATTTGGCATCGAACAGCGAACCCGTTACCAGAAAATAGTAGCCGTCGCTGAAAAACTTCTCCAGCGTCAATTCCGCCCCGTAGTTGCGGCCAGTGCCTTTATTCACCATCCGGCCCGGAAAAACCCGCGAGAAACTCGCGCCGGTATTCAAAATCGAAAACGAACTGCTCTGCACTTCCACCGGTACGTTGAACAGTTTCTGGTAATACGCTTCGACTTTTAACCGCAGGTTCCGACCCGGAAGCCAGTCGTACGAAGTCACGTAGTGCCAGCTTTTGGTTAGCCCCAGATCCCGGCTGAATTGCCCGCCCGGAGGAGTACTCTGTTGATAGAATCGATAAAAATAGATGTAAGTAGGCTGAATCTGGCTGTGCAGCCCCACCGCAACGCTGAGTTTTTGGCGGTTTGGTAAGTCCCAGGCCAGTCCGGCGCGGGGTTCGAGGGGTGAAAAACTGTTTTGGTTGAGTGAAAAATAGAGACTGGTTAAACCGGCGCTCAATGTCAGCCGGTCGGCCAGATTGACGCGCCATTGCACGTAAGGCTGCACCAGCAGGGCCGACTGCTGTGAATTCCAGCGGGTTTGCCAGGGCTCTAACTGGGTCGGCAGATTGGGTAATATCGTGACGGTCCGGGCGCTATCGACAAAGTTGAAGCGATACAGATCGGCGTTCAAACCGGCTTTCAACGTGCTGCGCGGACTGAATTTGTGGTTAACCGACGCAGCTAAAGCGGTTTTGGTGTCAGCAAACCGGTATTCCAGTACCTTGGCCTGGCTCGTTATTTTGTACCGGTCGTTTTCGACTACCGGCCGACCGTTGGCGTCGTTCTGAAAGAACAGGTAGTTGTGGTGCGTAAACTGCACATAACCCGATTGGGCGAGCGTGGCGCGGAGAAACGTCCGGTGATTGAGCGGTTTTTCGTAGGTCATGCCCACAACGCCCATGCGGGAGGTGTAATACTGATCGCGGTCGTTTTGGCCGTAAATATTTCGGTCCGAGACTTTCTGTTCACTGATCAGCACGTCGATGGTGCTGGTGCCGCCGAACCCCCAGAAAGCCAGCCGGGCGTTGTTTTTCAGCGGGAAATTAAACCGGAACGAGGCATCCTGGTAGGTCGGAACGGCCTGAGTTCCAATGTCGATACCCGCCTTATTAAACAGCCAGAGGTTGGCGTAGCGGTAGGTTACAAAATAGGACGAGCCGGTTTTTTTGGAAAGCGGCCCTTCCAGCGCGGCTTCGGTACCGAGAAAACCAAACTGGAGTGTCCGCTGGTGTTTTTCGTTGTTGCCATTGCGCAGGCGAAGGTCGAAAACCCCGGCAATCCCGTTGCCGAATTCAGCCGGAAAGGCACCCGTAAAAAAGTCGGAATTGGCCAGCATTTTGTTGCTGATGATGCTCACCGGTCCGCCCGTGGTTCCCGAAACCGCAAAGTGGTTCGGGTTCGGAATGCTGACGCCCTCGACTCGCCAGAGAACTCCGCCCGGTGAGTTTCCCCGGATAACAATGTCATTGCGCGAATCATCAGCCCCCTGCACCCCGGCGAAATTGGACGCCATCCGGGCAGGTTCGCCCCGGCTTCCGGCGTAGCGGTCGGCTTCATCGACCGTAAATTGCCGGGCCGAAACCACCGCCATTTCGTTGCGGGCGTCGCCGGTTCGCTGCGCCTTGACGGTGACGCCTGCCAGTTCCGTAATAGCTTCTTCCAGATCGACGTCCAGAATGGTCTCACGCCCCGCATCGACAATGATGTTGTTTAGCAGAGCCTCTTTATACCCAATTCGGGTAATTCGAATGGTTCGGCGGCCAACCTGCACATTCGGGATGCGGTAGTGCCCGGATGAATCCGTGAGGGCTCCGGCCGTGATCCCGGTAGAATTCGTAGTCAGAATCTGAATGGTAACGTCGGATAAGGGGTATTTGGATTCCTTGTCGGAAATTCGGCCCCGGACGGTTTGGGTGAGTGCAGATTGAGCGAATAATGTATATGAACCAAAATAGAAAAGCAGATAAAAAATGTATTTCATAGAATAATTGGGTCTTTCAACACAAAAGATAAAAAGGGTCACCGGAGGAGTGATGGCAACAACGCGAAAATAAGTAACCCCAAAACCGTTCCCAACAAGGTTCTGCCGAAACGTCGACCTTCCCGCTTGCGATCTGACGCGGTCATTTGCTTATACGGTTTCATAGTTTTGTCGAGGGCACGGCCCAGGAAATAAAAACCACCTGCCAGCACGCCCAGCCCAAGTAAGATAACAAAAACCGCAGCAAAGCCCTGATTAGAACAAGCCAGCGAACAGGCCAGCCGACTGGATAGAATGAAAAGGGGGATGCTGGCCAAAAACAGAAGAACATACGCAATTTTGGTTCCGGTATGCGGCTTTTCCGTAGAAGGAGACACCGCCGTTTGGCTGGTGGGCTGGGTGGACGAAACCGCAGCCAGGGTGTCTTTTTCGCTCGATACGGAAAATGAACTGGAACGTTCACTGGCCACGCTGACCGATGGTTCCGGGTGAATTATGGTCCGGCCACTGATGCCACCCGCTATGCCGTACGCCAGGAAGTTGATCAGAAACAAAACCGCGTAGCTGTGTTTCTGAAACCAGAACCGTTCCCTCGAAACCAGCTCCGGCAAGCGGAGGGCGATGTATCGGCCGAATTGAAACCGCACTAAAACCAGCCCGCCAAGCAGGAACGACAGGTACCAGCCCGGCTGGTCGGCCAGAAGCGAACTGCCCAGGAGCAGACCCAGAACGGCGTTCGTACATTCCGACAGGATAATCAGCCCTGCGGCCACTTTCGGATGTCGGCTGGCGAAAAATGCCAGGGAGTTTAGGGTCATAGGGGATCGGGTTGCGCGGTTAGATTCTCCGTCATCAACCGAAAAGGTTGATGACGGAGAATGCACAATCCGACGATCAAGTTTATAATTATTTCGTTACGATCCCGGCCCAAAGATGACAATTTACTAATCGGTCAAAAAAAAGATGCGGTTTCCCGTCAGGAAAACCGCATCGCAGTCAGTATCGAAAATCGTACTTCTTACAAAAGCCGTTTGATGAGTTGGTCAACCGTAATACCCTCGGCTTCGGCTTTGAAGTTCCGGACAATGCGGTGACGGATGATTGGGTAGGCAACGGCGCGAACGTCTTCGATGTCCGGCGAATACTTGCCGTTGAGCAGGGCGTTGCATTTGGCCGCCAGAATAAGCGCCTGCGACGCCCGTGGTCCGGCACCCCATTCCAGATACGTATTGGCATCGGGTGAACCCATTTCGGTATTCGGGCGAGTTTTATGCACCAGTTTGACGGCGTATTCGACCACATTATCGACCACCGGAACCCGGCGCACCAGGTGTTGGAAGGCCAGCAGTTCGTCGCCCGATAAGACTTTTTGTACCTGGTATTTCGCGTCGTTGGTTGTCGACTTCACAATGTCCAACTCCGATTGGTACGAAGGATAGTCCAGGAAAACGTTGAACATAAACCGGTCCAATTGCGCTTCCGGCAGCGGATAGGTTCCTTCCTGTTCGATCGGATTCTGGGTAGCCAGCACGAAGAACGGTCGTTCAAGCGGGTATTTCTGTCCGGCAATGGTCACCGAATATTCCTGCATGGCTTCCAGCAGGGCCGACTGCGTTTTGGGCGGAGTCCGGTTGATTTCATCTGCCAGAATGATGTTGGCAAAAACCGGCCCTTTGATGAATTTAAACCGCCGTTCCTGATCGAGCGTTTCGGAACCCAGAATGTCCGACGGCATCAAATCCGGGGTAAACTGAATCCGGTTGAAACTCAGGTCGAGTGCCCCGGCGATGGTCTGAATGAGCAACGTTTTGGCGAGACCCGGTACGCCCACCAGAAGACAGTGTCCCTGGCAAAAAATGGCGGTTAATAACAGCCGCACGGTTTCTTCCTGACCGATGACTACTTTCGAAATCTCACTTTTCAATCGTTTATACGCTTCATTCAGCGCTTCAGCAGCCTCAACGTCAGAATTATATTGTACCACAGGATAGGAGTTAAGAGTTGGAAGTTAAGAGTTGGAAGTTAAGAGTTGGAAGTTAATTTTTAACTCTTAACTCTTCTAAGGTCCTTCGGTTTTTTGGGCACCCAAAATATTGCAGCTTCGGTATTCCGGGTCCACATTGATGTAGACGTCGCTGACGGCTTTTCGGAACCAGGCATCGATGGCGGTGTTCTTTTTGTTCACCATCACAATGTTAGCGATCTTCTCAAAATCGTCTTTCAAACTGGCCGTGTGCGGGGCCACCTTCCGCTTGTAATAGAGCAGCCGTACGGCACTTTTTCCATCTTCCAGCCGGTAATCCATCGGCGGGCTGACACTGCCGACTTTCATCGTATCCAGTGTCATGAACAGGGTGTAATCCATATTCTGATCATGCGGCATCAAGGTGCTGTTCGATTGTTGATCACGAATGACACCACCGGCATCGGCCGTCATTTTATCCTCGGAAAAGTCCTTGGCGGCTTTTTCGAATTTGATACTGTCGGCGACGATCAATGTCCGCAGGCTGTCTAGAAACCGGCGGGGTTCTGTCAGGTCGAGCCGGTTGTAGTCGGGCCGGAGCAGGATGTGACGGGCGTGGTATTCAGCCCCGCGCACTTCAATAAGCTGAATCAGGTGAAGACCAAATTCCGACTGGACAATGTCCGACATTTCGTTGGGTTTCAGTTTCATGGCCGCTCCCTCGAATTCGGCAACCATCGCCCCGCGTTTGGCAAATCCCAGGCTGCCGCCTTTCTGGGCAGAACCGACGTCTTCGGAAAATTCGGTGGCTAGTTTGGCAAAATCTTCGCCTTTTTCAACGCGTTCCCGCAGGGCCAGCAGCCGTTTTTTCAATTCTTCAGTCTGTTCTTTGGTCACTTTGGCCAGACGCACAATGTGACCGATTTCGACTTCGGCCGGGATATAGGGCAGGCTGTCTTTCGGAATACCGTTGAAAAACTTGCGGACCTCGTTGGGACTCACCTTCACATCGTCGGTGATTTTGGTCTGCATCCGTTGCCCCAGCATCTGTTCTTTCACTTCCGTCCGGAGTTCACTTTTCAGCGCTTCGATGCTTTTGCCGTAGGCTTCAACCAGGTTTTTTTCCGAACCGAATTGCTGAATCATGTACGACATCCGGCCATCCATCTGGTTTTCGATCAGCTTGTCGTCGACCGTAACGGAGTCAATTTCGGCTTTGGCCAGAAGAACTTTCTGAACGACCAGACTTTCCAGAAGCTGGCAATCGGCCGGGGCCTTCTGATTCTGTTGTGCGTAGGACTGACGGGCCTGTTCCAGATCCGACTTAAGCACGTAGTAATTATCGATTTTCGCAATGATCTTGTTTAAACTGACTCCTTTCCCCTGCGAATAGGAGGGAGACGATACGGAAACCAGTAGCGCCGTCAGAATAAAGGAGGAGAGAAGGATTGATTTCATTAAGAACTTCATTCAGGTTTATTACTCAATATTACGGATTTCGGCAGGATTTATTGATATGCCGAAACGTCGAATCTGTTAAATGATGTTAAGAAATAGCCTATTTGGCCAGCTTGCGTACCTCTTCTTCGTTCATTTGCACCGGATACTGTTGCTTGAGCCGGTCGAGCCACTGCTTTTCCAGAACCGCCTGGTAGTCGTTGATCACCGCTCCCCGCGCTTCATCGAAGGTTTTCAACCGGGGCGGGTCGATCTGATCGATCTTGACAAGCGCCACTTTTCCGTCGCGCCGGATGGTTGTCGTTCCCGGTTGCCAGGCAACGGCGTCGAGAAAAGGGTTGGCTCCTTTGGCAAAAATCCCTTCCGTCAGTTTAACAGCGCCCGGTTGTTTGGCATTCAGAATCTTCTCCACATCTTTTTTAGACGTCGAAAACAACTGAAAGGTCACGCGCCGGGCCTTCTCATTTTTACCCGGTCCGGTGGTGGGGCCGGGCCGGAATTTTCCGTAGTCCTTTTCCATGATCCGGACAATCGGGATGCGGTTGGCCGTCAGGAAATTCACCACGGTCCGAATCCGGCTGGCCGAAACCGTATCCCGCTCCGTGGCATCGGCGGATCCGGAAACCTCCACGAGGTAGTCGGAGTTTTTTATCATCAACACCAATAAATCAAACAGCGTTTCCCGCTGCTTGGTAGTCAGCGCACTTTGATTGACGCCGTAGTTCAGTTCTTCGACCGACCGCCGAAGCTGGTAGGGACTCTTCGCCAGCATTTCCGACGCCTGTTTGAGCACGTCGTCGTTTGGAACCTCCAGAATTGTGGCCGCAGCCCGCTGGTCGTAGCGGTATTTTTCCTTGTGAGCGTCGTAATAAGCCCGTTGGCCAACCGAATCGACCAGTGATTTTTCCCAGACGTTGATTTCCATTACCTGCGAAAGCAGCACGCCATCGCGGATGTCGTTCATCAGCGAGCGGAATTCGGGGTACTTCTTTTCCAGAGCGGCCTCTTCCTGTTCGATCACTTTATCATCGACAAACCGCCGGAACAACCGCTCCATCTGCACCCGCGCCGAAGAACTCGGGTCCTTGCGGGGCTGCTGACGGCGCACCACGGTTTCCAGAAATTCATTCGCGGTATAGGGTTGTTTGTTGACCAGCACAATCGGTTTTTTTTTTATGGCCGCGTCCAGCGTTGCCGGTAGTTTCCATTTGCCCGTCAGCAAACTGCTGTCGGCCATGGCGAGGGTTTTGGCCAGCACGTCAGGCGATTCAGTCACCGAATACGTTTTTCGAAGCCGTTGCACCAGCGCCTGACGCACCACTTCAGCCCGGGTGTCGGTTACCACTTTCTGCCGCAAGGCCCCCGCCATCGATTCAAACGATTCCAAGGGTTGCCGTTCAATCAACCGCACAATGTGCCAGCCGTAGTTGGTTTGGAACGGTTTGGAATAACTGCCGGGTTGCGACAACCCATAGGCCGCTTCCTCGAACGGCTGCACCATCTGGCCAACACCAAAGACGGGTAAAACACCGCCGGTGTTGCGGGATTCGCGGTCGTCGGAAAATTCTTTCACCAACATGTCGAACGGTTCGCCTTTTTCCAGCCGGTTGTAGGCTTCGTCGATGCGGGCTTTGGCGGCCCGCTGGCCTTCGTCACCCCCGCCGGATGTGGTCGCGCTGGGGCTGATCCGCACCAGGATGTGCGCGACGTGAATCTTGCCCCGGTTGGCCCGCTTGTCCAGCACTTTCACGAGGTGATAACCCGACCGCGACCGCACCGGTGCCGAAACGCTGCCAACGGGCGTGGCGTAGGCCGCCAGTTCGAGTGGATAAACCACTTGAAATGCCGTCAGATACCCCAGGTTGCCACCGTTCATCGCGGCTGTGGGATCTTTGGAGTATTGCCGGGCCGCCGTTGAAAAATCGGTGCCGGCCAGTAGCTGTTTCCGAACATCGAGGGCCTGATTATAAGCAGCCAGGGTGTCGGTCGGGGTCGCATCTTCGGCCACGGCAAACAGGATGTGCGAAATGTTGACTTCTTCCTTTAAATGCTGGTAGGCTTCCGCCGTCAGGTGTTCAATGACTTCTTTATCATTGAGATACGATTGCGCCAGTTGCTTCCGGTAGGTGGAAATTTCTTCCCGGAAACCTTCCGTGGTGTCGCGCCCTTCCTGCTCGGCGGCCATCACTTTCAGTTTCAGGTTGGTAAATAAATCGATGTATTCGCGCAGATCCGTCCGGCGGGCCGAATCGCCATTAATTTGATTTTTGGTGAACGACTGAAAGAACTCGTCGGTGGTGAATGACTTGTTGCCCAGTTTCAGAATAACCGGTTCGGGTGCTTTGGTAACGACGGGTGCCGAGGATTTGCAGCCTGCCAGCAGACAAAGCAACACGATACCGGGCACTTTTTGTGAAATACGGTTTGAAGTCAAAACGGATATGAATTAGAATCGGTTATCTACTTTTTAACGACTGGAAGCGGGCTTTATTTTTATTCTTTTTAGCCGAATGTCATAGTCGACCTGGTATTCAAACGAATCGCGCAGGTGTCGTCCTGAAAACCGGGCCGGTACGTGCATCGCCGTCTCCTTCTTTTGGCGGTCGTTGCTGCTGTCCCGCAACTCGACGCTGCTTTGTCCCAGAATATCGTCTTTGTCCAGCCGGTCGGTCAACTGAACGCCCATTCCGGCGGCTGCCAGGGCGGTGGTAACGTATTTCAGGGGTGTCAGCAGTTCGGAGCCAATCTCGAAAAAGCCGACCGGCACCTGAATCCAGCCGTTGATGTCGCGAACGCGTTTGATCCATTGCTGGGCCTGGCTGTAGTCATCGACTTCAATCAGCAACAGGGACGCAACAACCTTACCGCCTTTCGGCATGGACACCTGCACAGGAGCTTGATTTTCAAAGGATAAAACCGCCCCTTTCTGAACCTTTTCTACACCCCAGGCGCTGGAAGCAACCCCCACCAGGCGGTTTTTACTATCGAATGCCGTGAGCGACCACGTCATCATCAGCTCGTCTTTCCGGGTCAGTGTCTCTTCCAGATTAACCGCTTTGAGCTGGCTGAGTTTCATTTCCGCCGTGAGCGGCTTTTGACTGGAACAAGCGGTAACAAACAGAATACCAAATAAATAGAGAAATTTCATACGAGGTTGATCAGGCAATTTCTTCAATCACCGACGCGCCTTCCGAGCCGTCGCCGTTGGTCCATCGCCAGCGTTCGTGCAGCCGAATGCGACCGTCGGGCAGCACTTCGGGTGTGGAACGGCAGACACCGGTTCGGAAGTCACCGTCCGTATTCAAATGCTGATACACCATGTCTAGTTCCCCGTCGGTCAGCACTTTCGCGACGAGAAACCCTTTGACTACCGTACCGCCCCGGTATTCGGCCCAGACCACCTCGCCCTCCTGGTGATACCAGAACGTTGTTGCGGCACTTACTTCCCCGTTGTCGGTATTGGCAACCGAGCCAAATATTTTCCTGTCGTACTGCATCAGTCCAGGGTCGGTTCCTGCTGGCTCAGGCAATGAAAAGTGCCTAAGCCCCAGACGATTTCGGTTGCGTCGATGCCCACCACTTTCCGGGTTGGGAAGCAGGTGGTAAGAATATCGAGGGCCGTCTGGTCTTTGTCGCACCGGAAGGTTGGAACGATGACGGAGCCGTTGGAAATGTAAAAATTGGCGTAGGAAGCCGGTAAGCGCTGGCCTTCGCTCAGGACTGGGTCAGGCATGGGCAACTCAATGATGTTCAGTTGCTTGCCGTTGAGCAAACGCATGGCTTTCACCTCCTGCTGAATTTCCTGCAGGAACGGAAAGTTCTCATCGTTGGGGTTGTTTTCGGTTGCCACCACCACCGTATCTTCATTGACAAACCGGACGGTATCGTCGATGTGTCCGTCCGTATCATCGCCGACAATGCCTTCTTCCACCCACAGCACTTGCTGAACCCCGTAATAATCACACAGATACTGTTCGATCTGGGCCTGGGTCAGGTGCGAATTCCGGTTTTGATTCAGCAGACACGCCCGGCTGGTCAGAACCGTGCCTTTGCCATTGAACTCGACCGCGCCCCCTTCCATGACAATGCCCGGATTGACATAGGGCAAGTGCCGGTAATGTGCAATTTCGACCGGAATGAGCCCGTCCCGTTCGTACGGCGGATACTTTCCACCCCAGGCGTTGTATTCCCAGTTGACAATAATTTTTTCCTTCGAAGCGGGATTGATCAGAAATGCCGGGCCGTGGTCGCGGCACCAGGAATCGTTGGTCGGGTGGGGCAGAAGTGTTACTTTTTCCAGATCGATCCCCGCCATCAAGAGCCGCATTTTGGCTGTCTGTATAACGGTTTCGTTGTGGGCGTTGATGCACACCTGCTCGCTTTCGCTGATGGCCCGGATAAACTCCAGGTAAGCCGGAAACATGAGTTCCTGCCGCTCGTTCGACCATGAGGCTTCGGTATGCGGCCAACTGAGCCAGGTTGCGACGTGCGGATGCCATTCGGCCGGGAAGAAAAAACCGTTCTGAGCCGGAATGAAAGGAGAATTGGGCGTATGATGTTGGGTTTGTCTATTCATGCAATTTTTCGATCACACCACAAAAATACAAAATTATGGATGACTCAACTCATGAATGAACACCTTCCGAAACTGGACTGAGCTAAAACAGCTTGCTCCAGGCGAAACGAACGAGCAGCAGCAGTCCGACGAATCCAACCAGAATGTAGGTAAAGGGAATATAAGTGACGGCGTAGATGCGGGTTCGGTCGATGATCCAGAGAATGCCGATGAGGGCCGCAATGAGCGTCATGAAGCCCGACAGTTTGCCAAAACCGGGGATGTAGGCGAAAGGCAGTTTGCGTTTTATGAGCATCAGCGTGGCCACCATCGTCAGCACCGGCAACACCTGCGTGACCAGGTTCATCCGCCAGATGCTTTGCCGTTCGAAGAGGAACAGATAGACGTTTAATGTAAAGGCAAAAATACCGGGAATGCAGGCCAGGTACACCAGTGTTGCGTACACAAACCGCCACCGCCAAATCTCCTCCGCCTTCTCGCCCGACCACATATTGACGACAAATGCCAGTGCCGGAATGGCCAGCAGAAAAACCGTCAGAAGGGCTGGGTTGGCAGAAACGGCGTCGAAGAAATCCTGTAGTGTCATGATTATAAAATTATTTCGCGGAGTTGAGCGGAGAAAGAAGGAGTTAAACGGAGTTATTAATTCTCTCCGCTTAGCTCCCTTTTTTCTCCGCTCATCTCCGCGAAACAACTCTTGTTACAACGTCAGCAGATAACCAATCGTAAAGTTCGCATCCCAGTCGAAGACGAACTGGTCGCAGTTGGTACCGTCGGCGATGGCTTTGTAGATGTTGACACCGGCTTTGGTTTTGGCTTCACCGGATGTATACGCCGATGGAGCGTTCAAAACCGTATAACGCTCCTTGCCGTTCCGGACCTGCTTGGCCAGTTCGAAAGGCACCCCGCCAATGATGAAGCAGGTCTTGCGGTTGGCCGCCGGAATTTTCTCGGCCTCCGCTTTCACCGCGTTGTACACTTTGGTATCATCGTCGCCATTCTGGAAATATTTGGCACCGTAGCTTTCCAGCGCAGCGGTTTTGCCACCGTCTTTCCACGAAATCTTGGTGTTTCCGGAGCCAATGTCCACCACAAAACCGTTGCTTTCAAAATCTTTCGGCAAAACCGACCGCAACGCCAGACGACCTTCCTGTTCGGCGGTTACGGTATTGACCACGTAGTTGAGTGACTTTAACGCCTTGATGATTTTCTGGGTATTGTCGGCTTTCACCGCTCCCGAGCTGACGACAAAGTGAATGTCACGGCCAGCTACCCCGAAGTTCAGCATCTGGGAAATGTATTTTTTCAACCCTTCGCGAACGTCCTGGTCGGTGGCCATATTTTCCAGCACCAGGCTATTCCCAAATTCGGATTTCTCCAGTTTCCAGGCTTTCTGCGCGTCAACCGTAATGATGAACGAGTTAAAACCGCTGGCCCCCAATTCTACGACACCTTTCAGTTTGCCGTTTTGCGGGGCCGGTGGGGTGTAGTTGAACGTGGGGCGCGAACCGGCTTCGTCGGTCGCTTCCGTGTCGGCGGGTTTGGCACTTTCTTCAGACGTCGCATCCGAAGAGGTCGACGGCATCGATGGCGAGTCGGAGGTTTGTTGTGCGGTTTCTTTCGGAGCTAATTTTTTCAGTAAATCGACTCCACCGATGTATTTAAAACCAAAGTAGATAGCGGCCAGGATCAGGGCCGTGATGAGAAGCCTTCCGGCTACGGTTAAGCGTTGCATGGTTTGATCAATTGTGTGAATTAGTGATTGAGCGATTGTGTGAATTGGTTGTTAAGTGAGTTGTGATTGAGCGGTTGCGTGAAAATCAATGAACATACTTTCACTCAATCGCTCAATCACAACTCACTCATTAATCCAGGAGACTCCGGTAACCAGTGTCCTTCGGCGGGTTGACCTGCCGACTGGCGGGTGTGGCCGGGGGGGCTTCGTCCAGCTTGATGATTTTGAATTCACCGTGGTTGTAGGCTTCCAGCAAAGCCTGGCCTTTGTCCGAAAGAATCCCGTTCTGGATGTCGACCGAGTTGATGAAGTCCATCGACATATCCATGGCCCGCTTCATTTCGCCGAGCTTTTTGCTCATGTCGTCCTGGATATACTCCATCGACTCGTCGAAGTAAAACTTCTTGTCGGGATCGCCTTTGAAGATGCTAATGGCCGTCCGCAAAGCGTTGGAGCTTTCCTTTACAATCTGGTATTCCGCTTCTTTCAGTTTGACCTTGATCTCAGTTTCTTTGATGATGTAGTCGGCGCTTTTATTCACTTTCTCCATGAATTCCAGCACCGTCCGCATGTTGCGCTGAAGCGGCTGCAGTTTCTCGTTCATTTCCTGCAAACCGGCGCCTTCAATGGTGGCGAGTTGGGCGGCTTCCCGCATACCGGGCCGGTCGGTCATGGCATTGGCTTTGTTGGCTTCGGCAAACTTCTGTTTGATCACCTCGTTGTTCTCGGTAATTTTCCGGTTCAGTTTCACCAGTTGTCCCGCCAGCGTGTCAATCTGTCCCTGCATGCTGCGTCGTTTGTCTTTCAGATCGTTGACGTAAATCTTCATGATCGCAATCGGATCGAGCTGAATCACGAGACCTGTCAATTTCCGCATCAGCGTTTTATACAGGAAGAAAACCGCCGTCCGCACATCCTTGCTCGTAAACAGGAAGATCAGGAAGCCCAGAACCGCCAGCAAACCCGCCAGATACAGCGTATTTTCGGTAACCTTGATCAGAAATTCAACAATCCGGTTGAAGTATACCAATCCCATGGCACCGATGGCGGCCAGAAAAAACAGCCCCGCGATGCCTTCCGGGCGACTCCAGAACGAACGCTTGTCGCCGTCCTCGGTTCGGCCACCCACTTGTGAAAAATCAGGAGTTGATGCCATTGTTATGTGTAAGGTTTATGGTTTAAATCGTCATTTAATATACTCTCCCAGTTTGAGCAAATCCCGCTTGATCTGACCGACGAAGACGGCCAGTGTCGCTTCGTAATTGCTTTGGTTCTGGGTGATTTTCTGCCGTTGGTCGTTTAACTCTCCGCCAATTTTGGAAAGCCGTTCGTTGTTGGCGTCCATTTTTCGCTGAATTTCCAGCATCTGTTTGGCCAGTTGCTCGTTCTCCGATTGCAGTTGTTTCTGTTCGTTGGACAACCCGCCGACTTTTTCGGTCAGGGCTTCTTCAACGGTTTTCGAAAACGCCTGCTGGTCGTTGTTCAGGGCCGTCAGATACTGGTTGGCCGAACTGACCAAACCGGCCACATTCGCCGAACCGCCCATTGCCTTGAAACTGGCCCAGGCCGCCTGATACTGCTGGTCTTCACTCAGATTGAGATTCGACAGGTTTTTCAGCGTTTCCCGAAACTCGAAATAATCGGGGCCGGGCTGGTTGGCTTTCGACAGCACAGCCGCGAAATGATCGACAAACTTCGTATCGACAGCACCCTCGGGCACCGCTGACGAAGCAGTAGGTTCACGCACCGCTGCTGCAGGAACCGGGCCAGCCGGTGTTGTCGGCACGGAAACCGGATTGGGCGGGTTTTGTGGAAAGGCCGTTATCGGCTTACCCGTCGTCGGTTCGTCTTTGATAAAGAGATTCAGGAGTTTTTTTCCGAAGCCCTCCAGCCCGGAACTCGTTTCTTGTTCTGCCATCTTGTGTTAGGTTAAAACGTATCGTTCTTGCCGATGAAAGACGGAACAATATTAGATGGGTGCAAGATGATAAAATAACCGTTTTAAGCCAAACGGTTTACTGATGGCCTGTAAGGATAAAAACCGGGCCGAACTTCATGTATCGACCCGGTTTTAGGGTTTTAGTCGTAAGGCAGAATAGAATCAGGCCTTCTTTCGATTTACAGTCGTTTTCTTTGGACTTCCGGCGGCCTTCTTCCGGCTTCCGGCCTCACCCTGCATCGTTGCCCGGCCCAGAAATATTTCGTCACCTTTCAGGTTGATAGTCGTATAAAACTGGTACCCATCCTGAACGTATCGCACCAGTACCTGTTCGCGCTGGTCGGGTTTTCCGTAGGGTTGGGTTGCTGCTACCAGAATCTGATTCCCGTTTACGATGGCTCTGACAAACGGCACGTTGTTGGTTTTTAGCTGATTGGCGGTGTATTTATACCAGGTTTTTCCGCCGTCGACCGAGCATTCGGTTTGGTCGTTCAGGTATTTTTCTCGCCCATTGAATAGGTCACCGTGGTGTTTGAACAACCGCCAGAGACCATGGATGTAGTGTTCGTAACAGGCATACACCCGGTCGTTGCCCAGGCCCTGCTGATTTACATCGGCTGGAGTTGGCTGATCGGGTTTCAATTCCGTCGCGTCATCCCAGAACATGACTCCGTAGGCACCCGTAAACCAGTAAAAAACCGCAATTCCTTCGGCCACGGCTGGGGGAGCCGCGTTTTTCGCTTTCTCACTATTGGGGAATTCACTGCTTTGGGTGTTGAAAAGCCACTGCCAGGCAATGCGTTTCTTGGGCGAAAGCCGGGCGTTTACCTCCTGTTCGTGTAACAAAGCGCCGAGCCAGTGGCGGGCACCGTCGTCGCTGTGCGGGATGGAATAATCGAAATCCGGGAACATGTAATACGTGCCCGGCATCTGAAAATCAATGTAGTCGGCGAAGGTCTTGCCAACAATTTCGTCGGGCATCCCGCGTTGGCGCGAGGTGGCTGTGTGCCGGGCGGGCATGGCCCAGAGCCATTCCGGGGAGCCCTTGTACTCGCGGGCGCGGGAATACCCATAACCGTTGAGCGGAACGGGAGCAATGGAGCCAATTTCAGTATAGGGACTGATCCACTCCTGAAGCGACTTCATCATAAAAACATAGAGATTGACCTGTTCCTGCCGGTTCAGAACGTTGCCAACGCCTTCATTTTCAATGTCGAAAAAGATTTTTCCGTAGGTATTTAATTTGTTGTTCGGGTTACAATCGCCAAAATTTTCGCATTCTCCGTTGAGTTCCTGCATGGCGGTATACACACTGTTTTTAAATCTCTGGTCACCCCACGGACGCTTGTACCAGGTTTCCGGTGCTTTGTCGCCCGACCGCGCCCATTCGATGTTAAAAGGCGCACCGGCCATGTAGCCCTGGCCAATGGTCAACGCCCGCTGAGACGGTTTTAGCCGACTGGTCCAGCCTGGCGGCTTGGGATTCCATTCACTGCGGTATTCGTCGGGCGACATCCGGGTTTTGTCGACAGACGAAAAGCCCCGGCGGAACAGCTTTGACCAATCCTGATCGACGTGCAGGTTGCGCCCGGCACCGCTGAACGTCACGGATTTGGTGGCGGGGAGAGTAAAATCCCCGACAACATCCGGATTCCAGTAGCCTTTGCGGGTAGTAGGGGTAAAGGATTGCCGGGGTGTTGGGGTCAGGGCGGTTTGGGCAGGTAAAGCACCCTGATGGGGTACGATGACCGGCTCAGGTCCACTGATTGAACGATTGTACCATAAACCGAACCCGGCCAGAGCAACAACTAAAGAAATCAGAAAAAGCTTCATACGGTTGGTCATTCGTCCAAATAGCGTTTCGTGATGGGTTGGTACGAATCGATTCGGCGGTCACGAAAATAAGGCCAGGTCGTACGGTATTTGTCGGTTAAACTTAAATCAATTTCCTGAACGTGAGTGACTTCTCCTTCGTGTGGAGCCAGGTACAGCAGGGTGCCGTGGGGATTGGCTACAAAGGACCCGCCCCAGAATTTCTGGCCCCTTTCCTGCCCGACCCGGTTCACCGAAACCACATGAACGCCGTTGGCTATGGCGTGGCTGCGCTGAATGGTTTGCCAGGCGCTGTATTGTTCTTCATCCACGTTGGGATCGGTTTCTTCCGTATCCCAGCCGATGGCAGTGGGGTAAAACAGGATTTCGGCACCCATCAGAGACGTAATGCGGGCCGGTTCGGGATACCATTGATCCCAGCAAATCAGGACACCGATTTTGGCATATTTCGTTTCAAACACCTTGTAGCCCAGATCGCCGGGGGTGAAGTAAAACTTTTCGTAATAACCGGGGTCGTCGGGAATGTGCATCTTGCGGTATTTGCCCAGATACGCGCCATCGGCATCCAGAACGGCGGTCGTGTTGTGGTACAAACCGGCGGCCCGTTTTTCAAATAACGACGCAATGACAACGGTATTGGTTTCCCGTGCAATTTCCCCCAGCCGTTCGGTGGTGGGGCCGGGGATGGCTTCGGCCAGACTGAAATTGTGGTGATCTTCCACGTCGCAGAAATACAGCGAGCGGAACAATTCCTGCAAACACACAATTTGGGCGCCTTTGGCGGCAGCTTCCCGAATCCCGGCAATGGCTTTTTCGAGATTAGCGTCCAGGTCGGCCGAGCAGGACATCTGCACCAGGCCAATGTTTACTTTTTTTGACATGTGATCTTTCAAAGGGATTAACGTTCCGGGCCGGTTCTGTGCGTGGAAGGCCCGGGGCCCCGTTTCAGTTCTTTCAGGTCAAAATCAAACCGCAGTTCATTCATGCAGTTGAAATGACCCTTCGGACACTGGTCATAGCCTATTTTAGAACAAGGACGACAGGGCAACAGTTTGTTTTCGAGCGAAACAAAATTGGTTTTGTAGGGGTACATGCCCAGTTGTGGCGTGGTGTTGCCCCAGATCGCGTAGGTTTTTTTCCGGAAGGCAGCCGCAATGTGCATCAGCCCCGTATCGTGGCTAAAAACCAGCGCCGACTGCTGGAGAATCGAAGCCGACTGGTTCAGGTTGTATTTTCCGCAGGCGTTGTAAATCAGTTTGTCACCCAATGCCTGAAGCACTTCGTCGCCGGCAACAGCGTCTTCTTTGCCCCCCAGCAGCACTACCGGATAATTGATTTTTCGGCACAATTCAATCATGCGCGCTACGGGGAGTTTTTTGGTATTGTGCTGACCGCCAATGGCGTAGGCGACAAATCCCCGGCGGTGGGTGATGGGAAACCATTCGGGTTCCACAATGTCCTTGTACGGAATGAAGTAATCCAGCCCTTTTCCATCGTTGACCACCCCAAATGATTCCGTCGTTTTCAAGTATCGGTCGACAATGTGGAGGGGGGGCATGGTGTTCACTTTGAACTGAACATAGAGCCATTTCTCCCAGTTGAGCTTATCAAAACTACGCGACGGAACGGCCAGCCGCAGCTTGATGATGCGGGTACGGAGGTTATTGTGCAGGTCGATGATGAAATCATACCGCTCGGTTCGGAGCTGGCGAATGAGGTCGTTCAGGTTTCCATCCAGATAAATTCCCTTGTCGACATAGGGATTGGATTCGATGAGGGACTGAAAGGATCGCTTGGTGCAATAATGGATTTCGGCACCCGGAACCTGTTGTTTCAGGCAACGTATAACCGGCGTCGTCAGCACGATGTCGCCGATGGACGAAAACCGGATAATCAGAAACTTGGCAGGGGTGGTATGCATTGCCGCCAAATTTACGATATGGCCGGGAGATATTTGAAGGAAAGGTGTAAAACCTGTGCGAATGGTGACCCTACTTGATTGTGATACCCCACCCCGTCAGTGGTCGCAGACCCTGACAGCGGTAGGGTATCACAATCAAGTAGGGCCCGGATTTCAACCCTGTCAGGGTCTGCGACCGCTGACGGGGTGGGTGAATAGGTCGCCAAAGTCCTCGTTGCTCATGTCCTGGTGGAAATGAATGTATTCTTTTCTCCCGCCAAACCACGTCAAAACCGCTTCCCGCATCAATAAAGTAGGCTTAGCCGATAGGTGACTCTGGTAGGAAGAAGACAAATACGTTGTCAAATCTCCGGTTACGCCGTGTTTAACGGGGTTATTGTGAATGTAGAAAATAAGCCGGGTAAAGTAAGAGTCATCCGTAACCACTTTCCGGTGAAAAGGGCGTTCGAACAAACTGCCGGTTCGTTGGGTATTGGCATTGAAATCTTGCGCATAACTGTTGAAGAGATTGGAAAATTGTCGGCTGGCATTGGGGACTTTCAACCAGCCCCGTTCGCTTAAAAGTTTCTCCTGATCAAATTCATGCACTTCTTTTACCCGAACCATCAGATGAAAGTGGTTTTTCATGAGGCAATATGCAAACGTGTCAACAACCGGAGTTAGGTAGTTGGCATATTGTATTAAGAAGAAACGATAATGGTGGGCGGTGGAAAAAAGGGCTGTTCCATTGATTCCACGGTTGTAAATGTGGTAATACCGCCCTGGCTCGAGGGGCTCAATTTCTTCCATCGGTTTTTCGTTTTAGGTTTTGACGAAAACCGGTACTAAAAGTCATCCAATCAGGATCCGCACCCCGTCAGCGGTCGAAGACCCTGACGGGGTGCGGATCCTGATTGGATGACCTTGGAAGGTGTTATTTGGGACCCTATTAGCGGTTTATTTGGACGATTCTGGGATCAGTGGCTTCCCACCGCTGTCAGGGTCTGCGACCGCTGACGGGGTGGGAAGCTACTGATCCCAGAATCGGGGTTTGTTGGGTGTTCGGTAGATGCTGTTTTCGCAGGCAAGGCAGGGCGCCAGGTTATCGAGCAGGATATTCTTGCCGTTTGGAATGCCGACGGCCTCTTTCGACCGATCGACTTTTAAAGCCATTACGCTAACCCCGGCGGCCCCAAAATACCCGTAAACGACCTCGCCCGGATTGCTGGTACACTTGATATTTCCGCCAACGGCCGCCGGAGCGGCATCAAATAAACCGCCCGTGTTGTTGACCAGTTTTTTGACACTGTTGAAAAACTGGTAGGCACCCGGACTGATCGATTGCTGCTCCACTTCCACGTAATACATGCCGCGCGACGTAAACGGTACGCTCATAATATATTGACGGCTAATGGCTTTTCCGTTGATGGCCGCGTCGGAGCTGATGTTGATGCAGTTGCTGTAGCACTGGTTAATATCCCAGCAATCCGTGCAGCAAGGTAACCCCATGTAGTATCCCTCCGAATTGATATTGGGGCTCAACTGACAGGCTGCCGTAAACTCGTAATTCTTCCACACCCACCGGTAATAATCGCCGGGCGTTTCCGGGTCTTTGGTGTCCAGATAAACGGCCCAGGTGTTCCGTTTGTCGTTTTCGAAGGATGCCGTATTATACTGGTATTCGTAACTCAGTTGGCTAATCGGCGGGGCGGTTTTTAATACTTCCAGAGACGATTCATATTGTTTCCCGTCGGTGGTTCGGATGGCGATTTTATACGAGCGGCCTACAGTGCCCCGGATGCCGGTTGCCGCAGTTTGGTAATAGCCCGGACTGGCTTCCCGAAGCACCTCCTGATTCCCGGCATTGTCGGATAGCGTTACCGTGGCACCACTGACCAGCAGGTTCAAACCCGAATACGTGTAGTCGGCGGTTTGCGTGAGGTTGACAGCATAGGGCCCTGGCTGGTCGGTGATCAATCCTTCCACGACCAGAGCCCGCCCGATGGATTGTGTATCCGGCTGATAGGGGCTGATGCACGAGCTGACCAGACCCAAAATCAGCAGAAAGGCCAGTCTCGGGCGAAAAAACAGCAAAGGAAAACCGGTAGGAATCAGGCTTTTCATAACGAATCAAAACTTGAAATTGTAGGTCAGTGATGGGAAGGCCGATCCAAACACCGACAGTTTGTAGCCATCGGACAACGATGCCGAATTGACCTTGAAGAACACTGAATAGGCATTCTTCCGGGCGTATACATTGTAGATCGAAAAGACCCAGCTCCGTTCCCACTGCCTTTTTTGGGCTGGATTCTGATTGAACTCGACGGCAAAATCCAGCCGGTGGTAATCGGGAATCCGCTGCTGGTTCCGGTTTACATAAATGGGGACGACGATGCCGTTGACGCGGGCCCGGGCGTAGGGCTGGGTCACGGGGCGGCCGGTGCTGTATGTGAAATTGAACGACACATTCACCCGGCTGTTGGGCCGAAAGGTTGTCATGGCATTCAGCGTGTGCGGTTTGTCGAAGTTGGTCGGATATTCGATGCCATTATTCACCTTTTCTTCCCGGAAAGGGCCGTTGATGGTATAGAATGACCGGGAGTAGGTGTAACTGACCCAGCCGATCCAATGGCCTTTATTTTTGCGGAGCTGGGTTTCCAGTCCGTAGGCCCGGCCGGTTCCCTGCAACAACTCGGTTTCGGGGGTCGGATTGAGCACCAATTCCGCCCCATCCTTGAAATCAATGGCATTTTGCAACGTTTTATAGTACACTTCCGCCGACGCTTCAAACGCATTTCCGGCGGTATTTTTGAAATAGCCCACCGACCATTGATCAGCAATCTGGGGCTTCACGAACGAATCGCTCAGCTTCCAGCGCGAGACGGGCAGCGCGGCAGTTGTGTTGGTAATCAGGTGAATGTATTGCCGCAGGCGGTTGTAACCCGCCTTGATGGACTGACCTTCGGCCACAGTCCAGCGCAACGCCAGACGTGGTTCGATACCGCCTGCCTGGTGGTAAATCTGTCCTTTGGTGTGGGCGGTGGAAGAGGATGTCGTTTCGGGTTCGCGGGGAACGCCTTCCTGATAAATCGGAACGCTGGCCGGTCCCCGGTTCAGCAGTTGGGAATAGCGAATCCCACCCAGAATGGAAAAGGCTTCATTCACTTTCCATTCATCCTGAGCATACACCGCCAGTTCATACGCCCGTTCGATGGGCATCGCTTTCGGCAGCACGTTCGATTGAAAACCGGGGACGAGCTTATTGGGCTGGAGGTAATAATCGATCAGGCTGATGCCACCCTGCAACTGGTGGTTACTCGTTGCGGCATAACTCAGGTCGGCTTTCAGTTGGCGGTGCAAAATTTCCGAGGTGAGCCGGAACGCATTGGCCGGGTCGGGCGCGGAGGTTTCGGGGCGGTACTGGCTGTATATGGCGGTGGTAGTCAGATTGAAACGATCGTTGATGAAATAGTTCCATTTCAGCGTACCATTGACGGTTCGGTATTCAAAAACCGTGGAAGAGGCATTGACTTCTACGGTCGAAAGTGAATCGGATGCCAGTTTAAATTCGTCGTGACTCGTGTACCCCGTGAACGTAACGGTATGTTTTTCACTGGGTTGGAATTTTAATTTAGTCGTCAGGTCGTAGAAATTCGCTTTCGTTTCCCGAATACTGCGGGGCATGAGTTTAAACAGAAAATCATTGAACGACGCCCGCCCGGCCAGCAGAAACGAGAGTTTTTTATTGAATAAAGGCCCCTCAAGGCCCAATCGACTGGCGACGATTCCGATCCCGCCATTTACCCTGAGTTTGTCGATCTCCGGTTCTTTCACCCGAATGTCGAGCACGGATGCCGCCCTTCCGCCCATACTCGGCGCAATACCGCCCCGGTTGAGCGTAACGTCGCGGACAATATCCGGATTAAAAACCGAGAAAAAGCCCATCAAATGGCTCGAATTGAAAATAGGCGCGTCGTCCATCAGCACCAGATTCTGGTCGGTGCTGCCCCCCCGAACATTGATGCCGGGAGCGCCTTCGCCCACGGTGGTAACGCCCGGCAGCAGCAGCAGACTCCGCACCACGTCGGCTTCCCCCATAAAAGCCGGAATGCGCCTGATGGTTTTGATGGACATCTGCGTGACGCCCAGTTCCACTTTCTTTACATTCCGGTCGGGTGCTTCGGTCGTGACGGTCACTTCTTCCAGATCCTTGGAATCGTCTTCCAGCAAAATTTCTGTCAAAACCGTTTTGTTCAGGACAATGGAATGCGTTTGCGGCCGAAAACCGATGTGGGTAAATTTGACGTTATAGGTGCCGTCGGGGAGGGGAATGACAAAAAAACCGTCGCGACTCGTGTTAACGCCCCGGCGGTTTTCGGTAATAAAAACCGTTACGCCCTGAATGGGTTTTTTGGTGATTGCGTCGCGAATGTAGCCCGTGAGGGAATGATTGGATTGGTCGCTTTTGGGCTGGGCTGCCGCAACAGAAAAGATAAGCCAACTGCACACAATGGTGAAGTAGAAAAATCGCATGTAGGTCAGGTTGTAAAATTGGTTTCGTGTTGTAAAGATCAAATATTGAATAGTAAATAACGAATAAACTTAGGATTAAAATTACATTCGTTATTTGATCGATACCGAAACCGGCTACTGACGCCTTCTTTTTTGTAAATGCGCTTCTATTTCATTTAAACTGAGGGCATTAAACGTCATGCTTTTAGTCAAACCGCCTTTGCGGGCAACCGCCACGCCATAGTGCATGTCGTGAAAACCGGGCATTTCGTGCGCATCGGGATTGATACTCAGCATAACGCCCTGATTCACGGCATATTGAATCCAGCGCCAGTCGAGATCGAGCCGCCAGGGGCTGGCGTTGATTTCGATCACAACGCCGTGTTGGGCACAGGCATCGATCACGGCCTTGTAATCGATGGGATAGCCCGCCCGGGCCAGCAACAAACGACCCGTCGGGTGTCCTAAAATGGTCGTGTAGGGATTCTGAATGGCGTTGATCAGCCGGGCCGTTGCTTTTTCGCTGGTCATCGACAGGTTGGAATGCACCGATGCCACGACGTAATCGAAGGTGGCCAGCAGGTCGTCGCTGTAATCCAGCGAACCATCGCCCAGAATGTCAGATTCGATTCCTCTCAGAATCTTGAACGAACCGCCAAACTGAGTATTTAGCCGGTCGATTTCTTCGTGCTGTTGCTGCACACGGTATGGTTCCAGCCCTTTGGCATACGTGGCCGATTGGGAGTGATCGGCGATACCGAAATAGGTAAAACCCAGATCCCGGCAGTAGGTCGCCATCTGTTCAAGCGTGTGCTTTCCGTCGGAATAGGTACTGTGGTTGTGCAGAATGCCGCGCAGTGCGTCCCAGGTCACCAGATCATCGGGGGAGTGGGTTTGCGCCCAGTCGAACTCAAAACCACCTTCGCGCATTTCCGGTACGATGAAGGGCAGTCCGGCTCGTTTATACACCGCTTCTTCGGCTTCGGACGGAAACGCCCGGCTGGTTTGTAATAATGTTCGGCCCGATGCGCCGGTTGTCGTCAGGTGTTTTTCGGCCGCCGAATGCGTGAATAACTGGCTTTCAAACCGATCGGCCGGCGTGGTAATGATCTCGACCTGAACGTCGTATCCGCTGGCCTGTCCCCGCCAGATGAAAGGCGAGGAGTCAATTTCGTTCTGTTCTAGGTAGGAGAGGGAGTTCAGAAATTCAAAGGCAGCGATCGGATCGGAAGTACTGGCAACATATTGAATGGTATCGACCTCCTCGCTCTTTCGGCGGATTTGCCCGGCCACTTCCACGCGGCTGAACTCCTTTTCAAACACGTCCAACAGCATATTCGACAAGGCTTCGGCTTTGTCCATGCGGAGTTTGCCGGACTGGTTTTCCAGAAAGGCCAGTGATTCGAGAATGGCCTGCTGCGTTTTTTCGCCGAACCCTTTGATTTTGGCGATTTCACCACTCTCACAGGCCAGCCGCAAATCCCGGATTGTATCGATTCCGAAGTCGCGCCAGATGACCCGGATTTTTTTGGCACCGATGCCTTTGATCCGAAACATTTCCAGCACACCTTCGGGGGTTTGGGCCAGCAAATCATCGAGGTCCTGAAGCCGTCCGGTTTCGATAATCTGCAACACTTTTCCGGCTACGGATTTACCAACGCCCGGCAACTTGAGCAGTTCCGGAAATGACATTTTGGTGAGGTCTTCACTGATTTTGTCGAGGTTGAAAGCGGCCGCCTGAAACGACCGGGTTTTGAACGCATCCACATCGTGAAGCTCCATGAGCTTGGCCGTCAGTTCCAGAATATCGATAATTTCGGTGTTGGTCATGGTATCGGGAAAGGGCGGTTTTTGTTACCAATCTTTTAAGTACGGTTTCTTACAGTCCCGCTGCAAAAGAAAGTTGGCGTAACATATGGATTATGGTTCGAATCTCATTAACTTAATTCTCCCAACACTCGTAGACCCCTTCATGGACACACGCGACCCTCATCTTTGGAAGCAGGCTAAAGCCCGTGCCGGCTTTAAAATGCATCTGCGGACTTATCTGTTTGTCAACGTTGTTCTTTGGCTGATCTGGCTGGTTATCTTTTTGGTTTTTCAGGAGAAATGGGGCACCTACCCGTGGCCTCTCTGGACAACACTGGGCTGGGGAATCGGCTTAATCTCTCATTATTTCAGCGTTTACCACGGTTTTAATGAAAAAAGCCTGGCGGAACGCGAATATGAAAAACTCAAACGGACCCACGGTCTGTAGTCCGTTAAACCGCTACCGGTGCTTTGATGGCCGGATACGGATCGTAGTTCTGCAGCTTGAAGTCTTCGTATTTGAAATCGAAGATCGACTTCACCGCCGGATTCAGCTTCATCACCGGTAACTCACGTGGTTCGCGGGAAAGTTGCACCTTTACCTGATCCAGGTGGTTGAGATACAGGTGCGTATCACCGCCCGTCCAGATAAACTCGTGTGCTTCATAGCCGCATTCCTGCGCGATCATCATGGTGAGTAGTGCATAGGAAGCAATGTTAAACGGAACGCCCAGAAAGACGTCGGCACTACGCTGGTACAACTGGCAGGAAAGTTGATTTTCAGCCACATAGAACTGAAACAACGCATGGCAGGGCGGCAACGCCATGTTGGGAACGTCGGCCGGATTCCAGGCCGAGACGATCATCCGGCGCGAGTCGGGGCGGTATTTCAGTTGCTTCAGAACATCCTGTAACTGATCGATGAGCTGACCGTTCGGCGCTTCCCAGCTTCGCCATTGTTTGCCGTACACCGGACCCAGTTCGCCATTTTCGTCGGCCCATTCGTCCCAGATCTTCACCCCGTGTTCGGTCAGGTATCCAATGTTCGTATCGCCCTTAATGAACCACAGTAATTCGTGAATAACCGACTTCAGATGTATTTTTTTCGTCGTAACGAGCGGAAAGCCTTCCTGTAAATCAAACCGCATCTGGTGTCCAAAAACGCTGAGTGTGCCCGTTCCGGTTCGGTCGGTTTTACGGGTGCCGTTGGCCAGAATATGTTGGAGCAGGTCGTGATACTGTTTCATACTGCCAAAATAAAAAAAGGCTTTCGGGTTAAAAAGCCTTTCGGAAGATAAAAGATTTATGACAAGAGAGAATAGACAGGAGAAAAAAGAATCTGGAAAGCTAGTGGTCAGAGAACGAACAGCTTGTCTACCTTCTCTTGTCTCTCCTCTCTGGTCTATTTTTATTTTTCAATGGTCAGCGAATACGTGATGCTGGCCGTCGGACGAAGCTGGGCCGTAGCCGAACAGTATTTGTCCATGGACAGGTCGATGGCCCGGCGTGCCTTGTCATCGTCCAGATCGCCTTTCAAAATGTAGTGCAAATGAATGGACTGAAAAGGAGCGGGCGTGACATCGGCGGGTCGTTGTCCTTCGACGGTGATGCGGAAGTCTTCGATCACCTGGCGCTGTTTTTTCAGAATTAGAATGACGTCGATGGCGCTACAACCGGCCAGCCCCATCAGCAGCATTTCCATGGGCCGTGCACCGGCGTTGTGACCGCCAATGTCGACAGCACCATCGATGTGGATGGGAACGTCGGAAACCCCGGTTGCTTCGAAGTGGAAAGCGTCGTCGACGCGATTCAGCTCCACTTTCATGGTTTTTACTTTCGGAGAAACGGTATTGGATTGCTCACTTAGCATGGTTTTTTCGTTAGTGGTATACGGACTCGTTACAAAATTGCTTGTTTCTCATAAATTACGTAATTTCACTCGAATAAATTCCTGACAATCATGTCGGACCGACTCTTTGATTTAAAAAACGACCGGCGGTTCAGCGTTTACTTATACCGCGCCGGGTTCGGTTTTTGGCTGCTTTACATTTTGATGGGGGCCCGTTTCATGCACGATCTGGTGGCGTATCGGACGGATTGTGCGGTGTTCTCTTTCTTTCTGATGGTGTTGGCACTATCGGCATCGATGTACTACGATTACTACCATCATCCCGCTGAATTTGAGCAGAAAAAGAAGTGGCTGATTGTGATGTACCTGGTTCTGGCCGGGTTGATCTACGTTTTCATTCTGAGGAAAGAACCGCTCAACCTGGCAGGACTACTGCCCCGGTTTTAGGATTTCATTACCTTCGTAATCTCGTTCAATCGCTCCATTTTGTGCTGAAAATCACCTTTCAGGCGGTTGCGAATCGCTTGCAGGTTGTCGAGGGTTTCCTGCAAGGAGTCCGGCAATATGTCCTCCAGCACTTCCCGAAACCGCTTGGCAAACGTCGGCGATTTTCCGTTGGTCGAAATAGCAATTTTTAAATCCCCTTTCTTGACAACCGAACTCAGGTAAAAATCGCACAGATCGGGCGTATCGGCTACATTGACGAGAATCCGGCGGGTTTTGCAGTCGGTTTGTATTTGAACATTAACGGCTTTATCGTTTGTCGCTACGATGACTAAATCGTTGTTGTCCAGATACTTGATGGCATAGGAATCGTAGATCAGGTGGAGATTGGCGTGTTGTTCCGCGAGAACCACAATTTCCTGCCGGATTTCGGGCGAAACCAATGTAACCGGTGCGTTGGGCGCGTTGGAGAGGAGCGCCGTTACTTTTTCCAGCCCAACATAACCGCCACCCACCACCAACGTTTGCAGATTTTCAATTTTTACGAAAATAGGGAAGAGGGTGTTCATGGATGAGGAAAGAAAGCAAAAAATACCATCACAACCCACTTTTACATTTAATATTTATCATTTTACATTTAATATTAAAAGATAATTTAAAACGTAAAATGTTAAATACTAAATGTAAAAGTAATTGGATTAGTTGCTGGCAATAGCCTGCTGTAAATCAGCCAACTGCAACTCCCGCAGCCGGGCAACTTCGCCAACGACGATGATGGCCGGAGAGCTAATATTTGAGGTAGCTACTTGCTCCAGAATGGTCGAAACCGTTCCGGTAACCACCTGTTCCTCCGTAAGCGAACCGTTTTGAATGATGGCAACCGGCAACCCGGCTTTGCCAAAGGCGCCAAAAACCGTCATGATTTCGGCCAGCTTGTGCATGCCCATCAGAATGACGACAGTCGCTGTCGACTGAGCGGCAAGGTGCAGATCCTGAGAGAGTTGCCCGGTTTTGGTAGTGCCGGTAACCACCCAGAAACTCTCGCTGACACCCCGCGTGGTGAGCGGAATGCCCGCCAGTGCCGGCACGGCATAACTGCTCGATAGACCCGGTATGACTTCGGTTTCAATCCCAAATTGCCGGGCGTATTCCATCTCTTCGTACCCGCGTCCAAAAATGAACGAATCACCCCCTTTCAGCCGAACAACATGGCCGTAATTCTGGGCATAATGCACGATCAGCGGGTTGATTTCTTCCTGCGTACAAGAGTATTCGTTCAAACGTTTACCGACGTACACTTTCAGCGCATCCGGTTTGCAATAGTCCAGTAAATCGGGATGTACCAGCGCATCATACATGACCACATCGGCCTGTTGCAATGCCTTCACTCCCTTTAAAGTTATCAAATCCGGATCACCGGGACCCGCACCTACCAACGTTAATTTCATTAGAAATAAGTTAAGAGTGAAGAGTGAAGAATTAAGAGTTGGCTAACGCAAGCAGAAAGACAACTCTTAACTCTTAACTCTTAACTCATCATTCTTAGCTGTCTTTCGCAATGACCAGTTCACGCAATTCCGGCAGGCCATCCTGTTCGATTTGGCGTTCGCGGTACGCTTTTACGCTCTCGATGAAAGATTCGGCCTGGGCAATAAACGATTGCGCGAATTCTTCCGTCGGTTCGTTTTTGTTGATGCTGAACACCAGGGCTTTAAAGCCACCTTCTTCGGTATGGAATCCGGGTTCGCCGATGAAGTTTTTGTCGAAATCGCTTACGACACCGTGCTGGGTATTGGTGTTGATGTCTTTTGTCATCAAACTGCCTTTGGCCCCGGTAATGAACACGTTGTAGGCGTGGTAGATGGCGTCGGCCCAGCGGCTTTCCCGGAAGGCTTCGTTGGCCCAGCCCAGCTTTTCGGCGGCTTCGGTCAGGGTGGTGGCCACAAGGTCGATCATGACGCTCGCGCACTCGCCAATTCCGATTTCGGTTACAAACTGTTCGGTGTGATCCCAGTCCGTATAGTCTTCCTGCGACAGGGTTTTCAGGTCAGCCAGCGGTTTCAAGAGGGTGTAAAAATAGTTTTTCCCCTGACGAGCGTAATAGTCGCTGTAGTATTCGCCTTCGAACCCGTTGGTTTCGTAATCGTTCAGCAAAATCCGGAGTCCGTCGGGCCCGCGTTTGGTTGGAATTTTGACGACTTTATCGCCAAACAGCCCTTCACCCTTGCCGTTGAAACCACCGCCGAGCAACACCTGCAAAGCCGGAATGACGTAAGCGCCGTTTTTGACCGAACTGCTGTGAAAACCGATGTTGGCGACCGAATGCTGCCCACAACCGTTCATACAACCCGAAATCTTGATTTTGATGTCGCTGTTGTAAATCAGATCGGGAAACTCGGCGGTCATCATTTTTTCGAGTACCCGCGTAATGCCGTAGCTGCTCGAAATGGCGAGGTTGCAGGTATCGGTCCCGGGGCAGGTGGTGATGTCGGCCGTCGAGTCAAAACCGGGTGCTGCCAGTCCGAGCGTGTCGAGCCCGGCGTAGAGTGCGCGCAGGTTTTCCGGACTCACAAACCGCAGCAGATACCCCTGATTGACGGTCACGCGGATGTCGTCACCGGCGTATTGTTTCACCAGCGACGCCAGGGCCCGGGCTTTGTCGGAATGCATGTCCCCCAGCAAAACGCGCAACTGAACGGCATACCAGCCTTTTTGTTTCTGCTCGAACACGTTGGTTTTCAACCAGGCCTGGTACGGTGCGTCGGTTGATAATTCTGCCGGATTGATCTGGGATGACGGTTCGCCCGGGGTGAACGTAAAACCCAGATCGGTATTGATCGAATACGTTTTGTTTTTCAACGCCAGCCGTTCTTCTTCCACCCGGCGTAGAAATTCTTCCAGGCCAATGTCCTGTAACAGGAATTTCATCCGGGCTTTGTGCCGACGGGTCCGTTCGCCGTAGCGGTCGAAAACACGGATACAGCCTTCAATAAAGGGTATAATTTTATCTTCTTCCAGGAATTCAAATGCGGTTTCGGCCATGTAAGGCTGCGCGCCCAAACCGCCACCGACCATCACCTTAAAGCCCCGTTTGCCTTCTTCATTGATGCGAGGAACCAGACCGACGTCGTGCATGTAGCCATAGGCGGCATCTTTCTCGCTCGATGACAGGGCAATCTTGAATTTCCGACCCATTTCCTGGCAAATCGGGTTGCGGAGCAAATAGTCGAAAATGGAGTAGGCGTAGGGTGTAATATCAAACGGTTCTTCCGGATCGATGCCTGCTTTGGCCGAACCGGTCACGTTCCGGACGGTATTCCCACAGGCTTCCCGTAGCGTAATTTTAGCATCTTCGAGGTCCGACCAGAGTTGGGGCGTGTCGGCCAGTTTGACAAAGTGCAACTGAATATCCTGACGGGTGGTAGCGTGCAGGTTTCCGGTAGCGTATTTGTCGGAAATATCGGCAATTCGAATCAACTGATCCGCCGTAATGCGTCCGTAGGGCAATTTGATCCGGATCATTTGCACACCCGGTTGGCGCTGGCCATATACCCCGCGTCCCAGACGAAATTTGCGGAAGTTTTCTTCGGCCATGTCGCCGGAAGCAAAACTGCCAATTTTTTCCTGTAGAACCAGAATATCGCGTTTAGCGGCTGCGCTGACGTTATCGGTGAATTGAACGGACATGGTGTATTGCTTTAGTGAGATAGTCGATAGAATTAAAAGACTAGTATTCTGAATAAAAGGCCGGAAGGTATTCCGGCACTTTTGGGTATGGTTTACATACAAATGTACTCATTTATGAGTTCCTGTCCCGGCGTAAACAGACCTACTTTTTATTATTGGTCATTACCTGCGGTTATACACAAACCGATCACCCCATTAACAGTTTACGCATCGCTTATTCCACTTCTCCCTGCAGCATCAGCGCGCCCACGGTTACATTCGAGGTTTCATCGATCAGGATGGCTCCGCCGTTGACCCGGTTTTTGCCGTATGGGTCAAAACTAACGGGTTTCGCCGTTTTCAAAATAACGCGGGCGATGTCGTTCAACTTCAGGCTCTCGGCATCCGTAAATTCTTCGTAGGTGTTGACGTTCAACTGATACACAATATCACGCACGGCGCAGCGGGTCCGGAACGTACCGTGCTGGAGCGTGTATTTACTACCGACCTTCAGCGGTTTGGCATCCATCCAGCACAGGAGGGCTTCGACATTCTGACTCACAATCGGCAAGTTGTCCGACTTCACGATGAGATTGCCGCGGCTCACATCCACATCGTCGGCCAGATGCAGAACGACCGACATGGGGGCAAAGGCTTCGTCGTAATGAGTTTCGGCAATTTCGATAGCGTCGATGGTCGACGTTTCGCCGGTCGGCAAAACCGTTACGGCATCGCCTTTGCGGAAAATACCGCTGGTAATTTTTCCGGCGTACCCGCGGTAATCGTGCAATTCGGCGGTCTGGGGACGGATCACATACTGAACGGGGAAACGGGCATCCGTCAGGTTTTCATCCTGATCAAGCACGACGGTTTCGAGGTGGCTCAGCAACGGTTCGCCTTCGTACCACGGCATGTTGACCGACTTATCGACCACATTATCACCATTTAAGGCACTCAGCGGAATGTAAGTCACTTCGCCAACATTCAGTTTTTGGGCCAGTTCGTTGTAGTGAATGCAGATATTGGAGAAGACATCCTGGGAATATCCGACCAGATCCATTTTGTTGATGGCCACCACTAGGTGCGGAATGCCGAGCATGGACGCAATGAGCGAGTGCCGGCGTGTCTGTTCCACGACGCCGTGACGGGCATCGACCAGGACCACCGCCAGTTGGCAGTTGGAAGCCCCCGTCACCATGTTGCGGGTATACTGAATATGCCCCGGCGCATCGACGATGATGAACTTGCGTTTCGTGGTCTGGAAATACCGGTAAGCCACATCGATGGTGATGCCCTGTTCCCGTTCCGAGCGCAAACCGTCGGTCAGTAAAGCCAGGTCAATTTCACCGTCATCCCGGCTTTTGCTGGCGCGTTCGATGGCTTCCATCTGGTCGGCCAGAATGGATTTTGAATCGTATAACAAGCGGCCGATCAGCGTGCTTTTGCCGTCGTCGACACTACCTGCGGTAATAAATCGGAGTAAGTCCATTTTTAGACAATTGTATCGAAATCAATGTGTTTGTAATAGCGGCTTTCCTTTGAAAGTTGGTATTCAGCCGGATCGAATACCTTTTTTAGCAGCAGGTCCCGTATTATTTGTTCGATCTGTTGCTTTAATTGTGGCAATCGAACCTGGATCGTCTCAAAAACAATCAGTTTGTCAACCCCAATGTAATCATGTGCGACAATGTTGCGAAATGCTTTGATTCGTTGCCAAGGAACCGCATCATATATTTGCTTCGTCTCTTCACTGAACCGGTTAGCCTGTTCGCCGATGTGGAGTAGTTGAAGCAGGCTGGCGTTAAAATCTTTCTGGTCATCGGCTTCAAAGAAATCAAACGGGTCTGTATACCCACTGGAGTAAAGTTTGATTTTTCCGATGGCTTCCAAGATTCGAAGGCAATAGACCAGATCGTTGTTACTACCGGGTCGCATATTTTACGTCTTTCATTGCCCTATGGAGGATAATGGGCTCAGCATATCGCTTTAGCATGACATCAACAGGAATATGTAGATCATGCTGCAAGGTATTTTTTAACTGAATCAATTGTTGATAGGGAATGTCATCCTCGACCATTACATCAATATCCTGAAAACTCTCTCCTCGGGCGAATGAGCCAAAAACACCAATCCGACCCAAACCAAACCGGTCAAAAATTTGATTGTTACGCAAATACATTTGAAATGACTGAAAGTCAAATGGTTGCATGGTATTGTTTTTTATCCCTTAAAAATACCCACCCTTTTTCCGGTCTTCCATGGCGGCTTCCGACACCTGATCGTCGATCCGGGTTTCGCCCCGTTCGCTGATGCGGGTGGCCTGAATTTCGGCAATGGCGGCTTCGAGCGTATCGGCATCCGATTCAACGGCAGCGGTGCAGGAAATGTCGCCAACGGTCCGGAAACGAACCCGCCGGGTCACAATCTGATCGCTTTCCTCGGGTTGAATCACGCCTTTGGCCGTTGCCAGTAATTTGCCGTCACGCAGAATCAACTCGCGTTCGTGGGCAAAATAAATGCTGGGCAGGTCGATGTTTTCGCGCTTGATGTAGTTCCAGACGTCGAGTTCAGTCCAATTCGAGATCGGGAACACCCGGACGTTTTCGCCTTTGTGAATCTTGCCGTTGTAGATGTTCCACAATTCCGGGCGCTGAAGTTTGGGGTCCCAGGAACCAAATTCGTCACGGACCGAAAAGACGCGTTCTTTGGCGCGGGCTTTTTCTTCGTCGCGCCGGGCGCCACCGATGCAGGCATCGAACTCAAATTCTTCGATGGTGTCGAGCAGGGTAAACGTTTGCAGCGCGTTCCGGCTGGCGTTGCGGCCCGTCGGTTCTTTCAGTTTCTTTTCCCGGATGGTATCTTCTACATACCGGACAATTAACTTTTCGCCCAGGCTTTCGGCCAGCCAGTCCCGGAAATCGAGGGCTTCCTGAAAGTTGTGACCGGTGTCGATGTGAACCAGCGGAAACGGGAATTTGCCGGGGCGAAAAGCCTTCAGCGCCAGATGCACCAGCGTGATGGAATCTTTTCCACCTGAGAACAACAGCGCGGGCCGTTCAAACTGGCCGGCCACTTCGCGCATAATCTGAATCGCTTCCGATTCGAGTTGATCGAGATAATCTAATTTCATTTCAATTGAGTGATTGAGCGAATGGGCGATTGAGTGAAGGCATTTCGCTAATTCACTCAATCACTCAATCACTCATTTAGCATGTAAACCACATTCCTTTTTCGAATTATCTTCCCACCACCAGCGACCGGCCCGGAAGTCTTCGCCTTCCTGAATGGCCCGGGTGCAGGGCTGGCAACCGATCGACACGAAACCGCGGTCGTGAAGCGGGTTGTACGGCACATTGTGCTGGCGTACATAGGCTTTCACTTCGTCAAACGACCAGTTCATCAGCGGATGAAATTTGATCAACTGATGCGCATCATCCGCTTCCAGTTGCGTCATGGTCTGGCGGTTTTGCGACTGTTCGGCGCGAATACCGGTCACCCAGATTTTGTTGCCTTTCAGTGCCCGGTTCAGCGGTTCGACCTTCCGGATAAAACAGCATTCTTTCCGGTTTTCGACCGATTCATAGAAACTGAACGGGCCTTTTTCGTTCAGCAGTTTCTCCACCGATTCGCCTTTCGGGAAGTAAGCTTCAATTTTGGTATCGTACCGGCTGTTGGTTTTCTGCCAAACCTGATACGTTTCATTGAACATTCGGCCGGTATCCAGCGAAAAAATCCGGATGGGCAGGTTGTTGGCCAGGATCATGTCCGTAATCACCTGGTCTTCGTAGCCCAGGCTGGATGAAAAAACCACCTGGCCTGGAAATAATTCGGCCAGCGTTTGCAGGCTTTCAACTTCGCTCTTGCCCGCCAGGCGTTCCGCCAGGCTGTCGATTGTATAGGAAGGTTCCGCGATCATATTTTACCGACGGATTGCGCGGGTCACCCCGTTTGGTCCGCAAAATTTATAGTAAGCTATAGTTATCCTACTTCAAAGCGATGGGTTTGCCTCCGTCTTTGGCCGAACGACGGGCCGCATCCAGAATTTCCATCACAATCATGTTCACTTGCAACGATGACAAATCATCGACGGATTTAGTTTCACCGCGCACCACTTGGGCCAGATAGTCGAACGGGTCGGTAACCGGCGCATCGGTTTTGGCCGCTTCCGCCGTTTGTTCGGTTTTGTCTTCCTTCAACCGAATTCGCATTCGCGTACCGTCGAGCGTAAACACATACCCGGTTTCGCCGTACACTTCCATGTCCTTGCGACTGAACGGCCAGTTCCACGATGCCTGAATAACAACTTGGGTTTTGGGATAGGTCAGTACGATGGTTGCATCGTCGTCTACCTTTGGATACACCTCCGGTTTGATCTGCAATGTAACCGCGCTGACGGTCGTTGGTCGTTCCCCTTTCAGCAGCCAGGTTGCCAGATTGGCTCCGTAGCATCCAAAATCGAACAAGGCCCCGGCGCCGTTCGTAACCGGATCGGTGAGCCAGGCCACAAATTCCTTGTTCATCCGGCTGGGGCCATCGTGGCCGTCGTGGACGACAATCCGTCGGATCGGGCCAATACCACCCTCTTTTACGGCAAGCTGGTAGGCTTTGTGGTTGCTGCTGTACCAGGTGGTTTCGTAGTTGGTCAACAAGTGGATTTTGTGCTTTTTGGCTAAGGCTTCCATCTGCCGGGCCTGATCGATGCTGACCGCCAGCGGTTTTTCCACCATGACGTGAATGCCGCGGGGCGCACAGAGCTTTACGACGTTGATGTGGTTGCTGATCTCATTGAAGGCCGTTACCGCATCCGGTTTAGTTTTGTCCAGCATTTCTTCCACCGTCGGATAGACCAGGCTCATCGGTAAACCGTAGCGTTGCATATACCGCTCCGCCACTTCCCGGTTGGGTTCGGCAATACCAACGACTTCGATATCCGGGTCGCCGGTTTTTTTCGCCCGGTTCAGAATCCAGCCGACATGCGAATGCACCAGACCGACCACCCCAACGCGGAGCGGTTTTTTAGTGGTTTGAGCAGAAACCTTGGTACTCATAATCGGTATGAGTAGAAGAGCGACATAAAATGTTCGGGTTAGATATCCCATGCTATTCTCCGACGCTGTTTAAAATACGGGTGTGTAAAGATTCGCTCAGATGAAAATTCGTTGTTCTGATTTTTTCAATGAATGGCTTAACGCAGACCTAAAGCATCTATTTTATCCAGTAAAATAAAACATGACGTATCTGATATTGCTACATCAATATCCAAGGGCAACTCTAATGTCATGTTCTACTTCTTCAACGGAATAATTAAATACCCTAAACCCAAACCGTCTCATAATCTCTATAAAGGATCGCTTGCTGATGCCAACAATGTCAGCCGCTTGCCCGAGCGATACCTTGCCTTTTTCGTACAATTGACCGGCAAAAAGCATTTTGGCTTCAAATTCTTCTATATCAAGACTATCAGGCAGATTAATCGTTAGCGTTTTTATCGTTCAGTTATTTAAACGTATAGCTCGAAACCCAACTGCAAAAATTCACTAGGATGCCGATTGCAGCACCTCCGCCGACTTCCGAACCGCCTGTTCAAAATCTTCAACCAGATCATCCGCGTCTTCCAGTCCAACCGATACCCGAATTAACCCTTCCGTGATGCCCAAAGCGGCTTTCTCGTCCGGTTTTAGTTTGGAATGCGTCGTCGTAAACGGATTCGTCACAATCGTCCGCGTATCCCCTAAGTTAGAAGAAAGTGAGGCAATTTTCAAAGATTCAAACAGGGCTTTAACGCGCTCGAAACCGCCTTCTACCTCAAAGGTAACAATGGCACCACCGGCTTCCATCTGCCGTTTCGCCAGTTCATACTGCGGATGGGAGGGCAGGAACGGATATTTTACGGCGTGGACATCCGCGTGTTGCTCTAGGGCCTGTGCCAGTTTCAGGGCGTTGGCACAATGACGATCCATGCGAAGTTCCAGCGTTTCCAGGCTTTTCGACAGCGTCCAGGCGTTGAATGGGGACATCGACGGGCCGGTATGCCGCGCAAAAAACCGGATCGGTGCCATCAACTCTTCCGAGCCGACGATAACGCCACCCAGCACACGTCCCTGGCCATCCATGTACTTCGTGGCGGAATGAACCGAGAGGTCGGCACCGAGATCAAGCGGTGTTTGCAGAATCGGCGTGGCAAAACAGTTGTCGACGTTCAGGATAAAACCGTATTTCTTTTTCAAACGAACCAGCATTTCCAGATCGACGAGTTCCAGACCGGGGTTCGAGGGCGTTTCCAGGTACACCATTTTGGTGTTGGGTTGGATGGCCGCTTCCCAGTCCGCTTCCGACGCGTCGGCGTCTACGTAGGTATACGTGATGCCCCACTTCACCAGAATTTGCGAAATGATCTGGTGCGCCGACCCGAACAACGCCCGGCAGGCTACGATGTGATCCCCCGATTTCAGCAAAGCCGCCATACTCGCAAAAACCGCAGCCATACCGGTTGCCGTCGCAATGCCGGCTTCGGCGTTCTCAAGCATGGACACCTTGTCGACAAATTCCGTCACGTTCGGGTTGGAGAAGCGGGAGTAAATGTTCCCTTCTTCGGTTTCCTCAAACAGGGCTTTTCCCTGCTCCGCGCTTTCAAACGTGAAACTGGAAGTCAAAAACAAAGGCGTCGAATGTTCGCGGTACTGCGATTTCTTCGTCTGGATCCGAATGGCTTTCGTTTGTCTTTTCATGAATGGAAATTGACAAGAGAGATGAGACAAGAGAATAAAGAAAGTGGCAGCCGTTGATTTGCGTCTTTTCTCTCTTGTCTACCCTCTTTTTTCTCAAAATAAAACTGTTATAATATTCCGCAAACTTACGATTATTACGACAACGCCGACCATAATCATCATGGCTTTTATCGGCAAGCGGGTCGAAAGGATGGCGGCAATGGGGGCGGCAATCATACCGCCCAGAACCAAACCGATGATGATTTGCCAGTGCGTCAGGCCGATGAGGGTAACAAACGTCAGGGAACTGGATAGGGAAATGAAAAATTCGGCCAGGTTGACCGAGCCGATGGTGTAACGCGGATGCCGCCCGCTGGCAATCAGCGTGGAAGACACGATCGGCCCCCAGCCTCCACCACCGATGGCGTCCATCGTTCCGCCAAACCAGGCCAGCAAGCCAATTTTTTTGATCGGCTTTTTCTTAACCCGTTTGGCCAGGGCTTTCTGAATGATCAAAACCCCCAGAATGGCCGTATAGACCGCCACGATGGGTTTGATATACACCGAATATTGTTCCAGTGACACCAGCACATAGGCGCCCATGCAGGCCCCAATGACACCGGGAATCAGGACGGCTTTGAAGAGTTTGCTGTTGACATTCCCGAACCGCAGGTGCATGTAACCCGACACTCCGCTGGTAAATATTTCGGAACTGTGAACACTGGCACTGACAGCCGCCGGACTCACGCCCACGGTCAGCAGGAGCGTCGAAGCCGTCACGCCATAAGCCATCCCCAGCGCCCCGTCGATCATCTGGGCCACAAAACCGCCCGCTACATAATACCAGAAATCACTGTTCAGTTCCAGCGACGTCATGACCAGTGTCAGCCGGTCGAGTGTGAGGTAACTGAACAGCAAATGCCCGACAATCATCAGGGCCAACGCCGAAGAAATGTAAATGGCAATTTCGGTTCGGTTGCGCCGGCGAAGCAAAATGGACCGTGGTGGAGCGTCGGAAAGCAGGTCAATTTCGGATTCAGGAAACGCCTTTCGCAAGGCTTTCACCTGCTCTGCGGCCGATTCACCCTGAACGGTTATTTTCAATCCATTCAGGTTCAGCCCGACGGGAGTGGATGCTTCTGGCGAAGAGTCGGAGGCTGAGATCGGTTGCATAAGTAATTAGCTATATATAGTTAGTAGAGAATTCTTATCATGAAAAACGGCATTTGGAAATGCCGCCGGGTTGATCGAATTTGAATGCAAAGGTGGGCAATAGGTTGGATTAAAGCAAGAAACGTGCTTGATTATTCGCCACCCGCAATGGGGTCTGCTGTACCGTCCGGATCGTTTTTGACGTAGCCGTTGGTGGGAATGGCGCGCCCCCGGATGAGCAGCAAACCGGCCACGTGCGGAGACGCCATCGAGGTGCCCGACAAAGAAGCATACCGCCCATTCAGATACGTCGATGTGATCCGGACGCCATAGGCACAGATGTCGACCGTTGGTCCATAGTTGGAAAACGAAGCAAAATTGCCGCTTTGGTCCATCGCCGAAACCGTAAACACATTGGCGTGATTAACATTGGCCGGCGCGTATTTCTCGGCGGATTCTCCTTCGTTCCCGGCGGCAATCGCAAATAGGATTCCTTTGTCGGCGGCCTGTTTGATGACCCGTTCAAGACTCGCCGACGTACCTTCGCCACCGATGCTGATGTTGACGACATCGCCCGCTTTGCCGTTGGTATTGACGTAAGAAACCGCCTGCACCAGTGCCGACAGTTTGCCTTCGCCTTCATTGTCCAGCACCCGCAGGGCCACCAGCGTGGCGCCCGAAGCAACACCGGTTACCCCAATGTTGTTGTTTAACGCACCGATAATGCCGGCGATGTGGGTTCCGTGGCCATTTTCGTCATCGGCGGTTTTGCCGGTCAGAAACGACTGGCTCCGGCCCGTATCGACGTTCAGGTCGGGGTGATCCAGATCGATACCCGTGTCGAGAATCCAGGCGGTTTTGTCGGGATTCAGATCGCCCCGTCCGTAGCCGGTCTGCTTCACATTCCAGGTCAGGGTGGAGGTGACGGCCACATCGACGCAACTGCAAATGGAGATAACCCGGTCGGGTTCGACGAGTTCAATGGATGGGTCGGCTTTCAGCGTTTCCGCTTCGGCGGCACTCACGTGCGCCAGAAAACCGGTCGATTCGCCGGAAAAAAGCACCTGTGCATTCGGGTCGTTCAAACCGTGGCGGGTTAAAAGTTGCTGAACGGCGGCACCAACCCGTGCATTCGGTACGACCGGTAAGCTCTCCGTGGATTTGTACGTTACAATGTACGAACCGGCAATGGCTTGTCCGTTGGTGATGGATGACTGAACCAGGCAGTCGCCCGCAGGCCCAATGGCGTCCTGATCAGACTGACACCCGATTAATAGAGAGAGAATTGCGACATTGACAGCACAAGTCGATAAAAATGTCCACCGCATACGAATTGATTTCTAAGAAAGCCGGGAAATGAAAAAAGTAGCGGTAGATCGATAAGATTCATGTAGTTACAGTGAAAAGACCTCATTAATTAACGAATGGAAAAATCGAAAATTGTACCCGGTTTCATGCGGTTGCGATTTTGCAGAAATGAAACCAGATTAGTAGAAAAAGCCGTTAATGTGCTTTTTTTCCTATACTTTTCCCTCATGAGAAAATACGCAGTTGTAGTGCTTTTCGTTGCACTTTGCGGCCTAAAAATTCCGATAGCCCTTGCTCAGGATACAACCTTGACGATTCGGGCCATCGAAGGCCTGAAGTACGATGTTCCGCGTTTTGTGGTGCGCCCCGGCACCCGGGTCCATCTGACCCTCGATAATTACGACGATATGGCTCACAATCTGGTGGTTACGCTGCCCAATTCGCGGTTGCGGGTGGTCAACACGTCGCTGGCGCTCGGAGATCAGGCTGTCAAACTCAATTATGTTCCCCGCACCCCGGACGTAGTGGCCCATACAGCGACGGTCGATCCGGGCAAATCGGAAAAAATCAGCTTTGTGTTGTCGCAGGAAGGGATTTACTCCTACGTCTGCACGTATCCCGGGCACGGTTTTGTGATGTATGGCGTCATTTACGTTACCCGACGGCCCGCAACGCTTCCCCCGCTGGACAAAGATCCCAACGTTGCGGCCAACCGCAAAGACGATATGGCTGATCATGCCGGACACATGCCCGACCATCCGTATGAACTGAAATACCCGACGGTGTATCGAACCTTTATGCCCGACTCCGGCCCGGCCTCCATTGCGGTCGGACTGACGCCCAAACAGGCGTATTGCTGGGATGCCGGAGCTTGCCGGTTGCGCTACGCCTGGACAGGGGGATTCATCGACCAAAGCGACCACTGGGATGGGAACGGTAAAAAACCGACGCACGTGGTCGGCGACGTCTATTTTCGGGATCAGGGCGGTTTTCCGATCCGCTTTGGTACCGCCGACCGGCTGCCGGAAGTCCATTTCAAAGGCTACAAACTTATCAACCGCTACCCGGAATTCAGGTATACCGTGAATGGAATCGAAGTTCGGGAGATGATCAAACCGTTGCCGACGGGGCGGGGGCTGGTGCGGCATTTCAGCCTGGGGGCGGTTTCCGGACCGGTTTATTTTGCCTGTAAATCCGGCGATGGCGTCAAATACCGTCCGTCGGTCGGCAAAATTCAGGACGGCTTGGTGCGGCTGCCGGTCGGAACGAGGAACTTCACGATAACGATGACTGCGGAATGAAAACGACAACTACGAGTTTGATAGGAACACGGATGACACGGATTGGACGGATCAAACGGATTTTAATTTATCTGTTTTTATCCGTTCTATCTGTATCATCTGCGTTCTCATCAAAAAACTTCCCCGCCGATACGATTACGGATTATTACGAGGTTGAAACCATTCAGATGCCCAAAGGGCTGACGGCAGAAACGGATGGTCTGGCGATTATGCCCGATGGCCGGATTGTCGCGGGGTTTCACCGGGGGGAAATCATGATGTATAACCCCAAAACGAAAACCTGGAAGCTGTTTGCCGAAGGGATTCACGATCCGCTGGGGATTATGGCGGTCAGCAACAGCGAAATTCTGGTAATGCAACGCCCGGAACTGACCCGCATCAAAGATACCAACGGCGACGGCGTTGCGGATGAATACCTTACCGTGACCGATGACTTTGGGCTGTCCGGCAATTACCACGAATTTGCCTTTGGCCCCGTAAAAGACAAACAGGGAAATCTGTTCATTGCCCTGAATTGTGCGTCGAACGGAGCCGGAATTTTTCCGGAAGTACGCGGGAAGCTGGACACCCTGGGCCGACCGGGCCGGATGTATTCAGCAGTACCATACCGGGGCTGGATCATGAAACTGACCCCCGACGGAAAACTGCATCCCTATGCCAGCGGTTTTCGGTCGCCCAATAGCATCGGGTTTGATGCCAATGGAAATCTGTTTGCTTCTGATAATCAGGGCGATTGGTTGGGAACGAGCAAATTGTATCACGTTCAGGAAGGGAAACACTACGGCCATCCGGCGAGCCTGTTGTGGAAGGAAGGGTTTCCGCATCTTACGCCCATCAAATTGCCGGTCAAAATGCTGGATAGTCTCAGGACAATCGAGAGCGTGGCGTTTCCCCATAGCCGGATCGCGGATTCTCCGACGCAGCCGGTGCTGGACAATACCGGTGGCAAGTTTGGGCCGTTTGCGGGAAAAATGCTGGTTGGCGAGATGAACCATCCGTACCTGGTTCGGCTGATGCTCGAAACCGTCGATGGGCATATTCAGGGCGCCTGTGCGCCGTTTCTGGTCGGAAGTGGTTTGCGAAAAGGAAATAACCGGCTGGCTTTTGCGGCCGATGGAAGTCTCTGGATTGGCCAAACCGACCACGGCTGGGCGGGCGATCGGGGCATTCAGCACGTTCGCTGGAAGGGGAAAGTACCGCTCGAACTGGCCGACATGAAACTGACGCCGACCGGTTTTGCGCTGACGTTCACGCAGCCACTCGATGCTGTTACGGCGAAACAAGTGGCTAATTTTCAGTTCAAACGCTATTATTACGAATACCACGAAGCCTACGGCTCCAAACAGTTCGACGTGCAGCCCGTGGCGGTTTCGAAGGCAGAACTTTCGGCCGATGGGAAAACCGTGACGCTGAAACTGTCGGAACTCAAGGCCGGATACATCTACGAACTCGAACTGGGTAAACTTCGCTCCACAACCCAGCAAAACCTTCTGAATCACCTGGTTTGCTACACCCTCAACCGACTTCAGAGAAATACGCAGGCGAATCCATAAGAAAATCCTACTTTTGCGAGTGAGTTGTTTCGCAGAGTTTATCAGAGTAAAAAGGAGTTCAGCAGAGAAAACTCTGATAAACTCTGATTTCCTCCGCTTAACTCTGCGAAACAACTTTAAAGCGCATAAAAAGAAGTTTATATGTCTGAATACAACCACAAAAAGATTGAAGAAAACTGGCGGGCGTTCTGGGAGAAAAACCACACCTTTCGCACCGAAAACGACCCTTCAAAACCGAAATATTACATTCTCGACATGTTTCCCTATCCGTCGGGCGCCGGTTTGCACGTCGGCCATCCGCTGGGTTACATTGCGTCTGATATCGTTACGCGTTACAAACGGCTGAAAGGATTCAACGTGCTGCACCCGATGGGGTTCGACTCGTTTGGTCTGCCCGCTGAGCAATACGCCATCCAAACTGGTCAGCATCCGGCGATTACGACCGAAGAGAATGCGACCCGCTACATTGAGCAATTGAAAAATATTGGCTTCAGTTTCGACTGGAGCCGCGAAGTTCGCACGTCCGACCCGAAATTTTACAAATGGACGCAGTGGATTTTTATGGAGCTATTCCGCAGTTGGTATAACAAGGAAACCGACCAGGCCGAGCCGATAGAAACACTGATTGCCAGGTTTGAAACGTCGGGTACCTACGGAATTCAGACCGTGTCCGACGACGATGTGCCCCATTTCACCGCCGAAGAATGGAACGCCAAATCGGAACGCGAGCAATACGAAATCACGCTGAAATACCGCCTGACGTACGTGGCTGATGCCGTCGTCAACTGGTGTGCGGCTTTGGGGACGGTTCTGGCTAATGACGAAGTGAAGGACGGGGTGTCAGAGCGGGGCGGTTATCCGGTGGAGCAGAAACTGATGCGCCAGTGGATGATGCGGATTACGGCATATGCCGACCGATTATTGCGCGGCCTGGACACCGTCGATTGGTCGGATTCGCTGAAAGAACAACAACGCAACTGGATTGGCAAATCGACGGGAGCGGAGGTGAGTTTTCAGATTGAACAGCGCGTTGAACACATCAAAGTTTTCACGACGCGGCTGGACACCATCTTTGGCGTGTCGTTTATGGTGCTGGCACCGGAGCATGAACTGGTGGCTGAATTGACCACGCTGGCGCAAAAACCGGCTGTTGATGCGTACGTTACTGCCGCCAAAATGCGCTCCGAGCGCGACCGGATGGCCGATGCCAAAACCGTTTCGGGTGTGTTTACGGGAAGCTATTGCATCAATCCGTTCAACGGCGAGCGTGTACCCATTTATCTGGCGGATTACGTGCTGGCGGGCTACGGAACCGGGGCCGTGATGGCCGTTCCCTCGGGCGATCAGCGCGACTGGGCGTTTGCCAAACACTTCGATTTACCGATCATCCCGATTCTGGATGCTCAGAAAGACATTGACAAACAGGCGGATAACACCAAAGAAGGTCGCTACATCAATTCCGGAATCATCGACGGTTTGACCTATCAGGAAGCCGTGCCGGTTTTGGTTCAATTTCTGGAAGAACACGGCATCGGGAAAGCCAAAATCAATTTCCGGATGCGCGATGCGGTTTTCAGTCGCCAGCGGTATTGGGGTGAACCCGTTCCGGTTTATTTCAAAGACGGTCTTCCTTATTTATTGGACGAACAGGATTTGCCGCTGGAATTACCGCCGGTCGATAAATACCTTCCCACCGAAACCGGAGAACCGCCGTTGGCGCGTGCTGAAGGGTGGAAATATGCCCCTAAAGTCGTTCGCGACCCCGGCCCTAAAGGGGACTTTGCAGACGGGTCGGCTGGATATGAGTATGAATTAAGCACCATGCCCGGTTGGGCGGGTTCAAGCTGGTACTGGTACCGCTACATGGACCCGCAGAACGACCAGGCATTTGCCGATCCAAAAGCCATCGACTACTGGCGCGATGTGGATTTGTACGTGGGCGGTTCCGAACACGCAACGGGGCACTTACTCTACAGCCGATTCTGGAATAAGTTCCTGAAAGACCGGGGCTTTGTGCCGGAAGAAGAGCCGTTTAAGAAACTGGTGAATCAGGGCATGATTCTGGGCAGGTCGAATTTTGTGTATCGGTTGAAAGAATCGGTTGGTGAAGGCAAAATACCGGTTTTTGTTTCCAACGGTTTAAAGGGTCAATATGACGTAACACCCTTGCATGTCGATGTCAATATCGTTGAAAACGATGTGCTGGATGTCGAGACTTTTATAAAAACACGTCCGGATTTTGCCGAAAATGCGGAATTTATTCTGGAGGACGGCAAATACATCTGCGGGGTCGAAATTGAGAAGATGTCGAAATCGAAGTTCAACGTCGTCAATCCCGACACAATTGTGGAACGATATGGGGCTGACACGCTGCGGCTCTACGAAATGTTCCTCGGCCCGCTGACCGACGCCAAACCCTGGAATACGAACGGCATCGACGGTGTGTACCGGTTTTTGAAAAAGTTCTGGCGGTTGTTTTACGAAGAACCGACGGAAACGCGCCCCGGCCGCTGGCTGGTGATCGACGAAAAACCGACGCCCGCCGAACTGAAAGTGCTGCACAAAACCATCCGGAAAGTGGCGGAGGACATTGAACACCTGTCGTTCAACACCTCGGTGAGCGCGTTCATGGTGTGTGTCAATGAGTTATCGGCCTTGAAGTGTAACAAAAAGGCGGTTTTACAGGAATTGGTCGTGGTGCTGGCTCCGTTTGCGCCCCACATCACGGAAGAACTCTGGGCGGCTTTGGGCAACGAAGCCGGTACGCTGAGCTACGCCGAATTCCCGGTTTTCAATCCGGCTTATCTGGTGGAACACACCATCGAATACCCGGTGCAAATCAACGGGAAAGTCCGAACGACCCTGGTGTTTTCGGTCGATACCGCTACGTCGGACATTGAGAAAGAAGTCCTGGCGAATGAGGTGGTTTTGAAGTGGCTGGAAGGAAAAACACCGAAAAAAGTGGTGGTGGTGCCAAAGCGGATTGTGAACGTGGTGATTTAACAACTTGTCACTAAATCCGGCCTTTGCCCCCGACCCCTAAAGGGGCACGGACGCCGAGCCATCCGGATAAAGCGACGTCCGCGCCCCTTTAGGGGTCGGGGGCAAAGGCGCAGGACGAAGCGAATTCTTATAAACTTACGTTGTCAAATGACCAATACCGACACAACCAACCACCCCGGCGAAACCGTCCGAATTCTGACGTACAACCTCAACGGCATCCGGTCGGCGCTGAGCAAGGGACTGGTCGAATGGCTTGCTCAAAATTCGTTCGATATCCTGTGCTTTCAGGAAGTGAAAGCTACCCACGACGTGGTCGATTTGCTGCCGTTTGAAGCGCTGGGTTATCAGTATCACTGGCATGCGGCAGAGAAAAAAGGTTACAGCGGGGTGGCCACGTTTTCGAAGCTGCCACCGGATCAGGTCGTTTTGGGCTGCGGTATGTCGGTTTACGATTGTGAAGGCCGGATTCTGCGCACCGATTTTGGCGACCTGACCTTGCTGAACTGCTATTTCCCGTCGGGAACAACCGGCGAAATTCGGCAAACCGTCAAGATGCAGTTTCTGGATGATTTTTTCGACTACGTTCAGGAGTTGCGCCAATCCCGACCGAATGTCATTGTCGTCGGCGACTACAACATCGCGCACACCGCCATCGATATTCATGATCCGGTTCGGAACAAAACGTCGTCGGGTTTTTTGCCGGAAGAACGGGCGTGGCTATCGAAGTGGTTCGATAGCGGTTTTATCGATTCCTACCGCTACAAAAATCCGGACAAAATCGAATACAGTTGGTGGAGTTACCGGGCCGGTGCGCGCAGCAGCAACAAGGGCTGGCGGATCGACTACATTTCCGTCAGCGAGCCCTACAAAGATCGCATCGTGGCCGCCGGGCACCTTCCCGACGCCGTTCATTCCGACCACGGCCCGGTCTGGCTCGAAGTCACGCGATGAAAGAATTATTCGATATTGAGTCGATCTTCTTTACGGTTCTCGGCTATCCGATGAGCTACCTCGAATTTTTTGGAACCGTTACGGGGGCGGTCGCAACGCTGCTGTCGGCGCGGGCTCACCTCTGGAGCTGGCCGGTGGGCATGGTGAGTGTGATCCTCTTTCTCTTTCTTTTTTACCAGATTCAACTCTATCCCGATATGTTTTTGCAGGTGTTCTTTTTCATTACCAACGTCGTGGGGTGGTGGGAGTGGACGCACCCGAAAGCTGGTGAAGAAGACCGTCGGAATGAGTTGAAAATTACGCCCTTATCGACGAAAAACTTTGCCCTCTTGCTGGGCGTGGGGGTGTTGGCAACGGGGGTTTTAGGCACCATTGCGCAGAACCTGCACGCCTGGTTTCCGGTCCTGTTCAGCCAGCCCAGCGCGTTCCCGTACCTCGATTCGTTCACGACGGTCATGAGCATAGTGGCGACTTTTCTCCTGATTCGCAAGAAACTGGAATGCTGGTACGTCTGGCTGCTGGTCGATCTGATCAGTACCTACATGTACTTCACCAAAGGTGTGAAAGTGCTGGGTATTGAATATGGTTTTTATTGCCTGATCGCGTTTGTTGGCGCCTGGCACTGGACGCGCGAATACCGCAGTTATCCCACAACCACGGCATGAAAAAGGGGCTGATTTTCGGGAAGTTCATGCCGGTTCATCGGGGCCATATCGCGCTGATTGAATTTGCGGCCGCCCAATGCGACCACCTGATTGTGTCCATGAACTGCACGCCCACCGATCCGATTGATCCTGAACAACGGATGGCGTGGCTGCGGGCTTTGTTCGGCCATCGCAGGAACATCGAATTGGTGTCGGTGCTGGATGATTTTTCGGACGATGATCGGCCGTTGTGGGAAGCCACCCGCTTGTGGAGCGATTTTATCAAACAGCGGTTTCCGGACATCGAGGGTTTTTTCTGCTCCGAACCGTACGGGGTGCCGTTGTCGCAACACCTCGGATTGCCCTGCATCAAATTCGATTCTGAACGGAAGCAAGTGCCGGTTTCGGCCACGCAAATCCGGCAGCACCCGGCCCGGTACTGGGATTTTATTCCTGACGTGGTCCGGCCGTATTTTGTGAAGAAAATCTGCCTGTACGGTTCTGAAAGCGTTGGAAAAACCACGCTGGCAGAGCAACTGGCTGCGCATTACCAGACGGTATTTGTACAGGAAGTGGCCCGCGATCTGATTACGTCCAACGACCTGACGCTTGACGATTACGTGACGATCGGCCATGCCCAGACGAAGGCGGTGCTGGAGGCCACCCAAAGAGCGAACAAGCTGCTGATTTGTGATACGGATCTGATTACGACCGAATTATACGCTGATCATTATTTACAGGAAGTTCCTCCGGTTCTCTTCGAACTGGAAAAACAGGTTACCTACGACCGCTATTTTCTGCTGAACATCGACGTACCCTGGGTGGCCGACGGTTTGCGCGACCTGGGTCATCGCCGGGAAGAAATGTATAACCGCTTCAAAACCGCCCTGGCCCAACGCAACATCGATTACGTCGATGTGTCGGGCGATTGGGCCACGCGCTGGGCGATTGTAACGGGGGAGATTGATCGGTTACTCGCCTAGCTTCAGGTGGTCCGCGAGTTTAAAGACCTCCTTCAAACACTTCGCTGTTAAAACCGCATCTTCGAGGGCGTTGTGAATGTCGGACTCGCGTTCGAAGCCAAAATGACCGGCAATGTCTTTCAGACTCAGCCGTTGCGGAACCGGTTTGTTGTTCTTTTTCAGAATCCGAAATGAGAAATAACTCAGCGTGTGCAGGTCGATTAACGTCCGGGAATACGGCCATTTGAGTTTCTCCAGGCGGTAGGCTTCTTTCAGGAAATTGATGTCGTTGATCACGCTCTGACCACAGATGATGACATCACGCAGGTACGGATTGTTGTCCGTCGTCGTCTGGGTTTTCCGGATGCCCAACTGGGTGATAATCCACTCTTCCAGCTCCGGCAACACGTCATAAATCATCGGCGCATCTTCCAGATCGGCCAGCGACAGGTTGTGAATTTTCTCGGACGAACTCGAAAATGCGTCTTCGTTTTCGGGATACACATTGGTCAGATACTGCCCTTTTTCGACCCAATGATCGTCGAAAAGCACGGCACCCACCTGAATAATTTCGTTCCAATCCGGCTCCGGGCCGGTCATTTCAAGGTCAAGCACTAAAAAAGGCATGGCGGTATTATTTTAATCGGGGATATTTTAGGTGTGAATCCCGTGTAAAATTGCGTTCAAAATATTCAAAACCTGCTTCCGACCCATTTCAGAGTCTACTAAATCGAGCGGTTTCTGATTCAGTAAAGCTGGTATTTTTGCATGAAGCCATACTTCGAAATCCTCCTGGTTTTCAAAAACTTCAATTCCTTTGGCATGTACTTCCGAAAGTGAATGAGACTTTTGCATAATTGATGAAATAACCGGCTTTCCATTGAAACCAATCAGACAAATATAGTATTTCCTTACACACTATACTGGCTTGTGTTCTACCTTTGCCACCGGAAGCGCCGGGCAAACCCGCCGGCATCTTTTGTCTCAAGTCTAACGTCTATTGTCTCAAAATGGAATACCGGATTGAAAAAGACACGATGGGCCAGGTGCAGGTACCGGCCAACGTGTATTGGGGCGCACAAACCCAGCGTTCGATTGAAAACTTCAAAATTGCGCAAGACATCAATAAAATGCCCCGCGAAATCGTCCGGGCGTTTGCCTATCTGAAAAAAGCCGCAGCCCTGACCAACCTCGACGCGGGCGTGTTGTCGCAGGAAAAATGTGATCTCATTGGGCGGGCCTGCGATGAAATTCTGGACGGTAAACTGGACGATCAGTTCCCGTTGGTAGTCTGGCAAACCGGTTCCGGTACGCAGTCGAATATGAACGTCAACGAAGTCGTTGCCTACCGCGCCCACGTGTTGCAGGGCGGCCAGTTGACCGACGAAAAGAAAGCACTGCATCCGAACGACGACGTCAACAAGTCGCAATCATCGAACGATACGTTTCCGACGGCGATGCACATTGCGGCTTACAAGATTCTGATTGAAGTGACGATTCCCGGAATTGAAAAACTGCGGGATACGCTGGATGCCAAGGCGAAAGAGTTTAAAAATGTCGTCAAAATTGGCCGGACGCACTTCATGGATGCCACACCGCTGACGGTGGGGCAGGAGTTTTCGGGTTACGTTTCCCAGTTGACGCACGGTTTACGGGCCATCAAAAACACGCTGGCCCATCTCAGCGAACTGGCTCTGGGCGGAACCGCCGTCGGGACGGGCATCAACACGCCCCCGAATTATTCCGAAAACGTCGCCAAACACATCGCGGACCTGACGGGTTTGCCGTTCGTTACGGCCGAAAACAAGTTCGAAGCCCTGGCCGCCCACGACGCCATTGTGGAAGCCCACGGTGCCTTGAAAACCGTGGCCGCCAGCCTGATGAAAATCGGGAACGACGTGCGGATGCTGTCGTCGGGACCGCGCGCCGGCATTGGCGAAATCTTCATTCCCGACAACGAACCGGGATCATCGATCATGCCGGGGAAAGTGAACCCCACGCAGTGCGAAGCCATGACGATGGTGGCGGCTCAGGTGTTTGGCAACGACGTTGCCATCAACATCGGCGGTGCGATGGGCCACTTCGAACTGAATGTTTTCAAACCGGTGATGATTTATAATTTCCTGCACTCGGCGCGGCTGATCGGGGATGTGTGTGTGTCGTTCAACGACAAATGCGCCGTCGGCATTCGTCCGATTGAGGAAAATATCCGGAAACACGTCAACAACTCGCTGATGCTGGTGACGGCGCTGAACACCAAAATTGGCTATTACAAAGCCGCCGAAATTGCCCAAACCGCCCACCGCGAAGGCAGTACGTTGAAGGAAACCGCCGTTAAACTGGGTTACCTGACGGAAGCGGAATTTGATGAATGGGTGAAACCCGAAGACATGGTGGGTTCCATCGATGTGTAGAAATAACCACCGGTTAGGTTTTCAGAACTTAACCAGTTTTGGCACGATAGATTAATCAATACACCGGTTAGGTTTTCAAAAACTGACCGGTGTATGCCCACTTCACCACATGAAACGAATTTTATGGCTTGGTTTTACGATCGGTTTACTAACCGGTTGTGCGCCCAAAACCGTCCTCAACACCTACCGGGTTCCGGCAGGCGGGTTATCCACGTTTTTCAAGTACGTACCCGGGAGAACACCGATGGTCAGCTTCCACCGGGGTGGAGGTGACATCAAGGGCTACCCCGAAAACTGCATCGAATCGTTTGCGTATGCGGCTGGAAAACTGCCCGTTATCATCGAATGCGATATCGATCTGACCCGCGACAGTGTGCTGGTGATGATGCACGACCAAACCCTTGACCGAACGACCACCGGAACCGGTAAACTCATCGGCAAAACCTACGAAGAAACGCAGCAATACCGCCTGGAAGACAATTTTGGCAATGTGACGAACTTCAAAATTCCGACGCTGGAGCAGGTGTTGCGGTGGGGAAAAGACAAGGTCATTTACACGCTGGATGTCAAGAAAAACGTGCCGTTTGCCAAAGTCGTCGAGATGGTTCGGCGGACGGGTGCGGCTGATTATTCAGTGGTGATCACCTACAGCGCCACGCAAGCCGCTGAGGTTTACCGGCTTGATCCGAATCTGATGTTGTCGGTGACGATTCTGAAAGAAGAAGACTACCAGCGACTCCACGACCTCGGCATTCCCGATCGCAACATGGTGGCGTTTGTCGGTATTTCCGAACCCCGCCCCGAATTATACCGGTTTTTGCACGCGAAAGGGATTTCGTGCATCCTGGGAACCCTCGGTAACCTCGACAAACAGGCCGTTGCCAAAGGCGATCAGGTGTATAAAACGTTTGCTAAAAACGGCGCGGACGTGATGTCGACGGATCGGCCGTTGGAGGTCTATCAGGCGGTGAAATAAAAAATGCCCGTCAGGTCTTCAAGTTCTGACGGGCATTTTTTGTCGCGTTTCATTACTGCACTACAATCACTGGCGGCAGCACTTTCAGTTCCTCTTCAGCCGACAATTCCTTTTTCTTTTCCGGTTTATGACGCGCCTGCCGTTTCATCGTAATGTCGTACAAATCCGTTCGGCGGTCTTTTAGGATTTGAACCGAGCCTTGCTCGTGTAATTCCGTCAGCAGCGACAGATCGACGTCGGTGATCAGCACCATTTCAGTGTTGGGTGTCGACTCGGCTTTGATGGCGTTATTCGGAAACTGAAAATCGGAAGGGGTGAACACGGCCGACTGGGCATAGTGGATGTCCATGTTGGCCACGCGGGGGAGGTTGCCGACGCAGCCCGAAATGGCGACGTAGCACTCGTTTTCAATCGCCCGCGCCATCGCACAATGCCGCACCCGGTTATACCCATTCTGGGTATCGGTCAGGAAGGGTACAAACAGAATCTGCATCCCCTGATCGGCCAGAATCCGGCTCAGTTCCGGGAATTCGACGTCATAGCAAATCAGCAAACCAATCTTTCCGCAGTCGGTATCGAACGTCCGGATTTCGTTGCCGCCCACCATGCCGTAATGTCGTACTTCGTTGGGTGTAATGTGAATTTTCCGGTATTCTTCAAACGAGCCGTCCCGTCGGTAGAGGTAGGCCACATTATACAGTTTGCCTTCGTCGATGAGGGGCATACTGCCCCCGACGATGTTGACATTATACGAAATCGCTAACTCTGACAACCGCTGACGTACCTCGTGGGTCACCTCGGCCAGTTTGCGAATGGCAACCGGGCCGGGCAAATCGTTGTAGTCGGCCATCAGGGGCGTATTGAAGAATTCTGGGAGAACCAGAAAGTCGGCTTTGTAGTCACTGACGGAATCGGCGAAAAACTCGACCTGCTCCAGCAGCGCCTGCATGTTCGGAAACAGCCGCATCTGCCACTGCACTACTCCCAACCGGATGATGTCGTTGGTATGCGGCTTTTTCTTCTTTTCATCGACGTAATAGATGTTGTTCCACTCCAGCAACGTTGCGTATTCCAGCGATTCACTGTCGCCGGGCAAATACCCGCGCAGCACCTTCTTGACGTGGAAATCATTGGAAAGTTGGAAGGTCAGCGTGGGGTCGTAGATTTCCTTCTGCTTCACTTTGGCAATAAACTCCCGGGGCGACATTTCACCGGCATAGCGGACGTAGTTCGGAATCCGCCCTCCGGCCATAATGCCTTTCAGGTTCAGCGACTCACAGAGTTCCTTGCGGGCGTCGTACAGCCGTCGACCCAGTCGCAAATCCCGGTACTCGGGGTGGACGAATAACTCGATGCCATACAGCCAGTTGCCTTTCGGATTGTGCGTATCGAAACTGTAATTACCGGTTATTTCCTCGTAGGTATGGTTGTCGCCAAAATCGCTGTACTTCACCCGGATCGCCAGCGAACAGGCCACAACCTTGCCATCGACCTCCACGCAGAACTGCCCTTCCGGAAAAATTTTCAGCAGTTTATCGATGAGGTTCTTTTCCCAATAATCTCCACCGATGCCGCTGTAGACTTCGATCATGGACTCTTTCAGGTCGGCGTAATCGGATTTCTGTAGTGTTCTGGTTTGAATATGCATGTTTTGTAACAGGGGTTGTTTTGCGGAGTTGAGCAGAGTTAAGGGAGTTAAGCGGAGATCTTTTTTTATTTTTCTCTGCTTAACTCTGCCTTCTCCGCTCAACCCTGCGAAACAACGCCTTCTTTAATTTTCTCTTCTAAACTCAAAAGGTGCTCATCCGTAAAGTCCAGGTGTGTCACGAACCGGACCAGGTGTTTTCCGAAGGTAACGGCTAAAATTCCTTTGCGGGCTAACTCGTCAACGTAATCGGCGGCTAAGATGTTCTGGTTCAGCCGGAAAATGACAATATTGGTGTCGATGGGGTAAATTTCTTCCACTTCCGGCAACAGCAGCAGCATCTGACCGATTTTCCGGGCGCGGGCGTGGTCGAGTTTCAGGCGGTTGATGTGGTGGTCGAGGGCGTAGATGCCCGCAGCGGCCAGATAACCGGCCTGACGCCAGCCACCCCCCATCAGTTTCCGGTAGCGCCGGGCCTGCTTGATCACATCCGTTTTCCCCAGCAACAGCGACCCCACCGGGCAACCCAATCCTTTGGACAGGCAAATGCTGATCGAATCGAAGAGCTGACCATACGCTTCCGGGCTTTCCCCGGTTTCGACCAGCGCATTGAACAAGCGCGCGCCGTCGAGGTGCAGTTTCAACCCGTGTTCGTCGCAAACCTGCCGGATGGCGGCAATTTCGGGAATGGTGTAATAACAGCCCCCGCCTTTGTTGACGGTATTTTCCAGACAAACCAGCCGTGTAATCGGCTTGTGCAGATCGTCGGGCTGAATATGGTCGCGCACCAGCTCGGGCGTCAGTTTTCCGCGTTCGCCTTGGGCCAGACTGAGCGACGCCAGCGCATTGACGGCGATGCCCCCGCCTTCGTAGAGGTGAACGTGTGAAAGCTGGTCACAGATCACATCGTCGCCCGGGCGGGTGTGGGTGCGAATCGCCAATTGGTTGGTCATCGTGCCGGACGTGCAGAAAAGGGCCGCTTCCATCCCGAACAACCGGGCGGCTTTTGCCTCCAGGGTCAGCACGGTGGGGTCGTCGCCTAACACATCGTCGCCCACTTCGGCCGTGAACATCGCTTCCAGCATGGCCGGGCTGGGTTTGGTAACGGTATCACTTCGTAAATCGATAGGCATAGCCTGACAGGGAAAATTTCGGTTGTTCACAACTTACAAAGAAAACAAAAAAGCCGTCCCCTAAAAAGGAGACGGCTTTCTAAAACAGTAACAACAAATACTACTCTACTCTCACTTTTATCGTTATAAACCAAAGTTTTTCGAAATTCCGAAAGACGCCCCACTGCCAAAATCAAATTTAAAATTCGTCGTGCTTTCAGAAGCGCCCTTGGGTTTGAGGGATGCGTAGCTCAACCCGCCGAAGCTAAAGTTCAACGCAAACCCGTTTTTCATATTAACACCAATTGCCGGGAAGAAAGTGCCGCGAAAGCCATTTGCCGATACGCCCCCGGTCTTGCCTGAGAGAAAATCGGCGTTAAACTGGCCGTAGAGGGCGAAAATGTCCGAAAGGGGAACGGCATACCGGATAAAGGGGCCAACGGCAAAAGCCGAGGTCTTCGACTCGACAGCGTTTGTGGTGGTTTTCCAGCTTTCGGTCGAAAGCGACAAGCCGGCCGTCCAGTTATCGGTAAACTGGTATCCCACCGCCGGTGAAAAACTGAAGGTATTGACCTTATTACTCTCGCTGGTCTTTTGCGATTCGGCTTTGATCGACCCATACACCAATACCGTATTTTTCTGCGCATAAACGCCGGCTACGCTCAGGGCGCAAACCAGCAAACTCATTACTACTTTTTTCATTTCTTGTGTCTGGTTGTAAGATGATGCCCTTTTTTCGAAGGGTTTACGTTGAGACGTAGAAATTTTTAAAAGTTACATTTTTCGAAAAAAAACGGTTCGAACGGCACAAAAACGCGATATGCGGGTGGTTGGGAGGGTGAGTGTTACCGGTTTCGTTGCAGTAAATCCGGCACCGGATTTGTAGAAAGGATTAGAGCAGAGCCGAATCGGTCTTTTTAAGTTTTAAGCAACAGGCATGAATGATCTGATTCATTACGCCATTCCGGGGTTTGTCCTGCTGCTGCTGACGGAAGTCGTGGTCACGGCGGTTCAGCAGAAAGACTATTACGAAACCCGGGATACCCTGAGCAGTCTGTCGATGGGCATTGGCAATGTCATCATCGGATTGCTGGGCAAGATTATTGTGTACGGAGCCTATGCGCTGGTGTATGAATACCGGCTCTTTACCATCGATATGACCCGGTGGTGGGCGTGGGCTGCGTTGTTTTTGGCCGACGATTTCAGTTACTACTGGTTTCACCGGATCAGCCACAGCAGCCGGTATTTCTGGGCGTCCCACGTGGTGCATCACTCGTCGCAGAAATACAATTTGGGAACAGCCCTGCGGCAAACCTGGACGGGCAATCTGAGTGGGGCGTTTGTTTTCTGGATCTGGCTGCCGCTGCTCGGGTTTCATCCAGCCGCCATTCTGACCATGCAGTCAATCAGCTTGTTATACCAGTTCTGGATTCATACCGAATACATCAAGCGGTTTCCATCCATTATCGAAGCGGTTTTCAATACGCCTTCGCACCACCGGGTCCACCACGGTTCGGATCTGAAATACCTGGATAAAAACCATGCCGGGGTGTTGATCATCTGGGATCGGTTTTTCGGTACATTTCAACAGGAAGAAGAACGGCCCACATACGGGCTAACCAGGAACCTTGAGACTCACAACCCGATCCGGATTGCGTTTCACGAATGGCTGGACATCAGCCGGGATGTGGCCCAATCCGGTTCGTTTCGACGGGCTATTCAGTATGTGTTCGGTCCGCCGGGCTGGAGTCACGACGGTTCCCGCAAAACCACCCGGCAGTTGCGTGATGAGGCTTTGGCTCGGAAAAAGCGGGATTGAGAAATAGCACGAAACAACATGCACCGGGTCAACCGGGGGCACGGCACAGTCACACTTTCTTCCGGTACTCCTGACTAATCAACCGGTTATATTCCGGATGATTTTTGATGTAAGCTGCTACAAATGAGCAGGATGGGATGATTTTTAAATTGTATTTCTCAATGTATTTCAGAGTGCCTTCCACCAATTGAGAACCTAAACCAGAACCTTCCTGCCTTGAAGGTACTTCCGTATGCGTCAGCACCAGCGTTTTTTCGTCTTTCGGGGTGTAGGCGATAAAAGAGAGCTGTCCATAATTTTCGAGTTCAAAGCGATTTTCCGCCCGATTGATGGAAACCGCTCGTTCCTGAGTTTTCATGATGAGGGGTAATAAGGGTTTACCTAGGTAACCATTGAATGGATAATATGTTACGATTCGATGGTAATTTATGAGGAAAACGCTCTCGTTGGTCGAATAATGCCCCAGGCGTTGAAAAAACGCTTGTCATAATCGACGGTTTTCCTGAAATTGACGCTTTTAAACGGAACGCGGATTCAGCAGATTGAACGGATTTGCACCGATTAAAATCAGTTTTGATCGGTGCAATCCGCTGAATTCGCGTTCCGTTTAAAAGCGTCAATCAACCCTAACCACGTCAAATCATGAGAATCAAAACCATCTTTCCCCTTTTGCTGGTGCTATGGATGGCCACAGCTACCCGCCAAGCCGTACCTTCGCTCGCCGGTTCCTGGCGGTTAACCGATAGCGGTGGAGCATCAGTCGAATTTGTTCTTTCAGAGAGCTATATAATGGGGGCCTTTCACGAAAACGGCCGGTTTCTGGGGGCGCAGGGAGGAACGTATCAAACCGATGGTAAGCAACTGAAAATTACGTACGAATTCAATACCGAAGACAGCCTGCAAGTTGGAACCACCCAAACACTGACCATCGATTCATTTAAAAACAATCGCCTGGTTGTGAAAAGCGATGACGGAACCGATACCTACGAACGCACCGACACCCCGACGGCCCAAACACAAATGGCCGGTTTATGGCGAATAACGGGCAACATTGACGACAGTGGACAGGTGAAAACGCGCCCGCGAACCGCCCGGAAAACCCTGAAACTCCTGACTGGCAATCGGTTTCAGTGGGCTGCCATTAACCCGGAAACCAAACAGTTTATGGGAACGGGCGGTGGCACGTATACCTATGTAAACGGCAAATACACCGAGAAACTGGAATTTTTCTCCCGCGACAACAACCGCGTGGGCCGCTCCCTGCCATTCGATGCCGAACTGAAGGGAACCGACTGGTATCACCGGGGGCAAAACTCGACTGGCGGAAAGGTTAGTGAAGTTTGGAGCCGCGAAAAATAAGCTTACCTTGGGGCTGAAAAACCGTTTTAGCCCCTTTTTTACTGAAAAGTACCTGCCATGTTTTTGATTGATGCCCACCTGGATATTTCCCTGAATGCGATTGAATGGAACCGCGATTACCGGCTGTCGGCCCACGAAATCCGGGACGTGGAAGCGGGAATGACCGATAAAATTGACCGGGCCAGAGGCACGGTTTCATTGCCCGATCTTCGCCGGGGTGACATTGGCCTTGTGGTCGCTACGCAAATCGCCCGGTTTAATCAGAGTAACGGCAACCTGCCCGGCGCAGGCTGGAATTCGCCCCACCAGGCCTGGGCCATGACCCAGGCGCAGCGGGCGTGGTATGAAGCCATGCAGGACGCCGGTGAGATGATCCAGATTCGCGACCGCGCCGGTCTTGATCAGCACGTTGCCCTCTGGCTCGATGCATCGATTCCGAACGAGAAAAAACCGGTGGGGTATATCCTGAGTTTGGAAGGAGCTGATTCGCTGGTGAATTTATCGTACCTGGAAAAAGCCTATGCGTACGGCTTGAGAGCGTTGGGACCGGCGCATTACAGCACCGGTCGCTATGCCCCCGGCACCGGATTGAGCGGTCCGCTAACGCCCCTGGGCCGGGAACTGGTGGTGGAAATGGATCGGCTGGGGATCATTCTGGATGCCACACACCTGACCGACGAGGGGTTTTCGGAAGCTCTTTCCCTTTACAAAGGCCCGGTTTGGGCGAGCCACCACAATTGCCGGACGCTCGTGCCGCACCAGCGTCAGCTTTCCGACGACCAGATTCTTCAGTTGGCCGAACGCGGTGGGGTGATCGGCGGGTGCTTCGATGCCTGGATGATGAAACCCGGTTTTACGCAGCGAATCAGCAATCCGGCTGATTTTGGCATCACCATCGAAACCATCATCGAGCATTATGACCACATTTGCCAGCTCACCGGCAGCAGCCAGCACATTGCCATCGGCAGTGATCTGGACGGAACGTATGGCACCGAACAGTCGCCCACCGACCTGGACACCATTGCCGATCTGCAGAAGTTGACCGGATTACTGGCTGCGCGGGGGTATGCTCAGGCCGATATCGAAAACATCTTTTACAAGAACTGGTTGCGGTTTTTGCAGAAAGCCTGGCGTTGACCGGGTCGCATTAGGTCGGCTGATGGGGTTGCCGTTTTCGGGTCACCATGAGCCGGATGATGAACACGAAAATAGCCAACACCACAAAAGCAGCCAGCAGCGGAAGAAAGACCGCAAGGAGTGAAAGTCCAAAAGACGCGACGTTCTCGGCACTGGCGACCACCGGATTGCCCAAACCGCCGGTCGTGGCCGTCGAGCCGATTCGCAGCAAACTGGTTCCGGCCTGAATCAGTCCTGCTGTTCCACCGCCTGCAATGATGCCCAATCCCCATTTCAAAACCGGTTCGTCGATGGCAACAAATGAGGTTGTCAGGATGGCTCCGGCCACGAACGCAACCGGCGTTGCCACCGTATCCAGCGCATTGTCGAGCCACGGAATGTAATACGCCCCGATTTCAATGAGAGTAGCCGTTGCCAGCAAAAAGAAGGCGGTCCACGAACTCAGCCATTCAAAACCGGGCGTTACGGCAATCCAGCCCACCTTGACGGCCAGGCTGGCGACAAGCATGGGTACAAAAATCCGAAAACCGCAGCAGGCACTTAGCGCAATCCCGAGGCAAAAACTGAGTATCCATTCCATATAAGCGTGGGTTGTAATCCGGGATGAAAGATAGGCGATGGAAGGCAATAGACAAGCCGGAAAACCGAAAATCCCGGGCGATTGCTTCCCCTCCAAAATCAGAAAAGTACAAATCAAGCCCGAAATCTTGACGTCGAGGGTCGTATAGTCTCAGGAATTCCGTATTTTTCGCTCCAAAACGTTCTTATTCCCAAACCTTTCATGAACCGTCGTCAGACCCTTGCTGCCTTAGCCGCCACGACTGGTGGAGCCGTTATGTCGCCCTCAACGTTATTAGCCCATTCCGCACCCGAAGTGGTAAAAGACCCTCCGCCGTTTACGTTTGCTCTGAATATGAGCACCATCCGGGGGCAAAATCTCGGTTTTGTGAAAGAACTGGAAGTCGCTTCAAAAGCCGGTTTTCGCTCGGTCGAAATCTGGATGAACTCCTTTCAGGAATACCTGAAAACCCACACCGTTGCCGATGTTCGCAAACTGCTGGGTGATCTGGGAATCAAAGTTGAAAACGCCATCGGGTTTGCGCAGTGGATTGTGGATGATGAAACCACCCGAACCAAGGGCGTGGAACAACTAAAGCAGGAAATGGAACTGCTGGCGCAGATTGGCTGCAAACGCACCGCAGCACCGCCGATGGGAGCAACCCAGCAGCCCGGTCTGGATCTGCGAAAAGCCGCCGAACGCTACCGGACAATTCTGGAACTGGGAGATAAAACGGGCGTGGTCCCGCAACTGGAACTGTGGGGCGGTTCTAAAAACCTGAATAAACTGAGCGAGGTGATGTTCATTGCCGTCGAGAGCGGGCACCCGTCGGCGCGGGTGCTACTGGACATTTACCATTTGTATAAAGGCGGTTCGAGTCCTGCCAGCCTGCCGTTGGTGGGCAAACCCGGCATTGAGGTTTTCCACCTGAACGATTACCCCGCGAATCCACCCCGCGAAACCATCGTCGATGCCGACCGCGTGTATCCGGGCGACGGCATCGGACCGGTTCGTGACACGCTGAAACAACTGAAAACACCCGGCAAAACAATCGTGTTGTCACTCGAACTGTTCAACAAAACCTACTACGCGCAGGACGCGCTGCTGGTGGCAAAAACCGGGCTGGAGAAAATGAAAAAAGTGGCGGAGGGGATTTAAAAAATTGAGTTGTATCGCGGAGTTGAGCGGAGGAAAAAGGGAGTTAAGCAGAGTTTTAAAAAAAATCTCCGCTTAACTCCCTTTTTCCTCCGCTCAACTCCGCGAAATAATTCTCTTAGTGCGAGTCTCGCTTCACCACCGGGCCGGAACCGCCTTGCAGGAAGTCGAAGTCGGCGCCTTCGTGGGCCTGTAAAACGTGGTGGATGTACATTCGGGTATAGCCGCGTTCGTAACCCAGGTCGATGGGTTTGAAATGAGTCAGCCGCCGGGCCAGCTCTTCGTTATCGACGTGGAGATTCAGCAGGCGGTTTTCGACGTCGAGCGTAATCAGGTCGCCATCCTGAACCAGTGCCAGATTGCCGCCGATGGCTGCTTCCGGCGAAACGTGCAGAACCACCGTGCCAAAACCGGTGCCGCTCATTCGCCCATCCGAAATCCGCACCATGTCGTGAACACCCAGTGCCAGAATTTTGGCGGGTAGCTGCATATTGCCCACTTCGGGCATACCGGGATAGCCTTTCGGACCCACGTTTTTCAGTACCAAAACGCACGACGGATCGACGTCCAGTTCCGGGTCGTCGATGCGCTTTTTGTAGTCGTCGATGTTCTCGAAAACCACCGCCCGGCCCGTGTGTTGCATCAGTTCGGGCGAAGCCGCCGAGGGTTTCAAAACCGCCCCATTCGGACACAGATTGCCTTTCAGAATGGCCACGCCCGATTCCGGTTTGAACGGTTCGGCCACCGACGCGATCACCTCCCGGTTGTAACATTCGGCCGCAAGGCTGTTCTCACCCAGCGTCCGGCCATTAATGGTCATGGCGTCGTTGTGTAGAAACTGCCGCAACTCCTTGATGATGGCGGGCAGGCCACCGGCGTAAAACAAATCCTCCACAAAATGCTCACCGGAAGGCTGCAAATTGGCTAACAACGGGATTTTTGCCGATAGTTTGTCAAAATCATCGATCGATAGGGGCACGCCCATTCGCCCGGCGATGGCCGTCAGGTGGATGATGAAATTGGTGGATCCGCCCAGAGCGGCATTGACCATAATGGCGTTTTCGAAGGCCTGGCGGGTGAGAATATCGGACGGACGAACGTTTTGTTTCACCAATTCGACGGCCCGCATCCCGGCCATGTGGGCCAGCACTTTCCGGCGCGAATCAGCCGCCGGAATGGTGGCATTGTCGGGCAAGGCCAGCCCCAGCGACTCGACCATCGCGGCCATTGTGGAGGCTGTTCCCATCACAGCGCAGTGCCCCTGGCTTCGCGCCATACAGGCTTCGGCGGCCACAAATTCTTCCTGCGACATTTCGCCTTTTTTGTTGGCTTCGGCAAACCGCCAGAGGTCGGATGTACCAATGTTGCGGCCTTTGTATTTGCCCGCCAGCATCGGCCCACCAGACACCACGAGGGTGGGAATGTCGACGCTGCAAGCGCCCATCACCAGCGAGGGTGTGGTTTTGTCACAACCGCACAGCAGTACCACGGCGTCCATCGAGTTGCCGCGAATCGACTCTTCCACATCCATGCTGGCGAGGTTTCGGAACAGCATGGTGGTCGGTTTCATCTGGCACTCACCGAGCGACATGACGGGGAATTCGAGCGGAAAACCGCCCGCTTCCCACACGCCCCGTTTGACGGCTTCGGCCAGGTCGCGGAAGTGGGCGTTGCAGGGCGTTAATTCTGAAAACGTATTGCAGATGCCGATAACGGGCTTGTTTTCAAACAAATGGTGTGGGAAACCCTGATTTTTCATCCAGGCCCGGTAAATGAAACCGTCTTTGCCGGTGCGGCCAAACCATTCTTGGGAACGAAGGTGCATTGTTGAATTGGAGGTTAGTGAGTGAAGGATTTACTGACTTTAGGAACTGAAATTTGAGTCGTCGAATGATTTTGGGCGGTAAGTTAGAAAGTTTTTGGTAAATGAAAGCCTTTGCACTTTTCATCAATAAGTTTAATATCTTCGCAAGATTACTCAATCGTTTCATTGAATGAACTCACCCGTCACTTGCTTTCTGATCGACGATGACGAAGACGATCAGGAATTGTTTACGCTGGCTTTAAAAAAAGTGGACCCGACGCTGACGTGTGTGGTGGCTGACGATTGTGGAGAGGCCATCCAGAAGCTCCGTGAGGAAGATGCGTTCATGCCCCAGTTTATTTTTCTGGATTTGAATATGCCCCGGATGCATGGAAAGCAGTGTTTGATGGAGTTGAAGAAAATTGCCCGCATCGAACACATACCCATCATCATTTATACTACATCGTCGGAACCCAAAGATATTCACGAAACCAAAGCCTTGGGAGCAACCGATTTTTTGACCAAGCCGCCCCTCATTTCAACCCTGACCACCCGATTGGCTAAGCTGTTATTCAATCAGCCGATGGCTTGAAGGAGCTTTTCATGGAACACCAAACCCGGACCAATTCTGCTCAATTCCTCGCCCGCGGGGGCGAAATGGGCCAGTTGATCGATGCGTTCGACTGGTCGGAAAGCCCATTAGGCGCCATCGAAAGCTGGCCGCAAAGCCTGCGGACCACGCTGAGCATTGTTCTGCATTCCAAATTCCCGATGTTTCTGTTTTGGGGAACTGATCTGATCGGTTTTTACAACGACGCCTTTCGGCCCAGTCTGGGTGTTAACGGCAAACATCCTTCGGCTTTGGGACAACAAGGCGCCGAAATCTGGCCGGAAATCTGGTCGACGATCCAACCGCTGATTGATCAGGTGGTGCGGGGTGGTGAAGCCATCTGGAGCGAAGATCAACTGCTTCCGATTTACCGGAATGGCAACATCGAGGAGGTATACTGGACTTTCAGCTACAGCCCGGTCAATGTGGAATCGGGTGCCGTGGGCGGGGTGTTCGTCACCTGTACGGAAACGACGGAGAAAATTCTGACTCTTAAAAAAATTGAAGAAAGTAAGGATCAGTTGCAGTTTGCCATCGATGCGGCTGAATTAGGAACCTGGGACCTGAACCCGTCCACAAACCGCTTTACCGGAAATGACCGGCTAAAATCGTGGTTTGGGCTGGCTCCCGATGTCGAAATCGATTTGTCGATGGCTCTGGATATCATCGCTGACAAAGACCGGCAGAAAGTCGCCGAAGCCATTCAGGCAGCTCTGAAACCGGGTTCGCCAGGACAATATGACCTCGAGTATACCATTGTGAACCTTCTTGATAAACGGGAACGGTTTGTCAAGGCGAAAGGCAAGGCATTTTTTGATGAGACAGGAAAAGCCTATCGGTTTAACGGAACCTTACAGGACATCACGGAGGAGGTTCGGGGCCGGGCAGAACAGCATAAATTGTTGACGCTGGTTGAAAATAGTGTCGATCTGATGTCGATTCTGGAACTGGATGGTACCAATTCATACATCAACAAAGCCGGGAAAGAACTGCTGGGCATCGACTGCGATCAGGATGTTTCGCTGATTCCGATCTCGGATCTGCATACGCCGGAACAATTTGAATTTGTTGCCGCCGAAATTATCCCATCCGTGATGGGAACGGGCCGCTGGTCGGGTCGGTTTGCCGCCCGGAATGTGAAAACCGGGGAGACCATTCCGCTGTATAACAATTGCCTGCGGGTCGACGACCGGAACACGGGCCTGCCCCTGGCGATCGGGGCGGTTATGCGGGATCTGCGTCCTGAACTGGCGGTGCAAAAGGCCCTGGAAGAAAGCAGGGAGCGGTTCCGCTTGCTGGCGGATTTCATGCCACAGTTTGTTTGGGCTTCCGATTCGTCCGGAATGCTGAACTATTTCAATCAGGCGGTGTATGATTATTCCGGCCTGACCAGCGCGGAGGTGGCCGATCATGGCTGGGTTCGCATTGTGCATCCCGACGATCGGCAGGCCAACCTGGACCGTTGGTTAAAATCGATGGAGACGGGCGAGGATTTCGACTTTCAGCACCGGTTTCAACGATACGATGGGGAGTACCGCTGGCAACTCAGCCGCGCCGTGCCCATGCGGGACGAAGAAGGCCGGATTCAGTGGTGGATTGGCACCAGCACCGACATCGACGACCAGAAAAAGATGGCGGACAAGCTAGAGCAAATGGTGCAGCAGCGTACGGAGGAACTGAACCGGAGTAATCAGGAATTGATCAAAACCAATCATGAACTGGAACAGTTTGCCTACATTGCCAGCCATGATTTGCAGGAGCCATTGCGCAAAATTCAATCCTTTTCGGAACTACTCCAGGCTAATCTGAACAACGAAGAAGCCGCGGGCCAATACCTGAATAAAATCAATACGTCGGCGAAGCGCATGGCCGAATTGATCAAATCCGTCCTCAATTATTCCCGCTTGTCGACCACCGCCGACTCCTTTGTCGAAACCGACCTCAACCAGATTCTGGAAAATGTCGAAACCGATTTCGAGTTGCTGATTCAACAGAAACGGGCTACGATTCAGCGCGACAGGCTACCGGTGATTGAAGGAATACCGATGCAGTTGAACCAGCTTTTTTCAAATTTGATGGGCAACTCCCTTAAATTCTCCGTGAATGACCCCCACATCGCCATCGCTTCAAAAACCCTTCGACCAACCGATCTGGCCCAGCTAAGCGGGTTAGATCCGGGTTTTAACTACGTCCATATTCAGTTTACGGACAATGGAATTGGCTTCGAGCAGGAATATTCCGAGCGGGTTTTTACAATTTTTCAACGGCTGAACCACCGCAAGGCTTACAGCGGCACCGGCATCGGCTTGGCGCTGTGCCGCAAAATCGTGGAGAACCACGGCGGACTCATCCGGGCCGAAAGCGAGCTGGAGAGAGGCACAACATTTCACGTCTACCTGCCGGTGAAGCGGTGATTTATACGGTTTTCGGTTTTCGGTGGCTGACGCGTGCATTCGACAAGAATGCGTCAGCCACCGTAAACTGAAAACCGTGAACCGTGAACTGAAAACCGTCACTGAATCAACTCCTTAATTTTTTTATTCAGGTCTTCACCCCGTAGATTTCGGGCCACGATTTTTCCGGTAGGGTCGACCAAAAGGTTGGCCGGGACGCTGTTGATGCCGTACTGCTGCGCCACTTCATTTTTCCAGCCCTTCAGATCACTCACGTGCGACCAGGTCAAGTTGTCTTTCCGAATGGCATTCAGCCAGTTCTGGCGGTTGTTGTCGAGGGAAACGGAAAAGATCGTGAAGTTTTTGTCCTTGAACGCTTGGTAAGTGGCCACCAGGTTGGGGTTCTCTTCCCGACAGGGGCCGCACCAGCTTGCCCAAAAGTCGACCAGCACGTATTTGCCTTTGAAAGAAGAGAGTTTGATGACATGGCCCAGCGTATCGGTTTGGGCGAATTCCGGGGCCACTTTGCCGATGTTCAGCCGGCTCATGACGTCGATCTGCTGCCGGAAATACTTTGCCTGGGCGGTCTTACCGATTTCCTTCGACTCCATGAGGGTCAATAGACTATCGGCTCCGGACAGATCGCCCAAACTCATCAGCACGCTAAGAACATTGACGCCAACGGCGGACGACGAATAGGTAGAAATGATGTTTTTAACCCGCACCAGTTCCTGTGCAACGGCTTGCTCCCGATCCTTGATGGCGGCTTTCATTGCCGATACATCATTCACCGCCCGGGCGTTGGTGTATTTGAGTTCGGCACGTTTGTAGCGGTTACCAATGGCGGTGTCCATCATCATTGGCTGGATTTTCTGCCGGATGTTCTCTTCATTCGATCCGCTTATTTTGACCGCCCAGAGTGAATCGGCATTGCCGGTGATGGTGATGGGAGAGTTCTCTAAAAAAAAGTATTGAGGGCTGGTTTTGCCCGCAACACTGAGGCTGAAAAACGTGGCCTCATCGAGTTTGCCCCTGAAGGAGAATTGCCCTTTCGCGTTCGCCGTGGTGGTGTCGGACTGCTGCCTGGTCTTGTAAAAGGAGTTTTCGGTCAGAATGATTTTCCGATTGGCGGCATTTTTTAAGCTGCCGGTAATCGTATAACCGTCCGATACAGCTTGCTGAGCCGGTTTTTTGCCGGATTTCGGTTGCGCAATACTGTCAACAAAAAGAAGACATAAAATCAGATTAGCGAACAGGACTTTCATGATTCAGGTGTTTTTAAGCGAACGACGCAGGCAGAAGCAGGCATCCGTATACGTCGTGTCCGCAAAATTTATGTTAATATGTTAATTATGCGGAAAATTTAACTTTCAAAATAGATTGGCTCTATCCTAAAACAAAAGGGGGGGCGTTGCTAGTTCATGTTGAAATACCCTCTGATTCAGGGTGATTAACGAATCAATTAAGCCCTAAAAAGTCAAAAATAAGAAAAGAAACCATCTCAAGCGGTATGAACAAGACATTTTCCCATCTCGTACTCCTCAGTACACTGTTTGGATTTTTTGCCTGCTCCCGGAACCCGGTCACCGGAAAACGTGAATTGTCGTTGATGTCGACCGAACAGGAAATCGCCATTGGCAAGGAATCGCACCCCTCGGTGGTTTCCACGATGGGGCTCTACGACGATAAAAAATTGACCGATTTCATCAACCTGAAAGGGAAAGAGATGGCCAAAATTTCGCACCGGCCTGACTTGCCTTACCAATTCTACATCGTCGATTCGCCGGTCGTCAACGCCTTCGCCGTACCGGGCGGTTACGTGTACTTTACACGCGGTATCATGGCCCACTTCAACAATGAAGCGGAGTTTGCCGGGGTGTTGGGACACGAAATCGGGCACATTACAGCCCGTCATTCGGCCCGGCAGCAAACTACGCAGTTGCTGGGAACCATCGGCATGATTGGCGGAGCCATTCTGGTGCCGCAACTGGGCCAGAACCTGGAAGCCCTGCAACAGGGATTGGGCATGTTTTTGATGAAATACAGCCGGGATCACGAGTCGGAATCGGATAAAATTGGCGTGGAATATTCGAGTAAAATCGGGTACGATGCCAAGCAGATGGCTAATTTCTTCAGTACTATCAAGCGCATCTCCGACAACTCGGGCCAGCAGGTACCCACGTTTCTATCGACGCACCCTGATCCGGCGGATCGCAACCGGAAAGTGAAGGAAATGGCAACGGCTTATCAGGCCCAGAACAAAGCGAATTATCAGGTAGAACGCAACCGGTATTTGCAAATGATCGACGGCATTCTGTATGGGGAAGATCCCAAACAGGGGTTTGTGGAAAACGACATCTTCTACCACCCGGAGTTGCGGTTTCAGTTTCCGGTACCCCGCGGTTGGCAGCACCAGAATTCGCCGGCTCAATTTCAGATGGCTCCCAAAGACGGTAAATCAGCCATGATTCTGATGCTGGCCAAAGGGAATTCGCTGGAAGAAGCCTCCCAGACGCTGGTGAACGACCTCGGTCTGAAAGTGCTCGAAAGCAATCGCACCACCATCAACGGCAACCCGGCTTATGTACTCATTTCGCAGCAACAACCGCAGCAGCAACAGGGACAGCCTCAGCAACAGCAGGACCCGAAAACCGTCCTGCAAATTGGAACCTGGTTGATTCAGTACAACAATGCCGTTTATGCGCTGCACGGCCTGTCGGCGGCCGGAGATTTTGAAAAGGCCTACCGTTCTTTCCGTCCGGTGGCCGAAAACTTTCGGGCTTTGACCGATCAGGAGAAGATCAACCGCAAGCCCGAACGGGTGCAGGTTCGGACAGTTTCCCGCGAGGGGTCGTTCCGCGAGGTGATGGGGTCGCTGGGAATGCCGGCCAGCCGCGTTGAGGAACTGGGCGTGCTCAACAGTCTGCGTCCCGACGACAAAGTGGCTCAGGGCACCCTCGTCAAAATTATCGGACGCTAATCCTGCCGCTTCCGTCTGATGACCCTTTTTCCGATAGGAAACCGGGGGCATCAGACGGAAGTTCTACTGTTGCTATCAATGAATTCAGAATCCCTGTATATTAAAAATAGTATCCTGAAATAGTTATATATCGTTTGTTGAAATTTTTTATGTTTTTACTATAATCTTTCAAAGAACTGCTTGTTAGTCTGCTAATTAGTTTTTACGTTTACACTACATTCTACATCGGCACCGAGGCTGCCATATTCTGTTTATCCAAAATTTTGCCTCCTGTCAGCATTTTCTGAAAATGACCGGCTGACCCACTTCCCAAAAGCATACAAAGCAAGTAACCGGAAGCTATTGATGATCCCCAATTGGTTTTGGGTTCGACCATCAGCCGAATAACTTTTCACTAACTTTCATCAGCATGAAACGATTTTCAGTTTTATATCTTTTTAAAAAACAGTACCACCACATTCTCTGTGAAACCCATTCTGAAGCCGACACCGAACTGCGGAAACTGTTCACGAAGAAGAAGAAGATTCCCCTTGGCATTTACGACGATAAAACCGAGCTTTTTTACTGGGAGCCCGTGCGGCAGCAAAGATTCGATCGACTGACCGTACAGGAGCAGGGCAAGGTGGGAAATGAGATGATTGCCATTGCCCAGAACCTGCGAAGCCGGGACGACCACTGGGTGCCCAGCGAAACCCAGCTTCCGACCGACATCCTCCAGCGCCCCCTTTTTCTGATTCATGATTGATGGACCAGACCTGACAGGTGTTGGAGAAGGTCGTAGCCGGGCAATTGGACGAGAGCACCTGCCCGGTTTTGAAAACCTGGCAGGTAAAGCGAGGTGACAGGGCGCATGAAAAATCGGTAGTTTTTCGAACTCCTGAAGGGGGCTGTTGGTTAAAAAAGCATACAATCGTAAAGCATCATGCCAAACTTATTCAGTCCGTTAACCATCCGAAGTGTTGAATTGAAAAACCGGATTGCGGTTTCGCCCATGTGTCAATATTCCAGTGAAGACGGTTTCGCCAACGACTGGCACCTCGTTCACCTGGGCAGCCGGGCCGTGGGCGGGGCAGGTTTGGTGATGACGGAAGCCACGGCGGTTTCGCCGGAAGGCCGGATTTCGCCCGACGATCTGGGCATTTGGAAAGACGAGCATCTGGTCAATTTGAAACGCATAGCGGCTTTTATTGAAGCCCACGGTGCGGTACCGGCCATGCAACTGGCGCATGCCGGGCGAAAAGCGAGCCACAACCGACCCTGGGACGGCGGCAAGTTCATCGCCCCTGATTCCGAACGGGGCTGGGAAACCGTTGCGCCCAGCCCGATTCCATTTATTCCGGCCGAGCCGGTTCCGCTGGAACTAACGGCCGAAGCCATTGAGAAAATATTTGCTGATTTTGTGGCGGCAAGCCGCCGGGCACTGGAAGCCGGTTTTAAAGTGATCGAACTGCACGCTGCCCATGGTTATCTGGTGCACGAATTTCTGTCGCCCCTCAGCAACCACCGGACGGATCACTACGGCGGTTCGTTTGAAAACCGCATCCGGTTTTTGCTCGAACTAATCGAACGGGTGCAGACGGTTTGGCCAGAAGACTACCCTTTGTTCGTCCGAATTTCGGCTACCGACTGGACCGAGGGCGGCTGGACCGCCGACGATTCGGTGGCTCTGTCGACGGTTTTGAAAGACAAAGGTGTCGACCTGATCGACTGCTCGACGGGAGGCAATGTGGCGGGTGCCAAAATTCCGCTGAGTCCCGGCTACCAGGTTCCGTTTGCTGAGAAAGTTAAAAAAGAAAGTGGAATTCTGACGGGGGCCGTCGGGTTAATCACAACGCCCGAACAGGCCAATGAGATCGTGGAAAGCGGTCAGGCCGACCTCGTGTTGCTGGCCCGCGAATTCCTGCGCGATCCGTATTTTCCGCTCCATGCAGCCCAGAAGCTGGGGGCCGAAACGCCCTGGCCATCGCAGTACGTTCGGGCGAAGTAAAGAAAGATCCCCTCAGCCCCGAAGCGTCGGTCCAACGCTTCGGGGCTGAGGGGGTCACAACGACTCCCGTAGCAGCGCTTCCAGATCCAATGGCCGGGTATACATTTCCAGCGAACCGTCGGGTTTTCGTGGCCACGCGTCGTGCGGACGATCCCAATACAATTCAACGCCATTCTGGTCGGGGTCATTCAGGTAAATGGCTTCCGATACGCCGTGATCAGAAGCACCGGTAATGGCGTAGTTCGCTTCGACCAGACGCCGAAGGGCGACCGATAAATCCCGTCGGGTTGGGTACAGTATGGCCGTGTGGAACAGGCCCGTGCTGCGAACCGGGGCAGGTGGGGCATCTTTGCTGTACCAGGTATTCAGCCCGATGTGGTGATGGTAGCCGCCGGCCGAAACAAATGCCGCATCTTTTCCATACGTCGTTACGAGCGTAAAGCCCAGCAGATCGCAGTAAAAACTCAGAGCGCGCTCCAGGTTCGCCACCTTCAGATGAACGTGTCCGATGCGGGTATGGTCGGGAATGGTATAGGCCATCGTGTTTGCAGAGTAACGGGCTTCTGCCCGGTTTTTACGGATTTATTTGGTAAGACGTTTCAGATCAATCGGTTTCGATCGGTCTACAATCAGGGGGACCTGTTCAGTTGCAACATTCTGGTAATCCAGTCCATACGCTTTTTCATCCGCCAAGCTCAGGCGTTTCAGGAAGAAGTAGCCGTTCATCAGGAAGGTGTCCAGCGTATCAAGTTCGTGTTCGTAAGACAAAAACCGGTTGATGACAATGAATTTAAAGTCGCCCACCACATCATGCTGGCGGAGGGAATGGTAGCGGCTCACAAGCGTCACCTCCTGAAATTTGACCATGTCTTCCACGACTTTCCGGAACAATAAATTCATACGGGGCTGAACCCGAAAGCCCAGTTGAAAGGTAATCCGGATGACATCCTCCGGTTCCAGAATATCAATGCGGTAGGAGGTCGTATAGGGGTCATCTACCAGATCGACGTGAATCAGCCAATAGACATCGGCCCGCTTGGGTTGCCGCTCCAGAATCGAATTGATGATGTGGTCTTCAACCAGGCCGGGGTGATCGGAAGACGTCAGGAAAACCAGGTTGGTCGCGTATTTGGGAACGTCGACATCGCTGCTGAGTTCCTTCAAAATCGGTAAATGCGCCTTCAAATCCAGATACGTAGTAAGTCGTCGTTTCAATCGGCTTCCGTTGTACCAGACCAGCATGATCCCCATCAGGATGAAGCCGAGTAGCAGCGTCACCCAGCCGCCGTGGGCAAATTTTCGCAGATTAGCGACCAGAAAAGCACTCTCGATCGTTAGGTAGACCAGCAGCAAACCGACCACCAGAACGATATTGACATGGCGCGTATACAGGTAAAATGACAGCAGGATGGTGGTCATCAACATGGTCAGGCCCACTGACAAACCAAAAGCGGCTTCCATGTTTTTGGACTCCCTGAAATAGAGAACGACGGCAAAACAGCCGAACATCAGCAGCCAGTTAAACGCCGGGATGTAGACCTGCCCCCGCAAATTCGAAGGAAAAACGATGCGTAGTTTCGGAAAAAGCGACAGCCGGAACGCTTCGGAAATCAGGGTGAAGGTGCCGCTGATCAGAGCCTGACTGGCGATGATGGTGGCCAGGGTAGCAATACCGATGCTGGGTAAAAGAAACCAGGTGGGAACCAGTCCAAAAAACGGACTTTGGTCGCCCAGAGGTCGGCCGACGTGATTGAGCAGCCAGGCCGCCTGGCCCAAGTAACACAGCACCAGACAGATTTTGACAAACAGCCAGGAGACTTGAATGTTGCGCCGGCCACAATGCCCCATGTCGGAATAAAGGGCTTCGGCCCCAGTGGAACACAGAAAAACGCCACCCAGGAGCCAGAAACCCTCGGGATAGTCGGCGATCATGCGGTAAGCATAGTAGGGATTCAGCGCGCGCAGAACTGACCAGTTGGTCATCAGTTGCGATGCCCCCAAAATACCGATCATGCTAAACCAGACGATCATGACTGGCCCGAAAGCGGCTCCGATGCGGTTGGTACCGGCTTGCTGAACCACGAAAAGGAGAAATAGAATACTCAATACCACCGGAATAACCGGCAAATCCGGGTATAACGGTTTTAACCCTTCGATGGCCGACGAAACCGAAATGGGCGGGGTAATGATGCTATCGGCAATGAGAAAACTACCGCCCGCAATCGCCGGGATCAGCAGCCAGTGCGCATACCGTCGGATCAGGGTATAGAGCGAAAAAATACCCCCTTCTCCCTTGTTGTCAGCCTTTAAGGTGATCAGAACGTATTTTAAGGTGGTCTGAAACGTCAGGGTCCAGAAAATGCACGAGACTCCTCCCAGGGCCAGAATTTCATCAACGGCCCGGTCCTCGATGATGGCCCGGAAGGTATAGAGCGGACTGGTGCCGATGTCACCAAAAACAATGCCAATGGCAATCAGCATACCGGCGTAATTGACCCGGTCGATGGCCGAAGAATGGTTGGTCACAAAAAAGAAATTTTGGAGAAATGGTTGGAAAACAGGCCAAGATAGGCAACCGGGCGGTTTCCTACAATGCCAGTGCCCAATTTGATCATACAAATCACTCCGATTTTATCCCCTTGATTAATGATCCGGGTTTGGATAGGTGAGCAAGACCCGAACGGTCACAAAAAGTTGCCCGACGTGCCGCTGCGTGTGTTCGGCGGAATGAAACAACAAGCCCAGAACCGTGGAGGGGAGTTGCGCCCGGCCGATGCCCCGAAAATCAGTCAGGGTTTGTTCATCGGTATTGGCCAACTGCTGAAGAGCCTGATCGACTTGGCTGTTAAACCGGCTGATCAACTCCTGTACCGGATTTTCGGACTCAAACGACTTGCCCTCCGAGGCCAGCCACTCGCGTTGGGCGGTAGATAAGCTCTCGTTTCGGGCGTAGGTAAAGAGCCGGTCCAGCACACCCGTCAGGTGCTGTAAATGAAAACCAACCGAAGCCACACCGGCCGGTTTTTGCCAGAGGTACCGGCTTGGGAAATTTTTCATCAGCGCATCGACTTCTTCACGCGCCTGCAACAGGGCGTGGGCGACGGGTTGCAGCAGGGCAGGAATTCCGGCGACGGGGCCGCGTTGCCAGACTTCAGGCTTTGGATTTGACATACTTGCGTTGTTGAGTGTGTGTGGATGAAGTTTACTTTACTGCTGCCAGAACCCGTTTGAATAACTCGTCGGGATTGCCGTCATGCCACCGCCAGACGATCACCAGATCGTGTTCCGGGTCGATCCAGATGATGTTGGATCCGGCGCCGATGGCGGCAAAACTCGTTGCCGGGGCGTTAGGCCATGCTTTCTTTTCGGTGTTGAGCCACCATAGATAACCGTAATCCTGACCCGTCGGCCCCTTTTTAACCGATTCTTTCAACCAGTTGGCCGAAACCAGTTGCTGATCACGCCAGCGACCGTTTCGCAATACCAGATACCCCAGCCGGGCTTCGTCGCGGGTGTTGATCCAGAGACCACCGCCCCAGCGCGTTCCGCCACTGACCGACGACATCATTTTTCCGTCTACTTTCACCCGCGCGTTCGGATAGCCCACATACTGCCAGGTGTTTGACGCGCCAATCGGGTCCATGATCTCCTCTTTCAGCACGTTGGGCAACGGTTTTTTCCATAATTGCAGCAGCGAAAGCGCCAGCCGGTTCACGCGGACGTCGTTGTATTCGTAGAACGCGCCGGGTTCCTGCAAGGTTCGCGGTTTGCGTTCCCCACGCCCGTAAGCAGCCGTCCCGACAAAATCGTGTTTCTTCCCCCACAACTCGCCTTCCCACTCGCTGGTTTGCCGGAGGTGGTGTTCCCAGGTCACTTTGCGGTTTTGTTCGGAGTCATACCCGCCATCCTGAATGGAATTCGCCACCGGATCATGAACATCCTTGATCAGGCCCCGATCGATGGTCAAGCCCAGAATGATGGAAAGTACACTTTTGGCTACACTATAGGTCGGATCAGGCCGTCCGGTTTCGCCCCATTCCGCTACAATATAACCGTGTTTGAGAATCAAACCGTTGGTTTGGGCGCGATCCGAGGGAATGGGCCCCAGCAGGGTGCCGAATATTTCTTCCTGAGTCGAAAAATCGCGCGGCATTTGCTTCGTTTCCTGCTGTTGGGCAAAGGCTACGGCCTGCTGCAACAAAGCGGCATCCAGACCCACCTGTTCCGGTTTTCGCCGTTCCCACGCATCACCGGGAGCCGGGTAATACGCAGATGCCTGGGCATCCGCTCGTTGCGCAGGGCGTTGGCAGGTGGAAAATGCCAGCAGGACGGCAAAAGCGGAAAGTTTGAGACGCATCATATGATTTGGGCCAACCGAATGGCCCGATGAGTTTGAGAAGCTGAATGAACGGTTTATTTGGCAATGTAAGCGAATCAGAGGAAAAGAAGAAGGGCCGGGCGGAGCGAAATCGGCCATAACATCCACATGGAATTTGCTTTAGTGTCTGAAATAGTGTTATATTGACCAAAATCTACACTTAACCTCTAGTTTTTTAGCTTGAAATTCTCAGACTTTGGCTTCGATGATCGGTTGATGGAAGGTATCGACGCCATGAATTACGATACGCCTACGCTTGTACAGGAACAAGTTATCCCTCTTATATTGGCTGGTAAAGATCTGATTGTCTCGGCCCAAACCGGCACGGGCAAAACCGCATCGTACCTGCTTCCCATTCTTCACAAAATTACGTCGGCTGGTCCCGATGACCAGATCAAGGCCCTTGTCATTGTACCTACCCGCGAACTGGCAATTCAGATTGCCCAGAACCTCGAAGGGTTTTCCTATTTTACTTCGGTCAGCTCGATCGCCGTCTATGGCGGGGGCGACGGAGCATCTTACAGCACGGAGCGGCAGGCCCTGGCGGGTGGTGCCGACATTGTGATTTGCACGCCGGGGCGGATGATCAGTCACCTGAACATGGGGTATGCCAAAATCGATCAGTTGCAATACCTGATTCTGGATGAAGCCGACCGCATGTTGGACATGGGTTTCCACGGCGATATTGTGAAAATCATTTCGTTTTTGCCCGCCAAACGGCAGAGCTTGCTATTGTCGGCCACCATGCCTCCCAAGATTCGGGAACTGGCGCGGAAAATCCTGCACAACCCCGAAGAAATTACGCTGGCCCTCTCGAAACCGCCGGCCAAGATTGTGCAGGAGGCTTTTGTGGTGTACCAGAAACAGAAAATTGCGCTGGTCAAATACTTGCTGAAAGAACATAATTTTCCGTCGGTGCTCATTTTCTGTTCCCGGAAAGAAAACGTCAAGCAACTGGCCCGCGAACTGAAACAGGCCGGTTTTGCCGCCGAAGCGATTCATTCCGACCTCGAACAGAATGAACGGGAGCAGGTTTTGCTGGCCTACCGAAGCCGGAAACTGAAAATTCTGGTGGCAACGGATATTCTGTCGCGCGGAATCGACATCGACAACATTGACCTCGTCATCAACTATGACGTTCCCCACGACGGCGAAGATTATGTACACCGGATTGGCCGCACGGCCCGCGCCGAAACCACCGGGATTGCCTACACGTTTATCAGCGAAACCGAACAGCGGAAATTCGCGGCCATTGAACGCTTGCTCGGGATGCCCGTGACCAAGGTATCGATGCCGGCGCATTTGGGTGAAACCCTGGAATACAATCCGGCGAAAAGTGCCGCTTTTCCACAGCGTAAAAAACGAACGGGTCCCCGAAAAGGACCTTCCAACCGCCCGAAAGGGGGCGGGGGCCGCTCGGAACGACCCGCCTAACGGATTAGACAAAAACTACTGAACAGGAATCGCATTCCTGTTTTTTTTGTGCCTTTCCGAATTTAGGACTTCGTCTGATAATTCTTTGCACGGTCGCTTTTTACCCCGTTCCCCTAAAGGGGACTTATAGGATCTGGATTAAGCTGCGTCCAAGTCCGGCAGCGGCCGACCGTCCTTTAGGGGAACGGGGCAAAAAGCGAAAGTCCTAACAGGATTATTTCCAGTATAAATTTTCTCTTTTCATAAACGTAAAAAATACATTTATTATTTATATTTGCCCCCAGAGCCTGATCGATCGTTGACAGGCCACCTCAACACCCCACTCACCAATGATTTCTTTTGACCATTTAGAAGCCTGGTTTGTTACCGGTAGCCAGCATTTATACGGTGAAGACACCCTCAAACAGGTTGCTGAACATTCCCGGACCATCGTAGATGCCTTCAACCAGTCGTCGGCCATTCCAGTCAGAATTGTTTTCAAAACCGTTCTGACGGGCCCGGATGAAATCTATAAACTGTGTCTGGAAGCCAACAGCGCTGCCAACTGCATTGGCTTGATGACGTGGATGCACACGTTTTCGCCCGCCAAAATGTGGATCAACGGCTTGAAGATTCTGCGCAAGCCGCTGCTGCATCTGCACACCCAGTTCAACCGTGACATTCCCTGGGAAACCATCGACATGGATTTCATGAACCTCAACCAGTCGGCGCATGGCGACCGGGAGTTCGGATTCATTAACGCCCGTTTGCGCCTGGAACGGAAGGTCGTTGTCGGACACTGGGAAGACCCTGAAGTACACGAACGACTGAATGTGTGGGCACGGGTAGCCGCCGGTTGGCACGATTTGCAGGGTGCCCGGTTTGCCCGGTTTGGTGACAACATGCGTGAAGTGGCCGTCACGGAAGGGGATAAAGTAGAGGCTCAAATCAAGTTTGGGTATTCGGTCTACGGCTACGGGATTGGGGATTTGGTCGCGTACGTCAACCAGGTAACCGACCAGGAAATCAATACATTAGTAAGTGAATATGAACAACGGTACCAAATTGTTGCCGAACTACAAAAAGCCGGGTTACGCCACAATTCGTTGCGCGATGCTGCCAAAATCGAAATTGGTTTACGCGGTTTTCTGGACGATCACCAGATCAAAGGATTCACGGATACTTTCGAAGACCTGCACGGCCTGAATCAACTGCCCGGAATAGCCGTACAACGGCTCATGGCCGATGGCTACAGTTTCGGGGGCGAAGGTGACTGGAAAACGGCGGCACTGGGCCGGGCCATCAAAGTGATGGGAGCGGGGCTTCCGGGCGGCAGTTCGTTCATGGAAGATTACACCTACCACCTGTCGCCCAACGGCCAGCGGGTGTTGGGGGCGCACATGCTTGAAATCGATGAATCGATTGCCGACGGAAAACCGTCCTGCGAAATTCATCCCCTGTCGATTGGCGGGAAAGCTGATCCGGTTCGGCTGGTGTTCAATGTGGCCCCCGGAGCCGCCATCAATGCGTCGGTGGTCGATATGGGAAACCGGTTTCGATTGATTGTCAATGAAGTGGACGTTGTTCCGACGGAAAAACCATTGCCGAAACTCCCGGTTGCCCGCGTGTTGTGGGATGCCAAACCCAATTTGAAAACAGCCGCAGCCGCCTGGATTCTGGCCGGGGGCGCACACCACACGGTTTTCAGCAAAGCGATTTCCTCCGAATACATGGAAGATTTTGCCGAAATCGCGGGCGTCGAATACGTCCTGATCAACGAAGAAACCCGCATCCATGCCCTCAAACAGGAACTGCGTTGGAACGAAGCATATTATCACTTAAAGCATTAAGAATGATGAGTTATGAATGATGAACGATGAATTGGCTGACGCGTTTGTTTCGCGTGCGTCAGCCAATTCATCGTTCATCATTCATAACTCATCATTCATAACTCATAACTCATTATGCCATACGTAATTGGGGTCGATTTTGGAACGGACTCGGTGCGGGCGGTTTTGGTGAATGCCGAAACCGGTGACGAATTGGCTTCCGGTGTTCATGAATACGTTCGGTGGAAAACCGGCGCCTATTGTGACCCCGCCCGTTCGCAGTTCCGGCAACACCCGCTCGATTACCTGGAAGGGCTGGAGCAATCGGTTCGGAGCGCGCTACGTGCGGTTTCGCCGGACGTGATTGCCGACATCCGGGGAATTTCGGTCGATACGACGGGGTCGACCCCCGGCCCGGTCGATGAAAACGGAACCCCTTTGGCGTTGCTTCCCCCGTTTGCCGACAATCCGAACGGCATGTTCATTCTCTGGAAAGACCACACGGCCAACCAGGAAGCGGAGGAAATCAACCAGTTGGCGCACCGCTGGAATACGGATTTTACGAAATACGTGGGCGGAATCTATTCGTCCGAGTGGTTCTGGTCGAAAATCCTGCGCACCCTGCGGGTCGATGAATCCATCCGACCGGCGGCTTTTTCCTGGATCGAACACTGCGACTGGATCTCGGCGGTTTTGACCGGCAACACCAACCCACTGACACTCAAACGAAGCCGGACGGCGGCTGGTCACAAAGCCCTCTGGCATGCCGAGTTCGACGGATTGCCGTCCGAAGAATTTCTCACCACGCTCGATCCGCTGCTGGCGGGACTGCGCGACCGTCTCTTTCGCCACACCTACACGTCCGACGAGCCGATGGGTACGATTTCGGCGGAATGGGCGGAAAAGCTGGGCGTTCCGACTACGGTGGTCATTGGTGTCGGCGGTTTTGATGCGCACATGGGAGCGGTTGGGGCCAATATTGAGTCCTACGCGCTGGTGAAAGTAATTGGAACTTCCACCTGTGACATGCTCATGGCGCCTTCCGAAGACGTCGGCCATTTGCTGATTCGTGGCATTTGCGGACAGGTCGACGGCTCCATTGTGCCAGGTATGCTCGGCATGGAAGCGGGGCAGTCGGCGTTTGGCGACCTCTACGCCTGGTTTACGAGGCTCATTCTGGAACCGGTCGCCGGTGTATTGACGCAACAAGGACAGGCGAGTTTGATTCCGTCGCTTCAAACCGCTTTGCTTCCCTATTTAGCCGAACAGGCCAGCCAATTGCCCGTCAGCGAAACCGACATCGTCTCCCTCGACTGGCTGAATGGCCGTCGGACGCCCGATGCCAATCACACGCTGAAAGGCGCTATTTCCGGGTTAAATCTGGGCAGCAGTGCCGCGCACGTTTTCAAATCGCTGGTCGAGGCCACAGCCTATGGCGCACGCCGGATTGCTGAACGGTTTGTGGAAGAAGGCGTTCCAATTCAGCAGGTCATTGCCATTGGTGGGGTGGCCCGGAAGTCGGCTTTTGTCATGCAAACGCTGGCGGACGTCATGAACGTACCCATCAAAGTGGCCGAATCCGACCAGTGCTGTGCCCGGGGAGCCGCCGTGTGTGCCGCTGTCGCTGCCGGAATTTACCCAACCTTCGCTGAGGCCCAAAAAGCCATGGCTTCCGCTTTCGATGCGGTGTATACGCCCCGTCCCGAACGGGCCTCCGAGTATGATGTGCTTTACGAGCGGTATTTGAGTTTGGGCGGATTTATTGAGAAAAAAATGCCCCCAACCCCCTGAAGGGGGCTTAAAAAGAATTGTCCTAAGTCTCCTTCAGGGGGTTGGGGCAAAAAACGATTTACTATGAGTTTATATCAATCCCTGAAAGAAGCGGTTTACGAAGCCAATATGGAAATTCCCCGGCAGAAGCTGGCGATCTACACCTTCGGCAATGTCAGCGGAATCGACCGGCAAGCGGGTGTAGTGGGCATCAAACCGAGCGGTATTCCGTACGACGAACTGACGCCCGACGACATCGTCATTGTGGATCTGGACAACCAGTTGGTGGAAGGAAAAATGCGGCCATCGTCCGATACCAAAACACATACCTTACTGTATCGCCATTTCGAAACCATCGGCGGTATTTGCCACACACATTCGGCGTATGCGGTCGCCTGGGCGCAGGCCATGCGCGAAATTCCGAACCTGGGCACCACCCACGCCGACCATCTGGTGGCTTCCATTCCGGTGACGGAGGTGATGTCCGACGCGATGATTCAGGGCGATTACGAACACGAAACCGGCAACCAAATCCTGAATGTGTTCCGGGAAAATAACCTTTCGGTCAGCGAAGTCGAGATGGTGCTGGTGGCCTGTCATGGGCCCTTTGCCTGGGGGAAAAATCCGGCGAAAGCCGTTTACAATGCGACGGTTCTGGAAGAACTAGCCAAAATGGCTTACCTCACGCTGACCATCAACCCCGACACGCCCCGCATCAAGCAAAGCCTGATTGACAAACACTATTTCCGGAAACACGGTAAAGATGCCTATTACGGACAGTAACCCAGACAGCGGCCAACAGCCCTGTCTGCGGTTTTGATAGCTCCAGTTCAACCGCAGACAGGGCCGTTGGCCGCTGTCTGGGTTTACCCCTAAACCTTCCTGCAATCATGACCCTCGGACTCGAATCGGTTGACTATTTCATCTTCCTCATTTACTTCGTCATCGTCGCGGTGTACGGATACTGGGTATACACCCACAAAGGCAAGCAAACCGCCGATTCGAAAGACTTTTTTCTGGCCGAAGGTTCCCTGACGTGGTGGGCCATCGGCGCGTCGATCATTGCTTCCAACATCTCGGCAGAACAATTCATCGGCATGAGCGGGCAGGCCTTTCAACTTGGTCTGGCAATTTCGGTGTATGAACTGGTGGGCGGTTTTTCGCTCATCATCATTGCGGTGTATTTTCTGCCGATGTACATCAAAAACAAGATTTACACCATGCCGCAGTTTCTGCAAAAACGCTACGATGGTCGGCTGGCAACGATCATGGCGGTTTTCTGGCTGCTGCTGTACATCCTCGTCAACCTGACGTCCATCATTTACCTGGGAGCTTTGAGTCTGGAAAAAATGACCGGCTTCGGGTTCATGGCCTGCGCCGTTTTTCTGACGGTTTTTGCGGTTTTCATCACGCTGGGCGGCATGAAAGTGATTGGCTATACGGACGTCATTCAGGTTGTTTGTCTGGTCGTGGGCGGACTGGCCACCACCTATCTGGCTCTTGATCTGCTGTCTGACCGGGTCGGAACGGGCGCGGGTATTTTTGAAGGATTAGGCCTGATTCGCGAAAAAGCAGACCACCATCTGCACATGATTTTCAGCAAGGGGCAGTATCAGGTTCACGACGGAAAAGGCGGTTTTACGGATGCCTACACTCAACTGCCCGGTCTGATGATGTTTGTGATTGGCGGGCAATGGATCGTCAATTTCAACTATTTTGGTTGTAATCAATACATTACGCAACGCGCTTTGGGGGCCGACCTCAACACGGCCCGCAACGGTCTGTTGTTTGCTTCGTTTCTCAAAATCCTGATGCCCCTGATTGTGGTTCTGCCCGGTTTGGCCGCTTATGTATTGTTTCAGGAAAACGCCGAACCGGCGATTGTTCGGGGCATTACCGAAGGCGGTATTGTGAAACCGGATAATTCCTACCCGGTTTTACTCAACCTGCTGCCGGTGGGTCTGAAAGGGCTGGCGTTTGCAGCTTTGACGGCAGCCATTGTGGCGTCATTGGCCGGGAAAGCCAACAGCATCGCGACGATTTACATGCTCGATATTCACCGTAAGTTTTTCAACACCAACCTGACCGAAAAACAAACCGTGTGGCGGGGGCGGATAGCCATCGTGGTTTCATTCCTCATTGCCTTGGTAATCAGTCCGTTTTTGAAGAACTTCGGGCAGGGTTTCGAATACATTCAGGAGTACACCGGTTTTATTTCGCCGGGGATTCTGGCGATTTTTCTGCTCGGTTTTTTCTGGAGAAAAGCCACCTCCAACGGGGCGCTGGCGGCTGCGTTGCTAAGCATTCCGCTGTCGGCTTACCTGAAATTCAATGCAACCGACATTCCATTCCTGAACCGGATGGGGCTGGTTTTCTGGGCGTGTGTCGCCTTACAGGTCGTGATCAGCCTGGCCGAATCGAAAGGCCACGATTCGCCGAAAGCCTTTGCCGTGGAAGCCAGTTGGTTCCGGGTATCAAGATCGTTTTTGATTGGTGCTGCGGTCATTACCGGACTGGTGATTGTTGTATTCTCGGTATTTTATTAACGTACTCACGGACTTTAGTCAGTGAAATCCTTAATAGTAATGCGAACTATGAGACTATCGCACCGGCGACCCGGAAACATGTCGTACCTATGGTACGTAATTGACTCATAATAAAATAGTTAGGACTTACGTCTGATAATTCTATCACTCTTTCGCTTTCTGCCCCGTTCCCCTA
>NZ_VTWS01000010.1 GCF_008727875.1 Larkinella humicola | reverse complement strand
CGTCGAGGAAATCGGAACAACCCACCGGACCCAGCAGCACCGCCCCCAGCAGGGCGATTTTGCTCACTTTACTAACTATATGTTTCATCGTCAACTGTCTTTTGAATACCTTTTAATCAATTAAAACCCAATCTGCAGACCGAACATGTACGTGGTCGGTTTCGGATAGTTGTGCCAGATCATGCCTTGTGAGAAGGCACTGTTGCCATCACCCTGGTTGGTCGGCGTCACTTCCGGATCACCTACGATCTTGTCGTCAACGAGCAGGAAGAAGTTCTGCACGGTTGCGTAAGCCCGCAGGCGGTTCAGTTTGAGTTTGTTGGTTACGTTGCTCGGGAAGGTGTAGCCGAACAACAGGTTGCGGCCCCGCAGGAATGAACCATCCTTGATCCAGTGGCTGTCTACGTTGGTGACATAACCAGCGCGGGTATCCCGGATTTCAGCAATCATCGTATTCTGGTTGGTCGGGGTCCAGGCGTTCAATACCGAAGTGTAGCTGTTGGCCAGCGCCTGACGGTCTTCGCTTGGGTGCAGGTTCATCAACATGACGTCATTGCCATACGAGAACTGCAATTCCAGCGTCAGGTCGAAGTTTTTGTAACGGAAGTTGTTGGTCATAGCACCCCATGATTTCGGGCTACCGTTCCCAATGATACTCCGGTCGGCATCCGTGATGGCGCGGTCGCCGTTCACATCCAGGTATTTGATGTCACCCGGCAGCATCGTCAAACCGTTCCGGTAGCTGGTGAAACGGGCGGCTTCTTCGCGTTCGGCTTCGCTCCAGACACCCACCCGGGTCAGACCCCAGAATGCGCCAACCGGCTCGCCGATGCGGATTACGTTCGTTGGATTCGTAAAGTTCGGCCCACCCACATTGAAGATGTCCGACGGCGTCGCCAGAGCCAATACTTTGTTGCGGTTGAACGAGATATTGAAGGTCGTGTTCCACTGGAAACCACCGGCATCGATGTTGACCGTGTTCAGACCGAATTCAAAGCCTTTGTTCTGCATTGAACCCACGTTCCGGCGAATCGTGGCATATCCACTTGTGCGCGGAACCGGCGCATCCAACAGCATGTCGGTCGTCTTGCGATAGTAGTAATCCGCTTCCAAGGAAATCCGTCCTTTCAGCAAGCCCAGTTCCACACCAAAGTCGGTCTGAGCGGTTTTTTCCCAACGCAGATCCGGGTTCGCCAGACGGCTGATCCCCGTACCCGACACCCGCGCATCGCCATAAATGGTTGCGTAGTTCGAGCTGAGCAGCGACAACGACGAGTAAGGCGGTATTTCGGAGTTCCCCGTCAAACCGAAGCTGGTCCGTACTTTCAGGTTCGAGATGATGGAATTGCCTTTCAGAAACTCTTCTTCCGATGCCCGCCACGCCAGAGCTGCCGAGGGGAAGAATGCAAATTTGTGGTTTTCACCAAATTTCGAAGACCCATCGGCCCGACCGGTAACGGTGAACAGATACTTATCCATCAGGCTGTAGTTGATCCGACCGAAGTAGGAGTTAAACGCCGAACGGGAAGCACCTGATCCAACACCCGGGTTGGTAGCCCCTGCACCGAGGTTGTTGAATGTAAAATAATCGGTGGCAAAGTTGTTGACTGCCGCACTGATGCTGAACACATCCGTTTCCTGCCAAGAAATACCCAACAGGGCGTTGATGGCGTTTTTCTCGTTGATCTGCTTGTTGTAGGTCAGGTAGTTTTCCAGTGACCAGAACGTTTCTTTCCGGTTACTAGCCGATGCGTTCCCGTTTCCGCCGATGTTCAGCGTCCGGGTTTGGGACTGGTTGTTTTCCTGGGTTTGTACGTTAGCACCCAAAATCGTCCGCATTTCCAGTCCTTTCGCCAGCGTAATGTTGGAGTACAGGCTACCGATCGTCGTTTGGGTGTTCAGAATGTATTTCCGACCCATCAGGCGGTGAACCGAGCTCATGGTTCCTTCTGCAAACGGGAAATCCCGGTTGTTGGCGTAGGTTCCGTCTTCGTATTTAACCGGCAGGAACGGAAAATCTTCCACAATCTGGCGGGCAACGGCATCGCCCTGATCCACAATGTTTTCCGACTGGTTGTTGTAGCTCAGCGTACCACCCACTTTCAACCACGATTTCACTTGATCGTCGATCGTAAACCGGCCCGAATACCGTTTCATGTACGAGGTTTTAATCAACCCCTGATCATCGCGGTAACCCAGTGAAACCGAGTATTGCGTGCGGTCGTTACCCCCGCTGAAACCCAACTGGTGGTTTTGCGACAATTTGTTTTGAGTCGATTCTTCCAGCCAGTTCGTATCGAACTTGGGGCTTCCGTCGGAATTCCAGACCCGGGGGTCGATCCGGCGCAGTTTGGGGTTCAGATACGCCCATTTACCGGCTGCCCAGCCAACGGGATCGTATTTCGCCATGTTGGCCCAGGCCAGATCTTCTACCGCCATATATTGGGCAGTGTTCAATACTTCCGGCCGGTTGGGTCCGATCGTGTTTACGCTGAAATCGACGTTGTAAGTCACCTGACCTTCACCGGATTTCCCTTTTTTCGTTGTTACCAGAATAACCCCGTTGGCACCCCGCGCTCCGTAAATGGCGGTCGAGGAGGCATCTTTCAACACTTCCACCGAAACGATGTCGTTCGGGTTGATGTAGTCGATGGCCGAGCTAAACTGGTTCTGGTTCCCCTGCGGCAGCATCACGCCGTCGACCACATACAGTGGGTTGTTCGAGGAGTTGATGGAGCTAAACCCGCGAACGCGAATGGTGGTCCGACCGCCGGGACGACCCGAGTTGGTGTTAACCTGCACACCCGGCATCCGGCCCGACAACGCCTGCGTTAGCGAAGCCGCCGGGCGTTCCTTCAGTTCGGCTTCTTTCACGGAACCGACGGCCCCCGTCAAGTCGCTTTTCTTCGCCGTACCGTACCCGATGACGACGATTTCTTCCAGCACTTTGTTGTCGGCTTTCAGGCTGACATCAACCGAACTCTGAGCGCCAACACTCACTTCCTGAGACAGATACCCAACGAAAGAGAAAACCAGCGTTGCGCCCCGCTCGGGAACTTCGATTTTGTACTGACCATTAGCGTCAGTCACCGTACCCCGTTGGGTTCCTTTCAGAACAATACTGACACCCGGTAAGGGAGAACTCGTCTCATCGGTTACTTTGCCGGAGAGGGTTCTGTCAACCGTACTGGCTGCCAAAGCGTTTTTAGATGAAGCGCCCGCGTTGGGGTCTTTCGCTGCGAGAGCGACATTCGTGCAGACAAAAGCCAGCAGGAGTTGAGGAATGGATAATCTCATCATCCTGACAAGCCGGGCTTGCGGTAGTAAGAGTTTTACCATAGATGTTGTGAACCGTTGACACGGAGGTTTATTAGAGTGGTAGAATTAGTAAGAAAGAAACATGATTATCTTTTGCAAAACTAATAAATAGTAAGGTTCAAATTGCCTACGATTAGCCACTATTAATAAAAAATATTAATAAATTAATAGTGGCCTGTTTATTTGAAATTTTGAATCCGATTTATTTTATTTCCGCAGGGGTCAGTCAGGAAAGAAATCCATTCCTAAATACTCCAAAAAACACACAATATAATACTAACAATCAATCACTTAACAAATAACAGAATCGAGCATTGACTCTACAACTGCCATTTTGGCCGACTTGCTTTTGTCCATTTTTTACTTGAATGTACACCATAACAATTCGTTTTTTTTACTTAGGCAATCAAAAAAAAATACATATCGATTTGCTCATTTGTTAAAAATCAGGGCCACATTTTCCGCTCAGGCAAGTCCTGAAGAACTCCAAAAACCGCATCTGTTTATCTCGCTACCGTCCGCGTCGTGATCTGAATCCGGTCTTCCGCAACCTGATGGGGCGGTATCGTGCACCGCAGGGCCGTCAGGGTTTCGGTCAGTGAACCCACCAGAAGGGCATACCCGTTTTCATGCCGCAAATACAGTCGGGAATTCGGTTTGGCCGGAATCGGGCAAAATGCCGTTTGGCTGGCATACGCCAGCAGGTATTCCGTTCCGAAAGGTTCGGCGCAGAAAAACGACGCGTCCGGAGCAATCGGAACATACCGATTGACCTGATCCGCCCTGATTTCGAAATCATTTTCCAGCAGGGTTTTCGTGCCATCCGCCAGTACATACAGCAGCCGCAAATGACCGGGACGGTTTACCCGGGCTTCGATCGTGATCTGATTCCCCGGCCAATATTCGACCCCGGTTCGGCCCCGGTCTGTTCGAATTTCCACCGTTAGTGGCGTTGCACCGGCCACGAAATGCTGCCGGAGCGTATCCTGAAAAGCCAGCACCTGCTGGTACTGCGCTGGTTTCAGCCGAAGGTTTTGCCCACTGATCCACGCCAGCGGCAACGTAGTATTCTCAATTTTTGCCAGAACCCGATTCGTACGGGCATCAAACACCTCCGCAACGAGTCGCAGGTTGTTCAGATCTTCCCGGTAATAGCCCCGAATCCACAGCAACGAGTCGGTGCGATGCGTTGTCGGAACGACCGCCACAGCCGCCTGTTTTTGCAGACAACTGTGCAGCGTGGCAAAAATCCGGTCCGACAACGGGTCGTTGATCCCGCAGCGGTTGTAGGTAAACCGGTCCAGACCCAGCCGGGTAGAACCAGCCGGAAGCACTTTCTTTAAGCTTTCCGTGATGGACGTCAGGGTTGTAAACAGGTCGTTTTCGTTTTTCTCGGCCTGCTCCAGATCACCCGGTTTCAAGGCAAAAGCGTCAGATGGCCAGGCGTCAACTTTGGTGATGCCGGCAATTTTAAACGAATGAAACGCATTCAACGCCGGGTCGAATACAAACCGAATCCGAAATTCGACCTGGTTCTGAAATCGAAACGTCTTTCCCTGTTTACCCACACCCTGCACCCGTTTCTCGACGTATAGACTGACGAACGGAAAACCGTCTTGCGTTCGACTGATTCGGTAGCGTGCCTCATCCAGCGTCAGGGTATTGGTCACCGGTTTCCCGGACGAAAAAATACGGGCATCTTTCACGTATTCCTCAACAGTGGTGTAGGCATTAGACCCCGGTCGAAACTCATTGTATACCAGCACTTCCCGGTTCCGAAACGCATCTTTCAGCAAGCCGTTGAGCTGGCTTTGCAACACCTCAAACGGCTGGTTGGCCTCGTAATGCGTCAAAACCTCCAAATTGGTCAGATAGCGGTCACGCACCAGCCGACGGGCATTATCGGCAATTTTCAGTTGGTCGGCCCGCGAGTACGTCTGCGCCAACGCCGACCCAAACGCAGCAAAGACACTGAAAAACAGGACGATCCGAAAAGCCGCTTTACTCATTTTAAAGGCTGGAGATGCGTGTATCGAACGTTCCCGGTTACGGGCGTTTACTTTTTTTTTCGTCTTTTTTCTCACTTCTACTTTCTTTATTCCCGATTCCAATCCCTTTTTCCACGAGCCTGACATCACCCAGCAGCACCGTCCAGCGGTTTTCTTCGTAGAAAGGGTCTTTCCGGGTTTGCAGATCGACCGCCATCTGCTTGGCGGTTTTGGCCGCAAACAGTAGCTGCCCTTTTGGATTAAAAGCCTGAAAATGTTGAAAGTACGTCGCCGTGGTTTCATAACCGCTGACGGTTTTTTCCCAGTCGGCCACCAACGCCAGATCATAGAACGCAATGTCGATGTCGAAATACCGCTTTTCCAGGTTTTTCAGCCTTCTGAGGTAAATCGCGAGCGGGTAGGTTTTCACCGTCGCTTTGGGATTGGACGAACCGACCTGCATGGTGGCATCGGGCAAAAACAGCAGCAGGGCATTTTCAATGGCCAGTTCCCGGATGTTGTCTTGTTGCTCAGGATCGGCAATAACCGATAAATACCGCTGAAATTCGGTCACTTTCTGTTCCGTTAACGCCCGAAAATCAAGGAGTTGCTTTTCGGTAAGCTGGTTTTCCTCCACCACACCCTCCTGGTTCAACAAGGGCTGTTCCGGCGACGCATACACCGTCAGCCGACCCGCCGACGACCGGTTTTCGCGCAGGTTGGCTTCATACAGCGATTGTTTGAAACGCGTGGCGACGTAGCGGGACAGTTGCGTCTGGGTGTTTTTCAGCACGGTTTCCCACGACAGTTCCGCTCCTGAACGAGCCGCCAACTCCAGCACTTCATCGAATGCGCGCGTATAGAAACTGCCCGAATCCGGGTGCGCACAGGCTTCCTGCGGGGGGCGGCTGCTGGCAATCAGGACGTCGCCGGTGACGTCCAGCAGGAGTTTCCGGTACGCCTGATTCAGGGAATCGTTGGTCAGCACCAGCGGCTTTGGTGGAATCCGTTTGCGCCCGGTGGTACGGGTGGCATCAATCACTTCGTTGCAGCAATCCCCCAGGGTTATACACAGCCGCGCTCCTTTCTTTTTCAGCAGGGTATGTAGGTTCAACAGGCTCGGATTCTGCCCGGCCAGCGCATCATCCTTTTCCAGCATCAGAATCGGAAACCGGTCGGTGCGGTTTTTCAGGTTGTAGCCGTGGCCGGTATAATACAGGAAAAGAATGTCGTTCGGTTGGGGGTTGATTTCCTGCAACACGGCCTGGAGCTGTTTTTGGCCGAAATCATCCTGAGCCACAATCCGCTCGTCCAGAGGGTATTGAATGGCAGCCGCCATCTGAACAAACTGCCGGTGCATCACGTCCAGGTCCCGTTTGCAGGCATCGGTCAAAAGCGGGTCTTTGGTGTCAGCCACCACAAGGGCATAAAACGTCTGAGCTTGGCCGAATGGGCTAAAAATCAGCCAGAACAGAACTGTTGGTACGAAACAATTACCCGTTTTCATGGCATTTGAAAGAAAAATTTCCCCCGCAACCGGCCCTCGATGTAGGGTGGCTGTTTAAAACCGCGTTCTTCCAGGCCCCGATCGATCCGGTCGACCATCTCAAAAATATCGAGGTTGGGCTGGCCGATGTGTTTGACCAGTTCGCTCGTAAAAAGCCCATTTTCTTCATTGCCGTCGTAAGCGGCTTTCCCCGGCTCGGTGGCGTAGATGATCAGCGTTCCGACGGCGGGCTGAACAGGTGCAAAAGTCGGCTCGCCCGCGCCCCGGTGCCACGACCGGTAGGGATTATTCCGGCAGGCATCCCAGAAAATGACATTCGATCCCATCGGATTGGTGCCGGCCATTCGGGCCACGAGCCTCCGCAGCGGGTAACACTCAAACTCGACATCGGGCTCAGCAGTCGGGTCGGCGTCCACCGGCTGCACGTAGTTCTCGCCGTTGACCATCAAACCGTGTCCGGCGTAGTAGAAAAGCCCGATGTTGTGGTTTCCCAATTCGGCCAGAAAGGTATCGAAGCTGGTTTTCAGTTCCCGAAGCGGCAGATTTTCTTTGTAGGTAACCGCAAATCCCAGGCTTTCGAGTTGCGTTTTAACCGCTTTGCCGTCGTTTGTCGGATTTTTGAGCGGGTATTTTGCATACTTTCCGTTGGCAATGATGAGCGCCAGCCGTTTGGGAGCCGCCGACTTGGCGGCAATCTCCGTTTTTTCAGGCTGGTTGATAATCAGCCGCGTCTCCGATGTAGTCGTTCCGGCGGCATTGGTAGCCACCACATAGACCTCATTGGCACCGCTCACCAGTTGAATTTCTTCTGCGTATTCCATACCGCAGGCCACTTTGATGATACCCCGCTGTAAGCCGTTGATTTCTTTGTCGTTGTGAAAAAACAGAAGTTTGGTAACGGGCTCCGCCGACTCGATGCACACACTCAGTCGGTAAACCGGCTTGGACTCCGAAACCCGCCGGGTCAGCGGAGTTCGCCAGGTGATGCGTGGCGCGACGGCGGACGGTTTGGTCATTTTCACCCAATCGCTCTGCGCCGAAACCGCCGGAGGCTGTTGGGCCATTCCGGTTCCGGAGACGATCAGAAAGAGGAGCAGAGAACGTAACGTGTTTTTCATAAGTGATGGTCCAAATCCCGGTACAGAGCATATCTTCTAAATAGACAAAAGGTTATCAGCGGTTTTTAAAACCGCATCGAAAACCCCAGGGTTGGCGTCGTTCCCACCCAACCGGCCACGACTTTCCGGACGGATGCCCGCTTTTTCTTCCCGTTTTTCATCCCCTTCAAAAAGGCATACGTCACATCGGCGGCCCAAACCACAGCCGCCACCCGCGTCGCCACCAGATACCGGTGATGGTGCTGCGTTGCCCGGTTGTAATACGGTTCCGCCTGCGGTTCGCTGGTCTGGCTTTCGTAGGTCTGATAAGCCTCTTTCGACCGGCTGCGTTGCACCAGGCCGTAGGCGAGCAACCCGCCATAGGTTGCCGTGATGACCGGTCGCCAGCCGGTTTTCCGATTGGGCTGAACCAGTATGCTTCCCAAACCGGGTACCAGTGCCGACAGCAGCGCGTTGGCAGGACCTCCACCCGAAACCGACAGTACCACCGGTTTGGCCAGAACCGTTACCCGAATCTCATCTTCAATATTGACCCCATCCAGGCGGTAATCCCAGTAGATCGTTTGGTTGGCTCCCGATGAAACGCCTTTCCCAACGGCGCCGGTCACGGTTTTGGGCTTGAAAAACCCATTCCGGCGGCTTTCCACCTGGATGTATACCGAATCGGTCGCGATCAGATTCGCCACATCATAGACAATTTTTACCCGCTGCGTATCCAGTTCGACCCGAACGTTGGAAACCGTCAGCCGGGTATTTCCCGGAGATTGCCCGTAGGCGGTGCCGGTCAGGAGGAGAGCGAGCAAGAGGAAGAGCCGGTTCACTGCTGATAAAGGTCTTTAATTTCAGAATCCGTCAGAGCGCGGTTGTAGATGCGGATGTCGTCCATCAACCCACTGAATTCATTGAGATCGCCCTCCCACGCCACGCCGAAGCGCAACGGGCCACCCGAACAGGAGTCGATCGGACCATCCTTAAATTCTGTACTGGAAATTTGTTTTTGCCCATTCAGGTAAAAGGTGCCGGTTTTGCCTTCAAAAACGGTGACGATGTGCACCCACTGATTCAGTTGAAAGCCTGGATCAAAATACAAAACCCGCTTTTTGGTTTTGTCCTCCTGCTCACAATTGCCGTCCTGCTCAATATCCGCGATGATTTCGTACCCCGTTGTCGAACCGGTCGTGTAAGGTGGGGTAATGCGGGCCGTATATTGGTTGTTGACGTTGTCTTTAAAAACCGCTTTCGAATAGATCTGGGTCGTCGATGTGACGCGCTGCGGTTTTATCCAGAGGCTGATGGACAGGACCGCGGGCCGCAGCAGCACGTTGTCGGGAATTTCAAAATAATCGTCGATGCCGTCCAGCAACAGGGCCGAGTTTGCGTTCGATTTCCGATCCAGCCCGTACGTGGCACCGTTTTTCAGGACCCCGTGCAGGTTGTTTCCACTGGCATCGAGCGTACTGCCGTTGAGTGGATAGTTGCCTACCGGCCCCGTTGCCACCACAAATTGTTTACGCGGCAACACCCAGGCATCACAACTGAACAACAGCAGGACCACCCAAAGTACGCAAAGCGACTTTAGCGATTGGTTGCCAATGAATTGCCTGATCATAAGCTGGTTGCGGCCTTGTTTTCTGTCAGTATCTAAGGTAGTACAAAATAAAAGATAATACCTATTTTATCTTGTAATCAGACAAAAATTTAGATACAGTCTATTTCCTGTAAAAACAAAAAACCGCCCCTGGCGTCAGGGCGGTTTTTATATCGATGTGTTCACTCGAACGATGAGGTTATTGGCCGCGTAGCGACGGTCGGCCGTTGCCGTCGAATGTCTGTAGCAAATGAGACGTGTCAACGGCCCGTATTCGACTCATTATAAACTACCTAATCTCATGGTTCGCATTGAGTTATTTTACAAATTTTGTTCTTCGACATTCACTTCGACCTGCTTCTGGCTGCCGGTCAGTTCGTTCAGGAGTTCCTGCACATTGACGGTGGCGAAGCTGCTGGCGTAGTCCGACATGGCGTACGGAATGATGAGTTCATTGCCGTTGATCAGGCCCCCGCAACTGTACACGACGTTCGGTACATACCCTTCGCGTTCATTTTCGTCGGGACTCAGCAACGGTTCGGTCAGGCGGCCAATCACTTTGCCGGGATCGTTCAGATCGAGTAAAAAGGCACTGATGGCGTATTTCCGCATGGGCCCCACGCCGTGACTCAATACCAGCCAACCAGCCTCAGTTTCGATGGGCGATCCGCAGTTACCGAGTTGAACGAACTCCCAGTGGTAGGTCGGTTTCAGCAGTATTTCTTTCGTTTGCCAGAAATAGAGGTCATCCGAATACATGATGTAAATATTCTCCCCGTCCTGACGGGAAAGCATCACATACCGTCCGTTGATTTTTCGGGGAAACAACGCCATGCCTTTGTTTTGCACCTCGGCCCCGTTCAACGTACTGATGCTGAAGTGGGTAAAGTCCCGGGTAAGCAGCAATTGCGGAAAAGTAACCTGGCCGTTATAGGCGGTATAGGTCGCGTAATACGTCACTTCGCCGTCGTCTTCGACAAATCGCACGAAGCGCGCATCTTCAATTCCGTTGGTTTCATTGGGCGATGTCGGGAAAATGCACCGTTCGTCCAGGCTCTGGTCTTCGTCAAAGTCCAGTTCGTAATTGGAGCGGGCCAGCGTACGCAAACTGCTTGCAATAGCCTCGTACTCAGCATGATGCCGGTATTGACTCAAAACCCGTTTCAGCCGGTCTTCCATCTCTTCGAGCGCAAATTCCTCACCCAAACCAGTCATCATCATTTCCGAAATGGGATTCGACAACCGGAGTTCGTAGAGTTTCCGTTCAAACTGCGCCCGGTTGAACCGGTGGTTCGGCACGATTTCCGGGGAGGTCACGTAGCGCGACGGTTTTCGCAGGATGATTTTGCTGTCCTGATCGATGTAACCCATGCGAAAGGTGATCGACGAAATGTGGCCTTCGCCCGTCGCCCGCATGCTCAGAATAAACCGTTTGAAACCCGGCGGAACGTTGGTCTGGTCGGGGTGCCATACCATCGACGGATTGAACAAAGCCGCCGATTCCAGCGAGTATTCCATCGTGAAATACGCGCCCAGCAGCAGTTTCCGCTCCAGTGTCAACGGCTCGTCGGTCAGGAGCTGGGATTTAATGTGGTTGAAGCGTTTCAGAAAAAACCGCTCCAGTTTGTAATGTCGGCTGCCAAATTCGCGAATCACCTCGCCTAACTTCCGCTCGGCTTCTTCCTCAGTCATGGCATTGACCCGGGCAATAATTTTCAGGGTTCGCGTTGAGCTACTGTGTTCAAAGGGCCGGAAGAGAACGCGCGTTGGGTCAGGGCGCAGGACAATGCCGGTACGGGTTGCCTTTATCATAAGTACTAAAAGGTTGACAGACAGCAGGGTTATGGAATGAGGGAATGAACGCCTGTTTTTGAAGCAGTGCGTTTCATTCCCTCATTGTCTCTGCCTTCAACGTTTAAACTAACAAGGTTAGTGCCGTATTTGCAATTTCAGCGTCGGAAATTTGTTTTTGGGTTAAATGCAGCTCAGTCAGCGCCATTAAATACGCGAGTGTCGATTCAGCACCCTGGTTCTGGTTGACCCGGTCGACGTGCAGGCCATCGCGGCAACCACCCGTGTTGGGATCATAAACCGACAGACCCAGATCGTTATGACCGGTAAACCACTTGAATATCTTCGTGGCCCTTTTCAGCCAGACGGCTTCGCGGGTGATCCGGTAGGCCGCCAGACAGGCTGAAACCGACCCCTGCACTTCCACCGGCTGCTGATCGAAATACGCCCGTTTCCCACCTTTGGTATAAAAACCGTTGGAACCGATGGGCTGAAAATAACCGGTGCTGGCGATGCCATTCCCCGTCATCTGCAAACTGATCAGCCATTCCAGTGTTTTGATACCCAGATCGGTCACCTTCGCGTCCTGCAACGTTTCTCCGGCACAAATCAGCGCGTGGGACAATTTCGCATTGTCGTAGGTCAGATACCCTTCAAACCACGGCCAGTCTTTGGATTTACCATCCTGATACCGGAGCAGCAATTTGTCCACCAATTGCTGTAAAATGGTTTTTACCAGCCGGTCATTCCCGAAGCGTTTGAGGTACTCACAGGCGCCCATGATGCCGAAAGCCCAGGCCCGGGGTGAGGGCAGGTCGACCAGCGAAGGCAGTGCCTGGTGTAAAATCGGCATCGCCCAGGTAATCAGGTTTTTATCGGCCGAACGACCGACGCAGGTTCCCAGCGCCCAGATGGCGCGGCCCGTGCTGTCGTCGGACCCCACTTCTTCGAGCCAACGGCGGTCGTAGCCCATAAAATTCCGGAACTGACCCCGCCCCTGCAGGTAAGCATAGTTGAGAAATGCCGCAAAATCGTCGGTGAGTTTGGCCAGTTTCCGATCGCCCATACCAGCCTCTTCCACCATCACGGTCAGAATCAGCGCGCGGGCGTTGTCATCGGTGCAATAGCCTTCTTCGTAGTGCGGCAAATGGTAGCGGGCGTGCTGAATGATTCCCGTTGAATCGGTCAGGCGGTACAGGTGGTCGAGCCGAATCGGCGGCAACTTGTACGTCCCTCCCCCATTGCCATTGATCAACGCCAGCGGGCTCCCCGGTAACGCAATCGGCTGTTGACGCGCCTGTACGAACGACTGAACGTAGCGTTCCATCACGCGTTCCCAGATCATGCTGCGCCCGAGCATATACGCTTTTTTGCGCATTCCGTGCCGCAGGGGTTCATCACTCATCAGCTTGATAATGGCATCGGCAACGGCTTCCGAGTCGTTGAACGGCACCAGAACACCCCGGCCGTCGGCCAGCAATTCTTCGGCATGCCAGTAGGGCGTCGAAACCACCGCCTTGCCACAGCCAAAAGCGTAGGAAAGCGTTCCGGACGTTATCTGGGCCGCATTCAGATAGGGCGTGATGTAAATATCAGCCGCGCCCAGAAACTCAATCAGATTGTCCAGCTCAACGAACTGATTGAAAAACAGCACGTTGTTTTTGACGCCACAGTCGGCGGCCAGTTTTTTCAAACTGTCGCGATACACTTCACCCTGATCCCGGATGAGGTTGGGGTGCGTCGCGCCCAGCACGATGTAGACGGTATTCGGAAACTGGTCGACAATGCGGGGCAATGCCTTGATGACGTTTTCAATGCCCTTGTTGGGCGACAGCAACCCGAAGGTCAGCAACACCTGCTTGCCTTCGATGCCAAACCGGTCTTTGTGAAAATGCGGATCGACAAACGGCATATCGGGAATCCCGTGCGCAATGACGTCGATCTTGTCTTCAGGAACTTCATAAATATCTTTCAGGAACTGACGTCCTTTCTCGGTCATCACCACCACCCGCGCCGACAGATCAGCGATGGTTTTCAGCACCATGAGCTGGTCCTGATCCGGATTGCGCAACACGGTATGAAAGGTTGTTACCACCGGCATTGTGAGATTCCGAAGCAGGGTCAAAATATAGTTGCCCGCCGTTCCACCGTAAATACCGTACTCGTGCTGCAGGCAGACCACCTCGGTGTTCATGGAATTCAGAAATTCGGCGGCTTTTTTGTAGGAATTCAGATCGTGCTGATAAAATTCATACCGTACCTCATCCGGATAATCGTAGCCTTCCGGCACGTCGTTGACCGACACGACCATCGCCGACGATTCCGGATAATACGTTGTAAATGATTTGTATAGATCAGAAGTAAAGGTGGCAATCCCACACTTTCGGGGTAAGTAATCGCCTATAAATGCCACACTGGTGGGCATGTGCACACTAGGGGATACGTTTTGTAAGGTAGCAAGATTCATAATTATTCTTGGAAATAATGGTATAGAAATAATCCTGGCGCACTTGTAATTTAACTAAGCAAAGAATGACCGACCTTTTATGTGTGGACGCTTATAGATTAACTCCAAATAGCAAGACTTGTTTAATATATTTACGGGCGAAGTTATCCTACACCCGGTTTCCATGAAGAGACCGTACCTTTAAAGCCGAACGTTCGACCTGGGTTTTCAAAAACACACCCAAATTTTGTACCTTGCGCGCTTAACTTCTGTTCTGGCTTGATGTTCTGGCACCGCGTTTCGGATTTCATCTTAAAAAATCGCATTCTCCTGCTCATTGTTATTTTCGTAGGGACGGTATTTATGGCGTATCAGGCCACCCGCATCCAGCTTTCCTACGAAATTGCCCGGATTCTTCCTTCCAACGACCCCGACTTTGCACTCTACGAATCCTTTAAGAAACGGTTTGGCGAAGACGGCAGCGTGATGGTCATCGGGATTGAAACACCTAACCTCTATACGTTACCGGTTTTTAACGGCTGGTATGCGTTGAATCAGGCCATTAAAAAATCGGATGGCGTCCAGAACGTATTGTCGGCTGCCAGTCTGTTCCACATCGTCCGCAACGACAGCATCAAACAGTTTCAGTTTTTGCCCCTTGTTCCCCAGCCACCTACCACGCAGGCCGAGGTAGACAGCCTCCGTTTAAAAGTGGCTAACCTGCCTTTTTACAAGGGTTTTGTCGCCGACAGTGCCGGTCGGTCGCACCTGATGGCCGTCACGTTCGATCAGAAGAAGCTGAATACCAAAGACCGCATCGGGATTGTGCTGGAGATTGAGAAAAAAGTAAGAGCCTTCGGAGCCAGGCACAACATCCCGGTTCACATGTCCGGTATGCCCTACATCCGTACCAAATTTACGGGCAAAGTCAGCAACGAAATGGTGCTGTTTATGGCACTGGCGTTCGGCGTAACGGCCATCATTCTGCTCTTTTTCTTCCGGTCCATCGTAGCCGTTCTGGCGGCCATTAGCATCGTCGGGGTGGGGGTTGTCTGGTCGCTGGGCTTTCTGGTGCTCTTTGGCTACAAAATCACCTTGCTAACCGGTTTGCTGCCGCCCCTCATCATCGTCATCGGCATTCCGAACACCATCTTTCTCATCAATAAATACTTCGAAGAATTCAGCCACCACGGCGACAAAATCAAAGCGTTGAATACCGCCACGGAAGCCATCGGTGAAATGACGTTTTTTGCCAACGTCACCACCGCCATCGGTTTTTTCGTCTTCTATTTCGCCAGCAGTCCGATGCTGGCCCAGTTTGGGTTGGTGGCTTCGCTGGGGGTGGTCGTGACCTACGCGCTGTGTCTGGTGCTGATTCCGATCGTCTTCGGCTATTTGCCCGAGCCGTCGTCGCGGCAGCGTGGTCATCTGGAAAGCCGTTGGGTGGTTTCGTTTCTGAACTGGGTCAATCACACGGTTCACCACCGCCGTCGGGCCATATATGCCTTCATCGGTATTCTGGTGATCGTCAGCCTGATTGGAGCCATGCGCATCCAGGCGGTTGGCTACGTGGTCGATGATTTGCCGAAAAACGACCCGATTTATACTGATCTGAAATTTTTCGAGAAAAACTTCCGGGGCGTTCTGCCTTTCGAAGTATCCATCGACACCCGCCAGCCGGGGCGGGTTTTGACGCCCCAGACGCTGACCAAGATGCGGCTTTTGCAGCGCGAGTTTGAGAAATATCCGGAGTTCACGCGCCCGCTGTCGGTGGTCGAAGCGGCCAAGTTTCTGTACCAGGCCTATCGCGGGGGCGAGCCGAAATATTACGTCCTGCCCGGTGCGCTGGAAATGGCCAAAGTGGCCAGCTATGCGCCCCAGATGAAAGGAAAAGCCAATCTGTTCAAAGGATTTATCGACAGCACGAGCCGCTACACCCGCGTGAGTTTTCAGATGGCCGACGTCGGCACGGTGCGCATCCGGGAGTTGCTGACCACCCTCCAACCCCGGGTCGATTCCATTTTTAACATCGATCGCGAAACCGGTAAACGCGTTTCCAACGGCGATATGTACGACGTCCGGCTGACGGGCAGCAGCAGCATTTTCACGAAAGGCAACGAGTACCTGGTGGATAACCTGAAGGAAAGTGTGTACCTGGCGGTAATTCTGATCACCGCACTGCTGGCCCTTTTACTCCGCGACGTCCGAACGATCATCATCTGTTCGCTGCCCCGCATTGTTCCGCTGATCATCACGGCGGGAATCATGGGCTATTTCGGGATTCGGCTCAAACCATCGACCATCCTGATTTTCAGCGTTGCGTTTGGGATTGCGTCCGACGGCACGATCTATTTCATCGCCCGGTATCGCGAAGAACTCCGGCGGGGCCTCAGCATTTCCAAAGCCATCACCAACACCATCCACCAGGCCGGTATCAGCATGATTTACACGGCCTTTATCCTCTTCGCCGGTTTCGCCATTTTCGCCTTCTCGACCTTTCAGGGAACCGTAGCGCTCGGTGTTCTGGTGTCGATCACCCTGCTGATGGGCATGGCCGCCAACCTGATTCTACTCCCCGCCTTCCTGCTCTCGCTCGACAAACGCAAGAGCCGGAAGGAACTGCTGAACAATGAAAGTGCAGTGTAGTAATCTGTTTACAGTATTCGGTTTACCGTTTACGGTGGCTGACGCATTCAAAAATCACGAATGTCGAATGTATAATGCGTCAGCCACCGTAAACGGTAAACCGAATACCGTAAACCCTTTTCAAACTTCCTCCAGCAAACTCTGGAACGAGACGAACTGATTCCCAAACCGCTCCTGGATTTTATCCATCAGTTCATCGCCGTGGTATTTCTGAAAGCGGTAAAAATCCAGTTTGATTCGAAAGGAATACTGGAAGGTATACGTCGCGCCGTTGTTATCGACTTCGGTGAGCAAATGCAAAATTTTGTAGCTCAGCGGCAGGCCGGTTGCCATGACGGCCGGCACGTGTTCGGCCTTCATCCAGTGTAACCACTCCCGCTCAACGGTTTTGTCGATGTTAATCGTCAGGTTGTAAAGAATCATGTTTTAGAGATAAGAGAGGAGTCAAGAGATCAGTAAAAGGGTCTCTCCATCCGAATGCAACCGCAATTTCGTGCTTTTTGTCCGTAATCTTGCGGCAATTCTCATTCGTCTTAGCCACAAATGTTGTTTCTTTGCCCTACGACAAACTTACTCACTCTATGTTCTATACTATACTGGTTCGTGCCCACTCGGGTCTTCGCTGGGTTGTATTGATTCTGTTGCTTGCCGCCATCGTCACCGCATTTCGGAAATGGCAGGGCCGCGATGAATACACGCCGGGAGATAACACGCTGTACCTTTTTACCTTAATTGCCACCCATACGCAGTTTTTGATTGGTTTAATTCTGTATTTTATCAGCCCCAAAGTGCCCCTTTTTGATGCAGGAATCGATATGGGCACTATCATGAAAACAGCGTTGTACCGGTTTTACACCATCGAACACATTACCGGAATGCTGATTGCCGTGGTGCTGATCACGATTGGTCGCTCCAAATCGCGCCGGATCAGCGGCCCCGTTCAGAAACACCGGACGGTTTTCATCTTCTTTGGATTGGGACTGCTTGCCATTCTGATTTCGATCCCGTGGCCCTTCCGCATTCCCGGCGCAGGCTGGTTTTGAGAAGTGGCCAATGAACCACCGACGATTCTTGTTAATTCAGACGTTGTTCATTGGTCATTTTTCAGTAATTTCCCTGTATGCATCCCGCGCCCCAGCACCGAACCATCCTGAACTGGATTCAGCCTTCCGACGCTGAACGGTACGAGATTTATTCGGAACTGGGACTTCCGCAGGCGGTTTTAACCATCGAAGCGCACCAGTACGCAACGCTCGACTCCCGCTTTGGCAGCTACCGAATACACCGCCAGACGCCGGCCACCACCATCGCCGTGACCGACGCGGGCGGAGTATCCATTGCCACCATTCGCACCGGCTGGTGGGGTCGTCTTTCCCTGACGTTTGACGATGGGCGTGAACTGCGCTTCAATTCCTCCAGCGTGTTTCGCAGCCGCTGGCTCTGGAGCAATGCCAACGGCGAACCGCGGGCGGTTGTGCAACGCAGCCGGATTTTCTTCGCCCCCGAATGGCCCATTCGTGAAGGACTTTCGGCCCTGCTGGCCGGGCTAACCATCTATTTTATCGTCACCCGACCCAAATCGGTATTCGGTTTACGGCTTTCCGTTTTCGCCGGGCCAACGTTTTGGTAGCTGACGCATTCGTATCGCTCGCTAGTTCCGTGAACGAAAAACCGTATACCGCAAACCACAACAACTATGATCAACACCCGCTCTTTACCGGTTTCGCCGGATCAGCAACTCCGCAATATTGGCTGGAACTGGATGCTTGGAACCGACACGCTGTCGTACCTGACCAACGAAGTCGTTGTGGTAAGCCCGGCCGAAGCCGATGCCTATTATGAAGCCGGAAATCAGTTGTTTACCATGCTGGTAGAAGCCGGGCAACATGTCATCGACACCAACCGGTTCAGCGAGCTGGGAATTCCGGACAACCTCATCGACCTCATCAAACTATCCTGGAGCGACGACCGGCACATTCAGCTCTACGGGCGTTTCGACCTCGCGGGCGGCATTGACGGCCAGCCCATCAAACTGATCGAGTTCAATGCCGACACGGCGACCTGCATCCCCGAAACGGCGGTGGTTCAATACGCCCACCTACGGGCCAACGGGCTGGATGAAGAACAGCAATTCAACTCCGTTTATGAAACGCTGGTAGAGCAATTCCGCGACATCCTGCTGCACAACGAAGACAAACAACCGACGCTGTTGCTATCCGCCATGCGCGGTTTTCCGGAAGATGACAGCAACCTGGCGGTTTTGGGCGAAGCGGCCCGGGAAGCTGGTTTTACAGTCGAATTCGAGTACATCGACAAAGTTGAATTCTCGGTCGATGAAGGCATTTTCAAACAGAATCCGGAGAATGGTCAATTCGACAAATTTGATTTCTGGTTCAAGCTGGTGCCCTGGGAATACATCGGCCATGAGGAATCCGACCTGGCCCACATCCTGACCGAAGCCGTGCGCCGTCGGCAGGTGGTGATCCTCAATCCGGCGTATTCGCTTTTGTTTCAGTCGAAATACATCCTGAAAATTCTGTGGGAACTGTATCCGTTTCACCCGTTGCTGCTGAAAACCGACACCCAGTCCCTCACCGACCGGATGTACGTCGAGAAAGTGTTGTTTGGTCGCGAAGGGGCCAACGTCCGCATTCTGGACGAGCAGGGACGTGTGCAGGCCGAAGCCGATGGGGAGTATGACGACTACCCAAAAATTTACCAGGAATACGTGGCGCTACCCACCGACGGAACCGGCAAACGCTACCAGGCCGGGGTGTTTTACGTCGGCGAAAGCTGCGGTTTGGGTTTCCGGCGCGGGGGAGCTATTTTGGACAATGGCGCGCAGTTTGTCGGACATCTGATCGGCTGACCGATCAGCCCATCAGCAACGACTCCCCGCCGTCGATCCAGATGGGTGTGCCGGTAATGTGACTGGCCCGGTCGGAAGCCAGAAAAGCGACCACTTCGGCCACCTGCTCACTGGTGCCGGGAACACCGTCGGTCAGCGGAATAACGCCTTCCGGAAACTCGACCGGTTCCCGGGCCGACTCCAGTTTGCGTTTTTCGGTGCTATCATTGATTTCGGTTTCGATGGCGCCGGGGCAAACGACATTCACCCGGATCCGGTGTTTGGCGAGTTCCAGCGCGGCCATTTTGGCAAAGGCCAGTTGACCGGCTTTGGTGGTTGAATAGGCCGTAGCTCCGGTATTGCTAAAAATCCGTGTGCCGTTCACCGAAGCCGTGATGATCACCGAACCGCCGTTTTCTTTTAACATGGGAATGGCGTATTTGACGGTCAGAAACGTACCGCGCAGGTTGATGTTCATGGTTTTGTCCCACTCATCCGGTTGCAGGTCTTCAATGGGCGCCCACACGCCGTTGACACCCGCATTGGCGAAAACGATGTGCAACCCGCCAAACTGGCTTTTGATGGCTTCGAATGCCTTTTGCATGTCCTCCGGTTTTGAGATATCGGCCAGCAAAGCGATGGCGTCTCCGCCCTCCTTCCGGATTTGCTGCACGGTTTCCTGCAACTCACTGTCCGTTCGGCCCAAAGCTACCAGTTTTGCGCCGTTTCGGGCCAGAAGCAGGGCGGTCGCCTTTCCAATTCCCGAACCGGCACCGGTTACCAACGCTACTTTTCCGGTAAATTCCTTATCTTGACTGCTCATGTTGCCAATCGATTACGTTTCTTCTGACTTATCTACCTGCAGTTTGTCTCTTTTGTTAGAAAAATCAGCAAATTCTTTCCAACTCTTCCCGTAAATGCACTTTTCAGGATTCATTCAAAACCCAGGTTGTTCACCCCAAAACCGCACTCCCCGTTCATGAACAACCTGAGTCTTTACGCCATTGCCGCCGTCTACATCGTGTCGGGAATCCTGCACTTCATCCGCCCCGAACCCTACCTCCGCATCATGCCGCCCTACATTCCCTACCACCCGTTGATGGTGATTCTCAGCGGTATTGCCGAACTGGTACTGGGCCTTGGTCTGCTGTTTCCGATCACCCGGTCGCTGGCTGCCTGGGGGTTGATTCTGCTGTTGATCGCCATTTTTCCGGCTAATCTGTACATGGCGACGGCCGACAAATTTTCGTCTATACCGGCCTGGATTCGCTGGGGGCGGCTACCGTTGCAGGGCGTCCTGATCTGGTGGGCCTGGCGCTATACCTGAACCGGCGGTTGCAAACGGCGTCGTTCCCAGCGCACCCCTTCTTCCACGGCACCAACCAACTGAAAACCGTTTTTCTGCAACACCCGCTGCGATGAAATGTGTTGGGTGGGCGTATCGGCCACGACCGACTTCACATCCGGATGTTGGAAAATCCAGTCCAGAAAACAGGCAACGGCTTCGGTGGTAAATTGTTGACCCTCAAACTTTTGGTCCATAAAATAGCCAATCATCGTTTGACCCGTAGCATCCGGTGTTCCGGCTACGCCAATCCCGCCGATGGTCAGATTGAGTTCGCGATGGACGACCAGCCAGTGGGTATACCAAAACCAGTGGTCAGGGTGAGCTTTAACCTGAGGGATGATGTACTGCGGCAGTGCTACATCAAATTCCGCCATAAAATCGTGATTCCCACTCAGACTAAGGTTCGAAATTTTTAACCCACGGACCGTTTCCAGGGCAGTCCGGCTCATCGCCAGTTGCTCGAGGCTCGTGAGGGGCAATGGAATTAATTGCAGGCGTGTTGAGAAAAGAGAAGTCATTGTGGTAACTGGTAAATGATTGAAAATAAAGACAATAGAATATCACACCATCCGCATGGTGATGCGTTATCCGGACGAATCAATCAATAAACCAGTCCAGGCAGGAAGCCGGAAAGCAGTGAAGTATTCAGAGGCAGTTGTGTTAAACCGTCGTAAAGATAGAACCAAATTGATTCTTTTTCCAGTGGTTCCCGGCGAATAGGGGTAAGCCTGAGGACGCTACCGGGCCAGAAGCCCCAAAATTATACCAACGGTCAATATCACCCAATTTACGGTAGGAATAGACAGTAGTAAAAAAGTTACTTTTACCCCTTTCTGTTTGAGTCAACGAACAAACTAGTCTATGAAACTTCCAAAATCTCTCCTGCTGGCCATCGGCGGAATGGCATGGCTCACGGCCTGCAAAACTGAAAAAGACGAGACCGCCCGGACGGTATTTTTCGATAAATCGGGCATGGATACCACCGTTGTCCCCGGCAATGATTTCTTTTCGTATGCCAATGGAGGTTGGGTTAAAAACACCAAAATCCCGGAGGATCAGACCGGCTGGGGTTCCTTTTACGAGCTTCAAGAGGAAAATCAGAAAAAAACGAAGTCTATTCTGGATGAAGCAGCCGCCAGCGGAGCTGCCAACGGCAGTGTTGAGCAGAAAGTAGGGGATTTTTACGCCAGCGGTATGGATACCGTTGCCATCGAAAAACGGGGTTTCGAACCCCTGAAAGCCGAACTGGCGAAGATTGCGGGTCTGAAAGACTACAAGGAAGCCCTGCTTTACATGGCCTCCGACGAAACCAACCGGGGGGGCGTTTTGTTCGGCATGGGCGTTGGACCCGACGACCGCCAGAGCACGATCAACCGGCTGAGTTTCGGCCAGAGCGGGTTGAGTTTGCCGGAGAAAGAGTATTATTTCAAAACCGACGATGAAACGAAGAAAATCCGGGCGGCTTTTGTCGCCTACGTTACCAAACTTTTTGTACTGACCGGCACGGACTCAACGACGGCCCGGAAAAAAGCCGACGGCATTCTGGCGTTTGAAACCACCCTGGCGAATGCCCACAAAGCCGCAGCCGACCTCCGCGACCCGATCAAAAACTACCACAAACTGTCGGTAGACGAACTCAATCAACGCACGCCCAACATCAACTGGAAATCGTTTCTGACCGCGATGACGGTAAAAACCGACACGGTTCTGGTGGGGCAACCGGAATATTACCAGGCGCTGAGTGCGGCTCTGCCCGCGACGCCCATCGACGTCATCAAAGACAAAGCGGCTTTTGGCTACATCGACTTCAATGCGTCTTTGTTGAGCCGCCCGTTTGTACAGGCTAAATTTGACTTCTACAATAAAACACTCTACGGACAACCCGTTCAGTCGGAACGTTGGAAGCGGATTTCCCAAAATGTCGATGCTTATCTAGGGGAATTGCTGGGGCAGTTGTGGGTCAAAAAACATTTTACGCCCGAAGCCAAAGAACGGATGCTGACGCTGGTCACCAACCTTCAGAAAGCTTACCGGAACCGGATTGAAAAGCTGGACTGGATGTCGCCGGAAACCAAAAAAATTGCGCTGGTCAAATTGGACGGGATCATGAATAAAATTGGCTACCCGGATAAGTGGAAAGATTATTCGGATGTTACCATCAAGCGCGATGCCTATTTTGAAAACGTGCAGTCAGCCCGCCTTCATGCCTCGAAAGAAAGTTTTGCCAAAATCGATAAAACCGTCGACCGCACCGAATGGATGATGACCCCGCCGGAAGTGAATGCCTACGCCAATCCATCGTTCAACGAAATCGTGTTCCCGGCCGGAATTCTGCAGTTTCCGTTTTTCGACAAAGACGCCGACGATGCCATCAATTACGGCGCTATCGGCATGGTGATCGGTCACGAGCTCACGCACCTTTTCGACGATCAGGGCCGTCAGTATGATGTTCAGGGGAACTTGCGCGACTGGTGGCAAAAGTCGGATGCTGATAAGTTTACGGCCAAAGCCAATCAGGTGGTCGATCAGTATAACAACTACACGGTGTTGGACAACCTGAAACTCAACGGACGTTTGACGTTGGGCGAAAACCTGGCCGATCTCGGCGGATTAGCCATTGCCTTCGATGCGTTTAAGCTGACTGATCAGAGCAAAAGTGATGAAAAAATCGACGGTTTCACGCCCCAGCAACGGTTTTTTCTGGGATTTGCGCAGGTCTGGCGCATCAAAATCCGGGATGAAACCCAGCGGGCCTACGTACAGGTCGATCCACACTCACCGGCGAAATACCGGGTCAATGGCCCCCTGAGCAATTTTGCACCCTTCTACCAGGCCTTTAACGTCAAACCGGGGGAACGAATGTACAAGCCGGAAGTGGATCAAACCCGGGTTTGGTAAGTTCGTCAGCGGCCAAAGTGCAGATTGGCGCCCAGTTTGATTTGCGGGCCGCGGTTGTGGCCCGCAAATACCGGGGCCTTGTCGTAGTAGTTGTTCTCGATCATGAGTTCGAAGCTCAGCTTTTCCATCGCTTTTACGCCCAGACCCAGACCAATGTTCAGGCTGCTAAAACCCCGGTTATCGTTGGGACCGACGTCGCTGGAACGAAATTTTCCAATATTAAAACCGCCTTCGCCAAAGACGTAAAAGTTGTTTCGAACCGGGTAATACCGAACAAAGGCTCCCCCGGAATTGGCACGGTAGCTGGTGGAGGCCCGGCTTTCGAACGCGCCCCGCAGGCCGACGGACAGTCCCTGCTGAATGAAGAAACTGGCGCGGGGATTAAAAGCCGTATACAAACCCTGCCCTTTTCCCGTAGCAAAACCCAGAGCGGCACCCAGCATAAAGGCCCCCTTTTGAAACCACGGCAAGCCAGGCCGTCGGAAATAGGAAGGTTTTACGTCCGAAAATACTTCCCGGGAACGATATGTCGTATCTGGTAATGGCGTAGTGGGAATATCCCGTCGGAGGGTGTCGGTTTCCTGCGCTTGTACAACAACGGTTGTGAACAGGCAAAAAACAATCAGATGGGCCAGTCGGTTAGAGTACGGTTTCATGGAATTACGCTGAGTTGTCTTCGTAAAACCAGTTTGAGGGAATAAAGTTTATTTAAATGCAAATAGCACCGGTTTTGAACAGAAAATCCTCACAAAACGCGGGGATAGTCTGGCCCAAACCGGTGCTAATTCGTTTATCAAAAAACTAGACGTTACCCAACACCTCGATCAATCGGCCGATCTGCTCCGCATCGGTCGCCGGAAAGTTGGCAATCCGGATCTGGGTGTCTTTTAACTGTCCGTACCCACTGCCCACAACCATTCCGGATTCTTTTACTTTGCTAATGATCTCCGACGACGGTTTTTGCGTGTTAGCCACCACCACCGTCCGCGAACGGTGCCGGTCGTTTTTCACAAAAGGCGAGAATTGCGGGTGACTCTCCACAAATTTGTACAGCATTTTCGCCTTCTCCTCCGTCTCCCTCCGCAGATTTTCGACGCCGACCCGGTTAAAATCCTGTGCAATTTTACCCAGCAGGTAGATGAACAGAACGTTGGGCGTAGCCGGTGTCTCAAACGTTTTGTAGTTTTTCCAGAGCGTTGGCAAGTTGTTGTGGGCGCCAATGTGCTGATCACCGTGTTTCAGGGTTTCGGCTTTTTCGAGGCATTTCTCATTGGCAATCCACACCCCCAAACCGGCCGGCATACCAAACGCTTTCTGAACGGAGAAAAAAGCCGTGTCGATGAGCGAGAAATCCAGATCGGGAAATGGTGCCGACGACACCATATCGACCGCAATCAGTTTTTTGGCATGACTACGCTTCAGCTTATGAATGTCGACCGGTCGCATCTGTACGCCCGAGCTCGTTTCGTTGTGCGTCACCGCGATCAGTTCGGCATATTCCGGCACCTCGATCTCGCTGTAATCGAACCCTTCGCCAAACGGTTTTTCCTGCTTGTGGGCGTATTTCTGCAAAGCGGTCGCGTAATCGCAGAATTTCTTCGAAAAAGATCCGTTCACCAGGTGAAAACTTTCGTGCTCGACGCAATTGAGCAGAATGCGTTCCCATACTTCAGAAGCCGAGCCGGTGAAGAAAATTCCGTGCGATTCCGGAATCGTCAGTAGCTCGCGCAACTGTTCGTCACAAAACTGATAGATACTCCGGAACTTGGCGCTCCGGTGCGAAATCGACCCGATCTGCTCGTCCATCGCCGTCTGAAGGTGTTGGTAAACAGTGGGATACAGTTCCGCTGGCCCGGCGGTGAAGTAGGTTTGTTTCATAATTGATCAATAAAAATACTGACTAGTCCAAATCAAGCTATCCGGAAATGTAAGTCCGAAATGTCCAAACTGTTCTTCGGTTGAAAGCACAACTCCATTTGACGGATTGTTTTTTTCATAAATAACCGGCAATGGCTTTTCCAGTAATGAATGGAGCTGCCATTCCGTCAAGGAATGAAAAGCACGGCATTTCTCCGTAAATGATTTTCCATTAATCAAATACCGCACCTCGGCGCGGTAGATCCGTCTTCGATACCGGGTTTGACCGGTTTCAATACGCGATATGGTTCCTACGACAAAAGCGGGTTCTTTCCGAATCTGCCTCCGTTCGTAAATCGTATACAGCTTCGGTATGGTAGCCAGAAGGAGCAGGAGAGGAATAAACGCAATCAGAAGAGCTTTTGAAGGCGGCCATTCCATTTGCTTTTTCTTTACCTCCTCTTCCATTCCTTTTCACTAATATAAAAGTCTGAATTTGATCGTATTATCGATATTCCGCAGTTCGTTGACCACTTCGTCCGAATAATCCTTGGCGATGTCGGTTATCACATAGCCAACCTGTTCGGTTGTTTTCAGGTATTGCCCCTGAATGTTGATGTGATAGTTGGCAAAAATAGCGTTGATCTTCGCCAGAATACCCGGCACGTTGGCGTGAATATGCAACAAACGGTGCGAGTCTTTCAACAGCGGCAATTGCACTTCCGGGAAATTGACGCTGCCGTAGGTACTGCCGTTGTTGATGTATTCCAGAAGTTTTCCGGGCACAAAATTACCGATGTTTTCCTGCGCTTCTTCCGTACTACCGCCGATGTGTGGGCTCAGAATGACATTCGGCAAACCGCGTAACTCGTTGATAAACTCCTCGTTATTGGTTTTCGGTTCATACGGAAACACGTCGATTCCCGCACCTGCTACGTGGCCACTCTTGATCGCATCCACCAATGCTGCAATGTCGACAATGTGTCCGCGCGACAGATTCAGGAAAATGACCCCTTCTTTCATCAGCGAAAACTCCCGGGCACCAATCAGATTTTTGTTGCTGGCGCGGCCGTCGGTATGCAGGCTAAGAAAATCAGAAATGGCGAGCAATTCGTCCAGGGTTTTGCATTTGCGGGCATTCCCCAGCGCCAGTTTATCGACAATGTCGTAGAAATACACTTCCATGCCCAGTGCTTCGGCTACCACCGACAATTGGGTGCCGATGTTGCCATAGCCTACCAGACCCAGTTTTTTCCCCCGGACTTCGAAGCTATTTTTGGCTGATTTGTCCCAAACGCCTTCGTGCATTTTATTGCTTTTCGGGACAATGTTCCGCACCAGCATGATGATTTCGCCGATGGCCAGTTCGACCACGGAGCGGGTGTTGCTATAGGGCGCGTTGAAAACCGCAATGCCTTTTTCGGTACAGGTTTTGAGGTCGATCTGGTTGGTACCGATGCAGAATGCGCCGACGCACATCAGTTTGTTGGCGTGTTCGAGCACGCGGCTGGTCACCTGCGTTTTGGAGCGAATGCCGAGAATGGAAACGTCCCGGATTTTCTCGATCAGCTCGTCTTCATCCAGGGCCCCTTTCAGAATTTCCACATTGAATCCTTCCCCTTCAAACAGTTTTACCGCTACGGGGTGTACGTTTTCGAGCAACAGAACTTTAATGCGGCTTTTGGGATACGATTGGCTGCGACTCAGCTTGTTGTGGTATAAAAACTCGTCGAGTGACGGCGCCACATGGTCAGCTTTTTCAATGACCTTCGGTCGCATGACATTCTCAGTAAAGGCGTAAAACCGGTTGGCTAAACCTGACTCCCGAATTTCGTAGTCGGTGTAGCCGTCGCCGATGACATAAATGTCGCCTTCGAGTTTCAGATCCCGAATCAGCTTCACTTTTCCTTTGTCGGTTGAGAGCGGGTTTTCACAATCGCAGCTCACGATGTTGCCAGCGGCATCGTAGACGAACGTATTGGCAAATACATTCTCTTCCTTGATGCCCAGCGACGTCACAATCGGGACGATAAATTCTTTAAAACCGCTCGACACGATGTAAATCTGGTCGGCATGTTCCGCCAGGAATTCCCGGTTCCGTTGAAACGAGTCCGAGATTTCGGTCTTCAGCGTTTCAATCAGCGCAGGCAAATGATCCCGGTGCGCCTGCAACAGTTCGAGCCGCAATTCGATGGATTTCGACAGCGAAATCTCGCCCGACATGCCCCGGTCGGTGATGATCTTGATTTTTTCGAGAATCGCTTCCCGGTCGCGGTGACCCGCCAGGGAGATTTCTCCCAGTACATCCAGGGCTTCGACTTTGGTAAAGGTGCTGTCGAAGTCAATGACGAAATACGTCTGTTCGAGTGTTTTGGTTAACATAATTGAGGACTGCTTTCAACCCTTTTTAATGATAAATGTTAAATGGCGAATGCAAAATGTAAAAGTGCTTCAAACTCACATTCGTTACTTTTACATTCATTATTTAACATTTTACATTTGTAATTAGAAAATCAATTTAACAGCGGCTAGCTGCATTGGTACTATACATTTATTGCTTCAAAAACCGCAAGGCTCGTTCTTCCGACCAGTACACGGTTTTATTGGACCCGGTGGGTGTAAAACCGCAATGGCCGCCCTGGGTCGGAAATTCCATCCAGACATTGGGCAGTTGGCGCGCCAGTTCTTCCGGGAAACATTCGCGCGACAAAAAAGGGTCATTTTTGGCACTAACAATCAAGGTCGGAATCGCAATTTTGTCCAGGTATGGCAGGGCGCTGCTCTGCTGGTAATAATCTTCCGCATCGCGAAAGCCGTGTAAGCGAGCCGTAAACAGATTGTCAAACTCCCGCAAAGTACGGACTTTTTGCAATCCCTCCGTCTGAATGACACCCGGCATCAGGGCCGCTTTTTCAAAAACTTTGCGCTTCAGTGTCCGGTTAAACCGCTGGTTATAAACCTGACTATCCCAGGCTTCCAGCCGGCGCGATGCGCTGGTCAGGTGTAGCGGCACCGAAAAAACCACAGCTTTTTTGATAGCCGGATGAATTGCTGTTGCCTGCTCTCCCAAATATTTCAACGTCACATTGCCGCCCGCACTGAACCCCATCAGGTTGATGTGCTTATACCCTTTTTGCAGGGCGTAATCAATCACCAACTGCAAATCGCCCGTTTCGCCGAGGTGGTAAAACCGCGCTTGTCGGTTCATTTCGCCACTGCAACTGCGGTAATGCCACGCCAGGCAGTCGAAACCATTGGTCGTCAGATGCCGAACCATCCCGGCCAGATACTGCCGCCGGGAATCCCCTTCCAGACCGTGGGAAAGGATAGTTAAGAGTGAAGAGTTAGGAGTTAAGAGTTCTTTACCACTCTTAACTCCCGACAGGCTCCAGTCCAGATCCAGGAAATCATCATCCGGGGTTTCAATCCGTTCGCGGGTATACGCTGCGCTGACTTTTCGGAACAAAGCCGGGACAATGGTTTGCAAATGCCCGTTCCACAAATGAGCGGGCGGGCGGTAATCCGAAGGGGTAATCAGCGGCATAGCAATTCTCAAAAGAAGCACAAAGGTAAACGGTTCCACGGCAATGGGAAAACCAAACGTCCGGAAACACAAAAGACATTCTGCCGACCGGTTTTTTTTGTAGTATTTTTTTACCCGCTTGAACTATTTCGGCAGACCACTTAACGTATTTTATCCGCCGATTAAACCATTGCCGTATCTTTTTGCTCTAAGATTTGTTTTCTTTGTGACGAATCATTCACCAATAACTTTCTATTACCTATGAAAAAGGGATTATTAGTATGTCTGGCGTTGCTGATTACAGCAACTTCCACCCTTGTTTTTGCTCAGGCAAAAAGTCCACATTTAAAAGTTGAGAGCCCCAGTAAAAGCGTGAAGGTCGTTTATGGACAGCCATCCAAGCGGGGCCGGGTTATTTTTGGAGCCGACGGTTTGGAAAAATACGGTAAAGTATGGCGTACGGGTGCGGATGAAGCCACCGAAATTACATTTACCAAAGACGTCATGTTTGGCGACAAGATGGTGAAAGCCGGTACTTACACGCTTTTTACCATTCCTGACGAAAAAGAATGGACGGTTATTCTGAACAGCAAATTGGGTCAGTGGGGTGCCTATGACTACATTGACCCCGTAAAAGGCGTCGAGCTGAAAAAGAAAGACGTTGCCGAGATCAAAGTTCCGGCCAAAACCAACGCAACGCCGGTTGAAAAACTGACGATTACCCCAACCGATTCGCAGGTGTCGATTGCCTGGGACATGGCCTCCATCGCCATCCCCATCAAAGCGGTTGGTGGTACCAATTGAAGGAAATCCGCCGGAGCGATTCGCCGTCGTACGCTGTAACGACCGATCAATACCCCGGAAACAGAAAGCCCGACCATCTTGGCCGGGCTTTTTAACAAGTGAAGAATTAAGAGTGAAGAGTTATGAGTTGGCTGACTCATACATTTTAACTCTTCACTCCTTTAGGGCTGATCCGCATTCTTCGCGGCAGCGGTTTTTCCAGCCGACAGTGAATTGATCCAGGCGGCAATCTTCAGCGCGTCGGCTTTCGGAACCTGCGGCATGGGCGGCATTTCGGTCGAATAGTCCGGCCAGTTCTGCGGTTTTGGATTGTAAATCAGCTCGACAATTTTCTCGTTTGAATACCCTCGTTTGGCCACATCCGCAAAAGCCGGGCCTACCTGCCGTTTCTCGGCATTGTGGCAAGCCGAACACGTATGGCGGTTGAGCAACGGTTTTACCTCCTCAAACGTTGGTGCTTTGGCAACCAGCGTACCGGTTTTGGCACCGGAAACCGCCGTTGTTTTCGCACCCGCTTTTACACCCGGTTTCGCAGGAACGCCCTTTTTGGCCGGAACCGCTTTGGAAGCCGCCGAGTTGTACGTACTAACGCCCGTCATCGCCAGTTTCTGGCCTTCCGGAATGTTGTTCAGCGTGTAATAGGCCGTTGGGTGAACCAGTGAATACGACCCCTCAGCCGCCCGAACGCCTTCCAGTGTCAGGTTATGGATGTAATATTGGCGCAGGTTATCGACAATCACCCGGGCTTTCAGTCCGTCGGGCGACACTTTTACTCCTTTCACCGCGCAGGCCTCCTTGTTGACCGTCGGGCTGCCGTAGACCGGGTGGTATTTGTAAATAAAGCTTTCAACGGAATACGAAGCCAAGTCTTCTGCTGATTTGCGGTCGACTGGCGTGGTGAATTCTACCTCGAAACCGTCCGGCATGGCGCGAACCGCCCGCATTTCGAACGGCATCTGGTTGTTCCAGGTCAGACGCTGCAAGCCTTCATCGGCTTCGCCCGCCGAACCCCAGCCCCGGTTGGTTTCGCCGACAAACAGCGAGCCGTCTTTGGCCCACGCCATCCGCAACACGCCCGAGCGAAAACCGCTGCGAAAATCGATCGAAGCGCCCTGAAATTCGCCGTTCACTTTTTCCATAAACACGCGGGTAATCTTGCTCTGGCCCTGATCACCGACCAGCAATTGCCCCGTAAAAGGGCCGAATGAGCCTTCGGGAATCTGAACGATTTCCGAGTTGGAGATTCCCTGAATACCGTGAGGCAACCAAACGACCGGCAATTGAATTTCCGGAAACTCTTTTTTCATCTCGAACAGCGTGACGTATTTTTCGTCCACCACGTTCTCCGGTTTAATGGCCCGGCCCCGCTCGTCGCGGTTGTCGCGCGGGTTGATCTTCGCGTACAATTGCTCCTGCGTCAGTTTAACCGGCGATTTTGGATCCCCACTCCAGCGTAAACCTGCCGGGTGGCCCATAAACGCGCCTTTTTTTACGTGCCAAACGCCACCGGAGCCAATCCAGTCGCCCTGGTTATCCGCGTAAAACAGTTCACCGTCGATCATGCCCAAACCGGCTGGTGACCGAACGCCAGTTGCCCAGGGCTCGATCTGTCCGTCTTTGGTGATGTGCATGATCCAGCCCCGCCAGGGGACGCGACTTTCGCCCGCCCACCATTTTTCGTCACCAAACGCGACGTTCCCCGAGATGAAAAACGAACCGTCGGGGGCAATCTTGGGGCCAAACGTGTACTCGTGGTAATGACCCGACACCGGAATGTTGGTCACCGTCTCGATGATATCCGCTTTGCCGTCTTTGTTCGAATCCACCAGTTTGGTCAATTCACCACGCTGGGCGCAGTACAGGGCACCGTCTTTGTAGGCCAGACCCAGCACTTCGTGCAAACCCGAGGCAAATTTCCGGAAGAAAGGCCGACGGCTGGTCGGATTTTCGACGATAAAAATGTCACCCCGACGAGTCGCTACGCCCAGATCACCGTTTTGAAGCACGGCCAGACCGCCGACTTCCAGCAACGTCCCCTCTGGTGCCGACACCTTCAGGATTTTATAAAAATCTTCTTCCTTGGGCGATTCCTGCGCCCAACCCACCGAAAAAGCAGCCGCTGACAGCATCGTGCCAACCACCGCCCGGCGAAGAATGGATGTATACATTGGTTTCATCAGGATTTAAAACAAGATCGAATAAGTCAATTTCCCTTTTACCGGAACAATCAATTCCTGGCGGTCGCCCACTTTCCGCACGGCGGGTGTCGCCCCCCCGGCATCGTCGATCCGTACGTAATACGCTTTGCCGTCAACGAGGTACATGCCATTTTCCAGCGGAGCAATGGTGCTGCCCTCGGCCAGCCGGGCATACAGATCGGCGGACGGGTTTTGTATCGTCACTTCCCGGCGAACGCCCTGGCTGTTGTCCAGCACGCGAATGGCATCCGTAACAGTGGCGCCGTAGGTTTGGTAGCGGAACGTCGGCCGGTCGCTTTCATCGAGCACATACCCTCTCGTCCGGAAACCGCTGCCGGTTGTGTCGGTGGCCCAGGCGGCCGTCGGCGACGACAGTTTGGCGAGTCCCGGCATCGGCGCACCCAGCCGCTGCACCATACCCATCGGGCGCGATGAACCATCGCCCCGCTCGTGCCACATCGGCGTCGAATCCAGAAACTGGCCCCGCCACACCTGTACCAGTGTGCCGTTGTCCATGTCGTAGGTGTAATGCACCTGCTCGGGGCTTCCCACCGAAACCGCATGAACGACCCGCAAGGTGCGGCCCTGGGCATTTTTGTAACCGGGCATATCCATGAAACTCCGCAGAAGCGTATTCGACGACGCATCGACCAGAATCGGGTCGGTCGGATCGCCGTTGGTGGCTCCGCTGGCGTCACTGATGACGTATTCGCGAATGCCGGGTCCCGTTACGGCCAGTCCAATCGACGGTTTGGCCCAGTCTTCCATTTTGGCATACAACAACTCAAACGGGACATCTCCGGCTGGCAGGGTAACACTGCCACGCTGTCGGCGGTCGCCGGGCGTAATGACGGCTTTGTTGTTGATTTTCATCATGCCGCCACCACCCGCTGCGCCGAGGTTAAAGGCATATTCTCCGGCTTCTTTCACACGGAGCATTCCGGTATACCGAATCAGAAAGTCGTTCGGAATCCGGGTGACGTTGGCGGTCAGCATCACCGACGACCCCTGCGCTTCGGGCGGCAGTTTGCTAAAATCCGGTTCTTTGTCAAACCGTCCTTTGTAAACCGCATACTTCAGGTTCATCAGTTCCGGACGCGGTTTGTCGTAATTCTTCACAATGATATTCCGAATCGCTACCGGCCCGTGATCGCCCTGAATCCGCAGGGGGCCGCTGGCTACTTCATCTTTGCCGAGCGCTCCCCGGGTGGGGCCGGAGAGCTCCACGTTTTCGTGAATCGCTACGCCGTTCAGTTCGACGAGCAACATGCGGGCGTTCTCGATTTTCTTACCGCTGGCGTCGAAACGCGGTGCCTGAAACGACACTTTGAGGTGCTGCCACAAACCGGGTGCGCGGCTGGCGTTCTGGCGGGGCGGGTGGCCTTCGTAGCCTTTCTGGCCGTCGGGTTTGGCATCATCCCAGCGTTCGTAGATACCGCCGTTATCGCCCGCTTTGGGATTTTTGGTTCCCCAGCTATCGAGCAGTTGAATCTCGTAGCGACCCTGCAAATAAATGCCGGAGTTCGATCCTTTCGCAATCAGAAAATCCAGATCCAGATCCACATCGCCGTGTTGAAAATTCGACACCAGATCGATGTTCCCGTCTTTGGCGGGCAGATTAGCCAGAATGCCGGTTCCTGGCGTGCTTTTCAGAACATTCTTCTGGTTGAGATCAGCCGTTACATCACCGACGATCCGCCAGTTGTCGCCCGGTTTTTGAAATGCACTTAAATCGTTGAGCGGAAGAGCCGCTGGCTGGTCGGCTTTCGGCTGGGCCATCACCAGTCCGGCGCTAAAGACCCACCCGACCCCCATTACCAAACGGGCGAACGTTGTGTTCATAGAGTTTGACTTCATTGGATTTTATTTTGAGTCGGAAAGTTACCATATTTTAAATTTTTTAAAAAATAGATTCCCTCCCCAGTGAAACAGTATTTTTTCAATATACAATTTTACATTACCGGCACCGCGAATTTCAATCACAATTTTTAAGAATCTATCTGAAAATAACAATTGCCCTGTTCTGTTCTGCCCCCACCCCCCTGAAGGGGGCTTAGCTTTGCCATTTTTAAGCCCCCTTCAGGGGGGTGGGGGCAGAACGAACAACCTGTTTTTCAGAACCGGTTTTTTAAAAGAGTACCATCTTCCCTCCTAAAACCGTGGCAATGACCTTCCTACGGTTTTGAACACACTTGAATTGATTTTGAACACGGGATGAGTTGTCGAATTTACTCTCCTTCTGAAATCAGTAACAATGGCAAGCAAGTTATGGAGGTAAAACGAGCAATGCGGTGACATTTCGCTATCTTTGAAGGCGGTATTTCGTGCAAATCATTGTTCACACAATCCTATTTTTACGAATGAAAAAAAGTACTTTAGCCTTTGCCCTGCTTCTGGGGCTGGCCCAATGGGCAGTAGCTCAGGAGAAACCCAAACAAAATCCGGAGTCGTCTGAAATCTGGGAACCGGTTCCGCGTGTGGTCACACCGGGTGTTTTGTCGCCCGCTACGGCTTCCGGCACCACGGCTCCTTCCGACGCCATCGTGTTATTCGACGGCAAGGACGGCAGCAAATGGGTGTCTGTTAATGGGTACAGCGCGAGTAGCTGGAACGGCGTTACGGAAGGGTCCAATCCCTGGCCGATCCGGGATGGAGCCATGTATTCGGCCAAAGGGGCTTCCCTTCGGACCAAACAGGAGTTCCAGGATTTCCAGCTTCACATCGAATTCCGGACGCCGGACAAAGTGGAAGGCAGCGGACAGGGACGCGGCAACAGCGGTATTTTCCTCCAGGGCCGCTACGAGTTGCAGGTCCTCGACGGCTACAACAACCCGACGTATTCGAACGGGATGGTGGGTTCCATCTACAAACAGGCGATTCCGCTGGTCAACCCCAGCCGGAAACCGGGGGAGTGGCAGACCTACGACATCATCTATTTTGCGCCCCGGTTCAACAAAGACGGCATGATGCTGGAACAGGGCAAAGTGACGGTTTTGATGAACGGTATTCTGGTGCAGAACAATACCAACATTAAAGGCACGACGGAATACATCGGGTATCCGAAACTGCAACCCCACGGCAAAGGACCGCTCCTGTTGCAGGATCACGGCAATCCAGTGGGCTACCGGAACATCTGGATTCGGGAGTTGTAATCTTTTAGAGTTAAAAAGGGGTTATTTCGCAGAGTTAAGCAGAGTTAAAAGGAGTTACGCAGAGTTTTTCTCTGATTGACTCTGATGTCCTCCGCTCAACTCTGCGAAATAACCCTTTTTTATTGCCATACCTCGGCCAACCTTGTTTATATTGCGTCTAAATAAACACCAGACGATGAGATACCTGCTCCTGTTCCTCCTTCCCTGTTTTGCCTTTACCAGCGATAAACCGGCTTACCAGTTTTACAACCAGAAACTAAAAACCACGAGTTATCAGAAAGTTCTGAAAGAAGCGGCCGGAGCCGATGTTGTCTTTTTTGGTGAATTGCACAACAATCCGATCTGCCACTGGCTGGAATTGCAGTTGACGAAGGATTTATACGAGCAGAGAAAAGAACACTTGATCCTGGGTGCCGAAATGTTTGAAGCAGATAACCAGACAGCTTTATCGGATTATGTCTCCGGCAAAACGACGGACAAGGAATTCCCCAAACAGGCGCGGCTCTGGAACAATTACAAAACCGATTACCGCCCGCTGGTCGATTTTGCGCGGGAACACAAGCTATCGGTGGTGGCAACGAACGTCCCCCGCCGGTATGCCAGTGCCGTCGCGCGGCACGGACTGGCGTCGCTCGATACGGTTCCGACGGCCCAAAAAGCCTGGATGGCCCCCCTGCCCCTAACCGTCGATCTGACCCTGCCCGGTTACAAAGCCATGCTGGACATGATGCACGGCGATGCGGTTTCGCCCTCCGCCAGCAAAGGCCCCTCCGACCAGGCTGCTAATTTTGCCCGTGCGCAGGCCATCAAAGACGCGACGATGGCCCATTTTATCCTGCAAAACCGCAAACCCGGCTCCACTTTTCTGCATTTTAACGGTTCCTACCATTCCAACAATTTCGAAGGGATTATCTGGTACCTGCGCCAGAAACAGCCGGATCTCAAAATCGTGACCATCGCGTCGGTCGAAGTACCGGATGTGGCAAAACCCGACAAAGCCAACCAGAATCTGGCGAGTTTTATCCTGCACATTCCAGCCGATATGACGAAGACGTATTAAGTCACCCCATCCACTCAGCAGCCCCAAATCCCCCGGAACACCCCAAAAAACCAAGCCTGAAAGGATTCAATCAATAGCCCCGGATGAAATCCGGGGAATGCGGGGATATGCCGGAATGAACGGGAATACGGGGGGAATGCGGGGTTATGTCGGGGAGAGGAGACAACCCTACCGGCAAACCATCATCAAAAAAAGCACAAAACTATAATCCCGCAGTTGCGTCCGGAGCAGTTTGAGGGCCTTCGAAAGGTGGTATTCGACGGCTTTGTCGGTTAGGGCGAGTTTTCGCGAAATTTCCGGGATGGTCCGCCCCTCGAAGCGGCTCATCCGGAACACTTCCTGCGTTTTGGGCGGGAGTTTCAGCAACTCGGTTTCGATCGTTCCCAGCAAGTCATTATACGACAGTTGGTCTTCGGTCGAAAAATCGGCCTGTGGGGCGAAGAACTGCTGGTATTCCTGAAATTTCTCGTGAACGATGCGGCTTTTGATGGCATCGATGATCGAATATTTCAAGGCCCCGAACAAATAATAATCGACCCGGCGAACGGCCAGCGATTCCCGTTTCTGCCAAAGCTGAACGAATAAATCCTGCACCAGTTCTTCGGCCATTTCCGGCGATTTTGTTTTTTGAAAAGCCACCCGGTAGAGGGCATACCAATACCGCTCGTACAGTTCCGCCAGTGCCAGCCGATTGCCATCGGTTAACGCCCTTAGTACCTGCTCATCATCCCACTCTTTCAGCGAAGAAAGTCGTAAATCTGCCGACATGTGTGCACCCGCGTCGATTAAAGAAAGACCAAATTACCATTTTTTTACAAAATAGTGCCAAAGGAGTTTAACCGCCCTGAAGGATACGGCTTTGCAATAGCCCGGCCAATTGAACTAAAGAAATAATATATCGCCAAATTGGGCTTATTTCTATAAACAATCCCCTATTTTATAAAAACATTTAGGGTAAACCGGGGCCTTGATCGACATAGGCAGTACATGACAGCGTCAACGGCCCATGCAAAAAGAAGAATTCGCCCGATTGCTTACGAAATACAACGCCGGTCACTGCACGGACGCGGAAATCCGGCTGATCGATCGGTGGTACGATCAATTGGGAACCGGCAGCGCACTGGCGTTGAGCGAAGAAGACCGGCAGAAGTTAAAGAAAAAACTTTGGCATCAGATTGATTTACAAACGAATGATGATCTTGCAGCGTCTACAAATGCAGAAGAGAACGTACTCCGGTGGCCGTGGTTCCGGCGGTGGGTTGCGGCTGCGGCCGTGGTCGCGCTCATCGGTTTTGGCTCTCTAATTTTCTACCGGTATCAGTCAGTACGTGGAACGATAGAAAACCGTCCGGTTGCTGCCGGGGATGGTTTTGTCGAACAAGCCAATAAAACCGCTAAACCCCTGATCATCGAACTAGAAGACGGCAGCATCGTTCACCTGCAACCGCAAAGTACGATCCGCTATGCCACCCAGACACTTCCCCACAAACGGGAAATCTGGCTCAACGGGAAGGCCTTTTTCCGGATTCACAAAGACGCCAGCCGTCCGTTTCTGGTCTACAGCGGTGCCATCGTGACCCGCGTTTTGGGTACGAGTTTCTGGATCACGGCCCCCACCAACGCCCCAACCGTGGAAGTGGCGGTTCATACCGGCAAAGTGGCGGTGTTTAAAAAGAATCAGCAGTCCACGCCAAAAACGGAAAACGCCGACGTCCGGGAAGCGTCGGTGGTGTTGACGCCCAATCAGAAAGTAACCATTTTTCTGGATGAAAACCGCCTGACCCGCGGTTTAATCGATCAGCCCGAACCGATTCAGACGGCCATCCGCCCCGAACCGGCCACGTTTGCCTTCGAAAACAGCACGTTGCCAGACGTGCTGAAGCAACTCGAAAAAACGTACGGTATTGAGATGGTGATCGGCAACGACTCCCTGACCCATTGCCGGTTTACGGGGAAGATCACCCACCAGCCGCTCTACAGCAAACTGGAACTGCTCTGCCGGGCGATCAATGCGCAGTATGAAGTGCAGGGAAACCGCATTCTCATCACAGGTGTCGGCTGCGACCCATCCTCTTTTGACCCACTTTAACCCACCTTGAACCCTATGAAGTAACCAACAGCTACCAAAAAAAGGCCGAAAGTGCGGCTACACAGTCGGCCCGGAATTTTCCCTTGATGCGCATCATCATTCATCTGCCAGGATGAACAGGGATTTGTTTTGTCGAATTCATTCATTTTCTCCCAACAAAACATACAAAAGTATGAAATTTTGTCGAATGCTCGGTTTGACCCTTCTAACCGTCATGAAAATCTCGTTATTCCCTATTTTCCTCAGCCTGCTGCTGGCCGGATCGACTCTGGCCTACGACAGCAAGGCGCAGGATATGCTTCAGCGCCCGATCTCGATCAAGGCGGATGAGGTGGCCCTGAAGAACATTCTTACCCGGCTGGAACGGCTTGCTAAGGTCGATTTCGTGTATAGCCCCAACACCATTCCGGCGGCCCGGAAAGTGTCGCTGAATGCCCAGAATCAGAAACTGGCCGCCGTGCTCGAATCGCTCCTGAAACCGCTGGGCCTGACCTATCAGGTCATCAGTGGCCAGATCGTCATTCAGCTTCCGCCAACGGCTTTACCGGCTTCCGAATCGAATGCCTACCTGAATACTGACGGTGTTCCGGAAGCGGTCGACCGGACGATTACCGGAACCGTCACTGCCGAAAATGACGAAGGGTTGCCGGGCGTTAGTGTGGTGATCAAAAACACGACACGCGGCACCTCGACCGACATGGATGGCAAATTTCGGCTGTCGATACCGGACGGAGGGGCTACGCTGGTGTTCTCTTTCGTGGGATATGAGAATCAGGAAGTTGTCGTTGGCAACCAGTCGACTTTCGCGATCCAACTGGTTCCGGACCTGAAAACGCTGGAAGAAGTCGTCGTGGTGGGCTACGGAACCATGCAGAAAAAAGACCTGACCGGGGCTGTTGCGTCGATTCAGGGCGATGCGATCACCACCCGCAAAACCACCCAGATTTCCCAGGCGTTGCAGGGGGCCGTACCGGGTGTCACCGTGACGCGCAACAACAGCGCCCCCGGTGCCACCGCCACCATCCGGGTTCGGGGCATCACGACGATCAATGACGCAGGGGCCAACCCACTTTACATCCTCGACGGCGTTCCGATCGATGATATCAATTCGATCAACCCCAACGATGTCGATAATATTTCGGTTCTGAAAGATGCCGCGTCGGCTTCGATCTACGGTTCCCGGGCGGCTGCAGGGGTCATTCTGATCACCACCAAACGAGCCAAAACCGGTCAGCTCAGCCTCGATTACACGGCAGAATACGGTTTTGAAAAAGCAACGCGACTGCCGGACTACGTGAATGCCAAACGGTATATGCAGCTCACCAACGAGCTTCGGTGGAACGACAATGGCAACAACGCCAATGCCTACCCAACCTACCCCAAAGACCTGATCGATAACTACGACAACCTGCACGCGCAGGACCCCGACCAATATCCCAATACCGACTGGCGCAGTCTGATGCTGAACGAGTATGCGCCCCGGCGCACCCATTTGCTCAGCATTTCCGGTTCCGGCAAATCACTGCGGTCGCGGGTTTCGCTGGGCTACGACAAAACCGATGCGTTGTATGACGGCCGGAGTTACGAGCGGATTACGGCCCGGGTCAACAACGACCTCACCATCACGAAATACCTCTCAGCCAGCGTTGATTTCAACTTCCGGCGGGCGTTTTCACCCCAGCCCATCACCGACGACCGAAGCGGCTCTTACCCGTTTTACAAAATGGGCATCATGCCCCCGGTGTATGCCGCGACGTTTTCGGATGGGCGCATCGGTTCCGGGAAAGACGGCGCCAACATTTACGCCCGGCTGAAAAACGGCGGTTTCAACAACGCCTGGTATAATCAGGTCGGCGGCAAGATCAGCCTGGATTTTACCCCGATTAAAGGACTGAAAATCACCGGTGTGCTGTCGCCCTTCTTCAATTTCGACAAGGTCAAGGTCTTTACAAAGAAGGTTCCGTATACGCTCTGGAACAGCCCGAACACCATCGCCGGGTACATTGAAGGGCAATCGCAAACCCGGCTGGACGAAAGCCGCAACGACAGTTACCGCTACACCACCCAGGCACTGGCCAACTACACCCGCCAGTTCGGTGATCACAACCTGAATCTACTGGGCGGTTACGAATATTTCTACGCGTTCAACGAGTCCCTGGGTGCGTCGCGCGGACAATATATTCTGAATTCCTATCCCTACTTGAACCTCGGCCCGCTCGACTTCCGCGACAACAGCGGCAGTGCCAGTGAAAATGCGTATCGCTCGTGGTTCGGGCGGGTGATGTACGGCTACAAGGACAAGTATCTGCTCCAGGCCAACATCCGCTACGATGCCTCCTCGCGGTTTGCTTCGGCCTATCGCTGGGGTTCTTTCCCTTCGGTTTCGGCGGGTTGGGTAATTTCGGAAGAACCGTTTCTAAAAACCAGTGCCTCCTGGCTGTCGTTTCTGAAATTCCGGGCCTCTTGGGGTACGCTGGGGAACGAACGGATCGGCAGTAACTTCTATCCGTACCAGGCCATTCTGAATTTTGAAAACTCCTCCCTGTTCTATCAGGGCAACACGGTGGTTTCGGCACAGTCGGCAGCCCAGTTTCAGTATGCGATTCGGGATATTACCTGGGAAACGACCTCGTCCTACAACCTCGGTCTGGACGTCAATTTCTTCCGCGACCGGCTGCGGGTTACGGCGGATTATTTCAAAAAAACCACCCGGGATATGCTGCTGGAACTGGAAATCCCCGATTACGTCGGCTTTGATAACCCGTATCAGAATACCGGAAAAATGCACACAACGGGCTGGGACATGCAGGCAAGCTGGAACGACCGCGCCGGTGATCTGACCTACAGTGCGTCGGTCAACCTCTCTGATTTTAAGTCCGTTATGGGCGATCTGGGCGGAACCGTCTTCACCGGCGACCAGATTATCCGGCAAGGCAGCCAGTTCAAGGAATGGTATGGGTATGTCTCCGACGGCCTTTTTCAAACCGCCGACGAGGTGGCCAACTCGCCCAAACTGAACGCCAACGTCAAACCGGGCGATGTGCGTTACCGCGACATCAGCGGCCCCAACGGCGTACCGGACGGTCGGATTTCACCCGAGTATGACCGCGTGCTGTTGGGCGGCTCGCTGCCCCGGCTCACCTACGGGGCCAACTTCAATGTGGGCTACAAAAACTGGGATTTCGGGCTGGTGCTTCAGGGCGTGGCCAAACAAAATTCCCGGCTGGGCGCGGACATTGTTCAGCCCCTGCGCGAAAATTTCGGCACCTTTCCCGCCATTCTGGACGGCAACGCCTGGAGCACTTATAACACCGCTGACCAGAATTTGCAGGCGCAATACCCCCGGTATTCGAACACCTCGGCGGGCAACAACTACGCCCTCTCCGACTATTGGCTGATCAACGGCGGTTATTTCCGGCTCAAAAACATCAGCCTGGGCTACAACATTCCGAAAGGATTCACCCAGAAACTGAAAATGCAGAGCATTCGTGTTTACAGTTCCGTGACCGACCTGCTGTCCATCAGCAAGTTTCCCAAAGGCTGGGACCCCGAAATGACGTCGCTGGGCTATCCCATCACCACGTCCTTTGTCTTTGGAGCTTCTGTCAAATTCTAACCCGATCCGCCATGAAACTAAATGTATTGATTTTCCTTTTCGGGCTGTTTTTCATAACCGCCTGTGATAGCCTGGACCTGAATCCGTTGTCCGACGGCTCCGGTGAAACCTGGAATGCCAACGCCGAGGAAATCGAGATGTCGTTAAACGGTTTGTACAAAGATGCGTTCTGGATGCAGGACTCCGACGAGTGGACCGACGACTGGACGTACCGGGATGCCACCACGGCCATTACCGGCGCCACCCTCAACGGCGAAACCGACTTTGTCGGCACCTGGTGGACCAATACCTACAAGGCCATTGCCAGGGCCAACCTCGTGATTCAGAGCGTGGACCGGGCGGCCGCCGTTTTGTCGAAGGAACAAATCGACCGCTATGCCGCCGAAGCCCGGTTTATTCGGGCGTGTCAGTATTCGCGGCTGCTTTCGCATTATGGCAATATCGTCTATACGGAAAGTACGCTCACCATCGACGAAGCGCTGGCCCTGAAACAGACGCCCAAGGAGACGGTTTTGCAAAAAATCTACGCCGACTTCGATTTTGCGGCCGCCAACCTGAAAACCACCTACAGCACCTCGGAACTCAAACGGGCGACGGCCGGCGGTGCCTACGCCATGAAAGCCCGGATTGCGTTGCAGATGAGCGACTGGAAAACCGCACGTGATGCCGCCAAAGCCTGCATGGATCTGAAGGTGTACCGGCTTCACGACAGTTTTGACAATCTGTTTTTATCGAAAACCAAGAATTCGCCGGAAACCATTTTCGGCCTGCCCCGCTCGGTGGCGCTGAAAGTGACCCTGGGCGGACTCCAGGATTACGTTCCCCGGAACGCGGGCGGTTATGCGGCCAAAGATCCTTCGTGGGATCTGTTCTGTGCGTTCCTCTGCAAAGACGGTTTGCCCATCGACGAATCCCCGCTGTTCGATCCGCGGAAACCGTTCCTGAACCGCGATCCGCGCTGCACGGCCACCATTGTTGAATTCCAGACACCTCACCTCGGTTTTATTTTTCAACCGCACCCGGATTCGGTCAAGGTTCTGAGAACCAGCAACAATACCTTGGTCAACAACAACGACACCCGGTCGATTGCGCAGTTTGCGTCGTTCAATGGGCTGATCTGGAAAAAAGGCATCGATGCCGACTGGCTGCTGAACTCCTGGACCGCCGAGCCCGACAAAATCCTCATCCGCTACGCCGACGTGTTGCTGATGTATGCTGAAGCCAAAATTGAACTGAACGAAATTGACCAGTCTGTGCCGGACGCCATCAATGCGGTTCGGGCGCGGGCCTATGGCGTCAGTGCAACGGCAACGACGTATCCGGCGGTAAAAACCGGTACACAGGCGGCCTTACGCAAAATCCTGCGGACGGAACGGCGCATGGAATTTGCCCTGGAAGGCATCCGCTACATGGATTTGATTCGCTGGAAACTCGCCGAAAAAGTGCTGAACAAGCTCAATTACGGCCTGCTCGACCCGGCTGATCTGCGGACGAAAGTGGTCAAACCGGGTCTGTGGTTTTTCCCGCAGGTACCGCAGATCGACGACGACGGCGTGGCGGATTTCTCGCCTATGTTCAGCGCCGGACTGATCAAACAACTGACCATCCGGAAGTTCGACGCCACCCGGCAATACCTCTGGCCCATTCCATCGAAAGAAGTCCTGACCAGTGGCCTGGTTCAAAATCCCGGTTATTGATAGGAACACGGATCAGACGGATTGAACGGATTTACACCGATTAAAATCCGTTTTGATCCGTTCAATCCGTCTGATCCGTGTTCCTATAAACAGCTTAACGATTACAACAATCTATTCCTTCAAGGATGAAAAAAAACATTCTTTCCGCATACCTCATCGGCACGTTAATCGCCGGAACGGTCAATTTTAGTCCGGCAAACGCCCAATCCAAAACCGGGAAATCCTATAGCGGTATTTACCCGCATCTGGCCATGTACAACAACGAAGGCGAGTGTGGCACGGGCGCAGTGGTGCCCTGGGCCGGCAAGCTCTGGGCCGTGACTTACGGCCCGCATTTGCCCTTTGGCTCGTCGGATAAACTCTACGAAATAACGCCGGATCTGAAGCAAATTATCCACGCCGAAAGTACAGGCGGCACCCCGGCCAACCGGATGATCCACCCGGAAAGCAACCAGCTTTTCATCGGTCCCTACGCCATCGATGCACAGGGAAAATTGCGGGTCATTCCATACACCGCCATGCCGGGACGCCATACCGGCAACGCCCGGCACCTGACCGATCCGAAAGGCAAAATCTATTACGGCACGATGGAAGAAGGGTTTTATGAAGTCGATGTCAAAACCCTGACCCCCACCCTGCTCTACGAAGACGGCAACGTCAAAACCAAAAAGGGAGCCGACGAATCGAACAACCACGCGGGGGCACTGCTCCCCGGTGCGCACGGCAAGGGGCTATATTCCGGTCAGGGCGTTCTGGTGTATTCCAACAACGGCGAACCCGGCCCCCAGGCACTCAAGCAATTCGACATTGAAGCCGGTTCACTGTCGGAGTGGGATGGTAAAGACTGGAAAGTAGTGCGCCGGAATCAGTTTGTGGAAGTAACAGGCCCGGGCGGTATTTACGGCAACAAAAACCCGGCCACCGATCCAATCTGGGCCACGGGCTGGGATCATAAATCGGTTTTGATGGGCGTTCGTGATGCCGGTAAATGGAGCTTTTTCCGACTGCCGAAAGCGAGCCACAGCTACGACGGTGCCCACGGCTGGAACACCGAATGGCCCCGCATCCGGGACGTCGGAACCGCCCAGCAACCGGATTATCTCATGACGATGCACGGCCTGTTCTGGCGGTTTCCCGGCAATTTCACCTCCAGAAGCACCGCTGGCATCCGGCCCCGGTCGGCCTATCTGAAAGTGATTGGCGACTACACCCGCTGGAACGACCAACTGGTTTTTGGCTGCGACGATTCGGCGCAAAAAGAGTTTTTGAACAAACGAAAGGCAAAAGGCGACATCGAAGGTCCCGGCCAGTCGAATTCCAACCTGTGGTTTACGTCCACCAGTCTGCCCGATCAACTCGGCCCGAACACCGCCGAAGGGGCCGTCTGGCTCAATGAAGCCGTCAAAACCGGAGAGACCTCGGAGCCGTTTCTGTTTGCGGGCTGGCCCAACCGCTCGGCCTGGATTCAGAACCACGGCGACGCTAACGTGAGCTTTGTTTTTGAGGTGGACAAAACCGGCAACGGTTCCTGGACGACCCTGAAAACCGTAGCGGTTGGTGCTAAAAAAGCCGTCAATCTGGAGTTTACAGCCAACGATCCCGGCGAATGGATTCGGATCAAACCGAGTCAGGGAACCAACGCATCGGCGCACTTTTTCTATTCGGCAAACGACACCCGTTCGACCAGTCAAAATTCCATTTTTGCCGGTTTAAGCAGCGTAATAGCCGCCAACACCTCCGGTGGGTTGATCTACGGTTTGGGCGATAACCGGCGCGCGCTGGGCATGGCCGCGCTGGACTACACGGGCGGAAAAGCCACCGAAGTGGGCTACTACGAACTGGACGGCGACATGAAACTGGTTCGCAAGGAAGATAAGAAAGCCATGGCGTTTATCCAAAGCAAGTTTGCCATTCCGCAACAGGCCGTGACCGTCGAAGAATCGTCAGTATTGGTGGTCGATGGCAAGGGCCGACGCTGGCGGCTACCGCTCGGAAACGACGCCTATACCAACCTGACCAACCAGGGGGCTCTGCGGATTTGCCGGGAAGTGGCCACGGAGCGTGATTTGTTCAATGCGCATGGTACCTTCTACGAACTGCCCGCCGAAAATGCCGACGGGTACGCTAAAATCCGCCCGGTTTCGTCGCACAACCTCCGCATCAACGATTACGCATCGTACCGGGGACTGCTGATTATGACCGGTTTAGATCCTAATTTGGCCACACAGAACGACCACATTGTGGTTTCGGATGACAAAAAAGCCGCCGTCTGGGCCGGTGCCATCGATGATCTCTGGAAACTGGGAAAACCGACCGGCCATGGCGGTCCGTGGAAAAACGCCACCGTGAAAGCCAATGACTCCTCCGACCCGTACCTCATCGGTTTTTACGACCAGCGTAGTCTGCAACTTTCCCACAAAGCAACGTCCCCCGTTACGTTCACCATTGAAGTCGATCCGGTGGGCAATGGCCCCTGGATGACGTACCAGGAAGTGACGGTTAAACCCGGTCAGACGTTCAGCCACACCTTTCCGAAAGGTTTTCAGGCCCGCTGGATTCGGTTCAAAAGCAACAAAGATTGCGAGGCTACGGCTTTTTTTCAGTACAAGTAAAAAAAGTTTTTCGATCTATTACCCTAACTATCAATTGGTTAACAAAAATAATTTCACACAGAATAATTTTTTTTAACTTTTTTCAAATCTCCGCAATCTAAACAGCGGGGTCGTTCGTAGGTATTGGACACGCGATGAAGAGTACTATGGAGGTAGCGCGCTTCATCAGCCATACACGTTTCCGACAGAAAGTCCAGAGGCTCAGCTACTGGACTTTTTCGTTGGCAGACGGTTCGTTTTTCTGACCCTTCGTGCGAAATACTTTTGTTATCTTTGTTATAGCCGGTCTTCCCGTAATCCGCCGGTTTTCTATGCACGAGATTGAGCCTTTTTACAATTGGGAGAAGTGGTATAACGCGTCGGAAGATCCGAATTCGCCGTTTTTTGGCCGCGTCTACAACATGACCCAATACACCAATACGATTTATGGGTATTACATTCACCCCCTCTGGGACGAAATCGGGTCGGAGACGCTGTACTGCAAAATTCTCTTTGCCGATTATGACCGCCGGTTTGTGGTGATCGAACTCTTCGGCGAGTGGAACGACACACTGCACAACGACATCATGTACCTGAAACGGCAGGTGATCGATCCGCTGGTGAATGAACAGATCAACAAATTCATTCTGGTGGGCGAAAACATCCTGAATTTCCACGGTTCCGACGACAGCTACTACGAAGAGTGGTTTGAAGATGTGGAGGACGGCTGGATTGCCGCCGTCAATTTCCGGGACTTTGTCGAGAGCGAATGGAAACGCTTTCGGCTCGATTACTACATGAATTTTGGCGGTACACTGGATGAGATCGACAACTGGCGTACCTTGAAGCCAGCCGCCTTCTTCGACCTCGTTAATAGTTTAATTATTAGAAGATTAGGCTAGTCATTAATGCTTTAAGTATTGTATTTTAGGCGGTTTAGGCTAACTTTTTTTCCATTGGCTCGTTTTATTTTTGATTAATGGCCTGAATTACATTTCATTTTTTGAAACCATGACCGGCCCCTTATCGATCTTACTCATCGGCTCCGACACCCCTGACCGCCAGGCGCTGGCTGACGCTTTTCGGAGCTATGGCGTTCCACACCGGTATCTGTCGGCCCAGGAAGACGTTACCCTGAATGCCTATTTTCAGAAGGGTTTGGCGGATGCGCTGTTTGTTCCGACCCTGATTATGCTGGACCGGGACACCGGCAAACCGGCGAAAATACTGGAACTGTTGAAACAGCATCCGGTGCTTCGGCGGATTCCGGTAATTGTTTACGGGAGCGGCAATGATCCGGAGCAGGTCAGGCTGGCCTACCGGTGGGGCGCAACCTGTTACATGCCCAGGCCGGAAAACTGGCAAGCATCGATGGCGCATTTTTGCTCCTACTGGAAAAAACGCGTTGCCCTGCCCACTATCAAGGCAGAAGACAGTTTATCATCAACCCAAAATTCGAATCAGCACAACCGCAGGCGTTGGGCCTGATGGTCCCGACCGGGTCTGCCAATAGCTGGCGGTTGGTTGGTCAATAGCATATGAAAAACAAACAGATTATAGCCGTCGTAGACGACGACGATGATGATCTATTTTTGATACAGGAAGCCTTCAAAGTGTGTTTGAACGAGGAGAAAGTATTGATTGCAACCAGTGGAATGGATTTGTTGTCACGGCTGGAAACCGTAAAGACTTTACCTTCTTTTTTGCTGCTCGACCTCAACATGCCCTTGATGAGCGGTTTTGAGGTGCTGGGAAAACTGCGCGCCGATCCCCGCTACAACCTGATGCCGGTGCTGATTTTCAGTACGTCGAATGCCCAGCCCGACATCGACCGGGCGTATGAACTGGGAGCCAATTCGTACGTCAAAAAACCGGATTCGTTCAATGACTACAAATCTGTGGTCGAAGACCTCTGCAACTTCTGGTTGCGCGTAGCCTCCACCCCTTCCAGCCGCTTTTATCGGTAAAGCCAGTAGAATCCTTCCGGGATTTTTTTATCTGATTTAATCAAAAACCTTTTGCTATACCGGAAGTTATAAAGACATTACTACGGTTTTTGGTAACCGCAGTTTTGGAAGAATTTCTATTCACTAACTCGTAACAAACGGTATGGAATCGAATGTGTTTCATGATTCGCAACAGGCGGACCTCGTATCCAACGAAAATGCTGATACAAAATACGGTCAGGATCAGGCCGATACACATATGGTCAAATTAGTCAATGGGAAATTAGTGCCGACGGCCCATCTCGAAACAGAAGTAACCGACGACCTCAGCGATCGGTATACCGACGATGTGGAGCGCGGTCTGAACTCGCCCAACCAACGGACGTATGATGTAGTCGATATCAAATCGGATCATCCTCAGGCGGATATGATTCCGGAACTCCCGTCGACTCCCAACCCGAACAATCCGATTCCGTCGTCGCCTGATTCACCCAATCCGCCGACGCCACACACTCCCGGCCCCGAAATCCCGGATTTTCCGTCGACCCCGAAACCGGACAAACCCGAAATTACGGAACCCAGTGAACCCGGGCGGTCGCACGAAGTGAACAACTCCGGGAACGCCGATGGCCAGATTTCCAACGAAGGCAACACAAAAGATACGCCCACCAGCGGACTGGCGGATACCATGCCTGGCGCGGATGTGCCGACGCAAAGCCAGCACCCCGGAGAAAAAGAAAAAGCCCCGGATCTGGTCGACTCCGACGCCAACCAGGGCCCCGGCCCGGCCAATTACATCAAGCCCAAAACCGACGAAGGCATGACCGAAAACCCGGATACGGGCTCCTCGGAACATCCCTACGACGTCAACGAAAAAGACAAGGAACCGTATCAATCCGCCGAACGCCCGGAAGAAACCGCCCAGATGCTGGATCAGCCGAAGGAAACGCTAGACGAAAGCGCGATCAAAAAACAGCCAATGCAGGAATCATCCGCTCAGGCTGCATCGGAGCTGAAGTCGACCGATCAACTGGATCGAAAATACAACGATCCGGCTGCGGCACGGGAAGATGTGGTATAATAAAAAGAATGTAAAATAATAAATGCTAAATGTTGAATGTAAAAGTACCCGCGTGGGGAACACTTTTACATTCAACATTTAGCATTTTACATTTATAATTTGAAGTTTCATTTCACAGTTCCTTCACCCGAATGTTCCGAAACCGCAGCACGGAACCGTGGCCCAGAAAACCGATGTGGCCTTTGGTGCGTTGCAAACCGGGATGTTCTTTATGGTCGAGAGTCCCGTTTTTGCTGGCTTCGGCAATATCACCGTTCAAAATCTGAACCCCGTTTAATACCACTTTTACCTGAGTGCCTTTTACAGTTACTTCCTGTTCGTTCCACTCACCCAGCGGTTTGAGCGCCCCGCGTTTCGCCGGAATCACGCCGTAGACCGAGCCGTGGTACTGATATACCTCCAGCTTTTTGTAAATATCTGCGTCATTATCCAGAATCTGGAGTTCCATACCCACATAAGCGGCATCACCTTCCAGCGGAGCGCGGATGCCCAAGCCATTGTTCGCTCCGGGAGTTAGCTGAAACTCGAACCGGAATACAAAATCCGCGTATTCTTTTTTCGTGTACAGATTACCTTTCCCCCCGTTGTTGTACCAGACGATATCGCCATCTTCGGCCACATAATCCTTCGTATTGCCGGTCCACTGGCTGAAATCACTGCCGTTGAACAACGCCTGAAAACCGTCCTGTTTTTCGGCTTCGGTCACTTGATACGGTTTGGGTTGGGGTAATTCTTTGATGTAGATATTCCGGTAGGCCACGTAAGTACCATGCGCCTGGAGTTCAATCTGTTCCGACGGAAAAATAGGCTGGCTGCGATCCCAGTAATTTTCCAGCACCGTATTGTCCGTTACCAGTTCGCCATTCAGATAAACCGTCACGCGTTCGCCTTTCATGATGATCCGGAACGTGTTCCACTCGCCCACCGGGTTATCGGCCCGTTTCAGCGGTTTGCTGGCAAACTTCTGGTTGTTATACAATCCGCCCGAGCCAACCTGTGCGCCCACATTCGTCCGCGCCGGGTCCCAGATCTGCACCTGCGGGGTGCCTCGCAGGTAAATACCGGCGTCGCCTTCTTTGGTAATTTTCCAATCGACCAGCATCTCGAAATCCTGGTACGGTTTTGTCGTGCAGATGTTGTTTCCATGTCCGTTGAAAACCAGCAACCCGTCTTTCACCGACCAGCCTGCCCGCATGAGTTCATCGGCATTCTGCTGTTTCAACGCCAGCGAATCGGCGCTCATTTTGCTTCGTTTGACCGGGTTTTCTACCAGCCCTTTCCAGCCCGAAAGATCTTTTCCGTTGAAGATCGCCACAAAACCGTCGCCAGCTGGCAGGGTTTGCAAGCGTCGCTGGATGGCCTGTCGCTGGGCGTCGCTGTCGGGACCGGTGATGACCTGGCTGGCTTTTTCCAGCAACTTCCGCACCACATCCCCCGTAAAATCCCGGCTGGATGAGGCCACTGTTAAAACCGTCGCGGCCGCCTGTTGTTGAACCGCCGGATCGTCCAGATAGTTTCCGGTAAAAACCAGCGCCAAAAACGTCCGGCACCGGCTGACCGATTTCAGGATTTCGTTTTTTTGCTGCGGAGTTCGGGCTACTTCCATCGCATCCCGGAGCAGCAGCAGCCGCTGGTCGGCCGGAAAAGTCGACCGATCGATCAGTTTGAGATAATCGCTCAAAGCCGATTCGGACACCACACTGGTCTGCCGCGCAATCGCCAGCAAAGCCGGAGCCGCTTCGGGCGTCGACCACTCCGACAGAGCCGCTACGGCAGCAGGCTGGGCAATGCCTTCACCTTTCCCGAACGATTCCTGCACAATTTGTAACGCTTTCGGCCCGCCGATGCCGGCAAAAGCCCCCAGAAAACGCGGTTGGGCTGCCGTTGATGCTTGTTGCATTGTGCTGAGTAACAAGTCCGTCCGCTGGAGCGAGTCGCCCACCGAAACCGTCGCGGCTGCCAGCGCCTGTTGCAACGAGCGAATGGCCTTGGGTTGTGTTGCGTTGGTTAATAAAGTCACCAGTTGCGGAAGTTGCTCCGATCCGACCAGAAACGGTAACGCAGCCGCAGCCGCCTGACTGATGGTGGTGTCGCTGTCCTGCGCCTGAGCCAGTACCTGTTGCACGCTCGATCCGGCAGCGCGGGCACCGAGCACCGACAGCAAAGCCGCCCGGGCTTCGGCGGGCATGCTCGGCAGCGCGTGGGTGATCTGGGCCACAACGTCCGGGCCTTTCAGGGTCAACACCGCATCCCGGATCGCGCTAATCTCCTGCGACGTACCCCGCTTCAGCAACGCCAGCAAATCCGGCAACGCCTTTTGCTGACCTGTGCGGGCCAGAGCCGAAATAGTCGCCAACCGAACCGCCTGATCGTCACTTTTGAGGCCCGCTAACAAAACCGGTGTCAGAGCCGCATCGCCGGTTAGTCCCAGTTGGGTAATCAAATCCGCCTGCACGTCGCCGGTGGTTTTGGCAATCAGTTTGGCTAGTTGCAGATTGAGCAGTTTGTTCTTCAAACCCGTCGCCAGTTTCAGGGCCGCAACCCGGTATTCGCCCAATGGGTCCTGCACCGCCGTGGTGAGTAGGGGCAGGCTTTTTTCCCGGTTGTTATCGACCAGAATTTTCAGCGCGGCCGAGCGCGTATGAACCTGTTTCGCATCCGTGCACTGTTCCAGTAGTTTCCGGGCCAGGGCGTCGGCCTGCAGTTTTTTGCCCGACGCCGAGAGTTGTTTGATATAATCGAGGTAACTGGCCGTGGCTTCCGTTGCATCGTACGTAAAACCGCTTTGTTCGGCGGCTTTGGCCAAAACCGGTCCGGCAGTCGGAGCCGCCAGTCGAGCCAGGGCATACATTGCCACCTTGCTGAGTTTCGGATCGCCCTGCTCCACCAACGGCAGCAGCGCCGGAGCTGCGGCCAGGTAGCGCGTGTCGCCCAGGGCTTTCACCAGAGACAGGCGGATCGCTCCCTGCGATTCGGCCAGGGCTTGCAACACCGCTTTCTGAGCCGAGGGTGTGTTGATCTTGACCAGCGCCCGAACCGCCGGGGCGCAAAGCCGTTCGTCGGTCAGATAGGGTTTCAGAAACACAACGGCGTCGTCTTTTCCGACAATCTGCAATTGACTGAGGATAAACGCCTTATTTTCCGGGTCGGTTAGTTTTTCCAGCGACTGCCCGTAGGCCCGCACCGCCACCGCCCGTTGTGCTTCCTTGCCCGGTTTGGTAACGTAATAGGAATAACCGCCCAGCGCGTATTCCAGAGCTGTGTTGTCGCCTTTGCCGGGTGCCACCAGCCGGGTTACCATTTCCTGAAGGCCGGGCGACCCCAAAGCGGCCATCGCGTCCATGCTGGCGATCAACTGCTTACTGTCTAAAGCGGGTAATTGCGCCAGCTCGTCAGCGACCCGGTTTTCGAGGGGGCGCGGATCGGGTTTGGGTTGCGCCCAACTGGTTGTAGTGAGTAAAAACAGGCCCGCAAAGGCCATCTGAGGGAATTTCATGACAGGATAACGAGGTTAAAAGGGCCAACGGCAGTTATTACAGAATCCAGGGTGCGCGCATGGGCTGGTCAATCAGCCGATTGGCGCCCTCGTCGTTGACAAATACCTGATTGACCGGATCAAATTTCAGTGATCGGCCCAGTTGCAGGGCGATCTTCCCCATGTTGATGAGGGTGCAGGACCGGTAACCATTGGCTTCGTTGAGCGCAAACCGCTTGCGCCCCCGAACGGCATCCACAAAGTCGGTTTGCTGCGGCAACGGTTCGGGAAAAGCGGCCAGTTTCTTTTGCAACTCCGGAATGTCGGACTTGAAACCTTGGTACAATTTCCCTTTCGGCCCTTCGATATACGGCATGTTGACATCTTTGCCCTCACCATCCAGAATGATTTTACAGCCATCGGCGTAGGTATACTCGATGCGTCGCCAGGTGCCAACGGCGTCGGGATGTTGCTGGGGTGCGTCGATTTCGACCGAAATCGGGCTGGTGTCGTCTTTGCCCAGAAAATACTGAATGGGGTCTAGATAATGTTGTCCCATATCGCCCAAACCGCCCCCATCGTAATCCCAGTAGCCCCGGAAGGTGTTGTGAACCCGGTGTTCGTTATACGGTTTGTAGGGCGCCGGCCCCAGCCAGGTTTCGTAATCCAGCTCGGGCGGCACGGGCATGGGGTCCAGGTCGGTTTTCCCGACCCAGTAAAACTTCCAGTCGAAACCGGTGTGTTTGCTCACGGTTACTTTCAGGGGCCAGCCCAGCAAACCGCTGTCGACCAGCTTCTTGATGGGTTTGACGGGCGTTCCCATGCCGTAGAAATTGGATTCAAACCGAAACCAGGTGTTGAGCCGAAAAATCCGGCCGTGTTGCTGCACGGCTTCCATCACCCGTTTGCCTTCGCCAATGGTGGTGGTCATCGGTTTTTCGCACCAGATGTCTTTTCCGGCGCGGGCTGCTTCGGCCGCCATGATGCCGTGCCAGTGGGGCGGGGTGGCAATGTGGACAATATCGACTTCGGGCAGTTGAATCAATTCCCGAAAATCCCCGAAGGTTTTGAGCGCGGGGTCTTTGATGATCCCTTTAGCCAGTTCCAGGTGCCGCGTATCGACGTCGCAAATGGCCGCCACGCGCGTTCCGGCGTAGGGAATGTGTCCCCGGCCCATGCCACCAACGCCGATAATGCCTTTGGAAAGCTGGTCGCTGGGCGCCAGATAGCCTTTCCCCAGCACATGGCGCGGAACGATGGAAAATGCCGCCAGGGTTCCCAGCGAGTTTTTGAGAAAGGTACGTCTTGAAGGGATTTTTTTTACTGCCATCTCGTCAGTTTGTTATAGTCAGTCCCCTTCGCTATTCGGTATTCAGTGTTCAATATTCATTATTCACTATTTGTATTTTTTAGAACCAAATAACGAATACTAAAAAACGAATATCGAACACTGAATAACGAATAACGAAGGGGTGAAAATACGGTCTAAATCTGCATTTTCGGGTGGATTTACAATACTACTACTTTTCTCCTGAATAAGACCACTACGCGCCCAATCCGCCTATTTCACGACGCCTTTTTCCGGACTTATTATAAAAAGTCGTAAATTACGGCTTCCTGTAAACGCCTAATTTAACTTTATGGAAAACCCTGAACAGGTTCCTTCTCGTCGGTCCTTTCTAAAAACATTGGGACTGGCCGGAACCGCAGCCGCAGCCGTTCCCGCTTCGCTGGCTCAAGCCGGTGCGGCTCCAATGTACCTGAATTTAGTGAAAAGTCACAGCAGCACAGCCGCTAACGATAAAGTCCGCATCGGGCTGATCGGAACGGGCGGTATGGGCATTGGGGATACGGAGACCGCACTGATGGTCGAAGGAACCGAAATCATTGCCGCCTGTGACCTCTACGACGGCCGTCTGCGCCGGGCCAAAGAGTTGTGGGGCGACGGTTTGTTCACCACCCGCGACTACCGCCAGGTGCTCGAACGGTCGGACGTCGATGTCATTATCAACGGAACCACCGACCACTGGCACGAAAAAATTTCGACCGACGCCATGCGCAAAGGCAAGCACGTCTATTGTGAAAAGCCGATGGTGCAGAAGGTTGAAGATGGCCATACGCTGATCAAGGTTCAGAAAGAAACCGGTAAAGTGTTTCAGGTGGGCAGCCAGTTTGCCAGTTCCATCATCATCGCCAAAGCCAAGGAACTGCTGAAAGCCGGTGACATTGGCGAACTGGTTTTTGCTGAAGCCCAATATGACCGCCATAGTGCCATGGGTGCCTGGCAATATTCCATTCCGCCGGATGCATCGCCCCAAACCGTCGACTGGGACACCTATTTGGGAACCGCTAAAAAGCGTGAGTGGGACCCGAAGCGGTTTTTCAGATGGAGAAATTACCAGGACTACGGAACGGGGGTGGCCGGTGACCTCTACGTTCACCTGCTGACGACGCTCCATACCATCACGGGTTCCAAAGGCCCCAACCGGGTGTATGCCAGCGGTGGGCTGCGGTTCTGGAAAGATGGTCGTGATGTTCCCGATATTCACCTCGCTATTTTTGATTACCCGAAAACCGCCGAGCATCCGGAATTTAACCTGACGACGCGGAGCAATTTCGTCGATGGTGGCGGTGGCGGTTATCTGGTTCGGCTGGTCGGTACGGAAGGCGATCTGTCGGTTGGCTGGGATAGCCTGACGGTTCGGCACCACAAACTGCCCAAAGCGCCCGGTCTGTCGATCAGCAATTTCCCGAAAGACCAGCAGGAAGCGTACCTGAAGGAATACAAAAAAATGTATCCCGAGCGTCCCGAAATGGAAGGTCCGCGCGAAATGGTCTATAAGACGCCGAAAGATTACAAAGGCGACCGTTACGAACACTTTGTCAACTTCTTCGATTCGGTTCGCAACCAGAAACCGGTGGCCGAAGATGCAACCTTCGGGCTTCGGGCGTGTGGGCCGACGCAGTGCGGCAACATCAGTCTGTTCAAAAAGCAGATCGTCAACTGGGATCCGAATGCCATGAAAATTCTAAATGCTGTATAGGTTTTACGGTTTTCAGTATACGGTTTTCGGTGGCTGACGCATGATTTGGAACGCGTCAGCCACCGAAAACCGTATACTGAAAACCGCAAACCACAACCCTACAAAACCATGAAAAAAGCAACCTTTGCCCTGGCCCTGCTGGCGGGCGTCATTACCCTCATGAGCCTTTCGAATGCTGGCTCAAAACCCGGCAAATGGGTGTCGCTGTTCGACGGAAAATCCACGAAAGGCTGGCACAGTTACCTGAAAGACAAGGCCATTGGCTGGAACATCGAAGACGGAACCTTGACGCCCGACGGCACCGGCGGTGACCTCGTGACGGACAAGGAATACGAGAACTTCGAGCTGGAATTTGAGTTCAAACTGCCACCCAAAAGCAACAGCGGAGTGGTTTACAAAGTGATCGAAGATCCGGCGAACAAGGCCACGTACTGGTCCGGCCCCGAATACCAGGTGATCGACGATACCGGCTACCAGTTGGGCGACGGTGCCAAGCTGAAAGGCAGCCAGTTGACCGGTGCCAACTACGACATGATCGCACCCAGTGACTTGACCATCAACAAACCCGCCGGTCAGTGGAACAAAGGCCGGATTGTGGTGAACAACAACCACGTCGAGCATTACCTGAACGGCAAGAAAGTGGTGGAATACCACTACGGCGGGGACGAATGGCAGAAGATGGTGGCCGGCAGCAAGTTCAAAGACTGGAATTACGCCAAAGCCCATACCAAAGGCAAAATCGCGCTGCAAAACCACAGCCCGAAAGAGGTGGTCTGGTATAAAAACATCCGGATTCGGGAATTGTAGAATTTAGAAGATTTGGTTAACGGGTCGTTGCCGGGACGGTTTTTGAAACTGCCCCGGCAACGACCCGTTTTTTATTACACCAAAAGGGCATTTACCCCAGAAACGCCTGAATTTTATCCCGGTAATTGCGGGTCCATTTCAGCGTCTGCCCCAGCTTGAGGTGAACGATGTAATCGCCGTTGAAATGGGTTTCCACTTCCTGAACGTAGGCCAGATTGACAATGTGTGAGCGGTGCATCCGCACAAACTGGTTTGGATCGAGCCGGGTTTCGAGCTTCGTCAGGCTGTCGTACACGATGTGTTTGCCGGTGGCGGTGTGCAGGGTGATGTAATTACCATCCGCATCCAGATACTGCACATCGTTCAGATTCACGAAATACATCCGGCCCTGCTCCTTCACCAGCACCCGCGACAGGTACTCGCGCGGGGGTGCGGGCGTATGCGCACTGAGCAATTGGGCCAGCAGGGCCTCAATTTTGGGCTGGTTCTGGTTGTTGAGCCGCTCGATGGCCCGGCCCAGCGCCTGCCCGAATCGAATTTCGTCAAAAGGCTTGAGCAAATAATCGATGGCGTTGACTTCGAAAGCCTGGAGGGCATACTGATCGTAGGCCGTCGTGAACACCACCGTTGGCTGGTGATCGGGCCAGACTTTCCGCAGCACGCTGAAGCCGTCGAGCCGGGGCATCTGAATGTCGAGAAAAATCAGGTGCGGGCGGTGAAGCAGAATTTTCTGCACCGCTTCCAGACCATTGGCCGCTTCGTCGACCACCCGGAGCAGGGGCGTGTCGGCCAGCAACGTCCGGATCACCTCACGGGCCGCCAGTTCGTCGTCAATGATGAGCGTGTGATACGGATTCATGGGATACCGTTGAAGTTAACAAGGAACACTGGCAAGGAATCCGCAGGCTGACGGTGGTGGTGCCCCCCGGTGGCTGATCGAACTGCATCGTCGCCTGTTCGCCGTAAGCTTTTTCCAGCCGCGAAAGGGTGTTGGACAGGCCCAAACCCATCCCGGACGTATCGTGCAGTTGTTCCTGACCCAACCCATTGTCGAACACCTGAATCACGACGGTTTCGCCAAGCCGTTGCGCCGTGATGCGAATTAGCGCGCCTTCGGTGAGGTCGGCAATGCCGTGGGTGATGGCGTTTTCGACGATGGGTTGCAGAATCAACTGCGGCAGCAGGCATTCTTCCGCTTCGGGCGCAATCTCGTAGTCGACCATCAAACGGTCTTCGAAGCGAATTTGCTGGATCGACAGGTACTGCCGGGTCAGGGTCATCTCGTCGCGCACCGAAATGAAGTTGGCCTGCTGACGAACCAGCACACTCCGGAGCAGGTCGCTCAGCGTGGTCACCATCAGGGCGGCCCGGCGGGTCTGGTTTCGCAACATTAAACTGACCACCGTATGAAGCGTATTGAACAGAAAATGAGGATTTAACTGCATTTTCAACGCCTGCAACTGCGCATTGGCCAACTGGCTCTTGAGCTGTTCGTTGACCAGTTCGGCCTGCAAATGTTGCTGTTTCAGCGATTGCAGTTGGTAGACGTGCGTCAACACATTATAACAAACCACCAGCAGCATGTACTGGGCAAAGGCGTTGCCAAAACTCAGAAAAAAAACCGTCATCACCCGCCGGACAGTGATCGCCTTCCCCTGCTCGTGGGCAATGGCGGCTCCCAGCAGCAGGTGTTCCACCACCAGTTCCACCCCATACAACACCGCAGCAATCAGCAGGTGCGTCAGCACCTGGGTGACAAACCGGCTGGCGCGCTGGGTTTTGAGGAGCGAAAACCGCTGGGCGCAGAAAATGACCAGGGGCGTTGCACCCCACCAGTACAATAACTCGATGAGCCAGTAGAGCGTATCGGTGAAATACAGCCGGGCGTTGGGCGTGAGCAGCCAGACCATAATGGCCTGACCATACCAGATCAGCGAAAAAAAACTCCAATAGAAAAAACTGTACCACCAGAACTGGCGGACGGTCAGCGGCAGACCCGAAGTCTGCAACAAGCGATCGATGGCGGATTTCATGTGTGAACAGAACGACGATAATCGGGTTCCGGCGACTCTCTCCAATGACAAAGCAATTTTTCTTCCACTCCTCCCTTTCTTCCAAACAAATACACGGCAGCCCGCGCGGACTGCCGTGTAAAACCGGGTAGAACACCTGCACTACTGAACAATCAAGTGCTTCGTTATCAGCGATTTCCCTTCCAGAATCACCAGATACGTACCACTCCGCAGATTCCGAACCGGCACGGTTATTTCCGTGGCATGTTCGGCCACATCGGCGGTATACACCACCACGCCAACGTGATCTTTCAGCATTACTTTCCGAACCTGGGTATCTACGAAATTATAGCGAACCAGCACCTGTTCCTGCCCCACAGCCGGGTTGGGGTAAATCATAATACTTTCACTGGCGTCACTCAACGTCGCCGAATAGGTGGTTTTGCATTGGCTGACGAGGTCGGTGACCACCACGGAGTACGTCCCCGCCGGAACTTCCCAGATGTTCAGGGTGGTGGCGCCATTGGACCAGTCGTACGTATAGATGCCACTTCCGCCCGTAACGTTCAGGTTGATATAACCCTTGCCGTTCAGGTAGCTGACGTTGGCCGTGACGTCTGGTGCCGAACCGGACCCTTCCAGCGTCACCTCTTTTTCAATCTGAAAACCGCCGTCGCCTTCCAATTTGATGCGAAAGGTCCCCGGCACCAGCCCCCCAAATTCGGGATTGTTGATCCCGGCCGGATTCGGCTCGCCGTTGATGAAGTACCTATTGTTACCACCCGAACCCTTCACGGCGGTTACCCGGATTTTGCCATTGGGCGCACAACTGGGGTTCTCAGACGTCAGTTCGATTCCGGGAATGACGATGGTGTAGGACGCTGTGGCGCTACAGCCCGTAGCCGCATCGGTCACCTTCACCTGGTACGTTCCGTCGAGAACTTCCCACAGATTTTGGGATTCCGACCCTTCCGACCATTTGTAGATGTAAATTCCGCTGCCACCGGTAACATTCAGATTGATGTACGCTTTTTCATTTTCGATACTGACCTCCGCCTGAACGACCGGTTTTTCACCCTTGTCCTGCACGGAAACGGTTTTGGCAAACCGAAAATCGCCGTCGCCCGTAATGACAATCTCGTAATCGCCCGCAGCCAGATCGCTGAAAACCGGCTGGTCGGCCCCCGCCGGATTCGGTTTTCCATTGATGGCATACTTCGTGTTACCTCCCGAGCCTGTAAGATTTTGTACCTCGATCCGGCCATTGGGTTTACACGTCGCGTCGGTCACCACGAAGTCCGCGCTAGCGGTTCCGCCTGTTGCGATTATGGATGCTTCGATGGTACAACCGCTCACCTGATCAGTCACCGTGACGCGATACGTCCCGGGCGTTATGTTGGTCAAATCTTCCGTCGTGCCGCCATTCGACCAACGATAGCTGTAGGAACCGCTGCCGCCCAAAACGGTTAAATCCAGCATCGTCTGGTTCTGCACAATGGCAGCCGACAGCGGATTGGTGCCCCCACCAACGGGCACATTTTCGTAATACAGAAAACCGTCGTTCCCCTCGATCCGCAAATCGTATTTTCCGGGGGCCAGATTGCTGAAAACCGCCACATGCTCCCCGGCCGGATTGACCACGTTGTTCAGGTAAAATGAATAGTTCGAAACCGCTTCGCTGCCGTTGATGGAAACCACCCGGATGGCTCCGGTAGAACCGCAGGCCGCATTTTGCGTCGTCAGTTTGACATCAGCGACATTGCTGCCCCCCGCTTCGATGTCATCGACCCAGAAATCGTAGGCCTTGTCCAGTCCGGTCGACAGAAAACCGATCCGCGTCACCTGTTTCGTATCAATTTTATCACCCGCCAGCAGCGCGCTCATCGGAACCCGAACCCGCTGGTAATCACCGGAGAAAGTAGTCACATACCCCCCTCCGCGCACTGGTACGGGTGAGGTGCTTGCGGCAGAACGATCTTTCAGAAACACCTGAAAATCGAAGTTTTCTCCGGGATTGCTGACTTTCACGTAAAACGTTAGGTAACCCTTGGTGCTCAAGTCTTTGATGGCTTCGTCGTTGGTGTTTTCGTTCCAGTCCCAGACCATCGCGGCAAAACCGTTGTCGGCCATATCGAAGTGCATTTTCATGCTTTTGGGAGCCTTGTTGCCGTTGGCTTCATCGACCACGCAGGTCGTCACCGCGTTGAGCGTGGTAGGTTTTCCGGTATTCACCACATCGCCATCCCAAAGAACCACGGAGCTGGCTGGTTCATTCACCGTGAACTGAACGGACGCATCGCCGGAGTTCCCCTCAGCATCCACAGCCGCAATGTTGAGTTGCTTCGCGCCTTTGACAACACCCGTCGGAACCGTTACCGTAGCCGCATAACGGCCATTTTCGAGCGTCATGGCCTGTTTATTGGCAAGCCCCAGCGGAGCCAGATCGACGGTTACCGTCCGCAGGTTGTTGTCCGGATCGTCTACCTGGGCAAAAATCGTAACGGTCGTTTTTCCATCGGCGTATCCGGCGGTCGGCGTAACGCCCGTTTCGCGGATAACAGGTTGCAAAACCGGGTTGGAATACGGCAGTACCCGCACGTCGTCAATCCAGACATCGAACGGTTTCTGGGCCGTGTTGCAGTTAAAATTCAACTGCCAGATCTGTCCGAGATCAATTGGCGAGTCGGTCGTGAAGGCCGACAGCGGAATTTTAACCCGCGTGTAGCCACTGGAATTCAGCGAACCGAGGTAGCCGCCCTGCTTCAACCACACGGTGTTGGAGGTGTGCAGTTGCGCCGTAGCGTCCCGCAGACTTACTTCGATATCGGAATTTTCGGGCGCATTGGATTTGAGGTAGAACTCCAGGGCTCCGAAATCCCGGATGTCCCGGGCGTCGGCGGGGTTGTCGTTGTCGGAAAGCCGCCAGGTCATCGTGTTGTAGCGGTTATTGGCGTGTTCGAAGTGCATGAACAGACTACCCGGCTGGTGCTGGCCACCGGTTTCGCGCCGTTCTATTTTTGCATTTCGCGCCTGCGTATCACTCGGATCGTAGTAAGAACCCCCGGTGCCCCGCTTGATTTCGTCGCCATCCCAGATCACGGTTTCCGCCGTTCGCTTGATAACCCGGTATGAAACGGCGGCTTCGGCCGTGTGATTGGCGGCATCTTTCGCAGTAATTTTAATGGATTTCGATCCGGCCGCGGTTCCGGCGGGCACCTGAACCGACAGGCGATACAACCCCGCTGCCGTCGCACTGGCCGTAAACGCTACGGCAGCACCCCCGCCCAGCGGACTCAGATCGGCCGTTACACCGGCAAGGTCGTTGTCGCCGTCGGCTACTTTGGCCGTCAGCTCAAACGTTGCCGTCCCGTCGGAATAGCCCGCCGACGGATTGATCGTCGTTTCGGTGATGTCGGGATAAATGGCAATGTTTTCTTCCGACAAAACGAAATGGCAGGCTGTCAGCGCTGGCAGGACGTATTGGAAGGTATTGTTGTTGATGGTTCGAACGCTTTTCAACTGTTTCAGCACCGGGCTGGAATTGTCGAACGCCCAAACCGTCGCACTTTTGTATTGTCGGCTGCCGCCGATGGTAAACGTGGCGGTTATGGGACCATCCTGGTTTTTGCTGAGGGCCACGACGTGCAGTTTCGAATCGTCACTGCCGTTGATGGACGCAAAAACCGAGGTATTGACCAGATCAACCGTACTTGATTCCACCGAAGTATCGCCAAAATGACCACCCTGCCCGTCGTAGTTCCGGTACAGGTCAAACCCCGATTTGATAAAATCCACGACGCCACCCCAGTAGGTAGCCAGGTAAACGCCCTGCTTGCCAAAGATTCCCAGCGCGTCGGCCTGGGCAATTCCGCCGGAAGCATGCGTCAGACCCATGTAGCTGTATTCGGTAATGGCCAGTTTCGTTCCCGGATAATACTGCCCGATGTGCTGGTGCATTTTGGGCAAAAAGGGCAAAAACAGTTGCCGTTTGACCGGATCATCGCTCACGAACGTCCCCTCACTATACGTCGGGTCCCACAACGAACGGGTCATGGCCATGCGGGCGGCATTGTTGGCGTAGTCGGTCCGGTTGTCGGTCGGACGAAGGCCGTCATTTCGCCGTTCCGGATACCAGTGTACGTCCAGCACGTCGAGCAACCGCTTTCCGCCCTGTTGTTCTTTTTCCCGCATCTTCCCCAGGTACAGATCCAGAAAAATGGGATAATTGCCCTTTTCCTGGTCCCAGTCAGGCGCAAATTGCAGGTTTTCAAACTCCGAGATCCCAAACGACGCGGGGCCAAAAACTTCGGCCGTGGGGTCCATTTCCTTGATGCGCTGGGCCAGTGCAAAGGAGTTGTCCATCAGGTAGCGAACGCTGACCGGCGTTGTGCCCCACATCCGGCTGTGGGAGCTGGCCCACAAGCCCGGTTCGTTGTCCAGCGCATAGCCCCGAACACCCCGCGCGGTGTTGCTCCGGCCAAAGTGATGTTGCAGGTAATTCAGTTCCTCGTCCACGTACACCTCGCCATCGTTGACATCCGGCAGCAAGGTGAACGGACTGGGTTTGCGGTAGTTGACAGCCGCCCAACGGCTCGACGGAGCCGCCTGCTCCGGCGTAACCGCCCCGTTTTTATCCTTCGTCACGTATTTCGCCATGGGAAGCGTCACCAGCGAGTAGGCGTTCTGGTTCAGCGACCGCTGGTGGAATGTCGACAGGGCGGCTCCCGGAACATCGTACTGATTTTCAGGCACATTTTGCTGTCCGGGGACGTAATTATCGCTTTCGTGAAACCAGTCGAAACCGGCGTTCGACGCATTGTTTTCCCAGTTGTAGTTCGTAATGCGGTTGCCGCCCAGCCGTTTGGCGGTCGCATAAGGATACTGATCGTTGGTGCCGTAAATCAGCGGGCTGATCGGCTTGCGGGAGTTTTGTGGATTGATGTTGAAGCTGACCTGGATCTGGCTGTAGGCGTAGCGACTCAACAGAATGAGCATTAGGCTTAACAGGGAAGACCTCCGGAAAAACCGCCATTTCGGAAGTCGGAAGCTCCGAAACCGGGTGTTGTTTACAGGTTGTGGCACGGTGGTAGATGATAAGTGAATAGTGGACTTGTTTTGTTGTTATACTGAACGTCCGGACAAAGGGTCAAAAAAGGATTGATCCGGTTATTTATCAGACAAAATACAGAATCTAGAAGCCCTGGATTAAGCAGAAATGGCTGAACTGGACTTTCTATTATTCAAACGGGGGTTTGCAGCGGATGAAAAAAAGGACGGATGTGACCCCGGTTCACTGGGTCGGTTCTGAAAAACAAAAGACAGCACCATAAACCGTAAAATTCCGTATCTTCCCCCCAAAATTCCTAAGCCTTCATGAAAAAGTACTTTATTCTCCTGACCGGTTTTTTGCTGGCCTTCACGGCCCCTTCCCGCGAACCCATCGGCAAGGAAATGGCAGCCGCCGTGACCTCTTTCCTGAAAACCCTCGATGAAGAGCAGCGCAAAGTGGCGATGTTTCCGTTCAATGATGACGAGCGTTTTGTGTGGTATTATACGCCGGTTCCGCGCAAAGGGCTGTCGATGAAAAAAATGACGCCCGAACAACAGAAAGCCGCCATGGCGCTGCTGAAACTGGCCATGAGTGAGCAGGGCTATGAGAAGACAACGGCCATCATGGACATGGAAAATGTGCTGCGCGTTCAGGAAAACCGCCCGCCGAACGACACCCACCGCGATCCGGTCAACTACTTTTTCACGTTCTTTGGCGAGCCCAACAGCAAGGAACCCTGGGGTTGGCGGCTCAATGGACACCATTTATTGTGGCAATTTTCGTCGCTGACGGGCAAAATATCGGGCATGACGCCCACGTTCCTCGGCAGCAATCCGGACATCGTTCGGGTCGATGTGCCCCAAAAAGGCAAGCAAATTCTGAAACAGGAAGCCGAATTGGGGCTGGCGCTGGTGAATTCACTGAACAGCGATCAGTTGAAGATGGCCCTCCTGAACGAAACCTCTCCGCAGGAAATTTTCTCCACCAACGTTCGGAAAGTATCCATCGAAAAAATGGAGGGCATTCCGTTTCCGAAACTGACAGAAAGCCAGCAGAAAACCTTTCTGACCTTGCTGGATACCTACCTGAACAACTACCACGTGACGCTGAAAAATCAGCAGATGGACAAGCTGAAAAAAATCGGTCTGGACAAACTGGTGTTTGCTTGGGCGGGCGACCGGCAACCCGGTTTTGGTCCCGGCAAAGGCCAGTATTACCGCATTCACGGCCCCACGCTGCTCATTGAATACGACAATGCGCAGAATCAGGCGAACCACACCCATACTGTGGTGCGGGATTTAACCAGCGATTTTGGTGAGGATGTGCTGGCAGAACATTACAAATCGCAGCACAAATAAGACAGCGTACCAGCGTTCCGCTATGCGGGCGGCAGCAATTTTCCGGGGTTCATGAGGTTGTTGGGGTCGAGAGCCTGTTTGATAGCCCGCATCACGCCGAGGGCTTCGCCGTGTTCCTGAGCCAGATACGCCAGTTTTCCGACGCCAATCCCGTGTTCCCCCGAACAGGTTCCTTCCAACGCCAGCGCCCGATGCACCAGCCGCTCGTTCAGGGCTTTGGCTTTTTCAAACTGGCCGGGAGTTGCAGGATCGATGGGGATGGTGAGGTGAAAATTGCCGTCGCCCACGTGTCCGAGAATGGGGGCAAAAAGTCCGGTTTCGGCCAGATCAGCCTGCGTATCGACGATGCACTGAGCCAGCCGCGAAATCGGTACGCATACATCGGTCGACATCATACTGGAACCGGGCACCATCGCCAGGGCGGCCGGGGCGGCATCCGTCCGGGCCCGCCATAATTTCAGGCGGGCGGTTTCTTCCTGTTCCCAGATCAAATCAGTCCCCCCAAACCGACTCGCAAAAGCCTGTACGCGCTGGATCTGCCCTTCGATTTCGGCCGGTGACCCGTGAAATTCCAGAAATAACGTCGGTTTTTCAGGATAACCGAGACCTGAATACCGGTTGACGGCCTGCATCATCAGCGCATCCAGCAACTCAATTTTAGCAATTGCCACCCCGGCCTGAACCGTTTGGATGGCGGTATTGACCGCAGCTTTCACATCCGGGAAGGAGCAAACGGCCGCATAAATGGCCTCGGGGTAGCTATGCAGTTTCAGGGTCAGTTCTGCCAGAATCCCCAGGGTTCCTTCCGAACCGATGTAGAGCCGGGTGAGGTCATAACCGGTCGAGGATTTCCGGGCCTTACTCCCCGTTTTGATCACCTGGCCGTCCGGCAATACCACTTTCAGCGACAGCACATTGTCTTTCATGGTCCCGTAGCGAACCGCATTCGTCCCGGATGCCCGGGTGCTGGCCATACCACCCAGCGTGGCATTGACGCCGGGGCCGATCGGAAAAAAGAAACCGCTGCCTTCCAGCCAGGCATCCAGTTGATTCCGAGTCACTCCCGCCTGGACCGTGGCGCACCGATTGGCCGTATCGACTTCCAGAATTTGATTCATCAACCGCAGATCGACGCAGACGCCCCCTTTCAGTGCCAGAATGTGACCTTCCAACGAGGTTCCGGCTCCGAACGGAATGATGGGAAGCTGATGTTCCTGGCAAAGTCGGACGATCGTGGCAATTTCTTCCGTGGTTTGAGGATAAACCACCCAATCCGGTGGCTGGCAGGGGTGGTAACTAAACCCGGCCCCGTGTTGCTTCCGGATTTCCAGCTGGTCCGTTACCCGGTCACCCAAAAGAGCCTGTAGTGCCGTGGAAACGCTTTGTCTGAGCAGATCGTCCATGCGGTTTTAGTCGAAATCAACCTTCTTTCTACGTTCCTTGATCTCACCCCTTTTTTTCTTCGCCACCAGTTTCTCTTCCCGCGATGCCTTCGTCGGCCGGGTGGCTTTTCGGGGCTTTTCTTTCTCAAAAGCCTTACGGATCAACTGGTAGAACTTCTCGGTGACCTTGTCGCGGTTGCCCAGTTGGGTTCGTTCGGTCTGGTGGTAGAGCACCAACACGCCTTCGGTCGTGATTTTGTTGACGAGTTTTTCGAGCAAAACGGCTTTTTCTTCTTCCGTCAACACCACCGAGTGGGGAATGTCGAAGTATAATTCCGCTTTTGTTGCTACCTTGTTCACATTCTGACCGCCTTTGCCCCCACTGCGGGCAAACTGGAACTGTAATTCGGGGTATAGTCGGGTTGGGTCCATGTTCTGTAAAAACTTGACAAAGCTACAAACAATCCCCGATACCAACGGTTCAGTTTACAGGAATACGATAGAGCATTCGAGCAAAATGGAACCCCAAAACGATTTTTTAGACAGCCTTCCCGACACAAGCGAATTGCTTGACACAACGATCGACACCCTGACCAACGGCGTTGCTGTGGATGGCGGCCAGGCCGACACCAACTTGCTTCAGAAATGGATCGACATCCTGAAACAGAACGAAAATACGCAGCCCCTGGGTGAAAAATTGTCGGAACTAAGCGACGCACTGACCACTCAATCGCCTGATCAGGCTACGACCCAGCGTCTCCTGAATGAAATTGCCGACGATACAACCGAATTCGCAACCCAAGTGGGGCCTGAAGGTGAACTTCCTCCTCAACTGGAAGCGCTTGCTGCGGCCTTGCGCAACCTGGCCATTCAGCTTTCGTGACTAGCCACTGACCGGGGGACCGGGGGTTCTACCCCCGGTTATCCGTGTGCAACACCTTCGGTGTTTGGGTAGTCTTACGGATAAACCCAACGGGTTATTTATGGATAACCGGGGGTAGAACCCCCGGTCCCCGGTCAGTGGCCAGCCACCGGTGTAGCCCCCCCGGTCCAACCCCTCGTATACTGGCACCGCCCGCCCTATCCCTAACGCTGATTCCAGTAAATCAGCAAATTCAGCGTAGCCCGACCGGATGCAATCAGATCCAGATCGCCGTCACCATCCAAATCGGCGACCTGCAGGTCTTCGGCCGCCATCATCACGCTATCGTCCAGAACGTGTTCCTGCCAGGTATGCAGTGTTTTATCGGGTACAAAAAGCCGCACACCCACTTTCTTTTCGGCATTGGGATTGCGCCAGCCGACGGCAATCTGGTCAACGCCGAGTTTCAGGAAGTCACCACAAGCGAGCGCGTGGCCCTGACTCAACTGCTCCGTCAGTGTTTGCTGAACACCGTACATCAGCTTATCCGGCGCATCGGCAATCGGGCCGTTTTTATACACCACGAGCTTGTTGCCGTGCATGGGTTCGACGGCGGCCACGAACGGCATTTTGGCAGTCTGAACCCCCCGGCGCACCTCCCCCATGCCGTTTCCGGCACCAATCCAGCGATCCACCGGCGTCCATTTTCCACTGCGATAGGCCACCGTTTTTCCGCCTTCTTTACTGCCAATCAGCATCCGGGTTTCGGAACCATCCTCCCAGATTTCGAAATTGTGCGTCAGGTGCATCGTTGAATCGACCAGTTGCATCCGCCACGGATCGCGGGGATTTTTCGGTTTTTCATACCCCAGAATCCGCACACCCCGCCCCTCACCATTTTTGTTCCCCAGCCCGTGCAGCGGCACCACAATCAATTGATACCGGTTTGGTGCCACTTTAGCCCAGCGCATCCGGTGGGTCGTCACTTCGTGGTGCAGCCGAACAGCTTCCCAGATTTGGGTCGGATCGTTCGGGCGAATCAGGTAAAAAACCGCCCCGGATGTGGTGGAATCATTCGTTTCGGACGGGTTCCAGCCCGCTCCGACCGCCACTTCCACTTTGCCATCGCCGTCGATGTCGCGGGCGGCAATACAGACGTTATCCTGCGGGGTCAGATTCTGCGCCATGATGTGCCGCTGCCAGGCGTCGGACGGTTTTCCCGGGTTTCGGTACCAGACAATTTCTTTCTGGTCGGCCATCAGAATATCCGGTTTTTTGTCGCCGTCGACGTCACCGATGGCCAGACCATAGCCAATATCAATCTGATTATCAACTACCTGAATCTTGAAAGTAGGATTTTGGGCGTAGAGCGGCCCGGCAAGCAGAAAAAATGCAGCTATTTTTTTCATGGGAAGAAAGGCAAGGTTCGTAGATAGACCTTTCTCCAATATTCGGCATTCACCCGGCAATAATCAACAGTTCCGGCCTATTCCTTTTTTCCGCTCCAGCGCTCGCCCAATCGCAGCACTTTATAGGGCGTCTGCTGTCGTTCCGCTTCATGAACAAACTGGGCGGGGTCTTCGGTATTGAATTCAAACAGGTGGTAATGATGCGGAATTACCAGACCGGCACCGATTTCCTTTCCCAGGCGGGCAGCTTCTTCGTGATTCAGGTTTCCGGCCACGCGCCGTTCGGGTTTGTTGCCATTGATCGGCAGAAAGGCCACATCGATTTGAAACGGTTTCAGCGTTTCGACCATCCCGTCATACCAAAGGGTATCCCCGCTGTGATACACCGTCCACGGTCCGGCCTGCACTACAAACCCCATGAATTTGCAACGCCCCTGATCGTCGCGCTCCAGACTGTTATGAGCCGCCGGAACGCCGTGAAACGTAAAACCAGCCACTTCAGTGGTTTCGCCGTCGTTCAGGCCGATGGGAAAACCGGGATCGCGTTTGGTTCGATCGGCCACAAAAAACCGGTTGGCTTCCGGAATGACGAATTGAATTTCCGGATTGGCATTGAACAACGGGATCAAGGTTTCCGCGTCCAGATGATCAGTATGGTTATGACTCGACGTAACGACATTGATCCCGGTGAGTAGCCCCGGATCAACAACCCGTTCCGACATCCGAACGTGCGGCTTGTCGGTTTGGGCGTATTTAACCGACAGCGAATCGGATAAATATGGATCGAACAACAGCCGTCGACCCTGCCATTGCAGCAAAAAACCGCTCTGCCCCAACCACCAGAAGTGCAGGTGATCGGGTTGGGAACGGGCGGTTTTCAGATCCGAAAGAAAGGTCTGGTCTTTTTGAAAAGCAGCAATCAAATCGTTCATACAATGGGTTTTCAATCAAAATTACGCGCATAAAACCGCCCTTCACGGCAACGGTTTTCAGATCAAACTGGCGAACTCGGCGTTCAATACCGAATTATTGAATATTTACCCCAACCGCACTTTTTTCGCGCCAGCCACCATATTCGTCAGTTTCTGGCGGGCGGCCCAGCGGGCGGTCTGGCTCAGACCACAATCGGGAGCAACGGCCAGTTTTTCGGCGGGAATGTATTTCAGACACCGCTCGATGCGCTCGATTACGTCTTTGACGGTTTCGATGTAGTAATTCTTCACGTCGATGATGCCGACGGCCACGTCCATTTTTTTGGCAAATTCCGCTATCAGTTCAATTTCGTCAAACTCGCGGTTGGCCATTTCAACGTGCACTTCATCAACGGCCAGATCCAGAAAATCCGGCAACATCGGGTGGATTTTCCGGTACCCCACCGGTCGCCCTTTGAAATTCCCGAAACAGAGGTGCGTCGACAGGCGGCATTTCCCCACCACCGGCGCGACCGTCCGGTTAAAAATATCGACAAACCGCTTTGTATCTTCCTTGTAGGCATAACACGACATCGACGGCTCATCGACGGTGATTTCCGTACAGCCAGCCGCCACCAGGTCTTCCAGTTCCTTCCGAACAAAAGGCAATAGCGCTTCCGTGATGTCGTAGCGATCTTTGTAGCGGTCATTCGGCAACATCCGGCCACTGAGCGTATACGGACCTGGAATCGAAGCCTTTAGCGTAGGCCCAGCCGGAGCCAGTTTCTTCAATCGTTCGAATTCCCGGACGGCTCCCAGTCCTTTCGGCGCGGTCAATTCTTCCACGATGGAATGTTTGCCGCGCTGGTCGTGGGCGGGTGGGCCAAATTTGCGCGTCTCCGAATGGTTGGGTTGCAGGCCTTTGATGTAGCCATAAAACGACAGATTGAAGTCCAGCCGGGTTTGCTCGCCGTCGGTAATGACGTCCAAACCGGCGGTGGTCTGGTCGTGAACAGCCGCCACCACGGCATCTTCAATCATTTCCTCAATGTCGGCCTGACCAAACTGGTCGAGGTTCTGGGACGCAAATTCTAGCCAGCCCGGAAACGGGTAGCTGCCGATGACGGTGGTGCGGATGGGGTTGGGTTGCATGAATAAAGCTGTTTAGGCGTATCGATGAATAAATGTTGAAAATAATCGGCTAAATCCAGTCGGTGCAGGTCATCGCGGAAGGTGGTCAGAAGCCACGTCAGACCCGGTTTTCCGCCGTACGACTGCCAGTAGGTGTTTCGGGCAGCATCCATGCCCACGGTGATCTGGTCCGGAAATTCGGGCAGCAGTGCTTGCAACAGCGTATACGTCCAATTTTGCTGTTCCGGTTTCCAGCGAAAACCGCTGTCGTATTCGACCCGAACGCCGGTTTGCAAAACCGCCCGATTGTAGGCAATGTCTTTGTACCGATCGACGTGCGAGAGTACCACATGCTGCAAATCCGCTCCCAGTTTATCGAATAATTCCGCCTGGGCGAGGGCGTGTTTGCCTTCGTTCGTATGCGTCAAAATGGGAATTCCGGTTTCCCGATGCGCGTTGACCACCGCCCGAAAAACCGTCTCCTGGTGCTTCGTAAACGGTTCGTCACCCGTGGCCAGTTTGATCAACCCGGCTTTGTGCGGGGTTCGTTCGATGACCGGCCTGCTGTAGTCAAACGCGTCGATGCCTTCTTCGATATCGGCCATAAACAGACGCGTCAACTGATCTTCCGAATACCGGTAGCGCCAATGGTCGGGCGGGTAATACATTTCCAGATGAAGCCCGGTCGGTGCCAGGATCTGCATACCGGTTCGGCGCGATACCTCCGCCAGTTTCAGCACATTGCGGCCACAGTTGGCGGGCATCGCGTCGACCATCGTCCGGCCTCCGGCGTCATACACCCGCTGCACCTCCTCCGAAATTTTAGCAAGATCATTCAGCAAAAAATCCGGGTTGCCGCGCGTCGGAAAGCTTTCGTCGATCACCACATGCTCGTGCGAATACGTGATTCCCAGTTGCTCCGGATTAATATCCCCCAAAACCGTTCTGACAAAGCTCATCGTTTCCAGCCATTTCGCGAAGTATCAGCCACCGCATCCGGCAGTTCTAAAACTGCCCCAATATCGTATAATTTCTCCTGCAACAAACTGACAGCAATCTGATTAGCCGCTTCGTCATAAGCCAGTGACTGCACAGCCGCCAGACCCGCAGCCTGGCCCATCGACATAGTCTGCGCCATCGACCGACACGACGCGTGGGCATCATGCGTGGCCGAAAAACACCGCCCCACCGCCCAGGCCGACTGGCTGCCTTTCGGCACAATCGTACCGTAAGGAACCCCATAAACACCATCGCCGGGAATGTACTCCCAGTGTGTTTCGTCTTCTCCGTTGAGGCCCTGCCGGTGGTCCTCGATGGGCGCTCCGCAGAGAAAAATCCGGTCATTCGGCAGCTTACCCGACAAACATTCTTCTTTGGTCAGGCGGTGTTCACCGTAGACGCGCCGGGTTTCGCGAACGCCAATCTGGTGCGACAACCCGATGATGTTCGACTGTTCAAAACCGGGTACGGCATCCCGGAAAAAAGCTTCGTAGACAAACGCCTGCTGTCGCCCTTCGATCTCGGCCTGCGTCAGTTCGTCCGTTTTCAGGGCGGATAAACCGCTCACTTTCACGGCCACCGTCGAAATGCAGCCTTTCGCATTCATTTCGTGCGCCGAACCTTCCTTGCGGGGTAAACGATGCTGACCGGTTTCGACGGCCATCCGCATTTGCTCCGCCAGCCTTTTCTTACCGCCTTCGCGTTCGTACCGTTCCAAATCGACATTGCTCATCCGAAACGTAGTAGTCATGCTTTGAGCCGGTTCGTGTTCGCCCGCCGTTTCGTAGGCAAAACCCGCCAGGTGACAGAAATCCGCATCACCCGAGGCATCGATGACCCGTTTTGCCAACACCTTGCCAAAACCGGCTTTGTTCCAGAAGATACAGGCATAGCGTTCTCCTTCCTGACTCACATCCACCAAAGTCGTGTGCAGCCAATACCGGATGCCGCTTTGCAAAATCAACTGATCCCAGACGAGTTTCAACCGTTCTGGGTTGTAATTAACGCCCGTTCCGGCTCCGTAGGTATTGGGGCGCAGAAAGACCGCACCGGCTTTGTCGAGTTCATTCACGACGCGGTCGGGCCAGCCACCAACCACCTTGCGGGGTGTGGAACCGGGTGTAAAAAAACCGTAAAACGTGTCCAGCATCTGCGTGGAGGTTCCGCCCGGAAAACCGTAGCGTTCCACCAGCATCACCGAAAACCGCCTTGTTTCGGCAGCCGCCAAAGCCGCCACGCATCCCGCCGACCCGGCCCCAATGACCAGGATGTCGGTTTCGGCCAGCAACGGTAGTTGGGTATGGTTTAAAAATGGATGCATGTGAAGGCTTCTCGGATGATTAGACTCCAAATTTCTGACGGATGACGTCACGACTCATTTTCAGACTGTCCCGAATGGGCCGGGTTGGTTTAAAACCGGGGGGAAAAGCCAGTTCAACGGTGATATCGCCCGCAAACCGGTTTTTCTTCAATTGTCGGGCCACCGCTCCCCAGTCGGCGATGCCTTCGCCCAGAGCTTCCGACCGGGTTCCCGTCCAAAGGTGGTCCCGCAGGTGGAGGTAAACGATTTTATCCGAAAATTTTTGCAGGAAAGTCAGTACGTCCACTTTGGCCTGAAACAACCAGTCCAGATCGGGACCCAGAGCGATGTCGGGTACGCGCTGCAAGGTGTTTTGCAGGTCATATAAATCATCGGCTACTTCGTAAATGTGGTTGTGCAGATTGGGAACGACCTTGTTCTTTCGGCAAATTTCCTGAATTTTTTTCAGGGTATCGGCCTGAACATCGAACTGCTCGGGCGTTTTCTTTTTCGGGGTGCTACCAACCGAGATGCCCAGCGTTCGGCCACCCAGTTTACCTAACCGCTCGACCACCTTTTCGGCATCGTCCAGAATCTCCGTCTGTTTGCTTTGATCCCACATCGGCTGGCTATACGAAGCCCCAATGACAGCAACCCCGCTCTTGCGGGAACTGTCGCCAATCCGGTCGACGGCGTCATCGTGCCGCAGATTGACTTCCATCAACTCGACGGCTTCAATTCCGGCATATTTTGCGTCCGAAAACACCTGGTCCAAAACCGGAAAGCAATCGTAAGCGGGCTTGTCCGATGAATAAATCCAAACGTGCAGGCCAACGACGGGTTTGCGATCGACGGTGGAAAAAACATCCGGTCTGGCCAGCGCCAGGGTGCTGGAAGCAAGAAAGTCACGACGGTTCATAGGGCTCCATTCAAGGTTTTTGACGTACTTTTTAGCGAACAACGGTCTTTTTGCCAACCTCGGCATACAGCTTCGCCAGCCGGTGCGCGTGTTCGTCATAGGCGGATTCAAACAGTTCGATGGCTCGTTCAGCACCTACCAGCGCGGTGGCCGTCAGCACTTTGGGTGGTTGACCGGCTTCGGTCAGCAAGCGGGCCAGTTCGGCTTTGATGCTGTTCACGATCAAGGCCCCTCCGACCGTACTTCCGGGCGCAACCGGTGTTTCCAGTCCCGGAACCGTCACCATCGCATCGCCAACGGGTGCGCCGGTGTCCAGAATCAGGTCGGCGAAATCGCTCAGTTTCAGGCCGTCTTTGCGTTTGCTGGTGCTCTGATCCGAATGTTCTTTGGTGATGAGCGCCACCACTTTTACGCCCCGTTTCTGAAACTCCTCCGCCATCTCGATCGGAACGACGTTGCAGCCGCTCGACGAAATGATCAACGCCGTATCCAGTTCTGAAAGATCGTAATTGCGCAAAATCCGCTCAGCCAGCCCGGAAACATTCTCCAGAAACATCGCCTGACGCTGGCCGTTGGCCCCCACGACCAGGTTGTGAAACGTAAGCGACAATTCGACAATGGGATTGAAACCCGGAAACGAACCGTAGCGCGGCCACATTTCCTCGACCATGATCCGGCTGTGTCCCGAGCCAAAGACATGCACCATCCGACCCGCCAGAATCGTTTCGGCAAACCACTGGGCGGCCTGTTGCAGTTGTGCTTTTTGCTGCTCAACCGTATCGATCAGTTGGCGGCATTTTTCTAAATACGTTGTTATCATACAAACTTTTGGTGGATCTCCAAACTCATTATATTGCAAAACCGGCAGCCCCGATGGCCCCGGCCCAATCTTCAAAATGCGCTTTACGGATGGCGGTTTTCTTACCGGCCGGTCGCCATTCAAACACCGCCAGAAAGGCCTCCAGCGGACTGAACAAAGCCTCCCCGGCCTGCGTGATTCCCCCGCCCAACACGACCACTTCCGGCGAAAAAGCATTCGCAAAACCGGCAATGGTGACAGCCAGTTGCCGAACCGACGTCAGCCAGACCAGCGTGGCCAGCGGTTCCTGTTGCCGGTACGCATCAACCAGTTCCTGCGTGGTCTGGTACGTGCCGTACGACCGGCGGAAAACCGTCGCGTTGCCGATCGCATCTTCCAGACTAGCCGGTATCTGGGTGATATCCAACTGGTTACTATCGGCATTGACCGACACATGACCCAAATGACCCGCCATCTGGTAATAGCCTTGGTACAGATTTCCGTCGATCAGCAACCCGCCACCAACGCCCGTTCCCAACGTGAGCATCAGGGCATTCCGAATGCCTTTGGCGGCCCCATACCGGGCTTCCGCCATCAGGGCCGCGTGGGCGTCGTTCAACACCCGCACGGGAACGCCCAGAAACGCTGACCAGACGAAGCCTTCCAGTCCCGGCAGTCGGCCCGGCATACAGGCAATGGCGTCGTTGGCCGGGGTGGGCAGACCGGGTGCCGACAAGCCCACGCCCGTTACCGGTTCGGGAGTAGCGGTTTTCAGTTGGTGGTAGGTATCAGCAACGGCCTGTTTCCATTGTCCGTCCTGCCCATCATTGGTCGGGCAGACCACGCGGTGTAACACTTCACCGGTTTCGACGTCGATCAAAACACCTTTGATGCGGGTACCGCCAATGTCGATGCCGATTGCGTTCATTTTTTTACGGTATTCGGTGATTCGGTTTATGGTATTCAGTTTACGGTATTCGGTTTACGGTATCCGGTTTACGGGGGCTGGCGCATCCATATTCTCGCGTCAGCCACCGTAAACCGAATACTGTAAACCGTAAACCGTCCTCAGTATTGACCCTCGCTGACGCTCCAGCCGCCGTCGACGGACAGCACCTGACCCGTTGTATAGCGGGAATAATCCGACATGAAATAAATAGCCGCCCCGTCTAAATCCGTGGGCTGGCCGATGCGACCGCAGTCCAGGGGTTGTTTGGTGGCGACAAACTTCAAAATGGTTTCGTCGGTGGCCGCTCGCTGCGCCATGGGCGTTTCGACCAAACCGGGCGCCAGCACGTTTACCCGAATGTCGTGGGGCGCGTAATAGGCGGCAATCGATTTCGTAAAACCGATGATGGCAGCTTTGGTGGCGGCATAGGCGTGGGTCGAAAAGTATTTCGGTGACGGCGAATAGCCCAGCACCGACCCCATGTTCAGGATCGTTCCGCCGGTATTCTGTTCCTGAAATGCGCGGATAGCCGCCTGGTTCGACAGCATCAGCGAGGTCAGATTCAGTTCGAAAGTTTTGTTCCAGCCTTCGAGCGTTAGCTGATGCAGCGGACCGTCGCCAAACCGTCGGCCACTGCCGCCCGCAACGTGGTAAAGCCCGTCGAAACCGCCAAACTCACCCTGACAAAGCGCGATGGCCGAAAGGGCCGTGGCCGGATCGGTGGCGTCGCCGTTCAGCGCAAAACCGTAACCGCCCAACTGGGCTTCGGCCGCTTTGCAGCTTTCCTCATTCCGGCCCACCACGACAACCCGTGCGCCCTGTCCGACAAAGGCGTGGGCCGCCGACAGCCCCAAACCCGTTGTTCCACCAATGACCACAATCCGCTTGTTGGCCAGCCAGAGTTGATCCATCCTGAAAAAATAAACGGTTAAAATCCTGTAACGCCCCGTTCCCCTAAAGGGGACTTGGACACAGCAGCATCCAGATGCAAAAAGTCCGGCTCCGGCCGCCCGGCCTTTAGGGGAACGGGGCGTTAGGGCGTTGATACGAAAAATCAAATTACGAACGACGAAGGTATAAAGGCAATTTTAGTATTGCAATAACTTATTATAATAAGTTTCAGATTAAGCAGATTTTCGTATACTTGTTCACCAACAACCTTTCTCTATGAACGATCGGCCCACCCGCATTCCCCAGTATCAGTACCTCTATGAATCCTTACGCCAGCAGATTATCCGGGGTGATTTCAAATCGGGTGATCTGTTGCCTTCTGAAAAAGACCTCCAGAACCAGTTTCGTCTGACCCAGCCCACCATCCGGCAGGCGCTGGGGCTGTTGGTGCAAGATGGCTACATCCGCAAGCACCAGGGTAAAGGCAGCATTGTGCAGCCCCTGCCCATCGGTTTGGGCGTGATGTCGATTGTTGGGCGGCTGGCCAATACCGCCAACGCGAGCCGCACCGAGCGGATGACCACCGCCATTCTAACCAAACCAAAGCTTCATCCTTTCCCGGACGATTTTCTGTTTACCCCCACCGAAGACGATACGAAAGCCGGATTTTATTTTCTGGAACGACTGCGGGCCGTGGAGGAAGAACCGGTCTTTTTTGAGAAGATCATTCTGCCGAACCGCTATTTACCCGGTTTTTCGCGCCAGCGGCTGGAAAACCGCTCCCTGTTCGATCTTCTTCGCGCCAAATACGGTTTGCTGGTGAAAGGCGGAGAGCAGAAGGTGCTGGCCGTGGCGGCTGATGGCGATCTGGCGCGATTGTTAAGCGTTCCGATCGGCAACCCGGTTTTGCGGCTCGACAAACGGCTCGACACCAACCGGCCCGATTTCAGTTTTTATTCTTCGTTATACGCCCGAACGGATCGGTATATTCTGCACGGAAGGTTCTGAACGTCAGGCTGGCATGACGATTGTGAACGTAGCCCCTTTATCGGGCGCACTGTCCGCCATAATGATGCCGCCGTGGTTTTCCACTATTTTTTTGCAGATCGCCAACCCGATTCCGGTTCCTTCAAAGTCTTTTTTGGCGTGTAGCCGCTGAAAAATGGCGAAGATTTTCGTGGCGTACCGGTTATCGAAGCCAATGCCGTTGTCCGAAACATTCAGCTCCAGATACCGCCGGGCTTTTGTCAGACCCGGTATCGAAATCTCATTGGAGGATAAAAACCGGTGTGAAATTCGAATCAGCGGGGGCGTGTCTTTCCGGGCAAACTTCAGGGCGTTTGTCAGCAGGTTCTGAAATACCTGCCGGAACTGGGCCGCCACCACGGTAACGACCGGCAGCGCATCGGATTCAATGCTGGCATTTGCCTGCTCGATCTGGTATTCCAGCGACTGAAGAACTTCCTCCAGCAGCCGTTGTAAACTCTGTTTTTCGAACGTCTGATCGGACGCGATCAGGGATACCGACAACACATCACCAATCAGTTCGTGCATACGTTGGGCCGCGTCAATGATTTTCGACAAATACATTTGCCCCTCTTCGCTGAGCTGCGTTGACTGACTCATCAGCAGCCGCTCGCCAAAAGTCGTTATTTTCCGCAACGGCTCTTTCAGATCGTGGCTGGCGATGTAGGCAAATTCCTGCAAACTGGCGTTCGACTGTTCGAGTCGGCGGTTTTTCTCCTGCGCCTGCCGCTCGGCTTCCACTTTGTCCGTTATATCCAGCGAGATGTTCAGCACGTGCTCAACGTTCCCTTCGCCATTGCGGTCGAAAATGGTACCGTACGTCTGAAACCACCGGTAGTGTCCATTCCGGTGACGCATCCGGTAGGTAAACTCCGCTATCTGTTCACTTTCGCCCCGTTTTCCGGACGGCCGATTGGCTTTTTCCAACGCCCGGTTATTGTCTTCCACCAATTTGGGCAGGTCGTCGGGATGAAGAATGGTCATTAAGAAACCGGCACCTTCCTCCAGCACCTGCCGGGACGAATAGCCCAGCAATAGTTCAAATCCCTGACTGATAAACAGATACTTCCCGGTATGGATGTTGTACGTCGCAATAATCGCCGGAGCGGTGTCGGTTATTTTCGTATTAAAATGGAGCTGTTCGTTAATACTGGTATTTAACAAACTGATATACTGCGCCATCATCCGGCTTTGCAGTTCGAACGCATACCGGTCCAGTTCCCGGATAATCTGAATAAATACCGACAAATCGGTGGTATAGCGCGGCAAAAAAAACGTCAGAGCCTGTTTCCGAACGTAACTGATGAGGCCCATATCGCTGCTGGCCACCTGGTTCCGGCCAATCATCGGTAGCTGATCCTGCGCCCAGCGCACTACGGTCGCGTTGATGTTGGCAACCGTCCGGTTCTCGATGAACGCAGTCAACAATTGCGTGGTCGTTTTCACCGACAGCGCAAGAAGCTGATCTTCCGACAGGGACTTATAAAAAGCCAGCATCGGAAGATCGACTTCCCGGAAAAGGCGAATAAACTCGGCCGCCAATTCTTCGAGGTGATGTTCCAGGAGGAATTGGGCAAAACCGGGCAGGTATTCGAAATCCAGTTCATCGGAACCGGATTTCAGGCTATTGAAAGGTACCGACAAGGTAGTGGTGTTAGAAAGTACCGATTCTCTAGGTCAGGTCGCGTTCCGAAATCCGTCCGGTTTGCTTGTCCTTCAGGATCACCTTATGACGGCCATCGTGCGTAACCTCTTCTTTGATGAGGTAAAATTCTTCGTCGTAATCCACCAGGGTCGATTCCTGCGTCAGCCCTTCGCGACCGCGCCAAACCGGCAGATTCACTGGCTCCCACTGTTTGGTTTCGGCGGATCGATAGGCGGCATCCAGAATGGCGTTCACCACGTAGCCATCGTAAAACGTTTCCGCCGGTTCGCGCCCCTGGTCGGCCGCATTGAACATGTCCGTGAACATGTGATTATACCCCAGATCGTTCACTTCGTCGCCGACCGGGAACAGCCAGCCGGTGGTGCTTTCGGCTTTTTCGGCCACGTAATCGGCCCCTTTTCCGGTCGTGAACATCTCAAAACCGGTGCGCAGGAAGTTGTTGATCCAGATGGTGCCTTCGGTGCCCATCACTTCGTCGCGCAGGTCCATGCCCCCCCGGAACGTCCAGCTTACTTCAAACTGCCCGATGGCACCATTCTCGTATTTCACCAGCGCAATCGCGTGGTCCTCGGCATCAATGGGTTTCACCTGCGTGGCCGCCCAGCACATTACCTCAACGGGTCGAACGTCCTTGCCGATAAAATTCCGGGCAATCTCGACGCAATGGCAACCGAGGTCGAGCATGCAACCGCCACCAGCCTGCTCCTTGTCCCAAAACCAGTCGCTGTGTGGCCCCGGATGCGTTTCGCGGGATTTGGCCCAGAGAATCCGGCCCAGTGCCCCATTCTTCACACTCTCCAGCGCTTTCAGGAATTTGGGTGTGTAGCAGAGGTCTTCCAGATACCCGGCAAAAATACCGGCTTCTTCCACGGCCTTCATCATCCGCAAAGCCTCGTCGGCATTACGGCCCAGCGGTTTGGTGCTGACCACCGCTTTTTTGTGTTTGGCACACAGCATGACGGCCGCTTCGTGGATGTTGTTAGGCAACGCAATGCACACCATATCGACTTCCGGATTGGCAATCACTGCCTCCATATCCGTTCCCCAGATGGAACAGCCGTAGTCGTTGGCAAATTTTTTAGCACTTTCTTCCCGGCGGGCGTAGATGGCAACCACCCGGTCACGTCCGCGTTGACCGTGGATCGATTCGGCATAAAACCGGCCAATAAAGCCGGAACCCAGCATGGCAATTTTTCGCATGTGTCGAAGGAAATTTAAGCGAATAAATTCAATCCTGTAAAAAATTTAGACAAGTCTAAATCTATTCTCTATATTTGTTAAAATGGTTACAGACGCAATCTACAACTTATTATAAAGAGCCATGTACTGGTTGCCGGTTTATCGACGAAAAATTGCCCGCGTCCTGCTGATCCTCTTCAGCCTGATGATGGTCAATTCGGTGGTTTTCCGGCACGCGCACAAACTGGCCAGCGGGCGGATTATCGTTCATGCCCACCCTTTCAAACCCGTTGGCGACAGTCCTTACCAGCCCAATACGCACACGACCAATGAGTTAGTCTGGCTCGAAAACTTTACCAACGTTCTGTATGACGGCCTGACGCCGTTCGTGTTTGCCTGTGTCGTTCTGAGCGCACCGGCCATCCAGCGGTTTGGGTCGGTTTATTCGTTTCAGAGCGCGTACGTCTTCCCTTACTTTTCCCACCGGGGTCCGCCGGTTGTTGGATGATCGTTTCCTGCTGAATCGCTCCCGGCGATTCTTTTCAATGCCCTGCTGCCAGTAGCGTCGGTGTGTGCCGGTTTATAACCGGTTGAATCATCGCGCATTGACGGCATTCGGGCCTTCACTCCTTCTGATCGATCCCATACACCCATGCTCAAAACGATATACCTATCGGTTCTGTTTATTTTAGGCAGTACCTTTCTTGCCCATGCCCAGTCGACGGCCACCGTCGAAGGCAAAGTAATTTCCAAACAGAAACCGGTCGAACTGGCCACGGTGGCGCTCAAAGGCACCCGGTTCGGCGTTCTGACCGACACGGCGGGGGTATTCCGTCTGACCGGCATTCCGGCGGGTCGCTACCAACTGGTGGTTTCGCTGGTGGGATTTGACAGTTACCAGCGAACCGTCAATGTCACGGCGGGCCAGACCATTCGCCAAACGGTCGACCTGCGCGAAGCCGCCAATACGCTGGGGGAGGTCGTGATTACGGGAACGATGAAAGAAGTTTCCAAGCTAGAAAGCCCCGTTCCGGTGGAGATTTACACGCCGAAATTTTTCCAGAAAAACCCTACCCCTAACATCTACGACGCCCTGCAGACCATTAACGGCGTTCGGCCCCAGTTGAACTGCAATGTCTGCAACACCGGCGACATTCACATCAACGGGCTGGAAGGGCCGTATACGATGGTGCTGCTCGACGGGATGCCGATTGTGAGTTCGCTGTCGACGGTCTACGGTTTATCCGGCATTCCAAATTCGCTGGTGGAGCGGGTCGAGGTGGTGAAAGGCCCGGCGTCGACGCTCTACGGTTCGGAAGCCGTGGCCGGTTTGATCAACATCATCACGAAAAATCCGCTGAAAGCACCGACCGTGACGGCGGATGTCTTCGGGACGAGCTGGCAGGAATACAATGCCGATCTGGGCGTGAAGTACCGGGTTGGCAAAGCCAATTCGCTGATCGGTCTGAACTATTACAATTACCAGAACCCCTACGACAAGAACCACGACGGGTTTACGGACGTGACGCTGCAACACCGGATTTCGGTGTTCAACAAGTGGCAATTCGAACGGAAAGAAAACCGTCAGGCCAGCATTGCCGGACGGTATTTTTATGAAAACCGCTGGGGCGGGCAAACCAACTGGACGCCCGAATTCCGCGGTACCGACAGCCTCTATGCCGAAAGCATTTACACAAAACGACTGGAACTGATTGGTTCTTACCAACTCCCGACGACGGAAAACATCACGCTCCAGTCGTCGTTCAACAGCCACAACCAGAATTCGTATTACGGCACGACCTCCTTCAACGCGACCCAACGGATCTTTTTTGCCCAGTTGCTGTGGACAAAGGAATTTAACAGCCGGGTTAGCCTGCTGGTCGGAACACCCTTCCGTTACACCTTCTACGACGACAACACGCCAGCCACCCGCTCAGCCGATTCGCTGCGCCCTACCAACCAGCCCGACCGGACGGTTTTACCCGGCGTTTTCGTGCAGCCGGAGTTTACGTTCAACGAAAAACATAAACTGTTGCTGGGTTTGCGCTACGACTACAATTCGCGGCACGGCAACATCCTGACGCCCCGGTTTTCGTACAAATGGGCACCCAACCGCGACAACATCATCCGGCTGAATGCCGGAACGGGGTACCGGGTTGTCAACCTGTTTACTGAGGACCACGCAGCCCTGACCGGCGCCCGGCAGGTAGTGGTGCAGGATGAACTCAAACCCGAACGAAGCTGGAATGTGAACCTGAACTACACCAAACAGATTGTATTCGGAAGCGGTTTTCTGGGCATCGATGCCTCGCTGTTTTACACCTATTTTACCAACCGGATCATTGCCGATTACGAAACCGATCCCAACAAGATTTTCTTCGACAACCTGAACGGTCATTCGACCTCCAAGGGCGTCAGTGTAAATTTTGACGCCAATTTTGCGTTCCCGCTGAAAGTCAACGCCGGTTTTACGCTCATGGACGTGTATAAGGTGGAAGACGATGCCGACGGCCAGGCTGTTAAAACACGCCAGCTGCTAACCGAACGCATTACGGGTACCTGGACGGTTTCGTATGATTTCGGACGCGGTTTTTCGACGGATTACACCGGGAATCTCTACGGCCCGATGCGGCTGCCACTGCTGAGCTCCGACGATCCGCGGGCTCTGAATTCGCCGACCTGGAGCATTCAGAACATTCAGTTGACCAAAAAATTCAACAGTGGTTTCGAGATTTACGGCGGCATTAAAAACCTGCTGAATTTTACGCCCCCGGCCAACAGCATTGCCCGCGCCAACGACCCGTTCGACAAGCGCGTCGTGTTCGATCGGAACGGGCAGGTGGTGGCAACGCCCGACAATCCGTACCGGCTGACCTTCGACCCAAACTACGTTTTTGCCCCTAACCAGGGCATCCGCGGTTTTCTGGGCATTCGTTACACGGTGCGCTAGGGACGGTTGCGCTGTGCAACGATTGACGGTTTGATCCTGTCCTTGCCACTGAACCCAAGCGGTTCAAACAATTTAACGGGCCGGATCGTTTTATTGGAAAAATTCTATTTCAATCGCTGGCTTTTTAAATTATTGTATCGAATAATAGAACAATAACAAGAAAGCTCAGTTTTAATGATTTGATAACCATTGCATTACTCATTTTTCCATATAAATTTACAACCGTAAACCAAACACTCTACTCTATATGGCACTTGCAAAACAGTATGTAAAAAGCAAGCCTACAATTTGCAAAGTAACGTTTACGCTGCCTGCTGACGCCGTTAATGGTGCGAAAGCGGTTGCTTTGGTTGGTGATTTTAACGGCTGGGATGCGTCGGCTACGGCTCTGAAGAAACAAAAAGACGGTTCATACAAAACAACGGTTGAACTTCCGGTGGGTCAGGAAACGCAGTTCCGCTATCTGATCGATGGTGAAACCTGGTTGAACGATTCGGAAGCCGATAAGTACATTAGCAGCGGAGTTTCTGCTGACGAGAACTCGGTGGTTGCTTTGTAATTGATTTCCATTTCGTGTCCACAGTCGGATGCGTGTGATAGCCTGATCTCCCGGTCGGGCTATCTTGTTTATCAGGGATCTGACCGTAGTTTTGGGTTTTGGTAGCAGTAGTCAGCCACAACGAACCTTGGCCCGAGCATGAAGAAATACGTCAACAGAGTCCTCCTCTTCCTTTTAAGTGGTTTTTTATACCCGGTTTTCGGGCAGAAAAAACCGATGAATGTGCTGGTTCTTTATTCCGACGATCAGCGGTACAACACGATCCATGCCTTGGGAAATGACGCCATTCAGACGCCCAATCTGGATCGACTCGTCAAAAACGGCGTCGCCTTTACGCGGGCGCAGACGATGGGTGGACTACACGGCGCGCTCTGTGCCCCAAGCCGGGCGATGCTGCACACGGGCCGCTACTTACACAGTTTATACAAAACCGGCGATGTGATTCCCAAAGAACACACCACGCTGCCCGAATACCTCCGAACGAAAGGATACCAAACTTACGCGATTGGCAAATGGCACAACGACAAAGCTTCGTTTTCGAGGAGCTATGAAGGGGGTGCCGCCCTGTTTTTCGGCGGCATGCACCTCCCGGAAAAAGGCGGTCAGGAGCATCCACAGTATGTCAATTTTGATCCCTCCGGGCAATATAAGGAGCCTAACAAAAAGGCCGATCTGTATTCGTCGGAACTGTATGCCAACGAAGCCATTGACTTTCTAACCAACCGAACACCGGAAAACCGCCCTTTTTACTGCTACGTTGCCTTCACGTCACCCCACGACCCGCGCACCCCGCCGGGAGCGTTTCGGAAGTTATACCCGAAAGAACGGATGAAATTGCCCGCTAATTTTCTCCCGCAGCACCCTTTCGACAATGGAGAACTGAATGTGCGCGATGAGAAACTGCTGCCGCGCCCGTTGACTGAAGAGCAGGCGAAAGAGGAACTTGCGCTCTATTACGGCATGATTTCGGAGTTAGATGCCCAGGTTGGCCGGATTCTGGATGTGCTGAAAAAGAACGGTTTACTCGAAACGACACTGATCGTTTTTGCGGGCGACAACGGGCTGGCAGTGGGCAGTCACGGGTTGCTGGGCAAACAGAATCTGTATGAACACAGCATGCGCGTACCGCTGATTATGAGCCATCCGGCCCTACCTCAAAACAGACGCGTCGATGCGCTGGCCTATCTGGCTGATATTTTCCCAACGGTGACGGATTTTCTCGGACTCCCGGTTCCGGCAACGGTTGAAAGTCAGAGTTTGCTCCCCTTTGTCAAAGAAACCAAAAAGCCGGGACGGGAATCGGTTTATTACGCCTACCGGGATTTTCAACGGGCTGTGCGAACCCACGACAACTGGAAACTGATCAAATATAACGTCAACCGGCAGGAAACTACGCAGTTATTCGACCTCAACAAAGACCCCTACGAAGTGAACAACCTGGTGAACAACCCGGTTTTTGCGCAAAAAAAGAAGATGCTGGAAACCCGCCTGATCAGCGAAATGAAGACGTATCACGATTTTCTGGACCTCAGCCAGCCTGATTGGGGGAAGAAACCGTGATTCAACCATCGAATGGCGTGCCAGTCGGTGGACGACTGGCACGCCATGAATACTAAACCGTAAAGCTATCTGACTCGACGTAGGCTTTGATCAAAGCGGTTTCGCCTTCTTTGCCCGGAAAGGCATTGCCGTGTTCCATGCCCCAGATAAAGTCCTTGTTTTCGGCTTTACCTTTTTCGTACACGTGTTTGAAAACATTCTTGTAATTGATTTCGCCCGTCGTTGGCTCCTTCCGGCCCGGATTGTCGCCGATCTGGAAATAGCCGATTTCGCTCCAGCACCAGTCGATGTGCGGAATGATGTGCCCTTCGTTTTTCTGCATGTGGTAGACGTCGAACAGGATTTTGCAGGCCGGGCTGTTGACGGCGCGGCAAATCTCGTAGGTCTGATCGGAAGTGCGTAAAAACAGGTTTGGCGTGTCGCTCAGCGGTTCCAGCACCATCGTCAACCCGTTGGGGGCCAGAATGTCAGATCCCCGGCGCAGGGCGTCGATCACGTGGCCGGTTTGAATGCCGATGGGCAGATTGCGCTGGAAATCACCGGGAACCACCGTCATGAATTTCGCATTCACGCGTTTGGCCACCTCGACGGCTTTTTTGCAGCCATTCAGAAAAATGTCGATGAACTCCTGTTTGCCAGCCGCGAGCGTATTCTGTCCGTTCCCGCCTTTGTCGACCACAAAAACGCCCATTTTCATGCCCAGCCGGGTCATTTCCTTCGCGATTTTCTCCTGCTCCTCCACCGGACGCCCCATCATGCCGTTGTCTTCCAGGGCCGTAAAACCGTTGTCGGCCATGAATTTTAGCTGGTCGATCACATCTTTCCCGGCACTGTTCGTAAACATCCCGAAGTGGGGGGCATATTGTAATTTGAACTTGTTTTTCACCACCGTCTGCGGCTGTACAGCGTTCGTACCCGCCAGGGCAGTGCCGGCAAGCGTTGCACCGACAAGGCCTAACGTTGATTTGACAAAATCGCGTCGTTGAATCATGATAAAGGAAGGTTCTATTTTTTCTTTAAACTCGATAAGTAATCCACTAAATCGACCAGTTCCTGCGTAGACATATTTTCCTGCAAACCGGATGGCATCATCGAAGCATCCATTTGCTTCATGGAAACGACGTCACTCATTTTGTAATCGCTCACCACGCCACCCGGAAATTTCATTTGCAGGTCGGTTTCGGTTTTGCTGGAAATGATCCCGGAAACCGTGCTGCCGTCTTTGAATTTGACCTCAAACCCCTCGTAGCCAAAGCTAACCCCCGCATCGGGATACAAAATAGAAAGGTATTGCCCTTCTTTCGGCAGCTTGCTCCCGATTTCGGACAGTTTGGGGCCAAAATCCATGCCTTCGCTGTTGATCTGGTGGCAAATGGAGCAATTCGTTTTGAAAACCGTCATCCCCCGACCCGCGTCGCCGGTCATGGCCAGCAGATCCGGAATGGCGGGCAGTTTCTTGCCTTCTGCGCCTTTGGCACCGTCGAGGTAACTGGCAGCTTCCGTCCGGACTTTCTTCCGCCAGGTGTTAGCAACACCCTGGACGGCCGCCGTTTTGTATTCCGGTTTAATCTGGCCGGAGCGCAGGAGTGACAGAATCATTTCTTCTCCGTCGTTGCTACCGCCGATGGCGCGGGTGGCCTCTTTCCGCAGCAGCGTCGGGCGTTTCTCGTCCAACGCAATGGTTTTCAGCATCTCAAGCGACTCCTTAGTCCCCACCCAGCGCAGAGCCGACACCATGTTGATGGCGGCTTCCGGGTTGCTGCCATTCAAAATTTCCCAAACCTGCTTCCCACCACCCTGCTTCAGCAATTGGCGGGTGGCATCACGGCCCACAATGTCATTGAACTGTTTCTGACTCAGAGCCAGCAAGCGCGGATTTTCGGCTACGGGTTCATACCGGCTCACCATTTCCATGTATTCGGGCTTGCCGTAGGTTTCGTCCAGCAATTTGGTCAACGACGCCATCGCTTCCGGCGAGTTTTTGACGAAGTTCTGGTCGAGGTGACGCAACGCCAGTTTGGTAATCTGTACATCGTTCGGGTTGCTTTTCAGAATGCTCAGCAAAGCCGTCGATTTTTCGGTAGCTCCCGGATTGAAATCGAAAGCCCGGAAATACCGCAAGCGGCTCGTCAGATCGGTTTTCGAATCACCCGCCAGACTCGCCAGCAACGGAACGGATTCTTTGGTGCGGGCCCGCCAGACGATGTCTTTTCCGGCATCGGTAGCCACCGGATTCGCGCCCGACCGTTTCAGCCAGGCGGCATAATACGTATCCCACTGGCCATCAGCCCCAATGCCGAGCGCTTCCAGATACCAGCGGTCTTTGCCATCATGCTTGGCCGCCAGTTGCGCCCACAAATCCGGTGCTTCGGGCGATGTGTTCCGGCGCAGGGCAATGGCACATTCCCGACGAACCTGCGGATCCATGTCATTCACCAACTGCTTCACATAGGGAATAATGTCGGTTTTCAATTCACGAGCCGCCCGCAAACCGGTGATGCGCAGATTCGGATCGCTTTCTTTCAGCGCGGTTTCAATGTATTTTTTGCCTTTACCGTCCAGCTTGCTCAGCAACCAGAGGGCGCGGGCTTTCATACGCGGATCGGGTGACGTTTTGTAGAGTTTCGCCAGGTCTTTTTCGGCTTTCACACCCAGATCGTGGAGTTTGTTCCAGGCAGCATAACGAATCGCCATGTTCGGGCTTTGCAGCGCTTCAACGGCGCCGGCCGTCGTAGCCAGATCGACTTTCGGTATTTTGTACGGCGTATTCGGTGGGGCCACGCGGTAGACCCGCCCCCGGTTTTGATCCCCCGCCTGGTGACCACCCACACCGGGATCATACCAGTCGGAAATGAGCAGCGAACCGTCGGGTGCGACGCACACATCCGAAGGCCGGAACCACTGGTCACGCACGCCTTCCAGCAGCGGCACGATGGTGGCTTTGTAGCCCGCGCCGTCTTTCGTGACCGGATACGACCGAACGATATTTGGCCCCGCGTCGCAGTGAATCATCTGACCCTGAAACACTTCCGGCAGCAATTTTCCTTCATACAGAATAATACCGGTGGGCGAACCCGCGCCGGTTTGCAGCAAATTCGGCACCACGCCGGGGTCGTTCAGGTGCCAGTGTTGCAGCGGAATGGTGGCTTCCAGGTTGGTGCGGTTCACGCGCCAGCCCGCGCCGGTCATTTCGTCAGTATAGCCGTAATTGCCATACTCCATCACGTAATTGATCCGAACGCCCTTGTTGCCGTCGTCGTCATTGTCCGACTGCCACATGGTTCCGTAGGAATCCAGCGCGACTTCGAAGTTGTTCCGGAAGTTCTGCCCCAGCACTTCCATCTCACTGCCATCCGGGTTGCACCGGAAAACCATGCCCTGGCGGTAATTTTTGGTATCGATTTCCTTGCCGGTCGTGCGGTCAAAAATGGCTTTGCCGTCTTTGTCGCGGATTTGCTTGCCTTCGTTCCCAAAATTGAAATACCACTTGCCATCGGGTCCGAAAACGAAGGAGTGCATTCCGTGGTCGTGGTCGGCACCACTCAGTCCGGTAAACAGCAGTTCTTTTTTATCGGCTTTATCGTCGCCGTTTTCGTCCGTAAACACAAACACATTCGGGCTATCCGACACAATCACCTTGTTGCCCTGCACCCAAACGCCCAGTGGAGAAACCAGTTCCGGCCCTTGATAAAACGTTTTGGTGACATCGGCCTGTCCATCGCCGTTGGTATCTTCCAGAATCAGAATCCGGTCGCCTTCGGGGCGGGTGGGGTTTCCGCTGATGTTGGCGCGGTAATTATACGCTTCGCAAACCCAGACGCGGCCCCGGGCATCGACGTCGATGTTGGTCGGATTCGTCAGCATCGGTTCGGCAGCAAAAAGCTTTGCTTCCAGACCCGGGGCCACGTTCAGACTTCCTACGGCATATTTCGGATCGTGTTTATCGTCGTCTGATAATCCGGCAAATAAGCGGTCGAGGTATTCGCTGGAAGCCTGATTGAGGTTGTCGTTTTGCCAGGCACCGACCAGGACGCCCCCGACGATCAGCCCGGCGGTAGACCAGGCCAAAGCCCGCCGTGACAACCGGAAAAAAGAAGAATAACGAGTTGAGTTCATAAACGCCCCGTAAGGTTTGTGAGGGTTGGAATAAAACGTGTAAATGTAGCAATAAAACCCAACTATTACTTGATAAACTCCCTGATCCCGTCCGTGGCAACGGTTTTCAGATTTCCCGCATCGTCTTTGTAAATGAGATAGGCATCCAGTTCGCGGTGTTGGGCCAGAAACCGCCGGGTTTCGGCCAGTCCCAGCACCAGAAAAGCCGTGGCAAAGGCGTCGGCAGTCATGGCGTCGTTGGCAAAAACCGTGGCACTCAGCAGCGCGTCGGGTTTGGAAAAGCCGGTTTTGGGGTTGATGATGTGACCGAAGGTTTCACCGTTCTGGCGGTAAAAATTGCGGTAATTGCCAGACGTCGCCATCGCCCGGTTGGCTATTTGAACCGACGACTGCAGCCCGCCGGGCCTCACCGGGCTTTCGATCCCGACGTTCCACCATTGCCCGGCGCTGCGTTCACCCCGGCAGCGAACCTCCCCGCCCACTTCCACCAGGTAGTGATCGATACCGTTTGATTCCAGAAAACCCGCCAGCACATCAACGGTGTAGCCCTGCGCCAGCGCGTTGAAATCCAGCCGGACGTTCTTTTTGCGTTTTTTGACCGAAACCGTATCATACGAAATATACTGAAAACCAACGTATTCCAGCAGCGAATCGGTATTGGGCAGCCAGGGTTCGCGGGACTTTTTGCCTTGTTCATAAGCTTCCACCAGCGGTTTTACGGTCGGATCGAAGGCACCGTGGGTAGCCCGATACACGTCGTCGGATTTTTTGAGAACCGGGTAAAAATAAGGCCGCTGAAACCGGTGCGACTCGGAGTGGTTGAACTGCGAAATTTCCGAATCGGGGCGGTAGGTGGAGAGACAAAGATCGATTTCGGTGAGCAGCGAATCGACCGGTTTTTTAAAATTGCGCTGGCGTTCATCGCGGTATTTGATGTGGTAGGTTGTGCCCTGCGCTTCGCCTTCCAGACTAACCATCGGCACCTCCGCAGACCGCTGAAAATCAGTCGATTTCCCCCAAAACGGAACCAGCACGATCAGCCATACCAGTCCTTTCATGCGTTGTTTCGACTATAAATGGTGCTTCGTTTTGTAGGCATTCAGTTGCTCCGTCACGCGTTGATCGTCAATATTCGCACTTTTCAGGTAGATAAACGCTTTTTGAGCCAGGAAATTATTGTCACTTTGCAGCAGGCTGGCAATGATCCGACCGGTTTTCGGGTCCGCTACTTTTTGCTGTTTAAAGAGATCCAGAATATTACTCAGCAACTCGCCGTTGGTCGATTTCAAATTGGTCGCCAATGCGGTTTTCACGGTTTCATTTAAATGCGGAGCTTCTTTGAGTTTCGTAACGATCAGATTTTTAAGGGCGTAATTTATCTTGGGAAATTTCTCAAACAGCAATTGCTGCAACGAATCCGATTTCAGTTCGGCGGGACTCAAGGCGTTGATGGCGCGTTCGGCGAGATTAAACCGGTTGTTATCAATGAAACTCAGGACGGTCGTTCGGAGCGCGGGCGTCAACTCGACCTGCCCGCGAAGGTGGTTCAGTGCCCAGATTTTATCGCCGGAATCCGAGCTTTCCAGCACCTTCAATAGAAAACCGGGCGACAGCCGTTTTTCCGTCAATTTAATCACTTCCTTTTGCGCGGCACCATACACAAAATGCCACATTTTGTAGGTCGTATACACGGCTCCTTCGACCACGTAATCCAGCACATTTTTCGAGGTTGCCGACGAAACCGCATCCAGTCCCGAAGTCGCCAGATCGGCTTTAGGCACCAGTTCCTCGTACGAAAAGTTGGCCAGTGGCGAAAACGGATCGGCCAGCAGGTCGTTCAACCGGGCGTATTCGGCGGGTTTGAACGGTTCGTGTTCTGTCTTGCTCAGAAATTCCCCTTCCGGCAATTCATAGCCCAGATACCGCCCGGTGACGTTCCAGTAGAGCACAATGTCCAGCAACCGGCATTTGTTATCGAAGCAGACACTCGTTTTGATTTTCCGGAAATACGAAACCGGATACCCTTCTTTTGAGCGAATCTGAAACAGGGTATCGTTGCCCGCATCGTCTTTAAACTGACTCACAAACGCCTGAATTGTATCCGGTTTTAGCTGAATCGTTTGCGACTGGAAATAGCGAATTTTGTCCTGCTTCCGGTAAGCCGAAAGCAGGAGTATTGTTAGAATAACCGCGTTGAGTAAACCAATGCTGAACCAATCTCGCATACTAAAATTAACGTAAACTGTGAGATTATTGACCCCGGAGGGGTCCGATGTTACTAGCAAATCGGTATTTATTTTAAGAGATTCAGGCGTACCGGAGGTACGCGATATAGGCTTAGTTGCGTACCTCCGGCACGCCTGGAGTGCTCACAATACCGGTTTGCTAGTAACATTACGTGCCGCTGGCACTTAAACAACTGGTAGGCAAGGGCATCATCCCATAGTTCGCGTTAAAACTACCCTTTTTGAGCCGAAACCGGCACGATTCCGCCGTGTTCTTCAAGCAGTTTCCGGAGGTCTTTCATCGACACCTCCAGGGGCGTTTTGTTCTGCAAATTGGCCAAAACCGCAGCGGCACCAGCGGCCTGGCCCATGCCCATGCAGGAGGCCTGCACCCGTAGCGCCGAATTCGCCAGCCGGTCGCTGCTCACCATCCGCCCGGCCACCAGAAAATTCCGGCTGTTTTTCGGCACCAGCGCCCGCAGCGGCACCGTCGGCACCACGCCTTCTTTTAAATGATCGGGAACCACGCCGTTTTCGTCGTGGACGTCGATGGGATAATACGAATACGAAACCGCATCATCGAATACTTTCCCGGTGACGTAATCTTCGTGCGTAATTTTGTAATGGCCGTCGATGCGGTAGGTTTCCCGCACGGCAGTTTCGTTCTGCACATCTGCCAGCCGGATTTTTTCACAGCCGGGCAGCGTTCGCAGAAACCGCAGCGTCGTTAACAGCGACGATCGCCCTTTTAAATTCGCCACGGTATGGGTTTCGGAAGTCGTGGAATCGGCTCCCATCACGTGCTGGATGTTGTCCCCGGCACTTTTCAACAGGCCCACAATGTTGTTCCGAAAGTCGGTTTTGACGAGTTCGCCCTTCTGGATCGCTTCTTCATACCGGCCCTTGATCAGCTTTAAATCCAGCGATTTAAAATCATAGCCTTCCAGCCGGAACATCAGCGTTCCGGGCTGCGTGACCGATTCCCGTAGCAACGGAAAACCGGCCAGCGAAGCCGCGTAGGCATTCCCGGTGCAATCGATCAACTGGTTGCAAATGATTTGCGTGCTGGTTCCCTTCCCCACGGTTTGAACGGTCCAGTTTCCTTTCTGAAACGTCGCGCTGGTGGGGGTTTCATAAAACCGGATTTGTACACCCGCGGCAACGGCTTTTTCCTCGATCAACATCGCATATAACTGCCCGTTTAGCCGCACCTGATGGCGGGGGTGGTTTTTGCCGTGGGGAATCGAGAAATCCGGCAAGGTATCGTCGTTCAGGGCGACGGCTTCCTGCACCATTTCCCAGCCGATGCCGCCGATGACCTGTTTGCCCCAGGCAAAAAAGATTCCCGGATAATTCACCCCGCCGGTGGTCGTTGTGCCGCCCAACTGACTGCCGTTTTCGACCAGGATGGTTTTGCGTCCGGCCCGGGCCGCCTGAATGGCCGCCACCACGCCCGCCGTGCCGCCCCCGATCACCAGGATGTCGGTTTTCAGCGTCTGCTGAACCAGTTTGTAAGGCTCGCTCAGCCGTTCGCCTTTCGATAAGGTCGGTACGGCCATCCCGAATGACAGTGCGCCGAGCGAGGTTAAAGCCGATCTTCTTTTTATTTTTTCCATAATTATACAGTTTACGGTTTTCAGTTTTCGGTTTACGGTGGCTGACGCATGCTTGCTGACGCACCAAACAAGACGCGTCAGCAAGCATGCGTCAGCCACCGTAAACCGAAAACCGGTTGTCAATACCCCAAATTCTGATCTGTCGCCGGGTTCAGGGCTTTGTTGTAATTCATTTCCGAAACCGGGATGGGCCACAGCAAGTGTTTGTCGGCGACGACTTTGCCTTTAGCCGCCAGAATCACAGCTTTGGCGGTTCCGGTTCGTTTGAGATCCAGCCAGCGTTTTCCTTCCAGTTGGAACTCATAACTCCGCTCTTTTAAAACCAGATCGACGAACGTCGCAGCGTTGTAATCGGCCAGTTTGAAATCCACTGTCGACGCCACGGCGGGGGCTTTGCCGAACGCCCGGCGATGCACCTGATTCAGGGCTTCCATGCCAGCGGCCGTGGGACCATTGCCCGCTTTGGCCGAAGCCTCGGCGTAGATCAACAGCACGTCCGAATAGCCATACACCGGATCATCGTTTCCGGCTCCGTTTTGTCCCACCGCAGCCTGGTCGATAAACTTCGAACTCACGAGTGTGTTGGCCCCCAAACCGAAGTTGATCAGGTCCCACATACTCTTGCGGAGATCACCGGCATCCCAGGATTTGTAATAGGCACTGGTCACATCGACATAAATCACATACGCGCCCCCGAAGTTGAATAATTTTGTATCCGGGTGGTTGCTGATCCAGAGCATGTAATTCCCCTGGCCAACCTGGCGCATGTATTTCAGATAAAAAATCTCCTCCGATGTCGACACCAGATCCGGCCCAAACACCTTGGTTTGGAAGTCATTTTTGGTGGCCACCGGCACCAGCGAAAACAGGCTGGATTTCATCACTTCTTCGGCTTTGTCGCGGGCTTCGGCAAATTTCCCGAGTTGCAGATTGACATCCGCCAGCATCGTTTTAGCCGCCCACTTCGTCGGTCGGCCCACCTGCGCCGGTTTTTCCGGCAGGTTGGTTTCAGCCTCTTTCAAATCACTCAGAATCAAGGCATACACCTCATCGGCGGTGCTTCTTTTCAGGTTGATATCGGTCATGTTGCCTTCCGTCCGAATCGGAACACCGCCCCAGTTGCGTACCAGTTGGAAGTAATTGAACGCCCGCAGAAACTTCGCTTCAGCGACGAATTTATCCACATCGGCTTTGCTGATCGCCGTGCCGGTGGGGGCATTTTTAATCACCAGATTCGCGTTCCGAATGCTGAGGTAAAACGAATTCCAGAAACCGGACACCCGCGAAATGTTGGCGTCGTTGAAGCCCTGAAATTCGTGCAACGGAGCCCAGCTTCCGCGCCCGGAGGCATAGTCGGCCTGGCATTCGAGCGTCGCTTCGTAATTGGAATACATGGTGCTCCGAAGGGGTGAAAAAATGGCGTTCACCGCCGTTTCAACATCGCTGGCCGTGTTAAAAAACGTTTCGACCACAATGGATTTGGGGGCTTCCACCAGCGCGTCTTCGCAGGCCGTCAGAAGCAGGGGTATCGAGAGGAGAAGGAGTATCTTTTTCATAGTTTCAATTGCGATTGAGTAATTGAGTGATTGAGTGAAACAATTGGGCGAGCCTGGAGGCTAACAATAGTGCTGATCTTTTCACTCAATTACTCATTCGCTCAATCACTCAATAATTTTAAAACCCTACCCGCACGCCGACGGTGACGGATTTTGAGGATGGATAACTGTTGAAATCAAAGCCCTGGTTGGTCGAGTTGGCTCCGCCGTTGGAGTTCACTTCGGGGTCCCACCACGAGTAATTGGTCAGTGTCAGCAAATTCTGTCCGCTGGCATACAATTGCGCGTTCCGAATCCAGTTGACACCCCAGGTTTGCAGCGGCAGGTTGTAGGCGAGTTGGATGGTCTTCAGCCGCAGGTAGGAACCGTCTTCGATGTAGCGGTTCGACACACTCGTCCGGCTGGAATTGCTGATGATCGGGTATTTTGCATTCGGATTGGTGGGCGACCAGTGGTTATAAAAAACCTCCTTCGGCATGTTGAGGCCAAACCCGTAGTCCATCGTATTGACAATCGCGCTGGCGTTGAACAGGTCGTTGCCCTGAACACCTTGCAGGAAAATGGTCAGATCGAAGTTTTTGTAGCTCATGGCCGAGTTGACGCCGAACGTAAACGTGGGATTCGGGTCGCCGATGTAGGTTTTGTCCTTGATGCTGATGGCCCCGTCACCGTCGAGATCCTTGAACTTGATTTTGCCTTTGTCATCGTAGCCCTCTTCCACATAGCCCCAGTACCGCCCGATGGGTTGGCCTTCGCGCAGGATGTTCGTCACATCGTTGATCGCAACAACACTGACGGTTCCGCCCAGAATGTCCTCGCCCCCCTGCAACTTCACCACTTTGTTGCGGTTCAGGGAAAAGTTGGCATTCAGATCCCACCTGAACGTCCCGGTAAGAATCCGCGAATCGACGCCCAGTTCGAAGCCCTTGTTCTGCACCTGTCCCACGTTCTGAATCGTGCTGGTAAAGCCCAGCGACGACGGCAGGACGACAGTATTGAGCAAATCTCGGGTGTTTTTAATGTAGTAATCGAGCGTAAACGTCACCCGGTTTTTCAGAATCCCCAGATCGATTCCGACGTCTTTTTGTTCCGTCGTTTCCCATTTCAGGTTTCCTGGCAGGCGCGTGCCGGGCGCAAACGTGTTGTATAACGCATTGTCATACACGGTTTTGCCCGACGAAAGCTGGTTTAGTGTGGCATACGCCCCAATAGCCTGGCTACCGGTCAGGCCCCAACTCGCCCGGAATTTCAGGTCCGAGATGAATGTATTTTCTTTCAGGAAATCCTCGTTGGAGACACGCCAGGCAAAAGCCGCCGACGGAAAAAAGCCCCACTTGTTGCCTTCGCTGTATTTGGACGAACCATCGCGCCGAAAGCTGGCCGTCAGTAAATACTTCCCATCGAAACCGTAATTGACGCGCGCCAGATACGAGAGCAAAACCGACTTGGAATACCCGGAATTGGGAATACCCGGGGTGATGGAGGCACTCAGGTCATAGGTGCCAAAAATATCGCTCAGAAAACCGTTCCCGCCCGCAGACAGGGACGTACTGACAAAATCCTGATAGGTAAACCCGGCAACGGCCGACACGGAATGTTTTTGGAAGCTTTTGGTGTAGCTGATCGTATTTTCACTCAACAGGCTGGTAATCTGATTCGTACTGACATTGGCAACACCCGCCGAGTTGACAAAATTGCGGGTGCGGTACGAATCCGTGCGGTCATCGCGGTTTTCGATACCGCCCGCAATCTTGATGGTCAGATCGGGAATGGGGCGAAAAATCAAAGCCGCATTCACCAGCGCCAGGTTCGCCCTGATCTGGTCGGATTGTTCGTTGATAAAATTCAGCGGATTGATCAAATCCGTTGCGACAAAGGGATACGAAGTGGCCAACACGCGATACGTGCCGTCATCCTTGTAGGGTGTCAGCGTCGGCGGAGCCGAAATCGCCCCCGAAATCATCGAGTTGCCGCGGCTCCCTCCCCCACTGTCTTTGCGCCCGGTGTTCAGGCGGGTCAGTGTGCTGGAGAGGTTGAAACTGAACTTCTTGCTGATCTCGTGATTGACATTAGCGCGCAGCGAATACCGTTTGTAATCGCTGCCTTTGACAATACCATCCTGGTTGAACACACTGCCCGACACCGAAAACTGGGTTTTCTCATTGCCCCCGCTGATGTTCAGCGCCGAGGTGATCATGGGTGCTTTCTGGAAAACCAGATCCTGCCAGTCGAACCCCTCGCCAAAACCGTCGATCTGCGCCTGTGTGAAGTAAGGGGATAATTTATCGTTGAGAGCCTGTTCGTTGTAGAACATTGCGTATTCTTTCGCGTTCATCAGATCCAGTTTTTTGATCAGCTTCTGGCTGGTGTAACTGGTTTCGAAATCGACGTTGGTTTTGCCGGTTTTTCCGCGTTTGGTGGTGATGATCACGACGCCGTTGGCACCCCGCGAACCATAAATGGCCGTGGCTGAGGCATCTTTCAGAATCTCGATGCTTTCAATATCGGAGTTGTTGAGGGCCGTCGGGTTGCTGCCCGAAATCGGAAAACCGTCCACGACATACAGCGGCTCGTTGCTGCCCTGAATGGAATTGGTGCCCCGAATCCGAACGCTGACACCGGCTCCGGGCGCGCCGGTATTCTGCAAAACCTGCACCCCGGCCGCCCGGCCCGACAACGCCTGCAACACATTGCTGTTCGGAAAAGCGTTCAGTTCCTTGGCTTTGACCTGCGAGAGCGAACCGGTCAGATCGCTTTTTTTGACGGTTCCGTAGCCCACCACCACCACTTCCTCCAGGCTTTTGGTATCGACTTTCAGATCAACCGCCAGATCCGAGCGGTTTCCAATCGCAACTTCCTGGCTTAAATAACCCACGAACGAAAAAACCAGGGTGGTGGCCTCATTCGGCACGTTGAGTTTAAACCGCCCATCGGCGTCGGTGCTGGTTCCGCGCGTCGTGTTTTTGACCACCACACTCACGCCCGGCAAGCCTTCGCCTTTTTCGTCGGTCACTTTTCCGGTAATCGCCCGGTCGAGCGGTTTTTCCGTTTCGGACTGGGTACTTTTCGGTGAAAACCCGGGATTGATGGCGGGCGAAACCGGCGGTTTGCTGAGCAGAATCTGCTTCCGGCCCACGACTTCATACGACACGGCGGCATTGCGAAAAAGCTGATCCAGTACGCTGGACAAAGGCTGGTTGGTGACGTTGAGCGACACCCGGCGGTCGGCCTGAATCTGCTGCGGGATGTACGAAAACGTCACCTTCGCCACCTTTTCGATTCGGGATAAAACGACGCTAATTTCCTTGTTCTCAATCGACAGCGTAACGGGTTGTTCCAGCAGCGCCTGCGCCCGGACGGTTTTGGCGTAGGTCACCCCCACGACCAGAAACGTACAAATCAGTTGGGTAAACGTGATACGCATAAGGGTAAGGACGAATGCGTGAGAGATTCGAGGTAATTTCATACCTTTGGATGTTTTTGTTTGAGGATTTAGGCAAAGACAAAGAAGCCCTGCACATCTGAAAAGATGCGTCGGAACACGATCCGGCGGCTGGAGCTTGATCCGGTCGGTGATGCTTGGACCCATCACCGACCTTCTTTTTTTGAGTTGCGTTAGAATTACATCATTCCTTTCGGGTTAAGTGTGAAACGGTTTGGTTACTGGCAACCCGGACCGGAGATGACGATCTGGGCGTCGATCACTTTGTAGCTGGCTCCCAGCAGTTTACAGATGATGTTTAGTTTGTCGTATAGGTCTTCCTGCTCCAGCGAGGTTGTAATGAAGCAGTTACTCATCACCTCCTCGTCGTACACGACATCGACGCCGTACGTTTTTTCGATGGCCGTCATCAGCACCGAAATCGGCGCGTTCTGAAACGTAAAGGTGGGGAGTTCGGCTTTCTGAACCAGCACGACCGGTTTTTCCACCAGCGTTTTCACCAGCCGGTGCTCCAGATCCAGGTAGGTCACCTGCTGATTGGGCGTCAGGACAACGCCAATGGTTTCGGGGTCGGATTTGGTTTTAGCCGCCGTCGCCAGTGTGGGGGAATACACCGACACGCGCCCCGTCCGCACCGAAACCGTAATGTTGCGGTTGGCCGCATTGGCCTTAATCCGGAAACTGGTTCCTAACACTTTGGTTATCAAATCATTTGAATACACCAGAAACGGCTGGTGCGGATTTTTCTGCACCTCGAAAAATGCTTCGCCCGTCAGGGTAACTTCCCGGTTCTGGCCGGTGAACGTGGCCGGATACCGGATTTTGCTGCCGGGCTCCAGGGTTACTATGCTCTTGTCACTCAGGGTGATTCGCTTGGGAAGGGCCGAGGTGTTGGTCTTCTCAACAAAGGACGGTTTTGCATCCGAAACTTCGAACGCTTGTGTCGGTACGCTCGTCGTTTTCCAAATCTGAAAATACCAGCCGAGTCCCAACAATACGGCCAAAGCCGCAGCGGCTGCCCAGTAAGGCCGGAAATGAAGTGGACGGGCCGGTTTGGATTTCAGCGTCCGCTGGCTCAGATCCTGCCAGTTTCGGGCCAGCAGTTGGTTCTTTTCATCGGCTGTGGCCGGCAAGTCCACCTCTGCATCCAATGACGCATACCACTGGTCGATCAGCGCCCGCTCTTCGTCGGAGCAGTCGCCGTTCAGGTATTTAGCCAGCAATTCCTGGTATTTTGCGCTATCCATCGGGCTGAGTGGTTCGTTCAAAAGGCATAGACGAATATCACCGAAAAACCCCTAAGGCTAAACGCGATTTTTTTGAGATTTTTTTGCAGGTTTTACGAATACCGCTCAGGAGAGAAAAAACAACACCCAGACCGCGACGAAGTCGCGCAGGTTCTGGCGAAGAAAGGCTGTGGAACGGGAAAGGTGGTATTCGATGGCTTTTTCGGACAATTCCAGCCGCTGGGCAATTTCACGAATCGAAAGCTGCTCAAACCGCCGAAGGATGAAGACCTCGCGGGTTTTCTCGGGAAGCTGCGCCAGCGTATTCTGAATGGCTTCCGTCAGCTCGTTCAGTTGGACGGTTTCGGTGGTTATAAACGTTTCGACCGGGAAAAACAACCTGAGCTGATCGAGGTAATGTTCTTCCAGGATGTTCCGACGGATGTAATCCACCATCAGGTTTTTGAGCGTGACGCCCAGAAAAGCCGGCAAATTCAGAATTCGGAGCGAATCCCGCTTCTGCCAGAGCATCACAAATAACTCCTGTGCCAGTTCTTCGGCCACCTCTTTTCGCCGGAGTTTGCGATGCGCCACCACGTACATTTTATACCAATACCGCTCATACAACTCCCTGAAAGCCTGCTCGTCATCGTCGCGGAGCAGGTCTAACAATTCAGCATCAGTGCGTTCCGAGCGGGGCATTTGCGTGGCGATTTATTACCAAAATTGTAACAAATCTCCAAATATTTCAAAATGTAGCGGTTTTTTAATTTTTCAAGACGGGTTCTCTTTCCATGGGAACCGGTTAAACCTTTTTTACAACTACTAGAAAAGCTGATTTAGCTTCGCTTCATAATACGCCGGGACAACCACGAAAAACCGGGATGTGTACAGCCGCTGCCAATCGTAATGCATCCACGCATTTTTCAATTCTGGCCGATAGCGCTCGATTAACGCCTTATTGCCGGACAAAAGCACCACCCAGCAGGCAAACAACGGTTCGCGCATGTGTTTATCCTCGTAGGGCCTCGCTGGTGACAGCGTATTCCACTCCCGAACCTGCCGGAGTGCCACCTCGAGCGTAGTGGCAATGTCGGGCTGCGGTTTCCACAGCGTATTCAAAACCCGCCAGTTTTCGGTAAATACCAGGTCGTGGGCGTTGTCGAAGTTTTTGTAGCGCGATACATGCAGAGCCGCCCGTTCAGCTCCCGCCAGCAAGCCTTTCCGGAATTTTTCACGCCGTTCCGGGTTATCCTCCAGTTCGACCAACGCCTTCAGCATGGCCTGTGAAATCCCGGTGATCCAGAATTCGTTTTCGGTTTTGTTGCCTTTTTCCGGGTTGACGGTTTCATACGGAATGCCTAAGGCACACACTTCCAGCCGGTTCATCGAATCGCCTTCGGGAATCTCGTTCAACCGCTGGTGGTAGCCGTCCAGCCAGTGTTTATTTTTCGTCACATCGTACAACGCCCGGTAAATAAACACCAGCCGCACCGAAATCCGGCAGCCTTTGTCGGTCAGGTTTCCGCGAAAACCGTAGCCAGCCCGGTCACATGGTAGTTGCCAGTTCGTTTTTTCCAGGGCCTTTCCCACCGATTCCATCCGATTGATCAGGCGTTTCTGTTCGGTCGCGTCGGGAATACCGCTTTTGACATACCGCCAGATGCCGTAGAACCACGGCCCGGTCTGGTCGTCGGAACCAGCGACGTGGTGACTTTTTCCGTCGGTCGAAATGCCCCGGGCAATGAAACCGGGGACGTTTCCGACGGTGGCCAGCAAAACCAGACCATCGGCCACTTTACGAGCTGCCAAAGCATCCTCTTTTTTCCGGCTCAATTTCCAGCGATTGCACAGTCCGTCGAGGTAAATGCCGTTGAAAAACGCCCCGTTTTCGATGGGCGACCACCACGACAGCCCATTCGGCTGATCCGATTGACATTCTTCCGGGGTTGGAATACAATTGGAGCCATCGCGACTGGCGTAATCGTACAGAATACCGGTTTGCGAACTCATGAACCGCTTTTCAATTTCCTGACCCGCCCGTTCGATCTGGTGCCGGAGCGAATCGTCAGACGGCGAAACCGACCGGTTTTGGGCGCAGGCGGGGAGAAAAAGCAAGAAGCCGATCACTGACAAACCCGTCGTAAAACCCACTTGAAAAGATTGGAAGCACTTTTTCATCATAAACCGTTTACGGATGCTGAAGACGAAACCAGACGGCTTCGGCGGGAAAAAACTGGGAATAATAGAGTCGGTCAGGCCGGAAATGAGTCAATGCACCCCGGATTTCGGCGCGATGCTGTTCCACCAGTTTCCGGTCGGGGGCCATCGTCACAATCCACGCCATCCATAATGGTTCGCGGACGAAGCCCAGCTCCTGATTCCGGCGCGGAGACAATTTGACCAGCTCATTCAACTCCGTTTGAGAAACGTCCAGCGCGTCCTGTTCGCTATGCTGCGGTTTCCACCACTGGTTCAGCGTCCGCCAGTCGTGCAGGAACGTTTTCTGATCGTTAAGATCAAACTGATGCCAAAGCGTGATTCCACTGGCGGCACTGCGCGCGCTGGCATTCAGCCCGTCTTCATACGCCTTTCGCAAAACCGGGTCTTTTTCCATTTCCCACAACGCCCGCACGTCCACGGTACTCGATACGCCCGTCCAGCGAAATTGCTTGGGAACGTCAAACTTCATGCCTTCCACACAAATCTGGAGACGGCTGCGTTTAGCTTCCCCGCCCACTTCGCGAGCCGCTTCGTGGTAAAGTTGGTCCCATTTGGCGTCGCCGGTCAACTGGTGCATCGCTTTCAGAATGAACAACAAACGGGGGGCACCTTCCCAATTGAACGTAGCAAACGAGTTGCGAAACCGTGCCGGGGCATACGACATCGTCGGCAACCGCCAGGTATTCGCGAGTAATGCATTGGCGACTTCCGTCATTTTGGCAATGATCTGACGGCGTTCGGGCGGGTCGGGCATACCAGTGTCGAGGTAACGCCAGAGGCCGTAAAACCAGGGCGACGTCTGGTCGTTCGAGCCCATCGCCGGGGGCGTTTTGCCGTCCGTAGCCACGCCACGCCCGATAAAACCGGGGGTATCGCCCACCGAAGCCAGAAACAGAAGCCCCTGCGCCAGTCGCTTCGCCTTTTGCCGGTCGGCTTCGTTTCGGCGGTGCATCCAGCGTTGGCAAATGCCGTCCAGATACAACCCATTGAACATCGACCCGTTTTCAGTCGGCGTCCACCAGCCCAACGCATTGGGTTTATTTTCCCGAAATTCGGCCGCCGTCGGACGATCAAACCGACCGTCAAAATCCGCAAAATCGATCAAAATGGCATGTTCGTCGATAAACCGTCGCCAGATTTCCTGGTGCGCTTTTTCAACGTTCAGGCTGTCGTTTGCTTCCCATAGGCGGTTGGTTTCTTCGGAAATCATACCGGTTTTTGGCTGGAATAAACTGAATACCAGCAGGATCAATCCCGTAAAGCTTAAAACCGTTTTTTGCCGAAATTGCCTCATTTCCAATCCGGGTTTTGTTCCAGTTTGGGGTTTGCCCGGATTTCATCCAGCGGAATCGGATAATACCGGTGTTTCGGCTGGGGGGCGCGGGTCGGATACACTTCATTGACCGCTTTCGGAATCACCGTCAGAAACGTGTTGGTGCGGGTCAGGTCGTACCAGCGGTCGCCTTCGGCAAAAAACTCCCAGCTCCGTTCCTGCAAAACCGCCCTGATAAAATCGTCTTTGCTCAGGCCGGTCGGGAGATTGGCGAGTCCCGCCCGGTTTCGAATCGCGTTGAGGTATTGGTAGGCCGTCGCCGTCGGGCCGTTCAGCCGGGCTTCCGCTTCCGACGCAATCAGGTACATATCCGCCAGCCGCAGCATCGGTACATTGTTCCGTCCTTTTGCGCCAACCGAGTTTCGATCCATGTATTTTTTGATCAACACGCCCTTCACGGTATAGGGCGTAATTTCCTTCTGCGGAACCACTTTCCCCGCGACGCTGACGAAGCTGGTGTCCAATAATTGCCGCCGTTTGTCGGTGGGGCTAAACGAATCGAAAAACGCCTGAAAGGCAAAAATGGAGCCGAACGTCGTGTTTCCGTAATCCCGGCTGGCGCTGTTGGCGGGGCCGCAGAATCCCATCAATGTCGTACCACGCGCCCGGGTGGCGTTATCACCTTCAAAGGCAAACATATTTTCCTGCCGGGCCGCATCCTCTTTTTCGACGTCGAACACATCAAGCACACTCGGCATCAAGGTGTATTTCCCGGACGTAATGACCTCCTGCGCCTTCGTTTTGGCGGTTGTCCAGTCTTCGGCGTACAAAGCCGCCTTGGCATACAGCCCGATGGCTACTTCTTTGGAAGCCCGGCCTTTGATCGTGGAGGCTGCATACGACGGCAGTCTGGCAATGGCGTCGTCCAGGTCCTTGAAAATCTGTTTATAGACCTCAGCTTTCGGACTTTTCGCCACCAGCGCGTCCGATTCACTCTGGCTGGGTGAGGTCCGGATGACCACATCCCCGAAGTTTTTCGCCAGCGTAAAATGATAGAACGCCCGCAGGAACAGGGCTTCGCCCACAATGGCATTCCGGCGGTTGGTTTCCATCCCGATGGCTGGCACCCGGTCGATTACCCAATTGGCGTTCTCAATGCCTTTGTAGCAAAACTGCCACAAACCGTAAGGACTCTCGGCCGTCCGGCCAAAGCTTTTTGGCCCCGAATAGTCGGTATCATAGCTGTAAACGGCAAAGACGTTGCGGCCCACCACCGGTTTTACCCAGAGCTGATCCCCGGCAAAATCACCGGCAAAAACTATGGGAGCCTGGTCGAACAGGTCGTTGATCGACCCGTAAGCCGCCGTTAAAGCTGCTTCGGCGTCCTGCGCACTTTTGTAAAAGTTGGTCGTGATGACCGACGAATACACGGTTTCGTCTAATTCCTGGCAGGCACTAAACCCGAAGGCCGCCAGAACCGCCACCAGAATGGATGTTGAAAAAGGTCGTTTCATGAAAGTCAGGAGTTTAGGATCAGAATGTACACTGAAGACCCACTACGTACGATTTGGCCGCCGGATAGGTGCCGTTGTCGTAAAACAGCGCGTTGGCACTCCCGTAATTATTGGATTCGGGGTCCCAGCCCTGGTAGTTGGTCAGCGTAAAAAGGTTGTTTCCAGCCACATACGCCCGAATACCTTTGGTGAATTTGACACGGGGTAGGTTGTAGGCCAGCGTTAAGTTCTTGACCCGGATGTACGAATTGTCTTCCACCCAGCGATCGCCCACCGGCAGGTTCGTGCCCTGCGCCGGTTTGACATACTCGTTGTTGGGGTTGGTCGCCGACCAACGGTTGGCCGTCCCCTCCAGCAGGTTGACCTGCCCGGATGGCGTTTCGAACGTAAACCGGAAACCGTTGAACAGCCGACTCCCCTGCACGCCCTGCAGAAAACCGCTCAGTTCAAAATTCTTGTATTTCACCAGCGTCGAAAACCCGAAAAAGTACTTGGGCTGCGCATTCCCGACAATCACCTGATCATCGGTGCTGATTTTCCCGTCGCCATTGACATCCTTGATTTTAAAACCGCCCGTCCGGGCGTCATAGCCGGGGAGGAAGGTTTCGCCGGTCTGGTTAATGCCGTCCAGCCTGTACGTCCGGTAGATCCCCAGCGGTTGCCCGACTTTCAGAATGGAATAGCTCGACAGGGCAATTTCGTTCTGAATACCGTCCAGCGCCAGCACCTTGTTTTTGTTGAAGGTGATGTTTCCCGAAGCTTCCCACTTGACCGCGCCCGTCAAAATCTTGCCACTCAGTCCCAGTTCCAGCCCTTTGTTCTGGATCGAACCGTAGTTCCCCGTGATAGTCGTGTAGCCCGACGACATCGGCAAGGCTTTGGTGAAGAGCAGGTTATCGGTTCGTTTGTGGTAATAATCGGCGACGACAGTCAGCCGGTTATTCAGAAAAGACGCATCCAGACCAATGTCGAGTTGCGTCGCCTGTTCCCATTTCAAATCCGGGTTCGCAATCCCGCTCGGGTTGATACCGGTTTGGGTTATGTTGTTGAAATTGTAGTTGTAACCCTGCCCGCTCACCGTCGCCAGCGACTGGTACGGCCCGATGGCACCCGCATTTCCGGTCACGCCGTAGCTCGCCCGGAGTTTGAGGTCGCTGACGAATTTGACGGGCTTCATAAATTCTTCCTCGATGATCCGCCAGGCCGCCGACACCGCCGGGAAAAAACCGTATTTGTTGTTCGCGCCAAACTTGCTGGAGCCATCCACCCGACCCGTCAGATCCAGAAAATACCGGTCTTTAAAACCGTATCCCACCCGCCCCAGCCACGAGCTCAGGCTACTTTTATTCCGGAAGCTCGACAGCGCATACACCGTGGCATTCGCGGTGGACCAGTTTTCGGTGAAGTCGTTACCAAAACCGGAAGCCGTCTGGTTATTGGTCTGCAAAATATCCGACTGCGTCGCGTACACCACGGTCGCATTGAGCGTATGGTATTGACCAAACTGGGTTTTGTAGGTCAGGATGCTTTCGTGCAGCAAGGTTCGGGCGTAGCTGCTGTTGTTACTGGCCGATCCGTTCACGGCGTTGGGATTGTTCAGCGAAATTGAGTCTACAATGGAGCGGGGTGAATACTGTTCCTGCAAACTATTGGATAGATCGGCGTTGAGGCTGGCGCGGTACGTTAGCCCTTTGAGGAACGTCACTTCAAGGTACAAATTCCCCAGAAACCGGTTCCCGCTGGTGTAATTTTTCTTCGCCAGTTCGCCCATTGGATTGACGGTTTCCCGGTAGCGTCCATTGAACTGATCGGCAAAGGAATACACGCTGCCGTCCGATCGGAAAGGGCGCAAGGTGGGCGGAGCCGCCACGGCCCGGCCCAGAATCCCTTCGCGGGCGCTCGTGACGTTCACACCCGTCCCGCCCGCATTCACCCGGTTTTCGCCCGTTGCGGTGTAATACAGACTGGTTCCTACCTTCACCCGCTCACTGATCCGGTGGTCGATGTTGGCCCGGAGCGCATACCGCTCGTAATCTGTCTTTTTGATGATCCCTTCCTGACTAAAATAATTTGCGCCGAGCGCAATCTGGGTTTTGTTCGTGCCGGTGTTCACCGAAAGCTGGTGGTTCTGAATCATCGCCTGGCGAAAAATCAAATCCAGGTAATTGGTTCCTGCCCCCACCGCATCCGGATTGGGATAGACAACGGTGGGGCTGTAGGTGGCATTTTCCAACTGGGCGAACTGCGTCGCATTCAGAGTACCCAGCTTCCGGGTGGTTTCCTGCTGACCGATGTAGCCGTCGTACGAAACGTTCGTCACGCCGTCTTTGCCGCGTTTGGTCGTGATCAACACCACGCCGTTGGCCGCTCTGGCCCCGTAAATCGCCGTGGCTGCTGCATCTTTCAACACCTCCACCGACTCGATGTCCGACGGATTGATCTGGGAAAGCGGATTGGCCGCATTGACGCCCGACGACGCCGAAATCTGAATCCCGTCGATCACATACAGCGGTTCCGACGTGCCGTTGATGGAGTTCGTCCCCCGGATGCGCACGCTGATGTTGCCGCCGGGCGTTCCCGAGTTTTGCCGCATGTCCAGCCCACTCACGCGCCCCTGAAGCCCCTGCGCCAGATTGGCCACCGGCGTCGCTTTCAACTCCTCGGCTTTGACGGAGGCAATGGCCCCGGTCAGCGAGCTTTTGGTTCGGGTGCCGTAGCCGACAACGACCACTTCGCCCAACGCTTTGGTATCGGGAGCGAGTTGAACGTCAAAAACCGTCCGGTTCCCGACCGCAACTTCCTGATTCAGATACCCGACGAATGAAAAAATCAAAATCACATCGCCGGTTGGAATGCTGAGTTTAAATTTTCCGTCGGCATCGGTGGTGGTTCCCCGCGTGGTATTTTTGATGACGATGCTGACTCCCGGTAGCCCTTCGCCGGTTTCGCTGGTGACGGTTCCGCCAATCGTCAGATCACTGGCATTTTTCATCTGGCTGGATGCCACCAACTCCTGAACCGGAGGAATCGTAGCCGTCAAAGGTGCGGAAAAACCGGGTGCGGTTTCATTCACACGGTGCAACACTTCCGGCGTGTCGGCATTCCGGCGATCCTGTTTTTTGTCGAGAATCAGGTAAGCGCCGTTCTGCGCTTTTTTGTAATACAAACCGGTCGCATTCAACAGTTTGTCCAGATTAAACTCCAGTTTCCGGTTGTAATTCAGCCGCCCCGCCGGAACGGTAACGCCTTCCAGCAAACCGCCTTCGAACAGAATATCCACGCCGTAGTGGTTTTTCAAATCCTTCAGCACATCCCGCAGTTTGCGGACTTCCGGGGTATTTTCCTGCCGGGCGGTGGGTTGCTGGGCGCGGGCCAACGTCTGGGCCCGGTTTGGGAAGCTCATCAGGGAAAGCAAGGCAAATAGACAGCCGCCCCAGAGCGTTTTTCGTAAGGGTCTTTTCATGGCAACAAAAGGGTTTAGGAATGGTTAGTGGTCTTCGACAAACCGGACGGTGTCGCCGTGCCGGACAACCCGGATGCCAAAGACTTCGGAAACGGTATTGAGCAAATCGTCTACATTGTCGGCGCGGAACGATCCTACCAGCGTGCGCCGGGCAAGCTGGTCGCTGCTGATTTCGACCTGCAAGCCGTAATTCTCCGTGAGCATATCGCCAAACTCACGCAGGGACATGTCTTCAAAAACGAAGCGTTTTTCCGTAAAAGCCGTATATTTTTCGGGCTCCACCTGACTCCGCAGTTGCAGTTGGTTCTGTCGGCTAAATGTCGCCAGATCACCCGGTTTCAGCATCACTTGCCGACGCTGGCGGTTTTCGGTGTAGCTCAGTTCCACTTTTCCCCGGCGAAGCATCACCTTTCCACCCCGCGTCCGGGAATAAACGGTGAACTCGGTTCCAAGAACGGTTACGTTGAAATCGCCCTGGGTTTTCACCAGAAACTTCTGATGTCCAGCCTGGTGCGTAACCGAAAAGAAGGCTTCCCCGAACAGCACAACCTCGCGGGTTTCGGCTCCGAACCCAAACCGGGGCACCTGCAATTCGGAATTGGCATTCAGCGTCACCTTGCTGCCATCCGACAAAGTCAGCGAGCGGGTTTGCCCAAAATCTGTCCGGTAAGTCTGGTAATACATTCGGTTTCGGCCCAGCCAGCCCGCAAAAACCAGCCCGATCAACACCGCTGCGGCAGCCAGCCAGCGGATCGGAAACCGGAAGCTTCGACCGGTTTCCCGCAACGTTTCCACACTGCTGACGGTTGCCACCGACGGATGAGTCTGCATGTGTTGCACATACCGCTCCAGAGCCTGGTCCAGTTCCGGCGCATACGGAGGTGCCTGGCGTTCCCAGTCCACCAGCCACCGGTAGAACGATTCCTGGTTGGTTTCGTCGTGCAGCCACTGTTCGATCTGCCGCTTCTGCAAGGGGGTGGTCTTCCCGGCAAAATGCGCGAACACCAGTTCTTTCGTAATCATCGGATTCATGGTTTGGCTCATCGGAAGCGGTTGTTGTTGTGACGCCGTTTCTAGCTAGACAAAAAGGACGGGATCTACACGTAGTCGAAGGGTCGAAAAAGAGGAATTTCAGGCTGGCCAGTCGGTCATGCCGGCCAGCAAAACCATCCACATCCAACTGTCTTTCAGGCCGCTGCGCAAAGTCGCCAGGGCTTTTCCAATGTGCGTTTCCACGGTGCGGATCGACAGGTGGAGTTCATCGGCGATTTCCCGGTTTTTCTTTCCCTCAAACCGGTTCATGATGAACACTTTCTGGCATTGCGGGGGCAAGGTCCCCACCAGTTCGTCCACTTTCCGGTACAATTCTTCGAATTGCATCATGCGCTCGGGCGCATCGGAGGACGCCGATTCCTGTTGCAGGGCCGACTCCAGCGGATCGCTCTTTTTCAGCTCGTTCATCAGGTAATTGTAGGCGCGATTGCGAACCGAACGGAACAGATAAGCCCGGTACGAATGCTGTACCTGACTGAATGCCTGCGTGTTCCAGAAGTTGTAGAAAATGTCGGCCACCAGATCTTCCGCAATTTCGCGGGAATACACAAACCGGGTGGCGTGCGTACACATCGGTTTGTAATACAGCCGAAAAAGCAATTCGCAGCCTTTTTTCGGATCGGTTCCGAACGTCCGGCGAATGAACAATTCGGAATCCAGCGTGGTGACCGGTTCGGCCCCATCCGATTCGCCGGGCAGGTTTGCCATCGATTCCCTGCCGTCTTTCCGACCGGTGTTTTCCGAAGATTCTTGCGTAAAAGCAGCCCGCATACACGACGATTTAAACTTCTATTTTCCGGTTTTTTAGTCCCTTTGGAATAAAGACAAATTCAAAGCCGAATATACGTAGTGGATGTTGGGATTTTTTTAGAAAAAGTTTAGCAAAAAAAGGAAGAAAAGAAAAGGGAATGAAAAATGTAAAATGATAAACGCCAAATGTAAAAGTGCAAGTGCAAGCTGGGGACACTTTTACATTTGGCGTTCATCATTTATAATTCACCATTCCTTTTTAACCAGCCCCAAATCCCAATCATCCGTCCGAAACGGAATAACCGGCAAGCCTTCTGCGCTGAATAACGTGGGTTCGGGCGCATCCCGAAACGCAAACCGGACGGCGACGGGATTCTCGACGCTATCGGCCCAAACTTCAACGGTGTTGTGTTTAATCCGGGCCCGTGCTTTCCTGAAAACTTGATCGGCTCCGGCGATTTCAAATTCCGTCAGCACCCCGGTTCTGGCAATCAGGCCGTTGGGCGCATGGTCGAAAGTCAGCCAAATATGGTTTCCGTCGATGCGCAGGGAACGGTATTGTGGACTTTTGTACGAATCAATTTTCTGATGATAGGTGTCAGCCAACGCCCAATTAGCCAGCCGATTCCCGACTTTTTTTTTATACGCCGGATGAATGTCATCCAAATTGTCGACAAGATCGGTCGTAACCACCATGCCGGTTTTGGGAATAGCCATCGCCCTCGTCTGATTTTCCCGAATCAACGCGGTTTCAAACGTTCCGCCGTAGCGATACGGAGCCAGTTGGACAAAATAAAACGGAAAATCGGCCTGCCAGAGTCCGCGCCAGCTCTCCACGAGCAAACGCGTCAACTGGCAATACGCCGGCGCATAATGACGGTTCGACTCGCCCTGGTACCAGATCACCCCGGCAATGGCGAACGGCGTAATGGGCGCGACCATGCCGTTGAACAAAACGCCCGGAACGTTCGGTGCCCAGGGCGTTTTGACCATCGTCCGGCCCGAATGGCGGGTTTCGGGATACAGATTGACGATTGCTTCAGGAACCCACGTATCCATCTTGGAGCCGCCCCACGACATATCAATCAGGCCAATCGGAACGCCAAGTTCGGCATGCAGTTTCTTCCCGAAAAAGTATCCGACGGCACTAAACCGCTTCAAACTGACCGAATCACAAATCGACCAGTTTCCGCCCACGTCGTTCTGGGGCGAAGCGGCCGCCCGACGGTTCATCTTAAAAAACCGCATGTTGGGGTTGTGGGCATTCGGCAATTCAGCCCGGGCATCCTTCACCCCTCCGCCCGCAGTCAGCGCCATATTCGACTGCCCCGAACACAGCCAGACTTCGCCGATCAGAAGATTGGTCAGCAAAACCGTATTGTTTCCCTTGATCGTGATCGAATACGGCCCACCGCTTTTCGGCGTTCGCAGGCGAATTTTCCAGGTCGCATCGGCCGCACCGGTGACGCTCACCAGTCGGTTATCCCAACTGGCCGTAACGGTTATTTTTTCGGTCGGATTCGCCCAGCCCCAGATTGTTACGTCGGTTTCCTGTTGCAACACCATGTCCGACGCCAGAATCGAAGGCAAAACCACCTCGGCCTGCGCACGGGCAAGGAGCAACAGCCACAGCAGCAGGGCGGTTTTCATCAGCCGCGCATCCCGAGTTTGGTCAAAACCGCCACGGCTTCACTCCATTGCACCTCGTGGGGTAATCGTTTGCTTTTGGCGGCCAGGGCAGCCACCACCCCGGCGGCCTCGCCCATTGCCACGGCATTGCCGGTGACGCGGTAGCTGGCGTGGGCCGTAAAATCACCACTGATGCAGCGACCGGCCATCATCAACCCGTCGACATCCTTGGCAATCAACGCCCGCAACGGAATATCATACGGAATCATTTTAATACCGCCCCGCGAAATGGTTTCCTTTTCGTTGGTTTTGCGGTCGGAAGCGTGAATATCAACGCCGAACGTGGGCCGAACGACGGCATCTTGGTGCCGGGCACCCATCGCCAGATCCTCTTTGGTAACCGTATACCGACCGTGAATCCGGCGACCATCCCGAATCCCGATCTGCTCGGGGGTTGCCACAATCTGAATCCCTTCCCACGGCCCGCCGAGTTTGTTCAGACCGCGGACAATGCTGTACACCTCCGCCCGCGCCCGCACGGTGGCTTCGGTAATTTCATCGGCATCGAAGGCCTTGATGTTGTATTCGTGATTAACCATCACCATTACCAGATTATCGCGAATCAGGAACAGCGTAGGCATCCCGTAGGAAGGCGTAATACCGGCGCGGTTGATCTCTTTCATAAATTCCTTCGTCGCTTTCACGTGCCAGTCCATGTTGGCTTTGCCGTTGTCGTCCTGGTAAAACGAAATGTACGGTTTCAGCGCAGCGGCATCTTTCACAACCGCCAATGTATTGAGGGTCAATGGTTGACACGGACAGGTATCCCCCCCTCGCCCGATTTCCCAGCTATTGCCGGCCTGAGCGCCCAGATCACCGTCGCCGGTGGCATCGATAAACACTTTCGCCTTCCAGGCCTGCCGCCCCGATTTCGATTCGGTGATAACGGTCGTCACCTGGTTTTTGTCTTTGTAAGCGGCCGCCACGCGGGTGTGCAACAGGAATTTTACGCCCGCTTCGGCGCACATTTCTTCGAGCAGCACCTTCATATCATCCGGCGCATAGACAAACTGATCCGGAACCTTGTTGCGCCGGGCGTCGCGTTCGTCGAGTTTTTGGATGATCTCTTTCGTCAGACCCGGTTTGTTGAAATCAAAAATGTACGTCAGTAAACCCGCCGTCCAGACGCCCCCCAGACAGCCGTGGATTTCGAGCAACTGCGTTCGGGCACCGGCGCGGGCGGCAGCGATGGCGGCAGCAATTCCGGCGGGACCACCTCCGCAAACGATCACATCGACGTCCCCTTTGATGGGCAGATCGCGGGAAGGTTCCGAAAATTTGGTCGCGTCTTTTGCTTCAGCAGCTTCCCCATTTGTTAAGCCAAGACCAGAAAGGGCGGTGGTGCCTAAAGCCGCAGAACGCAGGAATTTCCGGCGGTTCAGGTTAAATAGAGAGGAGAGTTCGGGTTTATTATCGTTGGACTCCATGATGCTTTTTCTGTTAAGTCGTTAAAAATCAATACCCCGGATTCTGGTCTTTCACCGGATCGACTGCCTTGTTGTAGTTCAGTTCAGAAACCGGGATGGGCCACAGGAAATGCTTCTCCGCAATGGTTTTCCCTTTGGCAGCCAGAATAATTTCCTGCGCTTTTCCGGTCCGTTTCAGCTCCAGCCACCGTTTGCCTTCGTACTGAAATTCGTAGCCGCGCTCTTTGACGACCAGATTCAGGAAAGCCGCCGTCGTGGGATATTCTTCCAGCTTGAAATCGACGGTGGACACCGCAGTTGGGGTTTTGCCATAGGCCCGGCGGTGAACCTGATTGAGGGCTTCCATGGCGGTCGCCGTTGGCGCACTACCCGCCCGGCCCGCAGCTTCGGCATAAATCATCAGCAAATCAGCGTAGCGATACCAGGGCACATCATTCCCGGCACCGGCAAATTCGAGCGAATTGGGGTCGATGAATTTCTTGCTCAACAACGAAGTGGCACCAATGCCGATGTTCCAGGAATACCAGATTCCCTTGCGCAGATCCGCGTTGTCCCAGGCTTTGTACACCGGATTGGTGTTGTCGCCATGCAGGCCAAAAACGCCCCCGCCCCCGCCCAGAAATTTGGTTCCGGGGTGATTGGTCAGGGTTGGAAAGAGGTTGCCCTGCGCGGGCTGGCGGGAGAATTTCAGGTAGAAAATCTCTTCGGGCGTGGAAATTAGATCCGGGCCAAATACCTTCTGAAAGTCGTCGGACGTGGTCACCGGGATCAGCGAAAACTTCCCCGACTTGATCACCTCATCGGCCTTGTCACGGGCTTCGGCAAATCTTGCCAACTGCAAATAGACATCCGCCAGCATGGTTTTCGCGGCCCACCGGGTCGGTCGGCCCGGTTGCGTCACCTGATCCGGCAGGTTGGTTTCGGCTTCTTTCAGATCGGCCAGAATCAGGGCGTAGACCTCATCGACGGTATTGCGTTTGGCATCGATTTCGGTCATATTGGCTTCCGTCCGGATCGGAACCCCGGCCCAGTTCCGCACCAGGTGAAAGTAGCTGAAAGCGCGCAGAAATTTTGCTTCGGCCACATAACTGGTGACATCGGCTTTATTGATCGACTTTCCGTTGGGTGCATTTTTGATGACCAGATTGGCATTCCGGATGCTCAGATAATAGGCTTCCCAGGCCCCGGAAACCCGGCTGATGTTGACGTTATCCAGTCCCTGGAAATTATTCAGAACGGCGTAACTGCCCCGGCCATACGCGTAGTCAATATGCGCTTCGAGAACTGCCATATAAACGCCCATTCCGTTCGTCGAGCTGCTGCGCAATGGTGTATAAATCGCGTTAACCGCCGACTCAACTTCGGAATTCGTATTGTAATACGTTTCAACCGCTAAGGTTTTCGGCTCCTCCTTTAAAACATCCTCGCAGGACATCAGGAAGAGCATGGGGAGAAGGAATCGTATTGCTTTCATCTTTCTAATGAGTGACCGGGTCGCCGGTGCGATGAGTGAATGAGCGATTGAGTGCAGGGACATGAAGCAATTGAATGAGTTTATACATCTCGGTAATCGTGAAAAAAATCACTCAATCGCCCACCGCATGGGCGGCCCCGCCACTCAATCACTCAATAATTTTTAAAATCCCGCCCGCAGGCCCACGGTGATCGATTTGGCGGTTGGGTAACTGTACTGGTCAAAACCCTGGGCGGTGGAGTTGGCGCCCCCGTTGGAGTTCACTTCCGGGTCCCACCAGGAATAGTTGGTGAACGTCAGCAGATTCTGGCCACTGGCGTAAAACTGCGCCGAGCGAATCCAGTTGACACCCCATTTCTGAACCGGCAGGTTATAGGCCAGCACAATGTTTTTCAGCCGCAGGTAGGAACCGTCTTCCACAAACCGGTCGGACACGTTGGTGCGGGTGGTACTGCTGATGACCGGGTATTTCGCATTCAGGTTCGTCGGGGTCCAATGATCGAGCAGGACCTCGCGGGGCATGTTTAACCCGTAGCCGTAATCGACGGTATTGTTAATAGAACTGGTGTTAAAAACATCGTTGCCCTGCGTTCCCTGTATGAAGATGGTTAAATCGAAATTCCGGTACGACATGCTGGAATTAAATCCATAAATAAAATTCGGATTCGGGTCACCGATAAACGTTTTATCCCGAACCGTAATGGCTTTGTCACCGTCCAGATCCTTGTATTTTATCTTTCCTTTTTCGTCATAACCATCTTCCACGTATCCCCAGAAACGACCCATCGGCTGGCCTTCCCGCAGAATATTCCGCGTATCGGTAATGGCAGAGATGTCGACAAAACCGCCCAGAATATCCTGCCCGCCATAGAGCTTGATTACCTTGTTTCGGTTAAAGGCCATGTTGGCGTTGATATCCCATTTAAAAGCGCCCGAAAACAGGTTGGCATTCAGCCCCAGTTCAACGCCTTTATTCTGAACTTCGCCCACATTTTTCAGCGTGGTTATGAACCCCAGCGACGACGGCAATTGCACGGTATTGAGCAGATCGCGCGTATTTTTAAGGTAATAGTCCGCCGTAAGGACAATCCGGTTGCCCAAAATCCCGAAGTCCACACCGATGTCTTTCTGCTCGGTGGTCTCCCATTTCAGATTCCCGGGCAGGTTTGTGCCGGGGGCATAGGCCGTATACAGCGCGTCGCCGAAGATGGTTTTAGCCGACACCAACTGGTTGAGGGTTGCATAGGCTCCAATGGCCTGGCTGCCGGTCAGCCCCCAACTGGCCCGAAGTTTCAGATCGGTAATGAACGCGTTGTTTTTCAGAAAATCTTCGTTCGAAACCCGCCAGGCCACGGCCGCCGACGGAAAATGGCCCCATTTATTGCCCGCGCTGTATTTGGAAGAACCGTCCATCCGATAGCTGACCGTTGCCAGATATTTGCTGTCGAAGGCGTAATTAACGCGCCCCAGAAAAGACGCAAGCGTCGATTTCGAATAGCCGGACGTGGGGATTCCCGGCGTTCCGGCAGCCGCCAGATCGTAGGTCTGGCTGGCATTGCTGATAAAACCTAACCCACTGCCGTACAGCGAGGTACTGACAAAATCCTGGTAAGTAAAACCGGCGACCGCCGAAAGGCTGTGCTTTTGCCGGATGGTTTTGTTGTAACTGATGGTATTCTCGTTCAGCAGGCTGGTAAACTGGCTGGTGCTGACGCCCGCGCTCCCCTGCGATCCGACGTAATTGTTGGTCGTGTACGAATCGGTGCGGTCGTCGGCGTTTTCAATACCGCCCGAAATTTTGAGGGTAAGTTCCGGAATCGGATTGTAAACAAAGGCAGCATTGGTCAACACCCGGTTTCCTTTGGTCAAATTGGTTTGCTCGTTGAGCGAGTTGATCGGATTGACCAGGGCCGCATTGATGAACGCGAAGGTTGTGCCAAAAACCCGGTACGTGCCGTCGTCGTTGTAAGGGTTTAAAACCGGTGGGGCCGAAATCGCGCCCGCGATCAGCGACGCCCCCCGGTTGCCGCCCTGGCTGTTGCGGGCGTTGGTCGTAATTTTGGTTAAGGTCGAAGACAGGTTGAAGGTGAGCTTGGGACTAATCGCGTGACTAAGGTTGGTGCGGAGTGAATACCGGTTATAGTCGCTGCCGCGAATGATGCCGTCCTGACCGAACAGGCTGCCGGAGATGGAAAATTGTGTTTTGTCATTTCCTCCGCTAATGGTGAGGGCGGACGTTTTCATCGGTGCGCGCTGAAACACGAAATCCTGCCAGTCGAACCCCTGCCCAAAACCGTCGATCTGGGCCTGCGTGAAATACGGCTTCAGGTTGTCGTTGGCGGCCTGTTCGTTGTAAAAGGTCGCAAACTCCTTCGCATTCATCAAATCCAGTTTCTTCCGCAGCGTCTGCGTACTATAACTGGTTTCAAAGTCCACGGTGGTTTTGCCGGATTTTCCGCGTTTGGTTGTAATCAACACCACACCGTTCGCACCGCGAGATCCGTAAATCGCGGTGGCCGACGCATCTTTCAAAATCTCGATGTTCTCGATATCGGCATTGTTCAACACCGTCGGATTGCTGCCGGACAACGGAAAACCGTCGACGACATACAACGGCTCGTTGCCGCCCTGAATGGAATTGGTCCCCCGAATTCGGACGCTGACGCTGGCACCGGGGGCACCGGTATTTTGCAGCACCTGCACCCCAGCCGCCCGGCCCGACAAGGCCTGCAACACGTTGGTCGCCGGGTATGAATTGATGTCTTTGGATTTGACCTGCGACAGTGAGCCCGTTAAATCGCTCTTTTTGACGGTTCCATACCCCACCACCACCACCTCGTCCAGTGCCTTCTGATCGGGCGCAAGCCGGATGTCGAAAACCGTCCGGCTCCCAACACTAACTTCCTGATTGACATAGCCCACAAAGGAAAAAATCAGTACGGCGGTTTCGTCGGGAACACTCAGCCGAAACGCGCCGTTGCCGTCGGTGGTGGTGCCGCGGGTCGTATTCTTTACGACGACACTCACGCCCGGCAACCCCTCTCCTTTTTCGTCGGTCACTTTTCCGCTTACTGACCGGTCGGCGGTTTGGGCTGTTTCCTCGAATTTGGGTGTGGGCTGAACACTTCCCATGCCGTCGGGAATCGGGGAACGAATGAGCGCAATCTGGCTTCCGGTGACGACATAGCTTAATTGCAAGGGTTTCAGCAATCGGTCGAGGACATCCACCAGCCGTTCGTCGGTAGCAGCCAGCGACACTTTCCGGTCGATCTGAACTACCTGACGGCTGTAGACGAACTTGACGTGCGCCGTTTTTTCCAGCGTCAGCAAGGCCTGCCTGACGGTGTAATTGTCCAGCCGAACGCTCACCCGCTGGTCGAGTAATTCCTGCGCCCGGGCGGCCAGCGCGCCGTTGATCAGCAACGCCGTCAGTACTACCTGGAGGAACGAAAGTCGCATAAGCATCCGAATCGTTTCGTGGTTTGTAAACTTGTACATAAATTGGAGGTGGTTTAGTTATTCCGGGCAAAGGAGTAGCTACACCGGTCCGCGGTGGCCCGAAAGTGCCGCCGGATCGGTCAATTCCACCCGCTATGTTCGCACCATAGCGGGCTTTTTTTTGGAAGATTTACGGACAGCCCCGGCTGGAAACAATGATCCGGGCATCGACCACCTCGTAGGAGGCACCGATGGAAGCACACAGCAACCGGAGTTGATCGTGGAGCGGTACGCCCGCCATCGACGCCGTCAAGGTGCAGTTCCGAAGAATCGTGGGATCATAGATGATTTCGACACCGTAGGCTTTTTTCAGTCGTTCAAACACGTCGGAAGCGGGGGTATCCTCAAAACCGAAGCTTTCCCGGTTTTCCGCAGGCGCTATCAAGGCAGGTTGTGGAACGAGTTCTTTCTGGTAATGATTCTGGCTGGCATCGTACGTAACCTGCTGATTGGCCGTCAATACAACGCCCGGCACTTCGCGTTTATCCGGTCGCCGGGACGCCATCCAGTCGCGCCGGTCCATCACCGACACCTTGCCCGACAACACCGACACTTTCATTTGCTTGTCGCCTGTTCGAGCCTGTACCCGAAACCGGGTTCCGAGCACGCGGGTTACCAGCGGGCCACTGTAGACCAGAAACGGCCGCGTTCCTTCGTGAACGACGGCAAACGTGGCCTCGCCTTTCAGTTGGATTTCGCGCTGACCGGCGTCGAACACGCGGGGATACCGCGCTTCGCTGTTGGGCATCAGCGTCATTTTACTACCGTCGGGCAGCGTCAGTCGGACGGGTTGTGACGTGCCATTGACCTGATTGATCCACGGCGCATCCGACGGTTTTTCCGAATCCGTAAAGGCTGCGGTTTCTGACTCAGGCGATCTTTTATCCTGCCACTGCAACACGCCGCAACCTATCCCCACCAGCAGGACGACCGCTGCCGCTGTCTGCCAAAACCGGTTGCTGAACGACTGTTGAACCAGTTGCCAGCGGGACGGCTCCGGGGAATAGCGGGCCAGCTTGACGATGCGCTCCACCTCCAGCTGTTCCTGCTCGAGAGCCAGGCTATGCGGGCGGTTTTTCAGGGCTTCAGCCATGTCTTTCGCCAGCAGCAGCGTCGCGCGCTGGTGCGGATTGTCCCGTTGCCACTGTTCCCAGAACTGCCGAGCTTCGGGCTGGCCGTGTTTGACCCAGGCCCGAAACCGGGCATCCAGCAGGAAATCTTCGACGGTATAGTGTTGATACGCTTTCATCGTTGTGTTGTGGAAGGGCTTCGGTCGTTAATAGGAAGGCTTTGGCGCGTCATACTCAGGGCGTCCGGTTTATTTATGTCCAGACTCCAGCAACCAATATCCGATCAACGACAGCAGCGAGGGCCAGCTTTCCCGCAGTCGGCGCAAACCCCGGTGAAGCAGGTTCGCAACCGACTGCTTGTTGACGGCCAGAATGTCGGCAATCTCCTCGTTCGATAGCTCGCCGTAAAATTTCAGGTGAATCGCTTCCCGCTGGCGATCCGAAAGTTGTTCCAGCAAGGCGTTCAGCCGGGCCGTCTGGTAGTCCGACAATTCCGTCCGGATCAAAGCCTGTTCCGCCGTAATTTCTTCCGAACTGAGGTCGTCGAACACAAAACCGTCATCGCCGGTGACCGACGCATGGCGCATCATTTCCCGGTGGATTTTACGCCTGAGCGATTTGTAGAGGTACGGCCGGATGTACTGCGTCTGCACGATTTTGGCCCGGTACGTCCACAAATCCAGAAACAGATCCTGCATACAATCTTTTAGCAGGTCGGAGTCGCGGGTAAACCGGCCGCCGTAAAAGTGGAGTTCCCGGTAAAAATGCTGCACCAACGCCTGAAAAGCCTCCTGCGGCCCTTCCCGGAATTGCTGCCACAGCAGCGTTTCGTCGGTTTTCTCCCAGGCATTTTGACGTTTGTCATGGATATCGGGTTTCAGCATGGTCCTTACGATTTACCGGATTCAGAATAGGCAGTCAGAGCACGTATGCGGTCGAAGGATACGACTGGTGGTTAATAGGGGATAAAATTCAACTAATACTCAGGATTGTGCAAAATATATTTTCAAATCGTTTTGCCCCGGTTTCAGCGATGGCCCACGGGAAAAATCCAATCGGGTTTTCATCAATGAACCGCGCTGTTGGGCCCCTGACGGGGCATAAAAAAAACCGGTCACTTCATGAAAATCGCAACACTCGATCCGTGATTAAAATCACGTCGGAATAGACCGCCCGTTTATAATTTCACTTCCCGGCTCGGCAAATAGCCAATCCGGTGGGCCACCACCCGCAGCGAGTCGCCCGGTTGAACAGGGATCGGTTTTCCGGCATAAACCTGCCAGACGTTGGGCTGGTCAGCACCCCGTTTCAGCACATACCCGATTGAAGCCCCCGGCGTGGCGCAGTGAAAGGCGACGGTATTTCCCGACTTCACCAGCTCAGGATCAGCGGTTTTGGGCGGTTCAGAATTTCCGTTCCACATTTGTTTCAGCATTTCCGCTTCAGACATGGCCCCTTTGTCGCCCACCTTTTTCTGCCAGGCATCCATCTGTGCACGCAACTCCCGCAGTTTGGCCTGGTGGGCGGGCTGGGCGGCCAGATTGGTAAACTCGTTCGGATCGGTCCGGGTGTCGCACAATTCTTCCACCGGTTTCGTTTTCCGAAACCACAGTTGTTGCGTCGCATTCAGTTTTCCTTCCTCCTGCAACTGCAGCAATTCCTTCATCATCGGAATGCCCAGCCGGTAGTTGATGTTCTGGTAATACGGTTTTTCGGGCATGAAGTTGCGGTAGTACTTGTACCGGCCATCGCCCACGGCCCGCACCCGGTCGAGTTCGGTATCCATGCGATCGCGACCCGCAAAAATGTATTTCCGGGGTGTTGCGGCTTTTTTCGGCCCTAAAAACGCCTGTCCCTGCAAATAATCCGGCAGGGAACTATTCGCCAGGGAAAGAACCGTTGGTGCCAGATCGACAAAGCTAATGAGCTGGTCATCGGTGCTTCCGGCCGGTTTGGAACCCTTTACGCGAAATTTTTCCGGAATCCGGACAATCATCGGAACGCGCAGTCCCCGGTCATACACCTCCCGTTTCACGAAAGGCAGACCGTCGCCGTGGTCGGAATAAAAGAAGATGATGGTGTTGTCGTAGAGTCCGTCCTCCTTGAGCTGCTGCAGGATCGTTCCCACAATGGAATCCATGCGCATGACGTTGGACAAATGCCGGGCGATGTCGTGCCGAACGGTTTTGGTATCGGGATAATAGACCGGTACGGTTACGTCTTCCGGTCGAACCAGCAGCGTTTCCTTGTCCCGCGCCCAGATCTGCGACTCGTGCGTAATCACCAGATTAAAAATTGAAAAGAAGGGTTTATCGACCGGGCGGTTTCGCCAGTGGGCTTTCCGGCTGCTCTCATCCCAAACCGTCACGGGCGGCACAAACTGGTAATCCTGCTTTTCATTGTTTGTGGTATAATACCCCGCTTTCCGCAAATATTCGGGGAAGCAACGCACCTCCTCGGGCAGCACGGCGGAATACGATTTGACCGGCGATGATTTGTGCGGAAATGGATCGGCCTGAAGCGTTCGCATGTGCTGCGTTCCGATCGAGGTCTGGTACATGCCCGTGATGAGAGCCGACCGGCTGGGCGCACACACCCCGGCGGTGGAATAGACCCGCGAATACCGGACTCCTTCGGCCGCCAACCGATCGAGATTGGGCGTTTTCACCACTCGATCGCCGAACGCACCGAGGTGGGGCGACATATCTTCGCAGGTGATCCAGAGTATACTGGGCGATTCGGGCGTCTGATGGGCCGGGCGCAACACCAGGCCCAAACCGAAAACGCTGACGAGAACAAACAGAGCAAGGGTCGGGTAGGTTTTCATGGAAGGAAATCAATCATCAATGCAACAAAATGATAAACGCTCAGTGCAAATGTATTCCGCAATCAGTCACTTTTACATGTAGCGTTTATCATATTGCATTGATGATTCTCAATCCATTCCAATAAACCCTGGAAAAGAAATCTTCCCATCTCTGGAAAACCGGCAAAGGTTCCTTTTCTTGCAAACGGAGAGGGACGACTACCAACCTGTAATCAAATACGCAATATGAATTCTTTCTGGAAACTTACCGGCTCCCGCGCCCTGGTGACGGGCGGAACCAAAGGCATTGGCGAAGCCATTGTGAACCAACTGCTGGAACTGGGCGCAGAGGTGTTTATCGTGGCCCGTGACAATGATGTATTGCAGCAAAAACTGGCTGAATACCGGCAAAGCGGTTTTTCGGTGGATGGTCTGGCCACTGACATCAGCCAGCCGGGGACGGTGCAGCACGTGGCCGAAACCGTCCAAAACCGCTGGGGAAGCCTGGATATTCTGATCAACAATGCCGGTACGAACATCCGAAAACCCACCATCGACTACTCAACGGACGAATTCGATCTTCTTCTGAACACCAACCTGCGGGCCGGCTACGAACTCTGTAAGGCAGTTTATCCGCTGTTGAAGTCGTCGGGAAAAGGCAGTATCGTGTTTGTTTCGTCGGTGTCGGGGCTGACGCACACCAGCAGTGGTTCTATTTACGGCATGACCAAAGCAGCACTGCACCAACTGGCGAAAAATCTGGCCGTGGAGTGGGCCACGGACGGCATTCGAACCAACGTGGTCGCGCCCTGGTACATCTACACTCCCCTGGCGGCACCGGTGCTGGATAATCCCGAAAAACTGGCAGGCATTCTGAAACGGACGCCGATGGGGCGCGTCGGAAAAGTAGAAGAAGTAGCCGCCACCGTCGCCTTTCTGTGCCTGCCCGCAGCGGGTTACATCATCGGCCAGACGATTGCCGTGGATGGCGGAATGACGGTTTGGGGGATGTAGTGATGGTAAATAAATCAATACCAGCATGATGCAAAAATAGACTAAAAAGTCTATTTTTGCATCATGCTTACGAAAGCTGAACGAACCAAGCAATTTATTCTGGAAACCGCAGCGCCACTGTTCAATGAACGAGGGGTCGCCGGTGTTCACATTGACGACGTGCTTGCTGCCACCAAAGTAGCCAAAGGGTGTTTGTATGGCCATTTTGAGAACAAGGAAGACCTTTCAGTTCAGGTCATTGACCTGCTGCTCTCAAAAATGACGGAAAAAATTTTGGCTACGATTGGGCAGGCTGATACCGCCAAGGCCAAAATCTTCGCTTTTCTTGACTTGTACAGCGATCCCCTCAATACGTACATCCGTGGGGGTTGCCCCATTTTCAACATGGCCGTAGAATCGGACGATACGCACCCGATTATTAAAAAAAAGGTGGCGGCTGTCTTCGGCAGGGGGCAGGAGTTGGCGGTTGCTATCCTGAGACAAGGCATTGAGAATGGGGAATTTTCGACTAAACTTGATCCGGTTGGTTATGCTTTCCATATGGTTGCCGCTGTCGAAGGCGGGGTTGTCATGTGCAGGGCAATGAATACCGCTCAGCCGATGATCGGTCTTATCAAAAGGTTGAAAGCAGAACTGGAGCGGTATGCTTCCTAAAAAAATTTGCCACGAAATAGACCAAAAAGTCTAAAACGAATCAGAACTAATTGTAAACCAGAAACCGTCTCATTTCAAAACTAACACCTACTACAGCATGAAAGCCTTCTTCATTGATCGATATAACAAAAAAGAGCCCATGCGCTTCGGGGAGATGCCGGAGCCGAAACTGCGGGAAAATGACGTACTGGTTAAAATCCATGCCGCCGGCGTCAATTTGCTGGATTCCAAAATCAAAGCGGGTGAGTTCAAAGCCATGCTCCCCTACAAATTACCACTCATCATGGGCCATGACGTGGCAGGTGTGGTTGTCGAAGTGGGTGTGAAGGTGAAAAAAATCAAGGTTGGTGACAAAATCTACGCCCGCCCCGCCGATTACCGCATTGGTACGTTTGCCGAATTCATCGCCATTGATGAAGCCGACGTCGCCATCATGCCCGCGTCGCTGTCGATGGAAGAGGCTGCGTCGATTCCGCTGGTGGGCTTGACGGCCTGGCAGGCCCTGGTTGAAAAAGGCAACCTCAAAAAAGGTCAAAAGGTGTTCATTCAGGCCGGTTCGGGCGGAGTGGGCACCTTTGCGATCCAACTGGCCAAACACCTGGGCGCAACCGTAGCCACCACCACCAGCGCAGCCAACCTTGAACTCGTGAAGAGCCTGGGGGCCGATGTGATAATCGACTACAAAACCCAGGATTTCGAAAGCATCCTCAGCCAGTATGATTTGGTGCTCAACAGCCAGGATGCCGCCACACTGGAGAAATCACTGCGGGTGCTGCGGCCCGGCGGCAAACTCATTTCCATCGCCGGCCCGCCCGATCCTGAATTTGCCAGAGAAATCGGCCTGAACTGGCTACTGAACATGGTGATGTTCTTTCTGAGTTACACCACCAAACGCAAAGCAAAAGCCCTTGGCGTGACCTATTCATTCCTGTTTATGCGAGCCGATGGAAACCAGCTTGCCAAAATCACCAGGCTGATCGATGATCAGATCATACGCCCGGTGATGGACAAGGTATTTCCGTTTAATGAGGCCAATGAAGCCCTGGCTTACGTGGAAAGCGGACGGGCCAAGGGCAAGGTTGTCATCAACGTAACGTAGTCAGATGGCTTATCAGATTCCGCGCTTTTCGGCCAAACTACCCTAAACTTTATTTATCCAGAACAACGACGTCGTTGATGAGGTAGCTCCCTTTGTCCGTCGTCAGGTTGTAGACTTTGTCAACCGTGCGAACCGTATGCTGAACGGCGGCCACTTTCCAGGCCGACACGGTTTGGGTAGCACCATCGAAGCGGTACAGCACATCGCCGTTGCGCAGGTCACCCAGTTTTTTCGTACCGGTTGCAGTTTGAACGGGGTGGTTGGCAGTGGCTTCCAGCAAAACCGGCTTGGTCAATGCAGCCGTGTTGCTGGCCGAAAGATCCTGAACCGGCGTCATCCAAACCCCGGCGATGGCCAGATTGGGTTTTGCGTGGATGGTCACTTCCTGCACCCGTGCCGGAACCAGCAGGCGGGTTTTGGCGTCGTAAGCCAGCACTTCATCACCGGCTTTGACATCCTGAATAGCTTTCGTCTGACGGTCGGCCAGGGTCACCACGGCGTCGGCCGGGAAGCAGAAATTGTATTCTTCCTTCTTCTTGTCACCGCCTTCTTCCTTCGCACCGCCACCGCCCATCAGCAGGGCCATTTCGCGGGAAAGCACAAAACCGAGTGCCGACATCAGTCCGGCTTCTTTTTCGCCCACATACTTCAGATCGTCAATGTAGGCATCCCAGGCCTTGCGGTCGGCGCTGGCACCGGGAATCACGAACGGCTTGGTTTCTTTGGTTTTTCCATTTTCATAGATCGCCAGCAAACCCAGTTCCTTGGTATCCGCAGCCGTGAAAACTTTGTACAGATAGATTTTCCGGGGAATCCCGTCGCTGTAATTGAAGACATAGGCCGGGCGTTCTTCGTAGCGATCCAGAATGAAATCGCCGGATTTGAAATAGGTATCTTTTTCCAGATTACCAATTTTAATGGCTTTGACGGCTTTCAGTTGATCCAGCGACATGGAAGCAGTTTGCGCCCAAACGTGAGAAGAAACCAGTTGCGCGATAATCACACAACAGACAAGCAGACCTGTACGGAGTAGGTTAGTTTTCATGGTAGATCGTTATTCAATAGTCGAGATTTAATATTCGATATTTCTTATTTTCTCAGATAACCTGGTCTTACATCCATGCCCCTAAATTCCCTGAAGGAGACTTGGACGCGGAATTCTTCGGATGCAGCGGCCGACCGTCCTTCAGGGGATTTAGGGGCATCAAATTATTTCTTCGTGTACTCGCCAACGCGGGCGTGCAGCGAATCGACCACGCGTCGGGCGGAGGTGAACGCTCCCGCCATCCAGGCCGTCAGATACGTGGTGTGTTCTCCGGCAAAGTAGATGTTTCCATCCGGTTCGAGCAGCGACGGATAGTATTTTTTTCGGACAGCATCGTCATACAACGCCCAGCCACCTTCGTTGTACGGGATTTTCTGCCACGCCAGGGAAAACGAGTTTTCAAACTCCTGCGGGTATTGCGGATGAAGTTTATAACCCTGCTCCAGCGCCATTTTTTCGCGGGCGGCCAGCGGCATATCCCCCACGGCACCCGCCCGGGTATAGAAATTATAATACCCGATCAAGACGCCTTTCTTGCCCATCAGACCGAACGATGGATACCAGATCTGGTTGATATCCATGTTGGTACGGGAAATTCCGCCGTAGATCGCATCGTCTTCCTCCCAAAACCGCCGTTTGAATTGCAGGCCGATTTTGCCGGTTTTCATGTAGGGAATAAAATCCGCCGACCGTTTGACCATCGGTGACAGATCGGACTCAATCTTTTTCAGAATGGGCAGCGGCAACGTACAGACGCAGAATTCCGCCGTTAGCTCGGTGGGTTTGCCATCTTTTTGATAAACTACCCGAACGCCGTTCTCCGTTTTTCGCAGTTCTTTTACCGGCGCATTAAACTGGATTTTTCCGGCCAGCCTTTTCTCCAGCGCCTTCGGAATGGCATCCATTCCGCCAACGGGTTGCAACAGCGTCGAATGCTGCTCGAACGTGTAATCGCCGTTGTTGTAAAAAACCGGTTGCATGTAGCCCGAACGCAGGTATTCCGTCAGGCCGTACGGGTCTTCGAGATCACCGGGCATCGAACCCGCACCGGGCATCGTTTTGTAGCCCCGGCGGTTGGTGCCTTTGTAGAGCTTGCCGGTATTCAAATCCCCTTCATTTTTCAGAAAGTCGATCAGCTTTTCAACGTCTTCTTTCGTCAACTGCTGGTCGAGCGACGATTGATCCAGGGCTTTCGCCAGCAACTCGCTCGTGTAACCGCGCAGGTCACTGTGGTATTCCCGGATGCGCATCCGTTTGTTGGCCAGCGCGCCCGTACCGCCCTCGTTGTAGAGCCAGGCCGACTCGTTGGAGCCATTGAAAATCTCAAGCGGCACACCCAGTTCACGGCAATACTGCAACGTCAGTTGGTGGTTGTGGGGAATCCGGGCGGCTCCGCCGTTAAAGTATTGACCGTCAACGAACTTGCAAACCTGTTCAGCTCCGCCAATTTCCGTTTCCTTCGTTCCTCCGCGCACCGTCCAGACCCGGCCGCCGGAACGGCTGCGGGCTTCGAGCACCGTGCAGTCGTAGCCCAGTTTGCCGAGTTCGTAGGCTGCGGTCATACCGGCCAAACCCGCCCCCAGAATCACCACTTTGCGGGCTTTTCCGTCTTTCAGGCCATTGGCCGGTAAATCAAACGCTTCGGCGGGGGCCGGTTTCAGCAGTCCCCAGGCCAGCAAGGTGGCATACGTAGCTCCGGTTGATTCAATAAAATTACGTCGGGTCATAGTTGATGAATGATGAAGGATGAACGATGGATGATGAATGTTTGACATTATTCAATTCATCGTTCATCGTTCATCATCCATAATTAACTAAGCAATTTTCTTAAAGACATCCATAAACATCCCCATTTCGTCGACCGTGCCGATGCTGACGCGGCAGTAGGGCTGGGCGTTGTGTTCGCGGGTTGAGGTCAGAATACCGTTGCCAAACATCTCCTTTTCGAAGGTTTTGGTTTTCATCCGAATCGGGAACAACACGAAGTTGGCGTACGAGGGAACGTATTCGTAACCCTTCTCTTTCAGGCCTTTATAGAGCAATTCGCGGGCTTTGTCATTTTCAGTGCGGCAGAAATTCTGCCATTCCAGGTCCTGGTAGCTGGCAATGCCGGCTTTCAGGGTAGTAACGCTCGGGTTCCATTCGCCCCGGGAATAGTTCTGAAGTTCGGTCAGGAATTTTTCGGGACCGATGGCGTAGCCCAACCGCAAACCGGCAAAACCGTGGATTTTGGAGAACGTCCGGGTCAGGAATACGTTGTGCCCCTCGGCTACGAGCTTCGGCAGGGCCGGGCGGTCTTCGGGTTTCAGAAAGTCGATGTAGGCTTCGTCGATGAAGACCGGAAGTTTCGGCGAAACCTCCTTGCAGAAAGCCACCAGTTCGGCCGCCGGAACCACCGTGCCGGTCGGATTGTTGGGATTGCAAATGTAGACCAGCTTCGTATCCGGCGTGATTTTAGCCTTCATAGTCGCCAGGTCGTAACGGTATTCTTTTGTCAGCGGAACAGCTTCGATTTTGGCACCGAACTTCTTGGAGCATCCCAGAAAATCGTCATAGGTAAACTGGCTGGTCAGGATGGTTCCGCCCGCGCCTTTGGCCGCGCTGCCGGTAAAATAAACCGCCATTGCCGTCAACAATTCCGACGACCCGGCCGAGAGCATGATGTTTTCGGGTTTAACCCCTTCGCGTGCGGCAATCAGTTGTTTCAATTCCTGACCTTCGAACATGGCATACCGGTTGCTGGTTTCGACGGCTTTCAGGATGGCGTCTTTGGCTTTTTGGGAAATCCCGTGCGGGTTTTCATTAAACGCAATGCGGGCCTTCAGTTTCGGCATTTCCCGGCCCAGTTGAGCAAACTCGTCGATGAGGGTTTGTTCATGCAGGGCATTGGCGGCAACCGGGTTCCATACCTCCCGACCCAAGGCGGCCCGGCTCAGGGATAATCCGGCGGTGAACAACGCACCGGTGCGTAACAGATTCCTGCGGGTGATGGGGTGATTCATGATTTCGTAGAGTTGGTAAGTTTTTGTACTAAACTACGATAAGATTTTATTATTACCGAATAAAGCCAAATCCAATTTCGTCATTTCAAAAATAGTCAAAATTTCCAAAATGCTTTCTGAATGAAAGTAGATTTATATTCTTTTTATAATAATTCCTACTTTACACTTAAAAAACAAACTGATTTTATCATAATAATTATAAAATCATCATAAATGAGTTCATTTTTAAACTTCTACTGAATCGGTTATTTGGGCCTTGAAATGCGTAGTTTCCCCAAAAAAGTGCGTAGAAAGATTTAGTACCTCAGGCAGAATAATGCCGAATATTTGATATACTTACCGTCTACTCGAAAAGCCTATCCACCGACCCGGTTTTCAACGACATAACCTAAAATTTTTCCGGAATGAAACTTACGATTCAGGATTTGAATAAGACCTATTCAAATGGGGTCAAAGCCCTGCACGACGTCACCCTGACCATCCCGCAGGGCATGTTTGGGCTGTTGGGTCCGAATGGCGCGGGCAAGTCTTCGCTGATGCGCACCATCGCCACTTTGCAGGAAGCCGACAGCGGCCAGATTCTGCTTGAAGACACCCCCCTGGGTACCATCGATGTGATTCGCCAAAAAGACAGCATCCGGCGGGTGCTGGGGTATCTGCCGCAGGAATTTGGCGTGTATCCGAAAGTGTCGGCCGAAACCATGCTCGACCACATTGCCAGCCTGAAGGGCATCAGCAACAGCCGGGAACGCAAACTGATCGTCGATGCGCTGCTCGAAAAAGTGAATCTGGCGCACGTCAAAAAGAAAAATTTAGGCACGTTTTCGGGCGGGATGAAACAGCGGTTTGGCATTGCCCAGGCCCTGATTGGCAATCCCAGCCTGATTATTGTCGATGAACCCACCGCCGGTCTGGACCCCGCCGAGCGCAACCGTTTCCACAACCTGCTGTCGGAAATCGGTGAAAATACCGTCGTCATTCTCTCCACCCACATCGTGGAAGACGTCACCAACCTCTGCTCCGACATGGCCATCATCAGCCTCGGCAACGTCATCGCCCAGGGGCACCCCGCCGACCTCGTGGCCGCCATTCAGGGGAAAATCTGGCGCAAAATCATCGAAAAACCCGAACTGGACAATTACAAGGCCAACCACCAGGTCATTTCGACGCAACTCAAGGGCGGAAGAACCCAGATTCACATTTACAGCGACAGTCCGCAACTCGGTTTTGAACCCGTCGAAGCCGATCTGGAAGACGTCTACTTCTCCAAAATCACCAGCCACCAGGAGTTGGGAGTGATGAGTTAAGAGTGAAGAGTTAAAAATTAAAAATACAACGCGTTAGCCAACGCAAAAGCAGCCCCGTCTTAACTCATAACTCTTCACTCTTAACTCTTAATTCCTAACTCTTTATGTTTTGGAACATCTTTACCTTTGAATTGACCTATCGCCTGAAGCGTCCGGCCACCTATTTATACGGCCTGCTCCTGTTTTTATATGCTTTTCTCATCCTGATTTACGGCAACGGCCCGGCTTCCGAAAAAGCGAACGTCAACTCGCCTTACGCCATTTCGTACCTGCTGATTCTCATGAGTGTTTTCGCCACCATGATGAGTTCGGCGGTGATGGGCGTGCCGGTTTACCGCGACATCGAACACAACACCCGCTCCTACTTCTTCTCCTACCCCATCAGCGAACGCGGCTACCTGCTGGGGCGGTATCTGGGTTCGTTTCTCATCCTGATTGCCATCATGAGCTGCGCCTGCGTCGGTATTGTGCTGGGGTCGCTGCTGGGTCCGGTCCTGAACCTGGCCGACAACGTGGAACGCTACGGCCCGATCCGGCTGTGGGATTATGTGCAGCCGATGCTGGTTTTTGTGATTCCGACGGTCTTTTTCACGGGAAGTCTGTTTTTTAGTCTGGTCGCGCTGACCCGCAACGTATTTGTGACCTATGCCGGGAGTCTGCTGCTGTTCATCGGGTATTTGCTGGGCATTACGCTGGCGTCGGATCTGGAAAACAAGGACATCGTCGATCTGCTCGATCCATTTGCGCTCAACACATTCACGAACGCAACCAAATACTGGACACCCGCCGAACAGAACGAACTCCACGCCGGGCTGGAAGGCAACGTGCTGCTGAACCGGTTGTTGTGGGGCGGAATTGGGCTGGTGACGCTGCTGTATACGGTTTTTCGGTTCGATTTTCAGCGGTTTCTGGCCATCAAACTGGGTAAGAAATCGAAAACCGACGGGGTTACGGAAAAAGCAAAACCGCTCGCTACGCTGCCCGTGGCCGAGAAAATCTATTCCACCAAGGCCTATCTCACCCACCTGTTCCGGTTGACGAAACTGGAATTCGGCAACATCATCAAAGACGTTTATTTTCTGGTCATTCTGATGGGGGGCGTGTTGTTTCTGTTTCTGGATGGCTGGTTTGCCGACCAAATTATGGGAACGCGCTCGCTGCCAACGACCTATTACATGATTGAGGTAAAGGACTTCGATTACATTCTGTTCGTCTTTATTCTCATTATTTTCTACACCGGCGAGAGCGTCCACCGCGACAAAGCCGTTCGGTTTGATAACATTGCCGACGCGCTGCCCGTCCCGAACTGGGTGACCTACGGATCGAAGTTTCTGGCCCTGGCCGGCATCTGTTTTCTGCTGGTCAATCTGGTGATTGTCAGTGGTGTATTGAACCAAACCGTCAAAGGGTATTTCCAGTATGACTTCAACCAGTACTTTACCGATCTCTACCTGATCGAGTTTCCCGAATACCTGCAACTGCTGATGCTGGCTTTTTTCGTCCATATTATGGTCAACAGCAAGTTTACGGGCCACATCATCACGATCGGAATCTGGGTGGTGCTGATCGCGCTGCGGAATTTTGCGGAACTGGACTATAACCTGTTTTTTTACAGTTACACGCCCGGCTACCGGATTTCGGACATGAACGGTTTCGGGCATTTTCTGAAACCGCTGCTCTGGTTCAACCTCTATTGGCTGGCGTTTGGTTTTGCGCTGTTGATCATCGGCAATCTGTTCTGGAACCGGGGTTCGGAAGGCGACCTGAAAACCCGCTGGCGATTGGCCAAATTGCGGTTCACCCGCTTGCCGCTGATGGCCCTGGTCGTTTGTCTGCTCATCTTTGTGGGTTCCGGCATCTGGATTTACTACAACGTGAGCGTGCTGAACAAGTACCAGACCGCCGACGAAACCCGGGAATTGCAGGCCGAGTACGAGAAAAAATACAGCCGCTACGAACGCGTCGCGCACCCGAAAATCACGGATTTAAAAGTAAAAATCGACCTCGTGCCGGAAGAACGACGCGTGACGGCCAACGGTATTTTCACGATCGTCAACAATACCGCCCGCCCGCTCGATTCGTTGCACCTGCTGTTCAGTTCGCCGGAATACAATCATCCCAAAACCAAAACGCTGCTGATTGACGGCAAAGACCCAAAAATCCTGCTGAAAGACACGGTTTTCCGGTATTACATCTACCAACTGCCCCGAACGCTCCAGCCCGGCGATACAGCCCGCATGGAAATCACGATTACGGCCCAACCCAAAGGATTCACCAACAGCGGTTTAAACCGGGAACTGGTCTACAACGGCACGTTTTTCGATACGGGCATTTTTCCAACTTTTGGCTATACCCCCAACGGAGAGCTGACCAGCGACAAATACCGCAAAAAATTCGGTTTGCCCATCAAGCAATACCAGCAGCCGCCCTACACCGACGCCTGGGGCCGCAGCAATTTTCTGTTTACGCAGGACGGCGACTGGATTACGTTTGAAGGCACCGTTAGCACCGCGCCCGACCAGATTGCGATCATGCCGGGGTATCTGCAAAAAGAATGGTCGGCCAACGGACGCAAGTATTACCAGTACAAAATGGATGCGCCCATGGCCTATTTCATGAACGTCAGTTCGGCCCGTTACGCCGTCAAACGCGATGTCTGGAAAGGCCCGGATGGAAAAACCGTCAACATCGAAGTGTATCACCACCCGGCGCATGGCCGCAACATCGACCGGTATGTGAATTCGGTGAAGGCATCGATGGATTATTACAACCAGTATTTCAGCCCGTATCAGTTCCGGCAAATGCGGATTATGGAGTTCCCGCGCTACGCCAGTTTTGCGCAGTCGTTTCCGAACACCGTACCCTATGCCGAGAGTTTCGGCTGGGTGGGCGACTTCCGCGATCCCGACAAAACCGACTATGCCTATTACGTGACCGCGCACGAAGTGGCGCACCAGTGGTGGGGCCATCAGGTGATGCCGAGCAACACGCGGGGCGCCAACCAGATTTCGGAGTCGATGGCGGAATATGCCTCGCTGATGGTGCTGAAAAAAACCTACGGCGACAACATCATGCAATCACGTCTGAAATACAGCCTCGACCGGTATTTGCGCGGGCGGTCGTCGGAAGACAAGTTTGAGGAAACGCTGCTCGACAACGATACGCGGGCTTACGTCTGGTACGACAAAGGTTCGGTGGTGTTGTTTGCCTTGCAGGATTACATCGGTGAAGAACGGCTCAACCGGGCTTTCCGGGACTATGTGGAGAAAGATGCCTTCCAGCAAAAAGCGCCTTTCACCACCAGCCGCGACTGGTATAGCTACATCAAAGCCGCCACGCCCGACTCCCTGCACTACTTCCTGACCGACAATTTCGAAAAAATCTCTCTTTACGAAAACCGCATCACGGAAGCCAAAGCCGAGCCGCTGAAAAACGATCAGTACAAAGTGACGATGACCGTGCAGACCAAAAAGCTGTACTACGACAAGGCGGGAAAGGAAACCGGGGTAGGCAAGGCCAAAGACCTGATCGAGATCGGAATTTTTGCGGCTGATGCGAAAAACAAGAAGGGCATGACGGAAAAAGTGCCGCTCTATCTGAAAAAGCAGTGGTTAGCGCCGGGGGTTCATAAACTGGAATTCGTGGTGAAAGGCAAACCCGCCAAAGCCGGTATCGATCCGTACAACAAGCTGATCGACCGGGTGTCGGACGACAATGTGAAGCCGGTGGATTAAGAGAAATTCTATCGCAGAGTTGAGCGGAGTTCAGCAGAGTTTTTCAGAGAAAAAAAACTCTGCTGAACTCTGATTTACTCCGCTCAACTTTGCGATAGAACTCTCTTCAACACACTATTCCTGTCCGGCAATCAGAAAATCACGCCCGTGATCTGAGCCGGTAAAATAGACAATTGAATGCCTGAATTGTGCACTTCAGCGTGCTTCCTCTAGAGTGCTGGTTGTTTTGGAATCTACTTTACAGATTCAATCTTTTTATTCACCAAACAACAAAAGCATGAGGAAACTAAATCAGCGTTTTCGAACCGGATTCCTGTATTCACTGCATTGGTTTTTTGCCGGATGGCTGGTCATTTCGGTGGCCGGAGCCCAGTCCATCAGCAAACAGATCATCGTCGACCAGTTCGGCTGGCGACCGTCGGCGAAGAAAATCGTCGTGTTTGCCAACCCGGTCAATGGCCAGAACAACGGCTCGCCCTACACACCGGGCAGTCAGTTCCAGATTCGTCGCTCGTCTGACAATTCGACGGTATTGACAGCAAACGTAACCATCTGGAACAACGGGAATCTCCACACCGACTCGGGCGACAAAGCGTGGCACGGCGATTTTTCGAGCCTGACCACGCCCGGTCGGTATTACGTCTACGACCCGGCGAACAACCTGCGTTCGTACGAATTTGAGGTGCGCGATGACATCTACGCGGCCGCTCTGAAGGCATCGACCCGGACGTTTTACTACCAGCGATCCGGCACGGCCATCCCGGCACAGCACGGCGGCAACTGGACCCACGGCCCGGCCCACACGCAGGATGCCAACGCCCTCTTGTACACCACCTCAGCCCAGGCCGGAACGCAGCGGAACGTGACCGGTGGCTGGTATGATGCCGGTGACTACAACAAGTACATCCCGTTTCTGAGCAGCACGATGTGGAACCTCATGGTTGGTTATGAACTCCGGCCCACAGCTTTTCCCGACAACACCAACATTCCGGAGTCGGGCAACGGCGTTCCGGACCTGCTGGACGAGCTGAAGTGGGAGCTGGACTGGATGCTGCGGATGCAGGCCGACAACGGCGGGGTTCACAGCCGGGTGACGGTGACAAGCTACGACAACGGTTCCGACGATCCGGCAACGGACGTTCAGCCCCGGTATTATACGGTGATAACCACCTGGTCGACAGCCACGTTTGCCGCCATCACCGCCCATGCGGCCCGGCTGTACGGGAATTACGGCGGTCAGTATCCGGGCTATGTCAACACCCTGCGCGCGGCTTCGGAAAAAGCCTGGACCTACCTGGAAGCCAACCCGACGATGCTGCCCGCTTCGGGAACCGACGACGCTTCAACGGCGGCTGCCGATGCGGGTTCCAACGCCAACGACGACAAACGCCGGCGGGTTGCGGCAGCGGCCGAGTTGTTTGCCACCACCGGAACGGCCAAATACAAATCGTATTTCGATGCCCATTACAACGACGTAAACGGCACAAGTGAAAACGGTTTTCATCCGTTCTCAAACGGTAATCTGGATGCGTCGCTGTGCTGGGAACTCAACCGGGCCTACTACGTCTACGCCAAGGCTTCCGGCGCGACGCCCGCCGTTGTGACGGCGATCAGGGACAAGTTCAAAAGTACGATGGACTGGCCCCTTGAATCGTACCACACGCAGAAAAGCGACCCCTACCTGGGTTTCATGTGGACCGGCCACTATTCCTGGGGCTCCAATTTGCAAAAGGCGCTGTGGGCGATTCTTCCCCTACTGGCGGTCGATCTGAACGTCAATCCAGCCAAAAATGCGCTCTACCAGGAAATTGCGGAAGAGTATCTGCATTATTTCCACGGACGCAACCCGCTCTCCTGGACCTACCTCAGCAACATGGGCAGCCGGGGGGCGAATGCCGGAGCCGAAAACAGCGTCGATGAGTTTTACCACAGTTGGTTCCGCGATGGTTCGGCGCGCTACGACGGGGCGTCGTCGCAGTTCGGTCCGCCCCCCGGTTTTCTGGTGGGTGGCCCCAACGTGTACTATGGCGGTTCGTCGGCTCCTCCGAAAAACCAACCGGCCATGAAGGCATACCGCAACTGGAACACCAGCTACCCGGAACCCTCGTGGGAAATCACGGAACCGGCCATCTACAACCAGGCGGGGTACACATTTCTGGTGGCGTATTTCACCAGTCCGGGCGGAACAACGCCCCCACCGGTGATTTCAGCGTCGAGCAATAGCCCGGTTTGCAGCGGACAAACCCTCAGTCTGGTCGTGGCCAACGCCCCGGCGGGAGCCACTTTCCTCTGGAACGGCCCGAACGGTTTTACCGCAACGGTGGCTAATCCAACCCTTCCCAATGCCGGTACAGCCGCTTCCGGGACGTACTCGCTGACGGTGACGCCTTCCGGTGGAACGGCGCAAACGGTGACAACCACCGTCACAATCAACGCCCTCCCCCCGGCGACGGCTTCGAGCAACACCCCCCTTGCGGCTGGTCAAACACTGAATCTGACAGCCGCCGGGGCTGGCACCGGAGCAAGTTATAGCTGGAAAGGGCCGAATGCCTTTGTCAGCACCCTTCAAAACCCGTCCATTGCAAACGTCACGACCACAGCCGCCGGAACGTATACACTGACCGTTGGAATCAATGGCTGCCAGGCAACGACGACGACCGTGGTGTCTGTAACGGGAACCAATCCGGGTCCGGAACCGGCTTCGCTCCTCATTTATGACGATGCGCTCAAAACCGGCTGGGTCGACTGGTCGTGGAGCATGACCCGGAATTACAGCGCGACCTCACCGGTTTACAGCGGAACCAAGTCGCTTTCGCTCCAGAACACGGCGGGCTGGGGAGCCTTGTATCTCCATGCCGAAACGGCGGTTCCGCTGAGTACGTACCCGAGTCTGAAGTTTTGGGTACACGGTGGCCCCAATGCCGGGCAGCGGATGCAGGTGGTGATCAACAGCAGCGGATCGTATGAATTTACGCCCAAAGCAAACCAGTGGACCCTGGTCACGGTGCCTTTCTCCGCCTTCGGAAACCCGGCGACTTTGCGGGATATTTTCATTCAGGACGTCACGAATACCTCACAGGCTGCAGTTTATATCGATCAGTTGCACTTGGTTTCGTCCGGCAACACCACGCCCCCACCGCCGGACCCCGCACCGGGTGGTTTGCTGATTTATGACGACGCCCTGAAAACCGGCTGGCTCGACTGGTCGTGGAGCATTTCGCGGAATTACGCCAACGGCACCCCGGTAAAAGCTGGCAGCAAATCGCTGGCGTTGCAGTATACGGGGGGCTGGGGCGGTTTATACCTCCACCCCGAATCCGCCGTTCCGCTGGCTTCGTATGCCCAGCTCCAGTTCTGGGTACACGGCGGCCCCACGGGCGGGCAGCAATTTAACGTAACGCTCAATAGCAGCTCGCAGGGGTACACGGTTCGGCCAACGGCCAACGCCTGGACGCTGGTGACCATTCCCCTCACGAACCTGGGCAGTCCGGCCACCCTGAAAGACCTCTATTTTCAGGACACGGGCGGAGCGACCAACTCGGTTTTCTACGTGGACAATCTTCAGCTTTCAGCGGCTTCGTCGGCCCGGCTGGCCACGGCGGAACCCGATGGCAAACCGGTGGTGCGGGTGTATCCAAACCCGGTCGACCGGCAACAAACTACCGTTATGGTGTCGTTGAGCGGTTTTCGAACGAATGAGACTATTGAGCTGAAACTAACCGATTTGCAGGGACGCGTCCTTCGGCAACGACCGGTAACGGTTTCAACGACGGCGTATGCGTTTCCGGTGGGTCAATTGGCGCCGGGCAACTACCTGATTTCGGTGCAGGGCGAAACGACGCTGATCACCAAAAAGGTTGTGGTCGAGTAAAAAGACGGCCTACTCCATACTGAACGGGAGCAAGCGACGGTTTGCTCCCGTTAAATTTATACGACTATGGCTCGTTGAAGAAAACCTTGTAAAGCATTAAAAATCAAAAGTTTATCAAAATAAAATTTTTAGTGGATTGTGCCTCTCCGTCCACTCCGTTGTCATCATTCCACATTGCTTTTTGAAAGCCAGGGACTAGCACTACGTCCTCAAAGCCCGCCCAAAAATACTTGGTAATCGTGCCAATTTGCTATTATCTTTGCAACTAAGATATTTACTTGAAAAGATACTATGAAAGAAGACGTAACCCGACCCGTACGAAAGTTGAGCCAATTGTATGCTTACACCGCCATTCAGATGCACGAAGCCGTTGCCCGCAAGGCTGGGCTTTCAGGAACTGACCACAAGTACCTGGGATTTTTGATCGAAAAGGGGCAAATGACCGCCGGGGAGCTTTCGAATTTAACCGGTCTAACGACCGGTGCCGTTACCGGTTTAATAGACCGGTTTGAAAAGAAAAAACTGGTAAAACGGAAATTTGCTCCGGACGACCGACGGAAGGTCATTATTGAGCCCGACACCGCAGCCATCATGGCACTTTTGGTACCGCTTTATCAGGAATTCAGAAGCGAGTCAGAAAAACTGATGGCTTCGTTTTCAACCACTGAACTCAAAACCATTGAAACCTACTTTTCAAAAGCTATCAACCTAATGAATGAAACAACCCGTCAACTCAACAACAAAGACTTGTAAAAATGGAAAACACGCCTACTTATCTACTTGATTTTCAGGAAATCGATCAAACAAAAACCGAGATGGTCGGCGGCAAAGGCGCAAACCTGGGGGAACTATCCAGGATCGAGGGTGTACGGGTGCCCGGGGGGGTTTGCGTAACGACGGCAGCATATCAAGAAATGATCGGGACCAGCGAATCATTTAAATCCCTGCTGGATCAGTTGGTTCTTCTACAAGCCGATAACAGGAACGGCATTAGCGAAACCAGTGCAAAAATCCGAAAGACGATCGAAGAAACAGCGATTCCGGAAAGCATCGAAAAAGAGATTACCCGACATCTTGAACAACTTGGTGAAACACAGGCATATGCCGTGCGGTCCAGTGCCACGGCGGAAGACTTGCCGACGGCTTCCTTTGCCGGCCAGCACGACAGCTACCTGAACATCATCGGCAAAAATTCGATTTTGAGAGCCATCAGCAGGTGCTGGGCATCGCTATTTACCGAGCGGGCCGTCCTGTACCGCCTTCAACACGGTTTCGACCACCGTATCGTGTCCCTGGCGGTGGTGATTCAGAAGATGGTGTTTCCGCAGGCGGCAGGCGTTTTGTTCACGGCCGATCCCGTCACGTCCAACCGGAAGGTAGTATCCATCGATGCCAGTTTCGGACTCGGTGAAGCCCTGGTGGCCGGCCTGGTGAATCCGGATCTCTATAAAGTGTGTAACGGCACGGTTATCGACAAGAAGATCGCCACCAAAAAACGGGCTGTTTATGCGGTGAAAGAAGGCGGTACGAACGAACAGGCGATGGAGCCAGCGTGGCAGACCAGGCAAGTGCTGACGGATGAGCAGATTGTACGGCTTGAGCGCCTGGGCCGAACCATCGAAGACCATTTTGGCCACCCTCAGGACATCGAATGGTGTTTGGAGGACGACACGTTTTACTGTGTCCAGAGTCGGCCCATCACGACCTTGTATCCTATTCCGGAAGCGAATGAGGCCGAAAATGCCGGGCACGGGCCGCGCTTTTATGTATCGGTCGGGCATAACCAGATGATGACCGATGTTTTGAAACCATTGGGACTGTCTTTTTTCCAGTTAACGACCCCCGCCCCCATGCGTATAGCGGGCGGGAGGCTGTTTGTTGATGTCACCCACCACCTCGCTTCGCCCGACAGCAGAAAGAAATTAATTGAAGCCTTTGGACAATCCGATCCACTCATCCAAGCCGCTCTGGTGACCATCGTGGAGCGCGGGGATTTGATACAATCGGTGCTGGATGAAATCCAACAGCCGGATTCTGATAAAAGCCAGAAAGGCAGTGTGATCCATGAACCTGAAAAACCGGAGTTCTGGGAATCCAGCTTCATCGAAAAGCAAGAAATGTGGGGCTTCGAACCATCCAGGTCGGCGGTGTTGACAAAGGATTTTTTTATTGAAAAATCAGTGAAAAACATTTTGATCCCCGGGTTCGGTTACGGAAGGAATGCGCAGATTTTCAGAGACAACGGAATAGCGGTAACAGGGATTGAACTGTCCAAAACCGCTATTGAAATGGCGCGGAAACACTACGGAACCGATCTGACGATTTACCATGGTTCCGTAACGGATATGCCATTTGATAACCGCCGGTATGATGGCCTATTTTGCTATGCCCTGATTCATTTATTGGACCGAAATGAACGGATTAAACTCATCCGTGACTGTTATAATCAACTGACGGATAAGGGCTACATGGTTTTTGCCGTGATTTCGAAAGCAGCAGCGACCTATGGCAAAGGCAGATTGATTAGCAAGGATCGGTACGAAATAATCGACGGGGTTCAACTGTTTTTTTATGACCGGGAATCAATCCAAACCGAATTTGGCAACGCCGGCTTGTTTGAAATTACCGAAGTGAATGAAAACTTTCCTTTTTATCTACTTAAATGCCAAAAAAGTAGTCAAATTATACTGGATTTTCAGGCCAAAACAGAAAACGATCCCGCTATCGTTCCTGAATTGATTCAGCGTAGTCAAGCATCGCTAGCCGCGTTAAAACAAGCTATCCAAACGAAATCAGGAGTCGGTTTACTGGATTTTATTCTGGAAGATCTTCAGGTATTAAAGAAGAGTTTATTTGACCCGGAAAGTTTGAACGTGATCCGAACGGCCATGGATGCGTCATCCTGGATCAATCAAAACATGAACGCATGGCTGGGTGAAAAAAATGCAGCCGATGCGCTTACGCAATCCGTACCCAACAACATTACGTCGGAGATGGGTCTGGCGCTATTGGATGTTGCCGATGTGATTCGGCCTTACCCCGAACTTATTGCGCATTTACAACGGGCCGGCCTTCCGGAGCTAAAGGAGGCTACCTTTTGGGATGAACTGGTAACGTTTGAAGGTGGGCCGGAAACCCGGGACGCGATCACTGGTTTTCTTAGCCACTACGGAATGCGATGTGCCGGGGAAATTGATCTAACGAAAACCCGCTGGAGCGAAAAACCAGCCATCCTTCTTCCTACCCTGCTCAATCATATCAAAAACTTCGAGCCTGGCGCCGGCAAGCGGAAATTTGAGCAGGGGCAACAGGACGCGTTGCAAAAAGAACGGGAGTTACTGGATCGATTGAAGCAACTGCCGGAGGGTGCCCAGAAAGCCGAAGAGACCAAACGCAGGATCAGCCTGCTCCGGAATTTCATGGGTTATCGTGAATATCCCAAATACGGCATGGTGAATCGCTATTTCGTTTATAAGCAGGCCCTTCTTCAGGAAGCCGAAAAACTCGTACAAGCGAACGTCATGGATGAAAAAGAAGCTATCTACTATCTTACTTTTGAAGAACTTCGCGAAGTCGTACGCACCCACACACTAGATTACCAGATCATCCGAAAACGAAAAGACGCGTATAAACGCTATGAAAAATTAACGCCCCCCCGGGTGATCACCTCCGATGGGGAAATCATTGCCGGGGCGTATAAGCGGGAAAATCTCCCCGATGGCGTGTCGCCCGAAGCACTGCTGGGGCTGGCGGTTTCGTCCGGGGTGGTAGAGGGACGGGCGCGGGTTATTTTAAACCTGGAAGATGCGGATCTGGAAGAGGGCGATCTCCTGGTCACCACCTTTACCGACCCGAGCTGGACCCCTTTGTTTGTCTCCATAAAAGGTCTGGTCACCGAAGTGGGTGGACTGATGACGCATGGAGCCGTTATTGCCCGGGAATATGGCTTACCGGCCGTTGTGGGGGTGGAGAATGCGACCAGGCTGATCAAGGATGGGCAACGAATCCGCGTGCATGGCACAGCAGGGTATGTAGAAATCCTGACGCCAGACTAAATTTGTTCATTGCTACACGAATCTTACTTTTTTGGTCTTATGAAATCCTGGTGCGCGCTCTTTTTGCTGTTGTCTACTGCGGTTCATGCACAACCAGCCTCCAAACCACGCGCCCGCGACCTCGGCATTCCGCTAAACGGAAAACCGGGTCCATTCAATGCGATCACCGATGTTCCCGGTGTGCTGGTGGGCTACAAAACCCGGATTGAGGGCCGCGGAAAATGGGTGTTGGGGAAAGGGCCGATCCGAACGGGCGTCACGGTGGTGCTGCCCACGGGGAAAACCGACCGGACTTACCCGGCGGGTTACTTCATTTTCAACGGCGACGGCGAAATGACCGGAATTCCCTACCTCCACGACTACGGCACCGGTTTTGGTCCGGTCGGCATCACCAACACCAACAGTGTCGGGGTGGTTCGCGATGCCATCGGCGCGTGGTGTCACCAGCGGTTTTCGACCAAAACGGCGCTCGATTTTTCATTCGGTTTGCCCCTGGTCGGCGAAACCTGGGACGGGTTGCTAAACGACATCAACGGCTTGCACATCCAAAAAGAACACGTCTTCCAGGCGCTGGAAAGTGCGGCTTCGGGGACGGTTTTGGAAGGAAACGTCGGCGGAGGAACGGGCATGGTTTGCTACGGTTTCAAGGGAGGAACCGGCACGGCTTCGCGACAGATTCGAATTGGTAATCAGGACTATACGGTGGGAGTGCTGGTGCAGGCCAACTTTGGCCGGCGCGACGATCTGATGATGGCAGGGGTTCCGGTCGGGAAAGAAGTGACGGATTTGATGCCGGTAATCAATGAAAAAGACGGCTCGATCATCGCCATCGTTGGAACCGATGCGCCACTCGTTTCTTCCCAACTGAATCTGGTGGCCAAGCGGGTGACGATGGGCCTGGCCCGCACCGGGACCTACGGCACCAACAGTTCGGGTGATATTTTCATGGCCTTCTCCACGCAGAAAGCCGCGTTTGACGCCGACACCAAAACGACCACGTACCGATCCGTGGATAAATCCAGTCTGGATGCGGTTTTTAAAGCCACCGTTGAAGCCACGGAAGAAGCCATTCTGAATGCCCTGGTGGCGGCCGAAACGATGGAAGGCATTGATCACCACAAAGTATACGGCCTGCCCCACGACCGGCTGAAAGCGGTTTTGAAAAAGTATAACCGGCTGAATGAAGGGAAATAATGACTTTGAAAATAGTAAATACGAATCGGACTTTCACTATCTTGAGTTTAAATTCTCCATCCAACCATGACACTTGACGAATTTCGGGCGCTTCATCTGGATTCCTCCAGCCATTACGTTGCCATTCAGCTTAAAGGCGATCAGCCACCCGTTAAGCCCGCCAAACTGTATGATCCGCTGCCTACGGAGGCCTGCCCGATCCTTTTTTACAGCTATTTAGAAGGCAAACGACGCTTTTTCTCGATTATCCCGTATGATTTCACGGGAGCGGTCACGCATTACAGCCGCCACATTCCGCTTGAAGAGATCGAATCCATTACCGAACTACCGCTGATTGTCCGCAACAAACTACACAGCAACGGAAAACGGTTTTGAAAAGGCGGTTTTACGAATGCCGCTTCATGACGTCTTTGATTAACCGCCACGCCTGAGCGGGATTTAATCCATATTTGGCAGAAAGGGCCCGATCCAGGGAGTTGCGAAGAGCCGCGATTCCATGTGAAAATTTTCCCACTTCCTGATTTTGCTTCGCCCACTCGGATATGATCGCATCATAACTGAGAAAATGGGAGGGGCTTACATTCACAAGAACAGGTTCCTGAAATTGGGCCTGCATCATCGCATCGTGGTCCTTCCACAGTTTGGCCAGGCACATAAATTCGCCCCGAAAACCCGGGTCATCATAGACCTCATCCACTACCTTCTGATGGGCGGTCTGGATGGTCGATCCGATCTCACTGGCCGACAAATCCCAATACCACCACTGAGTGGGGCTGCCTTTTTTGGCCTCGTAACTCCGTTGAAAGGCGGTTTTAAACAAATAAGCCTGTAAAGTGTAGGCTCTGTCGAGATCCTCTTCTTTCAGCATGCCGATCCGATTGACCCTGAACCGGTCTATAATTAGGGCGACGCACAGCGGATCGGTAGCTTTCAGAGGGCAATCCGCAATGGCCTGTTCAATATCGGAATCAACCGGATCGGCAAAATCGACCAGTGACGACAACTTGAACAACAGCTTCTTTTTTTTAGGCTCCTCCAGTTGACTGAAATGCGCCAGCAGTTCGTCATGCGAAAGAACTCCCTGCCCGAACCGGACAATCGCTATCTCCTCTTCCAATGTCATGGCGACGAATCTTTATACTCTTTTATGTTTTCTTCAAGGATAAATATAGTTTTTTTATGCGAACTTGTTTGCTTATTTACGCCTGTCCAATTTTTTCAACCCATGCAAATCATCATTACCGGCGGTGCCGGTTTTCTGGGTCAGCGGCTGGCCAAAGCACTCCTGAACAGTTCGCTGGCTTTTGAGGAATTGCTTCTGGTCGATCTGATTTTACCAACGAATCCGGGAAACGACGATCGGGTGCGTTGCCAGCAGATCGATCTGTCGGCAGAAGGCGCGGCCAAAAGCATCGTGTCGTCCAGAACCGGGCTTCTGTTTCACCTCGCAGCGGTGGTGAGCAGTCAGGCCGAAAAGGAGTTCGATCTGGGCTTGAGCGTGAATCTCGACAGTTCCCGGCACCTGCTGGAAGCTTGCCGTCACCAGCAGCCGGGCATCCGGTTTGTGTTTGCCAGCGGTTTTGCCGTCTACGGCGGGGAACTCCCGGCGGTGGTCGATGAACGGACCGTCATTACACCCCGTTCCTCGTACGGCATTCAGAAGGCCATCGTGGAGTTGCTGGTCAATGACTACAGCCGGAAAAATTTTGTCGATGGAAGGGTGCTGCGGTTGCCCACCATTTGTGTCCGGCCCGGCCGACCCAATCAGGCGGCCTCTTCGTTTGTCAGCAGCATCATTCGGGAACCCATTCACGGCGAAACCGCCATTTGCCCCGTTTCGCCGGATCTGACCGTGTTGGTGTCCAGCCCGGACACAATCATTCGCAACCTCCTGCATGGGGCCACGCTGGAAAGCACCGCCTTCGGCGACTGGCGGACGGTCAACCTGCCCGGCATTTCGGTTCCCATCCGGGACATGCTCGAAACCCTGGAGCGGCACACGAACCGGGAAACCGTAAACCGGGTCGAGTTCCGGCCCGATTCCGCCATTCACGCCATTGTCAGCAGTTGGCCCACCGCCGTCGACAACCGCCGGGCGCTTCAGCTTGGCTTTTCCGTAGATCAGGATTTTGACGGGTTTATCCGGCAGTTTCTGGCGGAGAAATAGAGACTTGGAAAAGTCTTTACTTCTTCTTTTTCCGCTTCTTCCGCCCCAACTGCAGTTCCTCCGCTTCCTTCATCAAGGCTTTCAGGTCAAACTGCGCGCCTTTGCTGGCATCGACGGTTTCCTGGTAGTCGATCTGGTCGATCTGGGCGACGCGGATGGGTTTGTCCAGAAACGTTTCAATTTCGTCGAGGATCGGTTTTTCTTCGGGGCTGCAAAACGAGAACGCCTGACCTTTCTGGGTTCCCCGACCCGTCCGGCCCACGCGGTGAACGTAGTTCTCGGGTTGCTCGGGCAGGTCATAATTGACGACGTAATCCACGTTGGCGATGTCGATGCCTCGTGCACTGATGTCGGTGGCAATCAGCACCTTAACCTCCCCGCTTCGGAACTGATTCATCACCTGCAAGCGGTCTTTCTGTTCCTTGTCACCGTGAATGGTTTCGCTCTTGATCCCAACGCGTTCCAGGGCCTTTAACACCCGTTCTGCCCGGACTTTCGTCCGGACAAATACCAGAATTTTGCTGTCGGGATGTTCCTGAATCAGCCGTTCCAGAAAAAACCGCTTGTCGTCCATCCCGACAAAAGCCACGGAATGGTCGATGTTTTTGGCCACCGGATCTTTGGGCGAAATCTGAATCCGGATGGCATTGTGCACCAGCGAATAGGCTAACTTCTTGATTTTCTCGTTGATCGTGGCCGAAAAAAACAGCGTTTGCCGCTTGCGGGGCAGGAATTTCATCAAATCCTGGATGTCTTTGATAAAGCCCAGATCAAGCATGTGATCGGCTTCGTCCAGAATCAGGATTTCGACCCGCTGCAAGCGGATGTAGCCCTGGCTCACCAGATCGAACATCCGGCCCGGCGTCGCAATCAGAATGTCGATGCCCGCTTCCAGTTGCGCAATCTGCGGGCCCTGCTCCACCCCACCAAAAACACAAAACACTTTCAGGTTCATGTGCCGGGAAATCTGCTCGAACACCCCGGCGATTTGCAACGCCAGCTCGCGGGTCGGCACCATTACCAGACACTTGATGCCCTCCGCCCGCTTCTGCTTTTTCCGTTCATGCAGCATACTGACGACCGGAATGGCAAAAGCCGCCGTTTTTCCGGTGCCGGTTTGGGCAATCGCCAGCACGTCTTCGCCCTTCAGAATCGGCGGTATCGATTTAAACTGAATGTCGGTCGGTTTTTTGAAGCCTAACCCTTCCAGATTCCGCTTAATATCGGGGGCAATATAATAATCGTCGAATTTCATGGTGGTGTACGCTGGACTCCGGTGGTGGTTGGTCATGTCCAATGCAAGTGCGAAGTAAAGGGAATATTCCTGAAAAACCGTTCCAACCCTTTTGACTTCCCCTGAGTCATCTTCCAAAAACAACAGATACTGGATGAATACGTTTCCTCACTACGGAATCCTGGTCGGAACGGTGGTCTGGCTGGCGGGCCTGTTGATGGCCGGTTGCCAGACCACCGACCGCGTCACGCCCCTTGCCGAAAAAGATTCAGTCGTTCTTTATACCACCGGCCAACTGCTCGACCTGCAGGCCCGTCGCTACGTAGCAGTTTACTGGGAACAGGACAACATGCACCGCCTGGAACTGGGATTGGCGCAGGAAACCGGCTGCTACGGCCTGCAAAAGCAGGGCAACGACCTGTACATTGCCGGGTATTACGTCGATCCGGCGGACGAGCGGATGAAACCGTGCTACTGGAAGAACGGCCGCAAAATCGACCTACCTCTCCCCAACCATCTGGTCTTTGACAAAGCCGGATTGCGCGACCTCCAGTTTTTTCAGGGCGCACTGTATTTGCTGGGAAGCATTGATTTACAGCCGGTTCTCTGGAAAATAAAAGGCAATTCGACACCTGAGATGATCGTTCTCAAAGGATTTCCTACGGCTGTTGAAGGCGGAGAACTTGGCACTGGAAACCTCGCTCTGCACAACGACCAGCTCTTTGTGGGCGGGGTTCAGGTGCTGGAACAGAATGGCGCGTTTGTCGTTCATCCGGGCCACTGGACGGTCGATCGGCGTGATTCGGTCCGGTTTCAGGAAATTGACAACCGACCGGTCAAATCACTCTCATTTTACATTCTGCCGTCGGATCAGGGTGTTTTTATAGCTGGTGAACGGAACGACGTCCGGGATCGCTCGGCGCCCACCCCGACCATCTGGAAAAACGGCACCCGGTTTCAACTAAGCCAGCCCGTCGACCCGGCATCGCAGCGGCTGCACGAAATGCAAACCGACCGCCAGGGCCACCTCCACCTCAATATTCTCGATTACCGCCGGTTTTTGCCCGTCGTCTGGCGGGTGAGTCCAACCGGCGACGTGACCGAAACCCTGCTGCCCGTTCCCAACGGAGCGACGCGGGCTTTTTGTCAAAACCTGGCTTTAAGCAAGGATACGCCCTATTACAGCGGGACGTATGAACTGGGCGGAAAATACCACGCCTGTTTCTGGATCGGCAACCAGCGCACCGAAATGGAAACCGCTGATGGCAGCTTTCTGACACTCAACCGGATGATTGCCGTTTCGGCAAAACAATAACAAAAAACCACCTCTGCCGTGCGGAGGTGGTTTTCCAGTTTGTCTAATTCTACGGTATTACTCGGCGGGGGTGTTCAAAACCACCGACCGGGCGGGTGTGGAAACCGGCGGAGTGGCCACGTTCACTTGCTTGCGAATGGCGCCCTGAGCCGACTTGAATTCCAGCTCGTAGGCACCATCAGCCAGATTTTTCATGTCCAGTTTGGCCGCGTATTTCAATTCTTTCTTCGAAATCGTTTCCTGAAAAATGATTTCTTTTTTGTCGTTGCGCAGCAGAACCGTCACCGGCTCCGCGGCCGATTTTACGACGGATACCCGAATCTTGTTTTCGGAAGTCACATAGGCGCTGGCACCAAAGGGCAGTGCGCTGGGCGTAGCGGGTTCACTCAAAACCGGGGCGCTCAATAGCGCGGTACAGATCAGATTACTCAGGAGATTGAACATGGTGTTGTTTACGTTTATGTATTTGTTGTTGTTGGGTATGATTCAAAAGGTGTTGCTTACGTGTTCGGTTACTTGTATTCCAAACGCCGTGCCAATATCTTAATATGTTGATAATCAATGAATTAAAATCATTCTCCAGAAATCAAACTGTACGAAGCCGGACAGGTGCTGTTCGCTGCCGGACAAAGATGTCCGTTTGGCTTTCGCACGGCGATTCTGTAGTTTTGAGTGACCCCAACCAATGCGTTCTTCGATGAAATCAACGCTTACACTTCTGATAACGACCATGCTTTTGACGGATCTCGCGCCAGTGAACGGCCAATCCATTGCGGAAAATCCTTTTTTCACCGCCTATACCACACCTTTTGGCGTACCGGCCTTCGACAAAATCAAGCCGGAACACTACGAACCGGCTTTTGAGGAAGGCATCAAACAGCAGGCGGCTGACATTGCGAAAATCACCAGCCAGACCCAGGCACCCACTTTTGCCAACACCATCGAAGCCCTGGAAGCGGGCGGTGATCTGCTCAGTCGGGTGAGCACGGTATTTTTCAACCTCAACAACGCCAACACCAGCGAGGCTCTTCAGAAAATTGCCCAGACCATCGCGCCCAAACTGGCGAAAAACGGCGACGATATTGCGCTGAATCCGGCCCTGTTCAAGCGCGTAAAAACCGTTTACGACCAGCGAAACCAGCTTAAACTCACCGGCGAACAGCAGCGGTTGCTCGAAAAAACGTACAAGAATTTCGTGCGGGGCGGAGCCGCTTTGACCGCCGACAAACAGGAACGGCTGCGGAAAATCAATGAAGAGCTTTCGGTCCTGACCCTGAAATTTGGGCAGAACCTGCTGGCCGAAAACAACGCCTACACGCTGGTAATCGACAAAAAGGAAGACCTCAGCGGTTTGCCCGCTTCGCTCGTTGAAGCGGCTGCCAACGAAGCCAAAAAGCGGAACACCCAGGGCAAGTGGATTTTCACCCTGCAAAACCCGAGCATCATGCCGTTTTTGCAATATGCCGACAACCGGGCGCTCCGCGAGCAGATTTTTCGGGCGTATCTCGAACGCGGCAATCACAACGACGAGCGCGACAACAAAGCCCTGATGGCTAAAATGGTGGACCTCCGGGCCGAAAAAGCGCAGTTGCTGGGCTACGAAAACCACGCGGCTTTTGTGCTGGAAGAAAGCATGGCTTCAACGCCAGCCAAGGTGAGCGAACTGCTCAATCAACTCTGGGCTGCAACCGTTCCCGTTACGAAACAGGAGGCAGCCGAATTGCAGGCGCTGATGGACAAAGAGGGCAAAAATGAAAAGCTGGCGAGTTGGGACTGGCGGTATTATGCCGAAAAACTCCGCAAACAAAAATACGCGCTCGATGGTGAACAGCTCAAACCGTATTTCTCGCTCGAAAACGTCCGCGAAGGCATTTTCATGCTCACCGGGCGGCTCTATGGCTTGCGTTTCGAACGGCGGACGGATTTACCAATCTATCAGGAGGAAGTTCAGAGCTACGAAGTGAAAGAAGCCGACGGACGGCACATCGGGATTCTGTATATGGATTTTCACCCGCGCGCCAGCAAACGCGGAGGGGCGTGGATGACCAGTTTTCGGCGGCAGGAAGTTGAAAAAGGCCAGAAAATCACGCCGGTGATTTCCATCGTCTGCAACTTCTCGCGCCCGTCGGGCGACGCCCCGGCCTTGCTCAGTCTGGAGGAAACCCGGACGTTTTTCCACGAATTCGGCCACGCCCTGCACGGTTTGCTTTCCAACGTCACCTACGCCAGTCTGTCGGGAACGTCGGTGCCACGCGACTTCGTGGAACTGCCGTCGCAAATCATGGAAAACTGGTCGGAGGAATCGCAAATGCTGAAACTCTACGCCAAACATTACAAAACCGGCGCGGTGATTCCGGATGCGCTAATCGAGAAAATCAACAAAAGCAGTCTGTTCAACCAGGGTTTTGAAACGACTGAATACCTGGCCGCGTCGCTGCTCGACATGGATTACCATACGCTGAAACCCGGCGAGGTGCCGACGGATGTGCTGGCTTTCGAAAAGCAGTCGATGGATAAAATCGGTTTAATCGACCAGATTCCTCCGCGCTACCGGAGCACGTATTTTCAACACATTTTTGCGGGCGGTTATTCGGCGGGTTATTACAGCTACATCTGGTCGGCGGTTTTGGATGCCGATGCCTTCGAAGTATTCAAACAAAAAGGATTATTCGATCAGAAATCCGCCCAGTCGTTCCGCAAAAACGTCCTCGAAAAGGGCGGTACCGACGAACCGATGACGCTCTATAAAAATTTCCGGGGTTCCGAACCCGACATCAAACCGCTGCTCCGACGCCGGGGCCTGCTGAAGGTTTTATAAAGTTGGTTTACGGTTTTCAGTTTACGATTTACGGTTGGCTGGCGCATTTGGGAAAACGAGCCAGCCAACCGTAAACTGAAAACCGTACACTTTAAATTGAGTGGATCAGGATTTGCAAGTAAATAGTGAATGAAAATCGCTGAAATGAAAATCATAGTAATGGCCTTGGCCACCCTTTTATTAATTGCTTCCTGTAAAAAAACGAACGACACAACACCCGCTTTTACGGAAACAAAAATCAATTTTACCACCCACAAACTGACCTCGTTCTCCGCCCTAAAAAACTCAAGGTATTTGGTTGTTTTTGAATCTGGATTAGGCGATGACCATACGGTGTGGAACAACAAAGCCATTGCTTCACAAATAAACAGCAAACTCGATGTGCTCCTGTATGATCGGGCAGGTTATGGGCAATCAGAAAATGGCCCGGACCCACGAAATATCGACCGGTTACGCAGCGAATTGGAGCACGTAATCGACACATTTTCAAACGGGCGAAAAGTCATATTGATCGGGCACTCCCTGGGCGGCTTGATTATTCGAGATTATGCGGTGAAAAATCCCCTCAAAACGGCCGCCCTGTTATTTGTTGATCCTTCACACGAGTTTTATAATCATCCCTCACAGGCAGAAGAGGACAGGCTCTACGACGCTTCCAAAAACGCCAATGGGGCCAATTTCGGAGGAACGCAGGAAGCCAGGGAATTTATAGAAGACCTGCAGTATGTCAGCACATTACCCTCTTTACCAAACGTCCCCGTACTCGTGCTCACTCACATGCAGGTGGATGCCACCCATTCAGCATCAGCCCTGCAAACCTTGTACAATGCCCACGAATTATTAAAAAATGGGGTAACCGATTTTACCCATATTGCCGCTCCCCTTTCGGGGCACTACATTATGATTGACGAACCGAATTTGGTACTTGATAATTTCAATGTATTGCTTTCAAAATTGCCCTAAATTTACGTTCCTGCTTCCGTCTTGAGCTGATCAAGATTGGTCATCCAAACCCCATCATGAAAAAACACCTACCCGCCCTCCTGCTGGCGTTCTCCCTGATTTCCTGGATCATCGACGAAGTTCCCCAAGCGGTGATTACCAACGACTCCATCAAGGCAACGCTGTATTTGCCAGACACCGCCACCGGGTATTACCGGGGCACGCGCTTCGACTGGTCGGGCGTAATTGCCAATCTGGAATACAAAGGCCACAGCTATTTCGGGAAGTGGTTTGACAAATACGATCCATATCTGCACGACGCCATCAGCGGCCCGGTCGAAGCGTTTGACCCGATTGGGTACGATCAGGCCAAAACCGGCGACCTGTTTGTGAAGATTGGGGTCGGAAGCCTGCGGAAAATCGACAATGATCCCTACAAATTTGTCGCACCCTACCAACACGTGGACAAGGGGCAGTGGTCGGTTCAGAAAAAAGCTGATCTGGTGCGGTTTACCCATGTGTTGAAGGATGCGGCCGGGTACTCCTACGAATACGAAAAAACCGTGAAGCTCACTAAAGGCAAGCCCGAACTGGTGCTGGAACACCGGCTGAAAAATACCGGCAAACAGCGCATCGAAACCGCCGTTTACAACCACAATTTTCTGGTGATCGACCAGCAGCCGTCGGGCCCGGATTTTCGGGTTCAGTTTGGGTTTCCGGCCAAACCGACCGGTGATTTAAAAGACATTCTGGCCAGTAAAAATCAGGAGCTTACCTTTTTGAGACCGCTCCAGAACCGCGAAAGTATTTACACACTCGTGGAAGGCTACGGAGCCAGCGCCAGCGATTACGACATCCGGGTCGAAAACACCAAAACCGGCGCGGGTGTCCGGATTCGGAGCGACCGGCCCCTATCGAAGCTGGCGTTCTGGTCGAACCCGAAAAACCTCTCGCCCGAACCCTTCATTGCGATCAATGTGGCACCGGGACAGGCGTTTACGTGGAAGATTTCGTACGAATTTTATACAACAGGGCAGTAAGGAACGGTCGATTCCGCCACGATTCTTCAAAAAGGCATCAGGAAATCCTGATGCCTTTTTGATTAGCGAACGGGCTGCCATGCCACGTCGTCAAACTTCGGCAGCTCAATGTTGGCCAGCAGTTCGTCTTCCAGCAAAGCCGCCCATTCGGTCAGATAAGCCACAACGTCGTCGCGGTGGTTATGGCGGAGGTAACGCTTTTCGATGGGGAAACGGGCCAGCACCCGCCGGTCGGTCAGTTTTTCGAGGTTCTTCAGGTCTTCAATCGCCAGACCGGCCTGCAACATTTCACTAATTACCAGATCGATCGGCATGTAGCTCGTGGGGCAATAGTCGGCCACCTGCTCATTCCAGTCGCCGTAGCGCTGCATGGCGTAGGCGTGAATCTGGGCTTTGGTCAGTTTGGTCAGTTCCTGAGCGAGGTTGCCGCAGTTGCAGCCGCCCATGTGCCCCCATTCATACGGAGCGCCTTCCTGTAGTTTCCGGGCGGTCCGGCGCAACGCAGCGATCAGTTCGGGATTTGGTCGTGCCATGGTAGTACAAAGTTTACGATTTTACCAACCCAACAGATTGTGATTTATTTTTGTTTCCGGCGAAAACGTCTCTTTTAGCAGAAAAAAAGGTAGCTATTTTTCTCTAAAAACGCTTACTCAAACCAGGTAAATCCCGTCTTCCTTAATGGCAATCTTCCGTTCCCGGAACAACGTGCCGATGGCTTTCTTGAAGGTCTTCTTGCTCATCTCCAGCGTCTGGTAAATGGCATCCGGTTCACTGTAATCGTTGAGGGGAAGAAAACCGTTCTGCTCTTTCAGCGTGGCCAGAATCCGCTGCGCATTCGGTTCCACGTTTTCGTATCCCGGTTTTTGCAGGCTCACATCGATCCGGTTGTCGTCGCGAATGGTCTTGATGTAGCCCGTCAGCCGGTCGCCGGGATACACCTGGCGGAACACCTCGTTTGCGTAGACAAGGCCCCGGTAGCGGTTGTTGATGATGACGTTGATTCCCAGATCGGTCGGTTCCCAGGCCAGCAGCGACACCTCCTGCCCTTCCGTCAGGTTGGGCACTTCCGAGTCCAGAAACCGGTTGAGCCGGCTCGACGCCACCAGCCGGTCGGTTTCGTGATCGAGGTACAGATACACGACGTACCAGCGGCCCACTTCCATCGGGCGGCTTTGCTCTCGGTAGGGCACCAGCAGGTCTTTTTCCAGCCCCCAGTCCAGAAACGCGCCCACGCTCGTGACCGAAACGACCTGCAAACGCGCAAACTGGTTGCGCTGAATTTTAGGTGTCAGCGTGGTGGCAATAATCCGGTCTTCCGAGTCGGTGTACACAAAGACATCGATCGGATCATCGACCCGCAGTGATTCCGGCACGTATTTGTTGGGAAGCAGGATGTCATTGTCCTCATCGTCGCCCAGAAAAACCCCGACGCTGGTTTCGCGGAGGGCAATCAGGGTATTTATTTTTCCAATTTGTATCATTCGAAACGGTTTTTCAAGCCCTTCTTATTTCTTCTGCCGGTCAGCCCAGGCATCCATCTTGTGTTCCAGCACATCCAGCGGCATACACCCGTCTTTCAGGAATTCGTCGTGGAAAGCCGCCAGATTGAACTGGTCGCCCAGTTGTTTTTCATATTTGGCCCGCAATTCCCGGATTTTCAACGCCCCGATCTTGTACGACAATGCCTGCGCCGGAATCGCCATATACCGCTCAATTTCGGCCACCGCGCCCTGTTCTGCAATCGGTTCGTTGTCCATCATGTACTTGATGGCTTCTTCGCGGGTCATCTGTTTGGTATGAATCGCCACATCGACCACCAGCCGGATCGCCCGGTGAATTTCGTCGCTCAGCGCGCCCATGTACTGGTACGGATCGGTGTAAATACCCAGTTCCTTGCCCAGCGACTCGCAGTACAACGCCCAGCCTTCGCCGTAGGCACCATACCACGCAAACCGCCGGAATTTCGGCAAATCCGTGTTTTCCTGCTGCAGCGAAACCTGGTAGTGGTGACCCGGAATGGCTTCGTGCAGAAACAATGACTCCATACCGGACGTAACGTTGAATTTAGCCGCATCCGGAATCGGAACGTAAAAAATACCGGGGCGACTGCCATCCGCCGACGCCGGGTTATACTCCGCACTCGCCGAGGCTTCGCGGAACTTCTCCGTTTGCCGGATTTCAAATTTCGACTTCGGCGTTTGGGTGAACATCTTCGCCAGATTCGGCTCGATTCGCGCCAGAATCGTGTTGAAAGCCGCCAGCACGTCTTTTGGCTGTTTGTAGGGATAAAATTTCGGGTCGGTTTTGAGGTGGGTGAAGAAATCATTCAGCGAACCGGGAAAACCCACCTGCGTTTTCACCTTTTCCATTTCACCCCGAATCCGGGCCACTTCTTTCAAGCCGGTCTGGTAGATTTCCTCCGGCATTTTGTCGGTGGTCGTCCAGGTTTTGACCAGTTCTTTATACAATTCCGGCCCTTGCGGAACAACATCGATGCCCGAGGTCGTGCGCGCTTTGGGCAGGTATTCCTGCTGTAGAAAATCGCCCAGTTTTTTGTACGTCGGCACGATCTGTTCCAGAATCGCCTTTTTATACGCGGCTGTCAGGCGGTTTTTATCCGCTTCGCTAAAGTCTTTCGGCAGGTTCTGGATCGGGCCGTAAAACAGGCTTTTGGTGGGGTCGGTCACCACCAGATCGGTCATCTGCGGAATCATCTTCACCACCAGGCTTTTCGGCCAGATCAGGCCGGTCGCCATGCCTTTCCGGAAATTAGCCACGGCGGTATCGCCCCAGACCTGAAAGGCCGAAACCCGCTTCAGCCAGTCGTCGTAATCCTTGACAGTTTTGAACGGCTGCGCCCCCGCTCCGCTGCCCAATTGGCCAAACGACAGCGTCAGTCCTTCGAACTGCGAAAATGGCACGTATTCGAGGTGAAACTTAAATTGATCCAACTGCAGTTCCAGCTCGCGTTTCAGAATATCGTACGAAATTTTGTCCTGATCCGACAGTTTTTCGCGATCAAAGGCTTTTATCTTTTCGAGATAATCGGTGTAAAATGCCTTCGTCTGGCCAAGAAATGCCTGCGAAATACTGTTGGGCAGCAAATCGTTGTAGCGGTTGTCGCCCTGATAGGTTGCTTCAATCGGGAACAGCTTCAGGCGTTCTTCGTAGTACGTATCGACGGTTTGGGCGAAATCGGCATTGGCAGCCGTGTTTTCCTGTCCGGTTTTGGAGTTACAGGCCATCATCGAAGCCATAAGCAGAGCGGATACAAGGAGTAGTTTCATGATCGAATCGCATTCGGCAAAAGTTCAGTGCGGAAAGGTAGCCATAAACCGCCGAAAACCCTGACAGCGATGGGCCGCCCGGTGATTGAAGACTACTTTCCTTTCAGTAAAAATTGCCCGCACAAATGGTAACATGAACAAAGTCTTGTTAATTTGGGGCTTTCTCATCACCCCTAAACGACCGTTGAATGCGGAGGCTCTTGCCCAACAGGAAAAGTGTTTTGCGAACAGGATGTTGGACACTGGCAATTGGTCTCTATTTTTTCACCGCAGCCACGGCCCAGCCGATTGAATTTCCGCAACCCGAGGTCATTTCGGATCGCCAGGGCTTACCGCAGGCCTTTGTTTCGGCCATTGTTCAGGACCGCCAGGGCTTTATCTGGATGGCCACCCGCGACGGTGTCTGCCGCTACGATGGCAATCGGTTCAAAATCTTCCAGCACGAAACCGGCGGTCGTCCCTCCCTGTCCTTCAACGGTGTGGCGGCCCTTACCATTGACCACCAGAACCGCATCTGGATCGGCACCATTCGCGGTGGAATTGATGTCTTCGACCCACTCAAAGAAGCGTTCACCAGTTTTACGAACCAGCCCGCGTTTCAAAAAGTGCTGGACAGCTCGGATTTTCCCGATAACACCTTCCATCGGCTGGAGTATCTAAAGTTTTTTCGGGACCGGCAGGATAACTTCTGGCTCTGGTACGAAAACTCCGGGTTGGTCCGGGTTTCCCTCAAAAAAAAGCAAATCACCCGCTATAAACACAATCCGGCCGATTCAGCCTCTCTGCTTAGCAACGGGGTCAATGCCGTAACGGAGGATCGACACGGGATGATCTGGATTGCCACGGCCAGCGGACTCAGCAGGCTTGACCTGAAAACCAATCAGTTTCGACACTATCGACCCCATGCGGGACAACCCGGCCCCAACGCAAAGTCGATTCCCGAACCGTATATTGCCAATGTGGTTGCTCTACCCAACGGCGATCTGCTGCTGGCTTCGCTCTGGCATATGACGGTTTTTTCACCGGCGACGGGTCAATTCCGTTCGTATCGGCTCCCCGAACAGGGGCAATCGCCCAACAGTAACAAATGGCGAAAAATGCAGATTGTCACCGACAGTTGGGGCAATCAGTATTTCGATCAGTTCAGTGTGCTGTTCCGGTTTAACGAACAGGAAGGCCCCCGGGCAGTCGCTCATCTACCACACAACCAGGAATGCATCAGCCTGTTCATGGATCGTTCCGATGTGTTGTGGATGGGTACCAACGGGTCGAGTGTCCACAAGTATGACCTCCGGGCCTTGCCGTTCCGGGCGCAGCCCTACCGGGCAAACTTCGTTCAGGATTTAGTTACTGAAGGCTTAAAGCTGCCGGTGGCGCAGGTACCCGCTCCGCTCGCCAAACCCGATCCGTATAAATTTCGATCTACATACGACGGCCAGGGTGACCTCTGGATAAATGCCGGGAGCTGGCCGTTCTATCGGCTCGAGCGCCAAAACCAGACGCTGACGGCGATTTCAAAACCGCATCCGGATGACAAGGACGAGGCCGTTGCCATTCCGCTGGCCAGCGATCCGGATGGAAACGTCTGGTTTATACAGGACTCGCTCGCGGGCTGGTACAACAAAACCCGCAAACAGTGGCAACGTTTCCCCTGGCAAATTCCATCTTCCGTATCGGGTCAGGTATTGCAGGCGGTTGTTGATCGAAAAGCACTGTGGCTGGCTACCGAATTACGGGGATTGGTTCGGCTCGACCGGAAAACGGGGCGCAGTACGCACTACCGGCATCAGCCCAACGACTCGACCTCGCTGAGCAGCAATTCGTTATTCTGTCTTTTTCAGGACCCCGACGATCCCGACCGCCTGTGGGTCGGCACCTTCGGCAGCGGTTTGTGTGTATTCGATAAACGAACCGGGCGGAGTCGCCGATTGACGGTGGCCGACGGTTTACCCAACAACACCATTTATTCGGCCATGCCGGACCGGCACGGTTATCTGTGGATCGGAACGAACAAAGGCTTGTGCCGCCTGAACCGCCGAACGTTCCAAACGTATACCTTTACCCGTGACGACGGTTTATTGTCCAATGAATTCAACCGTTTTCACTTCCTGCAAGGAGCCGACGGGCGGATTCTGATGGGCGGTCTGGAAGGAATGACGAGCTTTTATCCGGACCAACTCAGCCTGGATGTGTTCAAACCTAAAGTTGAGATTACGGGTTTGCAAATCAACAACCGCCCCATTAAACCGGGTCCTGGCTCGCCCGGCGGCTGGTCACCGGCGCAAGCCATCACGGAACTGATGCTGCCACATGACCAGAATTTTCTGACCATCGAATTTGCCGCTCTGCAATTCAACCGGCTGGGTAAAAACCGCTTTCGCTACCGGCTCGTGGGTATCGACCCCGACTGGGTGGAAACCACTCGTCCTGAAGCCATTTACACCGACCTGCAACCGGGTCGGTATACCCTGGAACTCAACGCAGCCAACACCTCCGGGGTCTGGAGTCCGCACATCCGCTCGCTGGGCCTAACGATCCGTCCGCCGGTTTGGGCCACCTGGTGGGCCTACGGACTGTATGCCCTGGCGGTTTTTGGGATAGCCTTCGCCCTGATTCAGGTTTATGTGAACCGGCTCCGGCTGCGGCAGTCGATCCTGCTGCAACAAAAGGAAGCCGAACAGCTTCGGGCGGTCGACGAAATGAAGTCCCGGTTTGTGACCAACATTACCCACGAATTCCGCACCCCGCTGACCCTGATTCTGTCGCCCACCGAACAGATGAAACAGGAATTACCGGACCCGAAAAACCAGCACCGGTTATCGACCATTGAGAAAAATGCCAACCAGTTACTCCGCTTGATCAATCAGCTTATGGATCTGTCGAAACTGGAAGCCAACGCGATGGCGGTACATGAATCCCGGGGTGATCTCACTGCATTTGTCAAAGAATGCCTGCAACCGTTTGAAATTCAGGCCAAAGCCAAGGGAATTCAATTAATTTTCACCAGCCAGGCTGACCACGACTACTGGTTCGATGCCGACAAACTGGAGCGGGTAGTCAATAACCTGGTGGCCAATGCGACGAAGTTCACACCGGTTGGCGGAACCCTAACCGTCGACCTTCAACCCGATGGGTCCGCTGAAAAACCGGGGGTGACCCTGACGGTTTCCGATACCGGCCCTGGCATTCCCGCCGATCATCTGCCCCGCATTTTCGACCGGTTTTACCAGATTGAAACCAAATCAAAAACGCGTTTTCCGGCCCATTCCCAACAGGACGGAACCGGAATCGGCCTGTCGCTGGTGAAAGAGCTGGTGGAACGGCAAAGCGGACAGATTCGCGTGGCCAGCTCGGAAGGCCAGGAAACCACCTTTACGGTTTGGCTGCCGTACCGGAAAATACCGGCGAACGATCCCGTGCCGGCGTTGCGGGAAACGGAGTTGCCGGTCGTCGATCCGATACCCACCCCGGACGAATCACCCCGGATTCTGCTGGTGGAAGACAATGACGATCTGGCCGGTTTTATCGCCGAAAGTTTACCCGCTCACTATCAGGTATTCCGAACGTCGAACGGGGTTGAAGGATTTGAAAAAGCCGTTGAGCTGATTCCGGATCTGATCATCAGCGATGTCCTGATGCCCGTCCAGGCCGGGCCCGAAATGGACGGCTACACCCTGTGCGAAAAACTCAAAGGAAACCGCCACACCAGCCACATTCCGGTGGTGCTGCTGACGGCGAAAGCCTCGGTCGACAGCCGGTTGGCGGGCCTGTCACGGGGTGCCGACGATTACATCACCAAGCCTTTTCACGTCCAGGAATTGCAACTGCGGATCGGGAATCTGCTGGAACGCCAACGCCGGTTGCGCGACCGAATCCGGCTCGACCTGTCCCGGCCCGGCCCACCCGGAACCACTGAAAAACCGGCTGAAACCGATCCTTTCCTGCAACAGGTGATGGCGCTGGCGGAAGCCAACCTGGACAATTCGGCGTTTGGGGTCGACGAGCTCAGCCAGTTAACCCAGATGAGCCGGATGAGTTTGTACCGAAAACTAAAGACGCTGACCGGTCTGTCGACCGGTGATTTCATCCGGTTGTACCGGCTGAAACGCTCGACCCAGTTTCTGACCGAAGGCCACTCAGTGTCGGAAACCGCTTATTTAGTCGGGTTCGAAACACTGGCCCATTTCTCCAAAACGTTTCGGGATTACTACCAGGTCAGCCCCAGCCAGTTCACCAATCAAACCTGATCAGCCTCCCTCTTTTGATATTTCAGCAATACCCCGACTGCTTCTGTGGCCGGGGTGTTTTTTTGGGCAGCAACCACTTCATCCGGCGGTTTTATGACAAAAAAGCGATGTTTTTTTCCGTTTGGGACAATTACGAAAACCGTTGGGACAATTACGACAATGACTCACTTTCCGGTTCGATAGGTTTGTGCGTAGGAAAACGCTGGCTTTTGGCTACTCAAGCCGGATCGACGCGCTTCCCATTTTTCTGTCTGTTATACCGATTAAACCCTTTTTCCAAAACATCCGTATGAACCCATTCTATTTACGAATTGACACGACTATTTTTCGGGCCCGGTTTTACGTGGCCCTGCTACTGGGTCTTCTGCCATTAACCATGCGGGCCCAGGCTCCCGGCAAACTCTGGGACAAATCCATCGGGGGAGAAAGTACTGACATCTTCACTAATCTAATAACCTTACCGGATGGTGGCTACGTGTTAGGGGGAAATTTGGGCAGTAATTTCTGGGTAATCCGCTACGATGCCAACCACACGAAACAGTGGGAAAAAACTTTTGGAGCGAACGCTGAAAGTTTGAATGCCATCATCGCCACGGCGGATGGCGGTTTTTTACTGGGAGGCATGTCGTACTCCGACCCGGCAGATGGTATCAAAGCCGCTAAACATTATGGATCACAAGACTATTGGGTCGTTAAGATCAACGCCACCGGCGACTACCAATGGGATCAATCCTACGGAGGGACGTCGTCCGACGAGCTCCAATCCATTTGCTCGCTTTCCGATGGCAGCGGCTATTTGCTGGGGGGAAAATCGTATTCGGAAGCCGCCACCTCGGAAGAGGAAGGCAACAAGGAGGCTGAGTACCTGGGCATGGAAGATTACTGGGTGGTCAAAATCGACCTTACCGGGAACCGGGTGTGGGACAAAACCTATGGGGGCAGTAATCATGACATTTTGTACGCGATAGCGCCCACCACCGATGGAAAGTACCTGCTGGGGGGAGGGTCCAACTCGACGGTAGGAACCGGGAAACAGGCAGTGAACATTGGAGGTTCCGATTTCTGGCTGGTTAAAATTGACCCATCGGGTGCCGTCGTCTGGGATAAAACGCTGGGGGGAGCGAGTGAGGATGGACTGAGGTCCATTCTGCCGACGGCGGATGGGGGGTTTGTATTAAGTGGCCATTCAGATTCGGGAACCAGCGGCACAAAAACCGAAGGCAGTCAGGGTGCTTCTGATTATTGGGTGGTTCGGGTCGATTCGGAATGCGTGCCAATCTGGGATAAAACCCTTGGAGGAAGCAGTGGTGATAACCCCCCATCGGCGGTGCTCACCGCCGATGGGGGCGTTCTGGTGGGGGGGTATTCTACTTCACCTAAAAGTGGGAACAAATCCGAGGAGGGTTATGGTAGTGCTCCCGATTACTGGGCAGTAAAGCTGGCCAGCGATGGGACATTCCAATGGGACAAAACCCTGGGCACCACCGGGGAAGACGAGTTGAACGCCGTCGCCCAGTTACCGAATGGAAATTATCTGTTAGCGGGCTTCTCTTATGCCATAAAAAATGGGGACAAAACGAGTGAGCCCATTGGAAGTTACGATGGCTGGCTGGTGTTGCTGGGAGACTGCTTACCCCCGGTGCTCACCATCAGCAGCAATGCAACCACCTCACCCATTCTGCAAAATACGCCTGGTATGGCTCTGTCGGTGACCGGATGTTCGAGCGGCACGCTCACCTGGTCGGGGCCCGGTGGCAGCACCGGCACCTCGGCCAGCATTTCGGTGCCCACCTCCGCCACCGGCACATTCGTGTACTCGGCCACCTGCACCCAGGGCAGTTGTTCGGCCACGGCTTCCCACACCGTCACGGTGAGCCCGCCCCTGGTCACCGGCAGCTTCGACGGTTTTGTTTACGGAGCCGATTGCAGCACCTTCCGCGGCTGGGCCTGGGATCGCAACAAACCCAATACGGTGCAGAGTGTCGATATTCTTGATGGGCCTAATTTCGTCACCACCGTAGCCGCCAGTGAGTTCCGGCAGGATCTGAAAGACGCCGGGAAAGGAAACGGCATTCACGCTTTCCGCTGGAGCATTCCCGAATCATTGAAGGACGGACAGGTTCATTACCTTTCCGCCCGCGTGTCCGGAAGCAGTTTCATTCTGAAAGACTCACCCAAAGCGCTGATCTGTCAGGGTGGAAGCACTCCTCCACCGACCAATAAACAACCGGTAGCACCAACGGTTACGCCTTTAGTGGCTCAGCAGGGCGTGGCCTTCACCACCACCCTACCCGTTTTCACCGATCCCGAAGGCAGTACCCTCAGCTACGGGCTCGTGAGCCTGCCGACCGGTTTAACCTTCACCAGTTCCACCCGAGTGATTAGTGGGACTGCGCTCCAAAGTGGGCAATTTACGCTGGCTTATTCAGCCACCGACGACAAAGGAGCCACTAACTCGGTGAGTCTCCCGCTAACGGTCAATCCAGCCGCTACCACACCCGTGACCGGCAGTTTTGAAGGCTATCTGGACAAAGTCGAATGCGGCACGATTCGGGGCTGGGTCTGGGATCGCAACAAACCCAATACGCCGGTGACGGTCGAATTTTATACCGGCGGTGACGTTTGGGGTAGTGTGGTAGCCAACATTTACCGGGTTGATTTGAAGAACGCGGGCAAAGGCAACGGTGTCCATGCCTACAGTTTCGAAGTGCCGACGATTTTGAAAGACGGCAACACGCGTCTGATTCGGGCCAGAGTATCCGGTTCGACCTATGACTTGAAGGATTCGGGCAAACCGCTCACCTGTCTGTCGCCGGTTCGGCTGTCGGCCGAAAGCAGCGAAGGGTTACACGTAACGGTGTTGGGCAATCCGGTTCCGGGGAATTTCATTGAGGTCGAAATACAGGGGGCGGCAGGCCAGACAGTCCGGTTAGATCTCCGCGATATGGGAGGACGACCTTTGCGTGAACACGTCATTGAAAACGCAAAAACCGTCGAACGTTTATCAATCCCCGTTCACCAGCGGGCGGCCGGACTGTACTGGCTGCAGGTTGCGAGCGGCTCCGGCCGGGCGGTTTTGAAAGTGTTGAAACCCTAATTGCCAAGTTGTTCACGTTAAGCCGTTTGACCCCTGTTTTGAACCGGAGTCAAACGGTTTTTTCCTGCTTACTATTTTGTTAGAATTGTGCTTTTCATTGGCAATAGTTTGCTATTTTCGCAGTGGAAACAGGAACGTATACACTTTGCGTTGGTCTTGTTCAAAACCGAACACCTGCCCGTTAACGCTCCATTCCTGAAACGGCTCAACGTCTTCCGCCGGTTCTGACCCGGCCACGCAATTTCTGTCTACTAAACCATTTTATCCCATGAAACCTCTTGTACGATTACCCTTCCAACGGATGGGCAGATGGGCACACCTTCGCCTTTTCTTGTTTGCTCACGTTTTGATCCTGGCCAGTCTGACGAGCCTCCAGGCGCAAACGATTCGTTACGTGAAAGAAGGAGGTACCGGTGAAGGTTTGACCTGGGATGATGCTTCGGGGGATTTAATGGCCATGATCAATGCTTCCCAGTTCGGCTCCGGCGATCAGGTCTGGGTAGCGAGAGGAATCTATAAACCGGGTCCTGAACCGTGGCATCGGTTTGAATTAACCGATGGGATATCGGTTTATGGCGGATTTGAGGGTGGCGAAACTTCCCTTGAAGAGCGGGTATTGACTTCCCCCTCCTCCACCACACTGAGCGGGGAAATCGGCGATCCGGGCACTACATCGGACAATAGTTACCACGTTGTGGCTTGTGTGCGGGGCAGTCGGTCAACGATTCTGGACGGTTTTGTGATAACCGGGGGGAATGCCCACGGGGAATATAACGATGCTCACGGAGGAGGAGTATTCAATGAAAGTGGCTGTGGGTATGGTGATCCGATCATTCGGAATTGTTACTTCACCAATAACCAGGCCAGCAGTGGGGGTGGTTTTTATTCTGAGGGATCGGACAGTCATCCCCTGCTGATCAACTGCGTATTCTTCAAAAATACAGCCGACGGGGATGTAGGGGGCGGAGCCCTGACGATTTCAGGCTCCGTAGCGACCGTGATCAACTGTACCTTTGTCGGAAACCGGTCCACTACCGGAAATGCCATCCAGAACAAAGGTACACTCGCCCTGACCAATAGCATCCTGTGGAATAACCTGCCTGATTATGATACTGCCATTCAGGGGGATGATGGGCTTGATCTGGTTGGTGACGGAACGCTCACCGTCACACACACCATTAACCAGGACGATCTTCCCGGTCTGGGCAATCAAGTTTCCAACCCGGCTTTTGCGAACGAAGCAACCGGCGACCTGAGCTTGACGGCCTGTTCATTTGCCATCAATTCGGGTGACCTCAACTCCTACACGGCGGTGAGTGGTCCGGGTAATGATATGGCCGGGCAAAACCGTGTGTATGGTGATTACATTGACCGGGGAGCGTTTGAGTTTCAGGGCGAAACGGATGCGCTTTTTTTCATCAATCCGGCTCCAATGAGTTTAACGATCTGTGCGACTCCAACCGGTTATCTGTATACAGCCGCACAGGTAGCATTGGATCTAGGCGGGAAGGGGCCCGTTACCTATGAATATTATAAGGATGGGGTCAAATATGATGAGTATGAAGCTGGGGTCGATGACTTTGCCTTTTGGTATACGTCGGATATGTCTTCCGGATCGTATCGCGTGGTGGTTTCCAATGCGTGCGGTTCCATCACGTCTGAGCCCTTCAACCTGACCATAATACCCCATCCCACGGTCACGATTGAGGCATCGGCTACGGCAATTTGTGCCGGAGAGTCGGCCACCCTGACCGCGTCGGGCGGAGGTACCTATTTTTGGAATACGGGAGCAACCACATCTGCCATCAGCGTGACAGCGACCGGGAAATACTCCGTAACGGTAACCAACCCGAATGGCTGTTTCGAATACCAGGAGATTAACATCGTAGTCAACAACCGGCCCTCCGCGAGTATAACCCCTTCTTCTCCCACGGTCTGCGCCGGTCAGTCGGTCACCCTGACCGCATCGGGCGGCAATATGTATCTGTGGAATACGGGAGCCACAACGTCCACTCTCATTGCCACTGCAACCGGAACCTATTCCGTCACCGTTACCAATGCCAGCCAGTGTTCGAGCACCGCTTCGACCGGCGTGACGGTCGGAGAGTCGATTCTACCACCGACGATCACCAGCAGTCCGACGGCCACTGGTCCGGGTACGGTGACCGTGCTCCAGAATACCAGTCCGGTTTCTCTCACCGCCAGCGGGTGTGCGGGAACACTGGTCTGGACCGGACCCGGATCGCCCAGCGGTTCGCCGATTTCGATCCCTACGTCAACCACCGGCATATTCGCGTATTCCGTCTATTGCCAGCAGGGCAGTTGTACCAGCCCAGCGGCCTCCTTTACCGTCGTTGTCAACCCCGCCCCGACGTTAACCGGCAGTTTCGACGGCTTTCTGTACGGCGCCGATTGCAGCAGCTTCCGGGGATGGGCCTGGGATCGCAACAAACCCAATACGGTTTTCTCCGTCGATATTTACGACGGGGCAACCTTCAAAGGTTCCATAGCGGCCAATGAGTTCCGCCAGGATCTGAAAGACGCGGGCAAGGGCAACGGCGTCCACGCCTTTCGCTGGAGTATTCCCGAAGAGTTGAAAGACGGGCAGGTGCATACGCTCTCAGCCAAAGTATCCGGCAGCAGTTTTACCCTGAAAGATGGCCCCAAAACCGTCCTGTGCCAAACCGGTACGGTTCCGCCACCGCCCAATAAGCAGCCCGTTGCTCCCGTTGTCCCAGCGTTGACGGCCCAGCAGGGTGTGGATTTCACAACCACCTTACCGGTTTTCACCGATCCCGAAGGCGGAACGCTCAGTTATGGCCTGGCAGGCCTGCCCACTGGTCTGACATTCACCAGCGGCACGCGCCAGATTACCGGAAAACCCGGGGTTGAAGGCGGTTTTGTGCTGACGTATTCAGCCACCGATCCGCAGGGCGCTACCAACAGCGTGAGTTTTAACCTGACCGTAGCGGGAGCAACACCCATCATCACGGGTAGTTTTGAGGGTTATCTCGACAAGGTCGAATGCGGAACGATTCGCGGCTGGGTCTGGGATCGCAACAAACCCAATACCCCGCTGACAGTGGAATTTTATACGGACGGTACGGTTTGGGGCAGTGTGGTGGCCAACATCTACCGGGTGGATTTGCTCAATGCGGGCAAGGGCAACGGTGTCCATGCCTACAGTTTTGAGGTACCAGCGGGATTGAAAGACGGCAACACGCGCTTGATTCGGGCCCGGGTGTCGGGTTCAACGTACGATCTGAAAGATTCGGGCAAACCGCTCACCTGTCCCTCGCCGGTTCGGCTTTCAGCCGAAAGCAGCGAAGGGTTACAAGTGACGGTTTTGGGCAATCCGGTTAGCGATCAGGTAGTGGTTGAAATCCGCGGAGCTGAGGGCGAGCCCCTTCGATTGCAACTGACTGACGCCAGTGGGCGGTTATTCCATGAACACCAGATTGAAACGGCCAAACCGGTGGAACGTCAGACGCTATCGGTGGGTCAGCGACCGGCGGGTCTACTCCTGCTGCGCGTCCATACCAACGCGCAAAGTCACACGTTAAAAATTTTGAAACACTAATCATTCATGCCCCCAAAAGACTCGAAGGAGTCTTTTGGGGGCCATCGAAAGTCAGTGGCAACGGCTGGGGATTGATGCAGTTTATAGGGTCTTTTTCCTATATTTACCCACGATTCCTTTAACCGACAACGCATTCATGCAAGCCACCCTTTCACCTCCGGTTTTACGGACTAAAATCCCCACGTACATCTACGCCGTGGTGTTTTCCTCGCTCTGCATCGTGTGGGGCCTGCTCTGGGACATCATGTGGCACATGAGCATTGGCCGTGATGGCCTGTTTGCGCCCCCACATCTGCTCATGTACGTCGGAGCCGTCGTGGCAGGTGCTTTTTCCGGGTTTAAGATTCTGCAGTTGACCTTTGCCAAAAGAAACCCCGAGCGAACCAGCTCCGTCCGGTTCTGGGGCATTTTCTACGGTTCGCTGGGGGCCATGTACTGCGTCTGGGGTGCCCTGACCATGCTGACCTCCGCGCCCTTCGACGACTGGTGGCACAACACCTACGGCCTTGACGTCCAGATCCTGACTCCTCCGCATACGGTTTTGCTGATTGGCATGATGACGGTACAATTCGGGGCCATGATCGGTGTGCTGGCGTTGCAAAACCGGGTAACCAGCGATCTTTCGGCAGACAGTGCATGGGCTAAGAAACAGGCGCAGCGGCTGAAGATTATGTTTACCATTGCCGCCGGTCTGCTGTTGAGCATCCTGTATACGATGCTCGCCGAAAAACTGGGGCAGTGGGCTTCCCACCATTCCTCCTCCTACATCACCATCGGCATTGCGTTTCCGTTTTACCTGCTGGCGGTGGGCCGCGCGTCGTCACTTCGCTATCCGATCACCCTCACGGCGGCTGCCTACATGCTGACGATGCTGATTCCGAGCTGGATTCTGCCTTTCTTCCCGGCCACACCCCGGCTTGGCCCGGTTCTGAACCCCATCACCCATTACCAGGCCTTCATGTTCCCGCTTTTGCTGGTCATTCCCGGTTTTGTGCTCGACAAACTGCTCCACCGCTTCGATGGCGGCAAGCTCAACGACTGGCTTCTGGCCGCACTCACCGGTACGGTTTTTATGCTGGTGATCACGGGGGTTCAGTGGTATTTCGGCGAATTTCTCCATACGTCTCCCTACGCCCAGAACGGTTTTTTCTTTTCCGATTCCATGTCATACGGCGAAGATCCAACCTGGCCGTATCATCACCAATTCCATCCCCACTGGCTGCAGTCGACCCCGGACTTTTTGAAAGGCATCGGGATTGCCATTCTGTGCGCCATCGTGTCGGCCCGAATTGGGCTGCTGTGGGGCAACTGGATGAAACGCGTGCAACGCTAAGGATTAAGAGTTAAGAATTATGAGTTAAGAGCTAATAGGTAAGATGGTGCGTCCTTTCAAAATGAAGAATTTCCTGGTGCGGGTCCTGTTGTATTCACTCATTCTCTCATTCACACCTTCGCTCTTTGCTTTCGCCCACATCGGTAGTCCGGGGGTGCTGGTGCAGAAGCAGGCCGGAAAATACCAGGTGCTGGTGAATGTTATTCCGCCGGATGTGGTGCCCGGAACGGCCAAAGTGACGGTTTATGTGGAAAGCGGCCGGGCGTCGTCCATACTGGCGCGGCCAATCTATTTTTCGTCCGGCGACGAGGGCGCACCGGTTCACGACGAGCTTCAGGCGGTGGCAGAAAACCGCTACGAGGGCGTTGTCTGGATGATGGATTCCGGCTCATCCAGCATTGAACTGAACATCGACGGCCCCGACGGAAAAGCCTCCCTGGTGGCCCCGGTTCTTTCGGTTCCGACCAGAATGGAGCCCATGCCCACCGGAACCGGCGTTGGTTTGGCGGCTCTCGGCATTTTACTGATCGTCCTTTTCATCACCACCGTGGGTGCCAGCCTGGCCGACGGAACGCTGAAACCGGGTCAGTCCATACCGAAGTCCTATGGCCGGAAACGGCTGGTCGGCATGGGCATTGCCGCTATTCTGCTGGGCGTTGGCCTCACCGGCTGGCGAACGTGGTGGACAAGTTGGGCGGACGGCTACCGCAACCACGAATTGTATGCGCCGACGCCGATTCAGACCACTGTGAAAGCAAAAGCCGACGGACCGTCGGTGCTGGCGATCCGGATCGACACCTCGCATTTTGCCGAAGGTGGTATCAAACGCCGTCGCCTGGGTTTCATCGTACCGGACCACGGCAAGCTAATGCACGTTTTTCTGGCCCGAACGCCCGGACTCGATGCTTTTGCCCACCTCCACCCCGACCGGAAAGAACTCGACCAGTTTGAGTCGAATTTGCCCGACTTGCCCGCGGGCCAGTATCTGCTGTATGCCGATGTGGTGTTCCGCAGCGGTTTTGCCGAAACGCTGACCGACACCATCACGATTCCCGATCGTTCCTCAAAAACCGTTGCGGGTGGTAAAAACCGGCCGCAAACGGATCCGGACGATAGCTGGCTGGTGACGGAAGCCATGGGCGTCAAACCCACGGCCGTAGGCTTGCCACACCTCGACGACGACATGGTGCTGTGCGGCATTCCGGGGGCCAGTTCCAAACTGAGCGACGGTTCGACCCTGCTCTGGACCGACAAACCGGCTGCTGTATTAGAAACCGGAACCCCTTATGTCCTTAAGTTTGCTCTTGCCGACGCCCAGGGCAAACCCGCACCCCTGGAACCATATCTGGGGATGAGTGGCCACGCGGCCATTGTCCGTTCCGACGGCACGGTGTACATCCACCTGCATCCGGTGGGGACGTATTCGATGGCGGCCGAAACCTTCCTGGTCGACCGCATTGCCGACACCACACGCCGGTTTCAGTATCCCGATGCCACCCAATTCCGCGACAGCATCGACCGCTATGTGGCCCGGCTGAAACAGTTGCCTGAAGCGGAAAAAAATGCGTTGTTGCTGGCGGGGATGCCCGCGATGTCGCACCCGATGAAGGTCAAGAACATGGTCGAATTTCCGTATGCCTTTCCCCGATCCGGCCATTATCGCATCTGGGTGCAGGTCAAACGCAATGGACAGGTGCTGACGGGCGTTTTTGATACGCAGGTGAAGGACGGTTTGCTCTAATCGTCTATCTTTACGAAAAGCCAACTTTGCGTTATGAGAATTGTGTGTATAGGGAGTCTTTTTTTTCTGACGACAACTGTTTTTGCTCAAACTAAAAAACCAGCGATAAAATCCGGGCCGGGCCAGCAGGTCTACGAACAATACTGCCTCACCTGCCACCAGGCCGACGGCGGGGGCGTTCCGAACCTGAACCCGCCCCTGAAGCAAACCGATTGGGTGCAGGGCGACAAAACCCGGCTGATCAACGTCATTCTGAAAGGACTCCAGGAACCGATCGAAATCAACGGGGAAACGTTTGACAACGTAATGCCCGCCCATGATTTTTTGTCCGACAAAGAAATAGCGGATGTACTCACCTTCATTCGGAGTAGTTTTGGGAACAAAGCCGATGCCATTTCGGCGGATGATGTGAAGAAAGTACGAAGTGCAAAATAAAACGGATGAACCGATTGCCCGGCCCCGTTGGATTACACCAATTAAAAGGTTAACTAGGATGGTCGATTGAAAGCTGCATTACCCGTTCCGTGATTCCTAAAACCCATGAAAACGTTTCTACTCTCTCTTCTGTTCGTTGCCGGTTTGACCGCTTCGGCCTTTGCCCAACCCAAGTCGCCGGTGGGCCTGCAATTGTATAGTTTCCGGGAACAATTCCCGAAAGATGTTCCGGGAATGCTGGCAAAAGTCCGTCAGATGGGTTTCCGGGAAGTCGAACTGGCCGGCACATACGGAATGGCACCGGCCGATTTTCGGAAACTGGTTGAAAAAAACGGGTTGAAACCGATCAGCACCGGCGCTTCTTATGAGGATCTGTCCAACAACGTTCCGAAGGTCATTGAAGAAGCGAAGGCGTTGGGGGTCAAATACGTCATGTGTGCCTGGATTCCGCATAAAGGCGACGTATTTACACTGGAAGACGCCAAACAGGCCGCCGATGTCCTGAATACCGCCGGAAAGCTGCTGAAAGACCACGGGATCCTGTTCTGTTACCACATCCACGGCTACGAGTTTCAACCGTACAAGGACGGCACGTTTTTCGATTATTTAGCCGAAAATCTGGAGCCTCGCTATTGTAACTTCGAAATGGATGTATTCTGGGTGAAGCACCCCGGCCAGGACCCCGTTGCACTCCTGAAAAAATACCCGAACCGCTTCCCGCTCATGCACCTGAAAGATCGCAAACCCGGCACGCCCGGCAACAACACCGGCCACGTCGACGTGGAATCGAACGTTGCCATTGGCAAAGGCGATCTGGGCATTGCCGAGATTATGAAGCAGGCCAAAAAATCGGGCGTCAAACACTATTTTATCGAAGACGAATCTTCCCGCTCGATGGAGCAAATGCCGGAAAGCGTAGCGTATTTACAGGGGCTGAAGTAAGCCCCGGAATCAGGCCGAAACGTTCAGAAGTTGCTTGAATTAAGGCCGGAGGCCTGTACTGTCAATAGGCAATAGCAGACAACAGTAGTGGTAGCTCCGGAGGAGCGGCCTGAAGATGTTTTTAGGCCGCTCCTCCGGAGCTACCACTACTGTTGTCTGCTATTGCTGAAATAAGCCCTGACAGCGGTCGAAGACCCTGTCAAGGCTTATTTCAGGCCGAAACGTTCAGGTGTTTGCCACTAGCTTCCCGGTTTTTCTGCGGGTCGTAGGCGATGAAGAACGTCAGCCACGACCGGCGCGCCAGCCGGAAAAAATAGGGCGTCAGGATCACCAGCGTCGGCACCAGCCCCATCAGGTAGTAGTCCAGATCGACCTTCAGCCAGCTCACGAACACGAAGAAGGTGAGAAGGGTGTAGATCGTGTAAAATGCGTAACTCACAAACATCGATCCCCAGTAGAATCCCGGTTCCGGAATGAGTGCTTCCCCACAATGCGAACAAGTTTCGTGCATCTCGTCAAACCGGCGGCTGTAGGCACTGCTGGTGATGAAAAAGTCGCCCTGATGACAACGGGGACATTTGTTGAACACGACGCTATACAATCGATTATCTTTTAACATGGCTTTCGGAGTTTAACGTACCCAGAAGCCGCCGGGCGGCCATCAGGTACGCAACAAAGGTACGTCATGGATCCCCCTTTCGGAAAGACAGAACCGGACCGGTATGGTACAAATCAACGATCAGGCCCCCACTGACTGGCGAAACTCCGCGGGCGTTTGCCGGGTGTGTTTTTTGAAAAACCGGACAAAATAAGACGAATCGTCGAAGCCCAGCAAAAAACCGATTTCTTTCACCGACCGGGCGGTATGCGTCAACAGCCGTTGCGCTTCGATGATCAGCCGTTCATGCAGCAACTGGCTGGCGGTTTTTCCCAGCACTTTTTTGCAAATGTGATTGAGGTAGTTGGGCGTCAGATGCATCTGATCGGCATAGGCCGCCACTTCCCGAACCGTTAAAAACTGCTGTTCCAGCAATTCTTCATACTGCCGGATTTTGTCGAAAAGATGCGTATCGGTATCGGCCTGTTTTTCGGTATAGAGCCGGTTGGCGGTTTCGAGCAGCAGGTGGACAAAGGAAAGAAAAACTTCCGGCCGGTTTGGCAGCCGGGCATCGTATTCCTGCCAGGCATAGTGAAACAAATCCCGGAACAGAGCCGGTTTTTCGGCGACTTCCAGCAAGGGCTGGTGCTGGTGGGAGTGAAAAAAGGGATACTGGAACAAGCGGTTTCCGAACCGGCTGCGGAAAAAATTGGCTTCAAAAAACAGATTGAACCCTTCCACATCGTCAGACAACTGCCAACTGTGCACTTGCCCCGGCGTCAGAAAATAAAGCTGGCAGGGCGCAATCGCGTACGTTTTGAAGTCGATGGTGTGCGTGCCGCTGCCTTTGATGATCCACATCACAAGGTAAAACGTGTGCGAATGCGGTTTGTCGATGCCCTTGAATTCCTGCACCAGTTTTTCCAGCCGCGTCATGTAAAAGAGCGCGTTGGGCTCGTGCCGGAGAAAAGCCTGAAGGGGGTAAACCGGAACGGGTGTGGACATGGGGTTTAAAATTTAAATCATAAATGTAAAATGATGAACGCTAAATGTAAAAGGATTCTGGAAGCATTCACTTTTACATTTAGCGTTCATCATTTTACATTTATCATTAATTATTTCAAAACCCGCTTTGCCCGCAGAAACCGGTTTAGTTCATAGGCATCGAAATTCGGAGCAGTGGGATCGACGCTGGTGACCCGGATGTGGCCCGATGCGTGGATAAACTCGTTGTTGCCAATCCACATGGCGACGTGAACCACGCGCTCGGGTTTGTCGGCCGTAGCGGGTTCGCCGAAGAACAGCAGGTCGCCGGGTTTGAGCTGGGCAAAGGTTTTGTTGGGTGTGTCGATCAGTTCGCCCTCGTTCACCTGCTGCGACGCATCGCGCGACAATTGTTGCCCGTTGAGCAGGTAAACGGTTTTGGTAAAACCGCTGCAATCCATGCCCTTCACCGACGTGCCACCCCACAAATATGGAATACCCATCAGACTTTTCGCCGTGCTGACCAAAGCGTCTTCGGTAGGTCTGGCCGTTTCTTTCCAGCGATCAAACCGCTGGGCCTCCCGTTTGGGAACGTAGCCCATCCGGCCGTCGGGATACCGGACCTGAAAATACTGCCGCTGTTCGCTGACCAGCACCAGTGTATTCCCGGCCACAATGTCGGATACGGTTTGAGAACGCTTGTCGGGATTGCTGTAGACAAACCCAAAAGGCCGCGTGTAGATGATTTTTTCGGCCGACTGCCACTGTTCAAAATCGGCTTTCGTCATCAGTTGGATGGCCCCCGCATCCGTCCAGGCGATGTATTGATCGGGGGTTTGCACCTGGTACCAGCCCCGGTCTTTATCCCATACTTTCAGTGGCATGCCCAGCAGGGCCTGTGTGGCCAGTTCGGCGGCATTGCGGGCGTTGGAGCGCAAATTAGCAACGGACACGTTGGCAACGGCGTAGATCGTTTCGCCCAAAACCGGCGCGGGCAGCAACTGAATCTGATCGACAACCGCCACATCCGCTGCTTTTAGCCGGGCGAGCAGGGCCTGTTTGGCTTCGGGCAGGTTGGTAAAACCGGTCAGCTGGCCCGACGAATCCGCTTCCACATTGAAAATCGCCACCCGTTTATCCGGTGCATACTGCTTCCGAACGGAATCAACCGCCTGACTGATGGATTGCGTAAAACCGTCGGCAGAAAGCATACAAAGCAGGAAAATCGCGGTAAAAATTTGTTTCATGGTACCCAGAAAAGAAGAAAGATAAGCGACGAAAGCGAAAAGACCGATACCGAATGATTCAAATTTCTAATTTTCATTGCGCTGAACCTAGTTGAATCAGGCATCGGCCGCCAGAACGCACAAAAATACAAAAGCCGGAAGCAAATGCGTTTCCGGCTTTTTATAGTTTACGGTTTTTAGTTTACGGTTGGCTGACGCATGCAACTACAAATGCGTCAGCCAACCGTAAACTAAAAACCGTATACCGTATACTTTTTATTTCTTCGCATTGAAAGCCAGCAGCAGTTCGTCGCCGGTGTCGGAGGTTCCGGAAACATTAAAGATGATGAAACCGCCGTCGGCATCGCCAATCCGTTCGCCATCGGCAAACAGTCCGAAAACTTTCCCGGATTCCCGAACATCGACCTCCAGGTCTTCTACTACGGGAATGGTTCCTTCGCCTTCAATCACGAGGGTTACATTCATCAGCACTTTCCCGTCCGATTTTTTGGTCAGTTTCACCGTCCCGGAAGCAACGGTTTTGCCACTTTCCACCACGGGTAATTTTTCCAGTTCGACTTCGTTGGCGCCGTTGATGAAGTGGAAAGAGCTTAGTTTGTACGTCCCTGCCACTTTGGCCGCCGGTTCAGCAGGCTGATCCGGTTTGGGATCGTTGTTGTTGTCCTTCTTACAAGCGGCCAATGTGCCGAGTACAAACAGGAAAACGAGTACTTTTTTCATCAGTAGAGTTGTTTTGTTCGCTGCAAACGTAGCGTTGAACGCACCAAATCTCAATCGATGGTTACATGAATCGTCATTTTAGGCACTTGAACCGTTATCAAAAGTCACTGAATTTTTAGTTCCCGTTTTCTATTGATCATAATTCACCCGAAACCGGCTCAGATCCGGCGGGTTGAGTCGTTTCCGCTCGACTTCGTAATCGAACAAAATCCGCCCCAGATTCGCCATAAACGGGTAGCCAACGGTTTGATAATCGTAGGCATCGTCGTTGAATATACCGTCTTCGTTGCAGTAAATCACCGCCGACAACAGAAACTCCACGCCCTTGTCGAAGTCCACGATGTAGGCGTTGTCGATCAGGTATCCGTAAGCATCTCCTACTTTATTGAAAATCCGGACCGACGGCGGGATCTGGCTTTTGGCATCGCCAAACACCAGAAATTTGCAAAAACTGTCGTAATAGGTCGAATCGTATTTCGGAAACTTCGATTCACGCGGCAATTGGGATAGGTAACGGTATAAAAACCGGTAATCGTCGGAGGTCAGGTCGAACCGTTTCCGCACCGGCACGTCATCGGGGAACAAAACCGCCTTCAGCATTTCCTGCTGGTCTTCGAGCGAGAAGTAGTTTTTTTCGGTAAAATCGAACGGTTCCTTCACCAGCGTTCCACCTTTCAGGTAGCCGACGCCCCGGCGAATGGGTTTCTCAGGCCGGAAGATTTTGTCACAAACCTGCACGGGCTGCTGGTACAAAACCGCATCGGAGTTGACCAATCGGATGGCATTGGTTTGGCGGTTTTGCTCGGGGGTCAGCGGGATGGAAAGTCGGTGGACGATGCGCAAATCCCGGTAGCCCTTGTCGCGCAGCCGTTCGTTCATTTCGCAGGGTCCGACAAATTCATACAGCCGGTTAAACGCATCGTTGTCGCTGACCATCAGGATTTTTCGGGCGTAGTGCGCCACCGATGGCAACCCGTTTTCCGCCGTCGGATCAGCGCTGACGGCGGATTGTATACCGGCCAGCGAGTCGGTCAGCAGGGGGGTGTAAATCGATAAGCCCGGCTGTTTTTTGCTGAGCTGATTGATTTTCTCCAGTGCGAGCAAAACCGCCGGCAGTTTGACGGTGCTGGCCGGATAAAAATACCGGTCTTTGTCGAGCCGGTAGCGGTAACTTTTGAAAAGCGGGCGGTTTTTCTCGTCGCGGTTGATTTGCGTATAAATAATCTGGACGTCGTATTTGGCCGGATTGGCCAGAACCCGGCCGAACAATTCCGGGCTTTTTTTCAGGAGGCCGTCCAGAAATTTATCCGTTTGTTGGGCCGTGGTTTGATAGCCGGTAAGAGAAAGCAGGATGGGAAGAACGCTAACATACCACCTTTGCCGACTTGCCCCTAAATCCCCTAAAGGGGACTTGGACGTAGAATACACCGGATGTCCAAAGTACCCTTTAGGGGATTTAGGGGCAATCAGCCGAAAATCGGATAGTAACCTTTTGATTTTCTGAGCAACGCACGGGGTATCATTACACTCACTTCGTTTTTCCATACAGAATGTCGCCTAGTTGTTCGATATCCTCCGGTTGGTGCATCGCGTTGATGACGATGCGGGTGTTGGGCTTGTCGGTGGGCGACGGATAGGCAAATGAATAGACAAAAATCCGGTTCGCCAACAGGGACGAATATAACTGATCCTGAGCAGTATAAAAGACCGGATAAGCGGGAATGTGCTGAAATAAATCGGAATCACCGACCCGGTTTTCAAACTGCCGGATGTTTTCGAGCAATCGGTCAAAAGCCGCGTGGTAGAGCCCCTGTGCCTGACCGAAGGCGTAGAGATAAGCCGGTGGCGTAGGCGAACAGGCTCCGAAAAAAGCCGTCCGGCGAATGGACTCCAGCGTTTGGGAATCGGAGAAAATCACCCCGCCCGGCAGGCCCATCGCCTTCGCCAGCGACGCCGTGACAATCAGCCGAACATTGTCCCGCCGGGGTATTTGCGACCCGATGCCGCTGCCCTCCGGCCCGATCACGCCCAGACCGTGCGAGTCATCCACCAGCAACGTAATTTCCTGATCAGCGGGCAATTGATTGACCCACTCGAACGAGTAGCCAACCGAAAACAAGGCATCTAGTGAATTGAGCGCAATGACGATGTGCCGCATGGGGGCCGTTGCCACCAGTTCGGGCACTTGCTTCGTCCAGTCGTCGAACGAAAGCGTGGGCAAACGGGTGTTCGGCTCCTGCCAGATGGCGGGGTGAGCGTTCGGGCCGTACAGGAAACCAAACCCCTGCCCTTTCAGCCAGTTGACGACGGCCTGCCCCGCCAACATGCCCGACGACAGGGTCAAAGCCGCTTCGGCGCGGGCAAACGCGGCCAGTTTGACCTCCGCTTCTTCGTAAATCCGGAGTTGCAGATTGCCGTTGCGCGACGAACCGAAAACCGTGCCATACTGCGCCATGCCTTCGGTCAGCAAGGCCCGAAACGCCGGGTTTTGCGCCAGGCCGAGGTACGACGTTCCACTGAAAAACAAATATGCCTGTCCGTCGAGGTCGATGGTTCGGCCGGGCAAATGGTCAATTGAATAAGGGTCGGTCATGAGTTGCGGGTAAGATTCGCCCCCGTTCCGTTTTCGTCGGCGTAAATCACCCGGCCAAAATCGAAGGTGACGCCCGTTGCGGGATCATTGGTGATGAGCAGCGTGCCGTCCATGTCGACGTAATCGAGCAGGGGCAGCAACTGCGCAATGGCCGAAATGCCGACGCTGGTTTCGTTCATACAACCCACCATCACCTTCAGGCCTAGTTGCCGCGCTTTTTCAATCATGCGCCGGGCGGGCGTCAACCCACCACATTTGGTCAGTTTGATGTTGATGCCGTGAAAATACCCCGCACACCGTTCGACATCACTTTCGACAATGCAACTTTCGTCGGCAACAACGGGCAAAACACTTTCCCGAACCACCCGTTTCATGCCCTCCCAGTCGTCGGCTTTGAGCGGCTGTTCGATAAATTCGACGCCCAATGCTTTAAAATCCAGCGCATTCTGAATGGCCGTATCCGCTGTCCAGGCGCAGTTGGCATCCACGCGAAAAACCGCATCGGTGTGTTGGCGAAGTGCCTGGACAATGGCCAGATCGTCGGGCGTTCCGAGCTTGATTTTGTAGAGCGGCCAGGGCAATTCCTGCATTTTCAGCACCATGTTGTCCACCGAATCGATCCCGATGGTGTAATCGGTGATCGGGTTTTGGCTGGCATCCAGGTTCCAGTGCCGATAGAGCGGTTTCCCGGCGCGCTTGGCCACCAGATCATGCGCAGCTTCGTCTAATGCACACTGGGCGAACGGGTTATCTTTCAACGACGCATGCGCCAGTTGCCACAGGTCTTCAGCCGTCGTCCATTCGTTCGATTCAATCAGTCCGCGAATGCCTTCGAGGTCGTCGATCATGCGGTCGAGCGTGATGCCGTAGTATTTGTTGGAAGTGGCTTCGCCAAAACCGCTCAGTGGGCCGTCGCAGAGTTCAACGATGAGCGATGGCTGGACGTCGCGGGAGTCGTGGGCAATGGTAAAGGTGTGTTTCAGTCGAAGGTCGAAACGGTGGAAACGAAGGGAAATGGGCATAGTTGATGTTAATAAAGAGTTTGTTTTGGTATACGGTTTTCGGTATACGGTGGCTGGCGCATGCATTCAAGAACGCATCAGCCAACCGAAAACGGTAAACCGAAAACCGAACACACATTTATTGTCGGTTTGACAGCATAATGGCCGTCAAATCTTCGGCATTTTTCAGGTCCTGGGTAATTTTGCGGTTCCAGCGTTCCTGCTCGGCGCGGTTGATGCCGTGCTGGGTTTCTCCGTCGTACTGCTCCTGCCAGCGGTTCATGTCGCGGTAGGCTTCCAGGTACAGAAACTGCACGCGGCTGTTGTACTCCTCGAAATCCATATCCGGGTCGGCAATGATGCGCTGTTTAAACCGTTCGACAATCAGTTTGACAATATCGAAATGTTTCTGTTCATGCAGCAATCCGTAGTCGTCTTTATGCCCCGGACGAACCCACGACATGCTTTTTACCATGAACGTTTTGAATGTGAGTTGCACCTCAATAAAGCCATTGACCCAACGGCTGTGGCCTTCGTACGAGAACGTAGGAAAAATCGAAGCCGCATTGCGACTGCCGATGCGCGGAGCCGCCTGAAAATCGTCCCACGAGAGCGGCCGAAGCGGGTGGTAAAAAACCGTATCGCCCGACGCCTGCTGAATGCTGTGGTCGATATACACAAATTTAAGGCCTTTCACCAGCGCCGGGCTTTTGTCGCGGTTGATTTTGATCCAGTTGGAAAGATACTGCGCGGCACTTTCGAGGGCTTTGCGAGCCACCAGTTCCAGCCGGTCGGTTTGCCCGAACGAACGCGTATAAATAGTCCGAGCGGTATAGGTGGTCAATTGGACGGGCTTGCCGTCACGCATCACATCAAAGGCCAGTTCCAGTCGGCAGGTGCCGTCGGCCTGGAGAGCCTTCTTTTCTTTTTCGAAAAAAATGAGTTCCTGAATGCGGATGATAATGGGTACGCGCGTTGAATCGGGACTGAAACCGGGACTTAGCAAATCATCGAAGGTCGAAGCGATTTCGTCGTTGCTGCGAACGGCGATACTGCTTTTCGGACCCGATATGATGGTGCCAAGCTGCGCCTTAAATGACCGCTCATCCCGAATCTTCAACAGCGAAAAGGTCGGATTGCGGACAAAAACGGGTTCTTTTTTGAACGAAATCCATACCGGTTCCTGCCGCGCCATCAGAAAATGCGGAAGCAAAAGGAGCAGAATGGACAGAACCCGTTTCACGATAGCTGAGGATGTTAGCGGAACGTATAAACCGGAAAGGCTTCGCCTTCGCTGAACTCCGCCCGTTCCGGCGGCAATTCCATAAAACCGTCGCATTGCAGCAAATTGGCATAATCGGCTGACCCACTGCCGGGTAAGGGTGCGGCCAACCCGATTCCGTCCGGACTGACTGACAAACGAACGGGCAAAAAATACGTTAATTGGGGCGGAAAGGAAACCGACCGGGCCAGGCGGGCGACGGAAGGCGGCAAAACCGGCAAACCCAGCGACGCCTTCAGCCACGGTAGTAAGTACCGATACGCACACAGGAACGTTGAAACCGGATTTCCGGGCAGGCCAAAAACGACCTTCCCTTCGTCGGAGGCCCCAAACCACAGCGGTTTTCCGGGGCGTTGCGCCACCTGATGAAACCGTTGCCGGACACCCAGCCGTTCCATGACGTTCGGGACAAAGTCGGCTTTCCCGGCTGAAACACCCCCGCTCAACACCAGCGCATCGTACTCCTGGAGGACGGTTTTCAAAGCGGTTTCCATGGTATCGGCGTCATCGGGCAAATGCAGCAGGGTGGTTTCGGCTCCGGCTGCCTGCAAAACCGTTTGCAGCAGATAGGTATTCGACCGGCGAATCTGGTAGGGTTCGGGCGTTTCCGAAACATCGACCAGTTCGTCGCCCGTCGAAATCAGGGCAATTTTGGGGCGTTTGCTGACCAGAATTGTCGCTTTGCCAACCGATGCGGCCACGGCCATTTCCGGTGGTCCCAGTCGTGTTCCAATCGGAACCAGTTCTTCGTTCTGCTTCCGATCCGTCGCCCGGTGGTGCACATTTTGCCCGGCCTGAACGGCATCGATCCGGATTTCAGCCAGACCGTCGGTGATTTGAAGGTCTTCGTAGCGGATAACCGTATCGGTTCCCGTCGGCAACATGGCTCCCGTCATCACTTCGAGACAAGCGGTTTCATTGGTCAGGGTTTGCGCCGGTTGTCCGGCAAATTGCGTTCCGGCGACCCGAAACTGCCGCTGTCCGGTCTCGAAAGCCGCATACTGAATGGCGATTCCATCCATCGACACACGGTTGAAAGGCGGCAGATCGCGGTCAGCGGTCAGCGGTTCGCGCAACACCCGCCCAGCCGCCTGGGGTAACGGGATGGGTTCTGCTGGTGTTACCAGCAGGTGATTCAGGACAACGGAATGGGCTTCGGCGACGGAGAGCATAGGCAAGTTTTTTACAAAAAAACAAAAGAACACCACGCAAAAATGCGGAGGGCGGAGAATTTACCAGAATCTTAGTAAATACCCCGCCCTCCGCGTTTTTTAGCAACGTCTTTTTTAGTCTTCGATCAAAATCCCCATTTTCCCCATCCGGTAATCACGGTAGGCTTCCATTATTTCCACTTCGTTATTGAGCACAAACGGACCCTGCGCCAGGATTTTTTCGCCAATCGGTTCGCCCGACATCAGCAAAAGCCGGGTGTCTTCGAGGGCTTCGAGGGTGATGCCTTCGCCGTCGTTTTCCGGAACCACCATATACCGGGCGTTCACCTCCGTTTGGTCGCCAACACGCAGTTTTCCGTCCAGCAAATACAGAAACGCGTTGTGACTGGCGGGCAGCGGCAGATACATTTTGCCCCCGGTTTTCAGGAACAAGGTCGCGGAATTGATGGGCGAGAACGTCGGGATGGGGCCTTTCAGACCCAACAGTTCACCGGATATCACGTTGACCGTCACCTTCCCATCGTCGCTGACGAATGAAGGCGTTTCTTCTTTCAACAGCGGGTAGTAGCTCGGCTGATCTTTTTTGTGCGCAGACGGCGTATTGACCCACATCTGAATGATTTCCAGTTCGTCGGACAGCGGCCGTTCGCTGTGCATGATGCCCAAACCGGCGTTCATCCATTGCGTGCCGCCTTCAAAAACGCTCCGGTCGTTGCCCCGACTGTCGCGGTGCCGCACCCCGCCTTTGAAGACAAACGTGACCGGCGAAAACCCCCGGTGCGGGTGTGGTCCTACGCCAGCGTGGTTAGGGTTTTCATTTTCTTTCAGGAAACTATGACCGTGGTGTAACAGGACAAACGGGTCCAGGTAACTCAGTCGGCCCGAGGGCAGCGGCTGGCGAACCCGGAGTTCGCCCATGCTCATCAATGGGGCCGGTATCAATTGTTGTACGGTGCGTTCAGTTTTCATCGTCGTAAGGATTTACAAGTAATTACATTTAATGTATATACATTTATACTGTACCAAAAGTTCATGATTATCACATATACACTAAATGCCCGTATCTACGAACCCTGAAAGGGTTCCATCACTAGCCCCAGATAAAATCCGGGGTTGACCGTGGCAATCCGGATGATCATGCCCATAATTGCAATCCCCGGATTGTCGTGATTAACCGGATTGTCACGATCGACCGGATTGCCATGATCGACACCGATTGCCATGATCGACCCAGATTGCCACGATCAAACCCAAATTGCCATGATCGACCGGATTGCCATGATCAACACCGGATTACCATGATCCAAACCCGAATTACCACGATCAACCCCGAATGGCCGTTACCGACCCCGGATTACCACGGTCAACCCCGGATTTTATCCGGGGCTAGTGATGAGACCCTTTCAGGGTCATTGCCGTGGTGTTCTAGTTTATTTGGAGATTTTGTTGTCGAATTTGAGGAAAAAACCGTCTTTACAAACTCCCGGCTGCTTCGGCGGGTTTACCTTTTGAATCCTTTTTTGCCATATGATTGCTAATGCATCTGCCCAACTAACTTCACAAGCTTTGCCACCATTGAATTCTGATAAACCCGTAACCGGCCAAACCGGGGTCCATTATGAGATTTTTGTCCGCGCGTTCTGCGACTCCAACGGCGACGGGATCGGCGACCTCAACGGCGTTACTTCCAAACTGGATTATCTGAAAGACCTGGGCGTGTCGGCCATCTGGCTCATGCCTGTCAATCCGTCGCCGAGCTACCACATGTACGACGTGACGGATTACTACGGCATTGCACCCGAATACGGCACAATGGACGACTTTCGGCGGCTCGTTTCGGAAGCCCACCGGCGCGGGATCAAGGTCATTCTGGATTTTGTGATCAACCACACCAGCCGCCAGCATCCGTGGTTTGTGGAAGCCTGCAAAAGCAAGGACAATCCGTATCACGACTGGTACGTCTGGATGAGCCAGCAGGAAATCGACGCGCTCAACATTGCGACCCGCGAAATTACCGCCGATTCGCAGGAGAAAAACCCCTGGCACCGCGTGCCGGGCGCGCCGTTTTCGGAGAAATATTATGCCCTGTTCTGGAGCGGGATGCCGGATCTGAACTACGACAATCCGAAGGTGCGGGAAGAAATTTACAAAGCCGGAAAATTCTGGCTGACCGACGTCGGCGTCGACGGTTTTCGGCTTGACGCAGCCCGGCACATTTACCCGGAGTGGGAAGAGCCGAAAAATCACCAGTTCTGGGAAGAATTTGGGCAAGTCATGGAAGCGGCCAAACCGGGCGTTTACACCGTCGGCGAGGTCTGGACGCGGGCCGAACGCATTGCGCCCTACTTCCGGGGACTGAAAGCCAACTTCAATTTCGACCTCAGCCTGGCCTTGCAGGAAATTCCGTTCAAGGAGCGGGACACGGCGGAAATTGTGCAGATGCTGGTGCGAAATCACTCGATTTTTGCCGAAGTAAACCCGAATTTCATCGACGCCATCATGCTTTCCAACCACGACCAGACCCGGATCGGCAGTTTTCTGAACGGCAATCTGAACCACCTGAAAGTGGCCGCCAATCTGCTGCTGACGCTGCCCGGCAATCCCTACCTTTACTATGGGGAGGAAATCGGAATGCTGGGTGCCAAACCCGATGAAAACATCCGCGAACCGTTTCTCTGGGACATCGACAAAAATGACCCGGAACGCGCCCGCTGGCGCAAGGCCCGGTATTCGACCAGCCGAACCGTGACGCCCCTGGCGCAGCAGCAAACCGACCCGAATTCGCTTTACAACCACTACAAAAAACTCATTCACTTCCGCAACAGCCACCCGGTTTTGAACGACAACCTGAGCAAACTGGAAGTGACGGGCATTCAGCACAAAAACGTGATTGCATTGGTCCGAAAATCCGGAAACCGGTCGGTGGTGGTCATCCACAACCTGACCAAACGGGGGCTGGATGCGGTTCTGTATCCCACCGAACTGGCTGACGGGAAGCAAGTTGTGCTGGATACGGCGGGGGGAGCCAAGCTGTTCAAAAATGGAAAAGTACGGGTTCCGGCATATGGCTGCGTGGTGCTGGAATAATCCGCTTCGAAACGAGTCCATATCCCCGGGTAGCGTGAAACCGGAAGTTGAAAAATAGTACCATAAATTGGAAAGAAAATAAAAGAAAGCCGCCTGAGCAGCCCGTATATTTGCTACACACCTTTTGAGTCGACGGTATCTTTCAGGAGCGCCCTTTCGTTCATCCTGCACCCTGGGGTTGGCTGGAAACTACCGCCGATTCAAGAGCATTCCTAACCCTTTTTACCGTAGCAGGCCAGGCCAATGCGAGCCCCTATTTACCAATTTTCACTACTGAGCTTTCTGCTGGTAGCAGGCTGCACGACGTACTGGCAGCAAAAGAAAGCCACCCCTGCGCAGACGCAGCAGCAACCTCAACCCTATAGCGGCAACGCATTTGACGAACACATCCGCTCAACGGAGGCCCGCTCACCGGCAGACGAACAGGCCGGTTTTACGCTACCGCCCGGTTTTGAGATCGAACTGTTTGCTTCCGAGCCGCAAATTGGCAAACCCATCAACCTGGCCTTCGATGCCAAAGGACGCCTGTGGGTGACGCAATCGGTGGAATATCCGTTTCCGGCGCGGCCCGGCAACGGCCATGACCGGCTCACGATTCTGGAAGACCGGGACCACGACGGCAAAGCCGACACCTTTACCCCCTTCAGCGATACGCTCAACATTCCCATCGGTATTATGCCGGTTCAGGACGGAGCCGTCGCGTTCAGCATTCCGAACGTATATCAACTGACCGATGCCAACGGGGACGATCAAATCGAAACCAGCCGTCGGCTGCTTGGGCCGTTTGGCTTCAAAGACACCCACGGCATGGTTAATCACTTCCGGCGCGGTTTCGACGGCTGGATTCATGCCTGCCACGGCTTTACGAACCTGTCGAAAATTGCCGGAACCGACGGCGACTCCCTGACGCTCGGCTCCGGCAACACCTTCCGGTTTCGGCAGGACGGCAGCCGGGTGGAACAAACGACCTTTGGCCGCGTCAATCCGTTTGGCCTGACGTTCGACGACTGGGGCTACCTCTATTCTTCGGACTGCCACTCCTCTCCCCTTTATCAACTGATCCGGGGAGCCGAATACCCGTATTTTGGCCGCTTGCCGGAAGGAATCGGTTTCGCGCCCATCATGAAACCGCACGAACGGGAAGCCACCGCCCTGTCGGGTCTGGCCCTCAGCAGCGGCACCACCTTTCCCGAACCGTATCGTAACAGCCTGTTCATGGGCGATGTCGTAAAATGCCGCATCTACCGCAGTTCGTATGCCTTCAAAGGCTCCTCTCCGGTGGGAAAAATGGAGGAGGATTTTCTACGAAGCACCGACCCCTGGTTTCGGCCCGCCGACATTGTTCAGGGGCCGGATGGCGCGTTGTACGTGGCGGATTTCTACAACCGCATCATTGGTCACTATGAGGTGCCGCTCGACAACCCCGGCCGCGATCACGTCCTGGGCCGCATCTGGCGCATTACCTACAAAGGGCAGCTCGACAAAAACGGTCTGAAAGACTGGACAAAAGCCGGTCTCAACGACCTGCTGGACGGGTTATCGGCCGACAATCTTTCCATCCGCATGACCGTGGCCGATCAACTCATTCACCGCATCGGCAAAGCCGCCGTCAAACCGGTCGAAGACCTGCTGAGCCGACGCAAAACGCCTGAAACCGGTCACGCACAGGGCTTGTGGGTCCTGTACCAGCTGGGAGCCTTACGGGATGAAACCCTGCTCAAGGCCCTGCAAAACCCGCAAGCGCTGATTCGCACGCACGCGCTGCGCATCGTCCGGGAAATGAAAACACTTGGAACGGTCTTTCAAGCCCCGGTGAAAGCAGCCCTGAGCGACGCGAATCCCCACGTGCAGCGGGCTGCGGTGGAAGCCCTGACTATGTATCCGACGCTGGAAACCGTCAAAACGCTGGTGGCTTTTCAGCAAACCATACCGGCATTCGATACGCACCTGGCCTACACCACCCGGCTCTGCCTCCGCGATTTATTGCGGCAAAAACCGGTGGGAACGCAGGCTGCGTTGAATGGCTGGAGTCAGACGGATCAAATTGCCCTGACCGAATCCCTGATCGGGGTCAACACGGTGTATGCCAGTGAGTTTCTCCTGAAAACACTGAAAGCCTTTTCCCTTCCGAAAGAAACGGAATTGAAGATGCTCCGCCAGACAGCACTCTATCTGCCTGTTGCCCAACGCGATGATCTGGTGCGGTTTATCATCCGGAAATACCAGGGCGATCCGGGCAGCCAATACAAGCTGTTTACGGTGATTCAGCAAAGCATCAAACAGCAGGGCGGTATCGTGGACGAATCCGTCCGGAAATGGGGCATCGCACTGGCACAGAGCCTGATCGTGCCCCCGGCACCGGACTGGACGTACGCGCTGGAGGGGAATTTATACCTGAAAGACCTGCCGGTGGCGATTCGGATTCCGCCCGTCACCACGCTTTTGTCGCCCGACATTCGGATGTTTGGTTTTGATCTGGGTGGGCTCAAAGGCATTGTCCGGTCGCCGGTTTTTACGGCTCCTGCATCGCTGGAATTTTCTACGGTGAACTACAACCTTAAAACCAACACCGATCCCGAAAACCGGGTGCAGTTGCGACTGGCCGACGACACAACCCAGATCATTGCCCGAAAGTCCTTTCTGAAAGCGAATGATTATCAGGCCGAAACCGTCACCTGGGATTTGCAGGCCTATCAGGGCAAACGCGTGTATCTGGAAGTGATCGACCAGGCGTCCGGGCTGATCTGGGTGGGCAACTTCAAAACGAACGCCATTCAGGTTCCGGCCATCAATCCGAAGGAGCAGGGGGAACAGCAACGGTTTGCGATCGAAACCGCCGGCGAATCGGGCATTACGTCCCTGGAACCCACCATTCAAAAGTTGCTGGCGAGTCCGTCGACGGCCTATTTTATCAAAGTGGCCAGCCTACGGGCGCTGCTCCGGCTGGCTCCCGAGCGGTATGTAGCCCAGGCGGTTTCCCTGCTCTCCGATGACTCATCGCCCCAGCCGTATCGCAAAGAGATCGCCGGGATGCTGGGTGAGTTTCCGCTGTCGCAAACGGGCAAGGTGCTAGCCGACGGACTGAAAAAAACGTCGGGTGATGTGCAGCTCGAACTGCTGAAGGCACTGGCGACCAATTCGGACGGCAAAGACCTCATTTTGAAACAAGTCCGGAATGGCATTCTGTACACCCGGATTCTGCGGCAACCGGGTCTGGAAGACCGGCTACTGCTGAACGCCAGCCCTCAGCAACTAGCCGAATTCACCCAGTTGACCGCCAATCTGAGTCCGATCGATGAAACCCGGGAAGCACTCATCAAAGACCGGCTGGCGCACCTGGACGCTTCGGCCACCGGCGGGCGGCAAATCTTTGTCCAAAACTGCTCGCCCTGCCACCAGATCAACAAGGAGGGCGGCATGATTGGCCCGCAGTTGGACGGCATCGGCAGTTGGGGCAGTCAGTCGCTGGCCACCAAAATTCTGGACCCGAACCGGAACATCTCGGAAGCGTTCCGAACGTATACGATCAAGCTGAAAAACGGCAGCGTTAAAACCGGGTTGTTCCGCCGGGAAGAGGCCGCGTCCGTGGTCTACGCCAATGCCGCCGGTGAAGAGTTTTTTGTTCCGAAAAAAGACATTGCCGAAAGTCAGGCGTCCCGGTACACACTGATGCCCGACCATTTCGGCCAGACCATTCCGCAGGCTCAGTTCAATCAGTTGCTGGGGTATTTGCTGAGTGTCAAGTAAAACCGGTTTTTTGCCATGCTTATTCGAACGTGTATGCCGCTTGCCAAAGTCCTGTATTTGCTTGTTTTAACCAGTCTGCTGTCAACCGGCTGGATCAGCGACCGTCCTGCCAAACAAAAACTACCCCGGTTTTCCCGGTATTATGTGGCCTCCGAAAGCTACGAGTCGGTGGGTATTATCGACGTCAACAAAGACGGTCGGCCCGATTTGGTTTCGGGTGATTTCTGGTATGAGAACTCGGCCGATCCCAAAGCCCTCTTTCGCAAGCGGTATCTGATCGGGAATCAGAAACGGTACAATCAGTATTACGATGATTTTTCGACCATCCCGCTGGATGTCAACCGCGACGGCAACCTGGATGTGGTGACGGGTGGCTACTGGGGTGGCTCGCTCCGGTGGCTCGAAAATCCGGGCAAAACCGGGCTTTGGCCCATTCACACCATTGCTGGTGTTGGCGCGGTGGAATGCACCCGGGCCTGGGATGTGGACGGCGACGGCGTGATCGAAATCGTTCCGAACAATCCGGGAAAACCGCTGAAGTACTTCAAGCTCGAAAAAGACAGCACCTTCCGGCTGGTGAACGTAGGATCGCTGCAAGACCACGGTTTGGGCTTTGGTGACCTCAACGGCGATGGAAAAGGCGATTTTATTGTCAGCAAGGGCTGGCTCGAAAACAAGGGCAACGAGACCTGGGCGATGCGGGCCGAATTTGACCTGGGCACCACCAGCGTCCCGATTCTGGTGGTCGATCTGACCGGCGACGGGCGGAATGATCTGATCGTTGGCCAGGGGCACAGCTACGGTTTACACTGGTACGAACAGGTGATGACAGAAGGCCAGCGCACCTGGAAAAAGCACAGCATCGACGAAAGCGCATCCCAGTACCACACGATGGAATGGGCCGATATTACGGGCGACGGCAACCCGGAACTCATCACCGGCAAGCGGTTTCGGGCGCACAACGACACCGATCCCGGCTGTTATGATGACGTCGGTTTGTACTATTTTACGTGGGATGGGAAGACTTTTACCAAACACACCATCGCATACGGTCCGGCGGGTGTGGGCAAGGGAACCGGAATTACATTTGCCCTCGGCGATCTTCGCGGCACCGGGCGTCAGGATATTGTCGTGGCCGGAAAAGATGGTCTGACGGTTTTTTTCAACGAGAAAAACTAATTTTAAGGCTGGAAAGCGATTTACCCGTAAATTGAAGCCATAAATCCGATCAACTCCCTTACCTGGATCCTCATGTCAGAAAACCGCCGAAACTTCGTCAAAAAGCTGGCTGCCGCCGGCAGTGCATTCTCGCTCAACAGCCTGTTCAACACCGTCCACGCTGCGGATTGGGCCGTTGCCAACGAGCGGGTGCAGCACCTCAGCCCCTTGCAGGTGGCGGCCGACGAAGACTACTGGGCGACCATTCAGCAGGGCTACACCGCTTCGTCGTCGAGCACCATCATTCTGAACAACGGGGGCGTTTCGCCGTCTCCGCTCGTGGTACAACAGGCCGTCGAACGCTACAACCAGATGGTGAATCAGGGGCCGTCGTATTACATGTGGCGGATTCTGGATCAGGGCCGCGAGCCGGTGCGCGAAAAACTGGCGTTGCTGGCGGGTACGTCACCGGACGAAATTGCCATCAACCGCAATGCCACCGAAGCGCTCAATACGGTTATTTACGGACTCGATCTGGCAAAGGGCGACGAGGTAATCGGTACGTTACAGGATTATCCGAACATCATTCAGGCCTGGCGGCAACGGGCGCAACGGGAAGGCATTGTCTACAAACAGCTCAGTTTCAATTTCCCGATTGAAGACGACGAGCAGATTGTCCGCGAATACGAAAAAGCCATTACGCCCAAAACCAAAATCATCCACGTCACGCACGTCATCAACTGGGTGGGACAAATCATGCCGGTTCAGAAAATCTGCCGAATGGCGCACAAACACGGGATTGAGGTAGTCGTTGACGGTGCACACTCCTTTGGTTTGCTGGATTTCAAGGTGTCGGAACTGGGTTGTGATTACTTCGGAACGAGCCTTCACAAGTTTTTGTCGGCCCCCGTCGGCACCGGCATGTTGTGGATCAAGAAAGAAAAAATATCCAAAATCTGGCCGTTGCTGTGCAATAGCCAGCCAAAGAGCGACGACATCCGCAAATTCGAGACGCTTGGTACGCGGAGTTTTCCGATCGAACAGGGCATTGGGGAAGCCATCAATTTTCACAATGGCATTGGCAACAAACGCAAGGAAGAACGGGTGCGGTATCTGAAAAACTACTGGGCCGAAAAAGCCCTGAAAATCCCCGGTGTCCGGCTGTCGACTTCGCTCAAGTCGCAATTTTCCTGCGGCATTTGCGGGGTGAGCATCGACGGCATGACGCCCGGCGAAGTGGAAGGCAAGCTCATGTCGAAATACAAAATCAACACCTCGCCCACGGTTTGGGAAAACATCAGTTGCGTCCGGGTAACCCCCCACGTCTACACGACGCTCACCGACCTGGACAAACTGGTGCGCGCGATTGGGGAAATTGCAGCGGAGAAAAAGAAGGCCTAATTCGTTACTGGTCGCCAACCGAAAAGCAATATCCGGTTTTTAGCAGGCAGAGGTACGTATCAGGACAATCAATCCATTGACCTGATACGTACCATTCGGCTGTTGAACAACGCACTGATTCAGGGTATCAACTTCAGAAGCTGGTTCTGATTGTTGAAGTAGCCCCGGTCCATTTACGGTTTCAAGACTTTTAGCGTTACGCGCTGCGCTCCACTGCTGACCCGCAGGAGCAACAGCCCCGCCGGGTGTTGGCCAATCAATAGACTCTGCTGCTCAATGGCTTTAGCGGTTTCAATCTGGCGTTCCGTCACCAGCCGACCATTCAGATCCGTTAGCTGCAATCGCAACGGCTGACCTTCTGCTCCCCGAACTTCTACCTGAAGTTGATCCGAAACCGGATTGCCCAAAACCGTCACCCGAAGCTCCGAACCGGTTTCGGCCGATAAGCGGGCCGGGGCACATTGGTAGGCTTTGGCTCCGCCTTTCAGTTCATACGTGCTGCCCAACACCCGCGCCTTGATTAACGTACTACTGGTCACACTGCCCGGCGGGGTGAAGTTGTACGCATGCGCTCCATTGCCCTTCCCGGCATCTTTCAGGTCCTGCCGAAAGATATTGGCCACCGCACTGCCCAACACCTCTCCCGTGCCATCCCGGTAGAACTCCACCGTCAGCGGGGTGTTGGGTTTGTTGCGATCCCACACCCAGCCCCGAATACCACCACAATCCAGTTTGTCCAGATAGCCTTCAAAGCTGCCCGTTACCGTCGTCGTTGAAGACGGGTTGACCGTCAGGGGAAAACTGACCGAGTTTGTCAGTACCCCGTCACTGGCCGAATACGCCAGCACGAACGTGCCTGATTCAGTGGGCGTACCAGAAATCACCCGGCTGTTGGCATTGATCGATAACCCGGCCGGTAAACCGCTTAATCCGTACGTCAGCGGCTGATTTTCCGGATCGGTGAATGCGACCAGCGTACCGGAGAACGGCACACCCACCTGAGCGGCCAGTGGCGTCACCAGAATCGTGGGCGAGGGAGGCACGGGCGCTTTGTTGGCAGGCGTACTACTGCCCTGACAGATTAAGGCTTTGGGCGAATCTTTCAGAATAAAACTACTGCCCGAAACGCGGGCGGTGAGGTTGTGCGCCAACCCATCTTTCAGTTCCGTGGGAATGCTCCAGCTAAAGGCGTGTTTGCCGTTGCCTTTGCCGGCGGTTTGCAGATCCTGCCGGAACACATCCGCCAGCAGCGTGTGAATGACTTGGGGACCGTCGAGAATATCGACCGAAATGGCGGTGTTGCCCTTGTTACGGTCCCAGGCCCAGCCCCGGAATGTGCTGCAATCGGCGCCATTGACAAACCCGTCGAAACTGCCACTGACCAGCGGGGGACTGATGGTGACCGTCAGGGTGCCGGGCGAACTGACGCAGCTGCCGACCTGACAGGTGGCCGAATAGGCCAGATTGCCGGTGGTCGAAGTAGGAACCGAAATGGTAGTGCCGCTGCCGCTGGCTCCGCCGGGTCCCTGCCAGCTCATCGTTCCGCCTTCGCAGCCGGTCACGGTCAGGGTGACGTAGGGCGTGTTTTGCAGAATGGGCTGGGTCACCCTGGGCGACACGCTGAGCAGTGGTGTGGGTGGTGCGTCGTAAATGGTCACACTGGCGGTAGCGGTACCCGAACAGGCGTTGGTCGTGCCGGTCACGGAGTAGGTTCCCGACGTGCTGGCAGGGACCCGGCGGAGCCAGCGGTGGTAGAGGGACTGATGCTAACCGTGAGTGCTTCATTCACCGTTAGGGCAAAGGCTGTCGAGGTCAGGCTGCTACATCCGGTGACCACTACGTAGTAACTGCCCGCATCGTCGGTATCAACCCCGGTCAGGCTCAGGGTGGCCTGTTGCTGGCTGGTGCCCAGCGAGACGTTATCCTTGTACCACTGATACCCGCTGACGGTCCCGCTGACACTGACGGTGGCCGTGACAGTGGCCCCGGTGCAGACGGTCTGGCTGGTGGGTGGCTGGCCGGTAAAACGGAAGGGTGAAAAGCGCAGGACCCGATTGTTCACACCATCAACCACAAAGAGGTCCCCATTTCCATTCAAGAACAATCCTTTGGAGCTAGCTAGCTGATTATTTCCCACAAGGGTGGTGCCTGCAGTTAATGAGGTGGACCCTAGGGGGAAAACCTGTACCCGACTGTTACCTTGATCAGCCACATAGAGATTGCCCGACCCATCGACGACAATATCGTATGGAATAAATAATTGATCGGACCCACTTCCCCGTCCGTTTCCCCCGGCGACAATGGTGCCGGACGTCAGCGAGGTGGAGTTGGGAGGGAACTTGAGAACCCTATAGTTGAACATATCAGATACATAGAGGTTTCCGTCCTGATCCACCGCGATGCCATCGCAACCATCGATCTGATTCAGATTGGGGCCAGAGTTATTCCCCCCAGCAACAGTGGTGCCCGAGGTAGCGGACGTGGAATTGGGCGGAAACTTGACCACCCGGTTGATTCCAGAGCTGTATACATACAAATAGCCCTGCTGATCCAGCGTCAGGTCCGTTGGATTGTAAAGCTGGGTGGAACCATTCCCCTCTTCGTTTCCGCCCGCAACCACGGTGCCCAGCGTTAGCGAAGTGGAGTTGGGGGGAAATAACAGGACCCGGTCGTTTTCCCTATCAGCGACTAGTAAATTCCCCTGCTGGTCCAGCGCCAGACCACGGGGCTGGTTCAGTTGATTGAGCCCGGCACCCTCCCCATTCCCTCCGGCAAAGACCTCTCCCTGGGTACTGTTGGGCGGAAACTTCATAATCCGGTCGAGATTCCGGTCACTGACGTAAACATTACCAGCCGCATCGACCACAACGAATTCAGGATTTGGGAGCTGGCCGTTGCCTCCAGCCACGGTGACGCCGTTGGGACAAAACTGGGCCAGTAGCTTCAGGGGCAATAACCCCAGCAGCAGAGCCAGACGAAACAGCGGCCGCGTCCTCGTCCGGAGGGTGGGCCTGTAGGGTAGAACAGTTTTCATAAACCGCATTGAGCTATTGGGTTGTGAATGAATTTGAAAAGGGGTGCAATCCCCGTGTAAAAATCGTCTTCGGGCCCTATTCAAGTCTACCATATATGTTCCATTTTTAGCACATATGTTCCATTTGGTATCTAATCGGCGGTTTTGTACCTTCGGCAAGGCAATGTGCGCGTTCGATGTGGTCCAGAATCCGGGTTAGAGTATACGGTTTGTTTTTGGGTAGTCTGGTGAGTTTATCCCTGCGGGCGCAGCAGCGTATGCCTGCCCGGATTGCCCAGTATCTCCCGCCGGCGACGATCAATTTCAATACCACCGGGGCTACCCAGGACCAACGGGGACATCTGTGGTTTTCCACCAACGACGGCATCGTGCGCTTTGATGGGCGGCAGTTCCGGGCCTATCACGATCCAGTTTTGAGGCAGGGCGATGATTATTTTCACGTCGTTCCGTCCCCCGACGGCCGCATCTGGTGCAAACTCGGTCGGGGCGAGGTGCTGTCCTACATCGACCCGGATCAGGACAAAATCATCCGGATTCCCGACTCCTCCCGTGTGATTCGGGAGTTTCTGTCCATCCGAAAAAGTCACTACCTGTTTGCAGCCGCCGACTCAACCCTTTGGATCGGTCAGCGGGGGCGCGGACTGCTGCACTTCAACCCCCGCACCTACGCGGTCGATGAAGTATTCAGTAATGTAGACGAGGGGGTTCGCTGGATCACCGAAGACCGCCGGGGGACGATCTGGTTCACCACCAGCAAGGCGGTTTATGCCTACCACCCCCTTACCCGGCACCTGAAGCGGTACCAGCAGGGGCTGGGTTCCCCCGTTCCGTCCCCCGACGGTCTGCTGCCCATTGGCATCCATGCCCGTCGCGACGGTAAAATCCTGGTGGGCCTGCCCAGCGAAATCGACGTGATCGACCCGGCAACCAACCAGATCGAGCGGCTTCCGTTGACGCCTTCCCGGTTTCATCCCGACCAGACGGTTCGTGATTTCTTCGACGACGCGGCCGGGAATACGTATTTCCGGAACCATACTGCCAGCTTTCGGTACACGAAACAAGGTGAGTTGCAGCAACTCGAATTCAGTGGCATCACCCACCGGGTTTTCTTCGTGTATCCCGGACAGCACAACCGGCTTTGGGTGACGGCCGGGCAAACGCTGCTGGCGTATGATCTAAACCGGATTCGTCCAATCCCTGCGTTGAATCTGATCGACATCGTCATCAACCAGAACCGCCTGGAAGAACCCGGTTCCGGTTATCATGTCGTTCGGGACTCGCTGGGGCATCCCACGCTGACGGTGCAGGAGGGTGATTTGATTACCCTGCGGGTGTCGCCCCAGGTGCGATACATGGCCCGGGCGTTCCGGCTGCGGCTGGACGGATACGATCAAAACTGGAACGTGGTCGAAGACTTCGTCAGCCAGGTTGCCTATCAACTGGCAGCCGGGACGTATACACTGACACTCAATCAATACAACCGGTCATTGGGTTGGGAAAAACCGGTATCTACGATGACTCTAATCGTACAGCCGGTGTTCTGGAAAACCGCCTGGTTCTGGCTGATGGTGCTGGCGGTGACGGGCTCGGTGGGCGGAAAGCTCCTGCACAGCGGCCACCAACGGCGAAAACTTCGGCGGGAACTGACCCGCCGGGAATTTGAAGCCGCAACGATTCGGGAGCTGGATGAGTTAAAAAGCCGGTTTTTTACCAACATTACCCACGAATTGCGCACTCCCCTGACCATTATCCTCAACGGTACCGAGCAATTGGAACAGGCTCCGCTGGCGGAACCGCACCGGCAGCAATTACACGCCATTCAGCGCAATACGCAGCACCTGATGCGACTCATCAACGAAACACTCGACATGGCCAAACTCGATGCCGGACGGCTCGAAAAACGGGAGCGGGTGGGCGATCCGCTGGCCTTCGTCGCGCAGGTCGTGGCGCAGTTTACGGACCTGGCCCGTCAGCGGCTGATTACCCTCGAGTGGATCGACCGGGAATCCGGGGCCCTTTCACCGACGGACGAAACCGGCTCTGAACTTTATTACTTCGATGACGACAAACTGGAAAAAATCGTCTACAACCTGCTTTCCAATGCTCTCAAATTCACCCCGGCAAACGGACAGGTGCGCGTGAATGCCCGGATCAAAACCGGTCATCGCCTGGTGCTGGTTGTGGCGGATACGGGTATCGGAATTGCCGACCATCAACTAACCCGCATTTTCGAACGGTTCCACCAGATTGACAGTTCATCGACCCGGGCCTATTCCGGCACAGGCATTGGGCTGGCACTGGTGAAAGAACTGGTTGACTGGCTGAACGGGACGGTTTCGGTCGAGAGCACGTTGGGCAGTGGCAGTGTTTTTACGGTCGAATTCCCCCTCACCCCTTCCTCAACTGTCGATCCGGAATTAGGTGTCAACCCGCCGGATGCCGTCCATCGCCTTGACGAAAACCGGTCGGCGCCGGTTTCCAACGTCGTGGTTTCTGCGGGCAACGGGGCTGACAGGAACGTGCCGGAGCAGGCTTCTCTGCCTTTGCTGCTGGTAATCGAAGACAACGAAGATCTGCGGACGTACCTGAGCAAAAACCTGGCCCGGTCCTACCGCGTTGCCACGGCTGAAAACGGTCGACTGGGGCTGGCGATGGCGCTGGCTGAAATCCCGGACTTGATTATCAGTGATGTGATGATGCCCGAACTGGACGGGTACCAACTGATGGAGCGTCTGAAATCGGACGAGCGAACCAGCCATATTCCCATTGTGCTTCTGACGGCCAAGTCATCGTTCGACAGTCGCCTGAAAGGATTGAGATTCGGTGCCGACGACTACCTGGGAAAACCGTTTAGTCTGGCTGAATTAAGCCTGCGGATTTCGAACTGCTTCCGCACCCGCCAGAACTGGCAACGGCGGCTTTCCACCCGCCACCCGCAGAAAGCATTGACGCCTGCTTCCGATCCTCAACTAACCCGGGAAGAACAGTTTCTGGCCCGCTTGAAAATGCTCATTCTGGATCACCTGACCGACGAAGCACTTGATGTCGATTGGCTGACGCTGAAAATGGGCATGAGTCGCACCCAGCTCCACCGAAAACTGGTCGCCCTGACCAATCGGAGTACCACTCGCTTCATTCACAGTGTGCGGTTGGAAAAAGCCGTCGAATTGCTGCAAACCGGAGAATTAAATGTGGCGCAGGTCGCGCAGGCGGTGGGGTACAGCTCCCAGTCGTATTTTACGAAAGTGTTTCAGGAAGAGCTTGGGTACGTACCGGCCAGACTCAAAGGGAATGGATCGGTTGCTCCTTAGCTCCAGGGATGCATCGGGTCGATGGCAAGCATCGGGTTGAGTTTCCCGACCTCACCCGGGTTGCTGTTTCCTGGATGACTTGAATACCGTATTCCACCCCACTACCAGAAACAAAACCCAGCAGAAAGCCGGCACAATGGCCTGCGCATAATTTCCCGAATAGGTGGCCGACATGAAATCCGGCAACGATGAATCGTATAACACCCGGAGTTTGTCGTTGGGTTTCAGCGTTTCAAATTCGGCTTCCGTGATTGGAATGATCCATTTTTCGGCCTTGTAGTTGAACTCCGCATCGTAATCATACATCGCGAAGCTGGAGCGTTGGGTGCTTCGGCCTACGCGATGCCGGTCGGTATCGAGTACCGTCACGTCCATCGGCTTCCCGTTCGTTTTTACATGCTGATAATACTGGACGTATTCCCAGGTATCGTACGTAAAAAATACAGCCGCTATTCCCAGAACCGCCATCAGAACCAGCCGGGCGATGGTTTGCAGAAAGGTCCAGCCCGTAAGGGAAACCAGTACCCCCCCGGCGAAAAAGAACAGCGACGTAACCACCACCAAAAAACCGAGCAGGAGTTTGTTCTCTTTGCTGAATCCGCGAACCGAACTCCAGTTCACCAGCCGGGATTCTACCCGACCCGGTTTTCGGTCGACCTGTTGCTGGCGAAATTCGTCCCGCTGCGGGTGATACAACAGCCGAATGTGATCGCCCGAACTTACCCAGGCCGTGTCGAACACCACACGGATGGTGTAGCTTTTCTGGCGATACGGAAACGTAATGTACCGGCTGTTGCCCAGCATATCCCGGTACGACCGCTGTGTTGCATCAACCCCTGCGACCTGCACTTCAACCACGTTTCCTTCCTTTAAAAACTGATTTTGAAGTCGTTCGTCCTCATACAAATGCCAGAACCACCAGGCCACAGCGGCCAGGAGTGCCACCACCATCAGCGACACCACGAGCCGGTATAGCTTTCCCAGAAAAACGACGAGTTCGCGGAGCATGCGCAACGGGTTAAAACAAGGATGCCCCTAAAAATAAACAACTTATCAGGATAATTCAGGTCGTTCCGGCAAAGTACCCGGCAGTTCTGTGTAAACGGTCGCCCGGTTGTTTTCCGGTAAGCCGGTTGCGACCCAATCGCCACGTTTTCCCGACAGACCCGGCAAAAACCGCCCAAAAAAGAAGAGGTGTAATCAGTTGGCGGTGATCGGCCGGATCGTTTTCCGATATAAAACCGTCCTGTTTTGCGCCGTACAGCACCAGAACCGGATCACCCGGTTTCAGGTGTTCATACTGCTTCTTCGAAACCGGCACCGTCCGCTCCTGATTCCGAAATTGAAAAACCGCCTGATAGCGATACGTTTTCGCCCGGCTTTTTTGCGTGCCTTTCCCCACCACGGTTCGCTCCGTTCGCTGAACGATCATGGCCATCGATTGCCCGTTTTCCCGGATTTGGTAGAAATTTCGATAATACACCACGGTCATGTTCGTAAAAAACAAAGTCGTGAAACCCAGCACAAGGCTCAGTGTAAACCGGAGGAGTTGTTGCCGGATCGCAACGCTCTTCCGTGGAAAGTCGGGATGATAAGTCAGTTGCCGGATCATGGTTCCGAAGACGATGAGAAGGTGATGATGCGTTTGTCACTTGCTTATCCCGGAAAAGCGAAAAGGTTATCAGACCGATTAAGTCGGCATTGGATTTGAAAACCGGCGTTGCAAAAGCTATCTTTGCCAAACTTTTCCTCCTCATTCGCGCCATGCAACAACTCAGCGTCCGACACCTGCTGGGCATTAAGAACCTGACCGAGAACGACATTCAGCTCATTTTAGGAACGGCTCGCGAGTTCAAAGACGTCATTAACCGACCCATCAAAAAAGTGCCGTCGCTGCGCGATATCACGATTGCCAACGTTTTTTTCGAAAATTCGACCCGCACCCGGCTGTCGTTCGAGCTGGCCGAAAAGCGGTTATCGGCCGATGTCGTCAACTTTTCGGCCTCGGGCAGTTCGGTTAAGAAGGGCGAGACGTTGCTGGATACCGTCAACAACATTCTGGCCATGAAGGTCGACATGATCGTCATGCGCCACAGCAGCCCCGGCGCCCCGCACTACCTGTCGGACCGCATCAAAGCCAATGTCGTCAACGCGGGCGACGGCACCCATGAGCACCCGACGCAAGCCCTGCTCGACTCGTTTTCCATTCAGGACAAGCTGGGCGATGTGGCAGGCAAACGCGTCGCCATCATCGGTGATATTCTACACTCCCGCGTGGCTTTATCCAATATTTTCTGTCTGCAAAAACAAGGCGCGGAGGTGATGGTTTGCGGCCCTACGACGCTGATTCCCAAGCACATCAACGAACTGGGGGTGAAGGTGAGCCACGACGTTCGGGAAGCGCTCAACTGGTGTGACGTCGCCAACGTGCTGCGGATTCAACTGGAACGGCAGCAGATCAAGTATTTTCCGTCGCTGCGGGAATATTCGCTCTATTACGGGATTTCCAAAAAGATGCTGGACGAACTCGACCGCCCGATTGTGCTGATGCACCCCGGCCCCATCAACCGGGGCGTCGAACTGACCTCCGACGCGGCTGATTCACACCATTCGATTATTCTGGATCAGGTGGAAAATGGCGTGGCGGTTCGGATGGCGGTGTTGTATCTGCTAGCGCAGATGTAGACACTATTCACGGACTTTCCATAAACCCTCAGTACTTTCATGAAAACCATTTTACGCTTTGTTTGCGGACTATTTTTTTACGTCTTCAGTAATTCGCTCGTTGCCCAACCCACCCAAACCTTCACCACCGCCAAATCCCCCGCCGATGCCGGGTTCTCCGCCGACCGGCTCAAACGCCTGGATGATTACCTGCAAAGTTTCATCGATAAAGGAATCGCCCCCAATGCCGTCACGTTCGTCGCCCGGAATGGCAAGATTGTTCATTACAAAGCGTTCGGTTACAGCAATCTGGAGAAGAAAACCCCGCTCAAACGCGACGATCTGTACCGCATTGCGTCCCAGTCGAAAGCTGTGGTGACGGTTGCGCTGATGACGTTGTTTGAAGAAGAGAAATTCCTGCTCGACGACCCCATTTCCAACTACATTCCGGCCTTCAAAAATCCGCGGGTGCTGGTGAGCGTTGATAAAGAGAAAGGCACCTACGAAACCCGCCCGGCGAAAAGCGAAGTGACCATCCGGCAGTTGCTGAGTCACAACGCCGGGATTCCTTATGAACACCCGCTCGACCAGCGCCCGGAATTCAAAGTACCGTTTTTCAATTCGATCCAGGCCGATAAACTCGAAGACGTCGTCAACCGGATTGCCGCCCGCCCGCTCACCAAAGACCCCGGCGAAGCCTTCGTATACGGGTTGAACACCGACATCATTGGCCGGCTGATCGAAATTCTGGCCGGAAAACCGCTGGACGTTGCCCTGCGCGAACGGGTGCTGGAACCGGTTGGCATGAACGACACCTATTTTTATCTCCCGGCCAACAAAGCCAGTCGGCTGGTGGAACTCTATTCCAAAAGCAGCTCCGAAAAACCGCTGACCCTGCACGAAAACAATGCCTACCGCTCGTTTGCCGTAGAAGGGGCCAAAACGTATTTTTCGGGCGGAGCCGGGCTGGTCAGCACCGTGGAAGATTATGCCAAATTCTGCCAGATGATGCTCAACGGCGGCAGTTTCAACAACAAACGGATTCTGGGCCGAAAAACCGTTGAGATGATGCTGCGCAACCAGATTGGCGATGCCAGAACCAGCAATTACAACGACAAATTCGGCCTTGGTTTTCAATTGGTTACACCAGAAAGCAGCTATGGCAACGAAACCAGTCCGGGTACGTTTGGCTGGGGCGGTATGTATTGCTCTGAATACACCATCGATCCGAAAGAAAACCTGATCCTGCTGGTTTTCACCAATGTGCAGCCCTACGTCCACTCCACCGAATTCCGACGGAAATTTAAAATTGCAGTGTATCAGGCGCTGGAGTGACTCGTTCAGGAATAATAAATGTAAAATTTTGAATATCAAATGTAAAATTAATCGGTACAATGCTCTTTACTTTTACATTCGATATTTATCATTTTACATTTATCATTTTACATTTATCATTCAAAATCCTCAAACTACTTCCTTCTCCCACTCAACCTTATACGACAGCACGGCTTCCGAGGCTTTGGCTCCTTGTTTGATGAAAAATGGAAGCACCAGATCACGGAACCAGACGGCAACGGGATGGGTCGCCACTTTCCCGTTGCCCGTCCGCCGGGCTTGGCGGACAATCTTCTCGACCCGCTCCCGGCGCAGGCTCTCGAACTTCGAAAAAGCGTGTTCCACCTTCAGCGAATCGCGCAGACACTGGGCCAGCACGGCGGCATCTTCCAGGGCCAGCGATGCGCCCTGTCCCGAATGGGGTGAGGTTGCATGGGCGGCATCTCCCACCAGACAAACCGGTCCCTTGTGCCAGGCTGGCAGCGACGGCAGATCGTAGACCGGCCATTTGCCGATGTCGCCGGGGGTCGACTGAATAATCTCCGGAACCGGGGCCGGATCGTTGCCGTGGTTGCGGAGCAATTGCTGCCGCCAGGCTTCGCTGGAAATAGCATTCAGTTCGTTCCGCTTCGGTTCGCTGGGCCAGGCCACGTTGCTGAACCAGTAGACCTCGCCGTCCGGTTTGGCGATGTACCCGAAAAAGGCCTTTTTCCCGAAGATCATCTGCATGGCCCCGGAGGTCGACAAACCGGGCGGGCATTGGGCAAAACCGCCACAATCGACAACCCCGGTGTAAGCTGGTTTGGGGGCATTCGGAAAAACCAGTTGGCGGGTTTGGGAGTGAATTCCGTCACACCCGATCAGAAAATTCCCCCCGGCTTGCGAGCCGTCTTCAAACCGGGCCGTTACGCCCTGAAAACCGTTGAGTTGAATCCCGTTAAGCTTCTTGCCAAACCGGACCGGAATGTTCCGCCGAAGGGCTTCGTCGCGCAGGATCTGGTGCAACTGCCCCCGTTTGATCATGACATTGTGGCTTCCAAACCGCTCTTCTTCGTCGCAGCTTTCCAGTTGCGCCAACTGCTTGCCGTCGCTGTTGAAGAAATCCATTCCCACCGAATGAAAACCGTCCTTTTCCAGCAGGTGATCAATGTCCAGCGCTTTCAACACGTTGACGCCGTTGGGAGCCAGGTTCAGAAACGCACCTGCTTCGTCCAGACCGGCGGGTTGTGATTCGTAGATTTCGGCGTCAATGCCTGCCTGCTGTAAAAAAAGGGCTACCACCGGGCCGGCAATGCCGCAACCGATGATGAGGGCTTTCTGGGGAGTCGTCATGGTCGTTCTGCTGATTGAATAGCCAAAAGTAGGACGGCCCGCCCATCCATGCCCGGCGATTTTCGTGAACCGCCATTTTTGGCCGACGAGCGAACAATTCCAACCGACCGGGCGCATTGCTTTCCTATTCCACCTGAATTGTCTAGCTTTAACGTTCACCATTTAACACAACCCCCAAGCCATGAATGCATCCAAAACCGCCCTGGTTCTGATCGAGTATCAAAACGATTTTACCTCGCCGGGAGGCAGCCTGCACGACGCCGTCAAAGGCGTGATGGACTCCACCAACATGCTGGAGAACACGAAAGACGTTCTGACAAAAGCCCGGGAAGCCGGGGTCACGATCATCCATTCACCAATCAGTTTTCACGAAGGCTACTACGAAATTACGGCCCATCCCTACGGCATTTTGAAAGGCGTGGTCGATAGCCAGTCGTTTCGGAAAGGCAGTTGGGGCGTCGAGATTGTCGATGATGTGAAGCCGGAGTCGGGCGAGATCGTGCTGGAAGGCAAACGTGGCCTCGATGCATTCGCCAGCACCAACCTGGATTTCATCCTCCGCAGCAAAGGCATTGAAACCATTGCGCTGGGCGGTTTTCTGACGAACTGCTGCGTGGAATCGACCATGCGCTCCGGTTATGAAAAAGGCTTTGAAGTGATTACCTTAACCGACTGCACGGCCACCCTGAGTGAAGAGGAGCAGAAATTTGCCTGCGCCAAAAACTTCCCCATGTTCTCCAAACCGATGACCCACGACCAGTTTGTGGAAGAACTGTCAGGCGAGAAGGTGACGGAAATTGAAGGACGCGGATACTCGGCGTAAAGAAGAAAAGAATCTCAAATGGTAAATGATGAACGCTACATGTAAAAGTGAACGGCACCTGGATACTTTTACATGTAGCGTTCATCATTTACCATTTGAGATTTTCTTTTCAACTTTATACTTTCGCATTTGCCCCTAAATCCCCTTTTGGGGCAAATGCGAAAGTATAAAGAATTATCAGATACAAGTCCTATACTACCCCTCCATGGCACTCCCCTCGATTTCAACTTCTTTTTTCATTAACTTACCCGCCCATCCTTGACCAACCCTTTCTATGAAGAAGGTATCCCTGCTGTTTTTTACGTTTTGGCTGGCTACGGCGGCAATGGCCCAGGTTCCGGCCCTTATCGACCGGCAGCTGATTTTTGGCGATCCCGAAATTATCGGTGCGCAGCTCTCGCCCGATGGGGCCTATATGTCGTTCATCAAACCGTATAAAGGAACCCGCAACATCTGGGTTAAAAAACGCGACGATCCGTTCACAGCGGCCAAACCGGTAACGGCCGACACCACCCGGCCCATCGCCAATTATTTCTGGTCGCGGGATGGCAAATATGTACTTTACGTGCAGGACAAGGGCGGAAATGAGAATTTCAATATCTACGCAGTCAGCCCTTCCGAGGGTCTGAAGGCCAGCACCGTACCAGCGGCCCGGAACCTGACCGATGTCAACGGGGTGCGGGCGGCTATTTATCGGGTTCCCAAAACCGATCCCAATACACTGTACATTGGCCTGAACGACCGCGATAAAGCCTGGCACGACCTCTACAAACTGAACCTGACCACCGGCGAAAAAACGCTCGTTCGCAAAAATACCGACCGGGTCACCGGCTGGATTTTTGACTGGGACGACAAACTGCGGCTGGCCACCAGCACCGCAGCCGATGGCAGTTCCGACATCCTGCGGGTCGATGAGGCCGGCATGACCAAAATCTATTCCACGACGATTTATGAAACCAGCTATCCCATCGGTTTTCACAAGGATAACCAGCGGTTTTATCTGGTCACCAACAAAGACAAGTCGGATCTTCAGAAACTGATTCTGCTCAACCCGGTTTCGCTGAAAGAGCAGTCGGTCGAATCCGATCCGATGAAAAAGGTGGATTTCGGAAGCATTCTTATTTCGGAGGTAACCCGGGAACCCATTTTTACGACCTACACCGACGACCGGCTGCGCCGGTACTGGAAAGACAAACTGTTTGAAAAAGACTTTCAGTTCATTCTGCGGGAGCTTCCGGGCGTCGATATTCTGTTCGGTTCATCCACCGACGATGAGCAATACTGGCTGCTGTCGGCTACGAGCGACACCGACCCTGGGGCCACGTTTCTGTTCGACCGCAAAACCAAAGAGTTGACGTTTCAATACCGTCCGCGCCCCAAACTGCCGATCAACGACCTGGCGCGCATGGAAGCCATCCGGTATAAATCGTCTGACGGCATGGAAATTCCGGCTTTTCTGACCTTGCCCAAGGGCCTCGACCACAAGAATTTGCCGGTGGTGATTGTTCCCCACGGCGGACCGTGGGCGCGTGACGCCTGGGGGTATAACTCGTATCACCAGTTTCTGGCGAATCGGGGGTATGCGGTTTTGTCGATGAATTTCCGGTCTTCGACCGGCTACGGCAAGCAGTTTCTGAACGCGGGCAACAAACAGTGGGGCGAAAAAATGCAGGACGACATCACCTGGGGCGTCAAATACCTGATCGATCAGGGCATTGCCGATCCGAAGCGCGTCGGTATTATGGGCGGTTCCTACGGCGGTTATGCCACGCTGGCGGGCCTGGCCTTCACGCCCGACGTCTACGCGGCTGGTGTTGCCATTGTTGCGCCGTCCAACATCATCACGCTGCTGAACTCGATTCCGCCCTACTGGGAGTCGGTTCGGAAAACGTTCTACGAGCGCATGGGCGACCCCAACACGCCCGAAGGCAAAGCGCAGTTGATGAAACAGTCGCCCCTGTTTTCGGCCGACAAGATCAAATCGCCCCTGCTGGTGGTACAGGGTGCCAACGACCCGCGCGTCAACAAAGCGGAGTCCGATCAGATTGTGGTGGCCCTCCGCGACCGTGGTTTTCCGGTCGAATACCTCTGTGCGCCCGATGAAGGCCACGGTTTTGCGCGGCCCGTCAACAACATGGCGATGCTGGCCCTGGCAGAGAAGTTTCTGGCCAAACACCTGGGCGGCCGGTTTCAGGAATCCATGCCGGAGAACGTGGCCAACCGGTTGAAGGAGATCACGGTAGATGTGAAAACCGTGCAGTTGGCGGATAAGAAACCCTGACAGCGCCGGGCCGTCGCTACGGCCAGAAACCCTGACAGCGGCCAGAGGCCCTGTCAGCGGTTGCCGGTTTGTACTAAATTAAAATTTATGCCCCGTATCAATGGGGCATTTTTTATGGTGCAAACCCGCACAACCCGTGCGAAACCGCACACTTTTAGAAAACCAAAAACACTACAAACCTTTAATTATCAACGAATTAATAACTGGCACATCGTTTGGATAGTCTCTGTCAAGGTATAACAACAAATGGACAGAGAATTAGCCCCCGAAATCGTCAGGCAAAGCCGGACCAAAAATTATATCATTGTCTTTGTCGTGCTGGTCGTTGCCGGAATCGCGATTTACTTCTTCCGGCGTGTTTTAAAAACATCCGTCGAAGCCTCGCGCATCCGGACAGCGACGGCGGAGATTGGCCCGGTCGAGAATTCGCTGAGCGCCACGGGTGAGGTGATTCCGGCCTACGAACAAATCATCACCAGCCCCATCCGCGCCAGCATCCGGCGCGTCCTGCTGACCCCCGGCACGCAGATCAAACCGGGTCAGGCCATTCTGGATCTGGACAAGTCGCTAACCCTCATCGAATTCGAAAAAATGAAGGATCAGTTGGCGCTCAAACGCAACAGCATCGAACAATTGCGGATGAAGCTTAACAAAAACCTCTTCGATGCCGAAGCCGACGACCAGATCAAATCCCTCAACATCAACCGGCTAAAAGCCGAACTGGAAGATGCCCGACGCCTGCTGAAAGTCGGGGGACAAACCCAGGAAGACGTCACCCGCGCCGAAAACAGCCTTCGCATTGCCGAACTGGAAAAGAAAAAACTGGAAAACGACCTTTCCTACAACCGCCAGTCGATGGGCGCCAGCCTGAAAGAAACCACCTTGCAGGCTCAGATCGAGGAAAAAAACCTGAGCGAACTGGATCGGAAACTGAATCAGGCCAACATCATCGCCGACCGCCCCGGCGTGCTGACCTGGGTGAACGAGAACATCGGTTCGGCAGTCAACGAAGGCGAAATTCTGGCGAAACTGGCCGATCTGGGCAGTTTTCGGATTGAAGGCTCCTGCTCCGATGTCTACGCCGATCAGGTGAAAGCCGGTTTGCCGGTCATCGTCAAGGTCAACGAAACCAATTTGCGCGGCCTCATTACGCAGGTAAAACCGTCGGTGAAAAACGGCGTCATCCAGTTTGTGGTGCAACTGAACGACAACCACCACGCGTCGCTCCGGCCCAACATGAAAGTGGAAGTCTTCGTGGTAACCAGCCAGACCGCCAAAGCCGTTCGGGTGGCCAACGGACCAGCGTTCAAAGGCAAGAAAAATCAGTTTGTTTACATCCTGAATAACCAGGGAATCGCTCAACGCCGGGAGGTGCAGGTTGGTTTGTCCAACTTCGATTACGTGGAGATCAAAAGCGGGATTCAGCCGGGCGAGCGCGTCATCATCACCGATTTGAGCGAGTTCGAGCATTTGCAGGAAATCACGATCGACAACCATGCAAACTGAACACGCTACCCCGCACAAGCCGCTGATTACTGAAAAAAAGACGGCTCTTCTGATTAGTCTTGGTCTTCTTGTGCTGCTTTTGCTGGGACATACCCTTCAAGCCCAGCCACAGTTGCTGACGCTGGACGATGTGGTGCAGATGGCGAAGTCGCAGTCGATTTCGGCGAAACAGGCGGCCACGCAGAAGCAAACCAGCTACTGGCAATACCGGACGTTTCAGGCGGGTTTCAAACCGCAACTGAGCCTCGACGGTTCGCTGCCCAATTTCGAACGGTCCTTTATCCAGGTGACGCAGCCCGACGGAACGATTAGCTTCCAGCCGATTTCCAACAACAATTCGGTTTTGAATCTCTCGCTGAGCCAGAACATTGCGCCAACCGGCGGGTCGGTTTTCGTGCAGAAACAGATTCAGCGGTTTGACGATTTCGAGCGAAATAACCGGCTGTACAACGGCATTCCGTTTGCGGTTGGACTCCGGCAGCCGCTGTTTCAATTCAACCAAATGAAGTGGGATCGCAAAATTGAGCCGTTGAAATTTGAAGAAAGCAACCAGTTTTTCATCGAGTCGATGGAGAAAGTGACGGTTTCAGCCACAGGTTATTACTTCGATCTATTGGTGGCGCAGGTCAATTTGCAGATTGCCGAAAAAAACCTGAGCAACAACGACACGCTGTATAAAATTGCCCAACACAAGCTGGAACTGGGCAAGATTTCGCAGAATGACATCCTGCAATTGCAAATGGGCGTTTTGACGGCCAAAAAAGAGTTCGCATCGGCCCGCCAGAATGCCGAAATTGCCTCGCTGAGCCTGCGTTCGTACATGGGCTACCGCGACGACCGGAAACTGGAGTTGGTGGTGCCGACCCACATTAGCGAACTTACCATTGACGTCCAAAAAGCCCTGAATGAAGCCTTCAACAACCGCTCCGACGCCATTGCCTTCCGGCGAAAAGCCCTGGAAGCCCAGCGCGATGTGGACAAAGCCCGCAAAGACAACGGCCTGAATGCCACACTGAATGCGGCTTTTGGTCTCTCAAACCGGGGCGCTAATCTGGGCGATATTTACATCCGTCCGCAGGATCGGGAATACCTCGAAGTGCAGTTTGTGCTGCCCATCATGACCTGGGGACGTGCCCAGGCCCGAACCGAAACCGCCAAAGCCACGCAGCAGTTGGTGACGCAAACCGTGGAGCAGGACAAGCTGACGTTCGAGCAGGCCATTTATACGCAGGTGACGCTGCTGCAGATGCTCCAGCAGCAGGTTAAACTAACCACCGAAGCCGACGGCATTGGCCAGCAACGCTACCAGATTGCCCAGAACCGCTTTATACTGAGTGATTTGAGCGTCACGGATTTAGGCATTGCCATGCAGGAAAAAGACCGCGCCCGGCGCGATGCCATTCTGGCCCTGCGGGATTACTGGACGGCTTTTTACACCATCCGCCTGCTGACGCTGTACGATTTTGAACGCAATGAAAAAATCAAATACTAACATGATCAACCTTACGAACATCGAAAAAGTGTACCGCACCAGCAGCATCGAGACGCTGGCGCTCAACAACATCAACCTCAACATCCGCAAGGGTGAATTTGTCTCCATCATGGGACCGTCGGGTTGCGGCAAATCGACGCTGCTCAACATCATGGGGCTGCTGGACGAACCCTCGAAAGGAACCGTCGAACTGGACGGCCAGCGGGTGTCGACCTACCACGACAAGGAACTGGCCCGGTTGCGCAACGAGAAGATCGGTTTTATCTTCCAGAGCTTCCACCTGATCAACGACTTATCGGTGGTCGATAACGTCGAAATCCCGCTGTTGTATCGCTCTACGAACGGAAAACCGCGCCAGACCTACGCCAAAGAAGCGCTGGAAAAAGTGGGCCTGAGCAACCGCATCAAACACTTTCCGAAGCAGTTGTCGGGCGGACAGAAACAGCGGGTCGCCATCGCCCGCGCCATTGTTGGCAAACCGGAAATCATCCTGGCCGATGAACCCACCGGAAACCTCGACAGCGCGATGGGCAACGAGATCATGAACATTCTCCAGGGATTGAACGACGAAGGCGCCACGATCATCATGGTGACCCACGACGAAACCATGGCCAAACGCACGCATCGATTGATCCGGCTTTTCGACGGAACGCAGGTGCAATAAAATTGTGATTGAGCGAATGAGTGATTGAGTGAATAGATCAAAGATCATACGTTTCTATTTCCTTAGTCACCCGTCCACTCAATCGCTAAATCACTCAATCACTCAATGAAATGCTAACGAACTATATCAAAATCGCCTGGAAGGTGCTCTTGCGGCATCCGTTTTACACCTTCATCACGCTCTTCGGCATTAGTCTGACCCTGACAGTGCTGATGGTGCTGACCTCATTTCTCGACCATTTGTTCGGGAGCCATTACCCGGAAACCAAACGCGACCGGTCGCTCTACGTCATGCAGATGAGAACCCAGGATTCGACCAGAACCGGCAGCAGTTCGGGGCCGATGAGCTTCAAGTTTTTGACGGAATACGCCAAATCGCTGAAAACCGCCGAGCGGGTCACGATCTGTACCTTTGTCAATAGCTCCAACGCCTACGTGGGTTCGCAGAAAATCAAGCTTAACACCAAGTATACCGACGCGGATTTCTGGGAAGTGACCGAGTTTGACTTTCTTGAAGGCAAGCCCTACAACGAGCAAAATATTGCCAACAGCGATCTGGTTGTTGTGATTACAGATGACTTCAAAAAGCAGTATTTTGGGAATGTGGCGGAATCGGTAATTGGCAAAGACGTCGAAATAGAAAGCATTCATTACCGCGTTATTGGGGTGGTGAGAGGCAGCCCGGTGACCCGGCCGTTTACCTACGCCGACGTGTATTATCCGTACACCACGCCTAAAAGTAATTACCAGCGAACCGGCATGCGGGGCGGTTACGTGGCGATTCTGCTGGCGAAAAAGACGTCCGATCTCAAAACCGTTCGGGATGAATTTCAGAGCCACATCGCCCGAATTCCGTTGCCGGGCGTTGAGGATGGGTATAAATATGCGTATGTGGAAGTGAAAAGCGAGCCGTATGTGGAAAATTTCGTCGGCACCCTCAACGGCAACAAAGGACTGAAAACCGTCTTTTTCGGTATCATTGCCTTTATTATGCTCATGTTGATTGGACTTCCGGCCATCAACCTGGTGAATGTGAACGTCAGCCGGATCATGGAACGGGCCTCGGAAATCGGCATCCGGAAAGCCTTCGGCGCACCCGTCCGAACCCTCATGTGGCAGTTTATCATCGAAAACATTTTCATCACGCTGATCGGTGGCGGCATCGCTCTCGTTCTAACCCTGATTGTCATACAACTCATCAACAGCAGCGGCATCATTGCCTACGCCGACCTGACCATCAATCTGAACGTATTCCTGGTCAGCCTGTTGGTCTGCCTCGTCTTCGGGCTCCTGTCCGGCGTCCTGCCCGCCCTGCGCATGTCAAAACTCAAAATCGCGGAAGCACTGAAATCTTAATGAGTGATTGAGTGATTTAGCTATTGAGTGATGCACTACCACAGAGTTAGTCACTCAATCACTAATTCGCTCAATCACACAATCACTCATTCACTCAATAATCTTATGATCCGACATCTTTTTAAATTAATCTGGAACAAGAAGAAAGCTCACTCGCTGCTGCTGGTGGAGATTTGGGCTTCGTTTCTGGTCCTCTTCGGACTGACTTCGCTGATTGTGTACAACGTCCGGAATTACCGCGAACCGCTGGGATTTGAATACCAGAATGCCTGGGCCATCAGCCTGAAAAGCAATGAAGATACCACCGAACTCGCCCAAAAAATCGAGATGATTTTGCAACGAGTCAAGGCGTACCCCGAAGTTGAATCAGCGTCCCGAATGAGCAACAATTTTCCGTTTTCACAGAGTTCGAGGAACAACGGCATCGATTATAATAAAAAGCATGTATTAGCAGATTTTTATGTAACCGATGAAAATTATGCCAAAACAATGGTAATTCCCGTTGTTGAAGGGCACTGGTACCGAAGTGCGGATAGTGTCGGCAAATACTCGCCGGTTGTTATCAATCGGAAATTGAAGGAGGAATTGTTCGGCGACGAAAAACCGGTGGGGAAAATCATTAGCGAACGATTCAAAGTAACCGGTGTTGTCAATACGTTTAAGTCGAAGGGCGAATTTATGGTGGACAAACCGGCGTTGTTTGAACTGGTGGATGCGAAATCACCCTGGGACGATTTGCTGATGATTCGGGTAAAACCGGGGACCGATGCGGTTTTTGAAGCTAAAATGGTGAAAGCGATTACGACGATGGTAGCTGGCTGGAGCGTCGAAGTCGACCACCTGACGGATTCGCGAAAAACCACGCATAACCTGACCCTCGTGCCGGTTATTATCTTCCTGATCGTGTCGGGTTTCCTGCTGATCAACGTCGCCCTCGGGTTGTTCGGCGTTCTGAATCTGAGCATTGCCAAACGCCGGGGCGAAATCGGTTTGCGCCGGGCGCTGGGGGCCACCGGAAACGGTATTTCGCAACAATTCATCAGCGAAATCCTGGTACTGGCGACGTTTGCGCTCTTGATTGGACTCTTGTTTGCGATGCAATTCCCATTGATGAACGTCTTCGATATTCAGGCCGGTATATACTTGACCGCCATTGCCATATCGGTCGTGGTCATTTACGGGATTGTTACACTCTGCGCCCTCTTCCCCAGTCGCCTGGCCGCACGGATTCAACCGGCGGTGGCGTTGCATGAGGAATAAGTATTTGTTTCGCAGAGTTAAGCGGAGAAAATCAGAGTTAAGCAGAGAAAAAAAGTTTTTCAATGCAAACTCTGCTAAACTCTGATTTTCTCTGCTTAACTCTGCGAAATAACTTTTAACATGCTCTTAATTATCGACGACGATATTGCGGTTCAGACCTCCCTTTCGCTCCTGCTTCGGAGGGATGGTTTCACCGTGAAAACCGCTGAGAATCCTGCGCAGGCCCTGGAAGCCCTCGACGCCGAGACGCCGGAACTGGTGTTGCTGGATATGAATTTTTCCATCGAAACCTCCGGTGAAGAAGGCCTGAAACTCCTGAACGTGATTCGGGCGGGCTATCCAACGGTTCCGGTGATTCTGATTACGGGCTGGGGAACCATCGATCTGGCCGTGCAGGGCATGAAAGCCGGGGCAAAAGACTTCATCACCAAACCGTGGCAAAATGACTATGTGCAGCAATCCATCCGCACGATTTTAAATCTGGCCCAGCCCAAACCGGCCCAGCCGCTGTCGCCAAGCCGTCAGAAACTCGACCAGCAGTACCAGTTTGAACACATCGTCGGCGAAGACGCCAAGCTGCTCGACATTCTGGAAACGATCGGCCGCGTGTCGCCCACCGACGCACCGGTTTTGATTACGGGCGAAAGCGGAACGGGCAAGGAACTGATTGCCGAAGCCATTCACCAGAACAGCCGACGCCGGAGCAAACCGTTCGTGAAAGTCAATCTGGGTGGTATTTCGTCGACCTTGTTTGAAAGTGAACTGTTTGGCCACTTGCGCGGGGCTTTCACCGACGCCAAATCCGACCGTGTCGGGCGGTTTGAACTAGCCAACAAAGGCAGCATCTTTCTGGACGAAATCGGCGACCTCGATCTGTCGAGCCAGGTCAAATTGCTGCGGGTTTTGCAGGACCGCACCTTCGAACCGCTGGGCAGCAGCCGGAGCAAGTCCGTCGATGTGCGCGTCATCTGCGCAACCAACCGCAACCTGGAAGAGATGGTCGCCAAAGGCACATTTCGCGAGGATCTGTTTTACCGCATCAACCTCATCACCGTCAAACTTCCGGCCCTGCGCGAACGACCCAATGACATTCCCCAGTTGGTCACCTACTTTGTCAACAACCTGAAAACCATCTACGAGCGGCCCAGGCTGACCATCAATCCGTCGGCGCTGAAATGGGCGCGAAACCTGGCGTTGCCGGGCAACATCCGCCAGTTGAAAAACATCGTGGAACGCACGGTTTTGTTATCCACCAAAGACGAACTGGAAATCAGCGACTTTCAGAAGCACGTTCCACTTTCGACCGTCCGGCAGGAATCGGTGCGGTTACCCGAAATCGGCACCATCACGCTGGACGAACTGGAATTCCAGATGATTCGCCGGGCGATGGATTTCTACAACAACCGGGTTTCCAAAGTGGCACGGGCGCTGGGCATCACACGGTTTGCTTTGTATCGACGGCTGGAAAAATACGGAATCCCGTTTGATGGGAACGCGGATTAGACGGATTGAACATATTTTCACGGATAAATAAATCTTTTTCAATCCGTGAAAATCCGTTTCAATCCGTTTCAATCCGTTCAATCCGCGTTCCTATCGTTTATCTTGGGTTCATGAAACTTTCCCTGCGGACAAAATACCTGTTCTACATCATCGCGATCCACGCGGCTCTGATTTTCCTCATTTTTAAATGGCTTCAGGAAAACAAGCTGCTGTTCATCGTTTCGGAGGTACTGGTGCTGGCTTCGGTGCTGGCAGCCATCCAGATCTACCGCGCTTTCGGGCAACCGTCGCAATTTATTTCAGCGGGTATTGAAGCGATTAAGGACAAGGATTTTACGATCAAGTTTGTGCCCACCGGCAACCGCGAAGTCGACGGGCTGATCGACGTCTACAACCTCATGATCGACCAGCTTCGTGAGGAACGCACCAAACAAATGGAACAGCAGTTTTTTCTGGAAAAGCTCATCGAAGCCTCCCCCATCGCCACGCTGATTTTCGATTTTGACCGGCGGATTTCGTCGGCCAACCCGAAAGCAACGGCCTTGCTCCAACGCCCTGCGAACCAATTGACCGGACGACATTTATCAGAAATCGACCACCCGCTGCTGAACCAATTGGCGCATTCGAACGACAGCGAAACCCGAACCCTGAAAGGAACGGGAATTGAAACCTACCGGATTCAGCGCTCCCACTTCATGGACCGGGGTTTCCGGCGAGATTTTATGCTGATCGAGGAATTAACGAGCGAGATTCTGGAGTCCGAGAAAAAAGCCTACAGCAAGGTGATTCGGATGATGGCCCACGAAGTAAACAACTCCATCGGTGCCATCAACTCCATTTTGAATGTCACCAAATCCTACATGGATGCGCCTGATCAGGAGGACGTTAGCCACGCGCTCCAAATCGCTATTGAACGCAACGACCGCCTGAATCTTTTCATGCGCCGGTTTGCCGATGTGGTCCGGCTCCCACCGCCCCATAAAAACCCCGTCGACCTGAACGAAATGGTGCGCAATGTGAGCCGATTGATGCACCCACAGGCGGCTGCGCGCGGGGTTGTGCTTCACCATGCGTTACCGCCCGATTCTGTCTGGGTTCCGGTGGATGTCGTACAACTGGAACAGGTATTGGTCAATGTGATCAAAAATGCCATTGAAGCCTGCATTGCCGGACAAACGGTCGACATACTGGTAGCCTCTGAACACCTGATGATCCGTGATAATGGCATCCCGATCAGCCCGGATCTGGAAACCAATCTGTTCAATCCTTTCTTTAGCACTAAACCCGACGGACAGGGCATCGGTCTCACCCTCACCCGCGACATTCTGCTCAATCACGGTTTTCCTTTTTCCCTCAAAACCAATCCGGACGGCTGGACGGAATTCACCATTTTATTCGGGAAGTAAGCGGTTTTTGTTTTTATTAATGCAACTATGTTGCATATCACCAAGTAGTTTCTATTTTTGCAACATGGTTGCATTAATAAAACTTCGATGAAAAAAATAACGCTACTTTCCCGGTTCTGGATGATGAGTTTACTCGCAGCCAGCCTATCGGCCTGTCACACCGACGATTCAAAAACCGTCCAACCCACCGACAACGAAGCGGCCTTTACGCGCCTGCTGGTCAGCGATGCCGAAACCGGTGATTTGACGCTGGTAAATCCTGCAAAGCAGACCACGGAGAAATTTTCGGCCCCGTTTGGCTCCAATGCCCTTTATCCAACCGCCAGCGGACGGTTTTCGGCGGTGGTCAATCGGGCCAACCACCACGTCCGGTTTTTCGACAGCGGTATTGTCGACCACGGTGACCATGCCGACGTGAAAGGAACACCCAAATGGGCGGCTCTGACGCTCGAAGCCAGTTTGCCCACGCACGTTTATGTCTGGGGAAACCGCATCGTCGTTTTCAATGACGGCGAAGGTTCCCTGTCGCTGACGACGGAGGACGAACTGCACACAGCGGGGGCCAAAGCCAACGTGATTAAAGTGGATGTGCCGCACCACGGCGCGGTGGTTCCGTTCAGCAATGGCACGTTTGCCGTGACCAAAAAGGACCATTCAGTTGCCGGGACGTTGCCTCAGGGCGTGAAAATCGTTGACGGAAATGGGGTTGTGGTAAAAGAGTCGACAATTGCCGTCACGAGCATTCACGGCGATGTGGGCAATGGCGAAGTGGCCCTTTTCGGTACCACCAGCGGGATTCTGTCTGTCCATAAAGACGGTAGTCAGCAATTGATCAGGTATCCGTCCGAGTTTGGAACCGGCTGGCTGGGCTCCATCGTTTATGACCAAAGCTCAAAGACTTTTTACGGTTTCGGAGCCGCTTTGGGCGTGTATCGAATCGACCTCATCACTAATACGCTGACACCGATCCTCAAAACCGATCAGCTTCACGCGTTCAAAGTTTCGAATGATGGGGATGTTTTTGCGATGCTGACCGACGGTATGCTGAAAGGTTTCAACGCTTCCGGTTCGGCGCTGCGCGATTTGAAAGTCGTAGACGCCATTGCGGCTGATGCCAAAGTGAAACCGGATTTCAGCATCACGAAGCGGTATGTATACGTAACCGACCCTATCAAAAATCAGATCATCCCGGTTTTGCGCAGTAGTTTTTCGGCCAAACCAGCGATTTCTGTTCCGGGTAAACCGTACCGGATTGTGGTGATTGGTGCTCAGCAGGATAGAAAAGGAGAAGACTAATCTATGGTGGATTCGAACCCACCGCTATACCAGGATTCTTCTCTACGAGATGACTAATAAAATGACAAGGAACGCTTACTTACTCCTTGAAAACCAATCGTGGGTGCATACAACCCGGCCCAAGGGCCGGGTTTCTTTTTGGTTCCAATCGCGGACTAAAGGATAGGCGCTTTAAAATTTTTTCAAAAAAAATCCCGAACCGTAGCATTGCTCAGTTGAAGTTGTACCTTTGCATTAATTTATAATAAGTCCAAATAAGAATAAGTAGTTTAACAATGCGAAACCTCTTCCTCTATCTGTGCTGTTTCCTACTGATCACTACGCTGGCCCAGGCACAGGATTTAACCGGAAAAATGAGCGGAAAGGTGGTTACTGCCGACGGAAAGCCAGCCATTTCGGCGACGGTTCTGCTGAAAACAACCCGGTATGGAACCACCACAGACGCGGAAGGACACTATTTTCTGGAAGCCCCGGAAGGTCGTTATAGTGTAGTGATTCAGTCGCTTGGCTTCGGAACCCAAACCATTCCGGTTCGGGTAAAAGCCGGAGAAGCCGTCACCATTCCGTCAACCATCCTCCGTGAAGTGGCCCACCAACTGGACGATGTGGTCGTCACCGGCCAGTACGAACCGCAATCCGTTCGCCAGTCGGTTTACCAGATTCGCACCATCGACCGCGAGCGGATTCAGCTGCGGGGTGCCACCAACCTCATCGGCGTGTTAAACAACGAACTGGGCATCCGGTTTTCCAACGATGCGACGCTGGGAACCTCTGATATTCAATTGATGGGCATGTCGGGCCGGAACGTCAAAATCCTGCTTGACGGCGTCCCGATGGTCGACCGGGGCGACACCCGCGAGAGCCTGAACCAGATCGATATCAACACCATCGACCGCGTCGAAATCGTGGAAGGCCCCATGTCGGTTTCCTACGGCACCGACGCGCTGGCTGGCATCATCAACATCATCACCAAAAAACCGGGCAGCGAACGAATCGCTCTGTCGGGGCGCGTTCAGGAAGAATCCGTCGGGAAAGAATACAAAGGATTTAGCGGAAAAGGCACTCACAATCAGAACCTGGGAGCGACCTGGCAAAAAAATGGCTGGCACGTAGGCGTGGGCGGAACACACAATGACTTCGGCGGCTGGCAGGGAACATCGTTGACCCGAACGAAAGACTGGCATGCCAAAGAGCAGTGGCTGGGTAACGTCAAATTCGGGTTACGAACTGAAAAATTCAGCGTCTGGTACCGGATGGATGCGGTCGACGAAACCATCAACGCGCTGGGTGCTGTTAACGTGAACACCAACCAGGCCCGGGACCAGAACTTCATCACCAGCCGGTTTACCCACCAGGCACAAGGCGACTGGCGGGCCAGTGAACGGCTGCAACTGAACGGTATTGTGTCGTACACCGACTACAGCCGTCGCACCCAGACTACCACCCTCGATTTGACGACCAGTCGACGAACGTTGTCACTCGGCCAGGGCGAGCAGGATGTTTCGGACTTTGTCAGCCAGGTGTTTCGGGTCACGGCCCAGTACAAAATATCGCCGGCGGTTTCGTTGCAACCCGGCATCGACATCAACACGGAGCGTGCCAGCGGTGCCCGAATCCTGGGTTCACCGTCGATCAACGACTACGCTTTTTTTGTTTCCTCAGAACTCAAACCGACCTCTGCCATCACCATCCGACCGGGTTTGCGGTTTGTAAAAAACTCGGTTTACGACGCGCCACCGGTTATTCCGTCTTTAAATACGAAAATCACCCTACACAAAAATACGGATCTGCGGCTGGCCTACGCCCGCGGTTTTCGCTCCCCGGCTTTGCGGGAGCTGTATTTTAACTTCTTCGATGCCAGTCATTCTATCACCGGCAATCCGGATCTGAAAGCCGAGTATTCCAATAGTTTTAACGGTTCCATTACCTGGCGGTCGGTGGCCACGGGCAGGCTCCGGATTACGTCCACCCTGACCGGTTTTTACAACGATTTCCATGATTTGATTGCGTATGGCAACGACCCTGCTAATCCGGGCGTGATGAAAACCATCAACATCGACCGGTTCAAAACCACCGGCGGCACGTTCAATAACACCCTGTCTAGCAAGAATCTCCAGTTAACCGTCGGTTTTTCCCACGTCGGTCGCTACAACAGCTTGACGCAGGATGACCCGGATTTGCCCGAGTTTGTCTGGTCGCCGGAGGTCAATGCCAACCTGACCTATCACCTGCAAAAGATCGACACCAAGGTCAGTCTCTTTTATAAATACACCGGCAAAAGGCCGACGTACGAAAGTCTGACCGACGCCGAAGGAAAACCAGTCACGCGTCTGGCCGAAACCGCCGATTACCACTGGGCCGACCTGACGATCAGCAAATCCATAACGAAATATGTCACGCTGAATGGTGGTGCCAAAAACCTGTTCAATGTCACGCGGCTCAACAATACGTCGGGCGACACCGGCGGTTCACACAGCACCGGTGGAGCCGTTCCGCTGAGTTATGGACGATCTTATTTTCTGGGGTTAAATTTTCAGTGGGCGAAATAAAGTGATGGATGGTTGACGATTGACAATAGACGATAGACAATGGTCGATCGTTATTAGCCAACCATCCATCACCTAAAAAACAATCAAAATCAAATAAATCAGTACATCCATGAACACCGTACGTTCCATTTTCGTATTTCTCGCATTTAGTGCCTGCATCAGCGCCTGCAAACAGGATGATCCCCCGCTACCCGATAACCTGGTTCAATTTGACGCCAGTGAGCAGGGATTTGAATCGGATAAAACCGAAACAGAAATCAAACTCACGTTGACGCGAAGTGCCGAAACCGCCACGGCCATCACCATCGATCTGGCACCAAGCGGTATTGCTTACGGCACCCAGTTTACGACCGATCCGGCGGCAACAAACAACAGCCTGACCGTTACCATTCCGGCGGGAAGCAGCACGGGTTCATTCAAAGTAATCAAAGCGGCCACTCTTTTTCTGAGTGGGAAAGAGTCCATTACTTTCACGATTAAATCAGCCGCCAGCCCGGTTTTAGTCGGCACAAAAACCACGGCAGCGCTGAAGTTTTCATCGATTGTATCGACCGGTTCGCAACTGAAATTAAACGGGGGCGAAGGCGGTTCCAGCGCGGTCAACTCGGTTTTTGTCGATTTCAGCAACAACGCCCAGACTTCGGCGGCCCGCAACAGCTGGGATCTCGGCTTCTACGGCGGTACGGACTTCCGCGTTGTTATCAACGGCACCACGGGTGCTTCGGCCAAGGAACTGACCAAAACCGACTTGAGTCAGGTCACAGCCGCGGACACGGTCGGTTTACGAAACATCCTGATTCTGAGCCAGGGAACGGGCAGTTTCGATAACGTGGATGATGTGGAAGGCGATGTAACCAAAACCGTCATCAAAACCATTTCCGCTACGGATGCCGATAATAAAGTATACATCATCAATCCGGGAACGTCAGGAACGGCGGCCAAAGCCTGGTATAAAGTGCGGGTGATTCGCAAAGGAACCGGTTATACACTGCAATACGCGCAGATTGCCGAAACGACGTTTAAGACCCTGGATGTTGCGAAAGACGCCAATTTAAATTTCAGTTATGTATCCTTCGAAAAAGGACTAACCGAAGTGGAACCGGCGAAAACCAATTGGGATATCGAATGGACATTAGCGACTTATAAAGCGGCTTTAAGTGCGACGGCATCTGTTCCATATACCTACGCAGATTTTGTTTTCATCAATCACCTGGGCGGTGTTGAAGCTGCAGAAGTTCTGACCAGCACCGTTACGTATGATGCCTATGCCGAAGCGAACATCACGACAACAACCTTCAAGAAAGAACGCAACGTAATCGGCAGCAACTGGCGTACCTCAGCGGGTCCGAATGGCGTCGCTGCGGGGGTTAAATCCGATCGGTTTTACGTCATCAAAGACGCCGTCGGAAACGTTTATAAATTAAAATTTCTGAATTATACTTCGTCCGATGGTGGCGTACGAGGCTACCCGACTATCGAATTCAAACTGGTGAAGAAAGTCTAACGGTTTTCGGTATTCGGTTTACAGTTTACGGTGGCTGACGCGCGCTTACAAAAGAATGCGTCAGCCACCGTAAACTGTAAACCGAATACCGAAAACTTATTATCTTGCCTGATCCGCTACATAATTCCGGCGGAAACTCTCAACTTCCTCGTTGGTAAATCCGTAAATACCCTGGATTCTTGCAACGGCCTGGCTCAATTTTGGCAATTCCTCGGCGGTATTGGTCACGAAGCGATAGACCGAAGCCGAACGGTCGTAAGGCGCATTTAATAACGCCAGAAGTTCGTCAATCTGGCTGTCCGTAATTTTCTTGTTGCCCGCATCAATCGTCCGCCAGCCGTGCAGGAAACCGGCGGCTTCGCTGATCAAATGCAACACATCCGCCCGCTGCTGTTCCGTCAGGCCGGTTGAATTCAAAATCGAAGTACTGGCGTGAATGGTATTGATGACCGTGGCCGCGTTGATTTTTTCCCAGTTCAGTTTGATGGCAGCCAGGGCTTCATCCCGGTAGGTATTGTAATCTTCACCTTCCTGCAAGGCTGCCTGCAACGTAATGAATGCCAGGCGGTTTTGACTGTATAAACCTTTTCCGGTCGCATCGTCCCGCCGGGCTGCAAAAGCCGCCATCAGCTGGTCGGGGTTCTGGTAAAACGTGCTGTTGTCGCTGTTGTAAAACATCGGACTGGCCCCGTATACATACAGAATCTGGTCGGCAGTCGCCGGGGTGAAAGTCCCCTTGGTCAGCGATAGGGCATAATTGTATAAAGCCGCACCATACATCCCTTTTTCAATCAGCTGCCCCATTTCCAGACCGTATTCATCAAACAGATACGAGCCATAAACGCCCCCTTCCCAACTCCGGTCAAACGGATAAAACGTTCCGCCACTGGCTTTTGATAGCTCAGCAAAAAAACCGTTGTTCTGGGCCTGAAGACGACTGGCGTAATACGGCGTTGTGACGGAAAGCAAACTGAAATTTCCCTGCGTAAAAGCCGCATTGAGCGATTCTTCCGAGACATATGTGCCCCGTTGCCCTCCTTTGCGGGCCTCCTCGACCAACCTCGCAAACTGCTGAATCAAAGGCTGTAACGGTTCTGAATTAAAACGATATCCAACGCTATCGTACACTTGTGGAATGTTCAGCGACGGCCGGGCAGCCGGGTCCCGATCTTCTTTGCAGGAAACCAGCCCAATCGTGAAGCTGGTTACCAGCAGAACGGCCCATCGCCGGATTTGATACGGTTTACTCATCATGTTTTTTTTGATTAAAGAAGATAGAGCAAAAAATAGAGACTTGGATCGCTATTTATCAGTACCAAACACCGTGATTCCAAGTCTCTGCTCTTTCCTCTCTTCTCTATCTTCTCTTTATTACTACGTGCAAAGGTCTGACGAATTGTTCTATTAAAAAAAAAGCAGCGTCAAAGACCCTGCTTTTTCTATCCTACTCACTATAGCTTTTACTGTATTGTCTTCGTTTTTTCCCCAGCGGTAACTTAATTTAACTTGAACTATGGGATTATTGACCCCGGAGGGGTCTGATGTTAATAGCAAATGCGTATTCTGAGCACTCCAGGCGTGCCGGAGGTACGCGATATAGGCTTAGTTGCGTACCTCCGGCACGCCGGGAGTAGTGAGAAAACGACTGT